>CP092081.1:2104089-2149394 GCA_022226935.1 Nitrospira sp.
CGCCCGCTCAGCCCCTTCCCGTTCCTCTCATGTGAAGCGCGAAGTGATCGGGGTTCTCCTGATCGCAGTCGGTCTCTTGATCCTGCTCAGTCTGGTGTCGTTCGTTCCCGGCGACGCCAAATCGATCGCGGCATCCGGAGCGTCCGGCAATCAGCCAAAAAACATGATCGGGTCGGTGGGCGCGCTGTCGGCGGCGGCCTGTTTCTTCATGGTCGGCGGCGCCGCCTATCTCTTTCCGATCCTCCTCGGCCTGCTCGGTGCGCGTTGTTTCACCCCCATCCCGCTCACCATGCGACTCAGAAATGCCGGCAGCGGCTTGGCCGCGATGGTGTTTTTGAGCGCGCTCTTGCATCTCGAAGTCACGGCGGTCCCTACTATTTCCAGTGGATGGGTCAATCGCGGCTTAGCCGGTGGCATCATCGGCCAGGTCTTGGCCGACGGAGTGCGCAGTTATTTCGCCACGACCGGCGCGCATATTGTGGTGCTCACCGGACTCATGGTGGCCCTCTTGTTTACGGTGCCGCTGTCTTTGACGGCCTTGCTGCAGCGGGTTCCTGACTGGTGGCTCGCCGCCCGCGAGCGGATGACGGGGCTCGTGCCGGAGTGGCCGGTGAAACAGGAAGAGCCGATGGCTCAACCAAAGCGGGTCCGCGTGAAAGCCGCGCGCCCGGCACGCGAGATGGACGAGCCGGAGCTCGACCGCGAAGTGCAGGTGGTGGCCGAGGCCGTCGAACAGATCGCAGTCCCCATGATTCCTCCCAAGATCCAGCCGCCGATGAAAGTCGAGAAACGTGCCACGCCTGAAGACGAACCGGCTGCCGCGGTGGCGACGAGCCCGTCCGTGTCCGACGGGTACCTGTTGCCGGATCCGCAAGAGTTACTCAGCGATCCCTCCGGCCCTATCGCTCGCCTCAGTGACGATGAGTTGAAACTACAATCGGAGATCCTGACGAAGGCCTTGAAGAGTTTTGCGATCGAAGGGCGCGTCACCGAAGTGCGTCCGGGTCCTGTCGTCACCATGTATGAATTCGAGCCGGCGCCCGGCACCAAAGTCGCGCGCATTGTGAACCTGGCCGATGACCTGGCACTGGCGCTCAAGGCCATCAGTTTGCGCATCGTGGCCCCCTTGCCGGGAAAATCCGTCGTCGGCATCGAGGTGCCGAATCCGCACCGTGAAATGGTGTCGATGAAGGAGGTCGTCACCAGTGACGCCTTTTCACGCTCGCGTTCGAAATTGAGTCTGGCACTCGGGAAAGACATTTTCGGCGGCGCGGTCTGTGCCGATCTCAAAACCATGCCGCACCTGCTGGTTGCGGGCGCCACCGGCGCCGGCAAGAGCGTCGGCCTCAATACGATGTTGCTGAGTATTCTGTTCAGCGCGCGGCCGGACGAAGTGAAGTTGCTCCTCATCGATCCCAAAATGCTGGAGTTTCAAAGTTACGATGGAATCCCGCACCTGCTTCGCCCGGTGATCACGGATCCCAAGTCCGCGGCGCGCGGGCTAGGCTGGGTGGTGCAGGAAATGGAGCGGCGCTACAAACTGCTGGCCGAAGCGGGAGTGCGCAGCATCGACGCGTATAATAGACGAATTGCAGAGGTGCACGGGGCTGTGTCCGATGTGTGGCAATCCGGCAAAGCCGAACAGGTGGAATTGACGTTTTTATCCGAAGAAGAACGGCTCTCGAAAGGCGAAGATGCGGAACCGGCCGGTGAGAATGGGCCGACTGATTCGGTCAAGCCGAGTCCGCCGGAACCGCTCCCATACATCATGGTCATGATCGATGAGTTGGCCGATCTCATGATGGTGGCCCCGAAAGATGTCGAAGACAAGATTGCCCGTCTGGCGCAGATGGCCCGCGCCTCCGGCATTCACCTGGTACTGGCAACGCAGCGGCCGTCGGTGGATGTATTGACCGGTCTCATCAAGGCCAATTTTCCGGCTCGGATCGCGTTCCAAGTTTCATCCAAAACCGATTCCCGAACGATTCTCGACGCCAACGGGGCGGAGGCGCTGCTCGGTCGCGGAGACATGTTGTATCTTGCGTCGGGAACCGGGAAATTGATGCGCATCCACGGATCGTTTGTGTCGGATGACGATGTGCGGCGGGTAGTCGAGTTCGTGAAGAAGCAAGCCTTGCCCTCGTATTGCCGTGAGCTGCAATCGCTCAAGATCGAAGAGGCGGAGGAGGAGCAGGCGAAAGATGAAGTGTATGAACAGGCGAAGGACCTGGTCCTCTCGACGGGCCAAGCTTCTGCCTCGTTGATCCAGCGGCGCTTGCGTGTGGGATATCCCCGGGCGGCGCGCATGATCGAGCAGATGGAGGCGGAGGGCGTTGTCGGCGCGGCCGGACGGGATGGACGCCGCGAGGTGCTGGGACGTCGAGGTCCGGTCGGTGGAGATGAGGCATGATGCGGATATTCTTGCTTGGTATGATTCTATTGGTGAATGCGATACCGGCTGCGGCTCAACTCGTAAGGCCGGATGAGCCGGCCGTCGACCTCCAAGCCGTACAGGAGGTTCAGGATATCGTAAAAAAAATTCAAGCCCGGTACGAAAAAACCAAGGACCTGCAGGCGTCATTCTCGCAAAAAACCAGGATTGAAGGATTTTCCACGCCGGTGATTTCGACCGGTCATTTTTACATCAAGAAACCTGGCAAATTGCGGTGGGATTATATCGAACCGGCCACGGAAGAAATCTACGTCAACAAAGACGATGTGAAAATGTACGTGCCGGAGCATAAGCAGGTCCTGGTCGGCAAGCTCACCTATATGGCTGCGTCACAGGCGCCGCTGCAGCTCTTGCAGGGTGTCGCCAAGCTGGATGAGGAATTCGATATCGAACCGATGCCGAATAAGGAGCGGGGAGCCGGGGGCATTCTTCTGGTCTCGCTGACCCCAAAGCAGGGACGTGCCGAACCGGAGCGGGCGATTCAGAAAATCGTGATCGAAGTGCAGCCCAAAACCTACTTCCTCAAGACTATTGCGTTGCACGAGGTCAGCGGTAATGTCGCCACCTTTGAGTTTTCAGAATTGAAGCCGAACAGCGGATTGAAAGATGACCTATTTGATTTCAAAGCCCCGGCCGATGTAGAAATTGTGCGGGCGCCGGTGTTGAGCCGGCCCTAGCAGGATGGTGAAAAAGTCCGCCAGCTTTGTTCTCGCATCGCAGAGAACCTCAACGTACCACCAGGGTACGTCTCGACTCTCTGCTCGCTGCGGCCTCGCTGGACTGCCTTTTTGACCATCCTTCGAGTGCACGAAGAGTACTTCGGAAGCCCAAGAAGCACACAACACGCATTAATGGCCGGAAGGTCGTGAATCAAGACATGGCGAGGGGAGTATGACACAAGCCTGTGCGAGCGGCGTGACCGAGGCAGTGGATCGGGCTGTTGCTGCCTTGGATCTTGATCGGTTGGAACGAGACTATTGGGAGCAGAATGAGTTTCTGTACATTCCTCAGTTTTTGCCGCGGGAGTTTGTCGAGGCCGAACTGACCTCACAGGCGCAGGCGCTCAAATCCGGGCTGAACCGCAACTACATCCCGGGACATAAAAAAGGCGGCAGCGTCAGCTATTATACGGTGAGGGAGCAGGCGCCGCAGTTCATGGACTTGTATCGCTCGGACACCTTTCGGGCCATGCTCAACCGGCTGACCAAGGTCAATCTCCTGCTGTGCCCCGACAATGATCCGCATTCATGCGCCTTGTATTATTATACGGAAACCGGCGACCACATCGGGTACCACTACGATACTTCTTACTATAAAGGGGCGCGGTACACAATTCTGCTGGGGTTGCTCGATCAGTCCAAACAATGCCGCTTAGTGTGCGATCTTTTCAAGGATGTGCCGGGAAAACAGCCTGTGCATATGGAATTGGCCACGGCGCCAGGCGATCTGGTGATCTTCAATGGCGACAAGCTCTGGCACGCCGTGACGCCGCTCGGTGATCGGGAAGAGCGTATTGTGCTGACCCTGGAGTATGTGACCAATCCGGACATGGGCGCCTTTAAGCGCCTCTATTCCAATTTAAAGGATTCGTTCGCCTACTTCGGATTGCGATCCGTGTTCAAACGAGCCTATTCTTCTCGTTCCCGAGCGTAAGGCCCGCAGGCCTCGGCTCTTCGACGAGCTTGTGATTCCTCTCCGTTACTGCGACAGGGCGGGGAAACGTAGCCGGAACGTGGTGCCCTGCCCGTCGATGCTGTCCACTGTAATCGTTCCTCCATGGCGAGTCACGATTTTGTGCACGATGCTGAGACCAAGCCCTGTCCCCTTTCCCGGTGCCTTGGTGGTAAAAAACGGATCAAAAATGCGCGGTCGCACGGAAGCCGGAATGCCCGGACCGGTGTCGGAAATCGTCACATCGATCCATCCACCGTCTTGAGCCGCGCCTAAGGTCAGGCGGCCGGTCCCATTCATAGCTTGCGTGGCATTATTGATCAAGTTGACGAAGACCTGATCGATTTCGCCTTTGCGCGCCCGCAGGAACGTGGGGGCGTCGAATCGCGTCACGACGTCGACGTAGCCGAAATGCGGGCCACGGCGCGCCATTTTGACGGCTTCCATCAGCCGTTCCGCCACATCGATCTCTGTTGCTCCATCCCCGCCGGCGGAACGAGCGTATCCGGAAAAATCCCGGACCACGTTGGAGACGTGGCGGGCGTAGCCCACGATGTCGCTGGCAAATTCCTTAATCATCGCGGGGTCTTTTTCTTCCTGAATCAGTTCGGCCATGCTGAGTATGGCTTGAGCCGGATTGTTAATTTCATGAGCCATTCCTGACACCATCGTGCCCAGACTGGTGAGCTTCTCTGATTGGATAAGTTGGTCCTGGAGATGTTTGTCGTCGGTGACGTCCCACAGCACCATGCCGATCTGATATTGAGCGGTTTCAGGAGTGGCGACGGGGAAGAAGCGATAACGATATAGCCGTGAGGCGACTTGGCATTCGCGCTCGGGAGTCTGGTGCGGTGAGTCGGCATTGAGCGTCGCCCATTCCTTGATCAACTGTTGAGCCGCAACCTCACTGAGCGCGAGGCATTCGAACAGAGGCCGGCCGAGTAAGGACGCTCCGGCATCCGCGAAATAGTGATGCGCCAGGGTATTGGCATACTGGATCCGCAAATCGCGGCTGCAGAGGAAGATGGCGCCTGGCAAACTGGCCAGCAAATTCTGTGTCATTCGATGGGTCGCGCGTAATGCGGTACCGGTTTGCGCGCGGTCGATAAATTGTCCGATCTTCATGCCGGTGTCGGTCAGGATGTGAATGAGTTGGCGATCAGAAGAGCGAGGCTTGTCGGAATACAATTCCAATACTCCATGGATGACACTGCCGGTTCGAATGGGGATGAGGCAGGCGCCGTGTATCCCGAGCCGGGCGGCGGTCGGGGCGCGAGTGAAGCGGGCATCTGTCAATGCGTCGGGGATCCAGAGCGGGAGTTTCGTGCTCCAGACGATTCCCGGGAAATCCATTCCCGGGGGAAATTCGCTGCTCCGGCAAATCGTGGCGAATTCATCCCATCGGCAGGATGGCCGGATCCACGCGCCCTCACAAGCCAGCCGTTCGTTCACCGGTTCTTTGTGCCAAAAGAGCGTCATATCCCACGGCCCCATTTCGCCGATCACGCGGAGCAGTTGTGGAATAGCGTCTTCGAGCGCGCCGGTCTGAGCGAGGATATGGCTGATGGAGAGTTGCGCCTGCTGCAAACATTCGAGCTGCTTTCGGGCGGTGATATCTTGAAAGACCACCACCGCGCCGACCGGACGATCCTGTTCGCGGATGGGACTGGTGACGTAGTGGACGGGAAACGAGTCTCCGCTTTTCCTCGTGAACACATCGTTTTGCACCCGGTGGACAGCTCCGTCGCGAACCGCGGCGGAAAGACACAAGGGGTCTGAAACCGGCTCGGCGGGATCGCTGGGAAGGTACAGCAGGGGGGCTAAGGGTTTGCCGATCAATTCAGCGGCATTCCATCCCAACATTTGCGCGGCCGTGGCATTCACGAATGTCGCGCGTCCCTCAAGGTCAAGCCCGAAGATCCCTTCTCCTGCAGCATCAAGAATGAGGGCGTTCTGATGACTGAGCCGGACGACGGATTCCTCCGCCTTTTTCCGCCGTGTAATGTTGCGGATGATTCCGCTGAAAAATGCCCCCTCCTTGGTGCGTCAGGACGCCAGAGATAGTTCGATGGGAAACTCGTTTCCGGCTTTGGTCAGTCCGACCAATTCGACGGTGTTCCCGATCATTTTCGCAGCGGCCCCTTCGGCTAAGCGTGTGATGCCGGCGTTGTGCGCCGAACGGAAACGTTCCGGCATGAGCATGGCGAGAGACTGTCCCAGCGTTTCCCGCTTGGAATATCCGAACATTCGTTCCGCCGCCCCGTTCCACCAAATGATATGGCCGCAATGGTCGGCCAAGACAATAGCATCGGTTGCCGACTCCACCAGCGCGCGGAATCGCTCTTCGCTGGCATGCAGCGCTTGCTCGACATGTTCGGCGCGTACAGCGAGCCCTTTCACTGAAACGGCTCGACGAATGACGGCTTTCAGTTCCTGCGTGTTGTACGGTTTGGTCAGATAAGCAAATGCGCCTTTGGCGAGTGAACCGATGGTATTCTCGGACGTCGCGTTTCCGGTCAGGATAATCACGGGAAGCGAGGCGTCCAACTCCATCAGCACTTTCAAGACCGAGAGTCCGTTGAGGTCAGGCAGCTGGATGTCGAGGATGGCCGCGCCGTACTGCCTCTGTTTGGCCTGGGACAGCGCCTCATTTCCCGATCCGGCGCTTTCCACCACGTAGCCTTCATGCCGCAGCATGTCGGTGAGGGATTCCCGGATATCCCGATCGTCATCAACAATAAGTACGGCGGTATGCACGGTAGGGTCACTCTGGCTTGTGAAACATCGTGTGCCGAGTGAGTCCGCAATACCCGTGCCGAGCGGGCGAGGCTGAGAGGGGCCTGACACTGACGAACAACCCATTGATTCTCCGGTGAAGAGAGAAATTCTGACAAATGAATAATTCGGAACAGCCCGGTGCCGGCCGTTCAAAACAATGCGGCTATTATCGGATCGGATACAGAGAAAAGAGTGATGCCGCACTCGGGTGAAGAGCGGGCCCTACAGTTGTGCCGATGGCGTGCCGGCGAGCGGCAAGGTGAAGGAGAATTGTGTTCCCGATCCCAACCGGCTCTCTACCCGCATCTGGCCGCCGTGCAGCGTGACGAGGCTTTTGGTAATGAAGAGGCCGAGTTGAGCGCCCTGCGAGGCCGGCATGGCGGATTCCACTTTGGAAAATTCGTTGAACACCAGCGGCAACTCGTCAGGGGCAATTCCGCAGCCGGTGTCCGAGACGATAATTTGAGCGAAGCCAGGATCATGGGCACTGCATCGCACCGAGACATGCCCGGAATGCGGGGTGAACTTGATGGCATTGCCGATCAGATTCCAGAGAATTTGTTCAAGTTTGTCGCGGTCGGCGTAGACTGTGAGGGATTGTTCGCAGGGGAGAACGTCCAGCGTAATGGATTTTTCTGCGGCAAGGGTCTGACAACTCTCCACCACATCCCGCACGAATGCATCGATGGACAAGGATTCAGGTTTGATGTCGATGCGTCCGACATCCAGGCGAGACCAATCCAGCAACTGATTGATGATCCTCGTCAATCGATCGACGTTATGTTTCACGCGTTGCAGATAGTGCTCCTGCCGCTCGGATAGTTGTCCGGTCAAACCATCCAGCATGTTTTCGACGAATCCTTTAATCGAAGTCATCGGGGTGCGCAATTCGTGAGAGGCCACGGAGACGAATTTCGAACGTCGCCGATCGTGATCCTGCAGGCGTTCGTTGACGGTTTGTAATTCATGCGTGCGTTCCTGCACCCGCCGTTCGAGATGCTCCGTCAGGGTGGCCAGTTCGGTATACGCTCGTGCATTGTCCACGGCGACCGCCACATGACTGGCAATAGTGACCAGCAGATCAAGATCTTCCTGGGTGCAAGGCTGCGCTCCCCGATCGGCGCCGAGATACCCGAGAATGCGCTGCTGACTGCGGAGAGGGGCGGCGACGAAGGACGACAATCCTACCTGGCGCAGCCAGGGCAAGACCGCCGGAGAGATGCGGGCGGCGACGGTTTCGATATTCGGCACCAGGACGGGTTTCCCGTGGAGCAGGATTTCCGCGGCAAACCCGCCGTCCTCATGCACGGGAATGACCAGACGTCGCGCCGCTTCTTCGGCCTCGGGTGGCATGCCGAGCATTTGCCCTACTGTGGCAATGCCGCGCTCGCTGTCCCACAAAAACAGCACCATCCGGGCAAAGCCTAGATTTTCACTGAGAAGCTGCAGCACCGTGGAAAGCAGGCGGTCGAGATCGAGGGTGGATGTAATCGCCGCGCTGGATTGGTTCAACGTCGTCAGCTGGGTCACGTGACGGCGGATGGTTTCGAGGTTTGCGGAGATAGCCTGATTACGCTCCTGAAGAGATTTGGTCATGACGTTGAAGAGGGCGGTCAGCTGGCCTACTTCGTCTTGGGTGGTGGGCACGACAAAGGTCGAGAGATCGCCCTCTCCAACTTTGCGTGCTCCCGCCGCAAGATTGCGTAAAGGCGTAATGATGCGGCGGGCAAGAAGATTTGTGAAGAGAATACCGGCGGTAATGATCCCTAAGGTGAGCACGAGAAAGGTTCGCAGCACCTCCGCCAGTTCTCGTTGCATCGGCACTTCGGTCAGACCGATTTGGACCACGCCGAACGCAGGCGGAGCCGATTGCGCCGTACGGGTCTTGTGCGTTTCCTCCTCCTGAAGAGCGAGCGCTTCCAGGCGAGGCTCAGCGCGCTTGAGCACCGGAAGGGCAAAATCGTAAAAGGTCTCTTCGCGCATGCCGGGAGTCGACACGCGAAGCGTAGCGTCTTCCTCCTCGGATGGGATGGTGCTCTCGCCGGTAAGTCGCAGCCGTGTCACGGTCGGTTCCGGAGCCGGATGTTTGATGAGTGAGGCCGCAATAGCAGAGGTCGGGTAAAACGGTTGATCGACCGCGCGCACCGTACCGAGCGGAGTTTTCAGTTTGCCTTTGCTCTTGGCGGCGAGAATCTGGCCGTCGGCGCCGGTAATCTGCGCGTAGACGACTTCATCCACTCCGAGGACCCCGTCGATGAACTGTTCCAGAATCACCCGGTCTTCAAGAATGATGCCGTAGCGGGCATTGTGAGCCAGGTTCTTGACCAGGATGCTGCCCAGGTCCTGCACCCGCTCGGTCATGGCAACGCGTTTGCTGTGGATGAAATACCAGCTCATGCCCGAGCACGTGAGGATGATGATGAGACTGAAAAACACGACGAACTTGGTCCGCAGGCTGACGAACCGTTTCAAACCGTTCGGGAGAAACGGCGGTGCGGCAAGATGGGTTGGATCTTTCACAAGCGGTCCTTTCATCAATACAGCTCGTCGGCCTTTTGCTCGAGTTCGTGAGGAATGTCGATACCAAGGAATTTGGCCGTTTTGAGATTCAAGCTGGTTTCGATGCGGTCGGGGTGCCAGGGTTTCATGGGCAGCGAGAGCTGACCGTCGAGGAGCTTGCGGGTGAGGTGTCCGGCTTGCCGTCCGATGTCGGCATAGTTGACGGACAGGCACAATAACGCCCCGCTCCGCGCGAACTCCCGTGAGAAGCCGATCACCGGGACACGTGCTTCCAGCGCCGTATTCAAAATAAAACGCAGAGACTCATCGGTCAGCACCGTGGAATCGGGAACGAGCCACAGGGCGTCGACCGAAGGCAGCAGCGCGCGCAGGCTTCCGGGGACGTCCCGTTCACTGCTGATTTGCATGGGAACAAGTTCGGTCCCGCTCAGTTTCAGCAGACGCCTGGCTTCGTCAATGAGCGTCGACGTTTTAGCCGGGTCGTAGAGCGTGCCGATATGTTTGAGTTGAGGCAGCAGGTTTCGGATCATGGCCAGTTGCCGTTCCGCCGGAACCTCCAGCAGTACTCCGGTCATGTTCTGGGCATTGAGACCATATTTGGCCGGATCCAACACCATAGCGTACACGACGGGGATGTCGACGATCTCAAGTTGCGCGGCTTTCGCGGCCTTCAGCCCGACGGCGAAGACCAATGCCGGATCGGATGCGCGGATCTTTCGAGCCAGTTTTCGGCCCTTCTCCAAATCTCCCTGCAAGTCATATTCAGACAGGTTGATGCCGGGTGGAATGGCGGCTTTGAACCCATTGATGGCTTGATTGTAGGCGGCGATATCGGAAGATTTGAGAATGATGACGTCAGCCGCCCAGACGGGGCTCGTGACCGGCAAGGCCCATAAGAATAGGACCATGCTCCAGTACAGCCTGTTCCGACGGCATCCTGAAGCCATGGTGCCACGCGTCACGTGTAGGAATGCGAACGTCACAATCTGCGTCCTCGTCGAATCAGCCGGCCCGGTGTGAGGTCGCCGAATGTCGCCAGGTCATTCGTCCATGCGTCCTGTCGTATCGTGAACGATGCCGAGCACACGCGTTGCGACTCCGTCGGCATTCCGATAGATCCGTCCGCTCCATGCCAGCCAATGTATCGAGCTATCGGGCCATACGACGCGATGCCGAATGTGGACGGAGGTCTGATCGCGAAGACTCAGTTCAAGGCGAGATAGAACGGACCCGCGATCCAGCAGGTAGATCAATCCGATATAGTGAGTATAGGTGCCGGGAAAGGATCCCGGGGCCAAGCCGAACAGCATCTCGACGCCCTCGGACCAATAGAGACGGTCTGAGGTCACATCCCAGTCCCAGATGCCGAGTTCCGACGAGGTGAGGGCCATCCGCAATCGTTCTTCGCTGAGGCGCAATTGGGCTTCAGTCCGTTTGCGGTCGGTGATATCTTGCAAAGCGCCGGCCATTCTGACGGCCCGTCCTCGCGCGTCCCGCTGGACCACTTCCGCGCGCGCGTGAAACCATTGATACGCATTCTGCTTGTTCAAGAGCCGGTACTCGACGTCGTAGTGGGAAATACCCTGCTCCATGCAGGCAGTCAGTCGCTCAAAGACTGCCTCGCGATCCTCAGGGTGCAATCGAGACGCCCAACTGTCCAGGATATCGGGAAATTCTTCCTCATTGTATCCCAGCATTTCGCGCACGCGAGGAGACCACCAGACCGGCGTGATCGGCGCATACCAGGGGTGCGCCGGCAGGACATGGCCGTCCCAGAATCCGTCATGCGAGCCACGAATGACATGTTCCAATCGTTCCTCGCTCGCGCGCAGCGATTCTTGGACCTGCTTGTAGGCGGTAATGTCGCGCGAAATGGCCAGGAGACGCTGGGAATAGCCCTGCGTGTCACGCATGGGAGTGACTTGGACATCCCACCACTTCGCTTGCCCGTCAATGGTGGGGCAGAAGCCGACAAACTTTCCGATCTCTCCGGCCTTCGCCGCTTCCAAGGCGGCGAGAGCCGCATCGCGATCGTCGCCTTCCCAGAAGTCAGACCAGGGTGTATTGATGTACGCGGTGAGATCGCTGATCTCCAGCAGCGTCTGCCCGGCATCGTTCATGTATTGCAGCCGCCCCTCCAGGTCGAGAACTTTGATGCAATCTGCGCTGCTGTGCAGGATCTGGTTCTTCAACTCCTCACTGTCGTGAAGGGCGATTTCAGCCTCTTTCATGGCGGTGATGTCTTCGCAGACGATCAAGATCACCGGAGCCTGTTCGTGCCCCCGCACGGCTTGGGCGGTTTCTCTCACCCAGATCACGCTGCCATCGTGCCTCACTTTGCGGAGTTCCCACCGCCTAGGTTGTCCCACATCGGACAAGCAGTCGGAGAGATTCCGGCGAACGGCTTGTTGATCGTCCGGGTGGAACACGTGGATGATGGAAGTACCGATCAGATCATGAACCTCGTAGCCTAACCGTTCGGCGCCAAAGCGATTGACGGAGAGTACGGTTCCGTCTGCATCCACCATAAAATACATGGACGGGTTATCGTCGAAGAGAACTCGATAGCGTCTCTCACTGGCGATCAATTCCGCCTCGATCCGCTTGCGCTCGGTGATATCCTCGGCAAACCCCACGATGCGGTAAACCTGATTCGAGGCGTCACGGATCGGATAGGCGCGATCCCAGATCCATCGCATGGATCCGTCAGGACGCAGGATGCGGTAGGTTTCATCGTACACGTCCAGCGTTTGGCGGCTGATGGCGGCGTGCTCGATTCGCGGCCGATCCTCAGGGTGGATGGCGTCCAGCCAGGACGTGGGATGGGCGTAGAGACTGTCGCAGGAGCGACCCCAAATTTCTTCATAACCGGGGCTGATATAGACGACATGCGTTTTTTCGGGGTTCGTGATCCAGAACACCTCCCGAATATGTTCAGCCAGTTGACGAAACCGCTCCTGGCTTTCCTCGACTGCACGCTCGGCTTCTTTGCGTTCGGAGATATCGCGAAACACGACCACTGCGCCCGCCGTGCGCCCCTTTTCGATGATCGGCGTGCTGACGTATTCCACCGGCACTGCGCGACCATCTTTTCGCCAGAAGACATCGGCCGCCACGCGATGAACCAGGCCATCCTGCAGTGCCGCGTAGATCGGGCACTGGTCGACCGGATAGGGACTGCCGTCGGATCGAGCGTGATGGAGCAAGCCATGCATCGGCCGGTCGATCAGTTCGAACGGTTCGTAGCCGAGCAGTTGCGCCGCCGTGGGATTGACGAACGTTGTCATGCCGTCGTGGTCCAGGCCATAGATGCCTTCGCCGGCCTGAGTGAGGATCACCTCATGGAGATGGCGAAGGCGGTCCAGGATTTCCTCGGCGCGGCGCCGTTGTGTAATGTCGCGGATGATGCCGCTGTAAAAGACGGCTTCGTCGCTTTTCCACATGGCGAGCGAGAGCTCCAGTGGAAACTCGCTCCCGTCTTTCCGCAACCCTTCCAGCTCGACGAGGCGACCGATGAGGCGAGATTCCCCCGTATCCCTGACGCGCGCGAGCCCGCGTTCGTGGGCGGCGCGATGACGGGGCGGCATCAACATGCTGAGGGACTGCCCGCGGACTTCGTCATCCGTGTACCCGAAGAGATGCGCGGCGGCACGGTTCCAGGACAGGATATGCCCCGTATGATCGGCCAGGACGATCGAGTCGGTTGCTGCTTCGACGAGAGATCGAAACCGCGCTTCGCTCTCGTGCAGAGCATGCTCGGCATGTTCCGCTTTGACGGCTAGGGCTTGGACGCCCACCGCCCGTTGCAGGACGGCGCGCAATTCGTCCCGGTTATACGGTTTTGTCAGGTACGCGAAGGCGCCTTGCGTCAGCGAGCCGACCGTACGGTCGGTACTGGTATAGGCCGTGAGGATGATGACCGGCAGTTGCGGCTGTTGTTGCTGGAGCGTGAGCAGGACGGAAGAACCGTCTCCATCCGGGAGGCCCAAGTCGAGTAAGACGGCATTGTAATGATGGGCGTGGGCTTGCGCGAGCGCTTCTGCGCAGGTCATGGCGACGTTTACCTGATATCCGTCATGGTCCAGCAAATCCTGCAGCCCCAGGGCAATATCGGGATCGTCGTCCACGACCAGGATGGAATGAGTCAGTGTTGCCGGTGCCATGGCATCCTCCTGGGTGTCGTCGGGCTCATATTAAAACCGAAGCGTCAGCCAGCCCATCACCCGTCGGCCGATAAGGTCCCCCAGCGGGTGTTCCTTGTGTTCGTCGTTCAGTGCGTTGAAGACCGAGAGAGCCAGTTCCGCATCGCGCATGTACCCGGCTGCGGCTTTTTGCTGCCAGAACCGATACCCGGCTCGCAAATTCAGCAGGTTGTAACTGCCCACCTGACTTCCCGGAACCGTAATGCCGGCTCCCGGAATAGTTCCCAGTTGGGTGAAGCTTTGTGCGATCGGATAGGCGGCGGCGCCGACGTAGTAGTAACTGAGTTCTCCGCTCAGGCCATTATCCCATTCGGTTCGGACACCTGCGCTCACTTTCGATCTCGGCGCGCTCCGGCGGACAGTTCCGGTAAAGGATTGGCCGATCTCCTCGTACGCATAGTTGGCGAATCCGCTCAGCCAGCGATTGGCCAGAACCTCAATACCGGCTTCGCCCCCGTAAATATCGGCTGTCCCGGGATCGTTCACGAATTCAGAGACCCCGCCGGCGGTGATCCGGCTCCCGATCAGATCCGAGAGATGGTTGTAAAAGACGTCCGCCCGTACACGCAGGCGATGTTTCCAGTACCAACCCTGATACCCGGCCTCATACGAGATGATCCGTTCCGGAGCGAGGCCGGTCGAGCCCGTCACTGGCACGGTTGAAGAGACCGACGAAGGTAACGGGAAGGGTAAACCGGTTGGAATATTTGTCGTGACGCGTTGGTCCTGATGGGATTCGAAGAGCGTGGGAGGACGATAGGCCGCCGAGCCCGAGAGATGAAAGGTGTGTCCTTCTACCGGTTGATACAACAGGGTGAGACGAGGACTCCACGTGCCATTGATCTGGCTATGGAGATCGTAGCGGATGCCGGCCACGATGGTGATTGACGAGGCGGCACGCCACTCGTCCTGCAAGAACAATCCTAGTCGGTTTTCCCTGCTGAATTGATCGATGGCCGGACTGGAAAGCGAATTATGCCGGTAGTTCGCGCCATACAGGAGGCGATTGGCCGCGCCCATATCCAATGCATGTTGCACATCCACATTGTACGTGTTGCCTGAAAACGGATTGGTCGATATGCCATTGCGATCGGTCACGCTGAGGAGGCCGGCCAATTGGGGAAGAGAACCGATCGTGGCATGGTCCGTATACCCGGACCACCAGGCCCGAACGAGAAAGGCTCCGTGTTCATAGACGGCGTTGGCGTAGCCGAAGGAAGGGCGAATGGAATTGCTGGTGACCTCGCCGACTTGCCCGTCGTACCGATTCGTTTCGACCACCCCCCCGGATAGGTGCAGCTTCGATGTCGAGGACAATGCATAGTCCGTCTGGACATTGAATTTGTGCGCGCGAAACGCCAGCGCGTCTCCGTCTCTCCATTGCTGAGTTTGATCCCGACCGATAGAGAGTCGATAGCCGAACTTGCCGACTGTGCCCGCATGGACGGCTGCGCTGCTGATGGTGCCTTGCTCCCCTCCGCCGAATTGAAGGGTAGTTCCTTTCATTTCTTCCGGTGACTTGGTGATGATGTTGATGACCCCATCGAAGGCATTAAACCCATACATGGCCGACGCGGGGCCTTTTAGGACCTCGATTCGCTTAATCTCAGGGAGCGTAATGGGGAGGGATTTCCAGAAGACGTTTCCTTGCACATCGAGGTAGATCGAACGCCCGTCGACCATGACCAACATCTTGTTTGCGAAGGGTTGATTGTCTCCTCTCGCGCTGACGTTGAAATCGGCTCCCGTCATCTGCATGACTTCCAAACCTGGGATGCGACGGAGCACGGTCGGGAGATCGGTTGCGCCGGATTGCCGGATATCCTCATCCGTCACGACATAGACGTTTGACGGTGCCTGCGAAATGGGTTGTTCGTACCGTGACGCAATGCTCACGGTTTCCTCTTCTTTCAATAACTCCAGATCGTTATTGCCAGAAAAGGCCAGGGAATCCTCGGGCCGGATGGTCGGAGATTCGGCGGCAGCGAAATGACTGAGGCTCACTGTCACGAATGCCGCGACCATCGTATGCCATACTCCCTTGTATTCAGCAGGCATAACTCAATACCGTAAGGTGAGCCAACCCATGACTCGGCTTCCCAACGTGTCTCCCAGCGGATGTTCCTTGTGTCGGTCATTCAGCGCGTTATAGACGGCCACGGCGACCTCGGCCTTGTCATGCCAGAATCGATAGCCGCCGCGCAGGTTCAACAAGGTGTAACTATCGATGCTCGAGCTCACCGGAGCGGGCAGGACCGGAGCGAGGGCGGTAAACAATTCAATCAGGGGGTAAGTGGCGCCTGCGACGTAATGCACCGCAATTTCACCATTGAGCCCATTGTCCCAGTCGCCACGCAAGCCGACATTGGCTTTCCAGTCTGGTCCGCCTCGACGTGAGACGCCGGTAAAGGTCTGCCCGATCTTTTGGTAAGACACGTTGGCAAAGCCGCTCAACCATCTCGTCACCAGAAATTCAAACCCTGCCTCGGTGCCATAGATGTCGGCCTCCCCGCCGTTGACCAACGTACGAGTGGTTCCGATGGTTTGAAAATTGATCAAGTCGGACAAATGATTAAAAAACAGATCCAGTCTGGTCCTGAGTCGATGCTTCAGCCACCAGCCCTGGTAGCCTGCTTCATAGGAAATGATCTGTTCCGGATTGAGCCTCTGTGAACCGAAGAGCGGAATCGGGGCGAACAGGGGAGGGATGGTCGGCAGGATTCGCAGGTCTAGATTGGACTCGAACAGCGTTGGAGGCCGATAAGCAACTGACCCACTGACACGGAACGTATGCTCAGGAGTCAGATTGTAGATAAGGGCGACGCGCGGGCTCCAGGTGCCGTTGATCCGGGTATGCAGGTCGTATCGGATTCCCGCCACAAGAGTCAGCGATGACAGGATTTTCCACTCATCCTGCACATGGAATCCCAGTCGGTCTTCCCGGCCCAATTCTGAGACGGCTGCGCCGTCCACGGAATTGTAGCGGTAGTTGACGCCGTAACTCAGCCGGTTGGACGGGCCGAAGTCGAGACTGTGTTGCCCCTCGATGTTATAGGTATTCGTGGTGAACGAGACATTTGAGCCGCCAGTCGCATTGGTCTGCCGGACAAACTGGGCAAGAAGCGGATGTGTTGAAGATTCCACGGGGATGTCGTTGCCCTGCCACCAGCCGCGCAGAGAGAAGTTCCGATACTGGTATTGGACGTCCGAATACCCCTGATTGAACTGGGAGTGAGGGATTTGAACGTTGGAGACGGGACCGTCAAATCTGTTTGTATCAATGAACCCACCGGCGACGCGTAAGATGGCGTCACCCGAGAAGTTGTATTGCGTTTGGGCGTTGAACTTGTTCGATCGAAACGCCAGCGCATCATTGTTTCGCCATTGCTGATTCTGGTCGTGCCCGATGGATAGTCGATAATCGAGTTTGCCTGCCGACCCGGCTTGCACCGCAGCGCTGGAAATGGTGCCGAGCTCCCCGCCGCCGAACTGCAGTGTCGTGCCCTTCATCTCCTGTGCGGACTTGGTAATGATGTTGATGACTCCGTCGAAGGCATTGAATCCGTAGACCACGGATGCCGGCCCCTTGAGGACCTCAATGCGTTTGATCTCCGGCAGCGTCACCGGCAGTGCTTTCCAGAACACGAGCCCCTGGCCGTCGATGTAGATCGATCGACCGTCCACCATGACGAGAATTTTATTCGCGAAGAGCTGGTTGTCGCCGCGGGCGCTCACATTAAAGTCGGCTCCTGTGACTTGCATGACGTCCAGTCCAGGCACGCGGCGAAGGACTGAAGGGAGGTCGGCGGCACCGGAGTGCCGAATGTCTTCGTCCGTGATGACGTACACGTTCGAAGGAGCTTGTGAGATCGGTTGTTCATGCCGGGTGGCGATGCTGACCGTTTCTTCTTCTTTGAGGAGTTCAAGCTCTTCGTTTGGCGGGGCGTCTCCTTGAGGAACAGCATGGGAAGGCACAGGCGAGCGAGCTCCGATGGCGACGGCCCAACACAAGCTCATGAGACTTCTACCCAGTAGGCGCGCATAGTGATGCCGGCGAGCGTTGGTAGGTTGTGCGACCAATGGAGTCTCAGCTTGCGTGGTAACACATGGACAGTGAACGATGGTATCGGCTCGTGCGGTCCGAGTGCGCATGGCATACCTTGAGCCCTCTCGCGACGACATCGGACGTTATCTGACAGAGAAAGAGTGCGAGATCTGCTTTGCTCAAGAACTTTGACGCAAAAGGCATGCTTGTTCTACGCAGGGGGAGAGAGGGTAAGCTAGGATTCCGAAAGAATCTACGCGATTTGGAAGATCTTGGCACGAAGGCAGGCGGCGTCGGAAATCTCCGGGGCGCCGGGCGTATCTATCGGGATACAGGCTGTATGTTTTCAGATACAGACGGCTGATTCAATTTAACGGATCGTGGCCGCCCCGGTTTCAGGTCTTGGAGCCGCGGAGAAAAGGGCCGGCCATTCTGAGACTCCAGATTCTGAAGGAGATCTTCAATGGCTGAAGAAATAAGGCCGGCCATGGTAGTCCCGGAGGTCCAGTACGCGGCATCGCGCATGCGTTCTAAAAGATCCGCCGGGAGGCTGACCGTCATGCGTTGCCGCTTTTGAGGTCTCAAATACATGAATCGGTTCATGGTGCAACTCCTTTGCACGAGAAACGTATGGGACTGTACGCCTCCCGATCCGTTCTTGCGTCGTCTTGTACGAGGTGCCGCCTCCTCCAAAAGAAAAGCCGTCGGCTATATCCTCCGCTGCGACGGATGCGCTTCGGTACGATGAGAGGCGCTGTCCTTCCAGACCGCGACGATCAATACGGCTAACATGCCACTGACGCCGACCAGGAGACCGCCCATGATGAGTTCCATGTCAGGCTCCTTTCTATTTCGAAGGTGGCTGGCTATTTCTACAGCCAGCCTCAGAATGGTCTCTGTCCCCACGGTACAGCAACAGCCGTGCCACTAGGATTGTTACGCATGACCTCTGGTCGGTAGACAATATCTGTTTGAAAGTCAGTGTGAGAGCGGACTCCTTCGCGCGTGGAGATTGTGAAAGAAGGATCGGGTGGGTTTCACTGTATCGGATCAGATGCAAAGCGTATCCGATCCGATACCAGGGCAGACGGTGTTCGTGACGGACAGAATCGGCACGATGGATCAACACATGCACCACGAAGTCTGTGGGAGGTTGTGTGTGAAGCAGGATGTCGGGATTACGGTGACGACTCTCCCGGCAAATGCACGCCCGATTGGTGCAACAAATGGTCGAGCATTTGCCGTAATCTCTCCTTGTCAGACTCCTGTTCGATCAGTTGCACCAGGCAGGCGATGGCGTCGTACCACAGACCAGAGTCGGCAGAGCGATAAATTCCATCGGTATCACACGTGGACGAAGGGCAGGGCATGCCGAGGGCACAGGCCTCATCCAGAGAGATTCGTTCGATCATCCCACCAGCCACCACGTCGCGTGATGGCCTGTTGGGATCCATTACCACCGTCACATACCATCGATACGACTCTTCCACTCTGAATTCGACCCCATAGTCGCGTGGTCTCAAACAGTGAATCCCGTGGCGAACAGGCGACGGAAGTGATTGTTCAAGGATGGGGCGGATACCGCGGGAATCGACCACTGTGAGGACCATCGGTCGAGACGTGTGCAAAGACTGGTACCAACACAAGGTGGGATCATTTTTCACCGTGAAGGCAATGTGATCGGGCACCAGAGCAATGAGGACAGGAGCTCCGGCTTCCATTCCACGGCTTTGCCCGCCGAGGCGGGCCCGCGGAGCGTCTGCCTTTCTTGGTTTGTATTCAGGCAGCCGCCATTCAAGGATGGTGACAGGCTCGGCAGCCAAACTGCCGGGAGCGCTAAATGGGGATCGCGACGTGTGCCCCCCGGTCACCCACGTTATCGCCATGACCAGCAGGGAAAAAGCTCGCAAGTATGGCATTTGTCACCGTTGCCGGGCATGGGACTGCGCGAGATCCCAGTCGGCCACATCGTGCAGGCCTACTTGCCTGAGCAAGCCGGCACGCTGTTTCCGGAGGCCGGTGTCTGCCGGATTGGATTCAATGAGATCGCAGAGACAGGCCATGGCATCGTACCAAAATCCTTTGACAGCACTGGCCACGACCGCTTCTTGGTTGCAGGTGGTCGTGGCGCCGAGTATCGAGCATTCGCTGAACTCGCAGCGTTCGATCATACCGCCGGTCACAATATCCTGCGAAGGAGAGTCAGCGTCCTTGATGACAGAGATATACCAGCGGTATTGCACGTTCGCCTGAAGCGCAAAGCCGAAATCTTCGAGTTTGACGGCGTGTACACCGGCCTGGTTCGGAGGCGTGAGGGATTGTTCGACCAACGCCCGAATCGATCGCTCATCGATCAGGGTGAATTTAATCGGTAACGACGTGTGTTTGGAAAGAAACCAGTTTAGCGCCGGATGCTGTTTGGCGGTGATACCGACGTGGTCGGGAACAAGTGCGGCGACCGCGGGGTCTTCTCCCTCGCTGCCTCTCAAGGTTCCGCCGATGCGGGCTCGGGGGGTGACGTGCTGAGGCGCCACGTACATCGGTATGTCCGGCGGTCCATCGGAGATTGCCTCGCTGGTGCTCACGAGCAGTCCTGTGAGGAACAGCGTAGTGCCAAGCGCAAGGGCCATGCCGCCATGTGTCCATGTCGCCACAACGTGACCTTCTCTTCGCAGGCCTTACAGCCAATTGTTCAATAACAAGAACGCCGACCAATAAGCCGGATGTTCATAGAGCCGGTCAGACAGTAGTTTCAGCTGTGCAATTTGCAAAGCACGTGCCTTTGATACGGATGAGTCATGCAATTGACGATAAAATTCTGCTACCAATTCCGACGACGCTTCATCGTTTATGAACCAGAGGGTGGCAAGGGCACTTTTGGCTCCCGCCTTCACCGCAATGCCGGCCAGTCCAAGCGCGGCACGGTCGTCGCCGATCCCGGTTTGACAGGCGCTCAACGTGAGGAGCTCCAAAGGATCCTGGCGATAGCGGAACAGGCCGACTAACTGCTCCAGCTGTGTCATGGTCAGCCGAGCGTCGAACGTCAGGAGAAATGATTGATTCACGTCCGTGGCAAACTGGCCGTGTGTGGCAATGTGGAGGATGCTGTAGCGGCCATTCTTCAATTCTCCTTCCAGCCGCGGCATCAGAAAGTTGTGGTCGAGGAGCCGCTCTCCTTTGAACAGCGCGTGAATGGAATCGATCTCGTCGGCGACATGCGGCAGAGGTGGAAAGCCCTGCACCGCTTGTGTGAGCCCACTAGACAAGAGATGAACCTTGGCTCGATCAATGGGGTGCGGGTCCGTGAGAGCAAGGCCGGGCGTCATCGCTACGGCGTATTGTGCGATGAGGAACCGGTCGCCGTCATGGAGCGCCGACATGGGGATGGTGCGAAGCGGCCCATCCGGGACAAAGACCAGCGTGTCGACCTTGAGTCTGCGAAGGTCATCTGCAAGCGGACGGAGTAACCAGTCATAGAGCTGCTGTGCGTGAGGTAGGTATTCACGGGTCGTCCGTTTTTCGAGCATGCGCCGGAAACGACGTATCTCGGCGGTCAACGCGGATGCTGTCACCGGAACGGCGCGCCGTTTGAGGCCATTCGGGAAGCTCACGAGCAGCTCGGTGCGATCGTTGAAGATGATCGGATAAATGACGGCGGTCGAAGAGGACACGGTATCCAATTTCGTCAGTCGGGCCTGCATCTGGTCGACGCAATCATCTCGGAAATAGTCCCGGAGCTCAGCAGCCTTAAAGGCTTCAATCGCATCGCGTGCGGCTTTCAAATACGGTTCCGCTTCTGAGTCATCTTCCATCAAGGCCGCCCGTTGCAGCAGCAGATCGGCCAATTCAAAATACAATGAGCGAATCGATCGCGCGCTTGACTCCAGAGAGGTTTGCGCGGCGAACGTGACTTCAGTCCGAATCGGTTGCAAGGTGGTGGCAGCTTCCTGATAGGCCGCCAACGCGTCATCGAGTTTCCCCAGGCTCGCGAGTAGACGACCGCTTTGCCATTGCCACCGGTAGAGAGATTCAGGTGCGCGGGCGGACTGCGCAGTAAAGACGGCTCTTCGGGTCAATTGAAGGGCTTCATCCAACCGCCGTTCCCCCTCGTAGAGGTGTCCCAGGTGTCCATACGCATAGGAGGCGAGGCGGGCGTGGCCGATCTCCATCGCCATCGTGGCCGCCTCTTGCAACAGAACTGCAGATTGAGTCAAAGAGCGTGCGTAAGAGTCCGGCTGAGCGGATGCAAGATCACGGTACCCTAAGGCCAGGTTGATGAGTCCATCAACCTTGTCGTGCGAGGCCGGAGCTGCGAAAAGAATCTTGCCGGCCTCAGTCAACGCGGTTGTCGTCGCGTCAAATTGTTCCAACTGAATGGACACCCGCGCAGCATTGACATGGGCGTGAATGGCAAGCACGTGCAGGTCTTCCGCCTGTGCTCCCGTTGTGCTGTGTTGAAATGCGGCCAGCGCTTCCGGAAGGAGGCCCTGCAATGCCCGGACAATCCCGAGATCATTCTGGAGTGCGGCCGACAATGCAGGGAAATGCTCTGTCTGGGCGATGACGGCCGCCTGCGACAGATAGTCCGAGGCGGTGTCATATTGATGGCTGGTTACATAGGTTTTGCCCAATTCGGCAAGGGTCAGTGCAAGCCATTTTGGATCGCCGAACTTGCGCGCGAGTTGCAGCGCGAGTTCCTGCTGCAGGAAGGCCTGGTTCAGATGCCCCAGTGTACGGGCGGCATGGGCGGCCTGTGAGAGTGCTTGAATGTGGCCTTTCGTCTGACCGGCTTGGTCGTAGAGGTGCGCGGCTTCTTTCCATGCCACAAGGGCTTCTTCCAGCGCTCCTTGTTGAGCAGCCGCCCGCCCGCGTTGCATGAGCTCATCGGCGGATGGGCCGGCTTCCGCAGCGAACAACACTGCGCGGGAGAGCAAGAGCATGATGCAAAGGCTGAACGCCGTCTGAACTGAAGTGCGAAGCCGTGATGCCATTACACATCCTTTCTGCCGAAGAGTCTCATCGAACAGATTGCGGAAAACTATTCGCCGCCCACGAAAACACCGTGCCAAGTCGAAGACCACATCGAGAAAACTTGTGGATGGTCGAAAATCCCGTCCACTTCGTTCGTCTTTCTGTGTCATGCCACTGCGCTCTCCCGGCGAGATACCCTTCACGATTCACGGCTCTTCAGCGAGAAGCCGGCGGATATGGTTCAGCATCCTCTTATTACAGGACCTGTACAACGAGTTGGAGATGAACACCATGGTCCTGCAAGTTGCCCTCGCCGCCCCGGACGTGATTCAGTTGCTGGCCCCAATATACTTCGAATCGGGCCCGTTCCTGAGGGAGGATTATCCAGCGCAGCCCAGCCCCGATGCTGGCCAAGGTGTGCGGATCAGGAGTATCGCCTTTGGCATTCCACGCATGTCCGAAATCGACAAATTGAGCGAATTGCAACCGATCTTCACCCGATGCGAACCGCAGTAACGGAAATCGAGACTCGAACGAGGCCAGCACGGCGTCATCCCGCACCAATGTATTCTCGCGATACCCGCGCACGCTGAAGCGGCCTCCTACGGGCATTTGCTCAAGGGGAAACAGCCGGTCGCTTGCCAGCTGCGCCGCCACGCGCCCCAACAACTGAACGCCCCACCAGTCATCCAACCGTTTGACGACCTGGACCTGACTTAACCAGGAGACGAACTGTCCATCGGGCAGAGGGCCGCTATTGATCGTGGCGCTCAACACGTTCAAGCCGATGCTGACCCGCGATAGTGCGGCAAACACCAACGAGGGAGAACGATGCGTATATTCCTGACTGAATCTCAGCGCGCTGACCGTGGCGACTCCTGTCGTGGAAGACCCGGGAATAAACAGGGAAGGGAGGCCCGGAGCATCAAACGCAGACGTGGTCTTTAAATATAAATGCTCGCCGGTCAAGGTCACGGCGAACTCGTCCGTCACCGTCCGATAGACCGGCTGTCTCAAGGCGAGGCCGATCACTTGAGAGTCCACGTTCAAATCCAGGGATCGGAACGGATTTTCGACGACGAGAAAGGCATTGCGCCGATAGTAGGCACTCAAGGTCGTCTCATATCTATTGAGGGGGAGGCTATACGAGGTGTCGATGATGGGGTTGACGCCATGTGAGCGCCCATAGGTAAACATGAATTGATCGCCGTGACCGGTCACATTCTGGTGTGCCACTGTGGCCAGGCCGCGTTCGGCGCCAACCGTCGGTGTTTGATAGTTGTTGAACTCCAGCCAGGCCCTGAATGGAGTCGCGTCTTTGACGCGCACGTTCAAGACGCTCTCGCCGCGAATATCGCCAGGTTTGAGTTCTGCATTGATCCGTTCGATGCGAGGATCTTGCTGAAGCAGTTGTATGCGCTCCTGAAGCGGATAAATGTTGAGCGGTGTTGAGAGCCCGCGTGCCACACGGTCGTGGAGATAGGCGCTTCGAAACCACTGATTGCCCTCGACGTCGATGCGCGCCAGTGTCCCTTCGACTATCTGAATGACGATCGTGCCGAACGTCACGTCCTGGTCCGGGATCACCGCCCCGGATGTGAGATACCCATTGTTCACATACAAGAGGGTGAGGGCGAGACGAACTCGCTCCAAATCTTCGGTCGTGAGTGTTCGATTGCGATAGGGAGCGGTCACTTCGGCCAGTTCGGTGTCGGAAAAGACGGTACTGCCGGTCACATGGATGTCATGCACAAAAACTCGAATGTTTCCCAACCGGCTATCCGGCGGTGTTGGAGGTGTCACCGGTACCTCCGGAAGAATCGAGCTGGGAGGCGCCGTCGGCGGACCTTTGAACTCTTCCTTCAGCGGGGCTGGCGGTTTTCCCGATCGGCCGGTCGGATCAAAAATCGGCGGGAGGACGGGTGCCACCTGGGCTAGCGCGTGAGTCTCGATGAGACAGAGGCTCATCATAAGGCTGAGACGCAGAGATCGACTCGTGAAGATCTGCAATGACAATTCGGTGACCTCTCCGCCGACAGGCCGGCTCAACCTGTCATGATCGGCAACCTGTTCTCCAATTCGTCCCCTCGCGTTGGGACAGGGAGTTCAACTGTTCAATCCATGGTTTCCCAGGGACATCTGCGTATTGAAGGACATGAACGGGGCCATCAATGGCAAAAGCGGAGTGTGGGGAAGGCACCTCATCGGTTGTCCAAGCCAAGGGGCTCATCAGCCAACCGCCTGGCTCGACAGGAAGCGCATCCCGCCCGGCGACCACGAGGCTGCTCATGTGACCATTCGCCTGTGCGGCACAGCGTTGTTGCAATAAGTACTGCCCGTGCAACGGACGTTGCGGCAGGGTGGCCAAGATGTTGCTCAGGTTGGACAGGGGAGATTGAATGTTTACCGAGCCGCTCAATCCGAACTGAGACGACGCACTCACGAGGCTGGTCTGGTCGGCAAGAAATGTTCCGGCGATGATGTTGATGTTGCCGCCCGCTCCCTGCACAGCTTCCGCGCGTACTTGACTGTTCTGAAGGGTGACGACCGCCGGATCCAGCAGAATATTTCCGCCGGATGTATTGGGTCCGCCCTGAACGGAAGTGTCGATCTGGCTGTTGACGAGACGGATTGAATCAATAGCTTGGATGACAATATTACCGCCGCTGGCTTGCTTTGCTTCCGTCGACAACATTCCATTCTGACTCAAGAACTGAGACCCGGCATTGATGGTAATGTTTCCAGCGTTGCCGGAGCCGGTGCTGCTAGCCGTAATCGAGGCCCCGCCGCCTAGGGTTACGGATTCAGCGGCGGCGATCGTCACCGCTCCACCGGGTCCGGCTCCAGAGCTGTTGGTGCTGATCGTGGTGCCTTGGTCGATCTTCAGATTTTTCGCATTGAAGATGGCGTTCCCGGCAGGGGCTGCTCCGGCAGAGTCGGTATGAATGTTGGAACTCGTGGTCAAGCTGATTGTATCCGCTGCCATGATGATGGATGCCGGGAGGGTCGCGGATGTGCCACCGCTCACGGCGGTGCTCACTTCAGTATTGTTAAGTGCAATGAGCCTTGCCGGGTCTGTATCTCCAGGGGCAAGACCGGATATGGCCACGGTTCCTCCCCGTCCGGAGGTACTGTCTTCACCTGAGCCGCCACTGGCAAGGAGTGATCTGGGCTGGCCGTCGTTGATCAGGGTGCCGTCCGGGTTCACGTTCGACCGCAAGGTGCTGACATTGAGGGCGATATTTCCTGCCGGTGCCGGGCTGGTCGTAGAGGAAAAAATCAGAGTTCTTCCGCTCATGGTCATGGTATCTGCTGTGATTGTAATGGTTCCCGGAGGCAGGGCCCCTGTCCCACCTTCTACCGCCGTACTCATCTGAGCATTGTAAAGCGCAACTACGCGGGCTGCATCCGTTGGTTCAGGGCCAGGGCCAGAAATGGTTATGGTCCCCGGTGCACCGGCCGTGCTATCTAAACGTCCGCTGGGACTATTGAAAAAAACTCGATTGGCGTTTGTGATCGGCGTGCCATCCGGATTTACGTTCACTCGCAAGGTGTTGACGTTGAGTACAATATCTCCCGCCGGAGCCGGTGCTGAGGCGCCCGAGGTTGTGACAAGGATAGTCAGATTACTGAGCGTCACAGTGTCCGCTGTGATGACGATTGGAGCGGGTATCGGCGAGGATCCGCCAACCGCAAAGGTGTCCACCTCCGTATTACTGAGCATGACTAGTTTGGCAAGGTCTGTGGTTCCGGGGGCGGGTCCCGAGATCGTGACGGTTCCCGGCGGTCCGGCTGTGCTGTCAGGATGCTCGGTAGGGCTACCGATCAGTATGGGCCTTCCTTCGATGAACGATCCATCTGGGTTCCAATTGGACCACAACTGATTGACGTGTAACGACACAGGCCCTGCCGGCGCAGGGCCGTTGGCAGTCGTATAAATCTCCACTTGGTCGCTGAGCGTCAGTAAGTCCGCCGCAATGGTGATCCCTCCTGGTAGAGATGCCCCAGTCCCGCCAAACGATCGCGTGTGGAGAATGGTGTCGTTGAGACTGATCGTCCTTGCGATGCTTCCAGGACCATTGACTCCCTGGATCGTAATATGACCGGCGTTACCTGCCGTGCTCGCTGTGCTTCTGCTGGTACTCTCAATCAATACTCCAGTTTCAGAAATGATCGGGTTCGTAATCAAACTCTCCGGAGAAACATGCAAACGAATCGGGCCTCCTCTTGTGGTCATGGTCCCCACATTGAATGTGATGTTGCCCGCAGGAGCGGCTCCGAATGTATCTGCCGTAATATAGGTTCCGTTATTCAAAATGATTTGATCGGCCGTGATAGTGATAGCCCCTCGTGTATTGGTGTGGGTCGCAGTATTTCCATGCATAGTCGTACTGAGGGAGGCATTGTCCAGGGTCACGCTTTCGGCTGCGCTTCCTGTTCCCTCGGTCCCCTGAACCCTGAGCGTCCCCGCGTTTCCACCATTGTCTGCATTGGCCAGGATGGCCGCTCCACTTTCCAACAGAATGTTTGATGCGGAGAGGGTAACGGTTCCGCCAATTTCGGGAGTCGGTGGACTAACGCCTGGGCTTGTCATAGTTGCGGCGATCGTCGAGTCATTCAATACAAACTGACCGCTACGAATAGCCACGCTACCGCTTCCGCTCCCACTGACTTCGATGAGGGACCTTTCCAGAATATGGATCGTTCCAAGCGCGCCAAAGGATTGACCATTCACGCCGGGGGCTTGCTCTAACGTTCCGGCTAGGATTTCCCCTGGTGAGGCGATACTTGCCAGATTGATCTGCCCCGCGGGAGCTGAAAGACGAGCGGACTGGGGGGAACCATTTTCCAGTAAGCCGGCGCGAATCTCGATATTCCCGCCGACGAGTGAAAGCGCGTGCCCCTCAGAAACCGCCAGTTGGCCACCATGCACCGTGATGGCTCCGGGGTTTGATCCCAGAAACCCAAAGGCTGCCACCGGCGCGCTGGAGAGAGCCGCATCTTGCGGTCCTGGCATGGCGGTGAATCGCGCCCCGTCCCCTAAGCGAAGATAGTCCGCCGTCGTGAAACTCACCGAGCCTCCGACGTTCAAGGATGCCTGGGGGCCGAAGACGATCCCGGCGGGATTCATCAGAAACACGTTGGCGCCGCCGAAGCCGGTCGTCTGGATGGTGCCGAAGATGTTGGATGGGTTCCCGCCGGTCACGCGGCCCAGAATGTTGGTAGTTGTCAGACCCGACTCGTTGAGAAAGTTGGCGATGTGACTCGCTGGCACGCCGAACTCTCCGAAGCTGTGAAAGAGATTGGGGCCGTTGCCCGGCCTGGTCCCGCCGGTGATATCGAAGGTGGCGGCATGGTTGGTGATGGTGGTATTCAGCCCCGACGACGTGATCGGCGCAGTCGCCTGGGTATGACCAGGATTCGGCACCAAAGATTGGAGCAACCAACAGACACACAATGCCGCGCTGAGATGCGAGTGGTTCCTGTCACCAAGGTCAGCCAGCCCACGGCTCCGCATAACGCTCGCTTTCCATGAACCGTTTTCGTAGGTGCCCGATGTCAGGAGCCACAGGCGATTGCCTGATTCGATACACCTCGTTGCGGTGGTGAATCCAGTTTCTTGAATCCTGGGTCCGAATATTCCTGGCTTCGGGGTGACTGCGCGAAGGCTCCATCGGGGGTTGAGTAAGCGTGCGGCGCCGACTCGTCGTCAGCGAGCAACGCCATGGGGCTCATCAGCCAATCGCCTGGTTCGGGCGGAAGCGCATCCCGCCCGGCCACCACAAAGCTGCTTAGTCGTCCATTGATCTGTGCCGCGCAACGCTGGGTGAGGAGAGGTTGCGCCTGTTGTGAGCGTTGAGCAAGCGTGGCTAAGGTACCGCTCAAGTTGGAAATCGGCGATTGAATGTTCACGGTGCCGCTCAACCCAAATTGAGATGACGCGCTGACCACACTCGTCGGATCGGCCAGAAACGTCCCCGCAATGATGTTGATGTTGCCGCCTGCTCCTTGCTCGGCTTGCGCGAGGACCTGGCTATTTTGCAAGGTGACCACGGCCGGGTCAAGGATGATGTTGCCCCCGGACGTGTTGAGCCCCCCTTTGACCGACGTGTTCAATTGGCTGTTGATGAGCCGGATCGAATCGGTGGCCTGCACGCTGATATTGCCGCCGCTCGCTTGGCTGGCTTCCGTTGTCACGGCGGCATGCTGGCTGAGAAATTGGATTCCCGCATTGATCGCAATATTCCCGGCATTCGCCGGCCCGGTGCTGCTGGCGGAAATTGCCGCGCCGTTATTCAGAGTGACGGATTGGCCGGCGGTGAGGCGAGTATCTCCCCCAACGCCAGAATCCGGAGCGGTGCCGATTGAACGGCTAAAGATTCCGCCGGCTGTACCGTCGACCATGGTCCCTGCAACCGAGATTCGATCCGTGGCGTGAATAGTCACGTCTCCACCGCGACCGCTCCCGGTTGTCCCGCTGTTGATTTGTGCCCCGTTGGCGACAATCAAGGAGTCGGTAGTGATGGACACGGTGCCTGCATCGCCGCAAGGGCCAGTGCAGAAGTCACTTCCCACTGTTCTGGTGAAAATCCCGCTCCCACGGCGGCTTCCGAGGTTAAACGACGGTTCGTTCGGCTCTTGAGAGCGTTCTCCGGAGAGGACGGCTCGATTGGTTGTAAGGGTCACGTTGCCTCCACGCCCGCTGGTTTGTGTGCTACTGTCTATTCTGGCGCCGCCCATGACCTCCACCTCTGGTGTTGTTATGACAATCGCTCCGGCATCCCCCCGAGTACCGACCAGGGGGTCTCCAAACGAGTTCGTGAAGAGTCCGGTGGGCCGTACCCCTGCTCCGGGGCTGGAAGGGTCGTCTGAGAGCGTGAGGTGGTCAGTTGCCGTTATCCGAATCGCTCCTGCTGTTCCGTCTCCCCTGGTCTGACTAGTGATCGTGCTGCCGTTCCGAAGCTCGATCGTTTTCCCCGTAATCGTAATTCCGCCGCCCGGGTGAAGCCACGTCGTCACATCCATCTGCGAAGAGTCAGCAATCACGCTCCCGCCATCAATCCGAATATTCCCTGCGCGTTGGAAACCGCTGGCGCCGAGTCCCGACAACTCTCGCAGCTGAACGTCACGGGCTGAAAGGGTGATGTCGCCACCACTGCCGCCCAAATCGGCAATGGTCAAGATCGTCGATGTTGCGAGTCGGATGGTATCCGCTGTCATCGTCACGTTCCCGGCAGAGCCTGCGGCTTCCTGGCCGAGAATAAGCGCGGGAAACACTCCGGTATTGATGAGAGCGTTTTCCAACCGGATATTCGTCGCAGAGATGGTGACGTTGCCGCCTTGTCCCCCCGACGATCCGGTTGTGCCGGTGTCAATAAAGGTTTCCATGCCGGTAAGGATTGCCTGAAGATCACCCGTTCGGAAGGTGACGTTGCCGGCCCGACCGGCCCCGGAGGTATGGGTGTCAATGAGGGTCAAGAAATCTTCCGCATGAGCGGTCACTGCCATAGTGGCTGACTCCAGTCGAATCTCGCCTGCATTCCCAAAATTGGAAGCCCTTGCAGTGAGCGCGGGAACCGTGCTGGCCCTTATCGTCAGGTCGTCTGTTACCAGTATATCGATCGCGGTGGCAGCTCCTGCGGCACTCCCGGTATCGGCCGAGATGGTCGAGTTGTCCATCACTAATCTGCCGCCTCGAATTTTTACCGTGCCGGCCGCATCCCCCGAGACATCCACTGTCGAGCCACCTGAAAGTGAGATGGTGCCCATGTTCGTGTGTGATGATCCATTGATGTTCGGGCCTGATTGCAGGCTTGAAGCCAGGATCTCCCCTGGTGAGGCTACGCTGACCAAATTGATCTGGCCGTCAGGGGAAACGATGCGAGCGGCCTGAACGTTATCTGGAGCGAGGATGGCTCCCTCAACGGTGATGTTTCCGCCCAGGAGTGAGAGTCCTTGAGCAGGGTTGACGGCCAGCTGGCCACCCTGAACAATAATGGCCGCGGGATTTGCCGTCAGGAATCCAAACGCTGCCACCGGCGCACTGGAAATAGATGCGTCCTGAGGCCCAGGGATCGCCGTGAACCTTCCGCCATCTGCAAAGCGCAGATAATCAGCGGTAGTGAAGCTCACCGATCCCCCGACATTCAGCGACGCATTCGGACCGAACAGGATTCCGGACGGATTCATCAAGAACAGATTGGCACTTCCGAAGCCGGTGGTTTGAATCGTGCCGAAGATGCTCGTTGGGTTGCCGCCGGTGACGCGTCCAAGAATATTGGCGGTGGGGGTCGCCGTTTCATTCACGAAGTTGGCGATAGTGTTGGCAGGAACGCCGAAGGCTCCGAAGCTATGAAAGAGGTTGGGACCGTTCCCCGGGCGTGTCCCCCCAGTGATGGTGAATTGTGTCGTGCCCGTGGGGCCCGCGATCGGTGTACTCACCTGTGTATTGAGACCGGAAGATGTGATCGGGGCAGCCTGTGAATGGGCGAGTTGATTCGTCAACAGGATCACGATACCGCAGGTTACTGCTATCAGAAGTGACCTCCACGGGGCACGGCGACATCGGCGGGCCCTCTTAGAAGGAGTTGCTGCCGTCGCATCCGGACAATGACGGTTCATTGCGCAATCTTCTCAATGTGACGGTCAGTAACACTGACACGAGCAGATACCGTTTGATGAATAGTTATGGCAGGTCCCGCCGCCACCGATGCATGGGGTTCCCGGGTTCGAGCATTTCATTCCTCCGGTGCAGGTTCCGTTTTCTGCCTGCATCGATCCCGAGTTTTGCGTAGACCTGCAGAAGCCAGTTTTCCCATTTTTGCCATCGGTTACTGTTCCTGTGTCGCAATCGACCGTGACCGTGGTACATCCCCCCAAAGCGGCGAGAAGAATGGCGGACCATAGGATGCCGCCACACACGCTGAGAATCGATTTAGATCTATCCATCGGACCCTCCTTCAGTGAGGATGCTTGCGCGAGCGCCATCAATCGCCTAGCGCGGTTTGTCGTCTACCGTTCGTGCTTCGATCGCGAGTGTCCTCAGCGCGTCATCGATTGGTTGCTCAACGATATTCTCACTTGACTTTACCCCAGTCACCGGCATGAGCATGATTGTCCCCGGCGTTCTTGTGTATCCCAGATACAATCGATTGAGAGCTGGAATTTCCATGACGAAGATTGCGAGGCTTGCTATCTCCTTATCCTTTGTCAGTTCGCTTCGTCGTCTGAAGAGTTGTCTGATGAGATTCCTTGCGCCCCATTGGATGATTTTGCCGCTTTTTTTGTCGCCGCCTAACTTCACTGTGATGGCAGAGAGGGCCTCCTGTTTGGCAGCGGCAGCAATAGGAACGATAAATTGCACCACTCTTTTTTGCGCGAAGAGCATTTCAGCGTTACCGTCATAGCTCTGTAATTGCGTGAGGCCGATTCGAAAGACCGGAAAGGGAGGCAGCGCCACAAGTTCTCCTGCCGTCACTTGAGGCAAGGATTCAAACCCCAACCGCTCCGCATAGGACGCGTCCTTTCCAATAAACTGTCGTAAGGTCACTACGCCCGTTGTTTGCGCGACGGTCTTGGCCAAGGAGAATCCATCTTCCGAGGCGATCAGGACTTTGTTGATCCGTTCACTAGTCAGATTGCTCTGCTGCGTGGTATCGATGGTATCCGCAGCGATTGCCGCCTCCGTGGTGCCTAGCATGAGCAGAACGGGGAACAGCAGAAGGCGTCCGTTTCGCAGGAGCAACGGACGGCGTTCAGTGCCGACGGATCTCGACATAGAATGATTCTTGCGCATATCCGTACTCTCCGTAGTGGTCGCCCACGGCGTCACCGATGAATACGTCGAACGGCAAGGTGTTGAAATCTGCATCTCGATGGTTGTTTACTTCCACAACTTGAAGATCAGTATGGATTCCTCTGACAACCTGCGTATGTCCTCCCCCATCCGCCCATTGAATCACGCTGACGAAGGGACCGTTTTGACAGAGTTGTCTCTGAAAGGCCTCGAAGTAGGTCGTCCACTCATTAGGATCGGGAGTTCCAGGAGCCATGAGAAGTTCATAGTCGAATCCTGACGCGGTGAAGACCCAGTGCGGCCAGCCGCCTTGATCGCATGCAGAAGGCGTATTGATGAACCAGCGGTTCAGAAACGTATCGAAGGTACGGTTTCCGCAGCAGTCTTCCCTCGACAGCGCTCTATTGACCCAATCGCATTGTCCTCTGACTTCCTGATGGAACTCTAGGACCGTCTGGGCGCTTGTCGCCCAGCACCAATTTGAGGTTTCTTGATTATAGGGACGAACCGCCCCTGTTAGCGTTCCCTGAGCATCACACAAAGATGTGGGTAGACTGCTTTGATCCTGCGCAGACTTGTCACGCTGCTGCCGCTGTTGCTGTTGGGCAATGAGTTGTGCGATGGAGATGGGCTCCTTGGCTTGCAGAGAAATCGATTCATCGGTCGTGGTGGTAGGCGCGCGGTGTGACAGCCGCACGTGAACTTCTGTACATGCCCATACGAACAGCAACGAAAGCCCTCCAGCGACGGTTTGGAGATGTTGTCTTTTCATGTGGCTTACTCCAGACCAGCAACAAAAAAGTATAGGATCGATGCCGTTCATGTCGTTTAGCCGATGGGTTGTCTTTGCTCACTTCCAAATAAGCGGGGAGCGAATCTGACTTACTCCCCAGCCGAGAGTCTCTTGTTGAAAGTTGGTCGGCGGTTCTTGCTTAGGTGTCAAAATTCTGGGCCTCAGTGGGACGAACGTCCCTGTATCCGATAGGCCGCAGATGAGCACTAAACTTGATGAAAACGGAACAGTATCCTGGAGAGAAGGTGCCCTGCGAGGAAAGACTATGGAGCCTGAGCAGGTATGCATGACTCGCTCCCTTCCGGCCTTCTCCTCAACTATGCCCGGCGCCGGGAAATGGCTGTGGTGGTCGCTTAGATATGCCTATCGCTATCTTTCTGCACGCCTAGCTTGCTCCACAGATTGAGACACCAACCGTTGATGATGCTTTGTCTGTGAGGCTATGGCGATCTTCACTGTGCACTTGCCCTGATTTCTTTCTGCCTCGATTCCTGACACAACTTTCCGGCTCGATTGGCACGAATCGTCTGCTCGCGGCCGGTAACTGCGAGCGTTCCAGCGTCGTGACCGGATGCTTGAGGCTACCGAATCGTTCTCCGAGATTCCCCCACAAGGGATGTCGTTCATCAGTCATCTTCATAACCACAAGCCAACAGGTGCTCTTTTTCGACTACATGGTCGATGCCGCCGATCGTGGTGCGAGTGTGTAGGCATGTCTTCATCGGCCTGCGAGATCCCATCGTGTGGTCTCAGCATATTCTGCAGAAGATGCGGGCTACATGAGCACTCAAGTAGCGCGGTTGGAACGACAAAGATGTTCAGAGGCATCGTTGTCTCGTCGTATATACAAACCGACGCTGGCCCGTTTAGCCGTTGCCCCCAGAGAGACGGTCTAGGATGTCAGCTTCTCCGTTATGTGCCGCCGTTGAATCACTGGTCGGTACATCGACTGGTGTCGCATCGATCCACATGCGGCCTACTGCTGCGAGAAGGAAGAGAACCCCGAGAAGCAGGAAAAGGAGCGCAAACATGATGACCTCCTGTATTCGCTGTTCTCCCATCGGTGCGCCTCTCTATGAAACTGGTTTTATCTGCCGAACGCGCAAGGGTTGTGCCGTGTGGGTGGTGAATGCCCAGTTTCCATTTCGACATAGGATGTGTAGAGATTTTAAGGACATGTGTAATTCGGCTCATTCTATTCAGCCCGAGACGAATGTACGTATTGCCGTGACGAGTGTATCGGATCAGATTCGTGCCGTATCTGATCTGATACGCATAAGTCCATCATCTCGAGCGTCGAACGCCGTCAAGATGCGGTCACAGGCAAATCAGATCCGGAGTGTCTGGACAAAGTTTTTTGGGGTGGCAAGGAGCCGCGTCTCCGTTTGGAACGAAGACGCGGCAGATGGCGTGGAGATGAAGGCGGTCTACTCAGCGCTGGATGGGCACGATCCAGGAGCGTGAGATACGGCCGGTTGAACACAACCGGCGAGAGAAAACCGGCTTTACGCCACGCCGCGATGTTCTGCGCATCTTGTGCTCGGTCGCGAGTTTCCGCGGTGTCTGTCGAGCAGTGAAAGAAGCAATCACTGTGCCCTTGAGTCACTTGAGGAGCAAGACAGTGAATGGGAAGACGGCAGAAGTATGGGCCGCTTATCTTTAGTAGTTGAATCGCAACGAGAGTGAGCCGGCGTGAATGAGGGTATCGTAGCGGCCATTGACGGTGGGATTTTGATTGCCCGCGACGGTTCGCACTTCATACAGGGCGGCTTGATATGCCAAATCGATGGCGAACAGTTTGGGTTTGAGCGGACCAATCCCCAAATCGCCGCACCGTATCAGGCCGAGAAACAACCCATTGGGATGGCAGGCCAATCCGATGCCTACCGAGGGAATGTGCGAGTTGGCCGAAGGGACGCCGGGATTGAAGGTCCGGTCCGGGATCTGGGTCTGCTGATTCATGTACCCGGCACGCAGGGCGACATCCCATTCCGGCAGGGAGGCGAGATGCAGCCATCGATATTCGGTTCCGAACATCGCCGTATAACCGCTTTGCCAGTTTTGTGGAAAAGGGAGAAGCGCGCCGTTGGACAAATGGATATCGAGGCTCCGGTTCGATTTCCAACCGACATAATCTACATCGAATTCCAGCTTCCATTCGCGATCAGGCGTGCGTACTGGCCAGACGGCGATGCCACCGGAGAAGACCTGTGGCAGGACAAAAGTGGCGGCCGTGTTGGCGATCGACGTGCCATTCACCAAAAAGTTTCCGGTGAGATGGAAGGTGGCCTGACTGCGATAGACCATCCCGATATTGACGAGAGGCTTCCCTTCGCTGTTGCGGTAGGGGGTGTAAAGGAGGCTGACGTTGAAGCCTGCGGTGGTATCGCTCCCGTTGATTTCGACGAGCGAGCCGGTCGGAATACCCAACCCGCCGGGCCAGACCGATTTCTGCTCCAGATGCCCCTCACCGAAGAGCCCCGAAAAGGTATAGATGTCCGCACCCAAGCCGAACGACAGTTGATCGTTGAGCTTGTATGCAATGGTAGGTTTGATATCGAGTAGCGGCAGTGTGGTGAACGTCAGCGCGCTGCGAAACGGTCCGTCGTTCGGGTATCTGGTCAGCGAGCCGAAGGGATTATTGAAACCGATGCCGGCGCTGACATCTCCCAGCGCCGAGAAGCCCAGGTCCTTGAGATTGGCGACCAGATAGACGTGGCCGGGAGGTGGCCACGCCAGGCTTCCGTTGCGATCTCCCGTGGCCTGGGCGCCGGTGGGACTGGTGAATTGGGTAGTTCCACCGATCAGCGAGGTTCCGAACAGGGTTTGGAACCCATGCAACTGCGTCATGCCGGCCGGGTTGTAATGCAGTGCGGAGGGATCATCCGCTTGGGCGACGAAGGCATTGCCCATGGCGGCGGCGGACGCTGATTGCCCTTGAAGGCGCGGCGTCTGCGCCTGAGCGTCTGGTAGTACGACTAAAAAACCCAGGGGCAGCAGAATCAGAGACAGGACCAGGATGGGGAAAAATCTGCGAGAGAACAGCATAGCGTTATCGTCCTATGGTGGGGTCGATTTTTCCGGATCCGGCAAGGAACCAGTGATCGACGATGTGTCGCAAGCGGACGGCGTCGAATGGTTTGAGGAGGTAGCCTTGCGCGCCGGCTTCTACTGCCGCCATCGCGCGATCCAACGCCTCCACGGCCGTCATCATCACGACCGGCAACGATGGTTGTTGGGGGCGCAGTTGTCGCAACACCTCAAAGCCATCGACTTCCGGCAAGGCGATATCCAGCAGGACGCCATCGATCGGCGTCTCCGCCAGGATGCGCAACGCTGTCTTGCCGTCTGCCGCCGTCTCGACGTGAAACCCTTCCGACTCCAGACGATCTCGCAGAAGGTCGCAAATATCTGCGTCGTCATCGACCACCAGCAGTCTGCGGCGAGCGGCAGGTAGTGGCGTGACGGGCTCCGGCGTACCTGAGTGTAAAGGAAGGGTAAACGTAAACTCCGTCCCTTCATCTACCGTGCTGTGCACCATGATACTGCCGCCGTGCAGATCCACCAGATCCTTCACAATCGCCAAGCCGAGACCTAGCCCTTTCGTCTGGCTCCGCTCTTGATGGTGCACGCGGAAAAACGGATCGAAGAGCTTAGGTAGGGCGTCGGCGGGGATGCCTTGACCGGTATCACGGACGACGATACGGGCCATCTCATGATCGCCGACCGATAGGTCTACGGAGATATGCCCCCCATCCGGAGTGTACTTGATAGCATTATCCAGCAGATTCGTCAAAATCTGGCTGACGCGATCCGGGTCCGCCCAGACCAGCAGTGCCGGGTCCGGGCTCCGGAGTTCGATCTGCAAGTGTTTGGCGATCGCCAGCGGAAGCAGTTGCTCGATGACGTCGCTGACCACTGTTTGAAGCGCCACGTGGTCGAAAGACAGCACCAGTTTGCCGGCCTCGACGCGAGAGAGGTCGAGCAAGTCCGTGATCATGCGCGCGAGCCTGGTTCCATTGGCTCTGATGCGAGTGAGATATTGCTCCTGCTTCATGTTGAGCGAACCGACCAACCCTTCCAGCATATTGTCTGCAAACCCGACGATGCTCGTGAGGGGAGTCCGCAATTCATGCGAGACGTGGGCGAGGAATTTGGATTTCAGCCGATCCATTTGCTTGAGCTGGGTGTTGGCCGCCTCCAACTCGGCGGTCCGTTCGCGAACCCGCACTTCTAAGCCGGTGTTGAGCGCCTCGATCTCCCGGTAAGCTTGGGCATTGTCGAGGGCAATGGCGACCTGGCTGGCCAGAGTCATCAACATATCGAGATCGTCTTGAGTCAGCGCCTGGTTGTGCGTGCGATCGACCGAGAGTGAACCGATGACGGCGTCGTGGGTCTTCAACGGAACGGTAATGAATGATTTCACATTGACCATGGCGATCAATTTCTGGTCGAACGGGTGCAACCGGTCCCAGATCTCATGCACGTTATTCGTGAGCACCGGTTCGCCCCGCAGAAACACCGCACCCTCTACCGTCTCCGGGTCGGTAACGGACACCTCCTGTGTGCGCAAAAAATCCGCCACTTCCTGCGGCATCCCGCGCACCCGAAAGTCGTGGGAAACCTGTCGGGTTCGATCAAATTGCGTAATCATGGCGCGGTCGTAGTGCAAATCCCGGACAATGGTGTCCAAGACATTGGTCAGGAGTTCTTCCCGATCGAACGTCGAACTGAACAATAATCCCGCGCGGTGAAGCGTCGTGAGGTCATTCACTTTCCGACGCAACATCACGGCGGTGCTTTGCTGTTCGAGATAGGCCTCGCGTAGTTCCTCATGCCTGGCATCGACGACCTGTTCTTGATCTTTGATCAAGCGCTGCAGGGGTTTGGTGGCCTGCCGCATATGGCTGGTAATCATCCACCACAGCAAAGAGGCGGGAACGGCGGCCAGCCCCAGCGCTTCAAATGTGGGGACGTCGGGCCACCGCAGATGGACGTAGGTGAAGGTGCTGCCGGCTACCAGCGCCCACATGGCCACCGGGATGGAACTGCGGACTTGAGGCGTCCAGGTAAACTCCCATTCGCAATACGGATCGCCATGAGCCGTGCACGAGAGATCTTTTACCGAAGCGGCAGGTGTGCCGTGCAGTTGGGTCTGCACGCGCGCGATGCTGCTCTTGCAGGACAAGCAAATCACGTCGACACAGCGTTTGCGATACGGTCCAAACTGGACTAGGGCCCGTTCGGTAAAGGTCATGCGAAGAACGGCCGAGCGTCTCGTCACCCGGCCCACCTCGAACTCCAAGACATCGCGGACATACTTCCGGCCGAAGTAGGGCCACATTTTATAGAGCTGCTGGGTCGAGAACGGGCGGCAGAGGATCTGGATCAGAGGCGGCACCTTGCGGTCCGTTCCCACGTTCACGTGAAACTGAGGATCGCCGGACAGCTGCTCGCAGAATTCCCTTAGATAACAGACAAATTCATAGGAGTAACTATTCCAGATATTGCGAAGAAAATCTGGCGTCACGTGATAGGTGCGATCGGGAAGGCGTGCGTTCAGGAGGCGGCACAGTTCTGCGACCGCCGCGTCGGCGGCCAGGGCCCCGGCGGTGCGCCTGAGGTAATCGCACATGTAGTCGACGTTCGATTGGACGACGACGCCGCTGATATCGGAAATCTTTTCGCCCTTGTCGTTCAGGCCGAACGGACGAAACTCCATGAACGGACGCTCGAGAATCGAGTGGTCACTGGAGAGAAGGTCGATCATAGGGGAGCAGCCTGATTCCCTACGTCAGTTGTCGGGGTCATGTGCCCCGGCGACCGGATCATACGCCAATGGCCGGTCGGCGGCGAGTCCCTCAATATGGCGTTACTCAAGATCTCGACAGACCGGGGCATCTCGTATCACCAGCTGGTCGAGGTCACAGGTTTTCAGGTATTCAACGATGGCCCGCCGGTCCGCAGGTGGCAACTCGCATCCCAACACGCCATTCCCGTTTCCGTTCTCGCATCCTGGAACGTCGGCGAACTCGTGCCCTCCGTTTCCGTTTCCTGGGAGTTGGGTTCTGAATTCAAACCCTCCCAGTAGGTTGCGAGTCGACGGGAAACCCGTACATTCTTCAACCACAAAGCCTACCTTGTCAGGGTCAAATCGCATGGTCGGGCTGAGATAAAAGCACCCATGGCGTTCGCGTGCCGGAGAGAGTAACTCATAGAGGTTGGGTATCGATCCGTTGTGAAGAAACGGCGCCGTAGCCCAGACTGCTACGTGCGGCCGGGCGATATATTGCGCCGTATCTCTCCAGGCGTTCGTCAAATGTCGATACTCGGGATCCTCTGCCGCCCCGTTCAGCGTCATCAATTCGTTGGTGATGAATTCCGAGGCGTCTTTTGCCGACATCCGTCCGCGCTGCAATGGCCCTGTATCCACTGTGCGGCGGGAGAAGTTCTCGAGATACAGGGAGTCCGTCCCGATTTCTTTCAGCGGCACTGCGGTGACATGGAGGCTTGGACCGTGGGGGGATGGATTCTTGATTGGAGTGGCGACATGGCAATGGGCACATAGGTTTGGGATGCCTTTAACCTGGTTGCCGTAGTAGAGCTCCTTACCTCTCGCCGCCAAGGGGCGATTAATGGCCGGGAGCGTGCTCGGCCAGCGGGGCGGAGGCAAGCGGCGGGCGAGATTTTCCAACGTCTTGAGGGAGTTGAGATCGACCGAGGAGCGAAATAGGTCGCTCTTTTCAGAAGGAATCGACGTCGCGGTTTGTGTCCAGGCAAACAGGCCGGCGTTCACCCCGATCACCTGCGCGATATTTCTTGCCAGCGGATGTTGGATCGACCCACTCCATTGCACCCAGTCATATTCCCACACGCCCCAAAGCGGCGGGATGCTGACGGACGCATTGGCGGGTCTAAGATTATCCGGGTTGAGGGGGGCAAAGACCGTATTCCCACCGCGGCCAAGCGCATCGAACCGGCCAGGTCCCCACTGCTCTGGAGAAATATCTCTTGCGCTTCGAGCCAGGAGTCCCTGGGTACGCTTGGTCACGTCCATGCCGAGGGTGATGAGCGTATAGGGGGTCATGGCTTCTCCCCGGCGCGCGAGCACGCGGGTGGCGAAGGCTTTAAATTTGTCGGGCGGGTTGGATTCTTTCAGGCTCCTCATGAAGGCGGGCACATCCGGCGGGATGAGCTCGCCTAGGCTCTTGAATAATACCTGTAAGAATCGTGCGTTGTACTGGAGCGACGGGCCTCCTTCGACGCGAAACGAGTGCTCTTCGTAGCGGAATTCACTGGTATGACAGAAGGCGCAGGTGAAACCGACCATCGCCGGTGAGGATGCCCCTCGGTCTAGTTTTGCGAAGCCGACGGGGAGTTTGTCCGGATGGGCATCATTGGCCAGAATACCGGTGGTACCGAATGTTGAGAGGAGCGATTCGTCCTCGATCAGCGTCACAAACCAGTCGTAGGGAATCAGTTGGGTGCCGGCTGACGTATGGTACCACTGCTGCCGTATTTGCTCAGGCCATCCTTGAATATCAGAAGCGTTTCGGTTCTGAGAGGCGGGGAGATCAATTGCCTGGCAATGTACGGTCGACAATACGAATAGGACCGCGACAAGCGCCACGACACGTCGCGAGAAGAAATGCATAATTCATCTCCTCATAGTGGGCGAGACTAGCTGCATGAGCAGGCATGATGGATCCGGAAATTCTTCAACCCGATACGTAGGCATCATGGGCGCATCGAATCGAGGTGCACGTACAGAATTCCTGATTTGGAAGGCAACTCATATGCCATCGGCGCGGGAAGGGTACCTGGATCAGTACATGAAAGCCATTTATTTTTTATGATGCTGCGTGGCTAGGGATGACTAGAAATACGTCGAGTCCGAGATGGAGAGAGTCAGCAGCATCTCAACGGAAGGGTATCCGAAGAGATACACCGTGCACAGGCGAACGTTTCAGGAAGAGAGGAACGTGTTACTGGTGGAGATGTTTCATGGCGGCGGCGCAGAGGATGATGAAGAAGCCCATCCAGAGCGCGGCGCGTTGAAAGGGAATCGACTCGTAGTTTTCGCTGTCTTCCTCTTCGTCCTGATCCGATTTGAAGATGACGGTATAGAGGAACAATGTAAGAAGACATAGGACCAGAATCAGCTTGATGCAGAAAATCCAGAGATACTTAGGATGGTTCTGCATACCCTGACCGGTCTGGGACACAAAGATCTGATTGACGTAATGGAGATTGATGCCACCGGTGAACAGCAGGACAACCAACAGGATCCCCGCGACCCGCTTGTAATGCTTGTAAAAGGCGTCAGTGATCGGGCGAATGTATTCTTTGGGCAAGGCAGATTCCCGAAGCCCGGGCTTGACGGCCATCACGATGAACGCGAGCCCGCCGATCCAGATCACAGCCGATAGGAGATGGAACCAGTGATTGACGATAGGAATCAGCTGGTTCAGGTCGAGGAAGATGCTTTGTACGGAGTCCATGCTAGATCGGCTAGGGCGGATCGCAAAGGTAGCGGGGTCTACCGAAGGCGTATTTTTCGCCGGCTCCTAGTCCTTCCCTCTCATGTCGAAATTGAAGACCGGCGCATCGTTGCCGAAACGCTTCTTTCGCAGCTCTTCCATCAACTCAACGGTCACGAGGGCGATACCGTTCTCACGGGCATGACGTTCCACGCCCTTCTTTACCATGGCACGGAGAAAATAAGGAATCCGGCTGAGCCGCAGTTCGGAGGCTTCATCCCAGGCGACTTCGCTTTCTTCCGGCGTGTTGAAGGCGACTTTGATTTTCTCGCCGCCTTTCGGCGTATAGAGGCACCATTGGTCCTCGTCCAGCCAGTCGCCGTGATCCACATACGGACGAGCCCGACAGCCGCCACAGATGTCGGTGTATTCGCAGTCACCGCATTTGCCTTTGAGTTGAGGGTAGCGGAAGGAGTTGAACACATCCGACCGTTCCCACAAATCAACAAAGCTGGTCTCGCGAACATTACCGGCAGACAGCGGCATATAGGGGCAGGGTGTCAGTTCGCCGTTCGGTGTGACGCGCGCATAGTTCGTTCCGGCGAGGCACCCTCCGCCCATATATCCGGTTGCCTTCGTGAGCGGGGAATTGGGATCCTTTTCGTACGCGAGTCGTTTGAAATGAGGGGCACAACGGGCCCGAACCAGCATGTCTTTGTATTGGTCCTGGCAATCCACCAGGTATCCCAACACTTCCTCGTACTGCTGCGGTGTGATATCCGTCAGCTCTTCACCGCGTCCGGTGCAGACCATGAAAAAGACGTTCAAGACTCGCGCACCCAGGGTATGAGCCCATTCCACTACGGCGGGCAGCTCTTGATAATTCATAGGTTGGGCACTGAAATGGACCTGGAACTGAAGGCCATTACGCTTGCAGGCCTCAATGCCGGCCAATGCGCTAGCAAAGGCGCCTGGTACTCCGCGAAAGTGGTCGTGTTTGGCAGGATCAAGGGAATCAATGCTGATGCCGACGCCCATCACGCCGATTTCCACCAGCGTCTTCGCCATTCGATCGTTAATCAGCATCCCGTTGGTCCCGAACACGACGATAAAGCCGAGTCTTACCGCGTGACGTGCAATATCGAGAATGTCCGGACGGACAAGCGGTTCTCCACCGGTGATGACCAGCAGGCACCCTTTATTGACATCGGCAATCTGATCGATGAGGCGGAAGCATTCTTCCGTGCTGAGTTCATCCGACCCGCCGCCGGCTTTCGTCGTGGCATCGAGATAACAATGATCGCACTTGAGATTGCATCGCTTAGTGAGGTTCAGGGCGACGAGATAGGGCTTGAAGTCATCCACCGTGCGGCCATCATTCGGCCCGGGTTCCGGAGAGGTCGGGGAGATGAACTTCGAGATCTGTTGCTGAAGTGACTCCAGCTTGTCCCCGAGAAACGGGAAATTGAGCACCGGCAATGATTTTCCCATCAGCGGTTCGCCCCGGTCTTGGAGGAACCCGTCAGGTTCGCAATCATGTCTTTTAAGTTGCCGGTCTTCATGGCATCGGCCATGTAGCCCTTGGCTTGCTCAATCCCTTCGGTCGCCACTTCCAGGGTGATGACCGTCGTGCCGATCTTGTCGGCATGTTTCTCGATCAACGCCTTGGTGCATTCCCGCATAAATCCTTCCGGTGCCCGATCTAACCGGCCCTGTGCGTCAGGGGTCCAGGTGTAAGGAGATGATGCTACTGGAGCATTCTGAGCCTGTTCTGTGCCGGTTCCGTTTGCCGTAACGGGTTCGGTACCATTGGCGGTCGGCAGGTCGGCCGAAGGTTGGGCTGCGGTTCCCGTGCCCTTGTTCGCAAAGATGGGTGTGTAATCTTCGGAGGCCGCTTCTTGGATCATGGGGTTGGCGTATTCGAGGGTGATGGTCGTCATGCCGAGCTTGCGGGCGCTCTTTTCGATCTTGGCTTTGGCCCGGCGGCGTTGGAATCCAGCCGGTACGGCGCGAATCGCTTCCTTGGCATCTTTCGTCCACTGCATCGGAATGTCGTCATAGGCGACGTCGGTCTCGAGGCCGCCCTCTGCTTTGGCTGCCGCTTCGAAGATCGATTTGTCGACCTGCTTGAATCGATCGCCTTCAGCGCTGCAGACAGGGCATTTCACGGGGGTGTCGCCCTTGCCGATATATCCGCACCCGTCGCAGACGAAATAGTTCTGGCTCATGCGGTCCAGGTAGGCCTGGGTTCCAGGGCTGTGAGCCGGCTTTTCTTCCACGACCTGCGTCATCATTCCGCTCAGCGTGGAGCCCATCAGATCCTGGGCGACGGAATCGTCGGCTTGCATCTTGTCTCGATCAATGCCCGCGGCGTCGAGGTTTCCACCCAATGCCCGCATGGCATCCATCGCGCCTTTCGGAAGGATATGGCCGACGGCGGAATCCACGACCGTGTTACTGATGATCGTGTGCCCTTTTTCAATCGCGTAGCGGTGAATAGCGGTTTTGGCTACTCCGCGGGCAAACACCGGGATGCGCTCCATCCGGCGCAAGGCTTCTTCCGTCCAGGCAATGGTGTATTCCGCCTGGGTATCGATCGGTGGAACATATTTCCGGTTGGAAACCAGGATATTGCAGGATGCAGATCGGAGCAGGTTTTCTGTGTTGCTGCCGATGTCCATGTCCTCGTCGCTGTGGACGCCAATGCGGCCCACAATGAGGAGCCAGGGATTCTCTTTCCGCACGTACTGAATGATTTTTTCGAAGGCTTTGCCGTCCAGCAAGGTCGTTTTGACATCGGTCTGTTCGGCTTGGGCGATTTCGCGGGAAATATCGAGGTGCGATTGGTAGATCTTGGCCAGACCACTATCGATCACTTCCTCGTGCAACTTTTCTTGCTCTTTGAAGCGGAAGACCTTGCCGGCTTCCTCATTGAGAACCCCGGAGATGCTGTGAAAGGCTGCGTAATGGAAGTAAGGATCGAAAGCGGAGATGACTTCGACCGGGACATTGAAGGCTTTGCCGAGTGCCAAGCCCGTCATGAGCCCGCCGAAGGAATAGGGGCTGCCGTCTACGGCGACGACGATTTTTCCCGTGCCGACGGGCGTCGGTTGTTTGATGATCAGCATGTCGGAGTTGCGCACGCGCCGCAGGACCCGTTCGGTATTGCTGCCGATCACGCTGTCTTTGACGGCTCCGACTCCCAAGGCCCCCATGATCACAAGATCGTAGGCGTTGGTATTGATGTCCTCGGCCAGTACTTTCCAGTTGCGTCCTTCCAATGAGCGACGTTCCACCGGCAGATTGGCCTCATTACATTTCTTATCGACGTAGTCGAGGTACGAATCCGTGATGATCTGGAGTCCGCGGGTGATGAGCGAGTCATGGATTTGGCGCTGGCGGTCGAGTTCTTTCTCGTCGTGATATTCCTCCGGAAGGCCTGCCTCCATCTGCTTGAATCGCTTATCGTGCATCTTCGCCGCGTAGACATGGCTACCCACGATCTTTGAGCCATAGGTTTTCGCCAGCTCAACTCCGACATCGACGGCTGTATTGGAATGGTCGGAATTATCGACCGGGATATAGATCGTCTTGTAC
>CP092081.1:2149494-2181114 GCA_022226935.1 Nitrospira sp.
TTTTCAGAAGAAGTGCATGGGGAAGATGGAAGATGTGGGACAACATGGGCGGACGGTGATTCTCGTCTCGCACGACATGCCGGCGATTACGCGGATGTGCTCGCGGGCCATTCTGCTGAACAAGGGCACGGTGGTGGAGGCAGGGCCGGCGCATGAGGTGGTGAATCACTATTTGCATGCCGGGCATATCCAGCCCTGTGCCGAATGGCCGGATCCGGCCCAAGCCCCGGGCAACGAGGTCGTCCGGCTCCGCGCGGTACGGGCCCAAACCGAATCAGGGTTGATCATGGATCGCTTCGATATCCGGCGGCCGATTGATCTCGAAGTGGAATTCGATGTCCTCAAACCGGGGCAAGTCTTTGTCCCGGTCTTTAATCTGTACAACGAAGAAGACGTCACCGTGTTCATCGCGCACGATCGGGATCCGGCCTGGCAACGAACGCCCCGCCCCGCCGGCCGGTATATCTCCACCGCGAGGATTCCGGGAAATCTACTCGCCGAAGGGATGATGACCGTCAGCCCTCTCATGATGACCGAGAGCCCGTTTCGCCTCCATGCGCATGCGCCGCGGGCCCTCGGGTTCCGGGTGGATGACGGTGCGGACGGAGATTCGGCGCGAGGTGACTTTCACGGTCGGTGGCCCGGCGTCATCAGGCCCCTGCTGGAGTGGCGAACACGATTTGCCCCCCCCCGATAAGAGACGCCGCCCTTCGCATCCTTCAAAGAACCGCTTCGGCAGGAAGTCTTCCTAGATCGCCGGCAGGCAGCTAGGCATGTTCGGTCATAAACCATCCGGCGATGGAGAGGCGCTTGTGGTCACCGGCCGTTTGATCCACCCGGCACACCCGATGAAAACGGGGCACGGTGAACATGACCAACGATCCTGGTTTCGGCGCGATACAATGAGTGATGGCCAGATCCTGGTTTCCGTCTGATGACTCACCCGCCGGCGCATAAATCATCAGTTCACCGCCCCAATCACAGTCCCATTTCTCGTGGAAATAGCTGACGAGTGCGATGCGCCGACGAGGCGCGGGTCTGCCGCCGGTCGTATGGCCCTGATCCGTGTCATCATGCGTCAATAAACAATCACCGGCTCCATAGGAATAGTAGCTGAACCCCATGTGGCGACGGGTGATGTTCGGAAAGGATTCGATATAGTCGTGGATGCAAGGCAACTCCAGTCGGCTCAAGAGCAGCCGTCCTTGCGGCTGGGCGATTTCAGCTTTGGCCCAGTTCCCGGAATTGGGAAAGTCCTGCCGGACGTAGGACATATCTTGCAGCTGATTCCAATTGGCTCGAGCCATGGCCTCTCGAAATTGGCTTCGTTCGTCGGCCGACCAGAAGTTCTCGATGACCAAGACCGGCGTCCTGTGAAACGAAAAACCCTCCAGCTCGGCCTGTGACCGTGCTTGACTCACTTGTCCTGACACAATCTTCATGCCTCTACTCCTGGAAACCGAGCAAGCCGAGGGCGATCCACTACTCGCCCACCCGAACCAACGATCCCCGCTCTTTGCAGACATTAAACGTATGATGAAACCACAAGACCACCGCGCCCAGATACAGCAGATTCAACCCGCTGGCCAGCCCGAGGTTGGTCAACGGAGCCGTATGGGTGGCAAGCAATCCCCGCATCCCTTCGAATACATGCGCCGCGGGATTGACCGCGGCCACGCCTTTCAGCCAGGCCGGCAGGACGTCCATAGGATAGAACACGCAGGAGATCGGCTGAAACAAAAATACCATGCTCCAAGCGAGCACTTCCGCCTCCTGGCCGAACCGCATGATCAGCGACGTTGTGAACACGCCGATGATCCATCCCGTCAACACGAGATTGGCAATAAACGGCATGAGCCACAGGCCGATGATAAAGACATTGTAGCCGTAAAACAGCCAGGCGCAGAGGGACATGACCACTGACACGGCCGTGACCTTGAAGAGACTCATGACCATCGTCGCCGCGAGAAACTCGCTGGGCGTCAGTGGACTGGCGAAGAGATTCATCAGGTTGCGCGCCCAGATTTCTTCGAGAAACGAAATGGTGATGCCCTGCTGCGATCGGAACAACACGTCCCACAGGATCAGCGCACCGAGCAGAAACGTTACGACCGCCGGCATCTGACCTTGAAAGGTCGCCAGATAGACCGTGATGAAGCCCCACACCACCAGATCGAGGAACGGCCAATAGATGATCTCCATTACCCGCGGCAGGCTGCGGCGGTAGAGGTACAAGTGCCGGATGACCAAGGCCGCAATACGGTGGTAGGCCATCGTCGGCTACAATTTCCCTTCGCACGGCTTCTCGTGACATGACTGTTCGAAGCAGGGCTTCTGCTGACAGGGGTGCTGCTCAACCGGCGGCTGTTCATGGCAATGGCCGCATCCGCCCTCTTCCTGATGCGCGCCGAGCAGTTGCTGCCACATCAAGCGGGTTCCTTCCACGAAGGCCGGACCGATTCGCCGGCCATCTTGCAGTCGGAAGGCTGACGCCGCCAGTAACGCCAGTGGTATCCCGGCCAGACCGGCATGCAACGCAGGGCTGCTCAGCCTCGCGGCGTCGACGGTCCAGAACATCAGGGCCATGACGCTTCCTGCAATCGCAGTACTACTGACACTGCTCATAAAAATCGGCCAGCCGCTCGTCTGCCGTGCCAAGCCGATCGCTCCCACGACGAACCACAACAATCCCCATCCCACCATCAGACTGAGGCCGCCGAGGAGCAGTCCCACCGTAAACGAAATTCCTGTATCAACCATGACGACGCATACTCCCCTTGCACATCACGCGATCCCGCGCCGGCCGACTATTCGCGCGCGAGTTTGAGAAACACGTCTTCCAAGTCCGCCTGACCGAATCGAGCCACGATGTCTTTGGCGGTGCCTTCCGCTACAATCTTGCCCCGCTGCAAAAAAATAATGCGATCCGACATCTCTTCCATTTCCCGCATGTTGTGCGAGGTGTACAGAATGCTGAGTCCGGTCGCCTGCCGTTCCTCCAACAGGATCGCGCGAATCTTGTGCGCGATATCCGGATCCAGACTCGCCGTCGGCTCATCCAAAAACAGCACCTTGGGTTCCGTCAGGAGGGCTTTCGCCAGCGTCAAGCGCGTCATCTGCCCCGACGACAGTTTACGCGTCAACTTGTGCCGCCATTCGCCCATCTCCATTTTTTGTACCATATCATCTACCCGGGTCGCGATATCGGACATGCCGTACAATCGGGCAACGACTCGAAGGTTTTCCTCAACCGTCAGAGAGAAGGGCAACGAAATGTAGGTGGAAGAAAAATTGACCTGCTGAAGAATCGTTTCCCGATTCGACTGCAAGTCGAGGTCGAACATGCGGATCGAGCCGGAAGTGGGCGTGACCAATCCCAACATCATTTGAAAAGTCGTGGTTTTGCCGGCACCATTGGGCCCCAACAACCCGAGGATTTCCCCCCGCCCGATCTCGAAGGAAATGCCGTCGACTGCGGTGAATCCGCCGAATCGTTTGCTCAGATTGCGTACTTCGACCACCGGCGATGACATGCGCAGACAGTTCCGTGGGCTAGAACGACAGGAATTCCGAGAGCTTTTCAGGCAGATGGCACGTTTCGCACTTCCGGCTCAACACCCGACCTTCATACTCGGTTTTGTTATCGTGGCAGCGAAAGCAATCTGCCTGTGCCCGTTTGTGCAATACCGAGCCCTCCGGATGTGCCGAATTCCACGGACGACTATCAGCCGAAACATGGCCGCGGGGAATGACGATCGGATACCCTTTGATCGGCCGTTCATGGACCACCGCCGCGTGACAGGTGGTACATCCTTCACCCTGCGCGCGTTGATCAAACGCGGTCATATGTTTCCGGTGGCTCATGATCAAACCCACATCCTTCACCGGCGACGGCAAATCTCGAGGCGCGATTTCCGACACTCGCAGGATGTTGCGGTGGCATCCGAGGCAGACGGCGGAATCGACCTGAGCCTGCAGATTATGAGGCTCCGTCGGCTTGCCGAACAGATAGATCGCCACGTCCCTTGTCCCATGCCAGGCTTTATCATGCAACCAGCCGACCACGCCCGGCCTGACATGACAAGCCACACATTCCACTTCTTTGTGGGACGATTGCACCCAGCGCTCATACGCCGGTTGGATGGTATGGCAGCTGGCGCAGAATTTGGGATGGTTCGTCAGCGGAACCGCAACTCCCGCGAAAGCCACTGCGCCGGCTAGGATCGCCCCGAACACAATGGCGGGAGGTCTACGCATCATCCCGCTGGGATTTGGGGAAATGCCGGATGATCAACGCCGCCACCGCCGCCACATCATCAGGGTCCAACAGCGGGACGGATGTGTCGACGGGTTTGTTGGACACGACCGCCAGCAAGCCGTCCTGCGAAACCGGCACCTCGCCGATCTGGTCGCGCACGACGACGATCTTCGGATACCCTTCGCTCCGCCATCCTTCGGCAAGGATCAAATCATACGAGGGATCGAGATACCGCTCGCGCACATCCTCGACGTTCATATGATCCGAGACATCGGCAAACATGGCCAGACTGCTTTTCGAAATGATCACGACGCTGCTCGCACCGGCTTGCTTGTGCCGCCAGCTGTCTTTCCCCTCGGTATCCAAATCGAATCCATGACCGGCATGTTTGACCGTTGCCACCTTATACCCGGCCCGCACCAGCTCGGGGATCACGCGTTCGATCAACGTGGTCTTGCCGCTATTGGACCGGCCGACAAAAGACAAAATAGGCACGGACATGACAACGTTCCTTTCGCGGCTTCAGCAGCAGGAGGGGCGGTGAGCGGCGGATGCAGCCGGAGCGGCTTGGTCCAGCCACACCGACCCGCTGAGAAGTTGCACGGTCACCGGATCACCGGGATTGAGACGCTCTACCTCAACCGGAATATCGATCAAGCAGTTCGCTTTGACCATGGAAGTCAGAATGCCGGACCCCTGATCGCCGGTCGTCCTGACTTTGAACACTCCATTTTCCCGCCACAGTACTCCACGCAGAAAATGGCGGCGATCGGTTCGCTTGGAGAATTTCTCCTGAAAGATCGCCTCCAGCAGCGGACGCCCATAACTCCGCGCCCCGGACAGTTTCAGCATGGCGGGACGAACGAGTTGCTCAAAGGTGACCATCGACGACACGGGATTTCCCGGCAACCCGAACGCCAGCTTCCCTTGAATCTTCCCGAATGCGAGCGGCTGGCCTGGCCTAATGGCTAACTTCCAAAAATTCATTTCGGCACCCAGGTCCCGAAACACTGCTTTCGTAAAGTCGTAATCCCCCATCGACACCCCGCCTGACAGCACGAGAATGTCGGCGTTTAACCCGTGGGAGATCTTTTCCTTCAACGCAGCGGGCGTATCGCGAGCAATGCCCAGCAAAATGGGCACGCCGCCGGCTTCCTGCACCGCCGCCGCAATGCCGTAACTATTCGAATTGATAATTTTTTCTTCACTGAAGCGCTCATCGAGATCGGCAAGTTCGTCTCCGGTCGACAAAATGGCGACGCGCGGGCGCTGATACACCAACACAAAGGACTTCGCCAGGATGGCCAACATCCCCGCTTCGCCTGAACGGATCTGGGTGCCCTTCGGAATGATGCAGTCGCCCTTTTGCACATCCTCACCCTGCGGCCGAATGTTTGAGCCGCGCGGTTCCGCCTTGAACACACGCACAGAATCAGGGGTATGCTCCGTGTCTTCGACCTTGATGACGGTATCAGCCCCGGCGGGAATAGGTGCCCCAGTCATAATCCGGATCGCCTGGCCCTTACCCACAGACTTGGTGGGCATCTTCCCGGCCGGCACATCCTCGATGACGGTCAATGTGACGGGCTTAGAGATCGCGTGCTCTTGCGCAATGTCCTCAGCTCGTACGGCAAACCCATCCATCGCCGAGTTGTCCCACGGCGGATTCGAGCGCGTGGCGATGATATCTTCGCCCAGCACCCGCCCTAAGGCGTCCATAATCGAGACTTTTTCAAGCCCCAATGGAGCCGTTGCGTCCAGCACAATGCGCTGAGCCTCATGAAGCGGCGTCAATCCGACTGTCGCATCGACAGATTTCACAGGTCACCGTCCCGTCAATGTTGCTGTCGCGGCGCCACTTTGATCAGCGACCCGCTTTTCTTGCAGAATGCTTCCACTTGGTTGGCGATATCATGATACGCCTGAGCCGTTGCCGCATCGGAGTTGAACAACGCGAACGGTTCACCCGCATCACTTTGCGTCACCACTTCGGGATCCAGCGGAATTCGCCCCAAGAACGGAACACCCATATCCGCGGCTGAGGCCTCTCCCCCTCCCTTGCGGAAGACATTCACTTCCTTATGGCAGTGGGGACATTCCAACCCGCTCATATTCTCGACGATGCCGATAATCGGCACTTCGCTGTCCTTGCAGAACGTGACGGATTTACGGGAATCGAGCAAGGCCACCTCTTGCGGCGTCGTAATAATAACCGCTCCGCTGACACCGCCCAGCAGATCAATGGTGGTCACAGATTCATTTCCGGTTCCCGGAGGGAGATCGATCAGCAGAAAATTCAGATCCTGCCACTCCACGCCTCCCAGCAACTGGTTGATGAATTCATACTTGTACGCGTCGCGCCAGATGATGGGATCGTCGGAGTTCTGCAACAGAAAGGACATCGAGGCAATTTTCATATTATACGCCTGAAACGGGATGATCCCGCCCGAGGTGCTGATCTTCAGCTTTTGTCCCTCCGCGCCAACCATCTTCGGAATATTGGGACCGTGGATATCCATGTCGCAAATACCGACATGCCAGCCCTTCAGCGCGAGACTGACGGCGAGGTTCGTGGTGCAAGTGCTTTTGCCCACGCCGCCTTTATTGCTCATGACGAGCACTTTATATTCGATCCGTTCCATGCGCTTTGCGACCAACCAGCGGCTGTGGCCTTCCTTGTCCTTTTGACACGTCTCATTTTCGTCGCAAATGGCGCAGGCCCACATATAGGTGCAGGCATCTCCGCCGCTGCTGGAACCGGGCTGTGAAATCACATTTAACTCGCGTGGCATTCCTAGACTCCTCGTACAACGTACATCATGCTGCCTAAGACGAAAGGGCTCTTTCGCCGCCTTGCTCTACTCCGGTCTTACTCATCCTCGGCGACCGCCGCTCGGCACGCCGACATACTCGTCATTTCCTCCGCCCGACGGAAGTGACGGCCCCGTTTTCGCGAGGCCCGGTCCCGCCGCGACCACCGCCGGCACCAATGCCTCCGCCTGCGCGTCGGCCTTCTTTTTGTTGAAGATGCCGGCGCTCACGATGCCGACTTCATAAAAAATGTACATGGGCAGTGCCATCAGGCACTGGTTAAAGGGATCCGGCGTCGGAGTGAGAATCGCGGCGAAAATAAATGCTGTCAGGAAGGCCCACTTGCGATAACGTTTCAGCAGCGGGGCATCCACCCAGCCCAATTTGGCCAACAGGGTAATCACCAGCGGCACTTCAAAAATGAGACCGAACACCAGCAGAAACCACAAGGCGAATCCGACATATTGCGCAATCGAGAGTTGCGGAATAAATCCGGCATTCACGCCATACGAGATGAGAAAGTTCAAGGCAAAGGGCAGCACGAAAAAGAAAGAAAACAACAGGCCGAGATAAAAGGCCAGCGTGCTGAGGATTACGAATGGACCGACGAATCTCCGTTCCTGCGCGTGTAACCCCGGCACCACGAAATGCCAAAACTCTATGAGGATGTAAGGAGTGCCCAGTACCAGCGCAAACAAGCCGGCCACTTTGACGTTTTGCCACAAGGCCTCAGCCGGCGCGAGAAAGACGAACGGGACGGTGGGAAGGTCCGTGGGGATCCAGGAAAGCGACCCTGGCACGAACATATTCTGGAGCGGGATTCTGATCCACTTCACCAGAGTGTCGGCATAGAAGAAGGTGCCGACAAAGATAATCGCCGTGACAATGACTGCACGGGTCAGCCGGACCTGGAGCTCAACCAAGTGCTCCATGACCGGCATTTTTTTATCTTCAAGCGGCTTAAAGACCGTGTCTTGCAGCCACTCTTGAAACTTGAAACCGTCAGCCATGCCTGTTCACAAACTTGATGCGGAAGTCTCCGTCGAGCGAGTACGGGGATTCCCCGCTCACTCGACGGATCGCTCCCTCATCAATGCCTTACTTCGGATTGACGGCTACGAACAGATTGTTTCCCTGCCGACTCAGCAGAAGAACGACCATTTCGTCTTTTTTCACCTTGGCTGACGCCTTTTGGTAATCCTCGAGGCTCTTCACCACTTCGTGGTTCACTTCCTGAATGACGTCGCCACGCTGCAATCCCGCCGACTCGGCAGCACTGCCCGCCTCGACGGAGCTCACCACGACACCGGTAGTTTTGGCTGGGATGTTCAACTGACTCTGCATCGCCGCATCCAGCAATTGAACGCGCAGTGCCGCCAAAACGTTGTCCGGCGGCTTCACGGTTTCAGATGGCGCAGCGGAAGGAGCCGGTTCACGCTTCGCCAGAATTTCATCCGACGGACGCTCAGCCACCTTCACTTTCAACACCTGCTCCTTGCCTTCGCGCAAAATCTTGATATCGGCATCTTTGCCGACACCCATGCGCGCGACGAGGTTGCGCAATTGGCTGACGCTCTGCACTTCCTTCCCATTGAAGGAAATCACCACGTCACCGCGGCGCATTCCGGCGGTGTGGGACGGACCGTTTTCATTCACGTCACTGATCAACACGCCCTTGCGCTGCTCGGGCAGCTTGAAGGACTTGGCCAAGGCGGGGGTAATTTCCTGAATGGCCACCCCCATCCATCCACGCACCACTTTGCCGGTTTTCGTCAAACTCTCGACGATATCCGTCGCAATGCTGCTGGGAATGGCGAATCCGATGCCTTCCGACCCGCCCGTGCGGGAGAAAATGGCCGTGTTGATGCCGATCAACTTGCCTTGCATATTGACCAGCGCACCGCCTGAATTACCGGGATTGATGGCCGCATCGGTTTGAATGAAGTCTTCATAGTCGGCAATGCCCACGTTCCCCCGGCCCAAGGCGCTGATGATGCCAAGGGTGACGGTTGAACTGAGCCCGAACGGACTCCCCACGGCGAGGACTACATCGCCGACCTGCAGCTCGTCGTAATCCGCCCACTTCATCGAGCTGAGATCTTTCGCTTCGATCTTGATGATGGCCAAGTCCGTTTTGGGATCGGTACCAATGATTTTGGCTGGGAATTCGCGGCGATCCGACAGGGTCACCGTAATTTGCGTAGCCCCTTCGACCACGTGGTTGTTCGTGACGATGTAGCCATTCGGATCAAGGATCACGCCGGACCCTGCGCTTTGCTCGGGGCGATGGGGGCCACCGCCGGGAGGGCCGCCTGGACCGCCAGGAGGCTCCATGCCGGGAGGCTCGTCACCGGGACCACCAGGACCGGGAGGCGGACCGCCGAAGGGACCGCCCGGAGGAAGTTGACGACGTCCTTCTCGACGTCCTTCTCCTCCGCCAGTCACCGCAATGTTTACCACCGCAGGCGTGACAGCCTTCACGATTTCAGAAAACCCTTGAGCGAATGCCGGGGGAACACCGGCGGCCTCGGCCTGATCGGCCCGCGGGAGCCCATCGGACAAGAATGTGGCAGCAACCATCGCGGTTACTGCGAGTACGAACCGCACTCTCCTGCGCTCGTGTCGATACGCCATGTGTACTCCTCTGGAAACCTGAGATTGAGGGACCATCCTCCGCGCCAACGTTGAACGTTTCATTCTACACTAATCACAGAATCGCCTTCAAAGAGGAAAACGCGGGTCCGAAGTCGATGCCATCATCGCCTCCTTCGCCGCTGCCCGCTCTCGAATCACGCTTCAGGACCTTGCGGACGAAGCCAGCTCAAGATCTCGCTGCTCGACCCACGCTCGCTGCAGATTCCCGGCCAACCGCTTCGCCGCCTGCTCCATCGCAACCAGACGGAGTGTGAGTGGCGCCCCTTCATAGGTGGGCGGCCACATGCGTCGCTCCGGATCCTGTGGCCGCAGGTAAATGACGGGGTACCATTGCGAAATTCCCGGCGCCGTGGGACGATCCAACGTGGCCATGGCGCGTCCTTCCGCCCGCAACAGCGTCCTCCCAGTCGATCCGTCGATCAATGCCGCTTCGGCGAGAGACCAATTATCGCGCCGGAATCCGGGCTGCTGATGGGTCGTCCAGCCCAAGAAGAGAGAAATCGGATATTCCTGCTCGGTACTCGATAACACCGTCACCAGCAGGTAGTCCATCCCTTGCTGCCTGGCGATCTCGGCCCAACCCGGTGCCGCTCCACCCGGTAACATCCCATCGAGTTTGACGACCCGCTCAACGGCGACGGGGTACCCACGGTTGATCTCTCCCGTGAGGAGCGCTCCCACACGCGCCAAGGCTTCATCCGGCAGAACGGGAGCTGAATCCGGAGCAGACTGATCCGCCACCACCACCAACGCGGTACGGAGCGGACGCGAAGCGGGAAGCTTCGCCGTCGCCGCCTCTTCCGGCACGGCGGATCCGACATATTGAGCGAGGCGACTGGGGGGACTAGCGACGACACAACTCGTGAGGATCACCATGCCGACGAGCGACGCAAACCACTCCGCGTTGCGCCTCATGACATCCTCCGGACCGAATCGACGCCAAGGAGATCGCCGTATCTGAGATACGATCACTCCCGCGCTCTGCCTCTGTCAAGATGCACCAACCTTTGCTTGCATTTCGATCATGGCTCAGCTACCGTGATGCACCCTTTGTCGCCGGACGAAGCGGTCGCGTCACACTCCCACTGGGGGCGTTCCAACGTGACTCTGTGCCCGACCCAGATACCGTCCCTTTCAGTCATCATTCCCGCCTACAACGAGGCGCGCCGGCTCCCACTGTTTTTGCAGCGCGTGATCGCTCATCTCGATCAGCGGGGCCAACCCTATGAAATTCTGGTGGTCGACGACGGGAGCCAGGACGAGACGGCTCAGGCCGTCAGGCTGGCGACACACCACTGCCCCCATGTGCGGCTGATTCAATTGACCTGCAACATGGGGAAGGGAGCCGCAGTTCGACGGGGCATGCAGGCCGCCCGCGGCACCATCCAGCTGTTTGCCGATGCGGATGGAGCCACCCCCATCGAAGAGCTGGGACGCTTGGAAGTGGCTCTCGAGGCCGGGGCTGACCTCGCGATCGGATCACGGGCCCTGGCTTCCCACAATCCGGCGTTCACGGTTCATGCCCGATGGCACCGGAGTCTCTTGGGAAGCCTCTTCAACAACGTGGTACGCCGACTGGGCGTGCAGCATATTGCGGATACGCAATGCGGGTTCAAATTATTCCGGCAACCGGTGGCTCAGGATTTGTTTGCCGTGTCGTGTGTCGACGGCTACGCATTCGATTTGGAAGTGCTGCACATCGCCCGCCAACGGCGCTACCGCATCGCGGAAGTCCCCATCAATTGGACGGATCAGCCGGGCTCGAAAGTCCGCCCTTGGCGCGACGGCGCCCTCATGTTGCGAGAACTGCTGGCCATCCGGAAACGAGACGCGCAAGGCCTTTATCAGCCTCGCTGCCGGCCTGCTCCTGGCAGCGTCGAACCGGCCCTAGCCACGGTAGAACCGACGCATTTCTAAACCACGCACCCTGCGGTCACGACTGCCGACGCACGATGACCACTTTGGCATCGGCATAGACATTCTTCCAAGCTGAGTGCGCCCCCAGCGCCGCAGCCAACGCGCCGCCGCGCGGGATCATCGCCCAATCCACCCCATATCGATCCAGCACGGCCAACTGCGGCGCATCCTCGCGATTGAGATCGACGTAATCGTGAAAGATCCATCTGTCTTTGATGCGCCAGGCGGGCATCCGTCCGTCGATGAAAATCCGCTCGCCTGGAAGTTGCCACAGCAGAAAGCCTCCGTAGCTATAGTCGTTATACAGCCTCGTCCCCGTTTCATCCCGGTGACTGCGAATCCACCGCACCGCTTCGATGGGATACTCAGTCCGTTCAAAATACACCTCGGGAGTGCGGCCTGATTGCCAGACATGTTCCAGGTGCTCGGTTCCCAAACCGTACAGCGCCGTCGCCGCCACAATGGACAGAACAAAAACAGCGCCGGGTGCGTGGGATCTCAGAACAGGAACGCATCGCAGCAAGGAGTCTGCCGCCGCCGCACACAACTCTGCCACCAGCGGGAGACTCACGATCAGAAACAGGGTGACATTCCGCCAATGCAGCAAAGACAATCCCAACATCAACGCCAGCAGAACCCATCGGACCGGCTCCACTCGCCGATACCATCCAGCCATCAACCCGATAAGCCCAAGGAGATAAAATCCATAGGCACGCCCGGCCCATCCCTGAAACGACACCGGTTGCCACTCGCGCAAGGTGTCGATCATGAAGTGGTCCGTCAGCGATTCGTAAATCTCCACATAGAGACGCCAGCCATAGGGATTCAGAAAGGTCACGGCAAGAGATACGATAAGCGCGATCGTATACAGACGGATAGCATCCCAGCTGAGCACCGACTCATCACGCGGTGCCTGGACGATCTTCCACTCGATGCAGACTCTCGCGAGGAATGAGAGCGACAGCAACACCGTGATGATAAACAGACCGGCCGTAAAGCCGCCGTGGAGATTGGCCCAGACAAGAAACAAAGGCGGCAGCGCCCAAACCCATTGCCGTTGTCCCCGTTGCATGCGACTCCAGATCGTGAGCACAACCGCTACGCCAAGGAGACTGATCAACTGAGTGCGCGCACCGAGAAAGGGTAAGGCCACCCAGAGACTCGCGACCAGCGCGACAAGCCGGTAGGTGCGATGGACGAGAGCGACTCCTGCCGCGATCCACCAGGCCAGGGCTGTGACTCCGCCGAAGAATGCAATCAGGCCCAATCCGCCAGATGGCTCGAGCGCCCGATAGATCAAGGCCAACAGTCCGTCGGTCAACCAGGCATGCTCCACCCAATGCCAATCCGGCATCGTATGGGAATAGGGATCGGTGTCCGGCAGACGCCACCCTTGCGCGACCAAATCCAGTCCGGCCCGGAGGTGCCATCCGAGATCCGGTTCTACTAAAGGTTGGAGCACTAGATTCAAGACAAACGCGCCCAGCAACAGATCCAGCACGAAAATGAGGGCAGGAGGAGAGGAAACACAAACCGGCTCAGCCTTCATGATGCTGCGGCGGCATCAGTGATGGCCGTCCCACCAAAAGATTGCCGAGAACCAACCAGTCCACCTGGGTGCGCTGAAAACAACGCACCGCTTCGTCGGGGCTGCACACAATCGGTTCCTGCACATTGAAAGACGTGTTCAGGAGCACGGGGACACCAGTCAATCTGCCAAAGGTCGCCAGGAGATCATGGAACCGGGGATTGGCCTCACGCGTCACGGTTTGCACGCGGGCCGTGCCATCGACATGCGTCACGGCCGGCAGAATCCCTTTCGCCGATGCTTTCACTCGAACCGTAAACTGCATGAAAGCCGAAGGCGCCGGTACATGGAAAAACTCCTCCGCGCGATCGGCCAGGACGGAGGGCGCGAATGGCCGGAAGGCCTCGCGACATTTCACCTTGCTGTTGATCAATTCACGCATGTCTTCCCGTCGAGGATCCGCCAGCAAGCTGCGATTCCCTAATGCGCGCGGTCCCCATTCCATCCGTCCCTGATACCAGAACACCAATCGGCCATGGGCCAGCTCCGAGGCCACCCGTTCATACAATCGGTCATCAGGCAGACGTTCGGCCACCAGCCCCGCCTTCGACAAGGCGGCACGACAGGCGGATTCGTCGTACTGCGGACCGAGATAGGCATCCGGCATAACGGACCTCGACGCCGCGGGTCCCCGCCTCGCCGTCCACCACAGGGCCGCGCCGAGCGCCGCCCCGGAATCTCCGGCGGCCGGCGGCACATACACATGGTCAAAGCCGAGTTCGGCCCGCAGGCGACCATTGGCCACGCAATTGTAGGCGACCCCGCCCGCGAGGCACAGTGATGTCGCCTGCGTGAGCGAACGCAGCCGACGGCCCAGATGCAACAGGACTTCTTCCAACACGAATTGCGCGCTCGCCGCGAGATCGCGGTGTCGCTGTGTGAGATCGTCTTGAGGCCGCCGCTGAGAACCGAACAGCCGGATGAATTCCGGGACGAAATGGCCAGCCCGGGCGAGGTGAAAATCCAGCAGCCGAGTATTCAATGCAAATCGTCCCTCGGGTAGCAGTCGCAAAATTTCTCGACCGAGTGCAGGTGCGAACCTCGGCTCACCGGAAGAGGCCAGGCCCATCACGATATATTCATCCTGATCCGGGCGAAACCCCAAGAACGCCGTCATCGCCGCATAGAATTGCCCCAGTGAGTGAGGCAGCGGAGTACGATCCAGCACAGTGATCTGAGAGCCTTCACCCCTGGCCAACAGAGTCGTGTCCGATTCTGATGCCCCATCGACCACCAGAATCGCCGCCCGCTCAAACGGTGAGACAAGGAATGAACTAGCTGCATGGCAAAGATGATGGTCGAGAAACACCGGCCGGCCGGCACCTGGTTCCACCCGTCGGGATAATTCCTGCTGAAGCCGGAAGAGTTCCTTCCACTCTTGACTCGCCCGCTCGAGGGACCGTGTCCCTTTCACGCGGAACAGTTGCGTCGAGCGGAGCATGGCCGTCACCGCAAGCTTGAGACGCCGACCCACCTGCCAATACTTCCAGGGCACCACGATGGCTTCGACGTCGCGCAGAGCCAGTCCAGCTTCGTGCAGGCAATACTGAATCGCATGCACTGGTAGGGCCGTCACGTGCTTTTGGCGGACGAAGCGTTCTTCCTCCGCGGCAGCCACGATCCGGCCGTCAGCAACGAGGGCAGCCGCAGCGTCTCGCATATTGGACAAACCCAACACCACCACGATACGTGAACGGCCTTTCGGTTGACGGTTTGGCAATGCGCGGCGGTAGGATAAACGAGGCCGATGAGGGTCGCAAGCTGGCTCATGGCTTGGTTGCAATGCCCCCTTCATTCCTGTACCGTTTCCCATTCCCATATCTGCCGTCGAGGAGGCTCTGCTTGAAGACGAACCGCGTAGTTCTTGTTGGAATTGCCCTACTCTCCCTGCTGGCTTCCGTCGGCTGCGAAACGATCAAATCGCGATTCTCCCGCCAGGCGCTGCCCGATCTCGGCCCACCCGTTCCCCTCACCGTTCACCTGGACATTGATCCGTCGCTCTCCAAAGCCAAGACGGAATATATCGATAACTGCAGCCGCATCCATCCCTTGCCGATCGGTCCCACGGTCGAGGACACATTAATCCAGGCAGCGCATCAAACGTTTCGCTCCGTGACTCTTCCGGGAAGCCAGGCTGCCGGAGGAAAACCCGACGTGACGATCCGCGTGCGCATGCTGGATCCACTCTTCAAGCTGCAAACGGACGCCCTCTATGATCGCGCTCCTGCAGAACTCAGCCTAGATGCCCTGGCGGAATTTTTCGATGCGTCCGGCGCGCCGCTCGGCGAACGGCCGCTCCAAGCTACCCGGAAAGAACGCTTGCAACTCGAACTGACTCAGCAGCGCTGCGACTACATTGTCGATCCGCTGCTGCAGGATACGTCCACCATGTTGGCCACGCAGTTCATGCAAGAAGCCCGGGTGCTCCTCGCCCCTGCGACACCAACACCAGCGGCCGGTGCAACGACCACTCCGGCTGAGGGTGCGTCGAAGGCGGTGGCCATTCCGGCGGCGCCTGCTTCGGCGCCGGGTCAGCCGCTTTCGTTCAAAGCCACATTGTTGGATGAGAACGGCAACCTGATCATCGAAAGCGGCGAACGAATCCGCGTGCGCGTCGACGTCGTCAATACGGGAACGCAGACGGTGCAGGACAGCACCGTCAGACTGACGGGCCCGCCAACGTTGCTCGCGCAGTTCCCGGCCACGACCTTGGCAACCGGCGTCATCTCGGCAGCCGGATCCAAATCGCTGGAATTTATTGCGACCATGCCTCAATCCCCAGCGCTTCAGCGGGCGGAGTTACAGGTCGCGCTGCTCAACGCGTCGGGGCAACCAGCCGCTCCGCCACAAACATTGCCGCTCTCGTTTCAACCCACGGCCGCCCTCCTCGAGGACGTGGATCACATTCCTGCCGCCACGACTGGTGGGCCGCGCCCCGGTGACTATCTGCTCGCCATCGGACTCAGCAGTTATCGTGAACAGGAGATCGCGGCGCGAAAGTATGCCTCGCTCGACGCGGAAACCGTCGCAGCCTATTTTCAGACCCTCGGCGGCTTGCCTCAAAACAACGTGCGTCTCCTGCGGGACTGGAGCGCTCTCCGTCCAGACATCGAAGAAGCCCTGCTGGATTGGCTTCCCGCAAAAACGACAAAAGATTCGCTGGTGGTCGTCTATTTTGCCGGGCAGGCGATGGTGAGCGCCTCCGGCGAAACGTTCCTGATTCCCTATGATGGCTCGATGGGGTCACCCACCAGGCTCTATCCGCTCAAGGAGGTGGAAGCGGCGCTGGGAAGGTTGAAAGCCAAGCAAGTGCTCTTCATCTTTGATGGGACAGTGCTCAAGAATGGAGCGGACGGGCGGACGAAAGCAGCGGCGCCGAAATGGATCGGGACACCGGGATCGGTATTGCACATGATTGCGACTACCGGATTCGGCAAGAGCTTGGAATCCGATACGTGGCATCACGGATTGTTTACGTACTATCTCTTGCGAGGACTTCGTGGCGAAGCCGACATCAATCGGAATGGTGAGGTCACGATTGCCGAGCTGACAGGGTACATCCATCGGAAAGTCCCGACCGCGGCTCGGAGCACGTTCAAGCAAGAACAGCAACCACAGATCCTCCCAGCCCCGCGTGGCACGGAGAAGAACCTCGACACCGTGCTCACAAAACCAGCGATGACGTTTCCTCCTGAGCAGCCGTGAAAGAACGGGGAGCCCCATCCTCGTCCATCACGTCATGCGGCCCGTGATGGGGGAGGAAGGATATTCCTGCCTTTCGCAGGTTACTGCTGACTCACCTGAGCTTGCGCCGAGACCAAGCATGCCTGCACAAAAGAAAAGGGGCGGCGAGGATCCCCTCACCGCCCCCTCCGATTCAGCCTATCGGCCGAAAGTCTCGACTACTCGTCTCCGCCCTTGCAGAAGCTGCGCTCATAGTTGATGATCGTCCACGCTTCTTCTTCGGTGATTGCCGCAGGGACCAACGAAACCATGCCGGTGCCCGGGCTGCCGTTCTTGATCACCCAGAACAGCTCGCCGTCTTTCCGCTTCTTGTGGAACTTGCAGTTGGTGAAGTTACGCGGGCTCGGATTCAGGATCGCACCGGCAGGACCATCGCCCTTGCCTTCCTTGCCATGGCAATTGAAGCAGGTGCCCTTGCCCTCATACAATGCCTTGCCCTTGGCAATGCTTTCCGGGGTCGAAGCAACCGGGTTCTTCATCGCCTTCGCGTCCGCCATCTGATCCGGCGCAACACGGGGCTTCAACGGATCCTTTTCTTCTGCGCCCACCACCGCCACGGACAACAAGGTGACGGCCGCACACACTCCGACAAACTTAGAAAAATACCCCATCAGAACTCCTCCTTTGTGTTGAACCCACCGCGTGAACAATGCCTCTCTGATCCGAATCAGCATGGCAAAAAACTCATGACAAAGCCGATAAAGCAGGCGAACTATAGCAACGCGTTTTCTGTCTTGTCAAGCGAATGGCCGCCTCAGCCTTGTCAGTTTCATCCATGCTGATCTCAGAAGAGAATCAAGGGCTGTGCCAGCGGCAGAGCGAAAAAAATCGCGGGAATTCATCGCATTGAGGATGTTCAGACCATCGGCAAGTACGTACAGCCTTCCAGTCGTGACACCTTTGTGCCTCAGACGCCTCTTCCCCGCCTCATTCGAGCGCGGGCAGGAGGGCGCATGGACACGCTCACGACCTATGCATTGGAAAGACAGAGCAGGTAGTGGGAGCAGGAACGAATGCAGCGCATATCGGCCTGAGAGGAGTCAAGCCACGCAGATAACTCGATCAGCGCTTGATCACGACATCCCGGACGACCTTGCCGCTGGGGCCAAACGGTTTTTGCGGTTTGCCGTTGAGTTCGGCGCGAACGCCTCCGGCATTGCCGAGTGTCACCGTGAATTGATCCTGCGCCTTCCACTGCGCTTTTTCCCCCGGACGCAACAATGCTTCCTGGTGACTGCCGGAATCGACTTGAACCACCACCCAGCTCAGCTCAGTCGCGGCGAGATCGAGAACCAGCGGCCCATCAGACCCGACGGGGCCGTCCACCGACAATCCGGCGAGAGGGCCGTCCGATCCCATAGAGGCGGAGGGCTGAGGAGCAACGGTATCCGGCGGCAACGGCGCTTTGGCCACGGCAACGGGCGCCGATGCTTGCGGAGCCGGCGGCAGTTTCTCTTGCGCAGGTTTCGCAGAAACGGCGGCGGGCTCAGCCGGCTTCATGGAAGGAGCAATAGGAGGCGGCAGTTCGGCCACCGGACGAGAAGCTGCCTCCTTCGCATCCTTGGCAAACGGAGCCACCTTCTTACTGACAGTCGGGGCATCCGATCCGGAGCGTCGCACGAGCGTAGAAGTCTGTTCACGGCTCAACAGGAACACCAGCGTGGCAATGGCAACCGCAATCGCCACCCCGACAGCCTTGCGATTGGCCCGGCGGCGGCGTTCTTCTTCGACCTGCCGTTGACGCAAGCGTTCCCGCTCACCCTGCTTTTCGTAAAATGCGCCGGCGGACTGCACGAATCGATGGATGGCATCTTCTTCGTCCAATCCCAACGACCGCGCATAGGACCGGACAAATCCGCGCGCAAAGACTTGGTCGGGCAATTTGGCAAAATTCCCCTCTTCGAGCGCTTTGACAAAGTCCGTGCGGATTCGGGTCTTCGACGCCACCTCATCGACTGTCAGACCTTTGGTCTCACGAACCTGCCGAAAAAATTCACCCACTGATTCCATGATTGCCGCCTATGGTTTGAGCTTACCGAGAAGTTCCTGCGCCGCAGCCGCCTGCTCTCCACCCTTGTCCAGCGTCGACACTTTCGACAGGGCCTCACGCGCCCGCACATCAAATCCAAGCTTGTGATATACCCGCGCCAATTCTAATTGCAGCATCGCAGGCGGTACATTGGGCGGCGTCACGGTGGCCGCGTCTTCCAAGACCTCCATCGCTCCCTGCAGATCGCCTTCATGCATCAAGGCTTTCCCCAGCTGAAACCGCGCCAGGTCAGGCGTGGGATAGAGGGGATTGCTGAGCGCCTGCCGGTACGCGGCGATGGCGTCTTTCCACCGGTCTTGACTGGCCAGGACTTGGCCGAGGTACGTATTGGCTTCGGCATAGTCGCCGTCGATGCGAATCGCCTCGCGGAAAGATTCCTCAGCTAACTTGAGTCGTCCTTGCGAGGCATAGATGTGCCCGAGTCCGTAGTGCGCTTCCTTATTGTCAGGATTGAGCTTCACCGCTTTTTGAAACGACACATACGCCTGCTGCTGATCGGAACTCAGCCGGGCCACACCTTCCTGGTAAAACCCCTTCGACTTACGCAGGTTCTCTTCGTTGGCGCATCCGCCCAAGACGAACAGTCCCAGCAAGAACAGGAGGCAGGACAATCCCGCCATACTGCTGGCCCTGCATCCCCGAGTTCCCTGTCGATCAACGACGATCATGCGCCGATATCCTCAAAATGCGTGAGCCGCTTGAATTCTTTGAAGCGCGCCTCAATCTCTTTGTAATCTAGGATCCTCAATCGGTCAAGGCTAAAGGCTTCTACTGTAAATGAGGCCATCACACTCCCGAAGATAATCGCCTGCCGCATGGCTTCGGACGAACGGTTTCCGGTGGCCGCCAGATAGCCCAGGAAACCTCCGGCAAACGTATCGCCGGCGCCGGTCGGGTCGCGCACGTCATCCAGCGGAAACGCCGGCGCCCCGAACATCTGCTTGTCGTTGAACATCAACACACCATACTCCCCACGTTTGACGATCAGATGTTTCGGCCCGCGCGCGAGAATCTTTTTGGCGACCTTCACAAGATTGGTATCTTCACCCAGAGCCCGCGCCTCACCGTCGTTGATGATGAGAATGTCGATATGTTGGAGGACATTCCAGAGCGCATCACGTTTGCCGTTGATCCAGAAATTCATCGTATCGCAGGCGACTAACGCGGGCCGCCTCACCTGCTGCAGCACGTCGAGTTGCAGGTTCGGATCGATATTGCCGAGAAAAAGCACATCCGGCGAGCTGTACTGAGCAGGGATCTTCGGCCGGAAGGTCTCAAAGACGTTTAGCTTGGTGTCGAGCGTTTGCGCTTCGTTGAGTTGATGCGAATAGGCGCCCTTCCAACGGAACGTCGCGCCGGGCCTCCGCTCCAACCCTGCCAGATCAATCTTGCGGCTTTTCAAGAACGCGACATGCTGCTCTGGAAAGTCATCGCCAACGACCGCAATCAGATCGACCGACGTGAAATAACTAGCCGCCGTCGAAAAATACGTCGCGGATCCGCCCAGCACTTCGGCCACCTCGCCGAAAGGAGTTTTCACGGTATCCAGCGCCACCGACCCCACTACCAGCAATTTACCCATGCTTCACCGTTTTCCTTTCCGCGTCCGCACATAGGGAGCGATCAAGAGATTCAACCGTCGTTTTGCCGAAGCAGACATTGTGTCCGGGGCAGTGATCAGTGCCGTGGCCAGCGCCTGCCGACAGGCGCAGGCCCGGTCGGGACTCAATTTGGGCACCGCGGTCTTCAATATTTCCTTGGCCAGGGCCACGTTCCGGTGCAAGGTCGCCAGAATCGCGCCAACGGTCACCGCCTCTTCCGTCTCATGCCAACAATCGTAGTCGGTGGCCAGCGCCATCGTGGCGTAACACAGTTCGGCCTCGCGGGCGAGTTTCGCTTCAGGCATGTTGGTCATCCCGATCACATCCACACCCCATTGTCGATACAGGCGAGATTCCGCTTTGGTCGAAAACTGAGGCCCTTCCATACACACATACGTGCCACCGCGCTGGAGCGTTGCGCCCGCGGATCGTCCCGCCTCTTCCAGAATATCGGCCAGGGAAGCGCACACCGGCTCACTGAAGCCGACATGCGCCACAATGCCTTCGTCAAAAAACGTCGAGATCCGCCGCTTCGTGAGATCGATAAATTGATCAGGCAACACCACATGGCCTGGTTGGATGGCTTCTTTCATGCTTCCAACGGCACTGATCGAAATAACTTGCGTCACTCCTAACGACTTCAGCGCGTAAATATTGGCGCGATAGTTGATGCTGCTGGGATTGATTCGATGTCCGCGCCCATGCCGCGACAGAAAGGCCACGCCCATGCCACCCAGCACCCCGATCACAATGGCATCTGAGGGTGCGCCAAACGGTGTGCGAAGTCGTACCTCGCGGACCTGTTCTAATCCTTCGACCTGGTACAACCCGCTCCCACCGATGATACCGACCGCAGGCTGAACGGGCTTCTTCGATTTCTTCATGACGTCGATTCCATTTCTATAGTAAGCGGCGCTGGCCGATGCGGCGGGCGCTCGTGAGTCAGTTTCTGTACAAATGTGTGAATGGTCTCCAGCAGACGCCCGGCCACGTCCTCCGCGGTATCCCGATCACCCAGCATCCACCACTGCAGACCAGGCTCCTTTCGAAACCAGGTCAGCTGGCGTTTGGCAAAATGTCTGGTGTCGCGTTTCAGCAGACGAAGCGCCTCCGCGCGGTCATAGTCACCGGACAGATATCCTGAAACCTGCTGGTACCCTAACCCTTTCATGGCACCCATCTCACGCCCGTACCCCTTCGCAAGTAGCTCTGCGGTTTCCTCGACGACGCCTCGCGCAAACATCTCGTCTACCCGCTGGTCGATCCGCCGGTATAGCTCTGCCCGCTCGCGGTTCAAACCGATCATGAGCACGGAGAACGGTTGTTCGGCAAACCGATGCTGCTGCTGAACATCCGAGAGCCGTCGTCCGGACAGATGAAACACTTCGAGAGCGCGCACGATTTTCACTTCATCATGGGGATGCAGTCGTGCCGCCAGTTCAGGATCCACCTGGGCCAATTCGGCATGAAGGAAGAATCGTCCCTGCCCCTGAGCCTTCTGCAGTAAGGACGCACGAAACGCCTGATCCGCGCGCGGGGCATCACAGAGCCCATGGATCAGCGTCCGCACATAGAGTCCGGTGCCGCCCACGATCAACGGGAGTCGCCGTTCTCCGTACAGCCGTTCGATCTCCTGCAACGCCAGGTGGCGATACTGCCCGGCATTAAACGATTCATTAGGATTGACCAAGTCGATGAGTCGATGCGGCACACCCTCTCGCTCCGCCTCGGCCGGCTTATCCGTCGCAATATCCATTCCGCGATAGACCTGGCGCGAGTCCGCCGTCAGGAGTTCGGTCTCCAACGCACGGGCCAGCCGAAGACCGATGCCGCTTTTCCCCACCGCGGTCGGCCCAACCAGTACCACCAGCGGCCGCGACGCCAGGACGGATTCCGTGAGCCGGATCATACCTCTCCGTGTTGTTCTCTAGGCGCGATCGAAGAGACGCCCCAGTTCGTCTCCCGACAGACGGAACGCGACACGCCGTCCATGCGGACAGGTCATGATCAGGCCTTCTGCGACCCAATCCTGCACCAACTGGGCGATTTCGGGTAACGCCATCGCCCGGCCCGCTCGAACGGCAGAGTGACAAGCCAGCGACGCCAGGATAGGTTTCACCTTTGTTTCGAGCGACGAAATGGAATCCCATTGTTCGAGATCATCAATCAAGTCCTGCACCAAGGCGGACAAATCAGGATGTCCCAACATGATCGGCAAACTCCGGATCAGAAATGATGAAGGTCCGAACGGCTCGATCAGCAGTCCCAGTCGTTCTAGCTCCGGTAGATGTCGGTGCAGAATAACGGCTTGCTGCACCGGCAACTCGAGAGGTTCCGGCAACAGCAGTGGTTGGGACGTGACTGTTTTCCCTTGCCAGGCTCGCCAGAGGCGCTCGAACAACACACGCTCATGCGCCGTATGTTGATCGACGACTTGAAGTTCATCCCCGACCTGCGCAATCAAATACGTGCGGTTCATTTGCCCGAGTGCAAAAACATCCGTGGATGCCGGAGATGCGTAGGCCGCGGCGCCTTCTCCAACGAACGAGGTTTGACTCTCTGCGGAATCGAGTGGCGTCACGGAAGGCTTCGATCTGGCCATTGGGTCAGGGAGCACTCCGGCAGATGACATCCTTTCCCTTTCAGGAAAAGAGTGACTCGGCGGGATCGCGCCGGTCACCTCAGCATGAACCGCCCCGGCCATCGACGCTTGCACCTGTGCTCGACCGAGCGTCTGACGCACGGCGGAGCGGACCAGTTGATGGATCTGCTCGGTATCCGCGAACCGAACCTCACGCTTCGTGGGGTGTACATTCACATCCACGCGGTGCGGCTCCACATCCAGAAACAAGACGAACAGCGGGGCATGGCCCTTGGCCAGGAACGAGCTGTAGCCATCAATGACGGCATGTTGCACCGTGCTGTTCTTGATGGGACGACGGTTGACGAATAACTCTTGCGGCGTCCGGCCAGCACGGGCCCGGACCGGATCGATGATGAACCCTTTCAGCGACAGACCATCGCGCTCGACATCGACAGCCAAGGCTCGCTCACCAAACGCAGCCCGATATACCTGGAGCACGCGATCGCGCGGAGAGGACACGGCAGGCAGGGCAAACACTTCGTATCCGTTATGCACCAGCCGCATGTACACCTGCGGCCAGGCTAACGCAGCCTGCTGAACCACATGGCTGATATGCGAAAACTCGGTGGTGGTCGATTTGAGAAATTTTCGGCGGGCCGGCGTATTGAAAAAGAGCTCCGATACTTCGATCGTGGTCCCGGGGATCGCGGCCGCATCCTCTACACGAGTGATGGTCCCTCCCGTCAGCCACAACTGTGTGCCCACCTGATCGTGACGGGCCACAGTCGTCAGACGGACTTTCGAGACGGCCGCAATACTGGGAAGAGCTTCTCCTCGAAATCCCATCGTGCGAACAGCGCCAAGCTGCTCGTCCGACTGGAGCTTGCTCGTCGCATGTCGTTCGAAGGCCAGAGCGGCATCGCGACGCGACATCCCTTCGCCGTCGTCGCTGACCCGAATCAATCCGAGGCCCCCGTCTTTGATGTCGACGGTGATCGCGCGACTGCCCGCGTCGAGACTGTTTTCGAGGAGTTCTTTCACGACCGCAGCCGGACGTTCTACCACTTCGCCGGCTGCGATGCGTCCGATGACATCGCTGGGGAGCACCTGAATCTTTCCCACGCTACTGACGATATCCATGGGAAGAGGTGCCCCCTGCGAGTTGATGGGAGGATGACTCAGCGGAGAGGAGACCGGACACACACCTCAGGGTCATCGAATCTCAGCCATCTTCGTCTTCGCGAGCTTGGCTTCATCCGATGTGGAGTACTCCTCAATGACCCGTTTGAGATACTTGCGAGATTTTGCGGTATCTCCTGTTTCAGCCGCCGAGAGCCCGAGCTTAAAGAGGGCGGCCGGCACCTTCTCATTTCCCGCATACTCATTGACCACGTGCTCAAACGACTGCATCGCACGGATATAATCCTTCTGACCGTAATAGGATTCCCCGAGCCAGTAATGGGCATTGGGTGTCAGTGAGGTCGAGGGAAAATCCTTGATGAAGTGCTGAAACCCGCTGACGGCCAAATCGAACTTCCCGTTGAGGTAGTCGTTGTACGCCAGATTGAACGCCGAGGTCGGCGTGATCGATGGAACACCCGGCACGATGGCTTGAGGTTCGATCGGGCCTGACGGTTTCGAGATACGCGCCTGGCGGCTGGCTTCTGCGAGAGCGGCATCAGACCGGATGGAAGCCGCTTGAGCGAGTTGCGCCTCCTCCACCTTCGCTAGCCGCCCCTCCAGCTTTTGAAGCCGGGTCATGGCGTCATCCAAACGCAATTTCCCGCCTTCCGGCTCGCGCACCCGTTCGAGAGATTCCAGCCGGCGCTGCATCGCCTCGAACCGCTTCTGCTCCTGATCCTGCGTCCGGGCAATGATGGACACTTGGTCCCGGATCTCCAGAAAATCAGCATGTTTTGCACAGCCCGCCACCACCAGCCCGCAAGCCAGCGTGGCACTCACTTGCAAGGCCCCCGCGAGTCGGAGCTTCATCGTTAGTGTAACTCCTTTAGTTGGTTCAATTTATCCATGGCCTTATTGGCTTCCGGAGACCTCGGATAGAGGTCGATCACCTGTTTCAGCGCGGACGCTGCTTTTTTCCGATCCTTCAGCGCCAGATAGGCGTACCCTTTTTTCAGGAGGGCGGCCGGCACCTTTTCGCTGGCAGGATGATTCAACTGCACTTGATCATAGGCATCGATGGCCCGAGAATAATCCTTCTTGCCGTAATACGATTCGCCCAACCAAAAGCGCGCGTTCGGCGCCAGATCCGAATGCGGATGCTGAACGAGAAACTCCGCAAATCCCTGGCGGGCTCCATCCAAATCACCATCCTTGAAACGAGTCAAGGTCCGCTCGTAGGACTCCCGATCCGCCATCAGCGCCGCGCTACGATTCTCTGCACGGGGGGTGATGGCCGCAGCCGATGACGATGCCAAGTCCTGTGTGTGCGCCGCTGCCGGTGGTGGAACCGGTGCCGGTGCCGCCTGGGGAAGCGGAGCCGCTTCGGCGACGGTGGGAGCCGGTTCGGTCCGCTGGGCGGCGCTCGCACGCAGGGCGGACAGATGCTGCTCGACCTGCTTCAGGAAGGCATGCTGATTTTCGAGGTTCTTATCGAGCGTCTGGATTTGGGCCTGGACATGGGTCAGTTCTCGCGTCGTGTCATCCAGGCGCCGTTCATGGTCGTCCTCGCGAGACACAAATTTGCCGCCGGCATTTTCCAGCGCCTTCGCCACGGAGGCGACACTCCGATTGACCTCATTGAAGTGGTCAGCAGTGACTTTGTTATCGGCATCTATTTTCCCGGCCAACGCATCCGTCCGCTTGCTCAAGGCCGCCGTATCCTGCTCCAGCGTCGCGGCCAAATGCTTGACTGTCTGATCCTGTTGCACGACACGTTCACCCAAGCTTCCCAGCGCCTGCCTGAAGTCGACCAAGGCCTGATTGAATTTGGCAACCTGATCACCCAAGACTTTATTCTGGGCGTCGAGCTGAGCGACATTCTGCGAGCGCGTCTCCAATCCATGCAGCAGCTTCTGTTGTTCATCCAACCGGGAATCGACTTTTTGCGCGAGCCCGGTGGTGGTTTTCTGCATCGCATCCAGAACGTTCTTCTGAATGGCCTCGATGTGGCTGTTGATTTGGTCCAAACGAGCCGTCACCGAAGACAACTCCGCCCGATTGCGATCTCGCTCGCCTTTGAGCAGGGCATCTTGATCGACCAGCTGCTTTTCGACCCAGCCCAAGCGCTTGCCTTCTTCAGCTGACCGCTTCTCGGCCTCGCCGATGCGTCGCTCGAACTTCGATTCCTGGTTGGCCAGTTTGGCCAGCAGGTCGTCTTGCCGGGCATCCAAACTTTGCGCACGATGGAGGGCCTTATCGACATCCCCGCGCAGGGACGGAATATCCTGCTCGCGCAGCGATACGATTTCCTGATTTTGGCGGGCCCGGTTCTGGGCCTGCTCTTCCGTCTGTTGCTTGATGCGACGCTGGAGCTCTCGCTCGGTCTGCTTGAGGTCAGCCTGCTGCGCCACACATCCCGACAACAAGGCACAGCCCGTCACGACCAAGACACAGGCACCGAATCGAGCGGCCTGAGCATAGCTGCCCGGCCTCACACGCTTCGCGTTCAACGGTTGATCAGTCATCGTATTTCGATAAGGCCATTCACTGTCCATGACAGGTCTCCCTTGACCGGCGTCTGTTCCGGAGAATCATGTCACATCATCCATGATTGGAACAGTTATTTCGACCGGACCACCACATGCCCCCGGCGGTTTTGTTGGTAGCAGCTTTCACTGCGCTCGTTGCAGAACGGCCGTTCTTTGCCATACGACACCACCGACAACCGGTTCGCGCCGACGCCCAGTTCGACCAGGTAATTCCGCACGGCCTTGGCTCGCTTTTCGCCCAACACGAGATTGTAGGCCAGCGTGCCACGTTCATCGCAATGTCCTTCGATCTTGACCAACGCCCCGGCATTCGCCTTGATCCACTGGGCATCCTGCGTCAACGACTGCCGGCCATCTTCCGTAATCGTCCAGCTGTCGTAGCCGAAAAACACATCGCGCAATCCGGCTTCCGCCGAGGCCGCCTGCTCCTTGGCCTGCTCCCGACGAATTTCTTCAATCTGGCGCGCCGTGCTTTCGGACGGCTCGACCTTGGCCAACATCGTGCCGCCGCCGCCGAGCCGCTCCTCAGACGGCGCCTTGCCGCCCGACACCGAATCGAACCCGCGCAAGCCGCCGGTCTCAGGATCTTCCGGCTTGCTTGAAAGGGATAGGTCCGGGAACGTCGCGCTCGGAGCATCCAAGTTTGGAGCTGCCCCCATTGACCCCGCCGACCCCATCGCACTCGGAGCCGGCCCGCCCGACTTCGCCATCCCGCGATCAGAGGACTGCGCATCGCCACCGGATTGAATCGATTTTTTGGAACACCCTCCCTGAATGACCAACAGCATCCCGACTACCATGGTCAGGCCCATTGTCGCTACCCGTATCCTCATATCATCACTCCTCATCACTGGTGAATGGTTAGTATGCCCGTAGATCCTGTCAATCGCGTACTCAATCCTAAAGTGCCGGAGACCATGACGGTGAACTATTGTGTGTCCCGCCGAATGTAATGCGTTCCAGATTTTTTCCGTCCGTATCGACCATGTAGATGTGACTCTTTCCGTCAACCGTCGAGCTGAAGGTCAGGTGTCGGCCGTCAGGAGACCAGGACGGCGAATCGTCAATCCCCGGACCCGTCGTGACCTGCACTCGCTTTTGGCCGTCAGGCGACACGATGCAAAGCTTGTATAACCGCTGGGCCGTTCGACAGACATAGGCGATCCAATTGCCACGCGGCGACCAAGCCGGTGCAGCATTGTAATCCCCCTCGTACGTCAGACGGCGCACGTTGGAGCCATCCGCACTCATGACAAACACCTGCGGGGCGCCGCCGCGATCGGACGTAAACGCCATTTCTCGTCCGGTCGGAGACCAGGTGGGCGACAAATCTCCGCCCTGATTCACGGTCAGGCGCTGCGGAGTCTTGGTTCGTGTATCGAGCTTATAGATTTCCGAATTGCCGTCTTGGCTGCTGGCAAACGCCAAATAGTTTCCGTCCGGCGACAAGGCGGGGGTGATGTTCAACCCCGGCATGGACACCAGCGTCCAGCGCTTCCCCGTCGCGAGTTCCAGGATATCGATGTCCTGCGTGTTCCGACTCCGGTAGGCCGTGAAGACAATAAACCGGCGATCCGGCGACCATCGCGGCATGAGATTCAGGAAGCCGTCGGCCGTGATCTGCTTCGGCTCATACCCGTCGTAGTCCATCACAAATAATTCGCGGGCATTCCCATGCTCCGCGACATAGACAATCTTGGTTCGGGCGATTCCCGGCTCGCCGGTATACCGGAACACCAACTCGTCGGCAAACCGGTGCGCCATCAAACGGACCACCGATGTCGACCCGACGTAACGCTTGCCTCCGACGACTTCATCGCTGCCGCTGTCATACACGAAGCCATCCATCAACAGTTCGCTGTCCTTGCTGCCGTTCTTCTGCCCGGACTTTCCCCATACCAGGACGGACACCCCATTCTCAGCCGCTTGTTTGAACACCGCTTTATCCGTGGTCGACACCTCGCGAACCTTCACGCCGATTGCGGGTAGATCCACGAGAGAAAACACGAGAGATCGTTGAAGGTCGGCCTTCAGCACTTCCTCCAGCCGCCCTCCGAGCCATTCCGGACCGCTGCCGTTTTGAAACCCGAAGACTCCGATGGGAATCTTTTGAAAGTCCGGTCTGGTCGCTTCAAGAAAGACATCGGTGGCGCGAGAGTCCAGAATCCCGAACAGGCCGGCCCCCACCACGACACAGAGGGTCATCATAAGACCGATGATTACACGATTCATCCTGCAGCCTCGCCTACGGCAAAAGTGAAGTGGGCATCGAAATATGAATCCGTCAGGTCGGGGGGAAAGGGCGGCAACGGAATCGCACTTTGCACCGCGCGTTGCGCAGCCATGTCGTAATAGTCATTCCCCGAAGACTGCTCGATGATGACGGAGCCGACCCGACCGTCCCGCTCTAATCGAAACCGCACCGTCACCGTCAACGCCTTCCCGGAAATATCCACCGGCGGCGCCGTCCAGAAGCCACTGATCCGTGCCTGAACCCGAGCCAGATAGGGATTCGACCCCGACATGCCCGGCACCCTCAGCATCGGCGTGGGTTTGCTACGAGTCACACTGGCCGCCACCGGCGGAGCGGTCACGGGAGGTTGCGGTTCGCGGAACATCGGCTTCACCTCTCGCACCGGTTCAGATGTTTTCACGGGCGGAGGCGGCTGAAGTTTCTTCAAATCCTGGAGTTCGCGGTCGAGGTCGCTGGTCATCTCCTCCGACAATGATGCACGTTTTGGAGGCGCGACATTCGGCTTGGGGGGCTCTTGCGGCACCTCGACCTTCGGCGCCGCCATATCGGGCACGTTCAGCTTCTTCAGCATGGCATCGAGATCGGATCGTTCCGGCGCCCCGAGCTTCGGTTGTGCAGATTTTTTGACCTCTGCCGGCTTCATCGGCGCAATGTCGCCATATTTGGGAGCATTGAGCGGGAGCTCCACATCTTTCATGACATCACGCAGCACATCGGCCCGATTCGTGACGGGAGCAGAAGAAGGTGACTTGGCCGCCTGCGGAATTGGTTGAGGTGCCGTCAAGACCGGCGCCTCGAGCTTGGGGACGGGAATCGGAGCCGGCGCAGGTGCTGGCGCCGGTGGTGCCGGCTTCGCAACGGGAGCCGATTGAACAGGTGGCGGAGTCGGCGTCGGGGCCGGCACCGGTTTAGGAGGCACGGGAATCGGAGCCGATTGCACCGGTTTGGGCGCGGGCTTCGGGACGGCCTTCTCAACCTTCTCCACTTGCGGTTCAGGCTTCGCTTCCACAGGCGGCAACGTCACGAGGGAGACTTCGACCGCCGAGAGTGGACGTTCTGTTTTCTTAAAGAACTTGGCACCCATAATGATGGACAGGAGACACAGGTGCAGAAGCAACGACACGACGAGCGTCTTGCGAAGACGGTCACTTCCGGCCTCACCCATATCTCCGATTAGGGACAGCGCGGTATGTCTTGGCAGGGCTTGGAACGTCATGACTTGCGATACGACCGTATGGCGCGCGAGTCGCGGCGCCGCTACTTCTTGCGTGGCTGCGAGGGAGTCGCGACCGACTCACTGACCCGCTCGGCGCCTGTGGGCTCCGTCACCATACCAAGCTTTTCAATGCCGGCTTTTTTGACACTATCCATGACCTGCACAACAATCCCATACGGCACATCCCGATCTGCGCGCAGATACAGCGACACATCCGGGCTCTGGTCTTTGAGCGCCCGGAGTTTTCGCTCCAATTGCACGACACTCACCGCGTCCTTATCCAAATACAATCGTTGATCGCGCTCAATGGACAAAACCGCTCTCGCTTCAGGCTTAATCGTATTGCTCGCGGACTTGGGAAGATTGATGTCCATGCCGCGATACAGCATCGGCGCCGTCACCATAAAAATGACGAGCAACACCAACACTACGTCCACCAGCGGGATCACGTTGATCTCTGCCATGAACCGGCGGTGGCGGGTTTCCGAGGTCATCACTGAACTCCGGCCTGGGACTGCTTCAAGCGCGTCTGCAACGAACGCATGGCTTCAACGGTAAATGATTCAATCCGAAACACCGTCTTCCGAATACGGGTCAAGTAATAGTTGTAGAAGATCACGGCAGGAATGGCGGTGAACAAACCGGCGGCCGTCGCCACTAAGGCTTCGGACACGCCGGGAGCCACGGCCGCAATACTGGCTGTGCCCTGCATCCCGATCTCGCGGAACGAGTCAATGATACCCAACACCGTCCCCAGCAAGCCGATGAACGGCGTAATATTGCCCGTAGTCGCCAGCACCGGCAGGTAGGCCTCCAAGTGGGAGACCTGGTTCTGCACGAGATACGACACCGTTTTATCCATATACTGGTGATCGAAGGCCGGCACCGACTCTTTGGAGCCACCGGCTGCGAGGGAAGGACTCACCGCGCCGTCGCCCGAAGCCGTCACCACACGATCCATGATGCCCTGGAACACGCGCGCACTGGGGCTCCCCTCCGCGCGTTTGGACTGCCGATACAATTCATCCAGATCGCGGATCTTCGTAAAGGCATTGAAGAACCGCTGGTCTTCGCGATCAGCCGCCTTGAAGGTCCGCCATTTAAACAAAATCACGCCCCAGGAAAGAATCGAGGCGACCAAGAGGAGCAAGAGCACGATTTTCGAGACCGCTCCCAGCGAGCCCACCAACCCCATCACGCCTGATTGGAACATGAGCCTAGACCTTTCCCTTCACATGGCGTCGCATGAAAACGGTAGCATGGAATGTACC
>CP092081.1:2181214-2185250 GCA_022226935.1 Nitrospira sp.
ACTCACCGTTAAAACTTATACTCCACGCCCGCAAATCCGCTGATGCCCAAGGCTGGGTTCGCGAAGCGGTTGAACTGGTCGTTGACGACCACCGCGCCGGCATAGGTTTTGTCGGTCAAGTTGCGACCTTCGGCGAAGAGAATCCAATGGTCGTTGATGGTATAGCCCGAACGGAGATTCACCACGACGTAGGAAGGATTCTTGATCGTATTGAGGTAGTCGGTGTAGAAGCCCGACATGGACCATTCAACGTTCGGCGCGATCCACCAGCCCGCGGGATGGTCGTAGCGCATCTCAACGTTCAAGCTATGCTCCGGCGCGCCGGCCACCGTGCTGCCGGCCTTGGCGATCAACACATTGGGGCCGCCGATGCCGCCGCCTCGCACATCATCGGTGAATTTAAACCGCGACCAGGTGTAAGCCACGCGCGTCTGCAGGCTGTCTTCTCTCCCTGCTCCACCCTGCGCGAACAGGCCTTTCTTCAGGACCATCGCCCCGCCCGCTTCGACGCCGGTGTGCCGCGTGCCGTTGGCATTTTGGAACGTGCCGGTGTTGTTGATGATCGTGGTCAGCAGTTCTTTTTGCATCTCGAGGTTGTAGACCGTCACGTCCCAGGTGTACCGCTTATCCACCGAGGTGCCCCGGTGCCCCAACTCAAACTGCCAGGCACGCTGTGCATCCAGATTCAAGAAGCCCGTGTTCGGCGAGCCATTGGCGTTGAACGAGGACAGCAACTCGATATTGATCGGCGCTTCGTAAGCCCGGCTGGCGTTGAAGTACACCTGCGAAGTCGGCGTCGTGCGGTAGACGAAGCCGAGCTTCGGACTGATCGCATCGAAATGTTGCAGCGGCCTCTGTGTGCCGGTCAGCACAGACGGCGTGGCAGGGTTGAACGGATTGCCGGCCGGCCCGTAGTTATCCACTGTGGCCTGCCGCCCCGTATAGTCCCATCGCCCGCCGACCACGATCGTGAAATCCTTTGTGGCATCGAATGCATCTTCGGCATACGCGCCGAAGTAGGTGCTCTTCGCCCTGAAACTGTTTGTCATGGCCCCGATACTGCCATTGATGTTCACATACCGGTCTTGCCGCTGGTCGCCATAGCGCGGCTGGAAGCCCATGACAAACGAGTTGTTCTTGCCAAACAGTGAATTCGAATTCACATAGCGGAGTTCACCACCAACATTGTAAGAATGCATTCGGAGAGTCTGGTAGATGGGATGATCCTCGTACTGATTGGAGAAGTAGGGAATGATCTCAAAATACTGATTGGGCGCGAATTCATTATGGTACGCGATGCCGATGCGCTGCAGATTGTAGTACCGCCCCCAATTACAGGTTTGGTTGTTCGTCACGCAGGCAAAAAACGGCGGCGCGCCGGGAGGGCTTATGCCCCCTGCCTGCCGCCGGTTAAAAAACAGCTGCTCGTTCGTCAGAGAACCGGGAAGCCGTTCAGCCACACTCGACTGTAGAAAGTAGGCGCGGATTTCCTGATGATTGCCGAGTTGCAGGCCGATGTTCGCATTGATGCGCTCCCGGGCCTGCTGGCTGTTGTCCTGGAAGCCGTCCTGACGGTTACCCGAGACGCTGATGTAGTAATCCATCGTGGCGCTCATGCTGCCGACCTGAAAGGGCTGGCTTACCTTACCGCTCGACACTTGCCCGCTCACCATCCCGAAGCTGCCGGCTAACATGCGCATCTGCAACGTGGACGCGCTGTAGCCGGTGCGCGGCACGAAGTTGATCGCGCCGCCGATGCTGTTCGCGCCGTATCGCAAGGCATTCGCGCCCTTATAGACCTCGATCCGTTCGTAGGCCATGAGGTCGATGGACTCGAAGTCGGAAAATCCGTCGGCGTCGCCGAAAAAAATTCCGTTGATCAGGATGTTGATACCGCGATGGTGATAGTTCGTACGGAGCGTGGTGCCGCGAATCTGAAACTGCCCTTCGTCGGCGCCGAAGCGCGACTGAAACCGCACGCCAGGCGCGAACTGCAACACATCCTGCAGGTTGATCGCCCGCGACTCCGTGATCTGTTTTTCTTCGATCAGGATGTTGCTGCCCGGACGACGGGCGAGTTCCCGCTTGACGTCCTCCACATTCTCGATGCGTTTGCCGCTCACTTCCACCGGGTCCACCACGACGACCGGCGCGTCCTGTTCCTGCGGCTCTTCAGCCGCAAGCACGGCAAGCGGTTGGATACCGCCCGATAGAGCCACTGCCAAGAGTCCAATGACTACGATGCCGACACGATCACTGCACTTCATTCCCTCGCTTCCGATCTGCCCAGACCACGTATGACCATGAATAATGACGCGATGCCGGTTGAACGCACCGCGCCCTAATGAGCTCGTTGACTCGCTGCCGACCAAGCAGCGTCTGGTATCAGGGCGCCGTCGAGCAGCACGCCCTGCTTGACCCGTTTGCGAATCGCCCGCACCTGATCGAAATCCTCCAAGGGATTCCCCGCCAGTGCGAGAAAACTCGCTTCATATCCTTCAGCAAACTTTCCGATACGTCGATCGGGGAAAATGGCTGCCGGCGTCTCCTCGCACCACATCTTGAGCAACGTGCGATCGTCGAACAGATGCAAGGTGCGCAGATGCAGCACCTCGGCCAGCGACGTCTCCGCGTGGTCGCTGCCGATCACGAGTGTGACCCCTGCCCGGTGCAGCAAGCGAAGATTGTCTTCCAGCACATGAGAAGCGGGATCAGCGGGCGACGCATTGCGCTTCATCTCCGGCCCGGGCCCATGCCCTGCGTGAGAACCATGCTGGTGATGTCCGCCCATGGAGGGCATCGCCTGTCCTGCCACACTTGTAGTGATCACTCGCACTTTATGTGCTGCGGCCAGGCGCGCATCCTCCTCCGTCAACCGGGCACGTTCCGCATCGTCCGCACCTTGAATCAACCAACCCGGCGCATGCGCCAGCTCATCGACTCCGGCGCGAACCGCATGACGAAAATCTGCCGCCGTTTCGACATGTGCCGTCACCTGAAGGCCGACCGCATGTGCCCTCGCCACAATGCCGGGTACCAATACAGGATGCAGTCCTTGTCGATGATGATCAGCTCGGGCCTCTGGCGATCCCCCGTCATCCTCGGAATGCACAAGGTACACTTTGAGAAAATCTGGATGTCCACTTAGGATCACCGGCCACTTTGCTTCCATCTCCGCCTCGGTGTCGACCACCACATACGAACGGTTTTCGAACCAGCCCCGTTCAATCGGCCCGACCGCCGGTTCATATCGCCCCACGCGCAGTACATCTTCATACAAGGCCACAGGATGCCCTCCGCGGCCCGTGAGGCCCGCATGGGCAAAGGTCGCATCGATACTCGTCGGCACGTTGACGGCCTGCCGGATCTGCAAGGCGAAGTCCCGCACGTCATTGGGATTCTTCACGTAGAACACCCCGTCCTGCAGATACCGCTGCGCAACCGCCTCCACATTCCACGGCCCTTCGACGTTATGGTTGTGCGCCTCTCCAAACGGCGGGACCATGTAAAGGCCTGAGAGATCTACGGTCTGAACCGGCCCGGGTGGAGGGTTCTTCGTCAGGCGTCCCTGGACGGAATACCAGGTATCCGGCTGAAACCCTTCCCCGTCGAACCACTGGCCGTTGACGAAGGCATAGGGCCCGGCCATCGGCGCAGTTGTAGCATTCATTCCGCCCGCGCAACTGGAGGTCAGCGCAACTAGCACCCAACCGAGGAGACACCACATCATCCCCATTCGGTACTGGCTAAGGCCCAAGCTTCCCTTCCGGTCTATTCGAGTCTCCGCTCTCACACTCATCATGAACTGAGATTCATTTCATGGGTCTTGTTGCTTTGCACCAGGCGATCCAGCGACGCGCGAAACACCCGAAGGCTGCCGCGGCCGATTTTCGTACCTTCCAAACGGCCGTCTTCCACCCAGCGGTAAATCGTCCACCGACTCACGGCCAACACATCCGCCGCTTCTCCGACACGTAAGAGTTGCTTGTTCATGGCAATCTCCTTTGAAGTAGGTGCGTGAGCGGCACCTCTCGAA
>CP092081.1:2185350-2368526 GCA_022226935.1 Nitrospira sp.
TGAAACCCAGATCCACGGGAAGCGGTTCGACATGTACAACGATACCGTGTTGGGCTTCAACAAGTCGGGCAAGGAAGTGGCGCGGATTCAGGTCGAAGAGCCGATCTACATTCGGCCGGCCGAGCGCGTGAACTGGCTGTAGAGACCCCGCAAGCGGTCGGGAGGAGGGCCTGGTACTCCTCCCGACCCTTCGTCTGCGTTCTGCCTTAAGATCATCAAACAGGGTTAGAAAGCCTCGCACTGATTCATGGACATACGTGGTCGGTTTATCGGACTCCTCCTTGTCGCGACGGCCGCGCTGGCCTTCTCATTTCTCGGACATGTGTGGTTATTTGAGCAATGGCGCATCCAGCAGGAGCGGCAACTCCATCGTTCGACCATTCTCACGGAAGTTTTGCGCCTCCAACGACTCGTCATGGACGTGGAAACCAACTTTCGCGGGTATCTCCTCACGGAACAGCAGTCGTTTCTCGAACCGATCAATCAAGCCGAAAGCCGGCTGGAAACCGGTATGGCCACCTTGACCGAGCTCACCGCCGATGTGCCCGGTTTGCAGGCCGGACGAGGAGTGTTGTTTGCTCGTCTCAAAGAATTCATTGAGAGTAAAAAGGCGCTCATCGCCGTTGTCGGCACCGATAAGCAGGAGCAGGTCCGGTTTTACGTGCGAGGGGGAAGCGGCCGAGCCTTATTCTTGACCATTGAAAAGGCCATCGGTGATTTCGAGATGCGCATCGAACGCGAGATCCCTTCGGCGTCCCTCACGTATGAATCATGGCTGCAACGGGCCAGATGGCAGCTGTTATTTTTGGAGAGCCTTGGCGTGATGGTCTGCATCTACCTCACGAGAACTGTTGGCTTCCCGAAAAAATCCTATCGTGAACGACGCGCTCGCATTCCTCTGTGAACAGTCTTCATAGTGCTCTTCGTCTTCTTTTCCCTCACATTCGTCTGGACTGACATCCTCCGTAAACGCACAGTGCGATCTGTGCGAATCCGCTCGCTTTGTGGTCTCGAATCACCAAAAATCCGCGAATTTTGTTCAGGTCCAAGTGGCACATGCCTTGCTTTAGTGACTGATATCACGGTGAGCGTGGTCAGAACAGAGAAAGGAGTCGATCCATGGTGAAGATCATTAAGAAAGTTGGAGATCGGGAGTTGGCTTGGGTGATGTTGGCCGTCGCCGCGGTCGCGCTGTGGAGCACCTGGGGACTTGCCAGCTAAGTTTGCTCAAGGTTGATGCATCCCTTGCGGTTTGCATATCTTTCTATCAACAGATGCGTGTGAACGTGTTCCCGGTTCTGTCTGCCCTCCTAGACTCACTCTCTCTCCTCACGGTCGATCAGTTCTTTCAATACGACCGCCTGATTGTGTTTCAAGTCTGAAGCGCCAAACAAGAGCGTGAGCGTCTGCGATCGCGCCAGCTTCGTAAGGTTTTCGATAGCCTTGCGTGGTTCCGGTTGTGCCAATTCGTCGAGGTACCGCGAGCGAAACTCATGCCATTTCCGAGGATCATGGCCGAACCACTTGCGAAGCGCGGTACTGGGGGCCAACTCCTTTTGCCAGCCGTCAAGCCGCGCCCGCTCTTTCGTACAGCCCCTCGGCCATACACGGTCGACCAAAATTCGAATCCCATCCTGTGCGCTCGGTTCGCTGTATACCCGTTTGATTTGCACCACGGCGATTTACTCAGATCCAGGCGCTCTCTAGTCCTCAATGTCTACGGGCATCCCGACGGAGGCGCGTAGGAGGTCATGGCGTGTGACCGAATAGCTGACCTTCCCGTTCTCTTCCACCGGGAGATTCAAGAGATGTTTGTCCGCCATGATCTTAATCGCTTCTGCGATAGGAGTCGACTTGCGAACGGCGATGGGGTTCTTGGCCATCAGCTGTTCGGCTGTGAGCCTGTTAAGGTCATGTCCCTCGGCCAGGGCGTGAAGGATATCGACCTCGCTGATGAATCCCACATAGCGCCCGTCGTGATCCACGACGGGTGCGCCGGAGACATGAGCGGACAGCATTTCGATCGTGATGGCCATGCCGTCCTGTCCGGAATGAAATTGTATCGCATTCGTCCCCACAATCTGGCCGACGGTTGTAAAGCCTTCTGCTGGAATACCTACGATAGACATAACGACTCCTTTCGCTGTTGCGATCCTTCTTCTCTTTTTTTGAGCAAACACAGTGCCAGTCGGGATGATCAGTGAACTCCTGAATTCAGCTGCAAGTGATTCGAAAAAAATGGTCCGATCCGAGCGATTTCGCACGAGATGTACCGTGCGATATACTTCACTTCCATCGCGAGACTACGTGATACCCATTCCGTAGCATCGCGCAGAGCTGAAATTCTCTTGGCCCCATTTCTGCAGTCGATAGGACCATATATTGCAAAGCTACTGTCGGACAAAATTCAACAGCGCACAATCCAACGTAGTGCGTAGGGGAGGCGCGATGATCCGTCAAGCTGGTTCCCCGGGTGATGAGGCGATCGACAATCAAATTCTGGTGCTGCTGCACCGCCATCGCCGACTGACTTTTCTCACCCTGGCAGATGCGCTGCCCTTGTATACCTGGCAATCCCTGTTTGCGGCGTTGAACCGGTTGAGGACACAAGAGCAGGTCGAACTGTTGCCCCTCGCGGCGGATTACGAAGTGATATGGCGGCGTGGTCGAGAGAGCGGACCCCTGTTGTCGAAAGGGGGCCATCTGCAGGTGCGATGATGCGCGTGTCGTGCTCTGTTGTTCTCCGATGTCTTGCGCTGGCGGCGGCCTGCCAGTTGTCTGGTTGCGGGAACACCGACATGGTGTTCGATTTGAAGACCGACGATCCGAGGCAGGATCAGGGGAAAATAGCTGAGTTTTATGCGCATGAAGCCACGAGGCTGAGGCAGATGGCGCAGGATTACGATCATCGTGTGGCGGTGTACGAACGCTTGTTTGGGCCTCACTCGGATTGGGTCGAAGGCACGCGTCTCCTGGCCCAATCGTATGAAGCTGCGGCACAGGAACAAGAACGGATCGCCGCTCGCCATCAGCGCCTGCAGGACCGGCGTTCCCACGCTGCTGGCCCGGAATCCCGCTGAATGACAGCAACGCAGGAAGGGGGAGACCATGTGGCGATATACGGCGATCGGATTGATCATTGCGGGACTGTGCGGCCTCGCGGGCTGTGGAAACACAGTCAGTCCTGGACAGCGCGGTCTCCGCTGGTACCCGTTAACGGAGGGACTGACCACCGAGACCTTGAAGTCGGGGTTCTATTGGAGAGCTCCCTGGAATGATGTCTATGTCTATGACGTGCGACTGCAAAGCTACACGGAGCTGGTTGACGCGTTGAGCTCCGACGATCTGTTGGTCAAGTTGAAGGCCGCTATCATCATGCGCCCGATCGCCGAAGAAGTGTATTTCCTCGCGCAGGAAATCGGGCCGGACTTTTATCCGAGGGTCGTCCGACCGGAGTTGCTCGCGGCGGTGCGCAGCGTCGTGTCGAATTATCCGATGGTGGCAGTTCCGGAAATGAGCGCGGAAATCGCCAGCAAGGTTCAAGCGGTCGTGGTGGAGAAACTCAAGGGCCGCCACCTCGAGGTCCATAGCGTCGCGCTGGCCGATATTGAATTGGCCAAGATCGTGCTAGAGGCGGTGGAGCGCAAACAAGCGAAGGAGCAGGAAAAGGAGCAAAAGGAGTTCGAGCTCGTCATTGCAGAGAAGGAAGCGGAGATTGCCAGACGGCGCGCGCGCGGCGAGGGTGACGCCATTCGAATCAGATCGGAGGGCGAGGCTGAAGGGTTGAAGATTCGAGCCCTTGGCCAGGCGAATGCGCAGGAAACGATTACGAAAACCCTGACCCCCGAGTATCTGCAGTACAAGCTCTACGACAGTCCCAACGCAAAAATGGTGTTGCTGCCGGATCAGTTGCGCGTGCCGATTCTGATCAATCCCGACCAAGATCGCGGGACGAAGCCGACTCCCGACAGCCTCATGCGCACGGAGCAGGACCTGATGGGGCGGGGGCGCTAGATCGCTTTGGGACGGTGAGCAATCGAAGGAGGCCACGGATGGCATGCAGCCGATGTCAGGGCTTGATGGTGGACGAGACGCTGTTCAATCCGAGTGAAGGCGTGAGCCACACCTGGGTGCCGGTCGTTCGCTGTCTCAATTGCGGCAATCTGGAAGATGCGTTGATCCGACTGGCCCGAGGCCTCTCCGGGCGTCTGGGGAGCCGCACCAGGCCCGGGCCGCAGCGGAGAGGGGTGTGGAGTGAAGAGATCCGTGGACGGTCAAGGGAATGAATCGGCTGTCCGTGAAGGGTGCAACACATTGTGGGATGCGGCTGTTGGGGATGCACCAGGAGGAGGGAGGCGCTATGGAGGGCTATGGGAAGCGCGTGTTGATCGCCGATGATGAAGAGAGTGTGCGACGGTTGGTTGCGGTGGTGCTGGAGCAAGCGGGGTATATCGTCCATGCGGCAGTCGACGGCGTCGAAGCATTGGGCGAGATGAAGAAGCGGCGTTTCGATGCGGTCATTTCTGATTTCCACATGCCTCGGTTGGATGGGGAACAATTCCTCCTGCTCTGTCGCCTCATGTGGCCCGACATTCCGGTCGTCTTACTCTCCGCTGAGTTGCATGAACTCCCCGCGTCCCTGAAACAACAGGGCGCGCGCATCCTGGTCTCGAAACCGTTTTCACCGCAAATGTTGTTGCAGGCCCTACATGAGTCGGTCTCATTGCCTGACAGCGTCCAGGCATCGGAACGGATCATTTCCAAGGCGTCATAAATCTCAGCTTCATGGGTTCGAAGACGGCAAACTGCTCCGGCGCGTAGGGTGACCTCTGCGCGCCCGGTGTATCTCGACGCGTGAATCCCTCTCGATCGTCAGTTCGGCCGAATCCGACCTTCAGTGCCCCCATGAACCGGCGCAAAGGGCAATGGTCTATCCCCACATCAGACGGCGCGTTTCCGCACGGGCCGAGCGGTGCGGAATCTGCGGCACCGGTGGTTGTTCTCCGTGATGCTCGCCTCCTTCCATGCTGATCTGAGAGCGAGGCCCGCTGTTTGTCTGCCCCTCTCTTGTCCTCCGCCGGCAGGATCATATCTTGCTTCGGTCAATGGTGCCATGACGTGATGGACTGACGGTACAGAGGAGGCTCATCATGAACGCTCTGCTGTCACAAGCATGTATCCTTCTTGCCGTGAGTGCACTCGCCGGATGTGCAGTCATGTCGGCCCGGGAGCCGTCTGCCGCCTTGTCCGATGTTTCGGCGCCAGAGGCCGCGCGAGGCCCATCCGAAAGCCGGCTTCAATGGCATGAAGACGCGCAGGAGTTGCGGACATTCGCCGATCGCCATGAGGTGGAGGCCGAAATGTTGTTACAGCACTCACTGCCGACGGATGCGCGGCTGATCCAGCAGCGGCGGGCGCTCGCCCAGCAGTTGCGGGTTGCGGCGGATCAGATCGAGCAACGGGCTCAAGAGATGCCATAAGGCTGACTGGCGTCTGATTAGACGACAGGGAGGATCTTCCATGCGTGCCCGCTTGGTGCTGATGGGAGGAGCGGTCCTGGCGTTCGAGCTGATCGCCGGAAGCATGGAGAGGGCTCGCACAGAGGTTTATATCGCAGGGGAAGCCGGCGTGACGTTCCCGTTAGACCTCCGCCATGTGCGAGGGACAGGAGCCAATCACGGGGTTTCGTTTGGAAATTTGGATTTGGCGAATGCGGAGATGTTCGGAGGAAAAGTTGGATATTGTTTCGAAGACAAAGGCTGGGCGTGAGTCGGCGTGGAGGTCGAGGGGTTCGTCACCCGTTCACGCGTGATCCATCAGATCTGGTCCGGCATTCCTGCTCAGTCTGTGATCGCAGGCGCCGGCGAACAAGTCCGGATCGTGACGACCGCGCTCAATGTTGTCGCTCGATATCCTCGTGGCCGCCTGCAACCCTATGCGAGAATCGGCTTGGCGGCGGTAAACGCCACGGTGTCAGGTCCGAGTTTGTCCGTCTCCGATTCCTCACCAGGGCTCAATCTTCTTGCCGGGGTCAAGCTCTTGCTGACCGAACGGGCCGCCGTGTTTTGTGAGGGGCGATATACCTATGCATCATTTCAATTCGAAGATGCCGGCTTGGCGGGCACCGGTGTGAAGGGTGTGTATCAAGCGCCGGGGTTTATTGCGGGCGTGGCCTGGCATTTCAAGTAATTCCCAATTAGAGGTAGATGGGAGGCGACACGATGAATGAGGGAAAGCCGCACAATGAAGGATATGATGTCGAAACCGCAGTGTGGACGTATATGCAACAATGCCGGATTTGTTCGATGGAGGAATTGTTCCGCCATGTGCCGGCTTTCACGGCGAACCAATTGTTCCTGACCGTGGATCGGCTGAGCCGGGAAGGCAAGGTGGTCCTCCGATACAGGAATCGCGCTGAATATGTTATGGTGCGAACTGGTATTGCCGATGAATGGCCTTACGAAATGTCGAGCGCACCGTTTGGAGACAGGCAATGAGGGAACAAGGCATGAAAAAGAAGACGGCGCCGAAAAAGGCGGCCACACGCGCGCCGAAGCAGGCCGCACAACCATCTGTCCCGGAGAAGGGAGCGGGACCTGTGCAGGATATTCAAGTGCGGATTGCCGCCAGGGCGCATGAGCTGTACGAGCAACGGGGTTGTCTGGACGGCTATCACCTGCGCGATTGGCTGGAGGCGGAACGGGAAATTCTGGGTCATCCGGTCGAGATGGACAAATCTTCCGAACGCATTTGATCCTTCCTGCCGGCGACTGGTCGGCGGCCTCTCCGATGTTTAGCCGGGACGCTTGCGTGCCAGACCTGGCGGTCCTGCCTTTCGCTCATCTCATGGTCTCTTCCAGCTGATCGACCATGCCTGAAATCGCATCGAAGCCGGATTGCCAAAAGACGTGCGAGTTCATGTCCACGCCCACCTGGGACAGGATCGCCTGGGGCGCCTTTGACCCGCCTGCCGCCAAGAGGTCCAGATATTTCGGGACGAATGCGCCGCCCTGTTCCTGGTACATGCGATACAGCGCCAGCACAAGCAGATTTCCGAAACTATAGGCATAACAGTAGAAGGGACTGGCATACAGATGCGGGATGGTGAGCCATTCCCATTGGAACTCCTGCGGCACACGCAACGATTTCCCGAATTGCTGTTTGAGCAGGCTCATATAGGCGCTCGCCAGATCGTTCGTCGTGGCGCCTTGGGCGACCATCTCGTGGGCCGTCCGTTCGAAGGCGACAAAGTATGCCTGGCGCATGACCGTGGCGTAGATGTCGTCCAACTGATTGACGAGCAGGCTCTGCTTCACCGACTTGCTCGACTCCGAGGCCATCAAGGCGTCGGAGAGGATGCGCTCCCCGAACACGGACGCCGTTTCTGCGAGCGGCAACGTCGAGTGGAAGGTGAAGACCGTGTGCTGCTCCGCCATCATGGCGTGAACGGCATGGCCTAATTCATGGGCCATCGTGGCGATGTCGCGCGCCTCGCCGGTGAAGTTCAGCATGACATAAGGCGTCACATTGGGCGTCACGCTATAGCAATAGGCGCCGCCCATTTTTCCCGCCTTCATGCGCGCATCGATGTGCCGGTCGGCAAAGACGCGTTGCGCGAGTTCCGCCAATCGCGGCGAGAATCCGTAATAGGCGTCTAACACCATGCGGACCGCATCTGGGTACCGGTACGTCTTCTGCTCGGCCCGGTGCGGCGCATAGAGATGGTAGCGGTTCATGATGCTGATCTTGCACAGCTTGGCCTTGAGCTTGAAATAACGCTGGAAGATCGGGGCATTTTTCATACAGACGGCCAGAAGTGCTTCTACTGCGGAGTCGGGAATATCGTTACTGAGGTTCCGGGAGGCCAGGGGCGTTTTGAAATGGCGGAGTTGAAGATTTTCCGCCTTCCAATCATTGATCAACGTCTTGTAGATCTCCCCAAGCAGATCCTGTTGGGATTCGTACACGCGATACATTTCCCGGTAGGCGGCTTCCCGCATCGCGGCTTTCGGGCTTCTCAGATAGGCCGTCAACGCTTCGCGGTTCATGGTCTTGTTCTTCCCGCCGACGCGCAGCGTGAAGGTGAAGCCGTTGGTGACCACATCGTAGAGCTGGTGCACGGCGCTTTGTCCGGTGATGTTCTTGATGTTGATGATTTTCTCTTCCGGCTCCGAGAGGGTATGCGGCTTGAAGCGCCGGATGGTTTCCAGGTGATACCGGAAGTCCCCGCTATTGGCCATCAAGCGTTCCGCATTCTTCTCATCCACGCTTTGCCACCACAGATCGAAAAACAACAGGCGATTCTGGAGGCTGGTGAGGTGCTCTTCCACTTTGGTCTTGAACGAGCGCGCCTGCAGCTGTTTGGTATCTTCGGAAAACCAGAGATAGGAGTAGGCTCCCAGCCGGCCGGAATCCCGGGCGATCTGTTCCGACAAGGCTAGGAGATTCAAGAAGTTCTGTTCGGGCATGGTTGGGGAGAGGTCTGGGCGCGCGGCTTCAAAGCGCGTTACTTTGGCCGTCAGGTCTTTTAGATATCGATCGAATTGTTTCACAGGATCGGCGACAAGGTCAGCCAGTTCCCACCGGTCGGCAAATTCGCGGGATGTCGTGGAACGTCGGGGTGATACGGTTGCGGATGCAGTCTTGCGGGAAACGGCCATAGTCGGAGCTCCTACTAAATGAGTGATAGGCGGAATCATACCATCCTCGCCTGCCTGGGGCGTGTAGATTCTTTGAGGGCAGACCCGGCGAGCCGGCGCACCGTTGACAGGTCCGGCTTGAATGTTACAATCCGCCCATGGTGGGGAGCGGGGACATGACCGAACAAGAAATCAATCGGGCGATTCAATATGTGACGGCCGCGACCTCCTACGGCCGGGACACGGTGGCGGAGATTCTTCGGACCGGCCTGTCGGAGTTGTCGCAATTATCGACACAATCAACCCGGCGGTTCGAACGGGAAGATCTGATGGGCTATCTTTGCCAGTGGACCATGAAACGGACCGGCCACCCGGAGCCGTTGGTACGGGAAGTGCTGGACGGGGCCGGCCGTTGGCTGGATGACGTGGCGACCACGTTAGCCGAGCAGCGCGAAGCAGAGGCCAATGCCGGCGATGATGATGAAACCGGCGCGGCATCGGCGTGAGACATCCGTCGTTCGCGAGCTGGGGAGTGCTCCTCTCGACGAAAGACATTCCGAAATGACCTCACCCAGCATCAGGCGGCGGGAAGAGAGCCCTTTAGGAGTTCGAGGTTTTTCGTCACCATCGCGTCTCCATTCTTGGTCGACACATCAATCCCCTGGTCTGACACCTGGCGGCATTCATCCACACGGTTCAGTTTCAGCAGCGACTGCGCCAGCGCATAGTAGGCGGCGGAATAGGTCGGTTTCACGGTAATGCATTGCCTCAAGGCCTTGGCGGCCTCCTCATAGTTGGCATCTTCCATATAGGCTTTTCCCAGCCCGAACCAGGCGACATCATCGTCCGGCTCCATGGCTAAGACTCGTTTCAGCGGTTCAATTCGTGGATTCGGCATCGCGTCCTCCCTTGAGACGACGATAGCAGCGTTCTCTGCACGTTGTCTACGCAGTTTGACGCGTGTTAAGGTCAAAAGATGTCTTGTCGTCGGCAATGGAGCTGACGGCGTCTCCGTCACGAGTACAGAATGGGAATAACCGGCCTCGTTTATGATCCCCGCTACCTTGCCCACGATATGGGCGCCGGACACCCGGAGTCGCCCAACCGGCTTCGCGCGATTATGCAGCGATTAGAGCAAAACGGATTGGCCGCTGAACTCACCCGTATCGCGCCGCGAAAAGCCGAGGATGAGTGGATCACGTTGGTCCACCGGCCCGACTATGTCGAACATCTCAACCGGGAAGCGCCGACCAGCGGCCGGATCTCCCTGGATGCCGATACTTCCATGTCTCCCGGATCGTTGACCGCCGCCTACCTGGCCGCCGGCGGGGTTTTGGCTGGTGTGGATGCCATCATGGCCGACCAGGTCCAGCATGTCTTTTGCGCCGTTCGTCCCCCAGGTCACCATGCCGAGGCAGGGCGGGCCATGGGCTTCTGTTTGTTTAACAATGTCGCCATTGCGGCACGCTACGCGCAGAAACGCTATGGGCTGCAGCGGGTCCTGATCGTCGATTGGGATGTCCATCATGGCAATGGGACGCAGCATAGTTTCGAGGCCGATCCTTCAGTCTTGTTCTTCAGTACCCATCAGTACCCGCACTACCCCGGAACCGGGCGCGCGACGGAATCCGGGAGCGGCGCGGGGGAAGGCTTTACCATCAATGTGCCGATGGAAGCCGGTGAAGGCGACGACGATTATCGGGCGGTGTTTCAGAAAGTGCTGGTTCCCGCCGCCGATGCCTTCAAACCTGAGCTGATCATCATTTCCGCCGGCTTCGATGCGCATCGGGATGATCCCCTCGCCAGCATGGGCCTCACGGAAGATGGGTATGCGGAATTGACCTCGATTGTGACCGGCATTGCCAGGCAGCATTGCCGAGGGAGGCTGTTGTCCTCCCTGGAAGGCGGGTACAACCTGACGGCGCTGGCGGCGTCGGTGGAGCGGCACATTCGGGCGCTGGTGGCCTCATGAAATGGTGGCTGAAGCTCCTGCTCGGCCTGGCGGTGATCTCGGGGGCGGTTTACCTCTATTACACCGAGGTGAAACCGGTCGTCATTTTCGGGCTCCGGCCCGAGTATGCCCATGCGATTCCATTTCAGAAGATTCCTGAAGGATTGACCAGTTTGAAGGCCGAGTCCTGCGGGCAATGTCACCGGGAGATCTATGAAGAGTGGAAGACCAGCATTCATGCGCAGGCGTATGACGACCCGTTTTTTCAGGCGTATTGGAAGAAAGACAAACATATCTGGGTCTGTTTGAACTGCCATACGCCGCTGGAGAACCAGCAGCCGACACTGGTGAAGGACATCCCGCGGGGCCGCGTGGAAAAGGCGACGCAGGAACCGAATCCTCATTTCGATGCCGACTTGCAAAAAGAGGCGATTACCTGCGCGGCCTGCCATGTGCGTGACGGAGTGATTCTCGGGCCCTTTGATGATTCGGCCGCGCCACACCCGACACAATTCGATCCAAAGTTCCGCACGGCGCAGTTTTGCTCGCGGTGCCACAATGTGATCTCAGGTCCCGCGCAGTTCTACAATGTGGGACCCTGCGGCACGTATGCCGAGTATGAAGGCAAATATTTCATGCAAGAGCGCGGGTTTATCTGCCAAAGCTGCCACATGCCGGAGGTGGATCGCCCGGTGGCGGAGAACGGCCCCATCAGGCGAGGGCGCCGTCATGTGTGGCGCGGAGGCCATGATCCCGATATGGTGAAGCGGGCGGCGGCGATCCAGGTGAAAGTCGATCCCCCCCGGCCGAAACCGGGTGAGCAGGTGACGGTAGCGCTGACCTTTACGAACGCCGGGGCGGGACATAAGCTCCCCACCGGCGATCCGGACCGGCACTTTACCGTCGAGTTTACGGTGAAAGACGGCAATCAGCGGGTGCTGGCCGAAAAAAGTCATACCATGGGCCGCTGGATTATGTGGCAACCGGCCATTGTGGAGTTGTACGATAACCGCTTGTTGCCGCTAGCGAGCCGGGACTATCAATTCGCGTATCGGATGCCGGAAGCATCGAAGGGGTTGACGTTGAAGGCCCGTGTTCGGTACCACATTCTGACCGACGGTCAGCATGACATGTTGAAGAAGAAATACGGCCTCATGGCGGACGATCCATACGCCTTCACGGTGTATGAGCGCGAGGTGCCGCTGAATGAAGAGTTGGCGGCGGCCTTCGCCGATCCGTTGCCTGAACCGCCGCCGATGGCCTGCGCGAATCCATCAGTTCCACACGGATAAGTATCCACCGACCGAGATCGAGGAATCACATGCAACATCCATTACTCATCGATTGCGAGACGCTCCAAACACGCTTAGGGCAGCCGGGCCTGGTGATCCTCGATGTGCGGGGACGGTCTACGTACGAGTTCGGCGGCCATATTCCCGGCGCCGTCCATTCTACCTGGCACGAATACAGCGATCCCGAGGCCGTCGCCAAAGGATTGCTCGATCCGGACCTGAAACGGATCGAGAAACGGGTGCAATCGCTCGGGATCAACGGGGACAGCGAGGTCGTCATTTATTCCAATCCGTTCGACAACTGGGGCGATGAAGGCCGCATGTTTTGGATGTTGGAATACCTCGGCCACAAGAACATCAAGGTGCTGGACGGCGGATGGGTGAAGTGGATTCACGAGCGCCGGCCGTTCGAGCATGGCGCCGTCCGGCCGGCGGCCGGCAATTTTACCGTGTCACCCCTGGTCTCGGCGATCATCATGAAGGATGAATTGAAACGCATCGTGCGACAGCCCCATCCGACGACCACTCTTGTCGATGCACGGAGTCTGGAAGAATATCTCGGCAAGGAAGTATCGGGCATTCCGCGACCCGGCCATATCCCCGGCGCGGTGCATGTGGCATGGAGCGGATTCCTCAATGCGGATGCCACGGTAAAAGATCTGGACGCCATTCAGGCGCAGTTGGAACTCAAGGGGTTGAATCCAACGCATGAAACCGTGTGTTACTGCACGGGCGGGGTGCGGTCGGGATGGCTCTATTTCGTCTTGCGGCTCGCGGGCTTCGAGCGGCTGCGTAATTATCCTGGTTCCTGGTGGGAATGGAGCCGGGATTTCGCCTGCCCGGTGGAGAAGGATCTGCTCGCGTTGCAGAAACTGCTCGGCCTGTCGGAGTCGCAGGTCCCGACCGGCATGCGCCCGTCTTGACAGGATAGAGGGCCGTCTTTATGCTGAATTACAGAGAATCGGAAATCATGCAGTGCACATACTTACAGAGGAGGCGTTTCATGCAGACTGCTATGTGGCGGGGAGTCGTGGTGGCCGGAGTCATGATGGCGCTCGTCGGAGCGCCGGTGGCATCCAGTGTGGCCTTCGCGGCGGGGAATAAGCACCAGGCGGAAGCCGTGGAACATGCCAAGGAAGCGGTGGCGCATGGGAAGCAGGGTCATGCGGATGCGCTGGTGAAGCATGCAGAGGCCGCGCTCAAGCATGCCGAGGGCGCGATGGCGGAGACCAAGAATCCGCATGTGGGTGAAGCCATCAAGGGCCTGAAGGACGGGATCGAACACGGCAAGGCGGGACATGCGGATGTGGCGACCAAAGCGGTCGAAAACGCCCTCCCCCATCTGTCCGAAGGTATGTAAGCGGTTCTTGCGCATCGACGACGCGTACGATAAAACGGGCAGGGGCATCCCTGCCCGTTTTTCTTTGTGTAGAAAGGCAGCATGATGCGGGTCGGATATGTTCAGTGTGATCCAATGTTCGGCGAGGTGGCGCGCAACCTCGATGTCATGACGGCTCAACTCGAGCAGGCGGAGGCCGATCTGGTCGTGCTGCCGGAGCTGTTTGCAACCGGCTATCAATTTACGTCGCAGGAAGAAGTCTCGCGGTTGGCGGAAGCGGTGCCGGATGGGCCGACGACGCGACGCCTCCTGGAGATCGCCGGGCGCCGCAAGACCACCATCGTCGCCGGATTGGCGGAACGGGCGGGGAGCAGATACTTCAATTCGGCGGTGGTGGTCGGGCCGAAAGGGTTCGTCGGCTGTTACCGCAAGACGCATCTGTTTTTCGAGGAAACCCTGTTCTTCAGTCCCGGTGACAGCGGCTTTCAGGTGTGGGATATCGGCGCGGCCAAAGTCGGCGTGATGATCTGTTTCGACTGGTACTATCCGGAGGCAGCCCGCACCCTGGCATTGCTGGGTGCCGAGATCATTGCGCATCCGTCCAACCTGGTCCTGCCGAACTGTCCGGATTCCATGGTGACACGTTGCCTGGAGAATCGCGTATTCGGCGTCACGGCGAATCGGATAGGCAGCGAAGCCCGCGGAGGAAAAGACCGGTTGACGTTTATCGGTCTGAGCGAAATCGTCAGCCCTCAAGGCCACATCTTGCACCGCGCGCCGCGTGACCGTGAAGAGATGACCATCGTCGAGATCGATCCTGGGGAAGCGAGGCGGAAGGCGCTCAATCGCTACAACGATCTCCTTCGAGACCGCCGCCCGGCCATGTATGGCGGCTGAAGATGGTGGCTTGCGTTTCATGACTCAACTTGCGCCCCTAACGGCCTCACGGTAGGATGAACCATGACAACTCCACTCAGTAAAGGCGTGCTGCTCGTGGCGACGCCGGCGTTGAATGATCCCAATTTCAGGCAGGCGGTGGTTCTGCTCTGTGAGCATGGGCCAGAAGGCGCTCTCGGCGTGATCGTCAATCGTCCGACGGCCATGTCCATCTCTGAAGCGCTGCCGCAGGTCCCCATCTTGGAGGGGCAACCACACGTGCTCTATTCGGGCGGCCCGGTGCAAACCAACCAAGTGATGATGCTCTATCGCATCAGCGACACTCCGGAGAATTCACATCAGGTGATTGACGGCGTCTGTCTCGGCGGCGATCTGGAGATCATGGAACGGATTCTGACGGAGCAACCCGGAAAGGAATCGTTCCGGGCCTACTTAGGATACTCCGGCTGGGGACCGGGGCAGTTGGAGTCGGAAATGCAGACGGGTTCGTGGATTACGCTGCCGGCTGATCCCTCGATTGTCTTTGAGAAGGAAGCGACCCGCATCTGGTCGGATATCGTGCTGTCGCTCGATGAGGCCTCCCGCCACTACGCAGATATGCCCTTCGATCCCTCCTCGAACTAAGAGCGCATAGCCAAATAGCGTATGGCATATGGTTTGAGCCAAATGGGTTCCGTATGACACGCTACAGGCCATAAGCCATCCGCATTCGCTCCTCGGCTTCCTTTAGTTTCGATCCTTGACGAGATACGCTTCACGCTTGACGAGATACGTCCCCGCCGAGAATTTTTGCCAGGAAACGTCCCGTGTGCGACTGGATTACTTTGGCAACCTGTTCCGGCCGTCCTTCGGCCACAATGTGGCCGCCGGCTTCGCCCCCCTCAGGGCCGAGATCAATGATCCAGTCGGCTGTTTTGATGACATCGAGATTATGCTCGACGACGATGAGCGTGTTACCGGCATCCACCAATTTGTGCAGGACGGCCAGCAGCTTCTTGATATCATCGAGATGCAGGCCCGTCGTCGGTTCATCTAAAATATAGAGCTGGTTGTGCGCCGACGGATCTTTGAGTTCCGCGGCGATTTTCAGCCGTTGCGCCTCTCCCCCGGAGAGCGTATTCGCCGCCTGGCCAAGCCGCAGGTACCCTAATCCGATCGACGAGAGCAGATAGAGTTTTTCTGTCAGCTTGGGGGAGCCTGAAAAAAAGGCCTGTGCTTCAGTCACCGTCAGATTCAAGACGTCGTGGATGGTTTTTCCGCGATACCTAATGGCGAGAATTTCCGGTTTGAATCGCCGGCCGTTGCATTGCTCGCAGGTCGCATAGATATCTTCGAAGAAATACATCTCCAACTTCTCATACCCGTTTCCTTCGCAGCGCTCGCAGCGGCCGCCGGCCGCATTGAAGGAAAAATGTCCCGGCGTGAATCCTCGTCGTAGGGCGTCTCGTTCAGAGGCAAAGAGCTGGCGAATTTCGTCGAAGGCCTTGAGGTAGGTAATCGGGTTCGAGCGGGGAGTGCGACCGATCGGTTGCTGGTCGATGAGGCGCACGCCTTTGAGATGTTCGAGTCCCTTGATGGCTTGAAATCGCCCCATCGGAAGCGATTCAATCCGAAAGGCCCGCGCAGCGGCGCGGTACACCGTGTCCTCGATGAGCGTGCTTTTCCCCGAGCCGGAGACACCGGTGATGCAGACCAGCATATGAAGGGGAATTCGGACTAACAGATGTTTCAGATTGTGTTCGGCCGCGCCGGCAATGCTCAGCACCTTGCCGTTCCCGGAGCGGCGGGTTTTCGGAAGCGGGATCCGTTCCTCCCCTCGCAGGTAACGGGCGGTCAGGGACTTTGGGTCGCGGATGAATGGCGCGCGCGGCGCCGCACAGACCACCTGGCCTCCCTGTTCTCCTGAGGCCGGCCCCATTTCAACGATATGGTCGGCGGCCTGAATCATCAGTGGGTCGTGTTCGACGACAACAACGGTATTCCCTTCATTGGCCAGGTCGCGGAGGATGCCAGCCAGGGTGTCGGTGTCCCGCGCATGAAGTCCGATGGTCGGCTCGTCCAACACGTACAAGGTTCCCACCAACCGGGAGCCCAGCTGGTTGGCCAGGGCAATCCGCTGAGCTTCCCCGCCGGAGAGAGTCTTCGTTTGCCGGGAGAGCGTGAGGTAGTTCAATCCCACGCGCAGCAGAAAATTCAGCTTGGCCTGCAATTGCCGCAGGATGTCCTTGGCGACCTCCGCATCGAATGCCGGTAACGCCAGCCGCTGAAACCATTCGGTGGCGGCCTGAATAGTGAAATCGTTCAATTGAATGAAATCGTGCCCGGCCAGTTTCACGAAGCGCGCGGCCGGTTTCAGCCGGCTGCCCTCACAGGTAGGGCAGGTCGCCGGGCTGCGGTAACGACTGAGCAGGACCCGCACGTGTAGTTTGTAGCGCTTCGTTTCCAGGTAGTCGAAGTATTGCCGGACGCCTTCCACCTGGTCACTGCCGTCCCAAATCAGCTGCTGCACCTCCCCCGGTAGTTCCTGAAACGGAGCCGTCAAATCGACATCCATCTTCTTCATGGCGAGCAAGAGCTGTTTCTGCCACCAGTCCGATCCCGGTTTGCTCCAGGGTTCGATCACGCCGCCGGCGAGCGATTTACTGCGATCGGGAATGACCAGGTCCCGGTCGTACCGTAGGATGTTGCCGAAGCCCTTGCACTCAGGGCAGGCGCCCAATGGATGGTTGAAGGAAAAGAGCAGGGGGCGCAACGGCTCGAAGGTCCGGCCGCAGCCCTGGCACCGAAAGTGCGTGCTGTAGGTGCGGAGTCCATGGTCGATGACATCGATCTGGCAGATCCCTTCCGCTTCCTGAAACGCGACTTCGATGGCCTCGATCAGGCGATGGCGATTGTCAGGTCTCAGCACGAGGCGATCCAGTACCACCTGAAGGCCGGACTCGCGGATTTCCGGAAGCGTGACCTGGTCGTGGAGGTCCAAGATTTCGTCGCCGCACCGTAGTCTTGTGAACCCTCGTTTGATCAACGAATCGAGCAGCGACCGATCATGGCCTGGGCCCAGATCGTTGACGGGGAATAAAATCATCGCCCGCGTATCGGGAAATTGCGCCAACAGTTCCTCGGCGAGCGAACCAGGATGGTAGCCGCGAGCTTCCTGATTGCAGTCCGGGCAGACCGGTTTACCGATTTTGGCGAAGAGCAAGCGCAGCAGATCGGCGACTTCGGTCGCCGTGCCCACGGTCGAGCGCGCCGTGCGAATCGGATTTTTTTGTTCGATGGCAATGGCGGGGCGGATGTTGGTGATGCGGTCGACGTCGGGGCGATTCACTTTGTCGAGAAACATGCGCGCATAGGTCGAGAGCGATTCGACATAGCGCCACTGTCCTTCCGCAAACAACGTATCGAACGCAAGGGAAGATTTGCCGGATCCCGACAGGCCGGTGATCGCCGTGACCTTGTTGTGGGGGATGCGCAGCGAGATGTTTTTGAGATTGTTCTGACGCGCCCCTTCGATGATCAGTTCGTCTGCTGGTCGAGTCGGAGGTGTACGGGGTGCCACGGCGGAATGCTCCTCGTGAAGGATGACCGACCATCGTAGCAAGTGCAGGAGGCGACCGCAATGATGAGCGTTCGCGTCGGGTGAGGGGCGTCTGTGATCCTGTAGGCCGGATTCGTATAATGGCACTTCCGAAAAGGAGGCGGCATGGTCGATCGTGATGCGTATCTTGCGCGAATCGGATATGAGGGGGCGCTGACTCCGTCCATCGAGACCCTACGGGGCCTGCACCGGGCCCATGTGATGACCGTGCCGTTTGAGAATCTGGATATTCATCTCGGGCGGGCAATCTCGCTGGACCCCGCCGACCTGTTTCGGAAGATCGTGGTCGATCGACGCGGCGGATACTGTTTTGAGCTCAACGGGCTGTTTGCCCTGCTTTTGGAGGACGTTGGGTTTGCCGTCACGAGGCTGGCTGCCCGCGTGTCGTCCGGGGCGGAAGGCGTGCGTCCGAGAAGCCATCAATTGTTGATGGTCACAGTGGGCAAAGCCGCGTGGATTGTGGACGTTGGCTTCGCAGGTCATGGATTACTTGAACCTTTGAGGATGGTGCTCGGAGAGGAGGCGCGGCAGGGGCATGAGTGCTTCAGGCTGGTGGCCGGCGAACGAGATGAGTATCTCCTGCAAGGCGAGCGCGAGGGCGCCTGGCTGGACCTCTATTCCTTCGGGCTCGATGCCTGCCTCCCGGTGGACTACACCTTCGCCAGCTATTATCACTCACACTCACCGGATTCCCTGTTTATGCAGAAACGCATCTGCACCATGCCGACGCCGGATGGGAGAACCACGCTGATCGATCACCTGCTGAAGGTACGAGGGAGAGGTGACACGCAGGAGCGTGAGGTAAGCGATGAAGAGTATGGGGAGCTGCTGTGGAAGATTTTCGGAGTGACCATTAACGATCACTTGAGGTTTTGAGCTGGTGACTTTCTACCGGCCATACGGGGAGCCTTGGAGTGGGCCACTGTAGTCGCACCTCGTTTCGTACACACCCTCCGACCTCGTTTGGTAGGTTGAACAACGATGGCCGTTCTCATCCGAGGAGTGTCCGATCGGTGTCCTCATCGGCTGAGAGAAGAGGGAACATCCACTTACCGAGCAAAACAGCACGATCAGCATGACGGCGCTGATCATGACCTTGCAGCTGAGTGCAGTTGTCGATCCGTCCTGTCTTGATTTCATTCGACGATTATTCAAGAATCTACGGCATCGAAGCAAGCTTCTCCCCACGGGCAAGAGTCGCAGATGTGCGTCGGACAGTCTATTCAATAGTTAGTCGCTAGCAGAAATGCCACTAGAACCAACCGCTTTCCCTGTTTGGATGCAATTGTTGCTGACGTTCGTGCCCGCAGTTGCAGCCGCCTTCGCGGGAATTGGTCTTTGGATTAATGCAGCTCAAGTTCGTCGCACCAATGCGCAGGTGAGAGGAGCCGTTGTGGCAAAGTGCCTGGAGCGCTTCACCGACGATGAAGACATGCAGGCGATTTACTACAAGATTGAGTACTCGCGGTTCGACTACAACCAGCCGGAGTTTCATGATTCCCCCGAGGAGAAGCAACTCGACAAGTTGCTTATGCACTTATCAACTGCTGCACTCTCATGGAGAGCGGGGCTGCTCCGGACCGAAGATCTTTCGCCCCTGCAATACTTGGTGCGTCGGGTCACTCGCGACCCAGGAGTTACGGCGTACCTGAACTTTGTATCGGAATGGTCATCACAAGCGGGCCTGGGAGAGCACCCATATATTGCACTTGTTGAGATGGCAAAAGCGCTGGACCATGATGCCTAAAAGCACCTCGCACGGGCCATGGCTGGCCTGTGGGGTCGATCGAAAGGTATGTTGCAGGCTAGCCTTGGAGCGGAAGCGAAATGAAAACGTGTGGGTTGGCTGCCCGAGTGAAGAGATTTTCCCGATAGCTAACAACACACCGCTCAAGTAACTACAAGAGAAATACAAGGTTACTTTCGGCTCCATTTATCGCTGCATAGCATTTGGGGGAGCGTCTTTCCTCAGCCCACACACAACCTAACCAGCAAGTTTGTGCACGAGGTAAAACTTGTGTCGGAAATCGCAAAGGTTGCTATGATGACGCGGCACAAGAACGTGAATAGTCTATCAATTACAAAGCTATCTGCCGCATTCGATGAAGGAGCGGCCGCCTATTTCAATCTTCAGACGTAACTTTGCGCGGAACCAGATCCGCGCAATTAGCCACGCAGGCTGGTGAGGTTGGCATTAGGCCGCGCGGTACATTATCGAAAATTGCAGGAGTGGCCATGCTGCTATTCAAGACCTCCGGGGCGACACTTGATAGCGTCGTAAGAAACCAAAAGCATGCATTTAACGCTAAACCCCGCGGCTGGCACATTGGCGAGATCGTACTTGTCAGTAAGAATCTTGCAGACTGCGGCAAGAGCGAACGACAAATTCAATATGTCATGGCTCTGGATTCAATCCGCTCAATACTGCCGGGCGAGTCTGAGCGTTACTGGCCCGGCACAGAAGGTCGGTGGCGTTATCTTGTGCTGTGCCGCGACACAAAGCGAATCGGCCGCCCTTTCAATCTGCAAGACGCGCTTGGTGCTTCCGCAAAAGAATACTCGCCAGTTATGACGTTCAAGCGCCTCACGCCAGACCATGAAGGGCTGCTCCGCGCGTTCCTTCGGCATTGTGAGCCAGAACTCTTGCCATGAACTCAGTCCCGGAACTTCAGAAAAGGCTACGGGCCTTTGTTGCTGCCCGCGAGTGGGGGCAGTTCCATTCACCGAAGAACCTCGCGGCTGGCCTGGCCACTGAGGCTGCGGAGATTCTTGAGATCTTTCTGTGGCTTACTGAGGCTGAGAGCTCGCAGTTGAGCGCCGACAAGATCGCTCGCCTGAGAGAGGAGATTGGGGACGTACAACTTTACCTGGTAAACCTTGCCGACAAATTTGGACTTGACCCACTTGAGTGTGCTTCAGCCAAGTTGGAGGCCAATGAGGCCAAGTACCCGGCGGAGCGTGTGCGTGGCAGTGCTAAGAAATACAATGAGTATTAGTCAGTCGCGGACTAACGCCTCAGGTCGGGCCTGACTCATCCTGTAAACCGAAACTTTTGCCCTGGGTCAACTAAACCAGCATACCCCATTGTCGCGTTGGCCTGCGAAGCGCTGGGCTCGACTCCGTGCGCGCACGGCTCGCTCAACTCGCTCAGGCGAAACCATTGAGGGAATTGCTCGGGGCCTAACCAGCAGGCGTCTACGCATAGGCTTTGACGATGGCCGAGGAGAACCGGCGAAAGTCGTCGAGGTGTGTGGTGATAATGGTGTTGAGGATATCGAGGTTCAGGCGGGCGTATTCGTGGACGGCCACATTCCGGAAGCCGACCATTCGCTGCAGCCGGCTCGCCAACTCAGCCGGGAGCAGTCCCGCTTTCTCTAGTAACGCAAAGGCTTCTCTGCTTTCCTGCGGAAGACCCAACCCCTTCCCTCTGACGACATACATCGCGAGATCGATGGCAGTTTCGCATGCGCGTTGCAGGTTGAGCACAATGGCATCCTGCTTGGTTTGATTCCCGGACAAATTCTGTGGATCTCCGCCGTACTCTTCGGTGATCCGACGCAGGCATCGTTCGATGCTTGCGGCTTTGTTCAAGATCACATCATCAGCCATAGATCAGCCCGCGCTCTTTGATGTCCCTGAGGATATCCCGGCGTTCCTCGTTCAACCGTGCATAGTCTGAGTAGGCGTACATTTCAAATTCCGCTCGGGCCGGCTCGTCTTTGCTGTGGAGGCATTGGCCTGTGGCGATGACTTGGGCGCGCATGACTGTGGAGGCTGCCCGAAGATCCAGAAGATCCACATCGCGATGGAGTTGAATGGCGAGATCCTGCGCGACCTGGAAGAGCGTCTCTGCCGAGATCGGGTCGCGTGCGAAGACGGCGAGGTCGATATCGCTCGACGGGCTGGCGTCACCACGAGCCTGTGAGCCGAATTGGTAAATGGCGATGAGTTCCGGGATACGCTCGGTCAGAAACTCTGTCATTGCGGCGGGAGTCATGATGGTTCGCCTGCACTAATATGCGCCTAGGAAGGCTTCACCGGCTGGAGGCGAGTATACGTGACGTGTGCCAAAATGTCGAAGCCGTCGCACTGTGCTGCCCTCAATGATTACCGCGCCAGCCATTTCACGAGCGCGACGCAACCCATGTAGAGGGCGAGTGAGCCTGCCATGGAAAGCCAGAACCCGATCCGTTCCACACCGTAGATCATGCAGCCGACATACACCAGCCAAGGCGGCACAAACCAGAGCAGATTTTTGGCATAGGTGACGAGATGCTCATTGCCGCCGTTGAGATAGATGAGGACGAACGTCGCGCCGGTCATCGCGGGGAAGGTGCTGGCGAAGGCGGCGAGGAACGACCGGCCCTGCGACCCGAGATAGGTCGAGATACTGACGATTGTGCCGCCCAATAGGAAGTACAGTCCGTACTTCGCCCAGTCACCCATCCGCCGCCTCCTTCATTTTCCCTGAAAGGTTTCCCGCGCTTCCGTTTCGATCTCATGTCCCAGGCCCGTGTACCGTGGCGAAAAGTGGAATACGACCAGCTCGCGTACGCCGGCTTTCTTTGCCATGATGCCGGCCTGCCTGGCCGTGAGGTGATACCGGTCTCGAGCCTTGTCCGCATCCCGATCGAGATAAGGGGCCTCACAGTAAAAGATGTCCGCGCCGCGCGCAAGCTCTATGATCTTGCGTTCGTTGTCTTCATCGTAACGCGCATCCACGACATAGGCGATTTTCTGGCCGCGCGTGATGGTGACGAATCGTTCGCGGATCTCGCCCAGGAGGAACTCGCGCCGATCTTTGTGATGTTCGTGGTAGAGCGTGGCGATGAATCGAAAGTCGTCCGGCTTGCCTTCCCAGAAATACTGCTTCACTTCCTTCAGCCAATAACCCACCGGAAGCCCGGCCTCATGTAATCGCTCCTTGTTGAAGTTCACATGAAACTGTTCCTGCAGCGCATAGGCCAATGAGGGGATGCGGTGGTTGAGCGCCGAAGCTTGCACGGTGAACATCGGATCACGGAGCGCCGTAAACGAGCCGTCGTCCCTGCAGCCGCTCAACGGTGAAGTGGGCTCATCGTGACGCTGAAAGCCGTCCGTGGCGAGGAAGGTCGCCGTCTTGATGCCGTCTGCGTGGAACTCGTGTACGGTGATCCTGAGTGGATATCCGTCTACCAGGTTCCAGGTGTAGCCATGAAGTTTTCCTTGAACATTGGCGATCAGGCCCGGTGGACCGTGGAGTCGCAAAGTTTTGCCGCGGCCGAGGGCGACGCGCAGCAGGGCATCGAACCCGATGAAGTGATCCATATGGGTGTGGGAGAGAAAGATGTCGTTCGCGCGCAAGAGGCGCGTCGGTCCAAGGGCATCGTTGTGACCGAGATCGAATAAGAGGGCGCGTTTGGACCACCGCACTTCGACGAACAGGCCCGGGTCGCCGAAGACGTCATTGACGAGGAAACTGGAGAAGGAGGGGTTCATGGAAAAATTGGATCATGGCTCCGTTGAAACGGTGACACTCATCTTCATTTCCCAGAATGTCCTGGCACAGTCGTGCAAGGGGTCCACTCTCTAGCCCAGGACCATTCGTATGACGCTGTACAGCAGGATCACTTCCACGGTATGGGCGACGATGACGACATACAGGTTTCTGAAGGCCATCCACAAACTTCCCCACACCAGGCCGTCCCACACGGCAATCCAGTGGAGGTGTTGAAAGGTTGCCACTAGGAAGGGATCGAACGCAAACAGCAAGGCGCTCAGGGGCACCGCGATAGGAGCGGGAACGCCCAAGGCGAGTAGGCGGCCTAAAAGAAAGCCGCGAAAGTTCACTTCCACCATAGTGGCGATGAAGAGAATGAACCAGGGCACCATCAGGAACAGAGGAATTTTGGCATGGGGCGTATCGGCGAGAAATCGATAATCTTCTCCAAGCCAGGGTGCTAGATAGAGGATCACCAGGAGATTGACTGTGCCCAGTGTTAGCCCGGTCGCCGCGCCCCAGCGGAGTCCTTGCGGAATGAGGGGGCTCGTCAGGCCGAGCCTTCGGGCTCGTGCTTCGTTGATGCGGGTCCACGCTAATAGGGCGGCATAGGCGCAGAGCTGGGGGAGGAATTGATAGAGGCTCTGCTGCCGGAGTTCGAGAGGAGAAACGTAATACAGGAGTGTGGCGATGAGGGGGAGCAGCGCAAGCGCTGCTCCCCGTTCGTTGCTCTGAGTCGCACGGGCGGCCGATGCATCCTCAGACCTGGTCATGAGCTGTTATTCGAGTCGCAGGCTATATCGTTCGAGCGTGGTGGCTTTATTTCTGGCCAGATTCGACAAAGATTTGTTGTAATCGACGACTGCTCGGAGTTCATTGCCTTGCGCTGTGGCCAGGTCGCGCTGAAAGTCGAGTACGAATCTGGTTGTGCTGAGGCCGACTTTTAACCGCTCTTGTTCGGCCTGCAATTGCTTTTCGGCCATGATCCGCGCCGAGCGAGTCGTTTCGATCCGCTTGAAATCGGTGTGCACGCGGCGGACCGCCTCGCGGACCCCGACGATCACTTGTTGCCGAACACTTTGCAACGACGCTTGGGCGTTCCGGGACTCCAATTGCCGTTTGTTGTAGGTGCTATAGGCCGAGCGGTTGCCGATCGGGTAGCTGAGGACTAATCCCGCGCCATAATTGTAAAAGTCTCCTCCGAAGTTTCGCCTTGTGGCATCCCCATAGTCGGCTCCAAGACCGGAGAGCCCCATCGTCCCCTGCACGGACAAGGTTGGGAGCAATTGATTCTTGGCGAACTTCACATTGAGGTCGCTGCTCTCCACATTCTTGCCGGCTTGCAAGACTTCCGGGCGGCGCTCCATGGCGATATCGATGGCTTCCTGAAGGCTGATGGCTTCCAGCGAGGTGGTCGGAGGATCGGTCGGCATCAGGCGCAGGTCCTGCCGCAGTTCTTCTTCCGCAGGATTCAAGAGCCGGCGCAGTTGGTCTTCCTGATCGCGGATGGATTTTTCGGCCACGAGGATTTGCTCGACACGCGAGGCCACTGCCGCTTCCGCTTGCAGGACGTCGACGATTGACATGACGCCGGCCTTGGCCTTGGCGCGATTGCTGGCCAGGAGTTCTTCCGCTGCCTTGAGTGCCGCCTGCGCGACTTTCAGATTTTCGTTCGCAAAGACCATTTCCCAGAATGTTTGCTCGACGGTGGCGATGACGGTCAAGACGCGATCGAGAAACACATGCTGTTCGACCGTCGCGTTGTTCTGAGCAATGGTGATGAACGTTCTATTCAAATCAGTTCCAAAGTTCTTCAACAGGGGCTGGGTCACCGTGAGCGCGAGCCCACCTGTCCAGGCAGGATTAAAAAGAAAGGTATTGTCCCCGCTGACGTAACTGCGTTGAGGGCTGTAGTTGATGTCGTAATTACCACCGGTCGGGAGATTCTGCGTGATGTCCGCTGTGACGCCCGAGGTATTTTGATCGAATTTGGTGATATCCCGCAGGTTTGAGCCGGTGAAGCCCAGGATGGGGCGGTTCAGCGGTGCGACTTGCCGGTTATACTGGCCGTTGAGGCTGACCGTCGGGTCGAATTTCGCCTGCTCAATGATAATGTCGGCCAGACGACTCTCTTTGGTTTGCCGACCGATAAAGATGTCGAGGTTGTTCTGTAACGCTTTCAGGACGGCATCGGCCAGCGACATGGGTTCGCGTCGTTCGGTCTGCACGGGTTTGGTTACTTCCAAGCCGAAAGAAGAGGACGCCGTCCAAAGGAACAGTGCGGTCGCACTTCCGATGCACAGGCATCCCCGGAGGATTGAATTCGTCATAACAAACTCCTTGCTGCGAGGTCCGGATTGAGCCATACTCGATTCATCATGATGGCGTGGTATCACAAACAGCGATCAGTGTCCATGCTGGCGCGCACGGATGGAACGGTCATGCGCTCGGCGGGAATCCAGCTGATTGCTGCGATGGCAGGCCTGCTATGGGTTTCGTCGGCGGCAGCGCAGTCGGTTTCGGGTGTGCGCGGATTTAATGGCGGTGTGGCGCCGCTGTTTGGTCTCGTGGGGCCCGGTAATTTATATGTCGATAACCAGGGGACGCAGGGGTTTATCTATAACTTCGGAAATAACTTCGAGTCGTACAGTTTCCAGAACCCCACGACCGGTCAGGCGTGGAGCGGGGCCGTGATGACGCTTGGTCCGCAATTGTCGGTCGGCCTCATTCAGGGCGCGAATCAGTCAGGTTCGCCCGTGGTCTTTCCTCCTGTGCCACGCGACGTTGGGCCCGTGCCTCCCATTCAATCGGGCCTGCTCGAGGATATTCCCTAGCCGCGATTCGGCCGTAAGGGGTTGCACCCGCTTCCAGCAGGTGCGCACAACTCCGCGCACTCATCCTCCCATTGCTATTCCTTCGTTCCGATGTCCTTGCTGCCGTTCGGTCAGCACAATCTTCGGGCATGGAAGCTCTATTTTTGTGGCGGTTTGGTGTATGGCTGCAAGGCTGTCACAGCAGGGACCTGCGAGACTCTTCATTGTCCACAGAATCCACAGCGTGCATATCGCGAAATATTCTCGGATTTCAAGACAAATAAACGCATAACGAATTGATTATATTTATTATTTATGGCCTTGATCGTTTCGGTTGGTGAGGAGCGGTACGGCGGTATGGCGCTTGCTTTGACTTCGGGTCATTGCGCTGTCTCTGCTGTTTCGCAACGAGACGACAAAAACAATGGGCTCATGTCAAAGATGTCAATTGAATCGCATGAGGAGAACGGAAAGAATGCCGACAGACGGTGGTAGGCGCGGTGAAGGACGAGGCGCTGGCATTACGTCCCTGTCATCGAGCATTCACGATCAAAGGAGATTGTTTGTATGAGGATTGCCCAGGTATCGCCGCTTTGGGAAAGCGTCCCTCCGAAATTGTATGGAGGAACGGAACGCATCGTCTCCTATCTGACGGAAGAACTCGTCCGTCAAGGCCATGAGGTGACGTTGTTTGCCAGCGGTGATTCGGTGACCAAGGCGAAGTTGGAATCCCCGTGCCAACAGGCGTTGCGGTTGAACACCGGGATTTTCAACCGCGAAGCGCCGCTCATTCAGATGATGGAGCAGGTATTCGCTGCCGCCGACCAATTCGACCTCATCCACTCCCATCTCGATTTTTTAGCCTTTTCCCTCTCTCGCCGCTGCCGCGTGCCGGTTGTGACGACGCTTCACGGCCGATTGGATCTGCCCGAGCTCGTGCCGGTCTTCCGTGACTTTGCGGAGCTGCCGCTGGTCTCGATTTCGGATTCGCAGCGCCGGCCGTTGCCCTGGTGTAACTGGGCCAACACCGTCTATCACGGGTTGCCGAAAGATTTGTATACGTTCAACGCGGAACCCGGCAAGTACCTGGCCTTCCTTGGCCGTGTCTCGCCGGAAAAGTGTCCGGATCAAGCCATCGAGTTGGCAAAACGTGTCGGCTTGCCTCTGAAGATGGCGGCGAAAGTCGATCCGGCCGATCGTGCCTACTTTGAGCGAGTGGTGGAACCGCTGCTCGACCATCCCTTAGTCGAGTTTGTCGGGGAAATCACCGACGCGGAAAAGAGCGACTTCATCGGGAACGCGATCGGGCTCGTCTGTCCCTATGACTGGCCTGAACCGTTCGGCCTCGTGTTGATCGAAAGCCTCGCCTGTGGTACACCGGTCCTCGCCTACCGCCGGGGATCCATTCCCGAAATCATCGGTCATGGTGTGACGGGCTTCATCAGTGAAAACCTCGATGAAATGGTGAGCCAGGTTTCCAAGCTTGGCACGATCGATCGCCATCGATGCCGTCAGGTGTTCGACGAGCGATTCACCGCCCAGCGCATGACCAATGATTATGTGAAAATCTATCAACAACTCATCGCGGATGCCGCGGCGCTCCCGGGTAAAACCGGGCAGCAGCACGCGTCGAACCTCTAGTCAGCGCGATCTCAACCTCGCGGAAGGACCAGCATGGCAGACGAGTCGCAGTCCACTCCTGAATCCAGTGTCACCGGATGGCGATTATTGGGGACCCGAGATTTCGGATGTCTCTGGGCCGGGCAGGTCGTCTCCCAAATCGGCGACGGCCTCAATAAGGTGGCGCTCCTGTGGTTCGTGTATGAAATGACCGGGTCGGCGCTCAAGATGACCGCCATCGGGTTGTTGCAGACGATTCCGCCTCTGGTCTTCGGCCCCCTGATCGGCGTCTATCTCGACTATCTCCCCAAGAAAACGGTCATGATCGTCGTCGATCTCCTGCGAACGCTGATGGTGCTGCTGATACCGCTCTTCTATGCGCTGGATATGCTGACGCTTGAACGCCTGTACGTACTGGTGTTCCTCATTTCCATCGTGTCCACCATCTTCGGACCGGCGCTGGCCTCGGCGGTGCCTCTGATCGTCCAGCGATCCCAGCTCACAACCGCGAATGCGTTCCTGCAAAGCACCACGAACATCGGTGTGTTGTTGGGGCCGGCGATGAGCGGCTTAGGTATCGCCTTGATCGGCGCGCAAAATGTGTTGTACGTGGATGCGGCCACCTTCTTCGTATCCGCCCTCTTCTTGTTTCCCATTCGTGTACGAGAAACGAAGTCGGTGAAAGGACTGGATGTACTTGGGACTCCCGTCATGCAGGACATGATGGTGGGATTCCGTTTTGTCTTCCTCCAGCACCGGGTCGTGTTCTCTTTGATGATTACGGCCGTCCTGTACAATCTTGCGATCAGCGCGTTTGTCTTCCTTCTCCCTGTGGTAGCGAAGGAACTGTTGCAAGTCGGACCAATGGAACTCGGGTGGTTGTGGTCCGCGCTAGGCATCGGAATGTTGGCGGCATCGATCTGGCTGGCGCGAATGCCCCAGGGCACGTTCCAGGAGCGTATCGGCAAGATCGGTCGCTCGCTGACCATCGGGGGCCTTGCGGTCTGCGCGTTGGGATTGATTCAAACACCGGTGTTGTTTAGTACATTCTTATTGATCGTCATCATCGGCGGCAGCACCTCGCTGTTCTACCCGGTTGTCTGGGCCATGCTCCAGGAAGTGACTCCGGAACATCTGCTCGGGCGTGTGTTCACCACGTTTAGCGTCGGTGGGATGGCATCGGCCATGGTCGGTATGGCCGGATTCGGCTGGGCCGCGGACACCTTGGGGCCTGCCGTCAGTCTCATCGGTATCGGACTGCTCCTCTTGCTCACCGCGATGGTCACGCTGCAGGTTAGCCGCCGTGGCCTCGTGGTGAGTCCGGCTGTCGCGTAACCTCCTTTTCTTCACGATCGTTCCGGTCTTTGCGGTGGCTGGCTGGTATGCGCCACGCGAGCTGACTCTGCATGCTCCATACGGGCGATGGCGGAGTTGCTTTCTGCCCCTCTGTCGCGTATGTCTTTTCTCTCGGGTGCTGTTCGGGACGAATCCGGGTCTGCCTTCCCGGCTCGGTTTACTTTTACACATGAGGGGCATATGCCTATGCGGACTATTCAGACCGTGTGTGTGGCAGGAATCTTGTCGTTTGTGGTGGCGTCCGGGCTCGGAAGCGTAAGCTCGATGGCCTCGGAACAGCAGCCGCCAGAGACAAAACCGGATGGTGCACTGGGTTCGGGATCCAAGGATTCCGATGGGAAGATGAAGGAGTCAGACACGAAACCGAAGGAGCCGGATTCCAAAGCCAAGGAGCCGGATTCGAAACCGAAGGAGCCGGAGGCCAAGCCGCCCGACCAAAAATCAAAGGATAGCGACACAAAGGCGAAAGAGACCGAGCCGAAAGCCAAAGAGGGGGACAGCAAACCCAAAGGCTCGGAACCTAAAGCCAAGGAATCGATCAAGCCCAAGGAATCGGACCATAAGGCGAAGGATGGGGAGTCCAAATCACCCAAAGAGGCGGACCAAAAATCCAAGGAGCCCGAACCGAAACCAAAAGAGGCTGATGTGGCTGCCGAGCATCCCTGTCCTTCGGTGCCGCAAGCGGCCGAAGCGAAGCCTCCGGTTGAGACGCCGGCTCCTTCCGGCGACCCCGGCACGGCAGAGCGCCAGAAATCCGAACCGGAACCCAAGAAGCCGGTCCGCTCGTCGATGGTCACGGCCAAGTTGGCGCTCATGGCCGATCCCCATCTGTTTCCCTACGATATCGAAGTCGATGCCAAGGATAAAGACCTCGTCTTGTTGGGAAAAGTCGCGCAGGAAGCAGATAAGCGTGTGGCCACCGATATCGTACGGTGTCTCGAGGGCGTTCATGCCGTAGAAAATCGTCTGAAAGTCGAAGCGGACGCCGCCCATGGGTTGTTCGCGGAGCGTGACAAAATCATTACCCAACTGGTGAAGGAGCGGTTCGAGAAGAGCAAAACCTTGCAATCGGTCAAGTTCGATGTGAAAACAGAGGACGGGATCGTCACCTTAAACGGGGCTACGCGGTTTCAGATCATCGTCCTCGAAGCAGCCCAGGCAGCGCGGCAGGTGCCGGGCGTCCGCGCGGTCAATACCGATGCGGTCCGCCTCGTGGCCGGAGAATGAACAGGCATTGACACCGATGCCACAGGAGGTTCGACACGCAGTCTGCTGACGCTATAGAACCGGGGCGCGCAAGCGGCACCGGGCCGGGACGCCTGAACGTGAAGTGGTCGCCGCATCTGTTGACGCGCGACTTCACGCTGGTCTGGTGGGGTCAGATGGTCTCCCAGATCGGCGATGGCGTGTCGAAACTCGCGTTGCTCTGGTTTGTCTACTCCATTACCGGCTCTCCTCTAAAGACCACGATGATCGGGCTGTTGCAAACGCTGCCGCCCATCCTGTTCGGTCCCTTCATCGGCGTGATCGTCGATCGTGTTCCCAAAAAACTGTTGTTGATCAGCAGCGATTTGATTCGAGCGCTGGTGCTGGGCGTGTTGCCCTGCTTGTTGCCGGTCGACTCCTTCAGCATTGAGCGGCTGTATCTCATGGTGTTCGTCCATGCTGTGGCGTCAGCCGTCTTCGGGCCCGCCCTGACCGCCGCGATCCCTTCCCTGGTGTCCCGTCACGAATTCACGGCGGCTAACGCTTTGCTCCAGACCACGACCAGCATCGGCATCATTGTCGGTCCGGCACTGAGCGGCGTCGGCATCGCGACGATGAGTTCTCAGGAAGTGCTCTGCGTGAACGCGGTCAGCTATGTGATTTCGGCGCTCTGCTTTTTATTCATCCGGTTTCCGCGCATGGAAACGGCGCCGGCTGGGGGAGGCTCGTTGGCCGGCACATTGCGGGATGTGGTCGAGGGGTTTCAGTATGTGCTCCATCGGCAGCGGGTCATTCTCATGTTGATCGGCGCGGCCTCCATGTACACCTTTGCCACCAGTGCATTCAGCACGCTCTTTCCGGTGTTCGGAAAGAAGCTGCTCGACCTGGGGCCGATCGAGGTCGGGTACTTGTGGTCGGCCTTCGGTGTGGGATTGCTCTTAGTGTCGCTGGGGCTCGTGTCTCTGTCGTCCTGGTCCTTGCCTAAGCGAATCCAATTAATGGCGGTGTCCAGTTTCATCAGCGGTCTGACGCTGCTGGGCTTGCTCTTCACGTCCAACAGGCTGGTGGCCGCCGGGTTGATGGTGCTCATCGGTATGGGAGCAGGTACGCTCACGCCGGTGGCCTGGGGCGTCCTGCAGGAGATCGCACCGACGACATTATTAGGGCGCGTGTTGGCGATCTACAACCTTGGCGCGATGACCTCCGCTATCGCAGGGATGACAATCTTCGGCTGGGTGACGCAGGATTTCGGTGAGCGCCCCAGCGTATTCGGGATCGGGGTCGGACTTTTTCTATCGGCGCTCGTGTCCATGCGGGTCGCTCGATGGGTGCAGGTTCATTGGGCTGAGACGAGCCTTCCAGCCGAAGAGTCGACCCGGCCCGTCGTCATGGTGACGCAGTCGACAAGTCATTGAGTCCACCTCCGCATCATGCGCATCGCAAGGGCCACAGGCGCTTTGTGGAGACGACGCGAGCACAATGCAAGAGCTGATATGAGATGTGCTGGCAAGGCCGTGCGCATCGTATCGATCGTTCAGGGATGACGGAGGGCAAACGTGGAAGAAATCATTAGTGTGAATGATCAGTTCTATATCCTGGCCAGTTCATCGATGGCCGATGACCGGACGCGTGTGCTCAAGCATGGAGAAACGTTCGGCGTGTTCGACCGGTATGGCGACATTCAGCCGGTGGGACGGGGCACACAGGGGGTCTTCCATCAAGGAACCCGGTTTCTCTCGCGCCAAGAACTATTTCTAAACAATGATCGGCCGATGCTGCTGAGCTCGACGGTCAAGGAAGACAATGCCTTGCTGGCCGTCGATCTCACGAACCCGGATCTGTATCGAGACGGACGCATCGCCATTCCGCGCGGGAGTGTGCATGTGTTCCGCTCTCGTTTTCTCTGGAACGGCGTGAGTTACGAGCGGTTTCGTCTGTCGAACTACAGCCTGGCGCCGGTGAAAATGACCCTCTCGATCCGATTCGAGGCCGACTTTGCCGACATCTTCGAGGTGCGCGGGAAAAAGCGCGAGCGCAAAGGTCGCATGTTGCCGAACATCTTACGAAAAGATCTTCTGGTGTTACGCTACGAAGGTCTCGATGAAGTCACGCGGGAGGCGCGGATTCAGTTTGTGCCCGAGCCGTTGGAGATAACTGCCTCGCAGGCCACCTTCGGCATCGAGCTGGAGCCGAAAGGGGAGATTGCGGTAGCCGTAGTGGTCGCCTGCGATGAGGTAGACAGTCATCGGCCACTCTTGTCCTACGACGCGGCGATGGCGGAAGCCGGTTTGGCCTTCGGCGCCGAGCAGCCGGAGGACTGTACCATTCAGACCTCCAACGCCCAGTTCAATGAGTGGTGGAATCGGTCCGTGTTGGACGTTCGCATGATGGTGACCGATACCAGCGAAGGTCCCTATCCGTATGCCGGCGTGCCCTGGTTCAGCACGCCCTTCGGACGGGATGGGGTGATCACGGCGCTGGAGTGTTTGTGGATCAGACCCGAGCTCGCGCGCGGGGTGTTGGCCTATCTGGCGTCGACCCAGGCCAAGGAGGTCAATGCGGCGCAGGATGCCGAGCCGGGAAAGATCCTGCATGAAACCCGCAAGGGGGAAATGGCGGCGCTGCATGAAATTCCCTTCGGACTCTATTATGGCAGCGTCGACTCCACCCCATTATTCGTCATGTTGGCGGGGGCCTATTACGAGCGCACCGCAGACCTGCCGTTCATTCAATCCATCTGGCCCAATCTCGAAGCGGCACTGACCTGGATGGATACGTATGGCGATATCGATCGCGATGGATTCGTCGAGTATGTGCGGAAATCGCCCACGGGGTTGGATAATCAGGGCTGGAAAGACTCCCATGATTCGATCTCGCACGCGGACGGCTCGCTGGCCGAAGGGCCGATTGCGTTGTGTGAAGTGCAAGGGTATGTGTATGACGCCAAGGTGCAGGCGTCGAAACTCGCAGAGGCGTTAGGATACGTCGATCGCGCCAGCCAGCTTCGACGGCAGGCCCGGTCACTCAAAGAGCGGTTCGAGGAAGCGTTCTGGTGCGAAGCCTCGTCGACCTATGCGCTTGCGTTGGATGGTCACAAGCGAGCCTGTGAAGTGAAGACATCGAACGCCGGTCACTGTCTCTACACGGGCATTGCCAGCGATGAGCATGCACGGCGCGTCGCGGAAACACTCATGTCCGATGAGTTATTCAGCGGGTGGGGCGTGCGCACCCTGGCCGATTCCGAACGTCGGTATAACCCGATGTCGTACCACAACGGATCGATCTGGCCGCATGACAATGCAATGATCGCCGTTGGTCTCGCGCGTTACGGCCTCAAGTCCGGCGTGGAAAAGATCATGACCGGGATGTTCGAGGTGAGTTTGGTCCTTGATTTTCACCGGTTGCCGGAACTGTTCTGCGGGTTTGTCCGTCGACCCGGTCAAGGTCTCACGCGATATCCTGTCGCGTGTAATCCGCAGGCCTGGGCGGCCGGATCCGCCTTTATGGTCCTCCAGGCCTGTCTGGGGCTGTCGATTATCGCGTCGGAACAGAAAGTGATCTTCAATCATCCGATCCTTCCGGACTTTATCGACAAGATGCAGATCAAGAACTTGACGGTGGGCACCGCGTCGGTGGACCTATTGCTTCGGCGGCATGACCTGGATGTGGGGATCACGGTCATTCGGCGAGTCGGTAAAGTCGAGGTCGTCTCGGTGAAGTAGCGCGGGAGTGCGTGGACCGCTACGCTGGTTATGGCGCGTCTGCCAGCTGCCACAGCATCGCGAGAGCATATCGGGCGGCCGCTGCAAGGATGTCGAGATCGACCGTTTCGGCGGTGTCTGTCGGTTGATGAAAATGGGGATGCACCCCGCCGCTCACGACCGTGACTGTGGGAACTCCCGCCTCCTTGAACGGCACATGATCCCCGCCGGGGAAAAAGCCGAAGACATCGAGGCGATCTGCTAATCCCGCCGCTTGCCCAGCCTGCTGCGCGGCAGCCTTGTCCATACCGCTGACGCCGATAGTCAGGCGTCCGTTGCCGACCGCCGCGTGGTCGACGTTGATCATCCCGACCGTCGACTGTAAGGGCACAACCGGCTGGCCGATATAGAATTTCGATCCCAGCAACCCCTGTTCTTCTCCGCTGAACGAGATCAGAACGATCGATCGTTTCGGCTTGACCGGTACGGCGTGGAGCACGCGAGCGACCTCCAGCAGGACGGCCGTTCCGGAGGCGTTATCGTCGGCTCCGGCAAACAGCAGTCCGCCTTGCCGTCCAAAATGATCGCGATGCGCACCGATGACGATCACTTCCTCAGCCCGTGCCTCATCGTTTCCCGCCAGGGCGAAGATTACATTGTGAAGCATGCCGTCTTGCTCCGCGCTGTGCCAGCGCATCGTGACGACCGTATCCGTCGCCGTCGATTGCGGAGGGTGGCCTTCATTGAGATTCTGTTGCAATGCGTGCAGTCGATCGTTGTTTGCTGATGGGGCGGCCTGGAGTATAGCCATCGCGCGGGTGGTGCTGATCCAGGCCCCGGGAATCGTACGGCCCCCGTCCGTTAATCCGTAAAAGGCGCTTGGTCGACCCGTGACCCCGCGACGCGCTTCATACGCGTTAAGGATCGGCCCGGTTGCCGTGAGATATGCAATTGCCCCGTGGGCATGAGCAGCACGGGCCTTATCCGCATGTGAGACCTGCTTGGAGTATCGCTCCGGTTTGCCGCGGAGAAACAGCACCACCTTGTTCCGCACATCGAGGCCCGCATATTCATCGAATCCACTTTCGAGATCGGAGATTCCGTATCCGACAAACACGACCGGCGCTTGTACGTCGGCCGAAGGGGAGTCGAGAATGGGAAGGTAGTCGGGGCCGATCTGGTCCGGCGGCGAGTCGGGGCTGAGCGCCAGGCGGAGGAACGAATGTTCCCCGACAATCGTTGCGCGGTGCGGAGCGAACTGTGTGCGAATCGATTCATGGGCGCGAGCAGGCTCGGTGCCCGCCTCCGGCAAGGCTGCTTGTGATCTGTGTAGGTCTAGGAATCGTTGCCGTACGAATTCGGCGGAAGCGAGGTCGTCGGGGGTACCGGTCTGACGCCCATTAAATGCTGGTCCGCTTAAAGTACGGACATCCTCCAGCATGCGTTGGCCGGATATAAGGTTCAACGATTGCCTGAGCGACTCAGGAAGTTCCGGTTGGTTCTCGGCCAAGACCGGCAAAGGCGTCAGCACAAGCCAAAGGCTGAGGATGAGTTGACGCATCAAATTGGGCTGATGGCTTTGGAAGGACAATGAGGCTCTCTGGCTATGATGACCTACGTCAGCGAATGGCATCAGATCGAAGTGGCATGTGCCTTCTGGGCCGACCAACGTTGATACCAGCGCCAGAGGGGCCGTTGTAGAAACTGCGGAAGGGGATATCCTAGGCCGCGAGTATAGCCGTCATCTCGATCAAGCAGGGCGAATGCCCACTGATATTTGGCCTGAAAGGCTGCGCATCGTTCCTGGATTTCTTCTGTGCTGAGTGGAATGTGTTGCCGAAGGGCTGTGCCGATCGCCTCGTCGGTGGTCAGGTCACGAACAAGCCCCTCGATCTGGGCTGGCGTGAGCCGGAGATGCCGCATGAAGGATTGGTCCAACGCAGAGGGATAGGCATAGGCGCCGAGCGTCCCGGCCTGAAACGCCCGCACTTTGTCGATCAGGCGGGGGAGCCATATCAAGCCGGCCGCCGTGTCGCTCCATCGACGGGGAGGATGCTGTCGAAGATCCATACGTAATCCAGGCTTCAGCTCGACGAAACAGCCTTCGGAATGAGGCACTATAGCATAAGGGAAGAGCCCCGTTGCAGAGAGCGAAGGGCTCAAGGTACTATCGGTTCCCGGGCCGGCTCGGGACCAAGTATTCCTGTGCATGAGGCGGTTCCGGATCGCGAGAATAGCTCGAACGACAAGGCAAAGGAAATCCGCTATGGCAGAGCAGGGAAAAGGTCTCTACGACTCTCAGTACGCACGGTTTCGGGACAATCAGGGGACGCATCAGGGCTATGAATTTCAGCACGGGCCGGCCGGCAGTGTGCCTCCGCCCGTGGTTACGTTCATGGATAAAATAAAATGGTGGACGTTGCGCGGATGGCGACGGAAGAAAATCCTCGCTGAACGTGATCGGTATCAGCAGGAGATCATCCAGATCAAGACAGCGCATCCGAAATCGTGAGGTCCGCTCGAGGAGGAGTACGTCCGTGCACTATGGATATGAGCGCGTCAGGCAGATACAGGTAGGTTGCGACGGTCAGGGTAGCGGTGTCACTTTTTTTGTCAAGGCGTTGCGGTGTGTCGGCGTGGTCGCCGTCGCTGGTGTGTTGGCTGGCGGGATAGGGACCGCATGGGCTGTGCCGAAAGAAACATCCAAAGAGAAGGCCGAGCATTTGCGGCAACAGGCCAATCCCCAGCTCTTCAACGATTGGACGTTTGACAAGGATGACGTGGGGTCTATTCCCAAGGGGTTCGTTCCCGTCGCATCAGGAGATCAACAGGCCGGTTCATGGAAGGTAGAAGCGCAAGCAGCCGTGCCATCTGCTCCCAACGTATTGCTCGGGACATCCGGTTGCGGAGGGTGTCACGAAATTCTTGTCGCACAGGGCTTTCAGTATGAATACCCCGATCTGGTTGTTCGTATTCAGCAAGGGGCCGGGCTTGCAGCGGGGCAGGTGGGTGTTGTGTTCGGGATGAAAGATGCCCAGAATTATTATGCGACCGTGGTGGATATTGCGCAAAAAACCATTCAGGTTGTGCGTGTGATCGACGGGAAAGAGTCGGTCCTCGGCCGGGCGGCGATCAAGGTCAAGCCGGTTGAATGGCATACCCTCCGCGTGCAGCGGAATACGATTATCAGCAAGGATTTCGTCGAAACATTTTTCGACGGGAGTCTGGCATTATCCGTGGAAGATCAGGCGCTTGGAGTGGGGCAGGTCGGGATGCTGGTGAGGGGCGACGCGTCCGCGCGCTTCGATAATTTTAATGCGGCCCCCTTGTATTCCAGCCGACCGTTGTCGGCTCCGGCGGCCTACTAAGAGCGTTCGGAAACAGAAGAGGCACGAGCCCGACAGATCTTTTGAGAGACGATTTCGTGCTTGCCTTTCCCATTTCGGTAAGATACAGTGAAGGTGCTTCATTGCGAAGAGCCTTGGCGGTGAAGTAGAAAAAGAATTACAGGGCTCGATTCGATGTTGTTTTGGGTTCTTCCCGGGAATTTCGGAAGCCAGAGCTAAGATTGCCGCTGTGTTTGCATCTTCGGCCCATTCCTTCCTCGTTTCTTTCTCGAGTCCCAGACAACACCATTCTATTCTCAAAGGAGGAACCCAATGGGTTCGAAGATCTACGTGGGCGGCTTGCCATATTCAACCACCGAGCAACAGCTGAGTGACCTGTTCGCGGTGCATGGCGCGGTGACGTCCGCGCGCATCATCACGGATAAGTTCACCGGGCAATCACGGGGCTTCGGTTTCGTGGAAATGTCGGGAGATTCTGAGGCGCAGGCGGCCATCAATGCATTGAACGGGACACAATTCGGTGGCCGCACGTTGACGGTCAACGAAGCCCGCCCGCAGGAGCCCCGCTCCGGTGGCGGTGGACGTGGAATGGGCGGGGGCCGGCACTAAGCTGCGCCCGTTTCTATATACCTATTCAGGGGCTGCCGGCAGGGTAGCCCCTGCGTTTTTCTTACCGTGTTGTCCTCTCTTTGGTCTGCAGGGCCATCAGGTTGCCTGCCCCTGTTTCCCCAGATAGAGATTTAGGAGTGTCGTTACATGGTGTCGTTTGCCGAATTGTCTCTTTCATCGTTTCTCGCTGACCGTTTACAGCAGGCCGGGTTTACCGCGCCGACTCCCATTCAGAGCGCTGCGATTCCGCTGGCGCTGCAGGGGCGCGATCTGTTGGCCCAGGCCAAAACGGGGAGCGGGAAAACGTTGGCGTTTCTCATTCCGTTGATTGAGCGGGCCGTCAAGGAGGGGTGGAAGCCCGCCGGTCACGCGTCCACGCAGACTGGATCCTCACGGTCGCCGCGTGCCCTGGTGTTGGCGCCGACCCGTGAGTTGGCTCTGCAGATTGAAATGGAACTGCGCAAGTATGCGCCACCGGCGGTGACGTCGCTGGCTGTCTACGGCGGTGTTCCCATCGAACGGCATTACCGTGCCCTTCGCCAGCCACCGATGATCGTGATCGGGACCCCAGGACGTCTGCTGGATGTCGCCGGCACTCGTCATTTGGATTTGCGCGGCATTGAATATGTCGTGATGGACGAGGCCGATCAAATGCTTGATCGCGGGTTCCTACGCGACATCCAACGTATTTTACAGCTGCTTCCCTCCCAGCGACAGACCATGCTGTTTTCGGCGACGTTCTCGCCGGAGATTCTCACGCTGGCAGAATCGATGCTCAAAAATCCTGCTCGTACGGCTGTGGATCCCGGCGTCAACACGCCAACCACCATTACGCATGCCTATTACGTGGTGCCCAGCGAAGCGTCGCGTGTACAACTGATTCATACGCTGCTGCAATCATCGGAAGCCGGGGATCAGTCGATGGTGTTTTGCGACCAGAAATACAAAGTGAAGCGCCTGGCTGCCCGGTTGGGCGGAGAGCCGGCCTCGGTGGGGGCCATTACCGGCAACCACTCGCAGGCTCAGCGTGAGCGGACGTTGACGGCGTTCCGTTCCGGGCGGTTGCGCTCGTTGGTGGCGACCGATGTGGCGGCGCGCGGATTGGATGTGCCGACCGTTTCTCAGGTCATTCATTATGAGTTGCCCGGCAATCCGACCTCGTACGTTCATCGTACCGGCCGGACGGGCCGAGCGGAACGATCCGGGGCCACGCTCTTGATTCTGTCTCCGCAAGAGGAGCATGAATATCTCGCCATGGTGCGGCGGTTGCGAATCCAAACGAAGCGCCTGGCACTGCCGACCTTGGCAGCGTTGCCGCCTCCTGCGCGTGAGACGGAATCGAACGGCCATCCGCGGCATGATGGACGCGGGCGTGATGCTCGGCCGCGTCGTTCCGGAGACCGCCCAAACTCCATGAGCCAGGACGCCAGAGGCGGGCAGGGTCGTCGGGGATGGCGTGCCGGTCGTCCTGCGGCTCCGCGCCGCGGCAACAGTTGATGCAGTACATGGCCGGACAGAAAGGCTGTCCGACAGATTGAGGAGGATGCCGCGATGAATTCTGCACGGAATCTGTTGCTGAGCATGATGGTTGCCGCCGGTTGCCTTGGAGCCGGCGAAAGCGCCTTTGCGCAAGGCGATCTTGTCATTGCCGACGGCATGAAGGTGTCGTTGGAGTATACGTTGTCGCTGCCCGACAAAAGCGTGGCCGATTCGAACGTCGGTCAGGAGCCGATTACCTTTGTGCAGGGAGCGCATGAAATCGTTCCCGGTCTCGAAAAGGCCCTCGATGGCATGAAGGCCGGACAGAAGCGGCGCATCGACGTGACGGCGCAAGACGCGTATGGCCCATACAACAATAAGCTGCGGCAAAGCATCGATAAGGATAAACTTCCCAAAGACGTGAAGGTCGGGGATATTTTGCAAGCCTCGGATAATCGCCTGGTCAAAGTCTTGGAAGTGAATGACAAGAAAGTCCTGATCGATCTCAATCATCCACTGGCGGGAAAGACGCTCACCTTCGACGTGAATATCCTCAAAGTCGAGAAAGGCGATGCCGCCGACGTTCCTGAAAAGAAAACTCCCTAAGCGGTCGCTATTCACCTGAATGGTGAGCCGGCTGGCTTATCGGGCTGGCCGTAGGCTCTCGCGGTAAGATACTTCCGACTCGCCGTGACGATCAGCGTCACGGCGGCACAGCGTGCTTCGACTCTCCCTTCAACAATGTCGGCGCGATTTGTTTTCAGAGGTGGCGTGTCTCGAGACATGCCCGGAAAGATCATGGCATCGTGCTGCCCACTCACATCATAAAGCCGGCGAACGTCATAGGTCTTTCACGAGAGAGCGATTTGGTTGGTGCGCATGTTAAGATGGCATGATCATGCCTTCGTTTAAGCTCGATGCTCCATTCAAACCCTGCGGCGACCAAGGCCAAGCGATTGACAAGCTGACGTCCGGAATTTTGGCCGGTAAGCAGCATCAAGCGCTACTCGGCGTGACCGGTTCCGGCAAGACCTTCACGATGGCGAATGTCGTTGAACGGGTGCAGAAGCCGACGCTCGTGCTTGTCCACAATAAGACGCTCGCCGGTCAGCTTTACCAAGAATTTAAACAGTTTTTCCCGCACAATGCCGTCGAATATTTCATCAGTTATTACGATTACTACCAGCCGGAAGCCTACATCCCGCAGAGTGACACGTATATTGCGAAGGACGCCTCGATCAATGACGCGATCGATCAGATGCGCCATGCGGCGACGACCTCATTGTTGCAGCGTAACGATGTCTTGATCGTCTCGTCAGTCTCCTGCATCTACGGGCTCGGGTCGCCGGAGGTCTACCATGCCATGTTGGTCTATCTCGAAGAAGGGATGGAGACGCGGCGCGAGAAGATTCTGGCGAAACTGGTCGATATTCAATATGCACGCAACGACGTGGATTTCCACCGTGGAACATTTCGCGCGCGCGGTGATGTCATCGAGATTTTCCCGGCTTCATCAGAGGCCAAGTCGGTGCGCATCGAACTGTTCGGCGATACGGTCGATGCCATTCATGAGATCGATCCGCTGACCGGCAAATCTCTGGGCAAGTTGCCGAAGATCGCCATCTACCCCAACACGCACTATCTCATTGCGCCGGACCGGTATGAACGGGCGATCACAGGCATTGAGGAGGAATTGGACGCGCGAGTGGCGGCGTTCAAAAAGAACGGTCAGTTGTTGGAGGCGCAACGGATCGAGCAGCGGACCAAGTTCGATCTCGAGATGATCCGCGCCATGGGATATTGCCACGGGATCGAAAACTATTCGCGCCACTTGAGCGGGCGCACACCGGGAGATCCCCCGCCGACGTTGCTGGATTATTTCCCCAAAGACTTTCTCTTGATCATCGATGAATCGCACGCGACGGTGCCGCAAATCGGGGGCATGTACGAAGGCGACTTTTCCAGGAAACGCACGCTTGTGGACTATGGCTTCCGACTGCCCTCCGCCGTCGACAACCGTCCGCTGAAGTTTGCCGAGTTCGAGCGGATGCTCAAACAAGTGATCTATGTGTCGGCGACGCCCGGCCCTTATGAACTGGAGCATGCCAAAGGTGAGGTCATCGAGCAGATCATTCGCCCGACCGGTTTAATGGATCCCCTTATCGATGTGCGGCCGGCGAAGGGGCAGGTGGACAATCTTTTGGCGGAAGTCCGGGCGGAAGCGGCGAAGGGCAATCGCGTGCTGGTAACCACCCTGACCAAACGCATGGCCGAAGACCTCACCGAGTATTATCACGACCTCGGGGTGAAGGTGCGGTATCTGCACTCGGACATCAAGACGCTGGAGCGGGCAGAGATTATTCGCGATCTGCGATGCGGCGTGTTCGATGTGCTGGTTGGTATTAATCTCTTGCGAGAGGGACTGGATCTTCCGGAAGTCGGATTAGTGGCGATCCTGGATGCGGATAAAGAAGGTTTTCTCCGGTCGCATCGGTCTCTGATTCAAACCGCCGGCCGCGCGGCGAGAAATCTCGATGGCCGAGTCATTTTTTATGGGGACATGGTGACTGATTCGATGCGGAGCGCGATGGATGAAACGGCGCGCCGGCGGCATATCCAGGAGGCGTACAATGTCGCGAATGGCATTACCCCGGAAAGCATCAAGAAACTGATCCCCGCACTCGACTATGCGTCGGGAGGAACGAATCCCGGTCAGCTGGAGCTGGCGGCGGAATCGTTGGGGGACTATGCGGTAACAGGGGATACGGAGCCGCTGATCCGGCGTCTGGAAGTGGAGATGAAAGCCGCCGCCAAGAAGTTGGAGTTTGAACGGGCGGCAGAGTTGCGGAACCGGATCAGGTCCTTGAAGCTGAAAGCGCTGGAGTTGACGCAGTAACGGCCGAACCGCATAACGGCGAGATAGTGGGAAATTCCCTCAACTCACATCTGTTTGTAGAGGTAGGCCCCCAGGAACATCCCCAACACGCTGAGCAGGTTGACCTTGATGCTGAAGCCGAAAGTCAGTTTGAGGAGAACCAGATCGACAGTGAGTGGCGGGTTGATTCCGGGAGAGAAATTACTGGCAAAGATGTTTTGAATCGCGCCGTTCGGGGCCATCACGCGCAGAATTTCACCGAAAATCCCGCCCAGCATTCCGCCGATCAGGATAAAGATCAGCAGCACGCCGATCGATTTTCTCATCCGATGCTTCTCCTGGTTCACACTGTCGGCGGTATGTGCCGACTTGAGGCACCATATCGGAAGCGTAAAATGATGTCAACAAAATGCATGCCAGATGACGGCAGCGGCGCATGTTCCTGAGTAGGAAGGCCCTGTTGCGTTCCCGTTCCAATGTGGGAATGTCTCCTTGTTGTTCGGTCATCCGCAATACGTTGCGACTGCTTCTTGGCCGGCCGTGGGTTGGCGAGTGAGCCTGAAAGGAAGCGCGACGAAACGGCTTCAAGACGTCGTCAACCGAGATGCCGAATATCTTGACTTCACGCGCCGCCCTTCTATAGACTGCCCGATGCTATTTTTTTGATGTTTTTCGAGGCGATCGGAGCTCTGGCTCGAACCCGGCTTCGATGGCCTTTTTCTTTGGTGATTGGTGCTTGACGCGCTGAGCGAAAAATTTGAACGGATCCTGAAGAAGCTTCGTGGGCAAGGTGTGCTCACCGAGGACAATATTGCTGAAGCCTTGAAGGAAGTCCGTCTCGCGTTGCTCGAAGCGGACGTGAACTTCAAAGTCGTCAAGGACTTCCTGGATCGCGTGCGTGAAAAAGCGATCGGTCAGGAAGTACTGAAAAGCCTGACGCCGGGGCACCAGGTCGTCAAAGTTGTGTGGGACGAACTCCGCGGCATGATGGGCGGTGAGCGGTCGGGCATCAGTCTCGCCTCCAGGCCTCCGACCATTCTCATGATGGTCGGATTGCAGGGAGCCGGGAAAACCACAACCTCCGGCAAACTGGCTCGCTTGTTCAAGAGCCAGGGCAAGCGCGTGTTGCTTGTGGCGGCCGACCCGCGTCGCCCTGCCGCGGGCGATCAGTTGGCGAGCCTCGGCCATGACTTAGGGATCGATGTGCATCGGTTCGATCAACTCGATGCCTCGCGCGCCGATGTCGTCCGTATTTGCCAGCGCGGAGTAGAGCGTGCGCAGGAACAAGGCTACGACCTCGTGGTTCTCGATACCGGCGGTCGGTTGCATGTCGATGACGAATTGATGGCCGAGCTTGTGGCGGTCAAAGAGGCCGTGACTCCCCACGAGGTATTGCTGGTTGCCGATGCAATGACCGGTCAAGATGCGGTCAATATGGCCGGGCAGTTCGACCGGCAGGTCGGTCTCACAGGCGTGATCCTGACGAAAGTAGAAGGTGACGCCCGGGGCGGCGCGGTCCTGTCTATCCGGGCAGTGACCGGGAAGCCGATCAAATTTCTCGGTATGGGGGAAAAGCTCGACGCCTTGGAGCCCTTCCACCCGGATCGGATGGCCTCGCGGATCCTCGGAATGGGCGACGTGCTTTCGTTGATCGAAAAAGCGCAGGAGACGTTTTCACGGGAAGAGGCGGAGGCCGCGCAAAAGAAACTGACGAGCAGCACGTTTACCTTGGAAGACTTCCGCTCTCAATTGGGGCAAATGAATCGGCTGGGATCTTTCGAGCAGATCCTGGGTATGTTGCCGGGCGGACAGAAATTGAAAGACCTCGCGAACAGCGGGTTGCCCGAAAAAGAAATGAAGCGGGTCGCGGCCATGATTGATTCCATGACCAGTCGTGAACGGCGCGATCACACATTGATTAACGGCAGCAGGAAAAAACGAATTGCTCGCGGCAGCGGGACGAGCGTGCAAGAGGTCAACCGGTTGATCAAGCAGTTTTTGCAGGCTCGAAAAATTGCCAAGGTCATGTCGGGCGGAGCAGGTGGCCGGCGTCAGTTGGCCCAAATGCTTCGAGGGATGTGAACGGAGCAGCGTAAGATCGCATACGTAGTCACTGGTGAAGAAGAGAGTGTTAACCGAGCAGACCCAGCTATGGCTGAGGGCTCATTATTGTAGGAGGTTCTAGTGGCGGTTCATTTACGATTGGCACGGACGGGACGACATAAGCGACCAATGTATCGAGTCATCGCAGCGGATTCACGCAAGCCGCGCGACGGCCGGTTTTTGGAAATTCTCGGCATTTTCGATCCGCTGAAGAATCCGGCAGTGCCGGTGTTGAAGTCGGAACGGGTGCTCTCGTGGTTGCGGCACGGCGCTCAGCCTACGACGACCGTGCGGACGCTGTTGAAGCGGCACGGAGTCTGGAAGGAATTCGAGACTGAGAAAAGTGCGAAGGCCGAAAATCTGGGAAAAGACGAGAAGAGCAAAAAGTAGGCGGATTTCATGACGCCGCTCGATCAGGCAGAACTTGTGACCATAGGAAGGATCGAGCGATCCTTCGGGGTACGAGGCGAAGCGCGCGTGCGGTCCCTCAGCGATGTGCCAGGGCGATTCGAGGCGCTTCGCGAGGTGACGATTGTAGCATCGAGCGGCAAGAGTCTTGTGACTCGGGTCACGCACGTTCGGTCCGGTGGGCCGACATTGATCGTGGGGTTCGAAGCGTTCACGACGCCGGAGCAGGTCGCCGAGTTTCGCGGTGGACTTTTGCAGGTTCCGCGTGGAGACTCGCCGGCGCTGCCGACCGATCAGTACTATCAATGCGACCTGATCGGGATGGTTGTCCAGGATGAAAGCGGAGCGGTATTGGGCCAGCTGGAAGAAGTTCTGGCCGTGTCTGATAATCAGGCCTTCGTCGTGCGGCAGGATGGAAAAGAATTGCTGATTCCTGCGGCAAAACAAATCGTGCTGTCGGTGGATGTCGCGAAACGGGTGATGACGGTTCGGCTACCCGAAGGGTTCGGAGATCTCTAGCATGCGGTGCGCCGTTCTGACATTGTTTCCGGATATGGTGGCCCCCGTGCTTGGCCAGAGCATTCTCAAGCGCGCTCAAGAAAAGGGATTGCTGGACGTTTGTGTTCAGAATCTGCGGGACTATACGTTCGACCGGCACAAGACGGCCGATGACGTGCCCTATGGCGGGGGCGCAGGCATGGTCATGAAAGCCGAACCAGTTCTCCGGGCCGTCGATGCGCTGCGCGCCCGGTATCAGGCCTCTCATCCCAAGACGGCCTTGCGGGTGATCATGCCGTCTCCCCAGGGGCGGCCATTTACGCAAGCACTGGCGCAGTCTCTGGCGAAGGATGACCGTGTGCTGGTATTTGTCTGCGGGCATTATGAGGGCATGGATGAGCGTGTCAATGTGGCGTTGTGTCCTGAACAGATCTCCGTCGGCGACTATGTGTTGACCGGAGGGGAATTGGCGGCGCTGGTCATGATCGACGCCGCGGCCCGTTTGGTTCCCGGTGTGCTGGGTGATGCGGCGTCGGCGGCCGAGGAATCGTTTACTGAAGGGTTGTTGGAGTATCCGCATTACACCAGGCCTGCGGAGGTGCGCGGGATGGCGGTTCCTGAGGTGCTGGTATCGGGGCACCACGAGGCGATTCGCTTGTGGCGCCGCAAAGAAGCGTTGCGGAACACCTATCTGAAGCGACCGGATCTCTTACGTGATCGCGAGCTTGGATTGGAAGATCAACGGTTATTGAATGAAGTGATGCAAGAGAGTCTAGTACAGGTACCTGTTCGTTGAGAGGAGGAGAGAGATTATGAATCGGCTAGAGCGGATCCAACGATCCTTAACCAAAAAAACGGCGCCCAAGTTCGAGATCGGGGATACCGTTCGTGTTCATGTGAAAGTCGTTGAGGGTGAAAAGGAACGTATCCAGGTGTATGAAGGCACGGTCATTGCCAGAAAAGGGACGCTAAATAGCGAAACCTTCACTGTGCGAAAGCTGTCGTATAACGTAGGGGTGGAACGGACCTTCCCGATCCATTCACCGAGTGTGGCGAAGGTTGACGTCGTCCGTCAGGGACGAGTTCGTCGCGCCAAGTTATATTATTTGCGGACGAAGAAGGGCAAGTTCGCCAAGGTGGAAGACCGCGAGTTCAAAGTCGAAAGCAAGGCGCAGACTGCAGCGAAGGTCGAAGCTGCCGCTGCGGCAAAGGCCTAATCCGGCTCGTCGTATACGCTCAGGACAGAGGCGCACGTTTGGTTGGTAGTCTGAACCCGTCGACAGGGGGACCCACCGAGGAATTTGAGGTGGAGGCCCGGTCGCGCGGGTACCGGCATATTGCCGGCTTGGATGAGGCCGGACGTGGGCCTCTCGCTGGTCCTGTAGTCGCCGCGGCCGTGTTACTGCCGAGACGGTGCCGCCTGGCGGGACTCAACGATTCCAAACAGATCGTCGAAGCAGACCGTGTCCGGCTCTTTGGTGAGATTGTTCGCCGCGCGACTGGTGTCGGCATCGGCGCTGCGACGGAGGCGGAGATCGATCGCCTGAACATTCTTCAAGCCTCTTTGTTGGCGATGCGTCGGGCATTAATGGCCCTTCCGATCCAACCCGATTTTCTGCTCCTGGATGCGGTCACCCTTTCCGGCCTCTCAATCCCTCAGCGTCCCATCATTAAAGGCGACGGGCTGTCCTGCTCCATTGCGGCGGCATCGATTGTTGCCAAGGTGACGCGCGACCGGCTGATGGTCGAATATCACCGGTGGTATCCCCAATACAATTTTGCAGAGCATAAAGGCTATGGAACGCCGGAGCATCTGCGGTTGCTTCGCGAGCATGGGCCCTGTGCGATTCATCGCCGAAGTTTCGCGCCTGTACAACATTGCTATGCGGAAGATGCGGCAGTAGACCTTTCGCTATGCGATGAAAGTGAGAGCCTGCTCGACTGATGCGTGATCGACGCCGCCTGCTCGGAGATGAAGGGGAAGGGCAAGCCGAAGCCTATCTTCGCCGACAGGGGTTTCGAATCCTGGGCCGCAATGTGCGCTCCCCATTGGGCGAGCTGGATTTGATCGCGGACGACGGGGGCACTCTGGTGTTTGTCGAAGTCAAACGTCGGCGGTCAGGGGCCTATGGCGGTGCGATCGAAGCCGTGGATGCGCGCAAACGCGCCAAGCTCATTCAACTGGCTTCTCAATATCTCGCCCAGCACCGTCTGCACGACCGTGCGTGCCGGTTCGACGTCGTGTTGATTCAAGACGACGCCGGAAGTGGCGCAAGGGTGCAACATATTGCGAATGCATTCGACGTCGCAGGGGATGATCTGCGATGGTAGGATGCTGTCGAGTTTCTGAGGTGTTGTACCGGGCCACTGTCGTGCCATGCCATGCGGAAAGGGCCCACGTCGTGCTGCGTTTTGACCGCTACCGTTGTCACCATTCATGATTCAACTTTTTCACGTCTCAAAATACTACGACCGCCGCCCGGCCCTTTCCGATGTCACGCTTGAAATCGAGAAGGGCGAATTCGTGCTCTTGATGGGGCCCAGTGGAGCGGGAAAATCGACGCTGCTCAAGTTGTTGATCGGCGCGGAACGCCCGGAGGAAGGCCAGATTCTCGTGCAAGGGCGTAGCCTGTCGAAACTGCGTGCCTCAGAAATCCCCGTGCTGCGTCGTAAGGTGGGCATCGTTCTGCAGGACTTCCGGCTCCTGCCGAAGAAAACCGTGTTCGAGAATGTCTCGCTGCCTTTGTTGGTACAGGGTGCGGCCACAACAGAAATCCGGCGAAAGGTCGCGGAGGCGCTGCGTGCCGTCGGCCTGGACCATAAAAAAGATCTGTTCCCACCCGGTCTATCGACGGGCGAGCAGCAGCGCATCTGCATTGCCCGCGCGATCGTCAATGGGCCGATCATGCTGCTGGCCGATGAACCAACCGGGAATTTAGACCCTGATTTAACGAGCGAAATTATCGAGTTGTTCAAAGCGATCAATGCACGGGGAACAACCATCATCGTCGCGACGCATGATCCCAATGTCCTGGCACAGGTCAATCGACGGGTGATCACCTTGGCTCATGGAAAAGTAGTGTCCCGGGAGCAGGGGACATCGTGAGACGCCTTCTCTATCTTTTGCGAGAGGCTGTCGCCAATGTCTTGACCAATCGCACCACCACCCTAGTTGCGGTGGCGACGACCGCCTTTACCTTCGCCTGTGTCGGCGTGTTTCTGCTGCTCTACGTGAATTTGAAGACCATGGCCGCCTCACTGGAACAGGATATTCAGGTCATGGTGTATCTGCAGGATGATCTGACCGAGCAGGCACGAAACGAAATCGAGCAACAATTAAAAAGTGATCGCGCGATCGCCTCGTTGACCTTTGTCTCCAAGGAGCGGGCGCTCGCTGATTTTCAGGTCCAATTTCCATCGGAGTCGCGTCTGCTGCAGGGGCTCGGGCAAAATCCGCTTCCGGCCTCGTTCGTTGTCACGTTGGCCGCGGAGTCTCGCTCATCCGACGCCATGCGGCGCTGGGCCAATCGGACACAACTGATTCCCGGCGTCAGTCAGGTGCAGTACAACCAGGAATGGGTGGAGGCCTTGGCGGGCATTGTCCGATACATTGAAGTGGCGGCTATTATTGTCGGCGTGATCTTGTCGGCCGCCTCGGTGACGATCATCGCGAATACGATTCGCCTGGCCCTCTATTCCCGGCGCGAGGAAATCGAAATTCTGGGATTGATCGGGGCGAGCACCACATTCATCCGCGTGCCGTATTTGCTGGAAGGCGCCGCATTGGGTCTGTGCGGAAGCGCCCTTTCCCTGGTGATCTTAAAAAGCGGATTCGAATTGTTCCGGCATCAAATTCATTCCGCCACGCGATTTCTGGGCGTCGATGCGCTGCTGACCTTTTTCCCCTTCGAGATGTGTCTGGTGCTCATGCTGGTGGGACTCTTTCTGGGATGCGCCGGCAGTTTTCTCTCGCTGTTGCGTTTTGGCGAGGGCCGGGCATGAGACGGATTCAGTGGGGATGTGCAGTATGGAGTGTCTGCATGGCGTTGTCGATGAGCCCAATGCCGGCACAGGCCGAGCGTAAAGATTCCTATGCCGACAAGATCGAGCAGGAAAAGAAAACGCTGGAAAAATTGCGCGGAACCATCGTCGAAAAGCGTAAAAAGGCAGATGAGGCTGAAAAGAAACGCGAGTCGATACTGCAGGGATTGCAATCGTTGGACGAACGTCTGGTGCGTTATCGGCAGGAACACCAGGATACCGTCAGAAAGCTGAAAAAAAAGGATGTGGAAATCGAGCAGATGAGCGTGCAGCTCAGCCGTTTGTCCGAACGTATCGACGAACGGCAGGATGCCATTGCTGCCCGGTTGCGGGTCCAGTATGTCGAGGGGCGGTTTTGGCAACTGAAGACCCTCCTCGCCGCCAGTTCAGCCGGCGACTTTCAGCGCCGCTTCCGGTATCTCTCCGCCGTGACGCAACGGGAATATGAGATCATGGAGAGCTATCGGAGAGATGCCGAGCGAATCGCCGAGGTGGAACGGAGCCGAGAGGAAGCGCGCCAGGGCATTCTGGCCTATAAGATCAGTACAGAGGAAAAGCTGGCTCAAATTCAGGGGCTCAAGAAGCAGAAACGCGTCTATCTTGCGAAAATCACGCAGGAAAAGGAGTCCCATGATCGCGCGGTCGAGGAGCTGGAGCGCTCCGCGAGCCGAGTTGATAGCTTATTGAAAGAGCTTGAGACCAGGCGTCGGGCCGCCTTGGCAAACCGTCCTCCATCCGCCGGGGCAGGGCTCCGGGCATTACGAGGGACGCTCTTGTGGCCGACAGACGGGCAGGTGGTCTCCTATTTTGGCCGGCAGAAGCATCCCACCTTCAACACGTATATTCAACGAAAAGGGATTGAGATTCGCGCGGCAGAAGGGAGTATTATACGATCGGTGCTTGCCGGTCAGGTTGTGTATGCGGACTGGTTGAAAGGCTATGGACTCGTTATAATCATGGATCATGCCAACGGGGTGTTTTCACTCTACGCCCACGCATCAAAAATCTTGACGTCGGTGGGCGCCCGTATTGAGGCCGGGAATGCGATCGGGGAAACGGGCGACACCGGCATGACAGGTGAAAATACGCTGTATTTTGAGCTGCGCGAAGGGGCGGAACCGGTGGATCCCCTGGTGTGGCTGTCAAAGCGGTAGGCCTCGGGAAGGAAGGAACCCACGTATGGAACAGCGGCGCAGCCGGCGGTGGTTATATCTTTTGCTGATGGTGACGGTAGCTCTGGGGGTCGGGATCGTGCTGGAAAAGGGTTTGGAGCGGACCGGTCACGCGTCTGAAACCTATGAAGAGCTGCGCACCTTTTCCGAAGTGTTGACTCAAGTGCAAAAACACTATGTCGACGACACCAAGGTGAAAGACCTCGTGCAAGGGGCGATTCGGGGCATGTTGTCGACGCTGGATCCTCACTCCGCCTATATGACGCCCGAAATGTACAAGGAGATGCAAGTCGAGACGAAGGGCGAATTCGGCGGCGTCGGAATTCAGATCGGTGTGAAAGAAAATCGATTGGCGGTGATCTCGCCGATCGAAGGCACTCCGGCGCACAGGGCTGGAATCAAGGCCGGTGATTTCATTACCAAGGTGAACGACGAACCCACCAAAGACCTGACGCTGATGGATGCGGTGCAGAAGATGCGCGGTCCGAAGGGCACCAAAGTGAATCTGACCATTCAGCGGGACGGCACCGCGGACCCTCTCGCCTTTTCGCTGGTCCGAGATACCATCAAGATTGAAAGCGTCAAGTTCAAGGTCCTCGACAATACGATCGGATACGTGCGATTGACCCAGTTCCAGGAAGCCACGGGAAGAGATCTCGGGCGAGCGTTGAAGCAATTCAAGGAACAGAAGGTCCAGGGGACCATTCTCGACTTGCGGAACAACCCCGGTGGGTTGTTGACGGCGGCGGTCGATGTATCGGAGCAGTTTGTCGGGAACGGGAAATTGATCGTGTACACGAAAGGACGCGAGGGGAAGAAAGACGAGTGGTTCTCCAAGACCAAGGAGACGTTGGAAGATTCCCCGATGATCATCCTCGTCAATGAAGGCTCGGCCAGCGCATCCGAGATTGTTGCCGGGGCCTTGCAGGATTGGGGCCGCGCGGTCATCGTCGGAACCACCTCCTTCGGCAAGGGGTCTGTGCAGACGATTCTGCCGCTGGGCGATGGCTCAGGGCTCCGTCTGACCACGGCCAAGTACTACACCCCCAAGGGGCGATCGATTCAATCGACCGGAATCACCCCGGATATCGTCGTGAAACTGCAGGCGCAGACCGTTGCCAAAGTGGGCGACAAAGACGCGAAGGAGGCCGAACCGAAGTCGGCGAAAGCCCCCGCCGCCGGCAAAGAGCAAACATCTCCCAAAGCGGCTGATGAATCTGCGCATAAGAACGGCGCGGTGTCGTTGGGCGACGCGGGCGGGGATATCTCCGTAGAGGACGATGTTCAGTTGCAAAAGGCCGTTGAACTGCTGAAAACCTGGAAGATCTTCAAGGAGCTTCGACCGGCGGCGTAACAGCGGCGGAGTCATGCTGCCTGCGGATTGCTGCCAGCAGGTCATCTTCCGATCCTGAAAATCCTGGTTGCGTCCTCAAGAGGTGGGACGCAACCAGGGATTCCAAATCCACCAGCGTGCGAATGTTCAACCGAAAGTAAAGATAACTCACCAGCGCGTCAGAGAGGCCCGGCAACGAGGCCCATCCGGCGACTTCCTTCGGCAACGGAGTCCTGAGTTCGTCGTAGGCGCGAATCGTTCCCGTCGCGAGAAACTCCTCGATTTTTCCGGCCAAGTCCTTGCCAATCCCAGGAATTTCTTGCAGCTGACGACGTACCGCCAGGTCAGTGAGGTCTCCGGTAATCGTCAGGATGACCTCAGCCGCCTTTCGGTAGGCACGCACGCGGTAGGGGTTGGCCCGTTGAGCCGCCAGCAGGTTCGCCATGGCGCGAAAGATCTGGGCGAGTTGAGTGAGACGGTCATCCATGAGTGGCGAGCGGCGTCGAGTATGATGGCCCATTGTGGAGGGAATGCCGGTCAAACGGCAAGACCCCTCCGGCATTGGTTGACAAGCGGTTTTCCTGTTTCATAGGATGATTCGACACATTCAGGAGCAGTTGTGACGATCCAGGTCAATGGGGAATCTCGCGGAATCAGTGATGGGCATACGGTCGCGGCTTTGCTGCGCGAGTTGGACATTCGTGCTGACCGGGTGGCTGTCGAACTGAACCTGGAGATACTGGACCGCAAGGATTTCGACACTCGCGGTCTCTGCGAAGGGGATCGGGTGGAAATATTGAGCTTCATTGGCGGCGGAGCGGAATAAGGAATGGATACGATGAATGATCGGTTGGTGATCGCCGGCAGGGAATTTCAATCGCGCCTGTGGGTCGGGACCGGGAAATATAAAGATTTTACGGAGACCAAAAAAGCAATCGACGCGTCCGGCGCCGATGTAGTCACCGTCGCGGTGCGCCGCGTAAACATTACAGATCGTTCCAAAGAAAACCTCCTCGACTATCTCGATCCGAAAAAATATATCATTCTGCCGAATACGGCCGGGTGTTACACCGTGGAGGATGCGGTGCGATATGCCCGGTTGGCGCGCGCGGCCGGCGTCTCCGATCTGGTCAAGCTGGAAGTCATCGGCGACGAGAGAACCCTCTTTCCCGATACGGCGGGATTGATCGAAGCGGCGAAGATTCTCCTCAAGGAAGGATTTATCGTGTTGCCCTACACGAATGATGATCCGATTGTCGCCAAGAAACTGGTGGATATTGGATGCCCTGCGGTGATGCCGCTGGCTGCTCCGATTGGCTCCGGTCTCGGCATTCGCAATCCATACAATCTCAAGATCATCATGGAAACGGTCAAGGTGCCGATCATCGTTGATGCCGGGGTGGGAACGGCTTCGGATGCAGCACTCGCGATGGAATATGGCGCGGATGCCGTCTTGATGAATACCGCCATTGCCGGCGCTCAGGACCCGATTGCCATGGCGGAAGCGATGAAATATGGCGTGTGGGCCGGCCGACTGGCTTACAAGGCCGGGCGTATTCCGCGCAAACTCTACGCGACCGCCAGCAGCCCCATCGAAGGCATGCTCTAAGTAGAGTTGAGCCATGATTTTTGAGGCCAGAGTTCCAGATTCGACGTAATGAGCCGTTTCAGCATTCGTAACTCAACACTCACAACTTCCCCCTGATGCCCGCTGTCGATTTTCGTCTGTACCTCGTCACTGATCGTCATCAAACCGCCGGGCGTCCGCTCTTATCGGTATTGGCGCGAGCCGTTCGTGCGGGAGTGCGCGCAGTTCAGCTCCGCGAGCGTGATCTACCGGCTCGCGAACTCCATGCATTGGCCATGGAATTTCAGCGTGAGTGGCCGGATGCGCGGTTGTTCATCAACGATCGTGTAGATGTGGCGATGGCCTTACGCAGCCAAGGCGTCCATTTGCGAGAAAGCAGCCTTCCCGCGGGAGTCGTGCGAGGGTTGCTATGGCCGTCGCAACGGCTGGGACTCTCCGTGCACTCCCTCGACGGTGTGATGGCGGCTGAACAGCAAGGCGCCGACTTCGTGGTGCTGGGCCCCATCTACGACACGCCGTCGAAGCGGGCATACGGACCGCCGATTGGATTACGTATGCTCGAGCAGGCGGCGCAGAAGGTGCGTATGCCGATCTTTGCCATCGGCGGGATCACGGTCACGCGCGCGCGCGAGGCACGAGAAGCGGGGGCGTTCGGCGTGGCCGTGGTATCATCGATCTTAAGCGCGGCGAATGTCGAGCAGGCGACCGAAGACTTGCTTGCTGCGATCGAGATGGAGTCGTGACGCTGGACTCACACGCGTGATGTTCACCGCGTATGCAGTCGGTGCCTCGACGCCGCTCCTCCTGCAGTTGACCACCCTATATGCGGATGATAGAATCCGAAACAGTGTTGATGACCGTCATGGACAAGGGTTTTCATCAATCCGGCGAGTGGGGCGATGGCCGAATCAAAAGGGAGTTCAGGCCGACTCCGGTCCTTCCGTGATTCCGTCAAGCGCCTGACTCGGTCACTTTCTGACGGAGATGGAGTCGTGACGCACAAGAACGACGAACATGCCCGTGAAGTGGAAAAACTTCGCACCCAAATCCAGTCCATGGAGGAGGAGATTCGGCGGCTCTACCAGTCACGCTACCAACTTGAGCAGACGACGAAGCAAAACGAAAAGCTCGTCGCCACCCTCCAAGAAGCCAAATCCCAAATCGAAACATTGCGAGCCGAAGTTGAGAAGCTGACGGCTCCGCCCTCGACGTACGGCATCTTTTCCAGCCTGGATACCGATGGGACCGGGAATGTCTATGTCTCCGGGCGCAAGATGAAGGTCAGCCTTCATCCTTCCATTAAAGCAAAAGAATTGCGCAAGGGGCAGGAAGTCATTCTCAATGAAGCCTTGAATGTCATTGCGGTACGCGGGTTTGACGTACAGGGTGAAGTGGTCCGCTTGAAGGATGTCCTGGAGGGGAACCGCGCGTTGGTCACCTTGCATTTCGACGAAGAGAAAGTCGCCGAACTCGGCGAACCCTTGATCAGCGAGCGGCTGAGTGTGGGAGACCACCTCCTGTATGATCCACGGTCGGGCTGCGTCATCGAAAAATTGCCGAAGTCGGAGGCCGAAGAACTGGTGCTGGAAGAAGTGCCGGATGTGGACTACGAACACATCGGCGGACTTCAGCGAGAAATTGAACAGGTACGCGATGCGGTAGAGCTCCCATTCCTGTACCCGCATATCTTCTCCAACTATAAGTTGAGCGCGCCGAAAGGAGTGTTGCTGTACGGCCCGCCTGGTTGCGGGAAGACGTTGATCGCGAAAGCCGTGGCCAGTTCTATTGCCAAGAAGCTGGGGCATTTAAAAGACCGGCAGCTGCGCAGCTATTTTCTCCACGTGAAGGGACCTGAGCTGCTCAACAAGTACGTCGGTGAGTCGGAGCGGCAGGTGCGCGAAGTGTTCAAGAAGGCCAAAGAACGGGCCGACGACGGACACCCGGTGATTGTATTTTTCGACGAGATGGACGCGCTGTTCCGCACACGCGGCACCGGCATTTCGTCGGATATCGAGTCGACCATCGTGCCGCAGTTTTTGTCCGAGATCGATGGCGTCGAACGGCTCACCAATGTCATCGTCATCGGGGCCAGTAATCGCCAAGACTTGATCGACCCCGCGGTGCTGCGCGCGGGCAGGCTGGATGTGAAGGTGAAGGTCGGCCGGCCCGATGCGACGGCGGCCCGGGATATTTTCTCCAAGTACGTCTCGACAGATCTTCCCTTCGCGGAGGAAGACCTGGCGCGGCACGGCGGGGATGCTCGCGCGCTCGTCGATTCCCTGATGAATCTCACAGTCGACGCCATGTATGCCACGACTGACGAAAACAAATTTATTGAGGTCACTTATGCGAACGGCGAAAAAGAAGTGTTGTACTTTAAGGACTTTGCCAGCGGCGCCCTGATCGAGGGTATCGTCTCGCGAGCCAAAAAATTTGCCGTCAAACGCGCGATTGCTCAAGAGGGAAGCGGTCTGCGGGCCGATGACCTGATCCGGGCGATTCGCGAAGAGTTCAAAGAGCACGAAGATTTGCCGAACACGACCAACCCGGACGATTGGGCCAAGGTCGCCGGGAAAAAAGGCGAGAAGATCGTCCATCTTCGGACCATCAGCGGCGGGCCGTCGGAGGCGCGCCAAATCGAAACAGTCAGCACGGGCCACTACCTGTAGGCGCGCGATATTCCATGAACGAAACCCATTCGCACAGCTTGTCCCGTGTCATCGGCACGGAGACTGAATTCGGTATTGCCAGCCGGGATCCGAACGCAGCCGATCCGGTGGCGAACTCCATTCACGTGATCGGGTATTATCCGAATCTTCCCGCGCCACAGGCGGTGTGGGATTACGAAAATGAAAACCCCCTGCTGGATGCTCGCGGGTTCGAGGTCGATGGAGAACGCGAGCGGCCGGGGCCGGACTACAATCGGCAACTCAATAAGGTGCTGGCCAATGGCGGCCGATTGTATGTCGACGGCGCGCACCCGGAATATTCCACTCCTGAATGCACCAATGCCAGGGAAGTCGTGGCGTTTGAGCGGGTCGGTGAGCGCATCATTGCGCAGGCCCTTGCCGGAATTACGGAGGCGCGCGGCCGCGATCAATTCGTGCTCTACAAAAATAACTCGGACGGGAAGGGTAACAGTTACGGTTATCACGAGGACTATCTCGTCTCGCGAACCGTATCCTTCGATCGCATCACGCAGGTGCTCACCCCGTTTCTGGTGACACGGCCCATTTATGCCGGGTCGGGCAAGGTCGGCGCCGAGAACCAGACTCCTTCCGTCGACTATCAGATCTCGCAGCGGGCTGATTTCTTCGAAACCCTCGTCGATCTCAATACTATGGTTCGGCGACCGATCATCAATACCCGAGATGAGCCGCATTCCGATGCGGTCAAATACCGGCGCCTTCACGTCATCGTCGGGGACGCCAATATGGCGGAGTTAGCCACCTATCTCAAAGTCGGTACGCTGTCGATTGTGCTGGATTTGCTTGAGGCAGGAGCGGATCTTCCTCGGATCAGTCTCGCCGACCCGGTGAGCGCGATCAAGCAGGTGTCCCGGGATGTGCTGGTGAAGGAGAGCCTGAAGCTGACCGACGGAACCGCATCGACCGCGATTGCGGTGCAGCGGGCCTATCTCAAGGCCGCGCAGAGTTACTATGCCTGCCATGAGCTGAATCAAGTCACGAAAGATATCCTAGTGCGCTGGGAGGATGTGCTCGACCGCTTGGAACGGGATCCGCGCTCGTTGGTGCGGGAATTGGACTGGGTGGCCAAGCGGTATTTGATTGAGTCCTACATGGACCGCAAGTCCTGCGGGTGGGATGATCCGCGGGTGCGACTCATGGATTTGCAATATCATGATGTCCGTCCGGAACGGGGATTGTATTACACCCTCGAGCGCAGTCATATGATCGAACGGGTCGTGTTGGACCATGAGATTGCGCGGGCGGAGATGAACCCGCCGGTCGGAACACGAGCCTATTTCCGAGGCCAGTGTGTCAAGAAATACCCGAATGCCGTCTACGGGGTGAGCTGGACGTCTGTGCTCTTTGATGTCGGGCAGAACAAGATCAAGCGGATTCCGCTCATGGACCCCTTGCGCGGCACTGAAGCGTTGACGGGGGAGCTTCTGGCCCATGCGGAAACCGCGGCTGCGCTGCTCGAAAAACTGTCAACCTGACTGTGACGACTGCATGAACCCTATGTCCTTTCTGCCACATCACGACGGGTCCAGCTTCTTCGATTTCCTTACCCAGCACCACCCCGAGTTACGACCAAGCTTATACGATATCACGATGCAGCGCGCAGGGGTTCCGGTAGACCTCGGCCGGCCGGGTACTTTCCCGGTGCCGCATGGAACGACGGTTCTGGCGTTGAAATATCGAGATGGAGCGATCATTGCGGGCGACCGACGCGCGACGGAAGGGTTTCAGATCGCCGATCGGCGGATTGAAAAAGTGTTCCGCATCGATGAGTATTCCGCCATGGCCATTGCCGGCGCGGCCGGGCCTTGTATTGAAATGGCCAAGCTTTTTCAAACCGAGCTGGAACATTATGAAAAGCTGGAAGGGGTCCAGCTGTCGTGCGAGGGCAAGGCCAACAAGCTAGGACAAATGGTCAAGGCTAATCTGCCGATGGTGTTTCAGGGGTTGGTCGTGATGCCGCTCTATGTCGGATACGATCTGAAGCGAAAGGAAGGTCGTATTTTTAAGTATGACATTACGGGCGGTCGTTACGAAGAGTCCGATCACCATTCCATCGGCTCGGGCGGCAAAGACGCGCGCAATACCATGCGGGAACATTACCGGCTTGGGCTCGACGAAGAAGCCGCGCTCCGCGTCGGACTGCTGGCGTTGTACAATGCGGCGGATGAAGATGTCGGAACGGGAGGACCGGATCTGGTCCGAGGTATCTATCCGACGGCGAAGATTGTCAGCGATGCCGGTATTACCGATGTGCCGGAATCGCGCGTCCGTGCCCTGTACGAAACCATGATTGCAGAACGAAGGAGATCGTAATCGATGCCGTTGCCCTACTACGTCTCGCCTGAACAGATGATGCAGGATAAGGCGGAGTATGCCAAAAAAGGCATTGCCAAGGGACGGTCGATTATTGCCTTGGAGTATGTGGATGGGATTGTGCTGGCGGCCGACAATCCCAGTTCTTCTCTGCACAAAGTCTCCGAAGTGTATGATCGCATCGCGTTTGCCGGGGCCGGCAAATATAGCGAATTCGAACATCTCCGTAAGGCGGGCATACGCCACGCCGATCTGACCGGCTACATGTACAGCCGGGAGGATGTGAGTGCTCGGACCCTCTCCAACGCCTATTCACAAAGCTTGGGAACGGCTTTCAGCACCGATGTGAAGCCGCTGGAGGTGGAAATCCTTGTGGTGCAGGTCGGGGTCAACGGCCAGGCCAACGAAATCTTTCGTATCTCGTTCGACGGCAGCATTGCGGATGAAAAGAGTTTTGCGGTAATCGGCGGGCGATCGGAAGCCGTGCAGCAATATTTGCGCGAACATGCGACGCCGCAGCCGCCGACGCTGAAAGACGGGCTCCGACGGTGTCTCTCCGCTCTTGAGCAGGTCGCTACACAGAAAATTCCTTCCGAAAACCTCGAAGTCGCCGTCTTAGATAGGAATCGCCAGGGGCGCAAGTTCCGACGATTGACCAGCGCCGATATCTCCCTCCTGTTCACGTAACACTCCTGGATAGAGGTTCGTCTTCAGTGCAGCCGGTGATCGGTCGGGGCGTTTTCCGCCCGCGTGAGGGCGACGAATGCTTACCGGAGTTTGTTGAAGCCACCCGCGCCAGGGTGTATCCTGACAGGAGTCGTACCGAGAACAGGCGTCTCCATGCAACAACGAATTTTCGGTCTTGAAAACGAGTATGGTCTGATTTTTTCTCCCAACGGGAAAGTCTATCTCCCGATGGAGAAGGTGCTGGGCTATATCTTCGAAGGGCTGATTCCGAACAGCTGGCCGTCGAACGCGTTTCTGGTCAACGGCGCGCGATTCTATCAGGATACCGGCTGCCATCCCGAATATTCGACGCCTGAATGCGACAACATTCTCGACCTGGTGATTCACGATAAGGCCGGCGAGCGGTTGTTGGAAGCCTGTTTGCCGGCGGCCGAGGAGCGATTGCGGGAAGAGGGGCTCTCCGGCGAAATCTATATTTTTAAGAACAATACCGATTCGCTGGGGAACACCTATGGGTGCCATGAAAATTACCTCATGCGCCGGGACGTGGATTTTTGGAAGGTGACCGAGCAGCTCATCCCATTTTTTGTGACCCGGCAGATCTATTCCGGCGCGGGCAAGGTGTTGAAGGTCTCCGGCAAGCCGCAGTACTTCATTTCCCAACGCGCGCAGCACATCCACGAAAAGACATCCTCCTCGACGACTTCCTCGCGCAGCATCATCAATACGCGGGATGAGCCCCATGCCGATGCGGAGAAATATCGACGGCTCCACATCATCGTGGGGGATTCCAATATGTCGGAATATGCCACCTATCTGAAGGTGGGCACCGCCACATTGGTCTTATCCATGATCGAATCGGGATTCGCCGTGACCGGCATGGAGCTCGAGGATCCCGTCAAAGCCATCCGCGAAATCTCCCGCGATCCCACGTTGAGCAAGAAGGTGAAGCTGGATGACGGGCGGCAGATGACCGCGATCGAAATCCAGCGCGTTTACGTCAAGCGCGCCACGGAATTTCTGGCCGCGCAGGATCATGATCCGATCCTGGACGACGTGCTGGATAAGTGGATATCGGTGCTGGATCGTCTCGAAGAGGATCCGATGCAGCTCGTGCACGAGGTTGATTGGGTGATGAAAAAGCATCTCATCCAATCGTACACGGACAAAAAAGACTGCGGGTGGGATGATCCTCGGGTATTTCTGCTGGATTTGCAATTTCATGACGTGAAACGGACGCGCGGGCTGTATTATTTAATGGAGAATCGCGGCATGGCCGCCCGGATCGTGGAGGAAGAAGCGGTGCAACGGGCCATGTCGGTGCCGCCCCAAACCACCAGGGCCAAAGTCCGCGGCGATTTCATCCGGTTCGCGCGCGCCAAGAACCGGTCGTACACGGTGGACTGGACCTATCTCAAACTGAACGGCTATTGGGAAGAGACGATTCTCTGCATGGACCCGTTCAGCGCAGTCAACCGGCGGGTTGAAGAATTATTGTCACAGGTCTCCGGTGCGCGATTGTACCGATGAGGCTGGTCGATGGAGTGAATCGAGCCAAGACCATGTCGTTTCTCGATCGCTTTCTCATCATCTCAGTCGTGCTGCTCGCCAGCGTGTTTCCTGTTGAGCTTTTCCCCAATACGGGACCCGTTCCTCGCGGGGGAGATGGGCAATTCAGCGGCAAGCAGGGACAGGTCGTCGTGGTGACCGTCCCGGAACTCAAGGAAGCCGCCAGCGTCAAAGGAAAGTTCCTGGGGCGCACCGTGACGCTGTTCCCGAATCCCGCCGTCGGTGGAACGGGCTATATCGGATTGCTCGGCATCGATTTGCAGGATGAACCAGGCACGCACGAGCTGACGGTCGATGCGCAACTCGGCGAGCAGACCAGACATTTTTCCTATCAGGTGCTCGTCGTGAAAGAAAAGTTTGCCGTCGAGCATCTGAAATTGCCCAAAGATAAAGTCGATCTCGATGAGAAAGCGACCGCGCGCTGGAAGGCCGAGCAAGAACAGGTTCGCAAGGCTTTAGCGGAAGAGTCCGCGATGCGACTCTGGCAGGCGGGGTTCATCGAGCCCGTTCACGGGAAGCGGACCGGGATTTTCGGCAGTGTCCGGATTATGAACGGGCAACCCAGGAATCCGCACAACGGGGAGGATATCGGCGCGCCGATGGGGACCGACGTCATGGCCAGCAATGACGGGGTCGTCCGGCTCGTCGTCGATCATATTTTTTCGGGTCGAGGCATATTTGTCGATCATGGCCTCGGTCTCTACTCGATGTACTTTCACTTGTCGGAGGCGCTGGTCAACGAAGGTGATCTGGTCAAGGCCGGTCAAGTGATCGGGAAGGTCGGCGCGACAGGGAGAGCGACCGGCCCCCATCTCCACTGGGGGATGAAAGTGAACGGCGCTCGGGTGAACCCCTATGCGCTCCTCGAATTACCCTTTCCTCAGAATCCCGCCGCGGCCCGTCCGATACTGGCTGCGCCAGCGGTTCCCGCTCAGGAAGAATCAACCCCGACCGCAGTCGGCGGTGACGGACGATAGGCCGTCTCTCGGGCGCTCTCCTCCTCGCGCTTCATGCTGTTCGAACGCGCTTCAGGTTGAGTGCGACGTATCCTTGCAGCTCCCCTGCCAAGTCTGTGATTCCAACGCCGCGGCCACGGCTTTCGTCAGCGACTCGGGCGTGTACGGTTTCGGCAAAAAGGCCACCTGGGTATCGAACGTTTTCAAGAGTGTTTCATCGCGCCCTGAATAGCCGGACGTGAGGATGACTTTGATATCCGGTTGAAGGATCTGCAGTTCGTGAGCCAGCTGGGCGCCTCCCATGCCCGGCATCACCATATCTGTCACCAGCAGGGCGATGTGGCGTCCCTGCCGGCGCACCATTTCCAGCGCTTCCTCTCCGGACCGGGCGGCCAAGACATGATAGTGTTGGGCGACGAGCACGGTATGGGCCAACCCTCTCACCATATCGTTGTCTTCCACCAGCAGAATGGTTTCCGACTGTTCGCTCGTGACCTTGGGCTGTGTCACTACGCGAGGTGCGTCGGCGTCTTCCTCCAGGCGCGGCAGATAAATCGTGAAGCTGGTGCCTTTTCCTACCTCGCTGGTGATTCCCACGGTGCCGCTGCTCTGTCGGACGATCCCGTAGACCGTCGAAAGTCCGAGGCCCGTCCCTTTGCCTAATTCCTTCGTCGTAAAGAATGGTTCGAAGACATGGGCCAGGGTTTCTGCGCTCATGCCGCATCCCGTATCACGAACGGCCAGGGTGACGTATGGACCGGGAGGCAGAGGGTCGGGCCAAAATGGATCGGAGTGGGAGATCATCACTTCCCCGGTTTCCAATTCAAGCCGGCCGCCATGGGGCATGGCATCCCGGGCATTGACGACCAGATTCATCACGACTTGTTCAATCTGACCAGGATCCGCTTTGATTCGTCCCAACGTTGGATCCAGGGTCAAGACGAGATGAATGTCTTCGCCGATGACCCGCTTCATGAGTTCGACGATATCGCTGACGCGATCGTTGAGGTTCAGGGACTGCCGTTCTACGACTTGATGGCGCGTGAAGGCCAGCAATTGGCGAGTGAGTCCGGTGGCCTTGTTGCCGGCTTCTCTGATTTGTGCCATGCCCCGTTGTGCCCGTGAGGTCAGGCCAGGCTCGTCCATCAAAAGCTCGGCCCAACTATTGATGATGGTGAGCAGATTGTTGAAGTCGTGCGCCACGCCTCCCGCCATACGACCCAGGGCTTCCATTTTCTGGGCCTGCCGCAATTGGCGCTCCAGATCTTTTCGGTCCAAGAATTGGCTGATCATGGCCCCCAGTTCGGCTATGCGCTCCAGGCGGGACACGGCAGGGTGGAGCACGTCGACCGTAAAAAACTCCATGATGCCAAGGATCTCTTTGCCGGCATGGATCGGGAACGCGATGGCTCCATGAAGGCCCGCATCTCGCGCCGCGTCGTGAGCGGGGAAGTCGGCCTCATTCAAAATATCAGAGCAGAATGCCGGGGCGTCCGTTTTCCACGCCCGTCCGGCCATTCCCAAGTCTTGCCGCAGGAACAAGGTGCGATAGACCTGGGCGAAGGTCTCGGTCTGTTGGCCTGAGGGGTGCCAGAGTGCATTGCAGCGCAAGACGGCGTGTCGAGTATCGACGAGCCACAGCGCGCCCAACGTCCAGCCTTGAAGTTCGCACATCGCGCGCAGAATTTTCGGCACGGCCTCATTCAACGACACGGATTCTTCCAGAGCCAAGCCGACAGCCAGTTGAACGGCATGCATGGTTTCGGCTTGTCGGCGGTCGGAAATGTCGGTTTTTGCCCCGATCATCCGGTAGGGTGTGCCGGCATAGTTTCGAAGTACATAGCCATGGTCGATGACATACGCATAGGTGCCGTCCGTTCTGCGAAAACGATATTCAGCCGTCCACAAGTTTTTGTCGGACTCGAGCGTCTGGTTGAGTCCCGCAAGAATCGATGTTCGATCCTCGGGATGGATATGGTCCGCCCACGGAATCCGGCCTATCTCCCGCGCCTTCAGCCCAGGGCCGTAGATGGTGAGATAGGCATCGTTGAACCATGTCTCGCCGGAAGTAATGTCCCAATCCCAGATGCCGTCCCGGGTGGCGAGACAAGTGAGATGAAATCGCTCTTCGCTTTTCCGCAGCGCCTGCTCAACGCGGTGCCGTCCCATCGCATATCGGATGGCACGCTTCAGTCCATCACCGGTCAATCGGCCTTTCACCAAATAATCCTGCGCACCGTGCAGCAGAGATTTTTCTGCGACGAGGTCATTGTCGAGTCCCGTCAGCACAATCACGGCCGCCTCATGGGCTTGGGCCCGCACGCGAACAAGGGTGTCCATTCCCTGGCTGTCCGGGAGCGAAAGATCGACCAATACGGCGTCCGCAGAGCTCTCGGCGAGTTTCAGCAGACCGGTTTCAAGACGGTCCGCCCAGGTGAGCAGAACATCGTGTGGCGAATGCTCGCAGAGTGCGTCACGAATCAATTCCGCATCGTCTTCATTGTCTTCGATCAGCAACACCTGCATGTGTTACCTCTTGAGCGTGGGGACCTTGGAGACGATCGTCCAATACAGTTCGAACTCTTTGACGACGGCGATAAATCGGGTGAAGGTGACCGGCTTGCGAATATAAGAGCAGGCGCCTTGCTCGAACGATCGGACAATATCCTCTTCCCGTTCACTGACCGTCAGGATGACGACGGGCAGCGCGCGAAATCGCGGATCAGATTTGATTTCCCCCAGCACCTCGAGCCCCGTTTTTTTCGGCATATTGATATCCAGCAGCACCATGCCGGGAAGCGGGCATTGGTGAAAGGGCCCTTCCCCGCGCAGGTAGGCTATCGCCTCAGCGCCATCCCGCACCACGGCGACCCGGTTGGTCATGTTCACGGTTTCGAACGCTTCACGGATGAGCAGGATGTCATCTTCATTGTCCTCAGCGATCAGAATGTCGAATGGTCTCAAGGTCATAGTCCCACCTCTTTCGCTACCTGCCGGTTGATCCCGAATGTGATAAAAAAATCCGATCCTCCCCCGTCACGGGGCAAGACCCAGGCGCGGCCTCCATGCCGTTCCGCCACTTGCCGGACGATGGCCAGTCCGGCTCCCGTTCCCTCGATGTCTCGCCCCACCGCTCGCCGGAATAACTCGAAGATGCGCTCACGCTGATCGGATGGAACTCCGGGGCCGCGGTCCCGGACGACCAGGCCGGAACATTCCGTCCCCTCGGCATCGATCTCGGTATGGGGCGCAATCTCGATGTTCGGAGGTCTCCCGTCGGAGACAAACTTCAAGGCATTCGAGACCAGGTTGTAAAGGCCCTGGACCGCCCATGTGGTATTGACCCGGAGGCGCGGCAACGGCGCGCACACCGTGATGGTGGCTCCGCTCTCTTTGATCCGGCTTTCCAGCCGCCGTAAGACTTCTTGGACGAGCTGATCCGCGTCGATCTCGTCGACGGGTGGTTCCATGCGCTGGGCGCGGGAGAGGTCCAGAATGTCTGTGAGCAACCGGTCGAGCCGCTGCGTGGCGCGGACGATGCGGCGAAGGAAATCTTGGCCTTTCTCATCAAGCCGGCTCGCATATCGTTCCTGAAGCAGAACCGAAAAACTTTCAATCGCGCGCAGCGGTTCCTTCAGGTCGTGCGAGGTCACATAGAGCAGGGTCTCGAGATCCTTATTCTTCTTCAGGATCATCAGCTCGGAGTGGCGCCGTTCGGTGATGTCCCGGTTCGTTTCGAGAATAAGGCGGCGGCCGTTGGTGACGAGTAGTCCCCAGCGGCTCTCTACGAGCACTTCGCGGCCGTCCTTGGTGCGGTGATGAATTTCTCCGGTCCAGGCCCCGGTGGTTTCCAATTCTGCGCAAATGGTGTCGAAGGAGTAGGGGTAGGTTGTTTTCAGGAGCGCATGACTGTTTCGGCCGACCGCCTCTGCACGCGTGTAGCCGTACAATTGTTCACATCCTCGATTCCAATCCAGAATGCCTCGCGCGCTGTCCCAGGAAAAAATCGGGTCATACGACAGTTCGATGAGTCGACGTTGTTGACTCAAGACGTCCTCGGCGCGCTTGCGTTCCGTGATGTCTCGGGCAATCGTCGACACGGCCGCCACCTCTCCGTTCGCATCGACAATGGGCGATACGGTCAAGGACACATGGATAGGATGGCCGTCTTTATGGATACGCACGCTCTCGAATTGTTGGATGCGGATTCCCGCGGTGATCTGCTCGATGAGGTTGGCTTCTTCCGCCCGCCGCTCTGGCGGTACGATCAGGGAGATAGGCTGGCCGATGATCTCGTCGCCGGCATATCCAAACATCAACTCAGCGCTTTTATTCCAGGTCAAAACCTGGCCGTCGAGCGATTTGCTGATGACGGCATCAGAGGATGATTCCACGATGGCGGCCAGTCTGGCCTGAATTTCCTGCGCCTGTTTACGATCATGTATCTCGGTATAGGTTCCCACCCACTTCAGCACACGACCATCGTGATCTCGGATGGGTGTCGCATGGGCATGGAACCAGCGATACACGCCATCCGCCCGCTTGAACCGCAGTTCCGCATCGAGGGGCTGGGCGCGAGCCACGGCCTCGCGCCATTGATCGGTCACGCTCGGGCGGTCTTCGGGATGGACGTGCTGGAGACATCCCGTGCTGAAGGGTTCGTCTGCAGACCGTCCCGTATAGTTCGTCCATTGCGCACTGAGATAGTCGCATGTGCCGTCAGGGAGGCAGGTCCAGATCGGCAGAGGCAGGGATTCGATGAGTTCCCGAAACCGGCTTTCGCTGGCAATCAATGCCTGATGAATCTGTTTGCTTTGCGCCAGTTCCCGCTCTAAACGGCTATTGGCTTCTCGAAGCGCGGCGGTGCGTTCTTGCACCAAGGCCTCAAGCGACTGGTGACTCAGGCGTAGTGCCTGATCGGCCTGTTTGCGATCTGTAATGTCTATCAGCGTGGAACGGCTCAGCATGTAACGACCCTGCGGATCTGTCACGGCCGTCGCGCTGAGCAATACCGTAAAGACGGACCCGTCCTTTCGAACGATCTCAAACTCTACATCTTTGACGCGGCCTTCCTGGATAAAGCGCGGGAATCGTTCCTGAAACAGGTCGACACTCGCCGGCGTCATGAAGTCCGCAAATCGGGCTTTCCCAATGAGTTCTTCTTTCGTGTAGCCGAGCCAGTCCGCCTCAGTCTGGTTCATGGCAACAATGAGACCATTCCCATCGAGAGAGTGGTAACCGCAGGGCGCTCGGTCATACAGATCCTGCACCTCTTCGGCGGTTTTCTTCAGCAACTGGGATCGCTCCAGCAGGGCTTTGTGTTCCGCAGCCATCGTTGCCGATTTCAACAATTCGGAGGTCAAGCGCTTTTGTCGATCAACTAAATAGGCAATGAGGGGAAAGAGGATCATGCTGAAGGAACGGTTCACTTGCGGCAACCAGGTGGGCACTCCGGGCACGTCGGAGGAGAAGACATAACCCAGGAATGTGAGCCCCGTGCAGCCGGCTGCCACGACCGGGGAACTCCATCGATGAGAGGTCCAAGCGGTGAGGACAATCGGGAGGGTATACAGCACCCATCCGGGAATGCCGCGGGGAGTCAGGCAATCCAAAACAAACGTGCCGCCGCACAGGGCGGCGATGAAAGCAAATAGGCCCAGTTCGCGAACGCGAGGCGTCAGTTTATCGGTCGTTAGCCCGTGGAGACCATTGCTGGTCATGGGGCTCCTGCTTTGTGGCGCACCGTGCCGTCGCTCAGATGGACAGAGCGGCAGATCAATTCTGCTGTTCAGTATGAGTAAGAACAGCCAAGTTCAACAGATGCGATATGCCCTAGTAAATCACCCAGGGCACCAGCCGGCCTTGGATATAGAGCGGTATCGGAGGAAAAACCGGTTTGCTTCCGACGCCAACATGCCAGGCAACTCAAAAATTCGTCTCGATGCTCGAAGGGGTTTTATTCAAAACAGTCGCAGCGGCTCTGGAAAGGGCGGCGTCATGCTTGTGGTCGAGAGCATAAATGCGAAACTGCACCAGACGGGTGGGGAGAAGGTCGAGAAATTCCTCTAACGGCTCGGTCGAGAGACCCTTGGTGCCGGGATCGTAGACGAGCAGGGGAATCCCGCGTGTATCTTTCGGGTCCGGTCGGGGATCCAACGGCGCCATATCGACACGGAAGGGGAGGTCTTGCAACTTGGACGGCAACGCGTTCTGAATCTGCTGTTGAAATTGTTCGTGGCTGGGAAAATCCATGCCCCGCTCGATGCCCTTTTCCTTCAGCACCGTGCTATAGGCCATTTTCCATTTCACGTCGCGGCTGAGGATATGCGCCCATTCCTGATGCAGCCGACGCAGGCTGCTCTGTCCGGCCTTTTTCCATCGCCGCACATCTTCGAGTAACGACCAGTCCGTCAGCGTCAGGTAGTCGTCCATATGCTTGGCCGGATTTGAGGGGAACAACAGCTTCATGGTGTCGCCGAAGATGTCGCGGAGATGAATGTCGATCGCCCTGGTCGTCCGGTGATAATACACGTTTGAGTACAAGTACATTCTGGTATTTAAAAACATGTGCAGCGCCGGGAGGCCGGTTTTATGAATCGTGAATCCCCTGTCCGTGACGATGGTGTAGTGAATCAACCGGGTCAGATCGACCGGTCCGACCGCGACCCCGCACATGTAAGCGTCGCGCAGCACATAGTCCAAATTGTCGGCTGTGTAACTTCCTGAAATGACCGGCTGGAGCGCATTGATCCAGCGAGGGATTTTTGAATTGTCCTTCCCCTTCTCCTTCAGGATGACATGCGCGATGTGATCCGGATTGAGTTCCTCGCCGCGATCGAACGGCCCCGACGGGCTGCGCCGGATTTTCTTGATGAGCGGACCGAGATGCTCCCGGACGATGATCTGGCCGAGCTTTTCATGCGAAAGGCCGAAGCTGTGCAAATAATTATCATCGAAGAAATGACAGAACGGGCCATGCCCGATGTCGTGTACGAGGGCCGTGATGCGCAGGAACTCCTCCACGAAGGCGGCGGAGGGAAGGTCGGGAACGGCGTTACGCAAAAATGGATACAAATGTTGCGCGAATCGTCCGGCCACATGCATGGTGCCCAACGAATGCACGAACCGCGTATGCTCGGCCGACGGATAGACCCAGCGCGCACTCTGCAGTTGATAGATGTAGCGCAGCCGTTGAACCCACGGAGAATCGATCAGGTCTTTTTCGGTGCGTTCCGATGGGTCGGGTGCCGCATAGGGCACGGTGAACGACACATATTCGTGAATCGGATCGGCGATGAGGGCCGATCCGTCATAGGGAGCCGGGGGAGTGGCGGATGGTAATTTCATAGGGTCACGACCGACGAGCGATCTTAGCCTAGCCCCGATGGCGGGGGCAAATGGGTGGAGCGTTCACTCGTTCTCGCACGGCGATATCTGGTGAGCAGCACATACGCGACCGGGTAGGCCAGCAGGCTGCCGGCGAGGCTCAGGACCATCCCCCCGAGTACAAACGGCCAGGCGTGGGGCGCCACCTGATGATACAGGCCCGTGGCTGACAAATCGCTCCAATCGAACGTGGGCAACTCACGCATGCCGAGTAAGGTCGCGCCGGTCCAGTACGTCGCGCCGAGGATCGGGATGAGGGTCCAGGGATTATTGAGGAATGCTCCGGCGAGGAGCGCCACGACGTTCCACCCGAATGCCCAGGCGCAAATTCCCACCATGAGCATATGGAGGCCATAGGCCGGCGAAAAGCCGATGAAGACGCCGACAGAAAAGGCCAGCGCGGTCCGGTGCGGCGTTTCATCGAGATGCAGAATTTGGCGAAACAGCGATCGTACGTCGGCCATACGGCGTCTGGTGTCAGGCTCTGTTACGTCGGCCTGAGAAAATGTTCGTAGCTGGTGAGTGGCAGCGGCTGTGTGGGACCCGCGCCAGTCCTCAGGCGTAGACCGGATGCCTTTGGCGTGATCGAACCGATACAGGTCATGCGAAACCCGGTCTTCCCGATCAGTCGTTCAAATCGGGATTGTTTTCGGCGAGGCACTGTAAACAACAATTCATAGTCCTCGCCTCCCTGTAAAGCGACCTGATGAGAGTCGAGCCCGCGAGCCACGGCGTAGGCTCGACAGGCCGGCGAAACCGGCAGCGAGCCGGCGATGATGTCCGCGGCGACTGCGCTTTCCTCACAGATATGGCGAAGGTCGCCGGTCAAGCCGTCCGAGAGATCGATGGCGGCTCCGGCGAGCCCTTGTTCGACCAGCCATAACCCTTCTGCGATGCGAGCCGACGGCCGGAGATGCCGGGCCAGAAGAAAACGGGCATCTGCCGGCCGGAGCTTCGGGCGCCGTCGCGACATCAGGAGATCGAGCCCGGCACGGGAGTCTCCCAGTGTCCCGGTGACGTAGACCCGGTCCCCGACACGGGCGCCGCCGCGCAGCAGGACCTGGCGCGGTTTCACCACACCGGTGAGCGTAATGTTGAGAAAGAGTCCTGTTTTGGATGCGGATGTATCACCACCGATGAGGCGCACGTGATAGGGAGACCCGGCCTGCATCATACCGCGGTAGAGTTGCTGGATCTGCGCCGTCGAGCAGGTCGGCGGGATCGCAATGGAGACCAACATGAACCGCGGTCTGCCGCCCATCGCGGCGATGTCGCTGAGATTGGCGATGGCAGCCCGGTAGCCGATGTCTCGAAATGAGGACGTAGCAGGATCGAAATGCACCCCCTCCGCCAGCAGGTCCGTGGTGAGGAGGGTCCATTCGGTCGACGAGGTTTTGATGACTGCGGTGTCGTCGCCGATTCCTTTGAATACCTGGGGGTCCGATTGAGAGGCCTGTGCCTGCAGGCGCCGGATCAGAGCGAACTCACTGTGCACGGCATTGGCCCGGCGGGATCGGCCTGGCGGCATCAACCCACCTTCTTCCCGGCCGGTCGCCGTACCAAATATTCCGTGATGGCAGCAGCGGTCCTCATGCAGCGGCGGGTTAAAAAGACAACGAGGGAGCAGTCCCCGGCAGATGACGCGTGCGCCGCGGCGAGGCGGCTTTTCGCTTGGAGGCGCTCGGTCGCGCAACTTTTTTCGGCGGAGTTTTCGGTGCCGCGGCCCTGGCTTTGCGCGAGGGCGGTCGTCGCAAGGCGGCCTTGATAACATCATCCACCGTATCGACGAAGATCAATTCAATTCCCTTCAAGATATGTTTGGGGATCTCTTCCAGATCCTTCTTATTGCGCTTCGGCAAAGCGACGGTGGAAAGCTTGGCGCGTTTAGCCGCAAGGATTTTTTCCTTCAAGCCTCCGATCGGCAGGACCCGGCCGCGGAGCGTGATCTCTCCGGTCATGGCGAGATCGCGACGCACGGGAATTTGAGCCAAGGCGGACGCGATGGCGGTCGCCATGGTAATGCCGGCGGAAGGCCCGTCTTTGGGCGTCGCGCCGGCCGGCACATGGATATGAATGTCGTTCTTGGCGAAGAGGTCGGGGCTGATGCCCAGCGTCTTCTCGCGCGATCGCACATAACTCAAGGCGGCTTGAGCCGACTCTTTCATGACATCGCCGAGATGTCCGGTCAACGTGAGCTGACCCTTCCCCTTCATGACGGTCGCTTCGATGTAGAGGACGTCTCCGCCGCTTTCGGTCCAGGCGAGGCCTGTGGCGACGCCGATCTCGTCCATTTCCAGTTCGGCTTCGGGAATGAATTTCGCCACACCCAAAAATTTGTTCAGGTTGGTCTGATCGATGGCATGGCATTCGGCCTTGCCTTCGGCGACCTTCTTCGCCACCTTCCGCATGAGATTGGCGATCTCGCGCTCCAAATTCCGGACGCCGGCCTCGCGTGTGTAATGAGAAATGACATGGCGAATCGCCGCCTCGGAGACGCGGATATGTTTCTCCGTGATGCCATGCTCGTTCATCTGGCGTGGAATGAGGTATTTCTGCGCGATCCCGAGTTTTTCCTCTTCCGTGTACCCGGGAATGTCGATCACTTCCATGCGATCCCGGAGAGCCGGGAGAATCGGGTCCATCAAGTTGGCCGTCGTGACGAACATGACTTCCGTCAAGTCGAACGGCACACCGAGATAGTGATCGGTGAATGTGCTGTTCTGCTCAGGGTCTAATACTTCCAGGAGCGCCGCCGAAGGGTCGCCCCGAAAATCCATGCCGACCTTGTCGACTTCATCCAGCATGAAGACCGGGTTGTTCGTACCCGCTTGTTTCATGCCTTGAATGATCCGTCCGGGCAGCGCGCCGACGTAGGTCCGGCGATGACCGCGGATTTCGGCCTCGTCCCGCACGCCACCCAGGCTGATCCTGACAAATTCGCGGCCCAGAGCCCGCGCGATGGACTTCCCCAGCGAGGTTTTGCCGACGCCGGGCGGGCCCACGAAGCACAGAATCGGCCCCTTCATTTTTTCTTTCAGCTTGCGCACGGCCAGATACTCGACAATGCGTTCCTTCACTTTCTCCAGATCGTAATGGTCCTCGTTCAGGACCTTCATCGCGGCTTTCAGGTCGAGGTTGTCCTTGGACTTTTTATTCCAGGGCAGCTCGACCATCCATTCCAGATAGGTACGGACCGTAGCCGATTCGGCCGTGTCAGGATGCATTTTCTCCAGCCGCTTGAGCTGCTTCTCGGTTTCCTTGAGCACTTTTTCGGGCATCTTGGCGTCTTTGATGCGCTTGCGGAATTCGGCCACTTCCTCCGCCCGCTCGTCCAATTCGCCCAGTTCTTTTTGAATGGCTTTCAGTTGCTCGCGCAGGAAATATTCACGCTGAGTTTTGTCCATCTCGCCTTTGGCCTGTGCCTGGATTTTTTGCTGCATCGAGAGGACATCGATTTCCTTTGCGAGAATTTCGCTGATCTGCCGCAGCCGCTGGATGGGGTCCACGATTTCCAGGACGGCCTGGGTGATGTCGACTTTCAAGCCAAGGTTGGAGGCCACCATATCGGCGAGGCGTCCCGGATCTTCCAGGTTTTCGATCACGACCATCACGTCCGGAATCAGGACCTTGCCGAGGCTGACGATTTTTTCAATTTGCTCCTTGACGGTGCGCATGACCGCCTCGGTCTCCAGGGTGGAGCCGGGCTGCTTCGTCTCGACGAGTTTTTCGATTTTGACGGAGTAGTAGGGATCGTTCTGGATGTATGCTTCGATCCGGCCCTTGGCGAGGCCTTGCACCAGGATCTTGATCCGCTCATCGGGCAGTTTGAGCATCCGCATGATGATGCCCACCGTTCCGACCGAATGAATGTCCTCCGGCTGGGGATTTTCTACATCCAGAGATTTTTGTGTCGCCAGGAACAACATCCGGTTGCCTGCCAGCGCCGCCTCGATCGCCTTGATGGACATTTCGCGGCCGACGAACAGGGGGAGCACCATGTAGGGAAAGACGACGATGTCTCGGACGGGGAGGAGGGGAAGCTGATCGGGCGGTTCAAGGTTCTGATTGTTCGAAAAATCTTGTTCTACTGATTCAGCCATGAGGCTCCAGTCTGCTGGTGTATGGTCTCAGTGACGATGTCGTGCGAGGGCACGGTTCGGGTGACGGTGATCCATCATGCCCGGGGCTAGGTCGTCGCGCGCCCTCGACCTGGGCCGCGGCGACGGATGTCGGCGGTCGTCGGTCGGAGTCGCTGCTGCAGAAAATCGCCGAATGCAGGTCCCAAGGACGGGTTCTTCAGGGCCAATTCCACGGTGGCGATGAGAAATCCGAGTTTGTCGCCGGCATCATGCCGTTGCCCTTCGATTTCATGCGCGAACATCGGCGTGTTCTTCACGAGTTGCCGCAGGGCATCCGTCAATTGGATTTCTCCGTTCTTCCCCGGAGGGGTCTTGCGGAGGATCGGGAAAATTTCAGGCGGCAGCACGTACCGGCCGATGACGGCAAGGTTTGACGGCGCATCGGCGGGCGCGGGTTTTTCGACCAGGTCTTCCACTCGGTGCAGGCCGCTGCGCACTTTGCGCGCCGAGATGATGCCGTACCGGCTGACTTCCTGTTGCGGAACTTCTTGCACGCCGAGCACGGCGCCTTTGCGCTGCTTGTAGATATGGATCAATTGCGCGAGGCCGGGAACCGCCGCATCGATGATCTCATCACCCAGGATGACGGCGAAGGGCTCGTCGCCGATCAGGTGCTGGGCGCACAAGACGGCATGTCCCAAACCCATGGCTTCCGGCTGGCGGACGTAGCAGAAGTTCGCCAGATTGGAAATGTGCCGCATCTGGTTCAAGACCTGCCCTTTGCCGCTCCCTTTCAAATTTTCTTCCAGTTCAAGGGAACGATCGAAGTGATCTTCGATGGCGCGCTTGCCTCGCCCCGTGATGACGATGATGTCTTCGATGCCCGAGGCGACCGCTTCTTCGACGACGTACTGAATCAGCGGTTTGTCGACCAGCGGCAGCATCTCTTTCGGGGAGGCTTTGGTGGCGGGAAGGAAGCGTGTGCCCAGTCCGGCAGCGGGAATAATCGCTTTACGTACGTCTGTTCGTGTCATAACGGCGATAGTATGTGATGGGGTACATGAAGTCAAGATTTCGTCGGCTCTTTTCGATCGCCGGCGGCGTGTCGTGGTGCGGGGAAACTCCTTTACATTGAAAAATGCGGTCAATATAATCCGAGAGTTTTTCTGCAGACGTGCGGTGGTGCTGCAATGAACGCGGCGCATCGGTGACCCTTATGGCGACAGTTCGCGTCCCTTCGCCCGACCATCGGCTCGCGGCAAGACACGCGGCATGGAATGCGACGATTTCTCATCTCGAGGATCAAGAACACCAGTGCTTGCTCTCCCAGGCGGTACGGAAGGATTGCGGTGACCAAGTCGGGAGGCAGGCGGTGGGTGCCGATTCTCGTGCTTGTGCTGGCGGCGCTCTTCGCCATCGGCGAAGCGGAATGGGCGCAAGCCCAAGTCAGTGCGCCGCTGGTCAGTTCCGTCACCATCCGTGGGCAGAAACGTATTGAGCTGCAGGCGATCCAGGGGCGTCTCACCCTCAAGGCCAACGATCGGTTTACTCCTGACGCGCTCCGGGAACAGGTCAAGATTCTCTACGGAACCGGCTACTTCGAGGATGTGCAGGTGGAAACGGATTCGGCCGACGGCGGCGTCGCTGTCGGTTTTATCGTCCGCGAGAAACCGTTCATTACCGAGATTGTGTTCGATGGCAACGAGGAATTGAGCGACGACAAGCTCAAGGAAAAGATCACGATCAAAAGCCAGACTTTTCTCGATCAGCAGCAGGCGAAAGAGAGCGCGGAAAAGATCCGCCTCGCCTACCAGGAAGACGGCTTTTACAATTGCCAGGTCATTCCGGTGATTCAGGCCGTCGATGAGGACCGCAAGCGGCTGACCTATTTCATCAAGGAAGGCACCAAGGCCAAAGTGCGTCGCATCAACTTCGAGGGCATGCGGGCGGTCACCAAGGAGGAAGTCTTCAAAGTGACGGCGACGCGCGAATGGATTCCTTGGTACGGCCTGGTGACCCAGTTCAAGCTGCCGTCGCTGCTGTCGGATGCCGGCGTCCTGAAGCGCGAGGAACTGGGCAACGATATCGAGCGTATCCGCGAAGTGTATTTGAACAAGGGCTACTTGAATGTGCAGATCAGCCAGCCCACGCTGGAACTCAGCGACGATAAGAAGTGGTTCGAAATCAGCTATTCGGTCGTCGAAGGCGAGCCGTTCATCGTGCAGGAGGTCGGCTTCCGCGGCAACACGGTCTTCGAGGACCATGAATTGCGGGAAGGGTTGGGAATCCGCCCCGGCGAAATCTTTCAGCGAGCCAAGATCCGCGGCGAAATCACCCGCATTACCGATCTTTATGGCGCGAAGGGCTATGTCTTTTCGGATGTCGTGCCGAACGTGACGCCGGACAACAACGCGCGCACCGCGACGATCACCCTCAATGTCAAAGAGGGGGAGATGATGCGGATCCGCGAAATCCATGTCACCGGCAACGATAAGACCCGCGACAATGTCGTGCGCCGGGAACTGCGCTTGGATGAGCAGGATGTCATTGATACGCTGGCCTTGAAACGCAGCTTCCAGCGCTTGAACAACCTCAACTTTTTTGAGACGGTGGAAATTCTTCCTCAGCAGGTCGACGTCGATAAGGTCGATCTCAATGTGAAGGTCAAAGAAAAACCCACCGGCCAGTTCAGCATCGGCGGCGGATTCAGCACCCTGGACAAACTGGTGGCGATTGCGGACATCACGGAAGGCAACCTCGGCGGGAACGGCTGGCTGGGCCGTATCCGCGGGCAATTGGGTCAGCAGCGTTCCTTGGGTCTCGTGACGTTCCGGAATCCGTACGTGAACGATTCGTACAATGCCCTGCAGTTGGATATTTATCGGTCCATGACCAACTATATCTCCTACTTCGAGTCCAAGTCAGGCGCCAGTGCCACCTGGAGCCGCTGGCTGTCGGAGTATGTGAACGGGAGCATCAGTTTGTTCGGCGAGCAGCTGAAGTACAGCGATCCGCAAGAAGGGCTGTGCCCGGATCTCATCCCGCTGATTTGCCGTCAGCTCGGCACGCAATCCTCGACCGGTTTCCGCACGTCGCTGTTCCGAGACACGCGCGACTATTATCTGGATCCCCGCACGGGATGGCGCCTGAGTGTGGGAGCCGACTACGGGACGCCTGCCCTCGGAGGCACGAACCATTTTTATAAGGTGTACTTCGACGTCATCAAGTACACGCCGCTCGTGTATGACACGCGGTTCTCGGTACATGTCCGGTACGGGCAGACAGAGGGGATCGGGGGCCGGCCCATTCCCCTCACCGAGCGGTTCTTCGTCGGAGGTATCAATACGATGCGCGGGTTCGTATTCGGCCGCGCCGGCCCCGTGACGCCATCGGGCTCGCTTCTGGGGTCCGCCAAAGAGCTCATTTTTAACAACGATTTTATCTTTACGATTTCCTCCGAGGCGAAGTTGAACGGCGTGTTCTTCTTCGATTACGGAAACGGATTCGACGACAACGAGCCCGTGCAGTTTAATAAATTGCGGAGTGCGGCGGGATTTGAGGCCAGATGGATTTCTCCGTTCGGTCCCTTGCGGGCGGCCTATGGAATCAACCTCGATCCCCGGCCGAACGAGCGGATGGGCGTCTTCGAGTTTACGATCGGATCGTTGTTCTGATGCAGGCTGTGCGGCGCGGGTGTGGGAAAGGAATCGGACACATGCGTGGACTGGTGGACTGGAGAGGGTTGCGAGGAGCCGGTTGGAACGGACTGTGCCTGGCGCTGCTGACCATCATGCTGCTGGCCGGCGGGTGCCGGTCGAATCCGTCGACGGTGCCGACGTCCACGCGCATCGGTGTGGTCGATCCTCAGCGTATCCTGGGCGAGACGAACGCGGGAAAACGAGCCAAGGACATGTTGGCCTCCTTTGCCAAGAATCGGCAGGCGCTGATCGAGCTGGAAGAAAAAGAACTTCGCCGGATGGAAGAAGACTTCGTCAAGCAGGGCAGCGTGCTCAGCGCGACCGCCAAACGTGAACGGGAAGAGCAGTTCCGGCGCCGGATGTCCGAATATCAGCAGAAAGTCACCGATCTGAATCGCGAAGTGCAGGACAAACAGAAGGAAGTCTTGGACGGATTCCGGGATAAGATCGAAGCCCTGTCGGCCAAGGTGGCCAAGCGGCTGGAGTTGCAGGCCGTATTCGACCGCGGGCGCGGAGGACCGACCCTCTATTTCGATGAGGCGGTGGATGTGTCGTCGCAGTTGATCGAGGAATTCAACAAAACGTATCCATGAGAGGGAATCCATGAACGTACGTAATTGGATGGCGGCCGGTGCGCTGCAAGTTCTAATGGCCTGGGGGGCGCAGCCGGTATGGGCTGCGGACCACATCAAGGTGGCGATGATGGATCAGCAACGGGTCATCGAGCGGAGCGTGGCCGGGAAGCGCGCGTTGGAGGAACTGAAGAGTTATTCCACGACGCGCCAGAAGATCATCGATTCCGACGACCAGGAATTGAAGGAACTGGAAAAGAGCATGCAGGACGCCTCGTTGTCGGAAGACGCGCGCAAGGAGAAGCAAGAGCACTTCAGAACAAAACTGGAGGCCTATCAGCGACGGATTCAGGACTTCAATCGCGAGGTGCAGGAAAAACAGCGCGGCATGGTGGCGGAATATGCCCAGAAGATTCAGGCCGCCGCCGCGGCGGTCGCGCAGAAGGAAGGCTATACCGCCGTCCTGGATAAGGGCAGCGAGTCGACGGTCAAGATCGTGATCTACAGTCACCCGTCGGTCGATCTGACGGAACAGATCATCAAGGAGTTCGATCGGCAGAACAAGTAACCGCCGGTCGTAATCGTCTACGCAACACAGGAGGCGGGGCTGATGTCAGTGATGGACAGCGTTGAGATTCAATCGATCCTTCCCCACCGGTATCCGTTTTTGCTGGTCGACCGCATTCGCGAACTCGATCCCGATCGCCGGATTGTGGGCATCAAAAATGTGACGATCAACGAGCCGTTTTTTCAGGGGCACTTCCCCGGGCGTCCGGTCATGCCTGGCGTGCTGATCCTCGAAGCGTTGGCCCAGGTCGGCGGCGTGCTCGCGTTCAAATCCCTCGGCGCAGTCGGGCGTCCGGTCGTGTATTTGACCGGAATCGACGGGGCAAAGTTCCGGAAGCCTGTTGTCCCCGGCGATATTCTGCGCCTGGAGGTGGATGTGCTCAAGAAACGCGCGCCCTTCTGGAAGATGCAAGGGAAGGCCTTTGTCGAGACGGAATTGGTCTGCGAAGCGGAAGTCACGGCCATGGTGATGGACGAGAAGGCGGCGGGGTAGCGGCACCAGATTTTTCCGGCCCGGCCGGGAGTGCAGGAGAACCGCAGGCTGCCACACTGCCGTTCAGCGAAACGATGAGAATGCTGAGCGGTTTTTTCGGCGGCCTGCCAGAGGGCGAGGAGGTGTGAGTGAAGATTCATCCGACCGCGGTGATCCATCCGAAAGCGGTGCTCGCAGATGATGTGGAAATCGGCGCGTACTCCGTCGTCGGTGAACATGTCACCATCGGTGCCGGGACGCGCGTCCTATCCCATGTGTCGATCGACGGGTGGACCGATATCGGGGAACGGTGCGAACTGCATCCCTTCGTGTCGGTGGGCGGGCCGCCCCAACACATGCAGTACAAAGGCGAACCGACGAAGGTGGTGATCGGCCACGATAATATTCTGCGCGAATATGTGACCGTCAACCGGGCGACCGTGCAAGGCGGGGGCGTGACCACCGTGGGCCATTCGAATTTTCTGATGGCGTATGTCCATGTCGCCCACGATTGCCATCTGGGCAATCATCTCATCCTGGCCAATGCGGCCAGTCTGGCCGGGCATATTTCCATCGGCGACCATGCGATTATCGGCGGGCTGTCCGGCATTCACCAATTCGTGCGTATCGGTGCCTATGCCATGGTGGGAGGCTGTTGCGCGCTCGGTCAGGATCTTCCGCCGTTCATGCGGGCAGCCGGAGGGTACCGTGCTCGCATGTATGGATTGAACTCGATCGGTCTGCGCCGGCACGGATTCTCGGCCGACCGTATCGCAGCTTTGAAGAAAGCGTACGAGGTGCTCTTTCGCTCCGGGCATCGTGTGGCGGAAGCCGTCAAATTGGCGCGGGAGCAGTTCAGTGCGAGCCAGGATGTCATGCAAGTTGCCGACTTCATGCAAGGAACGAAACGGGGCATTTGCCGCTCGGTGGGCAAGGATCAGGAAGGCGAAGAGGAATAACGCGGTGGGCGGGCATGCAGGGCATGACGGTCAGGCTTCCGAAGGCCGTCGGATCGGATTGATTGCGGGTAACGGCCGGTTCCCGATCATTTTTGCCGACAACGCGAAACGCCTCGGGTATTCCGTCTTTGCGGTGGCGCATGAAGGCGAAACCGATCCGGAGTTGGCGCAGCACGTCGACCATATTCATTGGATCAAGATCGGTCAATTCGGCAAGTTGATCGACGCGCTCAAGGGCGATGGCGTGCAGCAGGCCGTCATGTTGGGCGGCATCAAAAAGACGCATGTGTTTTCCACGGTCCGTCCGGACTTTCGCGCGCTGGCCTTGGCCGCCAAACTGATTCATCTCAAGGATGACGACATCCTTCGCCGCGTCGCCGAGGAAATCGAGCAGGAAGGCATTCAGATCTGCGAGTCGACCTTCGGGCTGCAAGGGATTCTTGTCGAAGCGGGCACGCTGACTAGGCGCGAGCCGAACAAGAAAGAATGGGAAGACATCCGTTACGGTTGGGATGTAGGCAAGCAGATCGGCGCGTTGGATATCGGGCAATGCGTGGTGGTCAAAGATCGCGTCATTGTGGCGGTCGAAGCCGTGGAGGGCACGGATGGAGCGATTCGCCGGGGCGGTGAACTGGCGCAGGGGGGCGCGGTGGTGGTCAAGCGGTGCAAACCCCAGCAGGATCTCCGATTCGATCTTCCCGCCGTCGGTCCGCGCACGATCGAGGTGATGGAAACGGTCAAGGCCTCCGTGCTGGCCTTGGAGGCAGGACGCGGCATTCTTCTGGACCGCGACGACACGATTGCCAAGGCGAACCGCGCCGGAATCGCCATCGTCGGGATGACATGAGCCCAACCGCCATGGACACAGAGGCCGGCCACGTTAGACGGGAGCGCGCGCGATGACGCCGCTTCGCGCCGGTGTGATCGGCGTCGGCCATCTCGGGCAGCATCATGCCAGGCATTACGCGACGTTGCCCGGTGTCACATTGGCCGGCGTGTATGATGCGTCGCCGGACCGCGCCACGTTGATCGCCGAGCGCCATGGCGTGCCAGCGTGGACGCAATTGACCGATCTGTTGCCGCAAGTCGATCTCGTCAGCGTGGCCGCTCCGACCTCCGCCCATTTTGCGGCGGCGAAGGCCTGCCTGGAGGCCGGCAAACATGTCCTGGTGGAAAAGCCGATTGCCGTCACCTCGGCCGAGGCCCGCGAGCTGGTCGAATTGGCCGCCCGGCGCGGGTGCCTGCTCCAAGTGGGGCATAGCGAGCGATTCAACCCGATCATGCAGCGCATGCGTGCTTCCATCGAGCGTCCGGCCTTCATCGAAGGCCATCGGCTGAGTGCCTTCGGCGAGCGGGGCACCGACGTCGATGTGGTGCTCGATTTGATGATTCACGATCTGGACCTCGTGTTGTCGTTTCATCCCGGCCCGGTGGAAGAAGTCCGCGCCGCCGGCGTGCCGGTGCTCTCGTCCAATATCGATATCGCCAATGCCCGGATTGCCTTTGCGAGCGGATGCGTCGCCAACCTGACCGCGAGCCGCGTCTCCACGAACAAGATGCGCCGGCTGCGATTCTTTCAGCGCGACCGCTATGTCTCGATCGATTTTCAATCCCGTCAGGCGATGGTCTCGCGGCGCGTGCAGGGCACTGGGCCGCGGCCGACGATCGATGTGGAAACACTCCAGGCCGGGGATGAGGAACCGTTACGGTTGGAGTTGGAATCGTTCATCCATGCGGTGGCGACCGGATCGCGCCCGGTCGTGTCGGGGGAAGACGGCGAGGCGGCGCTCAACCTGGCTGCCCGGGTGGTGGACGCCATCGGGCAATTCACGCAGCGCCATTCCGCCGGCGACGTATCCGCGGCGGCATTCGGCCAGGACAGTCTCTAGGAGTGCCATGTCCATGTTGATCCGCCTGAACAGAGCGACATGCCACGTATCTTAATCGTCACCGGCGAGGCCTCCGGCGATCTCCACGGAGCGCATTTAGTCAAGGCGTTGAAGGAATTGTCTCCATCGCTCCGGATCGTCGGAATCGGCGGCGCATCGATGCGGGCGGCCGGCGCGGAGCTGATGCAGGATATCCCTCAATTGGATGTGATGGGCCTCATCGGTGTGTCCGCCGTGAAGACCATGCTACAGAGAATTTTCCGTATCCGGAAGCTGATCAAGGGCGAACGGTGGGATCTCGTCGTGTTGATCGACAATCCCGGACTCAACTTCCATTTTGCGCGGGTCGCCCGGGCCTGCGGCCTGAAGGTCGTGTACTACATTGCGCCCCAAGTGTGGGCCTGGCGCCGGGGCCGGATGCGGTGGATTCAACAGCGGGTCGACCATGTCCTGGCGATTTTGCCGTTCGAAGAACCTCTCTATCAGAAGGCGGGTGTGCGCTGCACCTTTGTCGGTAATCCGATCCTGGACGAAGTGGCACCTGCGTACGATCGGGAGGCGCTGCGCCGCCAATTCGGGTTGTCGGATGCGGGGCCGGTCATCGGGCTGTTTCCAGGCAGCCGCAAGGCCGAGTTGATCGAGCATATCCCGCTGCTCCTGGAGACGGTGAAGCGGCTTGCTCAACGCCACCCCACGATGCAGTTCATCCTGGCACAAGCGTCATCGGTGAAGGACCAGTTTCTTGCGGATCTGTTGAAAAGCAGTGCGGTTTCCATCAAGGTCTTCCGCAACCAGGCCAGCGAAGTGATGGTTGCGTCGGATCTGCTGGTCGTCAAATCAGGAACCTCCACCTTGCAGGCGGCGGTGGTGGGAACGCCCATGATTTTGTTTTACCGCGCCCCTTCGTGGATCACGTACCGATTGGCGCGCCTGTTGATCCGTGTGCCCTGGATCGGGCTGGCGAATCTGGTGGCGGGCCGAGGCATCGTGCCGGAGCTGATTCATGACGAGGCCACACCGGAACGATTGGTTCAAGAGACCGAGCGGCTGTTGGCGGATCCTCGCGCCTATGCGGAAATGAAGGCCGCACTGCTGTCGGTACGCCAGGCGTTAGGCCAGCCGGGCGCCTCCCGACGGGCAGCCGAAGCCGTGCTGGCTGAGTGCCGACCATGAAACATTATCTTCGCCTCCTCGCCTATCTGAACCCCTATCGATTCCGCTTGGGCGCCGCATTCGTGTGCGCGTTGCTCGTGGCCGGCCTGTCCGCCGCCTATGCTTGGTTGGTGCGCCCGGTGCTCGATGGCCTGTTCATCAGCAAAGACGAAAGCTTGCTTCTCATCTTGCCTGTCGCGATTCTCGCCGTGGCCGTGCTCAAAGGCGTGTTCAATTACGGCCAGAACTATCTGATGAATTATGTCGGCAACCAGGTGATCGGCGATATCAGGGAGCAGCTCTTCTCGAAACTGGTTCGTTTGCCGGTCCATTTCCACGATACCAATACTTCGGGACGGCTCGTCTCGCGCGTGATCAACGATGTGAATCAAATGGCCAACGCCGTGGCCGGGGTGTTGAAAGACTTATTTCAGCAAGGGCTGACCTTTCTGGCGATGATCGGGGTGATCATTTACCAGAATTGGAAGTTGGCCATGGTGTCCATGATCGTGGTGCCGCTGTCCGTGGTCACGATGGCGCGGATGGGAAAGAAGTTGCGCGGGCTCGCCACTCGCGGTCAGGAACGCATGGGCGACATGGCTTCGACGCTCCAGGAAGCGCTGGCCGGCATTCGGATGGTGAAATCCTTCGGCCGGGAGGAGGACGAGGCCAAACGATTTCGTCAAAGCAACGACGCGTTCATCCATACCACGATGAAAGCGATCCAGGTCTCTTCCCTGGGCTCCTCGCATATGGAAGTCATCGGCGTGCTCGGAGTGGCGGGAATCATCTGGTACGGCGGCTATCTGGTGATTCACGACGAAATGACTCCCGGCGCCTTCTTTTCCTTCCTGGCCGCCATGTTCATGGCCTATACGCCCATTCGACGATTATCCGGCGCCAACAACACGGTGCAGCAGGCGCTCGCGGCCGCGGAGCGCGTCTTCGATGTGCTGGATCTTCCGACCGAGCAAGTGGCCAACGGCGGGCAGATGGAGTTGCCGCAGATTTCCCGTTCGCTCGAATTCCGGCAGGTCGCCTTCCAATACGAAGGGCAGGGAGAGCCTGCGCTGAAGGCCGTCGACTTGACGATACGCGCAGGCGAGGTCATCGCGCTCGTGGGCAGCAGCGGAAGTGGAAAGACCACCTTGGTGAGTCTGTTGCCGAGATTTTACGACCCGAGCGGCGGGCAGATTTTGATCGACGGCGTGGATATCCGGACCTGCACCCTGCAGTCGGTGCGCGGGCAAATCGGGATCGTGTCGCAGGAAGTGGTGCTGTTCGACGATACGGTCCGCAACAACATCGGGTATGGGCGGCAGGGGGCGACGCTCGACGACGTGATGCGGGCGGCGCAACTCTCCTATGCGCATGACTTTATCGCCCGTATGCCGGAGGGCTACGATACGTTGATCGGAGAGCGCGGGCTCAAATTGTCGGGCGGCGAGCGCCAGCGTCTGGCGATTGCCCGGGCGATTCTTCGCGACCCCCCGATTTTGATCCTGGATGAGGCCACGTCGGCGTTGGACACGCAGTCGGAGCGCATCGTGCAGATGGCCTTATCCAACTTGATGCGGAACCGGACGACGCTGGTGGTCGCGCATCGGCTGTCGACCATTCAGAATGCCGATCGCATTGTCGTGCTCGATCGCGGCACGGTCGCGGAAATCGGCACGCATGACGAATTGTTGCGCAAGGGCGGCCTGTATAAGCGCCTGCATGCCATGCAGTTTGCCGACGCGCTCCCGCAGTAAACGGAGGATGGAAGGTGAAGCCGTGAACGACTCCGTGACACATAGACCCCCGGCCGGGCCCCAGCAGAAACAGGCCTTGACCAAGCGCCTCACGAACGCGCTCAAAGTCGCGGTGGTGCCGCCTGTCGGGTATGCTGTGATTCGGCTGCTGCAACGCACGATGAGCTGGAGAACCGAAGGCGGGGAGCACGTGTCCCGGATCTTCGCACAGGGGCAGCGGACCATTCTTGCCTTTTGGCACGCGCAGCAACTGATGATGCCGCTCGCCATTCCCGGTCTCAAAGCCCATATCCTCATCAGTCAGCACCGGGACGGCGAGTTGATCTGCCGGATTGTGGTGCGGTTCGGATTGGACGCCGTACGCGGCTCCAGCACCAGAGGCGGGGCGGAAGCCTTTCGCCGGCTCGTTCGCCTCGGACGGTCGGGCGGCAACCTCGTGCTGACGCCGGATGGACCCAAAGGACCGCGACAGGTCGCCAAAGTGGGCGTGGTGCAGTTAGCTAGGGCCACCGGCTTGCCCATCATCCCCATGGCCTTCGGTTGCTCAAAAAAAAACTCTTCGCGAGCTGGGACCGATTCATCATGCCCTATCCGTTCTCGCAGGGGATCTTTCTCATCGGAGCGCCGATTCCAGTCCCGCCTGACGCATCCGCTGAGGACCTGGAACGCTTGCGCGGCGAGTTGGAAGCGACCCTGAACCGCATGACGATCGAGGCCGATGCGGCGGCTCTGCGGGCTCGTCCGTAATGTGGTATCTGGTCTACAACAGCCTGCTGCTCCTTGTCTCCCCGGTTATCCTCTGTGTGTTGCTGGCGAAGCAGCGGTGTCGGCGCGGATTACCCCAGCGGCTGGGGTTGCGGCCCGAGCCGCCGCGCGATGCCGGGCTTGCGACAACCTGCATCTGGATTCATGCGGTGTCCTTGGGTGAAGTGGTGGCGGTGGCGCCGCTGGTGCGGGAGCTTCGCAGGCGGTATCCTGAGGCGAGGTTGGTGGTCTCGACTGTGACGGAAACGGGACGAGAGGCGGTCGAGCAGCGCTTGGAAGGCCTTGCCGAACACCGGTACGCTCCGCTCGATTTTCCCTGGGTGGTCAACCAGACGATCGATCTGCTCAGGCCCAGTCTCTACGTCTTCGTCGAAACCGAGCTCTGGCCCAATCTCCTCCGGAGCCTTCGGATGCGGAACATCCCATCGGTTCTGGTCAATGGGCGGCTCTCCACTAGGTCGTTCGAGCGGCAGCGTCTGCCCGTGATCCGGGATTTTTATCGCACGATGTTGAATATGATCAGCTCTTGCCTCATGCAATCGGAGCGTGATGCGCAGCGCATGGTTGAATTGGGAGCCGACCCGTCGCGGGTCCGGTGTACGGGCAATATCAAGTTCGACCAGCCGGTCCCGCAGGCCGCCGCCGGCGGGACGGCCTTGTCGAAGCAGGCCTTGGGAGTGAGCGATCGCGAGAGGCTCGTGGTGGCGGGAAGCACGCATCCCGGTGAGGAAGAGATCATCGTGGGGGCCTACCAGGCTGTGTGCGAAGATTTCCCGGATCTCCGTCTGGTGCTGGCTCCGCGGCATATCGAACGGGCGGCGCAGGTCGAGCAGATGGTGCGCGCCAAGGGCCTGGCCGTGTCTCGACGCAGCACCGGCAGTGCAGGGTCGAGCTCCGTATCCGGTCCGCGCGTGGTGGTCTTGGATACCCGCGGGGAATTGGCGCTGTTATATCGGGAGGCCGAGGTGGCGTTTGTCGGTGGCACCCTGGTACCGATAGGCGGGCATAATTTGCTGGAACCGGCTGTCTGGGGAAAACCGGTGCTCTTCGGACCGCACACCGATCATTGCGCCGAAGTGGCGGCTCTCCTGCTGAATGCCCGAGGCGGACGTGTCGTGGAAGGGGTCCAGGGTCTTGCGGAAAGCCTGCGGGAACTCCTCGGCAATTCGGACGATCTGAAACGGATGGGGCAAGCCGCGCAACAGGTGGTTGCGGACAACCAGGGCGCGCTTCAGCGCAGTGCGGAGATCATTGCCACGTTTCTTCCACCGCCGGTCACGCCGGCGGAATCCGAAGGCGCTCCGCCTGGCGCGTTGTCGCGTCCGCGCTCCTCATGACGCCGATGCTGCAATCCTGGTTGCGATGGGCTGGATATCCGTATGAGCTGGCGGCCAGACTTCGCTTGTGGGGGTATACACACGGTTGGTTTCAGACGCGCCGGTTACCCCGTCCCGTGATCAGCATCGGCAATCTCACAGTAGGGGGGACAGGAAAAACGCCGGTGGTTATGCATGTCGTCGATCGATTGACTGCCCAAGGTAAACGCGTCGCGATTCTGAGTCGCGGGTACCGGCGGCGCAGCAAGGCTACGCAGTTGCTCGTGTCCGACGGGCGGCAGGTGTTGGTGGGACCGGACGAGGCCGGTGATGAACCGTATCTGATGGCGCGCCGTTGCCCTCAGGCAGTCGTGGCGGTCGGCGCGGATCGGTATGCACTCGGCCAGTGGGTGCTGAGCCGTCTGCTGGTGGATTGTTTTGTGCTGGATGACGGATATCAGCATGTGCAACTCCATCGCGACGTGAATCTGTTGCTCGTGGATGCCACCGATACCGCTGGGCTCAGAGCGGCGTTGCCGGTCGGTCGTTTGCGGGAACCGCTGTCGGCAGCGGCGCGGGCGTCCGCGGTGCTCATCACCAGGGTCGATCGCAAAGAAACAGGCGAACAGGTCTGGAGGCAGCTGGTGCAGGCCTGCCCGACTCTTTCGCCTCCCATCACTGTAGGGTTTACCGCAGAGGAATTCCGACGCGTGGGCCGGGATGAACGCCGATCGCGGGATGCGTTTCATGGCCGATCGGCGGTGATTTTCAGCGGGATCGGCAATGCCGGCTCTTTTCACGCATTGGTCGAGGAATTGGGAATCACCGTGACCGAGACACTGGCATTTCCCGACCATGTGCACTATACCCATGCCATGATGGCGACGATTCGTGCCAGAGCGAAGGCCGGCGGCGTTGATCTGCTGGTGACGACGGAGAAAGACGCAGACAAGGTGGCGCCCTTCCTGAACGATGATGACGCCTGTTGGGCCGTCCGGCTTCGCACGCAGATTCTCGCTGGGCAAGATCGGTTGGAGCGGCTGTTATGTCTCGATCCGGAGAGCAGGCCGGCAAACCATGCGTAAGGAAGTGATCCGGCGCATTGTCGTGCGCGGGCCCAATTGGCTGGGCGATGCCGTCATGTGCGAGCCCGCGCTCAGTCAGGTGCGCACATTGTTTCCGCAAGCCGAGATCACGCTTCTGGTGAAGCCGGCCATCGCGGATCTGCTGGCGCAGCATCCGGCGGTGAATCGCACGTTGGTGTATGACGACCGGGGACGTCATGCGGGGTTGATCGGCAAGTGGACCCTGGCCGGTGTCTTGCGTCGCCATCGATTCAATCTCGCCATTCTCTTCCAGAACGCGTTTGAGGCGGCCTTGATCAGCTTCCTGGCCGGCATCCCTCGCCGATTTGGATATGCTACGGACGGCCGGAGTCTGTTCCTCACCGATCCGGTCGCGGTGCCGCCGCGTAGCGCGCAGAGACATCAGGTCGAATACTATTGGGATCTGCTCAAACCCTTGGGGGGACAAGGCCAGCCTCCGGCGCCGCGTCTGTTTGTCACGCCGGAGGAATCCGCGTTGATCGCCGACCGCTTGGCCGACGCCGGAATTGGTCCGTCGGATGTGGTCATCGGTGTGAATCCCGGTTCGACGTACGGCCAGGCCAAACGATGGTTGCCGGACCGGTATGCCGAGGTTGTCAATCGCGTCGTGAAGGATGCGCAAAGTCAATCGGGGGCCAGAGTCGGCGTCGCCATCGTGGGCGCCAAGGGCGAAGAACCCTTGGGCAAAGCCATTGCCGACCAGATTCACACTCGCACGGTCGTCTGTTCCGGGCAAACCACGGTGAGGGAGTTGATGGCGCTGGTGAAGCGGTGCCAGTTGTTTCTGACGAACGATACGGGGCCTATGCATGTGGCGGCCGCCTTCAACGTTCCCCTGGTGGCGGTGTTCGGCCCGACCGATTGGCAAACAACGTCACCGTTCGGCGTCGACGCCCAACTGGTCCGGCAACCGGTCTCTTGCGCACCCTGCCTGTTGCGGGAATGCCCCATCGATCATCGCTGTATGACCGGTGTGACGGTGGAGCAAGTACAGGACGCGGCATTGCGACACCTGCCGCTCGCGGCCCCTCCCGCTGTCAGCCTTCCCGAAGCCATGAAGCCTGCCCTGTCACCCACAGCGCTGGCTGGAGTGACCGTGTTTTTGGATCGCGACGGGACGTTGAATGTCGATACGGGATATGTGAAGACGCCGGAAGAATTCACGCTGCTACCCGGTGTCGGCGCGGCACTGGCCAGGCTGAAAGGCGGGGGCGCAAAGCTGGTCGTCGTGACGAATCAATCCGGAGTGGGGCGAGGCTATTTCAGCTCAAAAGATCTGGAAGCCATCCATAACAAGTTGCGGCTTCTGTTGGCCGAAGACGAGGTGACGCTCGACGGGTTGTACTTCTGCCCGCATCACCCCGACGATCGATGCAATTGCCGGAAGCCGTCCCGCGGGATGATCGATCGGGCCTTGACCGAATTGCAGGTGGATCTCAGCCGCGCCTATGTCGTCGGGGACAGCGTGCGTGATATCGAGTTGGCCAAGCTGGTCGGTGCGCGCGCGGTGCTGGTCATGACCGGGCCGTCCGCGTCGGAGGCGCTGGCTGATCTGACGGCACGGGATCTTCCCCCGGACCATGTGGCCTCCGACCTGTCGCAGGCGGTTGAATGGACCATTGCCCATGCGACGCGTAAGCCGGTCCCCGATGTAACCCGCTGAGCGAGCATCATCCTGGTGGCCGAATGACCGACCCAGTCCGTCGAATCCTGCTCATCAAACCCAGTTCGCTGGGTGACATCGTGCATGCGATGCCGACTCTGGCCGCCTTGCGCGAACGATTTCCTCAGGCCGAGGTGACGTGGCTGGTCAAGCGGCAATGGGCCTCCTTAGTGGAGGTCATCAAGGGCGTTGATCACATCTGCGCCGTGGAGCAGGGGCTCACGGGCTGGTTGGGGCGCGTACCGGAGCTGCGCGCGGCCGGGTTCGATCTGGTCGTCGATCTGCAAGGGTTGCTCCGAAGCGGCGCGATGGCCTGGCTTTCCGGCTGTGGCCGGCGCGTGGGGTTCGCCAATGCACGTGAAGGTAGTCCCTATTTTTATACCCAACGGGTGGCTGTCTCCACCGGATCGATGCATGCGGTGGACCGGTATCTGCTGGTGGCAGAGGCACTGGGCGCCGCGCGACCGAAAGAGCCGCGATTTGACTTCATTGACCGCGCTGAAGACCGGCAGGCCGTAGAAGTGCTACTGGCTGCGGCGGGTCTTTCCGCTACGTCACCCTGGGTCGCGATGAACGTGTCCGCTCGTTGGGAGACGAAGCGCTGGCCTTCGCAACAGTTTGCCGAGGCGGCAGATCGCCTGGCCGAAGCACAAGGCCTCCCGATCGTCTTTATGGGAGGCCCGGCGGAGCGACCCGAGACGCGTGCGGTGATCGCGCGCATGCGCACGAAAGCGGTTGATCTGACGGGACAGACCCCTGTAGGCTTGCTGCCCGGTTTGTTGCGCCACGCAGCTGTGCTCGTGACGAACGATTCAGGGCCGATGCATATTGCCGCGGCGGTTGGGACCCCGGTGGTGGCGTTGTTCGGCCCGACTGATCCTGTGAAGACGGGCCCCTATGGCCAGGGACATGTCGTCTTGTCCAATCCGGTCGAGTGTCGCCCCTGTTTTCGTCGTGAGTGCTCCCGTGCCGTGACGCTCGAATGTTTGAGCGGCGTGACATCGGAGCAAGTCGTGCGCGCCGTCCAGCAACAGCTCGAGCGAGTAGGGACATCAGGATCATCGTGAACATTCTCATTGCGGAATCCAGCATGGCGGTCGGTGGACAGGAACTGGCCGTGTTGCTGCATGCCGAACGGTTGCTGGCTCGTGGCCATCACATCCGCCTGGTATTGGAGCCGCACAGTCCCATCATGGCGATGGCGAAAGAGCGCGGGCTTCCGGTAGAGCCGTTCGTCATGCGGCAATGGCGCCTGCCGCTATCCATTCTTGCGTTCCGGCGATTGCTCACGCGGGAGCGCCCCGACATCGTTCACGTCAACAGCTCCCGGGACAGTTGGATCGCCGCCCTTTCCACGCGTCTCCTCAATCCGCGCCCGAAAGTCATTCGCACACGCCATATCTCGGCGCCGCTGAACAACAATGCCACCACGCACCTGTTGTATCGCCGCCTGTTCGACATGGTGATCGTCACCGGCAGCGAGCGAAACCGGCAGGATCTCATTCATCGAGATGGCCTGTCGCCGGATCGTGTGGCCGCGTTTCCCATCGGCTTAGATGTGAAACACTTTTCGCCGGCGCAGCCCAAGCAGGATATCCGCGCCGAGCTCGGCATTCCGCCCGGGCATGCGCTGGTCGGCATGATTTCCTACCTGCGGGACTATAAAGGCCATCGCTACCTCGTCGAGGCGGCAGCCAAAGTCTTGAAGCAACATCCGGCGGCGGCGTTCCTCATCGTGGGCGAAGGGCCGGAGGAGCAGAACATTCGCGCCCAAATCGAGCGCCTCGGGTTGACGACCGATGTCCGCATGCTGGGATTCCGCGACGATCTGCTGGATGTGTTCCGTTCATTGAACCTGTTTGTGATTCCGACGGTAGAGGGCGATACGATTCCCCAGGTGCTCATGCAGGCCCTGGCGATCGGTCTGCCGGTCGTGTCGACGACGACCGGTTCGATTCCCGACGTGATCGCCGACGGAGAGTCGGGTTTTCTCGTTCCGCCACGGGATCCCGAGGCGTTGGCCGATCGAATCGTTCGCCTCTTGAAAGATCCTGACCTGCGTGCGGCGATGGGGGGACGCGGGCGTCACACTGTGGAGCAGTCGTATTCGATTGACCGGATGGTGGATGAGTTGGAGCGGGTCTATCGGAAGGTCATCGCGTCATGATGGCACGATGGACGGAGTCGCGCGCATCTATCCGTAAGAGCGTGTTGTTCTGGTGGATCCTGTTCGTCGTCATGCAGATGGCGGAGCGGGTGTTTCTGCTGCGCGATGCGCTCGAGCAGGAGATGCCTACGGCGGCATTGCTGCTCAAGACCCTCGTCGTCGGTGTGCGAGGGGATTTTATCACCGCCACGTTCGCTCTCGTGCTGGCCGGCGCTGGTGCGGGCGTCTACGCGTTGATCCGGCACGGCTTGTCCGGCTTGCGTCAATCACCGTGGCACCTGTTCCTCTCGTTTCGCCCTGCCTTCCATGTAGGGTGTGTGCTCGTCGGCTTGCTTCTATTCGTGCTCCTGTGTGTCGACATGGGGTACTACGGATTTAACCATCAACACATGGATTTTGTATTCCTGGAGTATATCGGGGATCTCCTCGCGCCGGCGGCGACGACGGAAGGGACGAATGTGCAGGCCATGCAGCAGACCAGCGCGGAATTAGGGGCGGCCGGGAAGTGGGTCTGGCGGTTGACGGTTTTTCTGGCTATCCAAGCCGCAGGCATGGCCTTGTGGTGCTGGGGCTTTTCCCGCGTCGTAGTGCCGGCGCTGGACCGGTGGCGCCCGGGCTCCGGCTTTCAGGCCAATGCGTTGCTGGTCGTGGCCCTGGTGGCCGGAGGCGCCGGGTTTCACCACTCCGGTCCCTACGGCATCCGTATCGCGCCGATCGGCAGCATGGTCTATTACACGCTGGCGCAGAACCCCGTGTTGTTTGCCGCCGAGGCCTTGCGTATTGCGGTGGTGTCGCGCAACCCGATCGAACGGCGGGCGAATACCGAGGCCATGCCTTATGATGTGGCCGTGCGGACCGCTCAACAACTGTTAGGGCCCGCCGGGAGCTTTATCGATTCCCGCTATCCATTTGTGCGGACGACTGCGCCGTCTCGCGATGGCGTTCGATTCCCGAAGCCGGCCAACATTCTCTTAGTGTTTCTCGAAGGGTTGGATCGCCGCTACCTGGGACAGACCTACGGCGAGGTGAAAGGCACGCCGTTTCTCGACCGGTTGAAGGACGACAGCGTCTATTTTCAGAATTTCTTTTCGAACGGCGTGCAAACATCCAGAGGCCTGTTCGCGACGCTCTGCAGCACCTTTCCGCGACAAGGGGCCGCCGCGATGAAGACGCGGTACGCGCACGACTATCTTTGCCTGCCGTCCCTCCTGCAGCGTCAGGGGTACAGTACGGAAATGGTGATCGGACAACATCGGGACTTGAACCGGCTCCAGACATTCATCGCCCGCAATGGCTTGCAGCAGTTGCGGGACGAGGGAGACTTCCCGGCCAAGGCCGAACGGGCCGGGCTCGGCATTGTCGACGGGGCGTTGTTCGACCTTTGTTATGAGCGGATCAAGCGGCGCCAGTCAGAAGGCAAGCCGTTTTTTTTGGCCACCCTCACGCTTTCGACGCATCATCCCTTTGCGGCGCCCGTGAACCATCCGGAGGTTCGGCTGCTCCAGCAACAGGTGCAGGATAAATATGTCGCGGCCTTGCGATACACGGACCTGGAACTGGAGCGTGTTTTCACCAGGCTCGTCCGTGAGGGGCTCCTGCGCAATACGGTCGTCGTCATTCTGGGTGATCATGGCCGGCACGAACCGGTGGGGAGTTCCGATATCGAACGCAAGGCGGGACATTTTGCGTCGCCCTTGTTCCTCTGGATGGACGAGTCGTTGCGCACGCCCGAGACCTATCGCCCTCGGGTCGTCGATACGATTGCCAGTCAGGTCGATCTGGCTCCGACCCTGTTGGCGTTGAACGGGGGACTGCCGTCGATGGGCTCGTTTGCAGGGCATGATGTGAGCTGTGCGCTGGTGCGAGACTGTCTGCCCGGTCAGGTGGCCTACCTGACGAGCGTGTACGACAACCTGGTCGGTCTTGCAAGCGCTGAGGGACTGCTGTTGTATTCGTTCGCGACCGAAACGTTTCAGGAAGCGACGCTGACCTTCGAGCGGATACCCGATGAACTGACGGGCGGGAGGCGGCTGTCCGCTTCTCGTGACCGCGAATTGATGGCGTTGTACGAAGTGGCGAATGTCGCGTTGGATTCCAACCGTCTCTGGTCCTGGCGGGAATTCGGGAGCCGGTTATGACCAGTCAGCGGCAAGAGCCTATCGCCGAAGCGAGTTGAAAAGGACCACACTGCGTGGAGCGTCTACCGGTTTCGGCTGTCGTCATTGCCTACAACGACGAACCCAACATGCGGGCCTGCCTGGAATCCATTACCTGGGCGGATGAAATCATCGTGGTGGATTCGCATAGCACCGACGGCACCGAACGCATTAGCCGCGAGTTCACGGACAAGGTCTACCAGCATGACTTCCATGGATTCGGCCGTCTCAGAAACGAGGCCCTGACGCACGCCACGCACGACTGGGTGTTCAGTCTCGACACGGACGAACGGGCCACGCCTGAACTGCGCGACGAGATCCGGCGGCTCTTGACCGACGGGCCTGACGCCGACGCCTATTTTGTGCCGCGAAGAAACTACTTTCTCGGTCGCTGGATCAAACATTGCGGCTGGTATCCGGACTATCGGCAACCGCAATTGTTCCGCAAAAGTAAGCTGCGCTATCGCGATGAACTCGTTCATGAAAGTTTCGACCTGGATGGACGATTGGGCTACCTGACCGCTGCCGCACTGCAGTATCCCTTTCGAGACATCGACCATTATCTGGCCAAGCAGGAGCGGTATTCCGATTTGATGGCCAAGCGGATGGTCGAACAGCGGCGATCGTTTTCGTGGCATCAGCTCGTCTCGCATCCTTGTTTCACGTTTCTCAAGATGTATGTCGGGCGTAAGGGATGCCTGGATGGGGTGCCGGGCCTCATTTTGTCCGGTCTCTATGCCTATTACACGTTCATCAAATATGCGCGGTTCTGGGAACTGCAGGCCCAGACGGTAGCGCAGCCGAACGAGGCTGCACCGGTGAAACAAGGCTAAGTTAGTATGGTGAAGCAGGGCGGGGCGGCATGACGATTGCGGCGGTGGTGATCACCAAGGACGAGGAACACAATATCGGTGACTGCCTTGAATCCTTGCGGTGGGCGGATGAGCTCATCGTGGTGGATGCGGAGAGCCGGGATCGAACCGTCGAGCTGGCGAAGCGGTACACCTCACACGTATATGTCCGGCCATGGCCCGGCTATGGACCGCAAAAGAATTTCGGGATCGACCAGGCTGGAGCGGACTGGATTCTGATCGTGGATGCCGACGAGCGAGTGCCGGATGCCTTGCGCCAGGAAATCCACACACTGATGGCCGCCCGGCCGCCTGCCGACATCGGAGGGTATGAAATTCCCCGCCGGAACTTTTTTTATGGGAAATGGATTCAAGGCGGCGGGTTGTACCCGGACTATCAATTGCGGTTGTTCCGCAAGACGGCCGGCCGCTACGACGACGTGCGTCTGCATGAAAACCTCGCGCTGAGCGGCCGGCGGGAGCGTCTTCGAGAGCCGTTCATTCATTACAGCATGCCCACTGTGAACCATCACATCCGCAAGATGATGCGGTATACCACGCTGGGTGCCGATGAAAAACTGAAGCGAGTCCGTCATATCAGCGGGTGGACCATCGGCACGCATCACCTCGGCACCATTCTGAAAACGCTGTTCACGCGCGGCGGTTATCGCGATGGTGTGCACGGGCTTGTGGTGGCGATGTTCGCCGGCCTCCATACCTTCGTGAAATATGCCAAAGCCTGGGAACGGTTGAACGTCAGGCGTGACGTATGATCGTCATGCCCCTCCTCCGCCGGCCTTTGACGAAGGTCTCGTTCGTCTGATGCGTATCGGGATCGACGCGGCCTCATTGGTGGGAGACAAGGGCGGTGTCGGCTGGCATACCCATCATCTGCTGAAAGCGTTACTGGAACTGGACGATCAGACGGACTATGTCGGCTACCTCCGGCCAGGATCGCTGCAAGCCGGCGAACTCAGCGGGTGGCCGCCGGCTCGACGCATGCGGTGGATCGAGACGCGACGGTGGGTGATGTCCTGGCGCGGGCGATGGGACCGGCTTGACCTGTACCACGGCCCGAACTTTAAGATGCACACGACGGGCCGGTACGGAGGCATTGTCACCATCCATGACCTGTGGCTGGCCCGGCATCCCGAATATTCACGCAAACTGTTAGGGCAGGCGGGGTCCTCCCGGCGCGCTATCGCGACGGCCAACCGGGCGAGAAAGGTCGTGACAGTATCGGAGTTTTCGGCGCGGGAGATTGAATCGCTGTATGGCATTCCACGAGACCATGTGAGGGTGATTCATAACGGCGTGTCTGAAGATTTCACGCCCCTGTGCAACGACCAGATTCAAGCGGAGTTACGGGCACGGTGGTCCATTCCGCCGGCTGGCTTCATTCTCTTCGTCGGTGGAGCTGATCCGAGAAAAAACCATGTCGGTTTTTTGCAAGCTGTCGCCAAGTGCCGTTCGCTATTGGGAGGCCGGGTGATCGTGCTGGTAGGAGACGCGGTGCATCCGCAGGGAAGTTATGCAGCGACGGCTCAGTCGCTCGGCTTGGAGCAGGAGGTTCGTTGTACGGGACGTCTCGACCGTGAAGACCTGCGCCGATTGTACTCCTGTACCGATCTCTTCGTGTTCCCGTCCCATTATGAAGGATTCGGCATGCCGGTGTTGGAAGCCATGGCCTGTGGTGCGCCGACCGTGACGTCTTCAACCTCATCGTTGCCCGAAGTGGCCGGCGACGCGGCTTTGCTGGTGAATCCGGACGATGTAGAAGACCTAGGCCGTGCCATGGTGACGGTCTTGTCCGATACGAACCTCCGGGAAAACCTGCGGCAGCGTGGATACGAACGAGCGCGGCTTTTCACCTGGCAGCGCGCGGCAGCCTCTACCAGTGCCCTCTATCGCGAGCTCTGTACATGACGCCTCTCGGCATGCTGCGTCCTAAGAAGATCCTGATCATCAAGCTTCGGCATATCGGAGATGTGCTGTTGTCGACGCCGGTGTTACGCGCGTTGCGCGAGGCCTTTCCCGACGTCCAGCTCACGATGTTGGTCAATCGCGGGACGGAAGGGGTGCTCGCGCACAATCCGGATGTGAACGAAGTGCTGTGTCTTGATAAGGGGGCGTGGGTCGACCAGTGCAAGTTCGTCTATCAACTTCGAGAGCGGGGATTCGACTGTGTGATCGACCTGACCGATGGGGACCGTTCTGCCGTGATCAGCCTCGCGACCGGCGCACCCATCCGGATCGGATTTAATGCGGAGCATCGCTGGCGTGGGCTGCTGTACAGCAAGGTGGCGAAACCGCGCCCCGTGGATCAGCACCGCGTGGAGTATGATTTGTGCGCCCTCAGAGCGCTGGGCCTCGATCCCACACGAGGGATGCCGTCGGTATCGGTTTCCGAATCTGAGGAGCAGATGACGGACCACTGGCTGAAGGAACAAGGACTGACCGGCGACCATTGCCCGCCGCTGGTGCTGGTGCAGCCCGGCGCCCGATATTCGTTGAAGGTCTGGCCGCCTGAGCGGTTCGCCCAGTTGAGTGATCGCCTCGCGGAACGGTTCCATTGCCGGATTTTGCTGGGTGGTGATCAGCGGGAGCGTGAGGTCGCCGAACAGGTTGCCCGTAAAACGCATTGCGCTCCCATCGTGGTCGCGGGAAAGTTCTCCTTGCTGCAATATGCGTCATTGGTGAAACGGTGTGCCTTGTTCGTGGGCAACGACGGCGGCGCCATGCACATTGCTGCGACGGTAGGTACGCCGGTGGTGGCATTATTCGGCCCGACCTATCCTGAGCGGTGGGGACCACGTGGCGGATTGACGCAGGTGATCTATAAAGGGCTGGATTGCCGGGCCTGTTACCATCCCAGTTGCTTGCGCGGAGACGACAGCTGTATGCGCCAGATCACGGTCGATGAAGTCTTCGAAGCAGCCGGTCGGATTCTGGAACGTATGAGTTAGGAGCACCCGAGTGTGAAAGCAGGAGGGTGAAGTAAGAGTATATAGCGGGCCTCGTCGATTCCCCGCGCGCATAATATTTGATCCTAACGAGAAAGAGCAATAGAGTGGTTGTCATCGACCTTGGATGTGGAAAAAATAAGCAGCAATCGGCATTTGGGTTTGACTGCCGGAAGGAACCGGGGGTGAACGCGCTGTGCGACATCGAGTGTCCGTTGCCGCTGAAGAATGATTGCGCCGATGTCGTTCACGCAAGTCATGTCGTGGAGCATGTTCGAAACCTCATTCCATTTATGGAAGAGATCTATCGCGTCTGCAAGGCAGAGGCTGTCGTGCAAGTCGTGGTTCCCTACTATACTTCTCGGGGGGCGTTTCGCGATCCGACGCACGTTCGCTATATCGCTGAAGATACGTTTCAATATTTCGAGCAGCCGACGGATTATGGGATTCAAACCGACTTTCGCATCGAGGCGATCCGTTATGAGATGCGGAAACCGTTCCGGTATTTGCCGGAGTTTGTGCGTAAACGTTGTCGGCGTCATCTGTGGAACGTGGTGGAGAACATGTATGTCACGCTTCGGGTGAGGAAGCCTTAGTCACCGAGAACATCTCGTTCCCCAACTCGCATGAAAGTTTTGTATTGCACGGATCCGCAGCTCGACTATCTGGCCGACCAGATTTACGACGGTCTCTGTGCCGTCTTGGGCTGGCAAAATGTTTTTGACTTTCCCCCCAAAGCCGCGTATCACGACCCCGGCGCGCGCGTGAGTTACTTGGCGCAGAATCCAGGGCATGCATACGGGATGGAGGATCTGGTCGGAATCATCCGCGACCGGTCGGTGGATTTGGCGATTCTCTCCTCTCCGCGGGAGGGAGCGGTCAGGGCCTATCGCCTTCTGGCGGAGCGAGTCCGCACTCCACCTGTGGTGATGCTGGATGGTGAGGATGATAGGCACATTCGAGCGGAGCTTGCCCAGTCGATTGGAGCGGCATTGTATTTCAAGCGAGAATTCAATCTCGGCGTTCTCGGTGGGGCCAGGGACCCTTCCAAATGGCGTGGAGGGTTCGGTGATGCTCGTTTTGCCGGGCGAACACATCCGCTGCCGTTCTCAGTTACGGCCGCGTCACTGGTGCCCTTGCCGGATCTTGATCGAGATATCGATGTCTCGTTTGTCGGAAGAGCGTCTCATCGAAACCGTCTGAGAGCGGTTCGATTGCTGACGCAGGCGACGGATCTTCATTTCGAGGGAGGATTCTATGTGGATTCATCGGACCGTGCTTCGAAAGTTGCCGAATCCTGGTTTGGCAGAATGGCGGCGAAGCTGAGAGGGGACCCGCCTGCGCGGGGTTCCATCCAGAAGATGCCGCCTGACGCGCATCGTGCCATGCTCCGTCGGTCCAAAACAGCCGTATCGGTGCGAGGGGGCGGGTTCGATACCGTTCGATATTGGGAAATTGTCGCCGCGAAGACGCCGCTGATCTCGGAACGGCCCGATATTGAAATTCCCAACAACTTCGAACATGGCGTCCATGCGGTCTTTTGTCGGCCGGACTTGAGCGATCTTCCAGAATGGGTACGCTGTCTCAGGGAGAACGAAGCCGAGCGGCGGCGAATGGCCGATGCGGCGTTTGCGCATTTGCTCGCCTATCACACGACTGCGCGACGAGCAACGTATCTGATGGATCTGTGTCGCGGAGCCATGTAGCCACTGATGAAGACACTCAGCCTGGTCATTGCTCTTTACAATCAACTTGAATTTACTCGCCGGTGCATCGCATCGATCAAGGAGCATACCCCTGGTCCATTCGAACTGATCCTCATCAATAACGGATGTGTCGATGGAACGGCCGAATATTTGGAAGGTTTGGATGCCAACATCGTGACCAATGAACGCAATCTCGGCTGTGCCAAGGCCTGGAATCAAGGAATCCGAGCCAGTCATGGAGCGGTGGTCGGAATCTTGAATAATGACATTATCGTCACGCCGCGCTGGAGTGACGCGTTGCTGGCTTTTATGGAGAGGGAAGGCCATGGCATCGTATGTCCATCGGCTCGGGAGGGCCTGCTTGATTACGATCTGCCTGCCTATGCGCGAGCATTTACGAGTGCTTGTGCCCAGGCCGTGCGCAAGGAACTGTATGCGCCATGCATGTTGGTTGATCGAGCAGTCTTCGACCGCATCGGTTTGTTTGACGAGGCCTTCAGCTATGGAGGGTGTGAAGATACGGATTTCCTCTGGCGGACACAGGCGGCTGGATTTTCAGTTGCCATGACAGGATCGGCACTGATTCACCATTTCTCCAAGGTGACGCAGGATGCTGTGACGCGGACGGAGACAGATGGGTACTGGAACCACAATATGGCCCACTTCCAAAAAAAATGGGGACGAACAATCCGGGGCAACTGGTTTCAGCGTCGCTGGGCGGATGTCAACGCAAAGTGGGTCAAACGGTCGGAGCAGCGACGGTTCGGCCATACGCTCATTGAAAAGTCGATCCGTTCCTCAGAGCCTCCTCGCGGGTCAGGTTGATGTGTCGTCGCCTGATTGAAACAGTACAAGGCTACCAGCATAACCAGGAGGCAAGACGTAGCCTGTGAAGATCGTCATCGCCGCCTGGCATCTGAAGAATTTTAACGTGGGAATCGGGCGTTATGCCCGTGAATTGATCGAGGCGCTGGGGCGCGTCGATCAGACGAACTACTATGACATCCTGCTTCCCCAGGCGGACCATCCATTTACGGCTCGTCCCAACATGCGCTACCGAGTCATCCGGTTTCCCTTCTTTCGCCGGCGATTCTGGGAACAGGTCTCGCCGCTGATGGTCGGAGCGTACGATGTCCTGCATTTTCCGTACGATTCCTGCGTTGCCTGGAAGCGCGGGAAGTTTGTCACGACCATTCACGATGTCAAACCGCTGCTGTTTCCTGAACTTCGTCCCCGTACCAATCTCAACAGTCGCATCGAAGACTGGCTGGTGGGGGATCGTTGGCAGATGATCGACCAGGTGATCACGGTCTCGGAGCATTCCCGGCGCGATGTGCTGGCGCATGTGCCGCTTCGACCGGACCAGGTGAGCGTGACGCCGCTTGGCCTCGACGCAGAGCGGTTCCGCCCTGCCGAGCAACGGCATGAAGGCAGGCCGTACGTCTTGTGTGTCGCCGGATCAGATCCCACGAAGAATGTCGGCGTGCTGATTGAAGCCTTCGCGGCACTTCCAAGCGAATTGCGCCACCGGTTCGATCTGGTCCTGGCGGGCGATGTCTGTAAACGCGAGGACATCCGCGCCGCAATCGCTCGCACGGGGCTCAGCGCGCAGTCGAAATTGGTCGGCCTCCTGTCCGACGAAGCCCTCGTGACCTATTATCAGCAGGCCACGGTGTTCGTGTTCCCCTCGCTCTACGAAGGATTTGGTCTGCCCGTCTTGGAGGCCATGGGTTGCGGCTGCCCCGTGATCTGCTCCAACGCCGCATCGCTACCGGAAGTGGCCGGCGAGGCGGCGATACTCGTTGATCCGCGCCGGGCCGACCAGTTGGCGCAGGAACTGGCGAGGGTATTGGAATCGACCGACGTGCAGGCGTCTTTACGAGCGCGCGCCCTTGCCCGCTCGAAAGAATATGTGTGGGAGCGTACGGCGAGACAAACGGTCGCGGTGTACGAACGGACGGTCAGCCGTTCAGGCCGTGCGGCTCGACGATATCAATGAATTTTCTAGTCTGAGCCAAGGGCGAGATGTTACGATCCAAGTCAAAACTGAGTCGGTCCATTGCTGGACAGCGGTGATGCTAGCTGGTGTGGCCAGAAGATCTTGTCGCGGAAGGGGTGAAGGATGAAGGGGGTCGTACTTGCCGGAGGGCTCGGATCACGCCTGCTCCCGCTTACCAAAGTGACGAATAAGCATCTGCTCCCCGTCTACAACAAGCCGATGATCTACTATCCCATCCAAACGCTCGTGAACGCCGGTATCACGGAGATTATGCTGGTGACGGGCGGTAACAGCGCCGGTGATTTCCTGAAACTACTGGGGAACGGTCGAGACTTCGGCCTCAAACACCTCAGTTATACCTACCAGCAGGGTGAAGGGGGGATCGCCGATGCGTTACGGCTGGCGGAGCATTTTGCCGATGACGGTCCGCTTTGCGTCGTGCTGGGAGACAATTTGATCCAGGGCAACATTGCGAAAGCCGCCGAGTCGTTCCGGGCACAGAAAAACGGCGCGAAGATTTTGCTGAAGGAAGTGAAAGATCCGCAACGTTTCGGTGTCCCCCAGCTGGAAGGCAACCGGGTGGTGAGTATCGAGGAGAAGCCGGCCCAGCCGCGATCCTCCTATGCGGTGACCGGCATTTATTTTTACGATGCGCGGGTGTTTGAGATTACCCGGACGCTGAAACCGTCCGGGCGCGGCGAACTGGAAATTACCGATGTCAACAACGCCTACATTGCCTCCGGAGAGTTGACGTGGGATGTGCTCGACGGCTGGTGGACGGATGCGGGCACGATTGAATCGCTCCTTGCCGCGAATCAGCTTGTGGCGCAGACGGGGGCGAACAGGATGGAGTTCTAAATGCGACTTCTTGTCACGGGAGGTGCCGGGTTCATCGGATCGCATCTGGTGCGCCGTTTGATTCAGAGCGGCTGCCATTCGGTCGTGAATCTCGACGCGCTGAAGTATTCCGGCAACCTCGAAAATCTGGTGGATCTCGCCGATCATCCCCAGTATCGTTTTGTCCATGCGGATATCGGCGATCAGAAGGCTGTGCATGCCACGCTCCAGGAACACCGAATTGAAGGCATCATCAACTGCGCGGCGGAGACCCACGTCGATCGGTCGATTCTCGATCCCGGCGCTTTTGCCCGCACCGATGTGGTAGGAACGGGCATTCTACTGGAAGAGGCGCGACAGGCAGGGGTACAGCGCTTTCTCCAGGTCAGCACCGACGAGGTGTACGGCAGTGTCGAGCAGGGCAGTTCCACGGAAGAAGACCGGCTGGAACCGCGCAGCCCCTATTCAGCCAGCAAAGCCGGGGGGGACCTGCTCGTTCTCAGCTACTGGACGACCTACCGCTTTCCTGTCGTGGTGACTCGTGGCAGCAATACCTACGGCCCGAATCAGTATCCGGAGAAATTCATTCCCCTGTTTGCCACGAACGCGATCGATGGCGAGCCGCTTCCGCTCTACGGCGATGGGAAACAATGCCGGGATTGGCTGTCGGTCTACGATCATGCGGCCGGGATTCAGCAGGTGTTCGAACAGGGCGAACCGGGAACCGTCTACAATGTCGGCGGCGGCAACGAACGTGAAAATATTATGGTCGCCGAACAGATCGTGGCGGCGCTCGGGACGTCCCGCTCACTGATCCGGTTGGTGCAAGATCGCCCGGGGCACGATCGCCGCTATTCCATCGACTGCAGCCGGCTGCGCGCGCTGGGATGGTCGCCGCAAGTGCCGTTCGAAGAAGGGTTGAAGCAGACGGTCGAGTGGTATCGCACGCATGAAGATTGGTGGCGGAAGATCAAATCCGGCGAGTTCAAGGAATACTACCGGCAGCAATACGGCCAGCGTTTGGCAACGGGGACGGCGTGCGGATCGTAGTGACCGGGGCGCAGGGACAATTAGGCACGGATCTCCAGCAGGTTCTGCGGGGACATCAGCTCACGTTGCTGGATCTCCCCACCTTTGACCTGACGGATCGAGACTGCGGGCGCCTGATCACTGACGCCGCGCCCGACGTGGTGATTCACGCCGGGGCGCATACGGATGTGGATGGCGCCGAACATAACCCGGCTTTGGCCATGGCGATCAATGCCGACGGGACCGAACGCGTCGCGCGCGCGGCCGCTCAGGTGGGGGCCAGACTCATCTATATTTCGACCGACTATGTCTTTGATGGCCGCGGCACGCGTCCATACGTCGAAACGGATCAACCCAACCCTGTCAGCGCCTATGGGGCGTCAAAATGCGCCGGTGAGGAGCGGGCGTTGGCCTGCTGCGAGAATACGCTGGTGGTGCGGACCGCCTGGCTCTACGGACTGCGGGGGAAGAACTTCGTCAAAACGATGCTGCAATTGGCCGCGGAACGTCCCTGCTTGAAGGTCGTCGCTGATCAGCAGGGCTGCCCGACCTTTGCGGAAGACCTCGCCTGCATGATCGAGAAACTCGTGGCGCATCAGGTACGGGGCATCTTGCATGTGACGAATGAAGGCCACTGTACCTGGCACGAGTTCGCGACGGAGATCATGAGACGATCCGGACAGAAGGTTCCGGTCGAGCCCATCACGACCGCCGACATGCCTCGTCCAGCCAAGCGCCCGGCCTATTCGGTCCTCTCTGCTGAACGGCTTCACCATCTCGGTTTCCGCATGCCATCCTGGCAGGACGGCTTGCAGCGATTCCTCAACACTGGCATCAATTCCAAAAGCGCATAAGCATACATCATTTGTCGCGCGATGTGGGGCGGCAATGTTTGACTTGGCTGAGGCAACTTCGCGGAATGTCTCACTATGAATATTTGGACAAATATTCTCGCCGCATTAGGACTAAAGCATAAACGGTCTTCTATATTATTTATGAGACAGAATCCTCGATACGTGGGCTTGGACGTGGGAGAGGGGACGTATGGACATCCTGAAATTGTCATTCCTGACGATGGAAGCCGTGTTCGCATCGGGCGATATTGTTCCTTCGCGAGCGGGGTGGTTATTCTCACGAGCCAGGAGCATCATGTGAGCTGGGTGTCTACGTATCCTTTTCAATTGATGTTTGGGCAGGATCGAGGTTTACCAAGGCCGTCCCATTCGAAAGGTGATGTGGACATTGGGCATGACGTGTGGATTGGTACCGAGGCCTTGATTCTCTCGGGAGTTTCTATAGGGCATGGGGCGGTCGTGGGGGCTCGCAGCGTCGTTACCAAGGATGTTCCGCCCTATGCAGTTGTGGCTGGTGTGCCTGCGCGAGTGATAAGGTATCGCTTTGATGGAGCAGTCATTGCCAGCTTGTTGCGTATAGCTTGGTGGGATTGGCCTCGGGAGAAGATTGAAGCAACGCTTCCGCTCCTCATGTCTGGACGAGTCGAAGAGTTCATCGCTCAATGTGATTTGGATGCTGAGGTGTCTTAGGGGAGTGGCGGCGAGATGGTGGGCCCCGCACCGGGGGCTTTACGCGTGATGCTGAGTTTTTGTCGCGGCGCGCGACTGGCGGTGCATGCTACGAGATCCCAGTCAAGACAGAGAACAATCATCCAGTCTACGATCATAGGAATGTGTGTTCCCGCGACACATTTCTTGTGCAACCCTTGTGTTTTCTCTATACTGCGGTCCCGCAGACGATCACCAGATTGATGAGTGGATGCTCCGTGCTTCATGGCCGTGGGTACAGCGGCGAGAGAGGGGGCTGTTCTTGTCTGCTGCAATTGCGATAGATGTGTATATGGGAGAGTGGCGGGATGGCAGGAGATCGAGCACATCTATCTCCTGAGTCCTAGTTTCTGATCTATGGATGCAGTGAGTTCGTCACGCTCCGATCCGGTTCTCCGCGCTGTTCCCATGGGGACGCAGCAAGGTCCCTCTCACTCCCTCTTCTGGGGGCTCCAAAGTTATGTGGTGATCGCTCTCGCCGGCTCGAGTTTTTTTCCGCTGTTGTTCCGCTATCAGGAGCATACCGTCATCATTCTCATGGTCCTCTGCTTGGGCATGTGCGCGGTGGAGAAAAAGAGTCCCTGGATCAGGAATCCGCTAGACCTTCCGCTCTGGTGCTTCATAGTCTGGGTGCTCTGCACGGTTCCCTTCGCGACGGATCCTGCCTATAGTTTTGCCGAGTGGAAGAAGTTCGTCGCGCAAGCCGGTGTCTTTTACTGGGCTCTCTTGGTTCTGGCGCGCTGTCGCAATGAGCGTCTCCCGCAACTGGTGCTCCAGGCTCTTGTCATGGGAGCCACGCTGGTGGCTTGCTACGCGCTTGTCGAGTTCATTCAACGAGGCGGCACCTGGCGGGACCGGTTTATTCGAGCCCATGCCTATGGTTCCGACTATAATTGGCTCAGCACCTATATGGTGGTGGCGATCCCTGTGGCGGGCAGTCTCCTGGCTTTGGGACGGGTGGCCTGGATGCGTGCCGCGCAGATCCTGGCCCTTGGCCTGACGGGAGCCGCGCAGCTGTTTTCGTATACCCGTGGCGGGTGGCTCGGACATGCGGCGCAAGGAGTGACGTTGGCCCTGATGATCGGTGGCCGGCGTATGGCGTTCGGTGTGCTGGGGGTGCTCGCCATGATCGGCGCGGGATTGATGGCGGCCTCTCACTCCGGTTTTCAGACCGACACGGTCGATGCCAAGACCGTCGACACCAGGCTGATGGTCTGGACGATCGGATTAGGTGAGGTGGCGGCGCATCCCGTGGTCGGCATCGGGTACGGCAATAATTCGTTCATCAAGAAATTTCCCGAGTATTCCGTTGAAAAGCAGGAGCATCTTCCTGAGCGAGAGCGGATCATTCCCGCCATGCACAATACCTTCTTGATGGTCACGCTCGGAAGCGGCCTTCCCGCCTTGCTGAGCTTTGTCTGGATCTTTGTCGCCCTTCTGGGACGCCTCATCCCGATTCCCTGGTCGAGGGAGCGCGGCCAGGTGGGTAGCCTGATCTCCGCCGGCATCGGCTTGGCCGTGATCGGCTTCGCCGTGCGCAATCTCTTTGACTATATGTTTATGGGCAGCCTGGCGCACATATTTTGGCTGCTGGCGGCGGTCGGAATCACGGTGACGGGACCGGCCTGGCGAGGGGCCGGCTCCGGTCGGCAACCGGGGAGCCCTCAGGATGAAAGCCTGTCACATCGACAGCTGTCTCCATAGACGGCGTGCCGGGTTCCATCTATGGTGTCGGTTTGGTGTGGAGCGCTACTGTTGCTTGACACCGCATTGCAGATCCATCACAAGTGGGGTCACTTTTTCAGGTCGCGGCGGGGTGGGGGATAGGGCTGTTTCAGTTTTTTAGATTGGAAGGACCGATCGGAGTGCCTGTTCAATGAATGCATTGATCACTGGTATTACAGGCCAAGATGGATCGTATCTGGCCGAATTTCTTCTGGCCAAGGGATATGAGGTGTACGGGATCATTCGCCGGTCCAGTTCCTTCAACACGGCGCGGATCGACGGCATTTATCAGGATCCGCATACCTCCGGAGCCAAGCTGCATCTGGTCTATGGGGACCTCAACGATGCGAGCTCGCTGAATAAAATCATCCGCACGGTGCAACCCGACGAAATCTACAATCTCGGGGCGCAAAGTCATGTCAGGGTCAGTTTCGATATTCCCGAATACACCGCGGAGATCACAGGCTTGGGTACGGTTCGGTTGCTGGAAGCAATCCGTGAGTCGGGGCTGCGTCCCAAGTTTTATCAGGCGTCGTCGAGTGAAATGTTCGGCAAGGTGCAGGAAGTGCCGCAGCGGGAAACCACGCCCTTTTATCCCCGGAGCCCATATGGCGCCGCGAAGGTCTATGCCCATTGGATCACGGTGAATTATCGTGAGGCCTATGGGTTGTTCGCCTGCAACGGCATTCTCTTCAATCATGAATCGCCGCGCCGTGGCGAAACCTTTGTGACGCGAAAGATCACGAAGGCCGCGGCGCGGATCAAACTGGGACTGCAGCAGGAATTGTTTCTCGGCAACTTGGACGCCAAACGGGATTGGGGCTATGCCGGTGACTATGTCGAGGCGATGTGGCTCATGCTGCAGCAGAATGAGCCGGACGACTATGTCGTGGCGACCGGGGAAACACATACCGTCCGCGAGTTTCTCGATGTGGCGTTCGGGCATGTGGGCCTCGACTGGCAGCGCTATGTGCAAATCGATCCGCGGTATTACCGCCCCACGGAGGTCGATCTGCTCATCGGCGATCCGGCCAAAGCGCAGCAGAAGCTGGGGTGGAAACCGACGGTAGATTTTCATCGGCTGGCCACCATGATGGTGGATGCGGATGTGGAAGCCGAACGGTTGAAGTTACAGGGTACCGCATCAAAGGGGGCTTAGGTGATCGACACACAGGCGCGCATTTATGTGGCGGGGCATCGGGGGATGGTGGGATCGGCAATTGTGCGAGCGCTCACGGCTCGTGGGTATGACCATTTGCTTCTCCGGACCAGTAAAGAATTGGATTTGCGCGACAATAGACAAGTCGCCGAATTCTTTTCGGAGACGAAGCCCGACTACGTGTATCTTGCTGCGGCCAAGGTGGGGGGTATTCTGGCCAATAGCACCATGCCCGCGGAATTCATATACGACAACCTGGCGATTCAAACCAATGTCGTGCATCAGGCCTATCTCCATGGCGTGAAGAAACTATTGCTGCTGGGGTCATCCTGCATCTACCCGAGGGATTCTCCCCAGCCGATGAAGGAAGAGTATCTGTTGACCGGTCCCCTCGAACCGACCAACGAGTGGTATGCCGTGGCGAAAATCGCGGGCATCAAAATGTGTCAGGCCTATCGGCGCCAGTACGGGTGCGACTTCATTGCGGCGATGCCGACGAATCTCTATGGCCCGAACGATAACTTCGATTTGCAACATTCCCATGTGCTAGCGGCATTGATACGACGCTTCCATGAGGCACGAGAACAGAGGACTACTCCCACGCTCTGGGGCACCGGCGCTCCGCGCCGTGAGTTTTTACACGTGGACGACTGCGCGGATGCCTGCCTGTTCCTGATGGATCGATATTCCGATGCGATGATCATGAATGTCGGGGCAGGGCAGGAGATCTCGATCGGCCAGCTGGCGACATTGGTCGCAGAGGTGGTCGGCTACCAGGGTGAGATTCGCTGGGATCGAACCAAGCCGGATGGCATGCCGCGGAAGTTGATGGATTGCAGCCGGATGACGGCCTTGGGATGGAGTTCAACCATTACTTTGCGGGAAGGGTTATTCGAAACGTATCAATGGTACCAGCGATGTGCCGGTCCACAATCGGCTGCGATTCCATGATTCAATATAGCTCTTCTGCTGAGAACATCTTTTTCGGCGCAAGGGCAATGAGATGAAAGCGATTATCAAAGCATTCGTTCAGGCGAGAATGTCCTCTCAGCGGTATCCGGGCAAGGTGCTCGCTCCGTTTCGTGGCGAAGCGATGATCCGTCATGTGCTGCGTGCGGTTGAGCAGGCACTTTCTTCTGAGGACATTGTTGTGGTAACGAGTGCCGAGGCGTCCGATGATCCGCTCGTCCGCTACATCGAATCGATGGATATGCAAGTCCATCGAGGTTCCTTGGAGAATGTCCTTGCCCGATTCATGTCCGGTGCGCGGGAGTATCCGTGCGATTGGATCATGCGTGTTAACGGTGATAGTCCGCTACTGTTTCCAGAAGTACTGCGTCTTGTGATCCCCTACGTTGAAAGGGATGCTTCTGACTTGGTAACGACTGTCTTCCCTCGGTCGTTTCCCAAGGGACAAAACGTTGAACTTATCAGGGTCGGCGCTCTTCAGGAGATTTGCATAGAGGATACCACCCTGACTGATCAAGAACACGTCACTCCATTTTTCTATAGACAGCCCGACCGATTTCGGATTGTGAATGTGGAGTCTGGCGACCGAAGGCTTGCCGAAGTTGGGTTAGCCGTCGATACGATCGAAGATTTTCATCGGCTCGAACGGTTATCGGTCGAAGAACTTCGCCGTTTCCGTCCACCTGTCTTGGCAACCAGTGTTGCGCCGATGTGACTCTACATGAGAATTTAAACCAGAAGGACACGAGACACATGACTGACAGTATGCATATTCCATTTGCCCGGCCTTGGATTACTGACGAGGATCGAGCGGCGGTCCTGGAAGTACTCAATGGGCATATCTTGACTCATGGACCTCAGTGCAAGTCGTTTGAGCAAGAGTTTGTTGCATTCATGGGAGGAGGCCATGCTGTGTCGGTCAGTTCATGTATGGCGGCCTTGCACCTCTCGTATCTTCATTTTGGGATTGGTCTGGGTGACGAAGTGATCGTGCCTGCGCAGACTCATGTGGCGACGGCTCATGCTGTGGAGTGGGTCGGGGCCACGCCGGTATTTGTCGACTGCGATTCTCGCACGGGGAATTTGACTGCGTCGGCGATCGAACCTGCGCTGACCCCCAAGACAAAAGCGATTTCTGTCGTGCACTTTGCCGGCATTCCCTGCGATATGCCTCCCATTGTCGATCTTGCCCAACGATACAATCTCAGAATCATTGAGGACTGTGCGATTGCTCTGGGCGCTCGCTACAGAGGGCGTCATGTCGGATTATTCGGCGATGCGGGCTGTTTCTCTTTCTATCCGGTGAAGCATATGACGACGGGCGAAGGTGGAATGTTTGTCAGTCGTCATGAAGATGTCGCTCAGGCTGTTGCGAAGCTGCGAGCCTTTGGGGTAGACCGGACTCACAGTGAGCGGGCCGTACCGGGCATGTATGATGTGCCAAGCCTTGGACTGAACTACCGGATGAGCGAAATTCAAGCGGCCCTCGGTCGCTCTCAGCTTCGGCGCATGAGTGTCGTATTGGCTCAACGTGCCTCACAGTTCGATCGCTATCGAAAATTGGCTGGTAATCTGTCGAACATTCGGTTCATCGATACGGATGCTGCTGAGTGCCGATCAAGCCACTATTGTGCGAGCGTCGTATTCGAGGGAGAATATGCGGGCAAACGAAATGAGATGGTGGAACGACTGAATACGGCTGGAATCGGAACCAGCATCTACTACCCGCAACCGGTTCCGCGAATGACCTACTATCGAAAGAAGTATGGGTGTGTGCCTGGTCGTTATCCACAAGCAGAGCACATTAGTGATCATTCCGTCGCGCTTCCGCTGGGAATGCATGTAGGAGACGGCGATGTGGACAGAATCGTGGACACGCTCAAGAGTAGCTTAACGAAGAGTGCCAACGAGAAAGGATTCACACGGTGATCAAACTCCAAGGACGGAGGATCGCGCTGATTGGAGGCGCTGGTTTTATTGGCCATAATCTCGCCTTGACCCTGGCAGAAATGGGTGCTGACGTTCACGCCATAGACAGCCTGCAAGTCAATAATCTTGGTGCGTTCTCGAACTCGCATGAGGACGCCAATAAAGCACTATACCTTCATTTTATCCATGATCGCCTGCGGTTATTACAGGAGGCTCAAATTCCCCTTCATGTCGTCGATGCGCGGGACTATCATGTGCTTTCTCGATGCCTCAACGATCTGAAGCCTGATACGATCGTGCAGTTGGCAGCCATCGCCCATGCAAATCGTGCGAACAAGGATCCGTACAGCACCTTTGATCATAGTTTAAGAACCTTAGAGAATGCACTGGATTGCGCGCGCGGGTTGAGGGCCCGCTTCATCTACTTCTCATCCTCAATGGTCTACGGGAATTTTGACGGTGAAGCTGTGACGGAGGAGCGGCATTGTGAACCGCTAGGTATCTATGGTGCGTTGAAGTATGGAGGAGAAAAACTCGTTATCGCCTATGGCCAGGTCTTTGGTCTTTCCTATACGATTGTCAGGCCCTCGGCATTGTATGGCCAACGCTGCGTCAGCCGACGTGTCGGACAGGCTTTCATCGAAGGGGTCCTTCGCGGGGCGCCTCTCAGCGTAAATGGTGACGGTAGCGATGCACTCGATTTCACGTATATAAAAGACCTTCTACAGGGATTGGTGCTTTGCATCGGCAAAGATGAGGCCCGGAACCAAGTGTTTAATTTGACGTATGGAGGGGCTCGTTCACTCGCACAAATGATTGACATCGTGCGGCAACAATTTCCTAATGTCGAAGTGAAATTCCAACCTCGCGATGCATTGATGCCCGAACGCGGGACCCTTTCCATTGAGAAGGCCAAACGATTGCTCGGGTATTGTCCCGAGTATCCGCTGGAAAAAGGCTTCGTCGATTATATTCAGTGGTATAAGGATCTGACCATCCGGCATCAGAATTTTTTCAGTCCACTACGGGATCCATCAGTGTATGGGGGCAACCAGCGTTGAAATTATTTGGCAAAAATCTTGATGAGACAGTCGCGGTTGTCGCGGAAATCGGTCTCAATCACGAGGGGGATGTTGCCGCTGCCGAACGCCTGATTACTCTTGCCGCACAGTCCGGCGCCGATGCCGTAAAGCTCCAAACCTACACTCCTGAACGTTACGCGTCCGCATCAGATCCACATCGACTGGCAAGGGTGACACAATTCAATTTGTCAGAGGAGGCTCACTTTCAACTGGCCACCCACGCTGCAACACTAGGCATTCCACTGTTTTCAACTGCGCTGACAGAAGATGTGGTGGACTTCCTGAGTCGATGGTGTCCAGCCATCAAAATTGCCAGCGGAGACGTGACCTTCGAACCGGTCATACGAGCGGCGATTCGCACGGGAAAGCCCATCATTCTTTCCACCGGAAACTGCACTACCGAGGAGATTGACCAAGCATTGAAATGGTGCAGCATGGAGTTGGATGGGATCTCGCTGAAGGATCGATTGATTGTGATGCACTGTGTCGCGGCCTATCCGGTTCCTATTGAACAGGCGAACATTTCGAGTGTGCAGTTTCTCAGGCAGCGATACGGACTAACGACGGGGTATTCCAATCACGTGATCGGCGCGGAGGCTGTACTCGCGGCGGTTGCGGTGGGGGCACAACTCATTGAGGTTCATTTCACGGACCAACGAGAAGGCCGAGAGTTTCGCGATCATGCGCTCTCATTTGAACCGCACGAACTCAAAGGCTTGATGGGAAGTGTTGAAAGGGTGAAGGCCAGCTTGGGCCGTTTTGGAAAGGAGATACAACCCTGCGAGCTTCCGTTGAGGGAGGTCATACGAAAGGGGGTTGTTGCTGCTAGAGCGCTGTCCGCAGAGACGATTCTTTCCGCAGGTGATTTGATGTGGGCGCGTCCGGCAACAGGAATCAAAGCGGCTGAGTGGCCGGCCCTCATCGGGAAACGCCTTGTGCGTCCGCTCCATCGTGGAGAGCAGATCACATGGGATGAGGTGCGTTGACGATGCGAGTGCTTGTTCTGACGACGGATACATTGCACCATTCGTATTTCGTGCAAGAACTCGTTTCGCAGGTGCCCAAGTTGCACGTCATTCTTGAAACTACCGGCGTCCGGCCGCCTTTTGAAGTGGCCCACTCGTTTGAGCCGGTACGCGATCAATACGAACGGGATATGTGGTTCAAGGGAAGTGAACCGTCGGTGTCGGATTTCGCAGAGGCAACGACATGCACGAACGTGAACGATTCCGAGGCAGTGGAGGCCGCAAAGCAGTTTATGCCCGATATCACGGTGGCGTTCGGTATTCGCAAGGCTGAACCGGCTTTGATCAGAGCTGCCGGGCCTCGGGTGGTCAATCTTCACGGCGGGGATCCTGAATTTTATCGAGGCCTGGACAGTCATCTCTGGGCGATCTATCACAATGATTTTAGAAATGTGGTGACAACACTGCATGTGTTGAATGAAGCGCTTGACGACGGGCCGCTCATTGGTATACGCCCTGTCGCACTCTGTCGCGACATGCGTCTCTATCAATTGCGGCATCGCAATACTGAAGCGGCGTTGAATCTCATGCGTGTGGCTTTGGAGGAGTTGCAGCGTACGGGCCACATCGCCAGTCGTTCACAGCGGCAGACGGGGCGATATTACTCTTTCATGCCGGCCGTGTTGAAAGATGTGTGCGTGAAACGATTTGAGAAGTATTGCGCTAAATTAGAATGAACTACCCGTCGAGAATCTCCGACAACCATCTTGCCATCTTTCTGTTTCACGGAGTGACGTTGCCCGTCGGTTGTGCCGTCCGCAACTATACCCGGAAGCATATTGAGCGCGACTACTTTGTGACGGTGCTTCGGCGGTTAAAGCAGGCGGGCACTCCGGTAAGTATGAACGACGTACTCAATCACCGGGAGCTAGGAGTTCCTCTCCCTCCACGGCCGTTTGCGGTGACGTTCGATGATGGATTCCGCAACAACCTCTCAGTTGCGGCCCCTGTGCTTGTGGATGAGCATGTGCCCGCAACGTTTTACATCAGCACGGATTTTGTTGAACGTAACAGGATGTCCTGGATTGATCGAATTGAGTTCGCCGTGGAGCAGTGCGTGTATGCGAAGCTCCAGCTTCCATGGGGGCAGCGACGGTTTCGTGGGGATGAAGAACGCCGAGCTTTCCTGAGCGAGATCCGGCAGATCGTGAAAAATGACTTGAGGATAGATGGAGAGCAGCTGGCGACGGACATACAGGCTCAATTGGGTGTAGCCATCACCTATTCAAGTTCACACCCTCTTGATCAGAAACTGGACTGGAGCGAGGTCCGAACACTTGCGGCTGAACCGTTGTTTACCGTGGGGGGGCACGGGCACTCTCACGTTATCCTCGACTCTCTCGGTAATCAGGATCTGGAATGTGAGATCGAGACGGGCATGCGGCTGTTGAAAGAGAAGGCTGCCGTTTACGGGCCGCATTATTCCTACCCGGAAGGCATGCCAAATTGTTACTCCGCGCGGGTCATCGAGGTATTGAAGCGAAGAGGAATTCGCTGCTGCCCCAGTGCGGTTGATGGTGTGAATGATTCGACTGCCGATCTGTTTCATCTGAAGCGGGTGATGGTCGTCTGATTGCCCCTGCGCCAGTTCAAGACCTGCGTTCATAGATCGTGATGTATTCATGCCCAAGTTAAGAGTTGGAGTCATCGGTCTTGGAGTCGGGGAGAAGCATGCGGAGGCCATTACCCGAATTCCAGAGTGCGAGCTGGTTGCCATTTGTGACAACAACCCGGCGACGCTTGCCGCGATAGCGGGTAAATTTCCCGGTGTTGCGGCGCGCGCGTGCGACACGGATATTCTCGACGATCCCTCCATCGATCTTGTCTGTATTGCCAGTTACGATGACTGCCACTTCTCTCAGACCATTCGGGCTCTGGAACGGGACAAGCACGTGTTTGTGGAGAAACCTTTCGTGCTTCATGAGGCGGAGGCCATCCGCGTCAGGGAGCAATTATGCCGTCGTCCGAACCTTCGTTTGTCGTCAAATCTGATTTTGCGGCGCTCGCCGCGGTTCCTGGATCTGCGACAGCGCATCCTTGCAGGTCAATTGGGCGCGCTCTACCATCTGGAAGCCGACTACAATTATGGGCGCCTCGAAAAAATTACCCAGGGATGGCGAGGGAAACTCCCGTTTTATTCGGCTGTACACGGAGGCGGGGTCCATGTGGCGGATCTTCTGATGTGGGTGGCGCACGATCGCATTCTCGAAGTGTCGGCGGTAGGGAACGCGCTAGCGAGCCGAGGTTCCGGATTTGGAAATTTTGATAATGTGGTAGCGGTCTTGCGCTTTGCCAGCGGCGCAGTCGGGAAACTCGGCGTCAACTTCGGTTGCCGATTACCGCATTTTCACACACTGGCTCTGTATGGGACGAAGGCGACGTTTCTGAACGGGCGGGAATGCGCGTGGGTATATACTTCCGCGGATCCCCATGTTCCGCCGCTCATCTTGGATACCGCATACCCAGGGGTGCATAAGGGTGCGTTGATCGAGAGTTTTGTGGCGGCGATTCAAGGACGAGGGGAGGCGGAGGTGAGTGAGGAAGACGTATTTGCGTCTCTCTCCGTGTGCTTCGCGATCGAGCGGAGTGCACATTCTGGTCTCCCGGTCAAAGTGGAATATGTCTGATCAACCGTCGGACGTGTCCGTACCTCATTCCGTACGCGGCCTGTCGATTGTGCCGGATGCCTGGCTTGCCACCATCATGAACCGTGACGTTCACCGCATAACCGGGGTGTGGGAAGAACAGGAGGAAAACACTCCTCTGCAAGCGCTTCGCCAGCTTACCCTGCGGCCTGGCTTTGCCTTCGCCAAGATTGCGACACAAGAAGTGCGTACGAGTCATCAACTGGAACAGTGCGGGTTTCGTATTGTGGATACCGCCCTTACGCTGGAGACGCGACGCGTGCGTCATGTCGCGCCAGCCGGCTCTCGGGTGCGGCTCGCGGCATCGAACGATGCGTCGGCGGTCGTGGAGATCGCGAGACAGAGCTTCCGTTACTCGCGGTTTCATGTGGATCCCGACATTCCCCCGAGTTTGGCCGACGAAATCAAGGCTCGATGGGCCGGCAATTTCTTCAGCCGGCAGAGGGGCGACTACATGGTGGTTGCAGAACACGATGGTCGAGTCGTGGGATTCCTTCAGTTGATAGCCGCTGCCGAGCAGGTCCTCATGATCGATCTGGTCGCCGTCCTATCAGATTTCCGTGGATTAGGATTGGCTGCGGCGATGATTGGGTTCGCGAGCATGGCATGTGGTCATCCAAGAATGGTTCGCGTCGGCACCCAGAGCGCGAACCTTCCTTCTCTTGCCCTGTATCATACGCTTGGGTTTCAGGTTGTTTCGAGCAGTCATATCTTTCACCACCATGGGCCGTCGCGATAGGTGCTGCACGCGCAGGCGATGCGACAGGCGCCTTGTCTTCATAGAGAATTGCTGCATGTGCGGGATAGCTGGCTTCATCGGAACACGACGTCTGTCTGAAGAGACTGCCCGAGATTGTCTCGCGCTGATGCGGCGCCGAGGGCCAGACGCTTCAGGGATGCGTCGCTTTACGACCTCGTCCGGACGGCATGTGGTGTTGATTCACAGTCGGCTCTCGATCATCGATCTGGATTCCCGATCCGACCAACCCTTCAACGTTGATCGATGCTGGATGGTGCTCAACGGGGAATTGTACAACTATCGTGAGATCAAACAGCGTCTGGCTGAGGCCGGCATTCCATTTCACACCCAATCCGATACCGAAGTATTTCTGGCCGCTATCTGCCGTGACGGATGGCGTGTGCTGGATCAAGCGGAAGGGATGTGGTCACTGGCGGTTTACGACGAAGTACAGGAACATTTGACGCTCTCACGTGATCGATTCGGCGAAAAGCCGCTGTATGTCGTTCGGTCGTCGGAAGGATTGTATTTCGGATCAGAGGCCAAGTTCCTGTTTGCTCTCATGGGAAGAGTCTTGCCGGTCAACCGGCAACATGTGCGCCGTTACCTGGTGAACGGATACAAGTCGCTGTATAAGTCGGAGGAGAGATTTTTCGAGGGGCTGGAGGAAGTGCCGCCTGCGGCGGTCCTGCAAATAGATGCCGAGGGTAAGGAAACGCAGAGTCTGTATTGGGCGCCCGCCTTTCGCCCGGACGAGAGTATGACCTATGAGGACGCCGTAGCGGGGGTCCGAGCGAAGCTTATCCACTCAATGGAACTGCGCTTGCGGAGTGACGTGCCGGCCGCATTTTTGATGAGCGGAGGGGTGGACTCCAATGTTCTCATCGGCATTGCGAAGCGGGTCTTCGGCTATGACGTGCACGGATTTACGATTCTGACGGAAGATGAACGGTATGATGAGTGCGAGATGCTCGATCGGTCGGTCGCTGAATTGGGAGTTCGGCATACTGGGCTGAAAGTGGACCCGGCCGACTACTTGGACAATATGAAGCTCTTGGTGAAATATCATGATGCGCCGGTGTCGACCATCAGCCATTACGTGCAATGGCTTCTCCTGCGTGAGGTGCACGCGAAAGGATACAAGATCTGTTTCAGTGGTGTCGGCGCGGATGAGTTGGTGAGCGGTTATTATGATCACTACTTGATGCATCTGGCTGAGATTCGGAATTTGCCTGAATATGCATCCACACGAGAGGCGTGGCAACAGTATGTCCGACCGCTTGTGAGAAATCCTTACTTGCGGGATGCAGACTTGTTTGTCACTAACCCTGAGTTTCGAGATCACATTTTCTTGAATAGCGATGAGTTTGCCGGGTATCTCACACAACCCTTCTCCGAACCATTCTCCGAATATCACTATGCGGACTCATTGCTTCGAAATCGCATGATGAATGAAATGTTCGTGGAGGCGACCCGGGTCATCCTTCATGAAACCGATCTCAACGCCATGTATTTTTCCATTGAAAATCGATCGCCGTATTTGGATCGCCATTTGTTCGAGTTTTGCTATTCGATCCCGACTCGGTATCTGAGTCGAAACGGCTACAACAAGGTCGTGTTGCGTGATGCAGCGCGAGGACTTGCTCCGGACTGCGTATTGAACGAAAGGCGAAAAGTGGGGTTCAATGCGCCCATTCATGCTTTTCTCGATCTGAACGATCCCGCAGTGGTGGAGTGGCTGATGGAAGATAGCCCGGTGTTTGATCTGCTCAAGCAAAATAAGATTTCGGAGTTGCTGCGTCAGCCTCGATTGGCCAATAGCGCAAGCAAATTCCTATTCTATTTTGTCAATGCAAAGGTATTTCTTGAAGAATTTGGTGACTGACGAGAACGGTGCTGGTTACTATGCTCTATTGCGTGTCATGTGTCTTGCCTGATACTCGTCCCAATCTTACTCTGGGCTCAGATGGGGTGTGTAATGCCTGCCGTGTTCATAGTAGCAAGACAGAGATTGATTGGAAAAGCCGGGCTGACGCGTTCGATCGGCTGGTTGCGGAGGTCAAGGCTCGAAGTCGCGGATATGACTGCGTGATCCCTGTCAGCGGTGGGAAGGATAGTACGTGGCAGGTAATTCAGTGTCTGAACGCAGGACTGACGCCGCTTGCCGTAACCTGGAAAACGCCGTCTCGCACCTCTATCGGTCAGCGGAATCTCGATAATCTTGTCTCTCTTGGCGTAGACCACATCGACTATCAGATTAATCCAAAGGTCGAAAGTCGATTCATGTTGCGCGCGCTCGAACGATTCGGAAGCACAGCGATTCCGATGCACTTGGCCTTGTTCAACATTCCGCTTCGCATTGCCGTGAAGTTTGGTATTCAGTTGGTGGTGTGGGGAGAAAACTCGGCCTTCGAATATGGGAGTTCGAACCAAGCTCATACGGGGGTGAGATTGGATGAAGAGTGGTATCGCACGTATGGGGTCACTCATGGAACCACGGCCTCCGACTGGATAGGGGAAGACTTCACGGAAAAGGAATTGGCTGGATACGTGGGACCTCATCCGAATGAATTGGAGCGGAGCGGAACGCACGCGATTTTTCTTGGGTGGTACTTTCAGTGGGACCCGCAGCACAGTCTTGCCGTGGCGCGCGCACAAGGGTTTCAATCTCAACCAACAGGGGCTCGGACCGGCTACTATGATTTTGCCGATATTGACGACGACTTCATCTCGATCCATCACTGGCTAAAGTGGTATAAATTCGGCTTCACTCGCCTCTTCGACAATCTTTCGTTGGAGATTCGAAACCGGCGTCTCACGCGCGAGCAGGCGATCGCCATTATCCGAGCGCGTGGCGATCAGACGCCTCATGAGGATATCGAGAAGTTCTGCCGTTTCGTCGGGATAGAGCCGGCTCAGTTTTGGAAGATATGTGAAGCCTTTCGCAATCGCGCGATCTGGAAGAGGCGAGAGTCCGGAGCCTGGTATATGCCGGATTTTTTGATTGAGGATTGGCACTGGACATGAAATTTTCTCCCAAGGATCCGCCTCGCCGTTTCGAGGTCGGGCATGATGTGCGATTCGAACTTCAGGATTGCGGCACGGCCTACATGCTGCCGGACGAACAGATCACCTTTGTGACGGAATCAGGGTCGGAATATGATGTCGTCCGCAAAGATTGGGGCTTCTATGCGACACCGTCGCTCAACGGTCGGCTTCCGCAGTGCGGCTTCCACGCAGCCCTGGTGGTGAATGACTCGCGCCGCTATTACGTGTTGCTGGTAGAGATCGGGAAAGAGGAGCCATTTGCCGCATACTGCTCGCAGGAACGACTACGAGTGGTGGCGTGGTTGAATCATACCGACCAGGTGGAGGCGATGTTCGGCGGCTCCGTGGATCGTCAATGATGCGTCCCACCCTGCACTGCCCCTGCAATTTGAACTACTGCGAGACCGTGTTTCGCTATGCTGCCCCCCCGCCAGGCGAAATGCGCATCGATCTCGGGGCGCAAACGTATCAGCGCGCCTATTTGCGCTGTGCCCTCTGTCGGCACTGGTACTCAGAGAACCCCCTCGATCTCTCACGTCTGTATGACAGCGCATACGTCAGCGCGACGTATGGAGAAAAATTTCGGGAGACCTTTCAGCGAATTCTTGCTCTTCCTTCAGAAAGCTCTGATAACGCCGCACGGGTCGCCAGGGTGCTTCAATTTGTCCGTGCGCAAAATTTGCCGTCCGGCAGCGCCCCCACGCTTCTCGACATCGGTTCGGGGCTCGGCGTGTTTCCTTATCGGATGAAAGAGGCCGGATGGGACTGCACCGTGCTCGATCCTGATGCCCGAGCAGTTGAGCATGCGACGACTGTGGTCGGCGTGAGAGCGATCAAGGGCGACTTCCTTGCAATCACTCCCGAACAGACTGGAACATTTGATCTGGTCACATTTAATAAAGTTCTAGAGCATGTGTTGGATCCGGTTCGTATGCTGGAGCGAGTGGCGAGTTTTCTGAGGACGAATGGGTGGATCTATATCGAACTGCCTGATGGTGAAGTTGCCTCACATCATGGGTCGCAGCGCGAAGAGTTTTTCATCGAACATCACCATGTCTTCAGCGCTGGCTCACTCAGCATGTTGGCTGAGCGGGCAGGGTTTCTGACCTTGTCTGTCGAGCGGCTGCATGAACCCAGTGGAAAATTCACGTTGTGCGCATTCCTTGCGCCGAAATCTATCCTGCCGGCTGCACCGTGAAGATTCTGTTTTTCGCTCCTCATGCCGCGGTTTGGGTGCATGCGTTTCCAGAGGCGCTCATTGCCGAAACATTGGCTCAATGTGGGCATACGATCGTCTATGTCAGCTGTGGAGAGGCACTGCAGCAGGTCTGTATTCCGATGAATGCCTTTGGGCTCGATCACCTCAGCCCGATCGATGCACGTCGAAAAATCTGCGGGTTGTGTGGAGAGCAGAAGCGGTTGCTGAAGCAGGAGTTTGGTTTTGCAGGGTGTGATTTAACGGACCTCCTGGCGCCGGCCGATCAGGTCCAAGCAAAGCAGATGGTAGATGCCCTGTCCTTTGAAGAGTGCATGGCCTTGACGATTGAAAACGTTCCCGTTGGAAAGCTCGCATTGTATGAAACGATTCTCAATAGAAAGAAAACCAGCATCGATTTTGATGCTAGTGACCAGGAAGAGTATCGAGCGTGGTTGCAGGGCGCCGTGACCACTGTGACTGCCGGAAAACGGTTGTTTGAGCGGGAGCAGCCTGAATGCATTGCCGTTTATAATTCGCTCTATTCTGTGAACCACGTCATGTGCCGTCTGGCGAGTATGTACGGAGTTCCTCACTATTTTTTGCATGCCGGTGGAAACCTCTCTCGTCGGCTGCAAACGTTGATGGTGGGCCGCGATGAGGCCTATGCTTACTCACGGCAGATCGTTGATCGCTGGGCTCACTTTCGCAACAGGCCGTGTCCGCCGGATATCTTGCGAGATATTACCAAGCACTTTTTGGTCTTGTTCGGTGGCCGAAGTGTGTTCAGCTATTCTCCCGGCACTTCGCGGGAACCATTCGATGTTCGGAATCGGTTTAAGATCCGAATGGACCAGAAAATCATGGTTGCGACCATGAGCAGCAACGACGAACGAATTGCCGCCAAGGCTATCGGTGTTCTTGCAGACAACCCCGAGACGTTATTCCCTGACCAAGTGGATTGGATCAAATGGCTCATCAAGTTTGCTGATAGGCGTCCAGACCTCTTTCTGCTGATTCGAGTGCATCCGCGTGATTTTCCGAATAAGCGAGAGGCAGTGAAGTCAGAACAAGCCAAGAATCTCCAAACACTATTTCGTCAACTTCCGAGCAACGTGTGCGTCAATTGGCCGAGTGACGAAATATCTCTGTATGACCTCGCCAATGAAACGTCGGTATTTTTGAACGCCTGGTCGAGTGTCGGAAAGGAAATGAGTTTGTTGGGGCTGCCGGTCGTGATCTACGCACCTGCCCTGGTATATTATCCTTCCGAGCTGAACTATGTCGGTGCGACGGAACGGGAGTTTATTGAGCAAATCGATCAAGCGCTGCGAGATGGCTGGAGCTTTGACAGGTGTCGGGCCACCTATCGATGGCTTGCCGTCGAATACAGTTATGGCCTCATCGACATTGCCGACAGCTATCCGCCCAAGGAGGATCGAGCGCGCTCTATTTTGTACCGTATCGCGGCACGCCTGGAGCGGTTGGTCGCACCACTGTACCAGCAAGAACAAGATTGCAAGAGAAGGGCCGATCGGCTTCGAGCATCGCAGATGGTGGATTCGATTTTTCGATCTGGCGCCGCGACCCCGGTGGCTCCGGAAGTCTGGATCCCTGCACCGGAGATCTCCCAGGATGAAGAAGCGCGAGCGCTACGTTCCGAACTGGCCCTCATTGGACAGGCGTTGTTTGGAGCGCGCGCCATTCACAGACAGGGTACGCTGGCCGCTCGGCTAGAAGCGCTCGCCTGAAGAGGCTATCATCCCGATAATGAGGATTGAATACTCTTCATGATCGAACGAGCCAGAGGAGGCGACGGAAGATGGTGACGCTGTTGGAGTCAGAGATGCAACCATTCCCGCGCGTCGACTATTCCTCACATCCGGCGTATGTCTCCGCGGGTTCCCCCTGGTCTCTCAGTGATGATCGAGTGGAGCGAGTTGTCACGGAGATTGATGCGGCATTTCGAGACTTACTGGCGGGGGCTGACTGCATCTCCGACGGGGAGGAGGCGCGATTCAACGCGGCGGTAGGGACTCGGATCGATGAGCTGCAGGCGTATGTGCTTGGAACGGGTGGACTGACCGGTCGGATTGCGGACTATTCGGCTCGGGCCATGAAGCTTGCACGGCAAGCCCTCTTGGATGAGTGGAAGTTCCAGGTTCGGAGTCATCGCTTCCGGTATCAGCCCGTTCTCACTGCGGCTCAACACAGGAAACTTGAGATCCTCAAGAAGGACGGCGTGGTCTGTCTGGACCCCATACCTGAGGTGGCGTCACACTTTTGGGACAAAACGTGGTGGGAGCGTAGGCTCATGCGGCGGCAAGCTGATAGGTTGCCATGGGGACGTTGTGCCATGGCGATTGATCCGCACTCTCCTGCGGGTGTGATGCTTCAGAGGACATTGCGGCGTGTGGGGGTGTTTGAACTTGCCGGTGCGTATCTGGGGTGTCGCATGGAGTTTCTCTATGCAGCGCTGGATCATGCGCATGAGCGGCAAGCATGGTACAAGGGATGTTACGCAGATGTAGGTATGGGCACGTCTGAGACCGCCTATATGCACTTGGACGCGGACTGCGATATTGTCAAGGCCATGTTGTACCTCACGGACGTAAAGCCTGAGAACGGTGCATTTCGATTTGTGCGCGGGAGTCACCGATGGGTGCGATCGCCATTTCTTATTGCCTTGTACAAGGGGTTTGACTGCGAGCAAGACGCCTATTTTGAACGGGCACAGAATACGCTCGACTATGAAAGCGGGTACTATCGGCCTCGCTTTCAGGCTGCGGATCATCGTCGAGAATTGATGTGCCTTCCGAGCAGCTTTCGAGGATCCACTCATTTCGGCGACGATGTGATCGATGGGACTCCGTTGTCGAAACAGTTGCTGGCAAGCGAGGACGTGTTGGCTGGGAGCCACGGGACTTTCGTGCTGTTCCATGGTGCGGCTGGCATTCATCGTGGATCGCAGGTGTCTGTTGGTGAGCGGTGGGCGATACAGATCGCGTTTCGCGCATCGAAAGAAAGGTCTGAACGTCCACCTCGATATGTGGAAGAAAGACTTGCGAGTCTCCGGTATCATTTCAGACGGCTCAAGCGCACCGTACTGTCAACTTCTGAGGCAATCTGATCCGCTGTGACTCACCCTAAGGGCCAGACGGGGCTTCAGCCGGTCCTTGAAAGACTGCTCGGTCACCAGCGCTTGATCATTGCAGATGCGGGTGCTGCATATGGATTGCCCCCACATCTGCAGATGCTAGCCTCTGTCTCCCGTCTGTGTCTGTTTGAACCACATGCCCAGCGAGCAGAAGAGCTTCGTCAGCTGTTAGGCGCTGAAGGGTGCGTCTTTCAGACGGCACTCTCAGGTCAAGGTGGTGAACGGACGCTGTATGTGACCAATGTTCCAACGGGGGCATCCCTGTTGCGGCCGGGTACTGATGCGGTTGATCTGACGGACCGCGCCTATTTCTTTCCTGTGCAAGAGCAACGGATTCACACGCGTCGGCTTGACGATGTGCTCGCCGAAGACGGCATCGCCAGGCTGGATTTTCTGAAAGCTGACGTGCAAGGCGCTGAATTGGAAATTCTCCAAGGACTCGGCGCATCGCTTGGGCGAACACTTCTGGGGGTTGAATTAGAGGTCGGATTTCCCGGCGGATACATCGGACAGCCGGGATTTGGGGACATCGATCAATACCTTCGTGACCTCGGGCTCGAATTGCTGGATTTGCGGCTGGCGAGAATCCATAGATTCGTTTCCGGAAGCTATCGTCATCTTTCTGAACAGGTATTTGGGGTTCATCACGACTGTCCTTCGCTCAGCAAACGTATCTGGGAGGCAGACGTGCTCTATTTTGTGAAGCCGGCGACCTTGGTGCATTCCGGCGATATGCCGGGAATTCGTCGCCTGGCAGTGTTGTACTGCGCGTACGGGTTCTATACCGAAGCCTATCACCTGTTCGACCAAGCGAGCCAAGCGGGAATGCTCTCTTCGGAAGAAGCGACTCAACTCAAAGATGATGTTGTCCGGCTACACCATAAGGCACGATCGTGTGTCTTCGAGTCGGTGATGTGGCATCGGGTTATGAGTCCAATCCGCCGTTTGGGAGTTCGCTTGCGAAACAAACTATGCGGGTTTCAAGGCGGAAGATGGCAGGAATAACGTCGCTGTTCGGCATCGATGGGCGAGCAGTCATGTCATGGCTGACGACCATTCATGCGCTCGTCGCGTATGCTGCTCGAAAATTTCCCTTGCTCGCAGCATGTGTTCTGTTGTCCCTGATTTCGGTGGCGATGGAACTGGCTGCCATGACGAGTCTGGTTCCGCTCACGGAATTGGCGGTCGGACATGTCATCCCTTCGACAAGCACATGGAGCCGTATCCCGCAGTGGTTTGGCCATGCTCCCGATATCGCGTTCTATATGGTACTGTTTTGGCTGCTGATCAGTTTGCGTTTGATCACCTCCTTCGCGTCGAGCGTACTGGTCTCCTACCTCTCTCGGCAGATGATCGCGCATTTCTCATCCGAAGCGTTCACGGCGTTTGTGAATTTACTCGCATTTGAAGAGATCCAGCAGCGGAGTGTGGGGTATTTCATCAACCTCGCCGGCGATGAGGCGAATCGAGCGAGTCAGGTCATCACCGCGTTGTTGCGCCTGATTCCCGTGGCGATGCTCGGACTGCTCTACTTTTCCGCCCTTGCCTATCAGTCATGGTGGGTTGCAATGGGAGTACTGGCGTTTCTGGCGTTGTCACTTGCAGCGTTAGGCCAGACGTTTCGAAAGGTGCATGAGCTGGGGGCGTGCCAGCAACAAGAGTCTCGAGATCTCAATTCGCACTTTCTTGATTCGCTCAATTCCTTGCGAACGGTTCGCAGTTATACGGCCGAGGGCTTCGTGAGCCAGGAATATCAGCGGATGATCTACGGTTATGCCAGAACCTGTTTTCGGATTGATGCGCTCTCTTTGCTGTCCAGCTTCGTGCCGGCGCTCATTCTTGTTCTGGTCAGCGGTGCGGCGATTCTGTGGATGATCGATGTATCGGCCCTCGCTGCATATGTTTCCGTGATCATGGTGGCAGTTGTTCTCTTATTGCGTTTTTTCCCGGTGGCAGGGCAAGCTATCGATATTTTCCTGCGTTTGGTGGCAGATCTCCGCGCAGGGGATGATTTACGGCGTGTTCTTCGTGATGTGTCCTCTCGGAAGGTGATGGCGCCTGTGGCAGATGAGTGTGTGATCGCTCCACCCATCCATCATATCCGGTTTGAAACTGTGTCATTCGCCTATCCGCAGCGCGAACCTGTGTTGCAGGCATTCACGGTTTCATTCTGCGCAGGAAACAACTATGCCGTGCTCGGCCGGTCCGGCATCGGTAAATCAACTTTTGTTGATGTTCTCCTTAAGTTTTACGCCCCGCACAGTGGGCGCATCACGGTGAATGATGTCGATCTCTGTCGAGTCAATACACAGTGGCTTCGGGATCGTATCCGAGTCGTCGAGCAGCATGCCAAACTTTTTAACGACACCATTTATCATAACGTCGCCTTTGGCGCGCAGGTCACATTGGATGTGGTTCGAGAAGCCTGTCGGATCGCGTGCATCGACTCCGATATCGAACGCCTTTCGGAAGGGTACAATACTCTGGTGACCTATCAAGGGGGCAATCTTTCGGGAGGGCAACGACAAAGACTGGCCATCGCCCGGGCGCTGGTTCGGAATCCCGACGTACTGATTTTGGATGAAAGCGTCAACGCATTAGATACGGCATTACGTCGTCAAGTGATGACCAGTATTCTTCATGCGTATCGGCAGCGGATCGTGATTTGTATTACTCATGATCCAGCGGTGTCGGAACAGTTCGAGCGAGTACTGGATTTTGTACGGCTCAAGGCGGAGCCGCAGCCGCTCAGTTCCTAAGCAAGATCGATCGATTCGCTGGCACGCCATGCATGGTTTTTTCTCACGTTGTCTGATCTCCTATCTGTATTCCATGCTGAGGGCGATCCGTCCTGAAGTCCGTTGGTCTTATTCCCAAGAGGGTGAAGATCTTGTTCTCAGTCGCCTGTTCGAAAATCAGCGCCATGGCTTTTATGTGGACATTGGCGCACACCACCCGTTTCGATTTTCAAATACGTATTTGCTCTCTCAGCGAGGTTGGTGGGGAATCAATGTGGACCCCAATCCGCAGGCGATGCAGTTGTTCGAACGGTTGCGTCGACGCGATGTCAATCTCACAGTAGGCATTGCCGAGCAGGCAGGTAGCCGGCGGTATTTTCAGTTCAATGATCCTGCGTTGAATACTTTTGATGAACAGTTGGCCCGTCAGCGGGAGACGCGAGATGGCTATCAATTGATTGGGTCAACATTGGTTCCCGTACAGCCGCTCCGCCAAGTATTGGAACAGCACCTGCCGCAAGGGCAAGCCATAGATGTTTTGTCGGTGGATGCGGAAGGGTTTGATCTGAATGTCATCCGATCGAATGACTGGGACCGGTTTCGACCGTACTGTCTGCTGGTGGAGACGTTGCAATCCTCGTTGACCGCGCTTGAGACAAATACGACGCATCAATATGTATCGGCGCATGGCTATGGTCTGTTCGCCAAGACGGTCAATACGTTTATATATCTGGACCACAAGAGCCCGAGACAGCAGTGCTAGCGCCAATTGGCTTGTTCGTATACAAGCGTCCTGAGCACACAGTACGAGTATTGGAAGGTCTGAGAAATAACCGAGAGACTCGGGATTCGGATCTCTTTGTGTTCTCAGATGGAGCGAAGAACTCGCTCGCCCACGAAGGGGTTTCTGCCGTCAGGGCGTTGGTTCGGGGACTTACGGGATTTCGTTCCGTCACGGTCGTGGAACAATCTGTGAACTTGGGGCTTGCTCGTTCGATCGTGGCCGGAGTAACGGATTTGACGGGACGGTTCGGACGAGTAATTGTATTGGAAGACGACGTTGTTCCGGCGCCGCATTTTCTGCAGTATATGAACGCCGCGTTAGATAAGTATGAGCAAGTTCAACAAGTGGTCAGCATCCATGGCTATTCCTATCCTGTGAATTGCTCATTGCCGGAAACGTTCTTCCTTCGCGGCGCGGACTGTTGGGGATGGGCTACGTGGGAGCGAGGGTGGCGTGTTTTTGAACCGGATGGATCCAAGCTGTTGGCAAGGCTTTCCGAAAGCGGGCTCTCGCGCCTGTTTGACTTGGACGGCGGATATCCCTATACGAAAATGCTTGAGGAGCAGGTCGCCGGACGCAATGACTCATGGGCTATCCGATGGCATGCGGCGGCATTCCTGGAAGGGTTACTCACGCTGTATCCAGGTTCGTCGCAAGTTCAGAACATCGGCACTGATGGTAGCGGGACTCATGGGGGATGTGCCGCCGAGTTTTGGCATGCCTCATGGGGAAGGCCGGTCTTGCTGGAGGATATCCCGGTACAGGAGAGTCAGAGGGCACGCGAAGCGTTTGTGCATATGCTGAAATCGTTACAGCCCTCCCTGGCTCGGAGGATTTCGGCACGCCTACGGAGAATGATCGGGACAACTCCAAAGGAAGCTCAGGGATGAAGCGAGTGATTAAACCCTGGATCCCGCCCGCAATTCTGAATGCCTACCGCAGTTTTTGCTCTGATGACATTCGGTTCCAAGGTCAGTTTGCGACCTGGGAGTCAGCGCGTGCGGCCTCTTCCGGGTATGACGACGAAGCCATTTTCAGAAAATCCAGAGCAGCGGCGCTAAAGGTTAAGAAGGGAGAGGCCGCGTATGAGCGCGACTCTGTGCTGTTTGATCACGTTGAGTTTTCTTATCCTCTCCTGTCGGGTCTCTTGCGCAGCGCATGCGGACGAGGCGGGAATTTGAGCGTGTTGGATATTGGAGGATCATTTGGAACGACTTACCGACAGTTCAAGGCCTTCTTGAGACCTTCGGCATCCCTCCGATGGAATATTGTGGAACAGCCTCGACTTGTCGAATCAGGGCAGGCTGAATTTGCAGATGAGGAACTGAATTTTTTCTACTCTATCCGAGAGGCTGCCGCTGCGGAAGTGCCTGACGTGGTATTGCTGTCGAGCGTGCTACAGTATCTCAAAAATCCCTACGATCTTATCCGTGAGATTTGCTCCATCGGCGCGCAGAGTATTGTGATTGCGCGAACGCCGTGCGCCCTTGCCGAGCAGGATATACTTACGGTTCAGGTCGTCCCCCCTTCGATTTATCAGGCAAGTTATCCTTGCTGGATATTTGCTGAAACTCAATTGCTCGAGGCGTTCTCGGCCCAGTATCGACTGGTGGCTTCATTCCAGGAGTCTGATGGATCGTTACGGAGTATTCAGGGCCCGTTTGAACTTCGTGGTTTCATTTTGGACCGAAAGCCTTCATCCAGATGTTGACTAGGTTGAAGCGGTTTTACGCTGCCCAGATGATGTGTCCAGATTTTCCGGGCTTGTTCATCAACCCGTTCTATTTTGCAAGAAAGGGGCTATATGATAGCATCCGTGGCCTTGCGCCCAGCATCACGGGGCGTGTCCTGGATGTTGGCTGCGGAACGCAGCCCTATCGGCGGTTATTTTTGACCGCTGACTATACGGGAATGGAACTGGACACGCAGGAGAATCGCGCTTGCAAGCGGGCAGACGTGTTCTATGGCGGCCATGCCTTTCCATTCGATGGGGAAAGTTTTGATTCCCTCGTGTGCAGTCAGGTGTTGGAGCACGTCTTCACACCAGGGGAGTTTGTTCGAGAACTTCATCGAGTGCTCAGGCCGGGAGGATTCTTGCTCCTGACAGTGCCTTTCGTGTGGGACGAGCATGAACAGCCATATGATTATGCGCGGTACACTTCGTTTGGCCTCCTTGCTCTGATGAGGGAGGCTGGCTTTGAGGTTGTCGAACATGTCAAAACAATGGGAGATGTTCGAGTGCTCTGCCAACTGGTGAACGCGTATCTGTATAAAGTGACGGTGAGTAAGAGCCCATACCTTAATCTTCTCAGCACCCTGCTATTGATGGCACCTATCAACCTCTTCGGAGCCGCAGCACGATTCGTTGCCCCTTCAAATCTTGATCTGTACCTCGATAACGTCATTCTGGCGAAAAAAGTAGGACCCGAATGACAGGATCTGGAGACTTTTCAGGTTCAAATGTCCTGATTACCGGAGGGATGGGATTTATCGGTTCCAATCTGGCTCGAGAGCTGGTTGGAAAAGGAGCTTATGTAACGGTGGTTGATAGCCTCGTTCCAGAGTATGGCGGAAATCTATTCAATATTGGGGACATAGAAGGAAAAATCCGTGTCAATGTTTCCGATGTTCGTGACGAATACAGTTTCAGGCATCTCATTCAAGGACAAGATTTTTTGTTCAATTTGGCAGGGCAAACAAGCCACCTCGATTCGATGGAGAATCCCTATACGGATCTGGAGATCAATTGTCGCGCGCAGATGTCGATTTTGGAGGCTTGCCGTCGCTACCAACCAACTATCAAGATCGTCTTTGCGAGTACGAGACAAATCTATGGAAAGCCGGACTATCTGCCGGTGGATGAAAAGCATCTTCTTCGGCCGGTGGATGTGAATGGGATCAATAAGATGGCCGGGGAGTGGTATCACATCCTGTATAACAATGTGTATGACATTCGCTCCTGTGCATTACGCCTGACCAATACCTATGGGCCTCGGATGAGAATCAAAGATGCCAGGCAAACGTTTTTGGGGGTATGGATTCGTTTACTTGCTGAGGGAAAGCCGTTTGATGTGTGGGAAGGGCATCAACTTCGAGATTTCTCATTCGTCAGTGACGTCGTTGATGCGATGCTCTTGGCTGCGGTTAGTGATGAAGCCAATGGCCAGGTATTCAATCTCGGTGGAGAGCCGGCAATTAGTCTTAAGGAGCTTGCTGAGTTGCTTGTGAAGGTCGCTGCTGGGGGAAGTTATGTCCTACGGTCGTTCCCCGGAGACCGGAAGCGAATCGACATCGGCGACTATTATGCGAATTTCGAGAAAATTCGAACGACACTTGGATGGGAACCTCAAGTCTCTTTAGAGCAAGGGCTTCGTCGCACGGTCGAGTTTTATCGGCTCCATCTTGCTCACTATCTTTAAGAAGACGCGTCGTGTCGCATTTGCCCATGATTCCGGCCGCTAACCCCCTAGCAGACTATCTTGCTCGGAAGCGAGAGATTGATCAGGCGATCCAGCGTGTTCTTTCGGAAGGCCGGTATATTCTGGGGCCGGAGGTTGCCGCATTCGAGCAGGAGTTTGCCTCCTTTCTAGGGGCTGAGTTTACGGTTGGGGTAGGCAGCGGCACAGAAGCGTTACATGCGGCTCTGCGCGTCTGCGGTATAGGCCCGGGTGATGTTGTGATGACGGTGTCTCATACCGCCGTGGCTACAGTTGCTGCAATCGAGTTAGCCGGCGCGATTCCGCTGCTTGTTGATATTGATCCCAGGAGCTATACCCTTGATGTCAATCAGCTTGAAGAGACACTCCTGGCGAGCCGGTCGTTGCGCATCAAAGCGCTGATTCCTGTCCATCTCTATGGTCATCCGACGGATATGTCTTCGATCATGAGCATAGCGGAGCGGTTCAATTTGAAGGTGATTGAGGACTGTGCCCAATCCCATGGAGCATCGATCGGTGCACGGAAAGTCGGAACGTGGGGGCATCTGGCCGCATTCAGTTTTTACCCCACCAAGAATCTGGGGGCTCTGGGAGATGGCGGGGCGGTAGTGACCAATGATCCGATACTGGCTGCTCGTGTAGCGTTGTTTCGTGAATATGGTTGGAAGGAACGCTATATCAGCGAGATGTCCGGTGCCAACTCCAGGCTCGATGAACTCCAGGCCGCCATACTGCGTGTCAAACTTCGATTTCTTGGGCAGGACAATGTGAAGCGGCAGGAAGTGGCGAGTCAGTATGATTCGATGTTGTCTGGATCGTCTCTCATTATACCCCGAACGCACCCTGGCTATACGCATGTTTATCACCAGTATGTCATCCGCACTCCTCGCCGTGACGCATTGAAGCAATTTTTAGCCAGATCTTCTGTGGGATCGCTGATCCATTATCCTGTTCCAGTGCATCTCCAACCTGCGTACCGCGATTGCCTGCTCGCACCGGGAGGGCTTCCTGAGACGGAGCGGATCTCTGGTGAAATCCTCAGTCTCCCCATCCATCCGCACCTGACTGCTGATGAGGTTCGTCGTGTCGGCAATGTGATTCTGTCATGGCTTCAGCAGGATTCCCAGCCCTAGGTGATGCGCTATTTCTGCACATATTTTGACCGCAATTATCTCTCGCGCGGATTGGCGTTGTATCGCTCTCTTACTCGGACCTCCTCTTCGTTTCAACTATGGATTCTTTGCATGGACGGTGAAAGTTATGATTTGCTGACTCGATTCCAACTACCGTATGTTCAGCTGATCTCGATAGCGGAACTCGAAGCCGCTGATCCTGAGTTGTCAGCGACGAAAGCAACACGTTCGAGGATTGAGTACTATTTTACCTGTTCTCCATCTCTTCCATTGTACATACTCAGGTCCAGTGCTGAGATTGACGTCATTACTTATGTTGATGCGGATTTGTATTTCTTTTCGGACGCTGAGCCGGTTTTTCAAGCGTTCACCGGAAATTCGATTGGAGTTACCGGTCATCGATTTGCCAAGTCGTTCCTTCATTTGGAGGAGTATGGACGGTACAACGTGGGATGGCTCATGTTTCGGAACAATCAAGAGGGCTTGGCTTGCTTGAAATGGTGGCGTCAACGATGTCTTGAATGGTGCTATGACAGGTCCGAGGCCGGCCGTTTCGCAGATCAGAAATATCTGGATGAATGGCCGAGCCGTTTCCCTGGAGTGATTGTACTCGACCATGCTGGGTTGAACGCTGCTCCATGGAACCTTGGCGGGACCGTAATAACTCAGACCGAAGCCGGGATTCAGATTGATGGTCAGCCTCTTGTTGCATTTCATTTCCACGGATTCAAACGCATCCGGCAATGGCTCTATGATCCAAATTTGAGTGATTATCAGGTTCAATCATCGATAGCCATGCGGCGAGGAATTTTTGCCCCCTACCTCCGCGAAATGGCCGCGATCGAGGTTGAACTGAAGCAGCTGCATAACCGGACCTCTCCAGTGACCTCGCTCAAGCGTGGGAGCGGCAACCGTCTCAAGGTCGTTCGACCTGAAAACGGCGTGCGGCGATGGTTGAGGGTCGGTCGTAGGCTTATCATGGGGCAGTACCTCGTTCAAGTGAATGGGCATGTGCTGTAGCTATGAAGCTCTGGCAGCACTTAAAGATCATCATATGATGGGTCGTGTATGACCGTTGAACAGATTGTGTGCGGGACCCTGCCAATGGGCTTGCGTAAGCCGCTAGTCAACGCCTTTCGCGAATGAGACAACCAATGCCTGCTCCGTTTCCCCGTATCTCGATCGTCACGCCCTGTCTCAATGGAAGGCCGTTCATCGAAGAAGCGATTCAGAGTGTTCTCGATCAAGACTATCCCAATGTCGAACATATTATCGTTGACGGCGGATCGACGGACGGGACTCTCGATGTTCTCAAAAAATATTCTCATCTGCGAGTAATCAGTGAGCCCGACCAAGGGCTGTACGACGCTCTCAATAAGGGTGTGCGATTAAGCACCGGTGACATCATCGGTCATTTGAATTGCGATGATCTTTACGAGAAACGTATATTGGGAGAAGTAGCCAGAATGTTTGCGATGTCTCCAGAAATCGATGCGATATGTGGCGGCGCTGAGGTATTTGAGTGCAATGATGGAAGGGATAAGCGAATCATTGCTCAATACATGAGGCCTCGAGATTTGGAGTTGTCGGTCGAAAGCGTGACCCTCGGTCCGGCCATCACCAATGCCAGATTTTTTAGGCGCAAGATATATGAAGGAGTAGGTCTCTATAACTCACGGTTCCGCATCGCGGCTGATCGAGAGTTTCTTCTTCGCGCGGCTTTGGCGAGAACAAGAAGCGCCGCTATGCAAACGGTCTTGTATCACTACCGCGTGCATCCTCAATCTTTGACTTTTCATCCTAATAGTCCGCATCGCCTCAGGATGCTTGATGAGTTCCTGGAGGTTGCGGAAGCGCAGATGTGTGCCAATGACAAACCCGCATGGCAGGACGCCTTCTGTAGGAAATGGCATGCGAGAACGACGGCTGAAGCCACACTACGAGCTCTACGCGAGAAGAAATACACATTAGCATTGAGTTACGCGAAACGTGGGAGAGGCCGCACGCCGGCTTGGCCGATTACCTTTATGGAGGTTCTGCTCCGAAGGGTGACGACTGGGAAAAGCCATTAAGCTAAGATGCACTCCGTGAAAGTTTCTTTGATTGTAGCGACCGTCGGGCGAGATATCGAATTGCAAAGGCTGTTGATCTCATTAACGGCACAAACTTATACCGATTTTGAATTAATCGTAGTCGATCAAAATACTGATGATCGTGCATGGAACGTGATCGCTCCATTTTTCGATCGTATGGCGATTACCCATCTTACGTCGCCTCGCGGTGTTTCTCGCGCACGCAATGTGGGAATTCACAAGGTAACGGGAGATATCGTAGGGTTTCCCGATGACGATTGTTGGTACCCACCGATGCTGTTGGAATTACTGGTTGCACGTTTTCACACGGCTGGCAACTACGATGGTGTAACTGGACGTATCGTGAATGAGACGAACTCTGTGAGTGGGGATGCTCGGTTTGATAGACGCTCTGGACGTATCACGCTGTCGAATCTTTGGCGTCGTGCCTGTGCGGCCACGATATTTTTAAGCAAGGAGACCATCGAGGCCATCGGGGGCTTCGATGAAGAATTAGGTCCCGGAGCCAGAACGCCATGGGGAGGAGCTGAAGATATCGACTATCCTGCGAGAGCCATCAAGGCCGGCCGTAAAATCTTTTACGACTCAAAAATTTGCGTATTTCATCCTGATTTGTCTATCACGGCGCAAGCCGATGAGCTAAGACGGGCGTATTCGTATGGTGCAGGAATAGGGCGTGTGTGGAAGAGACAGAAATTTCCGATGTGGATCATCGGATATTACCTGCTGCGTCCGCTTGTAGGCGCATGTATCAGCCTCGTCATGGGCCGCTGGATGCGGGCGCGGTATCGGTGGGCGTCGTTTCGAGGTAGGTTGAGCGGAGTGTTGTCCAATTGAATTCGTGGTCATGGCCTGTGTGAGAAAATGAGGGTATTGGAAATCGTCGCGTCCGGAGAGATTGGGGGAGGAACTAATCATGTGTTGCAGATTTTGCAGGGTTTCAAACATGACGCCACGCTCGCTCTCGTCACCCAACGTGAATCATACTTGGTCACCAAGGCCAGGGAGATCGGCATTCCATGTTTCACTCTCGATTTTTTTGCAGGGCGGTTAAATCCTCGCGTTCCCTTCGGCCTTCACAGAATTCTGAAGTCTGTACAGCCACAGATCGTTCATGTCCACGGCGGCCGAGCGGCATTTTTTCTGGCACTTACGGGAAGCGCCGTCCCCTCTGTCTACACTGTCCACGGGTTTCATTTCGTCTATAAGTCGTTCCCCTTTCGTTGGTTCGGGAGAGAGGCTGAACGATTTATATTGAGCTACGTGAATCATGTAATTTTCGTTTCGAAGTTCGACCAGAAGCTCGCCCAATCCCATCACATGTTATCTCCGAATACCTCAAATTCCATCATTTATAATGGGATACCTTCCTTTCCTGTCATACCCGATGATCGAATCCATGGGCGTTTGATAGGTTTCGTGGCTCGTCTTGAACCGCAAAAAGACCCGCTGCTCTTTCTGGATAGTTTGATGGAGCTTCCCGGGTATCAAGCGGTGATCATCGGAACGGGAGCTCTAGAAATGACCGTTCAGAAAGAAATTGAGCGTAAACGATTGGGAAATCGCGTGACCATGTTGGGCGGTCTCTCACATGAGGAAACATTAAAGGCGATGAGAGAGCTTCAGGTTATAGTGATGACGTCGCGCTGGGAAGGATTGCCGTTGATTACCCTTGAAGCAATGAGAGCGGGTGTGCCTGTCGTGGCTACTGATGTCGGAGGGATGGGAGAGATTATTGAAAATGGGAAGAGTGGCGTGCTCGTTGCAAACCGAACGGCAACAGATATTGCTCTGGCGGTGAAGCGCGTGTGTCAGGACAAAGATTTTCGAGTGAAGCTTGTGAGGGAAGCTCACGCCAGGGTGGGCGAAATGTTTTCAGAACAGACCATGTTGTCCCGAGTGCGAGAGGTTTATGAAAAAGTTGCTCCTGCTGGCCCGGTTGCCTAGGGGGATTCATGGTGCCCCGCTATCGGTCGTCTCGTTAGCGGAAAGACACGGCTTCTTCTTTTCGTATGAATGAGCGACGAGAGTAGTTGAATATTTGTGTAACGGGCGCTTGCTGTTGGAGGTACTAGCCGTTTTATGAAGGTCGCCATCGTCCATGACTGGCTGACTGGGATGCGGGGCGGCGAGCGGTGCCTGGAGGCGTTTTGCGAGCTGTTTCCTGATGCCGATGTGTATACCCTGCTCCACATCAAAAGGAGCGTGTCTCTCACGATCGAGCGCCATCGAATCAGGACCAGTTTCATTCAGTCGTTGCCGCTCGCCGAGCGATACTACCGGTACTACCTTCCGTTGTTTCCCCTTGCCATCGAGCGATTCCGCCTGCCGGCCTACGACCTGGTCTTAAGTTCGAGCCATTGCGTCGCCAAGGGCATTCGCCCGCCGGCAGGAGCAAAACATCTCTGCTACATCCATGCGCCTATGCGGTATGTATGGGATCAGTTCGAGAATTATGCCGGCGGCGGACGGTCGGGAGTGTTGGCGAGATTGGGGATGACACTCTTTCGGAAGCGGTTGCAGGAGTGGGATATCGCCTCCGCTACGCGGGTGGATCAATTCGTTGCCAATTCTCACAACATCGCCCGGAAGGTGGAAGGGCATTATCATCGCTCGGCGGCAGTGCTGCACCCGCCGGTCGATTGGCAGACATTTCAAGCCGCGGAGCAATCAGAAGACTTCTATTTCATGGTCACGGCCTTTGCCCCGTATAAACGGGTTGATCTGGCCATCCAAGCGTGCAATGTTATGAAACGGCGGCTGAAGATCATCGGCAAGGGGCAGGAGGAGGCGCGGTTGCGCAAGCTTGCCGGACCGACGGTGGAGTTTCTCGGCTGGCAGCCGGACAGCGTCGTACGGGATCATTACGCTCGCTGTCGAGCGTTACTCTTTCCCGGGGAAGAAGATTTTGGTATCGTTCCCTTGGAAGCAATGGCTTGCGGCAAGCCGGTGGTGGCTTTCGGGCGCGGAGGGGCCTTGGAAACCGTGGTGCCGTTGCCGGGTGCCGGTTCTATGACCGGAGCGGGACAGTCTGCCACAGGAGTGTTTTTCTACACACAATCGGTCGAATCTCTCGTCGAAGCCATGGAGATCTACGAGCGTCGCCGGACCGAGTTTGACCCGCATGCTATCCGGGCTCACGTCGCCACATTCGACCGCCGGTTGTTCAAGGAGCGTCTGCAAGCCTTCGCAATGGGGGCGTTGACGGGGACGACTTCGTAGAGGGCGCATGCTCAAACGCCACTCCCAATTCCTCAAGAGCCTCTTATTCTGTATCGATCTCGGGCTGATCTGCGCCTGCTGGGTCGGGGCCTACTACCTGCGTTTTTCAGAGATCGTCGAGCCTGCCACCAAAGGCATTCCCCCTCTCCGGATCTATCTGCTGTTGCTCGTCCCGATCATTGCCGTCTGGGGCATGTCGTTCCAAGCCTTCGACCTCTACCGTCCGCGGCGGATGGGCACACGGCTGTCGGAGTTTTTTGATGTCGCGAAGGCCAATACCCTGTCCGTGCTGATTCTGGTCGCGTTGACGTTTTTCTTCCGGCAGTACGAATATTCCCGGTTGGTGCTGCTGTATTTCTGGCTGTTGAACCTCATTACCTTGGGCTTTTCGCGGGTGCTGTTTCGGGAAGCGCTCCGATTCCTGCGTCGGCACGGATACAATCAACGCCATGCGCTGGTCATCGGCACGAGTCGGCTGGGGCGCCGGGTCGTGGAGGCACTGGCTCAGCACCCCGAACTGGGCGTGAAGGTGCATGGGTTCTTGAGCGCAGATTCCCGCAAGGTGGGTGAACGGATCAACGGGGTGGCGGTGATCGGCCGGTATGATGATCTCCAGGAACGTGTCCAGTCCGGCATCGATATCGTGTTTGTCTGCCTGCCTCCGGAAGATGAGCAGTGGGCGGAGAAGATGTTCGGGTTGCTGGCTACCACTATGGTCGAGGTGAAGGCGCTGCCGGCCATGTGCGAGTTCGTGAGCCTGCGGGCCGAAGCGGAAATGTTCGAAGGGCTTCCGCTGATTACGTTGCAGGGATCGCCTCTCTATGGCTGGAATCTGGTCATTAAGCGAGTGCTGGACGTCGTCGGGGCCTTCGGGGCGCTGGTCGTCTTTTCGCCGGTCTTATGCCTGGTCGCGGCTTTGGTGAAACTGACGTCTCCCGGTCCGGTCTTTTTCCGCCAGCTTCGGATGGGCCTGGATGGGCAGGCCTTTGAGATGTTGAAGTTTCGGTCGATGAAAGTGGACGCGGAATCCGAGACGGGGCCAGTCTGGACACAACCGGATGATGATCGCCGGACGCCGATCGGGGCCTTCCTGCGGCGGACCAGTTTGGATGAGCTTCCTCAGTTTTGGAATGTCTTGCGCGGAGAGATGAGCATCGTGGGGCCACGGCCCGAACGGCCTGAGTTCATCGCCCGCTTTCGAGAAACGCTGCCCCAATACATGCTTCGACACAAGATGAAAGCCGGCATCACCGGATGGGCGCAAATCAACGGTTGGCGGGGGAATACGTCGCTGGAAAAGCGGATCGAGCACGATTTGTATTACATCGAGCATTGGTCGATCTGGTTTGATATCAAAATCATGCTGCTCACGTTCTGGCGAGGGTTCGTTCACCGGCATGCCTATTGAGGGTGCTGTCTGTTGTTCACGTTCCCACGGGCCGAGACGCCCCTTCCCACAGGGCTGAGTGTTCTTGAGTTTCATGTGATGGCTTGTTAACATCGCCCCTGGTCGAAAGCCTTCGCATGCCTATCAGGAAACGCCGAACCAGCACCTCATCGAAGCCCCCAGTTTCCCTCCAAGGGATCCTCCGTGGGATTCGCCTATTCGCGACCGATGTCGATGGTGTGCTGACCGACGCCGGGATGTACTATGCCGAGTCCGGAGACGAATGGAAAAAGTTCAATACGCGTGACGGCATGGGGATCAAGCTGTTGCAGAAGGCGGGAATCGTCACGGCGATCATCACGCAGGAGTCGACGAAAATCGTCATGCGCCGGGCGCAAAAATTGACGATTCCGGAGGTGCATCAAGGGGCCTATGATAAGCTCGCCGTATTGAAGGATCTCATCGCGCGGCATGGCCTCACGATGAAGCAGGTGGCCTACATTGGGGATGATGTGAACGACCTCCAGGCGCTGGGCGCGGTCGGGTTTTCTGCGTCGCCGGCCGATGGCATGCCCCCGGTCTTGAAGGTCGTACGGTACGTATGCAAGAAAAACGGCGGGGAAGGTGCCGTGCGGGAATTGGCGGATCTCATCCTGGCGGCCCAACAACCCCGTTGAGGCATTGGCATCAATTGTCATGTTGAACGCAAGCGGAGCCCGAGTGCTATGACAGATCACCTCTATCCGGTTATTTTGGCGGGCGGCAGCGGAACCCGGTTTTGGCCGTTGAGCCGGCACCTGTATCCCAAGCAGCTCCTACGCATTATCGGCGAAGAGACGCTCATTCAGCAGACCATGCGGCGTGTGCTCTGCTGCGCCAGACCTGATCGGGTTTTCATCTCCACCAATCCGGGGCAGGCCGATTCCATTCGCGTGCAATTGGGAGAATGGAAGTCGGACCTCACAGATAACTATGTGATCGAGCCGGTTGGGCGGAACACTGCGCCGGCGATTGCGTTGGTGGCGGCGGAACTGCTTCGACGCGATCCCGACGCGATGATGTTGGTCTTGCCGGCGGATCATGTCGTCACCGGAGAGAAAGCGTTTCAGGCGGCGGTGGCGTTGGGGATGCAGCTCGCTGAACAGGGGCGTCTGGTGACATTCGGGATCAAGCCGACCAGGCCGGAGACCGGATACGGCTACATTCAGCCGAATCGGCGAACCACGTTAGCCAAGAAGGGGCGGCTGACCGGCCACCCGGTCGCCCGATTTGTCGAGAAACCGAACCGAACGAAGGCGGCGCAGTATCTCAAAAACGGCAATTACTTCTGGAACAGTGGGATGTTTCTCTGGAAGGCGTCTACTATTCGGGACGAAATCAGCCGCCACCAGCCGCAATTGGCCAAAGCGGTGCAGAAAGTCCACACCCTGATGACTTCAGGCGCCGATCCGCAGCAGATCGAAGCCGCTTATAGAAAAGTCCCTTCGGTGTCGATCGACAACGGCGTGATGGAGCTGTCGGCGCATGCGGCCATGATTCCGGTAGGATTCGGCTGGTCGGATGTGGGCAATTGGAGCAGCCTCGAAGAGGTCGCGTCGCGCGACAAGGCCGGCAATGTGGTCAGCGGTCGCGTCGTCGATATGGACAGCAGCAATTCCGTTCTCTATGCCGACCGCCGGGTCGTGGCCACCATCGGACTGACGGATATGGTGGTTGTGGATACGCCGGATGCCACGTTGATCTGTCCGAAGTCCCGCTCGCAAGACGTGAAGCAGATGGTCGAAATCCTCAAGCAGCAGGGCGCGCCGGAACATTTGGAACACCTGACGGTCTTCCGCCCCTGGGGCTCCTATACGGTGTTGGAGGAAGGGCCTGGATATAAAGTGAAGCGGGTGACGGTGAATCCCGGCGGGCGGTTGTCGTTGCAGCTTCACCATAAGCGTAGCGAGCATTGGGTGGTGATTACCGGAACTGCTCGGGTGACACGCGGGGACGAGGTGCTGGATCTTCAAGTCGGACAAAGCACGGCCATTCCCGTTGAAACGCCGCATCGTCTTGAAAATGCCGGCTCGGAGATGCTGCACATTATTGAGGTGCAGAACGGACCTTATCTCGGTGAAGATGACATCGTGCGTTTCCAGGATGATTATGGGCGGTTGGGCCGGTCACGTTAGGAGAGCGAGATGGCACTATTCCGCGAATATGATCTGAGAGGCATTGTCGGAGAGGAACTCACAGAGCCGATTGCGGAGCAGGTGGGCCGTGCCTATGCCACCATGGCCCGGGAGCACGGGGCCTCGCGAATCAGTTTGGGACGGGACGGACGTCTCAGCTCGCCTGCCTTGCAACAGGCATTGCTTTGTGGGTTGCTCGCCGGCGGGCTCGATGTGGTGGATGTGGGGCTCTGCGCATCGCCGCTGCTGTATTTTTCCTTGTTCACCCTTCCCGTTGATGGCGGGATTATGATTACCGGCAGCCACAACGCCGCAGAATACAACGGCTTCAAGATCTGCATCGGGAAGGAAGCCATCCACGGGGAAGAGATTCAGCAGTTGCGGCGTATCATGGAGGCCGGCCGATTTAGCGCGGGGTCCGGCCAACTGTCCGCCCATCCCATCATTCCGGACTACCTCCAGCATCTCAAGACGGTGTTCTCGGGCGTCCGGGCCGATCACCTGCACGTCGTCATCGATTGCGGCAACGGCGCGGCATCGTTGGTCGCCAAGCAGGCGTTGGAGCAGATGGGGTGCCGTGTCACCGGGCTCTATGATGAGTTGGACGGGCGTTTCCCAAATCATCATCCCGATCCCACGGTGGTGGAAAATCTCCAAGATCTGATTGCCGCCGTGCGGGAACACAAGGCGGACGCGGGCATCGGGTATGACGGAGATGCCGATCGCATTGGCGCGATCGACGAACGGGGAGAGATCCTCTGGGGTGACCGCCTCATGATCGTGTACGCGCGAGATATTCTGGCGCAGAAGCCGGGCACCACCTTCATCTCCGAGGTGAAGGCTTCGCAATGTTTGTACGACGACATCGCGGCCAAAGGCGGGCGTCCGATCATGTGGAAAACCGGCCATTCGCTGATGAAGGCCAAATTGAAAGCCGAATCGGCCGTCCTCGCCGGCGAAATGTCCGGCCATATGTTTTTTGCCGATCGGTACTTTGGGTTTGACGACGCAATCTACGCTTCCTGCCGGCTGGTCGAGATTCTGGCGAAGACCAAACAGTCGCTTTCAAGTCTAGTGGCCGATCTGCCTCAAACCACGGTGACACCGGAAATTCGAGTGGATTGCCCCGACAGCGTGAAGTTTCAATTGGTTGAACAAGTGCATCGGCAGTTGGCCTCCTATCTCGATGCCGGTCAGCCGGTGGGGGCGTCGAATCTCCGCATGCGAGAATTGGTGACGATCGATGGCGTTCGCGCGATTTTCGAGGATGGATGGGGGTTGATTCGCGCCTCCAACACGCAACCAGCCCTGGTCCTCCGGTTTGAAGCGCCCTCGCCCGCCAGGTTGGATGTGATCCGCGCGGCCATCGAAACCGAACTGGCGCAGGCGCGGCGTGTTCTGTCGGTCTAGGGTGACAATTCCCTCCGGTTCTCTCCCTCCGACTCTTGTGTGCATAGCGGCCATGGTGGCCTGGATCCTGGTCCCGACGGTGCTTCGTGCGGAAGCAGAACCGCAGGGGCGTCCGTCGGTTTCTGCGCCGCTCCCGTTTGCCGACGGGGAGCGTCTCGCGTACGACGTGACCTGGCTGGGTATGCGCGCGGGAATCGCCACAATGATCGTCCAGGAAGGGCATGACGATCGGGGACGGCAGCAGCTCACCTTCAGGATGACGGCCCGGTCGAGCCCGACGGTGACAAAGTTCTATCCTGTCGACAACCGCGGCGTCTCGCAGGTCGATCTCGAATCATTCCTGCCCACCCACATGACCTTTGCTCGCCGGGAGGGAAAGCGGTTTAACGATTTCGACTATACCTTTCGGCATCACGAAGGCCTGGTGACGGCCGTCAAGGACGGAAAAACCGATGAGCTGCCGATACCGCCGGATGCGCAGGACGCGATGTCCTGTCTGTACTATGTCCGCAAGGTCTTGCCGTTCGTGCCGGGGAAAACCCTGACGATGACGGTCCACCACGACAAAAAGAATTACAAGATGGACGTGCGCGTCGAAGCGCTTGAAACCGTGGAGGGCCGGTGGGGGAAGGCAGAAACGGCTCGCGTGGTGGTGATCATGCCGTTTCAGGGCATTTTTCTGAATGAAGGCAATATCCGGGTCTGGTTCACCCTCGATGAGCGCCGGGTGCCCGTGAGAATGAAGGCCAAGGTTGTGGTGGGATCCATCGTGGCTGAATTGACGGACGGCTATGGTACGGCCGCCCGGCCATGACATGCCGGCCTGGTTTGCTCGCTCGGCCGGAAACCGCTATAATCGCGCCAGGTTCGTGGGGAGGGCTTCGGCTCTGTCCGAAGCCCTCGTCGTTTCGACTCGTCGACGTTCAATCCATGAGGACTCCTCAGCATGGCGAAATTCCCCATTACGTTAAGCCGCTTTATCATCGAACAACAGGCCGCGCATCCTGAAGCGACCGGAGAGTTTTCCGTCCTGCTGACCCAGATCGGGCTTGTCGGCAAAATGATTGCTCATGACTTGCGTCGAGCCGGGTTGAACAAGATCCTGGGCACGACCGGCGAGACCAATGTTCAAGGCGAGATCGTCAAAAAGCTCGATCAGATTGCCAATGATACCTTTGTACGCGTGTTTGAACACAGCGGCCTCGTCTGCGTCCTGGCCTCTGAAGAGATGGAAAAGCCCCTGAAGATGGTCCACGAAGGCGCGAAGTACATGTTATTGGTCGATCCGTTGGATGGATCTTCCAATACCGATGTCAATATGCCGTTAGGCGCGATTTTTTCCATCCGCCGATCCCGAACGGGGCAATCGGTCGAAGATGAGTTGTTGCAAAAAGGAACGGAACAGATCGCCGCCGGGTATGTGTTGTATGGGGCCAGCACCATGCTTGTGTTCACGGTCGGGCAGGGTGTCCATGGCTTCACGCTCGAGCCGTCCATCGGTGAATATCTCCTGTCGAATGAAAACATTCGCATTCCCTCGAAGGGGAAGGTCTATTCGGTCAACGAGGGAAACTATCACCGTTGGCCCGCCGGCACGCAGCGATATCTCGATTATCTGAAGGTGCAAGACAAGCCGAGCGGGCGTCCCTATAGCGGGCGATACAGTGGCTGTTTGGTGGCGGATGTGCATCGCATCCTCCTGGGTGGCGGCATCTATTTATATCCGGGAGAGAAGGATAAGCCGGAAGGAAAACTGCGGTTGATGTACGAAGGAAACCCGTTGGCCATGGTGGTCGAACAAGCCGGTGGCAAAGCGACGACGGGAACGATGCGTATCCTCGATGTCGAGCCCAAGGCGCTGCATCAGCGTGTTCCCCTCATTATCGGCAGTGCGGAAGATGTGAGTCTGGCGGACGACTACGTGCAAGGACGTGCGTAACGACTAATGTGATCGAAGTCGGTTGGGAGGATGATTATGAGCAATCGGGTTCAGGAAATTCTGAGCTGGTATGAGAGCGACAATGCGGGAACGAAGACGAACATCGCCCGGCTGCTGAATTCGGGGAAACTGGCGGGAACCGGCAAGTTGGTGATCCTGCCGGTCGATCAAGGGTTCGAGCACGGTCCGGCCAGAAGTTTTGCGCCCAATCCGGGCGGCTACCATCCGCATTACCACTTTCAGTTGGCCATCGATGCCGGGTGCAACGCCTATGCGGCGCCGCTCGGCTTCATCGAGGCCGGTGCCAGCCATTTCGCCGGCAGAATCCCGCTCATTCTCAAATTGAACAATCATGATGTGCTGCATGATGAGAAGGATCCGCTGCCGTCGGTGACAGGCAGCGTGCAGGAAGCCTTGCGCCTGGGTTGTTCTGCGGTGGGGTTCACGATTTATCCCGGCTCTTCTCACTGCAATCCCATGTATGAGCAGCTGCGCGCGATTGCGGAAGAAGCCAAAAATTCTGGGCTGGCTGTGGTGGTGTGGTCGTACCCGCGCGGGTCAGGGCTGAGCAAGGAAGGTGAGACGGCCCTCGACGTGGTGGCCTACGCCGCGCAGATTGCTGCACAACTGGGCGCCCATATCATTAAGGTCAAATTGCCGTCAGCCCACTTGGAGCAGGCGGCGGCGAAGAAGGTGTATGAGGCTGAAAAGATTCCCACGGCGACACTGACGGAGCGCGTGAAGCACATCGTCCAGAGTTCGTTCGACGGACGCCGCATTGTTATTTTCTCCGGCGGCGCGAAGAGCGACGAAAAAACGGTCTTCGAGGAAGTGCGGGCGATCCGTGACGGCGGAGGATTTGGATCGATCATCGGCCGGAATTCGTTCCAGCGTCCGAAAGCGGAAGCCGTGAAATTTTTGAACACCATCATGAGCCTGTATGCAGGCGAGAAGCCCTAGCCGTCTCGACTGACGAACCACTATGGATGACGTGCCGATTCCACCCCAACAGCGGCCATCGATGCGATCCTGGATCTTTCCGGCCTTGCTGGTATCAGCAGGAGTGCTGATCGGGATTGTTCTGACCTCCGATCTTGGATGGTTACCGACAGGACATGCCGTTCCGGAATCCCCCGCCGTGCCGGCCCCGGTTCCCCGGCCCGTCTCAACGGCAGTGCAACCGACGTTGCCCGGCGCCGGGGGGCAGAGTTTCGTCGATGTCGCCAAGGTCGTCAAACCGGCGGTCGTCAACATTTTTGCGACCCGCAATGGAAGCGGCGAGGAAAGCAAGGGCACGCCGTTTGAGGATCCCTTTTTCCGACGCTTCTTCGGCGAGGAGTGGATGAAGCGCTTTGAGGCGCCGAAGGAGCGGAAGCAGCAGGGGTTAGGGTCCGGCGTGATCGTCGATGCCAACGGGTTGATCATCACGAACAACCATGTGGTGAATAAGGCCGACGAGATTAAGGTGTTTTTGTCGGACAAGCGGGAGTTCAAAGCGAAGCTCGTCGGCACCGATGCGAAGACGGATGTCGCCGTCCTGAAAATCGAAGCGACCGGCCTGCCGACCGTGGCTTGGGCCGATTCAGACAAGTTGGAAGTCGGCGAATTTGTCCTGGCAGTCGGCAATCCTTTCGGTCTGACACAAACCGTCACGCTGGGTATTGTGAGCGCCCTCGGCCGTGCGGCAGGTATCGCCGAATACGAAGACTTCATCCAGACCGATGCGGCCATCAACCCAGGAAATTCCGGAGGCGCCCTGGTCAACGTCCGCGGGGAGTTGGTGGGCATCAATACCGCCATCTACAGCCAAAGCGGCGGAAACATGGGAATCGGGTTCGCGGTGCCGAGCAACATGGCCCATTCCATCATGGACCAGCTGGTGCAACACGGCAAAGTCGTGCGCGGCTGGTTGGGCGTCTCCATTCAGGAGCTGACGCCTGAATTGTCTTCGCAGTTCGGGGTGCCGAAAGAGGTGAAGGGCGTGCTCGTTAGCGATATTATGGACGACAGTCCGGCGAAAAAGACCGGATTCGAGCGAGGAGACGTCATTGTCGAGTATGACGGCAAGCCGATGGATTCGCCGGCTCACTTACGAAATGCCGTGGCTCAGACCGTGGTCGGGAAAAAAGTCACGGTCAGAATCATTCGTGAGAAGAAGCCGAAGTCCATTGACCTGGTCATTGCCGAGCAGCCGAAGAATCTGTCGCAGGTCGGCGGAGAAGACAGCGGTGAATCTGTGGCGCCGGCGGGGTTGCTTTCAGATATCGAAGTGCGGGAAGTGAATTCAGAGTTAGCCGGCCGGTATGGGCTCAAGTCGAGCGACCGCGGAATCGTGGTGGTTCGGATCAAGCCGGGCAGTCAGGCGGAGGAGGCCGGTGTGCGCGAAGGCGATCTTGTGTTGGAGGTGAATCGCAAGTCAGTGGGCACGCTCAAGTCGTACGAACATGTGGCCGCAAATTTACCGAAAGACCAGGCGGTCTTGCTCCTGTTGAAGAGGCAGGGGCGGGCCATTTATCTGACGCTGAGGCCGTGATTGCTTCGAGTCGCTGATTCGGGGCCGATCACAGAGAGGAGGAAAACAGTATGGTAACACGGGCCATATTTGTTCTTCTCAGCGCTCTTGCGGGGCTGGCCTTGTTTCTGCGGGCCCAGGACCCGAGTCGCGGGTTCTTGTTAGTCGGGTTGGGGATGGGGGCGGTAGCCGGCGGGCTGATTCTCGCGGGGGAATATGCGCTTCGGAGACTGTCATTCGGTATTATTGTCGGCGGAGCCGTGGGGCTTGCCGGCGGTCTGGTGTTGACCGGGTTGGTCGAGTGGGTGGGTAGCGCGGTCTTTGACGTCGAGACGTTTTTATTTCATATCAGCGGCTTGGTTTTTCTGCTGGGGTTTCCCTATCTCGGTTTGGCTATGGGCGCGCGGTTCGGCCAGGAACAATTCCCCGGGGTTCATCAAGGGCAGTCGTCGTCAGGATCCTCCCAGGCATGCCTCAAGGTGCTCGATACCAGTGTCATCATCGACGGTCGGGTAGCGGACCTCTGCGAAACAGGGTTTCTCGAGGGACCTTTTCTGGTACCTCATTTTATTTTGAATGAATTGCAACACATTGCGGACTCATCCGATTCGTTGAAACGTGCACGTGGGCGGCGAGGGTTGGATATTCTGAACAAGATCCAAAAAATGCCTGAGGTCGATGTGCGTATCATCGAGGAGGATTTTCCGCACGTCAAAGAAGTCGATGCCAAACTGGTGGTGCTGGCCAAAAAAGTGGGGGGCCGCATTGTCACCAATGACTTGAATCTCAATAAGGTGGCTGAATTGCAGGGCGTGCGTGTGTTGAACATCAATGAGCTGTGTAACGCCTTGCGGCCGGTTGTGTTGCCGGGAGAGACCATCCGTGTCTTCGTCTTGAAGGAAGGCAAGGAAGCCGGCCAAGGCGTGGCGTATCTCGATGATGGCACGATGATCGTCGTCGACAATGCGCGGCGCTGCATCGGCCGCAATGTGGATGTGACGGTGACCAGCGTGCTCCAAACGACGGCAGGACGGATGATTTTCACCCGCCTGAAAGAGGAATCTGAGCGGGAAGAATATCAGGTTGCGCGTGGCTAGCGGGGCAATGAACAACCACGGTGTTCCCCTCGTGTCTCGTGGCCGAGGCCGCAACATGCCCTCGTGGCACCGATGGCCAGGCCGTGGTGTATCCTTGTTCCGTGAGTCAATCCGTGTCAGTTCCTGAGCCGCACTCATCACCGACGGGATTGAGAACAGTGGCCCTGGTTCCGGCGGCTGGTCGAGGCCTTCGCATGGGAGGGCCTGTTCCCAAGCAGTTTCTCGCCCTCGGCGGACGGCCGATTCTGGCGCAGTCTCTTCACGTTCTCCAAGCCTCTCCGGTTATTCATGAGATCATTTTGGCCGTTCCTCAAGCGGACCGCCAATACTGTCTCGATCACTTTGTGGCGCCGGGAGAATTCGGGAAGGTCACCAAGGTGGTGCCCGGCGGAGCGCAGCGGCAGGATTCGGTTCGCCATGCGTTGGCCGAGGTGAGCGAGGCGGATATCATTCTCGTGCATGATGCGGTACGGCCGTTTCTGACCGAGGATATGATTCGCCGGGTGGTTGACGCGGCGGCGGAACATGGGGCGGCCATCATTGCACTTCCGATGCGGGATACGGTCAAATATGTCGGGGCCGGCGGCGTGATCGAGCGGACCATCGATCGCGGTCCCTTGTGGCTTGCGCAAACCCCGCAGGCCTTCCGTCGCGCTTGCCTGGAAGAGGCCCATCGGAAGGCGCTTCTCGGAAACATCCATGCGACAGATGATGCGCATCTCGTCGAGTTGTTGGGGAAGCCGGTCGTGGTGGTCGAGGGAAGCGGCGAAAATATTAAAGTGACAAGGCCGGAAGATGTCGTGATCGGCGAGGCGATTCTCCAGTCACGAACAGCAGTGAGGAGTGCAGAATGACGGGTGTACGCGTGGGGTGTGGGTGGGATATTCATCCCTTGGTGGCCGGACGCAAATTGATCCTGGGCGGGCTCGAAATTCCGCATCACAAAGGACTGCAGGGACATTCCGATTCCGATGCGCTCGTGCATGCGATCTGCGATGCGTTGCTGGGCGCGATGGGCGAAGGAGATCTGGGCCGCCACTATCCGAGTTCGGATCAGCGATTCAAGAATATTTCCAGCCTCAAGTTGCTCGAAGATGTCGTCGGCAAACTGCGCGCAAAGGGCTATCGCCTCGCCAATGTCGATAGCACCATCATTGCCCAGGCGCCCCGATTAAGTTCGCATTTGGCCGCGATGCAGAAGTCGATCGCCGGGGTGTTGCAGATCGATCCTGAGCTGGTGAACGTGAAAGTGAAGAGTGGTGAAGGCCTGGATGCGGTGGGCCGCGAGGAAGCGATCGCCGCCCAAGCCGTCTGTCTCATCGAGCGTAACTGAGATGCTAGATCGATGATGCGCGTGAGCCTATCCCAGTTATGTTGAAGGCGATTGCTCAAGACCTCCAGGCGATTTTCGACCGTGATCCTGCTGCGACCAGCAGGCTGGAAGTCATTCTGACCTATGCGGGATTCCACGCCTTGCTGGCCTACCGGCTTGCGCATTGGTTGAAGCAGCATCAAGTACCCTTTCTACCGCGCGCGGTGTCGCAGCTCGCGCGATGGCTGACCGGCATCGAAATCCACCCCTCGGCAAAAATCGGCGCCTCTTTTTTTATCGATCACGGTATGGGTGTGGTGATCGGCGAAACTGCGGAAGTCGGGGACCATGTCACCTTGTTTCAAGGCGTGACGTTGGGCGGCACAGGTAAAGAGCGCGGCAAGCGCCATCCCACGCTGGGGAATCATGTGGTGGTCGGGGCGGGAGCAAAGATTCTGGGCGGGATCACAATCGGCGACAATGTGAAAATCGGCGCTAATTCTGTCGTCGTCAAATCGGTTCCGCCGAACTCCACGGTGATCGGCGTGCCGGCCAGGATCATCAAATCGCAAGGCGAGCGGCTTCCCGATGCCACGATGGATCACACCAATATGCCGGACCCTACGGCCGATCGTTTCGCTGCGCTGGAGATGGAACTGATCGAGTTACGAAAAAAACTCGAAAACGTTGAGACTGCTAAGCCCCGCTAGCCCGCCGCGAATTCCTATCTACCATCATCCGTGTGCGATCCAAGACGGTTATTCACGTGTGAGGCACCGGCGCAGGTGGGCGTTCGTGTGAAGGCTGAGCCCCGGCACAGCCTTGCCCCGTGCCGGGGCTTCTACCACTAGTTAGACAGGCATTCCTTCATAAACTTCTTTCGCTCATCGCCGGCCAGATTTTTTGCTTTGGCATCCTTATTACAGGTCTTCATCTTGCTCTGCTGGGATGCCCCAGCGGCGGCTTTTTCTGACTTGGCGGAGAGACATTCTTTCATAAATGCTTTGCGTTGATCGCCTTTGCCTTCCCCGCTGAGTCCCTTCGTGTCCGCCTCGGCATTGCAGGTCTTCATTTTGTTCTGTTGGGCTCCCGCATAGCTGAGCTGCGGGGTGACGAGTACGGCTGCCAACACAATCGAGGACAAGACTGCGCAAAGGTGTCTCATGGGAGTCTCCTGTTGAGGTGAACGGGGGGTGTCGGCGGAACTATAACAAAAATCGCTGATCCTGTCTCACGGGAGAGTTCCTTAAGTACCAGGCGGGATGGAGGGCCCGTCATAATCCACCCTGACGAGATACAATCCATGAGGCGGCGCCGTCCTCCCGGCTGCTGGACGTGAACGGGCTTTGAGGATGGCTCCCATATCGGCCGCGGATCGTTTTCCGCGCCCTATTTCCACCAGAGTTCCGACGAGACTGCGTACCATTTGTTTGAGGAAACGGTCGGCGTAGAAGGACAGCACGATCAGATCGCCCTGTCGGCGGAGGTTCGATTGCTGCATTCGGCAGTGCGGATTCTCATTGTCGGTGGGCGCGGTTTCAAACGAGGAAAAGTCGTGCGAGCCAAGCAGGAAAGCCGCGGCATCGGTCATGGCGGCGAGGTTGAGCGGTTGATAGACCGTCCAGGCTCGTTCCCGCAGCAGAGCCGCCCGCTCCGATCGGTTCAAGAGATGGTACTCGTAGAGTTTCCCGGTGGCGGAATATCGCGCATGAAACTCATCGGACACTTCATCGACCGACAGAGCGCTGATGTCGCCGGGGAGGTGGGCATTCAAGGCGCGAAGCCACTCGCGTGGCGAAAGCCCGCGAGCGGTTTTGAAGCTGGCGACCTGCCCCAGGGCATGCACCCCGGCATCCGTGCGGCCCGCCCCGACCACGGTGAGCCGCGTCTGGGAGATGGCCGTCAGGGCCTCTTCCACTGCGGCTTGAATGGTCGGCGCGTTCAGCTGGCGTTGCCAGCCTGAGTAGCGGGTTCCATCGTACTCGAGGACGAGCTTGAACGTGGTCATTGTGAGAGTGCGAACAGCCGCACTCTAACCTAACAGGACGGCGGCTGTCATCGGGACGGATTGGCGCGGAGGTAGGTTTTGACCCCTTCGAACACCGATTCCGCAATATGCGCCAGAAACGGTTGCGTGCGCATCTGTTCTTCTTCCGCCGGATTCGACATGAAGGCAATTTCCGCGAGAATACTCGGCATGGTCGTAAATCGAAGCACATAAAACGGCGCCGTCTTCACCCCATGATCGATGGTGCTGTACCGTCCATTGAGGTTGGTGACCATCGCTTGTTTGGCGGTCCAGGCCAGTTCTTGTGAATGCTCGATTTTTTTGGTGGTGAGGAGATCTGCCAGGATATACTCCACTCCCAAACCAGTGCTGTTCAACGGCGTGCCGTTTTCCCGCGCCGCGACTTCCAGCGCCCGCTGATCCTTGGCTTCACCAAAGTGGTAGATTTCCAGGCCGCGCACCCCCTTATGCGGGTGCGAGTTGACGTGGATGGACACGAACAGATCGGCGTCCTTGCCGTTGGCAAACTTCGCCCGATCCTCCAACTCGATGAACGTATCCCGTTCGCGGGTCATGAGGACGCGCGTGTGAGGCAAGGTGCTCAGCAGATCCTTTAACAACAGCCCGACTTTGAGCGTGACGTCTTTTTCCGTCGTCCCGTGTTGCCCGATGGTGCCGGGGTCTTTGCCTCCATGGCCCGGATCGATCACGATCGTCTGAATCGGACTGGCCGGTTTGGGCGCGACCGGGCGAACCGGTTCCGTCACCGTGGGGCTGGGAATAGCCGGCGGAGTCGGGAGCGCTACGGCAGGGGCCGACGGCGACGTAGCGGAGGTCTCGCCGATCTGCCGGATTTGATTGTTGGCCTTGTGATAGATGTCGATGACGAGGCGGTCCGGATTGTCCAGGGAGAAGGCTTTGTACTTTGATCCTTGAGTGCGCGCGATGGTAATAGTGACGACCCGCGGGCGACTTTGCGTAATGTGAAACGATTGGGGAATCGTCCCGCCGGAGACCCGCTGCCGGGAGGACTTTCCCAGAATCGCATTGGTGATATCGATGACGACCCGATCCGGGTTTCGCACGTGAGTTTCGGTGAACGAGGCTTTGTGATTCAGGTCGAGCACCAAACGCGTCCCGTCTGGAGTGGACCAGGTGCGCAGATCACGAACGATGATCGGATAGCGCGACGAGGTGGATGAGTCTTTTTTGACGAGCAGAAAATGCGGGGGCGCTGCGATCTCGGACAGCTGGGGAATCTGCGGCCAAGATGGCTCGGGTGGCACTTCCGCGCTCGATAGTGAGACCGGTCCGGCCAGGAACCAGGCCAGGGGCAGTAGGAGGCAGACGTGGCGCAGCCACTTCACTCGGGGTAGGAGTCGGAAGGCTTTGCGACAAGGTCCCATCTAGGCCTTTTCTCAGATGTTTATGGTATTGTCAACAAAAGGTCTCAAACTGCGTAATTGTAGATGGCGACGCATCTTCTTGTCGATGGATATAACCTACTGGGAAGCGCGCGCATGGCCGTTGCGGCCAGTTCCGGCCGTCTCGAAGCGGCGCGCGAAGGACTGCTCCACGCCCTTGCCGGCTATCGTCAACGCAAAGGCCATGCGATCACCGTGGTGTTCGACGGATGGCAGGGAGGCCTGGGAGCCGAACAGCGCGAGTTTCAGTCAGGCGTCGAGGTGGTCTATTCCAAGCGGGGCGAACGCGCCGACCAGGTGATTGAGCGTCTGGCGCGATTGTATGGCAAGGATTGCGCGGTGGTGTCCTCGGATCACGAAGTGATCAATGCGGCAAGGGCCGCCGGGGCATTTGTCATCGGAGCGCCTGAGTTTCGGGCCAAACTCTATGAGCGGCCGACGCGCCACCCGGCTACGGCATTCAAAGAATTGGATCGGGGTGAGGCCGAGGTCGTGAAACGATCAAAGGCGAAGGGCGGGAATCCCCGCAAGCTGCCCAAGTCTCAGCGCAAGCGAAACCAGCAACTCAAGGAATTTTGAACAGGCGGCGCGCGTTGTCGCTGGTGAGCCGGCCGATGTCATCCGCAGTCAGGCTAGCGCCGTTGGACGTGATCGTGGCCAACGTTTCGGCAACGTGTTTCACATACGCCGGTTCGTTGCGTGTGCCCCGATGGGGAATCGGGGTGAGGTAGGGACAATCGGTTTCGATGAGCAGCCGGTCGGCCGGCACGGTCCTGGCGATGTCCCGCAGCATGGTCGCGTTGTGAAACGTCAGGATGCCGGAAAACGACAGGTAGAATCCCAACTCCAGCGCATCCTTCGCCAGCCAGGCATCGCCGGAAAAGCAATGAAAGACCCCGCCGATCTCTGACGCCCGTTCTTCCTTCAAGATACGAATGGTATCGTCTTGCGCTTCCCGGGTGTGGATGATCACGGGGAGTTTCAGTTCCCGGGCTAGTTGAATCTGTTCACGGAATCGGAGGCGTTGCTCTTCTGGATTGGAGTGGTTGTAGTGGTAATCGAGGCCGATCTCGCCGTAGGCCACCACCTTGCGGTCGTGCGCCAGCCGGCGGAACTCATCGTACCACTCGTCGGTGATGTGTTTGACTTCGTGCGGATGCACGCCGACCGACGCATACACGAAGGGGTAGTCATTGGCGAGAGCAACCGCCGATCGGCTTGTCGCGAGGTCGCAGCCGATCGTAATCATGGTGTCCACGCCGGCCTCATGCGCCCTGGCGATCATGGCCTCGCGGTCAGATGCGTACCGCGCATCGTCGAGATGGGTGTGGGTATCGATCAACATGGAATGGATTCCGGCATCCGGCTGTCACAGTGGGAGTCGAAGTGACAGGACGATGTGCGCCTACACCGTCTTGGCCGAGAGGGATTCAGCCATGCCGTAGAGCAACTCTTCGGTGTCGTTCCAGGCGAGACAGGAATCGGTGATCGACATGCCGTAGGTCAGAGCCTTGTTCGGATCCCAGTTCTGCCGGCCGCCCTCCAGGTGACTTTCCAGCATGAGACCCATGATCGAGCGTCGGCCCCGTTGAAATTGTTTCAGGACGTCGCCAGCCACTTCAACCTGGCGTTGATGGTTCTTGCCGGAATTGTCGTGCGAACAGTCCACCATCACGCCGCGGGCTAACCCTTCGCTCCCCACGGCGGCTTCGGCGCGGGCGATGTCCTCGACGCTGTAGTTCGTGCGTCCGCCGCCGCCGCGCAAGACGATGTGATGGTCGGGGTTGCCGGTCGTCTTGATGATCGAGGTGATCCCATCGGCGTTCACCCCGACAAAATGATGCGGACTCCGGCTGGTGATCATGGCGTTGATGGCGACCTGCAGGCTGCCCTCCGTGCCGTTCTTAAATCCGACCGGCATCGAGAGGCCGCTCGCCATTTCCCGGTGGATCTGGCTTTCGGTCGTACGGGCCCCGATGGCGGTCCAACTCAGGAGATCGGCGATGTATTGCGGCGTGACGGGATCGAGGAGTTCGGTGGCGCAGGGCAGGCCCTTGCCGTTGATGTTCAACAGAATGGTCCGGGCCAGCTGAATACCTTGGGCAATGTCGCAGGTGCCGTCGAGGTGAGGGTCGTTGATGAGGCCTTTCCAACCTACGGTGGTGCGAGGCTTTTCGAAATACGTGCGCATCACGATCAGCAGTTTGTCGCGAACAGCATCCGCGACCGGTTTCAGCCGATCGGCGTATTCGTAGGCGGCATCGGGATCATGAATCGAGCAGGGGCCGACCACCACGATGAGGCGGTCCATGTCACGTCCGTGCAGGATATTCCGGATCGCCTGTCGCGTCTGGAAGACCAGCTCGGACACCTCGTCACTGATAGGTAGCTGCGTTTTGACATCGCGTGGAGAGGGCAGCGGTTTAATCTCTATGACATGCTGGTTGTCGATCGGCCTGGTCATGGTCATCCCTTTGCACGGTCTCTCTGCTGAGGTGTGAAATGAAAATTGTGGGTTAACATAGCGAAAAATGAAGGAGAAAGTCCAGTGGGATGCATGATGGGGGCATGACCTTGCTTTCAACCGGGCGCTTTGCTACAAGACCGGAGTTCGCAAACGTGTCCTTTGGACTATCAGATGGTCATGCTGCCCCGTCACGCCTCCGTCAGATTCGGTTCGGTCATCCCCCTGCTGCTGGTGACACTTCTGCTTGCGATGGCGCCGTTTGCCGCCGCGCTGGAGATCCATCACGAGCTAGCCGCCGCCGATCACGACGGCCACGAACATTCCGATACCGACCTCTGCCAGTGGGTGCAATATCACACCGGCCATTCGCTGATGGGGGACGCACCGCCACCATGCTCGTTCTTGGCGGAGGCTCCGCCACCTCCCGTCTATCGATCGATCCTCAGTTCTCAGTCTCTCGCGACCACCAGAACCTCGCGTGCGCCGCCCCTGACCTAACCTCAACGCCATCGTTACGTTCATTTTGGCTTTCACCGCTTCGTCTCGGCCACGGCCTTGTGTCGGGCTCTGACCTGTGCGGGATTATCTGGGGGGAGGTTCGCATGTTGTCGTCAGTGAGAGGTGTGTCTGATGTGTGTCTTGGAGTGTTGGTGCTGTCCCTTGCATTCGACGTATCATCGGTGTTCGCGCAGGAGCCGGCGGTTGCCAAAGGGCGAACGATTACCGGGACGGTGCAAAACCAGGACCTTCGGCGGGTGCCCCAGGCCTCGGTGGAGGTGAAGGACCAGGAAGGGACGGTTGTGGGCGCGGCGGTCGCGAACGAGGCCGGAGAATTCTCTGTCGATCTGCCGTCTGAGGGAACCTATTCGGTGAGCGCGGTTCAGGATACGTACCGCAGCGAATATGCCATTATGAAGCTCGGTGCCGGGCCGGTCGCTCCGGTGACCTTGACCCTCTCGAAGACCCAGGAGATAGCGCTCGAAGTCGTGTCTCCCTTGGCGCCCATTCAATACAAAGCCTCCAGCGAAACCTATGCGCTCAGCCGTAAGGAGATCGAGGCTCTTCCGCGCGGGAACAACAATGAACTCCACGATGTGCTCCTCACGATTCCGAGCGCCGTCTACGGGTCGCTCAAGCAGGTGCATATCCGGCAGGACCATGCAAATTTACAATTGCGCATCGATGGTGTCCCGATTCCGGATACTGTCTCCTCTACCTTCTCGGATGTCATCAGTCCGCGCGCCTGGGATCGCGCCGACATCATTCTGGGCGGGATGGAAGCGCAGTACGGCAACAAGGCGGCGGCAGTGTTGGATATCACGACGAAAAGCGGAACCAAACCGGCATTCGGGTCGGTGCAGATGATGGGAGGCTCCAACCGGACACTCAATCCCTCATTCGAATATGGCGGCACCGTCGGTGAAAAGTTCCGGTTCTATATTTTGAACAGTCATACCGCTACCAATCGGGGCATCGAGCCGCCGACCTTGGGCCATTCGGTATTTCACGGCCAGAGCGAACGGAATCAGACGTTCATCCGCGGTGACTACCAGCATGACAACAAGAATAACTTCACCTGGTTGTTTTTGAATTCCGTCGCAAAGTACCAGATTCCGACGACGCCGGGGCTCGAGCTGGATCCGACCGGGCAGATGTTACCGCTCCTGCAAGCGGGGCGGCCCGGATTTACGCCCGTAGCCTCGCAAGCCATCAACGAATTTCAAAAAGAGAACAACCAATACGGTCACATGGTGTGGCGGCACGACGTGAACGCCAATAACTTCTTCAGCCTCGCCGGCTACATGCGGCACACCCGGGCCACATTCAAAACCGATCCCCTCAATGTCCTGGCCTATACGGCGGATCCGGCTGAACCGTTCTCCTCTGCCGATCAGGATCGTAATGCCTATTCAACCGGTCTGCGATTCGATTACACCTACGTGCATAGCAAGGAACATCTCATCAAGGCCGGGTTCCAGGTCGACCGCACGCAGTCGGTGAACAAGACGAGGCTCTTTACCTTCGCCGACGATGGGGCGGGGAACCCGACCGGCGATCTGCTTGGTCTGAACGCCGACAATCGCCAGATCGGGTATCGGCAGGAATTTTGGATTCAGGACCAGTGGAGTCCCACCGACAAGTGGACCTTCAACCTCGGCCTGCGCGGGGACGCCGTGCAGTATTTGCGGAACGAGGGTCAGATCAGCCCGCGGCTTGGCGCCACCTATAAGTATGATCAGTCGAACGTGTTCCATGCGTTTTACGGCCGGATGTTCACGCCGCCGAATCTGGAAGCGATCTCATTTGCGAAACTCAATACGCTTGGGACAAGAGCGCAACCGGAGGATGTGACGAACAACACGGTGCGCGCAGAACGTGCGCATTATTTTGAAGTCGGCAGTTATCACGCGTTGAATCGCTATGCCACGTTGCAATTCACCGGCTGGTATAAGCTCAGCAACTTTCTGTCGGATGCAGGACAATTCGGGACGACCCCGCTCTTGAATTATTTTGCGTTCGAGCGGGGTTGGCAGCGCGGGATCGACGGCGCCTTAAAGGTGCAACTCACCGACAATCTGACCGCGCGCGGCAACGTGGCGTGGGGACAATGCAAAGGGTATGGCTTGCAGTCTGGGCATTTCTTGCTGGAAGCCAAGGAAATTGCCGACATCAATTCCCGAGGCGGCGTATTCTGCGATCACATGCAGACGCTGACCAGTTCGGCCGTGGTGACGTACAAATTCCTGGAGCGGACGACGATGACCGGTCAGATGTTGTTCGCGTCGGGATTACGGACTGCCGAAAACGAGGAAGCAAAGACCAATTCAACGCACAGTCCCTCGTATACCATCTACAACCTGTCCATTGCCCATGTGTTTCCGTTGCCATGGGACGGGCAGAAGTTTTTGCTGGGTTTCGACATCATCAATCTCTTGGATCAGAAATATTACATCAACCAGGGCGAGGGAAGTATCGGTCTGGGCGTCGCCCATGCGGGGATGCCGCGGTCGTTTTTTTTCCGTGGCCAATGGTTCTTCTAATCGGATGCTGAAACGGGGCACCAGCATCGTTCTCGGCTCGCACGAATCCTCAACGTACCCGCGAGGGTACGCCTCCGGTTCGTGCATCGCCTGCGGCCTTGCTGGATGACCCCGTTTGAGCATCCGTGCCGGCTGGCGATAACGGCGCCGGGTTCGTGCGTTCCTTGCGGCCTTGCTGGACAACCTTGTTGGGTATCTGCTGTCGACTGTGGGAAAATGCGGCCTTGCTAACCGGCCCGTTTGAGCATCATCATCCTGCAATTGCTTGGAAGACGATATGACAAACTTCATCGATGGAATTCGACAATTGACAGTGCCCATGGTAGCTCTCTGGGTGTTGTGCCTGTTCCCCGTATACGCTGTCGCCGTGACCGGCGATGAGGCGACGCATGAGGCGGATCATGCGCTGGATGCGGATATCATCGAACTGCCAGAAGTGCATGTGCACGGGCTGCCGCTGAACAAGGATCAGCAGGTGGGACCGGTGCCGAAGGCGACGCCGTGGCCTGCTATTCCTTCGTCACTGGAAGGAAAGCCTCTCGACGATTGGATGAAGGCGCGCCTGCTTGTCTCCAAGGAGGCGCAGGTCACGGTGGTCGTGCTTGAACCGGCGAAACATCGTGAACTGACGATTGCCGGCATCATCGCGCTCAACAAATGGACCTTCGCCCCCCAGCTCAAAGGCGACGATCCCGTCGACGGCGAACTCACCGTGCGCATTCACTTCCGGTCGCAGTAGGTGCTCGAAAAGCGAACGAGCCCAGAGCGCGCTTTGGATCGAGCGGCGCCGCGCAGGTCAGAACGCGAGAGCGGCCCGCTCGTCTTGGTCCCTGATCGCCGCGGCAAACCGCTTCATGCGCTCGACCAACGCCTTTTCTTCCGGGTCCAGCTTGTCTTCGCTCTTCAGGGGGAGGAGCACTGCGTAGGGCACCGATTTGACGACGGTCGCAAAAATCTTGTGCGCCGCGTCGGCACTGATCCCGCCTTCTCTCGTTTCCAGCATTTCCAGGAAACGATTCATGCCTTTTCGTTTCCCGTTGTACTCCCCCTTCACGGCCGCTTCACTGACCACTTCCAACTGCTGGAAGTAGGGAGCGAAGTTGCCACTCGTGGACAGGTTTTTCTGTTCCATCACCATTAAGGCGATTTTGTCGATCCACGGCGGTGCGACCCAGGCCCTCGCGTCGGCGAGGCCGAGAGAAACGGTCATCCATGCCGGAATGATCAGCAAGAAAGCCAGCTGTCGGTAAGATCGTGTCATGACGGACTCCTTTCAGTTAAGGGCGTCTGTGGTCGCTGGTATGGCGAGGTCTCACTCAACAAGAGGCAACATGGGTGCCAGATGAAGGTCAGCTCGAAATCGAAGGAAATGTCGTCGGTGCACAAGACGCGCGCTCTCAGGAGAGGAGCGGTCGCGCACAGGACGCTCAGTGCGAAACGATCGGTGGTCCCTGGAATGTCTCTATGGTGAGCGGCGCGCGATGAAATGGCGCTCTGGAGAATCGGAGGCTAGGGGCGCGGCCGTAAGGAGAGTGGCTGCTGGGTCAAATCATTATGGATCCAGTTATTGCCGGCATTGACGTCGATGCCGCCTGCGGGTACGGGTTTATCGAGATTGGTGTATTGGAATGTTCCAAAGGGTTGGATCTGTTCATCGGTCGGCAGTTGCTGACGGTTCCAGCCTCCGCCGAGCGAACGGATGAGCGCCACCGAGGTGCGGAGCAATTCGGCCTTGATCTGCACCGACTCGATCCGCGCGGTCAGCATGGCGACCTGGGCATAAATCAGTTCCAGGCTGGAGGCCAATCCGCCTTGATACAGCTCCATGGTCAGGTCTTGTGTTTTGAGCGTGGCTCCCACGGCCGCGTCCTGCCTGTTGGCCGCGAGGGTCAACCGGTTGGTCAGGCTCAGATTATTCTCGACCTCGCGGAAGGCGTTCAGCACGGTCGATCGGTATCGATCCTCCGTTTCGCGATAAGCAGACCAGGACTGCTGCAATTGCGCCCGTCGATACCCGCCCTGGAACAGAGGCAGCGAGACGCTGGATCCATAAGACCAGAAACTATTCGCGAGCGAAAAGAGACTGAACGCCTCATCCTCGAACCCGCCGCCGAGCCGAAAGGACACATTGGGATAAAACGCGGCGCGCGCTATACCGATGGTGCGATTCGCCTGCGCCATCCGGCGTTCCATAGCGGCGATATCCGGCCGGCGTTCTAATAAAGTGGACGGAAGGGTTTGCGGGATGGTGAAGGTCGCCATTTTGAGGTCATTGACCGGTGCGATCTTGAAGGCGGCGGGCGCCATGTTGAGCAAAATGGCGATGGCTTGTTCCAGCACCTGGCGTTGGCCTTGTATCTGAGCCTTTCTCGTCTCCGTGCTGAACAACAGGGATTCGACGCGGGCGACGTCGAGCGCCGACGCAATCTGGCCGATGAACTGGGCGTTGACGAGTTCCAACGACTGCGTGTACAGAGCGATCGATTGGGTGTAAATGGCATCCTGCGCATCGAGGCCCCGTAGCGCAAAATAGTTTGCCGCCACCTCCGCTTGCAGGCTCAAGCGCGCGAGGCCAAAGTCGGCGGCACGTTCTTCGGCGCGGTAGATCTCCACGCGCGTGGCGTTGCGGAGAGCCGACCAGAAGTCCGGCTCCCAAGACGCGATCCCGCCGCCGGCGACGCTCGATTCTTCAAGTGGACTATCGGGCGGGCGAAACAGGCGATGGAAAGACTGTCTATTATCGGTGGCATCGAATCCCAAGCCGACGCGAGGCAAATATTGCGACCGGGCTTTCATCATCACGTCACGGGATTGCACGAACCGTTCGGCGGCGGCTTGCAGGTCGGGATTCGCTGCCAACGCTTGGGCTTCCAACTTGTCCAGGACGGGGTCTTTAAACAGGGTCCACCAGTCCTGACGCAACTCACCATCGGAGGGGTTGGCTTCGACGAACGGGCTCGACCCGTGCCATGAGGCCGGGACCACGAATTGAGCCGGCTCATAAGGAGGCGAGAGATCCACGGCCGGAAACGAACTACAAGCAGGCAGGCTCAGCATCAGCAGGAGCACGCTGGTGCGGGCTACGCCTGTGAATCGGCGCGAGCCGGCCTGTCCAATTTGCGCGCACCGGTTAGGACTGTGTCGAGAGACGGTCATTTCAACGCCGGTTCTTTCGTGAGGGGCGTTGCGGTGCCCACAAGATCATACCCGGGCGCCGGGGTGACGATGCGTACCTTGTCCCCTTCCAGCAGTGCGGCGCTCGGGTTGTTCACAACGCGGTCCTGACTGGAAAGCCCTCCTCCGACCTCGACGGCATTGTCCATGAGTTTGCTCACCGTGATGGGTTTCAAATGCACACGCTCATCCTCCGTCACCACGGCTACCTGCGTGCCATGCTCTTGAAATACCAACGCGGTCGAGGGAATAGTGAGCACGTTCCGATCGACTGGCGCGGTGAGATGGACCTGGGCGTAAGACCCTGGCCACAGGGCACGGTCTTCATTGTCGATCGTGAACACCGTGACCGCGGTGCGTGTGCTGACATCGAATCCGCGCGCGACCGTGAGGAACCTGGCGGTGAAATGACGATTAGGCAGTTGCGGCACCGTCACGTCGGCCGTCAATCCGGGTTTGAGAAAAGCCCCGAAGGCGGCAGGGACGTTGACAAACAGCCGCAGCATGCTGACATCGGCCACAGTAAAGAGATTGGTGATGGCGCTCCGATTACTGATATTGCCTTCCTTGTTGATGTAGTCGCCGACATTGATATTCCGGACGGTCACCACGCCGTCATAGGGCGCGACGATGGTTTTGAATTGAATCAGCGCCTCGAAATTTTTGACGTTCTGCTCCGCCGCTTTGACCCTCGCTGCTTCGGCCTTCGCATTGGCTTCCTGCACGGAGATCGATTGCTCGGAGACTGCATGGTTTTTGCGCAGCGCGACCCAGCGTTTGGCCGTCAAGTCGGCGAGAGCATACTTGGCTTGTTCTGCGGCGAGGTCCGCCTTGGCCTGGGCATACTGGGCATCGAGGGCAGGCGCATTGATTTCGGCGAGGATGTCGCCCTTTTGAACGAGGGCGCCGTAGTCCTTGTACCACATCTTGACGTAGCCGGAGACCTGCGCATAGATCGGCGCTTCGAACCACGCCTGGATATTGCCGGGTAAGGTGATCGTTTCGGTCGGCGGCACCGGCTTGGGGTAGGTGATGGCCACCGTGGGGATCGTGTCCTCCAGCGTGTGCTTGCGCAATGTCGTGGCGTCGACAGTACTCTCATAGATCCGATAGCAGAGATAGAGCAGGAGCAAGAACATTCCCGCGAGCACTCCGGGGCGTCGATGGAAAAGCTTCAGCATTACAGATGCTCCTGTGCAGGAACGCGTCGCCCTTCATACAGAATGGCATACACGCACGGCACGAAAAACAAGGTGAAGACAGTGGCGACGAGCAAACCGCCGATCACGGCGCGGCCGAGCGGCGCATTCTGCGAATAACCTGTCGCCATGGGGACCATGCCGAAGATCATGGCCGACGCGGTCATGAGGACCGGGCGGAAGCGCGTCGTTCCCGCTTCAATTGCGGCGCGCAGCGCCTCGCCATGCGTTTCGAGCCGTTCGCGGGCGTAGGAGACGACGAGAATCGAATTGGCCGTCGCCGTTCCCATGGTCATGATGGCCCCCGTCAAGGCAGGCTCCGACAGCCGCGTATGAGTCAGAAACAAAGCCCAGGCGATACCGGCCAAGGCGCCGGGCAAGGCGGTGATGATGATGAAGGGGTCGAGCCAGGACTGAAAGTTGACGACGATCAGCAGATAGACCAGCACGATTGCGGCGAGCAGTCCGAAGATCAACTCGAAATAGGCGTCGTGCATGAGTGAGGCTTGGCCATGGATTTCGATAGCAGCGCTGCGGGGCAGTTCGTGCTCCATGCTCTTAGCGACTGTTTCAACATCCGCCAGCACGCCGCCGAGGTCGCGCCCTTCCGTGCCGACATAAATGTCGAACAGCGGCATAATGTTCGCGTGGGTGATCACGCCGGGGGTCCCTTCCGCCGAGAGGTCAGATAGATTGCCGAGCAACTGGACATCATGATTGTTGTCAGCCGCCTCGTTCGAGGATTCGACGGGGATCGTCTTCAAGCTGTTCACGCTATTGACCTGAGCTTGCGGCGTATACACGTTGATCAGATACGACATGCCGGTCTTAGGATCGAGCCAGTACACTTGATCGATCTGCTGACTGCCGGCGGTCGTCATCAGGAGATTGGACGCCATCTCCTTTTGGGTTCGGTTGACGGCCAGACCAAACGTGCGGTTGCCTTCGACCATGAGCGTCGGAGTCCGCATGGTCTGTTGGATGACTACGTCGGTGGCGCCGGGGATTTGGCGCAACTTGCCGGCCAACTTGCGGGTGAATTCATAGTTAGGATGCATGTCCGGTCCCTTGATCTGGACGTCGATCGGCGCCGGCGCGCCGAAGTTCAGAATTTTGGCGGTCAGATCGGAGGGCTGGAAGGTAAACTCCGTGCCCGGATACCGTTCCGTCAAACCCTTGCGGAGAATACGGCGATAATCCCATACCGGCGATTTTTCATCCCTCAACAGGATCGTCAGGTCGCAATCCTGCGAACCGATGGTGGGCGTCGGAATGAACGCCAGGTTATGCGCGCCCACCGGCAGACCGCAATTACTGACGATATTCTCGACCTCACCGGCCAACAACTCTTCGACGCTGTTGGAGACCAGTGTGGCAATGCGTCCCGACACTTCGATGCGCGTGCCGAGCGGGGCCCGCATATGCATCTGAATGACACCCGACCTGATCTCTGGGAAATAGTCGCGCCCGAGAAAGAAGAACAGCGACAGCGAGACCAGGGCGATCACGAGAGAGACGGTCACAAACGCACGGCGCCGGGCAATGGCTTGTTCGAGCAGCAGGCCATAGCGCTCGCGAAACCGATTGAACCCGCGTTCGAACCCTTTCTGAAAACGAATGAAGGGATTCCGTGAGGGAGCGGGACCGGGCTGCCCCGCCGGATCAAGCGGCTTCGACATGGTGACCTTTCATCATATATTTCGCCATGGTCGGCACCAGCGTCCGCGACAGGATGAAGGAAGCCAGCATCGCAATGATGATCGCTTCCGCCATGGGTTTGAATAGGTAGCCGGCGACGCCGCCGAGCTCGAACAGCGGAATCCAGACAATCGCGATACAGAGGGTGGCGACGAACGTCGGGACCACGATCTGGTTGGCGGCATCGACGATGGCTTGTTCGAGCGCCTTGCCCATTTCGAGATGCCGGTCGATATTCTCGATCATCACGGTGGCGTCATCGACGAGGATGCCGACGGCCAGCGCCAACCCGCCCAAGGTCATGACGTTGATCGTCTCATTGAGCCAATGCAGGCCGATGAGGGCAGTCAGGATGGAGAGCGGAATCGAGGTCCAGACGATCACCGTGGCCCGCCACGATCCAAGGAGCAGCAGCACAATCAGGCCGACCAGCGCGCCGGCGGTCGCCATTTCATGCAACACATCGGCAATCGAATCTTTCACGAAGGTGGAAGCATCGTCGAGCAACTTGATCTCCACGCCCTCCGGAGAGATTTGTTCCGCGCGCGGGATCATGTTCTTGATGCCGTTGACCACGTCGAGGGTCGAGGCCTCCGTGCTCTTCATCGCAACGATGATGACGGTCTGTTTGCCTTTCACCAAAACGGCATTCTGCTGCACTCGGCCCATGAGGCGCACGGTGGCGACATCCCGCAGATAGATGAAGGCGTTGTCTTCCCGTTTGACGGGGATATCGCTGAAATGCTCGATCTGCATGGGTGACGCATTCGTCTGGACGATCCAATCGGTCTGCTTGATCTTGATATCGCCGGACGGCAGCACCAGATATTGCTGCATGAGGGCGTTGTGAATGTCCGCCGGCGTCAGATTGCGGGCGAGCAGCTTTTGCTGATCGAGATTGACCATGACCTGCATGTCCTGGCCGCCGTAGGGATGCGGCAGGACGATCCCCGGCACCGTCACGAGTAAGGGGCGGATTCGCATGTAGGCAAGATTGTAGAGCTCCGCCGGGGTCAGCCGGTCTGAACTGATTTGGAGCATGGCGACCGGAATGGAAGAGGGCGCCAAACGCATGACCATGGGCGGCGAGATATCCGGCGGCAGCGCCTTGACGACGGTTTGCGCAATGGCGGTGATATCCGCCTCGGCTCTCCCCACATCCACTCCATCCTGGAGAAAAATATTGGTGATGCTGCTGCCGTAATAGGAATGACTGTGGATGTATTTGATGCCTTCCACGGTCGACGTGAGAAAGCGCTCGAAGAGATAGGTGATGCGCCCTTCGACTTGCTGCGGCAGCAGACCGGCATAGGCCCAGACCACCGAGGTGACGGGGATCGTGATGTTGGGAAAGACGTCGGTCGGCATGTGAAGCACCGTGATGGTCCCCAGCAGCACGATGAGAATGGACATCACCACGAAGGTGTAAGGCCTGCGGAGGGCGATGAGGACGATTTCATTCATATCGTCTTCGTACTGCAATCGGTGGATTGCAGATCTCTCATTAAACCAGGAAGAGACGCGTGCGATTCTTGATGGTGGAATAGAGCAAGGTTCTTGCCGCCCTGCGTGTTTTCTGGCGGGGAACGACAATGGCTGTGTATTCGCACGTTTGGAGAAGGCCCTCACCGATTTGGGTGCGTCGTCTTGCGACAAGGGGAGGGCAAATTCTCAAAGGGGCATTATCGCACTGTGCGCACAGTGCAAAGTTTCACGGTTTCGCCGGACGAGCAATCGAAGCGGTGACGCAAAAAGCACGGCCATTTGTAAGAACCCCAGCAATTGATCAGGCTTCGGCGGACTGTCGTATGACGGATGCTGCTGGTACTAATCTTGCGACCATTCGAGTCGAGCGAGCTCGCCGGGGGCACGCGCGCAGAAGAATGTTCACCGCGATCAGTTGCGGAGAGAAAACCGGGGAGGGCAGCGCAATGAAGGGAATCCGGAAATTCAGTAAGGCCCTTGCGATCGCAGTCGGGCTCGCGGCAGGACCGGTGATCGGCGCGCCGGTACAGGCAGAAACTCTGACGATCGGCGCCGCCTATAGTCTCAAGGCGGCCTTTCAGGAAGTGGTGCCCATGTTCGAGAGTGAGTTCGGCGCATCGGTAAAGGTCGTCTACGGCTCATCGCAAACCCTCCGTCGGGAAGTGGAAGCCGGATCACCCGTGGATGTCTTACTGTCCGCGGTGGATGATCTCGAGAAATTGCACAAGAAGGGACTGACTCTCAATGGCGGGCCTGAGGTCTACGCGCAGACGTCGTTGGTGTTCGTCATGTCGGCGGCGTCGCAGGCCATGCCGATTTCGTTTCATGAGATGTCGTCGGAGCGAAGAACCAGGGTTGCGATCGGAGCCTATGAGAACTCAGCTGCCGGCCCCATCACGGCACGGGCGCTTCGGGCGGTTGATCCCTCGTATAAAGACCGGTTTCGCCTCATCTCTGCCACACATCATGATGAGGTCATCAACATGATTCGTAAAGGAGAGGCTGAAGTCGGCCTGGTCTATCGCGTGGACGCGATCAATAACAGCGGGCAGGTGCGTATCATCGATGAAACGCCTGGTGGAACCTATACGCCGGTTCGATTCGGGCAAGCGGTTGTCTGGACCTGCCGCGATGAGGCTCGCGCCGCCGCTGAACAGTTTTCCGATTTCTTCAAGAGCGCCCGGATTCAAAAGCTCTTGCTCAAATACGGATTTGAACCGGCGACAGCGTTCGAAGGAGCGGTCGCCGGCAGGCGCACTGGGCCCTAGCTGGGCAAGCAATGCTCTTCAATGCGGATGTTCCACCCGTCGCAATTCGCCTCCCAGGGCTTCCTGCTCTCTTCCTTCATCGTGCCTGATCAGCTTGCGTCCTGAAAGCATACGCAGACCGACATAAAACACCGGCGTCAGAAACAAGCCGAACAGCGTCACCCCGATCATGCCGGCGAAGACGGTAACGCCCGTGGCGGAGCGCACTTCCGCGCCGGCGCCGTGAGAGAGCACGAGTGGAATCGTGCCGGCGATGAAAGCGACCGACGTCATGACGATGGGACGCAATCGCAAGCGGCAGGCTTCGAGCGCCGCCTCGACGATGCCCTTGCCTTGCAATTCCAGCTCGCGCGCAAATTCGACGATCAGGATCGCGTTTTTGCACGCCAAGCCCATCAGCACAACCAGGCCGACTTGCACAAACGTGTTGTTATCGCCGCCGGTGAGTTTGACGCCCGCGAGCGCGCAGAGCATGCACATCGGCACGATCAGGATCACCGCCAGCGGCAAGGTCCAGGATTCATACAGGGCGGCGAGGACGAGGAAGGCCAACAGAATGGCCACCGGGAACACCAGCAATGCCGCCCTTCCTTGCGAAGCTTCCTGAAAGCTCAAATCGGTCCATTCGATGGTCATGCCGTTTGGCAGCACCTTTCCGGCGATGTCGCGAATCGTGTCCATCGCCTGTGCCGATGAGAACCTGGCGGGATCGGCCTCTCCCATGAAATCGGCGGCCGGATAGCCGTTGTAACGCAGCACCGGGTCGGGCCCGTACGTTTGGCTGAATTTCACCATCGAGCCGATCGGGACCATTTCGCCGCGAGCATTCCGCGTTTTGAGATTTGCGATGTCCTCGACCTTGCCGCGAAAATCTCCGTCGGCTTGCGCATACACGCGCCAGGTGCGACCGAACAGATTGAAGTCATTCACATAGGCTGACCCGAGGTAGATCTGCAGCGTGGCGAAGAGATCCGTCAAGGCAATGCCCTGTGTCTTGGCCTTGATACGGTCTACTTCGGCGTCGAGCTGCGGCACGTTGGCCTGATAGCCGGAAATCGGAAACCCCATGCCGGGCGTCTGCATCACCGCTCCCTGCAGGCTGCTGACGGCATTTTGCAGCGCCCCGAAGCCAAGTCCGGCGCGGTCTTCGACAAAGAGCCCATATCCGGCGCCGTTGCCGAGTCCGAGAATCGGCGGCGGCATCAACACGAAGGTGATGCCTTCCTTGATGGCGGAGATCTTGTGATTCATCTCCTCGCTGATTTCCTTGGCGCTGCGGTGGCGCTCGTCGAACGGTTTCAAGATCAGGAAGGCGATCCCGTAATTCGGGGTGTTCGTAAACTGCAACGGATTCAAGCCGGTCATGGCCACGACGTGCTCGATCCCGTCCACGGTTTTGCTGATCGCGACGACCTGCCGTAACACCGCATCTGTGCGGTCGAGCGAGGCGCCCTCCGGCAGTTTCACCCCGGCCATGAGGAACAGCTTGTCCTGAGTGGGGATGAAGCCGCGGGGAACCGCTTGGAACATCAACCCGGTGGCGACCAGCAGGAGGGCATACACGGCAAAGACGGCGCCGCGATGTTTCAACGTGCGCGAGACGGTGCCCTGATACCCGTCGGAACTGGCCTTGAAAAATCGGTTGAACGGCCGGAAGACCCAGCCGAACAGACGCTCGATCAATCGCGAAAGGGCATCCTTCGGCGCGCCGTGGCTCTTGAGTAGTTTGGCCGCCAATGCCGGCGAAAGGGTCAGCGAATTGATGGCCGAGATCACCGTCGAGATAGCAATCGTCACGGCGAACTGTTTGTAGAACTGGCCGGTGACGCCGCTGAGAAACGCCATCGGCACGAACACGGCGCACAACACGAGCGCGATCGCGACGATCGGACCTGAGACTTCCTGCATGGCTTGGTGCGCCGCCTGGAGCGGAGTCCGTCCTTCTTCGATGTTGCGTTCGACGTTTTCCACCACCACGATCGCGTCATCCACCACGATGCCGATCGCGAGGACGAGGCCGAAGAGCGTGAGCGTATTGATCGAAAAGCCAAAGAGATACAGCGCGGCGAAGGTGCCGACCACTGACACCGGCACGGCGATCAACGGAATGATCGAGGCGCGCCAGGTTTGCAGGAAGAGAATCACGACCAGCACGACGAGCAGGATCGCTTCCATCAACGTCTGGACGACGGCCTGGATCGAATCACGCACGAACACCGTGGTGTCATAGTCCGAGCGGTAGGTGAGGCCGGGGGGAAACCGCGTCTTCAGTTCTTCCATTTTGGCGATCACGGCATCGCGGACGGTCAGCGCGTTCGCGCCGGGAGCCTGGAAGATGCCGATGGGCGGCGCATCCTGATTGTCCAGCTGGCCGCGCAACGTATAGTCGTTGGCGCCGAGTTCGATACGGGCGACGTCGGACAGGCGGACGACTTCGCCGCCGGCTCCGATTTTCAGCACGACGTTGCCGAACTCTTGGGCCGTGCGCAGGCGGCCTTGGGCATTGATGGAGAGGAGGAAGTCGGTGCCCTTCGCAATGGGTTCCGCGCCGAGCTGCCCGGCCGATACCTGGATGTTTTGCTCCCGCACGGCGGCGACGACGTCTCCCGCCGTCATCCCGCGCGACGCGATCTTGTCCGGATTGAGCCAGATACGCATCGCATAGTCGCCGCTGCCGAAAATTTGCACCTGGCCGACACCGGGCAAACGAGCCAGTTCATCCTTGATTTTGATGTTGGCGTAATTGCGCAGGTAGAGCGCGTCGTATTTGCCCTCCGGCGAGAGGAGCTGAACCATCACCAAAAAGGTGGGCGATTGTTTCTGCGTCGTCACGCCCAGGCTCACCACTTCCGACGGCAGGCGTGAGAGCGCCTGACTGACACGGTTCTGCACCTGCACCTGAGCGGCGTCGGGATCGGTACCGGGACGGAACGTGATCGTCATCTGCAGCACGCCGTCGGAACCGGCGACCGATTTCATATACATCATGTTCTCGACGCCGTTGATCTGTTCTTCCAGCGGCGTCGACACGGTTTCGGCAATCACCTTGGGATTCGCGCCCGGATAGATGGCGCGCACGATGACCGCGGGCGGGACGACTTCGGGATACTCGCTGATCGGCAGGATGGGAATGGCGATCAACCCGGCGGCGAAGATCACGATCGACAGCACCGCGGCGAAGATCGGCCGATCGATGAAAAACTTGGAAAAGTCCACGGCGGAGTCTCCCTACTTTTCCGCCATGGCTGCAGGCGCGGCCGGCGCCGATGGTTTGTCCATCGGAACCTCGGCGGGCATCACCGGCATGCCGGGATAAAAAATCTTCTGCAGGCCGACCACGACAATCCTGTCGTCCGGCGCGAGGCCGGATTGCACCACGCGCAACCCATCGACCACGCCGCCCAGCACGACGTCCTTGCGTTGCGCCTTCCCGTCCTTGTCGACCGCGTACACATATTTTCGATCCTGGTCGGTGAGAATGGCCTTGTCGTCGATCAAGAGGGCCTGGGCCTTCTGGCCGCTCACGAACTGCACGCGCGCGAAGAGCCCGGGGGTAAAGATCCGGTCGGCATTGGACAGCACGGCTCGCGCGCGTACGGTGCCGATGGTGGGATTGACCTGATTGTCGAGAAAGTCGACCCTGCCGCTATGCGGATAGCCGGTTTCGTTGGCGAGGCCGACGTGCACGGCATTGTCCTGCGCGGTGCGCTCGTTCTTGCGTTCCTGCTCCTTGTAACGCAAGTAACTGTTTTCGTCGGCATCGAAATAGACGTACATCGGGTCTTGTGACACCACCGTGGTCAATAGGGTGTCGTCGGCGGTCGCGAGATTGCCGACGGTCACCAAGGCTCGGCTGGCCCGTCCGGAGACCGGAGCGCGGACCTCCGTGAAAGACAAGTTGAGCTTGGCGGTGGCTACCGCAGCTTCGGCGGCATGGACATCCGCCGCGCTTTGCGCCTGCGCGGCACGCCGCAAGTCGAGCTCTTCGTGCGAGATCGCGTCATCGTCGATCAATGCCTGGGCGCGTTTGTTGCGGATCGTCTCCAACTGCTGCGCCACACGCGCGCGCGCCAATTGCGCCTGGGCATTCTCTAAGGCGGCGCGGTAGGGACGAGGATCGATCTGGAACATCAAATCGCCCTGCTTCACATCCTGCCCTTCCTTGTAGGCCACTTTCTGCACGTAGCCGCTGGCGCGCGGCCGTAACTCGACCGTGTCGATGGCGCTGATACGGCCCGTGTATTCGTCCCATTGTTGCACCGGCTTGGAGATCACCTGTGCGACGCCGACTTCAGGGGGAGGGGGTTGGCCTGTGCTGCCGGCCTGTTCGCTGTTGCAGCCGGCCGCGGTCAGGAGCAACGCGAGCAGCCACGATGGATATCGGATAGTGCGCATGGTGTACCTGTTGGAAAAGTGGCCGTGAACGATGAAGTCAATCAGGAAACCCATCGACGATTCTTCTTCACTTGTTCTCGTGCAGTATCCGGCATGCTGCGAAACATAGTCAATATATGAATGATGCAGCTATGAATAATTTATGATTGAATGTTGTCGCTTTTTGAAGTACCGTGTCCGCACAATGAAACGAATCAAAGCCGTCCCGCGATCGAAAGCCAAGGAGACGTCTTCCGTCTCTCCCTGCATCTCGACATTGCCGCGGCACCGGCTGGTCGAACTGTTGTGGAGCTTTGCCCCGGCCTATCAGCGGTGGTCTGAATCGCTCTTGGTGGAGAAGGGGTTATCTCCCCAGCGGTTGCGTATCCTCGGCTCGATTCATGAGCGCGGTCCCAGGATTATGAGCGACCTCAAAAAGGAACTCGGCGTGACGGCGACGAACGTGACGGCGCTCGTCGATTCGCTCGAAAAGGACGGACTGGTCGTGCGGAGACGGCATCCGACGGATCGCCGGGCCACCGTGATCGAACTCTCGGACAAAGTCATGACCGAGCTGTCCCCGCGCTGCACGGAATACAAAGAGCAGGTCGCGGAGCTGTTTTCAGACCTCAGTGAGCAGGAATGTAAAACGTTCGTGAAAACGCTGGAGAAGCTGTGGCGTCGATTGCAGGGGTGAGGAGGTCGGAACCGATATCGCGCTGATTCCATTGTCGGGGATGAATCACTCCCATGATGTGGCGGCAGCCTCAGGAAGGTTCACGATAACTTCGGCGAGGCCACTTGGATTCAGCTTTGCGGTATGGGCGTGATTGCGGTTTACGGGTCACGAGGCGTTTGAACAGGACTGCTAAAGTAACAAGCGACAGAGTTGTGGATAGGCGAGCGAGCATGTCTCACGATATCGCCCTGCGATGAGCGTGTCAAATACCTGCTGACCCAGGTTGTAATTGACCCAACGGTTGGAACGTAGAATCCTGCGTCATGAGAAGTACGTGTTTTCCCAGATCCGGTCCGGCGCTGAATGGTATCCGGAACTCCGGCCGAATCTGATAAGGAGAGCCCGATCAGTATCGAGGAAGAACCGCTAGCAGTCGTCCTCACGGCCGTGCGTGGTAGGAATGATGCTGATTCCGTGCGCGCTCACATAGACCTTCTTCCCCAGCTGCTGCTTGATGGCGGGGAGAATTTTGTCGTGCATCAGGTTTTGGAGTGTGACCAGCGTGATGTCGTCAAAATAGTTCCTCGAAAATTCTAGTTCTGTTTGATACCGGCCATCGCTAAACAGAAAGCGTTTAGGGATGACTTTCAGCGTAATGTCTTGATAGCCGGCTGACTCCAATGCCTCAATGATGGCCTCGTTCTTCGTCAGATCTGACATCGGGCCGTTCCTCTCTCCGTATATCCGATTTCAACAGGGGATGATCTTCAGGTGTCTCCTGTCGCTAAGCAATGATGAGCGGGCGTGGATTCATAGTGTGGACGTCGTCGCTCCCGCGTGATGAATTGAATGAGAGGACGCCCAGATGGAACGTCGGGAGTCGGCTGTCTGTCCGGCGACCATGATTCGAGTTGCAGCTTTAATCTTATCGAATTCCGCGTACAGCGTATCCTCCTCCCGACGTATGCGTGTCTGTAGCAGAAAGAGGATGTTTCCAAGGTCTTGTGTCGTGTGATGGGGCTTCTCACCGATGTGGTACTGCTCAAAAAAGCTCATCACCTCTTTCGAGACGCCTGTCATGTCTTTCCCAAGAATTTCCAAGGTGTGCTTCAACTCCGTATTCTTTTGGGCGGCGTCGAACAAGATGGGATACAAGAGCGTGTCTTCCAATTTGAAGTGCGCCAACAGGTGCGTTTTTGCCGCCCTCAGTTTCCTTTGCGCTTCCAATTTTTCCACGCCAATCCACTGCGCGGCTTCCACCAAGTTCGAGATGAACACATGCTGCAATTTGAGCGTCGCGGTTAAGTTTGACATGAGAGTCTTCTCCTTCGTTCCGTCTATGGCGCAGCCGGCTCGGAGCCAGCCGGAATCAGTCACCATCCGGTGAGATCGTCGTCGTATCTTGTAACCGTAGCAGTGATTTCGAAAATGTCTGTAGGCGGGAATCGGGTAGAAAGCTAGGGAAATCCATATGGGCGTGGTTTTTAGCTGTCAGGTTGTTCCTACACGGTGTAGTCGTGGGTGTTTCAGGGATTGCCGGGGAGTGCGAATCTGGACAACGCCTTGGTTGCAGTCTGGACTCAAGTCGAGCATGCGTAAGTCCCACGCATACCATCGACCTTGGGCCCGATGCGCTCTGCCACCCGAACATTAAATTGAAAGAAGAGAGCGACAGAGGCTTCAGAGGTGAACCGGCAAGGGTTATGTTTCCGTTGAACGGAGCGGATGGAAGTATTCGAGCCGTGCCCGGCAAGAACTGTGTCGGAGATGCCCCCCTCGTGAGCGCCAAGCCGCGGCCTGTGAAGGTACGCACTAGTAAACGGCGGCAGGGTAATGGGTAACCCTACGACCCTTTGAGCAAGAGTCAGAGGACCTACGAATTCCCCTCATCCTTTTTCTCCGCCACATCGAACTGCAATCCACTTGAGCCTTCGCCGCGGTCCGGTTCTTTGCGCCGGCCGATCCAGAGGTGCGTCGAGCCGTCGATCCAGCGCGCATATTGATAGGTCCTGGTAACGCGCGCGCCTTCGCGCGGGATTTCCTCTTCGAACAGCAAGAGTTCGCGATTCGGTTCGAGCAATCGTCCCTTTGGAAGTTGCAATCCCTGAATGCCGCCCTCGCCGAATGCCGGGAGTGCGCCGCGTTTGAGCCGCAAGGCATTGCCGTCTTTGACCGGCAACAATGGAATCCAATAGTCCGGCACAGTCGTGCCGAGGCGGTACACCAATGGAGCACCATCACCGTCGGCGGCGGGTGGGGGCGGCTGTGCCTCCAGCGTCTCTTGATAGGCTTCATGACGGTCCAACGGGCGACCGGCAGCGCTTTCGACGATGCGTTCGACGGCCCAGGCCACGTTGGCCATTTCATCCCTCAACAACGATAGGTCTTCCACCGGCTGGCTCTCCAACAGCGGCCCCAACACCGGCGGCAGGAAAAGCAACTTCTGGGTATCGTTCGTGAGGCTGAACATGCGCCAGGGCGACGTGGGCCCATCCACTTCGCTGGCGTGGGGAATGAGGAATCGTTCGCCGAAGGTGTTGGTCACGACGAGCGCGCGGATCTGTGAGACGGTGCCCACAGCAAGCTCGAGCGGCAGCAGGAACCAGTCGTTGCTGTATTCCAGTGCGAACTTGACGAGCAGCAAGCGGGCCAGGTCTTGCGGGGCGGCCTGGACGCTCGCAAAATTTACGGCGCCGTCTTCGAATTCCCACAGGCGCACAGAAGGCATGCCACGAAACGAGACCGGCGTGGGGAGGAACGCATCCGTGAGGGACGTGCGGTTGTCGGCGGCGCCCAGACTGTTTCCTGAACTCGTCGTGAACGAAAACCAGTCCAGCCGTCCATCGAGATATTCCGGCGCGGTCAGCACCACTTCGCTCTCCGCCGTCTTGGCGGCGATACTTAAGGCATACTCCATCCGTTCAGGAATCCAAGCGGAAGGGGAGGCGCCCTGTTGAAAAAGACTGTCGAGCCAGGTCAGCCAAGTCGTAAGGATGCCGAGCAGCTTCTGGCGATCCACCTCGCTCACCTGATCGAACGGCGAGTCGCGAAACAATTCATTCAAGTTGTTATTAGCCTGTAGGGCGCGGACTCGTGAGGCACACCGCAAGCCATCGATGGTGCGGCCGGCCAGGACGCGGATGAACGACAGGCTCGCTGCATCGATCTGCTGGGCTTGCTCCGCTGTGGGAGCGGTGCATACGTAGGTGCTCGCCAACCATTGCGCGCGCGTGGGCCCGAGCCGGGATGCCTCCAGCAGGCGGAGCAGATGCCGTCCGGATTCGGCGGCAAGCCGCCAGTTGAGGCGGGAATCGTCCGTCACTGGCTCCGCTTCCACGAGTGTTTCCAGAGCCAGGCTGTCGGCTGCGTAGGATCTGGCCGGATGCGGGCCGGAGCGTGGTCCCGGTTGATAACGGGTCACGGCGGCGGTGTCCACGATCACCTGCGCGGCGGCAGGCGATCCGGCATCGGCCCCGTTGAATTCGCCGAACTGCCATTGGCGTCCCAGCATCCAGAGCGGGTCGTGGATGCGCGCCTGCAACCCGTCCTGCAAGTCGGGGTTGTAGGTGCTGAGGTCGAGTCTGATCCGTGATGCCATGCCTATGCTCCTCCTGCTGGATCGATGACGCCGGTAAAGTCGAGGGTGCCGCCGGTGAACAGCAGGGCCGGTGCCGAGGGGTCCTGCTCTCCGGAACCAACCGGCTGCAATGCTCGTTTGCCGGCGCGATCCCACGTGGCCGTGCCGTCGAACAGGGTGAAGGCCATGCCGCCCACGATCCGTCCTTCGACTCCCACGGTTGCGGCGGGCACTTCGAGCCGGACCCAGCGGCCAGGCGGCGGCAATGGGCCCATATACTGGCGGCTGACGGTATTGTCGGTGCCCCACGGAATGAGGTTCTCGCCCCAATAGGCGCGATGCTCCCAGCTGCCGTCGTGCCATTGCAGCATGACCTGTCGAGGCATACGCGCGGGATCGAGGTAGATGTGGGCGAACAGGCGGTCTCCCACGTTGACGAACAGCGGGGCCTTGGCGCCTTGGAAAAAATGTTGATGCATGCCGGCTGCGAGCACGGATTGATGGGCGCGCGTGCCGGACAGCGGTTCCGGTGTCATGCGAATCCACGTCCATGTCTCGCCGTCGCCCAAAGGAGCGGCGCCCTCGGGCAATTGATCCTCCACCCAGATCACTTCGTCGCCGCTGTCGGGCGCGACGGCGCGGAGCCGGGCCAAGTCCATCGTCTCCTGCAGGACGGTTTCCAGGCTATTGAGGTCCCAGGTCGTCCGCCGGTCCGCCGGTACGGCGAGCAGCAGCGCCTGCGGGGGCGCGCTGTTCGGTTGATCGTAGTGGAAGGTCACGCCGGTCGTCTCTCGGGGGCTCGGCACCGTTTCCACCCATTCGTCGATCAAGAGGCCGGCGAATGGGTGATCGAAGCGGAGCGGTCGCGCCGACGACATCTGCGCCACCAGCGAGAGGCGCCCGCGCGGAATGGGTTGGTCCGTGGCTGGAGGCAAGGCCACCCAGCGATCCTGCGCTTGATAGGGGAGTTGTCCGACGTGGAATCGGAGTGCGGCGTTTCCCACGGTTTCGGCATAGAGCATGGCCTCGTTCAAGCGCGTCGCGCCGGGTCTGACGTAGGCGGCACGTTGGAACCAGGTGACGGCAGCCATCGGGTCTTGGCCTTGGAGCAAGAGGCCGGCGGCGAACGTTTCATTCAGTTGCGCGGCATTGGGTGCCGTCACGCGAGGCAACGCCAAGAAGTCCTGACCGAAGATCATGCGGAATCGCGCCAGGTCGTGATCGCGCCGTTCTTCCGATGTGGCGTTCACACGCACAAAGCCCTGTTCCGTTTCGGCCACGTGGTCCAGCCGACGTTGCGCTTCCAGGAGGACCGATCGCGCCTGCATCAGGAGCAGGGACCGCGCGTCTGTTCCTGCATCACCGATATCCATCGGGACTGCGCTCGGTATGCCGAAACTCGCCAAGCCGAACAGGGCGCGGCGTATCTCGTCGAGGTCGGCAGCCAGGTCGTCCGATGGTGGTGTTGGTAAGAGGCTATTCAGAACTCGTTGCGCGTCGGTCAGGGCCTGCAATGCGCGGGTCGCACGGCCGGCAAACTCCTCATGGTCCATCCCCGAGTCGGCGGGTGATTCGGGCAACGACAGGTCGCGTCCATCGACCGAACGGGCGTTACTGAGCAACCGCCGCACCGTGGTTGCCACTTCGCACCATTCCGTCACGCTGACGATCTCCGCGCCCCAGCCATTGTCGCGCCCGAACTGCAGTCGAATGATCGCATCCGACGGTACCGTGGCGGGGCGCGCCTGCTGCAGCACGAATCGCCAACGTTGCTCCAGCTCGGCCTGCTGTGCTGTGGTACTACCTTCGGCCAGATAGACGGCATCCAGCGGTGCCAGTCCAAGCGATGTCAGCGAACTTTCGACCGTGTGATAGACCTGTCCGTCCTGCTGGTTGACGTAGCCGGCCTTACAACGGACCTGAGCCGGATTGGGCAGGAGTGTCGCGACCCAGGCGTTGAGGATCGGTTCGGCCTGCGCACGTGCCGACGGAACGTTCGTCGGCCAGCTTGCCGGTGCCGTGCTGTCGGTCGCGGCGAAGAGCGTGCAGAGGCGATGCGTCAACCCGATGCCGCTCCTCGGTGTGCGGATCACTTCCAGCTCCGGCGGCGGAACTTCACCGGCGGCGATGGCATCCAATGTGGCGCCGGAGCGGAGCGGATTGCCTTGCACCAGCTGATACACACTTTCGGCCACGACGCTGTCTCCCACGGAATCGACCAGATCGTCGAGTGTCTTGAGCACGTCCACGAGCGCCGTGAAATCCGGGCTGCCGGGCGGCGGAAATCCCAAGGTCGTGTTGCCGAACGGTACCGTAGTGACATCCCAGGGAGTTTGCGGCGCCTGGTGTTGTTGGCTCGCCGTCCATCGCCGGTGCAGCGCCAGCCCGTCGACGACGGCGGCAGCCGGCAATGACTTCAAGGCTTCATTCCATTGCGCGGCAAGGCGGGTGGTGAGTGTCGCTCTCGCGGCGATGAGATCGGTCATGGCCTTGCCGCGTTGTCCCCCTTCCTTCGCGAGCGCCTGCCGGTCGAGCTCGGCCGCGAGCGTGTCTTGTCGTACGGCCATCTGTTGCGCCGCCGGGATCGAATCCGGATCGGCGGCGTTGAGCAGCTTGGCCTGGCTCCGTTCCGCAAGCAGGCGTGAGCCTTCCTGTGCGCTGACCGTCTGCTGTGCGGCGGCAGCCTGGGCCACGGCAGTGGCCTGGGCCTGGGTCAGCTGGTCCACGCGATTCTCCCAGTCATCCAAATCTCGCGCCTCCAGCAACTGGACGGCGTACCGCCGCGCAGAGGGTTGAATCACCTTGCCCTGCGGTTTTGCCGCCTGTTGTTGGGCCAGCACCTGGGCCGCTTGCGTCACCTGTGCCTGCGCGGCCTGCGCCTGTTGCGCGAGCGTGGCGATCGTGCCCAGAGCGGCGCGATAAGTTTGCTCGCGACGCTCGCGTTCGGCCTTCAAGCCACGAGCGTCTTCCGCTCGGCGCAGGGCCTGGTCGCGTTGCGCCGTCAGCAGCGTCACCTCTTGCGCCAGCTTTTCGGCGCGCATGACGGTGTCACGAATGTCGGCGAAGCGATCGCTATAGGTGAAGCTCGTGAGGGCGCGGAATTGCTGAATGTAGCGGTCCAAGCCGCGCTCGTGGAGATGGCGCTCGAATCGATAGCCGAGCAGCGTGCTCAAGGACTGACCTTGGCGCACCCCGTCGAGCAACCATTTGGCGCGATGGACCCGTTCTGACGACAGGTCGACCGCAAAGGGCGCGGCGCCGGTTGCACGATTCGCCTCTTGCGACAAGTAGCCGCTTCTCAGCACGGCCGCCGCCGCTGCATGTCCCAGCGAGGGGGCATGGACGAAGCCTTTGTTCTGTGCCGAGCGCGAGACCGGCGCGGTGACACCGGCCGGCGGCGTGGGGACCGGTTGCAGCGGGGCCGCCCGCCGCACCTGTTCCACCCAGCCATAGGCGCCGAGCCTGATGCCGGTGGGTGTCGCCTGCCGCATCACCGCTAGTCGTCTGGTGGCCAGGGACGTGCCCCAGGCATCGAGGCGATAGGTGAGCACATCCATCACCTCCGCGAGCAGCTGCTGACGAACCGGTTCAGGCAAGGCCGTCAATTCGTCCCAGGCCGGCTCGTGCGGGGTCGAAAGCGCGCGCGCCAGCAGCAGCGCTCGGAAGGCCGGGGTGAGCAGCGGTTGCGGCACCGGCGGTTGTCTGGTGGAGACCTCTGGAAATTCGCGCAGCGTATAGCGGCAGGTGTTGGCTTCCTGCGCCAGGAGTACGACGGGGTTGGATTCCACCGTGGTTTGGAGGGCCTGGGGCACTTGCCGGCGACGTGTCAGCCGTTGAGCGCGCCACCATGCGGCCAGCGCCCTGTCCGGGTCCTGATCAGTCGCCGAGGTCCAGCGGTCGAGCGCCGCCACCGGTAGCAGGCCATAGGGTTGCTTGTCGACACGCAGGACCGGCAGTGGTCCGCGGGCGCGCACGTATTTCGTGAAATGGTCGCGCAGCGCGTCTATTCCCGTTGCGCCGATGAGTTGCCGCAACAGCGGACTGTCACAGATGGTGAGGATGGCCGCCTGCATGAGCGAGGCCAGACGCTGTTCCGATCTGTCCGCTCCTCGGACATGCGCGAAGACGGAGGCAGGCAAGCCTAGGGCCTGCGCCAGCAACTCACCGTCGGAGCCGGGACGGATCAGCGAGGCGCCCAGCTCGACGCCCATGCTATCGGCCGCGTTGCGGCTTGTCGACCGAAAGCCGGCGGGCGCGTCTGCCGTGTTGTTCGTCGGCGCCAGTTGTTCGACGAGGGCGAGGCTGCCGGTGTAATGGTGGGCGTCGAACAATTCGACTAATCGGCCGGCCGTGGTCGGGGCATCCCATGAGGCCTTGAGACCCAGCACCACGATCCGATCGAATCCTGCCTGGGCGTTTTCCTCCGCGACGGGAATACGTAGGCCCATCCCGATCGACTCAGCCTGGTCGAAATCCGTGATCCAACGTATGCCTTCGTCGACGGGCGGCATTCCATTGTTGCCGAGCTGGCTCGTGCTGCGCGGGTCTGGCCCGACGGCCACCGTCTCCGGGATAGGCCTGCCCCAGGCGGTGACACGAGCCGCATCGCTACGATAGCCGATGGCGACCCAGCGATCAGGAAGAACCTGCGTGTGGGGGGCGCGCGTCCAGCTGTCGTCCCGGCGAGTGACCGTTCCCGGCTGGGCGGGATCGAGCACATGGGCGATCCAGGCGGCGCGCGTCGTGCCGAATTGTTCGGTGAGCCGTTGCCAACTCTGCCTGATGTGCTCTTGCCGGTCCGCGCCTGCAGGAGCGGCGGCGACATGGGCCCAGAATTCCTTGCCGCGAAGTTCCTCTTCTTCCGTGAGAGCCGGTTCATGGCTGTCGAGATGGATGTCGTCAGGATAGACGCGGAGCAGAAGATCGGTGCCCGGGCCTATTCGTCTCGCGGCAAATCTGGTTTCCACACGGACGGGGAACAGCAGCAAGGGATGGCTGGTCGCAACCGTGCCGCCGAGGCGATCCGTGCCGAGAAGACGAGCCGTCGCGGCATCGCGGGCGGCCCGATGCTCGTCGACCTGCGCCGAGAGCGCCGCGACTTCGGCTTTCTTGCGAGTCACGACCTCCTGTGTGGCCGTGATTTGCGCATTCACCTGGCCCAACTCGGCCTGGTACTGCGCCCGTTGCCTGATGAGCAGGGCGGCCCGCCGCTGCGCAGCCTGAGCCCGCGCGACAACTCGGTCGTGTGCCGCCTGCAATTGCCGCAGCTTGGTCGCCCATGCGCGCAGCACGGCGGGAGGCACCCGTTCAGGAATGTCTGATCCTTCAGTGATCGGTCTCACGCGACAATTGCCTTCCTGGCCTAAGGCCCTTCTTCTAAGAGCGCCGTGACTTCGGCTTCGGCTGCCGCCAGCGCCTGCTGGGCTGCAGCCGCCTGTGCCTCCGCTTCGGGGATTTGCGTGGCCAGGCCTGCAAGGAGCGTTGTCAGCTCGTTGCGCCTGGTGATCGAGCTTGCGAGGAGCGCCTCGGCATCCTCTAATTCGAAGCGCGCCACCAGATGGGATTCTTCCAGCGCCGCCGTGCGCGCCGAAAGTTGCGCGGCCACCTGCTGCAATGTTGCCCGCTCCAACGGGTCGCGCGTGATCTCCGCGTTCAGACGCTCGATCTCGGTGAGTCCTGCTTGCAGTTCTTGCCGGCGGGGTTCAAGGGCGGCGATCGCGGCTTGCGTGGTTTGCACCGCGGCTGTCGCTGCCGCAATCTGGCGATCTGCCGCCTGCACTTGCGCCTGGGCCTGCGCGACAGCTTGCTGCGCCTCGGTCACCTTCGTATGGGCTGCGGTCGCGGCGGTCTGAAGCTGGGTAAGCTTTTTTCGCAGCGCTGTGAGCCGCACTCTCCAGGAAGCCGGGGGAATGCCCGCCGGCGGTTCTGACGCATCGAGCAGATCCTGTTGCGCTTCTGCGACCTGCGCGTCGGCCGCGGCGGCGGCGGCCTGCAGGGGCGGAATGCGCGCCTGGGCCTGCGCCACGCCGTTCTGTGCATTGGTGCGTTGAGTTTGCGCGGCGGTCACCGCCTGCTGCTGCGCGGTGAGTTGGGTCGTCAATGCAGTCTGTTGCGCGGCCAAAGCCTGCAGCGCCGTTTGGAGCTGCACAGTTTCTTGTTGCAACAAAGGCATGGGGTCGTCTCTTTCTGCTGCTACTGCCGGCCCGGCAGCCAGGTTCTCGCATGCACCGCCACGCGGAAGGGCGGTTGTCTGGTGATAGTGGCCATCTGCGCCGAATTCTTTCCCCAAGGAATCTGATCGACGACGGCATTTTTCAACAGGCCGTCGATCGGCACATACACGATCTGTTTGAGCGCGGTTTCGTCCGACGCCAGGTTCCCCCACGTCAGGTCGCTCCAGTGCGCGGGCGTGCCGCCATAGGTCGTGGCGACATCCATGCCGAATCGCGGCTCGGTCGGTTGTTCCTGCAGGACGAAGAACCATCCCGGGTGTCCTCCGGCTTTGTTGTCCGCTCCACGCACCTGATCTTCGGTGAGGGGGAAGCCGAGCATGGTGATGTCGGGTGCCTGCGTGGCGCGAAAAATCGGATACCGTTCCGTTGTGCCCAACTCGCGCCTGGTGCCGTCCGCAGACCAGACACTTTCCAGGGCATAGACCATGGCACGGGGATAACGCCGCAGGAGGTCGCCGCGAATGAGGAGCACCATCTGGCCGACGACCGAGCCTCGCGCACTGTGAGCGCCGAGACGACTGTCCGCCGCCCAGGAGGTGATCCGCGTGATGTCCAATCGGGATTCGCGCTCCGCGTCGGTCGTAGGCAGGTCATCGCCGGCGGCATCCCAGAATTGCCGGAAGTAGGTGCCGCGTTGATCGGTCGGAAATCCACGCCACAGCAATTCGCGGCTCATCTCGTGGTTGAGGCCGACCATGTAGGCTTCGATCAAGGCCGGATTGGTCTTCAGGAGTGCAATCGTGTTGGACGGCACCTGGTCCATGCCGGGCAACAAGAGATCCGGTGCGTAGTCGCGGAGGGGTTCGTACATCGGCTGCGGGAAACTCGGCGCGAACGTCGTCAACTCGGTGTTTTCGACGGTCGGCATGGTTTTCCGCACTGCCGCCAGCACCGCGTCTTTCGGCGCCAGGCGCCGCAGTACCTCCACCTTCACCTCCGACCATTCGCGCAGCGCCGGCACCTCCCGCTGCTTGGTCGCGACGGCGAATTGCATGAGCGGGCGAAAGGCCTGTCCTGCTGTGGAGGCGGGTGACGTGGTGGGAAGCCGAAGACCGTCGAACCTGGCGGCGTGGGAGGCGATTGGTCCATTGAGTCTCGTCAGGCGGCGGAAAGTACTGGTCACAGCGGGATGGCCGGCAAGCAGGTTGCTGCTCTCGGTAGCCGGCGTCGTGGAAGATGACGCGAGGCCTGACAGCGCCTGCAACGCCGGTCCCGTCAGTTGCAGTAGCCCGGCCGGGTCGAGCGCCGCGAAGTGTTTCTTGGAGAGGCTGTCGCCGACGGCTTCAGCCAACTGCGCGCGCTTGAGCCGCTGCCGATCCCGCCGTTGTTGTTCCAGTTGATCCCAAGCCGAGGCCATCAACGGCTCCTGATCGTTGCGGATTACCGTCGTACCGATACCGGCGGCGATGCGGTGGCGCGGATCCAGATTGAGCTCGCGGAACCAGTGCGGCGGCTGATCGGCGGCCGGCAGGTCGTCACGGTCGACGTACCATTGTCCATAGAGCGGCGGGCCGAGGAGGGCGGGGGCACCGCTCGTGTCTGCCATGGCGGCCGGTGCGTTGAGGATGGTGCCGAGGGCCAATTGGAACGCCTTGCGTGGTTGATCAGGCCACTCACGCGGTTGCGTTTCGGGAGTCTGCAGGGCTCCACCGAGATCCAACAGGCCGCCCGGAGCGCCAGGCGGCAAGGCCGTCATGCCCCAGCCAGGGGTTCGGATATCCACCGGCCGCAAGCCCACCGTGGACGGCAGGGACTGGGCTTTCAAACGGCGCGCGAGAGATTCGAAATCTCCTGCAATGCCGGTTCGAAACTCCCACTGAAAATAGACCGGCAGCGTGACCGGACCGGACGCACCGTTCTTCACCCAAGCCGGCTGCAAGGCCTGCTCGTCTTCCGGCTTGATCGGTTCACCCAGCCCGGCCTTTCTTCCCACCTCGTACGTAGGAACGAGGCAGGCGTAGTAGGCGGTGTTGGGGTCGAGGCGGCGCGGCGCCAGGAGCCGCGAGAGCGTGCGTTCGGGATGGTCGTTGAGGATTTGTTGCAACGTGGCGCGCGGCGAGGGATCGGGTGCCGAGCGTTGTTCTGCCACGACCTGGGCATGGGCCCAGGCCCACGACTGATCGAGGTCGGGTAAATCTTCAAGCGCGCACGTGATCGTCGGGAGCGGCCGCTGCTGGTTGGTCTTGAGCGTGGCCCGTTCCTTCGGGATGACGATCAAGCAGATCCAGGGACGCAGGCGCCGCGCGCCGTCTGCCGCTGCCGGGGTGAAGAGCCATGGAAAGTCAGGTCGATCGAATTCGATGGCCGGAAAATAATTCGGCTCGAAGTCGGTCATGTGGGCATGGGGTTCCGTGCGTATAATCTCGCGCACGTCCAGGCCGGTGATGTCGCCGGGGCCGTAGAGTTGCACGTT
>CP092081.1:2368626-2505230 GCA_022226935.1 Nitrospira sp.
CGAATCCAGGAGTCGAGCAACGGCAAACATCCGCCGTTGAAGCGGGTGTTCATCATCTTGCCGACGATGCCGAGGACCGGCATGCCCGCGCGATGCTTGAAGCAGCGCACGCCCGCGCCCTTCATCATTTCGATCATTTCCGGCGCATAGCCCTGCTCGCGGAGACGACGGGCCCCGGCCTCACCACTATAGCGGGTAGCGATAAGGACGCATCCCTTGGCGACATAGGTGAAGGCCGTATCCCACGAGACCCGGTTGAGGTCGTCTAAGAACCGGCTGTCAAATTTGTACTTGCGCTTCACATCGGGCGTCAGCTCGGGGGAGCCGTCGTCCATCCACTGCTTCCAGCCCTTGCGCATCAACGGGCCCTTCAAACGATAGGGACCGTACACGCGCCGGTGGAAGGTGAACCCCTTCAAGCACATGCGCGGGTTATGCGCGAACGTCCCGCGGTTGCCGTAGAGGTCTTCGTAGGTTTGGTGGTCGTAGTTCTGCTCCACCCGCATGACGACGCCGTTCCGGACGAAGGCCCGGATGCGACAGCCGTGCGTGTCGTTCGGGGAGCAGCACCAGGTAAACGAGGAATCGTATCGATACTGGTCGTGATAGACCCGCTCCCAGGATCGATCCGGGTACTCACCCAGCGGGTTCCCCACCTCGATGACCGGCTGCAGCGCGGTCAAGGCGAGGACGTTGTCCGCCACGGCTACGGCCGCGACGGTGCCCGCCGAGATCTTGAGAAACTGTCTCCGTGAAAATAACATACATGACTCCTTATGTAAGGGGTGGAGAGTTGAGGGATGGGAAGCACAGTGCAGGGCCTCCTTTCTCTTGAGAAGCGACTCGTGTATGTATGAAGCGACAAAAAAGCAGGAGGGATCATAGCGGGGCCGTGCAGGAAACAACGTCCCTGCGCAAGGAAAATCCTGTCAATTTGTAATGACAGGCCGTCTACGACAACGGTCAACCTACTAAGGGATATCCCTAGTTGATTCTTTTACATGCGCGTGTTCAAGTAGCGGGCGCGGAACTTCTTATAGAAGAGGAGTTCAAGACAGGTGCAACGGGCCGTCATCGCAGACGATCATCATCTGTACCGTCGTGGCACCCGGGACGTGATCCAGGAGGAATTTGCGCCAGAAGTCATAGCCGAAGCCAAAACAGGGACGCAACTCATTAATCTTGTGAGGGAAAGCAGCTGGGACCTGTGCATCATGGATGTGGCGATGCCCGTCAAGTCCGGTCCCGACTTAGTCGAAGAAGTGGTTCGAATCCGGCCCTCTATGCCCATTCTGATCCTCTCGATGCATCCGGAAGAGCATTATGCGGTGCGGATGATCAGGTCGGGAGCACGAGGATACCTCAATAAATCCACCACCGATTCGCTCTTATTGGTCGAAGCCATTCGTTCGTTGCTCTCCGGACATAAATTTATTACCTCTACGGTGGCGGAGTGCCTGGCCGACACCGTATGCGCCGGATCGCATCCTTCTTCAGCCCTTCATCAGATTCTCTCGAACAGAGAACTCCAAATCTTCCAAATGCTGGCAGCGGGAAAACCGGTGAAAGAGATTGCCGGCATGTTATTTATCAGCGCAGCCACGGTCAGCACCTACAGGACCCGCGTATTGACGAAACTGGCCCTCGACAGCAATGCTGAACTCGTACGATATGCGCTCGAACATTCGTTGATCACGTAATGTTGGTGCCTGAACGGCATCGGACCGTGCGCACATCAAGTTTGCCCTACCGACTGATTCCAGCTCCCACCGCCTCCGGTTGCAGCCAGTCGCGCACGAGCTCCGGCTCACTCGCTGCGGCCAGCCGGATCCGCTTTTGACCGCACCAGGCACAGGTCCACCGCTCGAACTCAAGTTGGCCGGAAGTGTTATCGGAGACCCAATGGTGCGCGTGTGGAGTTCTCTTCGAGAGCTTGGTCTCTACAGGAAATGAGTAGGCGGCGACGAATTTCTCGTTCAGCATGAGGCGAGGATACCGGAATTCTACGGCGAGGTGGGTTAGGAAGATCCCTGGTCGTGGACATTGAGCCTTCACCGCGTTATCGGCAGGCAAGAGGATGAGGCATAACCGCTACAGGTGTGTACGCCGTGCCTGCGGATTACACGAGCGCTGCTGGCACCCGCGAAGCTGTAGGGAGGGACGCACCGGAGAATGCAGGCATAGGCCAGGCCTCGGGATGCCGACCGACCCAATCGAGATCATAGCGATCAACCCGCTCGAATACTCGACATAGATGACGCGTCGCCAAGAGTGCGGCAAACCCTTCGACCCGCTGATTTCGATCGTGAAAGACCGCCGTCTCAACTTGCAGTGTTTTTTCTTGCGACCCATCAAACGGCACAATGACGAATACGTGGTAACGCTCTCCGACTTGCCGTGACAAAATACTGGCCAGGGGGAAGCTGTGGACCAGATACCGAATCAACACCGTGAGTTTCTCCTCGGCGCTCCGCTCTTGGTACCAGGCCATAGCCATCACCTCCGGTATCCTGCCTCGCAGTGAGGCACCACACTGCCAACGGATCGCAAGCCAAAGAGCCTTTTTATCGCTCGGATTTATCGCTCGGACCAACGAGCGGGCCTGGTGAGGAGCCCAAGCGTCGCGAGACCACAGATCACCGCTAAGAGCAGTAGACTCGCCACAAGAAACAGCCATCCTTTTATCTCCTGCGTCATACCCCTATCCTACGGCCTCCCCGTTCGGCCATGACCTAGGGAAACCGCTGGAATGCGTTCGGGAAGACTCTCGTTCGATCAGCTGGCATATCGATACATTCCGAGCTCGCTGCCTGATTGACCTGACGCACAGCGGCGGATTGATCTCTAAGGGGTGGGATGGTGAGGGAGATACGACTCAGACAGGGTGGCATCATGTGGGAGAATACACAGCGTCCGGCAAGCCCACGCATGCCTTCACGCATCACTCGCATCAGGTGATGCGAAAAGAAACGGCTAGCGGAGTTGACGGGAGGGGACGAGCTTGACGGAATGGCTTCTGAGGACGAGAAGGAAAGTGGTGGAGGGCAGGGGAGTTGAACCCCCGACCCCTACGTTGCGAACGTAGTGCTCTCCCAACTGAGCTAGCCCCCCACAACCGAGACGGCATTATACACAACCAGCGCGCCAGTCTCTAGTCCGCATGGTTCATAAACACTTCTGCTGTAATCGCCGATTCACTGCCGCGACGAGCCTTCGGCCGGCGGGCTCGTCACGTGACTCGACGATTTCACGACGAACCGCCATGAACCATGCGGACTAGCTGGCTGCGGAAAAGTCTGCGAGCGGCGTTCTCCCATCGCCCAGATGCTCAACGTACGACCGAGAGGATGATTCGCCTCTTCGCCCGCAGCGTCCTTGCTGGACAGCCGTTTTGCGCAACCTGCTCGATGAAGTTGACGTGAAGAATCTGCGCGCCGTTCCATCACGGATAGTGGAAACCGACCGTGGGCGCATCAGGGTCCGCCACCAGCACTCGCCGCCCCTCCACTCGCAAACGACCCTCGGCATAGAGTTGGATGGCTCGCGGATAGATGCGGTGTTCGTGCTCGAGGATGCGAGCCGCTAAGGTCTCTGCCGAGTCCCCTTCAGCAATGGGCACCGCCGCTTGAATGATGATCGGTCCTTCGTCCACCCCTTCCGTGACGAAATGCACGGTGCAGCCGGAAATTTTGCACCCGTGTTCGATGGCCTTTTCCTGCACATCCAGCCCTGGAAACGACGGAAGGAGCGACGGATGGATATTCATCATCCGGTTTTGATAAGCGGAGACCAGTACGGGGGTGACGATTTTCATGTATCCCGCCAGCAGCACCAGATCGACTTCATGCTTCTGCAAGACTTCTAGAACAGCCCGATCATAGGCCTCACGACTCTCAGGTCTCCCTGCGAAGGGTTTGGGATCGAGCCAGACTGCCGGCGCGCCGTGCTTGCGCGCGCGATCGAGGGCTACCGCGTCCTGCTTATTGCTGACCACCACTGCAACCTCGGCCGAAAGCGCATGCTGTTCGATCGCGTCGATGATCGCCTGCAGATTGGATCCCCGTCCCGAGGCCAAAACACCCAGTCGCACGAGCCGAGGAGCTTTACCCGACATAGTCGACCACCCCTTCATCGGTCTGCTGCGCCACGATCTCGCCGATGTGGTACGCCTGCTCCCCTACCTCGCGAGCCTTCGCCATCACCCGGTCGGCATGGTCGGGAGCCACCACCAGGATCAAGCCGATCCCCATATTGAAGACACGGTACATTTCCTCCAGCGGCACCGAACCACGCGCCCGAACCGCCTCGAAAATCGGCAGGACCGGCCAGGATCCCCGGCGAATCCGCGCGCCACAATGCGCCGGGAAGACTCGCGGCAGGTTATCGGTGATGCCTCCGCCGGTGATGTGGGCAATCCCCTTGATCGGACAACTTTCCATCAACGACAGCACCTGCTTCGCGTAAATCCGCGTGGGTGTCAGCAAGGTTTCGCCCAGCGCCCCGTCCAATTCCGGCACGACCGTCTCGACGGTCAAGCCACTCCGCTCCAGCAGGACTTTCCTGACAAGTGAAAAGCCGTTGCTGTGCACGCCGCTGGATGCCAACCCGATGACCATGTCACCCGGAACAATCTGCTTTCCATCGACGATCTTCGGCCGATCCACCACGCCCACAGCAAACCCGGCCAGGTCATATTCACCGTCGCCGTAAAACGAGGGCATCTCGGCCGTTTCGCCCCCGATCAATGCACATCCGGCTTGTCGGCAGCCGTCGGAAATGCCTTTCACCACCGCCGCCGCCGTCGCGATCGACAGTTTGCCGGTGGCAAAATAGTCGAGGAAAAACAGAGGCTCCGCACCGCTCACGGCGATATCATTGACGCACATGGCCACCAGGTCGATGCCGACCGTGTCATGCTTATCCATTAGAAAGGCGATCTTGAGTTTCGTCCCGACGCCATCCGTCCCCGACACGAGCACCGGATCCTGATAGCGATTAGCCTGGAACCGGAAAAGGCCGCCGAAGCCGCCCAGATCGGTCATCACTTCAGGGCGAAACGTGGCGCGCACATGCGGCTTGATCCGCTCGACGAACGCATCGCCGGCATCGATATCGACTCCGGCATCACGATAAGTAGTCATTGGGGCCGCATCTTAACGAGCCGACTGATGGCGGGTCAACATGGGAGATTGACCGTGATTGGACCGGGATAGGGATGAAGGGAGCCATGAGTATCAGGGCGCTGTTGGGTATGAGCGAGTTGCTCAAAACGATCGCCCAGCAAGGCTGCAAGGAGACGTCGCGACTGAGGCGTACCCTCGGGGTACATCGCAGGGACGACGTGACTGAGAACGCCGCTGGCGGTCGTTTTCAGCAACTCACCTTACATTTCTGGGCGCATCTCGACATCAAGCAACTTAATCTTCCGATGAAGATGGCTGCGTTCGATCTTGAGATCTTCCGCCGTGCGGGAAATGTTCCAATGGTGCTCACGCAATTTGCGAGCAATGAATTCCTTCTCAAATGCGTTCCGGGCATCACGGAGCGAATCGTACGGCCTGGTGAGCAACGAATTGGCCGGTTGGGCGCCGGAGGCCGAGTGGGCGGCTGATATTTGGGGACGCACTTGGAGCGCGACAGACGCATGCGCCGCCTCGATCACCGGCCCCGGCACCATGATCATCAGCCGCTCGATCAAATTCCGCAGTTCGCGGATATTCCCCGGCCATTCGTACTGCATAAAGACATCCATGGCCTCCGCTGACACTTGCTTGATCTTCAAGCCCTGCTCTTCCGCATGCACGCGCAGGAAATGTTTTACCAGCAAGGGAATATCCTCGCGGCGATCACGCAAGGTGGGCACTACGATCGGCACCACGTTCAGGCGGTAGAACAGGTCCTCACGGAACGTCCCCTTTTCGATCTCTTGCAATAAATCTTTGTTCGACGCGGCCAGCACCCGCACGTCCACCTTGATCAACTTGGTCCCTCCGACCCGAGTGAACTGCTGCTCTTGGAGGGCTCGCAACACCTTGGCCTGGGTGCTCAAGCTCATGTCCGCAATTTCATCCAAAAACAAGGTGCCGCCATCGGCCTGCTCGAACTGGCCACGCTTCATGGTCGTCGCTCCGCTGAAGGCGCCTCGCTCGTGGCCGAACAACTCGCTCTCGATCAAGGTTTCGGGAATCGCCGCGCAGTTGACCGCCACAAACGGCCGGTTCGCCCGGTGGCTGTGTTGATGGATGGCCCTCGCCACCAATTCCTTCCCAGTGCCGTTTTCACCGCCGATCAGCACTCGACTGTTGGTCGGACCGGCCGTTTCGATCAGTTGTTTCAATTGCTGCATGACCGGCGCCTGGCCGATGAGTTCGAACTTGCGCTCGACTTTCGTGCGAAGCGAGCGATTCTCCTGCTCGAGCCGGTGCTGGTCCAAGGCATGCTTCACTCTAAGCGTCACATTTTCGAGGGAAAGCGGCTTTTCGATATAGTCATAGGCGCCCAACTTGATCGCTTTCACCGCGGTCTCGATCGATCCGTGCCCGGACATCATCATCACTTGCGTGCTCGGCACCAATTCACGCAGGCGCTTGAGGGTCTCCAGCCCGTCCATCTCGGGCATCCAAATATCCAGCATCATGAGTTCGGGCGGATTGATCGCGCAATGCCTGAGGGCCTCCATGCCGCTTTTGGCCACACTCACGTCATACCCTTCATCCTCCAGGATGCTGCTCAAGGAGTTCAGAATGGAGACTTCGTCATCGACAATCAGAATCGAAGCAGACATGCATCCCCCACATACGATCCGACGATGCCCACGCGCTCGTCCGTTCCGTTACACCGGCAATTCGAAGGTGAACAGGGCGCCCTTCGGTTGATGATTGCCCGCATGAATCTGGCCGTCGTGATCGGTCACAATCCGCCTTACGATGGCCAGCCCCAAACCGGTCCCGGTCTTTTTCCTGGAAAAATACGGCACAAAGAGTTTGTCCTGATCCTCAGGCGCAATGCCGGTGCCTTCATCCGCCACCGTGACCACTGCGCGTCGCTGCTTCGTATCGTACCGGCTCGTGATCCACAACCGCCCCTTATGGTTCATGGCATGGATGCCGTTATCGCACAAGTTCACCAAGACACGCTTGATCTGTTCACGATCGAAATTGAAGGGCGGCAGATCGGCATCCAACGACACGACGCAGGCAATTTCACGATGCGCACTCTCGTAGAGCGCCACGACCTCTTTCACGACATCGTCGAGGGAGTTCATCGTCATATGCGGCGCCGGCATGCGCGCGAATTTCGAAAACTCATCCAGCATCTGCTTGAGGCTGCCGACCTCATTGACGATGACCTGGGTGGATTCGTCGCAGATGCGGTCGAAGTCCGGCGCCTTGTCCTGGAACTTTTTCCGCAGCCGCTGGGCCGAGAGTTGAATCGGCGTTAATGGATTCTTGATCTCGTGCGCGATCCGTTGCGCCACTTCCCGCCAGGCCGCCGCCTTCTGCGCCTTGATCAATTCCGACAGGTCTTCAAAAATCAGCACGAACCCGAGATCTTTGTTCGACTCGTCCTTCATGCGCGAGCAATGCACACCGATGGTCAGAAACCGGCCCTGCAGATCCAGCTGCCCTTCCAGCGCGATGTTATCCCGCTGATCGGCCAGCATGCGGTCGTACACGGATTGAAACAAATCCAGCTTGTACTCTTTGAACACTTCGTTGGCGGAACGGCCGCGAAACCGGTCGGCCCACAACCCCAGCATGCGTTCGGCCGATGGATTAAAGGTCGTGATGATCCCCTGCCGATCGATCGACAGCACTCCCGCAGCAATGGTATCGACCACCGTTTCGATATAAGCGCGCCGCCGGTCCAGTTCGAGGTTGGATTGGCGCAGCGAGACGTTCGCCTCTTCCACCTTGCTTTTACTGCCCTGCAGATCGGCGGTCATCCGGTTGAAGGATTCGACCAGAGTGCCGATTTCATCCGTCGCCTTCGCTTCGATACGGACCGACAAATCTCCCTGCGCAATGGCCTCGGTCGCTTCGGCCAACCGTTGAATCGGCACGGTGATACCGCGCGCGACATAAAACCCGAACCAGGTGGCGCTGAACAAAATCATCACCGTGATCACCGCCACCAACAGATAGGCGCCGGCTTTAATAGGATTCTTCATCGCCTTCATCTGTTTGTACTCGGCATATTGACGGCCGATGCTCTCCATTTTGCCGAGCAACGATTCCGGCACATAGGCGTCTACCACCACTACCCCGTCGATTTCCCCACGCCGCACGCTGGAGGCAATCGGCACGCCGGCACGGACGAGCCGGCCGGTCTGCGCTTCCTGCACCGAGGTCAACTCCTGTTTGCCGTTGATCACCTGCAACACCAGCTGGCCGATCGGCAAGTCGAGCACGGTCACCGGCACCTCAGGATCCAGGGCCTTCGTCAGCGTTTCCATTTTCGAGGAGAACACCTCAATGCCTGCCGTGGCGTATTCGGCTCGTTTCCGGGCGATCGCCGCCACTAGCAGATCCCGTTGCTCCGGCAGCAGCAATTCCTCGCGAAAGATCTCATGGCTGATGGCGCGAGCGCTGTTGATGGCCAACGACACATGCCCGGCATGGTGCATGCGCGCCACTTCGTAAGAATCCTTCATCACATGTTCGATCTGATCGTTGAACCAGACATCGACAGCTTTGTTGACCAACCCGCTGGCGACCAAGGCCAACAACACGGTCGGAATGAGGGAGAATCCAATGAAGGCCGCAACTAACTTCGCCCGAAACCCGGAGCCCACCAGACGATGCCGGCGTTCGAAATAGGCTTTGATGAGATTGCGGGACAGGAGCAGCGTGAGGACGACGAATCCGATCAGGTCGAGATTGACCAGCAGCAAGACAAAGGCATAGCCGGTGCTGGGAAGAAAGGAATCGGATTCCTCCCCGACCGGAACGGCCATTTGCGCGTAGTAGAAGGTCAGCGCCAGGCAGGGCAGCAGGAGGATCAGGACAATCCACACCGGCCGGACATGGCGCTTCCGCCGCTCGCTCTCGATCGAGGCGGGCGACGACGGCTCTTTTTCACGCAGCACACCCGGAGGGATGAGCTTGCTCATGTCCGTCGATTCAGGCATCGGCGCTACTCCGACTCCATCCCGGATCCCTTAGGTTCTGCCACACTATAACGAATTCGCGGGGAAAGTCTCAAAACTGTCCCTGAGTCATCACGTTGGCCAGAGACAAGAACGGCAGGCTGAAGGAAGTTGAAAGGCCGGGCACAACCAAAGGAAGGACAAACCATGCGAAACAGGAGCACACGAAGAGAGCGATCACAGATTATGGAGTATGGAGCGATGATTTTCCGGAGGTCAGGCTGACGAACTTCATCCTCAAGGCGTAGAGCATGTCCTTCATCACGACCTGCTCGTCCGGCGTGAGATTGCCTCGCGTTTTTTCTTCGAGCATCGACAGCAAATCAATGATTTCCTTCGCCTGTGGAAGATTGAGCGGCATGGCCGGCTGTTGGGGATCCAATTGTTCCCCCATGAGCATCAAGGCCGAGCTCCCCATGGAAATCACGAAGGAGGAGAAATTGACCGGCAGGTGTCCGGCATGCCCATGCGCGTCAGCATGATGGGACTCAGCTGGCGCCGGTTCGGGGGCAGGAGGCGTGGGAGCCGATGCCGCAGGGGGCGCCTCTTCACCGCGGCCTCGACGATCGCGGATGACGAATCCCTGATCCTTCTCATCACCCATGTGCGTCACCTCCGATCAGTCCATCATAAAATGCAGAACGGTACCCTATCATAGGCCTTGGAGACGCGCAAGGCAGCGGGCCCCGTTGAAGGCGAAGAAAAACTCAGTTAGAGTGGCGCCACGAGGGAAGAACGCATGTCCGAACGGTTCGATAAAGTGGTCGCCATTATGGCCCGGCTCCGGGCGCCCGGCGGGTGCCCATGGGACCGCAAGCAGACCCATGAATCCCTCAAACCCTACCTGATTGAAGAAACATACGAAGCGCTCGATACCATCGACCGGCGGGACTTTCCCAAGCTCAAGGAAGAACTCGGGGATGTGCTGCTTCAGGTCTTATTCCACAGCCAAATCGGAACGGAAGCCGGCACGTTCACCATGGACGACGTGCTCCAAGAGTTGGGCGACAAACTGGTGCGCCGCCATCCGCATGTCTTCGGGGATGCGGCGTCGGGCGCGCAGAGTCTCAACTCCGACCAGGTCGTGCATCGATGGGAAGATATCAAGCGAGCAGAACGTAAACATGCCGGAAAACCTGATTCCGTCTTGCACGATATTCCTCAAGCCCTCCCGGCATTACTTCGGGCCTATCAAACTCAAGTTCGCGCCGCGCGGGTCGGCTTCGACTGGCCCGATAGTCCGCAAGGCCTCGCCGATGTCCTTGGCAAGGTCGAGGAGGAAATCGGAGAACTCCGCGAAGCCGTGAGTGACACGGCAGCCGCATCCCAGCCTCCGTCGGAGCCTACCGCAGACATGGCGGCGGAATTGGGCGACCTGCTCTTCTCCTTGGTCAACCTGGCGCGCCACATCAAGGTGAATCCGGAAGAATCGCTGCGGCAAGCCACGAACCGGTTCACCGCTCGATTCCAATACCTCGAACATGAGGCGGCGCGCAACGGACGGAGCGTTCACGACCTCACCCTGGCTGAAATGGATCACTACTGGAACGAAGCAAAACGTTTGGAATCAGCCGCTCGTCCTGCGGCAGGCGTCCCGCTCGGCTCAACAGGTGAGGCACCGCAGACTTCCCTATGAGCAGCGAACAGAATCCATACGAAGAGGGCAAGCGAGCGGGCATTCATCCGCTGCTCGTGCTTTTTGGCGCCATTTTGATTATGTGGCTCCTGATCAATCTTGCCGTTCCCAGCGGGAAACAAAAACAGGCCGCCGGGCCGGAAATTTCTCAAGTCGGCCCTGAAGATCCGGATGCCGCACCGGTCATGTACAAAGTGCAGACGACCCTGACGGAATTTAATGCCATCAGCATTGTCGTGCCAGCCCAGTCGACAATGAGCCAGGTCGTCGGTCTATTGAAACAATTCAAGCAGGCCAGACTCAACCAGACGCTAGCCGGTATGCTCCCGGCTACGAGCCCTGGCCACAAATTAGGCGATCAGGCCGTCGCCGATCTGTACGTCTTTTCGGACCCCAAATATGCGACGGCTGAAGTCGTCGGCACCTTGGCGCGGGGGGCCCATGCCCCGGGCAACCTCTATCCGCAGGCCATTTCTTTTGAAGAAGCCATGGAACAGGTCCGTGGACATTACCGCATCGACTTGAATGACACGAGTAATCCCGACACCGGCTCCATCGGTTTTGCCGACGACTCGGGGGTGCACAGTAAACAATACCGCCGGATTTTTTGAGCGAATCTCTCGAAATCCCACGCCTGGCAGGCCCTCGCTATCCCCAAGTCAAAATCGATCAACAAAGATCCCCCTAGGGGTTTTCATCTTCCACAGCATCTGGTGGCCGGCTCGTCGGTGACCCCAATGCCTAAAACTTGTGCAGGCTGCTGAAGGACCAGTCTACGAAGGGCCCCGCGTCGCGAGGAGGTGGCTATACACACGCTTATCCACAGATTCTGTGTGTGAGAGAACGAGAGACTCGCGCGTCCGTGCGGCTACGCGTCCAGCGATCTGCGGAAGGACGTCAGGGCGCGCAGGTAGAGTCTTTCTTGATGCCGGATAGTAATACGAAAACGCGGGGACTGATTCAAAAATGGCGCGGCCACCAAATCAGAGGAGCCCCTTGAGTCTCCTCCCCTCGTGCCGTCGATGACTCAGACTGCCAAACCGATAGTCTGCTTGATTTCGCTCCGCAAGCTCTCCTGCTGCGCCTGGACCCATGACTCCAGCTGCGGAAAATGATGCGCCAGCGGTCCCGTGAAGGGAGGCACCAAGACATCGGCGCGCTCCTTCAGCCACCCTTCCTCCTCGGCAATCCGAAGTTTTTGATCGCCGATCTTGCGCGACAGCAGCTTGTTCAACATCAACTGCTGCCCGGGGCTCCCGGTCACGGTTCCCAAGAGCTTCGCTTTCACATAGTCCAACTCTTCCGCCAGCGCGATCTTCACCCGAACCGCATGGGTCGCCGCCCAGGTCGCCCGTTGGATGGAATAGTCATACGACAACACCGGCTCTCGGGGTTCGCGAAAGGGCCCGGCGACATTGGAGATCACCAACTGGTCATGTAACATCGTCCACGTCCTTCTGTTGCTTCGTCTCTCACGATTCCACCTCTCATTTGGAGGCGGTTTGGAGGTAGCGTACGGTCTGCGCCGCCGCTTCTGCCCCGTCTCTGATGCAATCGGGTAGGCCGACGCCGCGATACCCCGCTCCTGTCACGGATAGTCCGCCGAATCGTGATAGCGCCGCCTCAAGCTGTGTCAATCGATCCAGATGCCCGAGCGTATATTGCGGCATGGCCCGATGCCATCGGTTGACCTCGACATACTGCGGTGTCGCCTGCAGACCGACGATCGAGGCCAATTCCTCCCGCACGCAACGGACCAATGCCTCATCGTCCTGCTGCAAGATGGCCTCGCGTCCCACCCCACCCAGATAACAGCGAACGGACACCTCTTCGGGAGGCGCTCGGTGCGGCCACTTGATGGAAGTCCAGGTCGCGGCAATCAGGTCACGGCCTTCCACCCGCGGCACCACGAAACCAAAGCCCTGCAAGCGAGCTCCCACCGCAGCGGCCGGATAGATCAAGGAAATGGTGGCCGTCGAGGCATAGGGAATCGTCTCCATCAATCCGGCCGCCAGTGGACTCAAGGGTCGAACCAGGTCGGCACTCACATACGCCGGCGTCGCCAGGACTACCGCTTCTGCAGACAGCGCCGTTCCATCGGCGCAGATCACATCGTACATCCAGCGTCCCGCCTGGTGCGAGCGTACCCGAAGCGCCTCCGCTTGAACCCCTGATTTCAACACGCCGCCGATCTCCCGGATACGCGCGGTCAATCCGGCGACGAGATCCGTCAGACCATTTTTCAAGGTCACGAACATGGTATGCCGCGGACGTCCGTCGGAAGGCTGCTGCGCCCGCGCGCGTCGAGCCGCCATCATGCCGCGAATCACGCTCCCATGCGTCTGCTCAAGCTCATAGAATCGGGGAAACGTCGCGCGCAGGCTCATCTGCTCGGCATCACCCGCGTAGATCCCCGCCATGAGCGGTTCCATGACCCGCTCACAGGCATGCCGCCCGAATCGGCGACGAAAAAAAGCCGCAAGCGATTCATCTTCCGTGGACCGACGCGGTGGAATCAGCAGGTCACAGCCCATCCTTGCCAGGTCGATCCACGACAGCAACCCGCTGCGAAAGAACGGACCCAGTTGAGTCGGCGTAAAGGTCACGAGCCCTTCCGGTAGCTCATGCAACTGCCCGCCTCTCAACACGCTGGCTTTTTTTTCAACGGGGTTCGTGTTGATGAGCTCATCGGCGATCCCAAGTCGCCGACAGAGGTCCATGCCCCACGGTTTCTGAGACAGGAAGGAATCCGGGCCGGCCTCCATGACCAACCGGCCGACACGATGGGTGACGATCTTTCCGCCCCAGACCGGCGCGGCATCGAGGATGGTACAGGACAGCGCCACGTCTGCCGCCGCCGCTTGCTCCAGTAGAGCAAAGGCCGTGGAGAGGCCTGAGATGCCCCCACCGATAATGACCACTGACCGTGAAGTGCCCGCCACAGGTGGTGCCGCTAATGAACGAGCGAGGCCTCGTGCGCCTCCACGACCGACGTCAGAATATCGATCAAAGGAGCCGAGGCGTTCAACATGGGTATACGTTCCAGTTGGATCCCCTTCGCGCGGGCCAACTGCGTGAGCTCGATGTCGATGTCGTAGAGAGTTTCCACATGGTCGCAGAGAAAACCGATGGGGGCCACCAACACATGGTGGTGACCGGCTTGGGCTAAATCGTCCAACACTTCTTCGACCGACGGCCCGAGCCATTTCTCGCCGGAACGCCCCTGGCTCTGATAGGCGAACCGCGTCGGTTGTCCGCCGAGTTGCGCACACACCGCCTCGACGGTACCGCGAACTTCCTCCGGATAGGGATCCTTCATGGCCACCACCCGTTCCGGCAGACTATGGGCCGTAAAGAGCACCGGCACCGGCGCGCGGACTTCCGCGGGAAATCGCTCCAGCGTGCGGCGGATATGCGCGACGATCGCAGTGATCAACAACGGATGGCGGTGCCAGCTTGTCACGAAGCTGATCGGCGTCTCATCGGCCAATTCCGCACGAGCTTCTTTCACCTTCTTCACATAGGCGCCGATGCTGAGCGACGAGTACTGCGGCGCCATACACAACCCGACGATATGATCAGGCGCGGTCTTGAGCAGTTCGGCATAGGTCTCTTTGATGAACGGATGCCAGTGTCGCAATCCCACGTAACACCGGAAGCGCCCATCGCCTAATGCGTTCAGTCGCTGTTCCAAGGTGCGAGCCACTTCGCGCGTGATGTCGAGCACGGGCGACTTCCCACCGGTCAGACGGTATCGCGTCCGGATTTCCTCCACCAACGCGGGAGGGGTAGGTCGTCCGCCCCGGACATCGAGAAGATACGGCTCCACATTGTCCAGACTGTCAGGTCCGCCCATGGCCATGAGCAAGAGTGCAATGGAGCGTGGTGCAGACATCCGGCAACTCGTCAGACCTGACTAGGAAGACGTCTCTCGCGAATCATGCGTCTGCCGGACAATGAGCAGCTACGCCTCACCGGATTCAGCGGGCGCTCAATTTATGGACCAAGTCGATCGTCGCAGCTACATGCTCGACTGGAGTATTGGGAAGAATCCCATGGCCCAGATTGAAAATGTGCCCGGGACGCCCTCCAGCCCGGCGAAGAATATCCGACACGCGGCGCTCGATTTCATGCATCGGCCCGAACAAGGTGACCGGATCCAGATTGCCTTGCACTGCGCGGTCGTACCCCACCATGGCCCAGGCTTCATCGAGAGGAATACGCCAGTCGATGCCGATCACGTCGCCACCTGCCTGGCGCATCGATTTGAGAATAGCGGTCGTACCCGTTCCGAAATGGATGAGCGGCACACCTTCATGCTTGAGGCCGTCAAAAATCAGCTGCACGTGCGGCATGACATATTCCGCATAATCCCCCGCCGACAAGCAGCCCACCCAGCTATCAAAGAGCTGCACGGCTTGGGCGCCGGCGCGAATCTGACGACGCAGATATCCGGTAATGGCCCGCGCGAACTTATCCATCAGGCGGTGCCATACCTCCGGCTCGCCATACATCATCTGCTTGGTGTGGATATAGTTCCGCGAACTGCCGCCTTCGATCGCATAACTGGCCAACGTAAACGGGGCCCCGGCAAAACCGATCAACGGCACGCGACCGGCCAGCATCTTGCGCGTCAGGCTGATGGCATCCATGACGTACTGGAGGTCGCTGTCATCGAGCATCTTGAGCCGCTCGACCGCCGCCCGATCCCGCAGGGGATTGTGGATAATCGGCCCCTCTCCCTCCGCAAACTCCAGCGACAGTCCCATCGGTTCCAACGGGAGCAGAATGTCGGCAAAAATAATGGCCGCATCGAGCGCGAATCGGTCGATGGGCTGCAACGTCACCTGGGCCGCCAATTCCGGTGTCTTACACAGTTCCAGAATGGAGTGCTTTTCCCGCAATCGCCGGTACTCGATCATATAACGGCCCGCCTGGCGCATGAACCAGACCGGCGTACAATCAACCGGTTCGCGCCGGCACGCTTTGAGAAAGCGATCATTCATAATGGGGCGCATTTTAGAGGGCCGATCCGAACAGAGTCAAACAATCTTGCGCCGCGTTGCAGCACAGGGGCTCTCGTTGATCTCCAGATTCGGTCCCGGAGCATCACGAAGGGTCCGGTTCTCGGCGGCTGGTTGCGGGCGAGGTTTCGCCGTACAAGGCAAAAAATCTCACGACATTTTCCTACGAATCTGTGTATAATAGTCGCACGTGTCTTGAAGGCTGAGTCTACACACTCACTGATCGACACCATTCCGGAACATTCAGCGGCCTGCCCCATCGCATCAATCGCAAGCGCCGCAACGATTACGTCACGCTAGTACAACGGCGGCGCGACCCCTCGGTACCGCATTTTACTCGCACAACTGTGGAGGTGGCATGAGTAGTGATCTGCATCCGCTCACCTTACCCGACAACGGTGAGCTGTCCAAAACTGCCGAACTGCCTGCAGAACAGGCTACGAGCCCTTCGCCCTGGCTGACCATCGTGCATTGGTTTGATTCCTGGGCCGGCATCGAGAACATGAAAACCGATGCGGCCCCCGCCACGGTCGACTGGCTGCGGGCCATTCCGCTCATCACGGTCCACTTGATCTGCCTCGGCGTATTCATCGTGGGATGGAGCTGGGTCGCAGTCGGCGTCTGCGCCGCCTTTTACTTCGTGCGCATGTTCGCCATCACCGGGTGGTACCACCGGTACTTCTCCCATCGGACATTCAAAACGTCCCGCGCCTGCCAATTTGCCTTTGCGCTGCTCGGGTCGTCCTGCGCCCAACGCGGCCCTCTCTGGTGGGCCGGCCATCATCGCCACCATCACATCTATTCGGACAAGCCGGAAGATACGCACTCGGTGCGCCAGGGCGGATTTCTCTGGGCTCACATCGGCTGGATCAGCTCAAAGAAATTCTTTCCGCCGAGACTGAAGAGCATCGGCGATTTTGCCAAGTTTCCTGAACTGCGCTTCCTGGATCGATTCGATACCCTGGTGCCGACGATCTGCGGATTCGGCATGTTCGGATTGGGCAAACTGCTGGAAGCCTATGCGCCGGGGCTCGGCACCAATGGTCCGCAAATGTTGATCTGGGGGTTTTTCGTCTCCACCGTCGCCCTGCTCCACGGCACCTGCACGATCAATTCCCTCTCGCACGTGTACGGATCGCAGCGCTACAAGACAGGTGATGACAGCAAAAACAATTTCATTCTCGCCATGGTCACCCTCGGCGAAGGGTGGCACAACAATCACCACTATTATGCCGCATCAACCAGGCAGGGGTTTTACTGGTGGGAAATCGACATTACCTACTACATCCTCCGCGCTATGCAGGCAGTAGGATTGGTGTGGGATATTCGCGAGGTGCCGGCCCACGTTCGAGAAGGCAAGAACAAACTCGCCTGATTCACAGCGGGGGCGGCCAGTTCACTGCCCGCCCCCGTAACTCCGCGCTATACCCACTCCGATTCATCCGCCGACCTTGATTTGCTGCCGTACTGCGGCGCCAACCGCTTCCGGATGTCACGGCTCGCCGCATCGATCTCAGCCACCTCTGCCTCCGTCGCGATCCACGCATCTTCAGGTGTCAGTTCGATGCGATAGTGATTCTTTCGCATGGAAAACCATTCGATGTACGGATGGGGCACCAGATGAGGATGGGGATCGAACGAGATGAGGCTGGCATCTCCAATCTGCGGACTCTCGACATCCCCCAACACCTGACCGGCAAGATCTTCATCGGCGAACCGGCTATTTTTGAACCGGATCACCTGGCCGGCGATTTCTCCCCGGCAATTGCCCGCGAGATAAACATCGATTGTTCCCAAGACCGCAAACGTGATGCGCCCGACCACGGTGCCGTCCTGCCGGTTGTCGAGAAATCCTTCTTGTACCCATCGGCTGTTGCCGAACTTTTGAGCCATGTCATCTCCCTTCTGAACGCACAATCACAGACTGTGGAGAGGCTTGCGCCATCTCCCCAGGCACCCGCGATCCGAACAGCACACCACCCAAAATCATCGCGCTACCGAACCATCCTTGGGCATCCAGATGTTCGCCCAGGAAATACCATGCGAGCCACGCCGCGATGGCTGGCTCCACGGCAAACAATAATGCGACTTGTTGTGCGGGCAGCAGCTGCTGTGCCCACATCTGCACGGCGAACGCGCCGGTCGCCAGAATCCCGGTGACTCCAAGGCCCAACAGCAATACTCGGCTCGGCTCGAACATCGCGGCCGTCGGCTGTTCCCACCACATCGCGCCCAGCATTGCCACGGTCATCATCACCAGTTGCCAGGCGAACAACGACACGGCGTCAGTCGTTCTAGTGTACTGCTCCAGACAGACCATATGCGCCGCAAATGCCGCGGCGCTGCCGAGCGTCAGCAGATCACCAAGATTGGCGGAGGCTGTCGGCTTGACGAGCAACCACAGCCCGAGCAACGCGATTCCATTTGAGATCCAGGTATGCGCGCTCAAGCGACGGAGATACAGCGGAACGAATACCACGTACAGCACGGTGATGAAGGCCGAGTTGGAGGCCGTCGTCAAATGCAGTCCCACCGTCTGCAACACATACCCAAGGAACAGCCAGAGGCTCGCGATGAGACTCATCCGCAGCATCGCGGCATCGCGCGTCAGTGTACGGCGTGACAGGAAGAGCACCGCGAACACCAGGAGCAGGCCGAGGAAAAATCGCAGGAACAGAAACGAGAGCGGCGTGATTTGTTCGAGGGCGGCCTTGGTGGCCGGGAATGTTGCGCCCCACACAACGGTTGTGAGGAGAAGCGCAAGTTGAGGCATGGTCAGGCGATTGGATGTGCTGAGTGATGGACCAGATCCGGCGCGAACGTGAGCCGGCGTGGATCTATCGGCTCAGCACTTTCGTGTGAACTCGATCAGGGTTTGCAGAGCGCGCACTTGCGCTCATCGCTGGTCCCGGCCTGCTCCATCGCCGCGAGCGCGCGTTCCTTGTCAGGATAGTCGAACCAGCCGCCCTCCCAGAAGTCACTACTGGAAATGCTGGAAGGCACTTCCGAACAACGGTCCCGATGAAGTGTGACTCGATCGATCGCGCGTGCAATGTGGATCCAATAGACCATGATACCCCGTTGGACTCTGTCGTCAGGACCGTCGCAGCCCAACCCTACCACGCACTTCTCAACGAGAGCAATGCGCAGACCGCATCAAGCCGCAACGACCCGCGACGGCAACACACATGAGATGATGGGATGAACCCAGGAGGTACGTGCTAGGGCAGGAGCTGCCACTCGTCCTTCTCGATCACGGTCTTGACGCCGGTTTCGAGCTTCTTGACGTCCTTTTCTTCGAAGAGACGCATGTAGCGTTCGATCCGGTCCGGATCGTCGATGCGCTCTTCCTGCATAACACCGCCATTGCCTTTGTACTTCCGGATTAACAGGGGCATTTCAACCGCTCCTTCAATTGTAGCTCGCGTTTCGACACACAGATTCGGTACAATAGTGCAAAGCTACACACAGGGTCAAGCGCTTCCAAATAGAGAATCGCTTTATCTCGGCCGATCCCTCAAGGGCCGGCCATGGAGCGTGAGTCTTCTCCAGCTCGAAGGAGTCGGCAATGCCGGTCTACGAATATCGCTGTGATCAATGTACCCATCGGTTCGAGGCCACGCAATCCATCCATGCGCGGCCGGACGATACGGTCTGCCCACAGTGCAACAATGTGGGGGCAACCCGAATCTTGTCCGCCTTCGCCTCGAAGGTCAAAGGCAGCCACAAGCCCGGGTTTGAGGAAATCAAAGCGTACGACATGCTTCATGAGCGCATGGATCGCTTTTCAAAACTGCCGCCCGCCATGGGCAAACGCGTGGATGTGACACCGGAGATGATGTCCGGTGCGGTAACCCCGACGGAAAACCCAGACTCCTAAACGGAGAGGTCGCGTGGGTGGAAGGAACTGCCGCCCCGACCTGCCTCGCCACGATGCCGCCGGAACGCGACTCAGGGGCGAGAGGGAGAATTGTTCAGCATGTATTCCCGTATCAGCGCCTTGCTTTGTGCCGGACTCCTCTCTCTGTCAGCGCCGCCGGCCTCAGCCGAAGTAGCTGGCTCCATGGTGATCGCAGGGCATGGCCCCGAGCAACACGCAATGGAATCCCTGGCGCACGCCTTCGAAAAGGCCAACCCCCGCGCCTATATCGATGTCGTCTGGGACGACAACTCCAAACCGCTCGACATGGTCAAAGCCAAGCAGGCGCATATCGCCGTCGCGGGCGCCTCGGCAAACGGACTGCGCTCCGTTCAAATCGCCTGGGACGGCATTGCCATCATGGTCCATCGGTCAAACTTCACGAAAGAAGTGACCAAACAGGAAGTCGCCGACCTCTTTTCCGGAAAATATAAAATCTGGTCCGACCTGGGCGGACCGGACACCAAAGTGCTGCTCATCGACCGGCCGCGCAACGAAAATAATCGCGACGCCTTTGAGCAACTCCTGGGCATTGTCGGCAAGATTCCCGACACCACTAAAGTGATCGCGAAGGACGAGAAGGTCATCAAAACCATCGCCGGGACCCTCCCGCCCAATTCTGCCGTCACTTACCTGTCTCTTGGCCAAGCCTTGGAAGCCGTCGCCTCCGGAGTGCCGGTGCGCCTGCTTCCGGTCGATAAAGTGGAACCGGAAACACCCACGGTGAAGGACGGCCGGTACTCTTTGCGCCGACCGATCCTCCTGATTTCAAATAATGATACCGACCCGCTCGTCGCCGCATTTGAACAATTTGCCCTGTCGGACGAAGGGCAGAAAATCATCAGCGAATCTTATACACCGCTCCCGAAGACATCATCTCCCTAATAGGAGGCTTTCATGCGCACATTCATGATCGTGGCCCTTGGTTCCGCTGTTGTTCTCGGCGTCGTCTGTCTTGCCGTTCCTTCAGGCCAGGCCCAGGAAGGGGCCATGGTGGAAGGCGCCGGATACACGATGTTCAATACCGAATCAATCAAGGGCTCGGATACGTCCAAGCTTGAGAAGGATCCGGTCTGCGATCGGTCGAAACGTCCGTCCATCGGCAAGGTGGAGCCGGATGAAGCCAAACCCGGCGATAAAATCGTGATCAAAGGCGAAAACTTCGGCAGCAAGGAATGTTTCCACGGGGTCACCTTCAGCGCGGCGCCCAAGGATAAGATCGACTATCAATTTGTGAATGAAACGACCATTGAAGCCGTGGTGCCGGATGCGAAGGCGGGGATGTCATTCATTATCGTCGTCGCCGGCGGCGGCAGTGCGCAGTCGAAGCCACTTCTCATTCAGGCCAAGTAATCACGACCATGGCAGGAGGCACTATGCCTCCTGTCCAATTCGTGCCCTTCCGGATTCGCCATTTTACCGGCCTTCGTCTCGACAACTCTCTTGACCCTATGCTAGGTTACGCGAACTTTTTGGGAGGCGACCCAGAGGTGAGCTCCGGCTCCGAACCTCACGCAGGCTCAGCATGTTCCGCAAGATCCTTATTGCCAACCGTGGCGAAATCGCCATGCGCATCATCCGCGGCTGCCGCGAGCTCAACATCGCGACAGCGGCGATCTATTCCGAGGCCGACTCCTCGGGCATCTACGTCAAGAAAGCTGACGAGTCCTATCTCGTAGGTCCTGGCCCGGTTAAAGGGTTTCTGGACGGCAAACAGATTGTGGAAATCGCGAAACGCATCGGTGCCGACGCGATCCATCCCGGCTACGGTTTCCTGTCCGAAAACGCCAAGTTCGCCCGGCTCTGCCATGCCTCTGGAATCACCTTCATCGGCCCTTCGCCGGAAACGATCGATCTCATGGGCAGCAAGGTCAAGGCGAGGCAGATTGCCCAGCAGGCAGGGCTTCCGATTGTGCCCGGCACCGAAGGCGGGGTCACCAGCATCGAAGAGGCCCTGGAGTTCGTCCACCGGATCAATTACCCCGTCATGATCAAGGCCAGCGCCGGCGGCGGTGGACGGGGACTTCGAGTGGTCCGCTCTGATCAAGAATTGCGCGAGAATATGGAAGTCGCGGCACGGGAAGCGCTGGCAGCTTTTGGCGACGGCAGCATTTTCATCGAAAAGTACATCGAGCGTCCGCACCATATCGAATTTCAGATCTTGGGCGACAAACACGGCAACATCATCCACCTCGGCGAGCGGGATTGTTCGATTCAGCGCCGGCACCAGAAACTGATCGAAATTGCCCCCTCACTAGTTCTGACGGCAAAATTGCGCGCGCAAATGGGTGAAGCCGCCATCGCCATCGCAAAAGCCGTGAAGTACGACAATGCCGGCACGGTGGAGTTCCTCCTCGACCACGAAGGCCATTTCTATTTCATGGAAATGAATCCCCGGTTGCAGGTTGAACATACCGTCACGGAACAGATTACGGCGATCGACATCGTTCGAAATCAAATTTCCATCGCGGCAGGCAAGCCGTTGGAGATCCGGCAAAAGGATGTGACGCTGCAAGGCCACGCCATTCAATGCCGCATCAATGCCGAAGACCCGCGGAATAACTTTATGCCCTGCACCGGCACCGTCACCGCCTATCTGTCTCCCGGCGGCATCGGGGTCCGCATCGATGGCGCGGTCTACCGTGACTATACGATTCCCCCCTATTACGACGCGTTGCTGGCGAAACTCACTGTGCGGGGACGCACCTGGGAGGAAACCGTGAGCCGCATGCGGCGTTCACTGGAAGAATACGTCCTGCGTGGCGTGAAAACGACCATTCCGTTCATGAAGAACGTGATGATGGAACAGGATTTCCAGGCGGGACGATTCGATACTTCCTATCTGGAAACCCATCCCGACCTGTATCAATACGAAGAATCCGAGGAGCCTGAGGACCTGGTGTTGGCGATTTCCGCAGCAATCGCCGCCTACGAAGGACTCTGACCTCCCAGCCGCCAGGCACAGCACCTCAACCTGTTACGCGAGCGATTCCGCCGCCCCGAGGCCGCCAGAATGGCAATAAAAAAGACCAAGAAAACCATATCGAAAAAAAGTCCGTCCAAGAAGCCCGCGCCGGCTAAGCCGACCAAAGTCGCCAAACCGGCTGCAACACGCGCCCTCGCTGTTGCCTCGTCGGCATCCTCGACGTTCAGCGTTGTTCCGGCACCGGGAAAGAAAGTCCTGCTGACGGAAGTCGCTTTGCGAGACGGACATCAATGTCTTCTGGCCACCAGAATGCGCACTGAAGACATGTTGCCCATCGCGCAAAAACTGGACTCGGTGGGGTTCTGGTCCCTGGAAGTCTGGGGCGGGGCAACCTTCGACACCTGCCTGCGCTTTCTCAAGGAAGATCCCTGGGAACGCCTCCGCGCCCTCCGCGCGGCGATGCCGAAAACAAAATTACAGATGTTGCTGCGCGGGCAGAATCTTGTGGGCTACCGGCACTATGCCGACGACGTCCTCGACAAATTCATCGAACGATCGGCCGCCAATGGCATCGATGTCTTCCGCATATTCGACGCGCTCAACGATGTCCGTAACCTCGAACGCGCCATCCGCGAAGTCAAAGCCTGCGAGAAACACGTAGAGGCGGCCATTTCCTATACGACGAGCCCCGTCCATCGATTGGATGGATTCGTCACGATGGGCAAACGCCTGGAAGATCTCGGCGCCGACACAATTTGTATCAAGGATATGGCCGGACTGCTGGCGCCGGTGGATGCCTACCGGCTGGTCAAGAGTTTGAAAGCCGCGGTTCGCGTTCCCATTCACCTCCATTCCCATTACACCTCAGGCATGGGTACTATGACCGCCCTGATGGCCGTGATGGCGGGATTGGATCTTTTGGACACGTCCATTTCGCCGCTGGCGGGAGGGGCTTCGCATCCGCCGACCGAATCGATGGTCGCGGCCTTACGCGGTACGCCGTACGATAGCCAATTGGATCTGGAAGACCTCCAGCCCATCGCGGAACATTTCCGCACGGTGCGTCGAAAGTATCGGCAATTTGAAAGCGACTTCACCGGTGTCGATGCGGAAATTCTGACGTCCCAAATCCCCGGCGGCATGTTGTCCAATCTCGCCGCGCAATTGGCGGAGCAAAACGCGCTCGACCGGATGAAGGAAGTCATGGACGAAATTCCCCGCGTCCGAAAGGACATGGGCTATCCGCCGCTCGTCACGCCCACCAGTCAAATCGTCGGCACGCAGGCCACACTCAATGTGCTGACCGGCGAACAGGGCGAGCGCTATAAAGTCATCACCACGGAAACCAAAAACTACTTCCTCGGCCTCTACGGCCGCGCCCCAGGGCCTCTTGATAAAGAGATCATGGCACGGGCCATCGGCGACGAAGAACCGGTGAAAGGCCGGCCGGCGGACCGACTGGAATCAGAATTCGAGAAACTCAAAAAGGACATGCCCGAGTCCGCGACGACCCTGGAAGACCAGTTGTCCTTTGCCCTGTTTCCCGCCATTGCGCGGGATTTCTTCGAGGCACGCGAGCAAGGTAATCTGCAGCCGGAACCGCTGGAGCCGACCGACACCAAGGGGCCAGCCGTGGCGCACGATCTCCATCTCGCTCCGGCCGAATTCAACATTACGGTCCACGGCGAAAATTACCATGTCGTGGTCTCAGGCTCCGGCCGCACCACCGACGGCCGCAAGCCCTATTACATCCGCGTCAATGATCGGTTGCAGGAAGTCTCTCTCGAGCCGCTCCAGGAAGTGTTGGCCGGAGTGCCGGAGGCTCCCGAGGCCGGCAACACGTCAAAGCCGAAACGTCCCCGGCCGACGAAACCCGGTGATGTCGCCCCTCCGATGCCCGGCCGTGTGGTGAAGGTGCTGGTCGCGGACGGCGCTCAAGTCAAAACGGGCGACCCCCTGTTGATCATCGAGGCCATGAAAATGGAAAGCCAGGTTCCGGCCCCCATGGACGGACGGGTCGCCGCCATCCTTGTCGCCGAGGGCGACAACGTCAAGATCGACGAAACCGTCATTCAATTGGAGTAGCCGGTGCCGCGCCCGGCGTATCTCGTCCGGTTTGCTGCCGCAGCGCCTCGTCACCTGGCAACCTGGTTTCTTGCGAGCCTCCTCATGAGCGGTTGCGCGGCACGGCCGGAAATCCCTCCCTGGTTCGACGCGATTCAGCGATTTCCCGTCCATACCACCTCCGTCAACGGCCACCGAATCGCCTATCTTGACGAAGGGCAGGGCCCGCCGCTGATCTTAGTGCACGGATACGGCGGATCCATGTGGCAGTGGGAATATCAACAGCCTCTGACCGCACACTTCCGCGTGATTACTCCGGATCTCATCGGGTCGGGACTTTCCGATAAACCTGACATCGACTACCGTCCTTCCGAACTGATCGAATCCATACGAGGGCTCATGGATGCGCTGGGCCTGCCGACAGCCACCTTGATCGGCAATTCCATGGGCGGCGGCGTGGCCATCGGCATGGCCCTGACTTATCCGGAGCGCGTTCACCGTCTGGTCTTGATCGATAGCCTGCCCGATCATGTTCGGGAACGACTCGTCAGCCCGCTCATGCGGCGCGCGATCAATACGCACGTGCCCGCCTGGGTGGCCCGCTTCGGCGCATCGCTGTTCGGGAGCCGGACGATGGAAGCCGTGCTCAAGGAAGTCGTCTACGATCACAGCCTCATCACCCCGCTCGTGCTGGAACGCTCCAACCGGAACCGGCAGCGGGAGGACATGGTCGGCCCGTTGCTGTCATTACGCGATAGCTTGCCGTTGTGGGAACAGCAGTATGCCCCGCGACTCACGGAGATCCGCCACTCCACGTTGATCTTATGGGGCGAACAGGATCGCCTCTTCCCTCCGCAAGTCGGCCGAGACCTCCAGGCTATAATTCCGCAAGCTCGGCTGATCGTCATTCCCGAGGCCGGCCATATTCCCCAATGGGAGCGACCGCAAGCGGTCAACCGGCACATCCGAGAGTTTCTTCAACCTTGACAGTCTTCCCAGCGGGCCATACAGTGACGATCGAGACAAAACCTTTCTTTATTCATGGAGCGGCCTATGAAGTCGATCAGTACTCTTGTCGTGCGCAGCGCGCTGGTGCCCCGTCTTGTCCTCGGCCTCTTGTGTCTCGGATTCGGCGGCTGCGGCACATGGTCGAGCGCCGGCAAAGCTGACTTTTCATACAAAGACATGCCTATCGCCGACGGAAGCGCGGTGGCCGGAGAAGGGAACAATATCCTGTTTCAGGGCAAACCGCTGATGCTCACCGGCATGGGGATCAAGGTCGGCGACAAACTGCGCGATGTGAAACTGGCGCAAACCGACCTCTCGATGGTTCCCATCAATGACACCAAGGGGAAAGGCAAGGTCCGCATCATCAGCATCGTCCCGTCTGTCGACACAAAAGTGTGTGAACAACAAACGCACTATTTGAGCGAGAAAAACATGGGACTCGATCGCATGGTCGAGCTCATCACCATCAGCATCGATACGCCCTTCGCGCTCAAGCGTTTTGCGGAGGAAGCCAAAATCAGCAACGTCACCTTTCTCTCCGATTTTCGCGCCGCCGATTTCGGGAAGGCCCATGGGCTCTTGCTCAAAGACCTTCACCTCCTGAGTCGTGCCCTGCTGGTCGTCGACAAGGACAACAAGGTGCGCTACCTGCAGATCACGCCGGAATTGGCCCAACTGCCGGACCTGGAGGAAGCCTTCCGGTTCGCGCGTAAGCTGGTGACGGCCAGCTAACTCTCGTCTCACAGCCGTTGAGGACTATCCATGGCCCATTACGATCTGCTGGTGATCGGAACCGGCCCGGCAGGACAAAAGGCCGCCATTCAAGCGGCGAAGCTCGGCAAAAAGGTCGCCGTCGTCGAGCGCAAACAGGTTGTCGGCGGGGTCTGCACCAACACCGGCACCATCCCCAGCAAATCGCTCCGTGAAGCCGCTCTCTATCTTTCCGGTTTCCACCAGCGCAGCCTCTATGGCGCCAGTTATCGCGTCAAACAGGACATCACGATGGCGGATCTGACCTTCCGTTCCAATCACGTCATCAACCGCGAGATCGAGATCATCCATAATCAGATGACGCGGAATAATATCGACCTGTGGTACGGCACCGCCTCTTTCGTCGACCCGCACCGCGTGCGAATCGAACGGGCAGATGATCGCGTGGAACATACGGCCGACTTTCTCGTCATTGCCTGCGGCACCGTCCCGGCCCGCCCGACTCACATTCCTTTCGACGACCGGACCATCATCGACACTGACGGCCTCCTGACGTTGAAAGACCTGCCCAAGTCCATCACGATCATCGGCGGCGGGGTGATCGGCGCGGAATATGCGTCCATCCTGGCCACAATGGGCATTCACGTCACCCTCATCGAGCGCCGCCCGCGCCTTCTGGAATTTGTCGATCAGGAAACCATTGAAGCCCTGCAGTATCACATGCGCAGTATCGGGGTGATCCTCCGGTTCAACGAAGAGGTCGTGTCCGTCGAGCCGGTAGCCGAACAACAGGTGATCGTGCGCTTGAAGAGCGGCAAGGAAATCGGCGCCTCCACCGTGCTCTATTCGGTTGGGCGTACCGGCGCCAGCGCGACCCTCAACCTGCAGGCCATCGCCCTCACAGCGGACGAGCGCGGGCGACTCACCGTCAACGAGCATTATCAAACGGCGATTCCCCACATTTATGCGGCCGGCGACATCATCGGTTTTCCCGCCTTGGCTTCGACATCCATGCAGCAAGGCCGTCACGCGGCCTGCCACGCATTTGGTGTGCCCTACCAGACACAGTCGGACCTGATGCCTTATGGCATCTATTCCATCCCCGAGATTTCCATGGTCGGCCGCAACGAAGACGACTTGACCAAACACGGAGTGCCCTACGCCGTCGGCATCGCCCGCTACCGGGAAATCGCGCGCGGGCAGATCATCGGTGATGAGATCGGCATGTTGAAACTGCTCTTTCACAATAAAACCCGGCAATTGCTCGGCGTGCACGCGATCGGCGACGGAGCGACGGAACTGATTCACATCGGCCAGACGGTGATGGCCTTTCAGGGACAGATCGACTACTTCATCGATGCGGTGTTCAATTACCCCACCCTCGCGGAATGTTATCGCGTTGCCGCGCTGGATGGCATCAATCAACTCCCGAGACCGTGGACGCCCCGAGCGTGACCAGCCGTTTCTCACACGTCGCCACCCTCAGTGCCCCATGTTGAGCATTGAATGGAGACGTGACCATCGAGGATTCAACATTCTCCGACACGAGCAAGGAGGACCCGGATGTCGTTTTCAAATCATCTTCGCAAGCTGGCCCAACCCGTCTGGGATGCACAACTGACTCACCCCTTCGTCCTCGCACTGGGCAAGGGCACGTTGTCGGAAAGAAAATTCCGCTACTACATTCTGCAGGATGCCCGCTTCCTCGCGGATCTTGCCCGCGTCTTTGCCGCCGGCTCCTTGCGGGCGCCGGACGCTGAATCGGCCCTGCGTTTCGCCAAACTGGCAGAAGAAACCATCACCGTCGAGCGCAGTCTCCACGAGAACTACGGCAAACGTTGGAACTTGTCGCCGCAGGAGATGCTGAACGAGCCGATGGCGCCGACCAACTATGCCTACACCCGGCATATGCTGGCCGTGGCCCAAGCCGGGACCGCGACGGAAATCGCCGTCGTCGCACTCCCCTGCGCCTGGATCTACTGTGTCGTCGGGAAACATTTTCTCAAGAACGGGGCGCCGCCGGCCAAACATCCGTACCGGGATTGGTTGATGCTCTATGCCTCCCCGGAGTTCCAAGCGGTGCAGGAATGGATGCGAGCCCGGGTCGATACCTGGGCGAGAACCGCCGGCCATGAAGAAAAGAAACGGATGGAGCAGGCGTTTCTCCTCAGTTCGAAATATGAGTGGATGTTTTGGGAGATGGCCTGGAACGAGGAGAAGTGGCCGGTGTGAGGGGCGAGGGAAGGGCCGGGCTCTTCGCTCACAAGCACAGCACCGGCGGGCTCTCCCTGAGACGACCTTGGCGTCTGAACTTGCTGCGTCTCGTCATGCGATCCGCAGCTTCGAACAACAGACGCCACCTGCGAGGCCAGGCAGGTCTGTCTCAGGGCAGCGCACAAACATCGCCGATGCTGTGCAATCGCTCAGAGCCAGCCCCCCTCGCCAGTCGCATGGCCACGAGGAGAAAGATCAAAAAAACCGGAGCGGCGACGAAAGACGCAAATCATCTTCGGCGACGGACAGGCTCAGTGAAGAGGCTGCTGCCAACCTTGCATAACAGCATCATGCTTAGCTACTAATTTAGATGAGTACCTCTTGGGAACAGCTTCAGCGGGATATCTGGGTGTGTAATGCCTGCGAGAATTTGGCAAGGGTCACGCTCACTATCCGCCAGCAGACTGATCCTCCGAGAACGGCTGTTAAACTCCTCGTTGTAGGCATTGCACCTCCCTTCAAACCAAACATTAACGAAAAAACCCCGGCCAAAAGCGCTACCAGCGATCCCACAGATAATCTCAGACAATTTCTCACAAAAACTTTTGGACATTCCTGGGAACACCTACTCAATGAGGGCCTTTTCGTTCTCCATGCAGCCAAATGTGCAATCCAACCGAAAGATGGTTATCAAAATCCACCTCGCGAGGTTGTTGATAACTGTGCCTCACGCCATCTCACCCGAGAGTTTTTAGAAATCAAACCTCGATATGTTGTCACCTTTGGTGAACGTGCCAGACGAGCCGTTCTCAAAATATCTCATTGTCACAAGCCGCCAGGGCCAAAATTAAGCGGAGAGCTGTTTGAGGGGCCATGGCAAATGACAATAAAAGACTTCGAGTACACTCTATTTGTGTCGCCGTTCTTCAGCCAAAATCCCGCAAATGCACAAAGGATCTTGAAACAGGCAGCCCAGCTTGCAACAGTAGATTGAGCCAATAAGAAAACAGTCAGATGAAGGCCGGAAGTCTTTTGCCTCATGCCCCCCTCCCAGCCTCTAGGTTCTCCACAGCTGCCCTCTCCGTCACAGGCGACGCCAACGCGCTTTTCTTGGCATGGCATGACGCCCTTGCGCTCAATGGCCATTTTCGAAGAAATGGGAAATTCCGAAAAATGGCGATTCGATTGAAGAAGAATGAAATGAGAGGGTTCGAAACGTGGCTAGGAACCCAAGCGGCTAGAGAGGAAATAAAGGAATCGGAAGGCCTTTGTCGTAGTCACCACCACTGTGAGCGCGCCAGGAGCCGCTGAGACAGCGGTGAAGGCTTCACAGACAACGCCGTACCTGCCGTCCTTCCTGCATGCACCAGAGTAACGCTGGTAGCGTGAGCTGATCGAGAAGCCGCTCAACCCTCACCCTGTCTTGCGATATTCTTGCGGCTGCGGCTGATCGAGCGGTTCAGCACCCCAGTCAGGCTCTTCTTCACTCATAGGGATGCTCTCTTGAGTGACTGAGGCCCAGATAGCGATGGCACAAAACAGGATCGTCAATGCGATGAGGAAGTAAACAGGCATGATGACCTCCTCTATTCCTGGTTGTCCTACTCTCACGTTAATCCTGCCGCCAGCGAGAGGCTACAAGGTAAAAACCTAGGTTCTAGACTAAATTTCCCTGTAGGGGGAACAAGGATAGACCGTGCCGTATGTCGCGAAGTATCCGTATAGTGTTGTCTTAACCGTACGCATGCTCCCGAATGCCAAGCCGCTCCTATTGATCCATCCCGTTCGCGCCGAACAGTCGCTCGACATGCATTGTTTGCAGCCCTTACTCAGCCGCCCTCTCAGATTTCTTCCGGGTTTGTGGTAGGCTGACCGCATCGCCTGACAGGTCACCGCCTCTCACTATGACAGCCGCCGAGTCGTCGCCGAACATCCTGAGCGCGCGCGAGATCCAGTTACACCTGCTGGGACTGGTCCTGGTGCTCGGCCTTCTTGGATCGTGGTACTGGTTTTCGACTGGAGCGCGGGTCGTCCCGACCCTGATCGAGCTGCTCAAGGACGATGATCCGTCGACACGAATTGTCGCGGCCGAACAATTAGGGCAAGTCGGACCGGCAGCGCGATCCGCCGTTCCGCAGCTGCTGAGCCAGGCCACGCAGGACGGCAGTCAACATGCCAACACCACCGCAGCCATCGCGCTGAAGTGGATCGATTTGACGGCGGCTCGCCGGGTGATGACCCACTTCGTGCCGAGACTGCATGATTCCGATGTGCAACAACGCCGTATAGCCTGCGCGGTGATCGGCAGCCTGGGACCGATTGCCAAACCGGCGGTACCGGCCCTGCTGGCCGTCGCGCATGATGCCGATGCGCTCCTACGCCGCAATGCCCTTATCGCCTTGGCGAGCATCGGCATTCCACCGCCCCCGATCGGCGCAGCCCTCGTGGACGGGCTACGCGATTCTTCTTCGCTCGTGCGCCAAACGGCGGTCACCCAATTTGCCTTTACTGTCCCCCTCTCACAGGAGGCGGTGGCTTCGCTCACACCGATGCTGAATGATCTGGATAAGGGCATCGCCACCCTCGCGCGTACAGCGTTGGACAAACCGAGGGCTGGGGATGCGGCTCACATCGAATCCTTGGGCATGATGCTCGGGCATTCCTCTGCGCGCGACTATGCGTTGCACCAATTGGCCCAATTGGGCCCGGAGGCCAGTGATGCCCTGCCGCCGATTATTCCCCTCCTGAACGATGAACAACCTCTGATTCGCTATCTGGCCGCCGAAAGCATCGGGGGCATGGGAGCTGCCGCCAAACAAGCGCTGCCGGCCTTGCAACGACATCAGGATTCCGACCCCGTCGTTCGCGCCGCCATCTCCGAAGCCGTGAGTGCGATCGAATCCGGAGCCGTGGTCAGCGCCGAACCTTTCACCAAGGAACTGCCACGTTGACCGATATCGCGCAGGAAAAGTCTTCTCGCCTCAGAATGATGACGCGCTTGGGCGTTTGGATCAGTCTGCTCGGCGGGCTACTCCTCCCCTGGATCATCATGCTGGCCGTCGAGATTCTCGTGCGCGACGTTCCGGTTCCACGAGCCTGGCGGTCGTTCACGTTGCACCTCTTTGCCCCCGGCTACAACTTTTTCTTAGTCGGGGTACTGACGGCGCTGCCCTTCGTCATTCTGGCGCTGCTCATCCTGTTCCACCTGGGAACCGCCGCTGCCCACAATGCCCTGATTGCCTACCGGCGTGCGCTCGGCCTCTTCTCGGCGGGAGTGAGCATGGTCCTCATCGCCGGCTGGATCCATATTGACGTGCTCATCCATCCCGATGCGCAGGGAGCGCTCGCCTATTTCTACCTTCCGATTCTCTTGCTGACCATTCTGCCGTTCGGGTATGGGCTGGGACGGGCGTTGGCCAAAGCCTTCCTGCCCAGACTGTCGAGCTGACGTTCACGGGCTGGACAGCATCGACGACGTGAGTATAATGTGGGCCATGCGTCACGTGATCGTAAAAGTATGCCGATGAATCGCCTCTTACCCTGCCTCATCCTGCTTGTCCTCTGCCATTCCACCTCTCTGGCTGCCTCGAAGTATGAGGACAGCGTCAAAGAACTCGCCGAAGGGGTGGCGGCAGAGGCGATCAAAATGAAAAAGTCGCGGCTCGCGCTGCTGGATTTTGTGGACAGCAAGGGGGACGTGACGCCCATCGGCCAATTTCTGGCCGAGGAGTTAGCCACCCATCTGCTCGTGGCCGGGGAGCTCAAAGTAGTCGATCGCAAGTTGCTGATCGCCACCATGGCAAAACACCAGCTGACCCACCTCGATACGTCACAGGCCAAGGCCGCCAAGAAAGTCGCCAAGGCTCTGCGCGCGGATCTCTACGTCACCGGCGCCTATCTGGAAATTCCCGAAGGCATTCAGGTCACCGCCAAGCTGATCGGACCCTATACGGTCTACCCCGTCGGCGCGTCACGGACCATCGTGCCGAAATCCGGCCCCTTGGCAGCCCTGCTGAAACAGGCGGCAGCCGCTCCGGCCCCGGCAACCGCGGCCGTGGTGACCGAAACTGCGCCGGTCCTGAGCGCCCATGAAAATGAATTGTACAAGGTCACGATTCTCAGCATGACACGGCAAGACGATGTGATCGGCCTTGATCTGTTATTCACCAACCGTACGGCGCATCCGGTCAAGATCGGCTGCCAACTGCTCGACACCTATCTTGTGGATGAGCACGGCGAGCAGTGGAAACAGAATGTCGCACAGAATCGTGAAGGCCTCTGCACGCGCGGCATGGAGCTGAACCCCAAACGACAGCAGCCTGCGAGCTTGTCGTTCCTGGCCGGCAGTAAACCGCCGACAGGTCCGATCACGTTGCATTACCATGAAACGTCGCCCAGGGCGGATCGGATCATCTCCCTGGACGGACTGAAGATTGACTCTGCGCCGGTCGTCGAACCCGACGCTCCCGCCGCGCAGGAATCAACGCCCCCCACACCGTAAGCCATTACATCCGATGACAGGCACAGGAAACACCATGATTAAACAAGTCTTGTCGATAGCTGGTTCAGATTCAGGCGGCGGCGCAGGCATTCAAGCAGATTTGAAAGCCATGTCCGCCAACGGCGTGTACGCCATGTCGGTCATCACGGCCATCACGGCCCAGAACACGGAAGAAGTCGCCGACGTGTTCGAACTGCCCACGTCGATCATCGCCGCCCAGCTCGACGCCATCTTCGACGACTTCGACGTGGCGGCCGTGAAGACCGGCATGCTCTCCTCCGCAGAGATCATCCGGACGGTCGTGAAACTGTTGAAACCGCAGCAGATCAAGAATCTGGTGGTGGACCCAGTCATGATCGCCAAAGGCGGACAACCGCTCTTGAAGCCGGATGCCATCGATACCCTCAAAAGCACGCTCTTTCCGCTGGCCTTACTCGTCACACCCAACGTGCATGAAGCGCAGCAGCTCTCAGGCATCGAGATTACCTCGCTGGCCGACGCGCGCCGTGCCGCCAAGGTCATTCATCAGTTCGGTTGCGCTAACGTCCTCATCAAAGGCGGCCATCTGCAAAAAGAGCGCGGGACGGATCTGCTCTATGACGGACGGTTCTTCAACATCTTTAAGGGGGAATTCATCGACACGCCTCATACGCATGGCACCGGGTGCACTTTTGCCTCCGCCATCGCCGCGCATCTCGCCCGAGGCAAAAGCGTCCCTGACGCGGTTCAAACCGCCAAGACCTATCTCACTGAAGCCATCAGGCACAGCCTGGCCATTGGGCACGGCAAGGGGCCGACCAATCACTTTTACTTCTTGAATCAGGGGTAAGAGGCTATGGCTCGAGGGCTTGGATCGCCACTGTCGTTTCTGCTGGCCGGATGGGGCTGGCTGCTGCTGACCTCGCTGCTGGGCCTCGCCGCATTTGGGGGCATCGTACGGGGAGGTCCGCTACCCTCCGGCCTTCGCCAACTACACGTCCACGGAGTGCTGATCGGCGGGTTGCTCCAATTGATGACCGGCCTGGCGATCGCGGCACACGATCTGGCCGGCCCGGAGGGGAAACGAACGACACACCGGTTACTGTTTCTCAGCATGAATCTCGCGGCCCTCGGATTTGCTGCCGGAGCCTGGTTGCGGAACCCCACGTGGACCTTGATCGCGGGATTCTTGCTGGCCGCGCTCTTTGTCCCCATGGCGCGCCATATGATGTCCGCATTACGGGCCTGCTCAGGGTGGACACCACTAGTACATTTCTATTTCGGAATCAGTTTCGCCGGACTGTTCGGCAGCCTAGTCCTGGGGGGAATGCTCGCCGATGCCTGGTATCCAACCTGGCACGGCATTCTCCGTCTGGGCCATCTCCACGCAGGCCTGTTACTGTTCCTCACACTCGGAACCGTCGGAACAATGCAACTGGCGCTGCCGCTGCTGGTTCATCGGCCGCTGCGTAGCACCGGTGTCGGCCAGGCGGTTTCGCTGCTCCTGCCGGCCTCCGCCGCAGGGCTGATCACGGGGTTTGTGTTGTCCTCGGTCCCTATCCAGTTGGCTGCGGGAAGCGTCTTCCTGATCGTGCTGGTGCTGTGCGGTATCAACCTGCTGCGCACGTGGAGTCAGGCAGGACAACCTGGCTCTGCCGCCACAGACCATCTCCTCACGGCATTGACCTTCTTGCTGATCATGACCTTCATCGGCTTGGCAGTCGGGGTCAATGTATTATGGTCACCGCCGGCCATGCCTTATGGCACGTTACACCTGGTTGCCTATACGCACACGGCATTCCTCGGATTTCTCCTACAAAGCATGGTCGGCGGACTGTCCGTTGCCCTGCCGCCCTTGCTTGCGGCATCGCGGATTGCGAATCAGAAAAAGCGGGGCAGCTATCGCGAAGACCTCGAACGTATCATGAACCGTTGGCGTGCGGCACAGGTGGCGACCGTAAGTTTTGGATCCCTGGGGTTGGTGCTGGTCGCCTCGTTGACCTGGAATCTTCCCCTGTCCTCACCCTGGATCCAAACCGGCACCTGGGTCAGCTTGGGAATGTTGTTGCTGCACTTCCTCATGGTCACCGTCAAAATCGCACAGGTGACCGGGGCCCGGCCGTCCCATGATGGAGCCGCGAAATAACCTCACGCGTCTCAAACGCCATCACTATTCCCTCTTATGGAACAAGCGCTCTCATTTCACGATCAGGCCGGCCACCGGATCGCGGCTGTGCTGGCCGAGCCCGAGCCGCACACCGACTCGATCGCGGTGCTCTGCCATGGTTTTTTGTCGCACAAGAACAGCACGAGTAACCAAGCTCTGGCTGAACAGTTGAAGAATCGTGGCATCGCCACGCTCCGATTCGACTGTTTCGGACATGGGGAGAGCGATGGGCCTTTTGCCAAACTGACGACCAGTATTGGCGTCGCACAGGCGCGTGCCGCATTGAGCTTTGTGATGACCCGTGGCTTTCGGCGACTGGCACTCGTCGGATCCAGTTTCGGCGGCCTTGTCTCGATCCTTGCCGCCGCCGAGTGGGCAGAGTTGCACAACTCCACACCGTCAACGATTCCACCGCTCGCCTGCCTTGCGCTCAAATGCCCGGTGGTGGATTTCAGCGAGGAGCTTCGCTTAGAACTGGGCGAAGATGGACTGCAGGAATGGAGACGAACGAACACGATCCCTGATCTTCATGGAGGTCCCTCACGCCTTCCCCTGGACTTTGCCTTCTACGAGGATTGTCTGCATCGCATCGCGTATGAACCGGCTCGATCCATTACCTCGCCGACCTTGATCGTACAAGGGGATCATGACGAATATGTTCCTCTACACCAAAGCCAACGGCTGTACGGATCGTTGGCAGGTCCCAAGCACCTGGAGATTCTTCCCGGTGCTGATCACCGATTCACAAATCCGGCCGACTTCCAACGAATGCTGACATTGCTTACGGATTGGATTGTCACTCCTCCCGCGGCCTGACACTCTCTCCATTCTTCAACCATCACAGCGGCACACTTCAGACCAAGGCGCCTGCGCCGTCCGCTTCACATAGGTTCACAAGAAGGGGATCGAAGGCATTCTCCTGCACCCACTGCTCCAACTTGCACAGCCTAAAATAACGAACACTATCGCACAGCGCCGTTCTCTGCAAAATGGCTCGTGACGCGGCTTTCTGACGTTCGCACGAATTTTCAGGCTGGCATGCCGGTTGCTCATCCAGCGTCTCGAATTTCCGGAGGAACTATCATGAAGACGCCCAAGAGTGTGTTGGTTATCGGTGTTGCCGGTTGCCTATCTTCCGTGCTGTGCTCCACAGCCTTGGTCCCAACCGCCGCTGCCGCAGACACCACGCTCAGCCTGCTGCAGCAGTCATCGACTGATGCGGTCGTGATCAAGGCCCAAAGCAGCGGCACGGCTCCCATAGTCACCAGCCCAGCCGCCCTGGTCCTGAGCGCCCAAAAGGGACAAACGGCAGTGGGCACCCTCAATCTGAAAAAATCCAGCACGGATCAACATAGTTATTATCTCAGTACGAACCAGGGGTGGGTCTGGATGAATCCGCCCTATGGCAGCACACAGACCATCACGACTGAAACCGATCAACTGGTCATCACGGCGCAAACGGCCAATCTCCCGGCCGGCACTCACTCCGCCGTGGTGTATATCGTCGATTCGGGCCCGAACAACTTCACCAATATGCTCCGCATACCGGTCACCCTCACCGTGACAGCAACTGCGGTGACACCGCCGCCGCCCCCGCCCCCTGCGGCCGTGCCCCCGGCCATCATTCCGACGCCCAGTCCCGTCGCCGTGCCTCCCCCTCCGGCTCCCGCACCTGTCGTACCGCCGGTGGTGACTGGGACGGCCATCACGTCGAGCCCGGCAGCCTTGGTACTGAGTGCCGTCAAGGGGCAAACCGCCGTCGGAACCCTGTCCCTGCGGAAGGGCGGTACCGATCTACATAGCTACTATCTCAGCACGAACCAGGGGTGGGTCTGGATGAATCCGCCTTATGGCAGCACACAGACCATTACGACCGAAACCGACCAACTGGTCATCACGGCGCAAACGGCCAACCTTGCGGCCGGAACCTACTCTGCCGTGGTCTATATCGTCCAATCCGGACCGAATAACTTCCAGAACATGCTTCGTGTCCCGGTTACTCTCACCGTCACAGCCTCTGCGGTGGCACCGCCGCCCCCGCCCCCTGCGGCCGTGCCCCCGGCCATCATCCCGACGCCGAAACCGGTAGTCCTGACGCCGCCCCCGCCGCCCACACCGGTGGTCGTACCACCGCCGCCTGCGCCTGCCCCGCCGGCACCAACGCCGGTCACCGTGCCCACCGGACCGATTCAGGTGACCCCGTCAGCCTTGAGTCTGACGAGCGCCAATAACGTCGGCACCTTAACGCTCCGTAAAACGGGAACCGATCAACACGCGTATTACCTCAGCACGAACCAGGGGTGGATTTGGATGAATCCGCCTTATGGCAGCACACAGACCATTACGACCGAAACCGATCAGCTGGTGATCACCGCCCAAACGACCGGCTTGGCGGCCGGTACCTATACGGGGGTCGTGTATATCGTTGAATCCGGGCCCAATAACTTCGCCAATACGCTCCGCATTCCGGTGACATTCACGGTCGCCGCGGGCCAGGCGGCTTCCGGCACGCCGACGACACCGACACAACCAGCGGTGACATCTCCGCCGCCGCCTCCTCCCAGCCCCACACCAGTCCCTGTGACGCCGACACCGACGGGGTCCGCCTCTTCCACGGCGCCCAAGACCGCCAGCGCCACGGTAAGCTGGAACGCCAATACCGAGGCCGACCTCGCCGGCTACCGCATCTATGTCGGAACGAGATCGGGCAGTTACGGATTCGTGGGACCATTCGAGGTCACCAAGAGCACCAATTTTACGGTGCCGAATCTTCCGCTCGGCGCAACGTACTTCTTTGCCGTCTCGGCTTTTGACAAGTCGGGCAATGAAAGCGCGAAATCCGCGGAAGTCAGCAAGAGTCTGTTTTAAACCGAACGAGAAACCCGTGAGCTGGTGCGCATGGGCGCCCGGCTCACGGCGAAGCAGGTAGTCCACCGGATCTGGCACATCGAAATCCCGTGTAGCTATTGCGAGTCTCCGGCGGCAACTTGAACCGGCCATAGGTCAGCAGATACTTCGGCAGGTCGGACCAGGACCCTCCCCTCACCACCCGAAATGCTCCGGCATCAGGTCCGGATGGGTTCTGACGCGGACCGTGTTCGTAATAGTTTGCGCCATACCAATCCGCCACCCATTCCCCCGCATTTCCTGCCATCTGATACAGACCGTAGGGGCTGCGCCCCTGTTCGTAGCGTTCCACAGGAGCCAACACCTGGCTGTAGCTGAACCGGGCCCCCAACCCGAAATTGGCCGATTCCTCACGCGGACTCTGATTGCCCCAGGGAAATAACCGCCCATCGATCCCTCGCGCCGCCTTTTCCCACTCGGCTTCGGTCGGAAGACGTTTCCCCCGCCACCCGCAATAGGCGTCGGCATCGAACCAGCTGACGCCGATGACCGGACGATTCCCGTGCTGAGACAGATCGACCGACTCCCATTGCCAGGGAGCCGGACGCTTCGTGGAGGCAAGGAATTCGGCGTAGTGTCCGGTCGTCACTTCGTCACGGTCGATCTCAAACCGGTCGACCCACACCTCATGCTGAGGTTTCTCGTCCTCCAAGGCGTCCGTTCCATCGGCACCCATGCGAAAGGCTCCTTCGGGGATCACGATCATGGGTACTTCGGGATGGACCTGCAGCTCCGCACTGGGGCGCGGTTTACGCAACTGCTCGAGAAGCCCCCCCGCCGACTCAGCGGGACAGGCCAGGACAATGACGAGCAGGCAGGCAAGCAGGGCTGAGTGGAGGAGGCGCATGATCGCTATGGAGGAGGAACCGGCTTGACGAACACCGCTCATGGAGGCATGCACCTGGACCCTCGCAGCAGGCTATGTGTGTCGACAGACGCTCAGGGGATGATGCCGCCGACTACCCAGTGTCGATCGTCAGGCACATCGATGAGGAGCCGCGATAAATTCATTTCAGCCAATTGCGCCGCCACATCGTCTTCGGTGAAGGCCGCGAGCAACGAGTGATAAAAGTCCCGCTTCAGAATCGGATCTTCACCGGCTGCATGCTGTTCGACCAACGCATGAGCGGCTTCAGGAGATTCCGGCCGCAGTAGATCCATGACCAAAATGCAGGCACCCGGCTTTGCCAGTTGCTTCAGGCGAAACCAGAATTGAAGCGGATTCGGCACATGATGCAACAGACTGTTCGAAAGAAGCGCATCGGCCTGTTCCGGTAACGCGAGCGACTGAAAGCGCTCGCAGCACAGGGTGATGTGATCCGTCAATCCTGCTCCGGCAATGGCTTCCGTCGCCAGATCGAGCATGGGACGACTCGCGTCGACAGCGGTCAGTCGCGCATTCGGGTAGGCGCGCAGGAACCGAATCGGGATATCGCCCGGCCCGCAACCGAGATCAACCACGTGGCCGCCGTTCCAGTCAGGAAAATACTCGCGAAAGCGGTCGACAAAGCCTTGGTTCTCTTCGGAGAAATCCGCCTTCGCATAGGCGCGAGCCTGCGCCACATCATCCATCAATTCCGGTTCAAGTACTCTCTTCATCTTTCATTCCTACATTGGGTTGAGAGATCACTCACCGCTCACCCGAACAGGCCTCAACTACCACCGCGTCCCCTGGCTTCACCGCGCCCTCATTGAGCACGCGCGCGTAGAGGCGGCTCCATCCGGGATACGCTTCCTGCGCGATCCGACGAAAATCCCCGTCCCTGAACCATTGCGCATTCAAGCGGCACGGTGCGGTGTAACTGCTCAATTCGAGTCGGACATGTTCGCCGATGGTGAGTCGATCACCCGGTGCCATGTGCCGCCAATCGAGACCGGCCACCGTGAGGTTTTCACCGGACGAGCCCGGCCCAATCGAATGCCCTTCGGCGCGTAAGGCTTCGATGATTTCCAACGAGTAGAGGCAGACGGCCCGGTCCGGTCCTCCGTGATACTTCCGATTGCGCTGGCGATCGCCTGCCAGGCCGTCGATGGTGATCACCGCCGAAGGCACGGCCCGCTTCGGTACTCCGCCATCGGAAAGGCTGATCTGATGCAGATGTGGAATCGCCGATTGCTTCATGGGCGCATCAGGAACAGAGACCGCCGTCACAGGTTTCCATTCCCGTCGCTTCCAGGGCGAGCCACCCGTCGCGTTCCCGAACGGCTTTTACATAGACTCCGCGAGCGGCATAGGCCGTTTCAATTTCCGATCGCTGCTCGACCAACAGCCCGGACAAGAAGAGCCGCGCGCCGCCGGCGGCATACTCGCAAAGGCTTTCGGCTGATGCCAGGAGGGTCTGCCGATCCAAATTGGCTAGAACCAGGGTGGGATCGAACGTAGTATGAGACTGCCGTGCCTGGGCATGTCTCACGGCCAGCATCAGCCGCCCATCGAATCCATTGACCTGAGCATATTCCCGCGCGCAGTCCACCGCGACCGCGTCGAAATCCACCCCCAGCGCTTCCGCTGCCCCCAGCCGCAAGGCCACCATCGCCAGCACGCCGCTGCCGGTTCCCACATCCAGCACGCGATCGTTCGGTCGCACAATCTGCTGCAGCCATTCAATCAACAGCTGCGTCGTCGCATGATGGCCGGTGCCGAATGCCTGCTTGGGATCGATGATCAATTCGATCTCACCGGAATTCAACGAGACGTTTTTCCAGCTTGGCCTGATCAGGACCCGCCCGATCCTGATCGGTTCCACCAGCCGAGACCATTGTGCATTCCAATCCTGATTCGCCAGATGATTGATGGTCACCGCCGGGTCCGGGTCCGCATGGCCAAGCTGAATCAGCGCACGGTTCAGCCCCTGCCAGGTATCCGGTCCACACCGGCCCGCGGGCCAATACAGATGCACTTGGTCATCCTCTTGCCAGGCTCCGGTCACGTCAGGATCGTTCAAGACTCCCAATAGCTCACCGGCATCCAGCGAGGTGCGCACATCGACTTGAATCCAGTCTCCCGCATCCACCGCAACGGACTCGCTCATCGCAGATTGATCTACCTTGGAGGTTGACGCCATCTCAGACTCCCAGTATCGTCAGCATTATTGTGAACCCAGTCACGTCACCACGATCAAAACCAACTCGTGAGCAGCATCTCATCCATGCGCTCCGGCGCGCGGCTCGTTTAGAAACGAACGGCCGTCGCATCAGCGCGCGGTTTACCACGGCTCGTCTTGCGATTTTTGCCGGCGGCCTGCTTGGCGCCGTCATTCCGCACAAGATAGGCTGGACGGTCTTGGGCAATCTAGTCCTCGGATTCGGCTTCGTCCTGTTTCTGATCGTGGCCTGGTATCATAACAGGCTCGAAGATCGCTTGCATCGACTCCGGCGCTGGCACGGCATCAAACGCGTGCACCTGGCGCGCCTCAGCTTAAAATGGACGGAGATCCCGCTGCGGGAGGTGACCGTGCCGGAACGGCATGGGTATGCCAGGGATCTCGACCTGGCCGGTCCTCACTCTCTGCTTCATCTGATCGACCACAGCATTTCCTCCCAGGGCCGGCAACGTCTCGCTTCGTGGTTCTTGGACCAGCCGCCTCATGCCGCGCAATGGTCGAGCCGGCAGGCCCTCATCCGCGAATTGACGCCTCTCTCGCTGCTCCGCGACCGGCTGGTCCTGGAAGCGCAGGCGGTGGAGGAAGCGGATATCGACGGGCGCCGGCTGCTTTCGGTGTTGCAGAAACGGGTGGACGATTCGGGGCTCATGCCGATGCTGCTGACGGAATCGGTCCTCGCCCTTGCCACGGCCGCTCTGCTGTTCGCCGACTTGATTTCCGGCCTTGGTAACTATTGGATGCTGGCGTTCGGACTCTATGCCTTGTTGTTCCTCTCGGTCCGCAGCCGGTCCGAGGAAATCTTCGACCACGCCCAGTCGCTGCATCTGCAACTGGAACGGCTCAGCGCCGTACTCGGTTATCTGGAGCGGCGTTCTTATCGCACGACTCCGCATCTGGCGCGGCTCTGCGCACCGCTCCTGCAACGACACAGCAGTCCCTCTCGCTCCCTGAAACAAGCCGCATCTCTTATGAACCGGCTCAGTGTGCGCGCCCATCCCCTGGTGCACTATCTCATCAATGCCGTCGGTCCATGGGATCTCTTCCACACGTATCGCCTGCAACAACTCCAGGATCGGATCGCGGCCGTTGCGCCGCTCTGGTTCGAACTGCTCGCTGAATTGGATGCCGCGGCATCCTTGGCCACCTTCGCCCACCTGCACCCGAACTATCTCTGGCCCACGCTGTATCACGCCGGGGCAGACAATCAGGAAAACGGCGACGCGCCGGGGCTCACGGCCGAAGGGCTGGCGCATCCGCTCATCCCGGCCGCGGTCCGCGTGGCCAATCCCGTGGCCTTGCAAGGGAGAGGACGGATCTTTCTGGTCACCGGCTCCAACATGTCCGGCAAGAGCACGTTTCTCAGAACCATCGGCATCAACACCTGCCTCGCGCAGGCGGGCGCTCCGGTCTGCGCCACGGCCTTTCGCTGGTCGCTGGTACGCATCGGCAGCTGCATCCGCGTGGACGATTCCCTCGACGGCGGCCTCTCGTTCTTTTATGCCGAGGTGAAGCGGCTCAAAACCATTCTCGACAGCACAAGAGATAGACAAGGACCGCCGGTGCTGTGGCTGATCGACGAAGTTTTCAAAGGCACCAACAACCGGGAGCGGCTCATCGGCGGGCGAGCCCTGATTACCGCACTCGCGGGAGGCAACGGATTCGGCTTGGTGACGACCCACGATCTGGAGCTGGCTGAGTTGGAGAAGCAGTTACCGACTGTCACCAATGTCCATTTTCAGGAAACCGTCGTGGCGGGCGCCCTGCACTTCGACTATCGTCTCAAGCCGGGCCCCTGTCCGACAACCAATGCCTTACGCATCATGGCGCTCGAAGGGCTTCCGGTGGAGAGCGCCGATCCAATGCCGCCGCGATAAGTAATTGCATCATTCCGGGAGTTTCGGCAGACTGCACCATCACCATTGACAGGCGCTTGTGTTTCGCCAAGCCAAGGAGGCTCCTATCGATCCGCAGTCGGATTCCTCACCACAACCCGCGCGCCCGTTGCGCGGATTGCTCATCGCACAGTTTTGCGGGGCCTTCAACGACAACGCGTGGAAATTTATGGTCGCTCTCCTGGGCATCCGGGCCGTCACCACGACCCTCGCGCCCGGCCAAGATCTTGAAGCGGCCTCGCAAACGCAGACCACGCTCGCCATGGTGGTGTTTACCCTTCCCTTGATCCTGACCTCGTTCGTGGCCGGATTGTTTGCCGACCGGCTGAGCAAGCGGACCGTCATCATCACCATGAAAGCCGTGGAAGTCTTGCTCATGGCCGGCGCAACGCTCGCACTCCTGTCTCATCCTACCGGCGGCCTCTGGGCCCTTGTGATGCTGGCGTGCATGGGCATCCACAGCGCGCTGTTCAGCCCGGCCAAATACGGCATTCTTCCCGAACTGCTCCCGCATGCACAACTGGCCCGGGGCAACAGTATTCTGGAGTTATTCACCTTCCTGGCTATTTTGACGGGCACCACCGCAGGGGGATTCCTACTGGCCGGCGCCGGCCCCCAACCCTGGCTGGCTCCGCTTGCACTGACCATGCTGGCGCTGATCGGGTTCGCCGCAGCCTGGGCTGTGCCGCCGGTTCCTGCCGCGCGTGCGGCTGGGGGCATCTTCGACACCTTGCGCGGCGCCCTCTCGGCATTGCGAGCGGACCGCCTGTTGCGACTGGCCATTACCGGCGCGGTGTTTTTTTGGACCATTGCCAGCCTCGTCGTGCAGAACGTCCTGGTCTACGCCAAGGCTGTGCTGGGCCTTTCAGATGCCTTGGCCACTGTTCCCTCGGCTTTGATTTCAGTGGGCATCGGCTTGGGTGCGCTCGTGGTCGGACGACTCTCCCGGTCTCGCGTGGAATACGGGTTGGTCCCCTTAGGGGCGGCGGGCGTCGCCGCATTCCTGCTGATGCTGGGCTGGTGGATGCCGTCGTTTGCCGGCACCCTCGTGTTGATGATCGCACTGGGCATGTCGAGCGCCCTCATCTTCATTCCCATTAACGCTCTGGTGCAATGGCGCGCGCCGCACGACCGCCGGGGCTCGGTCATCGCGCTGGAAAATATCTGTGTCTTCACCGGCATTCTGTTGGGCTCCTTAAGCGGCGGTCTACTGGCGAACGCAGGGCTCTCGACCGCCGGCATCTTTCTCGCGACGGCCGGCGTCACCATCATCGGAACAGCCTGGGCCATGTGGCTGATGCCGGAAACCTTCCTGCGCCTCGTCTTGGTTCTTCTGACTCATACGCTCTACCGGCTGCGTATTGCCGGCCAAGACCACGTCCCGGTCACGGGTGGCGCCCTGCTCGTTCCCAACCACATTTCATTCATCGATGGATTTTTGCTGATCGCCAGCCTGGATCGGCCTATCCGGTTTGTCGTCGATGCCCACTACGTGAACCTTCCCCTGTTCAAACCGTTCATGCGGGCATTGAAGGTCATTCCGATTGCTTCCGATGGCGGCCCACGCGTCATTCTGCGAGCGCTGCGCGACGCGGGGCAGGCCCTTGACGCCGGTGACGTGGTCTGCATTTTCCCTGAAGGTCAGATCACGCGTACCGGCAACCTGCTGCCGTTCCGCCGCGGATTCGAGCGGATCGTGAAAGGCCGGGAGGTGCCGGTGGTCCCGGTGCATCTGGATCGTGTCTGGGGCAGCATCTTCAGTTTTGTCGGAGGTCGGTTTGTGACCAAATGGCCGGAGCGGCTGCCCTATCCGGTGACCGTCTCTTTCGGCGCCCCGGTTCCTGCCGGCACGCCCGCGCATGAGCTCCGCCGGCTCGTCAGGGAACTCGGGGAAACCGCCTGGCACTGGCGAAAATCTTCACGGCGTCCTCTGCATGCGATGTTTGTCCGCCGCATGCGCCAGCATCCGTTTCGCCTCGCGATGGCGGACGCGACCAAACCTCATGTGTCCTCGCTCCAGGCCTTGATCGGCGCGATTGCCCTGGCTCGTGCGCTGACGCCGCACTGGCAAGGCCAACCATGCGTGGGCCTGCTGCTGCCGCCGACCGTCGCAGGAGCTCTGACCACCGTCGCGGCCGCACTCGCCGGCCGCACCAGCGTGAATCTGAACTACACCGTCGGCAAAGCGGGGCTGGAATCGGCCGTGCGGCAGGCACAACTGCGCACCATCGTCACCAGCCGCAAGTTTATCGAGAAGGCCAAGCTCGAGGTCCCGGACGGGCCAACGATCCTGTGGCTGGAAGACATCGGCGCCGGCATCGGCAGCCTGCAGAAAGCGCTCGCCGCAGTCCTGGCGATTCTGGCTCCGCTCCGGCTCATTGAATCGGCCTGCGGGCAAACCCGGCGGGTGACCATGGATGATCTGGCCACCATTATCTTCAGCAGCGGCAGCACAGGCGAACCGAAGGGCGTGATGCTCTCGCACTTCAGCATCGACGCGAATGTGCAAGCCGTCTCACAAGTGCTTCCCCTGGACCCGGACGATCGCATCCTGGGCATTCTTCCGCTCTTTCACTCATTCGGGTACCTCGTATTCTGGTATATCACGCTCAACGGCGCCGCCACCGTGTTCCATCCTTCGCCCCTCGATGTCACGGCCATCGGAGAATTGTGCGCCAAACATCGCCTCACGTTTCTCGTGTGTACGCCGACGTTTCTCCAGCTCTACCAACGCCGCTGCACCCCCGAGCAATTCAGCACGCTGCGCGTGGTCCTCACGGGGGCGGAGAAACTGCCCTTGCGTCTCATCCAGTCGTTCGAAGACCGGTTCGGCATCGGACCCATCGAAGGGTATGGCGTGACCGAATGCGCTCCGGTGATTGCTGTGAACTGTCCCGACTATAGGGCCGCGGGCTTCTATCAACCGGCATCCCGGCGCGGCACCGTCGGTCAGCCGCTCCCCGGTGTCTCCGTGCGCATCGTCGATCCTGACAGTTTCGCCATTCTTCCGCCCGGCACGCCCGGTATGTTGCTGGTGAAAGGCCCGAACGTCATGAACGGCTACCTGGGACGCGAGGATCTGACCGCGCAGGCCATGCGCGACGGATGGTACATTACGGGCGACATTGCGACGCTCGACGACGACGGGTTTCTGACAATCACCGACCGGCTGTCACGCTTTTCCAAGATCGGCGGAGAAATGGTGCCGCATCGGCTGGTTGAAGAAGCCTTGCAACAGGCCTCGGGAGAAGAATTACAAGTCTGCGCAGTTACCGGTGTGCCGGACGAGCGAAAGGGCGAACAGCTGGCCGTTCTCCATACGCTCGCCGAAGAACGGATTCCGCAGATACTGGCAAAAGCGCAAGCCGCCGGCCTTCCGAATTTGTTTCTGCCCTCCCACAGCCATTGCTTCAAGGTCGAGGCGCTGCCCATCCTGGGAACGGGCAAACTGGATCTCCGGGCCCTCAAGCGAATGGCGATGGAACGGCTCAACCTGCGTGGAGCGTGAGCCGGCCCTCGTGAGGGTTTCAGTCGACAGACGAACGACCGGCAACCGATTTTCGACAAACCCATGACGAGCCCGATCAACAACACGCTGATCGATTGCCACGTTCATCTCGCGGCATTACCGGATGGCGACAACGGCTGCTACATCTCTCCCAAAACGCTCCGCAGTCCGCTGTTTCGCTTCCTGCTCTGGAAGCATGGCCTCTCGCCGAAGCATCCGCGTGAAGCGAACCAGAAATATCTCGCCGATCTCCTGACCGAATTGCGGGCTTCACGGCACGTGCACAAGGCCGTGCTCCTCGGCATGGACGGTGCGTACGATCAGAACGGCCGGCTCAACCAGGCCGGCACCGATTTTCTGATCGGCAACGATTATGTACTGCACACAGCGCAGGCCCATCCCGATGAATTGCTGGCCGGCGTGTCCATCAATCCGCAGCGGCGCGATGCCGTCGATGAAGTGCACCGCTGCGCGGAGGCGGGCGCCGTGCTGGTGAAAGTGCTGGCGAATGCGCAACAATTCGATCCGGCGAACAAAAAATACATTCCCTTCTATCGTGCGCTGGCGGAACGGAAGTTGCCGTTTCTCAGTCATGTCGGCTATGAATTCAGCTTGATCGGCAAAGACCAGTCGGTGGGAGAGCCAGACCGGCTTCGCGTCGCATTAGATGAGGGCGTGACGGTCATTGCGGCACATGCGTGCAGTTACGGTCTGATCCTCTATGAAAAGTTTCTTCCCACCTTGCATGACTTGGTACGTCGTTATCCGCATTTCTATGCGGATATTTCCGCCCTCACGTTGCCCAACCGTCTGCGGATGCTGCTGCATCTCCGGAACTATCCGCAGGTCCATGAACGTCTGCTGTTCGGTACCGACTATCCGCTGCCTGTCTTTCATCTGGCGGCATGGGGACGAGTCGCGATGGGAAGGTTGCGACAACTTCTGCTGACGAAGAACCGCTTCGACCGGCAGGTGGAAGTGTGCCAAGGACTGCAGTTAGGGTTTCGGTCGATCGGGGATCTCCTTCCCCCTGTGTCGGTACAGGCACCTCACTGAGCGCGACTGCCGTGACACGAGACGAAATTCTCACCCGCTTGCGCGAAAGGATTCTGACCTTCGCGACATCACGCCTTCAGAAAGATGTGGCCGAGGATCTTACGCAAGAGGTGCTGATGCTGCTGCATGAAAAATACGCCCGCGTGACTGAGTTGACCGAACTCGTGCCCCTGGCCTTTCAGGTGCTCCGGTTCAAAATGCTGGATGCCCATCGCAAATCACTACGGCGAGGCGAGTATAATGACCAATCCGTCGATGACCTGCCGTTGGCCAATCCCGGCGACGATCCGGCCTCACAATTGGATCAGAAGCAGCGTGTCGATCGCTTGATAGCCGCCGTGAGGCAGCTCGGGGACCGCTGCCGCGAACTGTTCACCTGGAAGCTGGAGGGAAATAGCTTTCCTGAAATTCAAACGCTTATGGGGCAGGCGTCGATCAATACCATTTACACCTGGGACCTGCGCTGCCGGAAACAGTTATTGAGTCTAATGGGCGGCTCATGGGAATAATCCGGCATGAGTGTTGCGTGATTCGGTTCCATTTCATGTTTTCTGTTTGCCGTTCCACGTTTTCGTTTCACTCATTCCCTTTTCCGTTTCATCTTTCACATTTTACGTTTTCGTCGCAATTCGCGCGCGAACCGTATGGCTGATCACGAATTGGAACATCTGTTAGGCGGCTTTGCGGCTGATACCTTGACGCCGGAGGAGCGCAAGCGGCTCTATGCGGCAGCCTTGCACGATCAGCAGCTGTTCACTGCCCTGGCCGACGAACAGGCGTTGAAAGAGTTGCTGGCGGATCCCGATGTTCGCCGCCGTCTCCTCCAGGCTTTGAAGCAACCAAGCCCCACCGCAACCGGCAGCACAGTGACGTGGTGGGGTTGGTTGAAAAAACCGGCAGGGCTCGCCTGGGCAGGAGGGTTGGCGGCAGCCGTCTTTGCCATCGCATTCGGGACCAGAATCTATCAAGAGAGCCTCGACCGGGCAGCCCAATCGGTTGTGACCGAGGAGGCCAAACCGGCCGCGCCATCGATACAACGCGCACAACCAGCCATGGAGCCAACAGCATCTGCGCCGGCGCCGGAACGGAAAACCAAAGAGAAGACCGATGCGGCCAAGAATGACAGACGCGCCGACAAGCTTGCCAAACGCGAGCAGCCCCTAGCGGGCAGGGCGTCGGAGCAGGCTGCGTCCAAGTCTCTGGCTGATACGGCCACACCTCAGCGTGAGCGCGATGAATCCAGCAACCGAACCCCGATGGCGGCGGCCGAAAAGAAATCAACCAGCACGCCCCCATCAACTGACCGGAAGCTCGCTGCTCCCGCACCGCCTCCGGCAGCAGCTCCGCCTCTCTTGCAAGCGCCGGCCGGATTTTCGGCGGCGCGTGCTCCAGCCCCGAAGAAGAGCGCCCGAGCCCTCTTTTATGGCGACGAATCGAGCCCCAGCATCGGTCAGGCGAAACCATTGGGCCTTCGCTACAGTTTTGTGACGAGGGGCACCGATGGCCGGACGCAGGAACTCACGGCAGCGATGGTTGCGCGAAGCAGCGAGCCAGTTCGCATTACCGTGCAGGCGACGCAGGAATCGTATGTGCAGCTGCTCCAAAATCTTGGCTCTGCCGGCACCAGGCTCTGGTGGCCGCCGCAAGAAACCGGCAAGATCTCCCTCAAACTGCAGGCTGGAACACGGACCGAGATCCCCATGCCGCCTCCGGCGGAAAACGGCCTGATCACGCTCATCATCCGGCTCTCTTCGAAACCCTTCGGGCCGTTGACGATGCAGGAAGTCGGTATGCTGGACCGATTCTCCTCGTCTCTGCTCATCGAAACCGTTTCTCCCGGCACGACCACGGGCGTTCAAGAACAAGCGACGTATGTCGTAAGCCAAGATCCTTCCACCAGCGCCCAACTCGCCGTCGAGATACCGGTCGTTCAGTAACGTGAGGATCGTCCACACTCCGCATCACGGGTAGAATCGCATCACCAGCATCCCGGCTATCGCCGCCACGCCCCCCGTGAAGCACAAAATAAGTCCCAGCGCACCCGTGACAAACCAGGGTCGCACCCGACGAAATTCATCTGCCTGGAGTAACGGATGCAGCTCCACTGGTCTTTGCCACCAGCGGGGCGGCAGCGCCATGCGCGCAGATAGAGCCCGATACAGGACGACGTGATACCACCATCCGGTTGGAATGCCGATCAGCAGGCCCAGGGCCAACGCCCAGAGGCCGAGCTCAACCATTCGCGTTGAGGTGGCGACAACGGTCAACAGGCCCGTCAGGCCGATCACGACCAGGCTCGCCAGCACGAGGAGCAGTTCAAGCATGGGCCGGATTATACTCGAAGGATTGCGGGGAGGGTGGACTCTGGCGCGTCACGGCGGCGCATCGATATCGGTGCGGTTCCAGGTGAGAAAAAATAACATGGTGTACTGGTTGTAAAACGTGCGGCCCACGAGGGTGGCGGAAGAACCGAGAAATTCACCGGTACGATTATCATAAATGTCCAGATGGAGGCGCGCATAGCCGCTTTGGTTTTGTTGCTTGTAGAGCGTCAGTTCCGGGAGGGCGAACGGGATCAATACACTCTGGACCGGCGGCATCCCAAAGAACGTGATACCCTGCATCGTCCCGAACGACTCCGCCATGACCCGCACGAGATAGGGCGACTCCATGTCTCGCGCCCGCACCAGATACCCCCTGCGTCCCAATTCAGCCGCGACCGTATCTCGGATGTAGAGAATGTCGCGGTTGGGACTGTTCATCGAGCCCAGATCCGAATTCGTCATGCGAAGTCGGGACCGGTCGCTCTCCAGGCCGGTCGCATCGAGTTCCACATTCACGCCGGCCGGTAATTGCACGGTGAGGTTCGTGAGCGCTTGATTCACGGCCTGCGTCAACAGCACTTGCTCGACAGCCGTCCTGGGCGTTCTGGACAGCTCTTGTTCGAGCGAGCATGCAGCCAGAAGCGCCATGACACCAATCATGAAGCAGGAGCGAATCAGCATGCCATTACCCTCAATGGGATTCCTCTATGCTTAAATGCTAATGGACTACAAGACGCTATTCAATGAGGCAGATCCCTAGAGGTTGGAGATTCGTACATACGGCTCCCTCGCGACATCGCTTCAGCGAGGCGGCAGGCCTACGCTCGACTGCGCGCGTCGAACGAGGTCCTTCCCTGGGCGCGCGTTCCGCGAGCAGAGAGCATAGGTCTGCCGCCTCGCGCCCCCCTTCTGAAAGGATTCCCCGATTCATTCCATACCCTCCGTAAAGGAGGAATTATGGAGCACCACCAAGCCATTCCTACATCGGACCTGTCAGCATCTCGGTCGGATCCCCGCTACTACCAAATCGCAAGCCTGAGCACCCTTCTCATCTATGGTCTGTGCTGGCTCCACTTCGATCTGTCGATCTGGCAGATTGCGGTGACGATCGGAACCGCATTGCTGACTCAATGCGTCGGGACCGTCCTCGTCAAGCTTCCGGCCTTCGATCCCAAGAGCGCCCTGATTTCTTCACTGTCATTGTGCCTCCTGTTGCGCACCGATAATCTCAGCGTCGCCGCATTGGCCGCCCTCATCGCCATCGGCAGCAAGTTTATCCTTCGCTGGCATGACAAACACCTCTTCAATCCGACCAATCTGGCCTTGACCGTGATGCTCGGCAACGGGCTCGGATGGATCTCGCCGGGTCAATGGGGGCAGGCCGCCTGGCTCGCCTTTCTCATCGCCTGCCTGGGGAGTTTGGTGGTCACCCGCGCCGCACGCGCCGATGTCACGCTGGCGTTCCTCGCCTGTTATGTCGGGCTCCTGTTCGCGCGGGCAGTTCGACTCGGTGATCCAGTCACGATCCCACTCCATCAGATCGAAAGCGGCGCCCTGCTCATCTTTGCCTTCTTCATGATCTCGGACCCGAAGACGACGCCGGATTCACGCATCGGCCGTATCGTCTATGCGCTCCTCGTGTCTTTGGCTGCGCTCTATGTGCAATTCGGACTATTCAGGCCGAACGGGCCGCTCTGGGGGCTCATCGCCTGCGCGCCGTTGGTGCCGGTGATCGATCACCTACTTCCCGGCTCGCGCTACCACTGGGCACGCGCTTCCACCGGTGCGTCTCCTCACTCGGCGCCACAACTAGTCCACAATCTCAGCCCTGTTCTGTCATCAACCAAGGAGGTTCCTATGCGACGCGCCATCGTTCCGTCATTATTTCTTACCTTGGGCCTGCTCGCCTGGGGTGGCGACGCCTCAGCCTTCTGCGGCTTTTACGTCGGCAAGGCCGATACAAAGCTGTTCAATAAGGCCTCCGAGGTGGCCATCGCGCGGCACGACAACAAAACCGTGATCACGATGGCCAATGATTTCAAGGGCGACGTGAAGGAGTTCGCGCTGGTGGTGCCGGTCCCGACCATCTTGGAGAAAGAACAGATCCACGTCGGCGATCCGGCCCTGCTGAAACATCTGGCCGATTACTCGGCGCCTCGGCTGGTGGAATACTTCGACCAGAATCCCTGCCTCCGCTACGAGCTGATGGAACGCCGCAGCATGGACGCCATGAAGAACGTGGCGCCGGCGGCCGCTCCGCGTGAGCGCGACAAGGCCCTGGGCGTGACGGTGGAGGCACAGTATACGGTCGGTGAATACGACATCCTCATCCTCTCCGGCAAGGAAAGCAGCGGCTTGGAAATCTGGCTGACCGAGAACGGCTACCGCATCCCACAAGGCGCGTCGGCAGTCCTGCAGAGTTATCTCAAACAGGGCATGAAATTCTTCGTCGCGAAGGTGAACCTGGGAGAACAGACTAAGCTCGGCCTGACGCACCTCCGCCCGCTGCAAATCGCGTTTGAATCGCCCAAGTTCATGCTGCCCATCCGGCTCGGCACGGTCAACGCCGACGGCGCGCAGGAATTATTCGTCTATTTCCTCACGAAGCAGGGCCGCGTCGAAACCACGAACTACCGGACGGTGCGGTTGCCGGACGCGCAGGAGATCCCGCTCTACGTGAAGGATACGTTCGGCTCCTTCTACCGCGACCTCTTCAGCCAACAGGTGAAGCGCGAACACGAGCGCGGCGTTTTCATGGAATATGCCTGGGATATGAACTGGTGTGATCCCTGCGCGGCTGATCCCTTGTCGGCCGAAGAGTTGCGCAGTCTCGGGGTGTTTTGGCAGGAAAGCACCGGCCGGATGGGGAAAGGCAGGCCGATGGCGCACAACGTCTTTCTGACCAGATTGCACGTCCGCTACGACGCCGCGCATTTTCCTGAAGATCTGATGTTCCAGGAGACATCGGACCGCGGCAATTTCCAGGCGCGCTATATCTTGCGCCACCCGTGGACCGGGACCGACGACTGCGCGGCCGCGACGGCTTACCGCCAACAATTGCGGGAGCGGCACGAACGCGAGGCCCAGACCCTGGCCTCACTGACCGGTTGGAATATCAGCGAGATCCGCAACACCATGAACTTGGCATCACTGCCGGCGGATGGGGAGAAGAAATGGTATCAGCGGTTGTGGAATAACTAGCAGCGGACAGAAATCGGAGGCCGGAATAGCCGGCCTCCGAAACGCCACCCTCTCTGTCCTCAGATTCGATATCGGGCAGGAATTACTTCGTGGCGCAATCGCCCGTGCGTTTGCCGTCCACCTTCATCGTCACCGACAAGGCCTTGTCGCCTTTGGGCGTCGCTTTGCGGACGACAGAAAAACCGGTGTTGGAAACCGTGCCTTCCACGCGGGTGATCGCGTAGACGCCTTCAATATCGTAACTGACCGTCCCGCCATGCATCGACACGTTCATGACCTTGTTCGCCGGATTGGGTTTGAATCCGTTTAAAGCATAATAATTAAACACCGCATCGGGATTGGCCAGGTGTTCCTCCTTCACGCATCGGGTATGGGTGTCCGGCTTGCCCGCCTCGCCGCTGCTGCTTTCGGTCACCGCCGTCACCTGATACTCACCCGGCTTCAGAGGGACCGCCTCTGCTCGCACCGTCGGCGCCGCGCAGAGAATTCCCGCCATCGCACACAGCCCCATACTTACCTTCATCGTCAGCCCTCCTTGTAATACCGGGGTGCGTCTGCTCCTGGCTCATCACAGCGACCAGGCCGCCTCGCCCGAATTCGTGCCCCATCAAGGACCCGGCGATTGTGCTGATGCCTGGGGATATTGTCAACCGTTACCTCCAACGAACAGACCTCCTGGTCCGTTAGAACAGGCACCGTCCTAGGCTCATTTCCGTGCCGACTATGCTATAGTCGGCCCCCATCACCTCCATATCGCCGCATGAAAGGAGCACTACGTATGACAGGGACTCGTCGCTCGCTCATCGCCGCAGTCAGCGGACTTTCACTCCTGGCGTTACTGTCAGCCTGTTCCTTCAAAGCCACGTTCAAAGAGACCACCGACACCACCTCGAATATCACCGGCACCACGTCCGGGCGTATCTGGTGGAATGAAGACGGCCTGCTGAAATCTGAGCACAAGATGGCCGCCTTCACCGCCTACAATGCAGAGAACGTGGAAGCTGATGCGGCGCGGGGTCACGGCGAATATCTCGCGTCGTTGGATGCGCTCGCCGATCTATCGGAGGCAGCGGCGTTTCAACCGGCGGCGCAAGCTGCCTTCAGCCGCTGGAGCCAAGCCGGCTCGTTGTCGGCCACGGAACTGGTCAAGGCCTTACAAGCCGCGCACCGCTGACGCAGAGCCCGATCACCGGACAATCACGACACACCGCACCTCACCGGAGTTCGATAAGGATATGAACGCGCCGCGCAATCCCCTCGCGATCCATCGGATCTTTCACCCTACGGATTTTTCGCAGGACAGTCAGGTGGCATTCGTCCATGCGCTCAAACTGGCGTTGGTCTTTCGCGCCGAACTGACCATCATGCATGTGGACCCTGACGTCTCGCCGGAAGGGTTCGAAGATTTTCCCCGCATCCGGCCGACGCTCGCGCAATGGGGACTCCTCCCGGAATCCAGTTCGAAAAGCGATGTGACCACGCTCGGCATCCGGATCAGAAAGGTTCGCGCCCTGGCCGCCGATGCCAAGCAGGCCATCATGCATCATCTGACCGCCGCGCCGACCGATCTCATGGTCCTGGCCACACACAAACACGAGGGATTTGCCGGATGGATCCATCATGCGGTCGCGGAACCCGTTTCACGCGAAATGCATGTCACCACGCTGTTCGTGCCGTCCAACGTGGCAGGATTTGTCTCTCGCACCACCGGCGACACCTCGCTGCATCGGGTGCTTCTGCCGATCTCAAGCCACCCGTCGTCTCAACCAGCCATCGATGCCGCGACCGTGTTGGTTTCTCAACTGAGCGCGCCACCGGTCACGATGACCCTTATCCATGCAGGTGCGGAAGGCGATGTTGAAGCGCTGGCACTTCCGCAGAAGGCGGACTGGTCCTGGAATCAGTTGTTTGGAAAAGGCGATCCCGTCGAATGGATTCTCGCGGCAGGCGCCGAGTTCGATGTGGATTTGATTGTGATGGCGACCAAAGGGCAGGACAGCTTGCTCGATATGCTGCGCGGCAGCACCACGGAACGGGTCTTGCGCGGTGCGCGATGCCCCTTACTCGCTATTCCTGCGCCGCTGATCTGATTAGGATCGCACGTCCCGTTGTGCCACTTGGAGGATCGGCGGCTCCTGCCGATCCTTCGCACTTCGCCCGGTCACGGTGCGGATGACGACGCCCTCGCGAAATACCACAAAGTTCGATGGGACAGCCGCGATACGAGGTCCCGGAAGAATGATCCCGGCCAAGTTCAAGGGGTCAGCCGCTGAAATTTTGATCTCCTGCTGAGTGGCGGTGCCGGGACGCTTTTTCAATGCCCGCAAGGCTTCCAACGCCTCCGGCAAAGCGAACTGTTCTCCCGTGAACCCGCTGACGAACCGCCCCCCACGCAACTCTCCCGTCGATTCCAGACGCCGGTAACAGATCAACAGATCCCGCCAGGAAGGCACGATCGATTCACGTGCCAACAGGTCTCGGAATACCACGCCATATCGCTGCAGCAGTTGCCGCGCAATACGTTCCGTCGCCTGCGCCGTTTGTGAAGCACCAAAAACATGAGCGGGCGAAGACGGTGATCGCAAGTCCGCCAAGGACTGACGATCGCCCTGCGATTGTCCGATGGCGGGCCTCAGGAGCGACCAGCGTCCGCCGACGTGGCGGGGTCGGCGGTTCCGATCGGACGCCTCCGCGCGACGTCGCCGGGGATCGATGAGCGCTCGCAGATTGTCGAATCCATCGGCCGTGACCAGCCCGGCCGCGACCAATTCCCAAAGCCCGTCCTCCACTTCCGACGCCAACAAACGAGTACCGTGCAGCAGCTCGCTGAAAAAGCTCGCACCACGCTCCTGCAGACAACGGCAAATGGCCTGAGCCGAGGGGCTGAGTTTGGAGGAAAGATCCAGTCGTGCCAAATCCTCTCCGGCCGCCTCCAGCAGGACCGCAGCGTCTTCTCGCGCAAAGAGACTGACGGGCGCGACCCGCGTCGGCACCACGCGCCGTCCCGGCAACACCGTAAGCTCCTGCATGAGCCGTGGATGCGGCGTGACACGTCCCCACATCAGCGCGCCGCCCAAACAGAGCCGGTCCAGCCATTCCGGCTGATACTTCGCCAGACGAATCCGAAGAATCTGCGCTTCCCAGGCCGATGCGGCGGCCTCGAATCCTCCGAGCTGTTTCGCCACCTCGAGTAGTCCGGCCTCTCCATGGAGACGCGCCCCCGGTGACGCGTGCTGCCACTGGAATAGAAACCGCATGAACTCGGCAGCAGTGACGGGTTCAATCTCCTTGCGGAGTCGACCCACCGTGAGACGGTGAATTCTGGCCAACAGGCGTCGATGACACCACTCCACCTCCCCATCCGTGATGTGTGAGGACTGCGTTGAAAACCGCCCTCGCAGGACGTGGCCTTGCGCTTCGAGTCTTACCATCGCCCCATCGATATCCTGCACGGCCAGGTCCAGGCGCTCAGCCAGATCGGCGGACGTGACTGGCCCCACACTTTCCATCCACCCTAAGACAATGCGCTGCAACACGTCTTCCCGTTCCAGCGCGATCTCCTGGGTCGGTGCCGACTCCGGATCGATCCGGGCATCCGGAAATAGCAGGCCCCCGTAGTGATGATTCTCCGCGGCCAACCATCCCCGTTTGCTGTCGCCCTGCCACAGCGTGGCAATCCGGCCTGTGGTCTCGAGCCTCGGCACCAGCAGGTCCCACCCCGGCATACAGGCGCAGGGCACCCAGCCGAGCGTCAGCAGCGCATCGTGCAATTCCTCCGCATCACGCACATCGGGCCAGGATTCTTCTCTGACTTGATCGATGGCCGACTGGTCCAACGCGCCCATCTCACCAGCCAGCGCGGCTGGGAGCGTACGTCGCATATCCACGGCCCGTGCCCGGCGTTCTTCAAGCGGCGCATCGTCGAGATACGCATAGGGATTGGCGTTTAAGATCTCGTGGCAGAAAGCGGACGGCATCGGGGTATCGACGGCGACGCAGGCAATCGCGCCCGACTCGATGCGATTCAGCACCGCTGCCAACCCGTCGATGTCCATCGCTTCCGTCAGACAATCCCGGATCGTTTCCTGCGCCAACGGATGGTCAGGGATCTGACGTTCCGTACGTTCCCCTTGGAAATTGTCCTGGCAGGCAATGGCATCGGGGAACACGGCAGCCAGGAGATCTTCGGCGCGCATACGTTGAATCTGAGGCGGCACCCGCTTTCCTCCGGCAAACCGGAGCAACGCCAAGGCTCGCGACGCATTCCACCGCCACCGCGTCATGAACATCGGCGCCTGCAGCACGGCCTGGGTCAACACCTCACGCAGAGTCTTGACGTTCAGAAAGGCGAAGACCGTCTCGAGCGGGAAACTGTGCTTTTCGCCCAGCGACAGCACGATCCCTTCATCCGTCGCGGCGGCTTGCAATTCAAAATCGAAGGTCACACAAAAGCGTTTCCGCAGGGCCAGCCCCCAGGCGCGATTCACCCTGCCGCCGAACGGAGCATGAATGACCAGCTGCATGCCTCCGCTTTCATCGAAGAATCGTTCCGCCACGATCGTATGTTGCGTGGGCACCGTCCCCAGAACGGACTTCCCGGCCAGGATATAGTGAACCGCCTGTTCCGCCCCCCGCTGATCGAGACCGCATTCCTGCTTGAGCCATTGCACGGGCGGCGCGGAAGGAGGAGGCTCCGGTACAGTTGGATCGAGACGTTGATCGAGATCGGCTCGGAGGCGCGCCACTTCCGCAGACAAATCCGCCGTGCGCGCCGGCGCTTCGCCGCGCCAGAACGGAATAGTCGGCGGCGCACCCTGCGCATCTTCGACACGCATCTTGCCGGTTTCGACACCCTTGATGCGCCAAGACGTGTTCCCCAATAGGATAATGTCTCCCGCCAGACTCTCGACGGCGAAGTCTTCATCGACGGATCCCACCACCGTGCCGTCCGGTTCGGCAATCACGGCATAATTGGCGGTATCGGGAATGGCGCCGCCGGAGGTAATGGCGGCTAATCTGGCCCCGCGACGCCCGCGGATCTGACGGTTGATACGGTCGTGATGCAGATAGGCTCGCCCCCGGCCCCGGCTGGTCGCGTATCCGTCGGCCAGCATGGCGACCACCGCATCGAACGTCTCACGGCTCAGGTCGCGAAAGGGCATGGCCTTGCGGCACAACTCATACAATGCCGTCTCGTCCCAGGCCTGGGTGGCCGCCGCCGCGACGATCTGTTGCGCCAGGACATCAAGCGGCGCGGGCGGCACCTCAATGTGGTCCAACACACCGGCTCTGATCGAGCGGATCAGCGCGGCACATTCGATCAACTCGTCGCGTGTGGTGGCAAAGAGGCGGCCTTTCGGGATGGCATGCACCCAATGGCCGGCCCGGCCGACACGCTGTAAACAAGTCGCGATGGACCGGGGTGATCCAATTTGGCAGACCAGATCGACCGTTCCGACATCGATGCCGAGTTCCAGCGAGGCCGTCGCGACGACCACTCGCACGGCCCCGGTCTTCAATCGATCTTCCGCCGACAGGCGAATTTCCCGCGACAAGCTCCCGTGGTGGGCCGCCACGACACCTTCACCCAGATGGCGCAGCCGCTCTTCCAAGTAGTGCGAGACCCGCTCGGCCAGGCGGCGCGTATTCACGAAGACCAGCGTGGAGCGATGCGCGTCGACCAGCGCGGCAATCCGATCGTAGATATCGCTCCAGATCGCATTCGTCGCTACGGGACCGAGCTCATCCTTCGGGACTTCGACCGCCAGATCCATGTCGCGGCGATGGCCGACATCGATGATCGCTACCTCGTTCGCCACCGGCATGGCGTCGCCTGAACGCCCGTCTGCGATTTCCTCATGCCGTGTCACTGGAGAGGTCGACCGGTTCCCCACTAAGAAGTGTCCCATCCGCTCAATCGGACGTTGGGTAGCAGACAAGCCGATCCGCTGAACGACGCCACCGGCCAGCGCCGCCACACGCTCCAATGACAGGGCCAAATGCGCCCCTCGCTTGTTCGGAGCGACGGCATGGACCTCATCGACAATGACCGTGCGCACCGTCTTCAGCATCGCCCGACTCTTTTCCGCGGTCAGCAGAATGAACAGGGATTCAGGCGTGGTAATCAGGATATGCGGCGGACGCCGCAGCATCTGCTGCCGCTCGGTCATCGGCGTGTCGCCGGTCCGTACGATGACCCGCAGGTCGGGCAACAGCAGTCCCGCGGAGAGGGCCGCCTGACCAATCTCGAGAAGCGGTTGCTGCAGGTTTTTTTGCACATCGTTGCTGAGCGCTTTAAGGGGCGAGACATAGAGGATTTGTGTTTCGTCACGCAGGTCGCAGCGCAGCGCCTGCTGAAACAGCCGGTCGATACAAGACAGAAACGCTGCCAGGGTCTTTCCTGACCCGGTCGGGGCGGAAATCAGCAGATCACGCCCGGACTGGATCTCAGGCCAGGCCTGCTGTTGCACGTCAGTCGCGACCGTAAATTTTGCGGTGAACCATTCAGCGATGATGGGATGAAAGGGAAGAGCCGGTATCATCGGACGATCGTAACACAACCGCCACCGGCAGAACATGCGTTCGGCTCGTTGCGCTGTACGGTGGCTGGAGTGGCAGGCGCCGAAGGTGGGAACCTCTACGGAATGGGCGGCCGTGCGGAGAGCGCCGAGACCCTGCCGGTTCAGCAGGCCAGGCCGACCTCATTGTTCCCCATAGGTTTTCAAAATGTCATACGACAACCGGCATTCACTGCAGTAGTTTCTCGAAAACCGCACCTGGGTTGGCGACACCACATGCCGCGCCAGGTAACTCGGGAAATCGACCCAACAATTCGTTCCCCTGGGGGAAAATCCATCGTCACAAACCCTGCGGCACAACTCACACATCGGTACGACTCGGACCATCGTCGGTCTCCTTTTGCGCGAATCTGAGTGCGTGCATGCATGCGGCCGCTACTTTTTCTTCGGGCGCCCTACCCGCTTGTATAAATCGTCCGGACAACAGACTCGCTCACCATCCAGCACCCGACGCAAATAATGGCCGGGGTCCACCGTCCGGTGTTTGACCAAATACCCCATCGCGCCGACTTCAAAAGCTGCCGTCACATACGCGGCCTCTTCGTGGGAGGAAAAAAACACGACCCTACTGTCCGGCAACGCCTCCTGAAGCTGCCGGCCCACGGACAGGCCGTCGAGAAACGAGAGGGAAAAATCCAGGATGACCAACTCAGGGGCAAGACGTTTTGCCGCCAGGACCAAGGCTTCCCCCTCGGTTTCCGAGCCAACGACGTCAAAGTGAGACTCCAAGAGAATCTCGAGAAATGCCAACATGGAGCGGGAGGAATCACCGATCAGCACACGGGGACGGGAAATCTTTTTTCTCATAGTCCTACGAGTCTCTGCTTAGAAAATGGATGCGTATAGTAGGGAAGTGAAGGGTAAACCACACGCGTAACAAGACGAGGTTATGCGCTAAAAAAATACTAGATGAAATACTGGTATTCAGGGAAGACGCGGGGGGATCCGAGAAGCGGATCAGGTCTGACTGGTGAGGCCCTGCGCTAGAGCATATTTCACGAGTTCGACGGTGGTGTGCAGGTTGAGCTGTTCCATGATTTGCCCCTTGTGGAATTCAACCGTGCGAGGAGAAATCTTGAGAGTACCGGCAATGTCCTTCACCGTATGGCCTTCGGCCAGGAGCTGCAATACTTCGCGTTGACGGGTGGTAAGTTCAGGGCCGGATGGGGCGCCTCCATCCACCCCGCGGAGCATGCTTTCCACCACTTCCTTCGTCACGAGAGGGGTCACATAGAAATTGCCGCTCCGGACGGCCCGGATCGCTTGGGCTAATTCCTCGCCCACACAACGCTTGAGCAGGTAGGCGGAGGCGCCGGCCTCAAAGGCTGCGCGCACATAGGCTGGATCGGCATGCATGGTGATAAATACCACTTTGACCTGCGGAAACTTGACCTTCATCACGCGGGCCGCATCAATGCCGTTCAGCACCGGCATCGAGATGTCCAAAATGACAATATCCGGCTTTAACTGCGCCACCGCTTCCAACAGTGCTCGCCCGTCGCCCACCGTGCCGACCAGTTCGCACTGATCATCCAGCAAGCGCCGAAATCCCTCCAGGACGAGGGTATGGTCGTCTGCCAACAATACGCGCGGAAGCGTCATATCGCCACCCGTCCAAGCGGTACGTACATTGATACGGTCGTTCCCTTCCCCGGACTGGACTCGACTTCGCACGTGCCCTGCACCGACAGGAGACGTTCGCGCATATTCAACAGACCCAGCCCGCCCTCACATCGTTCCACCGTCAGCTGATCGAACCCCTTGCCGTCATCGCGTACCACCACGACCACCCCCTCTTCTTCAACCGTGACCTCTACTTCCACCCGGGTCGCTTTCGCATGACGGGCAATATTGGACAGGCTCTCTTGGACGACGCGATACAGCGCCGTCGAAGCCGTTTTGTCGAGTTGGTGGTCAAGGGGTTGATGGACGAACAGGGCTTTGACGCCCGTTCGAGCGGAAAAGTCATCCAGGAGGCGCTGCAAAGCCGCCTTCAGGCCAAGATCATCGAGGATAGAGGGATGGAAGCGATAGGCCATGTACCGTACGTCGTCGGAAAGCGCTTCCAACCCCTTCAGCACATTGCGCACACTGTCTTGAGCTGTCGCAGGCGAGACTCCGATCTGCCGGTCCACGCTCTGAAGCTCCAGCATAAGCAGCGCCAGGCGCTGATTGACATCATCATGGAGATCCCGGGCAATCCGCCGACGTTCCTCTTCCTGGGCCGTGAGAATCCGGCCGGTCAGCGTATGCAACTGCTCCTCGCTCCGCTCCAACGCCAGGCGGCTGGCGGCCAGATCTGCTGTCCGCCCTTCTACCCCTCGCTCCAGCCGCTCGTTGATTTGCTCTAGAAGTCGTTCCGTTCGGCGACGCTGATAGACAAACACCACCGGCGCCCATACGCCGAAGAGACTGAACAGGTGATTGACCCATTCAAACCATGGGGGAAGATTGGGAATCCTGGGACTGAAGGGAGCGGCAATGATCGTCAACAATGAGCACGCCGTGGCGGTGGCAATCGGCAACCATCGGTAGTGGCTGGCGGACGACAGGAGCACGACCGCGCTGTAGAGCACCGCGTTCGCCACGCCTAGCGGCAACTGAAGATCCAGCACAAAAAAGAGACCGGCCAGCAGACCGGCGAGTCCGACCAGGAGCCGCTGGCGCTGCTGCGCCTTGGCATCGGTCGGCCGGCCGAGCATCTCACCCGTCTCGTCCTGACGTAAGTTGAAAGGCGCCATCGGGGCCGGATTTTAGCACGCGACTCTGTCCGGAGACTAGAACCAGAATAGGCTCCGACCGGCAGCAGCAAACGCACCGGCGGTTCGGGTATGATGCCCGGATGTCCGCCCCTCGCCCCATTGTCATTCTCGGAACCGGGTATACCGGCCGCTGGATCCGGAAGTTGGCCCGTGAACAATCGCTCCCCATTCTGGCCGGCAGCCGCCGGCCGGAGCAACGCCTCAACGACCTGGCCCAAACCGCCCGCATCCAGTTCGATCTGGATCATCCGTCCACGTGGTCTGCGTTGCCGCTCGAAGCCGACCTGATCTGGACGTTTCCGGCCGTTCCTCTTGAACAGGTCCGGGCCTTCGCCACATACGCCTGTCGCCATTCCCGTCGGTTGGTGGTGTTAGGGAGCACGTCGGCCTACGATCGAGGCGATGAGCCTCTGACGGACTGGCCGCCGTGGATCGACGAGGCCAGCCCCGTCAATGCCGATCTTCCCCGCGTGCAAGGCGAGGAATACCTCCGGACACAACAGGGTGCCATCATCCTCCGCGTGGCCGGAATTTATGGACCGAATCGCAATCCGGTGGAGTGGATCCGGCAAGGGCGTGTCGGCCCGACGAAGAAATTCGTGAACTTGATTCATGTCGAGGATCTGGCCGCGCTCTGTCTTCGAGCCCTGCAAACCGGACGCGCGGGAGACCTGTACAATATCAGCGACGGGCATCCGCGCCGATGGGCCGACATTTGCGCGGAAGTGTCGACTCGATGGGGCATTGTGAGTCCGCAGGAAGCTTTCCCCAGCCAACCAGGAAAACGGATCAGCAGCCGCAAAGCGCTCGAAGAATTAGGCTACACACTCCGGCATCCCGACCTCTACCGCACGCTCGCAACGCTCCAGCAGGAAGTAGGCAGGAACTCCCACTAAGCACGGCCTCATTGTTGGGCCAGGCGAGTAGGACTACCGGCCAGCAGATGATGGATGGCCTCCCCGGCCACGCGCTGCCCTTCCGCCGTCCAATGCGTATCATCGGGAAGATAGGTCAACACGCCCTGTGCGGCGGCTTCGCGGAGAGGCGGAGTCAAATCGAGGAACTCGGCCTCCGGCACGAGTCCTTTCAGCATCGACGCGACTTCGGCAGGCAGATCGTTGAGCGGCCATTCCCGCATCTCCTCTGTCAGGGGCTCGAAATTGTCCAACCCCTGGTGCACTCGATGCTTCACCGGCGCAAACGCCACCACGAGGCGAATGCCTTGTTGGCGGCTCACCTGAGAGGCTTCGGCCAAAATCGATCGCAGCCGCTCGAGGCGCAATCTGTCCGTGGCCTTCAACGCTCCGAGCTTCTCCCAGAAATACAGCAGAGTTTCCTTGCCCTCCGTATCCTGAAACCTTCCACGAAGTCGCAGATAATCGGGATGTGGGACGCATCCTTGCGCCGCTTTACGTGAGAGGAGAAGAAGATTTCTCGTCAACGACCGCATCCAATACTCGTCGTGCGCAGCCGTGATATCGGAGGCGTCACTCACCTCCTGATCTTCCGGGGCTAATTGATAGAGATCGTTCCCCTCAAAAAATACCCACACAATCGTCTTGGGCTGGAGGGCCAGCGCATACCGCTTCAGCACGACGAGTTCCTGCTCCGGTCCATATCCGCTGATCCCTAAATTCGCCACAGACGTGCGCAACCGATGGCTTAATTGCGTCGTCAGTAGACTGGCGCCTGGCAGCATGGGCGATTCAACATAGGAATCACCGATGACGACGACGTCCGCCCGGTCCATATCCGTATCGTTTCGAAATCCACGATGGTCATACCGGAGGTCGAACGACGCCGGCGGATGTGCCGGAAGACAGAGCGCCTCACCGATGTTCCCTCGCACAAAGGACCCCCGTTCCTGATAATGCGCTTCACGCCGGTAGCCGAGTTCCGGATCACGGACATACCCGGAACGATCGAACCATTCACGTCCGTGGGTACCGAAAAGAACTTGGTAATTGACGAGTCCCGCAACGCCCAGCAATTCGGCCATCCCCAACACGACGATCCCGCACAGAGTCATCAGCACGAACCGTCCCTGAATCTCTTTGCGCGGCAGATCAGAGAGCAGGGCATACAGGCCCCAAGACAGCAGATAACCGGTGACGAGGTTGTCCACGAGATGTTTGGTGCTGGTCACCCCCGTCAGCCATAACACAACGCATCCGCACAGAAATATCCCCAACGTCAACCCTGTCGCCTTGTCTTTCAACAATCACCGCCTTCCATGCTTCGCACCTGGATATGCCGGTGGTTTCTGTTTCAGCGCAGGCCGCATGAACGACCGGCAGCACCATAAATTAAATTCACACCCGCAACATATGTCCAGTAATACTGGACACCTTCTTTAGCCTGATTCACGAGATCTGGAAAGCTGGGGAATTCCCTAGGGGCGGCGATACGGCTGCGGGAGGCGGAGGCGCGGAAAGTGACTCCTTCCTTGAGACTCCTCACGGAAACGTGTTACACAGGTAAAAAAGCGGTTGTGTGCGTTCGGCCTTGTGTGGTGTGACCAACGAGCGAGTGATGACCGACATCGCAAAGAAGCCTGCCAAACGCATTCAACCATCCCCGGCAAAAACCGAAGTGCACGTCGGCGACATTGTCCGGCGGCTCCGCAAAGCGCATCATCTTTCGGTGCGAACACTCGCCGATAAATGCGGGTTCTCTCCAAGCTTCATCTCTCAGGTCGAGTTACGCCAGGCTTCACCGTCCATTGCCTCCACCGAAAAAATTGCTTCCGCGTTGGGAGTCACCCTGGGGGAATTCTTTCGGGCCATCGACCCTACTCCACCGGCCGTCATCCGATCAGATGCGCGACCGGTTGTCCAAAGCGAATGGTCTCGCGCAAAAATCGAAGCGCTGGGCCCGTTCAACAAGGACAGTCAGTTCGAGCCCATGGTGATTACGATTCAGCCAGGCGGCGCCAGCGGGCATAAACCTTACGCACGGCAGGCAGAGCAACTCGCGGTCCTGCTTATGGGAACGTTGGAATTGACCCTGGAAGAGGAAGTGCACCATCTCAAGCGGGGGGATGCCGCCGGGATTCCTGCAGGCAACCGGCACTGCTGGCGAAACATCAGCAAGCGGCCCGCGCAAATTCTCATCGTCACGGCTCACCGGCGGGTGTAACCGCCGTTCCCACAACCTATCACCTGCAGGTCCGGCACACCGCAATCGTCAGGCACGAACACCGCCTCTCAGGGCCGCAGCAACGCCATCACGCTGAGACAGACCAGCAGATTGTTGACGGCATGCCCGATCATGCCCGGCCACAAACTGCCCGTCCGCTCATAGGCCCACGCCCATATCACGCCGCTCCAAAAGACGCTCAAGAATCCGATCAATCCGTAGCCGTGAGCAATGGCAAACAACGCCGCGCTCAGCATGGCTGCGGTGCCCCATTGGAATCGCCGCCGGAAGACGCCGAATAACAGTCCGCGGAAGGCCAACTCTTCAAACACCGGCGCAAAAATCACATATTCCATCAAGCTGACGATCAGAGTCGGAGGCGAGCCCCATACGAGGTCGGCGTCGAACCATTCAGTCCAATGACTGATCAAATTCAGCGGTTCCGCAATGCGGCCCAACACCCACTCTCCGACAAGACCGGCTGACACAACGGCGAGCACCGCCAATCCCAATTGTCCCAGATGACGAGGCTCAAGGCTCAGCCCCAATCCTCGCCAGAAGGTCTGCCGCTGGGGCCGGAGCAGGTGATAATAGGCCAACGCCAGCAGCGGCAGGTTCGACAGTGGCACCGCGACGACCCGCAAAGAGGGCACGTCTCCGGCGGCAAAGAGAAACGCCACCGTCAACAATGCGCCAACAGCGCCCCCGCGAAGCAACACCCCGGCCCCCAGACGCCCTGCCCACAAGGGCGGGAGCTCGGCGGATCCCACCCGAAACATGGCCGCGCCTGGGCCTCGCCGCACCCACATCATCAAGACGACACCCCCGACGACCATGAGGCTCAGCTCGAGCAGGGCGAACGCCCGTGAGCGCCAAACCAGTGCTTCGATACGTTGCTGGTCGGCAGTCTCAATCGTGACGAGCAGCGGGCGATCTCCCGCCCGTTCGGCAATACGAGCCGCCAGTCGGCTGTAGAACCAGCCGGAGACCGGCTGTTCCGCCAGAGAGGCTTGCAGATCGAACCCCGCGCTGCGTGCCACATGCGCATCCACGTATCCAGCCTGCAACAGTCGCGCGAACAACGGATAGGGAGCGGATTGCCGCGCCCATCGCGAGATGCTTTGCCGCACCTCCGAAAGATGCCCCGCCTCGCCCTCCAAGATGGTCAGGTGTAGATCGACAAACGGATCGGACGATTCGTCGGCCAATTCGCGATACCACTCGATGGCCTGCGCCCGATCGTTCGCATCGCTCCCCATCGTGAGGTCATACAGAAATTGTTCCCACACCGGCAGCGACTTCACGCCGTCTGCCTGATCCATCAGGCGACCGACCATGTGACTCAGCGCCCGCCCAGGATCGGCGACCCGCTCCACCCTCGGGATATCGAACGATAACCAGGCCACGACCGCAATCGAGGCCGACAGGACCACGGCAGACAACAACGTGACCGCGCGGGAAAACCCGGGATTGTACGCATGTGGCGGAGGCGGCGCCCCGACGCAGGGCGCGGGAGAGGGAGATGCATGCGAGACCGGCCCGGTTGATGCGTCAGCGTCCACGAGACCTCCAAGGGTAAGGCGCGCCGGAGTATACCACCGGCTTCAGAGCGGTGAAACTGGAGAGCCTCTCGCGGCGTCGGCCGGTTGGATCTCGCCACAATCCCATGGCTGAATCCCTTCCGGTTTCGTTATACTACGCCACTCGTCATGGCAGGCTTTTTCCCATGGACGGTCAGACCTCGCCTGACGAGCGGACACGAACGGTTTCAACCATGAGCCTTCCCTCTCACGATCACGAATTTGTTCCTCCGCATCGATTGCTCATGGGCCCCGGCCCGAGCCTGGTGCATGCGCGCGTGCTCCATGCCCTGTCGCAGCCACTGATCGGCCATCTAGACCCACTCTTCCTGACCCTGATGAATACCATTCAAGCCTCGCTCCGCGCCCTATTCCAGACGGAGAACGAATTCACTATTGCCCTCCCCGGGACCGGTTCGGCAGGCATGGAGGCTGTGATCGCCAATCTCATCGAGCCCGGAGACCGCGCGATCGTGGGCGTCAACGGTGTCTTCGGTTCACGACTGGCGACGATGATCGAACGAACCGGCGGTATCCCGCTACGTATCGAAGCGCCCTGGGGGCGCATCATTCCTGTGGACGCCGTGCACGACGCATTATCCCGAGGCGGCCCCGTCAAAGCGGTGGTATTGGTGCATGCGGAAACATCGACCGGCGCCTGGCAGCCTCTCGAAGAGGTCGGCGCCCTCTGCCGCGCGCACGGCGCCTTACTCATTGTCGATACCGTCACATCGCTCGGAGGCATCCCCGTCGAGGTCGACGCGTGGGGCATTGATGCCTGCTATAGCGGCACACAGAAATGCTTGAGCTGTCCGCCGGGTCTGGCTCCCTTGACGCTGAGCCCGCGAGCCATGGAGATCGTTCGACAGCGACGCACTCCCTGCCACAGTTGGTACCTTGACCTCTCGTTGATTGCCGACTATTGGAATGACCGCAGCCGCGCCTATCACCACACGGCTCCGATCTCGATGCTCTACGGACTCTGCGAAGCGCTGCGGCTGGTGTCCGAGGAAGGACTGCCGGCGCGATTCACTCGCCATCAACTCCACAGCGACGCTTTACTCGCCGGCCTGGAACCCTTGGGCCTGCGGCCGCTCCCTCCGACGGCGCATCGACTCCCCATGCTCAACTGTGTCACCCTGCCCGAAGGAATTGACGATACGCTGGTGCGGTCGCAGTTGTTGCGGGAACACGGAATTGAAATCGGGGGAGGCCTGGGGCCGCTGCGCGGGCGGGTCTGGCGGATCGGGCTGATGGGCGAGTCCTGCCAGCAGGCCCACGTGCTGACACTGCTCAACGCCTTGGAAGACATTTTCGCGCAACACGACTGGCTGGATCAGCCCGGTCGCGCGGTGCAGGCGGCGGTCGAAACCTATACCCAATCACAGTTGTCGGCGAGGAGGGGCGCATGAGTCGAAACGGGTTCTGGATCGTCATGGCAGGGGTAGCCGGCTTCGTGGCGGCGATCACGTACTGGGTCATCGCCCTCGCCGTGGCGGAATCACGCAAAGCCGACATGATCGCACCCGAACGGGTGACCAGTTTCATCCATGCTGTGATCGATGCCAATCGCGCCAACTACACGCAGAACGTCGTCGACAAGTTGCACACCCAAGGCGTGGTCGAAGCCCTCGAACATTGGAAAGAAGAAAAGGGCCTTCCTCTGCCCGCCCAATTTCTCCTCGAATCCGGCCGTCTGGTTGCGCAGAAAGACATGAAACTCAGCTTCCGGCTCGCCAGCCTCACCCCGATCTATGTGTGGAACGGACCGAACAGCGAGTTTGAACGGCGCGGCCTGGAAGTCGTCATGAAGGCGCCGGAGAAACCCTTTACGGGATTTTATCAGCAGGGCGGGGTCCGCTACTTCCAAGGCATCTATGCCGACCGGGCGGTGTCGGAAAGCTGCGTGTCCTGCCACAACGGGCATGCGAACAGCCCGCGGCGAGACTATAAACTCAACGACATCATGGGCGGCGTCATCGTCACCATCCCGATCAGCGAGGCGCCATGACTATCGCCATCCGCCAGATTCGCATCCTCGACGGCCACGGCCGCAAGATCGAACGAGGCACCGTCGTGATCGAAGGCGAGCGCATTGTAGCCGCCGGACCGGATCAGACGATACGCCTGCCTCGAGGCGCGCGACGTATCGACGGCCGGGGCCTGACCATCCTCCCAGGACTCATCGATTGCCATGTCCACTTTTGCCTGGGGGCTGAAGCCGATGTCGTGGCAGCCGTCGAGCAGGAATCTTCGGCGGTGACGTTGTTGAAGGCCGCGGAACTGGCACGCCGCACCGTGCAGGCCGGATTTACCACCGTCAGGGATGTCGGCTTCCGCGACCATGCCGTGTTTGCGCTGAAGCAGGCCATTGAATCGGGACTGACGCCGGGGCCCCGCATCCTGGCCGCCGGTCTTGCGATCTGCATGCCGGGAGGGCATGCCCGCTTTATCGGGCGTGAAGCGCAGGGAATCGAGGCCGTGCGGGCCGCCGTGCAGGATCAGCTCACCGCCGGGGCCGAAGTGATCAAGGTGATCGCCTCAGGCGGAGTCCTCACGCCGGGCACTTCTCCCGACGAAGCCCAAATGACCGTGGAAGAATTGAGAGCAGCCGTCGAAGTCGCCGCCGCCCATGGCCGACACGTGGCTGCCCATGCTCATGGCGCAAGTGGGATGAAGAACGCCCTGCGCGCCGGGGTCCATTCGATCGAACATGCCACGCTCATGGACGACGAAGCCGCTGGCCTGATGACCCAGCGCGGCGTTTACATGGTTCCGACACTATCCGCTCTCGCTACCACAGCCGCCTGCCCGACCGGCTGCGGCATTCCCGACAGCGCCCGATCAAAGGCAAAAAACATGGTCCGGCAACACGAGAAGAGTTTCCGCGCCGCCGTGCGCCGTGGGGTGCCGATTGCCCTCGGGACTGATGCCGGCACACCCTTTAATTATCACGGCGACAATGCGCAGGAATTGGAGCGGATGGTCACCCTGGGTATGACGCCGATGGATGCGATCATGACCTGCACCTCCGCAGCCGCACGGTTGCTGCGCCTCTCGGCAGAAATCGGCACCATTGAAGCCGGCAAACAAGCGGATCTGTTGGTGGTGGACGGCAACCCCCTCAGAAATATCGGACTGCTTTTGAAACAAGAGCGCATCGCAGGAGTCATGCAACGAGGGCGCTTCGTGTCGGGACCGCTCTCACAGGCGTGAAGCGTGAACAGTACCACGCGAAACGCAATACGGAGGACTCACCGCCCATTTCATACGCTTCGCATGACCCTGTACCACGATTCACCGGCGTTCGTACAAGAGTTCCAGCGCCGTGGCATACCCATTGATTCGTCCCTTCCGGAACATGTCTTCCAGGCGGCCCCGTAGCGCGCGTATCCCGCCTTCGTCGCCCCGCGCCACCACGGACTGGGACACCATCATCTGCACGGCCACTTCCAGGAGGCGATGCTTACGTTGCTCCATTTCCGGCGTGACGAATTCGTCCAGCACCTCCGCTCCCCGCGCCTCGACGATCGGCTCTTTGAACGTATCGTACCCCTGATGCGCAACCGTGCGTTCGCGAATGATTGCGAGTTCGGATTTGATCCGCGACACCATTTTCATCAAGACGGCGAACACTTCCTTTCGCCCCTCATCGAACAGCTTCTTCTCCATTTCCTCGAGAATCAGCGCCGGATCGACGGTCTCAGGGCGCATTTCCTCGCCCCAATGCAGGCGATCATAGGTGCGCCGGCTCTCGGGATCGCCGAGGACTTCATAAGCCGAGTTGATCTCACGGATCTTCTCTTCAGCCTTGCTGTTATTCGGATTGCGATCAGGGTGATGCTCGAAAACGAGCTTTCGGTAGGCTTTCTTGATCTCGTCATCGGAAATGTCCCGCGACACTCCGAGAACGCGATAATAATCGACACGTGGCATAGTGCGAGGGACTATAGCATGTCCGCTTTGCGCGCTTCACCTTGACAGCGCCGCACCCTCCCGTAGCGTGGCGGCACGCGATCCGTCCCCTGAAGACCCGCCTCGTGGCATCGACGAGCGGCGGAACAGACCGGATGGTAGGGCCGCATCGTCTTTTGAATTGTTCTGATCGGGGGGCCATCGAGGGCATCGGCTTCGGCCTGGCCGCCGACTATTTCGGCCGCACCAAAGCGCTGATGGCACCATTGTGATCTCACCGGTCGGCTCGTGACGAGGCTGGGATCGTTCAACAATGCCGCAGTACCCTCGCATTGATCTACCTGCTCGGCTTCGCCATACTCCCATTCGCACCCGAAGCCAAAGGCAGACCGTTACCGGAATGAACGTCTTTCGGTTCTTATTGGAAGCAGCACCCGACAAGTCGCGCAGATGATCTCTCGTATGATCCCACTCAGCGAGTTTGCGGTCACCGTGGAGTTCGGGGCCACGATTGACCTCCGCACGAACGAACTGGTGTTGGCTTTTACCGCGGCTGTGGACCAGGCGGGCATTTCAGGTCTTCTAGAGATCGTCCCTACCTACCGCTCCGCCACAGTCTATTTTGACCCGCTGCTCACTGATGCCGTCACGATCATGAAAGACCTTCGCGCATTGACGATGAACGCAACGGCAACGCCTTCGCGCCCGTCCCTCACACACACCATTCCCGTGTGGTATGGAGGCGCAGCGGGACCGGATCTGCCCGATGTGGCCAGGCACGCAAGGCTCACTCCGGAGGAAGCCGGCGAACTCCACGCGTCCGTCACATATCGTGTGTTTATGCTGGGGTTCAGTCCCGGATTTCCCTACCTGGGCACCGTGCCCGCGCCGCTTGCCACACCGCGCCTTCCGACACCGCGCAAACATGTGGCTGCCGGATCAGTAGGCATTGCAGGCTCACAGACCGGCATCTATCCCCAAGCCAGCCCGGGCGGCTGGCGCATCATCGGGCGCACGCCGGTCGTGTTGTTCAGTCTCCACAGGCGCAAGCCGTTCCTGCTCGCTCCCGGCGACCAGGTACAGTTCGTGCCGATCGAAGAGGAAGAATTCCAACAACTGTCGGGAGAGCAGGCATGACCCGCAGGCGCAGCATCGATCTGAATTGTGACCTCGGCGAAGCGTCAACGCCTGAGCAACAGGATGTGGAGGCTCGTCTCATGCCGTACGTGACATCGGTGAATATCGCGTGCGGGGGCCATGCAGGCGACGCCGCACTGATGCGCAGTACTATTCAGCTGGCCAGACAGTACGACCTGGCGATCGGCGCGCATCCCGGGTTACCTGACCGGGAATTCCGCGGGCGTCGCGAACTGCCGCTGTCGCAAGGGTTCGTGCTGGACGTCATCCTCTCACAGGTGACTGCGTTGATGGCGATCGCTCAAGCGGAAGGCGTCCGCCTCTCGCACGTGAAACCGCATGGAGCCCTCTACAATATGGCGGCACGCGATCCGGCGCTTGCAAATGCGGTCGCGGCCGGTATCGCCCAGCTCAACCGGCGGTTGATCCTGATCGGATTGGCCGGCTCCCAACTGCTCACCGCCGGAACGGCGCATGGGCTGGCGGTCGCCGCAGAAGGATTCGCCGATCGAGCCTACCAGGCCGACGGTCGTTTGGTACCCCGGACTGACGCCCCTGCCCTGATCCATGATGAATCGACCGTGCTTGCCCGAGCCCACTCACTGGTGCATGAAGGCACTATCACGGCTATCGATGGGTCATGCCTTCATCTCGACATTGATACGCTCTGTCTCCACGGCGACACTCCCGGAGCCGTCCGGCTGGCCCATGCACTGCGAACGATGTTCGCCGATGGCGGAGTTTTTGTAAGGCGACTCGATCATGCCGACTAAACCACCGCTGATTCATGTGCTGCATCCCGGCCTCTTCACCACCGTGCAGGATCTCGGCCGATGTGGTTACCAGCGATTCGGCGTGTCGGTGAGTGGAGCGATGGACCCTTGGGCGCTCCTGGTCGGCAATCGCCTGCTCGGGAATCCGGATCGGGCCGCCGCGTTGGAGATCACGCTCCACGGTCCTGAACTGTTGTTCGAGCAGGCCCTCACGATTGCCCTCACCGGTGCCGACCTTTCCCCGACCACCAACGGCTTCGCCATTCCCATGTGGACCGTGGTCGCCATGCAGGCCGGCAGCCGGTTACAGTTCGGGACGCGGCGGCAAGGTGCTCGCGCCTATCTCACGGTGGCGGGCGGCATCACGGGGCCGATGATGCTGGGAAGCCTTTCGACGCATGTGCGGAGTGGATTGGGCGGGCTGGCAGGCCGAGCGGTGAAGAAATGGGATCAATTCTGCGTTGGACCCGCGCCACGAACAGCCGCGCAGTCCATTGGTCGCTCACTGCTGGAACGATATCGGCCGCGGTATACGAAGTCCCCCACCGTACGAGTCATGCCGGGCCCGCAATCAGACTATTTTACGGACGACGCCGTTCAACTGTTGACCAGCAGTTCGTACCGAGTGACGACAGAATCCGACCGGATGGGCTATCGTTTGGAGGGAGCTGAACTCCCGCATCGTGCCTCAGCGGAGATCGTTTCCGAAGCGGTGTGCGTCGGAAGTCTTCAAGTCCCGTCGAATCGACAACCGATTCTCCTGATGGCAGATTGTCAGCCGACAGGCGGGTATGCCAAGCTCGCCACAATGATCAGCGCGGATCGTTCGCTGGCCGCGCAACTGGCTCCCGGCGACAGCCTGTCGTTTCGAATGATCAGCGCACAGCAGGCATCTGAACTGTTTCGGTCACACCATGCCGAACTTGATCGCATCCTTCCCCCCTGCTGTTCATGAGACAAAACCTTCAACGGCAGAGTCTTTGCGTGGACCGGTGCCGGTGATTCGCGCGCAGCCCCATCGAACGAGAGGGGCTCTTCAAGGCGCGGAGTCCTTGACATTGCCCTGAAGCGATCTATTATTATTCGTATGGACACCACACTGACTCCTCGACAAATTACCCACGATGAGAAAAAAGCGGCTGAGGCCGCTTTCGCTGGTCGCCCATTCAATCCCAAATGGTCTGACGCGGCTCGCATCGTCTACGACGGCCTACTCGCCGCGATGGGGAAAGAGGCTCGTGCCGTCGACACTCACGACGAACTCGAGCCGGTTGAGCCGCTGGCTTAATCCTCTCGTTGCCGTTCGGTCGCCAAGGGTGCGCAGATGCCGCCCCTCTCTCACCTGTCGCCATCGCAGTTGCGTGGCATCATCACGACGCGCACGAAGCTACGACGTTGAGGGCCGTCGCCCGATCAATTCCTTCACCAGAACCCGCTCCTCCGCTTCACTGTGTACCTCGCCATTTAACCGCGCTTCGGTCAATCGCTCCAAGATAGTGCGGTAGAGAGGACCAGGCTTCAATCCAAGGGCCTGAAGCGCCTTTCCCGTGAGGGCCGGCTTTACGTCACGATACGTGGTGAGATACTGGGACAGATACCGTTTGGCAGTGTCAGAGGCGTTCTTCGCCAGAAGGAACACCAGGCACTCCTCTGACAAGCCGTCCAAAATAGCGACCGTGTCCGACGGCCGGAGAGGCGCGCGCCGGGTCAACGTCCGGCACACCGGCTGCGTAAGGAATCGCGCCTGAGTGATGGCCGCCCGCTCCGCCTCGGTGAAGGGAAATCGCTCGAGCATGTCGCGGACGGCTTGATCCGGCATGATCTCCGCGAGAGCCATGGCATAGACGACCCATCCGTTGATGGTCCGATCGAGACAGGACAGCCGATACCAATCCAACGCCGCTTCCAGGTCGCTGAGTCGTCGATCCAGCCGAACAGACCACGCCAACGTCGGGTGAATAAACCGCAACAGATCAAGATCGGCCAACCGGCGGACCGCCTGCCTGGGAGTGCGCTCGGAAAACAGCAACCGCAGCTCATCCAAAAGCCGCTGACCGGATAATCGATGGAACAGTTCCATCTTCACCGCGCCCTTGATGAGGGCCAACGTTTCTTTACTCAAATGAAAGTCGAATCGCAGTTCGAACCGGATGGCCCGAAAGACCCGCGTCGGATCTTCGACAAAACTCAGACTATGGAGCACGCGGATCAGACGCTCTTTCAGATCGCGTTGCCCACCATAAAAATCGATGAGTTGACCGAACGTTCGAGGCCGCAGCGCCACTGCCAACGTATTGATGGTGAAGTCGCGTCGGTACAGGTCCTTCTTGATGGAGCTTTGCTCCACGGTCGGCAAGGCTGTCGGATACTCGTAGTACTCGGTACGGGCCGTCGCCACATCCACCTTAAACCCGTCCGGCAGGAACACCACGGCCGTTCCAAACCGCTCGTGCACCTTGACGCGGCCTGTACGCGCCTTCGCAAGCGCGCGCGCAAACGCGATGCCATCCCCCTCGACGACCAGATCAACATCGAGATTCTCGAGGCCGAGCAACAGATCGCGGACAAATCCTCCGACCACATAGAGGGACAAGCCCAGCCGTTCTCCCAATTCACCTGACGTCTGCAGCAAGTCATATATGCGAGCAGGGAGCCGATCGCGCAAAAGCCCTTTCAGATCCCGTTTTCGCACTCCCCCGGGAGCCTCCAACCCCATCAACGATTTCGGTTTACCGCGCGCAGACGCCAGTACATCATCATGCAAACTGCGAAGCAGATCGGTTCTCGTGATGACGCCGACCGTCTTGCCGTCGGACAACACCGGCACGAAACGTTGATTCAATTCAATCATCCGTGTCTCGATGTCATGGAATGGCGTGTCGGGCAACGCGCTGTATTGTCCGCTGCCGGCCAGATCCCCCACTCGCTGCTCTCCCAGCCGATGAAACAGCGCTTTCTGAACGGTCTCCCGTGAAATCATGCCGAGGTATCGATCTTTCGTATCGAGAACCGGCAGCACGTTGACACCGTAGGTGGTCATGGACCGTTCCGCCTCCGTCACCGTTGCATCCGCGACAATCGACTTGACCGGCGTGGTCATCACATCCCGGGCCAACAACGTCGGGCGGTACCGTTCGGTCAGCAGACGGGTCAGTTGTTCCTGCACTTCCACCAGCGTACGGCCCTTGACGCTGGCGGCGGCTGCCACGGCATGTCCGCCGCCACCGAACTCGCGCGCGATCCAGGCCACGTCGATCTCCGGCCTGCGGCTCCGTCCGATAATCTGAACCTTCTCTTCCATCGCAATGGCTACGATGACGGCATCAAAGCCTTGCAATTCCGCGAGCCGCTGAACCGCTTCAGCAAGGTCGCCCGTATAACGATCGTAGGCGCTCGAGGCGACAAGGATTTTGCGGCCTTCCAAGTAGTAGGTCTCACCCGATTGAAGCAGATCGTTCAGCAAGGCAATGAGATCCGGATCAAGCGGATGCTTGAGCCTCTCTGCGACCCGGTTCAAATCGGCGCCCGCGCGCAGGAGACATGCTGCCGCTTCCAAATCCCGCGGCGTCGTCGAGGGGTAGGCCAGCGAGCCTGTTTCTTCATACAAGCCCATTGCCAGCACCGTTGCTTCAGCAGCGGTAAGTGCGATTTGCTGCGATTTCAGGCGCTCGATCAGCAACGTCACCGTGGCTCCCACCGGTTCGATATGCCGTTCCGTAACCGACGGCCAGGCCGAAATCTCTGCTCCTTCGCCGGTTCCATGATGGTCAAATACATGGACATCCAGGTCCTGACGCACACTCAGTACCTTCAAGGGACCGATCCGCTCGGGCTCTTGAACATCGACCAGGATCAACCGGCGCACCCGCTCCAACGCCACATCCTTGAGGCGGCAGATGCCCAAGTCGTGCTCGGCTAAAAAGTTTCGAACCGACTCTTGCGCGCCGCCGGGAAACACCAGAACAGCACCGGGATATAGTTTCCGAGCCGCCACCATGGAAGCCAATCCGTCGAAGTCGGCATTCAAGTGAGTAGTGATGAGATCCATGCCGGCATTCTAGCAGGATCGACCGAATCGATTCAGGCGCGATGTGTGAAATTCAGGAACCAGATGCTGCCGGGCGTGGCGGTGAGATCCGAGGTGAGAGACAACCATGCCGTCCACAGTGTGACCTGTGGACGGCATGGAAGACACCCGACAACAAGCACGAGCGCAGAGATCAACCACGTGACCCGGACCAACATGCTTCGTTCCTGCCGAAGTCGGTCCGGATGGAAATATTATCGTTGCTGGCGGTCGTGCTTCTGGCGAGCGATGTGGCGCGACGTACGATCCTGGGCATGCTTAATCCGGGCGCGTTCCTTCTTCGTCACCACCCCGTCGGACTTGGCCTTGTCCTCCATGTTGTTGATGTGTTCCTGCTGGTTATTCAAACGAGTGGCCTCGCGTTCATTTAATTGGCCGCCGGCTATGCCTTGATCAATCCGTCGCTCCTGATTCGCCTGCCGCTGATCAATTCTGGGCGTCTCCGCCTGCGCCAATACAAATGACGGGACACACATCGACAGCACAGCCGCACTCCAAATCACCTGCTTCATACATCCTCCCTTGGTTCCCGCGAGAGCCCTGCCGTTCATTTCAACGTACAAGGCGGCCGGTTCGTTGACAACGAGTTTTTGATTTCCAAGAACACCAACACCGCGTTGCACATCGCCGCCGCGGAGGATGCGTCAGGAAAGAATCCACAGAAGGGGGCTGAGCAAAATTGAACAGATGTTGGCGTTTCCCTCCCCTACCAGTCCAACCCCCTCACGCCAACCGGACATAACCGGCACAAATCCGAGTGATTCTCCACATGATCACGGAGGCATGAGGCTTGCTGAGTCTCCGACCCGCAGACGTCATCATTGATTGAAGGAGGATTGTTATGAGGATCAACGCTGAGGCTTCATTGCTGGCCATCGCGATGGCCACCCTAACTGCGATCAGCTTCGTGGCTGAACCGGCATCGGCAAAAGAAAAGGAAAAGACGGGCAAGCATCACCCTCATGCCGCGACCACATCCGCGGCTGCAGCGGCGTCTCTTTTAGGCTCCGTCCCTGAGCAATCGGCTGCTCCCAAGCCGGGCCAGTACGACTCGAAACCCGGTGTGGCTTGGAAGACCGTGGGCGGCACCGTCAAAGATATTCAGGGAGAAACCTATACGGTCGAGGAGTACGACGGCAGTCAAATGAAGATGCGTGTGGGACAAGGCACTAAACAGCTTCGAGGTCACAAAAAGGTGGGCGACACCATTCGGGCTGAGATTACTCACGGCGGCTTCGCCAATTCCATTCAGTAACCCGCTGACAGTGCGAACCCGCCTCAGCTCGCCGGTGTCCGAAGAGGCCGACCCTGCACAGGTCGGCCTCTCCCTCGTCCGTCACACATTCATCTACACCTGCTATTTCGGCGCGCGAACAAACTCGATATCACCGTAATAGGCCACGGCGCGCTCTTTCGTATTATCCGTATCGGTCATGATCGCGATGCCGTTGATCGCGGGCGGTTCCTCAGCGAAGGCCGAGAGATAATCCTGATAGACGTTCCGCTCTTCCTCGATCCACGAACCGATCCGCCGAGCTCCGCTCTCCACGACAATCATCTTGGCAAAACTCGTGAACGCATTGTCCACCACGGTTCCCACGGGGCTCTTGTTGTCCCAGATATAGTTGAGCGCGGCGATGGGAATGTCGCCGAATAGCGCCTGGCCGGCTTTGTATTTGAGCTTTTTTCCGAAACTCACTTTATCCGGTTCATAGGCAAAGGTAATGTACAACCGCGCCGGATAGTCATCACCATCCTTCCGGCTCACGTCGCTCTTGTTCAACACATTCTCGATCTTCCAACGCCAGCGAACAATCGGATATTCACGCGGGTCGATCGTCACGGCTTTGGTCAGTCCCGAAGCGCTGGCCTCGCTCACCGCTCTGACCACAGAGATGGCCTGGTCTTTCACGACGTCATACTGCGTATGCCGCTCGATTTTCTTGAACGTCAGCATGTGCCAGCCGTCCGGCAGTGCAGGTCCCGCTGTTGCGGCGGAAAACGTTCCCACTGGCAACAAGGCCGGCGGCTGCGCAATCCCCGTCACCGTTGCGCCTAACAAGACGAGACACAGGATGGGACCGACGGGCCTCATATGGCTCATCGCCTCAGCCAGGCAAATAGCGTGGTCAATAGTGACTTGGTGCGCGGGGTGAAATGCGCTTTGCGCCAAAGATTGACCGCCTTCTTGATGACTTCCGCACGTGTCGGATAGGGATGGATTGTCCCGGCAATCGTCTTAGCGCCGACGCCGGCCTTCATCGCCACAGAGACCTCGCTGATCAAGTCCCCGGCGTGCGACCCGACAATGGTGGCCCCGAGAATCGTATCGGTGCCCGCTTGGATATGAAGACGGGCAAACCCTTGTTCATCACCATCGAGAATGGCTCGATCGACTTCGTCAAACGTATGCGTATAGGTTTCGACCTTCAGTCCCTGTTTCACCGCCTCCGCTTCGTACAACCCGACATGGGCAATTTCCGGTGCGGTAAAGGTGCACCAGGGCATATTGAGCGAATTCACGTTCGCATATCCCAATCCGAACGGATGGGGAAACAAGGCGTTTTGAATGACGATCTGCGCCATTGCATCGGCAGCATGGGTAAACTTGTAGCGCGAACAGACATCTCCAGCGGCATAGATGCGCGGATTCGTCGTCTGCAGGCGATCGTTCACTGTGACGCCCGTCTTATCGAATTCGACGCCGACGGTTTCCAATCCCAAGCCTTGTACATTGGGCGCGCGGCCCACACCCACCAGAATCTCATCGACCGTCAGATCATGGTGTTGCCCGTGAGAATCGACGATCAGCCGCTTGCCGTCCGGGACCTTCTCAATCCGGAGATCCTTCCCGCAACAGAGCAAGGCCACGCCGTCACGGATCATCGACTGTTGCACGCATTCCGCCGCATCTCGATCCTCATTCGGAAGGATGCCGTGCATCGCCTCAATGAGCGACACTCGACTGCCGAACCGTGCCAAGGCCTGCGCCAATTCGCACCCGATCGGGCCTGCCCCGATGACGCCGACGCGCACAGGGAGCGTCGTGAGCGAAAAGACTGTTTCATTGGTCAGATAGCCCGCCTCTTCCAATCCCGGGATGGAAGGCGCGGCAGCTCTTGCGCCGGTACACACAGCCGCCTTGACGAAGACTAAGGTCCGGTTGCCTGCTGAGCCTTCAACGACGACCGTCTCGCCGCCGACAAACCGGGCCTGACCGATATAGACATCCACACCGAGTGCCTTATAACGGTGTGCGGAATCCACGTGGCTGATTCTGGCCCGCAGCTGCCGCATCCTCGCCATGGCCGCGCCGAAATCGTAGCTTGCCCCATCCGGAATGCGGGCGCCGAACACCGTCGCGTTGCGCACCTGTGCCCAGGCGTTCGCGGCGCGGATCATTCCCTTGGAGGGCACGCAGCCGACATTGAGGCAATCTCCACCCATCAAGTGCCGCTCGATGAGCGCCACCTTTGCGCCCACACCCGCGGCGATCACTGCCGTGATTAAACCGGCCGTTCCGGCTCCGACCACGACGATGTTGTATCGACCGTCCGGTTCAGGATTGACCCAATTGGACGGATGCACATTGCCCACCAGTTTCCGGTTGTGCTCGTCATCCGGCAGAACGAGGTGTTGACTATCGGCTGTCATCAATGACATCAATAGGCCTTTCTCTCCCTGCGCGAGGTCTATCGCTAAAGGCGTCTCTCGCTGGTCAGTTCGATTGACCGGCAAACCGCTTGTAGAGGATGGGGACCAGCGCGAGTAATCCTAACAGCGTAAACGCGATTAACACATTGGGGGACACGATTTCCTTGAGCGAATTGATCGTTCCCAATTGACGCCCCGCATAGGCAAAGACAAAACTCCCGGGAATGATACCCAGGGACGTCGCCGCCACGTAAGTTCCGACCTTGACCCTGGTCAATCCCGACACCATGTTGACTAAGAAAAACGGAAAGAGCGGGATCAATCGCAGAGTCAGCAGGTAGCTAAATGCATTCCGAGCGAAGCCCTCCTGGATAGCTCCGAGCCTGCTTCCGAATTTTTGCTCAACCCAGTCTCGTAGCAGATACCGCGCCACCAGAAATGCCAGTGTGGCCCCGACCGTTGCGCCAACATTCACATACAGCGTTCCCAACACACTTCCGAAGAGGAATCCTCCGGCGAGGGTCATGATCGCGCCACCCGGCAATGACAGCCCGACCACGGTGCAATAGGCCAACACATACACCGCAACGGCCGTCGAATAGTTGGCTTCCGTGAATGCAAGCAGCAGATCGCGATTGGCCTTCAGCGCATCCAGGGACAGATAGCGCCCCAGATCGAAATAGAGGAACCCCGCCACGGCACAACCCACGACGAGGGCCAATACAAGCTTGCCGTTACCGGCGCGCGCCTTGGGTAGAGAAGAATCGGCAGAAATAGTCATTTTGTTCGGTACTCCCGGCGGTATCATCGTGTCTGCCCGCTCCTGTGTCAATCAGATCACGTCCCCACCGTCCATGCCCTGTCCCTTTTTCCTAGCTGCTCCACTTTTTCGTTCAGCTTCGTTCATCGGTGCCCTCAAGTGCAGGGCTACAACCTCCGAAAGAACTCTTGAAGCCGGGAGGCGAGTGGAGGTAATGTCGTCCGTGTACGCGATCATTGATGTCCTGGACGCTGCCATGCCGACAACACATTCGGTTCCACAGCAGACCCGTACCTCGCACCCCGCTTACGAAACCGCTTTACACGTGTGGATGCGCCCCTGCCCCCAGTGCCATTGCCGTCTGAGAAAAAATTCACCTGAAGAATCATGGCGTTGTGGCTGCGGCTGGCGCACGGAGTGAAGTGGTACAATTAGCTCATATGAAGGGGGTGACGTCATGGGACCGCTCTCGGTGCACGATATGAAAGGTGGATTCTTCCTCATCGCCAGCTTCGTGTTACTGGCCACGATTTGCGCCATTGCCGCCCTGGGCACATTGATGCGCCCGCAACGCTGGTGTGAACGCGAGACCAGACTGCATGTCTGACGTGCTCAGCCAGACCCATTTTGAAGCGGTCTGACGTCTGATCCCCCTCTGCGGTCTTGCCTTTCTCTCTGCGCCGTCTTTCCCCTGCTCCGTCATCTAGATTTAGATCCTCTGAACCGTCCCGGCGCCTAATCAGAGGGCGTTCCATTCCCCAGCCAATTTACAACCTTCTGCCTCTTTCCATTTGCAGGCTTCACCCTTGTAAGCACAGGGCATGTTGTCCTACTCTGTGAGCAGGGAGGCCGGTATGGATCAGAATGACCGATTGATCAAGACCAAGGAGAACTGGGCCAAGGCCCGTCGGGGCGGAGAAGAGCGTGAGGTATTCTATGAAGGGGACGATCGGCTCCCTCCAGGCCAGCATTTAGTTGAAACGTGGCCGGTACTCGACCTTGGCCAGAAACCCGATATTCCGCTTGCCGAATGGACACTCACTGTCGGAGGCGCAGTCGCGGCCCCGATGACCTGGACCTGGACAGACTTTCTCGCGCAACCGCAGTTCAAAGACACGTCGGACTTTCATTGTGTGACATCGTGGAGCCGGTATGACAATGAGTGGGAAGGAGTGAGCTTCAGGCACTTGACGGCCGTCGTCCAACCGCACCCTTCCGCCCGCTTCGTGCTGTTCAAATCCTACGACGACTACACCACCAATTTACCGCTCAGTGCCTGCCTGGACGATGATGTGCTGCTCACGTATAAATGGAACGGCCGCCCGCTCACGAAGGAACACGGTGGCCCGGTGCGTATGATCATCCCGAAACGATACGCCTGGAAAGGCGCCAAATGGATCAAGGAGATCACCTTCTCGGATCACGACGAGAAGGGGTTTTGGGAAGTGCGTGGCTATTCTAATACCGCTCTCCCCTGGCAAAACGATCGCTACGGATGAGCTTCCACCTGCAGCCACGACGCCTCTCAGTGAACTCCCACGTCATACAGCGCATCGAGATCTGGCCGGTCGATATTCCAATCACCGATCCCTTCGTCGTGGCCACAGGCGCCCGCGTGACGGCGCAAAACCTCTTCATGCGCGTGACCTTGCACGACGGGACGCATGGCATTGGAGAGGCGGCACCCTTTCCCGAAGTGGGAGGCGAAGATCGGGCCTCCTGTTTCGCTGCGGCCAAAGATTTAGCCTCTGGACTGATCGGCCGATCTGCGGGAGACTATGAATCCCTTGCAGATCACCTGAGCGAACAGGCTCCGCTCTTTCCCGCGGCTCGCTGCGGCCTGGAAACGGCCATCCTCGATGCCTATTGCCGGACTCAGGGCATCCCGCTCTGGCAACTCTGGGGGCAGGCCGATGTCCGAGAGCGGGAAACCGACATCACCATCCCGATCTGCGATATGGAAAAGACTCTCGCCCTCTCGCGCGGCTGGTATGCCCAAGGCTTCCGCCTCTTCAAGATGAAGGTCGGGACCGATGTCGAGGACGACATACGCCGCGTAAAGGCTGTGCATGAGGCACTTCCAGGAATCAGCTTCATCGGTGATGGCAATCAGGGCTTTTCCCGTGAGGACTGCATCCGGTTCGCCGGCGGAGTAAAACAGTTCGGCGGGCGGCTAATGCTCCTGGAACAACCGGTGATTCGAGACGACCTCGAGGGACTTCAGGCCATCCGGCATCTGACAGGCATTCCTGTGGCAGCTGACGAATCCGTCCGATCGCTGGAGGATGCACGCCGGGTGGTCGGGATGCAGGCCGCCGACTACATCAACATCAAGATCATGAAAACGGGCGTGATAGAGGCACGGCGCATCGCAGACTTCACCCGATCGTCCGGCCTTCGACTCATGGTCGGCGGGATGCTCGAAACACGCATCGCGATGGGCTGTTCGTTCAGCCTGGTGCTGGGACTCGGCGACTTTGACGTGCTGGACCTCGACACACCACTCCTCCTCTCGATCGATCCCGTCATCGGCGGGTATCGCTACCAAGGTCCGCGACTTCAACCCTGGCAGGAAGCGGGGCTCAACATGCAGATGGCCGTGCCCGCCGACTGTCTCACCATTCAATAAGTGGCGGCTCACCTCGCCCTCGCCTTAGTCTCTCCCAACCGCCACCTGCAAGTTTCCCGAAATATTTTGCCGTTTTTTCACTTTTCTGAAAAATTAGCCTCAGGCACCATGGCTCCGTTGAGCGGACCACCTTTCGCATCTATCGCCACCGTACGTATCCGGGAGGAACGTCCCATGCAATCAATTACCCCATACCCGCGACTCGCATTTGTCTTCACTCTGTGCTGGATGGTCGGAGGCGCGGCATTGACGCTGGGAGGCTGCGTCTCGCAGCAGACCTATGATACCGCTCGGCATGAAATAAAAACGCGGGCGGGCGAGCTGGCGCAGACTCAGGCCGATATTCATAACCTGGAACAGGAACGGGATGCGGCACACCTCGCCAATCAGCGCGATGAACGAGCGCTGGCCAACCTGAAGCACGAGCTGAAAACCATTCAAGCTTCCTATGATCAACTGCACAAGGCCAATCAAGCCAAACTGGCCCTGCTGGAGCACAATATTGCCGCCTTACGTGCCAAGCATCAGGCCATGCTGAAGGAGATCAGCGAAACCAAGCGGATTGAGAAACGGCTGGAAGCCCTGACCACGCTGCGCGAACGAACGATGGCGACGCAGCAACCAGGACCGGAAGCATACGTGACTCCTGTCGACACCGTTCAGCAGGAACCGCACATGGTCGCGGTGATTACACCGCAACCCTCTCAGGCAGAGACACCCTCGACGGCGCCCACTCCGGCAGCCGCTCCGTCATCAACGATTCCTGCACCATCAGTAACCGTGGCCCCCGCACCGTCGACTGCTTCGCCTGCAACGGCAGTCGCCGCGCCCGCAGCTCCGAATGCCCCCGCAAAGGTGAGCCAGGCTGCCGCTACCCCGCCCGCTCCTCGTCCAGTCCCTGCACCAGCGCCTCAGGATGAATCCTGGTTCTCCAGCGTGACCGGATGGTTTTCCTCTTTGATCGATTGGCTCTGGGCCTAAGATAGACGTACAAATTGGCGCAGGCCATCACTACCTTTGATGGTCCGCGCCACACCTATCGCTTTCCCTTCGCGGTGTTTACGGAAGCGCCTCAGGCGGAACGAATCCATCTCCCCCCTCGTCGCACTTCTTGCAATTTAATTCAGTGCCGAGAAACACCTGCCGCCCCTCTTCCGTCAGCACCCACGGACGACTCGTCATCGGCGGTTGGTGACGCACATGCTGGCCGTGCCCGCAGCGAAGGTCGGCTACCCAATGTCCCTCTTCGTCCTGGTGATATCCGATAATCGATTGTTGCATCACACACTCCCTCGTCGTGATCCGAGCAGCCCCTGGTATCCAAGCGGATGTCGTGATACCGGGGCCTGAATAGACTGTGATACACTGCCACGCCAATCAGAGTACCATGTTTTCCAGGAGGTTGCGGATGGGACAGGCAGAGTTTCGTATCGGCATCGTCGGGGTCGGACGCATGGGAGCCAACATGGCCCGCCGGCTCCACGACCTCACATATCAGATTGTCGCCGTCTACGATACCGAGGCGTCACGCGCGGAGACACTGGCCAACGAACTGGGGTGCAAGGCCGCTCCGACTCCGGCCCAGGCCGCGGAACCGGCCAATACGATACTGACGGTGGTGCCGGATGACGCAGCCATGCACCGCATCTATGCACCCGGCAAACCAGACAGCCTGCTGCAGCACGCGACCAACCGGCTCTTTATCAATTGCGCGACCCTTTCTCCCGCGCTCCAAACAGAAGTCCACAGGCTGGTAGAAGAACAGGGAGGCCAGAGCCTCGAAGCCTGTATGGCGAGCAGTATTCCCCAAGCCCGCCAAGGCACCCTCTATCTCATGTGCGGTGGACGACGAAACGTGTTCGAGCGCGCGACCCCGTTACTCAAGGACTTGAGCGCGCACCTGCGTTATATCGGACCAGCGGGCGACGCCGCCAAGGTGAAAGCGCTGGTGAATATGGTCATGAACGCCAATACCGCAGCCCTCGCGGAAGGCCTCGGATTGGCATCCGCCCTGGGATTGGATCTGACCATGCTGCGCGAAGTATTTTCCCAGACGGGCGCGAACTCCCGCGTCCTGGAGACCGACGGAGAAGACATGCAGCAGCGCGCACATGACTGCTATTTTTCCGCCGCCCATGCCGCGAAAGATTCAGGGATCGCTTGCAGTCTGGCCGAACAAGTGGGGCTGGACCTCCCCATTGCGAAAGCCACCCATGCTCAGTACCGCCGGCTGGTGACGCTCGGCAAAGGCGAACTGGATAAATCCGCGGTGGCAGAACTGACGTTCAAGGAGCGGCTGACTTCCTGACAGGTGGGACTAGTGCTTTTCGAACGGCTGCTCGGGCCTGAGCGAGGCGGGAAAGAATTGCCAACGTTTCTGGGCATCCACATCAAACGCCCCCACAAACTTCGACGGCCCCACCAACGACTGAAACTCCACCAGCCGAATCGTGCAGTGCGTTCGGTCGATCACGCGGGCATCGTACTGCCCTAATAACGTCATCGCGCCTGACGCCTGCTCATACAGGTTGCGCCGCCCGGCATATCCCGTATCCGGAAATAACTCTGCCGTATCGGTACAGCCCTGAGAACCTTCCACCTGCAGCGTTAAGCGGTAGCGGGACAAAAAGGGATGTGTGGCGACACGCGTCACCCGCAAGCGAAGCCCCGCTGAAGGCACCTCAGCCTCAGCGGGCTCCGGACGATCGCTGTTACAAGCCGCCAGGAGGAGGACCAGCCCCATCACCATCCAGGCACGTCCTCGTTCCAGCGCCAGGTTCATTTGGCGGCAGGCATCTTCGAGGCCGCCCCGATGGCATCGAGACCGGCTTCGGCACAGGCATCATCCAAGTGAGTTCCCGGCGCGCCGCCGACTCCGATCGCTCCCACCACTTCACCGGCGATTTCAATGGGCAACCCGCCGCCAACCATCAAAATGCTCTCGTTCATTTCGCGCAGCGCCTGCAACGCCGGTTGCTTGGCAATCATGTCCGCCAACTCACTCGTCGCGCGCCGCAGACTGGCTGCCGTGTAGGCTTTCTTTCTGCTGCTGTCGACGGTGTGAGGACCGGCGCCGTCAGCCCGCAACATGGCCCGGAGCACACCGGCCCGATCCACAACCGAGGCGCTGACCCGATAGCCGTCCTTTTTACAGGCATCGAGCGCCGCCTGCGCGGCCTTCCCTGCCAAAACCGCCGGCAAGACCGACTCTTTCGGCAATTCATCGGCCGCCTGCGCCGTTCCCAGCCATCCGGCGGCCAGTAACCCCATAGCAAAGAAGCCGGCACAGCCCAGCACCCGTCCAGACACCTGTATTCGCTCTCCCATCATGAGCCTCCTTTTATTCCTCTTCGTCAGTCGTGAGTCATCCACGCTGCACCGCGGGAGCCTACGGCCATCACATCGCGCTGTCAATACTCGGAGTCCCGTGATCGGGCCTGGCACAGAAACGGAGGGGCTAGGAATAGAGCGCGAACTTTGCGGCCGGCGACAACTGCTCGTAACGGACAGAGCGAGGAAGGGAATAGCGTACGGCATCGATCCCGGCATTGGAGGTGTAGACACCGACCAGGACGATTCTCGGTGTCGTCACCGATCGGCCACCTCGATGGAGACCGCTGGTATCACACAAAATGATACTTCCGGCCGATCCGATACAAGACACCGAATCCAGCGGCGTATCGTTGATCAATTGACTGAGCACATCTTGCTCGGGATAACGGCCGGTGGGAGGGATGGCAGGAAAGACATGGCCGAACTCGCCCCCGACCTGCGATCGTTTCACATAGGTGAACGGCCCCATGGTCTCGTCGATATCGGTCAGAAACACAAACAGCTTGAGCAGTCGTTTATCCTCATGATCGCGATGCCAGAACTCTGCGGAAATGGACGGCTCCCCTTCGCGCGCGGGAATGTTATGCCAGACATCGGTGTAGTTGAGCCGTACCTGCAGCCCGAGATAGGTACTGGCAATGCTGAGGACTTGCGGGTGGAGAAAGAACCGGACAAAGGATGACGGCAACGACGGCCGCTTTGCACGATGGCCGATGGCTCGCACGACATACCATTTGGCATCGTGCGGATTGTATCGCTGCCTGATCTTGCGTTGGACTTCCTGCCCTGCCAATAGCATCTGTGCATCACGTGACAACTCGTGGAACAGGTTTGCATCGCGCGCAAGGGCCTCGACCGAGCTACGAAAGATGCCATCCGTCTTGAGAGCCTGGACGGCCTCGACGCCCAGGGGATGCAATGGCTGCGGGATCGAATCAAAGATCCGGCGGGATTGTCGGTTGATGATCTGATAGCAGGGCTTGGACCAACACAGACGATAAAACAGTCTCCCGATAATCGACAAGGGCCACACATAGACCATGACGCCGCGCACCAACTGGAGACAGGTCTTCCCCCGCCAGAACGTTCGCCACTGTCGAGGCCGTGTCACGCGGCCTCGCTCTCGGTCTGAGCGTGCATACGCGGCGGATTTCCAGACAAGCCGCAATGCTTGCGCGTCACAATCTCACTCCGAATGTGCGAGAGACCGATAGATCGGGCCGAGCAACGGCAGACGAGATCGGCGGTCGCTTAGTAGCTGGAAATGGGATGGATCACGGCATCTGAAGAGCCGGGATGATGCAACTCCTCAATCCACACCTTCGCCTGCGCGACATAGAAGGTGTAGTCGCTTTCCGGATAACTGAACACCACGGCATAGAGCAGCTGTTCGGCTTCCTGCTCACGCCCGGCGCTCAGGCTTGTCCGAGCTGCTTGCAGGGTGCATGAAGCGGCAAGGGCTTTCGGATCGACGGTGGTGCGAACCGGTTGCTTGGTGACAAATCGATCCAGGCTCTTCGGAACATCGGGAGCGGGAACGACATGGGTATCGGCGGATTGTTGCAGTTGCTTCGCCGCCGAGAGGACTGTCTCGACATCCCCGCTCGATTGGCAATGGCGATACAATTCCCACATCGACATCACGGATAGCGATCGCGGGGCGGCCGCGCGGGTCGACGAGTCGAACAATTGGCAACCGGCCAACAATATCCCGACCGTCAACAATAGAAATGACTTCGTCCCAGTGGAAGAGACCATGAACCTATCCTTACCGGATCGGTTTCGGCGCTGTCAAGAATTTCAGGGAGGAATTTACAGAAACGAGCGAAGACTTGCGACAGCCGCGTCGCGATCATGACGACAAATCGTCGTCGAGGCGAAACCTTGCTACATGTGTATCAGGTCGAACTCGGCGTGCCTTTACGGAGCACTCCGATATCTTCGATAAGCGCTCGCAACGGCTCGGCCACCGACCAAGCTTCGGCAAAACAGCCGCGTGGATGGTGCGGCAACTGTCCATCGAAAATCTCCGATACCTGCCCCAGGCAACCGTCTTCCACGTGTTCAGACAATCCCTCCAGAAACAGTCGCGCCTCACGGCGCACGGCCTCCTTGTCGCCATAGGTCTTCACCCAGGCCGTCACGAACGGGCCAAGGAGAAACGGCCAGACAGTCCCTTGATGGTAGGCGGCGTCCCGAGCGGAGACGCCCCCCTCATACGAGGCGCAGAATCGAATATCCTCCGGAGCGAGCGTGCGTAACCCCACCGGTGTGAGCAGCCGTTCCTTCATGAGCTGCAAGATCTGTTTTGCCTGCGCATCGGTCACCAGTTGATCATCCAGCGCCAGGGCAAAAATCTGGTTGGGGCGAAGAGACGCGTCGTCGCCCGTCGGCCCATCCACGACATCCAGCAAGTATCCCCCGGTGCGATACCAGAAGCGTTCACGAAACGAGGCCGTCGCGCGGGCGCGATCCTGCCGGCATTGCGTCGCATAGGCGGTCTCGTCGAATTGGTCTGCCAGCGAGGCCGCCACAGCCAGCGCCCGCACCCAGAGGGCCTGCACCTCCACCGGTTTACCGTGCCGCGGCGTGACGACCCAGTCGCCGATTTTGACGTCCATCCAGGTCAGTTGCACACCGTCCACCCCGCCCGTGATCAATCCATCCTGGTCCATGCGAATACCAAAGCGCGTGCCCTGGCGGTATCCGTCCAGAATCTGTTTGATGGCGGGCCAGGCGACCGCGCGGACGCCGGCCAGATCGCGACTGTAATGCAGATAACGATCCACCGCGTGCACGAACCACAACGACGCATCGATCGTATTGTATTCAGGCTGTTCACCGATGTCGGGAAACCGGTTTGGCAGCATCCCCTGTGAGACGTAGGAGGCGAATGCCTCGATCACCTGCCGCGCCACGTGGTAACGCCCGGTCACCAGGCAGAGCCCCGGTAACGCGACAAATGTGTCCCGCCCCCAATCGGCGAACCAGGGATACCCCGCGACCACCGTCTGCCGTGCCCCTCGCTGCACGAGATAGGCGCCTGTTGCCGCCCACAGCCGGCGCGTCAGGACATCGTCGGTCAGGATGCATTGCCGGACCTCCGCGCGGCGGAGACGTTCGGCCTCGATCGCTTGCGTCACGTCGTAGGACGACAGCGTCTCACTGGTGAAGACCAGCTCCGCCGCAGTCCCTGGCATGAGGGTAAACACACATTCTCCCGGCGACCACCAGTCTTCGATATAATCGAGTCCCCGCTCCCGCTCAATACGATAGGAGATCTGGCGATACCAATCCGGTCCGTGACGGTACTGCCCATTATGAAACGCTCGCACGGCCGGCAATCCTTCATAGGGATGCCAGATGATCCGGTTTTCTTTGGTCGCCGCCTCGCTCCGAACGCCGGCGTTTTCCCTCTGGGTCGCATGAAAATCCCGTCCCGACAACATCGGCCGGACCCGCAACACCACCGGCGATGACGCCGCATCCAGCAGGCGCCAGCGCAGGATCACCAAATCGCGGCCCTGAGGGCACAACAGCTCTCGGACCAAGCGCATGCCTTGCCCGGCGTAACGCCACGTCGGCCAGGGATCCGTAGAAAACTCTTCGCAATACTGGTAGCCCTCCGGATGCACGGCGTCGTGATAGAGATTGGTCGACAACGGGACCGTTCGCCCGCCGCTTTCCACGAATTCCTCAACGTGGTTCACGAGCACGACACGGTCGACCGGCGGGTGTCTCGCGACCAAGAGCAAGGCATGATAGCGGCGCGTATTGGCGCCCGCGACCGTGCCCGACGCATAGCCTCCGCGGCCATTCGTCTCCAGCCACTCCAGACTCAAGGCGCGCTCCAGATCTTGACAACGCCGCGAATCGATGGTCATCACAGATCTCCGGCTTATTCGCCTGACTGTTGAATCAATTTGGCCACCAAGCCGGTCCAGCCGGTTTGGTGGCTCGCGCCGAGGCCGGCGCCGTTGTCGCCATGGAAGTATTCATAGAACAACAGGAGATCCCGCCAGTGCGGATCCTGCTGAAACTTTTCCGTCCCGCCATAGACCGGCCGCCGGCCGTCCGGACCCCGCAAAAATGTATGCGTGAGGCGGCGGGACAACTCGGCAGCCACCTCGGCCAGATTGCGTTTCTGCCCCGAGCCAGTCGGATACTCGACGCGAAACGAATCGCCCAGATAATAATGAAACTTCTGCAGCGATTCGATCAGCAGATAATTCACGGGAAACCAGACCGGGCCGCGCCAGTTCGAGTTTCCCCCGAATAGGCCGTTAGAGGACTCCGCCGGTTGATATTCGACGCATTGGCTGGTTCCCATCATCGAGAACACGTAGGGATGGTCGTTGTGATACCGGGACAGGGCCCGCACGCCATGGGGTGACAGAAATTCTTGTTCATCCAGGAGGTACCGCAGCACTTTGGCCAACCGGTGGCGATTGACCAGCGAGAGGAACCGGCGCACTTCGCCGTCCTGCGATTGCGTTTCGATGTGCAAACTGAAATCCGGCCGGTTTTCGATGAACCATTGCATGCGATGCTTAAAGCGAGGCAGCTGGTCGATGAGCTCGGAATCCAACGTCTCCACGGCAAAGAGGGGGATCAGTCCGACCATAGACCGGACCTTCATGGGGAAGGTCTTGCCGTCCGGCAAATGCAGCACGTCGTAAAAAAATCCGTCGTCCCTGTTCCAGAGCTCGATCTTCGCATTGCCGATGTTGTTCATCGCCCGGCAGATGTACACGAAATGCTCGAAGAACTTGCTCGCGACATCTTCATACGCGCGATCGTCCCGCGCCAGTTCCAGCGCGATGGACAGCATGTTCAGACAATACATGCCCATCCAGCTCGTGGCATCCGATTGCTCGATGTGCCCGCCCGTGGGAAGCGGCTTGCTCCGGTCGAAGACGCCGATGTTGTCCAACCCTAGAAATCCGCCCTGAAAGATATTCTTCCCTTCGGCGTCCTTGCGATTGACCCACCAGGTAAAGTTCAACAAGAGCTTGTGAAAAATCCGTTCCAGAAATACACGATCGCCGACACCCTTGCGTTTCTTCTCGATTTTGTACACGCGCCAAGCCGCCCAGGCATGTACCGGCGGATTCACATCTCCCAAGGCCCATTCATACGCGGGAATCTGCCCATTCGGATGCATATACCATTCGCGCAGCATCAGGACGAGCTGGTCCTTGGCAAACCGTGAATCAACCAGGGCAATCGGTAGGCAGTGAAAGGCCAAATCCCAGGCGGCATACCAGGGATACTCCCATTTATCCGGCATGGAAATGACATCGGCGTTGTAGAGATGCGTCCAGTCGGCATTCCGGCCGCGCAACCGTTCCGGCGGAGGCTCCGGCCCCGCCGGATCACCCTTCAACCACCGATCGACTTCGTAGTGATAAAACTGCTTGCTCCAGAGCAGACCGGCGAAGGCCTGGCGCTGCACCAAACGCGCGTCGGCAGACACATCGGGAGGCGCCAGGTGCGCGTAAAATTCGTCGGCTTCTTTCAACCGCTCGGCGAAAACGGCGTCGAAGGCCTCCGGATCGAGGCCCCCCTCGGCAGGCCCATTCGTAAAGCGCAGACGAATCGTGACCGGTTGTCCCGGCATGGTCGAGAGGACATAATGCGCCGCCGCTTTAGACCCGATCCGGTCCGGATTAATAGCGGTCTTGTCTCCTTGTACGACGTATTCATTGATCCCGTCTTTGACGTACCGCGCCCCATCGGAATCGCCGTACAAGCGGCGTGTATTGGTCTCATTTTCCGTGAACAGCAAATCAGGGGCCCCCTCGCACAGGAATCGGCGCCGCCCGTAATACTCATGGTCGAATTCGACGGCACTCACCTCGGGGCTCGACTCACCCTGGCGCATTCGCGGGCGGCGCACATCAATACCCCAGGACCAGGTATTCCGGAACCAGATCGTCGGGAGGACCGTCAGCTCCGAGGGGTCCGGGCCGCGATTGATGGCGGTGATGCGCAGCAGCAGGTCCTCCGGCGACGCCTTGGCATACTCCACAAAGATATCGAAGTACCGGTCGTCATCGAACAGCCCCGTGTCGAGCAACTCGAATTCCGGATCTGTCCGGTTGCGGCGGCGATTTTCTTCAATCAGTCGGGTATAGGGAAAAGCGGCCTGCGGATACTTGTAGAGAAACTTCATGTAGGAATGCGTGGGCGTCGAATCGAGATAGAAGTAGTACTCCTTGCAATCCTCTCCGTGGTTCCCCTCGTTCCCCGTCAGGCCGAACAGCCGTTCTTTAAGAATCGGATCGCGCCCGTTCCAAAGCGCCAGCGCAAGACAAATGAATTGGTGGCGATCAGAAATCCCGGCCAATCCCTCTTCGTTCCAACGGTAGGCCTTTGAGCGAGCATGGTCATGGGGCAGGAACTCCCAGGCCGTTCCATAGGGACTATAGTCTTCGCGGACCGTCCCCCAGGCCCGTTCGCTGAGGTAAGGCCCCCAACGTTTCCAGTGTTTCCGGCGGAGATCATCTTCATCGAGGCGCTGCTGTTCAACTGACGGCGCAGGCCCAGCCTTCTTCCCGGTCGATGTCGACATATGACACAACTCCTCTCGTCGGCCGCCCTTGACCACAAAACGGCGCCAGCATGCGCCCGGCGTCGAAAAGATTCAACAGGGATTCGCGGGAATCCGCAGCGAGCGAGTGGAGATGCCGATCAAGACCGGGAGGAGCTCATATGCCGGTTGGCTAGGGCGGTAAACACATCTGTGAGACAGAGAATGGAATGCGGGAGAACGGAGAGGATGGCTGAACGGAAAGCTGAAAAGCCTAGCTCCAGACGACGGTTTCCTGATTCATGAGATAGTCGATCACCTCGATGCTATCCCGTAATTGGAGTTGCGCCTGCTCAGACATGGGCAAGATTGCCCCTAGAAGCTTACCGGACTCCACCTCCGCCAGGTTGGGAATCCCGTCGGTGCTGCGTTTTTCGAGATCGAATCGAAAGCTGGCCACGTCTTACCTCCAATCCCTTGTCGGTCGTAGTGCAGCAATTCTTGAGCCACACAGGAGCGCCCTGCATCCCTTTGCTCACCATGAAGCATAGCACAAGGGCTTCGTGGCCAAGAGGATCCAGGGAACCTCTTTATTTGCTGTATTTTCCGATTGAAGATCAGTGTGATGCGCTCAGAGGCGGGAGGGCCCCGAGATAGGGAAAGGTGCCGATCTTGACGAGGGAGGTGTCGGCTCGAAGCCTGAAATCATCGCGCGCGGTGTCAACGAAACCGGGGTCCACCGTCAAATCAGAATCGGGCTTCAGTTCGGGCGCCGGCTGGTTGGGGGTTCCGGAGCGGAGATAGTTGGCCCCTGAATTCTGCATGGCATTGTAGGAAAAGAGTACCCGGCTTGAAGCCCCCACGACAAAGCCATAGGTATTCAGGCTCACGATATTGCCCGAGGCCTCATTCTGCGACGTGCCCAGAAACGCGGCGCCCCCGCCGTTTTTGACAAACGTATTCCCGAGCAAAATTGCCTGCGCCTGATCATTGACGATCACGGCCTCGAAGAGGCTCCGGGTGATGACATTTCGTTCCAGCCGCACGGTGGATTTCCCCGCGACGCTGACGCCGTGATCGTTGTCGTGGATGAAGTTCCCCCGCATGACGGCCTGGGAATTGGCAAATTGAATGCCGGTGGTTTCGCTGCCCCCGATATCGCAATCTTCGATCCGCACATCCTCCACCTGTTGCGTGAACAGCATGCCTTTCACGCGCGCATGATGAAAATGGATGCCGCGGCCGTTGAACATGCCCATCGCATGCCCGCCATGTTCATTGACCGTGATGCCGGAGATTTCGATATTGGTCGCCCCGTAGGGCCATTTGCCGATATGAAACACGCCGACTCGTTCGCGACCCAGAATCGTCACCTGATCCATGCCCGCCCCGATCAAGCGGACATTCTCTTTGCTGTGAATGGTCACATCTTCGGGATAGGCGCCGGGGCGGATCAAAATGGTGTCGCCTTTTTTCGCGGCATCCACCGCTTCCTGAATGGAACGATACTGGCCCGAGCCATCCAACGCCACGATCAACGGCTGGCGTTCCGCTGGAACCTCTTCCGTTCGTGCGGGAACTGGACTCACCGCTCCGATCGATACACAGAGGAAGACGAACCGCAAGAGCCCATGCTTCATCATTTTCATACGATGGTCATACCGCCGGCCACCGCGAGAAGTCAACCGCGCTCGTTGCGGGGACCGGACCCCCGTGGTATCTTCCCGCCCTATGATTCTCGTAGGCCTCACCGGCGGCGTCGCCACCGGCAAAAGTACGGTCGCCAAGATGTTTGAGCGCTGCGGGGCCTTCGTCATCGATGCCGATGCGCTGGCCCATCAGGTCATGGAACCGGGCAAGCCGGCCTGGCGCGCCATCGTCGACACGTTCGGCAAGGCCGTCCTACACCCCGACCGCACCCTCAATCGCCAAACTTTGGGCGCCATTGTGTTTCGCCACCCCGCCAAGCTGCGCCGCCTGGAACAGATCATTCATCCCCGCGTCGCGCGTGAACAGGCCAGACTCACCAGGCAGGCCGGCCGCAAAGATCCGAACGCCGTCGTCATCTATGACGTGCCGCTCCTCTACGAGGCCGGCATCGACAAGCGCGTGGATACAATTATCGTCGTGACCGCCGACCGCGACACCCAAATCGCTCGACTGAAACAGCGGAACGGCTTCACCCGCGCCGAAGCCATCCGGCGCATCCGCAGCCAAATGCCGATCAAACAGAAGGCCGCAGCCGCAGATTACCTGCTCGACGGCACGGCGCCTCGATCCCGATTGTTCGCGCAGGTCAGACGACTGTATCGCGAACTGTACGCGCGGGATGCCTCTCGTGGGAAAAACGGCGGGTGACCAAAAAGCTGTCTTCGTACACAGCCCTATGGCAAAAATTTGAGCTCTACCTCTGCTAGCACTGGAAGACCAAAGTCGGCTTTCTTCAAAGATATGAGGTTTGAATTCTGGCCTGAATTTCTTTGACATGTGCACCAGGATCACCGGCAGAGTCTGGATATAGCTCAATCCCCACACTTGCCACATATCCGAACGATTGCTCCAGGACGAATCCACCCACCAGGGTAAACCTCATTGCTTTTTCCCATTCTGGAGCGGATTCCCGATATATGGGGCGAGGTGGTCTCTGCCCCATCTTAAATTTGGCGGCGAGCAACACCTTCTCAGCTTCTTCAAAAGATGTTCCGATGGGAATATAGATGGCCACAATGGGGCTCACATCTACTCCTGGACCATTGCCCATACCTAATTGATTGGCTTCTTTCAGAGTTCGAAATTTTTGTTCCAGTGCTGCACGAAGCTGCCTGCCTCGTTGCTCCAAAGTCTCCGCACTCACACTGGCATCAAGCGCCAGGCTTGGCAACACAATCAAAACGAGCATAACGATAAGCCAAGGGGACAATACGAGTCGGAGTGCTATATGTGAGATGTTCCACGGAACGCTCATCTGACTTGCCTTTCGACAACGTGCAATCCTCGCTCGTCATCCTAGATTTTTGTGAACCTAGTCCATGCTCAGATTCTCTAACATTGGCCATAGCCGCCTTACCTCTCGTCAAGGCGAAGCGGAAAAAATGCCTGCCGAAATTTGATAAATCGAGCTGTAGTCGTTTGGAGTCTTAGGCCCAAGAGAGACAATTACCTGAATGTGGTGCCCTCCCTCATGGTCAAGCGAGTTTATGAAAGCGACCACATGATATTTATCTGGGCGATTGCCGGTGGCATCGAGACCAGGACGAGGATGAACTGTAAAGCCTGCCGAACGTAGAATTGTTTCAGCATCATCAAAAGAATCACCAATTCTTACGTACTCTCGAACGATTTCACCAATATCATTTCCCTTAGGACCGCTCACCAACTTCTTCTCCCGTTTTAATTGGTGGTATATCCTCTCGATCTCTATCCGTAGCTGCCCTCCTCTTTGATCCAAGCTGATAGCATTCATTGGAGAACTCTCTCCTCCGAACAACACGCTTCCCCAAAACATCAATATGAGTAGGGTGGCAAAGTTTGCGTAAAGTAGCCTGCCTCCCAATGAAAAGCTTCGATTATTATTCATACGGCTTGCTTCCAACCATCCTGGCCTCCCATGTTTGGGTTAGGGAACGATACTGGTCTTTCTCTCTGCATGAATAGAGTTTCGATCAGTATAGTCGGCCAAGACAATGGAGTACGACACAATGTGCACCTTCTGAGCATCCGTATTCTCTTTCGGTGCCCCATGGACTTGACATGCCATTTCGCCAACGTATCGACACGTGAGACTCGGCGGTTGCTCGCAGGCAAATCCGATCGATTCGGCTGCTTCACGCGGCCCATGAGTGGCATTAGCCTTCTTGAGAGCAAGCTGTATTTGCTCGTTCATTAGGTGCTCAGAAGGCGCGCAGCACATATCCTTTAGGGTTCGCGCAATTTCTGAATTCCCTAACCCTGTCGTATCCTCGGTCGCACTTGGCCAAGGCCCAACACATGCACTCGTTATCCAAAGACAGAGCACCCCCCATGAGACCACGAGGCGGTGTAATCGCTGACGCCTACCCGTCCGCCTTGCACATACATCCCCATCTTCAATACCGTCGGTTTGGCATGCTGGTGCAAGGGAACAGATGGGCATATCCCTAATCTCCTCTATTTGTCTAGGCGCCGCTCATTTGGATGCCACTCGATTTTCAAATGCTACGGTGTTCCGACAAACTCTGTACTGTCTCTTATCGCATTCATATGAACTCGATAGAGACCAGGCTTCAGAGCAATACCTACGAGCATCCGGCGGTAGTGCCCATTGAACTTTATTTCGGTGAAGCCGTGAGCATAATGCCCTTGTGACTCAACGGTATCCTCGTAGATAACCTCCGAACCTCGGGACGAGTCTCCGTCTATTCGAACAATTTTCAAGCAGATTGGAGCAACAATGCCTGGCTTTTCATATTTTCCATCGACATAAGTATCCACCCCCAACCAATTTTTCGACACGATATTCGTCATCGCGACCCGCATAATCGAATTGAAGGGCGAAATAGTAATTGCGGTATTCACGAATCTGAATTTCTACATCCAGCGTGTTGTCTCCACGAGAGACATCAAGGGGAAAACTGCGAACAGGGGGGATTGTGAGTGAATCAGCACAAGCGCTCTGTGGCACACACGCAAGGAGAAGGAAAAGGCTTGCACTAATTCTGCTGAACCACACAAAAACACTCCGAGTATTCATTGACAGATTCCTTCCCCATGCTGTTCGACCATGACGACCTTGCCGCCGCGGATAGAGGCCTGGAGCTGAGTCAGGCCGCGCACTGCCTCTCCCCATGCTATCTCGCTGACCACAGAGTACCTACAAGATTCCGAAAGATTCCGGCAGGAAGGCATTGCGGACTCGTATGGTGGACGACACCTCTCCCCGCTTTTCCCTCGCGGCGCCGGTGTGTTAGCATCCGCATATGCATCATGTCGTCATCATCGGCTCAGGTCCGGCCGGACTGACCGCGGCCATCTATGCCGCGCGGGCCAATCTGTCTCCGCTGCTCATCGAAGGCTGGCAATCCGGCGGGCAGCTGACGACCACCACCGAGGTCGAAAACTATCCCGGATTTTCCAAGGGCATCATGGGCCCCGAGCTCATGAAGGAGATGCGCGCCCAGGCGGAACGCTTCGGTACCAAACTTCTGACCGGCGATGTCTCTGCCGTAGATCTCTCACAGCGGCCGTTTCGATTGAGCATCGATGGGGAGCGGACTGTTGAGGCGGCGGCCCTCATTTTGGCCACCGGCGCGTCCGCGATTCAGCTCGGATTGCCGAACGAACAGCGGCTGATCGGACATGGTGTCTCGACCTGCGCGACCTGCGACGGGTATTTTTTTCGCGGCAAAGACCTTCTCGTGATCGGCGGCGGCGATAGCGCGGTGGAAGAGGCCACCTTTCTGACGAAATTCGCTAGAACCGTCACGGTGGTCCACCGGCGGGACAAGCTGCGAGCCTCGAAAATCATGCAAGACCGCGCCATGAAGAATGAGAAAATTTCATTTGCCTGGAACTCCGTCGTCGAAGATGTCCTGGGAAAAGATCTGGTGACCGGCGCCAGGCTCAAGAATCTCGTCACCGGAGCCTCATCGGAAGTCGCGTGCGACGGCATCTTCGTCGCCATCGGCCACCGTCCCAATACCGATCTCTTCAAAGGCCAACTCGACATGGATGAGAAAGGTTACATCCTTACCTCGCAAGGCACCGCGACCAGCGTCCCCGGCGTGTTCGCCGCAGGAGATGTCCAAGATACCAAATATCGCCAGGCCATCACCGCGGCCGGCTCCGGCTGCATGGCCGCCATCGACGCCGAGCGGTTTCTGGAATCGCGCGAAACGTAAAACGTGAAAAGTGAAAGGTTTCGCCCAAAGCCCACGAATGAACAAGCCCCACAAAAAGCTGGATGCTTGGACAACGGCAATTGAATTAGCGCACCAAGTCTATCAAAAGACTGACCGGTTCCCTTCCAAAGAGCAGTATGGTCTCACCAGCCAGATCAGACGCGCAGGAGTCAGCATCCCAAGCAACATCGCCGAAGGCGCGGCGAGGCAAACCAAGAAAGAGTTTGTTCAATTTCTTCATATCGCGAAGGGCTCGCTCAGCGAACTCGACACCCAACTGGAACTTGCCGTTCGCCTCGAGTATCTCGGGCCGAGAGAATGGACGACGTTGAATGAGCTCCTTGAACGAGTCGATAAAATGATCAGCGGGCTCATTCGTCACTTGGGAGCGAAATCGTGAACTCCATGCCTGACGCCTTCGATAGGCTTGTTTTCTTCCACCTTTCACCTTTCACGTTTTACCTTTCACGCTGATTCATGCGCTGCGCCATCGTCCACTACCACGAACTCGCCCTCAAAGGCCGCAATCGCGACTTCTTCGAGCAGCGGCTCGTCCGCAACATCCGCCTGGCCCTCAAAGATCTGAAGATCCGGCGGATCGAATCGTTGCAGGGACGCATCCGGGTGACGATTCCCGATGAAATAGCGCTCGACGTGGTGACGGAGCGACTCCGCCGCATCTGCGGCGTTTCAAACTTCCTGCTGAGCGAATCCGTGCCGTTGGATCTCACGGCGCCGGACCTGACAGCCATCAAGCAGATCGCGCAGCGCCAACTCGCTGAGCAGACATTCACCTCGTTTCGAGTGACGGCCAAACGCGCGGATAAACGCCTGCCTCTGACCTCAATGGACGTCGAACGCGAAGTCGGCGGGTATCTCCACGAAGCCACGAGAAAAGCCGTGAAGCTGAAACAGCCGGACGTGACCCTCTACATCGAGCTCCTCACCAAAGAGGCTCATGTCGCGGCGAAGAAAATTCAAGGGCCCGGCGGCATGCCGGTGGGCACCAGCGGCAAGGTCGCCTGCCTGCTCTCCGGCGGCATCGATTCTCCGGTCGCCGCCTACCGCATGATCAAACGCGGATGCAAGGCGGTCTTCGTCCACTTTTCCGGCCGCCCGCTGGTCAGTCGCGCCTCAGAGGAAAAGGTCCAGGAGCTGGTTCAGCTGTTGACGGCGTACCAATATCATTCCAAGCTCTACGTCGTGCCGTTCGGCGAAATTCAACAGGAGATCGTCGCCAATGCGCCGGCGCCGTTTCGTGTGGTGTTGTACCGGCGGATCATGGTGCGGATTGCGCAGGAGCTGGCGCGGCGGGAAGGCTGCTGGGCGCTGGTGACCGGCGACAGCCTCGGTCAGGTGGCGTCACAAACGGCGGAGAATTTGTCCGTCGTCGAGAGCGCGGCGGAACTCCCGTTGCTCCGGCCGCTCATCGGGATGGATAAGCTCGAAATCACCGAACAGGCGCAACAAATCGGAAGCTTCACCATCTCGATTGAACCGGATCAGGATTGCTGTAAACTTTTTGTCCCGCTCCATCCGAGCACCAGAACCAAACCGGATGACATCGTCCGCATCGAACGCAGTCTGGAAATCAGCGCGTTCGTCAAGCGAGGCGTCGAGAAGGCCGAACTGACGACCTTCACCTTTCCTGTGTAACCCGATCCAGCGCCCGTTGCCGGACAAGCCGAAAATGCACTGTGAGCTCCCGCTCCATGGCGACGGCGATCAACCAGTCGGGAATCATCGTCTTCGGCTCGACGAGCAATTCAAACTCCGCTCTTGTTTGAGTGCCTTCGCCCGCCGCTTGCAGCCTCCACTCCCGATGGTACTGCTTGAAATCGCCCCCTTTCAGATCAGTGACCAATCCTCCGCCTGGCAATACCTGCGATTCGCAGAGCAGTCGCTGTTCACCAGGCAAGAGCGCATGGGAAATATAGACGTCGGTGAGCACATGCCCTTCGTGTTCCTCGACCTGCGCCATGCGCATGCGGGTCTCGAACAGCTCCGGCCACTTGCGGTATTCGGTGAGGATGGAATGAAGAACGGAGGGACTGCCTGGGAATAGCAGTGTAGCCGTCGCTTTGACTCCTCCACCCGGATTAGGCTGCACCAGAAGAGGCCGAAGCAGATGGATCGCCCCCACCTCTCCCGGCCAGGATTGGGCCGCAGGCCCCAGCACAAACGCCAACCAGCAACCGAGCAGAGGTCCCAGAAGTGACATGAGACGTGCCATGGCGCGCATCAGGCTCTACCGAAGGAATCGGCAAGTCGAGAGACTTGGGTTTTCACCAAGGAAATCGGATTCCATTCGACGATGGCGCAAGGGATCATCGCACTCCAAACATGACAACAGGCGAGTCAGCGGAATCAGTCACCGGGGAAGCGATCATAGAAGAAGTATACTGATTGACTGCCGGGAGTGCGAGTGCGGAGAACAGGCGCAGCATCATTCGCAGGCTGTTCAGAAAGGCCGCTCAGGAAAGCCGCAGCCAGCGCAGAGGCGATGCGTCCTCGCGGCGGGACGTGGAGTCTCTGCGCGCCGCGAGACCGCCGCTGGCGGTTTTTATCACCAGCCTGCTACTCGGAGGCGGGACGGAATACCAACACAGCTCCGGTAGGCGCGCCATGTTCGTCGTAGATCACCGCGGCGCTCCGGTGGATTACATGCTCGACACCGTGACGACTCATGAGCAGGAAAGGGCGCCGGTCCTGCTCCCCTTCCTTGCTCTGCTGCAGCAATGAAAGGGAGGGATTCATCAGAGGTGTGCGCCGCTGCGCATCCACCACGACCATGACATCCTGGATGGCTTTTCCAAGCGCATCCGTTTGGGACCAGCCGGTCAATGCCTCCGCCGCCGGATTGAGCAACGTCACCTTTTCCTGCGGATCGATCGTCACGACCGCATCGCTCATCGACTGCAGCACCGAATCGAGCCACCGGCCGCGTTGTTCGGCAATACGCAGGACACGATGACGAAAAAGCGCCAGTTCGAGCGCGGCGCGCAAATCACTGCTGACGAAGGGCTTGATCAGATACGCCAACGGAAGCGTATGTCTGGCCCGCTCCAGCGTGTCCTCGTCGGAGAAGGCCGTCAGATAGATTACCGGAGTGCCATAGCGCGCTTGAATCGTCCGGGCGGCATCGATCCCATCGAGCGGCCCTTTGAGCTTGATATCCATGAGGATCAGATCCGGACGATGTTCTCCGGCCAAGTCTACGGCCTCGCTTCCCGAGGCCACGACACCGACCACGATATACCCCAGCGAACGCAGCTGGCGCCGGATGTCTTCGGCCACGACCACTTCATCGTCGACGATGAGAATTTTTTCCTGCGCCATGGTGCAACCAGAAAACGCTTGAAACACGATCGTCGCCCGTCATGCCGGGATCCCGTCATCCCGTCGCACACGTATCCACACGCCACCGGATGCCCACCGGTTCACGCAACTAACATGCCACTTGCCCTTCCCTGTTCTGGCACCAGGTTACGCGTCGCAGGGCTCCTGGTCTCCCCTACACCGACGGTGGTTTTTGAACAATGCTCGGACAGAATCGGAAGTGATCAGGGGCAACACTGTCGCGTCATTCCGGTGTGAAGGTTCGCTGCGGAAAGCAGGCTATGCTACTATGCGCCCTTCCACTGGAGCTCTGTACGATGGCTTGGCTCGTTCGTCTGATTTCTGTGGTCTTATTCAGTGTGCACGCCGCGCTCAGCATCATGCCGCTCGACGCGCAGGCACAAACACCCCCTGACTCTGCGGCAACCACCGAACACTCGTGCAGTTTCGGCATGGCCAAGGGTGATCCCGCCCATCAGTGCCAAGTGCCGATCCCGAGCGGCTGCGTGATCGCCAAATTTCCCGGGACGGACAAACCCTGGACCACCGTCTCCAAAGCGGGGCGCACCTTCTGCACGTTCGATAAGAAACGTACGGACTGGAAAACCACCATCACCGGTCAGTGCACGCGATGCGATTCCAGCCACTGTACCGGCCAATTCATGGTGCGCTTCGAGTGCGCAAAACCGTAATGCCCGAGCCCCTCACAGCGCTGATCAAACAGGCCGCGCGCGAGTTGGGATTCGATGTCGTCGGCATCAGCCGGCTGCCGCACCAGCCAGACCAGGCACCCAATCACCATGCCGATTTCTCCTCGACCCGACTCCGTGACCGGCTGCAGGAATGGTTGCGGCGGGGATTCCATGCCTCCATGGCGTGGATGACGCGTGACCCGGAACGGCGAGCCGATCCGGCACTGGTCTTGCCAGGCTGCCGTTCCATCATTTCCGTCGGCATGAATTACTACACCGACCAGCGAGCCGATGAGCGATCGGGGAACGGGCGGATTGCCCGGTATGCCTGGGGACTCGACTACCACAAACTCCTGGGCGATCGATTAATGCGGCTGTCTGAACGGATCACCACCCTGGCGCCGGAGGATCGCCATCGCGCTTACGTCGATACGGGGCCGGTCATGGAAAAGGCCTGGGCTGAGCGGGCGGGGCTGGGATGGATCGGCAAACATTCCAATCTGGTCTCGCCTCAATTCGGTTCCTGGTTGTTGTTGGGAGAAATTCTGACGACCCTGGAATTAGATCCGGACGAGCCCGGGACCGACCTTTGCGGCAGTTGCACACTGTGCATTCAGGCCTGCCCCACAGGAGCGATCACTCAGCCGTATGTCGTGGATGCCGAGCGTTGCATTTCTTACCTCACCATTGAGCTGCGGGGCAACGAGCCTCCTCTTTCTGACGAGCTCCGGCGGGGAATAGGCAATCGGATTTTCGGCTGCGACGACTGTCTCGATATCTGCCCGTATAACCACCAGGCCGCACCGACCAGCGAGCCAGGCTTCCAACCCACCCAACGTACCATCTCGCCTTCGTTACGCAGCTTGATGGACATGAACGAGGCGACCTTCGCCGCGACGTTCACACACAGCCCCATTCGACGTGCCAAACATGCCGGGCTTCAACGCAACGTCTCCTGGGCACTGGCCAATGAAGCCAAGGCCGCCGGAAATCGCGCGCCGACACCATCATCGGCCGCCGATTCTCTGTAAGCTTCCCCTCTGTTTCTCCTTCGCCGATAGTGGTAGGCTACAGCTCACGTCCTCGCACGTTCGAGGACCCACCTCAGCGGCTGCGAGACCATGCACGCACCCACCCTCCTGATCGTCGAAGATGAAGAACGCATGCGGCGCCTGTTTGAGTTGGTGCTGAAACCGGCCGGGTATCAGCTCCTGCTGGCTGCTTCCGGCGACGAAGCCATTCGCATGCTGCAGGAGCATGATTCGCTCGACATGATCATCACGGATCTTCAACTGGGAACGCTGTCGGGCATGGATGTGCTGGAAGCCGCGCACCAACAGGCGCCGGATGTGCCGGTTCTCATCGTGACCGGGTATGGCACGGTGAAGTCGGCCGTCGAAGCGATGCAGAAAGGCGCCTACGATTACATCTCCAAGCCGGTGGACAATGAAGAACTGAAAATCGTCATCGCGCGGGCGCTGCAAGTCCGTCAACTCGCGCGGGATAATCGCACGCTGCGCGCAGGGCTGCAGGAGCAGTTCGGGTTCGACCGGATCGTCAGCGTCTCGAAAGAAATGGAGCTCGTGAAACGGCTGGCCAAGGAGGTAGCCCAGACCGATTCCACCGTGTTGATCACGGGCGAGAGCGGCACGGGCAAGGATCTCCTCGCGCGCGCGATTCATCTGGCCAGCCCGCGCGCCCAAGGCCCGATGGTGGCACTCAACTGCGCCGGGATTCCCGAGCATCTGCTTGAATCCGAACTGTTCGGCTATGAGAAAGGCGCCTTCACGGACGCCAAAAAAGCCAAACCGGGCCGTTTTCAACTGGCCGATCGGGGGACGCTGTTTCTGGATGAAATCGGCGAACTCAGCCTCACGGCGCAGGCCAAACTGCTGCGGGTGCTCGAGCAACATGTGGTCGAGCCGCTCGGCGGAGTGCGGAGCATTCCGGTCGATCTGCGAGTCATTGCCGCGACCAATCAGGAGTTGCCCGATCTCATCAAGGCCGGTCGCTTCCGCCTGGATTTGTATTATCGCCTGAACGTTTATCAGCTGCGCATGCCGCCGCTGCGCGAACGGCCGGGTGATATTGAACCGATCCTGACTCAGTTTCTCGATCGCGCCCGGCGCGAGCGAGGCAGCCGGATCAAAGGCATCACCCAGGAGGCGCTGGCGCTGCTGCAACACTATCCCTGGCCCGGCAATGTGCGGGAACTGCACAACGTCGTGGAATGGCTCACCATCACCTGCAAGCAAGACACGATTCAGCCCGAGCATCTCCCGGTGTCGTTAACCGCCGCTCCCCCTCAGCCATCTGCGGTACCCGCCGGCGCGCCCTCGTTGCTCTCTCTTGGGCTGTCGGTCGAAGAGGTGGAAAAGGCGATGCTGCAAGAAGCGCTGGCGAAGAGCGGCGGCAATGTGTCCGAAGCCAGTCGGCTGCTCAAGATCACACGCAACACGCTCCGGTATCGCATGGCCAAACATCATTTGTCGCAGCCTCACGGGTGATGCGCGCTGCACGGCGAACCGGCGGACTCCAGAGAAAATTTGTTGTCGCGTTGCTGATCGTCGGCATCGTGCCCGGCATGGTCGCGCTCTGGGCCACCTACCATTCCAGCACCGCCAGCCTCAAAGAGGCAATCGGCGAAGGGTTTCAGGAGATTGCGCGCTCCACCTCGATTCGATTGGCCGGCGCCGTCGACGAGGAAATCGATCGCGCCGGGCGCTTGGCCCACAGCGTGGCCGCGCAACAAGCCTCAAACTTATCCAACCACACCGACCGTAACCAAACAGGGACGATCCGCTCGCACCCTCCTCCCCGGCCTGTGAACAATCCCGTCACCGCCGCCTTCCTCGACGCGTGGGCGCGTGAATCGCGACATTATCTGCGCGTCACCGTTGCCGATCGCCAGGGCTTGGTCATCGCCTCCACCGATCGGAATCTCCCGGCCCAGCAGGCCGATCAGACGTGGTGGCGGGAAGCCATGCAGGCCCAGCCCGGCACAGCCTATGTGAGCACTGTCACGCACGATCCGGCCATTAACGACGCGATCTTTCACGTCGCTGTTCCCATGGTCGAGAAAGCAGGTGGTGCGGTGACCGGCGCCGTCGACCTCGTGATTCGCCACAATCTCCTGACCCAGCTGATCCTTCCCATTCAGATCGGCAATACAGGCCATGCGATGCTCCTCGACACCCAGGGAACACCATTGATCTGTCCCGTGCTGCCGCCGACCGCCCACCTGATTCCGTCGAACCTGATGAACCGGCTGGCGCTGGACCATCCCTTATGGTTGGTGGCCGACGACGATGCGCACGGCGGCCGCGACGCGATCGTCGGCGCTTCGCCGGTCCGATTCAGCCATCCGTTGACCCCCTCCAGCCTGGACGGCAGCCGGTGGTACGCCTTTGTCCGGCAGGCTCCCGAAGAAACCTATGCGCCGATCTATTCGCTCCTCCTGTCTGTAGGCGTGATCGGCTTCGGACTGGTGATCGCGCTGTCCATGTTTGGATTTATGGTTGGCTACCGTATCGTCAAGCCGCTCACGGCGCTTCAACGGGAGGCCGAAGCGCTGCGCCTCACTCTGGCGACGCCTCAGGCCGACCACACTGTCCCTCTTGTTACTGCGCCCTTGCCGCGGGAATACCGCACCGGGGATGAGATCGAAGATCTCGCCACCACGTTCAGCGCGATGCGGGCGGTGCTGGAAGAAAATCTGCGGACCATCAGGTCGCAGCAACATGAATTGATCCGGCAGGAAAAGCTGGCCTCCGTCGGACAACTCCTTGCCGCCCTTGCTCACGACCTACGCAATCCCCTTGGTGTCATCCGCAGTTCCGCGCAAGTGGTGCTGGAAGGTCCGCAGGAGGAAGCCATCCGCCATGAAATGGCCCGCTATATCATCGACGAAGTCGACAAACTGTCGCAGCGGCTTCACGACTTTCTGCGGTACGCGAGGCAGAAACCGCCGGACTGGGCCGACTGGGCCGCGGAAGACGTCATTCGCGCAGCTCTCAAGCAATGGGAGGCGCAAGGGGGGCATGACCGCATCCGAGTCGAGCACCGGTTTGAACCCAACCTGCCTCTGATTCGTATTGATCCTGAACAGATCAAAGAAGCCCTGATGAACGTGCTGATCAATGCGCGGGAAGCGATGGCCGAGGGGGGAACCCTGATGGTGGCAACCCGCAGCGGAGAAGGAAACACGGTAGAAATCAACGTGACCGATACAGGAAATGGTATCTCCCCCGACCATCTGGGAAGAATTTTCGAACCGTTTTTCACGACCAAGACCTACGGCACCGGCCTCGGCCTCACCAATGTCAAACGGCTGGTCGAGGATAATCAGGGAACGCTGATGGTCAACAGTACCATAGGAAAGGGAACCACCTTCACGTTGCGTTTCCGCCCGGCAGAGGCAGGCTGAGCAAAGGCCGTCGCTCGTCGTTCGTGAAGCGTATCTCGTCGGAAACCAGAATCGGTCTGCCCCGAGAAACGAACGACGCGAGAACGGCACTGGTGACTAATCGAAGCAGCTTGGCCGACGGACCAAACAGGCTGTCCGGCAAGGCCGCAGCGAGGTCCACGGCGCGAAGAATAATGAGCGCCACGTTTGTGGACGCCGGCGAGACGGTGAGCCGGCAGGGCCTTAGGGGGCGGAGGCGTACCCTTGTGGTACGTTGAGGCCCTGAGCGATGCGAGAACGCCGCTGGCAGCCAATTTCAACATCTTGCGCTAGACACGTTTGGTCATGCGAGCAAACCGCTCTTGCAACACAACGCCGGTGGCGGCGAGATGTTTGCCCTGAATCGTTTTCTGTACGGCTTCGATACGCGCGGAAAAGTTGGGGTGGGTCTTAAACAAGGCCCGGTCGTCGCCCTTGAGGTCCCGTAGGCGTGTCAGGAAGCCCACGTACGCGTCCGCATCGTAACCGACCCGCGTCGCGAAGACTTCGCCGATCGTATCGGCCTCGGTTTCCTTCTCCTGATCCAAGCCTTCATCGAGCAACTTCTTGACCGCTCCGTCGATCACCGTCTTGAAGGCCGCCGGATTGCTCGTCGCATAAGACAGACCGGCTTCCGTCACACCGGCCAGACGTTTGCTCCGCTGAATCACATCGAGAATATGCTTCTGGCTCACATGGGCGATTTCATGTCCCAACACCGCAGCCAATTCCGCTTCGTTTCGGACCTGCTTGAGCAAACCGCGCGTGACAAAAATGTAACCGGCCGGCGCGGCAAAGGCATTGATCGAGTCATGCTCCAGGATCGCCACACGATACGGAATATCCGGCCGGTCGGACGTGTTGGCGACGGCTCGTCCTACCAAATTCACGTACCGAACGAGCTCGGGTTGATCGACGACTCCGCCATACCGCGCGACGACCTGCAAGGCCATCGCTTGGCCGATCGACGACTCTTCGTCATACCCGATCGGAAACAAACTCCCCACCACATTGCCGACCCCGTGAATCGCACCGGCCAATCGCGGATTGCCGGATTGGCGCGCGATATCTTCACTGGCTCGCTGCACTTCCGCGCAACCGGCGACTGTGAGGGACAGTGCGATCAGTGCGGCCGCCAGGCCGTGATTATTTCGCATATTCACCGAGGCCTCCCTCTCGCAAAAATTCTTCGACCTCCTGATCGGGGATCTGATACGCCGTCATGCGATCTACCGCATCACGATCTCGCGCGGACACGCCGGCGCGATTGGCATAGCCTTCCGAAGCCTTATCCAGTCCTCTGGCGCCGGCCGAGGCCGTCGTAGCCGACGCATCACCACCGCGCATACTCTGGCCAAGCTTGGCCAGGGTATCGTTGGTGCCCGACGGTTTGGACGACGACGTTTTATTGGCGAAGATCCATCCTTTGGCGCCGACAGCGGTCTTGACCTCCACCCAACTCCCGTCACGCCCGACCACCTCCAACGCGTCGCCGAACTTGACGTTCCCCACGACGGCATCCAACGACGTTTTCCCGGCGCGCAGTTGCGCGGTCTTGGCTTGAACATACACGGTTTCGGCCCAGCCTTCCGCACTCCAGGCAAACAGACTAATCCACAAGACGATCAGGACAATGCGAAGCATTCGTGGTGGTGTCACAGCTTCCTCTCCTTCATCAGCGCGGCTCATTTTGACGTCATTTCGTAGACCCCGTCCCAGTCCGCTGACGGAGGCTGATGGCGATAATTGGTCGAGCGGTCGAGATAGACCCGTGACGGACCATCCGCTGGGTCCAAGGTCACCGCTTCCGAAAACTTGGCGCAGGCGGTCGAGAAATTCCGCGCTTTATAGGCCGCCAATCCTTCCAAATAGAGATTGATGACGCCCCGCTTCTTCTCGTCCACCCGCCCCTTCCGTGCCAGCAGTTCAAAGACCACCACCGGCTCTTTTTTGCCCTTCACTCGTAGCAGATCGATCTCCCGCACTTCAACGTCGTTCTTGGCCAATTCGGCCGTTCGCTGGCCGATCAAAATCAAGGTGTCGTAATACTTGCTGGCGCCCTCTAAACGCGACGCCAGGTTCACACTGTCTCCGGTCACCGTATACTCCATCCGCTCCTCGGACCCCATGTTGCCGACGATGCAGGGACCGGAATTAATCCCGATTCTGGCCTCGATTTCCGGCAGTCCCTCCTGCTTCCAGACCTGACGGAGGCGGGCCAATTCGATCTGGCAATCCAGTGCGGCATAACAGGCCAACGACGCATGTTGGGGATCGTTCAGGGGCGCGCCGAAGAGGGCCATGATTCCATCGCCGAGATACTTGTTCACATTGCCGCGATGCGTGGTCTTGATGATGGTCGTCATCGCCGACAGGTACCGGTTCAGTAACGCGACGAGATCCTCCGGCGACATCTTCTCGGAAATCGTGGTGAACCCGGCGATGTCTGAGAAGAGAATCGAAATTTCCTTCTTCTCACCGCCAAGCTTGATGGCCGCGGGGTTCCGCATGATTTCCTCGACCACTTCAGACGACATGTACTTGTCGAATGCGGCTCGCATGAGCCGGCGCTGCTTGCCCTCGGTGACATATTCGACCGTCGCGGCCGTGCCGAACGTCAAGGCCAGGGCGGCTTCCGGAAATACCAAGTCCAGCCACCGCTCGTGCCCGGTGAAGGCATGCGCCACCAACCCATAGTAGGCCAGCGCGAGGCCGATCGTGACGCCGAATTTGACCGGATAGGACGAGAACAACATGAAGGCCCCGGCTGAGACGAGGCAGAGCAGCAGGAGGATCGAGAGCGAAAACCAGGCAGGCGTCGCTTGAAGCCCCTGGCCATGCAACAGGTTGTCCAGCGCCGCCATGTGGATGAGTACGCCGGGTGTCGCGGACGAGAACGGGGTCACGCGCAGATCGTATAACCCCGCCGCCGTCCCTGCGATAAAGACGATTTTGTCTTTGAACAGCGAGGCATCCAGATCCGGACGTTCCCCCTTCTCCTGCTGCGCGAAGGCCTGCAGCACTCGGCCGATCGAATATTTCCTGGCGTGGTAGGTCTGCTCCAAAGACCCATGCCACTCGATCAGCAGGTTGCCATCTGCATCCAGCGGAACACTACTGCCGCCGATCCGCAGACGGCCGTCCCGCATCGCAAGCTCGCCATTGCCCAACACGTATCGGGCCACCGCCACGGAGAGATGCGGTACCAGATTTCCGTTCACCTGCCCTAGCAGGGGAAGACGCCTCGTAGGCCCATCTGCATCAGCAGACAGATTGATGACGCCCAGTCCACGCGCCTGCTGCGCCAACACAGGAATCGGCAATTTCACCCCCGCGTGCGGTGCAGCCTGCGCCTGTCCCGCATCGGATCGCTCGGCCCTCACCGTGGCATGAGCCTGCAGCTCGGCCGGGACCGGAGCCGGTTCGGCTTGAAACAACATCGGCAGGAAGGCATTGCCCGCCGCCTTCAAGTCATCGGCAAAGGATTGATCGAACTCTTCGGCACTGTCGTCCGGCTCGAAAAACATGACATCGAAGACGACCGCCTTGGCCCCCGCCCGTTTGAGGTACCGCACGACATACCCGTACCGATCACGCGGCCAGGGCCAGCGTCCGAACGCCTCCAGGCTCGATTCATCGATGGCGAGCAGCACAAGATTGGAATCAGCCTTGGCAGGATCGGCATACCGCCGCACGAGATGATCGAACGCCTTGAGTTCCACCACCTCGAACCAGCGGGTCATGCGTAGCCCCGCGACGAGGGCAAAGACCATACCCCCGACAGCGACCGCTGAGAGAATTTTTTTGGTTCCCGCAGAAAATGGCATGAACAAGATAGGCCCGCCCCTCGATCATGTCACAGGCGGGCTATCGTACTGGAGAACGCGAAAGAGCGAAAGAGGCAACAGGGATATGTCCGGTTGGGTCGATCCAGGTCAAAGAAAATTTCCGGCGCGCCAACCTCAGTTCGTGCGGCCCCAATTGATCGTGCATCGCGCGCAGGATGTTCAACAAGGCGGTCCAGCCAGGCCTTCGCACGTGAACACGTAAGGCGTATTCTCAACGGTCCGTTGAAGATTTGAACGATGCGAGTACGCTGCCGAGGTCTTTTCAGCACCTACTAAGGGGCGTCATTCGCGCAACGAAACCCCAACGTCGGACCCCAGTAGGTCATCTCATCCCAGCCTCGATAACCAGCGCGCAATTCCAGTGGCCGCTCCATCCAACTGCCGCCTCGCAACACTCTGAAGGTTCCGCGCAGGGGTCCTTGCGGGTCACGTGCCGGCGAGTTTCGGTAAAAATCTTCCGCATACCAATCCTTCACCCATTCCGAGACCTGGCCGATCATGCCGGACACACCATAGGGGGAACGGGAAGCCACCGGCATGCCGACAGGCTCGACACCGTTAGAGGATGCCTTTCCATCCACCAGCATGCTCCTGCTCTTCTGGATGACGTCGTCGCCGTTGCCCCATGGATACCGTCGGCCGTCGATCCCGCGCACGGCCTTCTCCCATTCGGCTTCCGTGGGTAATCGTTTGCCCGCCCACTGGCAATGGGCGCGGGCTTGCATCCAGGTCACGTCGGTCACGGGGTGTTGGGCAAGCTGAGGATCATCGAAGGCCACGCGCACCTTCGGCGGGAGGCAGCTCCCTCCGTCCACGCAGGCTCGATACTGCTCATTCGTCACCCCATGTTGATCGATCCAGTAGGAGCTCAGATAGAGGCGGTGGATCGGACGCGCATCGGGCAGGCCATCTTCCATCCCCATCAGAAACTCCCCGGCCGGGATCAGCACCATTCCGGCTGGAGGCGTCAGGCCTTGCTCGAAGAGCCGCTTCAGAGTTTCCTGCTGCTCGGCCCGAAGTTGAGCATTCACTCGCTCAATGGCATCCTCGTCGACTGCCGGAGGTGGTTCATAGGGTCGGGCCAGCGGTGCCGGTGCACGGGCAATCGACGGCGCCCCACCGCGCAGCGACTCCCTCACCGAGGGAGTCGCGGAAGACTGGCTCGTGCCGGCCGAGGGGTCAGACATGCGAATGGTTTCAATCCGTACTGAGGTCCGCGCCATATCCAGCACTGGATCCCCAGTCGGCTTTCCCTTCTTGAATTCTTTTTTGACTCGGCCGATCGCAGAAAAATCGAAGTCCGGAATGTTGGCCAGCAAGGGCGTGGCGTAACTGATCGGCACGGCAAACGCCATCCCTTCCGGCACAATCCCTGACGGATGCGTAAATTTCGTCGTGAGAATCCCGACGACTTCGCCTTGCCGATTGAAGATTGCGCCGCCACTGTTGCCCGGATTCACCGCCGCGTCGACTTGAAAGACCCGCTGCACACCTCTGGTTCTCACGGCGGCCACATGGCCCCTGGTGATCGTAGTTTCGCGCAACCCGAACTGAAATCCGACGGCAATCACCTCCTGATCCAGTTTCACCGCGCCGGCATACCCGAGCGGGGCCTCGGAGAGTCCCACCGTTTCCGCCTTCAAGAGCGCGAGGTCATGCTCAGCATCCACACTGATGAGGACTGCAGTCGCCCGAAACTCTCCCGGCGTCACAATCGTGATTCGTTTGGCAGCTGCGACCACATGATGCGCTGTGAGTACGTACCCATCGTGATGCACGATCACCCCGCTTCCCGCCGGTTTCTCAACCGGCAACAGCGCGCGCTCGTTGGCCTCTCCGGGATCAACCATGCGCAGGAGGATGACGATTAAAGCCAGAAGGATCTTCATGGTTTGACCGGCAACATCACACTGATCGCCCCGGCATTTTGGCCGAGGACGAGGCCTTCTCGCGGATAGCCTAGGCGATCGACCACCCCTTTAGGCTCGCCATGACAATCCAGGCAATGCCTCGTCGCGTACAACGGGAACATCAAGCGGAAGGACGCACTGTTGGCCGCCATCTCGCTGATGACGGTTTCCCGGGGGTAGGCAGCATCGGCAAATGCTTCCAAGGCACCCTGTTCATACGCGTCCGGACGGTTGGCGGGATTTCGGGGCGCCAGCGCGGTTTGTTTCAGCCGCACGCCTGTCTGCTCGGTAAAGCGGGCCGACACCCGTGCGCCGAATGCGGCGGGAATGAAGCCGGTGAACCCCTTCGCCGGGGGACTGAGTTCCCGGTGGACATCGGCAATCACCTGTCTGCTGGTCTCGACCAATGCGCGGAGCAGCCGTTTGGTGCGCGGGGCGAGAGCCGTATGATCCAATTCATGCAGATCGATGCCCGCCCGGCCCCGGAACATATCCAACAGTTGCCGCTCGAAGGCCTCCGGCGTGAGGCCCCTCCCCTGCGATTCATCCAACAGGATCTGGTTGTCGTTGATAACCGCGCGACCGGAGTCGAGGAGCACGGCGAGCAGACGAGCGGTGTGTTCAAGTTCAAGAACCGTTTGGAAGGGAATCGATGAGCGTTCGGATTGCTCACCCCCGAAGATCGGTGGGCCGGCGGCCAGCGCCCCTCCGGCCAGGAGAGTTACCACCATCCACGGCAGACGACGTCGCATGGGCGACCCCTGATGCGTTCGCGTTGCGGGCTACAGGGAACCGTGCGCCACCACTTGCATGAGCCGCATGGCAGCGCACGTCGCCTGAATCGTACGAGTCGCTCGGAAACAAGTCAAGGCGCGTACTGGCCGACCTCTGCGCCCTCAGTGACTGGACTGAATATCGATCATCACATTGTCCGCATCTAATTCAATCGTCACGGGCATGCCTTCCTGAATCACCGACAGTTTGCTCCCCGCCAGGGTATCCACTTCAAACCGTTCAAACCCTTCCGGAGTGGAGATTTGGATTTCGCCCCAAAAAGGATCGGCGTAACGCACCCGGCCGACCAAGGTCTTATGGTTGGCAAAATCTTCACCGCCCGGTTTGGTCGCGTCCAACAAGATGTTGTTCGAATCGAGCAGCAACCACACTTCATCACCAATGTGGGCGTCATGCAGGCCCACTCGATCCGCCTTATTGGGGCTGATCGTCCTCATTTGCAGCCCGTAGGGCGTCTTCACAAACAATACCCCACTCTCAATCTTGGTAATGTGCCCGTTTACGGCCAGATGCAGGCCCGAGGATGACACGTCTATCAGCTCTGCCCCCGCCGATACCCACGGCCAGCCGACTCCGATCAACCAGACGAGAAGGCACGCCGTCCGCTTCATGGCAACCTCCTTTCACATCTCTTGCGATCCGCCGTTCGCTTCAATAGCCCGGCTCACTGCCAGGAGCTGGCGGGACGGTTATGCCATATTCCTGGATGGGCGTGACCATGACGGCAAAGTTGAACAACTCATCGGCCGCCACATCGTGAATGCCCTGATCACGGGCGCGCAGCATCTTGAACCATGTCCCCATCTCCTTCTTCACGGTCTTCGTATCCCCGCGATCGACCGCCTCTTTCACCATCTGTAACCGCTGGCTATAGGGCTCCCAATTCGAGCCGGGATAGCTGGTTTTATAGAAATTCAGCGACCCGTTAATCTCGTCGACCCAAGTCGACTGAGCCCACGCGGTCCCCATGAGCCAACCCGCACCGACGCACAAGGCACACAACAACGCGCAGAGAGCATATCTTTTGGTCTGACGATTCATGGGATGCCTCCTTTACGCGAAATGGTCCTGAGGCAAAAATCAGAAGGAGACCGCCGATCGACTGTCTGACTCTCGAGCATTCTCGGCGTCGGTCGCGTCAGGCGTCTTCAACATGTTCAGGTTCGCGGCACCCGAGGATTCGGTTTCCGGCGCCATCAACGGACGGTCAAATCCTTTCTCCAAATCGCTCATCGCGGGCTCGCTGGGAATAACTCCTCCTTCTGGGATCACCTCCTGTTTCAGCGCGGGCGCTCCGATCATCTGATCCGGATGGATCACCTGCGCTTGGGCCTGAACCGCCGACGAGGCGAACAATCCCACCCCCAGAGCGATGAACAGCATGCCTGCTATGTGTAATCCTTTATGCATCTTCAACCCTCCTCTACGAAGAACGAGCGCGTCACGCCGCCAGCAACCACGGCACTGGTGACTGTATGGGAAGACAGAACCGAAGCCTATTGCCTGGGTGATGGATTTTGACTCCACCCTTCGGGTGAGGAGGTATGCCGGAGGCGCGAGGGTTACCCGTTGCCGAGGTAGGCAAGCACCGCTTCAACCCGCCCGCTGACCTTCAACTTTTGATAGGTATGATGGAGATGAGTTTTCACGGTATCGAGGGAGACACAGAGTTGATCGGCGATTTCCTTATTGCTGCGACCCGCAGCCGCGCAGGCCAGAATTTCCCGCTCCCGATCGGTCAACAGGGACAGCGCACCCAGATCGGACCCGCTCTGTTGGCTCGAGAGAGACACGGCCCTTTTGGCAAAACCATCCGGCATGAAGGCCGAGCGCACCGGCTTGTCCTGGTAGGTGGCCCGGATGATTCGCAAGAACTCTTGATGATCGGCGTCCTTCAAAATGTACCCGCAAGCACCCGCTTGCACGGCGGCGACGATACGGGCGTCGTCGTCATGCACCGACAGCATCAATACGCGGCAGTCCGGCACACAGCCGCGAATCAAGCGGGTGGCTGTGATGCCATCCAACCGCGGCATGTCGACATCCATCAACACGATGCGCGGCTGTTGAGCCACGGCAAGGTCGAACGCTTGCCGACCATCCATTGCCTCTCCCACGACCACAATGTCCGGCTCATGCTCGAGCAACATCCGTAAACTCTGCCGGAACAAGCGCTGATCCTCGGCGATCAGGATGCTGATAGACATGACTGCTCCTGTCTGACCGGCAAGGAGACCGTCAAGAGGGCTCCCCCCGTGCGACGATTGCCGGCCGTGATGCGCCCCCCGTGCGCTTCGACCACGAGTCGACAAAAATGCAGCCCCAGGCCGCGGCCGATCCGATAATCCTGGCCGTCCTTCTTCCGGAAAAACAGCTCAAACACATACGGCACATCATCTGGCACGATGCCCGGCCCTTCATCCTCAATACAGATGGTCGCTATGGATCCGGGCGTCGACTCACCAAGGGCCGTGGCGCTCGGCATTGGTCCCTCATCCACCGTCAGAGTCACGGTGATGGTACCCTGCGGCGGAGAATACTTGAGGGCGTTATGCAGAAGGTTAATCAAGACGCGTTGCAGCCGTCGCCCATCTCCCCACACCCACACCTCGTCCGGCGGCTTGCGCACCGCGAACCGCACGCCCTGCGCTTCCGCCTCGAAACGGAAGAGCCGCAACGTTTCATGCAGGAGCAGGCCTGCCGGGACCGGAGCGGTACTCAGCGGGAGTCCCGAATAGTGTTCCTGGTAAACGTCCAACATGTCGTTGATCATGCCGAGGAGAAGATCGGTCGTGAACCGCAGATCTTCCAGGCAGCGACGGGGTAGATCCTGCGCCATCTCCGGACGCCCGCTGAGCCATTCAAGCGTTTTCTTGATCCCCGCCAAAGGATTCCGGATATCGTGCGCGAACATCGAAGCAAATTGACTCAACGACGCGAGCCGTTCGGATCGGAGCAATTGTTGCTCGAGCGCTTTCTGTTCCGTCAAATCACGGAGTTGAACCATGATGGACTCGATACGGCCGACCTTCGTGACCGGTACGCAGTCGATCTCCATCGTCAGCTCACCTCCCGGCGTCGGCACGCGCATCAGGCCGGCCGATACTTCCGCGCCATTCTGGAGCACCAGCTTCAGTTGTGCCTGCAGACGGGTACGCTCGGGATCGGCCACCAGGTCGGAGACCAACCGGTGCAGGAGGGTTGAGGCCGGTCGGCCGAGCGTCACCTCGCCGCGCCCGTTCACGTCCTGGATCACGCCGTGGGGATCGACCAGAATTTTGGTGTCCACCGAGTGATTCCAGAGCAACCGATAGTGTTCCTCAGAGGTGGTGAGGTCGAGGTTCGCTTGTTCCAGCCTTCGGACGTATTGCGCCTTCGCCTGTGACGCCTGTTCCAGGCGCTGAGCGAGATCATCGAAACTCGCAGCGAGTCTATCAATCTCCTCAACGCCGCACAGTTGATCGGCCGACGGCGCCGAACGCACGACGGGGGTTCCACAACCGGCCATCCGGTTGATGCGCTGAATCAGCATCCCAATGGGCCGCACAATTTGCCGACCCAACCGCCAGCGCAGCCAGACAATAAAAATGCTCGTCACAAGCCAAAACGCCCCTAGTTTCCCCAGCAGGGCCACCAATGGCTCAAATGTCTCCGTCGGATCCTGCTGCACGAGGATGGACCAAGCCGGCGCCTGGGCCACCTGTCCCGGGAGCACAACAGGGGCCATGCCGATGATGCTCCCCTGCCCACCGTGAGTATCGTGGCCGACAAGGGCCCATCGTGCAGCGGCACCTCCTGTCCACCGCTGGGTGACATCCGCCAAAAGCGGCGCGTGAAGCTGGGGCGCGAGCACGGAACAGGCGAGGATGGCGCCTTGCCCATCCAACAGCATCATGTGGCCTGTTCGACCAAGTCGGCTTCCCAGGATTGACGACAGGATGCGATCCGTCCCCATGACGACCTTGAGCACTCCACGAACCGACTCGCCCCGCTCGCCGATCGGTACCGCCAATTCCCAGTATCCATGCCCCTGTTCGTCAACCGTAAGAGGTCCTGCCCACGACTGCCCCTCCTGCACCACCGTTGTCCACCAAGGTTGCCTGGTGTAAAACCCTCGCGCGTACTCACTCAGGCGACCTCCCACCATTTGCCCATCCGCCCGGACAAGAACGAGGGAATGAAAGTAGCGATGCTGCTCCTCGCGCCACCGCTCAACCTGCCTCGCCGCCTGCGCGGGCGCTACAGCGCCTTCCACAGAGGCACGAAGGTCAGGAAGCGCGGCAAGCCGTTGCACCCATTCCATTTCTCCGGCGAGCAACAAGGCGGCTTTGTCGGCACTTTGGCGGGCGATTTCCTGGAAGGTGATCCCGACGGTGGCCTGCAGGGATTGCCGGGCATGCCAGTAGGCATAAGCGAGCCCCATGGTACCGGAGAACAATCCCACGGCAAGCACTGACAGGGTAAACAAACTCTGAAGACTGACCCGCTGGCGCATGGCGGCAGGCCATAGAAGATGGTTGGGCTTGACCGGCAGCTCGGGTCAAGCGGTGTGTGGGACCCGGCTGAGCTCCGGTCCCGACGCCAAATGAATTATGTTAGGCCATCTCGCACTCCACACAGCCCGCATGAGGATAGCCGGAAGCGGCACTCCTTCAGCATACAAAACTTCGTGCATCGAACATAGCCCCCCTCCCACGGTCTATCGCAACTGCACAATCGTCACGCCGTCGCCTCCCTCCGCGCGGTCGCCCGGCCGGAATGCCACCACATACGGAGAGGCCTTCAGATAGTCCCGCAAGGCGCTTCTCAACCGGCCGGTCCCATGCCCGTGGATGATGCGCACAAACGGGCTGCCGCCGAGGATGGCGCGGTCGAGGCCGGCAACCACCACATCCAAGGCATCGTCGGCTGCGTGACCACGGACATCCAGCGTCTCCTGGATATCCTCAGGCGCCAACGTTTGGCTCGTTCGCCTCGGCGATGCGGTGCTCGTCTTGACCGGCACTGGGGCTTCGCGCGGGCGATTCTTCGAGACTCCTGCCAGACTCGCCACGTTGGCTAGAATTTCCCCCTCGCCGACTTTCAGACGCACGCGCTTTTTGCCCTGTGGACTGTCCAGCAACGTGCCTGTCATACCCAGCCCAATCACTTCGACCGCATCGCCGATGGACAATTGATCCACGGGGATCGGTTCCTCGGAGCCTCCAACCTCGCACCGGATTGCCTGTTCCAATTCAACCAACCGGGATTTGGCCTCCTTGGCCTTGAGCAATTTTTGATCGCGCTTCAGATCGTCCATCGTCGCCTGCACCGCGGCCCGGGCGCGTTGAAACTCCTGAGACAACTTTTTCTTCAACCCTTGTCGCTCGTCCCGTTCGGTTTCCTGCAAGAACTTCAGCAATTCTTGCGCCTCACGAGAAGCCTGGTCCGCCGCTTGCCTGGCCGCCGTGGCCGCCGTCAGGTCGTCGTTGAGTCGCCGCTGCTTGTCCTGCAGATCGCTCAGCAGTGTCTCCAGCAGACGGTTGTCTCCTTGCAGCCGTGCGCGGGCATCCTCGAGGAGCGACTGATCCATTCCGAGCCGCCCGGCAATTTCAATAGCGGCCGAGCCGCCTGGTTGCCCTTGAATCAAGCGATACGTCGGCGAAAGCGTATCGAGATTAAATTCGACGCTGGCATTGGCGAAGCCCGGCCGGTCCTGGGCCAGACCTTTCAAGAGACTGTAGTGCGTGGTGGCCACCACTTTCACGCCGGCCGCAGCGAGCCGGCAGAGGAGTGCACTCGCGAGCGCCGCGCCTTCGGCCGGATCGGTGGAAGTGACCGGCTCGTCCAAGAGCACCAGCGCGCGACCGGGAGGCACCGGAGCCATGTCGCGATCGAAGCCCGGGCCATCCGATACCTCATTCAGTAACTGCACCATTTGTGTGATGTGGGCTGAAAAACTGGACAGATCCCGCGCGAGATCCTGCGCATCCCCGATGTCCGCATAGACCGACGGAAAGATCGCCATCTCCGACTCGGGGGCACAGGGAAGGTGCAGGCCGCAACGGACCATCAAAGAGAATAACCCCAGCAACTTCAAGATGACCGTCTTCCCGCCCGTGTTCGGGCCGGAAATAATGAGCACCCGCACGGTTTCATCAAACGCGAGATCATTCGGCACCACCTGATCTTTACTCACCACCAGAAACGGATGCCGCGCCTGGGTAAGCACAATGCGCCCCTGGTCATTGAGACGCGGAGGCGAGGCCTGGAGACGTTCACTCAGCCCAGCTTTTGCCGAGATGGCGTCCAGTCGACCGAGCAGGGCCACACTCCCGGCCAGTGCCGGTTGATGAGGAGCCACGAGCGCCGACAATTCCCGTAAAATTCTACTCACCTCCCGTTCGATATCCAGGTCGACGACCTTGATGGAGTTATTGAGGTCCACCAGTTCGCGAGGCTCCAGAAAGAGGGTGGCGCCGCTGGACGACACGTCGTGCACGATCCCCGGCATCCGACCCTGCATCTCGGCCTTGATCGGGACCACATACCGCCCTTCCCGCTGCGCAAAATAACGTTCTTGCAACACTTCTTCATAGCGCCGCGAATGCAAGATTTGTTCGAGTCGGTGCCGCATCTGTTGCTTGAAATCGTTGGCCCGCTGGATCAACCGATGTAATTCCGGGCTGGCCGATTCCCGTATGGACCCGTCCGGGTCGATGGCGCCGGTCAGCGCGATGGTCAGCCGGCGATATTCCTGTACCGGACCCAGCTGGGTCGCCATGGCGCCGACCGTCGGGGCATCGGCCTGATGCCGCAGCAGATAGCGCTGCACGTCCATGATCAATTCCAACACCCACGCAATGTCTCGCAGCTCGTGTGCCTCCAAACAGGCGCCCTTCGCCACTCGCCCCAACCACTCCGTGACATCGGGAAATCGCAGGATGGGAAAGGGATCGACGCCGGCCCGCAGGCGCCGCATGTCGGAGGTTTCCTCCTGGCGTATCCGGGCCTGCGCCACCTCCCGTTCCAATTCCATAGACCGGCATTGCTCCGCCCCGACTGTCGATCGGGCATAGGACGCCAGCAGGTCCAACAGCTTGGCCCACTCCAACACCTTACCGGCCTCGGACTGCAGCTTTTCAGATTGCATCACACCCCAGCTCTGAATGAATGTTCAAAGGATGAGACTCTACCGGACCACTTGCGCCCACAACAAGACGGGCCGACACTCCAACGTTTCCCTGAGGTACTCTTCACCAATATCCACCGGCCTTCCCTCTTTTTGTATGCTTGACACGCAGAAAGTCGGTCAGTACTATCGCCGCAGACTGACTCTGTTCAACCCGTTTAATTCTTGAGGATTTAGCCCCATGACCACACGCATCGGCATCAATGGATTCGGACGCATCGGCCGCAACGTTCTTCGCGCTTCCCTGGGAGATCCCAGCCTCGAATTTGTCGCCATCAACGATCTCACCGATGCCAAAACCTTGGCCTATTTGCTCAAGTATGACTCGGTTCATGGCACGCTGGACGCTTCCGTCGAGGCCAAAGACGATCAGCTGATCATTGACGGCCGCGCTATCAAGGTTCTGGCGGTCCGAGACCCCAAAGAACTGCCGTGGAAAGCGCTCGGCGTGGATATTGTCGTCGAATCGACCGGACATTTTACCGATCGCGAAGGCGCGGGAAAGCACCTGTCGGCCGGAGCGAAAACGGTCATCATTTCCGCCCCGGCGAAAGATCCTGATGCCACGGTGGTCCTTGGAGTCAATGAGCAGGTATTCGACGCCAAGGCTCACCATATTGTCTCCAATGCCTCCTGCACCACGAACTGTCTGGCCCCGGTGGCGAAAGTCTTGTTGGAAAACTTCGGCATCAAACACGGTGTGATGACGACGATCCACTCCTATACGAACGACCAGCAGCTCCTGGACCTGCCCCACAAGGATTTGCGGCGGGCGCGGGCTGCCGGGATGTCGATGATTCCCACCAGCACCGGCGCAGCGAAGGCCCTCCATCTGGTCATTCCGCAATTGAAGGGAAAGCTCGACGGACTGGCCATTCGCGTTCCCACCCCCAATGTTTCGCTGGTAGACCTCACCGTCGAAACCGAAAAGGATTGCGATGTAGCCGGCGTGAATGCCGCATTCAAGAAAGCCGCCGATGGGCCCATGAAGAATGTGCTGGCTTACTCGGAAGCACCCATCGTCTCCATCGACCTCAAGGACGATGCCCACTCGGCCATTGTCGATGCTCCGCTCACCGCCGTCATCGATAAACGCCTCGTCAAAGTCACCGCTTGGTACGATAACGAGTGGGGCTATTCCTGCCGCGTGCGGGACCTGATCAAGTATATTGTCGCGAAATCGGCGTAACACGCGTCACACACGACACGCTTTTCTGACGTGCAGCACCGGCCGGAGCTGCCAACGACCGGCGCGGGACACACCGGAAGAGGAGTGAGGATTTGCCATGAATATTCGCAAACGGATTATCGAAGATGTGCAACTTCGCGGAAAGCGCGTGATTATTCGCGCCGACTACAACGTGCCTCTTGATGATTCTTTGCAAATCACCGACGACACCAGGATTCGTTCGACGCTTCCCACCATCAATCGTGCCGTCGACGAAGGCGCAAAGGTCATTTTGTGCTCCCACCTTGGCCGCCCGAAAGGCAAATTCGATCCGAAGTTCAGCCTGGCTCCGGTGGCCAAACGCCTCCAGCGCCTGCTGGGCAAAGAAGTAATCTTCGCGCCGGATTGCATCGGCTCCGCCGTTGAAAGCCTGGTGGCCAAGATGCAGCCCGGCGATGTCATGTTATTGGAAAACCTTCGCTTTCATCCCGAAGAAGAAAAGAACGACGAAGGATTCTCCAAGGCACTGGCTTCACTCGCCGATGTGTATATCAATGATGCTTTCGGAGCCGCCCATCGAGCCCATGCGTCGACTGTCGGCATCACCAAATATATTCCCGAAGCGGCAGCCGGCTATCTCCTCAAGAAAGAAATCGAATACCTGGAGGGAGCCGTCGAAAACCCGGTGCGTCCGTTCGTGGCCATTTTAGGCGGCGCCAAGGTATCCGGGAAAATCGGCGTGATCGAGAATCTCGGCAAGAAAGTCGACAAGGTCATTATCGGCGGAGGCATGGCGTTCACTTTCCTCAAGGCCATGGGTCTTGAGATCGGCCAGTCACTCGTTGAAAACGACATGCTCGACTTCGCCAAAGGGGTGCAGGACCACGCCTTTGCCAGTGGCGTCAAATTCTATCTTCCCGTGGATTGCGTCGTTGCAGCAGGCCGAGAACCGGGCGCCGAGACGAAAATCGTTCCCGTGCAGGAAATTCCCAAGGGGTGGTATGGATTGGACATTGGTCCCGCATCGGTAAAATTGTTCTCCGAGGCCGTCCAAGATGCGAAAACCATTCTGTGGAATGGTCCCATGGGCATGTTCGAAGTGGACGCCTTCGCGAGAGGCACCCTCGCCATGGCTCACTCTGTCGCCAATGCCTACGCGCTGACCATTGTCGGAGGAGGCGAAACGGCCCTGGCTATTCATCGCGCCGGCGAGTCTGAAAGCATTTCATTTATCTCCACCGGTGGTGGCGCAGCGCTGGAGTTGCTCGAGGGGAAAACGCTACCGGGGCTGGCCGCACTTCCCAATCGTGCAGCGTAACGACAACTTCCCCCGTTCCCCGCGATAGAGGCTTCGTGAGAACCCGCTTCATCATCGGCAACTGGAAAATGAACAAGACCGCCACCGAAGCCGGGGCGTTCGTTCGCCGTCTCACTGAAGAACTGCCTTCACTCGATGGAATCCAGGTCGGTTTTGCGCCGCCGTTTACCGCGCTGCACGCAGCCCATGAAGCGCTCGGTCCCACGCCGACCTTTCTTCTTGGTGCGCAAGATTTGTACTGGGAGGATAAAGGCGCCTTCACCGGTGAAGTGTCGGGAACCATGCTGAAGGAGCTTGGCTGCCACTTTGTCCTAGTGGGTCATTCTGAACGCCGTCAGTTCTTCGGCGAGCAGGACAGCTGGACCAACAAGAAAGTTCTCGCTGCCTGGCGGAACGGACTCCAGCCGGTTCTCTGTGTGGGCGAAACGCTCCAGGATCGCGATACCGATCAAACAGATCTTGTGATCCAACGACAGCTGCGCGCCGGACTGGCCGGAATCGAGGGACCACATCTTGAGTCGATGATCATCGCCTATGAACCAGTGTGGGCGATCGGAACGGGGCGTGCGGCATCCCCGGCGCAGGCGGTGCCGGTCCATCGATTGATCCGCCAAACCATCAATGAACTGAGCGGAGCTGAGGCAGGGCGGCGAGTCCGCATCCTGTATGGAGGAAGCGTCACCCCGCACAATATTGCCGACTTTCTGGCTTCCGAAGAAATCGACGGCGCATTAGTCGGCGGGGCTTGTTTAGATCCGGTCTCTTTTGCTACACTCACGAAAGTTGCGATCAGGTCCAAACCTACCACGGCCTAAAGACTCAAACATGTACACATTGCTCATCATCATTCATGTCATCGTCTGCCTACTCATGATTGGAGCCATTCTGCTGCAATCCGGTAAGGGCGCTGAAATCGGCGCAGCCTTCGGCGGCTCCAGCCAGACTGTGTTCGGCAGCCGAGGTCCAGCCAACTTTTTGAGCAAGTTCACGGTCATCACCGCGTTTGTCTTCATGTTCACATCATTGTCTTTGGCTATTCTCGCAAAGGACCGAAACTTTTCCTCGACGGTCATTGACCTGAACAAGAAGCCTGCGGCAACCAGCCCCAGTACGACACCGTCAGAAACCGCGACGCCGCCGGCGAAAGACTCGCATTCTTCCACCGAAAGCTCCCACTAAGACTTACTGTTCCGGCTATTTTCAATTCCCCGCAAGCCGAGCAAGCGAGAAGAACCGTTTCGCTACCTGCGAACGCTCGCTCATATGCTGCGCTGGTCGTGAAGTGGAAGAGAACCGTGGGTGCAGGACTTCGCAGGCGAGCACAGCATTGGCGCCACACCACACGGATAGGACGAATGCTTCGATCAAGAGATCAGGCGAGGGTATCGCAAACCGCTAGACGGGAGTCAGCCACTGGCGGTGAGCAGCATCGGTTCCGCGCACCACGTCAAAAAACGCTTTCTGCAAGGTCTGCGTGATCGTTCCCGGTTTTCCGGTCCCGATACGCCGCTGATCGATTTCGGTCACCGGCGTGAGTTCCGCAGCCGTCCCCGTCACAAACACTTCCTCGGCCACATACATTTCATCACGGGTGAATCGTTCCTCGACCACAGGAATGTTGCGCTCTTTCGCCAATTGAATGATGGAATTGCGCGTGATCCCTTCCAGAATCGAGGTCAACGGCGTCGTCTTCAGCACGCCACGTCGCACGATGAAGACATTTTCGCCCGTCCCCTCAGCCACGTAGCCTTCGGGATCGAGCATGATGGCTTCATCATACCCGTCAGCCTTGACCTCCCGCTTGGCAAGAATAGAGTTCACGTAGTAGCCGGAAATTTTGCCGCGCGTCATGGACACGTTCACATGGTGCCGCGTAAATGAAGAGACTCTGGCGCGAATGCCCTTCTGCAGAGCTTCATCCCCCAGGTACGTCCCCCATTTCCAAGCAGCGATACTCACCTTGATGGGATTTTCACCTGGATACAGCCCCATGGCACCATACCCGATATACACGAGCGGGCGGATGTAACAGGCCTCTAACCGATTGACTCTGACCGTTTCGATAATGGCTTCGGTAATCTGCTTCCGGTCGTAGGGGATCTCAATGAGACCGATGTGCGCCGACTCAAACAGCCGGTCCACATGCTCAGGCAGCTTGAAAATAGCCGACCCGCTGGCACCTTTGTAGCAGCGGATGCCCTCGAAGGCCGCCAATCCATAGTGGAGTGAGTGGGTCAACACATGAACTTGCGCATCGGCCCACGCCACAAACTTCCCATCCATCCATATTTTTTCGCTGGTTTGTAACATGCGCGGGATAATACCAGCGGCTCGCGATGAGCGTCAAGATAACAGCCGGCCCACTATCCGGCCTGCAGAGGCGTTGCGTCCTCACCGGACGACCCACTCACTCTTGCCCCATTGCAGGGTTGAGTGCGCGCAACACCGTACTAATTCTTGACAGTCTCGCCGAGGCTATGATAAACACCCACGTCCTGCTGACGAGGAGAAAGACGCACATGTACGCTATTATCGAGACAGGTGGAAAACAGTATCGAGTGGAAACAGGGACCGTACTCCAAGTGGAGTCTCTGCCGGGCGATGTCGGCCATTCCGTACAAATCGACAAGGTTCGATTGCTGAATGGCGACGGTGGGCTGGTCATCGGTCAGCCGGTCGTTGCCGGCGCGCGAGTCACGGCGGAAATCATCCGCCAGGGACGCACCAGATCCATCACCGTCTTCAAGAAGCAACGTCGCAAAAATTATCGACGAACCAGAGGCCACCGGCAAGGCTTTACGCAGCTGCGGGTCACTGAAATCGCATCGAAGTAACGACTCGAAGGGGAGTTTGCCATGGCAACAAATAAAGGCGGCGGTTCGACAAGAAACGGCCGTGACAGTAATCCGCAATACCTCGGTGTGAAAGCCTACGGTGGAGAGACCATTAAGGCTGGTTCCATCATTGTGCGCCAGCGCGGGACAAAATTCTTCCCGGGCCTCAACGTCGGCCTCGGACGCGATCACACCCTTTATGCCTACGTGTCCGGTGTCGTAAAGTTCGAAGGTGGTCGCGGACGGCAAAAGGTCAGCGTCTATCCGGTGACAGCGAAGGCCTGATCTCTCCTCAGCTCAGTCCTGTTCTACGGAACACATGCCCTTCGCTTACGCAGCATCCCCCGTGAGCCGGCGAATACGCTATACTCAGCTTTCTAAATAACTGACGCCGGGTGGGGGCCCGCTGCGATGTCTGCATTTGTCGATCAAGTCCAAATCCTGGTCAAGGCCGGGCACGGCGGCAACGGCGCCTGCAGTTTCCGTCGGGAGAAGTTTGTCCCGCGCGGCGGCCCCGACGGGGGTGACGGCGGTGACGGCGGCAGCGTCATTGTCGAGGCCACCACTCGCCTCAGCACCTTGCTTGATCTTCGATACCAAAAACATTACGAGGCGGAAAACGGCGAGGTCGGCGGCGGCAGCAACTGCCATGGTCGACGCGGCGCAGACGTGCGGATTCCTGTCCCGGTCGGCACGATCGTGGTCGATGCAACGACTCAGGAACTCCTGGCGGACCTGACCATGGATGGCGAGAGCTGCGTCATTGCCAAGGGAGGACTGGGAGGCCGCGGCAATTCACGATTCGCCACCTCAACCAACCGCGTTCCGACGCAGTTCGAACCTGGCACACCGGGCGAGGAACGCCTCCTGCGCCTCGATTTGAAACTCCTCGCGGATGTTGGATTAGTCGGCTACCCGAACGCCGGGAAATCGACGCTCATCGCCGCCGTCTCCGCCGCTCGCCCCAAGATCGCCGACTATCCCTTTACCACCCTCACCCCAAACTTGGGTGTCGTCCGCTCGACGGGCGAACACAGCTTCGTCATTGCGGACATTCCCGGACTGATTGAAGGCGCCCATGAAGGGAAAGGCCTCGGCTTTCAGTTTCTCCGGCATATCGAGCGCACCAGCCTGCTGATCCATGTCATCGATATTTCTGAGTGGGCCACCGAAGACCCGGTCGCAAGCCTCAAAGTCATGCGTCATGAACTCTCTGCCTACGATGAGGCACTCGCCGCGCGCCCCTTTGCCGTCGTGGGCACCAAACTGGACATCAAAGGCGAAGGGGAACGGCTCGAACAGCTGCGGAAATATTGCCAGCGGCGCAAGATTCCATTTTTTGCCATTTCGGCGGCCACGCGAGAAGGCCTGGACGAGTGTATACGCTACATGGGCCAACAGGTGGAACTGCTCCGGAAGACCCCGTGCGAGACGAACTCCTAAAGCAAGCCAAACGTGTCGTCATCAAGATCGGAAGTAGTCTGGTCGCCTCGCGCGAATCCGGCCTGAGCACCGAGCGCATTGAGCAACTCGCCTCCGAAATTGCTCACGTGCGCTCACAGGGGCGAGAAGTGCTGGTGGTCTCGTCCGGTGCGGTCGTCTCCGGCATCAAGAAACTGGAGTTACGCGAGTATCCCAAGAGCCTGCCCGTCAAACAGGCGGCCGCCGCGGTCGGCCAGAGCCTCCTGATGTGGGCCTACGAGAAAGCGTTCGAGCGCCTCTCACTTCGCGTGGCCCAAGTGCTGCTGACCCATGAAGACCTCGCGGATCGCCGGCGGTTTTTGAATGCCCGGCACACCCTCACCACATTGATCAAATTCGGCGTCATCCCTATCATTAACGAGAACGATACGGTGGCGGTCGAAGAGATTCGGGTGGGAGACAACGATACACTGGCCGCTCAGGTCGCTCACCTCGTAGATGCCGACCTGCTGATCATCCTGTCAGACGTGGATGGATTGTTCACCGCCGACCCCCGCAAAGATTCACAGGCCACATTGATTCCACTGATTCAGGAGATCACCGCAGACATTGAGCAACGTGCGGGCATGTCCTCCACCTTCGAAGGCACCGGCGGCATGGCGACGAAGGTCCGCGCCGCCAAGAAAGTGGGCGAATATGGGGTGGCCACCTTGATCCTGAACGGAACTCACAGGGGCCTGCTTCCGGACGTGCTGTCCGGACAACCGGGGGGCAGCCTGTTTCTTGGCCGAGAACGGCGCATGAACAGCCGTAAACATTGGATTGCATTCACATTGCGGCCCCGGGGTCACGTGCAATTAGATCAAGGCGCCGTGGATGCACTGGTGCGAAATGGCAAAAGCCTGCTGGCCTCAGGCATCCGTGATGTCACCGGCCACTTCGAAGCGGGGGATCCGGTCACTTGTGCCGGACCTGACGGCAAAGAATGCGCCAAAGGCCTGGTCAATTTTTCCTCCACGATCTTGACCCGCATCAAGGGCCTCAAGACCGCCGATATCCAAAAAATCCCCGGCCTTCAAGAATACGAAGAGGTCATTCACCGGGACAACCTGGTGCTCCTGTAGCGGCCTAGATTCAGACGCCGTTGGCGCAGGCGTTATCCGACGGGGACCACCTAACCGTGACATGCCACATCCGTGAGTTGAGATGGACCTCCTATGCATCTGGGACTTTTGGGCGGCAGTTTTAATCCGATTCACCGGTGCCACCTCTCGATTGCAGAGTCGGCACGGCGCCTTTTGCAATTGGATCGAATACTGTTCATCCCGACCGGGGATCCTCCACACAAACAACCCGGCACCCTGGCTGCCGCCCAGCATCGCTACCAGATGGTCCGTCTGGCGATTCAAGACCAGCCGGCCTTCGACTTGACCGACATCGAAATCCGCCGGTCCGGCAAGTCTTATTCCATCGACACCGTCCGTGCACTTCAAGAACAGTATGGGACTGATATGGAGCTCTTTTTCATCATTGGCCTCGATGCGTTTCTGGACCTGCCTTCCTGGAAAGAAGCTGCACAGCTTCTGACCCTCTGCCATTTCGTGGTCATTTCCAGGCCCGCCACTGCATTTCTGACCGTGGCCTCACTGCCTCTCCTTCCAGAACTTCCCAAGAAGGAGTTGCTCGCGCTGGATGCAGGGCGGCTGGAGCGAGCGGACGTCACCTTGAAAAATGGCCGCACCGTGACATTCCTGAGGCTGCCGCCCTGCGAGAGCTCTGCCTCGGACATCAGAGCGCGCGTCGCGGATGGCCGTCCTGTGGCAAATCTGTTGCCCCCCCTGGTCGAATCCTATATACTTCGCGAGGGGTTATACAGGGAGGACAGTGAGCGTCTCTGAAACAAAAGCCAAAGCTCTCGCGGTGGCTGCCGCCATTCTGGACAAGAAAGCCACCGATGTCCTGATCCTGCATATCGCCAAGCTGACCTCTATCGCCGACTATTTAGTCATCGGCTCCGGAGAGTCGGAGCGCCAAGCACGGGCGATCGCGGACCATGTCGGCGATGTGCTCAAGGCCCAAGGGCATCCGCCGCTCAGTATTGAAGGCGCGTCGTCTGCCAAGTGGGTCGTCATGGACTTTGGTGACGTCATCGTTCACATCTTCCAGAAGGATATTCGCGAACACTACGCCCTCGAACGACTGTGGGGCGACGCAGGACAGGTCAAGCTGCCGGAAGAGCGCGCCATGAAGGTGGCTCCCCCCGCACGAACGACGGCCCGTCCCGCTCGCACCCGGAAACGGGTCTAGCATGTTTCGGCTCCTCTCCACGATCTTCCTCGTTAGTGTCGGCATCTTTCTCTACAGCTATTTCCGCGAACTGAACCCGGGTACGATTACCGTCCGGACCAGTCCTGATGCGCTCTTCGAGCTCAGCCCCGTCTCCTTAGTGCTGTTCTCGATGGCTCTGGGCGCTACGCTGGTCGCGCTGATCGTAACGATCAAAGAAACCTCCCACGTCTTCATGAATTGGCGCACCAACCGCCTCGTCCGCCGTAAGGAGAAGGTGGACGCACTCCACCGGGATGGCACGCACGCCTTTATGTCGAAGCGCACAGCCGATGCGGTGAGTCTGTTTGAGCGGGCACTAGTCATCGATCCCAACCGGACCGATTCGCTGCTCTGGCTCGGAAATATCTATCGGTCAGAAAGCAACTTTACGGAAGCCATCCGGCTCCACCAGCAGGCCTACCGTATTGAAGAACGGAATGTGGAGGTGCTGCTCGAATTAGCCAAAGATCTCGAAGGCGCCCGTCGTTATGAGGAGGCGCTCCAGACCCTTCAGAATATTCTGCGGATCGAGCCCGACAACTTAATGGCCCTGATCCGTAAGCGCGATCTGCAAATCAGGCTCGAAAAATGGAGCGATGCGCTGGAGATCCAACACCGGCTCGTCAAAGCCAACCTGCCTGAAAGCGAGCGACGCGCCGAGGCCAATCTGTTATTGGGCTGTATGTACGAAGTCGGTCGCCAACTCTTGGAGCGGGGACACCCGGACAAGGCCCGCCGGTATTTCAGAGGCGCGATCAAGAAGGATCGCACGTTTCTGCCGGCCTATATCGGGATCGGGGAAATCCTGGTCCGTGAGGGCAAGATCAAGAACGCAGTCGAAATTCTCAAGAAGATTTACGCCAAAACGCGCAGCGTCATCATCCTCCACCGCCTCGAGGAACTGTTCCTGGAGCTGGGAGAGCCGGATGAAATCATCCGTGTCTACCAGGAGGCCCTGCAGCAGGATCCGCACAATGCCGTGATCCAATTTTACCTGGGCAAGCTGTATTATCGGCTCGAAATGGTCGATGAAGCGTACGACGTGCTCTCCACGTTGGATGGCACGCAGGAACAGCTCGTCGATTATCATAAGATCATGGCGAATCTGTACCTTCGCAAACAACATATGGACGAGGCCGTGGGCGAACTCAAGAAAGCCCTGGGCTTCAAGAAACGAGTCGTGGTGCCCTACCAATGCACCCAATGCCATCATGAGTTGGCAGAATGGTCAGGCCGGTGCCGGCGATGCGGCCGCTGGAATACCTACGTCGCCCTTCCCTGGAGAGACAGTACCAAGTCCGGTGCCGATCAAGACGGACAGACTGCTAAGCTTCCTGCTGTTCCCTACCAAGGCATTGCATCTCCGTTTGAAACCGTGTAGGGTTTCCACCGCCCTTTTTTCATTTTACAGACAGATCTTTTGCTCACGGATATACCGCTGAAGGAGCGAGGTTTGCCTGTCTTTTCGAGGAGTAGCGTGCATGACTGATTTCACGATCCTGGCCGACAAGGCCTTGCGGGACGAATTGCTCACCCGAGAGGAATGCCTCACCGTACTACAGACACCGGACACCAACCTGCTCGAACTTCTGCAGGCCGCCTTTAAGGTCCGTGAACGGCACTTCGGTAAGACGGTGCGCCTGCAAATGCTGCTGAACGCGAAGAGCGGCGCCTGCCAGGAAGACTGCGGCTACTGCTCGCAATCATCCGTATCCACGGCGCCCATTGAGCGCTACGGATTGCTGCCGCAGGATCAAATGATAACCGGTGCGCGCCGTGCGGCAGCCGCAAAAGCCCAACGCTACTGCATCGTCATCAGCGGACGCAGCCCGCTGGATCGGGAAATTGCCGATATCGCCTCAGCCGTCCGGTCCATCAAGCAGGAAGTGCCGATCCAAATCTGTTGCTCTCTGGGACTGCTCAACGAACGGCAGGCCAAAGACCTCAAAGCGGCCGGCGTAGATCGCATCAATCACAACTTGAATACGAGCGAGGCCTATCACGCAGAAATCTGCAGCACGCACACCTTTCAAGACCGGCTCGCCACGATTCGGCATGCCAGGACGGCCGGATTAGAAATCTGTTCAGGCGGCATCGTCGGAATGGGAGAGGGCGATGAGGACTTGATCGACTTGGCCCTTGCCCTGCGCGAGGTCAAACCGGATTCGATTCCACTCAACATGCTGCATCCGGCGTCCGGCACGCCGCTGGAGCATTGCACTCCCCTGACGCCGCAGCGGTGCCTGAAAGCCCTGTGCCTCTTCCGCTTCCTTCACCCGCGGACGGAGCTTCGTATCGCCGGCGGACGCGAACACAACCTACGCAGCCTGCAGCCATTGGCACTCTATCCAGCCGATTCAGTCTTTGTGAACGGGTATCTCACCACTCCGGGACAACCGGCAGCAGAGGTCTGGCGCATGATCGAAGACCTGGGATTCGATATTCAAGTGGACGCGCTTCCGACACAGGGTGCCACTCCGGCCACCGCACCGGCTGTCGGCCTTCATTCGTAACGCAGTCCTTCGACCAAGGGTTGTCTGGCGGCCCACCGGGCCGGCCAGAACCCTGCGAGGAGCGAGGCCACCAGGGCCAAAGCGGCAACCTCCACCATCAGGCCGACTGGCCACGAAATCTGGATGGTCCATCCGAACGACTGCCGGTTGATCACCCGGATCAAGATGAGCGCGAGGGCACCCCCTCCGACTAATCCCATCCCTGTCCCCAACAATCCCAAATAGGCGGCCTCCCACAAAATCAACGCCGTCACCTGTCCCCGGCTGCTGCCCAACGCCTGCAGCGTGGCCAATTCACGACGCCGCTCAACCACCGACGTAACCAACGTGTTGATGATACCTAACGTCGCAATAATCACGGCGATGGCTTCCAGCACGTAGGTCAACGTAAACGTCCGGTCAAAAATTCGAAGAATCTCCTGGCGCAATTCCGCATTGCTCAATACGGTCGGCATGAGGGTTCCCTCCGACGCGTGAGCGAGGGTGTCGAGAATCGCCATTCGGGCCTTCCCCATATCGGCACCCGATTCGACATAGACAGGGAAGACGGTCACGCCTTCATCATTCCACCATTGTTGATACACGGATCGATCAATGACGATCTTTCCGCCGTCGGTCGCATAATCATAAAAGACTCCCAACACTTCCAAGAACTGCTCGCCTTTGGGCGTCATGATGGGCAACCGGGCCCCTTTGCCTAGCGCCAAATGATTCGCCACGACCTCCGAAAGAATCGCGCCTTCCCCGGCTGCGGCACGAGCCAAGATTGCCGCAGATTCCCCCGTGACAAAGAGATATCGGCTCCGTGCCGCATGGAGCGCCAGGTCTCTGGAAACCAGCGAGACCGGCCGCCCCTGCAGATCGATACGCAGATCACGGTACGTATCTACCGCCGAGACGAGGTGTGCACCGGCCAACCGAGCCCGCCAGGCGCCGGGCAGCACCGGACTCGATGACCCGCTGCGCACCGCGTGCGGCCACCCGGCAGGAGCGACAATAAAGTCCGCCATGACGGTCTGATCGATCCAGATTTCAACCGTGTCGCGAAAACTTCGAATCATGATCAGCACGCCAACCATGATCGCGACGCCCACGAGAAACGCCGACACCGTGACGGCATTTCTCCCCATCCCTCGACTGGTCTGCTCACGGGCGATATGCCGAATAGCTCCGCCCAACGTCGGCGCCTGCGAAAGGGTCGTTAACTCACGGGTGCGGCAGAGACTCTGCAACAGGCTGGGGACGAGGCAGGACAGTCCGGCAAGAAGACAAAAGGTTGCCACATATCCAAACAGCGGCACTCCACCGACAGGGCCGGCCAATGCGCATCCCAGGGCAATGAGTAACAACACTCCACCCGCCACCCCCAACGAAGCCGCGCGGACACGCTGTGCGACATCGTACTCACCCGGTGCCAGGGCAGCGACCACGATCGTACGGCCGGCATCGATACTCGGACCAAGCGCGCCCAGAACCGATACCCCGCTCCCGATCAACACCGCTTCGAGCAATAACCGCCCCGCCCCAGGAGGAAAACCGACCGTTCCTGCGGAATGGGACAGTGGTGTATACAGATCATGGATCGTCCGGCCGACCAGCGCGACAAGCACATCCCCCAACAACAGACCGAGTACGCCCCCGAGCAGCCCGCCCACCACACCAACCACCCCGGCTTCCGCCAGAAACAGGGCGACGACCCTAGGCTCCGACATGCCGATCGCGCGGAGAATCCCCACCTCACGACGTCGCTGAGCCACCGTAAAGGAGACCGTGTTGTAGATCAGAAAGATCCCGACCAATAGCCCCACCATGCTCAAGACGGAGAGATTCAACTGAAAGGCCCCGACCATCGACTCAACCTGCTGACTACGCTGAATCGGGCGACGAACCGTGATAGCCGGAGGCAACACCCGCCCAATCGCCTCGGCCACTTGCTCGACAGACGAAGCGGGCGACGTCACCACATCGATGCGGTCAAGCCGGCCGATCAGCCCGAACATCCGCTGCACCGCGGCGATATCCATCACCGCCATGCGATCCCAGGGCGAAGGCGCACCAGGGCGCCGGCCCAGGACGTCGATAATCGACACAGACACTTGTTGATCACCGCTCTGTAGCGCCAATGGAGCCCGCGGCGCGAGACTTAATTCCGACGCAAGGGCTTGCCCTATCAGGAGGCCATTTTTTTCCAGGAGGTCATCTAGTGCGATTCGCTCACCAGTCAGCCCCTCCCCATCGGATGGAGGAAAGACACGTCCGCCTTCAGAGCTCAACTCCTCCAACAGGTCCAGACCAAGGATCGAAAAGGAAGGCTGAGGGGTCGCGCCCTCGGCAACTCGCACGCCGACCTCCAGCACCGGTCGCGCCGACGAGACACCGGGAACCGCCCGCACCGTGGTGATCAGGCGCTCATCCAAACCGGTTTCTCCCCCCGACACTTCAAGCGTGACGGGACCGGCGACCATCAAGACTGACTCTTCGAAAGAACGCAAGACCTCCACGTTGGCCGTTTGGACGGCGATGGTAGCCGCCACTCCAAGGCCAACCCCGAACATGGTCAAGGCTGTCCGACCCGGATGAGTGGACAAATGTGTCCACCCCAAATGCGCACAGATCCTCAGTAAAGCAGAGTGAAACAACGACATGCGTACGCGCGTTCGTCCTACAGTCTAGTAATTGTTTTTACAGATTTACCCAGGTATGTTAAGATTACGTTCAGTAGAAATTGGGGTACAAAATTTTTATGGCACTACGCAAACGACCTCAAGCAAAAAAATCC
>CP092081.1:2505330-2530745 GCA_022226935.1 Nitrospira sp.
TCGATCCGGCGAGGAACAATGCCCCACGGACCGTGCCCTATTTCTGCCGCTTGCCCTGTCCCTTCTTTCGCCGTTGCTCTTCTCGCATCCGCTTGCGGGAGATCTTTAGCCCAATCCATCCCACAATAGCAACAGCCGCGACCCCTAGCCCGTACAACAACCACTGCGGAGGACCAAGGTCGCGCTCGCACCCGCTTCCGAAATCGACTCGAAGCTTACGTTCCGTCTCCAGATCGTTCGGGTCGAACTGGATTTTTAAATTCTTCTGCTCTCCGCCAACTTCGACCAACAGCGGATCGCCGACGTTATCATTATGAAGATGGAGAGTGACTTTATAGTAGCCGTCACCGTCCGTCGTCACGGTCTGGCCGACCGTGATTCGCGTATCCTTAACCAGCACCTCAACATTGACGGCGGGCCGACCGTCTTTGCCGCACACAAACCCTTCGACGGTAAATCGATGGTCGGCGGCATGACTCGCAAACACGATCGAGGGCTCACACAGCGCCGCGACCAAGCCCCAAACGAGTATGAAATGCCGGGCGGTATTCCGACTGATCGCTCTCCGCCCTCGCATACGTACGCCCCGTGCCGGACTGGTTTCTAGCCTCACAAACATCCCGCCCAGAGCCTGCTTACGAGAGGCTTCCTCGACACGGACTCGACCCAAATTTGAGGCCGACTCTTCTAGCATAGCCCCCCCTCTTTGTCAACAAATGGATGGAGTCAAACGGAGGGATCAACGATGAAATCCGCCTCGGAAATTGCGGCTGCGCGAGGAGGAACGTTGCGCGACAGGCGAAGAGGAGAACCTCGATGATACGCCGTGAGAAGTGACTAGCGGATCAATCAGACCATCGCTCAGAGATGCCCGCGCGATTGGGCTTCCGCTGCGGCGCGGTCGATGTCCTTGCGCCGCTCCGATTCCTTCTTGGCGATCCAGGCCTCCCAGGATTTTCCTGTAGCCGTATCTTCTCCCGTGAAGGCAATCGTCATCACCTCTGCATAAGGGATGGTCAGGGTCCCGCTGCTGGTGGAGGGGAATAACTCAATGGTGGGCTGGTCCCCTGTTGCGGTTCGATTAAAGAGGTAGCCGGTCACCTGACCGCCGGATTTCAGGTCGACCGTGATATCTCCCCGGTAATCAAACGCCAGTTCGATCGCCTCGATCAACTCAGCCAGGGATGTCGGCCGAAAGACCCGGCCTTCAAGGCTGCCGGTCTCCGGCGCGTGATACTTCGCGTCAGTCATAATCTGCTCGTCCTGCGAAAGGGTGACGGTGAAGCATTCGGCCGGCCCGCGACCGAACGCCTCACCATGGCGACCACCAGACCGATTGGCGCCGGCTATCGCGCGTTCGGCATGAGGGTGATCTTGACGGTCTTCGTGAAACCGGACAAGGACCCGAAGGTATCCTCCACGGCCGACGCCTCGTACCCGCAATGCACCATGCAGTCCGCGCACTTTTCATTGCGGCCAGTGCCGTAGGAGTCCCAATCGGTCTTCTCCATGAGTTCTCGAAAACTGGCCGCATAGCCTTCTTGCAACAGGTAGCAGGGGCGCTGCCATCCAAACACGTTATACGTCGGGTTTCCCCAGGGCGTGCACTGGTACTGGCGCTTGCCCATGAGGAACTCCAAAAACAAGGGAGACTGATTGAACTGCCACCCCCGCTTCCGATTACTGAGGATCTTCGAAAACAGTTCGGTAGTCCGGCTCCGCTTCAGAAAATGCTGCTGATCCGGGGCCTTCTGATAGCTATAGCCGGGCGAGATCATCATGCCCTCGACGCCCAGCCCCATCATCTCGTCAAAAAACTTCCGCACGCGCTCGGGGTTGGCGTCGTCGAACAACGTCGTGTTGGTCGTGACCCGATGGCCGCGCTTCAGCGCCGCCTTGATGGCCTTCACGGCCACGTCGTAGACCCCGTCTCGACAGACGGCCAGATCATGTTCATCCCGCAGACCATCCATATGGACGCTGAACGTCAGGAATTTGGACGCCGGGTACTCATCGAGTTTCCGCTCCATCAAAATGGCGTTCGTGCAGAGATACACGTACTTCTTTCGTTCGACGAGACCGCGCACGATGTCCGGCATTTCGGGATGGATCAACGGCTCGCCGCCGGGAATGCTGATAATAGGCGCCGCGCACTCGTCGGCCGCGGCCCAGCATTGCGCCGGGGTCAACCGCTTATCCAGCACATGATCCGGATATTGAATCTTCCCGCACCCCGCGCAGGCGAGATTGCAGCGAAACAGGGGCTCGAGCATGAGCACGAGCGGATACCGTTTGACCCCCCGGAGCTTCTGGGTCAACACGTATTTGGTCACTGTATACATCTGGGAGACTGGAACAGCCATCCCGTTCTCCTATTCTGGTAAATGTGAATGTAAGTAACGACTGAGACTTCCGGCCTTCTAGCAGAGGAATCGCGCGGATTCTACCATTGCGATTGAAAAATCGTCAATTTGACGTAGGCGTCGAATTCTGGCGAATCCGAGCACGATAATCGAGAAAGAATGCGACGAATGTACCGCTGACGAGTGCCAGCACTCCGGCCACTGCGGTGTTGAGCAACACGCGGGGGCGAGTCCGTTTATCGGCCGGAATTGCCGGATCCAGAACCTGCACCGTCGGAGTGTCCCGAGCTTCAGCAATTTTTGCCTGTTCATGCTGTGAGGTCAACAAAGTGAAAATGGTCTCCTGAACCTTCACCTGTCGGAAGAGCCGCCCGAACTGGAGCGCCAAATCAGGCACGGCGACCATAGCCGGATGGAGCCGCTCTCCCGATAACATGCCCTTGGCATCCTTCCCTGACCCCATCGTGGCGAGTTGTTTTTTGAGTTCTTCGACATTCGCGCGAATGCGGGCCAGATCAGGATTGTCCGGCGACAGATAACTCCCCATCACTTGGAGCTGAACCTCCTGCGCCGTAATCTGCCCTTGAATGATCGCCGCCGCTTCGATCATGACCTTCGCCTGTGCCTCAACGGCCACGGTCTTGTTCTTCGCTTGAAAATCCCGTAATGCATCCTCCGCCTTGGCCATACTATCCATCGTTTCATGGAGCCGCCGCTCAAGAAACACGCGATTTTGCCCGGCTTTGCTGACTGTGACGGTACGGTTCAGGCGATCGAGGTTTGCCACGTAAAAATTTGCCATATCCGCCGCAACTTGAGGATCTTCATCCTCCACCGATACCTTGATTACCTTCTCCTTCGTCACCGTGATCCGCAGATGGTCATCCAATTCCTTTCTGGTATCGACCATTGTCTTCTCACGATATCGATTCTTGAGATCGAATTTCTTGATGACCTCGTCGGCCATCAGACGAGATTTCAAAATCGAAACAAACACATCGGTCGGTGTGGTGGGCAACCCGGGCAAGCCAAGCCCCAGGTTTTGCGCCATGCCGCCGGCAGCGGGTGATGTCAACAAGGCGGCCAGCATTCCGCCTTCTTTCGACTCCAGCTGCGGCAACACAGATGATGTTGATTCGTACACGTTAGGGAGAAGGAGACTGATAGCCAGAACGAGCGCAGTTCCTAAAAGAAAGAAACCAGCTATCACCTTTCGTCGAGCCACCAGGACGTCCCAATAGTCAAACAAAGTGGCTGAATTATCGGGAGGTCTCTCTACCGGGGGGCGAGGAGGATCCAGAAGGGCCTGGGAACTATCTGAAGGCCAATCCATGGGCTCTCCGATCGACTACCGACCAACCACCGCAATACCGGCCGCCGTCAACGCGAGGCTGCCGATAATACTCGCCACGGTCTGCCATAACGCCAGCTGCGGAGGACGGGCTTCGACTTTCTGCGGGACGACGATGGTGTCGCCGGGACGCATTTCTTTCGCATAGAGATAGGCGGAATCCGTCGTCCCGTTCGCTCGCATCACGTACATTTCACGTTTATGAGCATCCTCGGTGATGCCGCCCGCTTGCCGCAAATAATCGTCGAGTTCCAATCCGGGTCGATACACGACGGTACTAGGGTTCTTCACGGAACCGATAATGCCGACGGTTTGAGGAGGCGTCGGAATCGTGACCCGGTCACGAGATTCCAGAATGATATCGTCTTCCGTCCCTTCGAGTCGTTCAATGGAATCCAACCGGACCACGACCCGACCGAGTTCGACCCGCGAAGCAATGGCCTCCAATTGCTGCAGGCGCAGCGACAGCACCTGCTGCTCCGCGATCGTCCCGCCCGTGACGAACGCGGAGGCGGCGGTCAACCCGGCGGTTCCAGCGGCAATCCCCGCGGATTGCGCCGTCAGCCGCTGCCGTTCAGAAGCGATGAAGCGATCGAGCTCCGTCTGTTGCCTGACCTTGACCGATTCACGCACGAGCATGATGCCGTTCGGAAACGCGTTGCTCGTAAAGCCACCGGCGCGCTTCAACACGGAACTGAGACGCTCCCCCGTTTCGATCGTAAAGTACCCGGCGCGCCGCACCTCGCCCTCCACCAACACCAGAGCGGGAGGTCGCAGCTGGCTCGCCACGACCACCTGATCGAGCCGGTTCAACTGGTGGTTGTCGGCCTCGCTTCCCTCGAAGACCGCTTTCGGGCTGAAGGGAATCACCTTGGTTTGATACGTCAGCGGATCGGTCCGGATGATTTCGGCCCGATCGGCATAAGCATCGACGGTGAGCTGTGCCGGCGTCAGCATGTCTCGGACCCGCATGCCGGCACGATATTCGTACGGACCAGGACTCTTGACCGCCCCCACCAAGCTCACCACGTTCACCACTTGCGTGGGCAGCGTCGCAATCCGCACGTAATCGCCGTCGAGCAGGATCGGATCGCCGCCTTCCACACCAAGACGGCTCTTCTCCTCTCCTTGCGACGCGAAGGCTCGGGCAAGATCGACATCGATCATGATGCGCTCTTTCAAGGCGGGATCCTGGCGAAACAGATGGCACCGCTGACGGTCCGAGAGAGGCGTCAGGCCGCCTGCCAACGTCAGCAGTTCCGTCAGACGAGCTCCCGGTTTCAGCTCATAAATTGCGGGCCGCTTAACCGATCCGCTGATCGCGACCACCGGGCCCAGCGGCGGAACCAGCACCACGTCGCCGGCTTGCAGCCGATGGTCCTGCCGGCGATCGCCCTGCAACAAGAATTCGTACAGATCCAACTGCCCGACCGTCTTCCCCTCCCGCATGATGCGGACTTGCCGCAACGATCCCGACCGAGCAGGCCCGCAGGCCGCATAAATCGCATTCGACGCCGTCGCCAAGGCGCTGAGTTCATAGGCCCCGGGCCGGGCGACTTCCCCCACTACATAGACTTTCATCGTGCGGATCCGGGCCATCGATACATGCAATTCAAATCGCTTCAATAACGTGCTCAGCCGAGCGTGAATGGTTCGTTCGGCCTGAGCGAAGGTTTGGCCTCCAACAGGGATGGCCCCCACCTGCGGAATCACCACCATCCCATCCCGTTCGACCGGAGCGATATAACTGCGATTGAAGTTTTGATCCGGCACATTCCAAATATGGACGGCGAGGGAATCCTGCGGCCCGATCACATAGTCTGGCCCGACCGGGACATCCTGGAGAGAGGTGAACCCCCCGGCATGGGCGTCGAAAAAGTCATAGCCGTACTGCTTCAATCGGCTCTTCACCCCCTGCAACACAGAAAATTGCGCGAAGGCCTCCTCGACGGAAAAATCTTGATGGCGAAGCAATTCGGCCGTAAAGGGCTTCTTCTCGACCTGCAATTTCTGCATGGCCTGTTGCATGGCTTGCTGCGTGCCACCCTGCACCACGCCCGGCACGGCCGACTGGAGCGTCTGTAGTTGCGAGACCCCTTTCTTTTCACGCTCGACCTGCGTCTGATGCTCCAACTCGCGCTTTTCTTTTTCCGCCTGCTGGCGTTCCAGTTGACGGTCGCGCTCCTCTTCTTCCTGCTTCATGCGTTGTTCGACCGACGCGGGAAGCAAACTGTTGGCCGCCATGGGCCAATAGTCGTTGAGGTTGGGAACCGTATTCTCGGGCGAGAGGTCCGGTGCCGTCGGAGCCGGGCAAGGCGCATGCTGGGGGACAATCGGCTGAGTCGCGGTCGGATTCGTAATAATGGCCTGTCCCGGAGGGGTCGGCAACCCATAATTTCCAAACGGAAGGAAGGGCGACATTTGGTTGCTGATCGAAGGGCCGACGGATGAACCGGATGGGGTGGAAGGAAGCACGGGATTGGTCAGCGTCTGCGCGAGCAAGGAGGGAGGCAGCACCATACTTCCCACCAGCATCCACACCACCACGCGTATCCATCCGAAGCGAACCGGTCCATGACCGCCACGGCGCACCAGCTCTTTGATTGAACGACACATAGGGGCAGACAGTCTCAGCCTGTGGATAAGGACTGTAGGTTCTAATCCAAAATCACCGGCTCAGTCAAACGAGAGCGAATGCGGCACGGCTAAAATTGCACGGCCACAGCGGTCCATAGGAGATGGTTCTTGGCCGTCATCCCCGGCGTGAAGGTTTCCAGAAAAGGAGTGATCGCACTGATTTGGCCGGGATTCGTCAACCGTTGATAGGTATAGCCAGCCATGACCTGCACGTCTTTGGCATACCACCAGGTCAGATCCACAGCCGCTTCTCGTTTCTTCTCATGGACTGGTTGCCCACGGTCCCGCTCCTGAATATTAAAGTTCGCGCCCAATTGCAGGGTGTCAGTCAGATAACGGGTCGTGCGCACAAAAAAGTCGATGCCGTCGGTACCCATATGATGCCCCAACGGAAACCCTCGGTAGCGCATGCCGCTGGTATACGTGCCGTTGTTGTACCACACATCCGTCAGTTCGGGATGGCGCCGCCGGCCGAAATCCGTATCGGCATATTCGATCCGCAGATCCATAGTATCGCCCTCAAACACCTGCGGAATATAAATGCCGCCCAAGAGTGCCGTCCGACTCGGGATGGGAAGCTGCGACCACTTGTCCTCGGTTCCGATCTCCCCATAGAGTTGCAATCCGGCGGGAAACGGCACGAGGTAGGGTACCTTGGGAATCTTGGCGCGGAAATCCACCATGGCTTGCTCATTCACATCCCGATTGCCCGTTTGATTGGGCTCCGAGAAATAGGCGTCGGCCACCACGCCGGGAAACGATTGATCGCGTCCGCGCCCGCCGAACTGCGTCAGGCGAGTCAGTCCCAATTCGAGCCAATTCGTCGGCAAATAACTCACGCGCACTCCGAACACCTTCGCGCGCGAGAAATCCCGATTCTCTTCGAACCGGCCCAAGAAGGAGTTGATCTTCCATTCTCCCAGGCCGCTGAGAAACCCCGGCAAGCGGAAGGGCTCTTCGCTGCCGAGCTTGATCATGTCCATGGGAAAGGCATGATCGGTAAGGAGCAGAGAGCCGTGGTATCCGTGCCCCCACCATTGAGTTCCCCGTCCGGCTTCCAACGAAATATTCCAATAGGTCAATTTCAGGCTGAACTCGCGCAGGTAGAAATTGTCGCTGTTGTTCGTGGCGCCGATTCCCAGCAGATGCCGATTGCTGATGAACTTCGGTTGGACCATCACGGCGGCCCACTCGTTCAATTCCGCCCAGGCCCGCACATCGGTTTGATTCTGAATCCCGTTGACGAAATATTCCCCGCCGCGATTCTCGCGAAACCGGACCGTCTGGCCGCCGCCGATGGATGACGCATCGACCTCAGAGGTGATCCTGGCGCCGAACCGAAGTGAACCGGTTTTGTCATCAGGACGTGCCCTGATAGTGCCGAGGCGGATGAGTTCCGGGCGGAACTCCACGAGCAATCGCTCCAGGATCGGGTCAGCAATCTTCTCCCGCCCATCCAACTTGACTTCGTCGGCGCGGACCCGCTCGATCGCGCGAGCCACATACCGCGCTGCCTGTATGCGGCTGAACGGCTTGGCGCCGATCAAGGCTCCATCGATCACGCCCAGCGTGACCAAGCGTTCGAGAGCGTCATAACTCCAGTGGTGAAGCGGCAGATTGCTGGAGGCCAGGGCGATGCCTGGCACAAGCAGCCACACAATTAAGCCGCATACCAAATTCGATAGGATTCGACAGCGCTTCACGAGGCAGGCCGAATGCAGATGGAAGAAGCATACAGGCGAGAATTCAAGCAGCGGATAGAGGACCGCTTGTCGACCTGCCACGATGGCACGTTAGCCTCGCTCTGGCGGATCGGCCCGTAAGACACCGACGAGGGTCACGGCATCTGCAGGGGGCGTAAGGCCTTCCTTCGACCTCATGCCTTGGGCACCACCCATCTCTTCTTGAACAAGAGGAACAGTCCGTGGATGGTAGGTCGGCACAATGTCGCAGAGGATGGCCACCACCTTCGACATACTGCCCTCCGCCGCAGCCTCCTCGAGCTGCATGATCAGATCGGACAGGTGCGCCGGGACACCTGTCCGATCCTGACATACCGCGAGCACTTTCTCCACTGAGGTCGTTTCTACCGTTTCATGACGACCGACCAACTCCTCTACCAGCTTCTCGCCGGGTCGAGAACCGAGGTACGTCAGGGCAATGTCCTCATCAGGCACGAAACCGGCCAAACGGATCAGATTGCGTGCCATATCGACCACGCTGATCTGCTCGCCCATCTCCAGCACGAACAGTTCTCCACCGCGAGCCAAGCGTGCCGCATGGAGCAGCAAATGGACGGCTTCGCCGATCAGCATGAAGTAGCGGCGCATGCGGGGATCCGTAATCGTCACCGGCCCGCCCGCCTTGATCTGTTGCAGAAACAGTGGGATGACGCTGCCGTTGCTGCCGAGAACGTTGCCGAATCGCACGCTGGCAAAAATAGTTTTGGATGATCGGCCCAGCTCTTGAAGCAGCAGTTCCGCAACCCCTTTGCTCGCCCCCATCACGCTCACGGGATTCACGGCCTTATCGGTGGAGACAAAAATGAACCGGTCGGCCTCGTGGCGGTGGGCCGCTTCCGCGACCACTCTGGTCCCTCCAACGTTATTCAGCACCGCTTCACAAGGATTTGCCTCCATCAGCGGCACATGTTTGTGCGCGGCGGCATGAAACACCAATGTCGGGCGGTATTCAGCGAACAGTCGATTCATCTGCCCCACATCGGTGATATCGCCGATCCGCGGGATGACGAAACCATGGCCCCCAGCGATCAATTCATTCACAACAGTAAAGAGACCGTTTTCAGCACGATCGAGACATATCAGCGACGCGGGAGACAGCTTGGCTACCTGCCGACACAGTTCCGACCCGATCGATCCGCCGGCTCCGGTAATCAAGATCCGTTCTCCCTGAATGAGGCGCCTGAGCGGCTCCGGGTCCAGATCGACGGGAGCTCGCTCAAGCAAGTCCTCGATGGACAGGTCGCGGATTTGGTCGATTTCAACTCGACATTGCAACAAATCCCGTAAATTCGGCAGCGTTTGAATCGGCAGATGGAACGGTTCGAGAACCTTCACGATCGAACGAATCGTGCCTAACGGCGCACTCGGCATGGCGACCAATACCGCATCGGGCCCCTTCTGAGTGATGACGTGGGACAGGCTATCTCGTCCTCCCCATACTTTCACGCCGTGGATGCGATGCCCGGCCTTTCGCGGATCGTCGTCGATGAAACCGATCGGGCGATAGCCATAGGAAGGATTGTTCCGCATCTCGCGGACGATCATGGCCCCGGCATCACCGGCTCCGATAATCAACACACGCTTCAGACCGGTCCCGATCCATCCCGCCTCCCGGATCAGGCGAGGAGCTACCCGCAATCCGGTCAAGAGGCAGAAGAGCAGCAGGGCATCGATCACAAAAACAGAAGAAGGATAGGCTGTCAGCCCAGCTCCCCATCGGACGATCGCAGCAAAGGCCGCCGTACTGAGCGCGATGCTCAAGGCCAAATCCCGGACATCCCACAGACCTGTATAACGCCAGAGACCGTCGTAGAGCCGGAAGGGATAAAAGCTGAGCCCGCGAAGGGTCAATAACAACGGAAGCAGGGATGCGAACAGGTCCCACTGCTGAGCGGGAATGTCTTCATCGAAACGAAGCAGAAAAGCCAGCCAATTGGAGAAGGCGGCAAGGATCAGGTGGGCGCTAAACAATAGCAAGCGCCGTTGCACGATCGTGAACGATGTGCCGAACGGAACCGTCATGGCATACTCCGATCAACCCCCCTGCGGACTCGGCCTCCACATTGCGGGCTGGAAGAATACCTTGTCTCCGTGAGGCGAATCCAGTCCCGAGATCATCTAGGCAATCGACCCCGGACCCTTCGGCATACGATCTGCAGAGAGAAAGTAACACGGGGTACCCACTTCAATTGGGAACAGACCGTTGCTTCGAGGCGATCAACGATGGCTAAAAAGGGTCTTCATTAGGATCGAGAGATCAGCAAAGAAGGACGCGTGTCGGAGATACGCCTTGGCAAGACGGATCTTGTCAGGAAGGATCCTAGTGACATAGAGCAACTCGGGATCGTTTACCTGCCCTAACATAGCCGCTTCATTTCGATATTTGATCGAAGCCAAGTCTGTAATCCCAGGCCGAACGGACAATATCTCTGCATAATCGTCGCGGAACATCTCCACGTATCGACGAACCTCAGGGCGTGGGCCCACCAGACTCATCTCGCCTCTGATGACATTGAAGAGTTGTGGGAGTTCATCGATCTTGGCCTGCCGGAGAAAACGCCCGATACCCGTAATTCTTGCGTCGTTCCCCACGGTAAGACTGCCGCCGAGTTCGGCTTTTGGGGCCATGGTGCGGAATTTATAAATCCAAAACGGATGGAAACGTTTCCCGATCCGTTCTTGCGTATATAGCACCGGACCAGGCGAGTTGAACTTGATGAGAATTCCGATCATGAAAAAAATCGGAAGAAGAACAATGATTCCCACTAAGGAGATGAGGAAATCGAATATGCGCTTACTCACCGTCTATACTGCGCGATGACGGTCCGCACAGCACGGATCACCGCACGCACATCCTCCTCACTCATGGCGGGATAGATTGGAAGGGATACGATTCTCGTGAACAGCGCACTGGCGTGAGGGAAGTCATCCGGCCGATATCCGAACGCGTTCCGATAATATGGATGGAGATGCAACGGCATGAAATGTACCGATGCACCAATATGTTCTTTCTTTAATGCTTCGATGAAGCCATCGCGCGTGATCCGTAATCGGCTCAGATCCAACTGAATGACGTACAGATGCCAGGAATGTTCCACATACGAAGGGCAAATCGGGCGCCGGACTTCTGGAAGATCCGCAAATTCTTCATCATAGAGGCCGGCAATTCGCTTTCGCGCCGCCAAAAATCGATCGGTCTTTTTGAGTTGTTCGAGCCCGATGGCCGCCGCGATATCGGTAAGATTGTACTTATATCCTGGCGACTGGATCTCGTAATACCACGATCCCGTAGCGGCATAGCGATTCCACGCATCCTTTGAAATTCCATGCAACGTCATACAACGCATACGTTCAGCCCACGCAGGATTGTTCGTCGTTGCCATGCCGCCTTCACCTGTCGTCAAGGTTTTGGTTGCGTAGAAGGAAAAACAGGTGACATCACTCATTTCCCCCACAGACTTACCTTGATATTTTGAAGGAAACGCATGAGCCGCATCTTCGACCACTCCCCAATTATGTAGGTCGGCGATCTCATGAATCCGATCCATTTCACACGGATGTCCGCCAAAGTGCACAGGCATGATAGCTTTTGTCCGAGAGGTGGCCGCACGCTCCAAGGCCTCGAGATCGAGATTCAGAGTGGCAGGTTCACAGTCAATGAGAACGGGCTTTGCCTTCAAATACAAAACGACTTCCGCAGTCGCCGCGAAGGTCATTGTCGGGACGATCACTTCGTCACCCTCGCTGATTCCGATCGCCTCAAGGGCAATGTGAAGCGCGGCTGTCCCAGAATTGGTGGCGACAGCGTGCTTGGCACCGACCCGTTCGGCAAAATGCGCTTCGAATTCTTTCACTTTACTGCCCGACGTCAGCCAACCTGAACGCAGAGTCCGGGACGCTGCCGCAATTTCTTCTTCACCGATTGAAGGCATATGGAACGGAACCCATTTCTCACTCATTGCATCAAAGTTTCCGGATGATCCCGAGATAGTGCGTGCACAGGAACGGCACCAGGCTCAATAGATGGCAGGCCGTCCACGAAACTGGCGCCAATGTACGAACAAGCGGTGGAGCAAGAGTAATGCGGCGAAGCTGAACCTGACACTTTGGAAATAAACTTCGAATCTCGTGACTTGTTACACCGCGAACGTCTGCATTCCATGGGTTATTCATATGAAAATCGTACCAGAGAATGAACCCCTCGGGCTTCAGTACTCTGAGCATTTCTCCGGCAAGTTTCTGTCGAACTTCACGATTGAGGATAGACGTGAACACAGTGGACTGGATAACAAGGTCGAAGGCATCGTCGGGAAATACAAGTGTCGCGGCGTTGCCGCAATGCACGGACACGTCTGCGGGACACAGTCGTTGAGCCTCTAGGGCACGTTCCTGCAGAAGCTCGATTCCAGTAATGTGTCCGGGATTCGCACCCCATCTGATGAGGTCGCGAATCCAGAGGCCTGTTCCACACCCCACTTCAAGGATACGGCCTGCGCTGATCACCCCAGAACTGGTCTTACGCAAAAGGTTCAGCACCCGGCGCTCACGTTCCTGAAGCATGAACAGCTGTCCCAAGTTGGACATTGAATAGAGATCTTTCGGCAGATACTGGGTTCGTCCCCTCACGACCTCTCGAAGCCGATCCTCCTCTTCTTCAATTGGCGTCATCTTTTAATAAACAATCATCATCTGTGATGTCATCTCGAAAGAGGTGTTGCTGCCATATCGACGTCCCCCTGCCTCGGCAAGAACCAGAACGTCAGAGCGCCTTGGAGAAACCCAATCCCATAACTAAGATGAATCGTCGGGAAAACAACCGGCATCCAGAGACCGCACCGCCATCCCTTTTTCATACCGATCTGAATACCTAGTGCAAGACTTGCGATCAGATAGATCGATGACAAACCGAGAAACAAAAATAGCGATTTGGAGAACCAACTGGCCAAAGCCAAAGAAAGCGTACCAACCATCACCATAGCGGCAGGGACAAGTTGCCTCATCGTCATCACTTTACCCAGCTTATGTACCGTGAGCGGCTTGAAATACCCATACTGATAATACATGCGCCACAACTTCAAAAGAGAATTTCGCGCTACATAAAAAGCCTGGACATCCGGTACCAGCAACACCCGTCCACCTTGTGCAATAAGGCGATGGTTGAATTCGTCATCCTGATTTCTAACAAAGTGCTCATCGAACAGACCAAGAGTTTGGAAAAGTTCCTTCTTGAAGCAGCCGCCCCATACGGTATCCACCCATTTAGGCGTAGTGAGCCCAACTTGGTAATTGGACGTTCCGACACCAAATGGGTGTGACACCCCACAAGCAATTGCAGTCGCCATAGAGGTTCGATCCGCGGCAACCGCGATTCGAATCCCCCCGACATTATCCGCACCTGTTTTGCGTTGCCAATCTATCAACTTCGATATGTAGTCAGAAGGATACGTCGCATGAGCGTCCATCCGGATGAGGACGTCTCCTTTGGCTTGCTGTATTCCCACATTCAGCGCCGCGGGAGTCGTTTGTTTTGGGTTATCTACCAACCTCACTGAAGGATGCTCTGCGGCTATTCGTTCGATCTCCTTTCGTGTTCCATCATCACTCACCCCATCGATAACAAGGACTTCCAGCAGATTTTTGTCGTACGTATTCATCAGAATGGAAAGAAGACATCCGTCGATATACCGCACCTCATTACGGCAAGGCACAAGAATAGTAACGAATGGGTTGGAAGTAGATTTGACCATTAATCCAGCTCATCCCATGAAGGGTTTTCGCCATGTTGTTCTTCGCATATATCAACCTAGGTGTGAGGATACCTTCTTCGGTTCATTGAGCCTCAGTGATGTTCCCGTGAACATACCTGAGATGAATCGTGGCTTCCCAAACATCGTTCGAGCAAACCGACAATCTCTTCCGGAGAGATCAACTCGATGCATTGACACTGGGTCCATTTGTCACGGAAGCAGGGATGGCAAGAGGTTGTAGGCTTCGCAAAGACCCCACCTGCATACAACGGAGCAAGTCTTTCAGGCGAGGTGGGACCAAATACGCTGACCGTCGAAATCCCAAGACTTGCGGCCATATGCATGATCCCCGTATCACCTGACAGTAAGACGTCGCATCTTTGTAAAATCGCCAGACTTTCTCTGATAGTCCATTTACCGACACCATCCAGCCAAGGAATCACCCCCGCGACACTTCGCGCGGCGGCGGTACTTGCCACTTCTTCTCTCGAGCCGAAGCTAATGACACCGAGCTCTGGAAATCTGGATTTCAGCAAGGCAAGCGCTTTGCCGAATGAATGAACAGGCCATTGCTTAGTTATTTCCTTCGCACCGCACTGCACACCGATAAGCGGATAAGGGACTTTTGTAAAAGCATGGTTGATTGCCTTCCGTCCCCATGCGTCCTCTGTTCTCAACAGGTTCAGGACGGGATAGGGAGAATTCATTTGGAGCCCCAACGACAGCGCGAGCTCCTGCTGGCTTTGCAAAATGGACTTGGTCCACCCCTTTTCTGCCGACACTGAAAATAGCCACTGCTTGGAAGGCAGCGCTTCGCCAGCCATATGATCGGCTCCCAGCGCAAGTTTGACAGCGACAGCCGTGCTAACTGGTATACCAGGCACTGCAATGAGCAAGTCTGCCGTTCCTCCGAAATCCATACGAATATTGCACAATCCTCTGAATCCTTCGTATCGGGTGTGCAGATAGATGGGTTCGATACCTACTACCTCGTGTTGAATGAGTTGAAAATATTCTGGACTTCTAAACAGCACTCTCACGATACATTTATTAAGAGCCCATCGTGAAATCGCTTGAAGCAGGGGAAGGCTTAAAACCACATTGCCGAAGCCATGATGATTTAATATAAATATCCCTCGGGGGGCTTTGGAAAGGAAACTACTCATTTATTGCCACTCGGCCCATTCGATGCCTGGCGCAATTGCAAGGCATCATGGAGAAATGATTCTTTGGGGAGGGATCGTCCTCCCACTAACAGAATCACCACAACAGCCTGAGAGAGAAGCGTCAACGTGGCAACGACAATACCATCAATGCTTCGCTCCCAAAAGGTAAAGAGATGCAAAAAAATACAACTATATAAAAACACAGCTGGTTGTCCAAACTGTTGTTCGATGAGATACGCGTACGAGCATCGCACTAATACCCCGCACAGCAACGCAAGCACTACCATCCCTCCGATATGCCAATTCAGATAAGCCTCCCCTAGCAGGGTGGGAGCAGCCGCAGTGCCGGTCCCATAAAAAATATGGCCCAGATAAGTCTCTCCAAATAATTGGGCGAACCCAACCGGTTTATCTGCCCAAACTTGGCGTGGCACCCATGCCAGGACCGCGCCAAGAACGGTGTGACCATACTGGAAATCCATGATGTCAGGCGTATCTCTAATTATGTAGGTTAGTGAATCAATACCCAAGAATCTGCTCAGCGCACTCCTCACTAGCAGCTCTCCTACTTCTTCCGGCGGCAAGTCATTCCCGTAAAAGGAGTTTGGCAATTGATCAATTGTTTCAACCATCCGATCAATGGTTCCCACTTGACGGTATAGGTTGAACAAAGGAAAGACCAATATGGCGAGTAACGCAAATAGAATAATAACTCCTAAATTCACTCGTCTTCTTAGGTAATGGACTGAGACCAACATCGCCAAGAACGGTCCGAGAAATGCCGCTTTGGATCCAGAAATCAAGCCGAGGGCTAGAACGAGGGGTAACAACACGAGGTAGGTCACAATCCACCCATTTTTATCGACCAAGCATCGGGTCAACGCAACTCCGAACGCTAGCGGAATGAGCGAAACTCCAGCCGCCCAATATCCTTGTCCTGGCTCGGTGAGGGTGTGTTGTTTGTCATCAAGGTAGTTAGACAATCCACCCAAGTATTGTATGAGTAAAAACTGCGACGTGAGGCCCACGCTAATCAGCAAGGGCAGCAAGATGGTGACCCGTTCGTTTCTCCAATTCAGTGGCAAAGAAGGAAATGCCCGAGCAATGTCATAACCTAGATTCGAATAGTACCCTATTAAGAAACAGATCAGACTTGGAATAAGGTACAACACTGCGAGAGTAAACGCATGAGCCGTTCGCTCATCAAACGGAGGTGATATAAAAGCCGATCCAAGGGTAAGATCGAATACTGCTCGCACTACAAACAACAAAAGGAAAAAAGCCGACGCCCAACAAATCGGCTCAAAGATATCTTTCCTTCTTTTAATCAAAGAGATTCCGAATGGAATTGTGGCAATACCAGTTAGGATCGCCAGAAAAAGATATAAAAACGGGTCATTCATAGTAACGATCAGAAATAGTCCGCAACAGTAGGCTTGCCGCCGCTTAGTGTGGGGTGTCAAAGATCGCTTCAACTAGGCTTTGATGCTTTTTGTCCCATGATATAGAAAAGATAGCTTGCTTCGAAAAGCAGCTGAAGCCCGACGGCTATAACATAACTCCATATAAGACCATTTTTCCCTATCCAATTGAATAAGGCATAGCTGAAGCCCATTTGCAGAATGTATCTGGCGGAGTAAATGACTGATACCGCATGCATTCGGCCGTCATTGAGAAGCGGGACCAGCAAGACTCTCGATATGGCCTCTGCTGGTAACCCCCAGATGGCCAATTTCAACAAACTAGCCGTCACGCTTACAACCGACGCATTAAACTCACCACCGCCAAGAATAAACTCAATCACTTCCTGAGCATTGCCATAAATTACTGCCGCAATCGAAACCGTCATAAACAGAAGACCGACACAGGAGGAGAACAGAATATACTTAGCCGAAATTAAATCACCTGTTTTCATATAGCGGATGTACCGAGGACCGATGACCAGCGCGATTGGTTTGGCAGCCAAGGTTGAGAATGGATAAATAAATGCTAGCGCATAGGACAGCATAGCGATGGTTCCTACACCATCTAGCGACCCAAGTCTCCGCAGATATGCTAATGCCGCTTGAGCCAATACGGAGGTGAGGATTAATCCCATGCTTTGACGAAGGACATGTCGAATCTCACTATATGCGGCCTTACGACCTGGCTTGTATTGAAGTTTCGTAACTCGTCTAAAGACGATCCACATAATGAGAAGCCCACAGGCCCCGAATACACACAATAAAACGGCTGTTTCATTGAGGGTAGGAGAGTACCCAAACATCATCCATCCAGCTATGAGCACTGACCGACTTATCAGTTGGTATACTTCGGTACCCACAGGCACTTGATACGCAGTGAGGATAGCGCTCAGGAGTGCGCCAACCCCCAAGACAACTACTAATGGCATGAACAGAAGAATGAGGCCTTGGGCCTCTCGTTTAGTCGATTCTTGAAGGCCAGGAGCTAGTAGTTCCGTAAACTGAACCGAAAAAATAGCCGTTATCCCTATCAAACATGTCGAGAAGAGAAGGAGGTAGTCAAGAATGCCTGAGAACATCGCGCTTGCTCTCTCATGATCACTTCCTTGCATGTTCGCGAATCTAGCGGTAATGACCGCCTCAAGAAACGTGACACCACTCACGCTCATCAGTAAAAAAGGAATGGAATAGGCAATATCGAACGCGTCTTTGTGTGCCGAGGCACCCCAATTCGACGCTAAAAACTTGAGAAATAAATATCCGATGAGTGTATTGAGCGCGATCTGTGCGGTGAGTGCCCAATGTTTGAGAACGTCTTTCTTCATGCTCGTTAAGGACAATACGTGTTAATCAGCAACACTCCCAATGTATGCCAGCACTTTGAGGGTTAGCATCCAACTTTGTACTTCCGGAGTCGGTAGCAAATGGGCGCTTCAAAAATTCAGTTGAACGATCGCCAACATGCTTTCACTCGATTCACTAACCACTCTAGATAGCAATTGACGCCACGCCTGCCGAGTTCTTATCATCGGCCTCCACGCGTGAAACCACTGCTCACACATCGCTTTCGCTGGAGTCCATTATGGGTAGGACTGCTTGTCGCGCTGACCTTCCTGGCTTCCGACAATCTGCTTCGAGCCGAAGAATCTGTCGCCCCGACCACGCCTCACGTGGTCGACATGCGGTTCTCCACGACGACCTTCGTCCTCAATCTTGAAAAGCAGGGGTTGGAAGATAATACCTTCACCAACGGATTGGGGCGCGACACGACATTAATCGGCAACCTGGTCAATGCCTCCCTCTATCGGAGGCTGCTCCCCGGCCTGGAAGCTGAACTCGGCGTCTTCGCCAACATGCCATTCGGGCACGACCACGAAATCTCGCAAGTCCGTCCTATTGCGCGGTTGACCTATCAACCGATCGAGCAGATCACGGCCATCGCCGGCACGATCCGCACCCCGCACCGAGACTTCCACGACGCGGTGTTCGACAACGGCAATCGCTTCCTCCGGCCGCTCGAGCAAGGGGCTCAAATGCTAGTGGATTCTGAGTTCTATCGGCAAGACCTGTTTATCAACTGGGAACAGGCCTTTCGCGGCTCGGCCCCTAACCGATTTGACGTCGGGTATGCCGGGCAATTGAAGTTCGGCCCATTCCGCCTCAACGGTCAAGCTCATTGGGTCCGCAATGGGCAAGCCCTCTTCAAACTTGATCGATCGTTCCAGGCAGGCGACAACCTGGTTGTTGCCGCGGGCCCTGAGGTGGTTCTGGAACCATCCCGATGGTTCCCATCAGCCGATTGGTGGCACCAGATTGGCGCGAGCTTCACCTACTTCGCCAGCTATAACCAGGTCGACAACGGCTCAGACGCCACTCGCGGGCGAGGCTATGAACTGCGGGCCTGGCTTGATCTGGGAGGATGGCGCCCGTATGTGTCCTTCTGGAAGGGCCGGAATTTTTTCAGCCAGCAGGGGGACCCGGAGTTTAAGGCGAGCAATTTCCCGGAATTCGGACTCTCCAAGACCGTACGGATCGGGAACCGTGCGTCGATTGAATTTGGAGCCCAGGTTCGCCGAATCCGCGCATTCTATACCGAAGACTCGATCAATTATTTCACTCGCGACACCTTGAAATGGGTCAACCAGGAATATCTGGTTTTCAACTGGGACTGGGACACGAACCACGCCGATTTGATCGGTGATGTGTGGGATTCGATATCTCAACCCACCGGGAAAAACCTGGAGACACCTTCGACGCAACGGTTCAGCATGAAGCTGGACGCCTTGACCTACATTTACAATGTGGCCTATTCCGGCGTTCGACAGATCAACGGGCAGCCGGTCTCAAACCAACCGTTCGCCGGCCAATATCTCTCCCCGGTACTTCAATACACGGTCAACCCCCAGTTGACGCTCAACGCCGGGCTCTTCGCCGGGCTGCCGATTGCGGAGACTCAACACTTTCACACGGTGCAACCGATCATTTCTGCCGAATATGAGATGATCCCTGATGTGCGCCTGGTGGCCGGCACCTTGCGCCGCAACCATCCCTTCGTGGATGCGCTGTTCAACGATGCCATGTTATTCGCTCGTCCAATCGAACAGGGCCTCCAACTGTTGGTCAATCGAGAACATTATCAGCAGGACCTTTTCATCAACTGGAACCAGATTGAGACGTTCCAAAAGGCAGAGCGGTTCGATGTCGGCTATGCCGGCCGAGCCTCAGCCGGATTCTTCTCGCTCAATGGCCAGGTCTACTGGTCTCATTCGGGTGGCGCGCAATATTCAGAATCTCGAACTTTCTTCGGACCGGGCATTCCACGCGATCGCCCCGCCGGGAACAATTTTTTGACTGCTTTCGGGCCGCAATTCACGTTTCAGCCTCGGCAGTATTGGTCGCACTTGTCTTGGTTTCGAGAAATCGATGTGATGGCGCTCTATTTGAACAGCCAGAACGAGCCGACGCAGAGCGGCTCACCGATTGTGCGCGGCCGTGGCTATCAACTCACGGCGGGCATCAATCTGGACGGTTGGCGGCCCTATGTGACGATCTGGCGAGGTGAGCATTTCATCACGGAACGCGGCGATCCGGCCTATTATGCAGGCAACTTTACCGAATTCGGGCTATTGAGGGATTTTGTGTTGCCTGCAGGCTTCTCTCTACGCATTGGCGGATTCGGGCGGACGATCGATGGGCATCTCACTCATACCGAGTACGCCCTGTTGAATTGGTCTTGGGATCAGTCTCCCTGGCGCGGATTCTGTCAACGCCCGACGTTGTTGCATCGAAACGAGTCGTCTTGCCTCCAATTCTGAGATGCACTTCTCTCTTGCCACCCCGCGCCAAGCCCGTTAGAGTAGCACCCTGAGTGCTGGTGAAGCCGTCTGTTGTCTGGATGAGGAGGGTGCATGCGCCGTTGGTGGATCGGTCTTCTATTTCTGGCCCTGCTGTGCATTCCGGCTGTCCCCCGAGCTGAAAATTATGTGGCTGCGGGGATCGGCATGAACGCTCCAAGCTTTGATACCACGGATGCCGGAAAAGTCTCTCTTCAAAAAGATCTTTTCTATGGAGGCAAGATCGGCCACTACTTCAATGACCGTGGGTACAATTGGTTCGGCCTTGAGGTGGACATGTATCGGTCCACGCCCGGGATCAAACAACAGACCCTGCCGACCTCCAGCAATCCCCGGCTGTCTGGACCAATCCCAGGGGCTGACTTTCAGGTGCATTCACTGGCCTTTAACGCCCTGGTCCGAGTCACCGGCTATCAGTACAAAGTGGAGCCTTATGCCGGTCTTGGAATCGGCCTCAATGTGGGCAATGTGTCCAACGGCACTTTGAGGCCTGAAGCATCGTTTGCTCCAAGTTTCAATGTCCTGGCCGGTATCCGCTACTATATGACCGAGTCGATCGCCCCGTTTATCGAGTACAAGTATAACTTTGCTCAATTCAAGTTTGACCGCAGCAATGTCACGGCCGACTATCGAGCGAACCTATTCATGTTCGGTATCGCCTACCATTTCGGCCGCTAACAGTCGGCAGACGAATTGAGACTTTGCCCAGTCGGTCAAAGAAGATCGGCGGCGTGGACGCACCGGTGATGGGCAATTATTTTATTGAGCGGAAGATGGTGAGGAGGTAAGAGGCCTTTCTCTGGAACGCTGCTCCACGGTTCATCAATGCCGGTCCGCATACCTGCAGGCATCATCCCTGCCCTCACACACTGTACCGGATATCTGATTAGCCCTCTTCACTCAACCCATTGATCTGCGTCGAGCCTTTCTCCTGGGGCTCATCGCAGGGCAACAGATGCTGCGGGACAACCATCCGGCCTGCGATCACCGTCGAAACCACCGCACTTGCGATCGAATCCAAGCCGAAAAGACCAGACGTGAAGAGGCGCAATGATAGGGAAACGTTTGCGTCGCACCGTCACGGTCGAGCAAGGCTTCAGAGCCACCAATCGACGAAGAGAATCGTTCACGAAAAACCCCTCTTGCCTCCGAGAAACGTCCTCTAGCCCTGTGAGGCTATTTCGTCGGTAGACGACCGGTAGTCCTGGCAGGATTTGAGATACGCGAGAATGTTCGACTTCGGGACCTTTAAGGCCTGAAACGCATGCCGGATCAAGGTATGCGCGCCCTCGACTTCCGGCAGAATGATTTCCGTCGCGCCAACATCCTTCAGATCTTCTGCTTCCCTAAATCCATGTGCCCGGACAAGAATGGGTATGGTGACATTCAGCCCGCGCAGTCGTCGAACGGTGAGCGATGCCTCGTGGATTACCGGAAGCGCAACAATGACCAGCCCGGCTCGCTGAGCTCCGGCTGCGTTCAGCAATTCGGTTTGCGAGGCATCTCCATACACGCACGAGATCCCACGACGCCGTAACTGCCGCACGATGTCGGGGTCACGCTCGATCACGGTGTAGGGAATCTTAAAATGATCAAGCGCCAGTCCCACCGTGCTTCCCATGCGACCGAATCCGCATACCACCACGTGTCCTGCGTGTTCGTCTTGAATGGCTCCTTGAATCGGGATGGAGGTTCGTCCCATTCGAAAATGCAGGGCCGCGATCCACCTTGGCGCATACCGCACGAGCGGAGCATTCAAAAGGATGCTCAACAGCGACGCGGCGAGAGTGGCATTATACACATCCTCACCCACATGACCTGCCGTTTTGGCCACTTGCACCAACACAAACGAAAATTCGCCGATCTGCGTGAGCCCGACGCCCACGAGCAAGGCCGTGCCCCATGCATAGCTGAAGAGTCGAACGACGAGTGTCCAGATGACAAATTTCCCAACGATAATCAGTCCAAGCATAAGGCCGAGCAACGGAAGATTCGCCCACACGACACGCGGATCGATCAGAATGCCGATGGTGACAAAAAAGAGGGCGACGAATGCATCGCGCAGTGACAGGAGCCGGGCGAGTGTTTCATGACCATATTCCGACCCGCTAATGATCAATCCGGCCAGAAACGCGCCAAGGGCGAGGGATAATCCCGCCATCTGGGTCACTGCCGCCGTCCCGATGCCCAGGGACAGCGAGACCAGCAGGAAGAGTTCGGCATTTTGTGTTTTCGCAATACGCGTCAACAACGGCGGAATGGCTTTCGCCGCGAGATACGAGAAGGGAACCAGAATCAGCACCGCCAGCCATAACGCTTTTCCAATGGTGGCGAAGCGGCCCGGTTCCAGAGCGCCGAGCGCCGGAAGCAGCACGGTAAGCACGACCACCGCCAGATCCTCCACCAGGGTGATCCCGATCATTACCCTGCCATGCTTGGCACGCAGGTCTCCGCTGTCCAACAGCAAGCGAGCCAGCACCATCGTGCTCGCCACAGACACGACCGCGCCGATCACCACGCTTTGGATCATCGTCCATCCCACCAGATGACCAAGGCCGACGGACAGAAGAATGGACAGAAAAATACCGAATGGTCCTCCCACGAGGGCTACCCAGCGGACACGCAACAAGTCGTTGAGTGAGAATTCGATGCCGATGCTGAACATCAAGAGGATGACACCGATCTCGGCAAACAATTCGAAACTATGGACATCCGAAATGGAGGGACCGGGCGTCAAAGGACTGATCAGAATGCCGCCGAAGACATACCCCAGAATCAGCGGCTGACGAAGCAGATAGGCGGAGGTCCCTCCGATAACAGCGGCAATGAAGACGTAGGCAAGATCTCGAAAAAAAATTGGATCAGGGGTCATGCATCCTTTCAGACAGAAAAATCGTCCTCTGCAGGCTCGCAGGCACCGGCGATAAATAATATTGCGGATGAATATGTGCGAGATCTATACATAAAGTCGAATTCGAACGGAACCTCTCGAATCCAGCATCACACAGGATGCGTACACTCATGAGTAGTTCATGGCGTCATAGTCTCATTCCCGACATGCTCTCACATATGATGGCAGACGCATCCAGATCAAGACCTTGATGGGCCTCAGTGGCCCCCATCTGCCACCCGGCTCCGGCCACACGTCTTCCGTATTCTAACGATTTCCTAACTGATGGCGTAAGGTTCTTCATCCGATCTGCTGCACGATCTTTGATCTCGAATAACCAGGACATGCGCAGTATGGCGAGTCTTTTCCCTTTTGAAAGGTATCGATCCGCAACCTTATCTCGCAGAATGAAATCGTACAAGTCGATATCCAAACGGTGCAGGAACTGACGGGGCACTCCACCATCACGATGACCATGCGGTACGCCCATCTCGCCCACTCACTTGCGCACGGCGGTCATCGAGCGCGTCTGGGAGCGCTTGCGTCAAAAAGTGCGAGTAGTACAGAAAGGAAAGCCGGGAGAAGCGAACACTGGGGACGGAGCAAAGTCCGGTCAGAATCACCGAACCCTCTGAGATCTCAGTAGGAATGAGTGGAGGCGCCGGGCGGGTTCGAACCGCCGCATCGCAGTTTTGCAGCTTGCCCGAGGGCTCTACGACCGATGATGATCAACAGGGACGGACAGAGAAGACTAATTAGGAAGATCAATAAGTTATGGCGCTTTCACTACGCCCTACCGAGACTGACTAGGATTCCGAACCGGGAGCAAAATCGGGAGTGGAACCGGGAGTAAAACCGGGATCAGGATTTTTACCTGTCAATACGATTGAACAGAGACTTCTGAAGCACTCGTCTGTGGGGCAAATTGGCTCGCTCAACGACACCGTGTCGAACTAGCTACCGGTCCTCTCTCGCTAACGCATCGGCTCTTCGGTGGCTTCCCGGTATGAGGCCGTATTGCTCAACTGTGCAGCATGAATCAAGAAGAGTTTATATTCAGGTGCCGGTGTTGATAGCTTCTTTAAACTTCCTCGTAGCATATCGGCTTGCTGCTGTAACAGTATCGGCGGGGTTGTTGCAGTAGGCTTCCATCACTTGAGGCCATGATAAACGCACCTTTCCGGTTTGGCCACGCAGCAAAGGACGATCGGACTCTCTTTTTTGAGGGTCTTCGATTAAGAGATCATCAAACGCTGCTAATGCACGGTAATTCTTTGAGAGGACCACCCAATAATAAAAAAGACCGAAGAAGCTTACTACGGCACCTAGTACGGTATCCTTCGGATGTGCAATTAGAACTACGGCATGAGAAGGGGGATGAAAATTGAAACTGCCAAATAGTAATCGCTCATCTATCAAAATACCACAGCACTTCCCGTCCGTATCGCCATGCAGAATAAATCTTCGAATCTCATTAAAATCTGCACTCAGCACAGGGAATCGCAGTTGAGCGAATCTTTCAAACGCTACTTTAGATGCCAAGCGCCTCAAAGGAAGTCCTCCCAAATCAATGGAAAATTCGGCCACTGATTCAGGTGGTGCGATGCCATGCAAATCCCTGTCTATCCACCGAATCGATGGGTTTTGCGTCGACATTTCCAACTTCTTAGCTTCGACTTTCTCAGGGGGGCCAAAAAGCGAATAACTAATTTTCCCTCCTTCATCTTCAGTTTTATGGATGATTACTGAATCGATTTCACCATGCTCATCAAGCCAAACGTCCTTTGTCATACCAGCAAAACTCAATTTTGCTCTTACGCGTACTACGTCGCGAAATCGGCCTCGAATGCCCCAAACACTTCGGAAAAAGGCAAAGGATCTAAGAATAGGATTTTCAACATATTGATTAATATGCTGGTTGCATTTCAAACAAACCGTTTCAGTAGTGGAGAGAACGCCACCTAATGCATATGGAAATATATGGGCATCGGATGGCCGTTGCTCTGACTCGCTACAACTGCAGTAAATGCAAGTGAATGGCATCTGTATGTCGCCAGGTAAGAGATAAACACTATCGGGGAAGAGCTTGGATTTCAACATGCCTACACCTGAAATTCACCTTGGCATAGCGTTCAGACTAATACTCAACCGCGGTGTCCTACTTTGACCATATAGATCAAGTGAAGCGGGGGCTGCGCCCCC
>CP092081.1:2530845-2694023 GCA_022226935.1 Nitrospira sp.
GCAGCCTTAGCCGCAATTGTGGCGGATAACGAACGGGCGGAACAGAGAGCCCTTACCGCATTGAAAGTGGCCGGCGATGCCTTACTTGCCAAGCCACGATCGCCGGCGGCCAAAAGGACGTATCGAGACGCACAGGCCAAACTGGCCGACGTGCGGCTATTTAACGAGCAACGAATCGAACAATTCACCAAATAAAGGAGCTCGACATGAAGTTGCTACCCGCGATCAAACGAAAACTTACGACATCCGATCAAGAGAGGTTAGCAAGGCTCACGGTGCAGCTTGCGGAGGCGGACGCCGCGCGAGAGGCCGCATACGTGGCGATTGGAGAGGCTTCAGCCGATGAACTTTCCACAAAGAGCGCGGCGGAGAATTACGAGGCAGCGATTACACGGAGTCGCGATCTGACCGCCGCAATAAAGACCGTGGAGGAGCGAATCCAGGCTGCAACTGAACGGGCACGAGTTCAAGAGATGCGACAAAAGCGCGAAGCTTTCCGTGAGACGTTGGCGGTTGTTCAAGAAAAGGCGCAAGTCCTGGACGCCGACTTCGAAGAACTCAACGCTCACGGGCGGGACCTTGCTAAGGCTATTGCGGAAGCGGCCGCAGCGGGTCGGTCGGTAGGCGCAGACGCTGAGTCGCTTACAAACAGATTGGTTCGCGGCAAGTTGACGTTTGACGCCTACGCTAAATTTGCGACGACGTTAGCGGGCAATTTCAGTTTGCACATCACAAGGCACGGCCTGTATAGCGCTCACTTCCCGAAGCCCGATGAAATTTAATAGATTGGCTTATCTATCCAATCTATGTGAAGAAAGGACAAAACGACATGAACGAAGCAACGAATTCCGCACCCTCAAACATCGCCTCCAATGCCACACCAGCACACGTCACGGGGGCGAATCCCGATCCGAATCCCGCCCCCGATGGCCATAACATCCGGAGCGCGGAACACCTCAAGGTGGAATCATGGCTGCGTGAGGATTACGCCGCCGGCAAGATGACGACGGATGAATATGCCGCGGCGATGTTGGAGTTGAACGAAGCCCACGAAGAGGCGCCAGATACTCGCACGGAGTCACAAAAGACCTTTGACGCAACCTTTCCCCCGGCGAAGCCCGAAGCCTACGCATTCCCGCCCCCGCAGCCTGGCGAACAGGCAACACCCGAACTACGCGCCGCTGATCTCACGACGCGTCACTGGTTGTCCACGGCACTCTTCAGCCGTGAACATGGATCTGCCCTGGCGGTTGAAGCCGACCGTGTGGCTCGCAAAATCGAGCATTTCAGCGAGGCACAGCATGAACTCTTCGCACGCAGTGAACGGCAGACGTTGGAGAAGTTATGGGGCGCCGATACGGAAAAGAACTTGTCCACGGCGCGGGCGTTTATCCGAGAGGTGGGAGAAAAACACCCGGAACTGATTCAGATGCTCAACGCCACGGGATTGGGAAATTCATCATCCGTCATTGTGCAAATCTACCACCAGGCCGAACGGCTCATGGCTCGAAATGGGGAGCCGACCTAATGGCCACGCAGAACCGCCTTCTCACGCCGAAGCAGGCCAAGTTCGTCGAAATCTATCTGACGGGGGCCCCGGCCTCCGTCGCTGCCAAGCAGGCGGGCTATGGGCCAAAGCAATCGGCGCGCGGGTCAGAGTTATTGAAAATCCCCGCTGTCGCCGCCATCGTCCAAGGTGTGCAAGCCGAGGTAAGAGAAAAGGCCGTGTACAATTTGTCCACGGCGATGCAGGAAACGACGGATGCCATCGCTTTTGCCAAGCTTCATAAGAATTCGATGGCCTATGCAAAACTCATTGAGTTACGCGCGAAGCTGGCGGGGTTGCTCGTCGAGCGCGTGGCGGTCGAGGTGCAAGCGAATGTAAAAGTTGCGCTTGATGAGGCGCGGGCCCGTGTAACGAATTGGCGTGGTCCTGTTCTGGATGTGCCCAAAGTTATCAATCCGCTTGAATAGCCCCCCCCCGAAGTGAGCTTCGGATGGATTGCGTGAGATGCCTATTCTCCCACGTAACGGACTGCGAGGCATTTTCCGGTTGCGGTAAAGTGGCGGGGGGCATAAGGCTTAATGCTATCTTCTCTTGCAACGAGTTTGTAGGTGCGCTCGACAGAGTCGATTTTGGCAACAAAGACATGTGTGTCGTACCACCCCCCACTGTAGTCTCTTTTAACTTGCTCTGCTGCCTGCTTAGAGTCGGGCCTGTGATCATTGAAAACATCGCATCGCAATTTGAAATCAATGCTAGTACCACCAAGCCCAAAGCTGGCCTGAATACCATCCATCATGCCCCGCTTGAAATGGATTAGGTGTTCTTCACCATATTCCACATCATCAACGTACCCCGTTCCTATAATTGGTCCATTGGGAATCAGCCGTGCTTGCACGTCGATAGTCCAGACCGGCCGGCGCGTGAATGCCTCATTCCATTTAGCATTGGCGCCATAGACTTCCTGAAATTCCTTTGTCGCCTGAAGGATCCGTTCTTTTAACCTTGCGCGTGATTGTTCGCGCTCTTTCGCCTGTTCCTTTTGTGACGGAGGAGGATTTTTCCCATCGCAGGCTACAGGGAACATCATCAGTGACCCTAGCAAGAGAGCATGAAAGAGATTAGACGCACAGCGGGGGGCACTACTATGAAACGAGGGCGCTTTGCTCACCAGATTATGCGGAGAAGAGGTAAGTGGGGTCGATAGTGGGTTTGAGTAATATTCCGCCAAGTTTTTCGGTTCAATAAAATCTCATAAGTCCTTGATTTATAGTGGTGAGTCGGCTGGGATTCGAACCCAGGACCCTCGCCTTAAAAGGGCGATGCTCTACCAGCTGAGCTACCGACTCTCCGAACAGGGAGACTGCACATCGTCACGCGAGGATCATGACGGGAGGGATCATACCACTGACGTGTCCCGGATCGCTACGACGCGCATCCATCACACGTAAAAAAACCATCGAGTTTATCGTGAACGCGACTTGCGCGCGCGGCGACCGCCCTTGAGCGGATTGTTGAGAATGATGGTTTCATCCCGCCGTGAACCGGTAGAAATCATATCGATCCGGCACTCGGCCAGTTCCTCAACCCTCGTGAGATATCGCTTGGCTTCAACGGGCAATTTCTTATAGGTGGTGACGCCCGTTGTGGGTGCGCTCCACCCGCGGATGCGTTCATACACCGGCTCGCAATTGGTCAAGGCCAGCAGATCGGACGGCATGTCCCGATGCAGCTTGCCGTTCACCCGGTAGCCCGTGCAGATCTTCAATTCCTTCCGGCCGTCCAATACATCCAATTTCGTGACCGCGAGAGAAGAGAGCCCGTTGACCCTGGTCGCATGGCGAACCACTACACTATCAAACCACCCGCAACGGCGAGCCCGTCCGGTGGTGGCGCCGAATTCTTTCCCTCGCTCCTGAAGCCATCCGCCGACTTCGTCTGTTAATTCGGTCGGGAACGGGCCGCTGCCGACGCGCGTGGTATAGGCCTTGGTAATGCCCATCACCGCATCGATTTTGGTCGGCCCCACCCCCGTCCCCGTGCAGGCCCCCCCGGCCGACGAACTCGACGAGGTCACGTAGGGATACGTGCCGAAATCCACATCCAAGTGCGTCCCCTGCGCGCCCTCAAACAGGACCGTCTTTCCCGCATCGACGGCTTTGTTGACGACCAGCGTCGTATCGAGGATGTAGCTCTTCAATCGATCCGCATAGGCCATGTACTGCTGATAGACCTTTTCCAACTCGAAGCAGTCCACTTTGTGCAGCTGTTCGAGCAGCCAATTGATGTCGACGAGATTTTCTTCCAGCTTCTGCTTGAAGAGCGGGGGATTCAGCAAATCGCCCATGCGAATGCCGATTCGCGCCATTTTATCGCCATAAGAGGGACCGATGCCGCGGCCGGTGGTGCCGATACGGCGGACGCCTTTGGACTGCTCCGAGGCTTTATCGATGGCCTTATGGTAGGGCAAAATCAAATGGGCGCGATCACTGACGGCAAAATTCTTCCCGATTTTGACCCCCTGCCCCTGCAAATGATCCATTTCTTCGATCAACGCGCCGGGATCGACCACGACGCCGTTACCGATGAGGCAGCGAGTGCCGCGATATAAGATGCCCGAGGGGATGAGATGGAAAATGAACGTATCGCGCGCATTGATGACCGTATGGCCGGCATTGGACCCACCCTGGTACCGCACGACCATGTCGGCATCCTTGGCCAGGATATCGACTATTTTCCCTTTACCTTCGTCGCCCCATTGGGAGCCGATGATGACGAGATTCGCCATTGTTCGCTGCCTCTGCTCCTTCTTCCCGTCTGAACTCGAAAAAAAGGCCCTGACCTCGTCCTGATCAGAGCCGGAAGGGCATCATGGTAGGATTCGCACCGCGGTTTGTCAAGCAGGGTTTTCGCCTCTGAGCTGCCAGGCTTTCGCGTCTCGATTTTCTGGTCCGAAGGCCGTCGCATCTTCTCTTCCTCTTCCCAAAACGGGGTTGTGTCTGACCCTCTTCTTGCGCACGTCTAACGAGGGATTTCTGAGGCCGCGCGTAACGCGAGCACAAAAGAGGTCTGGCACATCACCGTCCCACCCTTTTCTTGACTGACAAAATCCGCCCATGCTAGATTGCGGAGTTACGTCTGCAGCAGTATTCGTTTTCTCGCTGCCTGTGCACAGAAAGATCCAAGCTTGCGTGGGGCTGTGGCGCAGTTGGGAGCGCGCGTGAATGGCATTCACGAGGTCGCCGGTTCAATCCCGGCCAGCTCCACCAAATCAAGCTTGTCCGACCAACACTCCGGATGTGTGCGGGGATACCAAACTCTACGAGTCATACGCTTAGCCAGCCGCCGCTTCACACGCGGGTGGTGACACTCCGCAGCGGGTACCTCGCCGAACGTTTCACCTCAGACCCCGAGTACTACTGATCCATGCTTCAGCTTGAATCTGTCCATAAGCAATATTCCACGAAGGTGTTGCTCGAAGGCGCGACCGCACACCTGAGGCCCGGAGCTCGTGTCGGTCTCGTCGGCCCCAATGGCGCAGGAAAAACGACGCTCTTCCGGATGATTCTGGGCGAAGAATCTCCCGATAAAGGCACCATCCGCAAACGCCCGCGACTCCGCGTCGGCTATCTCCCCCAGGAATTGGAAACCATCGTCGGGAAAACGGTGCTCGATGCTGCGCATCGCGACATCTACCCGGAGCATGAAGCCGAACGTATTCTTTCGGGATTAGGCTTTACCGAAGCGGATTTCTCCCGGCCGATCGAGAACCTTTCCGGCGGATACCGCATGCGCGTCGCGCTGGCGCACCTCCTGCTGTCGAACCCCGACGTCCTCATGCTGGACGAACCGACCAATCACTTGGACAAACCGACTCAGCGGTGGTTCGAACGGTTTCTCCTCGAATCCAATCTGACGTTGCTAGTGATCAGCCACGACACGAAATTCCTCGATGGCATCGCCACGCACATCTGGGAACTCCGGGATCGCACCCTGCAGGAATATCGTGGAAACTATACGAAGTTCCAGGAACTCCGGGCGGCCCGTGATGCACAGCTCGAGGCAGCGGCGAATCGGCAGAGCAAGGAAGTGGCGCGCGTGCAGAGCTTTATCGACCGCTTCCGCTATCAAGCGAATAAAGCCAAGCAGGTGCAGTCACGCATCAAACAATTAGATAAAGTGAAACTGATCGAACGGCAGCGCGATACCAAGCGCGTGCGGTTCAAGTTTCCGCTTCCCGCCGCCAGCGGCCGGCATGTGCTTGAGCTCAAAAGCGTGGCGAAGAGTTACGGGGAGAAGGTTATTTACCGGTCCCTGGATTTCACGGTGGAACGTGGTCAGCGCATCGCGCTGGTGGGGGAAAACGGCGCGGGCAAAAGCACGCTGCTCAAAATGCTGGCTGGCGTCTTGCCGTTCGAAAAGGGATCTCGCCATGTCGGTCATGGAGTCACTCTGCACTACTTTGCCCAGCACCAGGCAGAATCCCTGAACCAGGACGACACGATTCTGGAATCGTTGGCCGAGGTCTCGGCGCAGGCGGAAACCAATTTTCTCCGCGGCATTGCCGGAGCCTTTCTCTTCAGCGGCGACGACCAGAAAAAGCCCATCAAGGCGCTCAGCGGCGGCGAACGCAACCGCGTGGCCCTGGCTCGCATGCTGGTGGAACCGGCCAACACCCTCCTGCTCGATGAGCCGACCAACCACCTCGATCCGGCCTCGGTGGATATGTTGACGGACGCCATGACCGACTTCCCAGGGACGATCGTGTTTATTTCCCACGATCCGACCTTCCTCGCCCGCGTCGCGACCATGATCGTTGAAGTGGATGAAGGCCAGGCCAAAACCTATTTGGGCGACTACGAGTATTTCTTGTGGAAGAAAGCGCAGGAATTCGAGTCGATCAAGGAAAGCAGCGCGGAACTCGCCGCCGCCCAGGGCGACAAATCGTCAGGACCTACGAAGGCCATGGCCTCACAGGTACAACCGAAGTCCTCCGGCGGAGAACGGCGTGACCTGAGCAAAACGCAGGCACGTCTCGAAAAACAAGTCTCGCGCGCGGAATCTGACATTGCTTCGATGGAATCCAAGGTGAAGGCAAGAGAACTGGAACTGGCGGACCCCGCGCTCTACCAGGAACTCGGCCGCTGGAGCGAGCTGCAGCGCGAGCAGGAAACCTGGAAGAAAGAACTGGAACGGCTCACGGCACGCTGGGAATCGTTGTCGGAGGAATTGCAGGAGGTACGGGAGAAACTGACGGCAGCCGGTTAGTCCGTCGACTTCAGCGTCTCTTCCAGGTAGTAATACAGCCAGCGGTTCTTTTCTTTCGTCACCAGGTCGTCCCACACCACCCCGAGCAACATTCCCTTTTCCCACGGTTTTGCCCAGGCCACCGTGGCGCTTAACTTCTCTTGCTGCTCCACGCGATCGGGATCCAGAAACGCTAGCGAGACGGTGATCTTCGCGCCGATCGGCAGGGTTTCTTTCGAATGCAGTCCCGCGCCGATCTTGTTCACATTGTTCAGCACCGCCGTAAATCCCTTGGCCCCGTTCTGCGGGGAGACCAGGGCCGACCCGACCAGGGTTGCGCGGACGTACTTCCGGCGTTCGCTGACACTTTCGGTTGAATTGGGCTGACGCGCCATGGGGACCTCGGTGCTAAGTATAACCGTATAACCAGCTTTGTCTAGCCCCTTTCTTCATCATCTGCGGGCTTCCGAGGGCGGTAATATCGCGCCCCTTTGAGCGGGTCAGGGAGGTGGCCCTGCTCAGCCTTGGCCTCCGGATCATCATGCACATACCGGTATCCCTTGCCATATCCGATGTCTTTCATGAGGGACGTCACGGCATTGCGGAGGTGCAACGGCACACCCAGGTTGCCGTGCTCGCGCGCATCACGAATGGCCTCCTGCAGGCCCACATAGGACGCATTATCCTTCGGCCGCGAAGCCAGATAAGTCGTGCCATGGGCCAACGTGATCTGAGCCTCTGGCAGTCCAACAAACTCCACCGCCTGCGCCACGGCATTGGCCACAACCAGCGCCTGCGGTTCGGCATTGCCGATGTCCTCCGACGCGAAAATCACCATGCGGCGCGCGATAAAGCGAGGATTCTCTCCCCCCTCCAGCATACGCGCGAGCCAATAGAGTGCACCATCCGGATCGGAGTCACGCAGACTCTTAATGTAGGCCGAAATCAGATTGTAATGTTCGTCGCCGCCCTTGTCGTACCGGAGAGCCTTTTTGAGCAGCGCAGACTCCAGCACCTGTTCGTCGATGACCCGTCGTCCATCTGACCCGATCGGCACCTGACCAGCGACAAATTCCAGCGTCGTCAGGAGACTTCTCGCATCACCATTCCCGAAGGCAATCAACCGGTCGCGGGCAGCGGGCTGTACCGTGAGGCGAAACGAGCCCAACCCACGCTCGGTATCAGCCACCGCACGATCCAGAATCGAGCCCAGGGCGTCGGTTGCCAGCGGATGGAGCACGATCACGAGGGAGCGAGATAGCAAGGGTGCGATGAGTTCAAAGGACGGATTTTCCGTCGTCGCGCCGATCAGCACCACCGTTCCCCGCTCGACATGGGGAAGAAACGCATCCTGCTGCGCCTTATTGAACCGATGAATTTCATCGACAAAGAGGATGGTCGCCATCCCCCTGGCTCGCCGCTGTTCCGCAGCTTTGATGATCTCGCGCAGTTCCGGGATACCGCCCGTGACTGCCGAGAACGGCACGAACTGCGATTTCGTATACTGGGCCACCAAGCCGGCCAACGTCGTTTTTCCGCAACCCGGTGGCCCCCAAAAGATCACGGATGACAGCTGATCTTGCTCAATCGCCGTTCTCAACGGCCGCCCAGGCCCTACGACGTCGTCCTGGCCGACGAGATCATCGAAACTTCGAGGACGCAGGCGTTCAGCCAGAGGAACCTTCCCGGCTGGCGCTGCCAGCCGCGGAGGCGGAGATGACGCAAATAGATCGCCTGTAGAATCGTGAGCGGGCATCATCAATCCCGGGTGGAGAGCCTTCTGCATTCTATACGTCGCCACGGAAACACCGCAAACTCGTGTCCTGGCTCGACCATCCTCTTGCTTCTTAGCCTTGGCAATGCTACCACCCACCAGCGGCTTTTCTTACGGGGTGGACTGATGTTTTTTCAGACACAGGGTATTCGATTGGCGTATGACGACGAGGGCTCGGGCCTCCCCATCGTGTTTCTGCACGCGTTCCCGTTGAATCGCTCGATGTGGGCGCCCCAGATTAGCGCGCTGTCCACACAATTCAGAACCATCGCGATCGATCTTCGCGGGCATGGCGAGTCGGATGCCCCGCTCTGGTCCTTTTCACTCAATCAGTATGCCGATGACGTGGCCGCCCTGCTGGACCACTTGAACATTCCGCAGGCCGTGCTGGTGGGACTCTCGATGGGAGGATACGTCAGCCTGGCATTTTCACGAACATACGGCAATCGATTGCTCGGACTGGTACTCGCCGATACTCGAGCGCAGGCAGATATTCCGGAGGGACGGACCGGGCGCTTTCATCTGGCACAAACAGCCTATACGCAAGGCAGGGAAGCGGTCGCGAACACCATGTTGCCGAAGTTGCTCGGCTCCACATCTCTGAACCACACGCCTCATCTGGTGGAGCACCTCCGCCAGATGATTCAACACAACCCGGTAAGCGGAATTGTCGTCGACTTGATGGCGATGGCGGCACGCCCCGACTCCGTTGCCCATCTGTCGGCCATTTCCTGCCCGACCCTCGTGGTGATCGGAGACGAAGACCATACAACGCCACTCGTCGATGCCCAAGTGATGGCCAGCCACATACCGAATGCCCGGCTGGCCGTCATACCAGCCGCCGGGCACCTGAGTAACTGCGAACAACCTGAGCTGTTTAATGATCTATTGCGAGGGTTCGTGGAGGGGCTGCGGCCAAACAGCGGGCGATTCTAGCCTCCGTCTTTGACGCTGCTACCACGAATGAGCTTGAGAAATTCTTCTCGGGTCTGCTGTTGGGTGCGGAAGACTCCCAGCATAGAACTGCTCACGGCAACGGTATTTTGCTTTTCAACCCCGCGCATCATCATACAAAGATGTCGCGCTTCCATGACGACGGCAACACCATGAGCATTCAGCTTTTTCTTCAGCGTTTCCGCGATCTGAACCGTCAGGCGTTCCTGCACCTGGAGGCGCCGGCTGAAGGCATCGACAACCCGTGGAATCTTGCTCAGGCCCACAACCTTCTTGTTCGGCAGATACCCCACATGGCACTTGCCGAAAAACGGCAATAAATGATGCTCGCACATGCTGAAGAAGTCGATATCCTTCACGATCACCATTTCATCGTACTCTATGGGAAAGAGGGCGCCATTGAGTAAGTGATCGATGTCCTGGCGATAGCCTTGGGTCATAAAACGCATCGCTTTCGCGACACGTTTGGGCGTATTCAGCAGACCATTCCGGCTCGGCTCTTCACCCAACTCAAGTAATAGCTTCGTCATCAACCCTTCGATCGGGTCGTCGTCGGTGGGCGTTGCAGTGACACGCGACCGTCTGGCGCGGGACCCGGAAACGACTTTAGCCATGCCTCACTCCATCTTCTCTCCGCACCTGCTTCGCGGAACCGGAATATTCGAAATAGTTGTCTCGCGTCTCGATCACACCCACCTTCACGAGACGTCCCCCCGGAACTTCATTGACCAAGAGATCCCAAATCAGCAAGACCAAATTCTCTCCGGTGGTCGTTTGTGTCGCAAATTCAGGATCTTTGTTCAAATCCTGATGATCGAAGCGTCGCACCACAATTCGCTGGACCGCCTCATCGAGCATGGACAGGTCAATCACCTGATGGGTCAGGGGGTCCATTTCGCCCCTCACTGACACGAACACCACATAGTTATGCCCATGTCCATTGGGATTGTTGCACTTGCCAAACGTGGCCCAATTTTCGTCGGACGATAACTGATCGGTATGCAAGCGATGCGCGGCGCAGAAACGGTAGCGGCGCGTGATGGTGGCTTCAGACATCCGGGCGACTCTCCAGCAAGATCATCAAAACGAACAAGCCGGGAGAGCTACCCGCTAGAGAGGGAGCCACTCCCGGCCTGATCCGTCACTCAACGAAACATTTGCGCTCCGGTTGGATCACAACCGGAAGGCTCTTACGCACTGAAGGAACTGCCGCAACCACAGGTGGTCTTGGCTTGCGGATTCTTAATCGAGAAGCCAGACCCTTGCAGGCTGTCGACGTAGTCAACTTCCGCACCTTGCAACAGCGGCGCACTCTGAGAATCCATGATGACCTTCACATCACCTTTTTCAATGACCGTGTCGTCATCGGCCATTTTTGACTCAAAGGCCATTCCATACTGATACCCGTGGCAGCCACCGCCACGAACATAAATCCTCAGACCGACCACATCTTTTTCCTCGGTCATCAGTTCTTTTATCTTCTGCTCTGCCAATTGCGTAATCGTTACCATTCGTTGGTCCTCCTTCTGGTGTGCGTGTTCGGCACGTTATGTTACTTTACCATCTCGCGGGAACTTACGGAAGCCCGGTCCCTTTTTTCCCAAACTGGCTGGACGATGCTGAGGTAGGTTGCACCCACTTGGTTTCTGGAACGCGAACCACCACATCACCCAATACCTTCGCCTGACAGCCAAGCCGGTGCCACGGCTCCGAGAGGGCTTCGCGGTCGAGGAGATCCTGTTCGTCAAAATCAATCTCGGACAGGTTCTCTCCGCCCACCTGCACTTCAACCCGGCAGGTCGTACAGGACGCGTTCCCTCCGCAGTCATGATTGAGTCCAAAACCGAGCACCTTGGCAGCTTCCAGCAAGGTGAGGTTCAGCTCAACCTCCCCACTACGCCCCTCCGGATGGAGAAAACTCACGCGCGGCATGTGCCGTCTCCTCTACGCCTTCGCGCCGGTCCCAACCTGCGCCGGCTGGAACGGACAACGGTGCATACGAATATGCTCTTCGAACTCATGCTGGAATAACCGCAGGCTGCTCTGCACCAGCACGGCGGCACCGGTGATGAGCGTGCAATACCCAGTTCCTTTCACGAAACCGCACAGTTGCAGGAGGGAGTCCAAATCTTTTTGACTACCCTCTCCCCGCTCAATTTTCTCCACCAGCGTCGCCAGATTGATCGTGCCCATTCGGCAGGGAGGACATTGCCCGCAACTTTCACCCTTGAAAAAATTCGAATACTTGAGGGTCGCCGCCACCATGCAGGTGGCATCATCAATGACGATGGTCCCGGCCGAACCCAGCCCGGTCCCGGCCTTCTTGAGCGAATCGAAATCCATCGGCAAATCCAGTTGGTCGGCCGTTACCATCGAGAATGCAGGTCCTCCCGGAAACACCGCCTTGATCTTGCGACCGTTCGGCACGCCCCCGCCGCACGTTTCGATGAGGTCTCTGATGGTCACGCCCATCGGCATTTCATAGACGCCCGGCCGATTGACCGAACCGCTGAGCGAGAAAAGCATGGTGCCAGGACATTTCTCAGTCCCCACCTGAGTAAACCATGCCGCGCCATTCTTCAAAATCTGTGGGATATTGCACAAGGTTTCGACGTTGTTCACCAATGTGGGCTTGCCGTACAGGCCGAAATCCGTCGGATAAAACGGTGGTTTCTGCCTGGGCATCGCTGGACGGCCTTGCATCGATTCCAACATCGCCGTCTCTTCTCCGGCCACATAACTGCCGTGACCGGAAAACACCTCCAGCTCCAGATCCACACCCGTGCCGAGAATATTCTTCCCCAACAGACCCCGTTCCCGCGCCTGGGCAATGGCTTTTCTCAGATTCGCTTCCTCTTCTTCGTACTCATGGTTGACGTAGATATAGGAGGCCTTCGCATTGACTGTTCGAGAGGCGATCAGACAGCCCTCAATCAACTGATGCGGGATATGCTTGAGGAGGTGACGGTCCTTGAAGGTTCCCGGCTCATGTTCACCGGCATTGCACACAAAGTATCGTTCCGGCACGCGATGGTTGAGGACCTTGTCCCACTTGATACCGGTTGGAAACCCCGCTCCACCCCGCCCGCGCAGACCGGCCTTCTTGATTTCGCCGACCACATCAGCCGGCGTAAGGCCCTTCAGGCACTTTCGCCATGCATCGTAGCCGCCGGTCTTGAGGTAGGGGTCGATTTCCCAGGGCGCCCCATCAAGTTTCTGCAATACCCGTGGTTGAGGTAGGGTCACGTTGTTCCCTTTCGGGGGTTACACCCCCAGGTTAGCAGGTAGCTACTATACGGCTGCGCTTTGAGAGCCGTCAAGCCACGTTCGCCTGATTAGGCCTCAATCTCAATCAGTTAGGCCTGATGGACCTATAACAAATTGGCCCAAAGACTCGCCGCGAGGGGCTGAGAACTCACATCACAGGTGAGAGCATGAAAAAGGGGACTGATCATCCGCTTGGATGACCAATCCCCTTCACGCTGTCCACGCGTAACGTTACTTCAAATGGCTCCCTGCGCCCATAAAGAACAGCATCGGGATGGACAACAGGAAGTTGATCCGCGAAGCATAGAGCGCGGTCTTACCCCACTGAGCCATCTCCGGCGGCGCCGGCGTACCCTGTGCGGCAGCCGCTACCGCGGCAATCACCTTCTTCTGATTGGGCCAAATGATGCCGTGCACGTTCCCCATCATGATGATGCCAAGGAGCCCACCGATCCCCAGCGCAATGGCCCCCGTGCCCCCCTTTGAATAAAGGTAGCCATAGAGCACGATACCCGCCAGCACAGTCACCGTGGCCCCATGCCGGAACCAGTTCAGCGCAGCAGGCATCAGCTTTGGAATGACGATGTTTTTCGTCGGCCCGTCCAAGCTCTTGAGAAAGCCCGCATTGATCAGGTTGAAGAAATACAACAGCCCGATCCAGGTGATGCCCGCCAAAAAGTGGACCCAGCGGACAACCAGACCGAACCAATCGGCCTCGCCCGCTCCCACCCCGGCCATACCCAGATAGACGACTATCAATCCGACAGCAAGCGCAAGCCCTGCGCCCAATGTCTGATACGGATCCTCGAGAAATTTCATACGCCCCCCAACTGTAACGGTTTACTGCCAACCACGTTCTCTACTGCAGGCTGCCGAGCCTTGTCAAGCAACCTGCCATCCTGGCTGTTTTGGTGGGGCCACCTATGCCGTCAACAAACGATCAACCACACCGCACAGGTCCCGCACCGCATCGGAGGAGGCTTGCAGCGCCGTCCGTTCCTCAGCTGTCAGATCATATTCCACAATGGACTCTCCACCGCCCCGGCCCAGCCTGACCGGCACGCCGACGATGACATCCTTGAGGCCGTATTCACCCTCGCACAATATTGCGCAGGGGAGCACTCGCTTCTGATCCTTCATGATCGCCTCGACCATATCAACCGCTGCGGCAGACGGCGCATAAAATGCGCTGCCGGTCTTCAGGAGACCGACGATTTCGGCTCCGCCGTCCTGCGTACGTTTGATCAAGGCTGAGAGCCGCTCCGGTGACAACCGGTCCGTAATAGGCTTGCCTGCCACAGTCGTGTGGCGAACCAGCGGCACCATGGTATCTCCGTGACCACCCAACACCATCGCCTCCACATCCGTCCCCGGCACATCGAGTTCCTCCGCGACAAACGACCGTAGCCGGGCCGTGTCCAACACGCCTGCCATGCCGAGTACGCGCGACTTCGGCAGCCCGCTGACCTTTCGTGCCACATGCACCATGGCGTCCAAAGGATTCGTCACCAGGATCAACATGATGTTCGGTGAACGTGACACCAATTCCTGCACCACCGTCTTCACGATTTTGGCATTGGTGCCCAGGAGTTCATCCCGGCTCATGCCCGGCTTTCTGGGAATCCCCGACGTAATAACCGCGATGGACGACCCGGCCGTCTCGTCATATCCGTTCGTCCCGACCACGCGGGTGCTGTATCCGCAGACGGGGCCGGCTTGGGTGATATCCAGCGCTTTCCCTTGTGGAATTCCCGGCACGATGTCGACCAGCACGACATCATAGGCATTCTTTTCTGCCAACCGCTGCGCGGCCGTTCCACCCACATTCCCCGCGCCCACCACTGTGATCTTTGGTCGTCCCATTATTTCCACCTCGTGAAGCGTGAACAGTGAAACCTCAGGCACGAAGTCGCCATCGCACCTGCCTCACACGTTTCACGCCGGTTCGTGACCCGTCCAGCCGCCGACCTTAAAATTGATCGTGCAGACAAAATTATCCCCGTCATAGAAATTCACTTTAATTTTCTTTTTGCCGTACTTCGCTGCGAGAAATTCTTCGGGCGCATCCACTAATGCCTGATACCCGCCTGGCGGGTATTCACCCAGCTCGTGAAACACCACGATCATGCCGGCTTTCACTTCCTCCAAAATTTTGGCGGTGCACCGCGGATAGATTTCCCAAAACTTGGCGTCAATGGCTTCTCGCGTGGGCTCCGGACGCTCTTCGCCGGGCTTGAAGTCTCGATTCGCAAACTTGGCCTGCCGCCGAACATAGGGATACTGATGCCCCGTGAACAGTTTATAAAGCCAGGGCGGCACGGTCGGTCGGGGAGGCTGCTCAATCATGGTTCGTATGCTCCAATGCTGAAGAGGCCTTATGCACGACGGGTCAGGCCGTCAGCCGATGGTAAATCCTTGGGAGCTTCTCCGGCAACCCCTCCACCCGATCAATCACCACATAGCGCACATCCCCGTACATCCGTCGCAGATAAGGATCCGCCTGCTTGTCGATCGTGATACAGACCGGTTCAATCCCGCTCGCCCGGGCTTCCCGCAGAGCCATGCGTGTATCTTCCAAGGAATAGTCGTCCTTGTATCCATCATCCAACGGACGGCCGTCGCTGATCATGACCAACAATCGCGTTCTTGCCTGACGAGCAAGCAGCTTCGTCGTCGCATGCCGAATGGCCGCGCCATCGCGATTCTGCTGCAATGGAACCATGCCCCCCAGTTTCGCGCCCGCCCGTCCGGTCACCAGCTCGTCAAAATCTTTGACCGCGACGAAATCCACCTGATGGCGCCCCTGCCCGGAATAGCCATAGACGGCAAATTGGTCCCCGATCGCAGAGAGCGCTTCGCAGAGCAGCACTAACCCCTGCTTTTCGATATCGATGATTCTCCGTCCCTGTTCAACCTGACGGCTGGTGGACCCGCTGAGATCGACCAAAAACGCCGCGGCCACCTCGCGCTCTCGCTTCTCTCGCCTCACATAGATCCGTTCCGACGGCTCAATACCCGCTTGCAGATCTGCTAGACGGCCGATAACGGCATCCATATCCAGATCTTCACCATCCAATTGGCCGGGTACGCGCCGTAATCCCGGAGGGCGCAGGCTTTCGAAATAGCGGCGCAGAAGCGCGACCGGACCACGCTGCGCCGCCAAGGTCTCTTCCACAAAATCCGACGACCCTTCGACCGCGTCCCGCTCGACCACACGACACCAATTCATCCGATAGTCCTGAATGGCGGCATCCCATTCACGATAACGAACCGCCTTGACTGTGTCGGACGTTTCATCTTCAGACCGCATCCCCTCGCCTTCGACCGCCAACATCTCTTCGACCAGCGAGGGCTGTCGTCGACCCGGCACTAACATCTCTTGAGACATCTGCTGCGAACGCGCCGTACCGGCACCGGATGATCCGCCTGAATCACCAGCTAGACCAGCTCCGCCTTCACGATCTCCTTGACCGGACGCAGGACTCTGTTCAGGCGCAGATTCAGTGCGGTCTCGCACCAGATTGGGGTCCATTGCCCCACGATAGTCCCAATTATCCATTGGACGGTACGTGTCGGAAAGATCCTCCGAAGCCTTTGGCGCAGGAATGGACTGTTCGAGCGCATTCGCCTCGTCTGAGTTTGGAATGGCCTCGCGACGGATGGCCAATAACTCGTCCATCGAGACATAGAGACGGTCGGCCAATCGCACTGCCTCTTCCGCAGTGGCCAACGGATGGAAGATGCTTTGACAGAGGCTCCAGAGGTGAGTGATCTCATGCTTGAGCGCGTCAGGAAGCGGCAGGGAACCGGCATCGTCGACCGTGGAGAAGAGCAGGAGCTGATCGACGATCAATTCGCGCACCGTCATGCCATGCGCCAAACTTCGCACCTGCACCGCATCTTTGGCGATCACGGCTAAATCCCGGCTCAGGCCCGGATATTCGCGACGCAGCAAGTATTCGACGCGGGCATCTTCGACGAGCGCCCAGAGATCGCGGATAAGCCCTGGCTGAGGATACCGTGCGAACATATCACCCAAGGTACGGACTTCACGCGAGGCCTTGCGTCCATAACGTTGCGTCAAATCCTCACTGAGGTTTTGCAAATGGGCGAGGGGTACATCGAAGGTGCCAAACTCCAAATGTCCCGCCTCGTGCGCGGCCATGACCATGTAGAGACGGACATTCTCATCATGAGTCGGGTGCCGCCTGACGAGCGACGGCAATCCGATGCTCCGCCCATCGTCACTGACCGTGGCACGCACCATCGGCTGCGCTGATTCGAGCGAGTCGGGCAAATCGTAGATCTGCAGATCGCGGCCGCAGAGGGCCTGAGCAAATAACTTGACCCGCCTGGCGATCTGCCGCAACGGCACGCCGCTCATGGCCTGCGACAAGGCGCCCAATGCTTTTTCGGACTCCATGCCAAAGTATGCGCGGCCCCCTTCCACGTTGTACTCCAGCACGTCCATCCCGGAGGCAAACCAGGACTGAAACTTCTGTTGCGCTCCTTCACCTGATCCAATCAATCCGACCAATTCAGGGCAACGGCGAATATAGGCTAAGGCCGTCTCGGCATCGCGCTCAGCCAGTATCAGGCCGTATTGCAGGACCTGCCTCCGCCATTCATCAGTCGGGAGACCACGGAGGATCGAAGGGGCTTCTGCGAGGACCGCAATACCCATCTCCGGCGACCGCTCGGCGATGTGCGCTCCGACGCGAATGACTTGGTGACGTGATGTCTGATCGGGAATATCCCCAAGAATGCCGGGACTCGTCCGGAAGAATTCCAACGCTCCCAGATAGTCGGGCTTGCCGAGGCTATTGTCGACAATGAGCGTCATCCCGAACTGCATCCAGGCTCGAACGGTATCGAGGGAGAGCACGCGAGCGACGGCAGGAATCTGACGGATATACTCCACCGCCAAGGCAAAATCGGTCTCTGACAACTCACAGGCCAGTTCCATCCACCTCGGCCAGTCGACTGGGAGCAGAACGGGCACCACTTCCGGCGCAATCCGAATAAATTCCACCGCCACATTGGCCTGGCGGTCGGCCAACTCCAAACCGGCAGCCAATACGACGGCTCGCTGAGGTGGATCGAGCAGACCCAGCAGGAGAGGACTCTCTTTGAAAAACCGTAATGCCAACGCCCCCGAATCAGCCGCGATGGCGACTCCCAGATCGAGCCATGGCAACACCTCGGCAAGCAATCCCCGGCGCTGCAATTCCAGCAAAGCCTCGATCGCACCCCTGGCCGCTTTTGGCGCAGCGTCCGTGAGTTCCTCGAGCAATAGCCACACCCCTGCCGGCGCATCCGGTCTGGTAGCCGACGCGGCAATAGCGTCGACCAGCGCTGTAGCGGAACCCGGCCCGAGTTGGTCGGCCAGCCGCTCGATAAGTTGTGGGAAGGAGTGCCCGGGTGCCATTCCTGTGTTCCATTTTGAGGGAAGTGGTGGATTGTAAAGGACACAATTTCGCTTGTAAACTGTGTCTTCGCAGGCGGGACCACCGGACACCGATCGATTTTTTCAGTAGAACATTGTCACGCGAGGAGCGGAATGGCTGAGCCGAGCAAAGAAAGTCTCGAGAAGATGCGGAAGTATGTCAAGGGCTTTGCCGAGAAGAGCGGCACGGCCATGCACCCGAATCCTGCCGTGACCAACGCCGTCGTGCTGGGGTTAGCCGCGCACGTCGATGAGTTGGGAAAGCCGCTCTGTCCCTGTAATTTCTATCCGGACAAACAAGCCGAGGCCAAGCTGCGTCGCTGGATGTGCGCGTGCGACGAAATGCAGATCTATAAATATTGTCATTGCCTGCTCTTTGTCCGTGAAGACGGCATGCCGATTACCGAGTATTTGCCGGAAGATCATGAAGGCCGCCAATGTTATGGCCTCATTACCGATCCGACCCCCGACAAAGGCCGAGCGCTTCGCCACAAAGCGTTGCCCATGGCACCGAAGGTGCCGGATGCCCCCGCGACTCCGGATTCCTCAACGCAATCGTGAGCCGGTTTTCCTGCCATCCACCGGCTTGCCTTCGCTATGGCCTGGTAGCTTTCGCCATGCTGGTCTGCTTCAATCTTGCCGGCTGCCTCCACACCATGGAGGCCATTGATCCGAGAGCCTTGCCAATCACGACCGCACCGGCGCAACGATTGCAGACACACGTGTCCTTCCTCGCGAGCCCTGCGCTGACCGGCCGCCAACCGGGAACGCCAGGCAACCGCCAGGCCGCGCAATACATCGAGGAACAATTTCGCCTGGTCGGGCTGCAGCCGCTTACCTCACTTGGCAGCTATCGACAGACCATTTCCGATCGGATAGGCGACAACGTCATCGGAGTGATCCCGCCGATCAATCACACCGCTCGCACCCGCTGGATTGTGATCGGGGCTCATTACGATCATCTGGGATATCCCTTCCTTGGAGCCGACGATAATGCGTCCTCCATCGCCATCCTGATCGAGACGGCTAGAAACCTGACGGGGCTCTCTCGCTACGGCATCATGTTTGTCGGGTTGAATAGCGAAGAGTCCCCCTACTTCGGCACGGCCGACATGGGATCACAGTTTCTATTTCACCACTTGCCTCCGGAAGTCGGCGCTGCAGAGAATCTTCAAGCCGCGATCATCATGGATTTGATGGGAGGCGTGCATTGGGCTCCGCTCAAGGATGCGATCTTTGCCACCGGCGCAGAGAAAAGTCCTGAACTGTATCGACGGGTCACTCAAACCCAGACCTCATCCCTCAAAGTGTACCCCGGGGGAATCCATCTCGTGGAAGAAATTCCTGATCACGGCCACAAGGCCTTCAGCGACTATGACGTCTTCCGCAACCATCAGACCCCGTTCCTGTTTCTCTCCGCGGCGCGCTCACCCCGTTACCACACGGCAGGCGACGTCGCGAGCACGCTCAACTACGAACGCATGGCCGCGACTGTGGAGTGGCTGCGCCATCTGCTCGCGCTGATGGGGCAGGACGAGGCACCCTATTCTTTTGATGCGCACCGGGTGGAGTTTGCCGATGAAGTGGCCTCGTTCCGCAGCCTCGTGGAGCAGGCGATTCACGAGGAGACGCGCATTCCAGGGACATCACGCTGGTCGTTGAGAAAATTGAAGCAGGACGCTGAATGGCTGCGAGAGGTCCGAGGATCCGCCCCGACGCCGCAACACTTGGAGCGGCTGGAGCGAATTTCTATTCGTGTCCAATGCCTGATGGCCGACTATTCCGGCTGTTTTACGTTTTAAATCTGCGGTGACTTACTGCGGTCACGGATCATGCGCTTATTGCCATCCGTCGGTCTCGTACCCCTTTTCCTTCAGACAACGTTCAACGAAGGCGGCATAGTCCTGTTGCGGTTGTAAGGGCTTGTAGGTCCCGGCGAACAGACCCAAGACCCCGCCGACCGCCCCGCCTGCGGCGGCCCCGATGGCGATACCGGTTGGCCCGCCGACTAACCCTGCCGAGGCTCCTACTGCCGCGCCGCCGATGACTCCTAGCGCGGCGCCGGCGCCGGCATTTCCGCTCCGATTCGCTCCATGCTGCAATCCGGACCGCTCCGCTTTCACCCCACAGACTGCGGCTTCATCCCGGGCTTGTTGCTGTCCGTGGAGCTGTAAATAGGTCGTCGACTTGAAGATGGGTTCCGGCCCTGCACAACCAGTCACGGTCAGGACGATCAGAGCCATTACGCATCGAGACATCGTCGATCCGATTTTTTTCAGAAGAGGCCGCCGCTGCCATACCCCGACATCCGACTCACCAGGCATAACGTCCTCGCAGCAATAGTGCCTCACGCATTCAGGAGTGCGACCCAACCGCTACTTACTCAAGTTGGAGTTGTGCGCGCACCTGTTCGGCAGAACGCCCCCTCACTAAAATTCGCTTCTGACGGCTACTCGCCCCGCTGAGAATCTCGACGGCACTCAGCGGCAAGCCACATGTACGGGACAGGAACCGGCATAATTCCTCGTTCGCCGCACCATCGGCTGGCGGGGCTGCCACACGAATTTTAATCGCATGACCGTGAAGCCCTGCGCATTGCGTCCGGGAAGCTTTCGGCTGGACATGAACGGAAATGACGGCGCCCTCGGGTGTGGTGCGAACGACCTGCTCTGCTGCCGCGGGTTTGGACTCCCGCCAGGAATTGTGGGTGGTCACAACATTGTGGAGCACGCAGAGTCGGTGAGGCGCAAAGAACGAACAGCTAGAAAACCGCTTTCACGACCTCGATGATGCTGCGCACCATGTCCGGGTCATCGGTAATCGGCCTGGCAATCGCGACATCGCAGGCTCGATCCGCAGGCACGCCCTGCTTGATCAACGTCGCCGCATAGATCAACAATCGCGTGCTGACGCCTTCTTCAAGCCCGTGATTCTTGAGGTTGCGGACCTTCTCGGCAATTTTGACCAGCCGCTGGGCGATCTCGGGACTGACACCGGCCTCATGCGCCACGACCCGGCTCTCGACATCCGGCAGCGGATAATCGAACTCGATGGCCATAAACCGCTGTTTGGTGCTTTGCTTCAGATCTTTCAGAATGCTTTGATAGCCAGGGTTGTAGGAGATCACCAGCATGAACTCATCCACCGCCTCGATGACCTGCCCTTTTTTTTCAATCGGCAGCAGCCGCCGGTCATCGCTCAGCGGGTGGATGATGACCGTCGTATCTTTACGCGCCTCGACGATTTCGTCCAGATAGACGATCGCTCCCTGCTTCACGCCGAGGGTCAGCGGACCATCCATCCACACCGTCTCCTGCCCCTTCAAGAGATAGCGGCCGACAAGGTCGGAGGCGGTCAAATCCTCGTGGCAAGCCACGGTAATGAGCGGGCGCCCCAGGCGATAGGCCATGTGCTGGACGAACCGGGTTTTCCCGCAGCCCGTGGGGCCCTTGAGCATCACCGGCATGCGGCTCTGCGCCGCAATGGTAAAGAGCCCGACCTCGCCCCGCACGTCGGCGTAAAACGGTTCACGCGCGATCCGGTACTGGTCGATGTCTTGTGCCTGCCCTTTCGGCGCCGTCGCTGCTCGCCCCTCGCTCATTCCGCCACTCCTGCCTGAAAATGAATAAAGTGCATGGTGCGCCACGATAAACGGAAACCGGCAGGAAGTTCAAGCGACCGACGAACAGCGCCGGAGCAATCACACCGCTCAGCCGACCTTCGAGCCATCCAGCACTTCGCGAACTTTTTGGGCCAGCGTCGTGGGTGTGAAGGGCTTTTGCAGAAAGGAGTGCTCCGTATCGATACCGCCTTTGGAGAAGGCCGGGTGGTCCGGGTAGCCGGACATATAAAGCACTTTGACTTCCGGACGGACTGTCGCGAGCTTTTCGGCCACTTCCGGGCCGCTCATTTGCGGCATGACCACATCTGTGAGAAGCAAATGGATCGGGCCGGCATGTTTAGCACCGGTCAGCAACGCTTCGATGCCATGTCGAGCTTCCAACACCGTATAGCCATGGAGACGCAACGTCTCATTGACCAGGCGGCGGACACCCGGTTCATCCTCGACCAACAAGACGGTCTCGCGCCCTCTCACCGAATCACCGCCCACGGCGACCGATTCGGTTTCCTCGCTCACCGCTTCCACGCGCGGGAAGAAAATTTTAAAGGTGGCCCCCCGACCCGGCTTGCTCTCGACCTCGATGAACCCGCCGCTTTGCTTCACAATCCCATAGACCGTCGATAATCCAAGCCCCGTCCCCTTGCCCTTTTCCTTGGTCGTAAAGAATGGCTCAAAGACGTGGGACTGCGTATCTTCGTCCATCCCATGGCCGGTATCGCGCACGATGAGCGCGATGTACGAACCAGGCTCGGCGCCCATCGGTGGGCGGTTGCGGCGTTGGCCGAATTGTACATTGGCCGTCTCGACGGTCAACCGGCCGCCATCCGGCATGGCATCGCGGGCGTTGACGGCCAGATTCATGATGACCTGTTCTACCTGGCCGGGATCCGCCTTCAACTGGCCCAATCCCGGATCGAGAACCGTACACAGCTCGACGATGTCTTCACCCAACAAGCGACGGAGCATGCCTTCCATGTTATGGATCACTGCATTCAGATCGAGCACCTTCGGGGCGATGAATTGCCGGCGGCTGAAGGCCAGCAACTGCCCGGTCAGACCCGATGCGCGATCCGCCGCCTTTTTGACCTCCTCCAGCTCCTTCCGGAATCCGTCGGTCGGCGAGAGCCGGCTCAGCACCAGCTCGCTGTATCCTCGAATCACCGTCAGCATGTTGTTGAAATCGTGCGCCACGCCGCCGGCGAGTCGTCCGACGGCTTCCATCTTCTGCGACTGCTGAAGTTGCGCTTCCGTGCGTCGCAGCGCATCCTCCGCACGGGCCCGTTCGCCGAACTGTCCGATCTTGAGGCCGACATCGGCGACCATCTTCAGCAATTGCTCATCCGGCTGTTTGATCTCGCGCCGGAAGAGTTCGATGACGCCTTCGACCTCCGTTCCGACTCGAACCGGGAATCCGAAGGCGCCGTGCAGTCCCACGCGTGACGCCGCGCCACCGCGAGGGAAATTCGCTTCCTGCACGACGTCCTTGATCCAGGTCGGTTCTCCCCCCTGCCAAATCCGTCCGGGAAGTCCCTTGCCGATCCCGAAGGTATGCCGCCAGGTGTCGAGGACAAATTCTTCGGCATTCAGCCCCGGTGACTGCCACACATCCAGACAGCGCAGCACGCTGCCCTGCCGGTCGAGTCGCCAGAAGATGCCTAATTCCCATTCCAGGCTTTCGCAGATGGCCTGCAGAATTTTTGGACCGGCCTCTTCCAGGGTCCGCGATTCCGCCAGCACTCGGGTGACGGCATACTGAGACGCCAGCTGGCGTTCGGTCCGTTTGCGCGCGGTAATATCGCGAATGAAGGCACTGAAAATATAGGCGTCGCCCAATCTGGCCGGAGAGATGGTAATTTCCACCGGGAATTCATGGCCATCGCGATGACTGCCCATCATCTCAATACGACGATTGAGAAGGGCGCCTTGTCCGGTATCGAGGAAATGCCGCAGCCCGCGCTCATGCCCTTCCCGATCCCGAGCGGGAATCACCGTATCCGACACGCGACGGCCCAGGGCTTCCTCGCGTTCCCACCCGAAAATGTTGACGGCCTGCGCATTCCAATCCGTAATGATGCCGCCGGCATCCATGGAAATCACGGCGTCTAACGCCGTATCGACGATGACCCGGTTGCGTTCCTGGCTCTGCAAGAGGGCCGCCTCCGCCGCGCGCGCCCATTCGCTCTCTTGCTGCGCCTGACGATGCTGCTCGCGCAATCGTCCGGTGGCCCAGAGCAACAACCCCACCATCGGAAGCCACACCACCACACCGGCAATCCCGAGCTTCCACATCATCGCCCGGATCGGCAAAAGAATGACGTCGCGATCCATGCGCAGCAGAATCGTCCACTGCAAGCCGGAATAGTCGCTGTATCCATTGGTCTGGGAATACCCTGTCACGACGGGGACATGGCGGCGAGCATGTATTTCTTCAACATATCCCGCCTTGCCTGAACTGCTCCGCACCACCGAGGGCAGATTGAGCTCGCGCAGATTGACCCGGTCGATACTGGAAGAGGACGAATCCACAAATACCAGCCCGCCCTTGGTCAGAAATTGATATTCGAAGGGACCGGCCGCGCCGTCGGTTTGCTGAATTTCGCGCACCGTTTCAATGAGCACATCTTCCAGCATCGGCAGTCCGATGCGGGTCGTGACGGCGCCGAGAAACTGCCCGCCGACGCTGAGAATGGGTGCGGTAAAGGCGATTGACTCGATCTTGTGATTCGATTCATGGATCTCGACTTCATCGACCTGCACCGTGCCGGTCTGCCGCACCCGGTCGAACCAACCGCTCCGGCTGTAGTCCTGGCCGATGGCGGACGAATCCGTCGCGGCAATCATCCGTCCATGAGAATCCGTCACTCCCAGCCAGAGATAGACCGGCGCATAGGTCTCTTTCATCCACTGCAGATATTCATTGATATATTTTTTATCGACAGCCCGGTCGGTGAACGCGCGCGCCATCATGCGCACGTCCGCATGGCGCTCGAAGAGCAAGCGGTCGAGTTTGTCCGCGATCTCCGCCGAGGCGAGCGTGAGATTTTCTCCGGTCGCCTCCACCATTCGCACCTCGATCGACCGCAACATGACCACGCCGATTACCAGCGCCACAATCGTCATGCCCACGATCAACACGGGAAGCCACGGATAGGATCGGCGGGGGAAACCTGGAAGGGGCGAGGCCGTCATCGTCTGAACTCCGTCACAACATAATTCGGCACCAATCGGGCAGGATGGTACCCGCGCTTGGCTTTCGCCAGACTCGGAAGACCGGAATCATCCATCGTGTTGATCCAACATGCGCCTTTGGCGAGCGCTTGGCGACAGAATTCACGAAACACGAACGCGCCCGCCCCCACCATATCCCGATCCGCCACTTCCAGCAAGACACAGAACACTGATTGATTGAGCCACAACCCCATCGTATAGGCCCGAATGCGCCCCCCGACTCGCACCACTGCTCCGGTCAGCCCCAACTCACTATATGCCGACAACGCTGTCTCATGGGCTCCGACGGCATCATCCAGGAGAGCATTGGCCCACTCACTCGATCCAGACCGCAGCTTCTGTTCTCTCCATTCACGAAACAGACTCGCACAAGCCGTCTGATCGCGTGCATCGTAGGGTTCCAGCACCCCGCCATGTTCGCGCATGAAGCGATTGCAGGCTGCGCGCGGTGATCGATAGGCTTCTCCGGCAAGGTCGACCAGATCGGCAGCAGCATACAGATAGTCCGGCTCTTTTGGGGTGACCTCATACCCCAACATTCGCAAGGCGGGAACGCAGGCTTCCGGAACATTGTCCATCCTGCTGACAGGAGACTCGCCGTTCCACTCGCGCATGACGCGAAACGCCTCAGCCGTCGCCTGATCAAGAGGCCCCCTCCCTAAAGGAGGCAAGGCCAAGAATATCCCGTCTGGTGATTCGGCGAACAAGCACAGATGCCCCTCTAGGTCGGCCCATGTATACGTCAACCGGTGTCGCCAGATGTAATGGTAGGCAAATGAAGCCGCGGCGAGGGGAGTTTCCTGAAAGCCGGCGGTGACGGCCAAGGCGGCCTCCATGCGCCCTCGGTCCTGAATGGTCAGCGGTTGCCTGCCTATCCGCGTCTTTCCCTGCTGCACACGTTCCGTTACCCTCGCCAATGTCCGCAAAGGAATGACATCGTCCTGAAACCGCCCGATGAGCCTAGGATACCGCGCGAGCATCGCCACCCGCTCGTCCTGCTCAATCCATTGCGCCACTGCGTCTGCCGCCTGATCAACCAGCGACGCCGAGGCCTCGCGCATGTACGGACACTTCGTATCCCACCCGAGGAGGACATGGGTGCGCTCGGCATCCCACATCAAGGCAAACGGGTAGAGTCGACAGTCCAGCGGGCGGACCTCATAAATCCGACAGTGCGAGGTCTCACTGTCAAAGGCCGGGCAGACGTATCCTTCTCCAGCCGGATTCTGCACCAGACTAATTTGTGTGCCTTCGGTAGCCGGAAACAGTTCCGGCGTGAGACCGGCCGCCAGCGCTGCCCGGATCTCATCGCCGGTAAAAAAGGGGCGCAAGAAGCTGTCTCGCTCGGGAAACCGGCAACACACATCGCAGTGAAGACAGGTCGTGCTCGGCACGATCTGCAGGAGAGACTGCCCGACAGGCCGTGTGGGACGCGCCGGGGAGATTGGAACGAGTGGACTCGTCATGAGCTGGCGCGCATTGTACCACTAACCCGTGCGTCGTCCTACTAGCCCACACCAGTGCCATCACGAGCGACCTCCATGGCAAATGGGAAGAGACGCCGGTGCGCATCCCTGGCGCCTCGCCGACTTGTACCAGTGCAAGAGGCCATGGTACGATTTGCTCCACCTCGAATCAGACCGCGACTGCGAAGCAGGCGACTGCGCTGCGAGCATCGAGGATATTGCATTGGCACTGGCACAACATTCACGTGAGCCATTGAACTCCGACGAAGCCCGCCGACGTTGTCTCGCAATCCGTGATGCGCTCGTTCACGCCGGAGTCTATGGCTCGGCCGAAGCGGAACAGGGCACAGCCACGGCCGGTTCTGGAGTGTCGCCGATACACTTCCGCCTCTCCCCGACACCTTTCCCGCTTTCTTCGTCTGAAGTCATATTTTTTCAGCATTTGGGGCAAGATCTCCTGGCCTTTTACCGGGCATTGAACCGTCTGTATCAGGACAGTATCCGTGGGACCCAGCCTGGTTGGGTTGCGGCCTATCTCGATCAGGGCAAACCGGAATCCCTCATCACCTTTAGTCGGATGAACCGGTTTCGCAATCTGATACCGGGCATCATTCGACCGGATGTGATCCCCACTGCCGACGGCATGGTCATCACGGAGCTCGATTCCGTCCCCGGGGGCATCGGCCTGACAGCTTGCATGGCACGCGCCTATGATGATCAGCTCGCGGCCGCTTCTTCGTCCGCTTCCGCACCATCCGAACGGTCTCCCCTGATTGCCGGCCGTGACGGCATGTTGCAAGGGTTCGCCGCGATGCTGCGCGCGCAACAGGGCGACCTGGAGGGTTGTCTCGCGATTGTCGTCTCCGACGAGGCAAAGGAGTACCGACCGGAGATGGAATGGATGGCTCAGCGCTTGCGCGACATCGGTATCCAGGCGTCTTGCGTCGAGCCTCGGGCAATTCGTTGTACCGATGAAGGGCTGTTTCTCCAGGATGAACAAGGATCGCGGCCGATCGGCTTGCTCTACCGCTTTTTTGAACTCTTCGACCTGAAGAACATCCCGAAAGCCGAGCTCATGATGTATGCTGCCAAGAAAGGACAGGTGGCCGTCACACCGCCTTATAAGCCGGCCTTGGAGGAAAAGCTAGCGTTCGGGCTGTTCCATCACCCCGAGCTCGAGCCATTCTGGGAGCAGACATTGGCCGCCGAGACGAGAACGACTTTGCGGCACGTACTCCCTCGAACCTGGATTCTCGACCCGCAACCGGTGCCGCCGACCGCAATCATCCCGCACCTCCTCATCAGCGGGCGGGCCGTATCGGACTTTCGCCGGCTGGCCCACACGACTCAAAAGGAACGGCAACTGGTGCTCAAACCCTCCGGATTCTCCGAATTGGCCTGGGGCAGCAGAGGCGTCTCCATCGGGCACGACCTGCCACAAGTCGAATGGGCCGCCGCCTTGGAGCACGCGCTACAGTCATTCCCGACGACCCCTTACGTCCTGCAAGAATTCCACAAGGGCCGCTTGTTCGACGCGTTCTATTGGGATGAGCAGCGAGACACGGTGGTGCCAATGTCGGGGCGCGTTCGCCTTTCTCCATATTATTTTGTCGCCGGCGACAAGGCTGAACTCGGCGGGATCCTTGCGACACTCTGTCCCGCCAATAAGAAGATCATTCACGGCATGGTCGACGCAATCATGGCGCCCTGTGCGATCGCGTCGAGCTTGCCCGCGTAGGGCGGAGTGAGACCGGCTATGCGCTTATTCTCTCGGTCACCGGCTTTTCACTCTTTTTCCCAATAGGTACTCATGGCCCTCACCTTCTATCATGTCCGTTGGTGTCCCGATTGCGCGGTCGTCCGGGATCGCCTCGGTGAATTGAACCTGTCCTACGAAGACGTGGTCGTGCCGGATTTCCGGCCGATGCGCAAACAAGTCTACGAGGTCTCCGGCCAATATTATGTCCCGGTCTTGAAAGACGGAGACACGGTGCTTACGGAGACCCACGACATTCTGGCCCACCTGCAGACACACTACGACAAGGCGCAGCCGTGAAGAGGTCGCCGACACCTGCGGGGCGACCGCTGAAGATCACGGAGCAGACCAGATGCCAGGAACAGGCGCCGGCCGATACGGCCGGGCCGGTTGGAACGGCATCAGCGAAAGGATAGACACGTGGAGGATTGGAAACGCATCCTGGCCCAAAGTGTGGTGAAGCCCAAGGACCTGGCCGAGCGGCTCGGTGTCGATCCAAAGGAAGTCGAAGACATCGTGGGCGACTACCCCATGCGCATTACGCCGACCGTGCTGGCTACCATCAGGGAAAAGGGTGATGCGATCTGGAAGCAGGTCGTGCCCGATCGCGCCGAAATGGCCGATGCCGATGCGGAGGATGATCCGCTCGAAGAAGACCTGATGAGCCCCGTGCCGCATCTGGTCCACCGGTATCCGGACCGCGTGCTCTTGATGGTCACCAATCAGTGCCCGATCTATTGCCGGTTTTGTACACGGAAGCGACTGGTCGGCAAACCGGGCTTCCTCAAAAAGGGAGAACTCGACCGGGCCATCGCCTATCTGCGCGAACATCAGGAAGTGCGGGACGTGATCCTGTCCGGCGGTGATCCGCTGTTACTGCCCGATCACCTGTTGGAACGAATCCTCAAATCACTCCGCACCATTCCCCATTTGGAATTGATCCGGATCGGCACGCGGGTACCGGGGAGCCTCCCCGAGCGCATCACGCCGAAACTCTGTGAGATCATCAAGAAATATCATCCGTTTTACATGAACCTGCACTTCAACCATCCGGATGAACTGACGCCGGAGGTGAAGCGCGCCTGCGGCATGCTGGCCGACGCCGGGGTTCCCCTGGGAGCACAGACTGTGTTACTGAAGGGGGTTAACGACGATCCCGAAGTCATGAAACGGCTGATGCACCAGCTCCTGCTGGCGCGCGTCAAACCCTATTACCTGTATCAGGCGGACCTGACCAAAGGCACGAATCATTTCCGGACCTCAGTGGAAACAGGGCTGAAGATCATCAAGTCCTTACAAGGTCATACCAGCGGGATGGCGGTTCCTCACTTTGTGATCGATGCTCCCGGCGGCGGCGGGAAAATTCCCCTGCTCCCCGGAGACTATCTCGTCAATCTGGATGAAGATGGTGCAGTGCTGAGAAACTACGAAAACAATACGTATCACTATCCCCAGCCCGGCTCCCCTCAAGGCCGCGAGTTGCCGATGGTTGGCGCCCACCCTTCTTGGGCCGCTGCCGGCAACGGGTGTGACTCAGGGGGTGAGCACCTGTGAAACGTGCCGCTTCCTCGAAGGGAATTCTGCCATACCAGCATATCACTCAACTGATTGCCCGTGGCGCCATCAAGTCGGATGCCACGATCGAAGACCGCCAGATCCAGCCGGCTAGCCTGGACCTGCGGCTGGGCAAAAAAGCCTATCGTCTGATCAGTAGCTTCTTGCCCGAGTTATCGGCCATCAGCAGCCGTCTCAATGTGCTCGACTTTTATCAATCCGATCTCGTCATGTACGAGATGGATCTGACGCAAGGCGCCATTCTGGAGAAGGGGCATGTGTATCTGGTGCCGCTCCTGGAGCACCTCGAACTGCCGGCCACGCTCCGCGCCCGTGCCAACCCCAAAAGCACAACAGGCCGCCTGGACGTGTTTACCCGTATCGTGACCGACCTCAATGCCGGGTTTGATGAGATCCGGGCCGGCTATACGGGGCCGCTTTATCTGGAAGTGGTCCCCCGATCATTCGCCATCAAAGTACGCACCGGTGATTCTCTCAATCAAATCCGGTTCGTGCGCGGAGACGCGACGGTCTCAGATACCGCTCTCCACAAATTGCATGAAACCGATCCCCTGCTGTTCCGCAACGCCTCCGCTCCGAAACCGCTTCCGCAAAAAGAGTTCCGGACGGAGCGTGGGCTGTTTTTGCGAATCGACCTCACCGGGAGCGCTCACGAAGAAGCAGTCATCGGGTATCGTGCAAAGAAGAACAGCCATGTGATTGATCTGGCGAAGATCGGTCACTATGCGGCCTTGGATTTCTGGGAACCGTTAAAGAGACACCGGCATGACAGCCTGCTATTGGAGCCGGAAGAGTTTTATATCCTGGCGTCCAAGGAGCGAATCCGCGTCCCGGCCGGGTATGCCGCCGAAATGGTGGCCTACGAAGCGGCCTGCGGCGAGTTGCGCACGCACTATGCGGGATTCTTCGACCCCGGTTTCGGGTATGGCGACGGGACGATGCGTGGCACGCAGGTCGTGCTGGAAGTTCGCCCGCACGATGTGCCGTTCCTGATTCATGACGGGCAAACCTTCTTCAAAGTAGTGTATGATCGAATGTTGACGATCCCATCGCAAGTATATGGGACGGCGCTCGGCTCGTCATACCAACGACAAGCCCTCACCCTCAGCAAACATTTTAAGGCCTGAACATGCCACCTCCCAGCGACCTCCCAGATCCCACTACCCGTCCGTCCTGGCCGCCTCCACATCGCCCGGACGACGAAAGCACCTCCGATCGGCAGGCGCACGTCTTCGGGATGATGATCGGCACGGCCTTGATGTTCATCGGCTTTTTGGACGTGTTTCTCTCCATCAGCGGCGGCTTTGAAATTAACGTCGTCCCGCTCTTGATTTACTTCAGCGGCATCGCCGTCTGGGCTAACGCAGTCGTGGAAAATCCGACGGTCCGCTATTCCTTGATGGCAGGATCCGTCCTGATCAGTCTGGCCTTCTTTCATTACGGCGAAGTGTTGTTCTGGCATAAGCAGGTGGTCTTCTGGTCCACCGTCGCCATCGTGATGTACTTCATGTTTAAGGACCCCAAACCAACCGCGTGAATGGCCGCGGGCGACCCTCACGCCGGCGCGTGCTCTCCGGCCCCGATGACCATTGCCGTCATCATGCCGGTGCTGAACGAATCCCGTTGCCTCGCTCACACGATCGCGCATACCCGGACCTTGGGATTTGATGAGTTACTCATCGTCGACGGCGGCAGTTCCGACGACACCTTCGCCATTGCGCAATCGTCCACCAAGCAATGTGCTACACATCCCTCGCCATTGCGCGGATCGATGCGTGTATTGAGGGCCCCGCGCGGACGCGCGAGGCAACTCAATACCGGCGCGGCCGCGAGCGCGTGTGATGTCCTGCTCTTTCTGCATGCTGACACCCTCCTCCCCCCGAACGCCAGGCAGGCCATCTTGACCGCACTATCCGAGGCCGCCTGCGTCGGCGGGCGCTTCGATGTCCGTTTCGACTCCTCGCGCCTGCCCGCCCTCGTCATCAGCAGCCTGATGAACGTGCGCTCGCGCTGGAGCGGGATCGCCACTGGTGACCAAGCAATCTTTGTCCGGCGCGCCGTTTTAGAGAGGATGGGAGGATTTGCCGACATTCCTCTGATGGAAGACATCGAGTTCACGCGGCGGCTCAAACGAGCCGGACAAGTGGCCTGTTTGTCTGATCAGGTCGTGACCGCCTTCCGCCGATGGGAGCAGCAGGGCCCTCTTCGCACAATTCTGTTGATGTGGACCCTTCGCTTCCTGTACTGGATCGGGGTCAGCCCGCATCGGCTTCAACACTTTTACAGCATGGTGAGATGAATTCATGAGCCCCCAACCCTCGGACCGTAAACAGACGGCATCCGCAGCCTTGGTGATCTTCGCCAAAGCGCCGGTCCCCGGACAGGTGAAAACCAGACTCTGTCCGGCCTTGACCGAAGACGAAGCCGCCACGCTGCACGGCAGCTTTGTTCTTGATACCCTCGAACGTACCAAAGCTGCGGCCGGCACCTTCAAGCTCTCGTTCGATCGTGTTCTGGCCTGCGCCCCCTCGAGCACGCATGTGTTTTTCCGCATCATGGAAGCGCGCCACGGGGTGACCCTCCTCGATCAGGAAGGCGACGATCTCGGCGCGCGCATGCGACACACGTTCGATCAGCTTTTCGCCCGCGGTTACCGACAAATCTGCCTGGCGGGAACTGATGTCCCGTCACTGCCGCTCACGCACTATCGCGATGCCTTTGCAGCACTCTCTCGGCATGATCTCGTGCTGGGACCGGCCAACGATGGCGGATACTACCTGATCGGCATGACGAGGCCTCACCCGGCCCTTTTTGAGCATATTCCTTGGTCGACGAACCAGGTCCTGACGCTCACTCAGCAGAAGGCTGCGGCAGAAGGGCTGAAGACTGCCCTCCTGCCTCCATGGAACGACGTGGACACCGTGGAAGATCTTCAAGCCTTGATCGAGGATTGCGTGGCGGATAAGAAACGCCCGAAGAAGGAACGCGTCTATTCCACCAGAACAGCAGGAACGCTGGAGTTGCTCGCCAAACGCCTGCGCGAACGCCGGGCGTAGAAGGAGACCTATGCCCAACAATGTCGCCCTCATCACCGGCGGAGCCAAGGGAATCGGCCGCGCCATTGCCCTCGACCTTGCCGCGCAACAGTGGTCCATCGCCATCTGTTACCGCACCAGTGCCGCAGCCGCAAAGGAAACCAGCGCCGCCATCGTGGCACGCGGCGGCCAAGCCCTCGCCCTGCCCTGCGACGTGTCCGACCCGGCAGCGTCCAAGCAATTGGTTGAACAAGTGGAAAGGCAATGGGGCAGGATCGACGCGTTGATCAATGGAGCCGGCCCTTACCATCGGGTGAATCTCTTCGACGAAACGACGGCGGGTTGGCGCGAGATGTTCGACGGCAATCTTCACCCGATTTTTTATCTCGGGCAAGCCGTCGCGCCAGGCATGAAAGCGCGGAAGCATGGGCGAATCATCAATTTCAGCATGGCCAATGCCGACCAGATGGTCGCCCAGCCGGACGTGACGGGACATTACATTGCCAAAGCCGGGGTCTTGATTTTAACTCGTACGCTGGCGAAGCTGCTCGCCCCCTATGGCATCACGGTCAACGCGATTTCACCCGGCTTTATCGATTCAGGCAGTGCGCCACCGGAAGAACTGGCAGGCGTCGTCAAACGGATCCCGGCCGGATATGTCGGAAGCGTGGATGATACGGTCGCCGCAGTGAGGTACTTATTGAGTGAGGAGGCGCGTTACGTCAACGGGGCTAATTTGCATCTCAGCGGAGGATGGGGCATTTAGTGTGATCGCCTTACTTGGCCAAGAAGAGAATGGCGCCAATCATGACTGCCATCACATAACTTTTGGGATCTTTCACGGCGAAGACGACCGGGTCATCATCCATTCGATTCCGATAGGCCAGCATCCAGATCCGGCTGATCCAGTACAACATCACCGGGCAGACCAGCCATAGGACCTCGGCATGGGAATACAGCAGCAACACCTCTTTGCTGCTGATATACAACGCCAAAACCAACACCGCCAGCAAGCCGCTTGCTGTGCCGATGCTGGAGATATGCTCCAGATCCGTCACCCAGTACCCTCGTCCATGCAGCTCTGTTTCCTCGGTCTGGCTCGTGAGACGCAACTCGGTAAAGCGCTTGACCAGGGCAAGACTAAGAAAGAGAAACAGCGAAAACGTCAACAACCAATGGGACGGAACCACCTCGGTGGCAGCCCCGCCACCATACACCCGCACGGTATAGAGCTGGGCCAGCACAATCACATCCAGCAGCACGAACTGCTTCAAGTAGAATGAATAGGCCGTGGTTAAGACCAGGTATGCTGCCAACACGATTAAAAACGCGCGAGGGAGCGCGAAGGCCAAGGCCACGCCTGAGACCAGGCAACCCGCAGCCAGGAATAGGCCGAAGGGAATGGACAGGCTGCCGGAGGCAAACGGCCGATACTTTTTTCGGGGATGCCGGCGATCGGAAGCGAGATCAAGGCAATCATTGATAATGTAGACGGATGATGCGGAAAAACTGAATGACAGGAACGCCAATGCGGCTTGGATCATCAATGTGCGATTGGTGAGTTGATGGGAGGCGACGACCGGGATGAACACCAACACATTCTTGGCCCATTGATGCACGCGTAAGGCTTTGGCGACCGGCTTCAGCCACCTCCCCGGTTGACTGAAGACCCGGCTGACGGGTGCAAGCGCTTGCGCACGGTTCGCCAACCCGGCGGACGCACTGACGACAATCGCTTCATCGGCTTCGGCCCACACCGGCAAATCCGCGGCAGAATTTCCCGCATACGCAAACCGGCGAGTTCCATAACGTTCGACCAGGAGCGCCACCTTGCGCGCGCCTTTCAGATTGATCGACGCATCACTTCCGAACACCCGCTCTTCGAACAAGCCAAGATGTGCGGCCACGGCATGAGCAAAACTCACATGACTCGCCGTCGCCAACACCAGTTTCCGGCCGGATCGTCTTTCCTCGGTCAGAAACTCGACCAGATCCTGGTCATAGGGCAACGTGGTAGCATCGAGGGTCACTCGACGGGCAATTTCGTGTTTAAAATGGGCTTTGCCTTTGAGCAACCAGAACGGAAGCAGGAACATCGAGAGCGGATTCTGTTTGAGAAGCGCCAGGAGTGACTCCCATAACAAGTCGGTCTTGATGAGCGTGCCATCAAGATCGACGCAGAGCGGGCTCTTCGCTGGATAATCCTCACCCATGAGTGGTAAGGAGGATTCTATCGGCCAGGAAGCGGTCTCGCAAGAAATTACAGGAAGTCCAGCAGTTCGAGCGCCCTGTCTCTTCGCAGACAAGGCGCCGATGTCGAGAGAGAACCGGCGCAGCGACGGCGAGGAGCCGTCACCGTGGCTTATCGGGCTGCACGGTCTAAGACTCGGCGCCGAAAGCCTTCTTCAGCAGCGGCATCACTTCGCCCTTCGCTTCCATCGGGTCCAGGATATCCGTGTCGCCGTAAAACTGCCCGTCGATGAACACCTTCGGCAGAGTCGGCCAATTCGTCAATTTGGTCAAGACCTCGCGTTTGGCGGGCTGAGACAAGACATCGATCAGTTCATAGGGATACCCGTACTTCTCGAAAAAATGCATGGTCTCCCGGGTAAACCCGCACATGGGCATGGTTTTGGTGCCCTTGCCGTAGATCAAGATTTTGTTGGATTTGATTTCTCGTTGAATTTCTTCTTCAATCGGGTCAGCCATCTGGTCCCCCTTTATGGTTTCACTTCATCCGGTGTCGTGGCCGTAATTTCCAGCGCATGGATACGCCCGTCTTTCATCGGCCCGGCTAATGCCTGATACACCATGCGATGCCGGTCCAGGAGATTCTTCTCGGCAAATCCCGTAGAGGTCACGCGCACGATCAAATGGTCCTGCGTGCCGGTCTTGTCGATCACGGTGACAGCGGCATCGGGGAACACTTGACGGATATAGGTCGTTACGGCTTCGGCGGTAATCATCTGTGCGCAGAATAGCGCATCCGGGAAGCCGAAGGCAATGAGATGTACTGCAAGTCAATGTGTGGAGGGCCCAGTCGTTGCACGGATGGCAATTTACCCGGCAGCCCGTTACACTACGCCGCGATACTTAGTCCATGTTATGCGCGTAAGCAGAAAGGAGAACCCATGTCTCAGACGATGTCCCGCCAGCCACGCCCGCTCGTACGAACAACCATGTTCGTGTTGCTCCTTGTGCTCGGAAGCCAAACCACGCTCTCGGTGAGAACGGCTTCGGCGGCCGGTTCCGGATCGGAAGCCATTCAAGGCCTGGGAAGTTACTTTCTGACCTTACCCTATGGCGGAATCAAGATGGCCGTCGCCGTACTCGGAGCCGTTGCGGGAGGAATGGGGTTCATTTTTACCGGTGGAGACAAGGCCACCGCCGACAAAATCTGGGGCCCTGCTATAGGCGGGGAATATGTCGTGACACCGCAACATCTCAGAGGCGAGAAAGACCTTCATTTCTTCGGTAACCCGCCTGCCAAATAGTGCGTATAGCAGGCGTCCGATCGGATACGCCTCGCCTTCTTCACTTGTTCAACCGGTCAGCCCCTATCGCCGTGATGGCTCTCAGAGAGTGCCTGCCGGTGGTGCATTTCACTAGGGCTGGTGGATCCCAACCACCAGCCCTGCCGTCCTCTCCGCAGAATAACCGGTAACTGCTTGAAATATAGCAATTTTTTCTCATCCCCTTCGAGGCACATCTGTTGCTGTACCGTATGATCAAATGGGTCGCGACATTCCATCTCGTCACACACCAAGGAGGGGATCATGGGAGAATTTAAATCGGGCTTTTTCATGAGTGAAACCGCCTGCAATGGCCGCGTGCTGGTCGTGGATGACGAACCTGACATTCGCAAAGTCGTCCGCATGACGCTGCAGAAAGCCGGCTACGAGGTCATCGAAGCGGAAAACGGAGAGAAAGCCATAGAAGCGATCAACACCGGAGAAAACCGGCTGCTACTGGACGTCCTCATTTGTGATATCCGCATGCCGAAGATCAACGGAGTTGAGGCCATTGCCTATTTCCAGCAGGAATGGCCACGCGTCCCGATTATCGTGCTGACGGGATTTCCCGACACTGACATGGCCACCTCCTTCCTCCGTAGTGGCGTCGTTGATTACCTGGTGAAACCGGTGGAGGGGGAAAAACTTCGCACTGCTGTGGCCAGGGCTATGGAGCAACGGGAGCTCGCCCAACTTTAGCAAGGGCCCCTGCCGCATCGGTCTTCAGAACTCGCCGTCGGGAAGAGGTGATCACCTCCCCGACGGCGACGCCCTGCACCACAGGGGTTTTTGTCACTCCACCCGGAGCCAGGCATGACATCCACCAGCACAAAGATTGCCATCATCGGCGCAGGACGAGGCGGCACGGCGCTGCTGGACCTCCTGCATCAGATTCCCGATGTAGATATCGTGGGCATCGCGGACAAGGACCCCGCCGCACCCGGGCTCCAACGTGCGAAGGATTTGAATGTGCCGGTTGAGGACCAAGTGTACGACCTCATCCGCAACCATGGCGTCAATCTCATCATGGACGTGACCGGTGATCCATCCATGGCCCCATTCATCCAAGCGATGAAACGTCCCGGGGCGGAAGTCTTGAGCGGAGCCACCACACGGCTGTTATGGAAACTCGTCCAGCACCAATCGAAACTGGAAGCCGAACTGTTCCAGGCCGATAAACTGGCCGGATTAGGCTCCTTTGCGGCAGGTATCGCGCATGACATCAATAACCCGCTACAGCTCATCCTTGGCCTTGCGGAAAATCTCACGGACGAGCAAGATTTGGCCGTCGTTCATGAACAGGCGCGCGACATCACCGAGGCGGTGAAACGCACCAGCGCCATTTGCCGCGACCTCACCCGGTATGCACGGCGCAACGCGACGGGAGAGGACATCATGGTCAATCTCAACACCAAATTGGACGAGGCGCTGAGAATCGCCCGCTATGCCGTGACGCTGCAGGATGTCACCGTCGTGAAACGATATGCGGAAGACGCCTCTGTGCTAGGGAACCCTGACGAATTGCTCCATGTTTTCGTCAATTTGATTACGAATGCCGTTCAAGCCATTCAGGATCGCGGCACATTAACCCTGCAGACGACCGTCAGCCCCGACGGCCAGGTCAGTGCGTCGGTGAGTGATACGGGATGTGGGATTCCGAAAGAGGCGTTCTCGAAAATCTTTGAGCCCCTGTACACCACAAAACCCCCGGGGAAAGGCACGGGGCTCGGCCTGTACAATGTGATGTCGGTGATTTCGAAAATGGAAGGACATATTTGCGTCGAAAGCGACCTCGGTGTCGGCACGACCTTCCGGATCGAATTTCCACAGGTGCAACCGACTACATCATGCGCGCCCCTATGAGGATCACCTGGCGCCCCTTCTCCAATCCGCTGGGATGGGGACTGAAACGTAAGCTCATCGTCTCGATGCTGCTGGTCGGCGTGGTTCCTCTACTACTCGGCCTCGGCATGGCCTTCCTCCAAGGCTCCAAAGAGATCCAAGTCGTGAGCGGCGAGAGTTTCCAGGCCTTGGCCACGGAAGCCGCCCGCAAATTGGACTTGCTCGTCGCGGAGGAAGTCGCCAGAACGTCCCGCATTGCGACACATCCGGACATCATCCGTCAGTTGGAGCACCATCGAGATCTGCTGCAGACTGCCGACAAGACGCTGTCCGCGGCGACGTTGACTCAACAACGAACGCGGTGGGCCGCGCGAGATCCAGTGGCGATCAAGGCGATCACGGAAAATCGCACTGCGCTCATGCTGCGAGGCTTCTACGCAGGGGCCCAAAATGAGTCGGACTTATTGTTGCCTCAGGTCGTCCGGGCTGCCACCAAGAAACTCTTCATCACGGACGTGCAGGGCAATCTTTTTGCCGCCCTGACCACGACTCCCAGTTTTTCGCATTCGGAGAGTCCCTGGTGGACGGGCGCCTACAATAAAGGGGTCGGGCAGCTGTACATTGAGGACCTGCACTTTGATAACCAGGCCAATGCGTACGTGTTCAGCATCTCCCTCCCGATCATGGATAGTCTTCGCTACGAAGTGGTCGGGGTCCTGCATCGAGTCATCGATGCCAAGGAGTTCTTTTCTCCGTCCACTCACCCCATCCGGTTCGGCCGCACCGGCCATGTGATGTTGATCGACAGCCGAGGAATCGTCCTGAGCTGCCCCATCCTTCCGACGGGGGTCCAACTGTCGGACCCGTCTCTGATTCCCGAGGTGACGAGGCCCCAGCCGGGCTGGGTCACTGCCGATAGCGACGGGCACGGCGGGCAAGGCACCGCCATCATCGGATTCGCGCTGCTTCCCGAAACCAGTCGCGCGACGAACGGCTCCCTGGAAAATGGCGCCTGGCATACCTTCGTGTGGCAGTCTTCCGACGAACTGTTCGCACCGATCCATCACTTGATGACGTGGATGATGATCCTGGCGTTGGTCGCGCTCTTCCTGCTCGCGACGCTGGGGTATTTTGCCGCCAGCCGGATCGTCACGCCGGTCCGCCGGTTGCAGGAGGCGGCACGCCTCATCGGCCGCGGAGAATTGCAGGAGCCGCTACACATTCACACGGGTGATGAACTGGAAGATCTGGCGGTCGAATTCAACCGCATGCACAAGCAGCTGCAAGCCTCCTTTGCCGGATTGAATACGCAGGTCGAAGAAAAAACGCAGGAAGTGCAGTATCTCCAGAAAGCGACCGACCAGGTGCTTGATGCCGTCCCCACGCCGATCATCATGGTGGATCAGCAAGGCCTGATCCAATACATGAACAAGGCATCGCGCGAAACCGTGCAGACAGATAACTGGTCGTCCCGTCCACTGTTCGACCTGTTGCCCATTGACGAGGAGCACCGCCAGGCGCTGCGTCGAGACCTGAGATTGGTGGAAGAGGGCATGTCCCTTACACCGCCTCGCCACGACCACGAACCGTTGTCCAAACCGGCGCGCGATCCGCTCAATCAGACCCTCGGTCCCGCCGCGTCCTCATCCCGCCGCGAGCTCCGTATCGGATCTCATCTGTACCAGTACGAATGGTTTCCGCTGGAAAGCCGGAGCGGCGCAGGGAAGCGATTCGGCCTCGTGCTCCGGGACACCACGGATGAGAGCCGCTTGCAGGATCAGCTGATTCAGGCTGAAAAATCTGGCAGTCTCGACGTGCTGACCGCCGGCATCGGCCACGAACTTAATAATCCCTTATTCGGGATTCTCGGCCTTGGCGAAGCCATTCAGGAAGAAGGCGATCTGGTACGCGCCAAAGGCTACGCGCAGGACATCATCGGTCATGGACGAAAGATGGCGGCCATCATACGGGATTTCACCGGCGTGGCGACGCGCGAATCGAAGAGCCAACGGATAGCCGTCGATGTGACGGCGCAACTGGAACAAGCGCTGGCCATTGTGCAGACATCACACGAGTGCCTGGGCCTCAACGTGCAAAAACACTATGTGCCTGTGTCCTCCGTGACGGCACTTCCCGACCAGGTTCGGCTGGCCTTCATCAATGTTCTCACCAATGCGATTCAGGCGATGAACGGGCAGGGCAACTTATGGTTGACCACGGAGGAGCAGGACGACGTGATTACGATCAAGATCAGAGACAATGGACCCGGCATTCCCAAGCAGCATCTCGCCAAAGTCTTCGATCCGTTTTATACGACCAAGGGGCAGGGAGAAGGATCCGGCTTGGGGCTCACCGTCGCGCAACGCTTGATCAAGAAATTCGGCGGCGAAATCCGGATGGAAAGTCCTCCGGACGGTCAGGGCACCACCTGCGTCATTACACTGCCGGCGGATAAGGCTGCGGTACGAAAGGAGGAGCCATGCGTCTCATCCTGACACTCTTCCGATCACCAATCTTGTGGTCGACGCTGCTTCTGGCCTGTGTCTCCGCCTCTTCATTGCAGGCGAAGGATCTCACGCCGCCGGCAGGCATCTCTCCGGAGAGGGTCGCGGACTTCGTCCATGCCGTGCTCGATGCCGACCGGACGATTTATACCAACCAGGTCGTCAACCGCATGCAGGCGAAAGGCATCGTCTCCGCCGCCGAACATTGGGAGCATGAAAACGCCCTGCCGCTGCCCGCACAATTTCTCCAACATTCGGGCAAGCTGGTCGCGGAGTCCGGACGCGGGATCCGCTACCGCCTCATCAGCCTCTGGCCGATTTATCAGCGCAATGCGCCGGCGACGGAATTGGAGCGCCGGGCGCTGGAAAGTTTCGCGCAGACGCCGGATCGTCCCTTCACCGGCATTGTGACCAGCGGCCGCAAACAATTCTTTCAAGCCGTGTATTCGGATCGCGCGATTTCCGCCGCCTGCGTCAAATGCCACAATAGTCATCCCTTGAGCCCGAAGCGAGACTTCGCCCTCAATGATGTAATGGGGGGGATGACGATCACAATTCCGCTCGACTGACGGGAGAGGCGATCAACAGAGGGTCAGGACTTTGCGGACGGCACGGAGGGCGCGGCCAGCGGCATCTGGTATTCGTCGCGGTAAATCTGCAGCGCAGTCAGGAACAGTCCGACGAGAATCGGCCCGAGAAACAAGCCGAGAATACCATAGGCCGCCAGACCGCCGAGCACGCTGAACGTCAGCAACAACACGGGAATCTGCGCGCCCTGGCCGATAAAGAGCGGCTTCAGAATTTGATCGATAGTGGACACGACGCCGATGCCCCAAGCCAACATCACCAGCCCCTTTCCCACCGTACCGGACCACAGAAGATAGCCGGCTACCGGCCCCCAGATGAGCGCCGTGCCGCCGAACGGCAACGGCGCCAGCAGGATAGTCAGGGCCATCAAGACCATCGGAAAAGGCACGCCCAACACCGCATAAGCCGCTCCGGCGAGCAATCCCTGGGCGACCGCCGTCAGCACAATCCCCTTCACGACGGCGCGAATGGTTTGATCCAGGCGAACGAGAATCTTGTCTTTATGCGAGGCTTCGAGCGGAATCAGACCGTACAGCGACGCCAGCCAATGCCGGCCGTCTTTGAAAAAAAAGAACAGGGTAAACACCATGACCAGAAAATCAGCCACCAGCATGAACACGTCGCGCACGAGGTCGCTCAATTCCCTCACGATAAACTGGCTGAACGTCTTGGCGCTCGACAACACAAACTGCTCCAGGTCGCTTTCCTGTCCCGTGAATCGTTCCAACCACTCGCGCGCTGTCCTTCCGCCGGGGAGTCCCGAGAGTCGATCCGGCAACTGCTGAACGCCTCCCGAGGCAATCCACTCCCGCACCGCGCGCTCGGCGGATCCGGCCTCCTTCACCAACATCGCGCTGAGAACAATGAGCGGCACCACCACCAAGGCAAGCGCAGCCAGCGTCAAGAGCACCGCGGAATGCGACTCCTTCCCGCCGAGCCAGACCGTCACTCGCACATGGAGCGGAAAGCAGAGATGCGCCAGGATCACGGCCCAGAGGACCGGAAAGACGAAGGGGCGGAACATCAGGGCCATCTGATACAGCAGGGCCAGCAGGACGCCGAAAAAGCAGGCTGCAAAAATTTGTCGTCGATTCATGAAGAGATAGAGGTCATCGTGCCTGCGCCGTTGATAGCAGAACCTGCCCGTGATGTCACGCGCCGGTTTTGCGATCCTCGTGCCTGCCTGGAGGAACTCTCGCTGCGCAGCGGGAAGAAGGGGTGAGGTTAAAGGCGCGCCGGATCCGGCGGCCGGGAGGTCGGGAGAGACGCCGTTCAGGCGTTCTCACCGGCCATGGCCACCGCTTTGGGACGCTGGGAGGCAATGTCCCGCACATTGCCGGGAAGCTTCTGCGCGTCATCGCCCCACGAGGTGACGCCCATATCCGAGAGGCCCTGAAATTTGGCCCCGTCTTCCATGGAGAATGCCGGCGCGTGCACTTCGCCGACGAGCAGCCCGGTCTTCAGCAATTGAATGCGCTCCGTGGCCCGCACCGTCGCTTTGATTTTTCCGCTGCTGATGATGGTCCCCGCCGTGATGGTGCCCTGCACGACTCCGTCTTCGCCGATCACCACCGTCCCGCTGGTTTGCAAATCCCCCTCCAGCCGGCCATCGATGCGCACCGTGCCTTCCACATGGATTTCCCCCCTGAGCAACACACCTTTGGCCAGCAGGGTGATATTGTCGCTTTCCACAAAGCCGGGCTTCTTCATCATCTGGAGCTCCTTGTCGCGGGCGGTGTCGGATGAACCGGAGAACCAACTCAACATGAGCTGAGCCTACACCAGCTTTTCGATGGCACCTAGAAAAAACCAAAACTGCGCTTCACGCGTTCCCAGATGCCGCTCCCGTGCACCTCGCAATACACCGATGGCTCCGTGCCTTCGATAAACAGCTCGGCCGAACGTTGCGGACATTTCGAGGTCGCCAACTGCGAGGACTGCGGATCGATGTCGCGCGTGATCACGGCGGGCGGCATGATGAAGTCGCGCGGTGCGGCGGGCAGGATCTGGCGCACAAATTCCACCCACATCGGCAATGCGGCTTGCGCGCCGGTCAGATGCAACGCCTCTTCATCATCAAATCCCACCCAGGCCCCCACCACCACATCCGGCGTATAGCCGATGAACCAAGCATCGCGATAGCCGTCCGTCGTGCCCGTCTTCCCGGCCACGATCCCGCGCAGCCCCATGGCCTTGGCCTTCGCCGCAGTCCCCCGTTCCACCACCCCTTTCAACAACGACGTCATGACATACACCGCTTGGGGAGACACCGCCTGGTGCCTCGCCGGCGTATGATGCCAGGCCGGATCGCCTTCCGGCGTTATCACCGCCTGCAGCGCCGTGGGGGCCATGCTGACTCCTTCATGAGCCAGGACGCCGAATGCCGAGGTCATCTCCAGAAGCGACACACCGGAGGTGCCGAGAGCGATGGAAAGATTATCGGCCAGCGGACTCCGAATTCCGAGTTTCTCGGCCAGCTGGAGAATGCGTTTCGTGCCGACGAGCTGCGCGATCTTAACCGCCGGAATATTGAGCGACTGTTCCAACGCGGTTCGCAGGGACACCGTCCCGTGAAATTTATGGTCGTAATTCTGAGGCGTCCACCGGCCGGTGGCTGATTCAAACGTGACCGGTTCATCGACGATCGAGGTGGCCGCCGTCACCGGTTGCCCGCCGTGTAATTCGCGACGAGCCTCCATGGCCGCGAGATACACCAGCGGCTTGAAGAGCGAACCGGGCTGGCGCTTCGCCTGCACCGCTCGATTGAATTGGCTGGCGCGGTAATCGCGGCTGCCCACCATCGCCAGAATGCCGCCGGTTTTCGGATCGATCGCCACCAGCGCGCCCTGCAAGACCGTGGGATGTTTTTTCAATGCCGGATAGGCCGTCTCCAGCTTGGTGAGTTCGTTCTCCAGCGTCTGAGTGGCCAGCCGTTGCAGCACAGGATCGAGGGACGTGTAGGCCCTCACCCCGTCCGGCAACGGCGCGCCGGTCGCCTCCTCCACCTGCCGCAAGAGATAGTCGACAAAAAAGGGCGCATCCGCCAGCGTGTCCTGCGGCGGCATAACCTGAACTGGCGTCTTGACGGCCTGCGCCCAGACCTCATCATCGATCAGACCCTGTTCGTGCAGACGGCCCAGCACCACATCGCGACGCTGCTTGGCCAAAGCGGCATTTCTCAACGGCGAATAGGTATTCGGCCCCTTGATCATGCCCACCAGTAAGGCCGCCTCTTCGAGGCTGAGGGTATCGACCCGTTTGCCGAAATACCGGTGAGCCGCTTCGCCGACGCCGTAGATCGACACGGAACCGACCTGGCCGAGATAGATTTCGTTGGCATAACTTTCGAGAATGGCCTGTTTCCGGTATTTCGCCTCCAACACCAAGGCGGCGATGGATTCCTTCAGCTTCCGCCCGAACGTTCGCTGCGGGGAGTAAAACAGGTTCTTGGCCAATTGCTGCGTGATGGTGCTGCCGCCTTGGATCACCGTCCCCTTGGTCACATTCGTCCACACCGCCCGCCCCACGGCGATCGGGTCGATGCCCGGATGGCTGAAAAACCGCCGGTCTTCAATGGCGAGTAAGATATCCAAAAATCGCGGAGAGAGGTCGTCGTACGACACCCATTCCCGGACCTGCCGCGACGCGCCGCGCAGCCCGCTGATCAACTGCGGCTCCAGATAGGCCGGAAACAGTTCGTCGCCCGTCTGGATCGACAAAACCCGCGCCACTCGCCCCTGCTCCACTACGAGACGGGCCGGGATCGGACGCAGATGAAAATCGGAAAATTCGTGCAGATAGATATCGATTTCGCCAGAGCCGACGCGAAACTCTCCTGGCGCGCGCACGGCCGTCTCGACCGCTTGATAGCCCAGCCGGGTCAGGCGCTCGATCAAGTGCGAGGAGACCACATCCAAGTCGGGTTTCAACAGAAAGGGCGCGCCATAGATGAGGCGGGGCGGATGTTCATCTCCCGCCGGCAGCGCGAGGCTGGCGGAAAGGTACAGTCCATAGGCCAGGGCGCTCCCCGCGACGAGGAGGAAACTGCCTGTCATCGCCACAAGCCCGCGGAAAAGCCAACGCCTCACGAACATCGCCACCGGATCCCCATATCGCCGAGCATACGCGATCCCGCGCATGAAAGCACATTCGTCCCGGGCCGGGCCGGCTGCGGCTTGACAAAATACCCTGCCTCCTCTTAGATGAGCCGCACAAGACCGTCTGGCTACGATCTTGTACCTAGACCTATTCACACGAGGAAATAACCGGTGAGTACGATGCGCCTCTTTACCGCCCTTCTTTCATCCAGGACCGACCGGCCGGCTGTGCGTGGGAAACGGTTGGCTCGCCCCCAGAACAGTCGCTCCGCCGCTCGTCTGCTTCTAGCCTGCAGCGCGCTGCTCGGCGCGTGGTCAACCATGGGTCCAGTCTCGGTATTCGCCGGAAGTTTTCGCATCTACGATCATAGTGCGTCGGCGACCGGTCAAGCCTCCGCCTTTACGGCTCAAGCCGATGATGCCTCCGCCGGCTATTACAACCCGGCCGGCATGACCCAGCTGCGAGGGGTTCAACTCTCAGCCGGCACCACCCTCATCGCCGGCGGTTTTTCTTTTCAGAACGCCGCAGGCGCACAGGCCAACGGAGACCTCCGCGGAAGCGTGGCGGTGCCACCCCCGTCCAACATCTACATTACGGCCAATCTGAAGGACCTGGGCATCGGCTCCTCCGACAGCACTGCAGTCGGCCTCGCCGTCTTCAGCCCGTTCGGCACGTTAACCCGCTGGCCGGACAGCAGCCCCTTTTCGACGGCCACCACCAAGGCCGCTTTCGAGTTGATCGACATTCGTCCGTCCATCGCCTTCAGGCCACTCCCGGACTTCGCCATCGGACTGGGAGCGGATGTGTATACGTTTTCAGGAGCCTTCGGAGAAGGACAGGTCGAACGGCAATTTCGCTGGCCGGGCGGGCTCGGCATTCCAGCCGGCACCGGCATGGAGTTAAACGGGCGGGACACGGCCGCCGGCTGGAATGCCAGCCTGCTGTATACCCCGCTGCGCAATGAAGATGGCAAACCCCTCGTCAATATCGGGCTGATCTATCGCAGCCAGGCCACCCTGCACCTCGACGGGCAATTGCTGGCCGGCGGCACCCATATTGCGGACGCGCGGACAACCTTCGTGGTGCCCCAGGTCCTGACGGGGGGCATCGCCCTATGGCCCGTCCGCAATAAAGAACGCGAATGGAAACTGGAATTGGATGTGGACTATACGGGGTGGAAATCGGTCCGTAACCTGGATTCACAGCTTTCAAACGGCATCACGGTCGCCACCCCGGCCAACTGGATGAGCGGCTACACGGTCATGATCGGGACGGAGCACAAGTGGCTCAACCCGGAATCCCTCCCTGATTGGGATATCGCTCTGCGTGCCGGGTACTGGCATTCACAAAAGGCGATTCCCGATCAAACCTTCAACCCCGCCATCCCCGACGGCGATAACCATGCGGTGTCCACCGGCATCGGGTTCATGTGCCGGGACAACGGGCGATTTCTCGGGGTGATACCCTGCGGGGGGACAAGCAAACTGAGCCCCAAGGGACTCGGTATCGATCTCGCGTACCAGGCCATTTTGTATGAATCGAGGACCGTTGCAGGCAATGTGAATCCGACCGTGAATGGAACCTATCGCACCACCTTGCACGTCGGATCACTCAATCTCCGTGTGAATTTTTGATGCCTGCCTTGTCATCGATCGTGCTAGAGTACGCTATCCGACTGCGCGTGCGGATCGTCGCCGTCTAACGGGTACCGCGTGCAGGACGCATCTGTTATCGAGCGAGGTCCTCCCATGGATCGCCCGGCCCACACCGATCCGGCCCAGGAACTCCAATCACAACAAGTCTCTGTTCTGTACCGCAACATGCCCACCGGCGTGTTGGCGAGCGCCGTCAATGCCGCCATTCTTGCCGCAGTGGAATGGACCGTGGTTCCGCACACGCCGCTCATTCTCTGGGTGACCATCCTCTGGCTGATTGCCGGTGCGCGGGCGCTCCTCATCTACAACTATCGTCGAACGACTCCCGCCACATGGAGCAGCGCCGACTGGCACCGCTGGATGCTGGTGACGACCACCATGGCCGGCGTCGGGTGGGGAGGCAGCGTCTATTTTCTCACACCGGAAATTCCGCTGCCCTATGAACTCGTACAGTTATTCGTGCTGGGCGGCATGACGGCCGGGGCGGTTTCCGTCCTGTCAGTCTCCTTTCCACTGTTCCTCTGCTATGCCGTGCCTGTGACCCTTCCCACGCTGGGACATCTCTTCCTGAGCGGCCACGACTTTCATGTGATCATGGGAGTGATGGGGACGCTGTTTCTGTTTGCGACGATTCACTCTTCCTGGACCTTCAATCATGTGCTGCTGTCCTCCCTTCGGTTGCAACTGGAAAAACTCAGCCTGGTACAGTCGCTCACCGCGCGCACCGAAGCCGTGGAGCGGCTGAACCAGGACATTACAAAAGAAATACATGATCGCCGTGTGATCGAGGAGCAATTAAGAACGGCCCAGACCGATCTTGAACAACGCATCGCCAAACGCACCGCCGACCTGGCCCATGCCAACGCCAGGCTGCAGGAAGAAGTCCAGGAACATCGGCGGACGGAAGGGGCCCGGCTGTCGAGCGAAAAACGGTTCAATTACCTCACCGACAATCTCAACCAAGGCGTGTGGTTCGCTCATGCACACCCGCCGCAAGTGCTCTACGTGAACCCGGCCTTCGAGCGAATCTGGGGACTGCCGGCCGCTCGGTTTTATGAGAACCCCAAACTCTGGCGCGATTGCGTGCACCCGGACGACCAACGGATGGTCACCGAGATGTACGACGCGGAACTGACCAGGCCCACGGGACGCGACGTGCAACTGCTGTATCGCATCGTACGACCCGACGGGAAAATCCGGTGGATTCACGATCGGATGGTGATTCATCGCACCGGCACAGGCGAGGTCGATAGTCTCAGCGGCATTACGGAAGATATTACGGATGCCCGCGAACTGGAAGACCAATTGCGGCAGGCGCAAAAAATGGAAGCGGTCGGACGATTGGCCGGAGGCGTGGCGCACGACTTCAACAATGTCATGACCGTCATTCTCGGCTATAGCGCCGTCCTCCTTCAGGAACTGAGCCAGAATTCTTCGGCCCGGTATTTCGTGCAGGAAATTCAGCGCGCCGGCGAACGCTGCGCGGCACTGACCGGCCAGCTGCTGGCCTTCAGCCGCAAGCAGATGTTGCACCCGGTCTCTTTAGATCTGCATCGAGTGATCCGCGATCTGATGGCACTGTTAAAAAGCCTGATCGGCGAACACGTCACGATCGTCTTACAGCTCGACCCCTATCCGCGATGGGTCAAAGCCGACGCCGTGCAACTCGAACAAGTGCTGCTCAACCTGGCCGTCAACGCCCGCGACGCGATGCCGCATGGCGGCACCTTGACCATCGATACCTGTCAGGTGCTTCCCCAGGAAGTGTGGGGGCCCGGACATGATTCCCGCACGACACGAACCTATGTCCGGCTGCGGGTGCACGACACGGGAACCGGCATCGATGCGGCCACGAAGGCCAAAATCTTCGAGCCGTTTTTTACGACCAAACCGCCCGGTCGGGGAACCGGCCTTGGCCTCTCCACCGTCTACGGCATCGTGCATCAAAGCGGAGGCACGATCTCCGTCGATAGCGCCGTGGGGCAGGGCACCACCATGACGGTCTTTCTTCCGGAAGTCGTACCGCCGCATATCGCCCTGCCGCCCGCGCCCGTCGAATCAGACCAGAAAACAGGGACAGAAATTATTCTGCTCGTCGAAGACGAGCCCTCGGTCCGTTTGCTGACGCAGCACATCCTTCGCACACATGGCTATACCGTGCATGAAGCGGAAGACGGGTTCCAGGCGATGGATCTCATCCGACGTCATACCCTGCACATCGATTTATTGATCACCGATCTGGTGATGCCGGGCATGAACGGCAAGGAGCTCGCGATGCGGCTGCGCAGCCACTTCGGCGATTTGAAGGTGCTCTACATGTCGGGGTACAGCGACAACCTGCCGGTCACGGGCGGCGAGAGTCAGGGACAGACAACCTTTTTACAGAAACCGTTCTCGCCGGAAGATTTGATCCGCCTGGTGCGCGAGATCCTGCACTCAGTCTCTCCCGCCTAGCGCGACTGATGAGTCCCGGTATGCGATTCCACCGGTATGCTGTGAGATCGATGACCAACCGGAGCGTCGATGGTCGCTGGATGAGTAATCCACTGAGGCAGCAACGATCCAACCACCATTCCGCCTGCGGCCATCAACGCGCCGACTAGCTGCGGCGGCCAGACCTGATCCGGCGTGACCATCCCTTCCAACATGAGCCAGGTCGCGAGACCGGCGACAATGGCGCATATCGCACCTTGTGCCGTCGCTCGCGACCAATACAAACCGGCCAAGAGTGGGACGAACGCCGCCACCAGCGTCACTTTATACGCACTCTCCACCATTTTAAAAATGCTGGCTTCCGAGTTGAGGGCGAACAGCAACACCAGCGCGGCGAATCCGACCAGCACCGACCGCATCACCGCGAGCAGGCCTCGATCGCCGATAGTCGGCATGAGGCTCTTGACGATATTCTCACTGAAGGCCACGGACGGCGCGAGCAACGTGGCCGATGAACAACTCATAATCGCGGACAGCAAGGCGCCGAAAAACACGATCTGCGCGGCGAGCGGCGTGTGCTGCACGATCAGGGTCGGGAGAATGAGTTGGGAGTCCCGCTCCAGCAGATTCGCCACCTGCGCCGGATCGATCAGCGTCGCCGAATAGGCCAGGAACATCGGCACGAAGGCAAAGAAAAAGTACAGCGTGCCGCCGAGCACGGATCCCCGCACCGCGGTGCCTTCATCCCGCGCCGATGTAATCCGCTGAAACACATCCTGCTGAGGAATCGATCCGAACATCATGGTGACCCAGGCGCCCACGAATGGAATCCACGTCTCGAGCTGTGCAGGCGGGAAAAAATCCAATTTGCCCGCCGCCGCTGCATGAGTGACCACCGTGCCCACTCCACCTGCTAGGCCGCTGATCACGGACCCGATGTAGAGCATGCCTCCCATGATGATGGTGATTTGCACGAAATCAAGAATCGCCACGGAGAACATGCCGCCGAATGTCGTGTACGTCAGAACGATCAGCGCGCCCAACACCATACCGGCGGACTGGCTCATGGCACCGTCCGTGACGACGTTGAACACTAGCCCCAACGCCTTGATCTGTGCCGAGACCCACCCAAGATACGAGGCGACGATGCAGAGAGTGCACAGCACTTCAACCGCGCGATTGTACCGCAACCGGTAAAAGTCTCCGATCGTGAGAAGGTTCAATCGGTAGAGTCGGCGGGCAAACCACAAGCCGGCCAGAATCAAACAGAGGCTCGATCCGAATGGATCGGCGACGACCGCTCGGAGCCCGTCTTTGACGAAGGTAGCGGAAATGCCGAGGACGGTTTCAGCCCCGAACCAGGTCGCAAACACCGTGGCCGTTACCACGGGCAGAGGAAGGGACCGGCCGGCGACGGCAAAATCCTTGGTGTTATGGACACGAGTCGCCGCATACAACCCGATCCCGACCGAGCACGCAAGGTACAGAATCACGAAGGAGAGGAGCATGAGGCTATCTGCGCATCGGTGAGATCACACCCGGCGGGTGACGTGCGAGGCGATTGTAGCGATGCCCGTGTATCGACGCAATGCCGTATCGCCCACTTGGAAGGGAGAGCCGAATTCCCGAGACGGCTTGCGCAGGCGCAGAAGGCCCGCGCAAGCGCTTCGTTCTCTGCGAAAAACGGGTTATTCCGTTTTCGCTTTCAGTTCCTTGACTTTGCCCTTGGCCTTTTCCATGGCCGCATTCCCCTTTCCCTTGGCGCGCTCCACTTCAGCCTGAACTTTGTTGCCTTTGGCTTCTTCGACTGCGGCCTTCGCCTCGCCCTTGACTTCCTCAACCTTGGCCTTTGTGTCGCCCTTCAGCTCCTCCATCTTGGCTTTCATTTCGCCGGCCCAACCGAGAGAACACAGGCCAAACATCGCAGCCAGCAATACCGAGATCACCACAGATGACTGTTTCATGCGCATCCTCCTTATCCCGACCATAGGGTGGCTATTGCACCGATGAACTGCGTTGGACAGTCTGCGCCCTTGCAACCGTCGCCACAATCGCTGGAACAGACTACGGAATCCTATGGATCACATTGAGCACGAACCACAGCTCAACAGACACGAATGGCGAAAAACGACCATTTCATTGACTTCCAATCGCACCATGATACGAATAGGCCATGCGTTACTCACTGTACTTTGTTTGGGTGGTGGCCGTCCTGTCCATCTGCATCTTGACGACGCTGGCTTCGTTTCCGGTCCTCACGAACGGGGAGCGTCATCCGGAGCCGCAGATCGCGGCAGGGCCGGAGAAATTGCGGACGATCAAGATTCACCGGCTGCGGTGCAATCCGTTCACATCCTCCTGCCACCTGGCCAAGCAGAAGCCCCAGCGCTAACTCCTCCCGCCCGGCACCTTCCCCCGCCGCTAGGAGAGGGGAATCCGTGTCTTGTTCGCCTCCAGCCATTGCGCAAAGGTCTGCAGCCGGCCATTGAGCGCCCGCGCGATCGCCGGTTCTCGGGCCGCGCAAAAGACGGCATTGAAGTCGCGTTTAAACTGAAACATATTGGCCAGATCATCCGCCCCCGGAAACCCGAAGGTCCGGTAGACTTCCGGCGGCACCGCTTGATATCGCACCTCGCGCCCGAGCGCTTTGCTCAAGGCGTCGGCCATTTGTGAACCGGTAAGATGCTCGCCCGCGATGCCGACCGTTTTGCCGAGATAGGCGTCCCGCTTCTTGAAGATGCCCAACGCACACTTCCCGATGTCGTCCGCCGCAATCCCGGGCAACCGGGCCTCACCCATAGGAAGCGTGAAGACGAGCGTCCCATCCGGCCCTGGTTTCGGCCCCATGCCGAAGTAAATGAGGTTGTCCCAGTAAAAGGACGTGAGCAGAAAGGTCGTGGGCAGCCCGAGTTGCTTAAACAGCTGGTCCGCTTCACCCTTGGCATCGAAGTGCGGCACCTTATATTTGCCCATCAACGTCGGCATCCGGCTGTCGGAGCACGGAACCCAGCGACGCGTATCTTCCAAGGTCGACCAGATCACATGCCGCACCCCCACCGCCTTGGCAGCTTTGGCCATGGCCTCGGCTTCGGCGTACTCCTTTTCGGGAGACAAATGCGCCCAGAAGAACGTGACGCAAAACACGCCGGACGCGCCGGCAAATGCTCGCTTGAGACTCTCTTCGTCATGCACATCGGCAGCCACGACTTCCGCGCCGAGCCGGGCGAGCTCCTTGGCCTTGTCGGAATGGACGTCCCTGGTCAACGCGCGCACCGTCAGACCACTGGCCGGATCGGCCAAGATCGCCCGCGCCAACCCACCCCCTTGCATCCCGGTCGCCCCGACCACCGCGATCACCTGCTTCTCTCCCATAATCCCTTCTCCTTTGCGTATCGTGCCTGCGAGACTGGCACATATTCCTGCGCCGTCGCTGTCAACCAACGAAGCAGTCATCCGTTTCATTCTCTACGAGCCGGATCTGGTCTTCACCGGCAAAGCCATGCTAGGCTGTCAATAGCTAGCCAGGGAGGAGCGTCATGGTACGTCTTAGGACTCACCGATTGGAATCCCCTCGGCAATGGTTTGCCTCTCTCGTAATGGGATTGAGCGCCCTGTTGTTCGCACTGCCGGTGTTTGGCGCAGAATCGTCCGGTCCCTGGGAATGTTCGAACTACACGGGTGATGCCCACACTCGATGCCTGCAGGCCTTTATCGAAATCCAACGAGAAAAAATCTCGAAGCTGGAGGCGGAAGTCCAGCTCCAGCAAAGCACCGTCGGTCAGCTGAAAGATCAAGCCGACCGGCAAAGCGCCATGACGGCTGACTTGCAGCGGCAAATGGCGCAACAATCGTCCGCTCCTTCCACCTACACGTACGTTTCCCCCGGAATTGCCCCCGGCTTGTTGTACGGATACCCCTCCGTCGGCTTTGGCTTGTATCTCGGCCGCCCCTGGCTATACGGCTCCCCGTTTTATGCGCGGCCCTATGCCTGGGGGCCGCGTTACTACCGGCCCTACTATGGACGCTGGCATCGTCGCTGGTAGGCCTGTGACGAACCTGTTCTTGCGCTACCTATATGGTGGACGAGCCACTTAGCGAGAGGCTCGTCCGCCGATCTATTTCCTTCCCCCCTTCGATTCCGCCTTTTTCATCCCACAACTGCTGATGACGTCGCGCCGGACTGTATGCTAAACCATACAGTCCGCATGGCAACCTCCTGATTCGTCTTTGTTGGGGCCCCGTGGGTCGCTTGCACCACAGCACCGGCGTTACCTGCGCCATCCTCTTCCTGATGTGCGGATGCTGGTCCGTCAGTGATGCTCGTCCCATTGAGAAACGGGCAAAGCCCGTCGTCACCGGCGCCGACGCGGAACAATCGATCCATATCGCCCTCACCGAAAGCACGCCCACCAGGACCCAGGTTTTACTCGACCGCGGAGCCAATATCGAAGCCCGCAACGCCCGAGGAGCCACGCCGCTCATCACCGCGGCAGCAAGGGGCAACCTTACGCTCGTCCTCTTGCTCTTGAATCAAGGCGCGGAAGTAGACGCCCGCGATCGGGAGGGAAACACCGCGCTGCACGAAGCCAGCCTGCAAAGCCATCTGCCCTGCGTCGAAGCGCTCCTCACCGCAGGGGGGCAGACATCCATCCGGAACGGGGTTGGATTTACTCCACTTCACCAAGCAGTCAGACGTTTCTGGGAAACGGCCGGCGAATCCCGCGCAGACCGCTTGGCGCGACAAGCCACGGTGATTCACCGGCTGCTTCGTTCGGGAGCTGATCCGCAGATGCAGGATAGCGGAGGAAGGACTCCGGTGGTATTGGCCATGGAGAGCGACAATGCCCCGCTGCAACAGGCGTTCAGCGCGCCGCTTGTTCATGCTACACCGACTGCCGTCTCTCCCCCACATCCCCAAGCGCCTGCAGAAGGATCACTCGATACCGGTCAGGCCATCGTTACGACGCCTGCCGACATCGACTCGGGCCCACGTCGCAATCCCAGTGAGGTCACCACGCCCCCATCGCCTCTGGATCAACCCAAGGAAGCGCCGGCTCTTCTCTCTGGGCAGCCACCCGCTCCACCATCCAATCCGGCAGCCGCTACTCCAGACGCGACAGATGGTAATTCCCGAGAAACATCTGCGCCAACCGGTTCAGCGCCGGCACACCCAACATTGACCGCGCCAGCTTCACCTGACACTCAACCGATACCGACTCCGAAACCACCCGCCACGGCGCCACCGTTGCCACCAAACCCTGAACCACACATCCCCGCACCGGCGCCACAGGCAGCCGTTCGTCAGGACTCGGGCACATCAAGAGCAACCATGCAGGCATCGGTGCAGCCCTCCATCTCTCCACTGATCCAGACGGCGCCGCCGTTCGACAGTGACAGCGCTCGACCGATCCCACCCCCGTCACCGGCTGCGACAGAAGATTCTCCACGCACGATCGTACCGACTCACTTGCCGCCGGATCATCGAGAGAGTGGCACAGAACAAACAGCGCGCGAACCGGCGGTTCCACCGACCACAGTTGCTCAGGCTCCGTCGCCTGTTGAAACCGGCCCTCGCAGCCCTACCATTCCTCCAACACCACCATCCCCATCGGCAGGGGAGAACGCGTGGCCCATGGTTCGCAGGGAGGAACAAACATCACCAGCCATCGTCTATAGCCGCCCGGAGGAACCAACGGCGAAGGCCTCTCCTGCCCCCTGGCTTTTTCAGAACGTGGGATTCGGTCTGGGCTTGGGCTGGACTCATAACCTCGGACCGCGGCGGGTGGAGTCCGTCTCCGTGGCATCAAACCGCATCGTACGCATCGACGATGAACGCAACGATCTGGTGCGCGTGATGCCGGAAGTCCATCTCTGGATCGATCGGTGGGACGAACAACGATGGAGCTGGGGGCCATTTCTCGCCGTGGCGCCGGGATCCCGGATCATCAATGCCGTAGGAGGCGGCCTCATGGTGGGATACCGGCCGCATCAACACGATCGGTACAGTGTCAATTTCGGCATCGGCGGTACCCTGGATCTGGATACCCGTGTGCTGGGAGACGGCATCATTGCCAATGAGCCGTTGCCTCCGCGGGAAACCAGCGCCCGCACGAAGCAGACGACCGGCGCCGGGCTCCTCGTGTTCTTTTCAGTCGGATGGGATCTCTCAGCCCCTCGCCAAGCTCAGCCGCCCGAGCGCAAGTAACACAGTGCACCACATCGTCGGCAAAACTCGCGATTGACGTCACTCGCTGAAATTGACTAAGGTGGAACGCCCAAGGAGAATCAAGCAATGACCACACAGCCTCAGTTTCCGAACGAGCAGACCGAAACGGGCGAATTCAGACGGCAGGATGACGCATTCCGCCAGTGGGTGACCGCAGACGGTCGATCAGGCTTTCCTGCCGCCTCCGGACGCTATCACTTGTATGTCTCCCTGGCCTGCCCTTGGGCGCATCGCACCATCATCGTCCGAAAGCTCAAGCAGCTGGAATCGGTCATCGGGATGACCGTGGTGGATCCCATTCGCGACGAGCAGGGCTGGGCCTTTCGCAACGGACAAGGCCACTCCATCGATCCGATCAATGGATTTCGCTTCCTGAGCGAAGCCTATCGCCTGACGGACCCGGCCTACAACAGCCGCGTCACCGTGCCGGTATTGTGGGATATCGTCACGAAACGCATCGTGAGCAATTCCGACGACGATCTCATGCGGATGTTCAATGCGGAGTTCAACCGCTTCACTGCGAGTGCGCTGGATCTCTACCCTGCGGCGCTCCGCGCGGACATCGATGCGATGAACACGTTTCTCTATGAGCAGGTGAACAACGGCGTGTACCGGGCGGGATTCGCGACTTCTCAGCGCGGCTACGAACAGGCGGCGCGATCACTCTTTGCGGCGCTCGATGAACTGGACCGCAGGCTCAGCCAACGCCGCTATCTCTTCGGCGCGCAATTCGTCGAATCCGATTGGCGGCTCTTCGTCACACTCATCCGGTTCGACGCCGTGTATCACGGGCATTTCAAATGCAATGTCCGCCGCATTATCGACTACCCGAATCTGTCCGGCTACCTTAGAGACCTCTATCAGGTGCCCGGCATCGCCGAAACGGTCAATGTCGACCATATCAAGCGTCACTACTATGTCACGCATGATGACATCAACCCGACCCGCATCGTGCCCATCGGACCGCAACTGGATCTCGAAAGCCCTCACGGAAGAGACGCATTCTCCTGATCGGCCGAGCCGCACATCCAACATGCAACTGAAACAGACGAGGTAGTTACCCTTCCTATGCTTCGGACAAGCCTTTCATTCGGCAAGGCGACAGACGCGTCCGCACGATCTGAGCAGGTGGCTCACAATGGTCGTCCAACGAGGCCGCAAGGCGCGACACGAATGAGGCGTGCCCTCCGGGTGCGTCGAGTGAGCGTCGCAACCGAGAACGACGCGGGAGGCCGTTTTCAGCCGCCTGCCCAAGAATTTTCTTGAGCCGCAGTGGCTCCCTGGCATATGGTGAGCCAGTCATGCTGTTCAGCAGAAAGGATCCTCTATGCGTCATGTGACCGGTGCCGTTTTCGCAGTGGTGCTTCTCATGTCCTCGCTTAGTTGGGCCGCGGCCCCCGAACCGGCCAACGATGAGCAGAAAACCTTGTATGCCCTGGGGGCAGCCATCAGCCAATCGCTGATGCCCTTCACGCTGAACGAGTCCGAACTCGAATTCGTCAAGGCCGGTCTGGCCGACGGCGTGCTGAAGCGCTCACAGAAGGTGGACATGAATGTGTACGGGCCGAAGATTCAGCAGATGCAACAGGTCCGATCCAATGCGCTGGCCGACGTCGAGAAGAAAGCCGGCGCTGCATTCCTGGCCAAAGCGGCGGCGGAACCTGGCGCCAAGAAGACGGAATCGGGCGCCATTGTGACGATGATCAAGGAAGGCAAAGGCGCAAGTCCGAAAGCCACGGATACGGTCAAGGTTCATTACCATGGCACCCTGACCGACGGAACTGTCTTCGACAGCTCTGTGAAACGTGGCGAACCGGCCACCTTTCCGCTGAACCAGGTGATCAAATGTTGGACCGAAGCGGTACAGTTGATCAAGGTCGGCGGCAAGAGCAAGCTCGTCTGCCCGTCCGGCATCGCCTACGGCGACCGTGGGTCACCCCCGGTGATCAAGCCCGGAGCCACCCTGGTCTTTGAAGTGGAACTGCTGGATATCGTCAAGCCATAGCCTCTATTGAACGGGCTCTTCCGGGGTCTACGCCCCCGAAGAGTCCTTCCGCGGTGTTTTCCCCTTTCTCACTTAAGTATTCTTCAGAGACCTCCGATAGACATAGCAGGGCCTTACATTGCGATGTGAGGCCACACCCTACGCCTTCTCCCCCGATAGCTTGGCCGGCAACCGGAGGTGCTCCATATTATGATCTTCCCTCAACCAGAGCTGTTACTCGTCGATGACTCTCCACTGAACCTGAAGATTCTGATGGAGTTTCTTCCCGATCGTCAATATCGCTGCACCACCGCGCAAGGAGGCCAGCAAGCCTGGGATATGTTGGAAGCTGAGCCCGATCGCTTCCACGCCGTGCTGCTCGACCGCATCATGCCCGGGATGGATGGGATGGAAGTCCTCCACAAGATGAAACACCATGAGGCGCTGAGCCAGATTCCCGTCATCATGCAGACTGCGGCTTCGACACATCAACAGACCCTGGAAGGACTACAGGCAGGAGCCTACTATTATCTGGCTAAACCGTTCGACCAAGCGACGCTGCAAGCCATCGTTGATGCCGCGGTCCGCGACCATATCAGCTATCTCGACATTCGGCAGGATCTGCGCCGGACCACGACGACCATGCGCCTGTTGGAGTCCGGAACATTCCACTTCAAAACGCCCGAGGAAGCGAGAAACTTGGCCATGCTGCTCGCGCACGCTTATCCCGATGCCCATCGAGTGGTCACCGGCATCCTCGAATTGACCTTGAATGCGATCGAACACGGCAACCTGAGCATCGGATACAAGGAAAAGTCACGCCTCATCGAGGAAGATAAGCTGGAGGAGGAAATCGCCCATCGGCTGAGCTCGCCCCCTTACTCCTCGCGTGTCGCCACGGCGAAATTTTCCCGCCAGCCGCATGGACTGTCATTACACATCACCGATCAAGGGAACGGATTCGACTGGAAAAAATACCTGGACTTCGACCCTGAACGCGCCTTTGATACCCACGGACGCGGAATCGCCATGGCCAACAAGGTCAGCTTCGATTCCATCGAGTACCGCGGGAACGGCAACCAGGTGATGACGGTGCTCCACCTTGAGCAAGCGGCACCGGCCCTGGCGGTATAGAGACGCCGTTCACGTCCGACTGCTCTCCGCCCCATCACCTCCGCTCAAATCCGACTACCCGGCGCGGCGCCGAACGCCTAGCGAATCTCGAGACGTGATACCGCATACCACCGGTCCGCTCGTTTGCCCTCGATCGCTACCTCGACCATTGCAGAGCGGGCATCTTCGGAAAGAATCGCCACATCCAACGTATACGAACCGGCAAGAACAGTTTTGGGCAACACCACCGTATCCTCGGCCCGGTGCGGGGGTCCAGGCAGCCACTGCTTCAGATCGGCAGAACTGATCCACTGCGCCACGACTTGGTCTGTGCCGGACCGCAATCGATACGCCAGCGGCCAAGCATGATAGATCGGCGCCACGCCTTTATTCTCCCACCGTGATTGAATGACGATCGACTCACCCGCGCCGCTCACTCCCGGATGGGTCAGCTCGCGCAGCACAAATCGATACCCGATCTTCTTCAGAAACTCATTGAAGCGGGGCCGCCATGCGGCCGGCACCGGCTTCGACTTGGCGTTCAACACCGAGACATGCCATTCAAGCCCCTTCTCCAGGATCCGGTCGAGATCGAATCCCCGCTCGTACCATTCATGGATATAGCCGCAGACTTCCATCTGCACCGGCCCGCGCTTCCACGCATCGGCGATCGCCGGCTCCTCCAACACCGGCGCGTAGGCATGTTCCATGTGATTCCAATCGGGACTGAAATAGCCGTAGTCTCCGAAACAATCCCCTCGCCAGCCGGCCCCTCGCGTCGTCGCATATTTCAGTTGCCCGCCGTGCAACATCACGAGCGGAGTGCCGGCAAAATATTTGAGATACCAATCCGTAATCGCGACCTGATTGGCCTCACTGGGATAATAGGCCTTGCACTGCGCCTCCACGCCCCCACAGCAGGCCGTATTCCATTCGCCCCAACAACCCACCGATCCGATATCCACATGATCGATGTCGAGCGATCGGCCATACCGGTTGCCGAAGGCGCGGATGAGCCGCTCATGGTAGTCGAGAAAAATGGGATGGTTATAGTCGGGGAAAATGCCGTCCGATTCCTTGACGCTGCCGACCCCCTTATCGAGCAGCCATTGCGGGGTGCCGGTCTTGTACTCGGAGACGATCCGGATGGCGAGTGTCTCCCCCTTGGCCTTCGCCTGGGCGATGATCCCGTCCACCAACGCAAAATTATACTGGCCCTCCGCCGGCTCCAGCTCGGCCCAGGGCCAACGGAAATACGCCACGGTCGTATGCGGATATTCATCGGCCTTGGGCGGACGGCCGAAACCGAAGTGAAAGTCGGCAAACCCCATCCCGGGATTATCTAACACGTCGTCGATTTCCCGAGGCTGCACCGTCACGAGCTTGCCCGTAGAACTGGCGACTGTCCCGCCCGATCCGCCGCTCAGGGGAGACACACACGCAGCCACACTCAGCCCCACGATGACCAGCAACGCTCGCTTCCATCCCTCGCTGTGCATACGTGCTCCTTTCATCACTCATGTTCCGGCGTGCCCTGCGCCGGTAGCTCATCCCGTCACGTATGCCACCGGACGCATCTGACAGTAGGGCCGCACCGCAAAGTATGGTAGGGTACGCGGCCAGACACAAGGAATGCGCGACATGCCGACCTGGTTTTCAGCCTCTTCGCTTTCAGATTCCGTGGTTATTACCGGGGCATCGTCCGGCATCGGAGCGGCTTGCGCCCTCGCGTTGGACACACTCGGGTACCGTGTCTTCGCCGGTGTCCGTGATCCCGCAGACGGCGAGAGGCTGCAGCGGCAAGCCGGTCCGCGCCTGATGCCCATTCGTCTCGATGTCACCGATTCTGCGTCGATCGCAGCCGCCAGCCACACGGTCGCGGCCATGGTGGGCGACCGCGGCCTTGCGGGCCTGGTGAACAATGCCGGCATCGGCGTGGCCGGTCCCATCGAACTGCTGCCGCTGGCCGATTGGCGGCGTCAATTCGAGATCAATGTGTTCGGACTGATCGCGGTCACCCAGACGTTCCTGCCGTTGATCCGCAAGGGACGAGGACGCATCATCAACATGGGCTCCATCGCCGGACGAGCCTCCATGCCCTTCATGGCCCCCTACGCTGCCTCCAAACATGCGCTGGAAGCGATCACCGATGCCCTCCGCCTCGAACTGCAACCATGGGGCATCCGCGTCGCCCTGATTACGCCGGGCGCCATTGCGACGCCCATTTGGAGGAAGACCCGAAAAGAAGTCGATACCTGGGATGCCACCTGGAGCGAGGACCTCAAGACCCTGTATAAGGAAGGCTTCACCCGTATCAAGGAAGCCGCCACGGCAGCCGGCGAACAGGCCCAACCGGCGAACGTCGTCACTGCGGCGGTGGCGCATGCCCTGCGATCCCGCTGGCCGAACACACGGTACCTCGTCGGCTCCGACGCCGCGATTCGTTCGTGGCTCGCCCTCCTCCTTCCCGATCGCCTCAACGATTGGATCATCACCCGTATCGTGAAGCTTCCCCGCCGCCGCTGACAAGCGTCACCGGCGGGCCGTCCGCACCATATCGATCACCTGCCCTTGCCCGTCGAGATAAATCGCGACGGTCTCATTGGGGTTCAGCTGCTCGATGGCCGGTTGCAGCAGGGGACGCACGGGAAAGGATTGAATGTCGTCGATCTTCATCCTGAGCCGCATGCGGCCGTCGCCGATCGTCACAAACGCGCCCTCCACGCGGCGCTGCGGCGCAGGCAAGGAGGAGCCGACGCCTAAATCACGAGGCTTCCCCAGCGATAATACATCGACGAGCAAATAGGCGCGATCGACCGCGAAGTCGGCCGTTTCTCCGACCTCCAGCGCGGCGAGTTTCTCCATCGTCACAGACCGCGCGTAGAACCCCACATCACGGCCGGTATCGAGGCGAATCGTGACGCGTTCCTTTTGCGGATTGAACACCTTGCCCAACGATCCGCGAAACACTTTCGTCGGCGGCGTCTCGGCCGGACGTTGGTAGGCGACGATGTCGTCCTGGTCGTTGACCATGATCTCCACGGCCCCGCCGACCTTCAATCCACGGGCTTCGTCGCCACCGGCTTCCAGCGACAGATACCGAGGAGCCCGCTCCCCGGTCTCCACTTCCACGCGATCGCCGGTGATGCTGCGGATCGTCCCTTTCACGAGTCTGGCGCTCGCCAGAATACCCGGCACCGGTTTCAATTCCTCGATGCTGAGCCCGGACATAAGCTTGGCCGAACTGCCGCATCCGGCCAGGCACAGCAGCGTCATCACACTGACCCAAACGGAATGCCGCATGTGTAAGGCTCTCATTCTGCTCTTGGTTATCACGGTATCCGATGATAAAACAAATCGCCGCTCCGTGGCGAGCAGAGCCGCAACCCCGCATACAGAAGGATGACCAGGTGAGTAGGATGCAACCAGGACGCCTGTCGCGGCCCTAGGCTTCCTGTGATAGGTATGCTAGAAACGCTGCTGATAAGCCGCATTCATCGGCAACCTCGATGCGTATGACGCTTTCTTCCGTATTGCTGCGCTACCTGATCGGCCTTGGCGCCGCCTTGAACCTGGCCGGCTGTCTCTCGCCACCGACGCTGACACGCGCCGTCGTCTCCTACGATGAGGCCATAACGGATGCCATTTCCAAGCAGCTGCTGCTGAATATCGCGCGCGCGCATCACCATCAGCCGGTCCACTTTACGGGCGTCTCGAACATCGCCGCCACCTTCGATTTCCGCGTCAATGCCGGAGCGACCCCGGCATTGACCGGAGAATCCGGCACAACCCTCCTCCCGGTCTTCGGCGGCAGCGTCGCGGAAAATCCTACGATCAGCATTGCGCCGATTGACGGAGAAGAGTTCACGCGGCGCCTGCTGACGCCCTTCCAAGAAACCAAATTCACGCTCCTCCTGCGACAAGGCGGGGATATCGATCTTCTGCTGCGTCTGATGGCAAAAGAGCTTCGAGTGAACGATCACGGGGAGGATGTCGCCTACCGGAACAACCCGACCGATAAACCGGGGTATGAGATGTTCCGGAAGGCGGTGCTGCATATTTCCGCCATTCAGGATGCCAATCGCCTCTATGCGGAATCCATGCTGTTCGAACGCACCTGGACCATTCCGGCCGAGTCCGTGACGGCCGAAGGCTTCAAAGCGCTGGAGCAGGACTATCTGGTCAACTACGATCCGCAACAGAAAACCTATCGCCTGCGCAAACCGGTATCCGGACGGATTCTCATCACGAACTACGATCCCAACACACTCCCGCACGAGGAGCGTGTCCGGCTGCACGAGGAAGCAGAACAACGCCCCATGAACGATGTGTCATTCGACATTCGTCCGGGGCACTATGGGGGAGAGTGGCCGCTGAAAGGCGAGTTCCGGCTTCGCAGCTTCAACACCATGCTGAACTTTCTGGCGCAGTCGGTGGACGAAGAACCGGAATATGCGGTCGAGAAAGACAGCCGCACACCACCCTTTATGGATAATCCGGTCAGAACCATGGACTTACTCGTCCAAGACTCCAGCCCGCCCGAATCAGATATGACCGTGCGGTCCCATGGCAAGTATTACTCCGTCAACATCACCGGCCCCCTTGCCCGATGGAACCGCGAGGCCTTCAAGCTCTTGTACCAACTGTTCCAGATGACCGTCACAGAAGTGTCGCGCAGCGGCGTCCCCAGCATTACGATCGCGAAATAGCCGGCGGCGGCATCACATCTTCCCGTCATTTTCTTGCCTCATTTTCTTGCAACTTCAGGAGGCACTCCATTAGGGTGTGGCTGGTCGCACCTGAGGCCACACGAAATCCGGCACGGTGACTTGCCCGCACATTCAGTTACGCTTCAACGCCCATGTACGCTAAACATGTCTCCCCCTCGCTCTGGCGATGGATCTTTCTCATGACCGGGCTCCTGATCACCGCGCATGCATGGGCGGATGAAGTGGTCATGTCCAACGGAGATCGACTTACAGGGACGATCGTCAAAATGGAAGAAAAAGTGCTGACCTTGCAAACGGACTATGGCGGCGAGATCAAACTCGATTGGGGAAAAGTTCAGCACCTCTCATCCCACAGCCCCTTGAAAGTTCTCGCTCCGGGAAAGGCGCACGACTTGTTGCGGGATTTTTTCTACGGAACCGACGACGTGGTGGAGGTATCGGAGTTGAAGACCGATGGCTTGATCCCGTTGGCCCAGGTCACGGCCATCAATCTGAACCCGGTGAGGGTGGCAGGGACCATCACGGTCGGAGGCAACAGCACGTCCGGCAACAGTAGCGCGAAGGCCTTCAACGGGGCCGCCCGTTTGACCGTCATCGCGAACCAGCAGCGATTGTTGATCGAGGGAAAATACAACTATGGTCAGGCAGGCGATCAAATCACGGCCAGGAACTCCATGGCCAGCCTGAAACATGATTTCTTCGTGAGCAAGAAGGTATTCATCGAATCATTCGGCATGCTCGAGAAAGACACGCTTCAGAACTTACAACTCCGTTCTACGATCGGAAGCGGCTTGGGTTATCAGTTTCTCGATAGCAGCCGCACAACGCTTTCGGTCTCTGCCGGTCTCGCCTATGTGAACGAACATTTCACGACCGCACCCGGCACCGAGACTCCATCCGGCCGATGGAGTCTGCGGATGGAACACACCATTTGGCCGGATCGAGTGAAGGTGTTTCACCGTCACGAACTGTTTTGGGACATCAATGAGGGCAATGCGGTCCGATTCAACGCCGATCAAGGGATCCGAATCACCGTCTATAAAAACCTTTTCTTCAACGTCGAATATGACTACCGGTTGAATACACAACCGGCACCGGGGCGGAAGAAAAACGATGAAGCCGTGATTTTCGGCGTAGGCTATGAATTCAACTGACGGCGGAGTGGTGCCTACCCTGCCAGACTCGCCGCCGCCGCACGGCCCGCCACCCGTCCGGTCGCCCAGGCCCATTGAAAGTTGAACCCGCCGATCCGGCCGTCGCAGTCGAGCACCTCCCCGACCAGATACAGGCCTGGCACCAGCTTGGATTCCATCGTACGGAAATTGATCTCTTCCAATGGAATCCCGCCGGCTGTCACTTCGGCGAAATTCCACCCGCGATCACGCACGACAGGAAAACGGAATCGAGTCAGTGTCATGAGGAGACGATCCCGGATGGTACGCGGCACCTGCGCGCAGGCCTGCTGCGGGTCGGCTCCGGCGTGACGGCAGAGCACTTCGGCACACCGTTCCGGCAACGACTCTGCAAGCAGCTTCAGCAGGGACCGGCGTGGGGTCCCGGCAGCCTGCGCAAGGAACCATTCCCTCGCTTGTTCCGCATTCCGGCCGGGCAGGAAATTTCCGTAGACTTCCGCCGTTTCACCGCGCTCTCTGGCGAGACACCAAAATCGACTGGCATCCATCACGACCGGTCCGCTGATCCCGAAATGTGTCCAGAGCAGACTGCCTGTCCTCCGATCGACAGCTCGCCCTTCCACCAACGTCTGCATCTCCACCTCTTGTGACAGACCTGAGAGTTCGGCGTGAACGCAGCGTTCATCCAGCATCAGCGACACCAATGCCGGCACGGTCGGCGTGACGTGATGGCCCAAACGACGCGCGAGTCCGTAACCCGCTCCGTCACTTCCGGTGCGCGGCAGAGACTGCCCGCCGGTGGCCAGAATCACCCGGCGCGCAGATATCTCGCCACGCTGATGACGAATCGCAAACCGAGGCAGGTCTTCCATGCCGGCTTGCTCCGATCCGTTCCTGCGCTCGATACTCGCCACGCGATGCCCCGGCCGCAAGACCACGCCCAGTTCACGGCTCCGCGCCAGGAGCGCATCGAGCACGGTCCTGGCCTTATCGGTGACCGGAAACAGTTTACCGGTCTCTTCGCGCTTCAGTGCGACACCCATGGAGGCAAACCACGCGACGGTGTCCTGCACCGGAAATGCCGCCAGCACATTGCGCACGAGATGGCGCGTGCCCCAAAAATCGTCCGTCGAGACAACATCGTGCGTCACGTTGCAGCGCCCCCCGCCTGAAACAAGAATTTTTGCTCCGATGCTCGTGGCGCCGTCTACCAATTCAACCCGGAGTGCTGGCTGAAGCTCAGCCGCAAAAATCCCGGACGCCAGTCCCGCTGCTCCCGCTCCAATTACACAAATATCCGCCACCGGCTCTGCCATCTCACCTCACCTTTCAACGGAGGGCTTGTTGCCGCCGCATGATGCCCGTTGCGAACCGGAAGGCGCAATCGCAAAACTCGGCATGGAAACCAGAGGCACCGCTATGCCAAGATCCGAGACGACTTTCATGGAGACGCCGATACCCGCGAACCCCATGCGCTCATTCCGCCGGTTACTGTTAATAATGTTTTTGTGGGGCCTCTCTGCCGGATGCCTGCTGCCGGTCTCCTCCACGTTGCCGGATAGTCCGAAAGACGCCGTGATTTCCACGAATGTCGAAGCGAAGTTGGTTGAGGATCAGCAGGGCGGTCTATCCGGCATCCTCGTGACCACCGAGGAGGGCACCGTGACGCTGACCGGCACGGTGCATAAGGCCGAGCGGAAAGCGAGAGCGGCTGAACTGGCGCGCCAGGTGAAGGGGGTGCGGCGCGTGAAGAACGATCTGGAGATTCGCGCCGACCCTGCGCCGTGACACGTGGCCGCCTGAATCGGACGTCAGAAATCTTCCTCCTCCGCGCCGATCACACCTTCTTCCACAATCGAAAAGGCTTTTTGCGGCAACGTAATGGCGTTGACCAAAATATCGAAGGCCAACTGAGCCGTCCCTTTCACGCCCGTCATCAGCGATTCCGCAGGGAGGTAGCGCAACTGCGGCTTGTTTGCCGATCCTTTCAGCTCAAATACGGCGGTATCAAACCCCTGGCGATCCCCTGACAGGAGCTGCCCGAACAGAGGAATGCGTTTCAAGATCGCAGCATACGATCCGAGCGGGCTGGTGGCGAGCACCATGTCGAATTCATCCGCCAGGATGTCATATCGCCCCGTCCCGCTGATTTTGAGCACAGGACTATCCAGCAAAAATTCTTTCGTATGAACCACGCCGTTGTGGAGAGACCCCGCCAGTTTGAGCCGATCGAACGGCAGGCCCTCTCTCTCGAGGTTCACCTGGCCCTGCAATACAGCCGGCAGGTTCAACAGGGACAGCAGAGTGGACAGCACCGGAACTTGATGCATCCGTCCGTCTTCGACCAGAAGTTGAAGCGGCTGACGACTGGTCAACGCGGCAGGCAAGAGCACACCTCGCTCAAATTCCGCCTGAACCTTCCCTGACGTAGTCAGCCAGCCTGACAGCATAGGTTTCTCCTGAAACGGCGACAAGACACGCTCGACCGGAATGCCGCTGGCGCGAAACGTGCTGCGAGCTTGCTCTATCTGTCCGTTCTTCGTGCGGATCTTTACCTGCCCTCCAAGCTGGCCCTCGTTCGTATCCCCGCTGATCCGCTCGACCGTCAGCAGTCCCTGATCCCAAGTAATTTTTGTCGAGAGATCGGTGAGCAGGAACTTCTTGTAATACACATGATCAGCAAACAGAAACGCATTCAGCGTGGTCTCCGTCCAGAGCGGGTCTGAAGATCGCTGGCGAGCGGCCGGCGATGGGCGCGGCCGAGACCGTTCGAATGCGGCAAGATCGATTTGAGACGACTCCACGACGAGGCGGGCCTTCGGATGATCGGCCCATTGCGCGATGGAGCCGGAGATCCGGAGATCGCTCGCCCCCACGTGAAACGCCATGCGCGGAATATGAATCCGATCTTGATCGAAGCGCAGCGTTACGAACGCGTCCCGGATCGGTTCATCAAACCCCTCCACCTTGATCGTGCCGTCATCGAATCGGATTTGACCGGAGGTACGCCAGGACGCACGGTCTGCCATCCGGCCTTCCATATCGAGGGTGGCATCCAATGTGCCGGCCCGAACGGAGCCCAACACGATGCCTTTCGGCAGTCTGCCGACGGCAATCCGTCCGGACGATACATGCGCCGAAAACTCTCGTTCCCCGTCCAAATCGATGCTGCCGGATCCGGAAATCGTGATGGGAGGCAATCCGATGCCGACATGCCGGACCACCAGACGGTGACCTCGAGAGAGTTGCCCTTCGAAATCAATCGCGGCGGGAGCCTGCTGCGGCTTGGTAAACCAATGCTGCAGACGTACCCCGGCTTGCCCGAGATCAATCCTGCCCTTGATTCGCGGATTTCCGATCAAACCTGTGAGAGCCGCGCGCAATCGAATGGTGCCGTCCATCTCAGGAATGAACTCTTCTCCGGCCTGCTCCACTCGCCAGGCGTGCAGCTCCGACGCCTCCATACTCATCGCCAGCGTCATATTGGAATAGACTTTACCGTCAGCCAGCGTTATGGAACCGTGAGTCTGGAATGCTGCCGGGCCGAACCACCCATCAAGATGCTCGATCGCCACCACGGTCGGTGTGACGGTGACGTGCGCCTCCACCTGCCGCACCGGCATCGGCAAGACAGCACTGTGTCCCCCGCCCCGCTCTAGCCGGAGATCAGCATCGACCAGCGCCAGCGGTTGCCCGCTGAGCGGTCGTCCCCTCACATGGGCAATCATTTCGACATCCCCGGTTGGTTCCTCCACTTTGGTCACCAGATCTCGCAACAACGGAAAGTCATCCAGACGGCGCACCATGTCCACCAAGCCAGCCACCGGTGCCGCGCCTGTGATGTTCACATCGAGATGCGGGTCGGTCGCCCACTGCGTGATCAGCAGATCCCGCCCTGCCAGGCGAATGGGACCGCATTGCGCGCGCACCTCCGTCATACGCAATTGATCTGCCTCGAACGCCATACTCACGGACAGCGCCTCGACCGGAGGGTATTGCCGACCAAGCGTGAATCGGCCGTTTCGAATCGCCAGCAGGCCGTTGATGCGCGGCCGTATCTCCGGGGTGATTTCCCCGGCAATCGACAAGGACTGCAGCGTGATCAACCCCTCCACAGCATGATCCGCGAACTGCGCCCGCAATTCTTTCGACATCCAGGCGGAAGGCAGTTCACTCATGAGGCGCGCGGCAGTCACCGGGGGTGCGGACATCGTGAATGAAAATCGTGCCTGGGCCGTTCCGATATCCAGAATCGCCCCGGCCCCCTGCAAGGAGACATCCGCCAACTCGGCCCTCACGTCATCGGCAAACAGATCATATCCCGCCACTCCAGGCTTCCATCGGAGGTGGGCCGTCAATTGCGCAGGTTGCGAAAAACCATCGGTGATCCTGCCCTCGCCCATCCAAGAGGACAACGCATGACGCACATTCAGCCGATGGAGCCGCAAATCTCCTTCCGCCTGCATTCTTTCACCATCGTCGTTTTCCGTAATCGAACCTTCCCACAGGAAAGCCGCGCGCCCGCCTTCCTGCGGAAGCTCTCCCGACAGATGCAGCCTCGCACGGCGACCCAACATTTCACTCGATAGTGCCCCCTGCGTCACAATGATGTTCAGCGGCGTGGACGTGGAAGCCGACTCATCGATGAGCGTCACCATCCCGTGAACCGCCAGCATATTCCTCACGACCTGCAATAACGCAAACGGTCGACTCGAATCAGAAGAAGAGGCGGGTGAATTTTCCTTGCGAAGGGACCAGTTCCCATTCGGCAACCGGTAGATGGTGATGTGAGGCCGGTCGATGACTAAATCCTTGGCGACGATGCGCCCATCCAGGAGCGGCATCCACTGCAGCGCGATCTCCACCCGTTCTGCAAACACCAAGGGCATGGTGGAGGCGGATTCATACAGCCGGGGCTGCATCAGTGTCACCCGGGGCGACGGAAAGATCTCCACATGCGAGTGCTCGATGGAGATCCGATGCCCCGTCCGCGCTTCGAACTCCTGAAGTACGGCCGCCATAGTCGCAGGACGATTCAAGAGCCAGGGCAGAGCGAACAGCGCACAGACCGAAAAGATCGCCAGTCCCAGCAGCAGGGACATCATCAGCCGGCCGGTTCGTTTTGGTAGCAGCGCGTCCATGGTGTCATGCATGCCGGAGAGCTCTCTCCCTCCACTGTACGCAGCAGACGCGACGGACACAAGTCACAGCGCCCGGGAGAGGCTGAACCGAGCAGGCTATGGTACACTCCTCAACCGGCAGTAATTCGAGACAGACGCATCATGACGTGGAACCGATGACCGGATCTCTTCTTCGAATGGCCTTCTTGCACCTGGCCCCGATTCCGGGGGCGCTCGCGCAGAACCGCCACCTCCTCACACAAGCCATCACCAAGGCGGCCTGCGCAGGAGCCGGTTGCATCATCACTCCGGAACTGGCGGTCAGCGGCTACACCTTCGCCGATACACTCGGGACGGATTGGATCGCGCCGCAACCGGACCACTGGATGAACAGGATCTGCCGTCTCACCGCACGGCTCCGCGTCACCCTCTTCCTCTCACAGCCGGAAAAAGATCCACGGTCTCAGCAGCTCTACAACACGGTCTTTGCCATCGGCTCCGATGGACGAATTGCGGGCCGCCACCGGAAGATCAACGCATTGCGCGTCGGATCCGAGGCCTGGTCTACCCCAGGCACAGAGGCGACCGCATTTCGTTTGGCGCCGTTCGGCCGCATCGGCCTCCTCATTTGCGCCGATGCCTACACCCCCGGCATTGCCAAGAGCCTGAAGGCGCAGGGAGCCAAGGTCCTCGTGTCTTCGGCGGCCTGGGCGCCGGGACTCCATGGCCCGAACGGCGAGTGGGAACGCTGCACGAAAGACACGGAACTGCCGCTGTTCGTCTGCAATCGAACCGGACAAGACCGCACGCTCGATTTCCGAAGGGCGGAAAGTGTGGTGGCTCAAGGCGGGAAACGGCTGCTGTCGCTCTCATGCGAACAATCCGCCATCTTCCTCTTCGACTGGAATCTCACAACGGGAACGCTCAACGGCCCGGACTACCAGCGCCTGCTGCTCTAGCAGGATTACCCGTGAAGGCTCGTCAAGTGGTTGGTACGGAAGAGCACGAGGACGCCAGCAGCCGTTCGAGCAAGATGAGCCCATCGGGCCATTCGCCAAGACCGCTCTCGGCATTGATGTGACCGATCGCGCCGGCTTCGGCGAACACACTACCCCATTCAGCCGCGCATCGCTTGGCGTAGTCCACAGATCCGAATGGGTCGTTGCTGCTGGCGACCACGAGACTGGGAAAGGGAAGTCTGCCCGACGGAACTGTCTCAAACCCTCGTGCCGTGGCAGGGAACACAGCCGCCTGCGGATCAGGCGGGGCCACCAACAGGGCTGCACGCACTGGAAGCGGGGCTCGTTGCGCCCAGTGCGCGACCAGCAGGCAACCCATGCTATGGGCGATCAACACAACGGGAGCGGGAAACCCGGCAACCGCCGACTCCAGCGCCGGCACCCACTCCGCCAGCACAGGACGGTCCCAATCGCGCTGCTGCACGCGTTGCCAGTGTGGATGGTGTTGCTCCCACAAAGTCTGCCAATGCCGTGGCCCGGAGTTGCCGATGCCCGGCACGACCAAGGCCCTCACCCCGTCGATAGTCGTCTTATGACTTGGCACGTTCCGCGCGCTCCGCGAGCCAAGCCAAGGCCCCCGCACCGGCGGTACGGCCACTGGCGAAACAGGCCGTGAGCAGATAGCCGCCCGTCGGCGCTTCCCAATCCACCATTTCTCCTGCGCAGAACACGCCCGGCAGCGCTTTGAGCATCAGCCGCTTGTCGAGCGCTTCGCAGGTCACCCCGCCGGCGGAGCTGATCGCCTCCTGTAACGGGCGCGGCGCCGTCAAGGTGAGCGGCAATGATTTGATCGCCGAGGCCAGGCGGGTCGGGTCGGCAAAATCTTCCTTCGACACAATCTCCCGCAACAGCCCGGCCTTCACTCCCTCGATATGCGCGCGCCGCTGCAAATGGGTGGCCATCGTCTTTTTCCCCCGCGGTTGGGAGAGGTCCTTGATGAGACGCGGCAATTCACGGTCCGGCGCGAGGTCCAATCGCAGCGTGCCGCGGCCGGTGGCCTCCAGTTCATCGCGAAGAAAGGGGGCCACGGCATAGATCACGCCGCCCTCGACACCGGTCTCGGTGATCACGAATTCACCCATGCGCCGCATCACCGCACCAGTCGGCGATTTGGCCACCACCCCCACCGTTTTGACCGGATGCCCTGCGAACTTCGTTCGAAAGTGCTCTGTCCAGCCGACATCGAACCCGCAGTTCGCGGGTCGCAAGGGAGCAATCGTGATCGAGCGCCCGGCAAGCACCGGCACCCAGGCACCATCCGACCCCAGTTGCGGCCAACTGCCCCCGCCCAGTGCCAGAATCACGGCATCCGCCCACACAACCACCGCCCCTTGCGGTGTCTCGAAACGAAGGGCTCTCTTTTCATCCCAGCCGCACCAGCGATGCCGGACGTGGATGGCCAGGCCATCCTGACGCAAACGCCGCAACCAGGCGCGGAGCAGTGGTGCAGACTTCATATCCGTGGGAAATACACGACCGGATGAGCCGACGTAGGTTTCGATCCCGAGTCCACGTACCCAGGTCCGCAGCGCATCAGGCCCAAACTCGGCCAACCAGGGAGCGACGTGCGCCCGGCGCTCGCCATACCGGCTGAGAAACAAGTCCAGCGGATCGGAATGAGTTAGATTCAGCCCACCCTTCCCGGCGAGGAGAAACTTTCTGCCCACGGAGGGCATGGAGTCGTAGAGTGCGACCTGCGCGCCCCCGGCCAGCGCCACTTCTGCAGCCATGAGCCCGGCTGGTCCGCCACCGATAATGGCAATGTTCATGTGATCTTTCTCTTGAAGCCGTGAATGCCTGAGATTCGATTCAAGATCGCGCTGCTGTCTTACCATGGATGGAGAGGGAACCGCACTCACTTGCGACGGCGTCTGCCCGGCGGATGACCAGTGCCGTGGGAATGGCGCCTCACGGGAAGAAACCACTTCGGCTGCATGCGCCCAAAATCCACACGCACATGCGTGCTCAAGGAGGCCTTGGAATCAAGCACGTACTCGCGTTTCCGGTCACGCACAAACACGACCCAATGCCAGCAGGGCCGATGCGCCTCACGATGCCATTTGATGGCCAGCAGCGCGCAATCAGGCAAGTCTGCCCACGAGCAAAACGGCGTGGGCGTCCGTGCAGCACGCAGGCCAAACCGCGAGAGCAATCGCTGAACCGGCTCCGTCTCAGACCACAGCGACCTCTCATACACGAAGATCCCTAACGAAGCAGCCACCGCTTTGGCGCGTGTATAGGACACCCCGGCGAGCACCGCGACCGCAGCAATGCCACAACCGGTTCGATCCGCCTGCACGACCGGTTTCATCGCATATCCACTTTCATTTTCCGTCCGCCGGACCGGCTGAATCCCTGCCGCTCATAGAACAGCAGCGTGCGATCGAACTGCGGCAAGGGCGGCGTAGTGACTTCGAGCCTGGCCCAGTCTTTCGAACAGGCCACACGTTTGGCCTCAGCCACCAATTGCCCCCCCACACCTTGCGACCGCCGGTCCGGGCAGACATATAACTCCGGGATGATCCCGAACCGTCCCTCCGCATAGAGCGCACGACATTCCGACAAGGCGACAAATCCCACGATCCGCTCATCATCCCGCGCCAGCAGCACGGTATAACTCCCCTCTTCAAGCCAGGTCCGCGTCCGTGCTTCGGTCTCAGGGAACGAGAATCCGAACGCCTGCGTCTTGGTGGCAGTCATAATTTCCCGCAACAAATCACCGACCAACTTCGCGATCGTCGGCGCATCGAGCGGCTGTGCTATGGTGATTGCAATCGACATGGCGCGACCCTACCGAGAGTAGAATCGCGCGTCAAGCAATGAGACGAGTTTCTATTGGAGAAGAGAGGCGGTACGTTCTGTTCTGGCAGACCGTTCGGTGAATGTATCGGGATACATGCGGCGTCTTCCGATGGAGGTCAAAAGAGGTACCGAATACCGATCAAACCAAGCACCGCCGTCGCATCATACCGGCCGCTATATCCCAGCTGCGTCCATTCGCCCTTATTGAGACGCCACGCCACTTCCGTATTGAAACTCCAATGCGCCGTCAACGGCACATCGACTCCGCCGGCGATGCGTGCGGCGAAGGTATTGTTGTAATCGAGCGTAGGAACTCCGGACTCAGCAGAGAACATATTAAAATTCATGCCGAGCCCGACGGAAAGGTACGGAATCGCACTGGTGGTGAGAAAGGGCCGCATTTCAATCGTCGGCATCACAGCCACCGTGAACAAATCGCCGAACTTGCCCTTCCCACCTTTGACATCGAGTGCCTGCTGTTGACCATCGACTGTCATTCCAAAACGAAAATGCGGGTTGAACTGGTAGAGAAGCTGAAGGCTCCCCGCGCCCCCCAGTGAAGGGGATCCATTGGACACATGATCTTGCGTTCCCTGGACAACACCACCTCGAATTGAAAACACCCATCGCGAGTCCGTCGAAACCTCTGTAACCGGGGTGCCGACGTCACCCTCCTCCGCAAAGGCAGGGCGTGCCATGCCGCACATTCCTCCGATGATCGACAACCCAACGAACATCCCCACTAACCGTATGCCCCACATAATGGACTCCTTTACCCCTTTCCCGACGCTTGCCAGGAACAACGACGTCTCTGCGACCACCCGCAAATGCCCTGTCGAGTGCGCACTATCTATGATTCGTCGTCCGGGGAAACAGTCCTCTGAGGGGTTACTACGAAAGGGGATGCCCGCAAGAAGAATCAGGGCGGGGGTGTACGGGCCGAATATCAACACCAACATGGAGTCGATGCGATCCGCAATGGAACAGCTAGGAGTCGTCGCGCGATTTAGGGATGAGCCCTTCCCGCGCGGCGCTCGCCGACCCCCTGATGCAGCGCGGCGACATCCAGTTCCTGCTCCAACTGATGCAGCACTTCGTCGCTGATCGTGCCGTCATCCCGAAGGCCGATCAGGGCGATCCGCTCGGCAGTGAGCACTTCATGGTGCAAACGCTGAACGGTTTCGATACTGCCGTCGGGACGGGCCTCCTCATCCAGCCCGATCCGAGTGAGATGTTCCAGCCGGCGAAGATATTGCAGCCGCACCCGCTCGATGTGCTCCATCGGCACCCAGTCCTCGGTCATGACCTGATCGAGTCGGGTCAAGGCTGCCGTCACCGCATGCTCTCGCGCCAATCGTTCTTCTCCTTCCAGCTCATCTTCCTCCTCCAGGCGCAGCCATCGGATGATCGGCGGAAGCGAAAGTCCCTGCAGCACCAACGTGACGAGGATGACCGTAAAACTGATCAGGATGATCTCCGGCCGGAAGGGAAAGGGCGCGCCGGTGCCGGTCGTCATCGGAAGCGCCAATGCCGCCGCCAACGTGACGATACCCCGCATGCCGGTCCAGGAAATGAGAAACAGCCCCTTCCACGAGGGCATCGGATCACGCGCGCGCAGGCTCGCACTCAGGCATCGCGGGATAAGGGCCGCCAGCGGTACCCAGAGAAAGCGCACGAGAATCGCCGTGGCGCTGACCATGAGCCCGGCGAACAGGATCGGGCCATACTGTCCGGCAGGGACGGCGTCGCGGAGAGCTCCCAACTCCAGACCGATCAAAATAAAAATCACGCCGTTCAGAATAAAGATCAACAGCTCCCACACAGCGCGGGCCTGCAATCTGGTCGCCGGGGCCACCGCACCGCTGAAATATTGCCGGAGCGTGATCCCGCCCGCCACACAAGCCAACACTGCGGAGGCATGCACCGACTCCGCGATGACCCAGGCGATATACGGGACGAGCAATGTCACCCCGATTTGCGTATATCCATCTTCCGTCACACAAAGCGCCCAACGGGTGAGCCAGGCCGCGCCGATGCCGATGGCCAGCGCCGCCAGCGCGGCAAACACAAAATTGAGGATCGTGCCGCCGAACAAGAATGAGCCGCTCACCACCGCACCCACGGCTGCCCGGTACAACACCAGGGCAGTGGCGTCGTTGACCAGGCTCTCACCTTCCAGAATAGTGACGACGCGACGAGGAATTCGCAGGCGTTTCCCGATGGCAGTGGCCGACACGGCATCCGGCGGCGAGACGATGGCCCCAAGCGCGATGGCTTCCGCCCAGCCCATGCCGGGCAATAGCACATGAGCCACCGCCGCAACGCCGGCAGTCGTCGCAAGTACTAATCCGACGGCCAGGAGGGAAATCGGCCTGAGGTTCTGCCGAAATTCGCGCAACGAGGTGAAATAGGCTGCCGCCCAGAGAATCGGCGGGAGAAACACCAGAAACACGAGGTCGGGGTGCAGCGTCACCGTCGGCAGGCCCGGCACCAGCCCCAACACCAGACCGCCCAGCACCAAAAAGATCGGGTATGGAATGCTGATCGTCTGCGCGATCGTGGTGAGTGCCAGCACCACCGCGAGCAGCAGGATAATGATTTCCAGTTGATGCAGGCTGTCCATGGATTCAGAACAGGAGGTATGCCGGCATTTGACTACATCCCAATCGTTTCAAGCCGCTGGAGGTCCTCTGGCGAAATGGTGAACTGATCGGAATGCAGATCGTTGGTCATATGCTGCTGGTTGGTCGTGCCGGTCAAGGGCAGCATGCCGACCTGCATCGCAAACCGGAAGACCAATTGCGCCAAGCCCATGCCGTACTTGGCGGCCATGGCTCGGACCTCGGGATCGGCAAAGATCTCCCGGTTGGCCGTGAGCAACGAGAACCCCTGATAGATGACCCCATGCGCACGGCAAATCTCCCGCACGTCTCGATCCCAGCCGAGGGCGGCGTAGCAACGATTCTGCACGACCATCGGCTTATGTTTCGCTCTGGCACAGAGAAGTGACAGTTGCTCGGCAGACACATTGCTGATGCCGATTATCTTGGTGTTGCCCGCATCGTACAGCCCTTCGATGGCCGCCCAGACCTCCCAATCCGCGTCGCTCAATCCACGACGTGCAGAGGGCCCGTGCAACACGTAGGAGTCAAGATAGCCGGTATGCAGATGCGCCAGGGAACTGTCGAAGGATTGTTTCACCTGGGTGGTGAGGTCGGCCTGCGCATCGTAGGGCGTCCGATGATCCTGGCCATTGACCGGCGTAAATTTCGTTTGGATGAAGAGCCGCTCACGCGGCGTGCCCTGCTTGGCCAATGCCAGCAAGGCCTCGCCGACCAAGGCTTCCTGATAGTGGATCAGCTGATTGGCCGTATCGATCGCCGTGAACCCCGCGGCCACGGCCTGCTGCACCAATTGGGTCGTCGCACCCTCTTTCCATGCCGTCCCGTACATGAACGAGGGAATCGGCACCTGATTATAGGCCATCAACATGAGCAGACCTCCTCCATGCCGTACCTTACACAGATTGTTGCGGCGGTCTCAACGTGTCCCATTGCCCTGGCTGGTGAAGAGCGCGGTGCTGGCGACCGTTCCCAACAACCTGGTAGAGTGCGCAGTCACCACGAGGAGCGACGCAGACATGGATGCAGCACGGGCCCATCAAGTCGTGGAACTGCGACTGACCTACCGATACATCAAGGATCACCCCTGGACCGTTCAGGCCATCAACGGATTTCTCTCCGCCTATTTCATGGAGAAACCGGACTTTTCCGTGCAGCGGCATTATGACGATCTCGAATCGGGCATGCACGTCTGGATTTGCGACATTCCTTCCGACATGAAGATCACCGCGTTGTTACGGCGGCTCCAAGCCGACATTCCCCCCTGCCGCCATTTTCAGCCCGCCGTCGAGCCTCCGGCCAGGCCACAATATGTGATCGACAGTCCGGAATGAGCGAGAACGCTTGCGCCGTTCCAACCCTCATGGCTACACTGCGCGAAACATGAATTATGGAGGATTGCCATGCGAGTGATCGTCATCGGAGGAACGGGCACCATCGGATCGGCCGTCGTGAAGCGGCTGTCCACGCGGCACGAGGTGGTGGTGGTCGGGCACAAGAACGGCGCCTTTCACGTGGACTTGGCTTCGCCGGATTCCATCACGAGCCTGTTCAAGGCCGTCGGCACCTGTGATGCCGTCGTCAGCACCGCCGGGATCGCCAAGTTCGCGAGCCTGGACGACCTGACCTATGACGACTACTTCATCGGCTTGAAAAATAAATTGATGGGCCAGGCGAATCTGGTGCGGATCGGCCGCCCGTTCGTCACCGACCATGGCTCCTTCACGCTCACCAGCGGAGTCCTGAGCCAGAACCCCATGAAGGGGAGCGCCTCCATCAGTATGGTCAATGCAGGATTGGAAGGATTTGTCCGAGCCGCCGCCATCGATCTGCCGCGCGGCTTGCGCGTGAACGTCGTCAGCCCGCCCTGGGTGACGGAAACGTTGATCGCCAGAGGTATGGACCCCTCTATCGGCATCCCTGCCGATCAAGTTGCGCAGGCGTATGTGGCGAGTGTGGAAGGCACCCTGACGGGGCAGACGCTGGATCCGCGAAAGATCGCTGCCGTCTAAGCGAAAGCGCGCCGGCGCCGCTCACCCTGCCGTAATGTGAAACTTGCCTAGTGGATAGGCCTGGCCGTTCACGAGCAGCTCGATACGATGCGTGCCGGGGTAGTGGGTGCGCGTGGTGAGTTGCGCGAGGGCCAGCGATTTGCTGAACCGCATGGTCCCCTTGGGCGGGAGCTCCACGGTCTTCAACTTGAACACCTTCGGGCTGTGCGTGCCGTTCGCCTTGACGTAATGCACTCGCAAATCCACCAGCACTCGTTGGACCACGGGTGCCCGGCTAGCCATCTCGCACACGATAACTACCGACGAGCCGATCCGGGGACGTAACGGCGTGATGCGCACCTTCTCCACTGCGACCAGCGCCCTGTCGCCGAAGCCCAAGACATGGAGTGCCCCTGACTCCCCCCGCTTGATCGCCGACCGCAAGGCATGGCGAATGATCCAGCGGCGTTCCTCCGTCGCGTTCTTCAGCCACCTCGTAGCCGTTGCCACCAGCGCATCGGGATGGTCTTTCCCGATGTCATTCAGATTGTTGGCCACGCTGCGACGCACGTAGAGCGACGTATCGTCTTTCAATTTCTCCAGCAACGTCAGCACCGGCCGCGGATCAGCCTGGAAGGCGCGGAGTCTCGGCGCCCAGGGCAATCGTGGCCTGGTGCCCTCCGAGACCAGACGCCGAACGTCTTCACTGGGATCAGTCGTCCATTCAGCCAGGCGGGCCAAGGTAGCAACTTGGTGTCGCTCGAGATACCGGCGAATGCTGAACTCCGCCGTGAATCGTTGCGTCAGTACATACTGCGCCCGCATGGACGCGTCGAAGTGGTCCAGTCCGTATTCGGCCACAAAGAACACATGCGGCAGAAACACAAAGGCGCCCATGCCCTGGGCAGCCGTTCGCCCGGATGGCTGCTCGATCGAGGCCAGTAAGATCTTGATGGCCTTCTCATACTCATCCGGCAGAAATCGTCGCAACGCATGCGCGATCTTCCAGGCGCGCGGCATCAATTCCAGCTCGTCATATCCGTCCAGCGCCGACCGGACGAACGCCTTCTCGTCGAATCGCGGGAACACGCCGGCAATCATGCGCGCGATGGCGAGGGGCACATCGGCACCGAAACTCTTCTTGAGCGGTTCCGCCATAGCTCTTTACCCCCCGGCAAAGACGGGCCGGAACCCCGCCTTCGTCAAGATACGGGCGACATCGTCACGCCGGTCTCCCTGAATCTCGATGCGCCCGTCCTTCACCGTCCCCCCGACGCCGCACGCCTTCTGCATCTCCTTCGCCAGTTGTTCTTTCTCCGCCTGACCGATGCCGACGAATCCCGTGATCACCGTGACCGTCTTGCCGCCCCGATGCGCCGTCTGCCGGATAATATCCACCCGGCCGCGATTCTTCGCCGGCGCGAGCTGTGGCGTACCAGGCTGCTCTCGCGGCTGAGCCGGAGGCAGGACCACATCCTTCAACCCCGCAAACGGACTTTTCCATGCGATAGGCTCTCCATCGGTGGGAATGCGCGTCTTCGCTTTCATGCCACGTCTTTGCTCCGTGTCCTATTCACGCGCCGGCTCCCTTCCACGTCGACAATTCCATCTGTGCAGCGTTCGCCCCATCTCCGATCAACACCTGCCCGTCTTGAATGGTGCAATGCAGATCCATATTCCGCTGCGCCAGACCCGCAAGAGCACGGCTTCCCTCCAGCGAGAGATTCACGACGGCGAGATTGTTCAACCGGGCAAGCGCCGCCTCATTCTGCTTCCACCATTGATCCGCCGCGCGACCGCCATAGGTATAGACACAGACCTCTCTGGCTCGGCCGCAGGCCTGACGAATCACCTTCTCATCCGGCAGCCCCACCTCGATCCATAATTCGATCAGACCGGTAGCATCCTTCTGCCACAACGCCGGCTCATCTTCCGTGCTCAAGCCCCGGCCAAACGACAAGGCTTCATGCGCATGTCGCGCGAACGCAAGCAGCCGAACCATCATGCGCTCGTCGGTTTCCGACGGATGCCGGGCCAGAGTGACGCTGTGGTCTTCATAGTAGTGGCGATCCACGTCGGCGATATGGAGCGCCGCTTTACAAATTGTCGCGTTCGGGGCCATGCGATTCCTTGGGGGAAGAGCCCGGTGAGTCATTCAGAGGTGTTATTTTCTCGCGATTTTCTCTTCAGCAAACGTCCGTTCGATCATGAAGCGCAGATCGCTGGCGACCGTGGCCGCGTCGATACCGGGGCTGATCTCGATCCAGTAATGGAGGACGAATACTAACGCCTGCTCGCTGAAATCTTCAAACAGCACATAGGGCTCCGGCTCCTTGAGAATTTGCCCATGTTCACCGGCCAGGTCACGCAGCTTCTCTTTCACGCGCCGCGCATCCGACCCGGTCGCCACGGCAATTCGCAGCGAATACCGTTTACGAAAGCTGGAATAGGTCCAGTTCGTCAAATTTTTCTCGAGCAGATTGCTGTTGGGAATCAAGGTCTCCACGCCGTTGATATCCCGGATCGTCGACGAGCGCAGGCCGATGGTCGTCACCATTCCCCTGATTCCGTCCACCTCGATCACATCGCCGACGCGCAGAGGCCGTTCCAGGAGCAACAGCAGTCCGCTGATGACGTTCTTCAGCAAATTTTGGGTACCGAATCCTACCCCGATGGCTAGAGCACCTCCGAGAAACGCAAAGGCGGTGATCGGAATTTTCACCGACATCAAAGTCACGATCACGAGCAGGAGGAAAAAACAGGCCAGGGCCCATTGACGGATGATGTTGGCGACATTCGGATCGAGTTGCAACCGGGCGATGGCCTGTCGCTCGGCAAACCGAGCCATGATCCCCGCCACCCAATACCCGACGATCAAAATCGCCAGCGCGGTGACGACCTTCCCCACCGTGACGCTCCGTCGGCCGGTGATGGTCTTGCCATCCACTTCAATGGTGTCTTCGGCGGCAAACAACTCCACATGCCAGGCATTCCCCAGCATCGCCAACGACGCTCGCCCCCATTCCTTCATACGCGCGAACACCGACCTGGCCTGCTCGCGCTGGGCGAATTCCGCCTGCTTGTTGTCGATCAGGCCAAGCAAAGAATCCGTCCGTTGGAGCGCGCGCCGGTACAGATCTTCCCGGTGGCGAGAGAGGCGCAGTCTGTCCGTGAGAGATTGCGCCCTGGCCGGCGACGGAGCCTCCGCGAGCCGGTCCTCCACATCGCTGATCTGATTGCCCGCCATGCTCAGCTGCTGGAGCCCATACTCCTTCCATCCTCGAATCTGTTTGGCGGCCGCAGCGATTTTTGCATTCGCCTCTCGTTCCTCGACGACGGAGAGGGTTTCCTGGGCGGTGGCAAAACGGACATCCCAAATATAGCGCTCCTGTTCAAGACCCGTCAGCATCTCCCGCAGCAACTCTACGTGCAAATTGGCATTATCGAATTGCAGGCGCTTCAGTTCGATCGACTCGGTGAGCTGCGTCAGGCGTTCCGCTTTCGGTCGGGCGACGGCGCTCTTGGACAGAGAGTCTTTTGCATCCGCCGCCGCGAGTGCCGCCTCTCCGGCCGCGACCGCCTGGCGTTGCGTCGATTGCTCGACGACCGCCCGTTCCATTTCCTCCGTCAGCGACTGCTGCTCGGCTTTCATCCGTTTTTTGATTTTGTCGTAGTCCTGTTGCGAGAAGGCAGGATCCTGTTCGGCAACGTTGAGCTGACGGGTGATCAACGCCATGCGGTGACGCGCTTCCGCCACCTCCTCCTGGATCTGCTGCTTCTCCGCTTCCAACATGCCGGCTCGCGCGCCTTCCACTCGCTCACGCACACGGGCGAGATCGCGGTCTGCTGTGAGGGTTTCCCGTTTCGCAGGATCCTGAACCTCTTCGAGCCGCTCCGACAATTGCCTGGCTTTCTCCTGCGAGGCTTTGAGACTGCGCTGCGTGCTCTCAGTCAAGCCTTCGGTCATGTTGAGTCTGGTTTGGGCGCCTTGTGACGTGAGCGTCATGGATCGAGCGGCATCGCGCAGCTCATCAATTTTCAGCACCGAGTAGGGCGCCGCCGTGGGAAACCCATCCCATTCCTTTTCCTGGCGTTCCGCTTCCCGCACCCGTTGCCGCATCTGCTCAAGATTGCGCAACGCATCGAGATGTTGCTCGTAGATTTGCACCAACTGCTGCATCAGGGAACGCCGCTCTGCCATACGCCCGTCAACCTTGCCCCCCGCCGCCCCTTTGCGCGCGGCCGGTGGCTGGGTGATCTCGTTCAGCTCCTTTTCTGCCGCCGCACGTTTTTGCTGGAGATCCGCGGCCGCTGCGTCTGGTGCCGGCGCACCGGCCGCCGGCTGGTCGAGCTTCACCCCGACTGTTTCCAACGTGGAGCGAACCGCTTTATCAGTCGATGAAGATGGAGCCTGAGCCGACGCGGCAGACAGCTGCGCCAAGCAGAATAGCAACCAGAAGGTAAGCGTGAGGGGCATCTGCACGAACGTGAACCTCCGCGATCGTGAGCGAGTCTCCTTCATATCTACAGAGGTGGGCGGGATTGATCAAGTCGCGGGAAATTGACAAGGACGAAGCGCGTCGAGCGTAGCAGAGCCCTGTGGGACAAATCGTGTGTCGTTCGGATTGTGTGGCATCGACGAAGAACGAGTTTCGTACGAAAGCTGCGCCATCACTCCAGTTCCGCAATATACATTCCCTCAACCCGCTCGCGGGCCCACTGGGTCTTGCGGAGAAACGTGAGGCTCGATTTGACGCTCGGGTTATTCAAGAAGCAGCGCACCGGCAGGCGACGGTGAAGTTCAGCCCACCCGTGCCGCTCGACGAGCGTGGTGACAATTTTCTCCAGCGTAATGCCGTGCAACGGATCGCGGGGATGGGATATGGGCGGTAGGTGAGTCATGTAGCTAGCAGGTCGCCGGAGAAACTACTCTCGACGGAAACGCCATCAATGTCAGTTCGCCTCAACCGCTAATGTCCCACGGCTCACATCGGACAAGGGCAAGCAGATCTCGGGAACTGTGCACGACTCGAAGAATAACGACCGTGTCATCGGTCAGCAAGTAGACAACGCGATACCCTCTAAAGATTAATTCTCGTAGATCGGGACGATTAAACTCTGGAACCATTCGACCAAGGGATGGAGTCTTGATCAACGTGTCGGCAGATTCAACAATGCGATCCACAAGGTGATCGCATGGAGGACGGAATCGCGGGCAATGAACTCTTCGATACCCTGAAGATCGTTTCCGGCAGTCAGCGACCAACGGACTTGCGTCATTGGGCCATTCTTTCTTTCAGTTCTTGATGAGACAGGACTCGACCCTCCGCAACGTCCTGGAGGCCTTTCTCAACCTGCTGTTTAAAGAAAAGCTCTTCCATGATTCCACTGGTGGCGACATCATTCGGCAGTTGCTTGATCATTTCTATCGCTTCAGCTTTTGCTTTCGCCATAAGAATTCCTCCCCGATAATCCCGCCGCTCAGGCTATGCCCGGATACGACAAAAATCAAGCCTGGCCTCGCCACAATGTCCATCCGGAGGTTCATCAAGTGTCCAGACATTCTTCTGTCTCGGCCTCAAAATGACATTGGGCCATTTTCAGACTACTATTAAATTCCAGGCCCAATTCAGGCTCTCTGGCTTCCAGATGCATCAGATCCGTCAACACATCGATCAACGTACCGCCTGGATCATTAGGGTCACCAAATTGCACAGCATACATTTTGAGAACTTCCCTGGCGCGCTCTGCTCTTTCCTCGTTGGTTGGCATATATCCTCCATTGTGATTCGCATGAATGAATCTAAGATTATTCACGAAATAGGTTCGAGCGATGGAAGGCCAAGAATTCCCTCTCTGGCCAGAACTTGTCCGGCATACGAATTTGGGCTCTTGAGAACTCGACAAAACTTACCTCAAGAACCTTGTTGGGAAGGTATGCCATCAACGCAGAAGACAACTGTATCTGATAGGTATCTTCGATGGCCCAAAGTCCGCTATCAAACGCGTCATGATGGAGAGAACACAGACACAAACCATTTCTTGGATTGGCGCGAAGATCCTCTCTATCGGCCCAAGGAACAATGTGTGCGGCCGTGAGCAACTGAGGAACCGGATTGGAACAGACACAACAACTGCTTCCATAGGAGGCCAGGACAGCTTCTCTAAAAAATCTCTGGTGCAGCCTAACTTTGACCTCGCGGACTGTTTCGCTTGGCCCGCTGTGGATGTCCTCAAACTTCACAGAATAACCGTCGGTATGCGGACCAGCCACATCTCGTTCCGGTGGCATTGTCAACGAACTGCCTCGAAAGCGACTTCCAGCTAGCTCACTTTCAATCGAGAGCTTTGCCCAGTCCTGATTGAATTCATCCCAAAGAGCACGGTCCGCTCTACTTGCACCAGAAAGCCCTTTCACCCCTTTGGCGTGCAACGCAGGGTCGAATGAACCGAAATTACCCAGCTTCATCGCCACCGAAGCTGCTGATCTTCCTATTTGGTTAGCAATTTCGATTACTAATGGGTTGTTCGCTTTGGTCTTTGAAAAAGGAATTTTGCAATATAGATTAAAAACAACAAGTAGCTGATCGCGTGTCCAAGCTTCATTCATGTGCTGAGTCTGTAAAGCAATCCCGGGTTCGGCCAAATAATAAACATGTAGGTACCTGATGTACACAACTCCCACTCAATATAGAGCTTCGCATCTAGTCTGAAGCGATAGGTTTCACGTCAATTCAACTCGTCATCTCCTTCCAGTAATGCACACGAGGTGGTAGGGTGGCCTCCACTGCGCGCGTTCAACAAGGGCCTTCCAGATTGCGCGAGCATAGAGACCACACGACTGCCTCGCTGCTCCTTTTCCGAGCCAGCATTGCGCACCGTGGAGAAAACGGCCTAAGCAAGAGTTACGTACCGTCATAGTCCAAGATGCCTGCACCAAAGGGAGCCAAGATCAGATAGTGGAACAAAGCCGCATCTGAGGCTGGTATAGTGGCCATAACATCGACCTAATCAGATCGACCATGTGCGCACGTTCCTCATCCATGCAGCAAATTGTGCCACTCACCAAGGAGGCTCTTCATGCAAAAGTCATTGATCGTCGCCATTGCAGTCGCCGTCGGTCTCGGAGCAAGCTCCTTTGCGGCGCTGCTGCCATCAGCCCATGCCGATGGCCTTGTCACCGAAGGCAAAGAAGCGATGAAGAGCACGGGCAAGTCATTGACGGAAGCCACCGGCAAACTCAAAACCGATGCGACTCAAACGAAAGAAGACGCAAAAAAGCTGGATATCGATAAGACCAAGCAAGGCGTCGGTCAGGTAAAGGGAGACGTCAAGGACATCAAGGAGGGCGCCAAGGGCACGCTGGCCAATCCGCTTGGAAAGTAGGTCGACACGCTGGTCGATACAGCGGGTCCCGCGAAAAAATTCCGCGGGACCCCTGTGATTCCGTCCCTATAACGGCGGGCGGACCCGCAGTTCCGGCTTAGGAATGGGTTTGAATGGAATTGTCTGCGCAGGGGTCGCCAAATAGACGGCTAGATCCCGCAGCGCCTTGACAAAATTTTGTAGTTCTTGGCACTGCTCCTTGGTCATCGGTTCCTCATACCCCGGCGGCCTCTTGCCGTTCATCATACTATTCAGGAGTGTGGAGAAATCGGTCGCATGCCCACAGGTTGAACTGAGTGCACTCACGAGCCCGGGTGATCGAGCTTCAAGCATCGCCAACAAGACATGCAGCCGCACGAACCTATGCTCATCCCAACCTTCCGCCTGCTGACCATCCGGTGAAGGCGCAAATCGCCTCAGAAGCTCTCCGGTGGCTTGGACGCCTCGTTCAGCAATGTTCAGAATCAACCCGGCTTCCATGTTGAGGTTCATACCACCTTCCTTCTCATTCAGCCTGACACGCGCGACCCTGTCCCGCACCCCCGGCATACGGGCGAGCGAATTGTCGTTCCAATTCTGCATCGTACCGACAATGGCACTGATGAACCCGCCCAATTTGCTGACACTCTTTGTCTCTTCCGCGAAACGGTTCCAACGTTCCCCATACCCTTGATCATACTTCGAAGGCAAAAAGATCGGGTTTCGTCGTTCAACTTCCGGCTCAAGGCTGATGCCCAAGGTCGGCCACATCGGCACTAGGCCGTCGAAGAGATGCATTGGAAAATTGGAACTAATACCTCCGTCGGAGAACCAGCAGCGCCGAAATTGTCTTTTGTCTGGCGGATCATGATCGATGGCGTGGAGGGGAACGGCCGTGAAAAGAAAGGGAAACGATAGGCTCATGCGCGCCGCCAAGAGAACAGGAAAGTTTCTAGGCTCCGGCAACTCTCGCATCCCCTCAGCTGCCTCAGTGGAAGGATCCTTTCCTTCCCTTCCACCTTCGACGCTGTAGGGCTGAGAATTCTTCATCATCCAAGACACCACATCGGAAGGCAGGTATCGCGTCATTTCACTTTCCGTGAAGTAGAGGCGTTCACGGTCATGAAACCTGGTCGGCTGAGAATTCTTGGCCGGCAGTGGAAAAATGTAGGGTCTCCCATGGGACAGGTTCGTAGAGAACATCTGGAGATCGATCGAGCGAGGCTTGGGATCGGCCGGCACTTTTAACCAGGGAGGAGGGAACCCAGGTGCGTCCCACAAGTCACCGAAGGTGAGCGGCGGGTCGCTGACGTTGCGGCCAGCCGCCTTTTGGATCAGTTCGTGCAACCAAGGCGTGAGCGCTTCGTTCCCTCCGTCTTCCGTCAGACCGGTGCACAGACCAAGATCATGAGCGACCATCCGTCGTGTGACGTCATCATAGACCCAGAAGCCGACCAACAGCGGCAAGGCAATGATGAACGTCAGGCATGCCGCGAACCAACCCAACCCTGCCACGCCGACAACAAGAGCGATCACCAGAGCTGCCAGCGTTGCGGGCCAATAGGCCCGTAGGAAACCAATGAGGATCTGAACGATTCGCGATGAGGTTTTCTCGCTGTTCAATGCTCCGATAAGCACCGAGAAAAGCCGGCGCATGGCGGGCTGGGGCTGGAAAAGGCTGAGCAACTTGCTTGTGCCCGGCGCCACCGGGCGCTGAAGCTGCATCGGAATCGTTCCAAGCAGATCGAAGCCAGCCCGAGAGCCTTTCCGCCGCTGATATTCCGCTGCGGCTGTAACCACCGCCGCAATGGCGCCGGCCGAGGTCCCTCCGATACTCTTGAAGCGATACTGGTGAGACAACAGCTCAATAGCCTTTGGATACACCACACCGCTGGTAATGCCGCCCTTCATTACTAGATCGCAAAAGCGATCCACCGGCGGTTCGTGACTGTCGGTCATCGGGAGGTCCTCCATGTTGTTTGGGATCGACATCATCATTGTCTGAGCAAGGCATGTGCCGAAACGTCCAAGACGATGCGCCACTTATCTATTGTGGTGATACAAATACCAGTATTTATTTGATCTCCTTCCTCATGAGACCGACTTGTATCCAATCCATCACGAGCGGTATCAAAAGTGATACAGGGGTGTATTCACCAGAGGCCCGTATAGAAGGGATAGTTTGGAAGGGACCTGCTTGATCTCCTACTGCATGTGCCCTACTCATTCGTCCTACTCTTATAAGGAAGGGGACAGGAGGAATTTCAGTGCGCGCATCGGACGAGCACATTCTGATCGTGCGCGTTCTTCGCCCCCATCTTATTCCTCTACCAGGGGCCAGCAGGCGAATGATCCTGAATGCGCGCGTTCAACGAGGGCCTTTAGGCCGCGCATTACGCGAGGTGCGCGACGCGAGGAATACCGAGCATCATGATTGCGCACGCCGGCGAGACGGTGAGCTGGCAGTGTCTTCCGGGAGTACCAGGCTGTACGCCCCCTCCCCCCTTCTTGCCGCCGCCCCACTCCGACTGATAAAAGAAAGCGTTGCAATTCAGCGACGCCAGGCGGCTACACGTCCCCTGCCCCGTCGATATCCCCTAACCACGAAGAGCATGTGATGTCCCTGCCCATTGAGAAGTCTGCGTCTGATGAACTGCGACGAGAAGTCCTGCGCCGCCGCACGTTCGCCATTATTTCCCACCCGGACGCCGGGAAAACCACATTGACCGAGAAGCTGCTGCTCTATGCGGGCGCGGTCCACCTGGCCGGTGCCGTGCAGGCTCGTTCCACGCAGCGCCAGGCCAAATCCGACTGGATGGAATTGGAACAGGCACGCGGCATTTCGATCACCTCGACCATGCTGCAATTCGATTATCAAGGAGCGCGGGTCAATCTGCTCGACACGCCGGGCCACCAGGACTTCAGCGAAGACACCTATCGTACCCTCATGGCCGTGGATAGCGCCGTGATGGTGCTCGACGGGGCCAAGGGCATCGAGCCGCAAACCAAAAAGCTGTTTGCCGTGTGTCGCAAACGCGGCATCCCCATCCTGACCTTCATCAACAAGATGGACCAGCCGGGCCGACACCCCTTCGATCTGCTCGATGAGATCGAGCGCACACTGGGCATGACGGCCGTCCCGTTCAATTGGCCGATCGGCGAAGGATCCGGCTTTCAAGGCGTGTACGATTTTCAGAACCGCCAGGTCTTGTTCTTCCAGCGCACCTCGCACAACCAACGTCGCGCCCCAATGACGGTCGAGGCCTTCCCGAACCCGAAACTCGCGGAGACGCTGGGCGACGCCTATGGCCCGCTGCAGGAGGAAATCGGTCTCTTGACGGGCGCCGGCACTTCGTTCGATCGAGACCGCTTCCTGGCCGGCGAACTCACGCCGGTGTTCTTCGGCAGCGCGCTCACCAACTTCGGCGTCGGGCCGTTTCTCGATGCCTTCACCCAACTCGCGCCGCCTCCGGGGCCGCGACACAGTGCCCAGGGCCTGGTCCAGCCGACGGACGAGACCTTCTCCGGTTTCGTGTTCAAGATCCAGGCGAACATGGATCCGCAACATCGCGACCGCATGGCCTTCCTGCGCATCTGCTCAGGCCGCTTTGAAAAAGACATGATGGTCCATCACGCCCGGCTGGGTCGAAAAATCCGTATGACGCGCCCGCATCGCCTCTTCGGCCGCGACCGTGAAACGATCGATGAAGCCTATCCCGGCGATGTGGTGGGCTTGGTGAATCCGGGCCTGTTTACCATCGGCGATACGCTGACCTCCGATCCTTCACTGACCTTCGATCCCATTCCGCACTTTCCGCCGGAATGTTTCGGCCTCTTGCGAACGCAGGATATCTCCAAGCACAAACAGTTTCAGAAGGGGCTCAAGCAGCTGGAAGAAGAAGGGGTCATGCAGATTTTTTACTCCCCCGACCACGTGCGCCGCGAGCCGGTGCTGGCGGCGGTGGGCGAACTGCAGTTCGATGTGGTGATGTCCCGCCTGGAAAACGAATACGGAGTTAAAACGACCGTCGAGCGCATGCCCCATAGCCTGGCGCGCTGGATCGTCGGGGATCCGGCAGCCATTTCCGCTGTCTATTGGCCCTCCGATACCGTCCGCCTCGTGGATCAGCAAGGCCGCGCCGTCATGTTGTTTACCACCGAGCACCTGCTGGCCTATTGCATCAAATCCAACCCCTCCATCAAGTTTCTCTTACGGGAAGAAGTCGAGCAGGCCACCGCGCAGTAGACAGAGCCATGCTCACCGAGACAGGCGACCCGCACAGGGTGGGTTGCGCAGACACATGCGAAAATGTGGTATAAGAAAGAAACCGTCCATGAAAGTCGGTCGGGGCTTCCTGGTTGGGTGAACGCGAGCACGATCACACCTTTTGTTGCCCTTAGCGCCTCAGGCTAACTCGGCCTGGGTGACTTGCCCGCCTCCCGTCATCAATTGAGACTCTGCCGTTCCCATGCCGATCCAGGAATGGGTACGCTGGGACGCGATGCCGACTGCGACCGGCGCAGTCCGGCGATGACACGACCTGTGAACCGACACATGATGCGAGGAGAAGGACCATGCCCAAGGCAAGAAGCGCAAAAAACTGTTACTACTGCGAAGCGGAAGACCGGATTAAAATGACCTTTATGCTCTGCGGGCTCTGCCACCGGCACTTCTGCAGCGCCCATGGCGTGCCCGACCTCGAGCAATGCACCAAGTGCCTGGAAGCCAGCGAAGAAACGGAGTAATCCTCACAGGATGCTGAAAAAGTCCGTCAGCCGCGTTCTCGCATCGCTCGGACCCTCAACGTCCCCCTGAGGGTACGCCTCGGGCCCTCGTTCGCTGCGGCCTTGCTGAACAGCCTTTTTGAGCATCCTGTGTTCATGTCATTGCTACGCGACGACCCACGGGCGGACGATTCCTTAAGCAGTCGGCTTCTTCCGCCGTTTCTTCTCGATGCCCACCATGACCGAGACCCGTGCCTGCTTGGATAAGGCTTGATCGATCCGGCTTTTGCCGTTGGTCGTGAGAATCACCAGGCCGTTGTGGTCTTCGATGCGCTGCAGCAGGTGTGCCGCTCCCGCATTGGCATAGTGGCTCGCGTCGGCCGTGGCGGGCCGGTGCTTGCCGAACAATGCATCGGCCCCATCAAAAAACAAAATCGACCCGCTGCGTTCAGCGTCGTCGAAGACCCGATTGATATTTTTCTCCGTCTCGCCGACCCGCTGGCTCACCACGGACGAGAGGTTCACTTTCGATAAGTCGAGCTGCAGCTCTTCCGCGACCAGTTCGGCGGCTTTGTTCCTGCGCAAGGGCGTGGAGCCGGATAAGACGACGACCGCCACCGATGCCTTTCCAGTCCGAGTGGCCTTGGCGCGGCGTGCCGGAGCCGTCTTCTTCTTGGTCTCGGCTTTCTTCACCACCTTCTTCTTCGTTGTCTTCGCTGCCGCCCTCGCGGGCCGCTTCCTTTTATTTCTCACCATAGTCCTCGTCCTCTCCAATGAGTCCTGCGCAATGTCTGTGGCGCTGAATCGCGCAGGCTATGCTTACCATACTTCGACCGCTCAACGCTTTTTATCGAAGCCGGAATCACGCCACTTTTCCAACAACGCAATCCGGCGTTCCAACTGAGGAATGGTGGCCTGATCGACGCGGCCGCCGGTCCGCTTGATCAGTTCCGCATTCAGCTGCCGATGATCCATTCCACACTTTCTCGCCACGGCTCCCACGAGAAGCCGGTGTTTGTCCCTCAACAGATTTTTTTGGTCATGCAGCGCCACGGCCGGTTCTGGTTGGCCCTTCCCTGCCAAGGAAGGCTCGCCCTCATCGGCGCCGATCAAGGCATCGAGCCGCGCCACGCCATTGAGTGGAATGTATTCTTTCAGCGACGTTGCTGCCGTCCCGAACAGCGTCCGCTGCACAGCCGGCATGATCTCCTCGAGTACGTGATCGCGCTCAACCTTGATCCGCTTGGCATAATGCACCAGCGTGGCATCCTTCGGCAGGTAGAGCCAGGCCCGTTGCGGCTTCGGCACTTTATCCTGCATCCGCACAAAGCGACCCACGACCTGGCGAAAATACATTTCCGTCAACACGTTGGTCGCATACACTCCGACCCGGAGGCGCGGAATATCGACGCCTTCGCTCACCATGTTCACGGCCACCAACCATTGCTGAGTTTTGTGATGGGCAAAGGTTTCGATCGTTTTCGAAGCGGAGGGATCGTCTGAGACGGCGACCAGCGCGCGCTGGCCCGTGAGTCGATGGACCAATTCGGCAACCTGCCGCGCATGATCCTGATTCATGGTCACGATCAGGCCGCCCGCGTCCGGCTGCTCCTGTTTCCGCAGCCGCTGCAACTCGGCATGAGCATCGCTCAATACCGGTCCCAGCCAGGTTTCCTGGAGCAACGCGGTCTTCAGCCGTTCGCGCTGGCGTTCGAAGGTCAAGCCGTCTTCGAATGTCGCCCGGTGCTCGCGCCCGTCGGATAGCCAGGTCAGCTCTCCCTCATAACTCGGAAAGAGAATCGGACGGCACACTCCGTCCCGTATAGAATGCGAATAGCCATACGTAAAATCCGCCTGGCTTTCGCCTTGTTCATAGCGCACATACGGAATGGGGTTATTATCGGACCGGAACGGCGTCCCCGACAGGGCCAGGCGAAACACGGCCTCGCCGAACGATTCACGCAACGCCTTGCCCCAATCCTTACCGTCTCCGGCATGGTGCAACTCATCGAGAATCACTAAAGTCTTCCGGTTGCGGCAGGCGCGCCGGAAGACGTCCGGCGCCAGGCAGACCTGCTGGTAGGTCACAACTGCACCGTGATAATCACGCGCCTCGCAGGCCTGTTCATTGGACAAGGCGGGATCCAACTGAATACCGGCCTGCCCCGCCGCCGAGGCCCACTGTGTGCGCAGATGATTCGTCGGGCACACCACCAGCACACGGCTGGCGGCGCGTTCCGCCAGGTAATGATGGGCGATCCGCAACGCAAAGCGCGTTTTCCCCGCAGCCGGCGTCGCCGTCACGAGATAATCTTCGCGCTGCTGCGCCAAGACATCGGCCACCGCGCGCGCTTGCCAGTCGCGCAACGCGGCTGTCCACGGACGAACGTTCACTCGCGCCTCATTTCACACTGATCGTCTCGTCTACACATGGGAATGGCTGTCAGGCGTGTGGCGCACGACCCGGAACAGATTGGGCGGAAAGCGGCATCGCAATATGTTCGAGTGATCGCCCTTCGGCCTTCACCCCTAACCACAACTCCACGATGGCACCGATCAGCATCATTCCGGCTCCCAACAGATATCCATACATGACACTCTCGGCCGATGTTTCGATCAGCTTGCCGTATAACCAAGGAGCAGCAATCCCCGCTCCCTGGGCCACGACGAAGAAGAAGGCAATGGCCATGGCGCGGATCTCCATCGGAAAGATCTCGCTGACGGTCAGATAGGCGGCACTTGCCCCGGCCGACGCAAAAAAGAAAATGGCCGACCACGCCACGGTTTGCGTGACGGAGGTAAAGGCCCCGTGAAAAAACAGATAGCCGGTGGATGCCAGCAAGCAACCAGCGACTGCATAGGTGAAGCTGATCATTTGCTTGCGGCCGATGGTATCGAAAAAGCGGCCCAGCAACAAGGGGCCCAGAAAGTTGCCGATCGCAAATGGGACAATATACAAGCCGATACTGTGGCTCGGCACAGCGTAAAATGTTGTGAGTACAAACGGATAGGTGAACGAAATCGCATTGTACATGAACGATTGCGTGACCATGAGGACAATTCCCAACGATGTACGGCGGGGATAGGACGTGAACAGCTCCCGGGCCACGGTGGCGAGGGTCGCATGCGTCCGACCGTGGATGGTGATCGATCCTTCTGCTGCCGGAAGCGAGGCCAGGTGTTCGTCGCGCATGACCTCCGCTTCAATGCTCGAGACGATCTGCTCGGCTTCCTGCACGCTGCCATGCGTCATGAGCCACCGCGGGCTTTCCGGAACAACGCGTCTCACGAGGAGAATACTCACGCCGAGCACGGCCCCTAACCCGAAGCAGAGACGCCAGCCCAGATATTCCGGAATCAACAGGGGATTTAACAGCACAACCGTCAACAATGCGCCTGCCGCGCTGCCCAGCCACCAGCTTCCATTGATCGCGAGATCTGTATGCCCACGACGGCGCGCCGGAATCAGCTCATCGATGGCAGAGTTGATCGCTGCATATTCACCGCCGATCCCGGCACCGGTCAAAAAACGAAAGAACATAAAGCTCCAGAGATCCCAGGAAAACGCCGTCATCACGGTCGCGGCCAGGTAGAGCATCAACGTGAACATGAACCATTTCTTCCGTCCTTTGCGGTCTGTCAGATAGGAAAAGACCATGGCGCCTGCCACGGATCCCGTCAAATAAGCCGAAGCAGTGAGGCCGACTTCAGAAGCGGTCAACTGCAGAGTGGTGGCATGCGTCAGAACCGGGCCGAGCGCAGCCACAATGGACACTTCCAGGCCATCCAGAATCCAGGTGACGCCGAGAGCCGTCACGACCAGCCAATGCCAGCGCGACCATGGCAGACGATCCATGCGTTGCGGAATACTTGTCGTCACGGGGCTTTCCAAGGCAGGCATGCGTGATCGTACCATTAACACGTAACACGGGAGCCTATTGAATTCCCTGGCGACTCAGGGAGCGAGAGGGGAAGAAGTGTTAGGTGTTTCGTAGCAACGCGAGGGGCAAGCTCAGGGGTGACTGATGCCGCAGGGAAGTGAGGGCCGATGATGCCTCACAGCATGATGAGGCGAAGACCCGGCCAGGGCATTCATCTGGTGCGTGCCCGGCCAGGTTTGTAAAAGGCGAGTTCTGTCAGTCCCGAAACAATCTGACCGCGACCTTTTGCCCCTTGATGCGCGTCCGGCCCAAGGCCTCGATGATCTGCCGCGCCGCCTCTTCCTGAACATCCACCAGGGAGAATCGCTCTTCCACTTCGATCGCGCCGATCAGTCGGGACGGCACACCGGCTTCATTGGCAATCGCCCCGACCAGATCGCCTGGTCTGATGCCTGCCGCCCGCCCCGCGCCGATATACACGCGCACGGTTCCGGCCGCCCGACCACCGCGGCCCGAGCCGCCCCGCGGCGCACGCGCACGATCTCCTTGCGGAGCCGAACCATAAGAAGGCCGTGACGACCGGTAGGGCTCCGGCGCTCGCATCTGCACGGCAGGAATCTCTTCTTCTTCCCGGTCGCCGCCGTGCGATTGATAGACCAACTTGATGGCTGCCGCCGCTACATCCGCCGGATCGGCCGATGCGGACAACGCATCCACGACACGGCGAAAATCTTCGAGTCCGCTTGCGTCCAGGGTTTCTTGAATCGAGGACTTCGTACGCTCGAGCCGTTTGGCCAACAAATCCCCGAGCGACGGCACGGCCGCGATCGTAATGCGGGCCTTGGTATGCTGCTCCACCGCGCGCAGTAGCCGCTGTTCGCGAGGCTCAATGATGGTGATCGCCGTACCTTCACGACCGGCTCGGCCCGTTCGGCCGATACGATGCACGTAGACTTCCAACGACGAAGGCAGATCGTAATTGATCACGTGGGACACGGACGGAATATCCAGTCCACGCGCAGCCACGTCGGTCGCCACCAGCAGTTCGGTCTGTCCGGAGCGAAAGGCCTGCATGACGCGATCACGCTGCACCTGGCTCATGCCGCCATGAATGGCCTCGGCGCGATACCCGCGACCATTCAACGCCGCCGTCACCTCATCGACCTCCAGCCGCGTCCGGCAAAAGACCAGGGTGGATTTGGGCGTGCCGATATCCAGCACACGCGCCAGCGCCGCCACCTTATACGGGCGGTTCACCACATAAGCAGTTTGCTGGACGCGAGGTGCCGCACCGGCCTTCACCGGCTCCCGCGCGATCGTAACTTCGATCGGATTTTTCAAATGCCGGCGGGCGATGGACGCAATGCGTGGCGGCATGGTCGCGGAAAACAACGCCGTTTGCTTGGCCGCCGGCGTCTCCTCAAGAATGGCATCGAGATCGTCGGCGAAGCCCATATCGAGCATTTCATCCGCCTCATCCAACACCACCACCTGCAGATCGGCCAGTTTCAAAGTCTTGCGGCGGAGGTGATCCAATGCCCGACCGGGCGTCGCCACGATCACTTCCACCCCCCGCCTGAGCGCCTGAAGTTGCGGACCCATCGCCTGGCCCCCGTACAAGGCCAGCACACCGATTCGCAGCTCCTTGCCGTATCGTTGCACCGCTTCGCTGACCTGCACGGCCAATTCACGGGTCGGCACCAGCACCAGCGCCGTAGGCCGCTGCCGTGGGCCATGCGCGATCCGCTGCAGGAGCGGCAAAGCAAACGCCGCCGTTTTTCCGGTTCCGGTGGCTGCCTGGCCAAGGAGATCTCGTCCCTCCAGCAACGGAGGAATCGCTTCACGTTGAATCGGGGTGGGCTCTTCGTAGCCCAGCGCTTCAAGGGTGGTCAACAGCGAGGCTTCTAATCCGAGCGCGGCAAAACCGGGCGAAAATCCCTTGGCGGCCGGCTCCGTCGGCGATGGCGTCGTGGTGTGTTTCATGAGGAGGGGCTAAACCTTTCTTCGTAAGACTAGCTATTCATGCTGGCGGGCCACATAAATTCCAACTCGGGAAACTTGGCTTTGTAATCGTCATGGCTGGCATGGATGACTTTGATGGCTTCGTCGCGGCCATACATGCTCGTAATCTCCACCTTGTTGTGCAAAGTGGAACCCGGCGCTTGTTTGTAGGTCAGAAAATAATGCTGCAACCGGTCGAGCAGGGTCATGGGACATTCTTTGAGATCGGTCAACGTCCCATAAACGGCGTCGTCCCGCATCACGGCGATGATCTTGTCATCCGCCTCGCCGCCGTCGGCCATGCTGAACCCGCCGATCGGCCGGGCGGTCAGCAAAATATCGCTGTGGGGAATCGCCTTCTCGGTCAACACGCAGATATCCAGCGGATCGCCGTCGCCGATCATGTCCGGACGACCGGCGCGGGCGCCGAACAGCTTCGCCACCTGCTCACCGCAAAAGGTTTGGGGGATGAGCCCGTAATACACGGGGCAAAAGTTGGAGAACCGCTGAGGGCGGTCGACTTTGAGAAAGCCCGTCGCCTTATCCACCTCATACTTCACCGTATCGCTGGGCACGATTTCGATATAGGCCGTCACCAGATCCGGCGCTTGGTCTCCCATGGACACCCCGTGCCAGGGATGCGCTTTGAACATCAGGCTCATCAGTCGCCGCGCCGCATCGATTTCCTTCTTGCTCATCCTGCTTCAGTCCCCCTTGTGAACGCCTTCGGAAGTGACGGTCTCACGATCGTACGATCCGGCAAGGTCTGGATTAATTCGACGACACACCCGCAATAGGGCAGGAGTATCCCGTTAGAGAAACAGACAGCTTATAACACATTGGGGGCGAATGAAACAGGAGGACGCAAAAAGTCGTGCGCGCGGCAGTAGCGCAGAGCCGATTGGCGACTCCCGGTGATGTACTCAAACAAGCGAAGGGGACGGGCAGTCAGGATCGAAAGGACCGGCCCTGACCGCCCGGCACATGGTTCAGAAGAACACACGATGCTTAAAAGGTGTGGCGCACACCGAAGAGCAGGCCCATGCTGGAACCGTCGCCGTCGGCGGAATTGCGCTTCCAGGCGGTCTCCATATTCAGCATCAGGCCCTTGGGCGCGCCCTGGAACAGACTCGTCATGGGATAATCCAACCCCGCGCCGAATCTCCAGGCAAACGAATCGGCCTGATCCTTGGTGTTGATGTTCACGCCGATTCCGCTGGTGACATAGGGAATCAGGGAGCCGATATGTCCGGGCCGATACTCGAGATTGACCGGCAACAGGGTAATCGTATTGAGCGATCCGTTCCGGGGCGAATCAATGCTATGGTTTTCCCATTCGAGCATCATTCCGAAACGGAACCATTTATTGATGCCATACATGCCCTGAAAATTGAGCGCCGGGCCCGTCGTAGACAGGCCGGAGCTTTGCGTCATGAAACTGGGCCCCACCCGGAACCCGAATGTCATCTTGCCTTCGTCGGCCATCCCTTCATGTACCCATTCAGCGGCCTCAGCGTGCCCGGGAACCACACTCAAGGCGATCGCCAACATCGACACCCTCACCCACGTGCCCCATTCGCGAATGCTGCGCATACGTCCTCCTCTGGTAATGTTCTTGTTGCGGAGTGCGCACTGTAGGCAAGGGTCGGTTCGGTTTTCAAGCAAAAGTGATCACCTGCTGCCATTCACCGCGACCTCAATCTGTCGTAAGTTGAAACACGTGACGGTGCGCGAGGGGCGTGGAGGAGGCGGCCTCCTAGCCGCCCCCTCACCTTCACCCTAAAACTGCGAGGGGAACTGGGCCGCCAAGGCCTGCGTCAGCGCATCAGCCACGACATAGATATGCTGCTTCATGCCTTTCCAGGTTTCCGCTTCACGCGCATACTCCCCGTCCTTCAGCTGCTGAAACTGCGTGAGATGATGGGCCGCATGGGCCATGAGCAGCCCCATCACCGTATCCTTCGGAAGATTCGGATTAGCACCGCTGAGGAAGGTGGCAATCTCAGCCGCATTGGCGGTCAGCGCCTTCACGGCCGCTTCTTGTTGGCTGGCAGATCCCGCAACGGTCGCATCCAAATGTTCGCGAATCCCCTGATAATGCCCGGCCAATAACGTAAAGAGTTGATCCGCCGCCGGCTTGCCATAAAACGGTTCGATCGAGCGGGCAATCTGCTGGGCATTCGCCACCACATCGGCTTCAGCCGCGTTCCGCGCAGCGGCGTTTTTATCCATTGTCGCCACGGCCACGTTCCGGATCGACAGGATATGGCCCAACCACAGATCGCGAAGCACCGCCTTCGTCTCCGCCACCTTGGCCTGGTGACTCGCTGCTTGAGAGGCCGCATGCGCCGGGGCATCCGTCGTATGGGCACAGGCCACCGTGGCCACACTGAGCATGAGCATTGAACAGACATGAATGAACTGACGCATGGCTTTTCTCCTTGTAAAAATAGTGAGGGCGCGCAGGACAGCCGGTATTGGCTGTCGCACTGATCGGCAAGGATAGAGAACGGAAGCGGCCTTGTAAGTTAGCGGGATAACAGTGGCGAAAAATCTGCTGCGTTAGAAGCCGGAATCAGTGAGACCGGCGGAGGATTGTGCAGTGGACCCCAGGAACCGGTCGAGTTCGGCTCGGCGAAGGAGCAACCCATCTTTCCGCGCATAGGTGATCAGCCCCTGCTCGCGCAGCTGGTTCAAAAGGGTCGACACCACCTCTCGGCGCGCGCCGATCATTTGGGCCAAATCGTCCTGCCGGAAATAGTGCGTGAGACGAATCCACTCGCCGTCCGGTTCGCCGAATTCGTCGGCCAACCGTCCCAGCGTGCGCACCAAGCGCTCCATCGTGCTATTGAAGGACAGGGTCTGAATCTGATCATATGCGGCCGACAGCTGTTGGGCCACGTTGGAGAGAAAGAGGATAAACGCCGGCCGATTGCTTTGCAGATGCGCGATGAATTCATCGAAACTCAGTTCGACGATCTCACTGTCTTCCATCGCAATGGCCTGCTCGCGGCGTTCGCCGGTGCAATGACAGAGTTCGCCGAACACTTCGCCGGTCTGGTGTAGGCGCAAAATCAATTCACGCCCGTCTTCGGTGAGCGACGTCAACTTCACAAATCCCCGACGAAGATAGAACACGCTCTGCGCCGGATCGCCCGGCCCGTAGATGCGGGTCCCTTTCGCCACGCGCTGCCCCGGCCGGTTCATCAATTGCTCGCAAAGCTTGCCCCGAAAGCAACCGGACAAGGCCAGGCAATGGCGGTGGTCCGCCATGTTCATCGCCGTATGGATCATGTGTCTCATCGGGAGCCATTGTACCGGGATCATCACCGGCCTGACCAGCCCCGCGGAAGCTTCCTGCCACGTCCCGGCCATCCGTTATGGCACTGCACCCTGCTCTTCAATTATGATGGAGACTGCAGGTTCCGAAGGCTACATCACCCGGACAGCGACCATGCCGGCGTTCATGACACCAGCCGTTCGATCAGGCCGCTCCAAAATGCTCCTTATCGGGAGCCTCTGTCTGGCGATCTCATTGAGTGCTGATTCACTGCTGTGGGCCGGCGCCTCGTCCCCAACCACGCCGCGCCACGGGCGGCAAGAGGCGGAGGAAGGCCGCGCGATCTTCAATGGCAAGGGCCTCTGCTCCACTTGCCATGGGGTCGATGGATACAAGGGGCAGCTCCCGGCGAACCTGAGTCAAAATATCCGCGACAATATTGCCCGCCTCGATCCAGCCCCGGCGGACCTGAGACAGGCGGCGACGCTCAGCCTCACCACCGATAAGCAGCGATTCGAGATAATCCGGCACGGGCATCTCCGCACCGCCATGTATCCAGTCTCGAAAGACTCCCTGTCTGACGAAGAGATTCTCGCCTTGCTGCCGTATCTCGCCGCCATCCGCGGCACAGTAGCGCCACTCGCTTCCCAGCCCCCCTCTGCCTTCTCTCTCAGAGGCAACGCGAACAGCGGGCGGCAGCTGTATCATGAACTCGGCGGCTGCGCCATCTGCCACGGCATCGAGGGACATCTGCAGTCACGGCCGCCGATGTCCGCCGATTTGGTCGCACGACTGAATGCGCTTCCTCACCCTCCGGCCGACCTGCGCAATCCTGCCGCTCTGACCTCGCAGAATGACGAAGACCGCTATCGCTCCATCAAACTCGGCCATCCAGGCACGGCGATGTATCCGAAGACGTTGCTGCGCGACGAGGATATTCGTGATCTGATCGCCTATCTCGCCATCCTTCGTGAAGGAGGCCGGTAGGCCAAGAAATGAATGGGACAGGAGTGGGGCTCCAGGAGGCGATCGGCGGACAACCATTCGCTCAAAACGGCTCGCGGAGGCAGCGACCACCTTACGCACACGAACCGGCGGCCACCACCCCCATGCCCGGAATATCCCGCGTACGGCCGCTAACTGGGGCCGGGAGGATCTTCGTGGTCTTCTCCCGTCAGTGCTTCAGCCTCTTGCGCTTCAAGGCCCTGCAGGTCGGTCAGTATGCTGTGCAGCACCTGGCGGCGCTGTTGCAGGCCTTTTTTCGGCATATCTCGTGTCAAAGGCTCCTGCGCTGATTCGGGTAAATTGACGATCGCTTCGGCCTCGCCCAGAGTCGCGTACTTGTAGGATTCGACGTAGGGGTGAGAGCTGCCGAATATCCTGGCGAGAATCGCTTCCGTCTCTTCATCGAAGGCATCGAAGATGGGATGCACGGCAGTTACATGGGCCATTCCCTCCAGCTTCTCGATTTGTGCCTTGATGTCGTCGTTTCTCATCCGGGGCTGATACATGGAATTGACTTCGACCATGGCGTGATCTCCTCTCGTCTGATGGTTTTGGTATACCTCCTCCTGAACGAGGCGCCACCTAGGAATTCCCCCAGGAATCGAAATGGAACAGCACGGCCCATTTCGTGTCATGGCGATCAGCGTAATGTCTCTTCCGCCAACCTGCGCACAAGATATCCCACGATGGCGATGTTCACCGCCAGCACGGCCAGCCCCGACATCGACCACTCGCGAACGACGGCGTGAAATTCCCCGGGCAGCAGGATGCAAGTGGAAACCACCGTCAGATAAGCGGCCCACGAGGTTTCGCTCCACAGACCGAACCCCTCGACGAACAATAAGGCCGCATAGCCGAGGCTGACGAGGCTCATCAACAACAGACTGTGGCGCGGCAACGAATCCACCGTAACGGCGAGCGCATGTAGCAGCCGCGTGTGGATGTTCAAGTGCAGCGCGTCGAGAAGGGGTGAGAGACCGGAATCGATTTCGGGGTCGATCCACCGGAGAAAGCCTGATCCCGCCAGCAATACGAGCAACCCTTTCAACAGCTTGAACAGGGCGATGGGAGCCAGACTCGTCTGCTGCGACATCGGCGCGCTCACAAGCATAGCGCCACTTTCGGCTGCTTCACGAGGATCGGCCCTTGCTCCTCAGGCAGCCGTTCCCCTAGGCTAGTCCCGACCATAGACTCTCACTGAAAGGTGCACGGTGATGAACGAACAGTTTGCACGAAGCCTGGCCGAGGCTTGGATCAGCGCTTGGAACCGGCACGACCTCGAGGCCATTCTCCACCATTATGCGACGGACATAGAGTTTACCAGTCCGTTTGTGCCTGCGCTATCCGGGGATCCGTCGGGCTCGCTCCGCGGCCGCGAACAGGTAACCGCCTATTTCCGGAAGGGCCTTCACGCCTATCCCGACCTGCATTTCGACTTGATTCGAATTCTGACAGGAATCGACAGCCTAGTACTCTATTACCGCAGCGTGAACGGACTGCTGGCAGCTGAAATGATGACGGTCAACAGCGAGGGCTTGATCCAAACCGTGCGGGTGCATTACGTCAAAGAATAGAGGTCTGCGGCGCAGCATCCAGCAGCGCTCGCCTCGCTAGATCGCCAGGCTGCGTCTGATCTGGAGGACGATGGCATCCGGTGGAAGGGCGGCATCGATTAGCAGCGCATCGGCCGGCTCCTCCAGGATCGCCAGCTGGCTGTCCAGGAGTTCCGGTCGCATGAAATGGCCCCGGCGACCGGCGAGACGTTCGCGAAACAAGTCGGCCGTCCCTTTCAGATAGACCAATCGCAAGCAGTCGCCACACCCCTCCTCTACGATGGTCCGATACGTCGCCTTCAACACGGAGCAGGCAATGACGGCCGGCTGATTCATGCGGACCTGATCGACGATGGCCACATGCAGCCGTTCGAGCCAGGGACGGCGATCGGCATCGGTCAACGGATGGCCGGTTCGCATCTTGTCGATGTTCGCGGGCGGATGGAACTCGTCCCCCTCCACGAACCGCCAGCCGAAGACGTCTGCCAGACAGCGACCGATCGTGGTCTTTCCTGCCCCCGAGACACCCATGATCAGGATGATCAGAATGCGACGCCGTTCGACACGTGCTTCAGGCCCGCTCTCCGGAGTGGCCACTCCCGGAGTCACGGCGGAAGAAGGCCCCTTGCTCGATGTATCGGCGGCAAGATAGGAGATGATCAAGGAGGCGTCGCTGATTGGATCGGTGGTAAACGGCGCGTCGTGACGCCTGGTCACCGCGGTCGTGAGGCGTTCCGCCGCCTGCCTGACAGGAAGGGGAAAGATTCCCTGCTGCTGAATGCGACGCAACTGCGCCATCGTATCCGCCTGGCGTGTCGGTTCACCGCGACCGGCCGCCCAGGATTCGGCGGCAACAGTCACTGCCCGCCGCGCACAGACTCGCGCCTTTCCTTCGTTGCCGCTATCCCAGGCTTGCTTCGCGGCGGAGAGCTCCCGAGCAATGCGTGATGGAGGCGACATGGAACGCTACGCTACGTGGCTGACGTTGGGCCTGTCAATGAGGGCAGACGGGGCGATGCCGTAGACATTCCAACGCTCGGCCACGCGAAGACCAAGCATGGTATGCCGTGTGAGCAGAGATCTGAAGATCGCGCCTCACAGTGATAATTCCCTCCTCTATCAGGGAAACCCCTATTTCTCTATGGAGACGAGGCAGGCATACTGGGCGCGCGCTGCTCAGGATGCAATAGCGGCATGTACCCGCCAAGGGCATCTCCTGTCAGGCCTGAACATATCATGGCGACTCATCGTTTACGCAAATCCAGCATGTACCGGTTTCACGATTCGGCGCGCACCGATCGAAAGTACCTGATCGTGGCACTGGCCGCCGCGCTCATTCTCGCCGCCGTACTGTCAGGCCTCTGACCGACGACCTTCCCACTTTCCTCCAAGAGTCGCCTCTTGCAGACATTTCGGCTATGATCGCGTGAGACCGGCACCGATCCTGTTCGCCGAAATCGAACCTACGCGCAACGCACCCGGCATCGCCACTCATGACGTGGATCGTCTATATTTTGGAATGTGCCGACGGCAGCCTCTACACCGGCATCACGAACGATTTGGAGCGCCGGATACGGGCGCATGCGAGCGGAAACGGGGCGAAATACACGAGACGCCGAGGACCGTTTACGGTGCGGTATACCGAATCACTGGAGAGCAAAGGCGCCGCGCTCCAACGCGAGGCGGCTATCAAGGTGCTGGACCGAGCGGCCAAAGTGGCGCTGCTGACCACTCCGTAATCTCGCCCCTCACTTCTTTTTCGCGATCTTCTGTTGTGGCTTCACCGCCGGCGTGATTTTCTTCTTCGACGCCTTTTTCTTCGCGGTCCCGCCCAACACCATGACCGGCTTTTCCGCAGAAAAGGCTTCTTCGATACGGCTCTTTCCATTGGTGGCCAGGATGACAAGACCTTGATGCTGCTCGATGCACTGCAGGAGATAGGAGGCCTCACTGTTCGCATACCGATCGTAGGCCTCATTGCCTTGCGTCCGTTTGCCGAACAAGGCATCGGCCTCGTCAAAGAAGAGAATCGATCCGTGGCGATTGGCCATATCGAACACACGCGTCACGTTTTTTTCGGTCTCGCGCGCATGGGCACCGACGACCGCCGATAAATCCACCGCGGCAAGAGGCAATTGCAGCTCCTGCGCCAGGACCTCGGCCGCTTTTTGCCGACGGAGTGGGGTGGCTCCGGCTAAGACGATGACGGCGCCGGATGGTGTGCCGGCACGTGCGTTTTTGGTCTGCTTCACAGGCCTGGTCTTTTTTTGCTGCGGCGTTTGCTTCTTACGCCGCGTTCCTGTTGCACCTGCCATGGTCTTCATCCCTTTCCGCCTCTAGATTGGCCCTTGTCACACTTCCGTCAGAGAAACAGGCGCTGAGTATAACCGGTTCTTGTTTTTGTCGCTGAATTTCTTCGTATTCGAACGGAAATCGGTCGATCGACATAGACTGATGGAACGCGGAACGACCGCAGCTCTCTTGACCTTGCCGGGACGCAGATGCAAGGTTACGTCAGCATCCGGCATAGGCCACCCTTCCACGATGTGTTGGAGACGCAGCATGATCGGTTTCTGGTTCCTCGTGCTCTGGTGCCTGCCCGCTCACGCCTGGGCCGTTTCGCCGGGAGAGGTCACGCCTACCGCCTCGACGAACCAGCTCTCAGGCCATGAATTGCTTCGCATCGGCGAGGTCCACGACAAACAAGAACATTGGCCCGAAACATTGACATATTACCAACTCGCGTTGTCGAAGTTCCGGGAGAAGAAACAACCGCAGGGCATCGCCACCACCCTCATGAAGATTGCGCGTGTACTTGAGCGGCAAGGCAAACTGCAAGACGCCCATACGTCCTTGCAGGAGGCCGAGCGATTATTTGCCCAGACGTCCGATCGATCCGCCCATGCTGAATCCCTGCTGGCGATGGGCCGCGTGGCCGCACAACTTGGACAACGCGATGAGTCGCGCGATGCGCTGACGAGAGCCGCCGCCCTCTTTACCCGCGTGAGGAATGCGAGAGGTTGGAACGAGACGATGGTCCAATTGGGACTGCTGCAAGTCGTTGAAGGCTCGGCAGAGACCGGACTCTCATCCCTGCAGCAGGCGGCGGAAGAGGCGCGCACTCGACGCCATGTCGATCAGCAGTTTACCGCGACCGTCGCGCTCGGAGATGCCCATTGGCTGCTGGGGCGACTCGAAGACGCCCGCATGAAATATCTCGACGCCCTGGCGCTGGCCCAAGCGGAACATCACCTGCCGTTCGAAGGCATGCTCCATTTGCGGCTCGCCCGGCTCGACCGAGGGAAAGAGACGCTGAATGATCGCGTGGCGCTGGGAAAACGCGCCATTCAAATTGCCCAGGCAATACATGATACCGCCGCCGAAGCGGAAGCGTGGGCGCTCCTCGCCGACCTGCACCGGCAATTAGGGCAGCAACCGGAAGCGGAAGCGGCGGAGACGCGAGCATTGGCTCTCTATCGCAGCCGTGAACTCTTCGTGCACGGCGTTCAGTAGGCAGACACCGAGGCCGCTCGAACGCCTCCCGCAAAGCCTGATCGCTGACACAGCCACATCGAGCGATCACGTGGCTCTTGTCGCGCGCCAAGCCGTACCTGCGCTGACCAACAGTAGCATCGTCGACAGAAGATAGGGCGCGCCGGGCAAATGCCAGTCGGCTTGCGGGCCGATGAAGAGGGCAAAGGTCTGGGTGAACAGGGTTGGGCCGATCAACCCGGCAATGCCCGTGAGGCTGGCGATCGCCCCTTGCAGTTGTCCCTGCTCGGAGGCGCTCACCCGGCGCGTCATGAAGACCTGCGCGGAGGGACCGGCGAGCCCCCAAAACGCCATCACCGGAATGCCCAGGCAATACACAAACGGCGTGGGCGCAAGCCCGTAGATGGCAAAACCGGTTGCGCCGCAGAGCAGACCCGTGAGCAACGTCCGGCGTTCGCCCAGCTTCGCCGTGATGCGCCGTACCAATGTGCCTTGGACGATCATGGCGCATATCCCGACCGCCGCCAACGTGAAGCCCACAGCCGACGGCCCCCAGCCGTACCGATACCCCAAGTACAACACGGCGATGCTGGGCAGCACCGCGTGAGCCAAATTCATGAGAAAGTTCGCGGTCGCCAAACCGAACAGTTCGTGATGGGAGCGCAAGAGGATCAACGCGCCGGCCGGATTGGCCCGCTGCCATCGGAACGGGGCCCGCTTCTCCATAGGAAGTGATTCCGGCAACACAAAGAAGCCATAACAGGCATTGAGCAAGCTTGTTGCGGCGGCCCCCCAGAAGGGCCAGCGTGGATCAAGGGCGCCCAGCAAGCCGCCGACCGCCGGGCCCAGCACGAAGCCCAACCCGAAGGACGCGCCCATGAGGCCGAATGCGGCAGCCCGCTTCTCCGGCGCGGTCACATCCGCGATGTACGCGCCGGCGGTGCTGAAACTCGATGACGCGATGCCGGAGATGACTCGACCGGTGAAGAGCCATGACAGGCTGGGTGCCATGGCCATGAGGATGAAATCGAGGCCGAGACCGAGATTGGACAGGAGGACGACCGGACGGCGCCCGAACCGATCCGATAAAGCGCCCTGAATCGGAGAGCAGACAAACTGCATGAGCGCCCAGGCCGTGCCCATGAGACCATAAATCTCCGCCGCCTGGGCCGTATCGCCGCCCAGAAATTCCTCGACCAGCTTCGGCAGCACGGGAATGATGATCCCGAACGACAACATGTCGAGCACGACGGTGACGAGGATAAACAAGACCGCTGCTTGCCGCGGGGGCACTGGTGGCTGCGCCTGATTCATGAAGTGCGCCATCGTACCAGGCTCGCGCCTCCGCCGCATACAAAAAGGCGGGATGCTTCATGACGGGCCATGCTCCTCTTGCCGGCGCGTTTCTGGTACGCTGCCCCCGATGCCCGCCACGCTCCAAGCCTTCATCGCCATTTTTGTTCTCGGCGCGTTGCTCCGTTCATCCGGCCTGCTTGGGAAACTGCATGCGGAACGGCTCGCCTCCTTCGTTTTTTCGATCAGCTTGCCGGCAACGATTCTTGTCTCTCTGGATCATGTCACGTTTACCTCCACGACCTGGCGATTACCCCTGGCCGCGTGCCTGGTCACCATCTCGATGCTGTTCTGTGCCTGGCAACTTGCCCGCCGGTTGCATTTGCCGCGCCCGACGCAGGGTGCGTTGTTACTCGGCACCGGCTGCATCAATTCCGTGTACTTCGCCTACCCCGTCGTCCTCGCTACATTCGGCGAGCAAGGATTGGCACGGGCCATCTTGTTTGACCTGGGACAAACCACCCTGACCCTCACCCTGATTTACGGCCTCGCCGTCGCCCACGGGGCCAAGAGCACCACGGGTCGCTCCGCGATGGTCCGGTTCCTGTCATCCCCACCGTTCTGGGCGCTCTGCGGCAGCCTCCTGCTCTCACTGTTTGGGCTCCACCTGCACGCCGGGCTTCGCCATATCCTCACGCCTCTTCACCTCACCACAATCCCTTTGGCCAGTCTCGTGCTGGGGCTTTCCATCAGTTTCGCTGTCACACGCCGCACTATTGCGCTGGCGGTTGTCGGCGTAGTAATGCGCATGGCGGGCGGACTGCTCCTCGGATTCGGTGCGGCTTTTGCGCTGAACCTCACCGGAATTGAACAGGTCATCGTCGTGCTGATCGCCGCGATGCCTTCCGCCGTCACCGCCGTGATCTTTGCCGCAGATACAGGACTGGACGAAGACCTCGTCACCTCTATCGTGGCGCTCTCGATTTGCGTGGGCATTGCGATGCTTCCATGGCTTCCGCAACTGATCCGGTTGTTGGAATAGGACTCTCAGCCATTCCATCAACTGTGGGAACGGCATCACGCCTTGTGAGGTTTTTGCGACGGCAAAAATTGCCGGGCGCATGGTGCCATGAGGAGACATGCCGTCGCAGCCGCAGATAGCGGCAAATTACTGAAGGTTTTCGACCAAACGGGATGCGATCTCGGTACACCTGACTACGGTATGGTGCTTGCTCTCTTCATGGGAACACAGACTGGAGGAAACATCATGCATGACCCCGCGCTCTGGGCCAGTTGGTATGTATGGCTGCTGGCGGTTCCCGTTCTGGTCATCGGGACGCTCATTCGAGACTGGTTCCAGCGGCGTCATCCCGTGCGACTGCGCAAGCGTCGCTAAACGCCAACCTTGTGCGGTGGCAGGCACGGATTGTTCCGGTCCAGGCTCCGCTCCGACAGAAGTCTCCGCCATAGCCCCCTTGCCTCTCCATATATATGCTGAAGGGATTCGCATGCGTACCATGCCGCGCATGGCGTGGGAACAGTCCGCGAGGTCCAGAATGCCACAGAGTATCAGAGAGTCTCCCGCAGAGAGTCTCCCGGCCGAGTCTCCCGGCTCAAGCTGAATGCTGGCGGATGCCTCATCGCCGGGAGCAATATTATTCACTCCCCCATTACGCCGCAGCCAATTCGGCAAGCTTGGCGAACGGAAGCCAATGCCCATTCGACATCGGTGAGGGTCATTCCCGATGGCAGGACCAGGCACTGCCTCTGATGGACATCCCAGCCGTGATTGAGGAGCCGCCCCATTTGCCAACCGGATTCGAGCTGCTCTGAGACGGTGACGGCCAAGTTTTGCGCGACGAACGTCCGGACCGTGTTCGAGGTTCAGAAGGGAGGGTTAGTGAGGCGGTGTGTTGATGTCGGAATCAAAGCCTAGCGCCGGTTCCAATCGGATCGCTTGCTGGAAGAGGAGATGAAATTCAGGACGACCTGAACGTAACCGTTCGGCCCGCTCCATCGACGCTCGAGCCTCGGCCGGCCGTGACAACTTGATCAGACATCGGGCTTCGTCCAAGCGTTGTTGGATCTGCAAGAAGACCGGCAACCGGTCGGATCGGACTCTCTGAAAATAGCTCAATGCCGACTCGCAGTCCGCTTCACGGACCTTCCCGACGGCATAATTGCGAAAGCTCCGGCTCAGATTTCTCCCGAACGCCAGCAACGCATAATCGGCCAGCCGCGACTCGGGATGTTGCGTCAGCAGCGCGGTCAACAGCGCCTGTCCCGCCTGCAACTGGTCGCCCCGCTGCCAGAGCAGAAACTTTGCCGCCTCCTCACCCGCGGATGAGCCTGTCAGGAAGGAGGCGCCGACGCCGCTCTCGTCGGCCACCGTCACGTCTGCGGCGCGCGACCGTATCCGGTCTGTCTGAGGCCCACCCGAGGGGCGGTATTCCGCCGTCACGCGATAGGCTCCCGGCCGATCGAACGTCCATCCCAACGCGCCGTAAAAGACGGGAAACACCGCCACGACGGCCTCGCCCGGAGTCAGGGTAGTTTGGGTATGCACGGCATCCGTATAGAACAACGGCAGAAACACGAACCGCGGCCTGGTCGAGCTCGACACGTCAATCTGGATCGCACCGGTTTGCGGATCGAGCAGTTTGACGACTTCCACCGGCTTCGGTCCTACATTGACGAGGTGGACAGTGGCATAGACCGGCTCTCCGAGACTCAGGTCGGCCTTGCCAAGGTCGAGGGTGAGTTCCAGCGCGGCGGAGCCGGGAGGTTCCTGCGCCAGCCCATCGTGCGCCCGCGCCGCCAAGAACAGAAGCGCGACCATGCAGACGAGGAATACCTTCCTGGACCGGCGCGCGACAGGATCGTACTGCATAAGCCGCCCTTCAGCCTCACTGACAATCGGTGATTGTGAGTTCTTCCAGCGGATGGGCCCAGGCCGCATGAGCATTGACGACCCACGTGAAGGGCGCAGCTCCGATGGCGCCGGGAAATTTGCACTGTCCCGGATGATTGGCCAAATGGTCCCGGCTTTGCTCAGAAAAACGGTACACCGGATCGCCCGCCAGATCGTCGGATTGCGTCATGATCGAGGTGCCGTCTCCGTCACTGTGGTGGAGATTGAACGCGTGGCCGATCTCATGGGCCGTCGTGCGCAGGTATTCCGGACCGCCGGCCTGGATGGTGTTCATGCGATAAAAAATAGCGAAGGCCGACCTGGTGTGCCCCTGCCACATTTTGCCCAGGACGAACTCAGGAATACAGGCGTCGAGCACCTCGCCGTAGTGATCCACCACCACACCGTAGAGGTGATAGGTATTGCAGAAGTCAAAGGGACAGGCGGCCGAAGGAAACAGCGACAGGTGGCGATGACCGTTTTCCAACGTCGAGAGTTCAGCATCGCTGATGCATTCGTCTTCGGCGATGTTGAGGGGCTGAATCCCCGTATCATCTTGCTCCACCGCCAACGTGATGCCGGCATCGTCAAAGATCGATTCCAACGTCACGGGCTGGCCGTTCACCGTATGTTGCGGAGGAAACGTCGTTCCCGTCATGCGGTCGAATTCCATGGACACGCAGGAGACGAGCGAGCCGGCGAAAATGGGAATCGCCATCGACACCAGAATACGAAGGCGCGGGATGAACATGAAGGCCTCCTGACAAGCAGCCACTGCCGTGAGCCGGAGGGCACAGTGCATGGTCTTTTAGGCTACGTATTCCTGGTCAGTCTGTCAATCCATGCCGCCCGCTCCGGACCGAATGCCCCTACCGCCCCTTCAATTGCCGGAATCTTTCCTGTCTCTCGTTCACCCCGTCCCGAACAGCGCTACGTAATGGTATCGGATGGGATACGGCGCCGTATCCGATGCGATACCGCGTCAGCCTCCTACGAATATCAGTCTGTTGAGCCGCCGCATCCAAGCGATTGTTATTACGCATAGCGGCTCCTTCCAAGCTCCATGGCGCAAAGTTTGCGTCCTGCATCGCTGTCGGTGAACGCTTCTCCCAAGGAACCTGTTGGCCACCCTTCCAGGATGGACGGTGAAGGCCAAGGAGGACACGATGCGCCGAATCGCCCTATTGATGCTGTTTCTCTACGGATGTGTTCCCCCGCCTCCCCACCAATTCGTGCCGGGAGGGCCGCTCGGCGAGGCCGGGCAAACGGCGCAGGGGCCCAGACAAGCCAGCGACGACGAAGTCCGCGCCATGCTGGCGGAATCGTCGTTGCATCAGCAGGATCCAGCCAAGCCTGTCGATTTGAATGGCCTGCTCACCCAGATTTCCCAAGCCACAACCTTCCGGCAGAAGCAGCGTTTGGTGAATCACTATCACCATGCGGCTCTTCTTCTGCCGGAAGCCGAGCGCAATCAGGCCTTTCAGCGATTACGAGATCTGGGGAATCCTGGCACGATGACACGATGAGTCGCTCATGGAGCCACGACCAGCCGATTCCTTGAGCCGAATCGCATGGAGAAAGGATCTCACCATGAAACCACTGCGCCTCCTCGCCCTGCTCGCGCTAAGTCTGGCACTCACGACCGGCAGCCTCCTCCTGACGACCGAACCGGCCGAAGCCCACAACTGGCTCGGCGATTGCGTCGTCGATTTCGATAACACGTTCGCGCTGACCTATATCTACGGGCAGGCCAGAGGGAACTTCGGGTATCCGACCGGCATCGATAATTCAGGCGAGTTGCAACCGTGTAATGCCACCCATCAAGCTTGCTGGACCTATCGCCATCGCTGCTTCGGCAATTACATCAACGTCGAAGATATGACCTATGGCCACATCCACCTGACATTCGATAGCCCGAGTCTCCTTACGCCTTGTTTCGTCGATCCGGGAGACGGACCCGGCGCGGGCTTTGGACGGAACGTCGGCGACGACTGCGTGGCGGCTGATTGGATTCATGAACCGCGAACGCTCGGCACGCATGGGAAAGATCACTGGATCAAAATCTGGATGGAAGATCGGGTGAGCCACCAGCCGCGCGTCTTCGACATGCCGATCATCAGAGTGACGGGAACCGAGCCGATTCAATTTTGGTTCAAGAAGAGCAACGGCACCTGGTGGTATTGGTCGAGCTTGGCACCCAATCCCTGGCTGGTCGGCGGGTGGGTGCAGGATGTGGTTGAAGTGCGGATTCGAGGAGCACAGGCTGCAAAAGGCCCGTACTTTATCGGCGCCTTCTCGATCCTCGATTGACGGCTGTCGATCAAGCCCGCTGGCAACGCTCTCGCTTCAGCCCCGCTGGGCGGGCTTGGTACAGAGGAAGCTCGTTCGTTATTCGGGGATTTGGACCTTAATGCTGAGCGCCTTACGGTCATCGGTGATCTGCGCCACGATCTTGTCGCCGGTTTTTAATCGTCCGCCGACGACGCCTTCAATTTTCGTCTCAGGCGTCACCTTCAGACGCTCTTCATGACCGGAAAATTCTTTGACGATCAGTTCACCCTCTTCCCAATACAAGACATCGGCCTTGATCACCATGGTTGCGGTGGTCTGAGTATTGTCAACGGCTGCTGCGGGAATGACTGCAGAAAAAATGAGGTAGACTGCGAGAAGAAGTGCCATCACGAATCCTCCCGTTTTTTCTTAGCCTACCGATGATGGCGGGACACTGTCAATCGATTCAGGTCACATGACTTGGGGCGCCACATTCAGTCAATCGCATTAAATTGGCACTGACGCGTCAATGCAGTGAGCGAATTCGAGCCATCTATCATCTCCAGCAATGGTGCCCAACGAGGGCCTTTTGCAATGTTCCCTCCGCTTCACGCCACCCCTCTCGAAGGGTGGCGTGACTCCGTTCCCAACTGCGCACGTCGAACGAGGCCCTTCTGAGGGGCGCGCGTCGCAATGATCCTCCCACTTTCTTGATCTACTTCCCCGGAATGACGGGTCTCCAGGTGCGCGTCGTCCAACGAGGGCTTTCTCAAGCCGCGCGGTGCGTGAGGTCCACGACGCGACGAAGAAGGAGCGTCACGCTTGTGGACGCCGGCGAGACGGTGGCCGGCAGGGGTTCTTGACCCGCCAGGCCGCTCCAGTCTCAACATTTCGATCCATCCATCCGGCACGCCTCGGCGCGATCGTTGAACCCTGAATTGCGCAGACTCTCGTACACGTTCTGCTGCCGTTCCATCTCCCGGTTGTAGGGAGTCTTCACTCCGCCTTCAGCGACATAACTTCCGCCGGAATTCCGCTTTGGCTGCCGCGCCACAAGCACCTTGCGCACCTCGGTCTCATAATAGCCACGAGTTTGGGGATCAGGATCTTTCTGGTAGCAGACGGTCAAGAGCTTGCGCCCCTCGGCGTCGTGCCCCAAGGCGTAATGGGCAAATCCGACGTTGCAGTAGGCATTAGGCGTGGCCGGATCGAGCTTCAGGACAATTTCCGAATCCTGTAAAGCCAACTGAAAATTTTCGTGGCGGCTGTAAATTTCGGCACGGGCTTTATAGGCTCCGACATGTTTGGGATCGAACCGGATCGCAGCGGTGAAGTCGTCGAGGGCCTCGCGGTCCTTACCCTGATGCTCACGCACGTAGATCAACCCGCGTCCATAGTGAGCTTCAGCACCGGGACGGAGACGAATCGACATCGAATAATCGTCCAACGCCTGCGGAATCTGGCCGAGCATCTTGCTCGCCTTGGCGCGGATGAGATAGGCATCGGCCTTGTTGGGTACGCGGCGAATGACTTCCGACGCATCCTGCAGCGCCTGCGCGTAAGACCCAAGAAAATAAAAGCAGCGGGCACGGGCGAGATAAATACCGGTCTGGTTGCGCTTTTGCTCGAGGACGTGGGTCAAGAGTTTGAGGGTTTCCTGATTGCCCTTGCCGTTGGCTTCGCAGTAGGCGTCAATAGAGGCATCGCCGCAGGCAACCGCCAGGAGAAGGCCGCACAGCGCGACGACACTGCCCGCACAACGACCGGCTCGTCCCATGTCCGCCTCCGGAGACGGACGCATTATCCGCTTGTAGAATAAACCACGTCAATATTTTACTAGGGCCGATTGCACAGGGCCGTTCGTTAGAAGCCCACTGAAACGCCTAGGGTCCCCAGTAACGCCGCCCGGCCGGAAGGCCCCAGGAATTCGGTACCGAGTCCGCCATCCAGCACCACCCGCGAGGTCAGCTGGTGGCGCAGGCCGATTTCCACGCCGGTGTGGTTCCGCTGTCCCTGCAGGTCTGATTGCCTGGTATAGAGGCTGGCGATCAACGTGTCGCGAAAACTGGAGGGGTACCCCAAGGGATAACTCACCGCCGCGACGGCTCGATAGGTGCCGGGCCGCTCTTGTCCTTGTGGAGAGCCGAGCAGAGTGTACCCTCCATTAAGATGCAGCCGCAGCCGCCCGAACGATCGGGTCAGAATACCGGTGAGTTGCGTATCCACTCCTTTCGAGTTCACGCCGGTCGGCAGATCCACTTCCACCCGCACGGCCATAGCCGGAAGGATCAGGGTCTCGGTATTGAAGTTGTAGAGGACCCCGAGGTGAAGATCTCCGGACTTGTTGGCGCCCACAATCGAGTGAGGGTCGGTGAACAGATCGCCCTGAATTTCGATCTGTGTGTTGGCAAAGGCACCATAAATGATTTGGGGCTGAAAGGTGACATTGGTGCGACCCTGACGCCGGTCGTTGAATCGCACGCCGCCTTCCAGGCCGATTTCTCCTTTGGGAATGGCATAGGCATCCTCCATCCCGATCGGACGATTCGGGTCGAGGTTGTCATGGTCCAACGCCAGCGCCGGCAGGGCCAGGCCGACCAGCCATGCGCGGAGCAGCCATCGGACGGCTCGTAGGCCCGCGGTGCTCAATGGTGATGCCCCTGTTCCGACGTGATGATCATCGGATTCGTCGCATCCGCAGTAGCCAGGTAATAGGTATTGACCACGCGATAGATTTCAGCCCGCTTCGCCTCCCACGTCGGAAGCCGCTCGCTCGTCAGGATATCGCTGATATTGTCATGCAGCATGTGCAGGTTGTCGAAGATATGCGCGAGTTCCGGATAGCGCGCGGCAAACTGCGGGCTCAGCTCCGCTGTCAGCGGCATGAACGTCCATTGCACGGGCGGCTGGTCGAGATACCGGCGATAGGTCGCGAGAATCGGGCGCACGGCCTGTGTTTTTGCCGCCAGATCAGGCGCGGCCTGCAACGGATCGTACACCGCAACCTGCAGGTAGTGGTACGACCAGATAGTGGCGTTAAAAAGCGGGAACCGCTGCCGAAACGCTGTGGAGTAGGAAAACCGGTCCAGGCGGCGGTGATCCAGTGGCTTGGACGTGATGGCGTAGGCACTGTCCTTGTAATAGGCCAGCACATTGTGGATCGCGCGATCCTTGTCCGGCTCGTCCGATACGGCAATGTCATAGGTGGCGCGGTGCAGCGCATGCGCTTCGTCGAACGTGTTCTGCGCGCGCCAAGCCAGTTTCATATAGGTGGGGGCGATCGCTTCTTCATTGGGATTCAGCCGCGGTTTGGTCGCGATGAATGCGAGCGTCTCTTTCCGGGCGCGATCTTCGATGGCCGGCACGTCCTGACCGCCGGTGAGCAACAGATTCTCGTACAAATTGGAATGGCCGAAGTCGACTCCATTGAACTCACTGTCGAGTTCGGCCAAATCTTCCCGCAACGAAAAATTCCACAAGGCGCGGTAATAGAACCGCTTGTCGCGTGGTTCGAACTGGCCGCACCCGGCCAGCGCGAAGTAGACCGTAACTGTAGCCACGATCGCCATGCCGCGGATGAGGGTACCGGAACGTGTCATGTTCACCTGCAAGCTCCGTGAGTCTCAGTGGCAATGATGCCCATGCACCAGCGCATGGCATTGTCCATCAGTTCCCTGATCGTCATCGACAGGGTGTCGGATGTAAGGGCCAACCCCAGCGCCGTTCCCCATGCCATACCCCTTGTCGCAACGGGGAGACGGTCATGGCATAGCCGAAGAAAAAGGCCAATGCAACAGCCAGTCCGACCGTAAGCCGTTGCCCAGCCCAACGCCGTACCGATCGCCGTCCCGAGCACGGTTGCCGTCGCCGAGTGATGCCGGCTCATGATGGCCTCCCTGTGAGTGGTGATGTAGGCCGTTCACCACTCCAGACGGAACGAGGCGGAAATCATGGCAGTGGCAGGGCGGAGAAACCAATGGGCACGGGTCGCCGAATGATGCTCCAATCTCGTTGCCTGCGGTTGACCATTCGAATACGTGTATTTCTGGTTCATTCAGCCCTTGCCTTCTGTTCGGTTTTGCGACAGCGTCGGAAAAAGTCTTGATCTCACCCGTGGAGACATGCTTGACTAATCGCTGTCTTGCATCTTCCCTGTTTAATGGAGGGCTTGCATGCCGCATGGAATCCGTCGCACTCTGTATACCTTCTTTCTCGTCCTTGTCCCCCTCGTCACCCAAGCCGCCGAAATCCCTGATACCAGCCTGACGCCCTTAAAATTTCTTGTGGGAGAATGGAAGGGGGCGGACGCGGATGGAAAGGCCCACAAGATCGCCTTTACCCTCAGTTCGGGCGGCACGACACTCACGGAAATTCTTACGCCTCCCGATAGCCCCCCGATGACGACCATGTACTATAGCGACGGCGATCAACTGATGTTGACGCATTATTGCTCGCTCGATAACCAGCCGCGCATGCGCGCCGCCCCGATCAAGGACGGCGAGAAAACCATCACGTTTTCCTTTGTGGATGCGACGAATCTGAAGAATCCGACCGATGTGCACATGCATCAGCTTTCGATCGAAATCAAAGACCACGATCACTTCACCCAAACCTGGACGTTGAGCAAGGCCGGAAAGGACGTGCCGAAGGTGTTTGCCTTTGAGCGCGTGAAATAACCTCCCCTCATCGACACATAAGGAGCCTGCCGATGCCGCCACCTACACCAGCAGCTGTGATCGAAGCCCAGCGCAACGATTGGAATCGCGTCGCCGCCGGCTGGGACAAATGGGATCAGTTTTTCGATCGCACCATGGCATTTATCAACCACCGCCTCGTGGCTGATGCGCGCATCCGCCCGGGACTTCGGGTGTTGGACTTGGGATCCGGGACCGGATATCCGGCGCTGTTAGCCGGCGAAGTGGTGGGGACTGATGGAACGGTGGTAGGGATTGATCTCGCGGAATCCATGCTGGCCGTGGCGACGCGCAAGGCAAAGACGCGCGGCCTGCAACAGGTCAGCTTCCGAACCGGGGACGTGACGTCACTGCCGTTCGACTCCGGCTCGATCGACTCGATCATCAGTCGATTTTGTTTGATGTTCCTACCGGAGATTCCCAAGGCCGCTGCGGAAATCGCTCGGGTGCTCAAGCCGGGAGGCTATGTCGCGGCCGCCGTCTGGTCCGCACCGCTTAACAATCCGTTCATTCGCATCCCAATCGACGTGATCAACACCATCACGCCGCTTCCGCCGCCCGATCCCGAGGCTCCGGGGATCTTCCGTCTTGCGCGACCAGGCGACTTGGCCGGCATGTTCAAACGCGCCGGACTCACGCCGCTGAGCGATGAAGAGTTCACAGCTGAAATGACCTACGAGTCGGCAGAGGATTTTTTTCGCGGTCTGATGGATATCGCCGCACCGATCCAAAACCTGTTTGCGAAACTGACTCCGGCACAACAACGCGAGGCGGAACGCGGAATCATCACGGCCGTCAATGACTATCGCCGGCCGGAAGGCGTATCGTTGCCGATTGCGGTACGGATCGTCAGCGCACGGAAGCCCCAATAGGACACGACCGCAGCGGAGACCCAAGCCCGGCGACGGTTGGTGTGCCGGACCCGGGTCATCTCGCTGACATTAGTCTGTGGCTTTTTCCTTTAACTCCTTCATCTTCCCTTTCGCCCGCTCCCCGGCTCCCTTGATTTTGCCTTTCGCCCGTTCCATTTCGGCCTTCGTGTCATTCCCCTTCAGTTCCTCTTTCATCGCCTTCGTCTCGCCCTTCATCTCCTCGACATTCCCCTTCATTTCCCCCTTGGCCTTCTCCATCTGTGCTTTCGTCTCACTCGCGTCCGCAGAGAGAATCATTCCCGCCGACATACACACAGCAATTGCCGCGACCGCCATGAATGTACGCATATCCGTCCTCCGAGTGTAGGTGAACCGCTGTGACTAATCTGCGCGTTCCTGCTCCATCTCCACACTAGAGAATCCCCTAGTTCCAGAAACGGCGTCGCTCAGCAGGCTCACCTAGGGTTACCGCCAGTTGAACCACTCCTCATGCAGCGACACACTCGTGTCGACGACCTGGAGCCTCATGTCTTATGAAAGGAGAGTGCTCATGCGACAGCTCATTCTCAGCGGCGTCTTGGGCTTCGTGCTACTCACGACCGGCGGATGCAGCTACCTGTTCTATCCTCACGCCAAGGAGTTCACCGAGAAAGCGAAGGGTGGCAATACGGTTGAGACCTTGATCAATCTGACGAATATGATGGAAGCGTCCGCCAAGGCCGGCCAACAGGGTAAAGGAAAAGACCAAGCGTTCGATGATCTGCATAATCAGCTTCATGCCTTTGACCACACCATTTGCTGCGTCGAGAAGAATACGCGCGATCTACCGGCCTATGACTTGGTTGTCACGCATAACAAGGAATTGTGGGCGATCTTTAAGCGGGTCTGGAAATTCAAGGATGATCAACCCCAACGCAGCCAGCATTTGGAACTGTTTGCCACGGAAGTCCGTGAAACTCGGGACTCGCTCCACGCATTGAAATGAACGGCGGAATGTTGCACAGTGCGCCAGGGCGGAGGAGTCTGGCAAGGATTCCTCTCCGATGCAACGGTGTACGACGCTCTCGCTGGGCTGCCGACCAGCTCCCATCTATCGACAGGTGGGCGAAGAGAGTCGAAAGAGGTTCTGGCGCGTGCGTGCCGACAGTTTCAAAGACTTTGTCCTGGACCAACTTGGCCCAGCTCCCCAGATCGCCTGTAAAGCCCTGTTCGGCGGGCATGGGCTCTACCGACGCGACACCTTTTTTGGCATCATCTACAAAGGCCGGCTCTACTTGAAGACCAACGCAATGACACAACCGGCGTACACGGTGCGGGGGATGCAGCCGTTTCGCCCAAACGGGAAACGGATCCTCAGACACTATTACGAGGTGCCGGTCGATATATTGGAAGATACCGAGCAGTTGAGGGTCTGGGCACGGCAGGCCATTGCCCCACCCAGCGCGCAACTCGCTCTCCCGTTTCACGACCATTCCCTCAGCCTGGACGTTCTCGCGCAGGTGTGATGAGCCAGCCACCTGCCATTGACTCCCCGCGACTCTGGACCATCGGTCACTCAACCCGTTCAAGCGACGAGTTTCTCGCCCTCCTTCACAGCCAGGACATCCAACAGCTGATTGATATCCGCCGCTACCCTGGCTCGCGCCGATATCCTCATTTTCATTCGGCTGCGTTGGCGAAGGATCTCTCGCTGGCAGGGCTGCGGTACGAAGAACAGCCCGCGTTGGGTGGCCGGCGGACGGCACGATCCGACTCGCCCAACAGCGGCTGGAAGAACGCGAGTTTTCGAGGGTATGCCGATTACATGCAGACGGAAGCATTTGACGAGGCGCTCGGCGAACTGATGGCCCATGCCGAGAATGAACGCACAGCCATCATGTGCGCAGAAGCCGTCCCCTGGCGTTGCCATCGCGCCTTGGTCGCCGATGCTCTTGTCATACGCGGGTGGGAGGTCACGCATATCCTGGGCCCTGGCCAGATGAAGCCGCACCAACTCACGACGTTCGCGAAAGTTCAGTCGGGTCGCCTTGTCTATCCTGCGTCACCTGATCCGAGCCCCACGCTCCGGATGTTTTAAGACCTCCCCCGCTCGTTGTGTTTGTCGCCAGCTTGCCGCACACTCTCGACAATGTGGTATGGAATCGGTGCCGACGTCGTTCTACTGCTGCATCTAGGCTTTGTCCTCTTCGTGATCGGCGGCGGGCTCCTGTTGGTGAAGTGGCGAAGGCTGGTGTGGGGCCACCTGCCGGCGGTGGTCTGGGGCGCGCTGGTCGAATTCGCCGGGTGGATCTGCCCGCTGACGCCGCTGGAGAATCGCTTGCGAGGACTGGCGGGGGAGTCGGCGGCGGAGGCCGACTTTATCGGCCGCTATCTGCCGCCCCTGCTCTATCCACCCGCACTGACGCGCGAGATTCAAATCCTGCTGGGCATGGTCGTGCTGTTGGTGAATCTGGCCCTATACTGGTGGGTATTCTTCAGGCTTTCAGGTGAGAAGTCGTAGCGATCGATTCGTTATCTGATCGGCTCATTCTTCGACGAGGTCATGACCAGCGCCAGGCACCCCTCTTCGCTTGACGTGACGGGATGGACGGTGCCCGCCTCCGCGCGATGGTAATCCCCGACCTGCAGGAACTCCCCGGCGCAAAGACAACTTCCTTCCAACACATATAATTCTTCGACCTGCGGGTGACGGTGCCCGATCAGCGTGCCACCGGGAGCCAACCTGAGTAACATGGTCGTGCGCGATCCTACAGGGTCGTGAAACAGCACTTTCATCGACAAGCCCGCTCCCAGTTCATGCCACGCCAAGCCCTTGCTCCGGACGAAGGTGAAGCCTGTGCCTTCAGCCTGCTCCTGCGGTTCCTGCGCGATTCGCGCCATGAGCCGCTCCTTGAGGGAGGCCGGCGGCGCGATGGCCGGGCCACTATAGGCAAGTTCCTGCACCACGTCCTGAAACGCCGCCACTTCTTCCCGTGTGGAGGCCGACGCCGTCTCCAACGAACGCGCGAACTGCCGCTGCGCATCATCTCCAAGCGCCTCCAGCGCGTAGAGGGCCGCGAGTTCCGCCCAGTCTTGTTCATGACGAGAATCGGTCATGACAACAACCCTTCCCCATGGGGCGCCAGCACTTCGCGCAACTTGATCATGCCCAATCTGATCCGCGTCTTCACCGTCCCGAGCGGGAGTTGCAATTGATCGGCGATTTCACTCTGGCTCATGCCCCAATAGTAGGCCAACGCGATCGCCTGGCGCTGCTCGGCAGAGAGCGTCGCGAGGGCATCCTGCACCAGCCGTTGCCGTTCGAGCCCCGCGCTGTATTGCTCCGGCGTGTCCTCGTGCCCCGGTAACTCGGCCGCTTGCTCCAGCGGCACGTGCCGGCCCCGCTCCAGATAGCTGCTGCGAAATCGGTCGATGGCGCGGTGCTTCGCGAGCGTCATGAGCCAACTGCCCGGGGTGCCCCGCTCCGCGTCATAGGTCGAAATCCGCCGCCAGACCTGCGTATAGACATCCAGAGTCGTCTCTTCAGCGGCCGTAGGGTCTCCGAGTATCTTCATTGCCAGACCGAAGACCTTCGCGCTGCTGGCGTCATAGAGCTCCGCCAGCGCGGATTGATCTCCAACAGCAATACGCGCGAGAAGTCCCGCCCATTCCTGCTCGTGAATCGATGGTGCGTTGGCCACGGTCTGGGTGTCACACATGGGTGTCCTCGTGACGTTCTACGAGCGCACCCGTTCCTTTGGATGTCCGGTCTCTATCCCAATCAGGCGGAACTGTAGCACCGGGACCAGCCTGGCGCAACGGCACGTTTCCGCCGCGTCGTAGATCCAATTGCTCTCCGCCTTCGTAATCACAGACAGAGCAGCCGGTTGAGGACACATCAATCCGGCTCGCCACACAGATCTTAACCAGGAGGGCACATCATGTCTCATCGTCTTGCATCGCTTGCCATGATTTTCGGTCTTGCGCTGACGGTTTCAGCGTGCAACAGCATGGGCTCTCCGTCGGCTGGGACTAATGCGACGGAGAAATCCCTCTATGATCGCTTGGGCGGCAAAACCGCCATCACGGCCGTCGTCGATGATTTTGTCGGCCGCGTGGCCGCCGATACCCGCATCAACGGGAAGTTTGCGAACGCCAATATTCCGCGCTTGAAATCGATGCTGGTCGATCAGATTTGCCAAGCCTCCGGCGGCCCCTGCACCTACACCGGCCGCGACATGAAGAGCACCCACGCGGGCATGGGCGTCAGCAGCAGCGATTTCGATGCGCTCGTCGGCGACCTGGTGGCTACCCTGAACAAGTTTAAGGTCCCGGAACGGGAAAAGAACGAGTTGCTGGGCGCGCTCGGCCCGATGAAGGGAGATATCGTCGAAAAGCCGATGGCCTCGATGCAGTAGCGGCTGCGCATACACAGGACTATCGCGGGGCGATGCCAACGGTCGCCCCGCCCGTACCTACAAGCGGATAGATTGAACAGGTACGCGACACCACCATCAAGCGACTGGTGCCGCGTCTGCGTTTACGGCTACCTCCGTGTCGTAAGCGGCACCGGCCCGCTGGAGATTGAGCGCAATAATGTCCTGCAAATCCGCGGCCTGTGCGAGATCCTGAGAAGAAGGAGGCGTCTTGCCGGCAATTCGTTCGACACAGCGTCGAAGCGATTCAAGTTTGGCCGCTACGAGGTCTTGGTCCATGCGTGCCTTCGTGCGACCAAGATTCGCCGTAATATGGCATCACGTCGGCCTCCTCATAGGCTTGCCGCCGCAGGAGTTCGGCATACTCCGCGCCGTTCCGGCAGAGCATCAAGCGACCGGTGGTGAGCACTTGCTGCAGGAGTGGGCCATGCGCTTGGTTGAGGTCGATAGGACGTCCCACAGCTGCGGCGAGTTCGTCGATCAGCTCAATGCGGGCATGAACCGTGAGTGGCATGGTGGCGCTCACGGCAAAGTCCAAGTCGCTGTCCGGACGCTCTCGTCCGGCGAGAAGAGAACCGAACAGGATGGCCATGCTCACGGAAGGATGTCGTTCCAAGACCGAGACAATGGCGGCCCGAACCTTGGCATCCGGTTCATCCTGGCGTTGCGTTTCAGCGCCGACGGCACTCATGGTTGTCAGGTATCACGAACCCCTCAGCATACAAGTAAAGGTCCGCCGAACGACCACTCCCGGTTGGCCGAACTGATGCAAAATGTGTTACATAGAAATTGTTCCATATCATCCTGGGAAAACATGAGGAGGATATGCCCCCCGACGATATTACCCAAAAAGTCAGCGAACGCTATGCACGCGCCGCCTCGACGGGCGAGCAGATGTGTTGTCCGACGGGATACAACTTTGACGATCTGCGTTCGTTCATTCCGGATGCAGTCCTGAACATTTCCTACGGCTGCGGCACACCGGCAGGGTTGGACACGGTGCAGCCCGGTGAAACCGTGTTGGATATCGGGTCTGGTGGCGGAATTGATTGCTTCGAAGCGGCGCGCCGCGTCGGCCCTACCGGCCGGGTCATCGGCATCGACATGACCGATACTATGCTGGAGATCGCCCGCCACCATGCCCCCATCGTCGCGGCAAATCTCGGGTATTCCCAACCGAACACCGAGTTTCGCAAGGGCATGGCCGATGCAATGCCGGTGGAGGATGCCAGCATTGATCTCATCATCTCGAACTGTGTCATCAACCTGGCCCCGGATAAGCGTAAGGTCTTCCGCGAAATGTACCGGGTCGTAAAACCCGGCGGACGTTTCACGATCTCCGATATCGTCTCAGACCAAGTCGTGCCGCAATACATGGTCCACGATGCCGCCAAGTGGGGCGATTGCCTTTCCGGATCCTTGCAGGTCCAGGACTACATCGGCGGGATGGTCGATGCCGGATTTCGCGCCGTGCACCACATCAAGTCCAGTCCCTGGCAATCGATCGACGGCGTGCATTTTCTCTCGGTCACCCTGACTGGATACAAACTCCCGGAGGCCGTCAAAAACGAGGCTCCGCTCTACGCGACTCTCTGCGGCCCGTTTTCCACCGTCACCGACGAATTGGGCCAACAGTACCGACGAGGCGTGCCACAGCCGATCGATGCACAGTCTGCACAACTCCTGCGGAGTGCGCCGTTGCGCTCGCTCTTCCTCATCGGTCCGGCCCCGATGACTCTCGATGCGGCCGATCCGCGCTGGTGCGCCATTCTTCCGGAGCAGGCACCCTGCGTCTGGCAGGGCGCGTATGCCATTCTCACCGGACCGATCATCGGCGCCGAGGACGACGATCATCATCAATACTATCGAGGGGTGCCGCTGGAAATCTGCTCCAAAACCCTTCACGTCCTGACGCAGGACGCCTACCGACCCTACTTCACGATCTACCACCGAAACTCGAACGTCGTGGAGGGGGACGCCGTCAGTTGTTCGCCTGAGGGGAATTGCTGCTGATGCCACGCCACGGCGCCGCCAACCTCACCACCCCGCGCCAGTGTGCCGCCGTCTTGAAGGCCATGGGCGATGAAACGCGTCTGCGCATTCTGGAATCCCTCCTGCTCGGCGAAAAATGTGTAACCGACCTGACGCAAATCCTCCGCTGTTCCCAGCCACATGTCTCCCATCACCTGCGAATTCTGCGGGATGCCGGATTGGTCGAGGGACATCGACACGGCAAACAAGTCTGTTACCGGGTAGAACCGACTGTCCAACGCGCGTTGAAGAGTCGCGGCGAGCAGGTGCTCGATTTCGGATGCTGCGAATTGCGATTTCCCACCTCGACCTTATTGACCGTGCAGCAGAAACAGTAAGGCTATGGACGCGCACCGCGGTACTTGGAATCATCTTCAATGGCGCTGACACTCGTGGGCCAACACAAACCGCTCGCCTCCTCCGCCGAGCAGCTGAAGGTGCTGGCAGAGATCGAGCCCTGCTTGCCGTTTGAAGAACAGCTTCGGCGAAGCGGTCTGTCGCCACTCCACGCCACCGGCATCACGGTGCTCCAAATCAACGTGGGAAAGCTCTGCAATCAAACCTGCCGCCACTGCCATGTGGACGCAGGGCCCGACCGCACCGAGCGCATGTCCCGGGAGACGGCGGAGCACTGCATCGCGGCCTTGGCAACGACCGACATTCCCACCGTCGACATCACAGGCGGGGCGCCGGAGTTGAATCCGAATTTCCGCTGGCTGGTCGAGCAGGCCCGTGCCTTGAATCGCCAGGTGATGGACCGCTGCAATCTGTCGGTGTTACTGTTGCCCTCCCAAGCGGACCTGGCGACCTTTCTCGCCGCGCACCGGGTGGAAATCGTTGCTTCACTTCCCTATTACCGTGCCGCGCAAACCGACGCGCAACGCGGGGATGGCATCTTCGACAAATCGATTGAAGCGCTACGGCTTCTCAATGGCCTCGGATACGGACGCGACGGCAGCGGCCTGCGCCTGAATCTCGTCCACAATCCCGTCGGCGCCTTCCTGCCGCCTAAACAGGACGCGATCGAGGCGCAATTCCGGAAGGAGCTCCGCACCAAGCATGGCGTGGAATTCAACCGCCTCTATACCATCACCAACATGCCCATAAGCCGCTTCCTCGAATTCTTGGTGGAGAGCGGCAACTACGTGGAATACATGGAACGGCTGGCGAATGCCTACAATCCCGCGGCAGCCGCCGGCGTCATGTGCCGCTCGACCCTCTCGATCGGCTGGGACGGTACGCTCTACGATTGTGATTTCAATCAGATGCTGGAACTCCCGGTGCATTCCGATGCCCCATCCCACATTCGGGACTTTGATCCGGTACGACTCCATCACCGGGAAATCACCACGCGAAATCATTGTTACGGGTGCACGGCGGGAGCGGGATCATCGTGCGGCGGAGCGGTGACCTAATCAGCATGCTGAAACCGCCGCCCCGCTTCGTTCTCATTCGTTCGCCCGCCTCACCGTATTTGTCCAGTACGCCTCGGCGGACTCACATCCCTGCAGGCTTGCTGGATCGACGGTTTGAGCATGCTGCATGGGAGACCGCATGGATATTTCTTTTCTGACCTTTGCGCTGGTGTTGGCGTTGGCCTATGCCAACGGCACCAATGACGTCTCGAAAGCTATCGCCACATTGGTCGGCAGTGGAGTCACCCACTACCGCGCGGCGATTCTGTGGGGAACGGCTTGGACCGTCGCCGGAGCCGCATTCGCCACCCTGGTCGCCGGGGCGATGGTGAAGACCTTCAGCAATGGTCTGTTGCAAACCGGCACCATCCTGTCACCCACTGTCGCGCTCGCCATTCTGTTCGGTGCGATGGTCTGGGTCCTCGTGGCATCACGGACCGGGCTCCCCGTATCGACGACCCATGCGCTCACCGGCGCTATCGTAGGAACCGGGCTGATGGCATTTGCAGGCGAGGGGTTATTGTGGCCGGCCATCGGCAAGAAAATTGCGCTGCCCTTGTTACTGAGTCCGTTTCTCGCCTTTGGCCTTTCGCTTCTCTTGCACCCTGCGGTGCGACGGGCGGCAGCAAAGTGGGGAGGCACTTGCCTCTGCCTGATGCCGGCTTCTCGCGCACTCTTCACCATTGACGCTCGAGGCAGTACGCGAACGGTTTTTCAAAGCACGGCTTTCGGTCAACCGGTCGTAGCCGTCCCGGCTCAGTGCAACCGCGCCGGGCTGCGGGGCTTGGCCGTGGGCCTCGATACCATCCATTGGCTTTCGAGCGGGCTCGCGTCCTTTGCGCGAGGCACCAACGACGCGCCCAAAATCGTCGCCATGCTCTTGCTCGGTAGCACAACGGCAACGTGGCCCAGCATGTGGTTTCAGTTCGCAGCCTTCGGCGGGGTGGCGTGTGCGATGGGCCTCGGTAGCTACTTGGGGGGACTGCGCGTCACCGAGGTGATGGCCGAAAAGGTCACGCGCATGGACCATGCGGAAGGATTGACGGCGAACCTCACGACTTCGACGCTCGTGCTCTGTTCGGGTTGGCTGGGATGGCCGGTTTCGACGACCCACGTCAGCAGTTCCGCCATTATCGGCATCGGGCTGCTCAAGGGTATCACCGCTGTGCGCTGGACGACAGTCCGCGACATGGTGTTGGCTTGGATGATTACCTTGCCAGCCGCCGGAGGCTTTGCCGCTCTGGCATACGTACTCCTCTCACGATTCTCCTAACCTGTGCTCCCCCTTACAAACGCTTCACATCATCCTGATCGAAAAAATCACATAGACATATCTCCATGCATTCATGTATCAGTAGCGCTTCCGTGCGATCGTGACATCTCACCTAAAGGAGCCATGCCTGCTCATGCATCGTCTTCGGCTATCCGCATCCGTCATACTTTCGTGCGCCTTGTCGGTCGCCGCACTCGCACTGTCCATCGTCCTCCCGGTGCGGGCAGACAACCTGCCGTTTCCCGAACCGGCGAATGAAAATGCTTATGCCGTGCCGGTTGAAAATCTCCGGCTGCGCGTCTGGGCGCAATATCGCGTGATGTACAATGCCAGCAATATTCCTAGCGGCATCAATAACGGCAGCCTCCCGACGGCAGGAACCGGTACCGGCAAACTGAACTATGGGGACACCACCGGGTACGATTTCTTTCGCCAACGCATGCGCCTCGCGTTCGACCTTCAACACAAGGATTCCGGCAATGTCGGCGCGTACATGCAGATGGAGTATCGCGGCGGTTTCGGTGGATCGAGCCCGGCGGCCAGCGACCCGCGCGGGGAAAGCGGTGCTAATGCCGACGGCACCCCCAACGCCTTCAACCGCCTGCAGGCTCGCGGCATCCGCTATGGATATGTCTACGTCACGCCCATCGAAAACCACACCCTGGTCGTCGGCATTCTCCCGACCATCGACCAAGTGGGCCGTGTCTTGTGGGACGGTGAGTGGGATTTTTTCGTCGGCGGCGCCTCGCTGGGCGGAAAGATCGGTGAAGGCGACTACCGGCTGGGATTTTATCGCATTGCGTCGGACCTGAAAGCCGGCACCATCGGCACGGGATTCGGCAAAGACGGCGATATGTGGGTGGCCGATTATAACCGGCCTCTGAAACTGGGCGCCTACGATGTAAAAGTCGGCGGGCACTTCTACAGCCTGAATTTGGGCAAAACTGAAAACATTTCCATCGGAGACACACACGAAAACTGGGCCGCGCTGACGGCATCAGGCGGACTCTTCGGAGGCGCATGGAACGCGTATCTGATGCTGAACAGCGGCCGCATCGGCACAGGCCTGACGGGCAACAACCACACCGGCTATTCAGGCAAGTTCGAGGGATCGATCCCCATCGGGCCGACGACCTTCAATCTGTTCGCGCTGTATGCCTCCGGCGACAAGGCAGGACACACCTCGAACCAGTTCACTACGCCGGAGGCCATTCTAGGCACCAACGGCTACTGGGGCTATTCACATATTTTCAATGCGAATGCCCCGGGCGACGTGAATGATTTCGGGGTCAACTTGAATAACGGCGGAGCCGGTCTGATGACGGTGCAAGCCCAGTTCAAGTTTCCCATCATGCCTCGCTTGACCGGGACGCTGGAAAGCGCATACTTCGCTGCGGCTCGATCCCGCGAATTCGGGAACCGCGGCGGATCCAGCTACATGGGCACGGAAACAGGAGCCATGGTGACCTACAACATCGCGAAGAATCTCAATCTCGATGTCGGAGCCGCCCATGCCTTCATGGGTGACTTTTTATCGAATCGAACTCAGGCGACCGGCGTTGAACGTTCAATTTACGAAGTCTTTACCCGCTTCCAATATGCCTTGTAGCGACGGCGCTGCGGGAACCTTCAGGAGGATATGATGAGTGACGTCTCGCGAAGACATTTTTTGAAACTGGGGGCCTGTGTCGTCGGCGGAGCCTGCGCGGCAGACGCGCTCCCCTCGCTGGCTCAGGCCACCGACGGCGGCGACATCACCACGCTGAGGACCACGCTTCCTTATCCTCGCATGAAACTAGCCGCCATCGGACAATTGATAATCGGGCGTGAACAGCTGACGACGTATCCGGATCAGGCCTCGCCGGTCGTGCTTGTGAAACTGGGACGGCCTGCGATCAATGGAGTCGGACCAGACCGTGACATCGTCGCGTTCAGCCGGCGCTGTTCGCACATGGGTGGCATCCTCAACTTTCGACCGGGCACCGGCACATTCCATTGCCCGCTCCATTACGCCATGTTCGACGCACAGAAGGGAGGCCTGTTGGTCATCGGACACGCGACCGATAACCTGCCCCAGCTCGAACTTGAAGTCGATGCAGCAGGGGACGTATTTGCCGTAGGAATCAGCGGCTTGCTCTACGGACGACAGGCGAACGTCTTCGCCTAATCGGAGACTGCACGAAGAGGAGATCTTGCACATGAGTTCGATCTATCACGGAGAAGATCGGGTACCCGTTCCTCCCGCCGATGCCGAACGGTTTACGACCGTCTGTTCTTATTGCATCGTCGGCTGCGGCTACAAGGTGTATAAATGGCCGATGGGGAAAGAAGGTGGCCCGCTGCCGCATCAAAATGCCTTGCGAGCCGACTATAGAAACCAACAGCCGGAACAAGTCGGGACCTGGATCTCACCGGCCATGCATAGCGTCGTGACGGAGCGAAGCGGCCGACGATTCAACATCGTCGTCTTGCCGGACAAAGACTGTGTCGTGAACAAAGGGAACCATTCCATCCGTGGCGGCACGCATGGTGACGTGCTCTACGCGCCAGACCGCCCGACGGCCGACCGCTTGACCCACCCGCTGCTGTATCGCGGGCACAGCCGACTGCCCACGACTTGGGACGAGGCCATCGAATTGGGCGCTCGCGTGATCAAAGCCACCCTCGACACATGGGGGCCGGATGCCATCGCCATGAAGTGTTTCGATCACGGCGGAGGAGGCGGGGGATTCGAGAACAACTGGGCCGTCGGTTCCTTCTTCTTCACCGGCATCGGCACGAAGATGGCTTCCATACACAACCGACCGGCCTACAACAGCGAGGTGTTCGCCTCAAGTGATGCCGGAATCGCCCCGCTTCCTTCGGCCTATCTCGACGCCGAGTTGGCCGATACGATTATCCTGATCGGGGCAAACTCCTATGAAACCCAGTCGATCTACTTTCTTGAGCATATGTTGCCCAATCTCGGCGGTGGCACGTTGCCGCTCAAACAACAAGTGTTGCCCGAGGAACTACACGCGCGCGGCAGAATGATCATTGTGGACCCTCGGCGAACGTCAACCGTCGCTGTGGCTGAAGCGCATGCGGGGAAAGACAATGTCCTCCATTTGCAAATCAACAATGGCACCGACATTGCCCTCTTGAATGCGCTCTCGCGGCTGATATATGACCAGGGCTGGCATGATCAGGACTTCATCATCCGGCGAACGAATAACTTCGCTGCCTTCCAACAGGCTAATCTCGCTCAGAGTCTTGACGAGGCGGTGCGGCTGACCGGCATCTCAAAATCCCAGATGATGCAGGCGGCCGAATGGATCGCCAAACCCAAGGCACCGGCTGCGCGACGCCGCGCCCTCTTCCTCTACGAAAAGGGGCTCATCTGGGGGCTCAAGAACTATGAAAACGTAGCCTCTGTGGTTGACCTTGCGCTGCTCACCGGCAACCTTGGCAAACCGGGAACCGGTTGCGGTCGATTGGGCGGACATCAGGAAGGCTACAGCCGGCCGGCCTATCCCGGCCAACGTCCGCCGGTCAATGTCGATGATGTGGCGGTGAAAGGCGGCGCGTCAAAAGTCTTCTGGGTGGCCGGCTGCAATCCCGTGGGCGGCACCTTGAATGCGCAACAATTCCGCGCCTCCCTGGCCCACCGCACCGCGCTCGTGAACCAGGCGCTGGACGCCACCAGCGGCGGCAGCCTGGATGAGAAGGTTGCCGCGGTGATGACCGCGCTCGACAAGGGCGGCTTGTTTCACATCGTGCAGGATATTTATCCGACCGAGACCGCCCAGTATGCCCATCTCGTCTTGCCCGCTGCACAATGGGGCGAGATGAATCTGACTTCCATCAACGGTGAACGGCGGCTCCGGCTCTACGAGAAATTCATGGACGCGCCCGGGATCGCCGAGCCGGATTGGAAAATCATGGCGCGTATGGCACAGCAGCTGGAGTCCGCCTACCGTGCCGAAGGCAAGGCAGAGATGGCCGCTCGTTTTTCAGGCTTCACCTGGTCCAGCGATGAAGACGTCTTTCGTGCCGCCGCCGCCGGTGTGAAGGGCGCGCAGGAAGACTACGGGGACACGACCTACGCCATGCTGAAGGTACTCGGCACCAACGGCGTGCAAACACCCGTGCAAGGACTGGAGAACGGCCTGCCGGTCGGCACTACCCGCCTCTATATGGATGAGAAGCGATTTACGTTCATACCTGCGGCCTGGCCGGGATTCCCGCCGCAAATTCAGGCGCTCATGGATGACCCACGATACCCATTTTGGGTCAACAATGGTCGAGCCAATCATGGCTGGCAAACGCTCTATGACGACGCTAGAAAACCCTATGTGATGGGCCGTGAACCATTCCCACACGTGGAAATTCATCCGCAAGATGCGCACCGCCTCGACATCGTCAATGGCGATCTGATCGAATTGTTTAATCCGTATGGATCAGTCTCAGCCATGGCGGTCGTGACGGACTCGAATGCACCCGGACATGTGTTTATGTTATTCGAACACCCGAACGGCTGGCTGAACAGCCTGACGACCGACTATGTTGACCCAGCCACCACAATCCCTTACTACAAGGGAACCAAAGCAGGCATTCGAAAGATTGGCACCATGCCCGGACTGAACGAACAACTGACCTTTATCCCGACGAATCAGGCGTGATGTGTCACCCTCTGCATGGTGTCATGCCCATAGATGGAGAAGTCGTGCTGTGCACCTCGCGCGTGGGACTATTCTCGCCGCGTTCATCAGCGGCTGTGCCACGACAGGGCCGGCACCGAAAGTCATTTACGACACACCTGAACTCCTCGTTCGCCTCGAACCGGCACAAACCTGTGCGAACGGCACCGGAGGAACGCCGTTCTCCCACCCGATCCAACTCAGTGGTCAGCAGATACGGACGCTACTGGGCGCCTTGCTCGCTCGCGAAAAGGTCGGGTTATTACACTCGTTTGTCCAGGCTCCCGGAACGCCGCGACTCTTTGACGACGCGACTCTCGAACGGCTAACCACGCCTATCCAGCAAGCATTCGCCCAGGTCACACCCGAAGACGCTGTGGTGTTTCTGCTCGCCGTCTCCGCGTCCGACGCGCGAAGCACGGTCACCTCCGGCGCCTTGTCCATTCGAGGCGAGGTATTGTCGATTGCGCTTTTCAATTTCAGACATCCGGTGCGCACAATCTTGTCCGATGTCGGCGCCACCGATCACCTCAGCGACGTGAGGGAAACCTTGCGGTACGTGCGGCAGTCCCCCTGTGTCTCAATCGGTGAGCAGGACTTCGCCCTGTTCTTCGAGGAGCCCCACTATCAAACGCAGACCCGATCGGGAAGTTTGGTCCGATACCCCGAGCGAACCCTGTCGATTGCTTACCAAGGTTTTCTCGCGACGCATGCTGATATGATAAGAGGAGAACGGGACATCTTGGGCTCTCCGGCAAACACCGCCAGCAACAGGGCCGACCTCCAGGCCATTGCCGACCTCAAACGCCGCATTGCCGAACTTGAGCGCCGTAATCAGGCTCTCACCGATCGCACGCCCAGCCACCCGTCAACCGACGCTGCCAGCAAGACGCTCACACCAGCCACCGACACCGCGCCACCTTCACCTGCTGACACACAGACTCGCCTCATGGAGATCATGAAAAGCTTGGAAACGCGCGTATCAGAACTGGAGCGACGCATCGGACAAGACTCTCCACGCTGATCTTGGGTTTACACTTTGGTTGTCGCGAGAAACTTGCGAATCGCAGCCGCGATGTCGTCGCGCACGCGCCGGAAACTCGCTCTCCGCTCGCCCGCATCGGCTACCGCGGCCGGATCGTCGAAGCTCCAATGCAGGAGGTGGGTGGGCGCCGGCCACGTCGGGCAGGACTCTTTCGCGCGATCGCAGACCGTGATGACGTGGGCAAACGGTTCCGCTATGAATTCGGTCACGGTTTTGGACCGGTGATGTGAGATATCGATTCCAACTTCCGCCATCGCGTCGACTGATCCTGGATTCAAGCCGACCGGATGCGTGCCCGCACTGAACACCTCAAACTGATCACCTGCCAGATGCCGCAACCATCCCTCCGCCATCTGACTACGGGCGGAGTTGCCGGTACAGAGGAATAACACGCGTGCCTTCATAGTCCCGCCTCCTCTCTGAACCAATGTCTGGTTTGGTTGCACAGACTGCACACCGACAACATGACCGGTACTTCCACCAGCACCCCGACGACGGTCGCCAACGCCGCACCCGACTCCGGTCCAAAAAGCGCAATGGCCGTCGCCACAGCCAGCTCAAAAAAATTACTGGCCCCGATGAGCGCACCGGGCGCAGCAATGGAATGGGGAACCCTCCAGTGGTGCATGAGTCCATAAGTGAGCCCCGCATTCAGATATACCTGCAGGAGAATCGGGATGGCGATCAGGACAACATGCACAGTCTTTCCCAAAATATTTTGCGCTTGAAAGGCAAACATACAGACCAGCGTCAAGAGCAGGGCAGCGATCGTCACCGGCGCAAATCGCGGCAGTAACTGCTCTTCCATCCACCGTAGACCATGACGGCGAACCAGCCATAGTCGAAGGCTGGCTCCGACGATCAGCGGAATGACAATAAACACCGCCACCGAGTACAGCAGCACGTCGAAGGGCACAGTCAATGATGACGCGCCGCTCACCAGCCATCCGACTATCGGTAGAAACAGGACGAGCATGATGAGGTCGTTCACGGCTACCTGCACGAGCGTGTAGGCAGAGTCCCCGTCCGTCAAATAGCTCCACACAAATACCATCGCCGTGCAGGGAGCCGCAGCGAGGATAATGGTGCCTGCGATATACTGATCGGCCTCGGCAGGGGAGATCCATGCGGAAAACAGATACCGGAAAAACAGCCAGGCAAGGAAGGCCATCGAGAAGGGCTTCACCACCCAGTTCACGAAGAGCGTGACCAGCAGGCCCACCGGTCGCTTGCCGACATCACGAACCGCGTCAAACTCCACCTTCATCATCATCGGCACAATCATCAACCAGATCAGCACGGCAATCGGCAGATTGATGTGACTGCCCTGTCCGATCTCTGTTCCCCGCAAGCTCGAGACCAGTTCAGGCGCCGTCCGCCCGATGAGCACTCCTGCTCCCATACAGATCGCCACCCAGAGAGTGAGATATCGCTCAAAAAACGACAGTCGTTTCGTTTCCACCTCCAGTGACTCGACTGCCTGCGAAAGCTCCATGCGTCCGCTCCTGCGTGTTCCCTGCCCGCGTCAGATCGTGCCTACCGGTTTCCTGGCCCGAATGAATGCGCTCATGAACTTGCCCTCGACTTCGGCCACGAGCTGGTCGCTGGCGAGGTCTGCGCCGACCAACAGGTCCTTCACGTCCTCGGCCTGATAGATGCGCGTCGGTTCAATCCCGATCTCCGCAAAACCCGCCTGACGCAACAGGTCGCGATACTGCGTCTCTTCCAATGCCCCCGCCACACAACCAGCCCATAATTCCAGATTCCTTCGGATCTCCGATGGGACTGCCCCTCGCACCACAATATCGGACAAGGCCAGGCGTCCTCCCGGGCGAAGAACGCGAAACGCTTCTGCCAGCACGCGCTCTTTTTCCCCGGACAAATTCACCACGCAATTACTGATGATCACATCTACAGAACGGTCGGGCAGCGGAATGTGCTCGATTTCGCCCTTGAGAAATTCGACATTCTCCACGCCGGCCGTGCGCTGATTTTCTCGGGCCAAGGCCAACATCTCCTCGGTCATATCGAGTCCATACGCTTTGCCTGTCGGCCCGACTCGCTTGGCGGAGAGCAATACATCGATACCGCCGCCCGACCCCAGATCCAGCACGGTCTCACCGGTCTGAAGTTCAGCCAGCGCCGTGGGATTCCCGCAACCCAACGAGGCTGCGACGGCATCCGCCGGTACTCCCCGGCGCTCCTGATCTGAGTACAGATCGGACGTAATCGGATCGACATTCATCAGCGCAGGAGAGGCCCCGCAGCAGGAACTTCCGCCCGTCTTCGCCCGTACCGCCGCCTCACCATACTTTTCCTTGATCATTTCTCGAATCGCTCGTGCGTCCATTTCAGCTTCTCTCCTTATTCATCAAGATTAATTGATATGTCAGGCACAAAAAAACCTAACACCTTGCGGGAACGCGACGCGCCCGCTTTGTGTGCTTGAACGAATCGACGACCTCGTCGAGTTCGGCAAATGTTTCGGTGTTCACCGCATAGTACATCCATCGGCCTTCACGTCGATCCACGATCATTCCCGCGGCTTTCAGGACCTTCAGATGGAACGAGAGCCGCGACTGTCCCGCCTCGAGACAATCCATGAGCTCACAGACGCACCGTTCGCCGCCTTTCAGTTCGTCCAAGATCTGTAGTCTGGTATGATCTGCTAGCGCGTGAAATAGTTCCACTGCCCGCGCCGGATTCATCAGCATGCTGTCTTTCATGGCGGTACTATACATCAATATATTTTGATACGTCAAACAGCCGATTGTTGACACTGTTATAGATGTTGCTCACAGGGACTCACTTTGCTATGGTGGCCCGCGAGCATCGTCGCCACCACTTACAGAATTGAGCCACACGATGGTCTGGGACCCTAAAGACCCTTGGAGCAAAAAGGGCGATGATTTAGATCAGGCTTTCAAGCAGGCCCAAGGGCAACTGCGCAATCTGCTCCCCACCGGCGGGTTTCGCAATCTGCTCCTCGTCGCCTTCACCGTCTTCCTCATCTGGCAAAGCGCGTTCATTGTGGCCCCCGATGAAGAAGGGGTCGTCAAACGATTCGGCATCCCGGTTCGAGTGGTGGAACCTGGCCCGCATATGAAAATTCCGGTGATCGAAAGCGTGCTGCAGCCCAAGGTGGCGAAATTGCACCGGGTAGAAATAGGGTTTCGTACCGACCGGCAAGGTCGCCAGCAGATGGTGCCGCAGGAAGCCTTGATGCTGACCGGCGACATGAACATCCTGGCCATCGAATTCATCGTCCAATATAAGATCAAGAGTTCACGCGAGTATCTGTTCAACGTCGCGGACATCGACGATACGATCGGGAAATCGGCGGAAGCCTCCATGCGGGAGGTCATCGGCAAGAGCAAAATCGACGAAGCGCTCACCACCGGCAAGGCGCAAATCCAGCAGGACACCCAGGAACTGCTCCAGCACATTTTGGATGAATACAAAACCGGCGTACAGGTGGCTGCCGTCCAATTGCAGGATGTCGATCCTCCTGAAGCGGTGGCCGCAGCATTTAAAGACGTGACCAACGCCAAGGAAGATCGGGAAAAACTGATCAATCAGGCGCAGGGCTATCGCAACGACATCACTCCCAAAGCGAAGGGAGAGGCGGCACAATTGGTGAATCAAGCCAAGGGATACGCGCAAGCACGATTGAATCGCGCCCAGGGAGAAACCAACCGCTTCCTCGCGACCCTCAAAGAGTACAACCAGTCGAAGGACATCATCAGCAAGCGGATCTACATCGAGACGCTCGAAGACGTGCTTCCCCACATCGACAAATTTGTGCTGGATGGCAAAGGCGGAGAACGGACCCTGCCCTATCTGCCGTTGGATCGTTTCAGCAAACCGGCGCCCGCCGGCGCGGCGCAGGAGCGCACCCCATGAGCAAGCAAGGATTCGTGGTCGCGTTTGTCGGCATTGTCATCGGCTTGCTGATTCTTGGCGCTTCGCCCTTCTACATTGTCGACGTGACTCAAAACGCCATTGTGGTGCAGCTCGGCAAACCCGTCCGCAATGTTACCGAAGGCGGCCTGTACCTGAAAGTGCCGTTCATCGAAGAAGTCACCTACTTCGATAAGCGACTATTGGACTACGATTCCAACGCCCAGGACGTCATTACACAGGACAAAAAAACTCTCCTGCTCGACAACTTTGCGAAATGGCGGATCACGGACCCCCTCAAGGTCTACCAAGCGTTCCAAAGCCAGCGGGGCGCCCTGCAGCGCTTGCACGACATTATTTATTCAGAATTGCGTGTCGAGTTGGGCAGACACGAGTTGGCGGAAATTGTATCGTCGGCCCGGGCACAACTCATGGCCGTGGTCACACAACGCGCCAATGAAAAGGCGTCGGCCTACGGCATTGAGATTCAAGATGTGCGAATCAAGCGGGCCGATCTCCCCGAACAGAACGAGAAAGCCGTCTTTTCACGTATGCAGGCCGAGCGGGAGCGGCAAGCTAAGCAATATCGAGCGGAAGGCGCGGAAGAGGCGCAGAAGATCAAATCGGAAGCCGAAAAGGACCGGGAAATTATCCTTGCCGAAGCCTATCGCGAATCAGAAGAGCTTCGTGGCGGCGGCGATGCCAAAGCTTTCAAAATCTATGCGGATGCCTACCGCCAAGACCCGCATTTCTTCGAGTTCACGCGCACCATGGAAGCGTATCGTAAAACCCTCAAAGACAAGACCACGATCCTCGTCAGTCCAGACTCCGAATACTTCCGGTTTCTCAAACAGCGCTAAGTTGCATCATGCCAACCCGACGATCTCGCCGGATCGGGGATCGATGTCGATGCGCTCGCCTGCCGGCTTTTTCGGCAGACCCGGCATGAGTTGAATGCCCGAACACATGGCCGTGAGAAAGCCCGCGCCGGACAGGATTCGCAACTCCTGGATAGGCACAGTAAACCCGGATGGTCGCCCTTTGAGTGACGGGTCGTGGGAGAGCGATAAGGGCGTCTTGGCCATACAGATGGGAAACTGCTCGAATCCCAATCGCGCCGCCAGTTCCATATCCTTTTCCGCCTGAGGCGAGTATGACACACCAGCCGCGCCGTATATCTTGGTGGCAATGGTTTCGATCTTCTTCTTGATGGGCCAGGTCACATCATAGAGAGGCGCGAACTGCGATCCTGGCGCCGCCACCTTGACGACTGCCCGAGCCAGCTCTTCCGCGCCTTTTCCACCATCAGCCCAATGCGTCGACACCGCGGCCGCGTCGGCCCCTGCAGCCAGCGCGCGCTCACACACCCACTCCAACTCTTTGGGTGAATCATCCTTGAATGCATTGACGGCCACCACCACAGGCACTCCGTGCGAGCGCACATTGGCAATGTGCTGTTCGAGATTGGCAAATCCTTTTTCGAGTGCGGCTGGGTTTATGCCCGTCAACCCTGACGGAAGCGGTGTCCCTGACTTCACTGTCCCGCCTCCACCATGCAGCTTAAGGGCCCGCAATGTCGCCACCACCACTCCGGCATCGGGCCGGAGACCGGATGTGCGGCACTTGATGTTGAAAAACTTTTCCGCGCCGAGATCGCTGCCGAACCCGGCTTCGGTAATGACATACTCAGCGCAACGCAGCGCCAATTGATCCGAGACAACGGAGCAATTCCCATGAGCGATGTTGCCGAAGGGTCCGGCATGCACAAACGCGGGCGTGCCTTCCAAGGTCTGCACCAGATTCGGCAAGAGGGCATCCTTCAGCAGCACGGCCATCGAACCGGCACAATCGAATGCCTCGGCGGTGGTCATGGCGCCGCTCTCCGTCAGACCGACAAGGATTCTACCGAGGCGTTGGCGTAGATCAGTCTGATCCGTAGCCAGCGCCAATACTGCCATGATCTCCGACGCCTCGGTGATGACAAACTGCCCTGGTCGTGGCACTGCTTCCGCATTTAACACGATGTCACGAAGCGCTCGATCACTCACACCCAACGTGCGCGGCCATCTGATTCGTTGCGGATCCAATTTAAGCGCATTACCGTGAAACAGGTGATTGTCCACAAATGCCGACAGCAGATTATGGCTCGCCGAGACGGCATGCGCATCGCCGGTGAAGTGCAAATTGATCTCCTCCATAGGCCAGACCTGGGCACGCCCCCCACCTGTCCCGCCACCTTTGATCCCAAAGACCGGCCCGAGGGAAGGTTGCCGCAACGTGACCGCAGCGTTGTGGCCCAATCGACAGAGCGCCATGCTTAATCCCACGGATGTCGTCGTCTTGCCTTCACCAAGCGGGGTGGGATTGATGGCCGTGACGAGGATATACCGCCCGAGCGGTCGATGCTTAACTCGCGCCATAAAATTGGCCGCGATCTTGGCTTTGTACCGGCCGTAAGGGATGAGGTCTTCGGAAGGGATCCCTAGCGCCTGTGCAACTTCGAAAATATGCTTGTGAGAGGCAGAACGGGCTATTTCCAGATCGGTCATACATGACTCCTCAGAGGAATATCATCAAAGGACGCGAAGTATACCACGCGTCCATACCGTATGGATGAAGCCCAACTTTATGGGAGGCGGTGACGCAAAGAAGGGTGGCGACGGAGAAGATGGAATTGAGAGGATTGGAACCTACAAGGGGAAGCGTTCAGGAACAAAGACTAGAGGTGTGGCGATGAGAGTCTAATCAAGGATAAACTTTGTCGGATCAAGCGCCTGGCCGTTCTTCTTCACCATGTAGTGGAGATGTGGTCCGGTCGAAAGGCCGGTGCTCCCTACGAGAGCCACCACGTCTCCGCGCTTCACGCGTTGTCCCTCTTTCACGAGGGACTTGGCAAGATGCCCATACACGGTTTCAATGCCATACCCGTGGTCCAGCTTCACCATATTGCCCATTTTGGAGTCAAATGCCACGGTGACCACACGACCAAGGGCCGGAGCTTGCACCGGAGAATTCGCCTGGGCACCGATATCGAGGCCATCATGCCAGGCCGGCTTCTCTGTGAATGGAGAAACCCGGGGACCAAAACCTGAAGTGACCCAACCGCGTACAGGCCAGATTGATGGAGTGGAGGCCCACTGAGTCGAGCGCTGCTCAGCAACCTGAGTCAGGCTTTGCAGGGCTTCTTCCTGTTGCGTGGCTTCCCGAACGAGAGCTTCTAAACTTTCACGAACCTGCTGGGTGACCTCTTCAATACTCTCGGTCGAGAAATCAAGCTCAGACTGGTTATTGTCCCGCAATTCCGATATCTGTTGCCTGGCTTCCTGGCCTAAGGCCGCGGGTCCACTCCCTTGTACAGCGCTCTTTCCATCCGGCAACGGACCATCCTCACCGCCCCGTCCGTTGGCAAGGTCGCCGGCCGGCTTGGTCGTATCGATTCCGAGCATCACTCGAAGCCGTTGATTCACTTCTCCCATCGCCGAAAGTCTCTTCTTTAAATCATCAATGGCGGCAGAAAAGGCAGCAGTTTGCTCCCGAGCCCCCATGGCCTCAGCCCGGAAGGCTGATAATTGCCAGACTTCTCCGGTTCGAATCACATAATGGGATACAACCAGCAGATCGGCCACAATCAAAATTGCAGCCAGGATCAAAAGCTTGCGTACGAATTTCCGTGGGAAACTAAACCGTAGCGGCTTGGAGGAAGATCCTCGAAAAACTACGATCGTGTAAGCATCGCTTGTTTCAGCCGTTTGTTGGCTCATAGGCTGCTCTCCCCTTCACGGATTCAACTTCAAAAACGCAACCACCGACTTTTGCAGTGTACCCATCTCAAGCCCGGTGGTCAACCCTTTGTTTTTAAAAATTTATATATTAGAATCAACTACTTAGAAGTTTCATCCTTAATCCAATTCAAGTAGGAAACCGAGCCCGCGACGACCGGCAAGGCGATGATTTCGGGGACCGTATAACTATGGTGCTGCCGAATCACCGCTTCAAGTTCAGAATAACGCTGGAAGGTCGTCTTTATGATCATCAGGCATTCATTTTCGACACTGATCTTGTTGTCCCATCGAAAAATTGACCGTATTCCACTCACAATATTGGCGCAAGCAGCCAGTCTGGATTCGACGATCATTCGTCCAAGCTTCTCGGCTTCTTCATGTGAAGAGGCAGTGACGAATACCACGACTTCCGAACCTTGCGCGTCCACAGTCCCCCCTTGCTTAAGCAATTTATATGCCAATGTCTGTCACCAAATACCGACAAGCCTATAAAAATCAGTGTCTTACACGCTGTTTATCAAAATTTCTTGGCTTCATGTTCCTACCAGCCTGGGCAGGAATTGCACACACGAACAAAAAACGGCCACCCTCACCCTGCAGGATTTTCCTCATCTTCACGTTTTGGGGTCAGAGCGCCTGTTGCGCTATGGCGCCACTGCTCTCCTTCGGACTGAAACCGTCTAACCTTGAGAGACAATCTACGACAATGCCCAGCCCGGGTTGACACCCATTTTCCGGCTCCTTATGATCCGATCATCTCAGCACAGATGGAGGTATATTGATGAGCTTTACGATTACACCTACAGAACTCAAGTCGAGGTTGGATAAAGGCGACAAACTGGTGCTCGTTGATGTTCGTGAGCCCTGGGAATATGCCATTGCCAAGCTGGAAGGTTCAGTCCTGGTGCCGCTGGCAACACTCCAACAATCCCTGGGAAAACTCGATCGCAATGCAGAAATTATCGCCGTGTGCCACCATGGGATGAGAAGTGCGGATGCGACGGGATTTCTCTTACAGCAAGGGTTTGGAAACGTCAAAAACTTAATCGGAGGTATCGACGCTTGGTCTGTCCAGGTGGATTCGTCGGTTCCTCGATACTAGCCCGGGAGTCTAGCCCAGTCCGTCTCGAAAATATTCCACCGTTCGTCGCAGTCCTTCTCGCAGATCGACCTTCGGCTCCCACCCGAGCGTGCGTTGGAGTTTTGTACAGTCGATGACGCTTCTCGCTTGCTCGCCTCGTTTGGCCGGACCATGCACTTCTTTAAATTCAACTTTGGTCAGATCGACGACGATACGGAATAGGTCATTGATAGACGTCTCAATGCCGGTCCCCACGTTGTACACGCCTTCAACCTGAGGACCCATCGCCATCAAATTAGCCTCGACGACATCCTCCACGAAGACAAAGTCACGAGTCTGGCGACCATTCCCATTCACCACTGCCTGCTCCCCGCGCAGCATTTTCTGAATGAAAATGGCCACAACGCCCGCTTCGCCTTCAGGATCCTGGCGAGGTCCGTACACATTGGCATACCGCAAACTCACCACCTGAATGCCACTCATCCGGTGGTAGTAGGACAGGTAATGTTCGCCACACAATTTGCTGATCCCATAGGGAGACAGTGGTTGCGTCACATGAGTTTCCGGTGCAGGAAAGGCCAGTTGTTCTCCATAAATCGCCCCCCCGGATGACGAAAAAATGATCTTTCGCGCACCATGCTTGGATGCCTGCTCCAAGACATTCAACGTCCCCAGCACATTGACCTGGGCGTCGAACATCGGATCTTCGACTGACCGTCGAACGTTCATTTGGGCCGCCAGGTGAAACACCACGGACGGTCGCTCATTGCGAAACACGCGCTCCAGCTTGGGATTCTCGATGTCCAGTTTGTAAAATTGCGCCGCCTTGGGAACGTTTTTGCGCTTGCCCGTTACGAGATTATCGACCACCACAACGTCGTGCCCCTCCTGGAGCAACCGATCCACAACGTGTGATCCGATAAATCCAGCCCCTCCGGTAACCAAGACTTTCATACGTCTCCTCGCCTCTCCTTCTCAGCCGTACCAACAGCACCTGGACTGTATCGTCGAAACTCAGCCTACACCTTCTGCCTGCTTCCTCAAAGTGTTTTCGTCCTGCCCCAGGGCCGCGGGCCCTTGGCCAGGATTGCAGCGACGGCCTGCCTGGGTCAGATTCATACCTTCCGCTGAAACCATGCGAGGAATTCACGATTGCCTTTGCGGCCTTCGATGGGAGATTCCATCCGACCTGCCAAGTGCAAGCCAAGCTGCACCGCGCAAGACACCACTTTTTCCACCGTCGACTCGCGCAGTCCTTCATCGCGCACGATCCCTCCACGACCGACGAGTCCCTTGCCCACCTCAAATTGCGGCTTGATCAGGGTGATAATAGAACCGGCAGGGGCGAGATAGGAGACGACGGATGGTAATACGAGAGTGAGTGAAATGAATGAGACGTCGATCACGATCAGATCGATCGGTTCAGCAATCGCGCCTGGCTCAAGATACCGGACGTTGGTCCGCTCCATAAGGATCACCCGCGGATCTTGCCGAAGCCGCCACTCAAACTGACCATATCCCACATCGACCGCATACACGCGGGTAGCTCCTCGCTGCAACAGACAGTCGGTGAACCCTCCGGTTGAACATCCCACATCGAAACACACCATTCCGCTCGGGTCGACCTGAAACTGATCCAGGGCGCCGGCCAGTTTTTCTCCCCCACGGCCCACGTAGGGAGATCCAGGCCCGGTCACCTCGACCAGTGCACCCGGCATTGTCGGTTTTGCCGCTTTGTCGACGACGACGCCATCCACACGGACAAGACCGGCCAAGATCAGTCTGGCCGCATCCTCCCGACTGGACACGAGACCTCGGCTGACCAGCGCACGATCCAGCCGTTCCCGTTCTGGGCGAAGTTTCTGCGTCATACGTATGAGGGAGGTTCGACGACGATGCGCAAGCCACATCGTGGCTCGCGTAGGGTTCGGACGACTACTGGGGATTCTCCGACTCATCCTCACCGGGAGAAAACGCTTGAATGCGCTTTTTCCCGTCTTTCTCTTGGACTAGGATCTCGACCTTCCGTTCGGCGTCCTCCAGCATCTTCAAACAGGTCTTGGACAACCGGATCCCTTCCTCGAAAATCTTCAGTGAATCGTCGAGCGGAAGATCTCCTTTTTCCAGTTCGGCGACAATTGTTTCCAATCTCGCCATCGCGTATTCGAATTTCACAGCAGCCACGACAACTCCCTTTGCTCATCCAACAACCGAAACATTATTGCCTGCGCTCCTGGTCGGGTCAAGCTATCGGCGAGGGTCCTACCTTCTCGACCTGACAGACTAATTGGCCTTCGGCGAGCGTCACTTGAACGGCCTCCCCGACCGCCACATCAGACGCCCGTCGCAAGACCTTCCCATCCGAAATGGTATGAACGATGCTGAACCCACGCTGCAAAATGGCCAACGGGCTCAGGGCATCGAGCGCCGCCACCTGCATCGCCACCGACTGCCGTCTGGAGATGAGCCCGCGGCGAGCCTCCTGCTCCAAGCGCTTGCAGAGCTGGGGAATGACCACCAAGAATCGCTCAATCCGACTGCGCGGCCCCTGCGCAAGTAAAAGGTGCCGGCGCTCCACCAGTTCACGCTGCAGCACCGTCAACTGCTCGGTCAATGCACGGGTTAATCCATCCTGCAACTCATCGAGACGCTGGGCCTGCGCCTGTATCCGGAAGCGTGTCTCGCCCAACACACTGAGCGATCGCTCGAACCGATGCCGCTGCATCTGCAGCATGGTCTCCACGAGACGGCGCAGACGATGGGCCAATTCTTCCAACCGTTCCATGATCTCGGCCAACACAGGTACCACCGCCTCCGCTGCCGCAGAAGGCGTGGGAGCACGGTGGTCCGCTGCAAAATCCGCGAGCGTCACATCGATTTCATGCCCCACAGCGGAAACCACCGGTACTCTGGACTGAGCGATGGCGCGAACCACCGCCTCTTCGTTGAACGCCCACAAATCTTCCGACGCGCCGCCGCCACGTCCGACAATCAGGACCTCCACCTGTGGCATTTCGCTCAACGCGCAAATCGCCTCGGCAATACATGCACCGGCTCCATCGCCTTGAACCGGAACAGGGGCAATGAGAATATTGACGATGGGACAACGGCGGCGAAGCACCGCCACGATATCGCGAATCGCCGCTCCCGTCAGGGAAGTGACGACGCCTACGGTCGCAGGAAATGACGGCAACCGCCGTTTGCGCGCCTCATCGAACAATCCTTCCTGCGACAACCGCTCCTTGAGCTGCTCGAATGCCAGCTGAAACGCGCCGACTCCCTTGGGGTCGAGCGAGTCGACAATCAATTGATACTCGCCGCGCGGCTCGTACACCGAGATGCGCCCGCGCGCAATGACGGCCAAGCCTTCCTGCAGGGCAAACCGGAGCCGTAAGGCTCCGGACCGAAACAACACGCCGCGAAGCTGGCTCTGGCTATCTTTCAACGTGAAGTAGAGGTGACCGGAAGACGGCGCACGAAGATTCGAGATTTCGCCTTCGATCCAGACGTCCTGAAATTGCTCTTCCAGAGAATCCCGGATGAGCCGCGTCACATCGGACACGGACAGCAGCAACGGCAGCGCAAGGTTGTGCCCGGTCATGGCTCACCGAGCGGAAGGGAATGCTTCAGGGGACAGATCAATCCATCACTCGGATACGTTCGATCGACACCGCTTTGCCAAGAGTGGCATCCAGGTCAATGAGGACCGCGCAGAACACCGTCGGTCCCGACGCCACCTCAAACCGCCGCGGCATCCCCGTGAGAAACTTTTCAATGGCGAGCTCTTTTTTGATGCCGATCACCGAATGTAATGGACCGGTCATGCCAATGTCGGTGATGTAGGCCGTGCCCTTGGGCAGAATTTGCTCGTCCGCCGTTTGCACGTGCGTATGAGTTCCCGCCACCACCGTTACCAGGCCATCAAGGTAGTGCCCCATCGCCATCTTCTCAGACGAGGCTTCGGCATGCATATCAACCACGATGGCCGAGACCTGCGACTTGAGTCGCTCGACCTCACGCTTGGCGACTTGAAAGGGGCAATCGATGGTCGGCATAAACGCCCGCCCCATAAGATGGAGAATCCCCAGTGACTCCCCGCCAGGTGTCGTGAAGACGTAGCTACCCCGGCCTGGCACGCCAGCGGGATAATTGGCCGGGCGGAGAAGACGCGGTTCGCGAGGAAACACGTCCACAATCTCCTTCTTATCCCAGGCGTGATTCCCTGTGGTGATGACCGAGACTCCGAGGTCAAAGAGATCATCCACCAGATCAGGCGTAATGCCGAATCCGCCTGCCACGTTCTCGCCGTTGCCGACCACGACATCGATGGAATGGTTGGCAATGAGCTTGGGCAGGAGGCGAGCCACGGACCGCCGTCCAGGCTCGCCCATGATATCTCCGATCATCAGGACTTTCATACGTAGTCGCTCACTTCGCAAAATCGACGAACCGGCTTTCCCGGATCACCGTCACCTTGATCTGTCCCGGGTACGTCAGCTCCTGTTCGATCTTCTTGGCCAGATCCCGGGAAAGCTGGAAACATTCCGGATCCGAGAGATCTTCCTGCTTGACGATCACGCGAATTTCCCGTCCGGCCTGAATGGCATAGGCTTTCTGTACGCCCTTGTGAACGGTCGCCAGCGACTCCAGCTTTTCCAACCGCTTCACATAGGATTCCAACGCTTCACGGCGAGCGCCGGGCCGCGCAGCCGAGAGCGCTTCTGCCGCCGCGACCAGCACGGTCTCAGGACAAATTGGCTCCACCTGCTCATGGTGCGCTGCAATGGCATTGACCACCTTGGCGTTTTCGCCGTATTTCTTGGCGATCTCCGCACCGAGCATGGCGTGCGGTCCCTCTTCTTCGTGACTCACCGCTTTGCCGATATCATGCAAGAGCGCCCCTCGCTTGGCGAGCTTCACGTCGAGCTTCAATTCGGAGGCCATGATCCCGCAAATGTAGGCCGCCTCCCGCGCATGGTACAAGTTGTTCTGGCCGTAGCTCGTTCGATATTTGAGCCGCCCCAGCACCTTGACCAACTCGGGATGAAAATCAGACAGCCCGACCTCGAAGATGACTTTTTCCGCCTCTTCGATCATCAGCTTCTCGATATCGACCTTTACCTTTTCGACGATTTCTTCAATGCGGGTCGGATGAATTCGGCCATCGTGCATGAGCCGCTCGAGCGACACCTTGGCAATCTCGCGGCGAAGGGGGTCGAAGCCTGAGATAATAACGGCTTCAGGCGTTTCATCGATAATGAGATCGATGCCCGTGGCCGCCTCGATAGCACGAATGTTCCGCCCTTCACGGCCGATGATCCGTCCCTTCATGGCATCATTGGCAATCGGCACCACCGAGATGGTGGCCTCGTTCACATAATCGCGGGTCACGCGTTGAATCGAAGAGGCAATGATCTCCCGCGCCTCACGGTCGGCGTTTTCTTTTGCTTCCTCGAGCAGACGCTTCGCCAAACCGGCAGCTTCCAAGCGGGCCTGGCTATCCATCTCCTGGATCAACTGCCGCTTGGCTTCTTCGGCCGTGAGACCAGCCACCCGCTCCAGCGCCTCGCGATGTTGCTTGAGCGCCTGTGCGCAGGCCGCATCCTTCTGGGCGAGAACCTCTTCCCGCTTGAGGAGGTCTTGCTCCCGCTTGAGCGCATCCTGATCCCGCTTCTCAAGCAAGCTGACTTTCCTGTCCAAGCCCTCTTCACGTTGGGACACCCGCCGTTCCACATTCGACACTTCGGCGAGCTTCGCTTTCTGTTCTTTTTCCAGCTCGATTCGCGCTTGAAAGACAAGGTCTTTGGCTTCCAGCTTGGCCTCTTTCACGAGGTTTTCCGCTTCTCGCTGAGCCGATTGTACGATCTGCGCTGACTGGTCCTCGGCTTCGGCCCGTCGTGTGATGGCAGACCGGCGACGCCACACTTCATACAGACCGGCGCCCAAAACCGCTCCAACTAACCCGATAATAATGTACGCAACAACGCTGAGAGAAATGGGAACCACCTCCCTTACGGCAGTGGGACAGGCACACTGTCACCCTGCAAATAATCGCAGCCAGTGGTAGAGGGGAGCAAGGAACGAAGGCAAGGAATAGCTAGACAGGAAGGAACCTGACTACTTGAGCCAGTGGAATACGAAGTGTGGAATCGCCGTCGCTAGTCGAAGTTGAGGCGTGGTCGGCCTCGACCTAGATCGGTTCTTGAGTCAGCTCGTACACGAGCAGACCTACGCCGCCTTGTTTGAACTGTTGCATATTCAAGCCACGGGGAATGCCCCCAGATCCTGGTGAGCCTCTGGTCCACCAACATCGGAGTTGGTTGATGACGCACCTGTCGCATGGGCACATAGGGCCGAGCCCCCTGACTCATCCATGCAATCACGACCACACTGAACAACAGAACAAAAACCAGCGATTCCATATGTTTAGAGCTCAAATACCGTCGTCAGATTTTCCGTCCTTATTCGAAGCGTCCTTTCCTCTCCTGCTCTTGTTGACCCTCAGGTCAAGACAACGAAGAAACGATAACAAAGGAGTGCGGTGAAAGCAAGGCGAAACTCAACGCGAGAAGATGGACGGCATCTGCTGATCGATCGACTCCATGAGGGAGGCCACGCGACGGTCGGCATCGGCTTCATCCTGCCGAAACCTCCGCTCCGATTCCATCAACTCATGGGCAAGATTAAAGGCGGCAAGAACGGCCAGCTTGGCCGGGGTGGCCGACCGCATACCGGCCGCCACCTGTTTCATTTGTTTATCAACAATGTCGGCGAGTTGCTTCACGTAGGATTCGTCGGCCTCGCCGTTGACGGCATACCGTTGGCCATAGATCTCCACGTCAATGGTTTTAGTCAAACGCCACCTCCTTGGGTTCATCCAGGCATTCCAACAGATCAATTTCGCCGAGCACTTTTTCGATCCGGGATCGGATATCCAGGCGTTCTTGCTCCCAGCGCCGGTTTTCGTCATCGCGCACGGCAACGCGTTCACGCGCCAGGCGAAGTTCGTCCTCCAACGACGTGTTCTTCCGCTTGAGATCCTGCACCAGCTTCACGAGATCACGGATCCGAATTTCAAGAGCATCGAGACGATCTAAAGTCATGGTATGTCCTCATAGCAAAGTGATGGTCGCACACGGTGGTTAATGGGGGCGAAATATAGAAAGTTCATGCCCCCTTGTCAAGAAAACCAGTCCCGTCATGACGCGCCGTGGAGCCGGCGATATTCTCCGTAACTCCGCAAGACCCGCTTCACGTACAGTCGCGTTTCCTGGTACGGAATGAGCTCCACGAATTCGTCTTGATCACGTCCCCGATGTAGAGCAATCCAGTTGTTCACGGCAATCGGCCCGGCATTGTAGGCCGCAACGGCCTGCGCAAGATTGCCCCCGTACTGTTCGATCAATTGTCCCAGGTAGCGCACCCCGAGGCGGATATTCGTTTCCTGGTCGAACAATTCCTCCCGCCCGACCGTCGGAAATCCGTACCGTTGCGCGACCGCATTGGCTGTCACCGGCATGAGCTGCATCAAGCCAACGGCTCCCACCACTGAGACCGCCTTTTCATCGTACTGGCTTTCCTCACGGATGATAGCAGCGGCCAGATAGGGATCGACACCGGTCACCCCTTGCGCGGCAATCGTCGGAACGAGGCCAGTGGGATAGGCCACAGTCCATAAGGCCGGAGCCGTCGGCAACCCACTTCGCTCGAGCTTCTCGCGAAAATGAACTTTTGCAACCCGTAAGGCCGGATGATAGGCCCCCACTTCACTGAGCATCGTTGAAAAGGCGAGCAGCACATCCTGGTCGCGGCTGTACTGCTCCGTCAACGCACCAAGCTCACGCGCCGCATCTTGCGCAAACCCCAGAAGTTTTAGCTCGATTCCCCGCTGATACATCGCGTGTTTTTCGATTTCTGGGCGTCGATTCTCCGGCAACGGTTCGATGTCATCCCCAGCGGACCGTTCAACCGACACTAGCGCCGGCTGGTTCGCCGGTATCGAGGTTCGTCGGGTAGCGAGCTGGCAATAGTAGCTATAGGCATGGCGCTGACAGACGCGTGCGTACTGTTCTCCGACGTTCGCATTCTTTCCATGTTCCTCGGCCCTTGCCGCCCAATACATCGCCTGAGGTTCAAAACCGTTGACGTGCAACTCAACGACGGCGCGAAAGGTCTCCGCGGCATCCTTGTACCGTGCGGTCCGATATTGCGCCCAACCGGCCCGCCAGAGCCCCTCAGCCCGTTGGCTGGCTGAATCACCCAGCTTCGCGACCTGTCGGAACATGCCGATCGCTTCATCGAACTTTCCCTGATCCTCCAACCACACGCCGGCAAACAGATGCACCATCGCTCGCTGGTCACCGGCTAGGGGCCCCTGCGCTGCCGATCGCGCTAATTCAATGAGCTTGTCACCAAGGCTTTGACGCAAATAGACCCGGGCCAACCATACCGTAGCTTCCGCTGATTCCTGCACTCGGTCGGCCACTAAGCCGCGGAAGGTTTCGCGGGCTTGGTCATATTGTTTGAGGCGGACATAGGCGACCCCTAACTTGAGGCGAGCCTCATGTCGGCGAGTATGTCCGGGAGCCAGCGAAAGAAACCGCCGCAATTCCTCCACTGCCTCGGCTTGCATCGAAAGTCCCAGAAACGCCTGCGCTCGAATCAGATATTCCTCGGCAGTCGGCAGCCACGACTCTCCCCCCAGACCGCCTTCCAGTCGCGTTTTCGCCTCTCGGGCTTCCGGTGACTGCGGATAACGGAGCCAGAGCTGCTTCAACGCAGCGCGAGCTTCCGGCAACCGGTTCTCGCGAAGATGGCAGTCGGCCTGATGGGACAAGGCCATCGGCGCAGCCTGGTCCTTATCCGCAAGCGCCACGGCACGTTCCAACCAGTCCACGGCGCGGAAACACACATTCGCGCTGTACCAGGCCTCTCCTGTACGATAGGCCGCTTTCGCAATCAGGTTTGAATCCGGCACGATCTTGGGAATCGTCTCCAGCAGTTCAGCGGCTTGGATGGGTTCGTTTTGCTTTAACAACGACTCCGCGACCCAGAGACGGATATAATCGTCGATCACAGGCAATTCTGACTGAGCGGCCCGGAGAAGTCTGGTGGCCTCACCCGGTTCTCGTTCAATGAGAAGGACGCCCAACACGACCCGAGCTCGCTGAGCCCATGGGGTCGACGGAAACAAGTCCATCACGGATCGCAGGTGGTCGATTTTGAGCGCCGTCGCCTGTTCCCGTTGGGCCGGAGAACCGGTTCGATCATTGACGGCGAGGGCCGAACGAAAACAATCTTCGGCGGAGACACAGAGAGGTGGGAGAACGGGCAACGGGCGAGGAAGCTCAGCTGTCGCCGCCAAGAACACACTCGACAGAAAAAGACAGCCGGCTAATGCCGCTACACTGGTCCGCCAAGGAAGTCCGCGCACGATGCCCCTGAGCAGAAGGTGAACCGACACCATTATAGCGTAACGCCGTATAAACGCGACCAGCTTCGCCTTGCTTGTCACAAGTTTTTTCCCTGTGCTAGGCTCCGGCATGGTCTCGCACACTGCGACCCGTCAGAACCTGCTGGCCTTGACCGAACCGGGCATGGCCGCATTCGTGGCCTCGCTGGGCTGGCCCGCCTATCGCGCCTCTCAAATCCTTCGCTGGCTCTATCAGGAACGGGTCCGCACCTTTGGCGAGATGAGTAACCTCTCGCAGAAAGACCGCGAGCATCTCACCTCCACCTGTAGTATCGATCGGGCCACGGATGTCCAGATCTTTGCCTCGCAAGACGGCACAAAAAAATTTGTACTCACGCTGACTGACGGCAAGCAGATTGAGTGCGTTCTCATTCCCGACGAAGACCGCCTTACGCTGTGCCTGTCCACACAAGTCGGCTGCACACTTGATTGCGGATTCTGCCTGACCGGCACGTTAGGGCTCACGCGCAATCTCCGCGCCCATGAAATCCTCGACCAGGTTTTGCTCGCCCAGGACCATTTGGAAGCCAATCAACGATTGACCAACCTGGTGTTCATGGGAATGGGCGAGCCGCTGGCCAACCTCGATGCTGTGGCCGATGCCGTCGGTCGCCTGACCAATCAGACGTGGGGTCTCGGGTTTTCTGGTCGCCGGATCACCATTTCCACCGCGGGGCTGGCGTCGCGAATCAAAGACGTGGCTCCCTTGAAGGTCAACCTGGCCATATCCCTGAATGCGACCACCGATGAGCTGCGTCACCAGATCATGCCCGCGGCCAACCGGCTCCATTCGCTCCAGGCCCTGCTCGCGGCCTGCCGCGACTATCCCCTGGCTGAGCGCGATCGTCTTACCTTCGAGTATGTGCTACTGGCGGATGTGAATGATCGGCCCGAAGATGCGATCCGATTGATCAAACTGCTCCGCGGCCTTCGCTGCAAGGTCAACTTGATCGCCTTCAATCCGTTTCCCGGCAGTCCCTATCGACGCCCGTCTGATTCCGCCATCGACATGTTTCAAAACACCCTGCGACGGAGCCATGTGGATGCGTACCTGCGTCGCAGTCGCGGTCGAGATGTCCTAGGCGCCTGCGGCCAATTGGGCCGAATCGAGACGCAGTCTGTCCCTGTTACCTTGACACAGATTCAGACCCGTTGTTAGCATGATCTTCGTACATGCCTAAGCCGAGCACATCCCACAGATCATCGCCGCTCCGCCATTCGGTTTTCGCCTGTTCGCTTCTGAGCCTCTTCTTGTTTACGGGCCAGAGTCCCGCCGCCCATGCTGTCGAGCCGAAAGAGTTCACCCTTTCCAACGACATGAAGGTCATCCTCGTGGAGGTCCCGAAGGCTCCCGTGGCGACCGTGCAGGTCTGGTACAAGGTCGGTTCCCGCAATGAGGTGATGGGCCGCGCGGGGTTATCGCACATGCTGGAACATATGATGTTCAAAGGCACGGCGAAATATCCCAAAGGGACCTTTTCCCGCCTGATCCGCAAAAACGGCGGCATGGACAACGCTTTTACCAGCCAGGACTTTACCGCGTATTTTGAAAACCTGGCGGCCGATCGCGTCACCCTGGCCCTTGAACTCGAAGCCGACCGGATGCAAGGGCTGATTCTCGATGCCAACGAATTCAAAACCGAGCGGGAGGTCGTCAAGGAAGAACGGCGGCTGCGCAACGAAGATGATCCCCAAGGCGCACTGGTCGAGGCCCTTTTTGCGCAAGCCTTCATGAGCCATCCCTATCATTGGCCCGTGATCGGATGGTTTTCCGACCTCGACGCCATGAACCTTGACGACCTTCAACGCCACTATGACACGTACTACTCCCCGAACAACGCCACCCTGGTGGTTGTCGGCGACATCAAGGCGGAAACGTTGCTCCCGGTCATTACCCGGCTGTTCGAGCCAATCCCGAAAGGGCCATCACCGAAAGCGCTGACCGTCGCCGAAGGTCCCCAGCGGGGAGAGCGCCGGTTTCTGTTGAAACGCGAGGCCCAAGTCCCCTTCGTGATGATGGGCTATCGCGTTCCTAATTATTCCAGCGATGATTCCTATGCGTTGAACGTGCTCGAATCGATTTTGTCCCACGGAAAGAGTGCGCGGCTGTACCAAAGTCTGGTCTATGAACAAAAGACCGCTCTGGCTGTCGGCGCGGACTACGGCTTGATGCAAGCCGACCCTGGTTTGTTTTATTTTTATGCGGTGGTGAAACCAGGCGAGAAAGTCGAGGCCGTAGAAGATGCGGTATTGAAAGAGATTCAGCGGCTCCAGACTGAACCGCCCAGCGAACTCGAGCTCCAACGCGCAAAAAATCAAATCGAAGCGGCCCATATTTTTGAACAGGATTCCAACTTCCGCCAAGCCATGCTGCTGGGAGAAGCGGAAACGATCGGGGCTGGGTGGCGGAAAGTCAGTCAATTCGTCGAACGTACCCGTGCCGTCACGCCACAGGACGTCCAACGTGTTGCCTCGCACTATCTGGCCGCCGACATGCGCACAACCGGGACATTGATTCCACTCCCGCCGCAAACTCAATCGGCGTCCCCGGCCCAACCGCACCAGTGAGCAGACAGATGACGCAACGACAGGCTCAGCCTTCAACCCGACGCCATCAGCCACTCGGCCGGATCTTTCTCGGACTCTTCTTGCTCGTTACCTTACTACCGGGCGCGCAGGGACAGGCCGCCGATATCGTGCCGACTCGCTCGGTGACGGCAAACGGCATGACCGTGTTGTTTCTTGAGCAACACTTTCTGCCGACAGTCGAAATCCATGCCCTGGTCAAGGTGGGGTCGGCCCAAGATCCGCCGGACAAAGCGGGATTGGCGAATCTCACGGCCAGCCTCCTGGATGAGGGCACTCAGACCAGAACGTCCCGGCAGATTGCCGAACAGATTGATTTCGTGGGAGGGTCTCTTGCAGCCCATGCGGCGGAAGATTTCACCACCGCATCGGCGCGCGTGCTGAAGAAGGACGCAGACCTCGGGTTTGCACTCCTCGCCGATGTGCTGCAGCATCCCGCCTTCCATAAGCAGGAATTCGAACGGGTTCGCACCCAGATCCTCGGTGAAATTCTCAGTGACGATGACGATCCCGGCAATGTGGCCATGAAGGCCTTTCATCAACTCATTTTTCACGGCCATCCATATAGCTGGCCGGCCCATGGCTCCGAGGATACGCTCAGCAAAATCACGGTGGCCGATGTCCAGCAGTTCCATGCCCGAGAATATGTGCCGAATCAGACGATTCTGGTCATCGTCGGGGATCTGACACAGGAACAAGCAGCCACGCTGGTTCAGACACACTTCGGGTCTTGGAAAAAGGGTACGCCGTCACTCTATCAGATCAAAAAACCGACGCCGATCGACCGCAAAATGGTGCAGTTGATCGAGAAGGATCTTACGCAATCGACCATTGTGCTGGGGCATACTGGCATCAGCCGGACGAACCCGGACTACTACGCCGTTACGGTCATGAATTACATTTTGGGCGCCGGCGGATTCTCCTCACGCCTCATGGATTCTATTCGAGACAAACAGGGACTCGCCTACGGCATCATGAGCCAATTCGATTCCCGCCTGCTGCCGGGCGCCTTCTACATCAGCCTGCAAACCAGGACTGAGGTCACGAATCAAGCCATCACCGGAGTTTTGACCGAGATCAAGGGAATACGCGATGCCCCGGTCACCGATCAGGAACTCAATGAAGCGAAGTCCTTCATCGTCGGCAGCTTCCCTCTGCGAGTCGACTCAAGCGCCAAGCTCGCCAATGTCCTCGCGCAGGTGGAGTTCTACAATCTGGGCTTAGATTATTTTACGAACTATCCGAAAGCCATCGAAAAGGTCACGAAGGACGATGTCCTCCGCGTGGCTAAACAGTATCTCGACCCTCAACATTACGCCTTGGTCGTTGTCGGTTCGATTGCGAAGGCCAAAGTGAAGCAATAGCTCCCCTTCCTCGCCCGACTCGACGACCGCGCAACAGGTCGGACTCCTCATGGTCTCCACTACTCCACTGATCGACAAGATTTCCCGGGCTCGGCACCTCCTTCGAGAGATGGGCTCGGTGATCGTGGCCTTCTCCGGAGGCATCGATAGTACGTTGGTCCTCAAACTGGCCCATGATGAATTGGGTGATCAGGCCATCGGCGTGACCGCGGTCTCCCCGACACTCCCTGCTTCTGAATTGGCAGACACACAGCATATTGCCGCAGAAATGGGCGCTGCTCATCGCATCGTCGAAACGGATCAACTACAGATTCCCGAATTTGTCCGCAATGATGCCACCCGCTGCTATCATTGCAAGACCGACCTCTATTCGCTCTTGGGCAAACTCAGAGCCGAATATCACACGGGGTGTATCGTCGACGGCACCAACCTCGACGATCTGGGAGACGATCGCCCCGGTCTGAAAGCGGCCAGAGAGTGGGGGGTGCGCAGCCCACTATTGGAGGCCGGATTCACAAAAGCCGACATTCGCGAAGCTGCCCGTGAGCTGCGACTCTCCAACTGGGATAAGCCTGCGGCTGCCTGCCTTTCCTCACGCGTGCCGCGCGGCATCACGATCACCCGAAGCACGCTCTCACGTGTGGAGCAGGCGGAAGCTGCCTTGATGCATGAAGGCTTTCGCCACTGCCGCGTGCGGGACTACGGCGAACTGGCGAGGATTGAGTTGGCCGTGGAGGACTTGCCGAAACTACTGGAAGCCGGTCGTCGCGAACGGATGGTCGAGAGTCTGAAACGGGTAGGCTATCGCTTTGTAACGTTGGATCTGGAAGGATATCGCCAGGGAGGCGTAAGTCTCACCCCCCCGGCGTCAGAAACTTAGTTCCGGCTCTGGTAGGTTTTCGCGAGCGCGTCCAAGGCTTCATCTGCCAGACGACGATGGTCCCCATCGGTCAATGCTCGCCCGACCACTTTCTCCGCAACCATCATCGCTAAATCCGTCGTTTGCGAACGGATGTCCTGAACGGCTTTGCGGCGTTCGGTCTCGATCTCGCGAGTCGCATCGCCTTTGATCCGCTCTGCATCCGCCGTCATCCGCTGTTCGTTCTCTTCCATCAACCGTGCCGCGCGTTCTTTGGCCTGAGCCAAGAGTGCCTCCGCGTCTTTGGCTGCAGTCGCCAGCTTGGCTTCATATTCCTTGAGCTTGCGCTCGGCCTCCGAACGGTGGCGCTCGGCTTGATCGAGACTGTCCTTGATCTTTTTCTCACGCTCTTCCAGCATGCCCAGCAAGCTCGGGAACGCGTACTTGTAGAGCAGGAAAAAGAGAATGCCGAAGGAGAGAATCTCCCAGAAGATCAACGACGAAAAGAAATGCGATTCAAATTGAGGCATAGTCTGTTACCCAAATGAGTTGAGGGTTCTGAGCCGGGCATGGCCCCAGCATCAGGGCTCGACCGTCGATGCGCTTACTTGCGCAAGCCCATGATGATGAACGCAATGACCAGCCCGTACAAGGCGATGGCTTCGACCAACGCGAAACCGATCCACATGTACTTCCCGACGCGACCTTCGGCTTCCGGCTGGCGGGCCACGGCTTCAATCATTTTTCCGAAGATGTACCCGATTCCCACGCCGGCTCCCGCAAAACCTGCCGCCGCCAACCCCATGCCGACCAACGCTGCTGCTGCTGCATCCATTGTGTGTCCTCTCCTCCGTTTATAGACCACTCGACCTAGTGTGCGTGCTCGCTATGACCGTGCAAGGTCACGGCATCTCCTAAATAGACACAGCTCAGCACGGTGAAGATATAGGCTTGAATAAACGCAATGCCGACTTCGAGACCATTCATCGCAATCGTGAAGGCAAACGGCAACCACCCGATCAGCAATCCTCCGCTGATGGCCAATCCGAACAGCACGCCCAAAATCACATGGCCGGCCGTCATATTGGCGAACAACCGCACCGCCAGCGAAATGGGCCGCGCCAGTTGGCTGATCAACTCAATCGGAATCATGAGCGGCAGCAACCAACCCGGCGTTCCAGGCGGCACGAGAATACCGAGAAATTTCATTCCATGAAGCGAAAATCCCAAAACGAGGCTCAGTCCATAAATGCCCACCGCAAAGACCGCGGTGACGATGATCTGGCTCGTGACGGTGTAGGAACCTGGAATCAACCCGAGCAGATTCGCGAAGAGAATAAAGAGGAACAGCGTGGCGATCAGGGGGAAATATTTCATTCCCGCTTCACCCATGGTGTCCAAAATAATCCCGCGAATGAACTCGACGATCAATTCAGCCATGTTCTGCAACTTGCCGGGCACCAACTTCCGGGCGGCGGCGGCGGAGATCATGAGAAACGCCACCAAGCCGACCACCACCCACATGAGGATGACCGCTTTATTGATGGAGATGTCGACGCCGGCGGGCACAAGTGGAATCAGATCGTGCAATTCAAACGCATGTAACGGACTTTCTTCCACGATGATCCTTTGTCAGTCAGACGATTCAGGTTAACTCTGCCATCGTTGGGCCGATCGATAGGCATTCCGGATACCGGCGGCGGCTCCCAAGCCTAGTCCTGCGACCAATCCCCAGGGATTGGAATCCAGCAGATACGTATCAACTACCCAGCCCAATCCACCCCCGACAATCAACGCAGCGAGCAGTTCCGTCCCGATTCGGACAGCTTGCCCGAGCCCCGCATATAACGGATCCTGAGAGGGGGGCATCACGTGCTCACGCGCGGCACTCCTCAGCACAGTCGGAGAGAGTGCACCCATCGGCGGGCGCGCCATTCAAGCAAATTCGCTGGGGGCTTGTCAAGAAGTTGGCCTGCTATGACCCGGCCTCACGATACGGTATAGTCTTTTCCTCGGGTGCCACACCCGTCAATGACACCTTCATGACTGCTGTATCGCACCAGGCATTTCTCAATGGGCCGCCGCAACCGCTGGTCGTGGTTCGACCGTTGCCGAAGGCGGACGTCTTCGAGCTCTATCAACGCCTGGCCGTCTCGGACGGCCCGTCCTTCCTTCTGGAAAGCGGGAACGGCACCAGCGCGACCGCGCGCTATTCGTTCTTCGGCAGCCATCCTTATCTAACCTTGACCGGCCGAGCGCACGACTATTCCATGAAGGCCGACGGGCACATCACAACCGCCCGCGCCCCTGTATTCGATGCGTTTCGGCAGGCCTTCGCCGATTCCACGATCCCGCAGCCGGATGGTCTGCCGCCGTTTTTCGGTGGAGCCGTCGGATACCTGAGTTACGACCTCGTGCGTTCGTTTGAATCGCTTCCCACCCTGGCGGCCGATGATCTCAACCTCCCCGACCTGCATATGGCCTTCTTCGACCTCGTGGCTGCGGTGGATCACCACACGGACCAGCTTTATCTGATGTACTGCCCGCCTCTGTCTCGATTTCGTGCTGAACCACGTGAAAAACTGTTCCAAGAAGGCTGTGACCGCCTGGCCGAGTTGGAAGCTCGCCTGGCGAGCATACCCTCGCCTCAACCTGCACTGATCAGCCCCGCACAGACCAGCTTTGTCCCCAGTCAATCGCGTAACGCCTATACAGCTCGTGTCCGCCGCGGCAAGGACTACATTGCAGCCGGCGACATTTATCAGGCCAATCTTTCTCATCGCTTCACCCTCGATCTCGATGCTACCTGGTCGACCTCAGATCGCGACCGGTACGCCTGCGATCTCTACAGCCGTCTTCGTCGCATAAACCCCTCTCCCTTTGCGGGACTCGTCCGATTTCCCGAGCTCAGTCTCGTCAGCAGCTCCCCCGAACGACTCGTACGATTATCGGGCTCGCTAGCCAGCACCAGACCCATCGCCGGCACCAGGCCCAGGGGAAACGGACAGTCACAAGATATGACAATGCGTGCCGAACTCTTGGCCAGCCCCAAGGAACGAGCAGAACATGTCATGTTGGTGGATCTCGAACGCAACGACCTCGGCAAGGTCTGCCGCTACGGGTCGGTCCGGGTGGACGAATTCATGACCATCGAGCAATACTCGCATGTCAGCCATTTGGTCTCGGACGTAGTCGGCACTCTGCGACCGGGCACTTCGCCCTTCGACCTCGTCCGGGCGGTGTTTCCGGGCGGAACGATCACCGGCGTGCCCAAACTGCGGTGCATGGAAATCATCGAAGAACTGGAACCGGTGCGGCGCGGGCTCTATACGGGAGCGCTGGGCTATTTCAGTTGGAGCGGGGATGTGGATCTGAATATTCTCATTCGCACACTGGTCCTGACCAACAACCAGGGGTATCTGCAGGTGGGAGCCGGCATTGTGGCCGATTCGGATCCCGATCGCGAATATGACGAAACGCTCGCCAAGGCGGGCGCCTTTTTTACCATCCTGGAGGCTGACCGCTGATGTGGGTATTCCTCAATGACCGGTTCGTGCCGAAAGACGAAGCCGTCGTTTCGGTGTTTGATCATGGATTTCTCTATGGGGATGGAGTCTACGAAACCCTGCGTTCCTATGGCCCTCGCATTTTCATGCGCGACCAGCACCTGGCCCGACTCCGGCGCTCGGCAGAGGCCATCGGGCTTACACTCCCAATTCCAGACGCGCAGTGGCCAGATCTGCTCCACGAGGCCATGCGCCGCAATGAGGTCGGGAACGACCAAACCGATGCCTATCTCCGCATCACGATCTCACGCGGCGAAGGAGAGATCGGCTTGGATCCGGCACTCTGTCCGCGTCCGACGGTTGTCATTTTGACGAAAGCGCTCCATCCGTTCCCACCCGCACTGGCTCGCGACGGAGTCACGCTCACCGTCGCCAACACCCGGCGCAACCTGCCCGAAGCCTTGTCTCCGCACATCAAATCCACGAATTTCCTCAACAACATTTTGGCCAAACGCGAATCGATCGCGGCCGGCACCTTTGATAGTTTGTTTCTGAATTGGCGGGAAGAACTAACCGAATGCACGATCAGTAATCTTTTCTTTATCTCGAACGGAACCCTGTACACGCCGGCTCTCGACTGCGGCATCTTGGACGGCATCACGCGGGCGATTGTCATGACCCTCGCGGAGGAGGAAGGCCTGCCCGTGAAGGAAGGCCATTACCACCTGGCCGATCTCCGCCAGGCCGATGAATGTTTTCTGACCAACACCAGCATGGAAGTCATGCCGGTTTCACGGGTCGACTCCTGCCCTATCGGCGACGGCCGCCCCGGCCCCTTGACCGGACGGATCCGGGCACGATTCGCCGCCAGCCGCCACAGATTTCTTGAACCACTCTCCTCGTAGATCATCGAAAATTACCATACTCATCAATGAGTTACAATCTCATCCCGAACGAGGCCGAGGGCCTGTCTGTTTTGACAGGTAGGGGGTCAGCTGCTACGGTTGAAGCATCGGCAAAAGACGCCAAACCGGTCCAGACGCCTCGATGACGATGTCTCTGCTCAACCGCACCAGGCCACTCTTCCTCCTGTTTGCAACATTGCTGCTGGCCATTCCAGCGCGGGCGGAGGTGTACCAATATATCGATGCCAACGGCACCATTTCGCTCACCAATGTCCCGAATGATCCGCGATATAAACGGGTGATGTCCGAACTGCCTCGCTCGCGCAGCATTATTTCTGACCGTGAATTGGACCCGGTCATTGCCCGACATTCCCGCGCCCATCGCCTGCATCCGGCGTTGATTCGGGCCGTGATCAAAACCGAGTCGGACTTCGATCCGCTGGCTGTGTCACATGCGGGCGCCGTCGGATTGATGCAGCTCATGCCTCAGACCGCCATGCGTTTCGATGTGCGGGATTCGTACAATCCGGATGAGAATATCGGCGGGGGCACGAAATACTTACGGCAACTACTGGACCGGTTTAACGGCAATCTGCCCTTGGCCTTGGCGGCCTACAATGCGGGGGAACATGCGGTGGAACGCTATCAAGGGCTTCCTCCCATTCCTGAAACTCGGCAGTACGTCCTCAAAGTCCTCGGGTACTATCGCACCTTCCTCATGAACGCGCGGACGGCTTCTTCCCGGGCTTACGTTCCACAGGCGCCTCGGTCGCAAGGACGAGGTCTCGCACATTCGACGGCATCCCGTTAACCTGCCCAGACCCTAACAGTAGCTGGCTATGGTTCCGCCACCCCTGCCGCTTGGCGTCGGGAAAGTCCGATCGATAATGGGCCCCGACGCTATTCTCCCGCCACAAGGCGGCGTCCGTGATGCAGCGCGCCACCTGCACCATGTTTTTGACCTCCAATGCGGCCCGCGACGAAAAGGGCTTCGCGAGCACGCGCATCCAGCGGACCAGTTGCGCGGACGCGCTGATCAACGAATCTCCCGAGCGCACAAGCCCCACCTTCCCCCACATCAGCCGGCGCAGCGAACTACGGAGTTTTTCCGGATCATCGAGGTCGGTCGGTCGCCCCTCCTCCAGCTCTTCGATCGACGGCAACGACACTGATTCGGGAAAATGCCCCGCATGGGCCACAGCAGATTGCGCAGCGCGCATGCCGAAGACCAACCCTTCCAATAACGAGTTGCTGGCCAACCGATTCGCGCCATGGACGCCGCTGCAAGCGACCTCTCCGGCTGCAAACAAGCCGGGCAACGTCGTCGCGCCCTGGACATCGGTCCACACTCCACCCATCATGTAATGCGCGCTGGGGGAGACGGGAATCCACTCCTCCGTCATATCGATGTCATACCGCAGGCAGGTCGCATAGATCGTGGGGAACCGGCGCTTCACAAAGGCTGCCCCCAGATGCGTGACATCAAGATAGACATGCCGCGCACGTGTGGCAGCCATTTCCGACCAGATCGCCCGTGAGACCACATCGCGCGGCGCGAGTGCGCCGTCCGGATGATACCGGTGCATAAATAACTCGCCCTTGATGTTCCGGAGTTGGCCGCCTTCCCCGCGAATGGCCTCAGACAGTAAGAAGGGAGGACTCGACGGCAGATACAGCGAGGTGGGATGGAATTGCACGAACTCCATATCCATCAGCAGCGCTCCAGCCCGGAGTGCCATCGCCATGCCATCACCCGTGGCATTGCCCGGATTGGTGGTGCGCGCGTAGACCTGGCCTGCACCGCCGGTCGACAAGACCACCGCGCTGGCCGGCAATACGGTGCGTTCCCCCGACATTTCGTTCAACACAATGGCGCCGCAACAACGTCCGTCGACCACCGCCAGGTCAACAGTAAATCGCCGATCCAACCGCTGGATGCGCGGCTGCCTGGCCGCATAGGCCATCAGCGCGCGCACCATTTCATTGCCGGTGGCATCGCCACGGGCGCGGAGAATGCGGCTCCGGCTGTGCGCGGCTTCGCGGGTGAACGCAAACCGTTTGCCGATTTTGTCGAACTTCGCCCCCCAGGCGATCAGTTCCTGTATTCGTTCCGGCCCTTCTTCGACCAGTACCCGGACCGCTTCGCGACGACAGAGGCCGTGACCGGCCTTCAACGTATCGATGAGGTGGCTTCCGACATCGTCTTCCTCGCTGAGGGCGACCGCCACTCCGCCCTGGGCATACATGGAATTGCTTTCCAGGGGATGCCCCTTCGTCAGCATCAACACACGCCCTGCGCGGCTCAATTCAATAGCTGCGCGCAGGCCGGCGACACCGCTCCCGACGACGAGAAAGTCTGTTTCAATTTTGGGAGAAACACTGCGGGCTGACATGACTAGGGTTTGGCTTGTCCGCGGGCGGGATCTTCGCTCAGACTGGCCCGCGTGCCCATACCGAAGGGCAGATCGCCTTGAGCCTCTCGAAGCAGAATCGATTGTGTCCCGACCCAGGCCAACCGCCCATGCCCTCGCTGGCGCGTGCCGACTTCGCCGGGATTCCGTTTCCACTGGCCCTGCCAATGCACAAACACATCGATGTTGTCGCCTTCAATCAAAATACGCTCGATGGAAAACTCCAACTGGATATCTCGAAACGTGTCGAAATCGCTGTGGATGTCCCGTTGTACCTGATCGAGGCCTCCGGACGGCAGCAGGAGTGCCTCCAGGGCGCTCCGGTCTCTCTCCACGTAGGATTTCCTGAGTGACTCCACGGCCTGATCGATCCGGAGAATACGGTCGTGATCGTCTTTATACTGGATGGTTTTTCCCGAACAGCCCACGCTCAGGACGAGCACAAACCCTAGGAGAAGGCGGGCGATGCCGGCAGAACGGCGCACATGGCGAGTGAACATAACGCAGTATAGGAACCTTGGCGGAAAGAGGTCAAGCAACAGCCCATGCGCATTCACCCCCGCTTCACAGAGGCCCACGAATGAACCGGCGGCACACACCATGTCAGAATCTTGACTTGCTTTTTGAAGCGAAACCCACTAGACTCCCGCGCCTAGCAGTTGGAGATTGAATGTATGGCGAGTGTCCTCAAGAAACGCCGGAAGAAGATGCGCAAGCATAAGTACAAGAAGTTGCGCCGGCGTCAGAAATTCTTGCGTCGCAAGAGCTGAGCCCATCACGACATAATGGACGGAGGGATCCGTGCCCGAAGGAAAAAAAGTTCGCATCCGCGTTCGAACGGTGAACTGTATCTACGTCGGGGATTT
>CP092081.1:2694123-2752080 GCA_022226935.1 Nitrospira sp.
GCTCAGTGAGCTGGGCGGACAAGGCGCCGACGCCCTGCAAGGCGTGGTGGGGAAACCCGTCGACTTTGGCAGTGCCCCGGCGGCCCCGGGCGACTATTCGACCCTCCGCAATCAAACCATTGACACCATGATGGCGCGGCCCAAGGAAGACTACGCCCGGGCGGTCTCGCAGAAGCAGGCCGATCTCGTGGCAGCAGGTATTCGCCCGGGCAGCAAGGCCTATGACGACCAAATGAACCTGCTGCAGCGCGGCCTGAACGACGCCAACACGCAAGCGGCCGTCAACGCCGGAGCCCTCACCGGGCAAGCCTACTCCATGGATCAGGACCGCAGGCGGCAGGCCATCACGGAAATGCTCGCACAACGACAGGTTCCACTCAATGAAATCACGGCCCTCATGTCGGGCTCGCAAGTGAGTAACCCCTTCTCGACGCCAGGTTTCAACGCCGGCGCACAAGTGGGGGCCGCGCCGGTCTTTGCGGCGCAGCAGCTGACGAGTCAATGGGATCGTGATAACGCGAACGCCGCCGCCGCGCAGGCGAGTGGCCTGCAGACGGGACTCTTCCAGCTGGGTGCGGCTGGGATTGGGGCCTTCGGGGCCGGAATGAGTGGTGGCAAGGGCGGGACGACGACCAATAACTTCTATCCACGCTAAAAGTCAGGCTGATGGCGCAAGCGTTAGTCGAGCAGCTTTGGGAGCAGCCATCAGCCTGAGTGTCAGGTCCTCATGCCACTGCGGCCGCTCAGGGTGTCATACGGGGAGAAGGTTTGCGAAGCCAGGACCTCCAGTGCCGTTTCTCGGGCCGCCAGTGCCAGCTGATACGCTCCCTCCTCTCCATACTTGAGAATCGAGAACTTTCTATGGCGTGATCGCCCGTTTTCAATCGGCCATTGCACTTCCCAGTAAAGTCGGCGCACACGGAGCTGCGGTTTGACCCCGACCACGATACGCAGCCGCTCTTGATCCCCGGCTGACATCCGAATGAACTCGATGCCGGCCGTTTTTCCAGAGACCCATCGAACGATGCCGAGTGTGACTCGCATATGCCGAGACCCTTCAAGAAAGATGAGAAGCTGCACATCCTGCCCGCGCTCCAGCGGCATGGCCGTCTGTAGCAGGCACCCGGGCACCGTCAGATCCAGCATTTGGCCTTCTCCTACTCGTGTCCCGGCTGACAGGGTGACTTTGGCTGACGTGGGCTTCCGTTCGCTATAGCGTGGGTGCACAGGGCCTCCTCTTCACGTAGCTAGTGGTGTGGCTGTTCGGCTGTTAGAACACGCAAGGACTGATGCCCAGATACTCCTGCAGGCGTTCTCGTTCGCAGGGGGAAACGTGAAGGAAGGCCACGGTGATTTGCTGCCGCTGGTGATCAATGATCTGGGCACAGTCCACGCGAAGCGGCCACTGCCCATCCGGAAGATAGATCCTCAATTCGAGCGTGGAGTCTGGGGGAAGATGGTGACGCGTGCGGATCGTACAACCGGTGGGTGAAAGGGTCTCCAGACGACCCATTTGATCGCTCAACGTCGTCGCAGGAAGGAGTCGAAAATCGACACGGCAGGGGACACTATTCAACGCCGACATATCGTGGCCTCCTTAGGGTCGGGTGTCGCGCATGTAGAAAGCGTATCCCGGGACGCCCGCGCCGTCATGACGCAGAGGACGTACCCCCGAAGGAGGGAGTCTGACGGTCAGTGGTCAGTAGGTCTATCGAGATGCTCGAGCTGTTGCAGGCTGCTGCGGTGAGAGAGGGCCCACGACTGCTCCGATTGAAACGAAGGACGAGCCCAAACGGCTAAGGCTAACACCATGGCCAACAGGACGCCGAGCAATAAGGCGCTACCGAGGTGTTTCATGGACAACCCCTTTCTCCCTCAACGCGGGAGGGCTATGGAGCCATTCCATCCCGCACTCTGACTCACGGGCCCAGATCACGAGTCCTTCCAGACGCATCAAGGCCACGCCAGGGACCTGCACCGAGACCTTGATCACCATGCCGGGGTTAGTAAAGAGGGCGCTTTGCACAAGGCCCCGTCTCGGCGACAGCTCCCACAGCCATCCGGTGCCGATCACGCCCTCTTCGACCAAACAGAGGGTACACGCGATGGGAAAGTCCGAGCGAAGGTTCTGCAAGGAGGGCGTATGCATGAGGCGACTGTACGTATGCTGCCGGTGCGCGAGCTATTTCATAGAGGGGTGAGGAGGTTATACGAGTGGACGGGATGGTCGATATCGACTGCGGGCTGAGTCCGTATGCGTCGCTTTCCGAAGAGGCTTGCCATCGTCTCGCACATGCGATCGGATGCGCCTTGTAATCCCACGCAGTCTCAACTCTGAGAGGATTTCGTGCTCCAACGGAAGAGGATCAGAGCAACCCCGAAGACCACGACAATCGCAAGAGCCCCCAGGACAAGCGGTCGGTGTACATGCGCAGAAAGCTGACGCCATTCTTCACCGGCAACAAAACCCATGCCGATAAACGTGCCAGACCACAGCAACGCACCGGTGTAGGCGAAGCGGGCAAAAACCGCGGGAGGCAGCAATGAGGCGCCGACCACCAACGCGGCAACATGGCGGATTCCCGGAATGAAATACGCAATGAGAAGAGTGTACTTGCCCCACCGTTCGACCCATGCGTAGGTTCTAGCCAAATGACTGGGGAGGATATGAAAACGCGGAGCCCACTTCTTGACGGTCCGCATACCGAGGAATCGCCCTATGGCATAACTGAGACTGATTCCACACGCGCTCCCGAAAAACGCCGTCGCTAGGGCTGGCTCAAGCCGGAGGGTGCCGTTAAAGCTCAAATAGCCGACGAAGAGGAGTAACGTTTCGTCTGGTATGGGAAGCCCCACAATCCCGAGCATCAACAGGGCAAAGATCGCTCCATACCCGTATCGACTGATCCAGTCAAAGCCCATGTCCATGACCGCCCTCTACTCACACTCACGACCGACCCAGACGAATCCTTCGAGGATATCGCGAACCCCTCTCGGATCATCGCATGGTCTTCCACCAAGAGCCTGCGTAGGCTCGTGCCTCAAGGGCGGTGCGTAAGGTCTACATCACCAATTGGTTACTGATTCCGACCGGGTCCTGAGTCAATAAGGAAGCAGGTGCGCCGAAGCGGTGGACCCTATGATTTCGCCTCGTCCTCAAGGTGCGCAATCATTTCCTCACCGGTGTCAGTCACTCCGATCCACGCTGACCCATGCTGCTGCAAAAAGGGGATCAGCCCGAGCGTATCGAGTCGACTCCTCACGGAAGCATGAGTTGGCCGCTGAAACCACTGGGAATCAATTCGCAGACAGTACTCTTGATCGTCGGCCGGTCGCCCTAATCTCCAGGTCATCGAATTACCCGACGAGATGACAAGAACGTTATGCAAGATGAGATACGATTCGAGCAGTTGACATCGATGCCGAACGCGTGTGCGAATCACTGGACCTCTGGGGCTGGGAAGCGCTCATCTTGGAGGCACTGTACCTAATGTACGCCACGAAGGAGGTGCCCCCCAGACCGTATGACGTGAGACTGCGGACCCAACCCAGCAGAGAACGGCACCTCAAACCATGCGGGTCTTTTCCTGTGCACAATTGCAGGAGAAGCGGACGCCGGCCGAATCGAGATGAAATCGATGTCCCTTCGCACACTCATAATGCACCCCTCGAGTGCCGTCTGGCAGCGTGACGGGGCAGGATCGTTGTGGGTCTGTCATGCTATTGCAGTCCCATTCGCCATGGCGCTGACCACAACGAACGCTACGCATAGAGGACACTCGCTGAAAGTGAACCTGTCTCGCGCGTAGGATGTCGGCCCTCGCTCCAGGAGACCCTCAACCTCGCGCATGAGGGACGTAATTATAAGAGGACTTCCCTTCAAAGAAACCTGTGGTTCGCCGCAGTAACGGCCTACGGGTATCCCTAGCTCCAGAACCCTACAGACAATGAGCATCCCGCGTATAGGCCAGGCCTTCATGATCAGGACCGTTATCGGAAACGGATGCATGATGAAGAAAATTTAATCCGTCGAAGGACTGCGATTCCCTTGTCAGTAACGGGGAAACCGCTAGACTTCCCTCATGCCGTTTGAATTCCTCTTCGTGACCAGCTTTCTCTTCGCAGCCATCGGCGTCACGGCGGGGATGATCCGGCTTGCCCAGTGGACAGATCAGCACCCACACCGCCCTTTTCAGGGAAACACGCACGTATCGCGGCTTCGAATTGCCGCTCGACCACCAAATCTAGATGAAAGGATTCCACCGCACGAGGATTACACGCGCGCAGCGTGAAGCCACTTCAGGCCATCGCGCGATCCAGCACACGGTGGGACCACCGGGGACAGTGGCGGGCTGGATCATACCGCTGCTCATCGATTCCAATATTCACATACTGCCAGGGCGCCGTTTGCTTGGTACGCACCTCGTCGGCCCACGACGCCACTGTGATTAAGGCCGAGGTGCCGAGGAGATCCGTGACCGCCGCCCGGGCCTCCGGTGTGAGCCGAGGCTCCGCGATGAACGCAGCCGAAAGATGGGGGGAGGGTCTGTGCAACTCCCACCTACGCGTTCTTTCGTGTAATTCGTTTCTTTCGTCAGAAGAGAACCGCGGGGGCCGGGGGATCCGGACGGGAGAGAAATATGAAACGCAAAGGCCGGGGGGGCTTTCGTCGTCTAGGTCGTTTCGGTCGTAACTGGGGCTTCCAACAGAACGAGGCTCTTATCGTCGCTACCTCCAGACCACTCGCTGGGTTCTTTCGCGAATTTCGCTTCTTTCGCAACTGTACTCAGCCAAAGGGGCGCGCCGGATGTCTATGCCTAGGGCAAGGAGTCCTCATCGACACCCCCGCCCTGCCGACAAGGCCGGGGGGGGTCTTCTCTGCCCTGAATGACAGAAAATTCCCCCCCCTCCTTTCATTCCGGTTTTTGTCACGGTTCGGCTAGAAATTTCCGGTTTTAATCACGGTTGCCCCCGTGTCGCCCTGTACCCTGCCTTATCCTGCCGTTGCTGTAACTGCCTGAAGATATTGACCTCCTGTGTCCTAGCGTATCACTACGTATTCCAGGGACATCATATCTGAGAATTCTCATAAGCCGCGGGTCACCCGTTCAATCCGGGTCACCGCCACCAAATTTTGATCTAATCAACACTTCCGTTGTAACGGATCGGTCTGCCGTGCATCGACGATTGCTTGTCATCATTCCAGTCACCGTTGGAACTGCCCGCAGCCTACTCTTCACATAGGGACTCGTCTTTCCGATCGCTGCCATCCCCCTGTGAACATCACGCTGCTCTTCTCGGACAGCTTGGCGCGCCGTTCTGTCGAGATGGTCGCTCGCCAGAACGGATATGAGAAACTGCGGCTAGGGCGAGCGCTGAATGTGGCTCCCCCTGAAGGCCGCGAATATGGGGCAATCTCGGCGAGCACGTGCTCGAGCTTCAAGAAGGAAACCGTGAGCGTGATGACGGCCGGCAGGATATCCGATCGCGTAGGTCGGGCAAAGTCTCGAGATCACGCCTGATGGTTTACGGCGCTGGATGGACGGTTGGAACGTCCCTTCGCGGCAGAGAAGAGAAGGCGGACTGCCGAGATTCGAGTCATTCACGCGAAGTGGCGAAGGGCCTCTGGCAACCGCCGGACCCACGCGACACTACAGACCAAGGCAAGCGGTGCGTCACATGCCTGTGATTGTTGCCATCGCAATCCAGATGCGCCAATGACATTGGCTGCTGCTTTTTCCGTTAGGGGACCGCATCGAAGTAATCCGGCGCGAACGTGCGCCCACACTTGTCGCAGTGCCATTCCGGCCTCAGGGTTGATCTCCGACGATGGGGGGAATCTGGCCTGATCAGAACACGTTCCGGCACAACCGGAACGTGACAACTGGGACAGTAGTGGACAGGCTCTTGTGTTTTCATTGGGCCTCACCGGATAGTCCGATTACTTTTGCCCCGGCGCCTCCGCCGTCGGGCCATCCAGTTTTTCACTTGCGTCCAAGCAGTATACCGCAGGGTGGGGTTTCACTATCAACAAATCCCCTGAGCCTTGGCCGACCACACGCGTCCGGCATCAATGCGAAAATATTTGTCGGGGCTCGTTGTGCGCAGGTGACTCGTTCCGATTTCGTTGAGCCGACCGGACCTCGTCTCTCGCCTGGCAAGCGAGTCGTTTCTCTATTCACAGGCTCGTTAGTTCACGGGTCTTATTCACCGTATTCCACATCGTCCATGGGCGCGTGCCCACATCAGGCGGCCCTGTGGCGGCAATAATTAGTCATTACGTCGAGGAAGCGAGGATGCGACGTAGGCATCATCCAGGCAATGGTTCAACGCTCTCAGCTGCCGGTATTGGCAGATAACGCGGCGCCGCGAGATTGGCAATGGATTGACGGTATCGGAAATGCGTGACCGTCTTTTCGAAATTACCGAACCGCGAGCTTGTTCATCTCGATTTTCACACTGATCGCTCCGCCGAGTTCGCCTTCCCTGCCCCCTTCTTTGGAATACCCGGAGATATCCCGCTCGCCTTTTGGTTCTCCATGGCAACTCAAACACGTCTTCTCATAAAAGAGCGGGAGCAGGACCCTCACGCTGTTGCCGCCATCTACTTTGCTAATCACGGTTTCCTTATTTCGTTCAAACGAGGCCTCACTCAGTTCCTTCATGTGCTCCGCTTCAAAGGAGTCGGGTTTATTGTTGGCATTGCGGAGCAGATGCTCAGGCGCGGTCTGCTTCATATAGACCCCGGACCACTTCTGAAATCGCGTAGCCGTTTCCGTGCCGAAGGTGGCGGGAATGAGCCCCTTATACTTCAGCCCTTTCATATTGAGCACGGGCTGGTAACTCTCCACGGTCTTTTGACTCTCCATCAACAACCGTTCCAATAATCGTTTCGCCAAGGCCGGCACGTTCGCGTTGGATAAATCATCCAAATTATGTCCGGTGCGTTCTTTAAAAATGGCTGTGGTCTGAGCGGCGAACAAGTCCGACGTAAATGCCGTTTGCGCATTTGAAGGATCATTGATGAGCGCTTGGTTGCGGCCGATCGCCACTCGCCCGGAATCGAGTAAGATGGCCAACAGCCGTGCGGTCTCCGACACATCGGATTCCGCGTTGTCTGCCGCCACGCTGACATTCTGTAACAGGCATCCTAATGCGAGGAAACACAATAGGTATACGCGCATAGTTCCCCTTTCGTGCTGTATAAGTCCCTGCCGGTTCGCTGACCGCACCATGTGATCTCCGTTTCTCATCAAAAATCCACCCAAGATACGCAGGACACTCTAACGCGAAGCATGTAGCCGCTTGCTTGACATTCGTCACCATCATATGGGTGTTGCACGGCTTGAACAATAGGGCGGTTTTGACGAACTCTCACGTTAGAGGCGCCCAGTTGATCACCGTAGTAGGCCCTCGACTGGAGCGAGTCTAGAGACTCAGGCAGGTATTCGCGTTCGCGAACCTGCATGATCGGAGAGCCTGCACAACGGGCGGTAGATCGAGGGAGAGAGACGACTCAGAAGAAGTGCTGACGCAGAGAAGATGACATGGGCCTGGTCATGAATACTGTGAGCGGCCGCACGTCCTATTCCGAAAAAGGAACGGCAATGACGGCCGATCACGAATGTGGGAATGATGGAGAGGGCACGATAATCCGTGCATTGTTCCGCTTAGATTCGTTTCACGCCTGGTAGTCCTTTACCCACAACAGCCGGATTCAAACTGCCTGCGCTGGTAGACGAAGACCAGGCAGCGGATGCAAACCTCCCGCACCATCTTCGCCTGCTCATCACAAAGGGGTGTTCTGCGCATCACCAGCTGCCCGCAATCGGCACAACAACCGGCTGTCGTAGCATCTATGTCAGAAGAGACAGACATCATGGCGTTGGACCCTCCTATTTTCTCGAACGGGTTGCGTGGTCGTCATAGTTGACTTCATTCCACTCAGGAGTGTTCGTAACCGCCCCCCCCCGCTCCATCCTTGAGTCATGCCTTTGGTCAGCATTAACTCCCGCTGCAACTCCCCGATCCGTCCGTTCAGCCGAACGATCATGCGCTCCAATTCATTCACCCGTTCGACCATCATATGTTGCTGCTGGGTCATCATCATGCCCTCCTTGGATTATGCCTTGTCACAATGACGGATCACCCCGACGAGGACCCCTTCGATGGCGAATTCATCCGTGGGGGTCACCAGCAACGGTTTCATCGAGGCATTGGCGGGATGAAGTTCGATGGACCGCTCCCGCTTGAAATAGGTTTTGATCGTCGCTTGCCCGTTGACCAGGGCGACCACCGTCTGGCCGTTGTGCGCAGTCGGTTGTTTCCGGACCACGATCAGATCGCCCGGAAGAATGCCATCTTCGATCATCGACTCGCCTTTGACCCGAAGCGCGAAGGTCTCACCGGCCCGCACCATGCTGGGAGGCACATCGACCCACTCGGATTGGCCCACCGGTTCAATCGGCACTCCGGCGGCCACCATTCCGGCCATGAGCACCTGCGCTCTATTCGTCAGCTGGGTCATGGCGACCTCAACCGCCCCACTGATACGGCGCATCCCGGATTCGTAACGAGCAACCGACACGCGAGTCGTCCGCAAAGCCTCGGCGAGTTGCTCCTGCGTGAGCCCCAACTGCTCCCGGCAACTTCGAAATTGTTTCGGCGTCATCATGTAACCAATGGTTACACACCACAAAGGACCTTGTCAACCCGTCCGGTTCATCATTTTCTTGACTATTTTGTTCGCCTCTCCCAGAGCTGATTTTGGGGCCAGAGGCGCAAGATTTTTGGCGTGATCGGTGATCTTCTGTGCATAAGTCAAGAGCCATTTGGAACGGTCGAAGAAATAATGCCGTATCCACAGCGCGAAACATCAAACTCTGCTCGACCGTACAAATATGAATGCTAATACATACACATCGGATACCACCCCCTATATATTGTGGTCCTATAAGATCTCTTCTCTATGCTTAATAAATAGGCAACCTGGTGCGAGGCGTGAATTAGCCGCGCTGTTCGCATTCGAGTGGAGGACTATCAACAGAGATATCCACAGATTTTGGGGAGAGGATTTTTTTCGAAGAATTCTCGTTTTCTTGATTGAAACCTCTGACCCATTCACCTAGAATCGCGCCGCGACTTCGTCTCTCTTCTACGCAGATTGGCACGTTCGGGAGCGGCACCATGGCAGGAGGCTCACTTCGAGGTTTCCTGGCTGTCATCCTCCTCACATTCGGCTGCAGCGCCAACGTCCGGGACACAGACCTGTTGGCTAGTAACAGCCTCATGCTGGCTCCTTCGACCGCACGAACCATCTTCCTGCAAAACCGCAACTCGTCCGACAATCAAGACGTGTCGCTGCACGATCTGGGGGCGCGGCTGGGCGCAAAAGGGTACCACGTCGTGCAGGATCCTCAAGCCGCTGCCTACGTCGTGCTGACGAACATCGTCTATTGCAACCAGACCAAGATCGAATTGCCCGTGGAAGACATGGTCGCCGCCGGCTATGGATCGGGAATCGGCAGTTCCCTCATATCCGGCCTCCACGGATTGACGAGCATGGCCAGCATGGCTGGTCCGCAGGGAGCGCTCGTCGGGGGCGCCGCCAGTTTGGGGCTTAACGCGGCCGAGGGAATTGGAAACGCCATGGGCAGTATGTTCGGCGGGCCGTCCCGGCCCAATGCCAATGAGAACATCAACTATGCCTGCATCGCCGATCTGCAAATTACCGATCTCAGCGCCACCGGAGGCATTCTTCCGGTGTCGCAGCCGGGCACGCCGCCGCCTTCCGGGGTCTATCAAACCAGGTTGGCCGCCAACGTGCATCAAAAGAAACTTGACGAGCAGGAAGCCACCCCATTGGTACAGCAACGACTCAGCGCGGCAGTCGCAGGACACTTTTAGACATGCCGGGCAGGACAGCAGACATGAAAATAATCCGGTCCATGGGTGCGGCACTGAGCCTGCTCGTCGGTCTGCTCATGCTTACCGGCTGCAGCAATGTCCTGCGATCGGGACTAGTCAATGATGGCTCCATCCTTCTCCCTCCCAGCGCCGCGCGGACTATTTATGTGCAGATCCGCAACACGTCTGAGAACCAAACTGCCACTCCGATGGATATTCCGTCACGGCTGAAGAGCAAAGGCTACCAGGTCGTCGCCGATCCGATGGAAGCTGCCTATTGGCTACAGACGCAAGTCATCTATTGTCATAAAGCGGGCGAGGGCGTGAGACCGGAAGCCGTGGCTAAAGCCGGCTTCGGGGCGGGCATCGGCAGCGGAGGCACGCCCCTCGCGAGCGCCGGCGGCTTCGACATGGACGCCATGGGTGGAATCGCAGGGATGCCCGGCGGAGGCCTCAACGCGCACGCGATGCGCGCCATGGCCATGGGCGGAGGCGGGATGCCGGACATGAATGCCATGATGCGCATGGCCATGAACGGCCGCGGCGGGTATCCGGGAATGGCGCAGCCTCAACAGAACGACGATGTGATCTATCTCTGCGTGGCCGACGTCTTGGTCACGGAGCAGGGGAAGAACGGGCCGGCACGAAGCTACAAGATGCGGTCAGTCGCCCATGTCCTGCAAAAACACCTGAACATTGAAGAAGCCACGCCGATCGTGCGTGAAAAATTCGGCGCCAGCATCACCGGTCCCTTCTAGCACAGCGCTAGTCACCTTGCCTCGACACCAGATGGACCGCTCCGGCCTTGATTGCGGCGGTGATCACCAGTCCTGCAGCCAACTTGAACTCCTCCGCCGTCGACCTGGTCACCATGGCGACCAGGGGAAAGCCACAATCCAGAGTAACCCGCGCCGACGCTCCCAACATGGTCACCGCCTGAACCGTGCCCGTCAGGTGATTGCGCGCGCTGCTCCCGGAGGCTCGCCCCTGTTCGAGCACCACATCCTCCGCCCTGATACAGGCGAACACGTCCGGACCGATGGATTCTGCCTCAAGCGCCATGAGGGTGGTGCCATTGACGCTCACGCGCACCATGCCGCCGGTGGCCTCCACCACCCGCCCCTTCACCACGGTTTCGACACCGACCACGCGCGCCACGTCCGCATTCTGCGGACGGCTGAACACGTCGATCGGCGCGCCGACCTGCAAGACCTCTCCCGCGCTGATGACGGCCATCACATCCCCCAGCGTCAGGGCTTCCGCCCAATCATGCGTGACAATGATCGACGGCAAGGCGAGCTGCTTCAGCAGCGACCGGAGTTCATCGCGCAAATGCAACCGGCTCGGCGCATCCAAAGCGGACAACGGTTCGTCTAACAATAACAACAGCGGCCGAGGCGCCACCGCTCGCGCCAGCGCCACACGCTGTTGCTGTCCTCCGGACAGTTCTCTGGGCTTCGCCTGCTCCAACCCGCGCAATTGAAACAGCTCCATCACTTCATCCACCCGCTTCTTTCGCTCCGCGGAAGGAAGATGGCTCAGTCCATAGGCGATATTCCCCGCCACGGTATAGGTCGGAAACAGCGCATAGTCCTGGGACATGTACCCGATATGACGCTCTTGAGGCGGAACCCGAATTCCCGACGCGGTCTCCAGCCACAGCCTCGACACAAAGCGGATGGTGCCTTCCTCCGGCCATTCGAGCCCCGCCACGGATCGCAGAATAGTCGTCTTTCCCGATCCCGATGGGCCGAAGAGAATCAGGACCGTCGCCCCCTCGACCGGGTAGCGGATCTGCGCGCGAATCGGCGCCCGACCGGGGAACGTCTTCACGAGATGGATCGTTATTTCTGCGGCCATGCTGCCCACACGTTTCGATTGACGGCATACACCAGCAGCAGCACGGCGTAGGACACCACGAGAAGAAATAAGGCGGTCTTCGCCGCGCCGGCATAATTCAACGCCTGAACCTCATCATACATATCGATGGAGACCGTGCGGGTGGAACCTTCGAGGTTGCCGCCGATCATCAACACCACGCCGAATTCTCCCATCGTATGCGCAAAACTCAAGACCGCGCCGGTCACCAATCCGGCCGTAGACAGCGGCACGATCAGCCTGAAAAAGGTCTGCAGTTTCGATACGCCCAATGTCCAGGAAGCTTCGATCAACCGGCGATCGACCTGCTCGAACGCCGCCGCAAACGGCTGCACCGCAAACGGCAGACTATAGAGAATCGACGCGAGGAGTAATCCTTCGAACGTGAAGGGCAACGGATGGCCGACCAACTCGGTATAGAGACGCCCGAAGGGGCTGTGGGGACCGATCGCGAGGAGAATATAGAAACCCAGGACGGTCGGAGGGAGCACCAGCGGCAAGGCGATCACGGACTCGATCAAAAACTTCCACCGCCAATGGGAATAACTGAGCCAATAGGCGATGGGGAGGCCGACAACGAGCAGCGCACAGGCCGTGAGGCCGGCCAATTTACACGTGACCCAAATCGCCACCCAGTTCACTCGCCTGCCAGCCTCTCGAAGATCATTCCCGACCGGCCCATACTAGGGAGGCCGGTCGGGAAGATCAACTCCCATCGAGGCTTACTTGCCGATCATCACTTCGGTCGCCTTCACCGCCACGGTGACGCTGTCGTTCACCTTCAGGCCCATGCTCTTGACCGAACCTTCCGTGATGGCGGCCACAAAATCCAGATTGCCCACTTTGACCGTCACTTCAGCCATCGCAGCGCCTTCGGTGATTTTGGTGATGGTGCCTTGAAATTGGTTTCGTGCGCTCAGTTTCATCATGTCCTCCCTAACTCTTCACCACCATGACCTCGGTCGCCTTGACGAGGGCCACGGCGGAGTCTCCGATCCGTAGCCCCAGTTCTTCCAGCGCATCACGAGTGATCACCGCGGTGATAATGTGTGGTCCGATATCGATATCGACTTGTGCCATGATGGCATCTCGCTTAATCGCCGTCACTCGTCCGATCAGCTTGTTTCGCCCGCTCACGTCTTCCGTGCCGGCTTTCTTCTTTCCAAGCCATTCATCGAGCAACGCTCGCTTGAAGCGGTACCGGCCTCCGATTTTCGGCGCCTGAATTTTGCCTTCCCAGATGTAGCGGTAAAACGTCGGGAGCGTGAGGCGCACATATCGGGCCGCTTCTCTGGCCGTAAACACGTCCCCTTGTCCCGATCGTTTTTTAGGCATGCTGGAGAGGTCCTTCATTCAACCTGATCACCACGAACGAGTCGTGATCGGCTGATCATCTGCTCACCTCCTTTCCCCTGGCACCATGAGCGGAATCCGGCACCTGCGATCCATGCGTACATTAACAAGATCGCCTGAGAATTGGAGGTGAGTCTCGTGAGAATTTATCGATAGTGAGCGCGCATGTATGTGACGGCAGACTCCTGGTCAATGGTCCTGGCGCGAAACCAGGTGAACCGCCCCGGCTTTAATTACCGCGGTCACAGCCTGTCCGGGCACTAACTGCAAATCGTCCACCGATGAACGAGTCACTGTGGCAACCAGCGGAAATCCACAGTGCAATGTCACCCGTGCCAACGCGCCTAGCACCGCGACCGCCGTCACCGTCCCGGCAAGTTGATTGCGGGCGCTGCTGGCGGCAATGGGCCCGCGTTCTATCGCGATATCTTCCGCTCGGATACAAACGTACACGTCTGGTCCGTAGGCCTCTCCCTCAATGGCATTCACCATGACCCCATTGACGTCGATACGGAACATTCCCGCAGCAGCCCAGACCACCTGCCCTTTCACGACTGTTTCTATGCCGACGGCATGCGCAACTTCGGCATTCCGCGGGCGGCTAAACACGTCCATCGGCGTGCCGGTTTGCAACACCTCCCCTCCGCTCACGACCGCCATCAGATCTCCCAGCGTCAGGGCTTCGGCCCAGTCATGCGTCACGATGATGGACGGCAATGCCAACTGCTTGAGTAAGCGCCGCAGTTCATCGCGGAGATAGATCCTGGCCGGCGCATCTAACGCGGACAGCGGTTCGTCCAACAATAAGAGGAGGGGACGCGGAGCCACGGCCCGCGCCAATGCCACACGCTGTTGCTGGCCGCCCGACAATTGCCGCGGTTTCGCATGTTCCAGCCCGCGGAGCTGAAAGAGATCCAAGACTTCGCTGACTCGTGCTTTACGCTCTTGGGCGGACAGATGACCGAGGCCATAGGCGACGTTGCCGGCCACTGTATATCTGGGGAACAGCGCATAGTCTTGGGACATGTACCCGATATGCCGATCCTGAGGAGACACCCGAATGTCGGATTTCGTATCCAGCCAGGTGCGCGAGACGAATCGAATCCGCCCCTCTTCCGGCCATTCCAACCCGGCGACGGATCGAAGAATCGTGCTTTTCCCGGCGCCGGAGGGTCCGAACAGAATCAACACCGTCGCCGCATCGACCGGGTAGCGGATTCGCGCGCGAATGGGCACCCGACCGGAGTACGTCTTGACGATATCGAGGGCTAATTCTGCGGCCATGCTGCCCACACGTTTCGATTGACGGCATACACCAGCAGCAGCACGGCATACGAAACGACAAACAGAAACAAGGCGGTCTCGGCCGCGCCGGTATAGTTCAACGCTTGCACTTCATCGTAGATGTCGATCGAGACCGTGCGAGTAGAGCCTTCGAGGTTGCCGCCGATCATCAATACCACCCCGAACTCGCCCATCGTGTGGGCAAAACTCAACACCACACCCGTCACCAACCCGGCCGTGGACAACGGCACGACCAGCTTGAAGAAGGTCTGGAATTTTGACACCCCTAACGTCCAAGACGCTTCGATCACCCGCCGGTCGACCTGATCAAACGCCGCCACGAATGGCTGCACCGCAAAGGGCAAGCTATAAAGAACAGACCCAAGGAGCAGGCCCTCGAACGTGAATGGGAGCGGGTGCCCCACCAGATCGGTATACAGCCGGCCAAACGGGCTGTGGGGACCGATCGCGATGAGAATGTAAAAACCCAGCACGGTGGGAGGGAGCACCAGCGGCAAGGCGATCACGGACTCGATGATAAATTTCCACCGCCAACGAGAGAAACTGAGCCAGTACGCAATCGGCAGCCCAATCCCCAGCAAAATGAGCGCGGTAAGGCCAGCCAGTTTCACGGTCACCCAAATCGCGATCCAGTTCACGCATCCGCCCCACTGTTCATCGGCGCCATGACATGAACACGGCGATCGGGACATACCGTTCCCGCCGAGAGTTACTTTCCGATCATGACCTCGGTGGCCTTCACCCCCACAAGAACGGCATCATTGGCTTTCAACCCATGTGCTTGACGGACCCTTCGGAAATGGCGGCCACACATTCGAGAATTCCGACTTTGACCGTCACCTCGGCCGGCGCCTGACCTTCCGCAATCTTGGTCCCCGTGCCTGACATTGATTTCTCGCGCTCAGCTTCATCACGGCGCGCCTCTGTTATTCAGGCGATGTCAGATACTGATCAAAGCCGACGAGAAACCCTTCCGGCCCATACACTTCAAGCCGCACCGCCTTGCGTTGGCCACGCGTCACTTCCGGCTTGAGCTTGAAGCGCACAACCTTCTGGCGTTCTTCTTCCAGTATCGTCGCGGGAAATGACCGGTCCGATACCGCGCTCAGGTCAGCATATACAGACCGCGCATCCGGCACCGCGAAGTTGAGCTGGATCCATCCTGTCGGTCGAGGGTGCTGCACATCCTGCCGGATCACGATATGGACGTTCCGATAACAATAGCCTCGGATTACGTCCTTCTGAGGATGATCGATGACCTCATTGTTTTCGGCGCGCAGAATTTTTTCGAAAAATGTTTCATACAGCCTGATATCCGAGGTCTCAATTTGGATGTATTCGAAATGTGCAGGGATCGTCTCTGAGCCCGATGTACTCGCTCCCGCAACACGGTACTCCGGCCCGCACGAATGCCGAGAAGAGGAGACCGGTTGTTCGGATTCAGCGGACGGTGTAGCCGGGCGCACGCTCGACGGCTCTTCAGCCCAGACAGGCGCAGACAGAGCCAGTAGCCCGCACAAGGCCGGCCAGACACGCTGGCGCGTCATCCTTTGGCTCGTCCCTGCACAGGCGCCTCAGGCTCATGTGGAGGATCAGCCGCATTTGCCTTGCATTCAAACTGAATACCCCAACGCCTGCCTCTTGATTCGTCTTCCGTGCCTTCGATGATGCCCATTCCGGCGCTGGTGTACCCCTTGACCTCTCCTTCGCGGATCATACGCCACCCGTTCCCGCACTTGGCTTGGATCGCATCAAGCGCGGGCTTTCGGTAGACGGACCCCATCGGACCGCCACGGTCCTCTTTGTAACTGTAGGTCATGATGCCGCCGCGCTCCGACTCCTGAGTCATCAGCACCGCTTCAGAGCAGCCCGTAACGGAAACCAGCAGGACGACACTCAGATGAACGGCTCTGCGATCAACTCGGCAATGTGAATCCATAACGGGTCATGATCTCCTGGCCTCGCTCGCCCTTCATGAACTCTAAAAACTGTTTGGCGATCTCCTGGTTCTTGGACTGTTTCATCACAACCGCGCCCTGCTCCAATGGCGTGTGATGATCGGCTGGAATTTCCCAGTAGTTGCCGGCACTCTTCATGGCGGGCGCCATGGCCAGCGAAAGGGCGATGATGCCCACGTCACAGGCGCCGGATTCGATAAACTGCGCGGCCTGAGAAATGTTCTCCCCCAGCACCAGTCGATCCTTCACATCGCCGTACACCTGCTCATGCTCCATCGCGGCCACCGCCGCCCGTCCGTACGGCGCATGCTTCGGGTTGGCAATCGCAATCTTCTTGATCGCGGGCTCGCGCAAGACTGTCAATCCCTTGGTCACATCGAGAGGAGAACTCTTCGGCGCCCAAAGCACGACACGCCCGACCGCGTAACGATAGAGCGTGCCAGGCGCAGTCAGTCCCGCTTCCTCCAATTTTCTCGGATACCCGATGTCAGCCGAAAAATAGAGATCAAAGGGCGCTCCTTGCTGCAATTGGGCGAAGAAGTTTCCCGATGAGCCTAAGGACAACTTCACCTTGTTTCCGCTTTGCTTCTCGAATTCCTCAATCAATTCTTTGATGGCAAAATTGAGATCAGAGGCGGCCGCGATAGTCACCTCGCCGGCGTAAGCGACCGTCGCCGCCTTCGCCATCCCGAGCATCAACGTCATCGCGAGGATGACGGTCACCGCCCATAATGGTCGTATAGATTTCCTGATAGGCACGTGTGGAGCTCCTTTCATCCCGGAACGTTTGACGCACGACTCAACAGCACACGATGCAGGCCCTTATCGTGCGCCTGCCAGAGATTGATGGTCAAGATACAGCAGGCCGCACAAGACCGGAGCACAATCCCTACCACAGGGCTTCACCCAGGCTTCATACCGGTCGATATGAATGTCAATGAACATCCCGGCCGCCCAGCTGGCGAAGTGATCATCTTCCCGTCCCACGAGTACGGAGACACGAGCTGCTCCGATCAGCAGGGAAAGCAACCTGCCGTCTACGTCTTTATCGACTTCCGCAATAGTGCCTCTCAGCCAAACGCGGGCATCCCGGCAGGAAAGAGAGGGCTCTCGGCCGGATACCTCGTTCAGCACTCCGTCCCGGCGCCATTCACCATTCGGTCCGTCGTGACTCATGATGAGCCTCACCTGGTGGACGCGAGCCCCGCATCGCATGCTTGCCGGGACTCTCGCGCTTTTCCCAAATTAGAAGAAGATTTGATATTGGACCCGGATCGCATGCTCGATCAAGGTGCCGTTCGTCACATCGAGCGGTACGGTACCGGAGCCCGGGGGCAGCGGCGCGCTGCGACCGATGGCATATCCGCCCGTTCCAAACTGCGTGTTGCTATAGGTCAACATGATTTGATGGTCGTAGGTTCCGTTCAAGAACCAATTCAACGACGCATCCGTTTGTCTGATCAGGTCATTAGCCGAATGCGTATCCGGGTCCCAATAGGAAAAACGGCCGGCCAATTCCAAGGTTCGAGGAATCAAATAGTATCCGGATTGCACGTAGAATCCGGTCGCATTGCCGAAATTGTTCGGTGCCGTGGCCGTACAGGCTACGTTCATACAAGGCAACCCCTTGTCATGGCGGTTGACGTTTTTGTAGAAAAACTCTCCCTGGACTGCAAAGCCACGGTATTTGAACACGCCGTCGACCGCCCACGTTGAATAATCGACGATCCCCAAGCCTAATTGCCGACCGTTCCCGAATGCCGCCAGCTGTCGCCGGATGTTCAGATTGGCGAGATCCAATCCGACAAATGCGTTATCGGAACTCGTGTTGATGCCGGGATTGTAAGCGTATCCACCACCGATCGCCAATTGCGGCTTTTCAGAATAGGCCAGATCGCCTTCGCCGTAGCCCGGCCGCCCCAGAATATTCCAATTCAATCGGGCGACGTAGAGAAGCCGATCGACATCGAAACGCGTATTGGCATTCAGATTGCGCTGGTTAACCGGACAACTAGCCGGTGAAGGAAATGGATTGCCGCCGGTTTGCCCGCCGGGACAGCCGATGGTCGCCTCTTCTGACGCAAACGACCCGAGTCGATTGAAACTCGGACCGGCGCCGTTGAAAATGCCGAAATAATAGTTGATCGGGAACAACTCCTCATCGTTCATGATCGTGATACCGATATCCCGCCGATCCAATCCGCTCGCGGTGAAGGCATCTTGAACCAAGGATCGATCTGCAAACTGCATCGATGCCGTGGAGTTGATCTGCGACCGGTTGAAATACACTTTGTACTGACCAAGTTGCACGTTCGCCCACTTGAAATGCGTAGACGTAAAATTCATATCCAACAGCGACAGCGCTCCTGGCGTCTGCGCATTTTCTGCGGTCTCCGAGCGGAATTGAATGTAGTATTTAAAGTCCGGATCGAATAAGTGGCCCATGAAGTAAAACCGCAACCGCCGAACGTTGAATGAGGACGCATAGTTTTCAGAACGATTGGCCCGGTAATCTCCGAATACACCGAGGAGTTCGGGGAAATTCTTCGCTTCTCCCGGATTGCGCCACGCATCGTTCCGAATCCGCTCCGTGAACCGCAATTGGCTGCGGAACCGAATTTTCAGGAAAAAGGCGTTGTCGTTAAACGAGAGGTTGAACCCGCGGTCGTACCAGCCTTTGAAACTCGGCATCAGCAGCTGAGAGCGCTCTTCGGAATCCTGAACGACTTTGTTGTATTCCTCCTGCGTGATCAACCCGCTCTTCACCGAACGCTCCAGCAACAGCTTCATAGAGGGGTCCATGCTGTCGACGAAAAAGTACTTTCCCTCCTTTTCCACTAGCTTGCCCGATTCGGCGGCAGCCGCGACCGTTGAGAAGCTCGTTAAAAGCACGAGTATCATCATCACCGGCAACAGAACTCGCATAGGACCGCCTGATCCCGACTGAAGACACACAGACCTCCATACTGCATTCATGAATGCGTCTCCTTTTCGTATTTTTGCGTCAATATCTTCTTGGTAGTGTTGTGGATGATCCGGGTGAAGGCACCCGTTGACGTTCAACGCGGTGCGGCACCGCCTGACTCAGCAGACTTGAGAAACTGGCGATACTCGACGCCACGCACCTCTTTGTCGTCGCTGAGCCAAAACCGGCCTGGTTCGAAATACAGGATGTAGTCTCTTGGAGTAGGAGGGGTCAGCGGATAGTTGTAATCGTAGTTGTCCGATCTGCGAATGGGGATTTGGTTGTGGAAGTACTCAACCTTCAGATACAGATAGGGATCGCGAACCGCGACCCAGCCGGCGACCACATCCCGACTGTACCGGGGATTGTTTCCTGGCCCTCGGACCTCGAAATGGGCTCGCTCATTGCCTGCCACGTGCTGTAGCGCGTCGGCCAAATAAGGCGCCAAGGCCTGAGCCTCATCTTCTCGAAACAACGGCTTCGGCGGAACTTCTTCCGCGAACCAACGCAAGGGCAATCGCTGTTGTTCACGGATTGAAAACCCCCTGAGTATGCTGGCCAAATCCGCCGCGGAAAGTTGGATCGGATGCGTGTAGGCGCGAGGCTCGACCTCTCGTTGCACATTGACGACGACCCGTTCGTCTTCATGCACCGTCTTTGTCGTGTAGGGCAGCCTCGCACACCCTGTCGCCGTAAGTCCTGCCGCCAGGACGATGACGGATGCGATCAGCCCCTGGCTGCACCAACTGTTTCGGATGTTCCCGTGCCTCATTACTCCTCCTTACAACATGCTCCGTAAATCACTAGTAGGTTATATAATTACTTGTATACTTGCTCATTAGGTAAAAAATTAAGGTTTCTTCCCGGCAGGAATGGAATAACCGGCCTGCCGTACAATGGCTTGGCCGTCTGGGCCCTGAATGAACGAAAGAAACTCTTCGCAGAGAGGACGGTTCGGGCAGTATCGTTCCATGGCCATCGAATGCACCGTCGGCTGATAGCCCTTCTGAATGATCGCCGCAACTCGCAACCGCTGCTGCTGCCCGACCGCCTCATGCCCGTAAATAATTCCCACGTCGGCTTGGCCGCTCAGGACATGGTCAACGACTCCACGGGAATCCGTCGCCACATCCACACGTCCCTTCATCGACTCATGAAGCTGAAGAGCCCGGAGCACATCGTCCGTCTGCGCGCCAAGTCGCGTTCGCGACCGATCAGCCACGGCCAGCCGCGCGCCTCCCCGGCTGATCGCATCGAGCGAGTCCGGCGCGTCCACCAGAGACTCCGGCACCACGAGCACCAGTTGATCTGCGGCATAAGGCCGCTTCCCATCGGGCAGCACGTAATACTTCCCTTCCAACCGGGTAATCAGCTCGTCCCCTCCGGGCGCGACGAGATTGATGGGACCGCTTCCGATAAAGTATTGGCCCACCATACTGTTTTCCATGCCGGCAATGGTCTGCCGAAGACTCAATCCCGAAGCAAAGAACAACTGCACCTTGACTCCGGCATGGCTGCGCTCGAATCCGTCGCCCAGTCGTTCTAGAACATCTTTCAAACTCGGGGAAGCCGCAATGACGAACGTCTCACCGGCCCATGCAGCGGTCGTTTGCAGACCCGCTGCGGATACCGCGCACACAGTCAGAGCGAGAAAGGCTCTGGCAACACTCCGAATACATGCATAGCGACTCATTGATACCCTCGCCTTGTAATAGGATGCCGATTCAGACGCATTCATACCGCGCAGCCCCATCTACCCGGCCCGCAGGCTCCGCACCTTTCCCGTCTCCGTCATGTCGTAGCCGCCCAATGCTTCCACCTCGGTTCGGAACTGGCGGCTAGCTATGGCGTCGAGCAGATGCGAGAGCCCGGGATGACTGGAGAGATATCGCTTCGGCATGACCAGATCGTAACGGGCCTGTTGCAAGGGGACGAAGTCGAGCCCGAAGATTTGCGCGGCCGAACGGACACCGATCCCGGCATCTCCCTGCCCATCCGCAATATGTCGCGCCACCTCGAAATGCGAGCTGACTGCCACGCCATATCCCTTCACCGCACTGCCATCGATGCCCAAAGCCTGCAGACGCTGATCCAGCAACATCCTGGCTGCAGCGCCTTCCTCGCGATTGACCAGCGACACATTCGCCTTGGCCAAATCCTCCACACCGCGGATCCGTTTAGGGTTGCCCGCTCGCACGATCAACCCTTCCTCCCACGCGGCGAACGTCACGACAATATAATCGTCGCCCTGCAAATGCCGTCGAAGGTAGGGCAAATTCGACTCGCCCGTTTTCGCATCAAGGATGTGCAGGCCGGCCATGTGCACTTCTTTGCGCTTGAGCGCCTCCAGCGCCGCCGCACTGCCCATCGACCACCCCACGACCGTAGAGGTGTCCTTGTGCCGGTGCAAATATTCACTGGCCAGATTGATGGCCGGATCACACCCAGCCACGGCGATTTCCCGTTCGACGATCTGGCGTTCACGCAGCAGCCGGACAAGCACACGCCGATCGGACTTCGCCGAACGCGCCCCTGATCCCGCTTTGCCGATGATGAGCCCATCGGCGGGCACGGTGTAGTTGAGAATTTCACCCAACGCGGCCACTGGGCGCACGACGAAACGATCCTCGATCTTGGCCACTTTGACTCTCGTACGGGGCTGGACAGCCGAAACATTCAATCCTGGCCAGACCCAATCCCCTTCGATCAACTCCCCGGTCGTCTTGAGACTAAAAATGTCTTCCACATGGCAGCCCAAGACACTGGCCAGCCGCAACGCCACCGCCGTCGTCGGGAGATACTGATCTGCCTCGATGGCACACACGGCTTGGCGAGTAATCAAGGCGCCGTCGGCAAGCTGGCCTTGAGAAAGACCTTTCGCCATACGTAAGGCGCGAAGGGAATTCACCACATTGGATGCCGGTTCTGCTTTGCTTTTTTCACTCATGGCGCCTCGGGTGATATCATGATGGATTAAATCCTGTCAACTATTATGATGGTCTTTTTCTATACGATAGTCGACAACCTCAACGTACACACTATGACACGGAAATACACCGACCCAAAAATTTTCCGGCAGCCCCTTCACCTCGGCATCCTCCTGAGTCGGCCGATGGCGAAGCCAAAACACCGCATCTACCGAGGAGCGAGCCGGCCGGCCGGCGCGGTCGCCTTCCAGCCGATGATGGTGCCGTCGAGTTCCCTGTAATACCGCACCGTCACTTCGCCCAACCGCACCTCCTGCTCGGACACATGAAACTGAATGGCGGCTCGCTTCCGAAGCACAGTATGGTACGAAGACGCAGGCGGGGCGGATGCCAAGCCCAGCGGCAACTCTTGGCCGCCTTCTCCGTCGCTGGACGGACAGTAGGCTCCGCGGCAACCTTCAATCTCGCCGAGCGCGATGATCCCCGCTTCATGCAAATCGGGCGTCAACGCAGTGCCGGGATATGTCATTGGCGTCGAAAGGCCACAACCCGCTACGACGATCATCACCGCACCAGCAGCCAGCCCTACTCGCTTCGCATTCATTCGGGAGATTCCTTTCCAATGTAGACGACAAGCCTGTGACAATGAGCGCGCCATGAGTGCCCGGTCCCGGAAGCAATGGAGGTTGCCGGCCTCAGTCCGATCGGTATTTCACCGCTCGTTATGCGCGCGTGGCATTCTTTCGCTCATGTATCCTGTTCCGCAACGTACTGTCAACGATCCCACTCGCGCAGCAGCCTCCCTCACCATTGCCTGGCCGCATATCGCGGCGGCGGATTGATTGCACAGAACGATATGGTGAGCCTACGAGACGGCAGTGAGTCAGCTTAGATAAATGACCGGCGAGCCACAAAGAACAGAGGCAACGACGAGGCGGGCGGCGCATCCGACAGCGGGGGTTTCAACCTTGTACTTCTTTCGGAACTTGGTGGACGGACGAGGGCACCACATTGGATCGCTCCAATCGCGCCCGATCCGCCCACCGATTTTTTCACACCACCACAATACCTCAGTGGCGGCTACGCTGCGAGGAGGCGCCACACCTAATCGCGCCGAGATGACACCTGCATCTCACTCACCGGAACACGGCCTTTCTCACCCCCGAGACCGGCACGAGCACCTCGCCGAATTCTGAGATGCCGTTGAAACTCCCCGCTATCGCCAACTGAAACTCTCCACATTTGCCGTTCGTCAACAGAATCATCGCCGTGTGCGAGTCCTCGTTCGGCCCGGGGACGAACTCAATCTGCTTGGTCGTGCCGAATTTCACCTGCACGACCGCCTCAGCTTAGAACTTCAAGCCGACAGAGCCGGCCACCGTGAAGGGCGCGCCGGGGAAATAGGCCGCGCCGCCGCCCAGCCGGTCCTCGAACGCATTGATCACACCGACATATTTCTTATCGAACAGGTTCAAGAAGGCCAGACTCACGAAGCCGTCCTTGACACCGGGTAACGCGCGAAAGAGTTTCGGATTCGAATAGGTCAAAAACAGGTCGACAACGGTATAGGGAGCGATTTTTTCCGTGTTATCCACGTTCCCATACCGGGCGCTGATGTAGCGCACGATCGGCGAAATTTCCAACCCGTATAGCTTGTAGCTCAGTCCACCCTTCAGCATGAACTTCGGAAAATCCGGAGTATCGTGGCCCTTCGTCGCCACCACGGCCCCGGAAGCAGCAGTCGTGTCGCTGGCCATTTCCGACTTCCCATACAAGACCGACCCATAGATAGAAAGATTCTCGATGGGCGTCGCGCCCATTTCGATTTCCCCGCCATAGGCCCTCGCGTCCGCGGCGCTGGTTCTGACATTGGTATTGAGCAGGGGATCGAAGACGCCTACGAGCAGATTTTCATAGTAGGTATAGAACAGAACAGGAGCGATATAGAGTTTCTCCGTCGTATAACGCATCCCGAGATCGACGTTGTGGGATGTGGCCAGCTTAACCCGATCGACGAGCGTCTGGACGGTCAATCCCGCCGCATTGAAGGCGGCCCGGCTGTTGGCAAAGACTTGCTGAAACTCAGGAAAGCCATGCGGCTGCGCATAATTCTTCCCGTAGGTCAGATAGGTGGTGACCTGTTTATTGACCGCATAACTCAGGCCGGCATGCGGAAGCCAGGCTTCGTAGGTTTGGCCCTTATAGCTACTCGCCGGATCCTTCGCGGGGTTCAATCCTTGAGCATCTTCAAATGAAACATTCGGAATTCCGGCATTGCTGAATCCTGTCACCGGCGGCTCATACATATTGAAATACCGGACCCCGGCTTCCACATGCAGCGCGCTGATATCCTTCGTGATCTTCACGAACGGGCTATTGATGACGCCATTGCCCTCTTTCTTGGTCAGCAGCCATTGATTGAATTGCAGCTGGCCGTTCTGAAGACGGGAATACTTTTCCGCAATGGGCAGGCTGAACTGCTCATACCAATACCCAAGCTTCAGTCCTGTGTTCAAAATGCTGGTGTCGTACTCCACGACGCTTCCGTAGCGATCGAATCGATTGGTGCGCTCGCGTATGGCAGGGGCACCGAGAAAGTTAACCCCTGCCAGTCGTGGAGCCCATTCCCGGAAATAGTAGGGCTTGATCGTAACCCTGTGATTATCCGCAGGCGTGATGGTAATCAGAGAGAAGGCGTGATAGTTCGAAATTCTTTCGCGATTGAAATTGTAGAAGTTGATGTCCTGGCCGGCGTTATTAAGAATTCTGTGATTGTAGTCGAGATCCCTCGCCATATTGAGATTTTGAATTTGCGCGAATGTCAGCGGGCGGAAGGCATTCTGAGTCGCCTCATTGAAGTCGAAAAACAGATCCGCTTTGAGATAGCGTGAAAATTCCTGGCTCGCGCCAAAGGAGACATGCTGCCGATCCGACGGTGCGCCTCCCTCTCCCCGCCATTTATCGGCGGTCGTGTACGAATACGAAGCATACAGCTTGGTGCCGGTCGATAACGTGCCGGAATCAATCCGCGCATAACTGCGGCGGAAGTCGAAGGCGCCGAAGCCCTGGCGCACATCGATGCCGAATTGATCAGACGGCCGCAACACACGGAGATCAATATTCCCCGCGATGTTCATCGCACCGAGACCTTTGTCGGGCGGAATCGCCCCGCGATAGAGGGTGATGCCTGCAATATTTTCGAGGTCCAGCATATCCGGACGCGGACCCGGCGATTCTTGCGCCCACACCGGCACCCCTTCAATGGTCATCGCCGTACCTTTGCCCGGCTGCCCGCGCACCCTCAGATTGAACGGCGTTCTGGTATTCAACCCGTAGGGATCTGCCGTTTCAACCGTGACCGACGGCAACATGCGGAGCGTCTGATAAATCGAGGTTTGCGCGGGACCGCCCAGCTTCTGAATTCCTTCTTTCGTGACAGTACTTTCGGTTCGCGGCTGACTCGTCTTTTCTTCGATAAAACCGCGACTCTTCACGCCCGCTACTTCGACCTCATCCAACGCCACTTCGGTGTGTGATGCCGAGGCAACCGGCGCATCTGAGTCTGCGTGCCCTGTCGACACAATGATGAACCACCATCCCAACACCAATCCGCATGCGGTGATCAATCGTCCCATTCTGCCGATCTCTTTCTGCCGGGCGAAGGTTCAGGTGATTCCGAAGAGACTTCGCCGCGGCGCGATCGGTTGTAGCCCTATTCCTTCACCCTGTCCTTGATCGCTCTCACGCAAGAATTTGATGCGCGTCAACATCCGGGATAAGCCGAATAGTCCGTCGACATCCGCATCTCGAATGTCACCCACGCATGATCTATGATACTTGACACTTTTACATTTATCCTGATACGTTCGCGATCATATTTCGTCGCCTTCTGAACGGAGGACGCCGATAACAGCCGAAAGGAGAGGTGTGATGAATGTTGTTCGACGCAGTCGCTTAGCCGTCGGGACCTGCCCCGGCTGTTCCGGAAATACGCTGGTTTCGAACGGATCGTTCTGGCGCTGTGAAATCTGCTGCTATGCCGTGACCTCGACCGCATTGACGGCTGATCGCGCAGCGGCTGAAGCGGTCGTGCGGCGGTCATTGCAAGGGTTTCATGAACGCTTCGAGACGCCGGACGGCGTGGACGATGCCGACTTCGATGCCATACCGGCCGGCAGCAGGCGCTAATGGTGTGTTAACCGTCACGCGAGGAGGGCATATGACACTCACAGCGGTTCTTCCTCAGAGCGGCCCGAATGTCAACAGCGGAGCCACGCCTTCCGTGCTCGTCCTAAATAAATTGGTCGGACTGGTCGTCGCTCGACGCCATCCACACCGTCGGCACTATCAGATGCGTACAGCTGACGGCATTCACGTCACGGTGCACGATCCCACACATCCGGGAGATGCGCGAGCCTTGGCAATCGGACAACAGCTCTCCCTGCGCATCTCTCCGCATGCCGTCCTAATCAGCCCCCCGAGGCCCATCGAGCCAACAGAAGACAACGTGTGGCCCGCGCGAGTGGTGCTTCCCGCTGATCAAAGCCGAAGCGCTCTGTTGATCGTGAAAATTATTGGGCAACCGTGGACCCTGACCAGCATGCAACCGGAAGGACAGGGCACCCGCCCACTCCGCGCGTGGGATCGTGTCACTGTCCGGATTCGCCCCGAAGCCTGTGTCATCGATCGCCGCTACCCCCACGACTCTCGTCTCCACCCGCGCCTCTTGACCGAGTTATCTCCCACGCCTACCGATTCACGCCACACTCCGCCGGATAGACGCCCACCCTATCCGGCTCTCAAGGGCAGGGAGCCGCTCTCCTGTGTTCCCTGCCCCCCTGCTCCAGAGGCCTATTGCGACCGTGCATCCCGCGACGTCGATCACCATCATTCCCGCAGAGAAAGGAGCCGGCCATGACCCCTCGGCATCGTTACCTCCGTCGCCTTCTCCCCCTCCTATTCAGTCTCATCCTCAGTCTTTGGTCGGTCCCGTCCCTCCTCGCCTTGCCGATCACCGACCAGTTCTCCCTGTCCGGACTGGTCAACAACGTCACGACCTTCAGGCTCAGCGACCTTCAAGCCTTTACGCCGGTCACCCAAAATGTCTCATTTCAATCCGGATCCAGCACGGTCTCCACCAGCTTTACCGGAGTTCAGCTCTATGATTTCTTGTCGAGTTCCCAGGGCGGAGGGGGAATCATTCAGAACAGCAGCGTAAAGAATGATCTCCTGCGCGACTATGTCGTCGCCACAGGAAGCGACGGGTATCGCGCAGTCTATTCCGTCGGAGAGATTCTTCCTAATTTCGGCGGCCAGAAAGATCTGATCGCCTACCAGTCCAACGGGCAACCATTGGGAAACGACGGCTTTGCCCGCACCACCGCACCCGGCGACATCGCCGGCGGCCGGTATGTCTCGAATCTGTCTTCTCTTCAGGTCCAGTCGGCCACACCCGCGTCCCTCATCTCCGGAACCGGCGGAGGCCCGTCGACGCAGTTCACCCTTTCAGGGCAAGTGTCGCAGCAAGGAACGTACAACCTCGCCGCGCTTCAGGCTCTTCCTTCCGCCAGCCAGTCGGTGACGTATCGAGCCGGCCAATCCACCGTCACCGGAACGTTTACCGGCGTACCGCTCTGGACCTTGCTGTCCAATGCCGGGCTCATAACCAACCCCGACATCAAGAACGACCTGCTGGGTAAGTACCTCGTGGCGACCGGCAGCGATGGCTACAAAGCCGTCATCGCCCTCGGCGAAATTTCTCCGCGATTCGGCAACAACAACAGCCTGGTCGCGTACAGCGTCAATGGACAGGGCCTGGGCGCCGATGGCTTTGCGCGATTGGTTGTCCCTGGAGATACATTCGGCGGTCGCTATGTATCCAATCTGATCGGTCTGGAAGTCTTCGACGCACGAGGTTCCGTCTCAGCGCCGGAACCGGCGACGGGCCTCCTGCTCCTGGCTGGCATTCCGGCCATCCTGTTCCTCGGACGCCGGCGACGAGAACAGCTCGACGCCTGAGCGGAAGGCTTGTCCCGCCACCATGAAACATGCAGGCGGCCTATCGCATTCCGAATTGGAGGCGGGACAAGCCGGGAGGACAGACAGCCAGGTAGCCGTCCACCCATCGTCATCCGGGAGCATCGGCAGGAGTATCGCGATCAAGCTTACTCTTGTCGGTGCCCTCCTCGGCCTGCTGGTGCTTCCCACGTTTCAAAGTCTCTGGATGGTATGGTCGAGCAGAGCTGACGCCTCGCACGGCTTCCTCATTCCCTTCATCGCCATCATACTCATCAGGCAGCGCGGGCATGCACTCCAGCGGCTCCCCTGCCGACCATCTCCGGCCCTCGGCATCCCGCTCGTCTTGCTCTCCCTGGCCGGCCTTCTTCTTGGCAGCGCGGGCGCCGTCGTCAGCCTCAGCGGCCTGTCATTCATCGGCCTCACCGCCGGCCTCGTTGTCGCCCTCTTCGGCCAGGACTGGTTCCGGATGTTGCGGTTTCCCTTGGGATATCTCCTGTTCATGGTGCCGGTGCTCGATTCCGCGACCCAGCCGCTGCAACCGTATTTTCAGTTCGTGACCGCCACGATGGCGCGGCTGATGCTTGCGCAATGGTCCATTCCAGTTTTTCAATCGGGCACGATGCTGCATCTTCCGACCGGCACAGTACAAGTGGCGGCGGAATGTAGCGGGGTGGGATTTTTGATCTCGATCTTGGCTATCGGTCTTCCTCTTGCCATGCTGGGACTACGAACCTGGCCGATGCGAGCCGCGCTGATCGCCATGACACTGGCCCTCAGCATCGGCGCGAATTGGGTTCGCGTGGCACTGATTGCCCTGAGCGGACACCTCTGGGGATGGCACGCCGACCTCCATGGCCCGTTACACCTACTGCACGCCATGTCGGTCTACTGGATCGGCCTGGGTCTTCTGCTCTGCGGCCTCTGGATAGGACACATGCTGGAGCGCCCCCTCCCGGGGAGGCCACCGGAGGCCCGCCCAAGTAAAGCGCATTCTCCTTCCTTAGATTCGCAGCCCCGTTGGAATCACACCTGGGCTGCGACCTGCGCGCTTATGAGCGCGGCACTCATACTGCTCTATGCTCCGCATACGAACGGTAACACAACCCCTCCGGACCTTTCTCACCTGCCCGACAGAATCGGCGAGTGGGTACGGGACGATTCCGCACACAGCCTCCCGCTCATCACCGTTGGCCAAGCCGATCAAGAGATCGTCCGAACGTATCGCAATTCCTCCGGCGATCTAGTCCAGCTGCATGTGGCGTATCTCGCCGCTCAATCGCAGGGCAAAGAGTTGGTCAACTATCACACTCAGCTCCTTCATCAACAGGCATCCCCCGTGAGCCTCGGTACAGGAGAGGCGTCTTTGACCGTAAACCGCACCATCTGGGAGAAATCCCGTCAGCTACACGAGCTGGTATTTTGGTATCACGTTCAGACCCGGATCATGACTGACCGCGTCTACGCCAAACTCGTCACGGCAATCTCCTCTTTGACCGGCGGAGGATCGGAGGGCGCCTTGATTGTGATCAGCCGTCCCTTCTCCTCCCCTCAATCCGCTATACCATCATTGGACGGCCCACTCGGACGATTTACCCTTCTGGCCCTACCCATCATACGGTCCCATCTGCGATGAATGAACTCCAACCCTTGCGAGTACGCGTGATCGACAACCTGCCGGCCTTCCACGCCCTTGCCGATGCATGGCGCGCCATCCACGCCAGTTCCGACACCGATTCGCTCTTCCTCACTTGGGAATGGCTGTACCACTGGACGACCCAGTACCTGGGCGAAGACCAGTTGTGGATTCTCCTCCTGATGGATTCCGATCATCGCTTGCGTGGAATCGCTCCCTTTTGTGTGAGGCGGACAGGTTGCCGGCCTTTGGCCACGTATCGAGAGGTCGCGTTCTTGGGAAGTCACGGCGTAGGCTCCGCTTACCTGGATGTACTTGCGGCGCGCGGAGACAAACCCTCCGTCCTTGCATGCGTGTGCGACTACCTCTTGCTCCAAGCCTCCAAAGAATGGGACATCGTCACCCTCGCGCGGCTACCGGCGGAATCCGTCACGTTGGATCTGTTACAGGCTCGATTCGATGCCGCCGGAAAAGCAGCGGCGCTCGTTGACCACACCTGTTGTCCGACCATGGACTTGCCGGCTTCTGTGGAAGCCTATCGGCAAGGCATGCGCCCAAGTCTCCGCCGCACACTTCAGCGCAAGCGTCATTATCTCGAACAGCAGGGCACAGTCACCTACCGGCGGACGAGCAGTGGAGACGACGTTGCCGCCGCATTGGAGACATTCAGCGCCCTGCACCAAAAGCGCTGGGCAACCCGTTCACACCAGGGAGGCGCCTTTTGGGATGGCCGATTCCGCACGTTTCACGCAGAGATTACGCGACGATTCCACGCGCAAGGCTGGCTCGACTTCAGCTTCTTATGTCTGAACGGCCGTCCGTTAGCCGGCGTCTACGGCTACCGCCATAAGCATACGTACTATTATTATCTGCCGGGATTCGATCCGGAACAGGCCGCCAAGGGAAGCCCCGGAATGCTCTTGCTGTCCCATCGCATCGAACAGGCGATCGAAGAAGGGTGCCGGCGCTTCGATCTTCTCCAGGGCCCCGCAGGCTACAAGATGACCTGGGCGCAACGGTCAACCCGGTGCCTCTCCTTGCGGCTCTACAACCGGACCTGGCGCGCATTAATCCTGCATCTCCTCGACAGCACCAGGCTGGGCGCGAAGATTCTCCTCAGATAATCCCATGCAACTCGTGATCACGGTCGATGTCGAGGAAGATCAATGGGGGATGCGGAAATCACGTCACAGCACGACCGACAACATTCGCCAACTTCCGCTGCTCACGAACCTCTTTCAAGAGTTCAACATCGTGCCGACGTATCTCGTCACGTTCCCGGTCATGAGTGACGACGGCGCCGTAGGCATTCTGCGACATGCCTACGATTCCGGACGATGCGAAATCGGCATGCATTGCCATTCCTGGACCACCCCGCCCTTCGAGGAGTCTCTCACTCGCCCCCACAGCATGCTGTGCAATCTGGAGCCTGCGCTTCAGCAGCGAAAATTGATCCGGCTGTACGATGCGGTGACCACTCGCGTGAGAACGCGTCCCATCGCCTACCGCGCCGGGCGCTGGGGCTACGGGCGAGACACGGCCCATGCGCTCCTGAATCTGGGCTGTCGCATCGATAGTTCCCTGACTCCCTATACGTCCTGGACCCATTCCTATGGGCCGGACTATTCATGCGTGGCTCCGCAGCCCTATCGTTTCACTCCCAACCACATTTTCTCCCCCGACCCCATTGGCCCACTCCTCGAAGTGCCTGCCACGATCGGCTTCCTGAGAGGCCGCTTCGATACTTGCGCGTTGCTCGCGAAACGGCTCGCGGCCTCGCCGCTTCAACGATGGCGGCTTCAGGCCCTGCTGGGGCGCTTGGGCATCCTGAGGAAGGTCTGGCTCTCGCCTGAGCAGGAGACCACCGCGCGGATGATCCAATTAGTGAAACAAATGGAATGGCATGGGTACGGATTGCTCAACCTGGTGTTCCATTCCTCCAGCCTGTTGGCCGGCTGCAATCCGTTCGTCCGTACGATCGATCAGCAGCAGACGTTCCTGTTGAGATTGCGCCGCTTTCTGGAATTTTGCTCGCGAACCGGGATTACCTTCGAACGGCTGTCGTCGCTCGAAACGCGCTTCATAGAGAACAGAGAAGGAAGGCCGTCAACGGTCGTTCGCGGGAAACGCGGTGAGGTCGGCGAGGCGAGACGCCCGAACGGCTAGCGCTTCAACGATACCAAGATCTCCTGCGCTTCACGAGCCTCGGAAAATTGGGCGTCAAGTGACAGGGCGGATGCCAGCTCCTTTTCCGCCAAGGCACGCTCCCCTCGCTTGGCCAACAGCATGCCGTAGTGATACCGTACCACCGGATTGCTTTCCAAGCGCTCCGCTGCTTCAGCCAGCAGGGGAGCCGCGTGCTCCCACAATTCTTTCTTGTAATAGATCCATCCCAATGTATCCAGGATGAACGGCGCCGATGGAGCCACCTCGCGGGCTTGCAGTGCATACCGCAACGCCTCATCAAGCTGCCCCTGCTCTACCAGATTGACGGCTAGATTATTTGCCGCAATGGGGTTGGCTCCCAGAGCGGCGAGAGCTTTCCGGTAATACTGATTCGCCTCGTCGACCTTCGCCTGCGACGACAGGAGGATCGCCAGCGCCGTCAACGCTTCCATAAATCGTCCATCTTTGGCGAGCGCCTGCCGCAGCCGCATTTCCGCATCCTGAGGCCTCTGTTGAGCCAGATCCAACTGCGCCAGCTCAAAGTAAGGCCCGGCGGCATTCGGCATCAACTCGCTGACTGTTCGCCAAGCCGCTCGCGCTTGTTCAAGCCGCCCTCGGGCACGATGGTGCCGAGCCGCAACCTCCCACCGGCGAGGGTCCTGCGGCCTTTCCCGCACCTCGGTGCTCGCCAGGTGATCGGCCCGTTGCCCCTGATCTGCCGCCACCATCGCCGACAAATACTCCATCCACGCTTCGACGTCGTCGGGAGCATGCGCGACCGCTTGCGCATACCAGGTCACCGCCTTCGTGGTGAGACCCTGGCGCCGAGCCAGCTGACCCAATTTTCGATAGCCGATTGGATTGTCCGGCAGCTGTTTGCATATCGTCTGATAAACCGACTCCGCTTCTTGCCAATGCTCTCGTCCCGCATTCGCATCGGCATACATCAACGCGGCCTCCAGATGACCGGGGTGACGTCGCAACACTTCCAACGATTCCCTCAGCACCCTGTCGTATCGATTCTGCCGCAAGTAGAGTTCGGCCAGCGCGAGGTGCCCGGCGGAGTTGTCGGGATCGAGTCGAACGGCTCGTTCCAGCAACGCCTCGCCCTTTGCCGCATGGCCTTCGATCAGTTCCAAGCGGCCCAACCACAGATGCGGTCCCGCCTTGCTCTCCTGCATGGCCATCGACTGAGTAAGCAGGTTCCGCGCCTCCTCCCAACGCTGCGTCACCATCGCCAGCCGTCCCTGCAGATAGAGCGTGACGGCGTCGGGAGGTACCTTGCCGGCCAGCTCACCGATCACGACCGCGGCCTCTTCAGCTCGGCCGGTCTCAAGCAGGAGCTCCGCCAATAACGCCCGCCCCTTGCTCGAACCCAGCGTCTGGATCACATCCTCCAGTTCCCGCAAGGCGCGATCCTGCCGCCCGCGAGCCAAATGTTGCACGACCAAACTCAGCCGGGCCGGCTCGCTGTCACGGCCCAACTCCAACGCGCGATCAAACTCGCGTTCGCTCGTGTCCCGGTCGCCGACCGCCAGGAAATAATTTCCCCGGGCGAGATGGACATCGATGGAATCCGGATGCCGCTCCAATGCCAGTTGATACCACAGCGCGGCCCGAACTGAATCGTTCATCAACATCGCCACATTGCCGGCGGCTAGGATGGGCTCCAAAGACAGCGAGTCACGCGCATGGGCTTGCTCAAATCGATCGAGGGCTTTCATCAGTTCTCCCTCCTGAGCCGCCAGTTCTCCCTGCAACAGATATCCGGCCGGATGATCCGGCAGGGTAGCGACCAACTCCTTCGCCATGCGCGCCGCCTCATCCGGCTTGGCCGCAGTCAGATACAGACGACCCAGCAGCAGCCGAGCCGGCGCGTGCCCGGGTTCCCGCTGCAGGAGACTGCGCAGTTCACTGAGTGTGCGATCGTAGTCCGCTGCGTGGAGACTGGCCTGGATCAGTTTCCACCGGATGCTCGTGTCATGCGGAGCATGTTGCACGGCATTGAGATAGTCGATGGTCGCCTCTCGGAACTGGTGCTGCTCCACGGCCCGATCACCGCGCCCGGCATACGCTGCGGCCTGCTCGGTATCGGATTGACCACAAGCCGTCATGAGCCCTGCCATCAGGACCCCCATCAGCTGCGCACACCGTTTCCTTCCGCATCGGTCCATCAGCGAACTGACCCTTTCGGTCGATTTCCCAACCCCGCAGGCACGCAACACCTGATCCCACTTTCCTGAGTGAGAATGTTGACCTCCACGCCATACAGCAGATGGAGACGATCCTTCGTCATCGCTTCTTCTGGACGCCCCTGCGCCAATATCTTTCCTTCGTGCATCAATATCACTTCATCGGATGAGAGAAAGGCATGATCCGGAAAGTGCGTCGATTTCAGCACCGTGAGTCCCTCCGCTGCCAATGCCCGAACTTCCCGCAACAACCGCCATTGATTCCCGAAGTCGAGTCCGCTCACAGGCTCGTCCATCACCAGAATCTCGGCGCCCTGCGCCAAGGCTCTGGCAATCAATGCAAGTTGCCGTTCTCCGCCGCTGATCTCCGTATAGATCCTCCCGGCGAGATGCGCGATCCCGACCCGTTCCATGGCATCCCGAACCACTCGATACTCTTGCGCCGAATACGTTTGTTGAAATACACGACGATGCGCGAAGCGGCCCATCAGAACCACCTCCGAGACACGATACGGAAACGACAGGGTGTGCGCCTGAGGCACATAGGCCATCCTGCGGGCCCGATCCCGGATACTCAGCCGGCTGACGTCACACCCATCAAGCCAAACGGCGCCGCCATGCGGGCGCAACAACCCCAACATGATTTTGATGACGGTACTTTTCCCGCACCCATTGGGGCCCAACAGAGAAAGGACCCGCCCGCGCGGGACGGAGAACGACACCGCATCCAGCACGAGGCGGGTTCCGTACGAAAAATTCACATCGCGCGCCTCCAGAGCTGTCACGTCAGCCACCCCGCGCGTCCGCGCCGCAAGACCGCAATGAAGAGTGGAATGCCGATGAGTTCCGTCGCCACGCCGATGGGAATTTCGCTGCTGAACGAGACTCTCGCCACATCGTCGACGACCAGCAAAAACGCGGCTCCCAGGAGCGCGCTGCTCGGCAGCAACAGACGATTGTCCGGACCGACCAGCAAGCGGGCCACATGGGGAATGACTAATCCGACCCATGCGATCATACCGGCCATACTGACGGTTAAGGCGCTCACGAACGTCGCCGCCAGAATCACGGCACCTCTCGCCAGCGGCACATTCACCCCCAACGTCAAGGCTTCCTCGTCCCCCATGCTGAGCACGTTGAGCGCCTTCCCGAGCAGCAGCAAGATCGCGATGCCGGCCAGAATGGGAATGGACAAGGCACTTACCGTAGCGGCATCGACCGCCGACAGGCGCCCCATCAACCAAAACACAATGGCGGGAAGCTGGTTGTACGGATCAGCCAACGCCTTCACAATCGACAGCAGCGACGTAAACAGCCCGGTGCTGATGATTCCCCCGAGCACCAACATGAGCAGCGAGTCGGCTTGATAGATACGCGCCAGCCCGAGTGTGACGCAGACCGCTACCAGGCCTCCGGCAAAGGCGCCCGCCTGTACCAGAATCCACCGGTCTCCCAGTAGCATGGCAACTGCCGCGCCGAAGGAAGCCCCGGCCAACACACCGAGGAGCCCTGGCGACACCAGCGGATTTCTGAACATGGCCTGAAACGCCGCCCCGGACGCCGACAACCCTGCCCCGATCAAAATCGCGGCCACCACCCGTGGAAGCCGCACATGGAAGATGACGTTCTGCAGTTCGTCATACCGCGCCGGCTCGATGAGCGGGACATCCGACGCGAGCGACAACACAAACCGGGCAAGCTCACTTGCGGAGATCCCATACCGCCCGATCCCCAACGAGGCGACGGCGAGGCCCCCGAGGCCGAAGAACAACCCCAGGAACCAGAGGGCGCCGGCCGGTGGAGCGAACCGCCGCACTCCCCACGAGATGATGCCGACTCCCATTCAGTGAATCCCGTAGTTGATGGGAATTCTCAACGTCACCTGAGGGGCTCCGAGCGGATGTTTCAGCGGAACAGGCGAAAGGCGTCTGAGCAATTCCAATGATTCGCGATCCAGCAACTCATGCCCGGAGCTTTCCACGACACTCAGTTCAAGCAGCTGACCGTCAGCTCGGATGACCGCCCGCACCACCACACGGCCTTCCCACCGATTGTCGAGCGCAAACTGCGGATACCGTTTCATGCGCTCGATTTGGGTCATGAGATCCGCCTTCAGCCATCCGTAATGCGGGCGGACTTGCCCCACCGATTGCACATTCGATATGACGGCTTCCGACTGTTTCAGGTCGACGGGCTGGACCTGAACCATCTCGACCACGGCCTGACGCTGATCCTGGATAGGCGCCCGATGTCGAAGCGAGTCCGCTGCCGCCCCAACTGAACCGTGATCCTGCACGGCTTCCGTACGCTGATCATCCGCCACGACTTCGCGGCGGACGATTGTCTGATGCGTCGAGATCGGGGAGGACATCGCCTGCACGGCTGTCTCAATCGCCTCAACTGAGCCCTGCGCGCGCTCCTGCGCGATCGCCTGCATATGCCGAACCTGCCCGGCTGAATGCACAACGGCCGGAGCCGTTTCCACGGCGGGAGTGCGCTCTGTCGGCGGATCGCGAGTCACGGCTCGGGACTCAACGGGCGGGAGCGTGCGTGGCTGTATCGTGCGCACTTCTGCCATCGCACGCCGGACCGGCCGCCTCTCAACCATCGTCTCTGAATGCGTGACCGCCGGGACTGGAGAAGATTGTGCCTGGATCGTCGGCCTGACAGGCGCCGACTCTACCCGCAGCGGCGGCGGGGGCTCCACCAGGCTCACTTGCCAGTGAAACGGCTCAGGCGGAATTGTCGGTTGAACATTGATTCGTAGAACCATCGCCGCGGAAAGAACGACGACATGCAGCATCAGGGACATTCCCCAACCCTGCCACCGCAACATTATGGCCGACGGGGATCCGTGATGTGCCTTAGAGAGGCGCTCGAGTTGAGAATTCTGAGATGCGACGAACTCCATTCGAACCAAACCATTAGACGAGGTGAGTCCTTTCCACAGGATCGCAACGCGCGGTGAAGGGCAGGGAGCCTGTTAGACTCCCTGCCGATCGGGAACGGCGATGGAGTCAGGCATCTCCGTTCGCGGGGGTCGCATTGCGCGACAGGGGCTCACGAATTCGTACGTATCGATTCACTCAAGGCTTTACCGGTTGATTTTCCATGATCGGCTTATCGGGTTTAGACGCTTCCACCGAAGCCGGATGCCCCCCTCCGGAGGACCGCACAGGTGGCAGCGCCTGCTGCTGCTCCATTTCGACGATTGAGTCACTCACACGCTTGATGCGCTGCTGAAGATCGGCCTGTTCCGTCTTCAAGGCGTGGAGGATCGCATCACGGAGCACGCGATTGGTTTCCTGGGTCGATACGCGTTCCTTGATGGCATATTCCTGGCGAACCTGCAGGTCCTGTATTCGCTTCGTGATGGCCGCAAGATTCTGTTCCTGATTTTTGAGGTCAGTCGCCAACCGCGCTTGCGACTCTTCCGACGCCTTCCTGGATACATCCGCCCTGGCGATTGCCCGATCGTAGGTGGTACGAGTTTCCTGCAGCTCCTTCAGCAAATCCTCCCGGACACTCGTGACCTCTTGAGAACTGGCGCATCCCGCCAACAGACAACCAAGGGACGCCGATTGGGCGAGCCCCAGTCTCCACGCTTTTGTGTGCATCGCGCCCTCCTTTCGTTCATGCCTGCGCCGGCCGCACGCCGCCAACAACTTCTTCAACTCTGTTCCTGCAGGGGTCACCCGACAGGCACGATTCGCAGGGCTGCGGCCTCGATACTGACTCGCACCTGATCGTCCGGTTGGATTGGGCGGTGGACGCAATCGGACACATTCGTGCTTATAAACGTGAGCGGCTGCCCGACGATCTTCACCGTGACGACCATCTCTCCGTTTTGATATTGGCTGGAGAGCACACGGCCGGTCCATTCATTTCCGGAACACCATTGATGAAGCCTCGGAGAGACGATTTTGACATCGGTACTCGGCACAGTCATACGAACGCGCTGACCGGGAGAGAGAGGCAGGCGCGGCACACCGATCATGGAGCGTTCGACAGCCAAACAGGCGCCTTCATCGGTATGCAGATATACGTTCCGGTCGCTTCGGCCTCCGCAGGAAAGCAGTATGGCCGGCGTTTCATTCACAATCATGGCATGACCTTGGATGTGTGATCGGTTCTCAAGTGAGGTTATACAATACAAATATAAATATCAACTATAATGACATGATAAATTTCGCTACATCCCGCTCGATCGAGCAAGAAAATCGGCGAGAAAGCGGTCAACAATGTTTTTGCGCCTTCCTCCCCGTATCAAACGCGTGGATAAGCGCGCGCGTGCGCTCGGTAATGGCATCGACCAACCTATCCAACTTGCCGATTGCAAGAAATCGCAGTTCCCTGGACGCGTCCCGCAAGGGCTTGGACGCCCCGTAACTGGCAATTCCTTTCGCCTCCCAATCTTCTTCCGGCCCATGCACGATATCCCTCACCAACAGCATCTGCGCGCCGTTATGCGGACCGAACCCAATCACTTTTGCTACGACGTGCGGTGTGCCGTCGACAATCGACATATGGCATGTGAGCGGCTCGTTCACCAGCCACACCTCCAAATCAAGATCCATGGCGGCGAGTTTTCCCTCCACGCAGTTCAGAACCTTGTGGCTTTCTTGATTGCGTTCTGCCAGCTGTCCGACCAATGCGCTTAAGTCACCCAAGCTCGACATATTCGCTCCCTCCCGTGAAGTTGGCTTTCCCGATCAGTCAGGGTTCTCCCCGCAACACATGCTGGACCTCGCCGTCGGTCAGGCGAACATTGAAGAAACGCTCGTAGAATCGTTTCGTCTCTGCCATGAGGTCCAGGCCGGCAAATTTTCGTCCATACAACTGCTCCGCCGTCCAGGCGACCATGAGCGGTTGCTCCGCCGTTCGGTATCCCCATGGATGCACGCCGACCGGGATGGAATACACCCGTTTCCCTTCGACTGCTTTCACTCGCTTCATGCGCTCATCGGCATACACCTGCGCCACCTCGCCCGGGTCGTTGACGATGATGACGTCGGGATTCCACTGCACGACATGCTCAATCGAAAAATCGACCTGCTCCATGAGTCGCCCGTCTTCTGTCACACTGAGCCCGCCGGCCTGCCTGATCCACCAGTCTCCGATCAGATGCGGGCTGCGCATGCTCTTGAAGCTTGAAAACAACACGCGAGGGCGTTCGGCTGCAGGCCGATCGCCCACCGCCGCATTGATGCGCTCAACGATGTGTTCGAACCACTCCAGATAGGCCGCGGCTCGATCTTCCGCCTCGAAGACCTGCCCCATTAACCGCATGAGCGTGCCGACGTCGCTCTGCTCCCGCCACGCCAAAAACACGACGGTGAATCCCTTACGTTCCAATAAATTGAGCAACATCTTGTCCATCACGAAGACGACCTGGGGTCTCAGCGCAAGGAGGCGCTCGATGTCCGGCTCTCCTCCAGGGCCCTGAGCCGTCGGTTGTTGCACGAGCTTTGGCGCCACGCGCAGATGAAACTGGTACCGCTTGCCCTGCGCGAACAACGGCATGCCGTTGACGATCGTGTCGGCCTTGCCCATCGTGAAAATGAAACTGTGGATCACCGGCACCGATCCGACCGCCGCCACCCGCTCAATGTGCGCGGGAAGTGAGACCGTCCGGCCTGCCATGTCGGTCACGGTGCGCACCGGCTGCTCCGCCTGAGTGACCACCGACACGAGAATCACGTATGCGATAAGAGCCACACAGGCGACCAACCGCAGCCGCATGTCTTGTCCTTTCATACGCCTGGCATTCCTTTCAACATAGACGTCGTCTCGTAAGGCATGACCACCTTGGCCCTACAAATCAGTGACAACTCAGCACGCACACACCGGTACCTTTCCGATCTACCCATCTGAGTCACCATCCTGGGAAAAGTATGGCATCACGTCGTCGGAAAACAGCCGAAGAGAGCGCCGCAATAAATCCGGCGGCAAGTATCCGAAGAATCCCATCAAGCAGTTGACGTGACGGCTTCCGGTAAGATGGCTAAGCTCGAGCAGGCGCGCACGGCAGGTGTCCGGCCCGCCGGCGATGACCATTTCGCGATAAAAACGTTCAACCTCCAATTCCGGCTCGGTCAACGTGCCCGGCCTTGCCGGTATGCCTGCCGTGCGTAATCGTTCTGTGAGTAACTGCAGCACGGGCAAGAGTTCTTGTCTGGCGGCATCATCGCTCGTGCCGACATAGATGAAGCGTCCGATCGGCACCTGGCGGACATTGCCGCCCTCTTTCTCAAAGGCTCCCACAATCCTGCAGACATTGGAGAGCGATTGAATGCCATGCTGAATCAATCGATGCCGCTTGTGCGCAGCCCAGGAGGCAGTGCCCTCGTTATAAGTTCCGATGTAGACCGGCGGAGTGGGCTGCTGAAGAGGTTTGGGCTGGACATCATATAAACCGCCGTTGAGGGACACTTCCCCAGGCGACCAGCATTGCATCATCGTGGAGAGGTCTCGCTCGAATCCCTCCCGTCCTACGTCCGGATCCACACCGAAGGCCTTGGAATAGTCGCGGTTACCGCCCCGCGATATCCCGACATTGATGCGTCCCGCGCTCATGACGTCCAGCGTGGCGATTTCCTCTGCCAGCCTGATGGGATTGTGGAGCGGAAGGAGCAGGACCGAGAATCCGATGCGTATACGCTGGGTCTGCCCGACCAATTGAGCCGCAGCGATCAGTGGAGACAAACAGAACCGCCCGCGGCCATCCTGCGGACGCTGAAAGTGTTCTTCATTCAACCAAATCGAGTCGAACCCCGCAGCTTCGGCCATCTGCGCAAACACAGGCCACTGTGCCGGCGCGAGGGATTCAAATCCTGCACCGCATCCGGAGAGACCGAATTTCATCGTACACCTCCTGTTGAATGCCCATACCCCGCGACAGGCAGAGCGTATACGGTCGCCAGGACACAATCCTTGATTGAATCAGGGGTACGAACTTGATGTGCGTCAAGCTACGGGATGAGGCTTCAGACCCGAGCCCGTGGAGAGGCGTGCACGAAACCACTTCACAGAGCATTCACTCAGAGCAGAACCGGCGCGACATCTAAGGCAGATTCTCGAAGATCCGAGGCACGTCCCCGGGCAAGGCGGGCCAGTCTTTGCAGGTTTGTCAGCGTAATCAGTTTGCCGTGAGTCGCCAGAAGCTTTTCCGCCTGAAATGCTCCCAGCAAACGAGCCAATGTCTCCGGCGTGATACCAGTCATTTCAGCCAGCTCTTCTCGTTTCAAATTCATTCCGATCTGAATCCCATTCTGTCCAGCAGATCCGAATCGCCTGGCCAACTCCAGTAGCGTGGCCGCCAGTCGCTCGCGCGCGCTCTTGAACGTGAAGGTGTCTAGTTGCGTGAGATTGGATCGGACTTCACTGCTGAGCATTTCAATGAGTTTGAGCGCCAACGTGCTGTCACGCTTGACCAAGTCCAAGTATGCCCTTCGCTCGATCAGGCAGATCTTGCACGGCTCAAGAGTCTCACAGGTGGTTTGATGGACGGCATTTTGTGCGAAAGCATGTTTTTCGATGATTTCGCCAGCGTCAAGAATTCTCACGATCAGACGCTGGCCTTTGTAGGAAGAGCGAGTCAGTTTCACCTTACCTTCACAGAGCACGTACAGCCCGATACTCACATGTCCTTCGTAAAAAACAGCTTGGTTGGTTCGATAGGAAAGGGGAATTCGAATGCCGTGAAAGTCTTCGAGGGTATCCCCGTCCAGTTCGAAAATATTCCCACGGCCGGTCTGTTTCTGCGTTGTGCAGCACGGTGAAGTGCGGTCGGCTGGTCGATTCATGAGGCTTCTCCATCTGCTTCAGATCTTGATGCAGGAAACACGGGGAAACGGCACGCCGCACGAACGTACCATAATACATTTACTATATTCAAACATACTTGACCCATTAAGAACCATTCGTCCTTGTGGTTTCTGCAAATGAAATATTGTTGACAAACTTATTAAAGATAATGTATTTAATACCTCATCGGATAACAGAACTTTAATAACATACTGAACATATGATGATTAATATCATTAAATCACCACTATCAACGCCATTCTAAACATTCACATGGGAGCGAAAGCGATGAAACGATCTGCATTTGCCTTCGGAGCAAGCCTGGCCATCCTCTGGGGCGGCCTGACCCTGCCGGCTGCGGCAGTCGAGGAAGGCCAGTTCATCAAGAAAGACGGAAAATGGGAATACTATTCGGGCGAAGACCCCGGCCTGAAATATCTCCTGCTCAAAGGCATCATCACGCAAGACGAATATGACCGAGGTCTCAAGGTCGTCGAAAAGCGCGAACAGGTTTCCAAACCGAACTACACGATCGACGTCAACAACGGCCTGAACTTCCGTGTCGGAGACAAGTTTTTTCTCAAGCTGCGACTTCTCACTCAGGTTCGCTACACACACAGCGCCTACAACAGTGCCTGGGGGACGATCGGTGATTCGCGCAATCCGGAAATTCTCGGCGGCCAGGTCGAATACCGGGCGATCCGAAAACAGAGCGACTCCAATCAATTCAGCGTGCCCCGCGCCCGACTCCAATTCCTGGGTTATGCCTTCGACCCTGATTTTCGCTACAACATTGCCTGGGCCTTTGACCAGACGACCTGGAATCAGGAGGGTGGAAGCGGTAGAGCCGGTCTGCTGGATGCCTACGTCTCCTCGTGGCACATTCCGTGGCTTACGGTTCAGGCCGGCCAACAGCGGGTCTGGTTCAATCGCGCGACCATCAGTTCGATGGCCACATCAACCTTCGCAGACAATCTGATCGTCCAAAACGCCTTCGCGGCCAACCAGCAAAACAGCCGCGACGTGGGTGTCAGCATTTCCAGCGACGAGGATCAGTATAAATTCAACTACGCGTTCGGGATCTGGGGCGGAGTAGGAGCGAATCTCGCGAGGGAAGGGACGTCGGTCAGCCAGAATGTGTTGCCGCAAACCGGAACGCCGGGTGCCCCGGGAGCAGCGACGACGCGCACCTATAATTACGATACGCGCATCATGACCGGGGAAATGATGTACACGGCACGGCTGTTGTACAAGATCGCAGGAAACCCCGGCTATGGCCAGGGCGACATTTTGAACTCCCGGACCCTGCAATCGGCGATCGCCTTCGGTTACGCCTATAATCCGGCACAAAACTATCTGAGTTCCATCCGTTCCGACATTGTCGATCGGGCCTACCGCCAGGCCATCGTGAAGGCATATAACGGTCGGTTGTTAGCGGGCGGCATTTGGGATTTTCAGACGTATGAAGCCGACTTCATCGCGAAGTATCAGGGCTGGTCGTTCCAGGCAGAAGGGTATTATCGTCACCAACGGCTCCGCAATGCCAACAGCGGGACCAGCGCGTTTGACCTGAACACGATCCCGGCGGCGCAATTCCTCGGGCCACCGGTCAACCTGGGACAGGCCTACGGATGGTATGCGCAGGTAGGAAAATACATCATCCCGCGTAAACTCGAACTGGCAGTGCGGTATGGATTCATGGATCCGTCTACTCAGCAGGTGAACGACCTGGTCAAAGAATTCGGCGCCGCTATCAATTACAGCTTCGACGGCACCTACAACAACCGGCTCGTGATCGATTATTCGAATATCACGATGGGCAGCGGCGGACGAGCACCGGACCGATTTCCCTTTGAGAGTCAACCAGGATTCGGACGTGATCTCGTCGAAAACCGGATCAATGTGCAGTACCAATTCTACTTCTAAGTGAATAGGACAAGCCCTTACAGGCTCTTGGAGGACATTATGAGAGCAGGATTTCGTGTCAGAGGACTCATTGCCATCGTCGGTCTCTTGATCGGCCTGGGACTGAACGCCCAGCCGGCCAAGGCGCAGCCGGAGACCATTACCATCGCCGCCGCCAACAGTTTGAAGGATGCTCTTCGGAAAATCCTTCCGCTGTTCGAAACGGAGCATCGCCACATCAACGTGCGCGTGATTTACGGTCCGTCTCAGACACTCCGCAGCCAGATCGAACAGGGCGCGCCGGTGGACATCTTTCTGCCGTCGCTCTTTGAAGAAATCGATCAGCTGGAGGCCAAGGGATTGATCATTCAAGGGACCAAACGCCCTTTTGCGGCGACCTCGCTGGTCCTGATTACGGGAACAGCCCTGCCCGCCCCCATCAGCACGATTCAAGATTTGCAAACGATCCCGATTCGCCGCATTGCCGTCGGCGATCCAAAGACCTCCTCGGTCGGGAAAGTCGCCGCGCAGTTCCTGAAGTACAGCAAACTTGAGCCGAAGCTGAAATCACAATACGTCCTCGGTGAACATTCACGAGCCGTCCTCGATTTGGTCGCCAAAGGCGAGGCGGAAATCGGTGTCGTCTATCGCACCGATGCGGCATCCAATTCAGGCGTCCGTATCGTCGACACTGCACCGGTCGGCTCTCATACCCCGGTACGCTATGGCGTGGCCGTTGCCTGGACGGCGCAGAACATCACCGCAGCCGGAGATTTTATTGAATTTCTCCTGAGCCCCACGATCCAGACTCACTTGCAGGAATTCGGCTTCGACCGCGTGTCCCCCGAAGTCGGATTCGCTCAACGAGAAGAGGTGAAACCATGAACGGCATCGGACATCCACAGCAGCGAACGTTATCCCGTCGCGCCAATCTGATCCTCGCTTTCATCGGCGTAATGGCGGCGGCCGGTTGCGCGTCACAGGCCACGACGCCACCCAAGACGGTCTACCAGTCGGGATTGAATCAGGTGCGAATCGAGAAAGATCCCGCGTCAACGACGAACGCCCATCCGGCCTCGTTGACCGCAACGGAAGTCGGGACTTTATTGCGGGGCGTGCGTATTTGGGAACGCCGTAATCCGCTACATCGGCTCTTCGTCGGACAGGCGGACAAAACCAGGGCTTTCCGCGACGGAGAAATTGCGGTCCTGGCGCCGTCGCTGGCGAAAGCCTTGTCGCAAGCGTCGCCTTCTGAGCGCGTGTACTATCATCTCAGCCATGCGACCGAACACGGCGAAGAGGAAACCAGCACGGGGTGGTTGTCGGTACAAGATACGACGCTGCATCTGGCGTTGCGCGAGGCCCACGATCGGCACGGACCAGGTCCCGATATCAGTAAGTATGACCGGCAGATGCCGAACGTGCCGGAACGGTCTCCGGCCTTCGATGCCACCTTTGAGCCGGAAGAATACCTCGTGAAAGTCCGGTCAGGCGGGAGTCTCTTCGCGCCGGATCAACAGGAAGAACTGCTCATCCGGTACCGGGAGGCGCTGTCGGCCATGCCTGCGCAACCGGGACTGGATCGAGACAACAAACCGGCCCCGGAACGGCACTAGGCAGCCGGGAAAGAAGGGAGCCACTATGTCAATCCTGGTCGTCGGCGGTGATTCGATCGATGGAATCAAAGAGCGGGCACAGGCCGGCGGCCACGGATGCGTCGAACATTGGAGCGGACGGAAGACGCGTGACCTGGTGAAGGCCATTCCCAAGAAGACGACGGCCGTGGTAGTGGTGCTCGATCGAGTCAACCACACGCTGGCCCGGAAGGTGCGCGCCGAAGCCACCAGGCGCGGCCTTCCCCTCTTCTTCCGAAAGCGCGGACGGCAACTCCCCCTGTCAGGTCGAACCGCCTTCGACCTACAGGACTGGTTGAATCACCAAGAATAGAGGACGGGCGAGGGCCATCCCTCGTCGCGCTCAGACCAGAAACATGTCTGCACCAGCAGACCGGGCATTCGTTTACCCAAAACGGAGTTCACTTGATTGATCGGACGGTGCCCGAATCGGATTTGAGAGCCACCGCTCGTTACAAGATGAACGAGGCGACCATGCCACGAAGACGATTTTTTGAAACGATGACGTCAGAGACGAAAGGAGTTCCCATGTTGTTGCGCCAATGGACCACCATCGTGTTGCTGGCGGGAATCCTCAGCCTTCCCCTCTCGGCCTGGGCCGACGATGTGCCGCCGCTCCTCAATGTCTCCTACGACCCGACCAGAGAGCTGTACCAGGAATATAACGCCGCCTTCATCAAACATTGGAAAGAAAAAACCGGTCGCACGGTCACCATCAAACAATCGCATGGCGGATCGAGCAAACAGGCACGGGCGGTCATCGACGGCCTCGGCGCAGACATCGTCACCCTCGCGCTCGCCCAGGATATCGATGCGATCGCCCGCCAAGCAGAGTTGCTCCCCGAAAATTGGCAAAGTCGCCTGCCCCACAACAGCGCCCCCTACACCTCGACCATCATCTTCCTCGTGCGCAAAGGAAACCCGAAGGGCATCAAGGATTGGAACGACCTGGTGAAGCCGGGCGTGGCGGTGATCACGCCCAACCCCAAAACCTCCGGCGTCGCCCGTTGGAACTACTTGGCGGCCTGGGGCTATGCCCTGAAACAAGCAGGCGGAAACGACACCACCGCGCGGGACTTCATCACCCGCCTCTACAAGAACGTGCCGGTGCTCGACTCGGGGGCGCGCGGCGCCACGACCACCTTCGTGGAACGCGGCATCGGCGATGTGCTGATCAACTGGGAAAATGAAATCCTCTTAGGCGGGAACGAATTGAGCAAGGACAAATTCGAAATCATCGTGCCCCCGACCAGTATCCTCGCGGAACCCACGGTCAGCCTGGTGGACAAGGTGGTGGAAAAGAAAGGCACGCGAGAAGTGGCGCAAGCCTACCTGGAATATCTCTACTCCGACGAAGGGCAGAATATTGCCGCCAAACATTACTACCGGCCTCAATCGGCTGCCGTCGCGGCAAAATATGCCGCTCAGTTTCCAAGGCTCACGCTGTTCACCCTCAATGAAGTCTCCGGCAACTGGAGTGTGACCAACAAAGTCCACTTCGTGGACGGTGGCGTATTCGACCAGGTCTATCAAGAGATTTCACGCACCAGAAAGTGAACACAATGGTGCCGGTGCGGCCGGTGAACGCCGGTCATCCGCTGTATCCGTCCAACGGGCGCCACAAGGAGCGATGATGTCCATTCTGCTGAAACAGCCGACCGTGCTTCCAGGCTTCGGTCTGACACTCGGGTTTACGCTGCTCTATCTCAGCCTGATCGTGCTGATTCCGCTGGCCGGTCTGTTTGTGAAGACATCCGCCCTGACAGGGGAGCAATTCTGGTCGGCCGTGTCGGACCCGCGGACGGTGGCGTCCTATCAATTGACGTTCGGACTGTCGTTCGTGGCCGCTCTGCTCAATGCGTTCTTTGGTGTGATCATCGCTTGGGTCCTCGTGCGCTATTCATTTCCGGGCAGGAAATTCGTGGATGCGCTGGTCGATCTCCCCTTCGCGCTCCCGACTGCCGTGGCGGGCATCGCATTGACCGCCGTGTTCTCGGTCAACGGATGGATCGGCCGCTATCTGGAACCGCTGGGCATCAAGATCGCCTTCACACCGCTCGGCGTACTGGTCGCGCTGACCTTCATCGGCCTGCCCTTCGTGGTACGCACCGTCCAACCGGTCTTGCAGGACCTCGAGAAGGAAATCGAAGAGGCCGCCGCCAGCCTCGGCGCGACCCGCTGGAAGACCGTGACCAGGGTGATATTTCCGGAAGTGTTTCCGGCGCTCTTGACCGGCTTTACCTCGGCTTTCGCCAGGGCACTGGGAGAATACGGCTCCGTCGTCTTCATTTCCGGCAACATGCCGATGCGAACGGAAATCACACCGCTGCTCATCATCACCAAACTGGAACAGTACGACTATGCCGGCGCAGCGGCCATCGCGGTCGTCATGCTGGTGGCCTCATTCATTCTGCTCCTGATCATCAATGGTCTGCAGTGGTGGAGCGGCAGGCGGCAAGTCGCGTTTTAACCGGAGTGGAGGGACTATGACGACCGGTGTCTTGAGCCTGGACAAGGGAACTTCCCGCATCGCCTCGACCGTGGCCGAGCCGGTCCTCGTACGCCTGGCGCTGATCCTGGTTTCGTTGACGTTTCTGGGGCTCTTCCTGTTCGTCCCGCTGGCGGCAATTCTATTCGAAGCGCTCAAGCACGGCCTCGGCACTTATCTGGCCTCGTTTCAGGAACCCGATGCGATCGCCGCGATCCAACTCACGCTCTTGGCAACGGCCATCGCCCTCCCGCTGAATGTCGTCTTCGGTCTGTCGGCCGCATGGGCCATCGCCAAATTCGAATTTTGGGGCAAGCAGGTCTTGATCACCTTGATCGACCTTCCGTTCTCCGTCTCGCCGGTGGTCGCCGGATTGATCTATGTGCTGCTCTTCGGCTTGCAGGGCGCCCTCGGTCCCTGGCTGGCCGCGCACGACATCAAGATCATCTTCGCCGTACCGGGCATCGTGCTGGCCACGATCTTCGTCACCTTTCCCTTCGTGGCGCGCGAACTGATTCCGCACATGCAAGCGCAAGGCAAAGACGAAGAAGAGGCGGCACTCGTGCTGGGCGCCACCGGCTGGCAAACCTTCCGGCGCGTGACGCTCCCCTCCATCAAATGGAGCCTGCTCTACGGCGTCATTCTGTGCAACGCGCGGGCGATGGGGGAGTTCGGCGCCGTGTCGGTCGTGTCCGGGCACATCCGCGGCGAGACCAATACGATGCCGTTGCATGTCGAGATTCTTTACAACGAATACAACTACGTCGCCGCCTTTGCCGTCGCCTCCCTGCTGGCCTTGCTGTCGCTGGTCACCTTGGCCGCCAAGAGCCTGGTGGAATGGACCTCGTCGGTCGAACAGAAGGAGAACCGCCCATGAGTATCGACGTCCGCAACGTCACAAAAACTTTCCGCACGTTTACCGCGCTGCATGAGATCAATCTGCACGTCAACACGGGAGAGCTGATCGCCCTGCTGGGGCCTTCCGGATGCGGCAAGACCACGCTGCTCCGCATCCTGGCCGGCCTGGAAGGGCCGACGACCGGCGCTATTCTGCTGAACGATCAGGAAGTCACCGATCGCCATATCGGCGAGCGCGGCGTCGGGTTCGTCTTTCAACATTACGCCCTGTTCCGCCACATGACCGTCTTCGAAAACATTGCGTTCGGGCTCAGAGTCCGCCCCAGATCCACCCGGCCGACGAATGAGACGATCGATGAGAAGGTACGCGAGTTACTCAAGCTGGTGCAGCTGGAATGGCTCGGCGATCGGTATCCGCGACAACTCTCAGGTGGTCAACGTCAGCGAGTCGCCCTGGCGCGGGCGTTGGCCGTCGAGCCGACGGTCCTGCTGCTCGATGAGCCGTTCGGCGCGCTCGATGCCAAAGTCCGTAAGGAACTCCGGCGCTGGCTCAGACGACTCCACACGGATCTCCATGTCACCAGCGTCTTCGTCACCCATGATCAGGATGAAGCGCTGGAGGTCGCGGATCGGGTGGTCGTCATGAATAAGGGACGCATCGAACAGATCGGAACTCCCGAAGAGGTCTATGAACATCCCGCCAGCCCGTTCGTCTATGACTTTCTCGGAGGCGTCAACCTGTTTCACGGCCGGGTGCATGAAGGTCGGGTGCAGGTGGGAGACTTGAACTTGGCGCTTCGCGAGCAAAGCGGCATTCCGGACGGTCCGGCCATCGGCTATGTGCGACCGCACGAAATCGACCTGCACCGCCATCCCGGTGAAGAGGGAGCCATCGAAGCCTTGGTAGGACGGATCCAGCCGGTTGGGGCAGTCGCGCGCCTCGAAATGGTTCGCACCGACAACGGCGAACTCATCGAAGGCGAAGTCAGCCAGCAGCAATGGCGTGAACTGGCGCTGAGCACCGGTGAACGCGTCTACGTCAGACCGAAGTCGCTCCGGGTGTTTCCCGAGCCGGTGGAATAGGAGCCTCGAGGATCACGTGATACCGACGAACTCTCAACGTGCGCTGAAGGTCCTCACCGCAGCCGATCCGACCGCACTCGCCCTGTCCATCAGAGCCAGTTGCCTGGTCTTCGAGGACGACAAATCGAAAGCCTTGTTGGAATTGGTGCAGAGGATTGCCCCCAGCCATGCCACCGCGCTGATCATCGGTGAGACCGGCACCGGCAAGGAGCTGATCGCGCGGCACATTCATGAGCTCAGTGCCCGCCGGGCAGGACCGTTCGTAGCGGTCAACTGCGCCGCCATCAGCGACACGCTGATGGAAAGCGAGTTGTTCGGCCATGAACGCGGCGCCTTCACCGGCGCGGTGACGGCCAAGGCAGGTTGGTTCGAAACCGCAGACGGCGGGTCGTTGTTCCTGGACGAGATCGGCGATCTCCCGCTGGCGCTGCAAGCCAAACTGCTGCGGGTGATCCAAGAACGGGAAGTCGTGCGCGTCGGTTCACGCCACCCCCTCGCCATCGACGTCCGATTGATTGCCGCCACCAATGTGAACCTCCATGAAGCCGTGGCGGCCGGCCGCTTCCGTGAAGATTTGTATTACCGGCTGCACGTGGCCGCCGTGAATCTTCCACCGTTACGGGAACGGCCCGGCGACATTCTGCCGTTGGCCCATCATTTTCTCTCGGTATACGGAGCTCGGCTGGGCTTTGCGGCCGCGCATCTCACGCCGGATGCCGCGGCGCGATTGCTGGCATATCCCTGGCCGGGCAATATCCGCGAATTGGAGAACACCATTCACCACGCATTGGTCGTGTGCCCGGGAACGGACATCAGGCCGATAGACTTGCGCCTGCCCTCTTCCGCTGCTCGCACCCCGGTCACGGCAGACACCGGTGGCCGGTCACTCGAGGCCCTCGCCACGGTATTGCAACAACTCTTTCTGGAAGAACGCCCTCGGCTCTATGAGCAGATCGATGACGCCGTCTTCCGTGCGGCGTACGAATATTGCGATCAGAACCAGCTTCGCACGGCTCGTCTCCTCGGCATCAGCCGCAACATCGTTCGCGACCGGCTGATCCGATACGGTCTGCTCGGTTCACAGAAAGTGGCACCATGAAACAGAAACCTCGCTTCGTCATTTTTGCCCACCACGCCACCTACGACACGTTGCACCAGGTAGGGACCGTAGGGCTGACCGCGGCCGCCATGGGCAAGGACGTGACGGTGGTCTTGCTCTTCTGGACGATTCGCAAACTGGCCGAGGGACGGATCGATGACGTCGACTTTTCCCCCGAGCATCACGCCGCTGCGGAAGATGTTCGCCGGCTTTTGAAAGAGAAAAAAGTGCCGCTGGTTTCCGAAATGTTCCAGGAAGCCCGGGCAGTGGGCGACTTCCGGTTGGTGGCCTGCAGCGCAGGGCTCGAATACATGGGTGTCAACGGAGATGCGGTAACGAAGCAAGTGGATGCGGTCTTGGGGTTGCCGGCCATCCTGGCACTGACGGCCGGCGCCGAGACCACATTATTCATGTAAACGCATGGTGCTTATCGATTGGAGAGATACGGCTATGGTTGTGGAGATCAATGGAAAATCGGAAGAGATTCCGGGATCGGTCGTCCTGGATGCGCTGAACGCCAAGCACATCGACCCGCAAATGGTCGCCGTGGAATTGAACGATACGCTGGTCGAACGCGATCACCTGGGCTCCACGCCGCTCAAACCTGGCGATCGCCTGGAGTTTTTATTCTACATGGGTGGTGGCCGGTGACGAAACGAGTACAACAAAACATCACCGAGCTGATCGGTCGAACGCCGCTGGTGCGACTGAACCGGCTCTCTCCGGACGGCGGCGCGACGATCTATGCAAAGATCGAAAGCGCCAACCCCGGAGGCAGCGTCAAGGACCGGATCTGCCTCAACATGATCAATGAAGCGGAACGGAGCGGCCGGCTCGAGCCCGGCACGACCATCGTCGAACCCACGAGCGGGAATACCGGCATTGGGCTCTCCCTCATCGCCGCCGTCCGCGGCTATCCGATGATTCTCGTCATGCCGGAGAGCATGAGCTCGGAGCGGGCCAGCCTTCTCTCATCGTACGGCGCGCAGTTGGTGCTGACGCCCGCCGCCGAGGGCATGAAGGGTTCCATCAGGGAGGCCGCACAGATCGTGGCTCAGCATCCGTCCTGCTTCATGCCCGACCAATTTTCTAATCCGGCAAACCCGGCCACGCACCGGCAGACCACGGCGGTGGAAATCTGGGAGGCGCTGGACGGCCGATTTGACGCCTTCGTCGCAGGGGTCGGGACCGGCGGAACCATCACCGGCTGCGGGGAAGTCTTCAAGGAGCGCAATTCTCAGATCCACATCATTGCGGTCGAACCGAGCGGGTCCCCCATCCTCTCAGGCGGCGCCTCCGGGCCGCACAAGATTCAAGGCATCGGCGCAGGCTTCATCCCGCAGGTGTTGAATCAGAAGATCCTCGATCGCGTGATCACAGTCACCGACAACGAGGCCTATCAGACGGCCAAACTGCTCGCGAAAAAAGAGGGGCTGCTCGCGGGGATTTCCTCGGGAGCCAATGTCTGCGCCGCCCGGAAAGTCGCGCAAGAGCTCGGCCCTGGCGCACGTGTGGTGACGGTACTCTGCGACACCGGCGAGCGGTACATCAGCATGGAAAAGTATTTCAACATTTGAACGCTTCGAATGAATGTTTGAGGCGGGAGCTCAAAATGGCCTCGCAGCAAGGCCGCAGGCGAGACGAAACCGGAGGCGTACCCTCGGGAGTACGTTGAGGATTTCGGCGAGCCGAGAACGAAGCTGAAGGCCATTTTCAGCTCCCGGAGACGATGGAATTTACAGACGAACAAATCACCCGCTATAGCCGCCATATCCTCCTTCCGGAAGTCGGCGGCAAGGGACAGAAGAAGATCGCGCAGGCGCGCATTCTGATCGTCGGGGCGGGCGGCCTCGGCTCACCGGCAGCCCTCTATTTGGCGGCAGCCGGCGTCGGCACCCTCGGATTGATCGACAACGACGTCGTCGACCTCTCAAACCTCCAACGGCAGGTCATCCATCATACGTCCGATGTCGGGCGCCCCAAAGTCCTCTCGGCCAAGGAGAAGATCCAGGCACTGAATCCCGATGTCACGGTGGTGCAGTATGAGGATCGGTTCATGGCGAGGAACGCCCTGGAACTGGTTCGCGACTACTCGGTCGTGATCGACGGAGTGGATAATTTTCCGGCGAAATTTCTCATCAACGATGCCTGTTATTTAGGCGGGAAACCTCTTGTCCACGGCGGAATCCTGCGTTTCGACGGGCGGGTCTTTACGATTCTTCCAGGGCAATCGGCCTGTTATCGCTGCATCTTCACACAACCGCCCCCGCCCGGCTTGGTCGCCAGTTGCCAGGAGGCCGGCGTCCTCGGAGTGCTGGCAGGCGTCATCGGCACGATCCAGGCGACCGAAGCCTTGAAATTGATCTTGGGCATCGGGCGCCCCTTGACCGATCGGATGCTGGATTTCGACGCGAGGAACATGCGGTTCCGTGAGATCGCCGTGAAACGAAATCCCCGCTGCCCGCTCTGCGGGGACCATCCGACCGTCACCGAACTGATCGATCATGAACAGGCAATCTGCGAACTGCGGTCTCCGGCCGCTACAGATCAAGGAATCGAGCCACAAGCGGGCGACCGAGCCGCCCCACACACAGCCGGACTCTTGGAGGGCACCACATGAGGACGTGAGCCAAGAAGGAGCACCAGTGTCACGTGTGCAGAGCATGTACTCAACACCATGGAAAGGACAAGACGATGAGTGAACGAGCAACTGTTTCCGAACAACAAAGCCTGAGCGCCAAGGCGGCGCGGAACCTGGCGACCGCGACCGTCACGGTCCCGCAGATGACGGACATCACTCCGCGGTGGCTGCACAAACTTTTGCCCTGGGTGGATGTCGACGGCGGCGTCTACCGCCTCAATCGGGTGGCGAAGGCCGTGAAGGGACAAGAAGCCAATGAATTCGGCGAAGCCAAGGTCGATCTCCTCACGGTGGACGGCGGCGAACCGGAACTGCCGACGACCTTTGTCGATTACGAGCTCACCCCTCGCGAATATCACCTGAGCACGATCCAGACGGTTGTACGCACCCATACGCGCGTCACCGATCTGTACAGCAATCGCATCGATCAATTGCGCCAGCAAGTGCGCCTGACGGTGGAAGCGGTCAAAGAACGCGAGGAATGGGAGATCATCAACCATGCGCAATTCGGCCTGCTGAAAGAAGTCGCCCCGGCCCAGCGCATCACGACACGCAAAGGGACGGCGACGCCGGACGATCTGGACGAACTCCTGAGCCTGGTCTGGAAAAAGCCCGCCTTCTTCCTCGCCCACCCCAAGGCCATTGCCGCGTTCGGGCGCGAGGCGACCAGACGCGGAGTCCCGCCCCCCACAGTCCATCTTTTCGGCTCCCCCTTCATCACCTGGCGCGGCATTCCGTTGATTCCGAGCAACAAACTGGAGATCGATAAGGCGGGGAAGACGAGTATCCTGTTGCTGCGTGTGGGTGAAGCGCAGCAAGGCGTCGTCGGGCTGCAGAAGGCAGGAGTCACCGGTGAGCTCGAAACCGGTCTCTCCGTCCGCTACATGGGGACGAACGAACACGGCATCGCGTCCCATTTGGTGACACGCTATTTCTCAGCGGCGGTCTTGACCGAAGATGCCATCGCGCGTCTCGACAACGTCTCGACCAAGTTCTATCACGAGTATGTCTATCCAAAGGCGTAAGAGGCGTAAGACGATGACCACCACGATCAACAATGGAACAGCACCCCCGCATGATTCCCTCGATACGGCCCTGATCACCAGATTAACCCAGGAGTTCTTTTCGGAGCAGGCCGGCAACAGTAGGTTGCCGGCACCGGTTCCGGGCCTCCTGCCGATCGTACCCACCGTCCCGACCATGGCAGGCGATGCCACCGGAACGGTCCCCGTCATCGCCATACCCGGTTGGCCGGCCACATTGCAGACCTTTTCGGCGAACGCCCCCGGCGCTCCCGGATTGGCCGGTGGATACCCCTCGGCCACACCTGACGCACATCCACCGGTCCATCCAGGATTGCAGGAACTCTCGGCACAGCCCACAGGAGCCGGCACACCGTCGGGGGAACATACACCTGGCTCCGACGAAGCCTATCCATTCGGTGAACCGCGTTGCCGCGGGAACGGTGTCACGCGGCAGGATGACGCGCAACCCTCCACAAGCAAGCCATTAACCGACAACCCTTCGGAGGTTGGACCGCTCTCCCCCGACTACGATGAAGCGTATGCCTTCGGCGGGCCGCACTATCAGGGGAACGGATTCAACTGGCGTAACGGCACGCCACTCATCACAAGCCAGTCGTTCACCAATAGCCGGCCGTCCGTCGTGACACCCTTTCCCGGCTACGGAACAGTCTCGCCACCGGACTATTATTTTCTTCACAGCCCTGAAGCCGGCCTTCCGGTCTCACCTATCGCCGCGTCTCCCTCGCGACGACTGACCTTTTCCAGCTTGAACGTGGAGGCCATTCGCCGGGACTTTCCCACCCTGCAGCAGCAGGTGAACGGTCATCCGCTCATCTGGCTCGACAACGCGGCCACCACCCAGAAGCCGCAGAGCGTCATCGACGCCACGTCGCGCTTCTACAGTCGCGACAACTCCAACATCCATCGCGCCGCCCACACACTGGCCGCCCGTTCGACCGAGCATTACGAAACAGGCCGTGACAAGGTGCGAGACTTCATTCACGCAGCCGATGCCAAGGAAATCGTCTTCGTGCGAGGGACGACAGAGGCGATCAACCTGGTGGCCAACACCTATGGCCGGACACATATCGGCCGGGGCGATGAAATTCTGCTCACGACGATGGAACATCACGCCAACATCGTGCCCTGGCAGATGCTGGCGCAACAGGTGGGAGCCACGATCAAGGTGGCACCGATCAATGAAGCCGGCGAGCTGATCCTCGACGGGTTTGCGGCGCTGTTGAACCATCGCACCAAGCTGGTGGCGGTCACCCATGTCTCTAATGCGCTGGGCACGGTCAATCCGGTAGAGCAGCTGATTGCGCTGGCGCACAGCTACGGTGTTCCGGTGCTCGTGGACGGCGCGCAATCGACGCCGCACATGCCCATTGATGTGCAAGCCATGGATTGCGATTTCTTCGTGTTCTCGGGCCACAAGATTTTCGGCCCGACCGGCATCGGGGTGCTCTACGGTAAAGCGGCGCTCCTGGAAGAGATGCCTCCCTGGCAAGGCGGCGGCAATATGATCCAAGACGTCACCTTTACCAACACGACCTATCAAGGCATTCCTCAAAAGTTCGAGGCCGGCACCCAAGATATCGCCGGTGTCGTCGGCCTCACCGCGGCGATCGACTATCTGACCAAACTGGGCATGCCCGCGATTGCCGCCTACGAGCACGAATTGCTGGAATATGCCACGCAGGCGCTGGCGTCGATCGGCGGGCTTCGGCCGATCGGCACAGCCTCCCACAAGGCGAGTGTCTTGTCGTTTGTGTTGGATGGCTTCGAGAATGAAGAGGTCGGCCGGCATCTGGATCGACAGGGCATTGCCGTGCGCTCCGGACACCATTGCGCGCAGCCGACCGTGCGCCGCTTCGGGTTCAACGGCACCGTCCGCCCGTCGCTGGCGTTTTACAACACGCATGACGAAATCGACGCACTCGTGCGCGCACTCCATCAACTCAAAACTGAATAGGCTGAATAGACAGCGCGGGAGGCGAGTGAAAGGACGGCTACTCATGGAAAGGGATTCGGTCAAACCGTCGGATGCGGCATCAGCCACCTGGAATATCGACCAGGTCGTAGCAGCGCTCCGGCATTCGCGTGAAGTCGAGCACAATGTGCGGCATCAGGGCCGCATCCGGGAATTGCCGTCCCGGAAAGCTCTATTGGAAGTTCTGGATGGGTTGTGCGCTATCTTGTTTCCGACCCATTACGGTCGGCCGGACTTGAACGAGTCGAACATCGACTATTTTGTCGGCAACCAACTGCATCAGACCCTGAGCGTGTTGCAGGACCAAGTTCGTCGAGGGCTCCTGTTCGTATCGGAGGGAGATGAGCGGGAAGACACCGAGGCGAACCATTCCGCATATGACATCACAACCAGGTTTGCCGCGCAATTACCCGCAATTCGTGCGCAGTTCTTCACCGATTTGCAAGCGGCGTATCAGGGAGATCCCGCAGCCACCAGTTCCTCCGAAATTCTGCTCTGTTATCCCGGCATGACCGCGGTCATCTACTACCGCGTCGCACACGCACTCTACGAGTTGGGCGCGCGCCTACCGGCGCGTCTCATCTCGGATATCGCGCATTCCACCACCGGGATCGATATCCATCCTGCCGCGAACATTGGAGGCTACTTTTTCATCGATCACGGCACCGGCGTCGTGGTCGGCGAGACCTGCCGCATTGGACGGGGGGTCAAGCTGTATCATGGCGTCACCCTGGGGGCGCGGAGTTTTGCCAAGGACGAGGCGGGCCACATCGTCAAGGGCGGCAAGCGACATCCCGACGTTGGCGACCACGTCACGATTTACCCGAATTCCACGATCCTGGGCGGGGAGACCACGATCGGCGAGAATTCGACCATTGGCGCGAATGTGTTCCTCATGCACAGCATCGCGCCGAACTCCCTGGTGATCTACGAGGAAAAGAGCCTGACCATCCTCAACAAGACCGCCAAGCGGAACCACGGAAACCAGGAATGGTCAATCTGAACGAACGCGGAAGCGGGTACGTGGAAGGCGGAAGTTTACCGTCACTTCCGCGTTCGCCCTTCTGCCTTCCCACTTCGTAAGATGGTTTACCTCGATTACAACGCGACGAGTCCACTGGCTC
>CP092081.1:2752180-3019234 GCA_022226935.1 Nitrospira sp.
AGCCCGCTGCATCGCGCCATTCCACCCCCGCGGGCCTCAGATGGAACGACGTCTCAGCCTAAATTAGGCTGCGAGTGCCAGTTCTTGGTTGGCAGTTGCGTTTTTCCCGGAATTTTACGAGTTCCCGAGATCTCGACATGCGACGATGGCGTCAATATCCCCGTCGAAACCGGTCGCCCCCTTTCTTTTCGTGCGTGAAATGTCAGACGTAAACCGTGAAAGGTGGCCTGTTCCACGTTTAACGTTTAACTTTTCACGTCTCACAGCTTAGATGCTCATCATATCGCACGGGTCAAGAGGAAGCCAGCCCGGAATCGCTCCTCTTGCGCCCAACCCGGGCGATCTTTTATCACTCACATGACTACCCCTCTAACATTGACAATTAACAAGACTGCACATTGACAATACATTGACAATATGACACCGTTCTTGCGTGAAGCCCAAGCAAAAGATCCTGGCATTTCTCGCACGGAGAGTCTCGGCTACGGGAGGTGAGCTCCGTGAACACCTCGGTTTCAGCCGACAAGCCCTCAGCCTGCATCTGCGAAGCCTGCTTGAAACCCATCAGATCGTCCGATCCGGAACGACCCGTGGCGCTCGCTATAGCCTGGAGGGAAAGGCCAAGAAACCGGCCACGATTGCCCGGATCCTCCCCCTCCGCGGCTGCGATGAGGATCGCGTATGGAAGCAGCTGGCGGTGCAACTCAACCTTGAGCGAGCGCTAAGGCCGAATGTGTTGGCTATGGTTCGCTACGCATTTACCGAAATGCTGAACAATGCGATCGATCATTCACAAGCAGAACGTTGTTCCATTCGGTTCACAGTGAGCGCGAGCATGGTCAGTTTTGAGATCCGCGATGCTGGTATCGGCGTGTTCCATTCCATTGCAAGCAAACACGGTCTGCCTGACGAAGAGACAGCCTTAGTCGAATTGTTGAAAGGCAAAACCACTACGATGCCGGAGGCGCACGCGGGGGAAGGGATTTTTTTCACCTCCCGCATCGGTGACGATTTCATCGTGCGCTCTCATCGCCTCCAGATGGAATGGAAGCGCGCCAAACATGATGTCTTCGTGTCTCAACAGCGAAATCTCTCCGGAACCGCCATCCACTTTACCGTCCACCGCAGCGCCCGCCACAAGCTAGAAGCGGTGTTCGAGGAGTTTGCCCCGGAGGAATACAACTTTGAGTTCCAGAAAACCAAGATATTGGTGAAACTTCTCAGACGGGATTATGTTTCTCGATCAGAGGCGAAACGCCTGCTGGCCAACCTGGAAAAGTTCAGAGAAATCAGCCTCGACTTTCGTGACGTCCGATCCGTCGGGCAGGGGTTTGCCGATGAAGTCTTTCGCGTCTTTGCCAATCGCCATCCCGGTATCGTCATCCACCCCGAGCACGCCAGCCCCGCCGTTCTGGCCATGATCAACCATGTTCGCCCTGCCACTCCACCGCAGTAGATGTTGGGAGATCACCGCATCGGCCCAAGGGGAAGCCAGAGGAGAAGCAGAGGTACCTCACCGTTCACTGATCGGTGCGACTACGGTAACGGCGTAAACGTCCAGATCCAGCCCTGATCCTGCTGTTTCAACACCTGCCCCTTCGGCACCGGCCCAGCCAACAGTTCCGGCGGCACACTTACAAGCAACTGCTCCTCGCGAACCTGCCCTTGAACAGGATGAATACCTTTGCAGCCGCCTCCGCCGACGTATTCCTCCATGTCCGGGGTTCTCCGCTCTCCAAGCAGACCGAACATGGCGCCAATCACCGCGATGCTCTTGAGATCGAAGTGTTCATAAGTGCCTTTGAGCACCGGCGCCGGACAGACTGCCGAGCCATCACGGAGGTTGTCCACTTTCGTCGGAATATTCGGAAGCACCCTGGGCTGTGCTCCTTCCGCAAGCGGCCAGGTAAATTCAAATTCGACCTGCTCGGTGATATCAGCCACGGCAGATCCCCCGATAAACTGTTTGTCGCGCTGGAACACGCCCACGACCTTATACGTCACTCCTGCGGCCTTCTGACGCGAAGGACTCTTCAGCGCCCAGATCGCATATGTATCGAGGTCCGGCTTCCAGTCTCTCCGTGCGCTCGCCTCCACCCCGCCGGAGAGCAGCACGACTCCTGCGATCACGGGAAGCACCAGGCCCGTCATAGGCATCGTCCTTTCCTCGCGTGAAGATTCCGCAAACTCACTGACCCAGCCCGATATTGACCTGCCGCTCTACGGGAAACTGACGCTCCCTCCAGGCATCCAACCCGCCTTCCAGAGGCCGCACCCGGTGAATGCCTTTCTTCTTCAGCAAAAAGGCCGTTCTGGCGCTGGAGACTTCATTCGGACAACTGCAGTAGAGCACAATGTCGCGATCGCGCGGAATTTCGTGATGCCGATGTTCGATGTCTTCCAAAGTAAAGTTGATGGCGCCGGGAATGCTTTCGGGATCCAGATCGAGCGCGAGCGGATGCCGGACATCAACCACGCTGATGGCTTCCCCGGCATCCATACGCCGCTTGAGCTCATCGACCGAAATTTTCGCCATGCGCAGATGCCGCAGGAATTTCTGCCGATGATAAAACTTATAGCCGACGAATCCGGCCAAACTCAGGAGAAGGATCACCAGCATCATTCCTCCCGCCTGGTCAAAGAGCCCGATGAGCTGTTCCAGCTGATTGCTGAACAATGCTCCGACGCCGACACTGACCGCCGCCCAAATCACGGTGCCCCCGATATCGTACAAGACAAACGTCCTGACGGGCATGCCGACAATACCGGCCAGAGGAGGCGCCACCGTGCTGAATCCGGGAACGAATTTGGCCAACAGCAAAGCGCGCGGCCCGTTCCGGTGAAACAGATTCTCCGTATCCCGCACGCAAGAATCCGGCTCCAACGACAGGCGGCAGAGAAAACCCAGCACCTTGCCGCCCTTCTGACGACCCAGGTAATACCAGGCAAGATCCGGCAAAAGAGAAGCGGCAACCGGCACCAGCACTGCCGTCGCCAGGCTCATGTTTCCTGTCGCAACCAGCGCGCCTGCGGCCACGAGGAATGGAAGGGCAGGAAGCGGAAAGCCGATCTGCTCGACGAAGATGACCCAGAAGAGCACCGAGGCCCCATGCTCGGCGAGAAAGTCAAACGTATGCATAGCGGATGACGCCCTCCCGCTCAGGCACTCCGGAAACGCGAGAACCGCGAAAAGAGAATAGCCGCGAAGGGGAGTGCGAGACCCAACACGGTCTGCACAATCAGCAATATTCCCAGCTGACTGTAATCGTCAGGCGTCTGAATGGCGTTCGTCACCGGATCGCGCACCTCTCGGGTGACCACGAACACCTCGTTGAGATATTTTGTCCCGAGTTGGCTGAGCGACAAGGCGAGGTTCGTGAACGACGCCATCACGGCAAAATACGTGGCTTTGAGGTTAGCCGGCGCAGAGTTCGCAATCCAGGCGAGCATGGGAATCATCGAGATTTGGCCCAGCGGGGATTCGAGCGCCGTATTCACCAAGGCGATAAACCGCGCATCCACCAGGCCGCCGGTCAAGGCCGCGGTCCATTCGTGAAGACCATAATACATACTGACGATGGGGAGCCCGAGGACAAAGGCCGCCACGGTCAGAAAGCCGACGACATAGGCGATGGACCGTTCCGCCATAAAGCGGCGAAACAGAAACATGCCCGCCAGCGTCAGGGCGCTGCCGATGAGTGACAACACCGAAAGAAAATGCTGATCGAAGCCCAGCTTGTCGATCATCCACCAGGTCGCGCCTTCGCCGGGTCCCGGCACCGAGCGAAAGACAAACACCACCAGCGCCGTGCCCACGAGCACATGCCTGGCGTCGGGAGCCAGTTCGCGAGTCAGGCGCACCATCAAGACCGACACGATGGCCATCGAACCGGCGAAGACAATTTCTTCGTTGAACGGAAAATCCGCCATGCCCACCGTCAGGGTAAACAACACGAACAGCAAGCTACCTCCGAGAATCCACCAATTGGGCTGGGTCGGTTCCTCAGGCCTGTCCAAGAGCGCGGCAACCTGAGCAGACGTCATGCCTTGGCGGAGTAACCGGCGCTTGGCCCGCAGCCGAAGCGCCGACGCGGTGATGACGCCGAGCACCGACACCGCCGGGATGGTCAGGGCGAGGAGATAGACATGCTGGTAAATCTCGGCGACTTTGTCTTTCGGTAGATCCTCGACGCCCGTAAACAGGTACAGATTGATGAGGGCGACCAGGATCCCGCCGCTGATGATGGCCACGCGGCCGAGCGTTTGCATCGTCGTGTGCATCAGCTTCAGCTTGGCTTCCTCGATGGGAAGCCCTCGTTCGTCCACTCTCGGGACCGCCTCCACCGTCATGGCATCAGCGACCGTGTCTTGAATCACATAGCCGATGGGTGCGAGCAGCGCGCTCAGCACATACCAGACTTCGGCCGGCATCACCGCCGCCATCGCCTCACGATGACCGATCAGCCCGACCATGATCAGCAGACTGGCGGCAATGACCGCCGCGCCGAAATAGACGAGGAAACTCTTCCAGCGCCACAGTAGGTCAACGAGATGGCCGAACGGCATTTTGAGCGCCCAGGGAATACCGGCCCAGAATCCCAATGCGGCGAGAAAGGACGCGGAGAGACCGAGATAATCTTTCACGAAGAAGGTGCCGACAATCCCGGTGAGCCCGGAAATACCGGCCGCCATGTAGACCATGAGGGGAGGCAAATAGGACAGTTGGAAGTCGCGCGCGAGTTCCAGAATATTGCGGTCGATCCAGCGGGAAACGGCAGTCATCATATGGCGGTAACCAGAACCGGTGCAGGCTCCATTGCCTTCCTTTCTGTTACCCGTACCGGCCAGGGATTTGCAAGCAGGGGCCGGCAGTCGGACGAGAGGGACCGGCGTCTTAAACCCGATCCCCTCGTCTTGATGTCGCCGTTACTTGGGAAACTCAATGGGCGCCGCCACCTGCTGCCAGCCTTCGCCGTTGAGCGATCGCAAGAACGCCACGACATCCTGCTCTTCCGTCTCGGTGAGTTCGAGCGGAATGATCGTATTGTCCTGGTGGGGATTCTGAATGCCCCCCTGATTGTAAAAATGGACCACCTCCTCAAGCGTCGCGAACCGCCCGTCGTGCATGTAGGGTGCGGTGCGCGCAATTTCACGCAAGGTCGGCGTCTTGAACGCGCCGATATCCTCAGGGTTCTTGGTTACCATGTAGCGGCCGAGATCCAGGGTGTTGGTATCCCATCCGATACCCAGGTTGTGAAATTTTTCGTCGGTGAAATTGAAGCCGGAGTGGCAACGCGTGCAGCGAGCTTTGCCGCGGAACAATTCCAGGCCTCGCTTGGCCGAAGCGCTCAAGGCCTGTTCGTCGCCGCCGGAATCGAATCGATCCGCAGGACTGTTGCCGGAGATTAGCGTCCGTTGAAAACTGGCAATCGCCTTGCCGATGTTCTTCTCCGTAATCTCATCGTGAAACACTTCTTGGAAGAGCTGACGGTAGCCGCTCAGCTTCTTCATCTTCGCCGTCATCTCCTCATAGTCGAGAAAGCCATGTTCGACCGGATTGATGAAAGGCCCCGTCGATTGTTCCTCCAGGGTCTGAGCACGCCCGTCCCAAAACTGCACCTTGCTATAGACGCGATTAATGGCTGTGGGAGCGCTTCGACCACCCTGCAGCCGGTTGATTCCCATGGACACGGCTTGCCCGTCGGTGAACGCCAAGCCGGGCATGTGGCAATTCGCACAGGCTACGGTATTGGTCTTGGACAGCCGCTTGTCAAAAAATAAGATTCGCCCGAGCTCGATCTTCTTGGCGGTCTGCTGGTTGTCGGCGGGAATATAGGCCGCGGGATCCTCCAACCCGAGCGGCACCTCCTGCGTAATAGCAGCCGACCCAGATGGCGGTGTCGACGAGTCGCCCATGACTTTTGTGGCCGCTAGGCCCATCACGCCCACCATGATCCCTGCCGCCACTCCAGCAACCCATCGCATTCTTCTCTTGTCCATGGCTCCTCCCATCCTTCCTTTCTTCTTGGACGCCGATCATCGAAACATCAATGTCGTACCGGGCCGGTCCTGTCGATCCAGGCGCCGTTCAACCTTCTTGACGAACTCCTCATCGGTTGCGCCCGTCCCTCCTTCTTCGGAGAAGGCCACGGTATCGTGACTGACGCGCGTAGACGGTGCGGCACAACCTTGCATCAGAACCACGAAGAACCCGATCCCGATGAGGGCCACGATCTGTCGCATGCTTCACCTCCTTTGTTGCCTGTGTTCGACTCATGGCGTCACGATATCCGGTTGCCGAATGATCAGTCCAATTGATAGTGTATGGATTAACGATTAGCGAAACTTATTTCTTGGGGCTGGCGTTATGACTTTGACTGAGCTGCAGTACATCGTCGCACTTGCACATGAACGGCATTTCGGCCGGGCAGCCGAGCGGAGTTTCGTGACCCAACCGGCGCTGAGTCTGGCCATCAAAAAGCTGGAGGAGGAGCTGGGGGTGACGATCTTTGAACGGCGCAAGCACCAGGCGGTTCTCACCCCGCTGGGCGAGCAGATCGTCCACCAAGCTCAGCGGGTGCTGGAAGAAGTGGATCACATCAAGCTCCTCGCGGCCCAAGGAAAGAATCAGCTGGTTGGCGCCTTGCGCCTCGGCGCTATCGCGACGGTGGGCCCTTATCTGCTGCCCGATCTGGTACCGCTCCTGCACAAACGAGCGCCTGAGATGCCGCTGGAGATCGAGGAGAATTTGACGGTCAACCTGACGGCTATGTTAAAGAGCGGGAAGCTCGACGTCATCATGATCGCGCTGCCGTTTGAGGAACCAGGGATTCTAGTGCAAGCCTTATACGACGAACCATTCAAGGCCGTTGTGCCGGCGGATCATCGACTGGCTAAGAAAGGGCACATCGATCCCTCCGCCATGACCGGTGAGCGCGTCCTCCTGCCTCATGCCGGTCATTGCTTCAGACATCAGGTGCTGGAGGCTTGTCCGGAACTGAGTCGATCGGATGCAGAAGGCTTGCAGGGCAATTCGTTGGAAACGATCCGCCAGATGGTGGCCTCCGGACTGGGAATCACCGTCATGCCCTGCAGCGCGGTGACGAACAGACATTTGAACAAACGACTCACCGTAGTGGAATTTGTTAAACCGGTTCCCGAGCGGCGCATTGCCCTGGCATGGCGCAAGGGATTTGCCAGACCAGCCGTCATCGCGGTGATTCATGAGGCGGTGGGGATGCTAAAGATCCCTGGACTAGAGCCGATTTCCGCACAGGCCTGACCGAAAGCGCGAAAGGAGTCCTTCATGGCCGATGCGCATCGCATCAGCATCCATGTGTTGGATCAATCACAAGGACGGCCGGCTGAAGGCATTCCGGTGACGTTGGAGATTCGAGGTCTCACGGGCCTCTGGAAAGAGCTTGGCCGAGGCAGAACCGATGCGGACGGTCGCAGCGCCGACCTCTACCCGGCCGGCCTTCGCCTGCAAACCGGCACCTATCGGCTCACATTCGACGTGGCCGGCTATTTTCGGAAGAGAAACGTGGCGACGTTCTTCCCGGAGGTGGCAGTCGTATTTGCCGTGCAAGAGGTAACGCAAAGCTACCATATCCCGCTGCTACTCAGTCCCTTCGGCTATAGCGTCTATCGGGGCAGTTGAGCGAGGGACTCGGGTCGGTCTATTCGCGCGCTCCTGCCGCCACGAGCAGATCTGCAATTGCCCGATACCCCTTCTGCCTGGCATGCCGCAGCGGCGTGACACCATGGTGATCGGCAAGATTCGGATTCGCTCCGGCTGTCAGCAACAGGCGAACGATTTCTTGATGCGCCGTCCCGCCGTCACTCAAGAGAATGGCCTCCAGTAAGGCCGTCCATCCCAAGCGGTTCACGTGATTCACATCGATGCTGGTCGTGAGCAATGCCTTCACCACCTCAACATGGCCGCGCTCGCAGGCCGGGATCAATGCGGTGCCTCCGAAACGATTGTAGACGGTGAAGTTCGGGCGCGCGGCCAATGTCATGCGCAAGATATCCAGATAGCCACTCGCCCCGGCCAGCAGCAGTGGACTGTTTTGCATGGAGTCCTGCGCATTCACGTCCGAACCGGCTTCGATCAGCACCCTTGCCACCTCGACATGGTTGCGATAGGTCGCGGCCATAAGCGCCGTGCGCCCCTGCGCATCACGTGCCTGAACACCGGCACCGTCTCGCAACAACCGTTTCACCGACTCCACATCATTACGTTCCGTTGCCTCGATCAAGAGAGCGTCTTTGTCGGAAGCAGGGGATGCAGTGACGGCCATGCCTAGAACGATCAGCGTGGCACATATCGTCGCCAGCAGAACGTTCATGACGGCCGCCTTCCGTCTCGACGACGGACTAACGTTTGCAATGCCATCCGCATGTCCGCCTGAGGCAAATGGATCCGTCCTCCATGACCGGCCAGTACCCATTCGAATGAATAGGATGTCAACGTCGCGATCGATTGCCGCAACGCGTCGGCATCCCAGACTAATTGCTGAGGGGAGCCTAATTCATTGGTCTCCGGATCCCACCAGAGATGGTCACCCGTGAACAAGAACCGATCACGATAGAGGAGACAGAGGCTGCCCGCCGTATGGCCGGGGACCGGGATGATCCGAAACTCCGGTCGATAGGAAATTGCATCGATACCCTCCACGATGTCCTCCGCCTCCGGCATAGCATGGACATCCGCTCGGTGAATGATGCGTCTCGCCCCAAATCGGTGCGCGTACCGGGCGGCATCGGCCACATCGTCTTCGTGCGTCAGGAAGATGTGCGTGATCCCTCCCATCCGGTCGAAGGCCTCGACCAGAGGCTTGAGATATCGCGGCGAATCGATCAGCCAGTTGCCCTCTGGATGCCGGACGAAGAAGCTGTTCGCGCCAAAGGATTGTTCTGAATTGAAGCCGCAATAGTAGACGTCGTCTTCCATGAGGAGAGGGAAATCGGCCTTCGCTGCCTGCAGCACGGCGTTGTCGCTCTGCTCGGTTCCAATCGATCCGGTGGGGCAGGCGAGAAGAGCACGGTAGGCCGACCTGACTTGCTGCTCGGTGACGGGTTGATGCAGCACGGCGGAGTACTCTCCGACTTCCTCAAAGCTGGCAGGGGCGAGCTGTCGGCAGGCATCGCAGTTGATGCAGGTGGCGTCGACATAGAAGTTACCGTTAACATTCGCATCAAGCCTTTTTTTATAGTCAGCCATGGAACTACTACGGCTTCAGTGTGGCGATTGACTTCAATCTGTTTGCGAGCTCTGGACCAAACGACTCAAAAGCTAGCCTCTTTGCCTCTGCAACAGAGTCTTTATCCTGGAGAACCAGCTGCGGCCCCATTTTTGATCCAAGACCTTCGGACTCCACGCTTAAATAAAGATATTGGTTCTTTACGTCCCACATAGCTCCATCCAACACGAACAATGAATCGGCATGAGTTCCAGGGACGAGCCACAGGCCAACGACCGTCAAGTACAAGAATGCTGCGTAATTATTGTACCGATCGACATCGGCAATTCCGTTGATGACAAGAACGGCATCGGCCCCATGTTCCGCAGCTGCCAGTCTTATGCCCTCGATGTTATTCCTCGACACCCTCGCTTGAGGAATGATGAACATATCGGAAATCACACCATCCGACTTCAGCTTATCGGCCAGGGATAATATTTGATTCTTGTCATCCCCCTCCCATCTCCAGTCCTTCGCCTCAACAGGCACTCGAAGTGGTGGCGCAGCATGAGGTGTCCGTTCGTAATTAAGCGTATCCACTGTCCCTGGCTGCATATAAACAGCTAGGCGAAATGGAAACTTCAGTTGTGGCTTGAGTTCGAGCGCTCGCTGAATATCAGAGCTCGTTATGTGCGGCGGTGCCTCATGGGTCATCTGCTGGCGAAGAGCTCCCCGATCAAAACCCCTCGCGGCACAACCAGCCATCAACAACGCCACTACTACCGCGAGAATCCGCTTCGACATATTTCCTCCCTCAATAAAGGAATTCATAGCGTCGCTCTCAACACTTATCATGTTCCTAATGCGCTTATGGATCACTAGATCATTGACGGGACACTCTTACCGCAGGTTTGTTTTCTTGATTCGATCCACCGCCCGCCACAGATACCAGGCGGCGGCAGTACGGTACGGCCGCCACCGTTCTCCGTATCGTAACAGTTCTTGAGGGGTCGGCATCACCGGCCGCTTGTAAGCAATCCGGAATCCATTCCGCACGCCAAAGTCATCGACCGGCAGGACGTCGGGACGGCCCAGTTGAAAGATCAACAACATTTCCACGGTCCACCGGCCAATCCCTCGGACCGCCACCAGCCTGTCGACAATGGCGTCGTCGTCGAGCCGCCGAATGACAGCCGCGGTGGGGAGGGTGCCATCGATCGCTTTCGCCGCCAGGTCCTGCAGCGCGGCAATCTTCGCGCGAGAGAATCCCGCCTCTCGGATTCTCTCCGGCGCCAAGGCCAACACGTCTGCCGGTTGGGGAAACCGACGCCCCGGGCACAAGGCGATGAATCGCGTGAGAATACACTCCGCCGCCTTCTCATGCAGTTGCTGATACGCGATGGCACGAACCAGGGATTCAAATGGAGAGCGCCTTGGCGGAGGAGGCAGCGCATAGGGTCCCACCTGGCCGATCAGGGTTTTCATGACCGGATCGATCCTGCACAGGTGGGCAATTTCAAAGGAGGGCTGGTTCATGCGACTTCACCTGGAACATGCTATCCGCCAAAGAGACGTGACTGACCACGGCGCTGCCTTACGCGTCACCTGTCACAATCCACATTTGCGGCTGCCGGAAACGGTGTGAGCGGACATTTTCGGCAACCGGTTACGCGACGATGGCATCAGCTTCAATTTCGACTAGCATGTCCGGATCGATCAAGCGCTTCACCTCCACCATGGTGGTCGCGGGCCTGACCGCCCCGAAGACTTCCCCGTGTGCGCGGCCGACTTCCTGCCATTGATCGATATTGGCCATATAAATGCGCGTCCGCACCACGTCCGCGATCGATGCACCGGCCTGCACGAGCGCCGCTTCAATCGTCTTCAAGGCCTGAATGGTCTGCTCGTAGGGATCATCCTTCCCTACGAGTCCCGCCCCCGTCATCGCGGTCGTCCCCGAGACCTGCACGGACTGGCCGACGCGCACTGCACGCGAATAGCCGATTTTGCCTTCCCAAGGTCCCCCCGTCGAAACGTTCTGCCTCGCCATGATTCCTCCTTTGATCGTTTGCAGTAATCTTGCTTGGGGTCACATCACCAGACCACCGCCCGCCTGGATCACCTGCCCGGTCAACCATCGCGCCTGTTCACTCACCAAGAACGCCACCACATCGGCGATATCGGAGGGAAGCCCGAGCCGCTGCGTGGGGGACATCTGCGCGCCCATCTCCCGATAGGGCTCCGTCAAGACTCCGGTGTCCGTAAAACCAGGAAGCACCGTGTTGACCGTAATGCCTCGGGTAGCCAATTCCTGGGCAAGGCCTTTGCCGTACTGTTCCAGCGCCGCTTTGCTCCCCAAGTGTGCGGTGGCACCCGGAAACTTCAGATGGGTGAGCGCTGACGAAATATTCACGATGCGTCCACCGTCGCTGAGCACTCGCGCTGCGGCCTGCATGGCAAAGTAGGGTCCCTTCGCGTTCAGCGCGAGAATCGCGTCGAACTCCTCTTCAGTCGTCTCCAGCAAGGGACGAGGAAGAAACCGGCCCGCATTGTTCACAAGGATATCCAGACGGCTCAATTCCTTCACCGTCTCCCGCACCAAACGCTGAGCTTCGGCTACGCGGCTCATGTCGGCTTGTCGCACCAAGGCCCGTCCTCCGCTGGACTGAATGCCTTCGGCCACTTGCTGGGCTTTCTCGGCATGCACATGGTAGTGGACGACCACCGTCGCGCCATCCCGAGCCAATCGTTCGGCAATCGCCCTGCCGATGCCGCTGGACGACCCGGTGACAATGGCGACTTTGCCCGTCAAGGATCCCATTTCGGTATCTCTGACAGTCATGTGATCCATGGATAATCCCGTTCGTGCGATCGTGGTGAAATAGAAAGACGGTTGCACCGAGCCCGAGCATTTTGCGACAGACAGCCCGGCGCCTGCACACTGTATCAATTCACCTGAGCCGAGATCCAACGGCAATTCTTATGGGACCTACACAGCAGACACAGGGGCGAGAATATAGGGTGAGGAGTGGCACGGGCGAGGATCAGACCGCGATGTCTGCTCTACGGTCATTCGGTTGTTGGGGGGAGAAATCCTCGAGCCGCTCGTTTCATTTCGATTTCTTAACGAATCCAACGCGACAAGAAAGAGAGCGACCTCTCCTACGGTTTCAACCATTCAGGCTGATGATTCCAAGTTCCGTGAGAGACGAATTCCGTGCTGAATTTTCGTTCCCGCGGTTTCACTTCTCGTTCGCGCAGATAGTCTGGCAGTGCGGCTGCATCACCAGGATACCCGACCGCGATCATCGCCACCGGCTCATGCCCCGCCGGCACACCGAGGTCTGTGCGTGCCTTCTCCATGTCGAAGCCCGCCATCTGGTGCGCGATTAATCCCATCGCGGTGGCCTGCAAGCAGAGACTGAGCGCCGCCATTCCCGTGTCATGCAACGCGTGCCGGTTTGGCGTGCCCTCGTCCTCGAAATTCAGCCGCGCGACGGAGAGCATCAGCACGGGCGCCCGGAACGCCCATTTCTTGTTGCCTTCCTTGAGACAGGCAAACAGCCGGTCATACGCCACCTGATCGGCCTTCGTCCCGACGATGAAATGCCACGGCTGTTCGTTGTTTGACGAGGGAGCCCATCTGGCCGCTTCAAACAGACTTCTCAATTTTTCCGGTTCGACCATGCGTTCCGAATAGGCCCGTGGGCTCCAGCGTTGCCGAAGCACATCATGGATCGGATATTGCGTCTCAGCGGGCTTTTCCATGAACGATCCTTTCGTGAATTATTCCGTTGTGAGGGGAGGTGAGACCGATGTGCGCACCACGCGTGCCGGATTGCCGACCGCGACACAATCGGCGGGAACTGAGCGTACGACCACGCTGCCCGCACCCACCACACTGCGATCACCAATCGTCACACCGGGCAGAATCACCGCTCCGCCCCCGATCCAGACGTCATTACCGATACGGATCGGTCGTGCTGATTCCAATCCAGACCGGCGCACATCTGCGTCGAGCGGATGTTGTGCCGTGTAGAGCTGCACGGATGGGCCGACTTGCACGTCATTCCCGATGTCGATAGGAGCACAGTCGAGAAAAATGCAGTGATAGTTGATGAACACGTTCCGGCCCAGGCGGATGTTGTAGCCGTAGTCGCAAGTGAACTGAGGCATAATGACGGTTCCCTCTCCGACGGAACCCATCACATCACGGAGCAGTGACAGAAGCAGATCAGGCTCACCATCCGAGATGGCATTATAGCGAGCGAGCATCATCTGCGCGCGCCGACGCTCCATGGTGAGCTCAGCCGAGGATGCGCGGTACAATTCGCCCGCCAACATTTTTGTTTTGTCGGATGTTTGAGGCATGGCGTTCGCCCCGTCTCTTACATGAGCGGGTCAGGCCGAACCCCGCATTCATCCAGATGACGCAGAAGGTCGGCCGGATCATGGTAAGTACGGTATGCACCTGCCCGCTCCAATTCTTCCCGGCCGTAGCCGCCCGACAACAGGCCAACACCAAGGGCAGAGGCACGCCGAGCTGCCAAGAGATCCCAGACACTGTCTCCAACCACGATGCACTTTGCAATGGGAACCTTGAGCTGTTCGGCAGCGGCGAGAAACAAATCCGGATCCGGCTTGGCCCGTTTCACCTGATCCCGTGTCACCACCGGCGTGCCTTCAGGCAGCTTCAGCAATTTCAAGGTGTGCTGCGCGCTCTGCAGTCGTCCGCTGGTGGCAATGGCATAGGGCACACGACCCGCCGTCAGCGCATCCAGCAGGTCCTGCGCGCCGGGCAATGTCCGGAGCGATGGTGCCTGCCTTACGAAGGCTTCGGCATGTACTCGCTGAATGCGCTCCGCCTCTTCCTTCGACACCGGGCGACCCGTTTCGCGCAAGAGGGCATGTAGCATGAGGCCGCCGCTCATGCCGATTTGGCGATGGATCCTCCAGACCGGCAATTCAATGCCTGCGGCTTGAGTGGCTTCACGCCAGGCCAGCACATGCTGATAGACACTGTCGACCAACGTGCCGTCCAGGTCGAAGAGAAACGCGATCCCATCACGATCATGCCCTATAGCCATAGCTGTCAGCTCTCCAACTTGGCATCCATGGTGATGGTGGTATTCAAGAGGCGGGAAATGGGGCAGCCGGTTTTGGCTGCCGTAGTCGCTTTCTCCCATGCCGCATTGTCAGCCTTAGGCACCTTCCCCTTGACGTCGAGATGAATGCCGGTGACGGTCCATCCTGCGTCGAGCTTCTCCATGGTGACCGTGGCGGTCGTCGCCAACTGGTCGGCCACGAGATTTGCCGCGCCCAACTGCCCTGAGAGGGCCATGGTAAAACAGCCGGCATGGGCGGCGGCGATCAACTCTTCCGGGTTCGTTCCTTTACCATTCTCGAACCTAGTACTAAATGAGTATTGCGTGCCGGCCAACACACCGCTGTCGGTCGAGACCGTCCCTTTGCCGGTTTTGAGGTCTCCCTGCCATTGTGCCGACGCATTCCGTTTCATGACCGCCTCCGTTGTTAAGGGTTCATCGTCAGGACGGCGCGAAAGCGCGCCTTGCCGCTCATCATCTGTTGATAGGCTTCTTGTGCGCGTGCCAGCGGATACCGCTCGATCATCGGTCGCACGCCAGTCATGGCGCTGAACCGTAACGTGTCTTCAGAATCCTTCGCCGTGCCAGATGGCCAGCCTTGGACGGAGGCGCGCTTGCCGATCAAGGTAATGGCATTCACCATGACCGGCTCACCGGGGGCAGCGACGACCAGCAATGTGCCGTTCGCGCCCAGTCCGTCGACCATCGAGGCGATCGCTTTGCTGTCCGGCGCGGTCGCAAGAATCACCCGCGCACCGCCCAGTCGCTGAAGTTCCTCGGCTGGATTCACCACCGCGGCATCGAGGTAGACCGCCGCACCAAGCTGACGGGCCAGCGGCTCCTTGTCTTTGCCGCGTCCGACCGCAACAGTTTTCAAACCCATCTTCGAGGCATACTGAATGCCGAGATGTCCCAGTCCCCCGATGCCTTGTATTGCGACCAGGTCCCCGGACCGCGCGCCACTGTGACGCAAACTATTGAAGGTCGTAATGCCGGCGCACAGCAGTGGAGCGGCTTCTTCGAACGACAACTCATCCGGCAGGGCAGCGACGGCTTCCTTCGGCACCACCACATATTCCGCCCAACCGCCGTCGTAGCTGATCCCGCAGACCTGGCCCGAACGGCACACAATAAAATCTCCCCGGCGACAGGCATCACACTGGCCGCAATGACCTCCATGCCAACCGACACCGACACGTTGACCCGGTTTCCATGCCGTGACAGTAGATCCCACCTCATCGACCAATCCGGCAATTTCATGTCCCGGGATACGGGGAAATTGCAGCCCCGGCCAATGTCCTTCTTTCACGAACATGTCACTATGGCAGACGCCGCAAGCTTGGACCTTCACCCGCACCTGCCCGGGTTGTGGTGTGGGAACTTCGCGTTCGACCAGCTCCCATTCGGCCCCCGGTCGTGTGGCTTGAATAGCCTTCATCCGCGCCATGGCTGGTCCTCCTCCGTTCCCTTCTCGATTTCACATCCATCGTCCTTCCACCAACGCCATCCGCCACCCAACTCCACCATAGGGTAGTCCTTGCCGGAGCACATCGAACCGGTCGTAAAAGCCTTTTTTGCCTCGAACCCCTCTTTCGCCTGCGCCGGTTCGTTGAACGTCGCTTGTGTCGCCATGCTTCGGCCTCCTTATTTGTGGGCACTGCGCCTACTACTCGTCGTTCGATCGTGCCGGTCATGTCGTAATGCATCCGCCTCGACGGAGTTCCATCACGGTCACTTCGATCCTAAGCATCCTGACACGATCTTAGCGTTCTGTGCCGCACTGAGCAATGAGCCGCACGTAGAATCGACAGCCCGGTCCCTTTTGACCCTCATCGGTCTCGGAGTTGCCCTTCGTCGAGACTGATGGAACTCCCCCGCAGACCACCAAATACGCGAGACCGCCGATGATCGCAAGGTTCTTCATCACATGCACGGTGAGTCCGAAATAATGACGCCCGCCGGTGTCTATGCTCTTCTGAGCTGTTCCGAAGCCGAGGCAGGTTCATCCAATCGCTGTGATAGCAGATGCCTCAACATCCGCTCCGAACGGATCACGCCGATCATCCGTCGCAAATCATGGTTCTCGACCACCGGCAGCCAATCGAGATCGTGCTTGTTCATCAGATCGCCGGCCATCAGGCTCGTGTCACCCTGAGTGATCACCAAGGGATCGACGCGCATAAACTCCTGCGCCTGGGTCGCCGGGTTCTGCCCTTGCGCAAAGGCCTCAAACAGCTCGTTCCTGGTGACGATCCCGTTCAAACGAGCATGCTCATCCAAGACACAGAGCCACTCGACCGCATGCTGGTCGAACAGGCGCACGGCCTCTTCAAACGTATCGGCGACAGACAAGCGATGCTCCGGCACCGGCTCCAGGAAGGTGGATAAAGGCGCGCGTTCGAGGGCAGCCCATGATTGGGCCAACCGTGGATTCAATCGAGGCCGCCGCCATCTCAGGGCCTGAGCCAGAAGATTGCGGAAGGGAGTGAGCGTACCGAAAATTTGCGAGAACACCTCTTTCCCCATCACGAGCACTTCGACCGCCGTGCGGGCGCGCACACTCCCAATTCGCACGCTGCCGTCGAGGAGCGCGATCTCGCCGAAAAACTCTCCCGGCCCGAACCGCGCGAGAATCCTCGGCTGCCCCGCCGAGTCACGCTTGATGGCTTCGACCTCACCCTGTTCAATGACGTAAAAATACACCGCTGGGTCACCTTCGACGAAGATGTCATCACCCGGGCGATAATGCGCCCGCACGATCCGTTCGGTTCGATCGACCCTGGGATAGGCCAGATCACGAGGAAAGAACAGCTCCCAGGTCCAATCGAACGCGACCTTGATGCGGCGGGACCAGGAGGGAGATTTTAGCCAATAGACGGTCCTCCAGAGCCACCAGGCCGGAAACCCCGAGAGGCGGACACCCAAAATTTCAGCCACCGCGTTTTTCTCTCCGATGCCGCAGAGTTGCCCCAACGGTCTATAGGAAAATGGTCGGGTCGGTCGTCCCTTCAGCAGATGGATGATATTCTTCGCTGCTTGCTGGCCCTGCCGCTCGGCAAACTGGCCCGTCGTCGGCGACGGGTGGTTGTCGTACGCGTTGACGACCAGCGCGCAGTCGCCGATGGCCCAGACGTTCGACGCCCCGCGCAGCCGCAGGTCTGGATCGGTGAGCAACCGGCCGGCCTCCTTGGGAGCATCGAGCCGCTGCACCAACTGCGGCATCGCCGTACCAATCGTGCAGACCAGGGTAGCCCCGCGGATCATCCGGCCATCTTGAAGCTCCACTCCCTCCGCGGTGGCCAGCACCGCTCGGGCCTGTAAGACCATCTGGATCCCGGCCTGCTCCATCTTCACCCTGGCAAACTCCCGTAACGCGGGGCTCACCTCAGGCAGAATATGATCACGGCTATGGACCAGGGTCACGGTCACATCCTTAGCGCTGAAGTTGTTGTAAAATTTCGCGCTGACTCGAACCAGATCATTGATCTCGCCCGCCACCTCCACGCCGCTGAACCCCCCGCCGACCACCACGAACGACAGATACCAGCGCCGTCGTTCGGGGTCGTCGCAGACCTCGGCCTTCTCAAGCTGCTCGGTCACGTGAAACCGCAAGGCGATGGCATCGCCCACCGACTTCAACGGAAACGCATGATCGGCCATGCCCGGCACAAGGGTGAGGTTTACGGCGGCCCCGCATGCGATCACGGCATGGTCGAACGGCATGCGGTTCAGGCGGCCGGCGTCCCCCATATATTCCACCTCGGACACAGGGAGATCGATCCGGCGTACTTCTTCCGTGCGGCATCGGACTCCCGGCAACATCTGCCGCAGCGGCACCGTGACCGCACCGGGGTTGATCGCCGCGCCGGCCACTTCCGCCAGCAGCGGATAGAAGACCATGCTGTTTTCTCGGCTGAACAACACGATCTCGCAGGATTCCAGCCGCAATCGCTTGCGTAGAATCCTCGCGCATTTCACCCCGGCAAATCCGCCACCGACGATGATGATTCTCGTGATTGCCATGTACCAATTCCTTCACTGCGCAGCGATCGCTGTCGTGCGACAGGGCCATATGAGGTAACATGACGTGGTGAGCAGACGTTGCGTTCGCACCTGATTCGGCCTTTGAACGAGAATTGAAAGCTGCGCGTTACGGCTGGTCCTTCCATAGTCGAAAGCCGCCGAGAAAGGCATTGCCATTGTCGCCGAGCCGCGCCCCTTCCGGGAGGTCCTTCAGTTTTTTCGCGTTGCCGCCGCCCAGCACGACATACTCGACTTGCAGCGCCCGGCGAAGGGCCTCCGTCACCGCCGCCACCTGCCGGCGCCACCGTTTTTTTCCGCAGCGCTTGAGACCCTGCAGTCCCACATACTGTTCATAGGTTCGGCCTCGGCTGTAAGGCAGATGGGCCAGTTCCATGGGTGCGAGGACCCCGTCGATCACCAAGGCCGAGCCCAACCCGGTGCCGAGGCCGAGGAACAACATTCTGCCGCCTTCGTAGCTGCCGAGGGCTTGCATCGCCGCGTCGTTGATGATTCGGACCGGTTTCTCGAAGGCTCGCTGAAAATCGTACGTGACCAAGCCTCCCCCGAGATTGTTCGGTTCGGCGAGCGGACGTCCGGCACGCACCGGTCCCGGATAGCCGATCGACACCACGTCATAGGTCCAACCTGCCACGGCACGCTTCACCGCGCCGACCATTTTGCTTGCCGTCATGGTCGGACCGGAAGGGATCTTGAGCGGTTCAGGCTGGCCGGTTCCCAGTACCTTCACATTGGTGCCGCCCACGTCGATCACGAGCACCTTGAGAGGGTCGGGGGAGGTTCGGCTCTGTTTTCTCATTCATGATCTCCATCCCGGCGGGGAGGCTGAGGCCTCCCCGCCGGCCACATCGATCGACGTTACTGCACCTCAACCGTGATGGCATCGCTCGCGGCGAGGTGATCGTGGTCATGGGTCGCGGCCTGTACCTTGATTTCGTGCGTTCCCTTACTCAGTCCCTTGAAAGTCCCGGGAAATTTTTTCTGCGGCTCGCCGTCCAAATAGACATGTCCATGCGCCGCCTTGGAGCCCTTGACGAGTTCATATTTGAGCTCAAAGGTATCGCCGACCTTGTCCCCGTTCTTCGGCGAGGTGATCGTAATTTTCGAACCGTCATCTACCTCGGCGAAGACGGGGTTGATCGATGCGATCATAGAGACGGCAACCATCGCAAGACCGGACAACAACATTCGTTTCATGGAAACCTCCTTCGGGCAAGTAGGCCTGAATCTCGATGATTCAGGGTGGATGATGGCGCCGCAGTCTCACGTACGGTGACGCTCGTGACCGGCGCCGGTGGAAACACCTTCTGTGTCGGACTCGCACACCGCTCCGACAGAATGCACACCTTTCTCAGTGGGAGACCCATCGGACAAGAAAATAGGCCGGGTGCTCTTGATTCAATAGCCCACCGTAAAACGTTGGCGGAGGTGGGCCGGCTTCTCCACTTCGTCGATCATGGCCATCGCATAATCCTCGGTCGAAATGCGGCTCTGTCCGCTCGCATCGCGCAACATCTGATCCTTGCCGAGCCGGAACTTGCCCGTCCGTCGGCCGGGAGCAATGTCGGCCGAGGGAGATAAGAAGGACCAGTCGAGTCCCATTTCCTTGCGCAGCACGTTCAGGGTCTCGCGGGTCGCGAGGGCGCCCTGTTTGTACTCGGCGGGGAAGCTCGGCAGATCCAAGGCCTGCACTCCCGGCTTGACCTCCAAACTCCCGGCGCCCCCGACGAACAACAGTCGTTTGATGCCGGCTTTCTTGACCCCATTGATGATGGCCTGCACGCCTTTGACCTGCTGGTTGTAGATGTCCTGATTGCTCCAGCCGGGATTGAAGGCACTGATGACGGCATGGTGCCCTGCGACCACACGGGCCACTTCATCGTCGTTGTAGACGTCCCCCTTCTGGGGATGAAGCTTCGGGTGCGGCGTGAGTTTTTCCGGATGCCGCACGATGGCCGTCACCTCATGGCCCCGATCCAACGCCTCTTTCAAAATCGCCGACCCGACAAACCCCGTGGCTCCGATCAATGCAATCTTCATGGCCTCTCCTTTCCAACCTTCTGTCATTCCGATACGGTCGCTCGTCTCATGCATCACAACGATCCGGAAAGCCGACTTCTATCGGACCGAATTTCGCCTCGCATCGAGACTCAGGGACCCAGCCCCCTGCGCCAAGACACAGATGAGGCCGCCCAGGATCGCGAAGTTTTTCATCATGTGAAACTGTTGGTCTTGAAGCGTCGCATCCAAAACAAAACTCATGGACGTCCGATGAAACATCATGGTTGCAGGAACGATGACGAGGATCAATACCGCTGCGCCGGCCCTGGTCCACCAGCCAAGCCATAAACACAAGGCGCCGATCATTTCCAATATGATCGCTCCGGCGTAGAACAGCTCCGCGCCCGGGAACGGTCCCATGGCTTCTATGTATGGTCGAGCTCTTTCCGGATTCAGAATATTGTTCATGCCCGACAACACAAAGATGGCGCCCAGCAAAATGCGGCCCGCCAACGCCAGCACAGCGTGATGGGGCTCCGCGATGGCAACGTTCCTCGACACATGGTCCTGCGCATCCATACTGCGGGTGCCCGGTCCATACGCGCCGACATAGCAGAGTCCGCCGATGATGGCGAGATTCTTGGCAAAGTGGACGAGTTGGTTCGGATCGGTCAGATGGGTGTGAAAAATTCCGGTCACCATCATCATGAACAGCACGAGCAAAAAGACCGCTTCGCGAGTGGTATGACCGAGAGCGAGGGCGATGCCGCCGCCGAATTCAATCACGGTGGCTCCGAGATACAGCAGCATGGTACCCGCGGTCAGACCATAGGCCGCCATATACTGTTGTGTGCCTTCAGGATTGAAGACCTTATGGAGACCGGCCCACAGGAATAGGGCCGCGAGCAAAAGACGACCCGTCAAGCTGAGGGCCGGTTCATATTGCTGCATGATCGGCTCCTTTCAAGATGTCCGACTCTCAGCCACCAGCGAACACTGCCAAGGAAGCCACGCCGTCTCAACGCGCCTCGGCGTGCACATCGCCCTGGATGGCGAGCACCTCATGCCGGGTAACCGCTCCTTCACGCCAAAAGCGAAGGTCGACCGATGCCTTGCTGATCCAGAGCCGACGGACCGTAAGACGGTCATCGGCCGCTGTTTCAACCATGTATGCACGGCTTGCACCTCGTCCGGAGCGACTGTCATGACAAGATCTACGACGAGCACGTGGTATGAGAGTGGGCCTTCTACGCTTTCCTGCATCCGCGTCCATATGAGACCCGCTTTTTTCTACTTTCGGCATCTCTTCCATCAACTCAACCCCGGACAACCGTCGGAACCGTCGCCTTCACAACGACCGGTTCCGCCCGAGGATCGTAGGCCCTTTTCAGATCGATGGAGGGAATCCTTACTCGCCCATCATCGGCGAATGCCTGTCGCAGAGGACAGACTTCATCGCCCGATTCGCAACTCAATGGTCCCCATACCGATCCATCCACTTGCGGATATGTTCAAGGGACTGAAACCACAGTAATCAGCCTAACCGGCATGTTGCACCGTCCTTTCGGCGATCCGTGTGTTAAATTGCCGCTGCCGGCAGCCATCCTGGCACGGCTATCACCCTCCGCCTCCGTGATCCCCGGCCCGTATCTTGCTCAAGTCCTGCACGATGGCCTTGGTCATACAGCCTTTCGCGTGAATCCTGACCCCCTCGCGATCCATCTGGGAGAGAAGCGTCCGTCCAGCCTCATCGATAAAGGTCACCTCACGAAGATCGATCTGGCAATGGGTGGGATCGTCGAACTCCGCCCGCGTCCAACATTGCCTGAGCTCCTGGACCCAGGGCCCCACCAACCGCCCGGAGAGCGTGAAAGTGATCCCCGGATGCTCGTTCGACACCGTAATTTTCAACATGATCGTCCAGCCTCCGCGTGACGCGACTCACACGTCGCTTTACAAGCTGCGGAAGGCATATGCCGACTTGCCGGGCTCCGAGGGCTGAACCTTCGCCGGTTCACCCAGCCATTTTGCGATCAATCCATCCAGCGACCACTTGCCGCCACCGATGATGAACAGCGCCGCACTCATCGCGATGACGAGCAGGTGATATTCGAACCCTTCGCCTTGTTGTTGCCCGAACCAATTCATGAAAAACCCCTGCGGCAAGTGCACGGTCACGATCGCCCCGAGCATGATGACGACAAAGCTCGCCGCCGTGAATCGCGTGAACAGGCCCGCGATCAATCCGAGACTGCCGATGGACTCCCCGATGATGACCAGGAACGCGATCAGCCAGGGCAGCCCCATCTTCTGCGTGAAGAATCCCATGGTTCCTTCGAAACCGAACCCGCCGAACCAGCCAAGCAGCTTCTGCGCGCCGTGCGCAACAATGACCCCGCCCAGAACCACTCGCAGAATCAAACCCGCCCAAGACTCATCTGTTTTGAAAAATGTGTACATGTCGCACCTCCTGTGTGTGGTCGAATGGATTACCGTTCGCTGCGTTGAATTCTCACTTGCGCCAGGCCGGCTGCACGATCCAATCCCTGCTCAGCAGACTCAGGGTGACGAGTGGAAGGCTTGCCAAGAGTCCATACCACCAGAGCCATACCGCCGCGTTTTTCATGGATTCACCCTCCGTTCTCTCAATGCGTGGCTATGCATCCGTATCAGCAAAGGCCGTTCCTCACGACATCCCTCCTAAGAAAATCCATCCAACACATTGATATCGCAGGAACATTTCTCCTGAGATTCACAGCCGAAGGCCAGGGACCGATTCGTCGTGACGAATGAGTCGCGACGAGGCCTCGTCAGGTGACGACGCGCTCGTCACGTTCGGAGAGCAACCAGTCGCCCAATGATCGAGGCGAGAAAATCCAAAGGCCACGCCGGTTATTACGACATGGCCTTTGGATTGGCAGAACAGCGGATGGTAAACGCGCCGCACCCGTTACAGCGCGGCCTTTCTGAGATCGATCACCCTCCCACTTTCATCCAACTCCACAATAACCGTCGTGCCTTCGGCAATCGGCTTGGTCTTCACTTCCATTCGATCCAAGGGGAACACTTTCTCGCCTTCAGGGGTCCACAGTTTGATTTCTTTTTTGGTGAGTCCCGCGTACACGAGTTTGCCGGTAATCAAGCGATGCGCCCCCGGCTTGTTCTTGTGTTTGCCATGGTGGTCGATCACCATATTCTCCTCGTTCAACCATAACGTCACCTCGTCACCCACCGCTGCATCGGGTGGCGCCGTCTTCTCGCTGATCGTGTACCGCCCAACAGGCGTCTGCACATAGACCAATCCCGATTGAATTTTCGTCACCTCACCGTTCAAGGTCAGGTGCGAGCCGGACAACGTGTGGGGATGTTCATCAATCTCCAACTCCACCGTGAGGCGATGGATATCGATGACCTTCCCGGCCTCATTCAGTTCGACGGCAATCGGCGTGCCTTCGCTTACGCCCGACAGTTGCGACCGCCCTGTCTGGACGGCAAAGATTTTTTCTCCTTCAGGCGTCCAGAGCTTGATTTCTCGTCTGTCCAATGACGCATAGGCCAGCTTGCCGGACACGAAGCGGTGGGAATGGGAAGGGTCCCCTTTCCGGTGCACATCGACGACCACATTATTCTCGTTGACCTGCATCTCGACTTCCTCGCCCACCTCCAAATTGTTCGGCGCTGTGGCAGAGGCAATGCGCACTCGACCCCACGATGTCTTCACGGTCAGGAGGTCAGGCTGTACGTGGGAGACTACCCCGGTCACGTTCATATGGGTACCCGGTCGCTGCGTAGGTCTGTCGACGTCATCGGCCCAACCAGGCGCTGCAGCCAGCAACAGGCTCATCATCATGACGCCTGACAGGGATTGCGCTCCGGACCAACGCAACTGTGCACGTTCTGCTGAGTGACGATAGTTCATCATGGCCTCCTCCTTGGTGTGGTGTTCCTCTTGGGTCCCCGCATCACCCCTGGTCATGCGGTCCTGCCCGGTTGAATGGCAAACCGCATTCCAGCGGAATGCCTGCCTGGAGGATCGGATCCAACTGATTGAATCAACGTGAGAAACAGCTGCTGCCTGAGAGAAGATTTTCTGAACCAGAAGCACAGTGACGAATGAGTCGCGACGAGGCCTCGTCAGGTGACGACGTTGCTCGTCACGCTGTGCGCGGGCCGGATCGCCGATTGTCCGCTCACTGGAATTGCCGTCGAAACCGCCACATACCAGAACCGAACAACGTCCCGCCCAACAGGAGCATGGCACCGACTGGCTTCCACAACAGATCCAAGCCGGCTCCCTTCAACATCACGCCGTAGGTGATGTCGATGTAATAACGCAGAGGGGAGAACGTCATGATCGCCTGCACCCACTGAGGCATCGATTCGAACGGCGAGGTGATGCCTGACAACAACAGCATCGGGCCGACGGCGAAAAGCGCCATCATGGCCACTTGGGCCTGATTCTTAGCGAGCGTCGCCGCCACCAGCCCGAAGCCGGCGGTGGTGAAGACATGCAAGCCGGTCAGCAGAAAAAAGAGGGCCGCCGACCCCTTCATCGGCACATGAAACAGGGGATGCAACACGCCGTACAGGGCCAATGCGGTCGCGAGGAGAATGACTCCCGACATGGCGAGCACTTTCGAAAACATGATCTGAAACGGCGACAACGGCGAGACCAGCAATTGCTCGACCGTGCCTCGTTCCTTTTCACGCACCAGTGCGGCGGCCGGCAACAACACCGCAAAGAGGGTGATCATGCGCAACAGATGCGAAATGGACTGGAACCATCGTTCATCCTGAGTCGGGTTGAACCAGACACGATGGGCACTGGACACGAGCGGCATGCTCGCCTTCGCTCCGGACAGACCTGCGGAAGCGAGAGCCGTCTCGGTGCCGAACGAGGCGGCAATGCGCACGGTATAGGCGGCGGCGGAAAGCCCTTGAGGCGCGTTGGTGGTATCGACCAGCAGCTGGACCGCCGTTCGTTCTCCGCTCATGAGGGCTTCGTGAAATCGCGGAGGAACGTCCAACACCAACATCGCCCGGCCTTGGTCCAATTGCCGGAGCCCTTGGCGAGGATCGCTGATCGCTCCCGCCAACGCAAAATAGGGAGGCTGAAACCGATGAATCAGCTCGCGGGACGAGGGGCTTTGATCCTCATCCTGCACCAGCAACTCCGCGTTGGTGAGCTGCATCGTAATCCCGGCTCCGCTGACCAGCACCGAGAGGGAAAATGAATAGATCAGGAACAATAACAGCGGCACATCGCGCGACAGTTGCAAGAGCTCCTTCCACGTCAGCGCCGCGAGTCGTTGTCCCCACGTGGCTGCCCGCTGACCGGCCGTCATGCCATGCCTCTCATGCCTTCGGTCGCTTGGTAAAGAGGTGATACGTGAGCCCGCCCAGCGCGCCGGCAAAGCTCGCCAGCGCCAGCAGATCGATCCACAGGACCTCCGCCCCGACACCCTTCAGAAAACTGCCTCGCACAATATTGGTGAAGTACATGGCCGGGAAGAGATGCGCCTGGACCTTCGCGCCTCGTGTCAATGAGGCGACGGGGACCAGGAGGCCGGAAAACAAAATGGTCGGAATCATCGCCACGACCATCGTGATGATCAGCGCCGCCATTTGCGTCTGCACCAGCAGCGAAATCAGCAGACCGATTCCCGTGGTACAGCAGACGAAGAGCATCGACGCGAACAAGAACAAGAGGAAGTCCCCCTTAAAAGGCACCTGAAAGAGGCCCACGGCCATCAGCCATAACACGCAGACGTTCACGAGGGAAATGAGGATATAGGGCAGCAGCTTCCCGGTGAGAAACTCGGCTCGGCTCACAGTGGAACTGTAGATGTTGTAGATCGAACCTGTTTCCTTTTCCCGCACCACGCCGAGCGCCGTCAGCAGAGGAGACGCGAGCATCAACGTGAACATGACCAGCGCCGGGACCATGGACCAGGTACTGCGAACCTCCTCGTTGTACAGATACCGAACCTCTACGCTCAGCGGCCGCACGAGGACGCCGGCTTGCTCCTGGGTGAGACCGCGAGCGCGGCGCAGGAAATCGATGAGCCGATCCTCAGTAAACGCCTGGTTGATGGCGATGACATAGCCCTTGGCGATATCCGTATGGAGCGGAAAAGTCCCGTCGAGCAACGTCTGCACGGCGACCGGTTCGCCGGCGACCAATTGTTCCTGAAACCGCTCGGGCACGATGATCGCCGCCCGGATCTTCGTTTCGGTCAACAGGCGATCCAGGGTGCGCTCGTCGTCGGCATAGCCTCGAAACGAAAAATACCGCGACTGAATGAACCGCTGGAGATAGTCCCGGCTGAACTCACTATGATCCCGATCCAAGACCGCGAACGGAATGTCCTCGACGTCTAGATTGAGCCCGTACCCGAACACCACGAGCCAGAGAGCCGGCAGAAGAAAGGCCAGCAGCAAGAACAGCCGGTCTCTGGTAGTCTCCTTCCACTCCTTGAGCGCCACCGCGCGGATGCGTTGCAGATTCAGGGAGCCTCCTTTTTGTGCGCCGCCCGTTCGAGCGCCATGACGCGTGACACAAACACGTCCTCCAGGCTGAGCATCCGCGGACGCACCGCCGCTATCGTCATGCCGACGCGCGCCAACACCTCCCGGAGACGCGCCTCGTCGCGGGATGGATCGCGTGAGAGCACATGGATCTTCGTGCCGAAGAGCGCGGCGCCGGTGAAACCTGCCTTCGCCACCTGCGCGAGTGCGGCGCCCGGTTTATCCACGGCAATCTCCAGCAGTTGCCCGACTTCCCGCTCCACCTGTGTTTTGAGATCCGACGGTGTCCCCTCGGCCACGATACGGCCGGCATACATGAGGGCCAGCCGATCACAATGTTCCGCTTCGCTCAGGTAATGTGTGGTGATGAGGCTCGCGACGCCCTCTTCGCGAGCCAACCGCGACAGCAGCTCCCAGAACCGCCGACGGCCGATAGGATCCACGCCGGACGTCGGTTCATCGAGGAACAAGACCCGGGGGCTGTGGACGAGTGCGCAACCCAATGCGAGACGCTGCCGCACCCCCATGGGCAGGCGACCCGTCCGATCATGCTCATAACCGCTGAGGCCGGCCATGTCCACGATCCATGCCGTCCGTTGTTGCGCCTGTCGACGAGCCAATCCATAGATGTCCGCAAAGAGCCGGATGTTCTCGATCACGGTGAGGTCCAAATAGAGAGAAAAGGCCTGGGACATGTAGCCGATGCGTTCTTTGATCGCACCACCGGCCGTCCGCATGTCGGCGCCGGCCACACGTCCTGCTCCGCCTGTCGGCGGCACGATCCCCGTGAGCATCTTAATCACAGTGGTTTTGCCTGCGCCGTTCGCTCCCAAGAGTCCGAAGATTTCGCCCTGTTTCATGTCAAAGCTGACTCGGTCCACCGCTCGAAATGAACCAAAGTCACGAATCAGCTCCTTGGCCTCGACGGCTGGTCCGTCAAACTGCGGCATGGTCGCCGAGACGGCTGACGGGCCCAATCGTTCCGACACTCTAGCCTGACCATCCTGTTCTTTCAGCAAGAGCGCCACCACGACATCTTCCAGCTCCGGTTCATCCGTGTGGAGATGGGCCACCGGCAAAGGCTCCAGCGCCTGCCGAATCCCGGCCACGGCAGCCTCTTCCTCCTGCTCCGGAGTGAACACGTGCAGCGACGGGCCCAACGACTCCACCTGGGTGTAGCGGCGTTTCAGACGGGCGGCCGCTTCGAGTTGCGGGGTCGATTCGAAGGTGACGACTAGGCCGGGCACTAACGATTGAACGTGTGCGGGAGTGCCGAATGCCAGCACGCGTCCATGCGAGAGAAACGAGAGTCGATGAAAGCGGACCGCTTCGTCCATATAGGCGGTCGAAACGAGCGCGGTCATGCCCTTGACCGCCTGCCATTCCGCGAGAATGGCCCAGAAATCGCGGCGCGACACCGGGTCGACACCGGTCGTCGGCTCATCGAGAATGGCGAGCTCCGGCTCATGAATCAGCGTGCAGATCAGGCCGAGCTTTTGCTTCATGCCGCCTGAAAGCTGTTTCATCAGCCGGCTGCGAAAGCGATCTAAGCGCGTGATGGCCAGCAGCCGCGCTTTGCGCTCACGCAGGTCCGCCTCGGGAACCAACCGCAGTTTGGCGAAAAAATCGATGTTCTCCTCGACAGAGAGCTCGGGGTAGAGATTGAGTCCCAATCCTTGAGGAAGAAATCCGATCCGCCGCTTCACCTGTTCCGCCGCTTGCTCGGAATCCAACAGGGTCTCGAACACTTCGGCGGTTCCCCCTTCGTAGCCCAGTACCCCCGCGATCGCCTTCATCACACTGCTCTTGCCCGCACCATCCGGGCCGATGAGGCCGTAGATCTCCCCTCGGTGCACCGTGAAGTCCAGACCGTTGACCGCAAGATGCTGCTTGTATCGCTTGACGAAGCCGGACACCCGGACGACCACGTCCGGCGACGATGCAGACGGGCTCATCATCGAGGCTTCGACCAGGCGACGTCGTCCTTCCAGCGGATCACCGCGTCCGCCGGAAGACCCGGCGTCAGCCGATGATTTGGATTCGCCGTAAGATAGAGCCGGACGGCATAGATCAACTTGATCCGTTCGTCCGGGGTTTGGACTTCTTTGGGTGTGAATTCCGCTTTCGAGGCGAGGTATCGGACGGTCGCATCGAAGGGTTGATCGGGAAACGCATCCGTGTGAATGCGGGCCGGCAAATCCAGGCGGACTTTGCCGATCTGGAGTTCCGGGACATAGACCTGCAGGTACAGACGGTCGAGGTCCACCAATTCGAGAAGAGGCGCCCCGGTGGCCACGACTTCGCCGACGTCCACCATGCGCGTGGTCACCGTCCCGTTCGTCGGGGCCACAATCGTCAGATCATCGAGCACGCTGCGGGCCTCCGCCAGCGTCGCATCCGCTTGGTCACGTTGCCGTTCGAGCGCCGCGACTTCCGCTTCTTTTGATCGGATTCGTTCCCGCCCCAATTCGGCCTGCGCCAATTCCTTGCCGGCTTGATCATGGGCGGCTTGCGCCACGGCAATCTCGGTAACGGCGATCGTCCACCGCGCATCAGCCTGATCCACTTGCTGTTGCGACACCGCCTGCTCCGGAAGCAGGGCGCGGATGCGCTCCGCGTCCCGACGGGCTTCGTATTCGATGGCCCGAGCCTTCCGGATCACGGCGCGCGCGCTCTCCACTTTGGCGGCCGCCGCTTCGATGCTCAGCGGGACTTCGAGGTTCAGAACCGCGAGCGCCGTATGGGCCGCCTCCACTTGCGCCATCAAGCTATCGACCAGCCGCGCGGCTTGATCGACCTTCGCCTTTGTCTGCGCATCGTCGAGTCGGATCAGGATGCTGCCTTTGAGCACCTCCGTTCCCTCACGCGCTGCCAGCTCGACGACACGTCCCGGGAATTTGCTCGCCACAGTGACATGGTCGCCTTCGATCCGCCCATTGGCCTGAATCAGCCCCTCCGGCAGCCCGTTGTGCCCCACCAACCGATCGAGGAAGACATATCCGGCTATCACTACGAAGACGAGGACGGCGGCTGCCGTCATGGAGGTACGGATAGTCATGCAATCAGTCTGTGCAGACGATCAATATCGCAAGCCAATCGCTCTCGCGTCGACACTGTAGTCGATGGTGGACCTTTTTGCCAGAGAAGAGCGCCTCCGGCACATCGGCCCACCGTCGACCTGATGACTCAGTGATCTCCGTACCGATCCATCCACTTGCGGATGTGCTCCACGGCTTCAGCCTTCTGTTCCGGCCGGAGAGTCGCATGCCAGTCCGCCACCTTCGGCAATACGCGCTGCATCACGCGCTTCTGTTCTGCTTGGTGCCGCTCCATCAGTTGCGTCAGCTTGGCCTGGTCCAGCCGGTCACTCTTCACCTGAGCGATCACGTCTTCCATGATGGCGTTGTGCTCCGGCTGCGACTCGGCACGAGCCGCCACCATTTCGTCCCTCACAGCCATCAGCTTCGCCTTTTGTTGGTCATCGAGATTCAAATGTTTGGCAATCTTGCTCGTCATCCAGTCGGCGCGTTCTGCCGGCGTGTGGTGACGATGACACCCCGCACCGACCAGTGCTCCGGCCAGAACCAGCGTCCCGATCGCAACCCGAACCGTCTTGTGCATGTGCATGCTGCCCTCCTTGATGAAGTTGGTGGATGCCTTCCATAACCATTAAATCAGTATTCGAAGGCAATGTGATAGAGCGCCGGCGTCATCTCCACCCCGAGTTGCCCGAGCCTGGCCTTCATGGGGGTGACACTCTTCTCATAGGCTTTCCAGTACACGTCCTCATTGTCCCAGATGGCCACGTTGATATAGTTGAACCGGCTGTCCGGCGTGATGCTCTTGTGAAAGGTCCCGCTGATGAATCCCTCCTGTTTCGTGATGTGCGCCTTCACATCCTGCCACCACTGCACGAAGTCTGCTTCTTTCGCCGCGGGGACCGAAAACACGTTGATCAATGTCACCGGCATCATGCACCTCCTTGAAGAGAAAAGACTGCACGTGATTCACACGTCCGCAGCTCGTCGACCCAGAGACCAGCCAGCCGCCCGGAAAGAACGAACAGAGTTCCCGGGTTTATGTTCGACACCGTGATCTTCAGCATGGCCGTGGCTCCTTTCGTCCCTCGAGTCCGGCCGGGCCGATGCCCGGCCTACCATGACACTCAGAACATGCGCAAAGCGAAATGTGCCTCCCGCGCCTTCGGATCCGGCGAAGTCGCCCGTTCCCCAAGCCAGCGGGCGATGACACCATCTAACGCCCACTTTCCTCCGCCCACGATCAATAACGCCAGGCTCATGCCAATGACCAGCAGGTGATATTCAAACCCTTCACCGGTCTGCTGCCCGAACCAGTTCATGAAGAACCCTTGCGGCAAGTGCACGGTCATGATCGCGCCCAGCATGATCACGATAAAGCTCGCCGCTGTGAACCGCGTGAGCAGGCCGGCAATCAGCCCAAGACTGCCGATGGACTCCCCGATGATGACGAGGAATGCGACCACCCAGGGGAGGCCCATTTTTTGAGTAAAGAACCCCATCGTGCCCTCAAACCCGAACCCGCCGTACCAGCCCAATAGCTTCTGAGCGCCGTGCGCGAAGATCACGCCTCCCAGCACCACCCGCAAAATCAAACCTGCCCAAGAATCATCTGTTTTGAAAAAGCGGTACATGTCACACCTCCTTGATATGAATTACCGTCGGTGGCTCCGCACCCATTGCGGAACCGCACTCGCCATTCGAGCTTTCACCCACAGCCCTGCAACGAAGAGCGGCAGAGTCACAAGCATTCCGTACCAGCCAACCCACAGCGTGATGTCTTTCATGAAATCCTCCCGATACCCTTGTGCGTTGCTGTCCACCGGTAATGGCAAGGCCCGTTCCAGCCGGTGAGCAATCACGCAATAGCATCCAACCACTGGAAATCATGAGATGATTTGATAGGGATGGGAGAACACGCCGCGAGGGCGAATGGAGAGTGACGAAGGGCGACTGACTGGAGGTCGTCAGGTGACGAAGCGGATCGTCACTCGCGAGGACGGAAGATGCCGAGCTTTTTGATCTTCGAAGTGAGTGTCGTACGTTTTAAGCCCAGCCTGGCCGCTGCGCCATCCGGGCCGCCGATGACCCATCGTGTGTCGCGCAGAGTCTTCAAGATCTGCTCGCGTTCAGCATCCTGGAGTGTGGCGGCTGGAGCCGGATCCTGCCGCGCCTCGATCTTCAACTCCTGAAGCGGCACATGCAGCTGCATCCCCTGGGTGAGGATCACGGCTCGCTCAACCAGGTTCTCCAATTCCCGAATGTTGCCGGGCCAGTGATAACGGGACAGGGCCTCCAGCGTCGGAGCGGGAACGGATTCGATGGTCTTTTTCATGCGCGCGGCATAGTGCTGCGTGAAATACCGCACGAGCATCGGAATGTCTTCTCGCCGATCCCGGAGCGGCGGCAGGTTGAGGGGAAACACGTTCAGCCGGTAATACAAATCGCTGCGAAACCGGCCCTCCTCGACCAATGTGGCCAGGTCACGATTCGTGGCAGCCACCAGACGGATATCCACGCGAATCGTGCGGGTACTCCCAAGGCGTTCGAATTCCTGTTCTTGCAGCACCCGGAGGAGTTTGGACTGCAGCTCCAGCGGAATTTCCCCCACCTCGTCCAGAAAGATCGTGCCGCCATGAGCCAGCTCGAACCGGCCGACTTTCTGGGCGATGGCCCCGGTGAACGCCCCCCGTTCGTGACCGAACAGCTCACTTTCCAGCAATCCGGTGGGAATGGCGGCGCAGTTGAGTTTGACGAACGTGCGCGCATGCCGACCGCTCAAGCGATGGATCGCCCTGGCGATGAGTTCTTTCCCCGTACCGGTTTCCCCCAGGATCAGCACCGTGGCGTCGGTCGGCGCCACGATTTCGACTTGTCCCAAGATCTGCTTGAGCGCCCGGCTGTCGCCGATGATGTCGTCGAAGCCGTGTTCCACACGAATTTCCTCTTCCAGGTACAACTTCTCCTCGGTCAACCGATCTTTGAGCGTGTGAATCTCCTGATACGCCACGGCATTGTCGACGGCCAACGCGATCTGCCCCGCCACCTGGCTCAAGAATTCGACATCCTGCTCGCCGAAGGCTTGCTCGTGATGACTCGCCAGATTCAAGCAACCGATCACGCGGTCACGGGACAGCAGCGGAAGCGAGCACATGGAGCGAAACCCTTTCCTCACCAAGAGTTGAGGCACCGCGTGAGAAAACGCTTTCAGGTCCAACAGAGTATTGGCAATCGCGGGGCGCCTCCGCTCAAACGCCAGACCAGCCAGAGAACCGGCGGCATCCGACAGTGCCCCCTCGGTCAACGCGCCTTCATTGTCGGGAAAATCGAGGGCATGGAGACGGACGCGCTGCGTCTCGCCGTCGCAGAGAATCAGACTGGCATATTCCTGCGGGACCATCTCGCGCAGACAGAGACTCACTGCCCGGAATACTTCTCGCAAATCCAACGTCGATGCGATGGTATTCGTCATGCGCAACAGCAGACTGAAGCGATCCCGCTGCCGTTCCACATCACGCCGTAACGCCTCCGCGGCTTCGCGGTTGAGCACATTCTCCACGGCCACCGCCACCTGCCGGCCGACTTGCTGCATCAGCTCCATATCTGCAACGCCATACGCCTTCGGCGCCAGGCTCGAAAATTCCAATGAGCCCAATCGCCGAGCCACGGAAGTCAGCGGCACCAGACAACAGGATTGCACGCCGTCCTCACGCATCAATTCCATCACGGTCGGCCAACGCCGTTCGGCGGACAGATCGCTCAACAACAGCGGCTGCTGAGTTTCCCACACCAGGCCGGCCGGCGTGTCCCCCGGTTCGCTTTCGTGCCCCCCGATGATGTCCGCGGGGACATTCGCGCGGAGCACATGCAGGCGCATCACGCCGCGATGAGGATCGTACAGGGACAGACCGACAAAATTGACCGGCACGACTGACGGCAACAACCTCGCGAGATCCTGCACCAGCGCGGACAAGTCGGAATGACTGGCAATGGCCTCGGCCACGCGCAACAGGGTGCGATACCTGTCGAGGCTGGAAAGATCGCTCTCGTTCACCGGGTTCCTGTCTTGTGTCATCACGGAATGGGCCACGTCGCGGCATGACGCAGCGGCGTGGCCGTCGCTTCAGTGGTTGCCAAAGTCGAATACGTCATGGGACTCGGTCACCACTCGCATGCCGGTGATGCCCGCAGACTGGATGTCGCCGCTGACCAGGTGGAAACGATCTCCGACGACTGAACCGGCCAACCCGTGCCGAGGCATGGGCATCATGGGAAGCTCCGTCCAGCGATTGGTGGCCGGATCGTATGCTTCCACGGCGCGAAATGCCGCCATGAGATGCCCATCCTGATGTTCCCCGCCCGCCACATAAATGCGCTCATTGTGAACGCCCCAGGCTCCACCGCTTCGCGCCGTCGGCATGCGGGCCTTGACCAGACCCCATTGGTCGGTGGCGGGATCATATTCTTCGACCACATTCGTATTGCTGGCGGTAAAAATGAAGGCGCTACCCAGCCGACCGCCGATGACATACACTTTCCCGCGGACGACACCAATGGCGGCGTGGTTGCGCGCGGTCGGCATCGACGAACGAGCCGACCAGCTGTTGGTCTGCGGATCGTACTCTTCCACCGTATCCACGGACCGGTGAGGACGGGTGGGATGCAAGGCGGGCTCATTCGAACCAGGATGCATGGCCGCACCACCAATCACGTAGAGCTTGCCGTTCACGGCGGCGGCCACCGCTGAGCCCCGCTTCGTCGGCATAGGGGCTAAGGCCTTCCATATGTCTGAGCCTGGGTCATATTCCCATGCGTTATTGATCGGCACCCAGGCAGGGGGCCCCGACTCAGGTGGCACAAAGCCGCCGAACGCATACAATTTCCCGTTCAACTCGCAAAACGCGACATGATGCGCAGGCAACGCCATCGGGTGTTTCTTCGTCCACCTGTCGGTTTCCCCATCATACTCATAGACAAGGCCTTGAGGAATCCACCCAGGCCCGAGGCCGCCGAACACATACAACTTCCCCCCGGCCGCACCTCCGACGAGTTCCTCGGACGGTTCGGGAAAGGGCGCTCGCTTACTCCATGCGCCGGCTGCCGTCGACTCGCAGGGAGCCAGGAGCGCCACGACCCCCGCCATCACGATCAACACCAGTGCCGGCATCACCTTCCCCCTACGCCTCCACCATTGTCGCGTCAGCTTCATCATTGGCTCCTCATGCGTTAGTAGCCGGCGAACTTTTCCGTACGAATGTCGCTGTCGTCGATGCCCGCTTCTTTGAGCATGGCTCGTAGCGCGACGACCATACCCGGCGGGCCGACGACATAATAGATCGGCTTCTCGATATTCACGAGATGTTTGGCGAGCAAGGCCGCGTTGAGGTATCCCGTCTCGCCCTGCCAAGGACGGGAAGACGTAGCGGGCTCGGTCAGAGTTCCTACGAAGCGATAGTGAGGATTTTTCTCCTGCAAGGCCTGCAGCTCATCGAGAAACGGCGCATCCTCCGGACGCCGGTTGGAGTAGAACAGCACCATGCGGTGCGGCGCTCGCTGCAGCGCCGCATGCACGGCCATGCTGCGAAACGGGGTAATGCCGATCCCGCCCGCCAGAAAGACGGCAGGGCGGGTCTGGTCGGCATGCAGCACGAGTTTGCCGAACGGTCCTTCCATCTTGACGGTTGAGCCGATCGGCATACGCTGCAGTTCGCGTTTAAAAGCAGTATCACGGAGGCGGGTGGCCACCATCAGGGTCGGTTCCTGCGGCGCACTCGCAAGGGAAAAGGCTCTGGTGTTGCCGGCCGCATCAGTTTCAGAGGGCTCGGTGAGCGTCAGATCCACAAACTGGCCCGGCGTGAAGACAAACCCCGCCGGCTTGTCGAAGTGAAACGCCATCGTTCCCTCGGCCACCAGTCGCCGCTCGGTGAGCCCGATCGAATACCCATTTTGACTCGTCGCCTCACCCATGCCGTACCTCCTGCATCACGCGCGACCGATGCGCTCTCGCCGCCTAGGGAGCTTCAGAGCGATTTATGCGTCCCGTCGCAAAACGGAGGCGTTTTCGTCATCTTGCACTGGCATAAGGCGACGGTTTTTTTCTCTGTCGCGGTGAATTCCATGGGGGCGAAGCCGGTCCCTTGGTGAGATCCGTCACAAAACGGCTGCTTCTTTGAAAGCCCGCAGCGGCACCAATAATAGGTCCCCGCTTCCAACTCCAATATCGCCGGCTGCTTCGCTGCAATCACTGGTTTCTCCATGAATACCTCTCCCTCCTCGTTTATAACGATAATGGTTTGATCGGCGAGACGACCGCGTCAGGATTGTTTTTCCAGATCGCCTCGTCCGCATCGACGTACAGCTCGACCTCATTGCCGTCCGGATCGCGAAGGTAGAGGCTCTGGCTGACGGTATGGTCGCTCATGCCGTCGATCGCGATGCCGGCCTGCTCCAACTCGCGTTTGGCCGTTCGCAGTTCGTCCAGGCTGTCACCGACTTTGATGCCGATGTGATACAGCCCTCGCCTGCGCCCCGGCGGGGGTCCCGGCGCATCGCCGACCTGGATCAGCAGCAATTCATGATGCGTGCGGCCGGATGTCAGCGCGGCGGCGGCGCCATTGAAGATCCGCCCGACTTCGTGGAATCCCAGCAAGTCCCGGTAGAAGGCCAGCGAACGCTGCAGCTCTTTCACATAAAACACGACATGCCCCAAATAGTGCGCTTTCATCGTCGTAACTCCTTCCTGGGCCTGTCCCGTCATCGAAGCAGCGCCCGAACCGCCGCGTGGGCCAACACCACATCAGGCTCTCGTTGCAAGGCATCATAATAGTTCCGGCCGAAACCATTGCCGTCTTCGGAAGGCGTCAACAGCGTTCGCACCGATCCGATCACCGCGGTGATCTCGTCGCGGTCTGGAGCCTCTGTGTCTTCGGACAGCTCATCCAACCGCGCCATCAGTTGGGACAGAGGACGCAACCACGCAAACCAGGCATCCCCGAGGACCAAGTGAAAAAATGCGCCATTGGTCGGGATGCGCCCATGCACCCGCTCGTAGGACACCCGTTCGCCGTCCAGCAACGCTTTGTGCAGGCGCAACAACGCCCGGGAAAGGTTATCGAGATGTGCCGCGGCATGATCCTGACCCGACATACGTCCGCCTCCTTACGAATGGCTCTCCATCATCCCGTCGGTTCACTATCGAGTTGATGCGCTTTGCGCCCGCCCCGGGCAAGGGGAGCGGCAGTCACCCGGGCCTCAAGCATGAGCCGCGCCAAATCCGCCGCGCGGGTGACGAGCGCTTCGGCGCCTTCACGCAACGCCAGGCTCTCCTGCACCTCGCGATTGTTCCGCTCCATGTCTTCCGCGCTCCATCCGCGCGAGTGGGCGATAAAGGGAAATTGCGGGAACTGACAGCCGACTTCGGCGAAAAAGGTCATCAACTGTCCGGCAACACCCTGCACATTATCCTGCCCGCCCATAATGATGAAGGCAGCGACTTTGTCCTTGAGGAGATGCCGGTTGGCGATCGTTTCCTGATTTTGAATGCAGTTCAGCCGTTCGACCATTTTGTAATACAGGCTGCTGGCCCCGCCCCATCTGATCGGTGTCGACACCAGAATCACGTCGGCCCAATGAACAATGCCCTCATACACTCGATCCATTTGATCCGCCGGGTCCATTTGGGTAATCGAACAGGGCCAGGTGCAGGCTTCCGCCGCTTTCGAATAAAACCCTTCGCAGGGTCGGAACGACAACTCCCGCAGCCGAATGAGTTGCGTGTCGAGCTGCAACTGCTCGCGCGCATGGTCCAGCGCGGCTTCCAGCAGCGCGTCGGACGCGCTATACCGCGGCTGACCCGCCGTCATTGCCGTTGCGGCAATACCGAGTATGCGGATGGGGCCTTCGGCCCGCACAATCGGACGAGCCAGCGGATGCGGTGCCTTCGCCTGCTTCCGGCGCTTTGTGCCTGAGGCCAGATCCACATAGAGACGTCCGTTCTCGATGATCACCGGATATGAAGGGACCCGATCTTCTTCGTATCCCGGCTCTCCTTGACCGGTCAGGCGATGAAACTTCCAATAGTGCCAGGGGCAGACGACGTAGTCGCCGTCGAGCCGCCCCTCGCTCAAGGGCCCGCCGATGTGATTGCAGATTCCAGAGATCGCCGCGAACTGGCCATCCTTGTAGCTGAGGACCAGCTTCGTGTTCCCGCAGACGACTTCCTGCAGTGTCTTCCGCTTCAGTTCCTCAACCGCCCCGATCTCTGTCCACCTCGCATCCGGCATGTCACATTCCTATCGGCGTCTGCGGCGGGGCCGCTCGTCACAAACGCTTCTCTTCAAGATCATACACATCGAAATAGGTGTAGACGGGGCGGTGGCTCGGTACATATTTCGGAATATAGTCTTCCATATACGCTTGCACCGCGGGAGCCATCTCGGAGAGGCGCAGATCCCGCATCTTATTGTTCCATTCAATGATCGCCTGTCGATCCCGTACCTTGCTGTGGACCTTGAGCCAGTCACCGACCTCCTCGTCGGTCGCGCCGGTCGCGACAATCTCCTGGAACTGCTCCGGGCTGATGCCCGTGAAGGTGAACAGCAACGCGGCCAGCGAACAGGGCCAATAGTTATATTCGCCGTTGATACCCAGGAGAAACGCCCGGCACTTATCGACACAACGAGCGCCGATGACATACCCTCCCAGCATTTCCCTCGGGCTGCGAGGATAGGTCTTGGTGAGATCTTTCGCAAGCGCGCCCACGCGCACCAGATCCTTCATGTTGTCGCTCCTTTTCTTGATCCGGCGCGCGACGGCTTGGAGAACGTGATGCCCGCCTTCTGGACTTCCTGATAGGGAAGCAGCCAGACCAACGATTCATCCGACAGGTCTCCCACTTGAATGCGATTGCCCCAGGGGTCGCGAAAATCGCAACGGAAATGGGGCTCCATCTTCAGCTTATACTTTTGAGTGAGCTTGCGCCGGACTTCTTTGATCTGTTCGGCATCGCGGACCATCAGACCGAAATGTTTCACGCGATCCGGCTGAAGCTGCTCGACTTCGAAAATGGCCATGAACTGGTGCTCGCCCAGTTTGCACCAGGCGGCGCCTTCTCCTCCGCGTAACATCTCTAAGCCGAACACATCCGAATAGAACTTCACCGCCTTCTTGGCATCGGTGACTTCGATGACGATATGGTTGCATCCATAGACGTGAACCGCCATGTCGGTGTCTCCTCACCTGGTTGTCTGCTCGATGGCCTCGAGAAATGTCTCGACCGGCTGCGCGCCGGAAATAGCCGTCTTCCCGTTCAACACGAAATAGGGAACCCCTCTGATGCCCAGCTGACGGCCGTGGGCCTCCTCCTGCCGCACGGCATCAACACCCTGGTGAGCCTGCAGCAGACACTCCGCTGCTTTGCCATCCAGCCCCGCCCGGACGGCGAGGGCAATCAGCGTCTCAGGTTGCCCGATATGCAGCCCCTCCGTGAAGTAGCCGTGAAAGAGCTCTTCAACCACGGCATCCTGGCGGCCCTGTTGCTGGGCGAACCAAATCAACCGATGGGCATCGAACGTATTCGGCGTGCGAGCAATGCGATCGAACGCGAACTCGATGCCCACGCTCCTTCCCACCGACGCGACGCGATCTTGGATCGCCTTCATTTCGCCGGGCCCGCCGAACTTCGCTTCGAGATACACCCGGCGATCCATGCCGGTCTTGGGCATGGTCGGATTGAGCTGGAACGGGCGCCAGAACACGCGCGCCGTCGCTTGTGCCTGTACCGATTCCAGCGCCTGTTCAAGCCGCCGCTTCCCGACATAACACCAGGGACAGACCACGTCCGAATACACGTCGATCGCCAGCACCGGCGCGGTCATGATAAGTGTCCCATCTTTCCCGCCTGGTAATCCTGCACGGCTTGGATGATCTCATCGCGTGTGTTCATCACAAACGGACCGTACCGGGCGATCGGCTCGGCAATCGGTTCGCCGCTCAGCACGAGGATAGTCGAGTCCTGTTTGGCCTCGAGCGATACCCGTTCGCCCTTCTGCCCGAGCACGGCAAGCTCAACTTCCCCCACGACGTGCGATCCGTTCACCGTAACCTGCCCGTGCAATACGAACAGCGCCGAATTGAATCCTTCCGGCAGACGCAGTTCAGTCCGATGTCCCGCCGTCAATCGTACATCATAGAGATGAACCGGGCTGAACGTCTTTGCCGGACCTTTCACCGCGCGAAACTCTCCGGCGATCACACGCACTCGGCCGGCTCCTTTCTCGAGCTCGACCGCAGGGATCTCCGCGTCGACCAGCGTCTGATAACGGGGCGCGGTCATCTTAAACGCCTTGGGCAGATTCACCCACAGTTGGACCCCTTCCAAGAGACCGCCTTTTTCCGCAAATTCTTTCTCATGCAGTTCCTCGTGCACGACGCCGGACGCGGCCGTCATCCACTGCACATCACCTGGTCCGATGACGCCTCCGCTCCCGGTCGAGTCACGATGCGCCACTTTTCCGTGATACATGATCGTCACCGTCTCAAACCCTCGATGTGGATGTTCGCCCACGCCAAGTCGGCGCGTGGTCGGCGAAAATTCTTCGGGGCCCATATAGTCGAGCATCAAGAAGGGAGACAGTTGTTCCTCAACCCCGGCGCCCGGAATCATGTTGCGCACCGGAAAGCCGTCTCCAACCATATGATGCGACCCGGCCTGGTAGACTCCCACGAGATCTTTGGCGCTGATTGTCTCTGTTCGCATGTCGGCCTCCTTTCTTACGCCATCTCCCGCAATGCTTCCGCAAGAGAGACGGTTTTCAGCACGAGTGACTCGGAACGCGCACCCTGACGGCGCCCGTGGAAAAAGACGTGCACATCTCTTCACACCATCCAGCTACGTCGGCTGAGAATCCCGTCACGCCCAGCGGCCACATGTTCAGGACTGTACTCTTCCGGGCCCGCGAGTTCCACAATCGCATGGCTCCTGCCTCCGGCGATCCAGCGATCCGTTGCGCGTACCCCACTATAATAGTTCTATCTAGAACCAAGTCAAGTGCAAGGCAGAACAAATGGGAGGATATGACTGTGACGGCACGCAGTGGAAAAGGAGGGAGACGACGACCGAGGGGGCCAATCGGCAATGTGGGAAACGCTATTTCCGGCTCTTGATCGCCCGTTCGACTTCGCGGCCGGCTTCACGAGCCTTGATGGACTCGCGGCGGTCGTACTGCTTTTTGCCCTTGGCGAGGGCCAGCTCTACTTTCGCATGGCCGCGTTTCGAAAAATAGATGCGGAGGGGGACGAGAGTGAGCCCCTTGAGCTGGGTTTTCCCGATCAGTTTATTGATCTCCTTGCGATGCAGCAGGAGCTTCCGTTTACGGAGGGGATCATGATTCATCAGATTGCCATGCGAGTAGGGGCTGATGTGGCAATGGTTCAGGTACACTTCGCCGTCATCGACCGACGCATAACTGTCTTGAAGGTTCACGCGGCCCTCGCGCAGCGATTTCACCTCGGTTCCACGCAGGATCACACCCGCCTCAAACTTCTCTTCGACAAAATAATCGTGGTAGGCCTTTCTGTTCGTGGCCACCACCTTATACTGATCGTCTGTATCGTGTGTTTTGGTCATATTGCTGCGACGACCGCTGTTTCACTCGCCCGCATTTTGCTATGATGCCGCCATGCGCGGACAGAGCAGACTCGATTCCTTCGGCACTATTCTAGCAGGTGTCGCCCATCGGTTGGGCTTCGAGAGCAAACTCTTCGAGGCGCGTCTACGGCGCCAGTGGCCCGACATTGTGGGTGAACCGATCGCGACCCACACGCGCCCCGATCAAATCCGATTCAAAAAACTCCACGTCTACGTCCATAACTCCGTGTGGCTACAGCAACTCACCTTCCTAAAACCGGTACTCTTGGAGAAAGTGAATGGGATGGCCGGAGACCAGCTGGTGACGGAAATCGTCCTGCGCATCGGGGAGTTTTCCGCCGAGCGGAGAGTGAACGCACCGGCAGCGACCGTGAAAGAGCCTCCATCCCAACCGAGCGCCGAATTGCTGCGGGAAGCCACACTTCACACGCAGGGCATTCAGGATCCGGCCCTCAGAGAACAGCTGGCAGCCGTCATGGCGCAGGCGTTGTCGGTGACGCCGCCGGACTCGCGACGGGCCCCTTAAACAACTGCCGCGAATAGACTGCGGTGGCCGCGCTGTCTTTCCCTCTGAGAACGGGTCCGATGCGGCCCTCTTCTTCCCGCTCATCCAACTTGTAGAAACCTCGCACCGATCCTTCGAATCCGTCCCGCACCGCCGCGTCATCGCCCGTCACATACTTGTGCAGCATGTCGGGTTCCGTCCACCCCTCGTCCGTGAAAACATAAATCGCGATACGTTGGTAGCGCCCTTTCGGATCGTCTGCGGTCGTCGGGCGGATTTTCATGGGACCGAAATTTCTTGACTCTGCACCCACCTTGCGGAAGCGTTCGATCAAGGTTTCGATTTCGGTATCGCTCGTCCAGGACGGGACGTGCACCGCGACGATGTGGCCTTCCTGGGACCCGATGCTATAGGGAGGAATCGACCGATCCGGCCGGCTGAGAAACATGCCGCCCCAGATCAACGCAAAGGAGCTGAACAGGACGCCCAGCGCCAATTTGACGACCGTATCGAGGGGACGTTTCGCTGGACGTCCCGCGGAAGTTGCAGCGGACGGCGGAGTCTGGAGGTTCATAGCCATGCTGAAGGCCGCATGAAAGCGCCGCCGATCACGGAGTCGCTAGTCGCCCTCTTCGGGCACCCCTTCTTCGCGTTCGACCAGCCGCACCACGGCCACGACGCGGTCCTCATCACCATCCATATCGAGCAGGCGTACGCCTTGGGTGTTCCGTCCGATTTCACGAATGTCGTCCACTTTGCAGCGCAACACTTTGCCTTGCGCAGCCATCAGCATAATTTCATCCTCGTCCCGAACCTGGAGGAATCCAACGGCCGCGCCGTTCCGCTCCGTAGTCTTCACGCTGATGATGCCCTTGCCGCCACGACCCTGCACGCGATACTCATTGACCGGCGTGCGCTTCCCGTAACCGCCTTCGGTCACCGTGAGAATCGCTGTCGTGGAATCGGGCGTGATGGTCTCCATGCCGATCACCTCATCACCCGCCTCCAGTGTAATTCCGCGTACGCCGTGGGCCGTGCGTCCCATGGCCCGCACATCTTCTTCCTTGAACCGAATGGTAATGCCCTGCTTGGTGCCTAACAGAATTTCTCGCTGGCCGTCGGTGAGGTCCACGCCGATTAATTTATCACCCGCATCGAGCGAGAGCGCAATGATGCCACCCTGGCGAGGATTGCTGTAGGCCGACAGTTCCGTCTTCTTGATGACGCCCTGCTTGGTGCCCATGATGACAAACCGGTCGGCCCGGTATTCTTTGACCGGCAGCGTGGCGGTGACCTTCTCGTCTTTGGAGAGAGCCAGCAAATTGACCAAGGCTTTGCCCTTGGCGGCCCGGCTCGCCTCGGGAATTTCGTGCACCTTGAGCCAATAGACCTTGCCCGCGTCGGTAAAGAAGAGTAGGGCGTCGTGCGTGGAGGCCGTGAAGAGGGTTTCGACAAAATCCTCTTCCTTGATGCCCATGGCAATCTTCCCTTTACCGCCCCGCCGCTGCGCGCGATACAGGGTGACCGCGTTCCGCTTGATATACCCGGCATGCGAGATCGTCACCACGACTTCTTCTTCGGCAATCAGGTCCTCAAGCGTCAGTTCCGCTTCTTCTTTGACGATCTTCGTGCGCCGTTCGTCCTGATACTTCTCTTTAATCTCCGACAGTTCATCACGGATGATCTTACGCACTAACGCTTCACTGCCGAGAACTGAGCGCAGGTATTCAATGGTCTTCAGGACTTCGCGATACTCTTCCACCAACTTGTCGCGCTCCAGTTGCGTGAGCCGCTGGAGCCGCATTTCGAGGATCGCGTTGGCTTGGATTTCCGACAACTGGAACTGCTGCATCAAGCCCGCGCGCGCCACGTCGGGCGATTGCGAGCGCCGGATCAGGGCAATGACGGCATCCAGGTTATCCAGGGCGATCTTGAGCCCTTCGAGGATATGGGCGCGTTCTTCCGCCTTGCGCAGATCGTACGCCGTGCGTCGCACGACGACTTCGCGCCGGTGCTCGACAAAGGCTTCGAGGATCCGCTTGAGGTTCAACACCTCCGGCCGGTTATTGACGAGGGCCAGCATGTTGACGCCGAAGGTCGTCTGCAACTGACTGTGTTTATACAAATTGTTCAACACCACGAGCGGAATCTCATTGCGCTTCAGTTCGATGACGACCCGGACCCCCTCGCGGTCGGACTCGTCCCGAATATCCGAAATGCCGGTTACGCGGTCTTCCTGCGCCAAGTCCGCAATTTTTTCGATCAGCTTGGACTTATTCACCTGGTACGGAATTTCAGTGATGATGAGGCGCTCGCGATCGGTGCGTTCGTCCGTCTCGATGGCCACCTTGGCCCGGACCGTGAGAAGCCCGCGACCAGTCTCATACGCATCCTTGATGCCGGACGTGCCGTAGATGAATCCAGCGGTTGGGAAGTCCGGCCCAGGAATTTTTTTCATCAGCTGCGCAATTGTCACCTCGGGGTTTTCAAGCAGCAGGAGCAACCCCTCGATGACTTCGCCCAAATTATGCGTGGGAATGTTGGTCGCATACCCGACGGCAATGCCGCCCGCGCCGTTGACGAGGAGATTCGGCACCCGCGAGGGCAAGACGAGCGGCTCGACGCGCGACTCGTCGTAGTTGGGCCCGAAGTCGACCGTCTCTTTTTCGATATCCGCCAGCAATTCCTCGGCCAGCTTGGTCAACCGGGCCTCGGTATACCGCATGGCCGCCGCTGCATCGCCGTCCATCGATCCATAGTTGCCCTGGCCGTCCACCAGCATGTAGCGCATGTTGAAGTTCTGCGCCATCCGCACCAGCGTGTCATAGATCGCGGAGTCGCCATGGGGATGGTAATTACCCATGATTTCGCCGACGATTTTCGCCGATTTGCGGTAGGGCCGGTTGGCAGCCAGCCCCATCTCGTTCATGCCGTGCAAAATGCGACGGTGGACCGGTTTCAACCCGTCTCGCACATCGGGCAGCGCGCGACCGACGATCACGCTCATCGCGTAATCAAGGTACGACGAGCGCATCTCGTCTTCGATCGCAATTTGGCCTAGTCGTTCATCTGGCGGCATGTTTCCCTCGTGAAGCGCCCATCGTGAAACGTGAAACGTTCATGATTAAGTTTGGTATCGTGCAGCACGATCCTCTATTCCGACTCGCGACGAACGACGAGATACGAGCGACGCTTCACACGCGGCGCTATACGTCCAAATTCCGGACTTCCAGCGCATGTTGCTGGATAAAGTTACGCCGGGGCTCCACTTCATCGCCCATCAAAATCGTGAAAATTTCATCGACACCGGTCATGTCTTCGAGGTTGACGCGTAACAAGGTCCGCTTTTCTGGATCCATGGTGGTTTCCCAGAGTTGGCCCGGATTCATCTCGCCCAGACCTTTATACCGTTGAATGTTCAAGCCCTGTTTGCCTTCTTCGAGGATGGCCTGGACCAGCTCCGCCGACCCGTTCTTGAGGATCTCGGCCTCCTTGATCTTGATCTTGTAGGGAGGTTTTCCTAGCCCGATCGCCGAGGGAGCCTGCTTTTGCAGTTCGCGGAAGTCAGCCGATCCGACCAACTCGTGCGTCACGTGCAACTCATACGCGATGCCGCCAGTGGCCACCTTGCATACCAGTTTGCTCGATTGATGCTCTTCGTCCTCAAGAATATCGATCGTCGGCTCCGCCTTCGGGTAGACCAGCGCGAGTGTCGCCTTCACATGGTCAACGACCGAGCGCAGCGACGCCGGATCCTTCAAGACTTCTCGCGTCAACGTCGGTTCATCGACAAACGCCCGCAGCATGTTGGCTTCATGGTGCTTCTTGTTGACCTTATGCAACAGACTTTCGAAGGCGATCAGCTTCTTGAGAAGCGGCAGGAGCCGGCGACCCGTGACGAACTCTCTCCCGTTCTCGAGAGAGACTTCTACTCCCTCAACGGCGAGATCCGCGAGATATTCGTTCATCGCCGGCTCGTCCTTGAGATACCGTTCCGTCTTGCCTTTCTTCACCTTAAAGAGGGGAGGTTGCGCGATGTAGATGTAGCCCCGCTCCAATAGCTCCGGCATCTGGCGGAAGAAGAAGGTGAGCAGCAGCGTGCGGATGTGGCTGCCGTCCACGTCGGCGTCGGTCATCAGCACGATTTTGTGATACCTCGTCCTGGCGATGTCGAACGCGTCCTTGTCCGACTTGTCGGAGTCTTCTTTCTTGCGGCCGATGCCTGTGCCAAGCGCCAGAATCAGCGTACGGATTTCATCGCTGCTGAGCATCTTATCGAAACGCGCTTTTTCGACATTGAGGATTTTTCCCTTGAGCGGGAGGATGGCCTGGAACTTCCGGTCGCGGCCCTGTTTGGCCGATCCACCGGCGGAATCTCCCTCGACGATGAACAGTTCGCTCAAGGCCGGATCTTTTTCGGAACAGTCGGCCAACTTGCCGGGCAAGGATCCGCCATCCAGAGCGCTTTTTCGCCGGATGAGATCTTTCGCTTTCCGCGCGGCCTCGCGAGCACGCGCCGCATCGATGGCCTTGCCGATGATTTTGCGAGCGACGGGAGGATTCTCTTCGAAGTAGGTGCCGAGCGCGTCGTTGACGGCCGCCTCGACGATACCCTTCACTTCGCTATTACCGAGTTTCGCCTTGGTCTGTCCCTCGAATTGCGGGTTCCGAACTTTGACGCTGACAACCGCCGTCAACCCTTCCCGCACATCGTCGCCGCTCAACGATTCCGTATCTTTCTTCAGGAGATCATTGGCGTTGGCGTAACTATTGATCGTGCGCGTCAACGCGGCTTTGAACCCGACCAGATGCGTGCCGCCTTCCTTCGTGTTGATATTGTTCGCGAAGGAAAACAAGTTTTCGGCATAGCCGTCGTTGTATTGCAACGCAATTTCCAGAATGAGGTCTGCCCGTTCTGTCTGTACATAAATCGGCTTATGGAGAGGAGTTTTGGCTTCGTTGAGGTGATCGACGAAGGAGACAATGCCGCCCTTGTAGTGGAAGACTTGTTCCTTTTCCTTGCGATCGTCCTTCAGCGTGATGGCTAGGCCCTTATTGAGAAAGGCGAGTTCCCGGAGCCGCTGCGCCAAGACGTCGAAGCTGAATTCCAGTGTTTCGAATATTTGGCCGTCGGGCTTGAAGCGCACCTTGGTGCCGCGGCGTTTGGTTTTGCCGGTGACGGCCAGCGGCGCCTGGGGTTTTCCGCGCTCATAGCGCTGCTCGAACACCTGGCCGTCTTGCCAGATCTCCAACTCCAGCCATTCGGACAGGGCATTGACGACCGAGATGCCGACACCGTGCAACCCGCCGGACACCGTATAGGCGCCCTGCTCGAACTTGCCTCCTGCGTGCAGGACGGTGAGGGCCACTTCCGCGGCGGATTTCTTTTGGGTGGAATGCATCCCGGTGGGAATACCGCGTCCGTTATCGACGACGGTGACGCTGCCGTCGATATGGATCGTGACTTCGATCGCTTCCCCGAAACCGGCCATGTGTTCGTCGACGCTGTTGTCCACGACTTCGTAGACGAGATGGTGCAACCCGTCGACGCCCGTGCTGCCGATATACATTGCAGGCCGTTTGCGGACGGCATCGAGACCCTCGAGTACTTTGATTTGATCCGCGCTGTAACTGTCGGATTTGGGCTTGGTAGAATTGTCCTGCTGATCGTCCTTGGCCATTCAGCTCCTAGCAGGATACTGAACACATCCGCCGGCGGCGTTCTCGCATCGTGCAGGCCCTCAACGTACCGCCAGGGTACGCCTCGGCCCTCCACTCGCTGCGGCCTTGCCGGACGATTGTGTTGAGTATCCTGAAACAGGTCATGTTTGATGCTAGATCTTGATCGGCATCACGACGCATTTGAATCCCGGGCTCTCGGCTTCCTGAATCAGGCAGGGGCTCAAGGCCGTGTCCATCTGCAACGAGACCGATTCTCCGTCCATGACGCTCAAGGCGTCCAAAAGGTATCGGGCGTTGAAGCCGGTATGCAGCGTTTCACCCTCGTACCGAGCCGCCAATTCTTCCGTGGCTTCCCCATAATCCGGATTACTGGAGAACAATGTCATGCCGCCCGGGGCGAACGACACCTTGACCGCGTTGGCCTTGTCCTTCGACAACACCGACACACGGCGCAAGGCACTCTCCAACAATCCTCGATGGACCACAATGCGCTTGCCGCTTTCCTTCGGCACCACCTGCTGATAGTTGGGATAATTCCCTTCCATGAGGCGCGAGGTCAGCAGCAGGCCGCTCTTGCGGAAGATCATCAGGTTTTTCGTAAACCCGATCAGCGGCTCTTCGTCGCCTCCCTCTTCGAGCAGGCGCCGCATTTCCTGAGCGGCCTTCTTCGGGATGATCGCCTTGATGTCCTGCGCCAGGGGTTTCGTGTTCGGGCTCCCGACCTCTCGTTCCGCCACCGCCAGGCGATGACCGTCGGTGCCGACCAGGCGCAACAGCGTCGTCTTCTTTTCGGTCGTCGTCAAGCTGACGAGCAGGCCGTTGAGGATGTAACGAGCGTCGTTGTCACCGGCGGCAAAGAGGGTTTTGCGGATCAATTCCAACAGGCCCGCCCCGGCCAGCGGCGTCAGTCCCTCCCGTTCGATCGAGGGCAGCGCGGGATAATCGCCGCTCGGGAGGCCGACGACTTTGAATTGGCTTTTTCCGAATTGGATGGTCGTCCAGTTGTTATCGCCGGAGGTGAGTTCGATCTCGCCGCTCGGCAGTTCCTTGATGATCTCGTACAGTTTGCGCGCCGAAATGGTGACGCCGCCGGCCTCCAACACCGTGGCCTTATACAACCCCCGCATGCCGATCTCGAGATCCGTCGCGACGATTTCAGCCCCGTCGTGTTTGGCCTCCAGCAGAATGTTCGAGAGGATCGGCATGGTGTTGCGTTTTTCCACGACACCCTGCACGCGCTGCAGGCCCGTCAACAATTCCTCTCGTCCGATGCGTACCTTCATGGTCGGTCTCCCTCAGAGGGCGCTCAGGCCCTCAAGATCTGTTCTTTCAAGCCTTCCAGCGTCGTGTGCAAAGCGCTGTCGGCCTCTTTGGCTTTCGTGATCTGCCGGCAGGCGTGAATGATCGTGGTGTGATCCTTCCCCCCGAACTGGCGGCCGATCTCAGGAAATGAGGCGTCGGTCAGTTCACGGCAGAGATACATGGCGATCTGGCGGGGATGCACCAGCGTTTTACTCCGCCGGCGCGATTTCAGATCGGCAATTTTCACATGGTATTTCGATCCCACGGCCTCTTGGATGTCTTCGATGGACACGATCTTCTTTTTATCGCCGATGAGATCGCGCAAGACGTTCTTCGCCATCTCCAGCGTAATCGCTTGCCCCGTCAGCGAGGAATAGGCGCCGACTCGCACGAGGGAGCCTTCCAACTCACGGATGTTGTTCTTCATCGTGTTCGCCAGAAAATGGATCACGTCTTCGGGCAGGGCAATCCGTTCATCCTCGGATTTCTTCCGCAGAATGGCGATCCGGGTTTCGACGTCCGGCGGCTGCAGATCGGCGATGAGCCCCCATTCAAACCGAGACCGAAGCCGCTCTTCAATATCGGGCATGTCCTTCGGAAAACGGTCGCTTGAGAGGACGATCTGTTTATGCGCTTCATACAGGGTATTGAAGGTGTGAAAGAATTCTTCCTGCGTCCGCTCCTTGCCCGCCAAAAACTGAATGTCGTCGATCATCAACATATCGACGTTGCGGTAGCGCTTCCGGAGGTCGATCATTTTGTCGTAGCGAATGGAGTTGATGACCTCATTCGTAAACTGTTCCGTCGTCAGATAGGCGATCCGCAGATCACTGCGCTCAGCCAGATAGTTTCCAATGGCATTCAGCAGATGGGTCTTCCCCAATCCCACACCGCCATACAGAAATAACGGGTTGTAGGCTTTCGCCGGTTGCTCGGCCACGGCCATACAGGCGGCGTGGGCGAACTGGTTTCCGGCGCCGACCACGAAACTTTTGAACGTATATTTAGGATTGAGCTGAATGCCGCGCTTGGAGCGCGAGGCCATGAATCCGCGCCCGGCCGTATCCGGCGCAGACTGATCCGGCTGTGCCTGAGCGGGAGCCTGTTTCTGATTGACCACGAAGGAGACGTCCAGACGCCCGCCGCCCTGGGCAGCTGAGACCGCTTCCGCCAGCAAATCGTGATAATGCTCCCCGAGCCAGTCGCCGAAGAACTTGTTCGGAACGGCGAGATAGGCGGTCGTCTCTTCAATCCGGTCCAGCACCACCGGAGTGAACCAGGTTTCATAGACCTGTTTCGGCACCTTCTCCTGAATGTACTCCAATGCGTCGTTCCACATCTGATTCATCTTTGCATTTCAATTACTTACGAATGTTCACAGGCTTATACACAGGTGTGGACAAATACATAGGACCACGCGATTCTATTGATGCGGCGCTGGGAATCTTTTCGGCGTTCCTGTGGACATCGAATCATTCCTACAATCATCGCAATCCCTCGTACACAGGCCCCCTCACGTTATCCCTGAAGGCCCCCTGCCTTATACACCATCTCATCAACATGGGCCAGGATCTTCCATCGTCAATACCCACGCAGTACTTCACGTTCATCCACAGAACCCACACGTCCTACTCCTACTCCGACGGCTCCGGATCTTCTCTTTATTAAGAAGATATATAAGAGAAGAGCGTCCGGATCACAGCACAATGGTCGAATGATGCTCAGCAATCAAGGTGACCAGCTCTCGATAGGAAATTGGTTTTCCGGAACAACCTTGAATCGGTGTACCAGAGTCATGGTGGAGGATATAGATGGGGCCGGGAAATAAAGGAGTCGTAGATACAGCGGCCTCTAGAAGAACGAGGGATACTCGATCAGCAAGTTGAGCATCGGCCGCAGAGGGTAACAGCGACCCGGCCGGATCAGAAATCGGCCGGCGAAGGAGGTAGAGAGTCTTATGCTTTGCCATCGACACCCCCCTTCTAAAACACCAAGACCCGGTCAGCTGCTTCCATGGCCTGCCGGGCCGATTCTACTGTACCGTCGGTGACCGCAAATCCTTCCTGCATGTCAGGGCGCGGGCCCGAAGGGTACACGAGAATAAATGGAATCTGCAGATGCTCGAAGGAAGGGAGATATTTTTCGAGGATCTCCAGATCGATAATATCGTCCGACTCTTCAACCAAGAGATGAACCGCAGGTCCCATCAGAATGACGGTGATGGGATTTTCACCCGCAGCCAACCCCAAGGCAATGCGAAGGGCCTCGACCGGAACGGCGGATGTCAGAGGATTGGCACGGATAATCAGCGCAATGGAAGCGGTCGCGGTCACAATACAATCCCTACGAAACCATTAGGTGAAGGCCAGAAATCGGTCGCAGCCGTTCACGATATTCGACAGCACGACTAACCCACAGAGTGAGATGCGGGGATCGAGTTGATCCGTCGATACGCCATGTTGCTGACACCCGTACGCACAGACGAACAACTTCATCCCGCGACCGACGAGTTCCGCATACCGGGGGTCACGAAGATTCTTCACCCCTTCGTCGATGCAGTACACATACACGTCGGCACCTTGGCCTAATGCTTCAGACGAGAGAGCGGCCACCGTCTCCACGCTCGGGTGTGACGGGGGTGTGGATAACAGGAGACCAATCTTCAGCGCGCCCATAAAAAAATGTGCCTGTGGAAAAACTTTAGTATATCTTAATAATCAAATACTTATATATTCGATCTTGCAAGCGGAGCGTACGAATTTTGGGCGTGAAAGTCAACTAGAAAAGGAGCGGGATTACTTGTTGAGAAGTCGGTCCCGGAATGCGGCCGCGAGATCGTGGATGGGAACCTCTTCCTGCGATTTCGTCTGCATATTGCGGACGGTGGCAATGCCTTTGTCGACCTCATCATCGCCCAGCAGAATGGTGTAGAGAGCTCCAAGGCGATCGGCTTGCCTGAGATGAGCCTTGAGGGACGTGGAGCGAAAATCCATATCCGCCGGCACACCGGTCCGGCGAAGCTCATCAAGCAGGACGAACCCGGCATCCACTGCCTGGGTGCCGAAGGCCGCGACATAGACTCTCGGGGTGGAGGGCACAATGAACGTCTCGGGCAACATCAACGCAATCCGTTCAAGGCCGACGGCAAATCCTACCGCCGGGACAGCGGCTCCCCCTAGCTGTTCGACGAGACCGTCGTAGCGTCCGCCGGCACCCACGGCGTTTTGCGCCCCTAAGTGCGAACAGGTGACCTCGAAGGCCGTGAGACAATAATAATCAAGGCCCCGAACCAGGCGCGGGTTCATATGAAAGGGAATGCCAACCGACCGGAGGCCTGCCGTCACCCGTTCGAAATGGTCTCGTGCCGGCGGTGACAGGGAATCAGCCAAGCGGGGCGCCTCATCGGTGGCGGCCCGGCATTCAGGAACCTTGCAGTCCAATACCCGCAATGGATTCGCCTCGATCCGGCGCTGGCAATTCCCGCAGAGACGGCTTTCGACACCCTTCAAAAACGCCACGAGCAGCGGTTTGTACCGGGCCCGATCCTCGGCATACCCGAGGTTGTTGATTTCAAGGGTCAACCCCGGCAGGGTGAGATCAGAGAGCAATCTCCATAGGAGCGATAGGACCTCGACATCGGCCCGTGGATCGGATACGCCGAAGGATTCCACCCCGAACTGATGAAACTGCCGCAGCCGTCCGGCCTGTGGCCGTTCGTGCCGGAACATGGGACCGGCATAACAATATTTCTGCGGTCTGGGATCGGCGGCGCGGTTATGTTCGATGAACGCGCGAACCGTCCCGGCCGTCCCTTCCGGCCGCAGGGTCAGGGACGAGCCGTCGCGATCCGCGAAGGTGTACATTTCCTTCTCGACGATGTCCGTCGTCGCCCCGATACTGCGCGCAAACAACGTCGTGGTCTCGAAGATCGGGACGCGAATTTCCTGAAATCCGTAGTTGAGCGCCCAGCGCCGCGCGGTATCCTCGATGAATCGCCAACGCGGGGACTCTTCCGGCAGGAGATCTTTAACGCCTTTGATGGCCTTAATCATGGCTCTAGTCGTGGATTCGCGGTTGTTCGAGCGGGACTATAACGGCGGGCTTGCGGGCAAGTCAACGCAGTGGGCGGTCTATCCGGTGAAACAGGATGAGGAACGACTCACGAGGTGATCATCGAGCAAGAGACCGTATCTCGCCGAGACCATGGGTGACGAAAGACGCCGATGTTGCACCCTCTTCGCTGCGGGCGTATAGTGCCCTCCTTGTAAAAAATGGCATGGTACCGTCGCGGCAGCACGTTCGCTTCAGAAGCCGCTCTCTCTCATACTTCAAGCCTATGACGACTTCAGCCCGCCGCGTGATCGCCCTGGCTCCGATGCCTCCGGAGAAGTCCGCCTATGCCCTCGCGCGGTATAGCCGGTCTCCGGACTCGATCGAAGAGAGCATCAAGTGGGTGCACGGCCATTCATCCGAAAAATTCTGGGAACAGTTTTATTTCGACTATGGGCATGGGTCGATCGCCGACCTCGGCCACGTCATTATCTGCTTCGAGCAGATTTCCGAACTCGCCGCCATCCGACTGGAGGACGAACCGGTGTGGGACGGGCAGGCCAAGTCGAGCCGGTATCAGAATTTTGCCACCTCGAGCTGGTTTGTACCCGGCACCATTCGCGGACAGGAGATCGAGGCGAGTTATCTCGGCATTCTGCGCGGGCTCTCGACCGTCTATCGCGCCCTGCATGACCCCTTGAGTCAGTTCCTCACCGAGCGTGAGCCTCGCCCGGAAAGCATGACCCCCGCTGCCTATCAACGGGCCATCACCGCGCGCGCCTTCGATGTCACTCGCTACCTGCTGCCTTTGGCGGCGCAGACCAATGTCGGGCAGGTCGTCAGCATCAGGACGCTCGAAAAACAGATCACCCGATTGCTGTCTTCGCAGATGCCGGAATTGCGCCAGATTGGGGAGGATTTACAGGAAGCCTGTCGCAAGCCGCCGGTCAATCTCTGGGGTGAGTTGTCGGGTCAGGCGGCCGGATCAGGCGAGCCGATGGCTCCGACCCTGGCGCGGTACGCAAAACCGAATGTCTATCAAGCCGACGTGTACAGTGACCTTGCCCGCTACGCGAAGGACGTGCTGAAAGGCACCGGATTGGATGAACCATCCGCCTATGGGGCCGCAGAGCCAGTGGATTTGATCGAGCCCCACGACCCGTTGGACGAAGTGGTGACGACATTGCTCTATCGGGCTTCTCAAGCCCCGTATCGAAAGATTCTCGCCGTCGTCCGGGACTGGACCGACAAACAAAAGCAAGACACCCTGGAAGTCGCGTTTCAGAAACGCGGTCCGTATGATGAATTGATCAAGGAATTTCGCAGCGGATACGCCTTTATTTTCGACGTCCTGATGGATATCGGCGGCTGGCGCGATATGCACCGGCATCGCCGCTGCCAGCAGGTGCAGCAGAATTTCACCACCGTGCATGGGTTCGACACGCCGCCCATCCTGGCCGAAGCCGGGCTCGAACAGGAATATCGAGAAGCGATGGGGCATGTGAAGTCGGATATCGAACGGCTGAAGAAATCCAGCCAGGAAGCCGCGCTCTACGCCATTCCGTTCGGGTTTTCCGTGCGCTGCCTGTTCAAGATGGACTATGCCGAAGCGGAATACATCGCCAAATTGCGATCCGGCGTGAAGGGGCACTGGTCCTATCGCACCATCGCCTGGCTCATGAAAGAAAAAATCACCGCACGGTATCCCATCCTCGGCGCGCGCATGCAGGCGACCTCGCCGGATGTGCAGGATGCATTGACGCGCTGACCGGCGCACTGAACCATCTCATGAATCAGCCTATCAACCAGATTGAAACGGCCCTCCTTGCGGGTGATTGGGACCGGTTAGGGTATGAAGCCGGGACCTGGGTCCGAGCGCTCGAAGCCACCGGCGAAAAGGACCCCCGTGCCTACTTCGCCTTGAACGTCACGCATCTGATTCGCGCCGAGTATGCCGACGCCTGGCGGGTCCATGCGCATGCATTGCAGGAAACGGGGGACATCGAGCGGGTAGGGGAATGGGTACAAACCGTCCTGAAGCAGCATCCCGACAATCCGCACATGAACCTGGTGCAAGGCCTGTTCCTGGCGCAATCCGGCCAATCGGAACAATCGGTGGTGTTCTACAAAGAAGCCGCGCGGCTGGCGCCGCAGTCCGCCTATCCCCATTATTTCCTGGCCCAGATCCACGAGCGGGCGAACCATCTCGAAATGGCGATCAAAGAATACCGGGAAGCGGTGAAACTCGATCCGGCATTCGCCGCCGCGCGCACGAACCTGGGCGTCGCCTATCAGGAGCAGGGCCGGCTCGAAATGGCCATTCCCCAATATCGCGAAGTGATCAAGCTGAATCCGAACGACGGCGTCGCCCATGCGAATCTCGGCTGCGCGCTGGCAGAGCAGGGGAAGTTCGAACCGGCGCTCCAGGCTTACAAGGAGGCGCTGCGCCTGAACCCGAACGATGCGGAAATTCACTTCGCGTTGGGCGGGGTGTACGAAACCAAAGGCCGCATGGATCTCGCCGTCAAAGAGTATCGTGCGGCCACGGAAGCCAACCCGGACCTCGCCCCGGCTCACACCGCGCTGGGCTGGTTGTTGATGGAGCAATCCCGCCCGACCGAGGCGATGGAGTCCTTCAATCGCGCCGTGAAAGCCAACCCCGAGGAGGCGCAAGCGCTCTACGGCATCGGCAGAATCTACGCCGCCAAGGGCAAGCGGGAAAGCGCCGCCGAAAACTTCTCCAAAGCCATCCGCTTCGAAAAAGATCCCGCCAAGAAAAACGCTATCATGAACGCCCTCCACGCCAGTGGCCAGACAGGGGATTGAGGGCCAACCTCTGATCCTATATGGCTCGCGGGTCGCGTGCGAAGGCGCAGATTGCGGGCTCTTTTGATGCTAATCTTCCGAATCCGCATGAGTCGCTCTCGCTGGGAGGCGGTTGACGATGCCCTCGACTCGGCGGAAAGATGTGGTGCTAAATGCATTCGAGAAGGCGAGCAGGTTATTGACCAGCTAAGCATGTTCTACGATCCATCGTATCCGGTTGAGTCTGGAGGGATACTGGTATGCGCCCACTGAGGAGGTGTTGGATGTCCTGCGAGAGATCTTGACTGCCTACTCTGCAAGCGCGTCAAAGCATTCTGCATCTGACGTCCCCTTGGAGGCGGTGCGGAAGGTTGCCACACGCGAGCTCGCCGCGCACCGTTTTAGCAATTACGATTCTGCGGAAAGATCTATTCATGATGCATGCACCCGACGGCTGAGGCTGAATGCTGAAGCATTCGACGAGCGTGTCGTCCGTTGGCTTTCGGGTGATCTCAGGAGAACTGCGCGCCGTTTTAAGCGCAGCGAGTGGTTACTTCAACGCCCGCGCTGCAGTCGAGTCGTTACTTAGCGAGCGGGTCCGCTCTGAACATCCTGTTTCACCCCAGAAAGATAGCACCACCTTTTTCATACCACGGTGAATTAATTGCAAGCGATGTCGATGACGCGACAGATCCAGAGCGGCGGAAGACGATTCTGCAAAGGGTCATTCGCGATACAGAAGCAGTACGAGCTCTTAAGCTCCGTCATCATAACCAATGTCAGATGTATGGTCTTGCTGTTCCTCTGGGGATGGTTTGACTATGCGGAAGCACACCACCTCCGACCGCTTGGCTATCTTCACAATGGCCCGGACTTGCCAAGCAACATGCTTGTGCTTTGCCCGAATCATCACGCTCAATGTGACCTGGGTGCGATTAGACTGAATCTACCGTCGCTTCGACAGCTTCCCGACCATGTCATTGATGCGGAGTACATCCAGGATCATACTAAAACGATCGCTAAGTGATGGCCGTCAAGCAAGAGATCATAGACGAGCCTTCAATCGTAGAGGGAGAAGGTATTCGTTAATTCACCGGTTGCTCAAACGGACGGCCAGCAAGGCCGCAGTCGAGGAAAACACCGCAAGCGTACCCTCGGGGTACGGTGAGGATGTTTCGAGCCGAGAACGAAGTTGGCCGCCTGTTTCAGCAACCGGATTAGAGCTCCCGGATGGCGCCCTGCAGGACGGTCATCTGGGTCATGGGGTCGCCGGAGGCTTGGAGTTCCCCGCGGATCTGTTCTTTGAGGTAGGTGGTGTAGCCGATTTTGTCGATGAGGAGGTCGAGGAAACGTTCGGAGGACAACAGGCTGTGCTCCTTCAGTTCGTCGATGGTCTCGTCGCTCACCGGCACGTAGCTGCTGCCGATGTGGAAAATGATGTTGTAGTGGCGATCGCGCCCGAGCCGTTCGAACCGTAATCCCTTCACGTGCCGTCCTTCCTCTTACAGGCCAACGGGGGCACATTGTAGACAATCACTCATGAGAAGACAAGGTCGGTCTCGGCTCCTGCGGGCTCGCCAGCCGCGGCTTCCCGGTCTCCCCGTCAGGATGGACTGCTCTTCTTTCCGAAATATTCCCGCCGGCTGACGGACACATCGGACACGAACATGACCCCTGAGTGACGGTCGAACAGCGGCCGCAATCCGGCCAACACCGGCTCCACTTTTTCTTGCGGTACCACCGCCATGATCATGACCAGGCTTTCCTGCTCGCTGAACATGAAGTGCGCCTCGCGCACGCCATGGTGCCCCTTCCCCGAAATGTTGCCGATGATCGTGTACCCGGTCGCCTCGACCTTATCCAGCAATTCCGTGACGAACGGCCGGTGCTCTCCGGACACGATGACGCGAATTTCCTTCATGGGATGCAATGTGAGTGCGGCCATGTCTCGACTCCTTTGAAAGTGATCGCAGTATGCCACATCGGGTGTTTACCCAGCCTGTGCGGTCTCGCTTGGATGCTGAACCCTTCGCCAGACTCCCGACGGCATGTAGCGGTACCAGGTGCCGTCCTCAGGATCCAACGCGGCCAGGTGGACCCATTCGTTGTGATAGAAATGTTGCAGAATCTCGTGCCGCGCGATGAGTTTTTCGATCCGGGATCGCGAGGCTTCCACCAGCGTCATCAAGCGCATCGGCTCATGGTAGGGCAGCTCATCGTTCATGACGGTTTGCCAGGCCAGGCCGAGGCGAAGATCGCTCCAGGGGCCTGACATGATCCCGAGGCGGCCGACGACGTTGTGATAAATCTTGCTCCCGCTTCCATACACGTCGTTGTCCACGGCCGAGAAATAATGCTCCATGTTGATCCACTGCGCCACCACTTGCGGGGCGGTGAGGAGCACTTCGAGCCAGCGATCCGTCGGGTCTTCGCGATAATCGTAGGATTGCAGAAAAATGCGCCCGGACAGGTTCAGCCCCTTTGTCAGTTCCCGCCGGCCGATAATGAAGGCGGTATTGCCGGACAAGCCCCACTCGGGCCGCACCTGACTCCAGTCCGCGCTTCGTGCGGCCACATGGCCTGATGCCTTGTCCAATGGCAGGACAGCACCGACGTCGGGAAATCTGGTGCAGCGCTCCTGGCTGGTAAGCTGGGCCGCTTCCCGTAAATCGTCATACAGGCGAGCCACATCCTTGCGGTGAGTCGGCGGCGCGTCTTCGAGATCGAACAGCTGCACGTCATCGGTCGTGGTATCGACCTGCCCCGCCAGGAAATGCGTATCCGGCGGAATGACGAGGCCGCGTTTCGCCAGTCGCTCCCGCACCGGAGCGCGGTTGGCCATCGCGGCCAGCACACGGGCATTGGGTTTCCCCTCGTTCCCGCCGCAGGCGCCGCAGTCCAGCGCCGACTCAAACGGATTGTTTTCTGTCGTGCTGCCGTGAGCGCAGAAGAGTACCAATCGAGCGAAATTTCGCACCAGGCCCATCATACGCAAGGCCGTTTCGAGGGTCAGGACCTGCTCGTCGAGAGTAAAACCGGTGCGAGTGATGCGTTCCTTCTGGCGCGATGCCGCGCGCCGGTTGATCCGGTAGTGCCGCCGCAATTCATCCACAAACGTGGTCAATTGCTCGCTCGACAGATCGACTGCCCGGGCGGCCTCGCTGAGGAAAGGTTCCACCGGCGCATCCTCGTCCAAGGCCCGCCGTCGCAGTGCCTCGACAAACTCGGCTTCGACTCGCGAACCGTGCAGGCCAAGCCGATCGCGCAGGGCTTTCCAGATCAGCGCGCGTTGCTCGGAGACCACCATTTCTTCGGTTTCCGCCGGCGCCAGCTTGTCGACGGTTAAAATGGTCGCGATCGGCGGGACAAACAACCGGCGGATCCAGTTGGTCAGGCGTTTGTACAGGGCGGGCAGGAAGGTCTTGCCAATCATGGGCAGGACGTAAAACCAGCCGAGCGATTCGACCATCACATACGGCGTGACGACGTTTTCTTTCAAGTCGTGCAGCAGCGTGTGACCCGCGTGGACCAGTTTGGCCCGGGACTGGTGTTTCGACACATAGTGGTCCAAATAGCTGCGGGGGATTTCCCGGACTTCGTTCTTGGCGCGCATGATGACCGGAAACTGCTCCGTGTCATGCTCCTTGCCCCACGCGCGGTATCGAATGAGGGCGGCGAAAAATCCTGCGAAGCCGTAGGTCTCGTTGGCGCCGGTCGATTCCAGGTGACGGCGGAACGGCTCGGATCGCACGTCGATGCACAAGACCGATTGAGAATGGGGGCGGACCGGCGGTTGCCCGTCCGGTGCAGCCGGTTGCGGTTTGGTCGGCGCTCGCCGCAGCATGCCGAACAGATGATCTTGATAGCCGGCCTCAAACGCCTTCAGCCAGACCGGGCCATGCGCCGACTCGGGAAAGGTGGCCATCCAATCCAGGAGCCGGCGAAGAGCGGCCGGGTGTGCGTCCATCAAGAGGGTCGGCACGATCTCAAGCGCCTGGGCGAGCGTGAGCAGGCGTCGCGCCATCGCCCGTTGCGTGGCCCGTTCCCGGCGCGGGCCGAATTCGATCTGATAATGATGGGTGAGTTGCTCCCATTCGCGGGAGAGAGCCGCCCTGTTTTGCTGGCGACCCGCTTGCGCGTGCAGGCGTGCCACCCGATCCGCAGAGGCGGCCGGCAGGCGGCCGGCGACCCATTCCTTGCGCATGAAGTATCCGGCCGACTGCTGGTCCATAAACCGCAGCACCGCGCGATAGTTTCCCTCGATGCCTAATTCTTCTTGGCAGACTTTCTCGACAAGTTCGCGCACATACCACAGCCGCACGGCGAGAAATTTCACCAGACCGACAGGGTACGCCTGTTGCCAGGCATAGTCGTTTTCTTCGGCCCGCCATTTGATGAAACCGGCCCAACCGGGAAGCGCGGCGAGTTGGAGGGCCAGATAGTCCTGCCGAAATTCTGGCGGGATGGCCAACGCTTCCAGACAATCCAGCACCGTGTCTTCCGGATGTTCGGGCAACGCCGCAATTTTTCGGCGACTGTCGGCAATGCCGCAGGTGGCCCATTCATTCGCGGCCACCTGCTTCCAGGCTGCATACAGCCCCTGGCGCCGTCCCGGCATCGACCAGGTGGCATGACCTTCGTCGAGGAAGGCTTCGCACCATTTGATCAGTTCGCCGTTGATCTGATCCACGATCCGGGTGCCCAGGGTCCGGTCGCACCAGCTCGATAAGGTGAGGTCTCGTCCCAGAGCGGCCACATCTTCGCGCACCGTGGCGGCCATCCGTTCCTTCACGGTCGGCACGGCAAAGGCGACGAGGCGTTCGGCCAAGACGTCTACCTGTTCCTCGTTCGGTTCTCGTTCCATGAGCCGGTCGAGCGGTTCCTCGGCCGGGCGAGAGAGACCATGGGTGAGACAGGCACGCATGACGTCCCGCTGTGAAATGCGGCAGGACCCGAGGTCGACCTCTTCATCCTTCGCCAGGGAGGCCAACGCGTCGTCGATGTGGTGAATCAGAATCCGCCCTGTTTTGACGTATCGGCGATACAGGTCGCCGGGAAGGTATCCGTTGCCGCCGAGGAACTGCTGGCCACGGCGGACCGTTTCGGTAAACGGCAGATACTCGAGGCTGTGCAGCGGATTATGGTGCACAAAGGTTCGCATGGGCCAATACTGCGCGATGACTTCACTGGCAAGCCGGATCATGCCCCGCAATTCCATGCGGCGCGGTTCGAGATCGGCCGGCTCGTCGGTGCGAATCATCGGGTCCATGGCTCACCCTTCATGGCGACCGTGGCAGATGGACCAGCGGCGTGCGACTCGAACACCCGGGACGGGGCCATGCCCAAGATCAGAAGCAACAGCAACATCAGCATGAGCGAGATCCATTCCGTCTGGCGCAAATCTTCATGCCGCACGTCCAGGTGTGATCGTCCGAACAGGACCTGTTGGATGAGATCGGTGTAGTACCAGGAGGCCGTGAGCCAGACGAGCATGATGATGGCGAACGATCCGGACGGCGTGAATGCGGGCGTGAGCAGCATGCCTAGGAAGCCGGAAAAGACGCCGAACGGTGGCATACCCAGAGCGGCAAGCCCCAACAGCGCCAGGAGCGTGCTGAAACGAGGCATGGGATAGGCGAGCCCGCCGAGGGCCCGGAAATCGATATCCCCGTACCGCGCGCGGATGGCGTACCACGCCATCAGGAGTCCGCTGGTGGTGAGCCCCACGGCGCTGAGATAGACCAGGGCCTGGACCGGTGCGGTTCCCGTATCTGCCACGTACCACCAGAGCATGCAGAAGAACGCCGATGAGGCATATCCCAGACGAGGCAGCGGATGCGACTGAATCAAGGCCCGCAACGACCCATACACGGCGCCGGCCAAGGCCAGGAGAGCCACCGTTTGGAGTACCGTACCGGAGAGCGACGGAAGCAGCAGGTACAGGCTCTGGAATCCGACCGTCGGCAGAATAAACGCCAACAATGCGGGAAGATTGCCCGGTAGTCCGCTCAGTGCAGCCACGAATCCGCTGTGCAGGGGCAGCAGGGGCAGCAGCGTGGCGCAGGTGGCCAGCGAGGCGATCGTCGAGGCCGGTGCTGGAAGCGCCAACGCCATCAAGGCAGTGATGATGCCCAGGATGAATGAAGACATCCCTCGCCAGGTCGCCGGCGCAGAGCCCGGTTGATGACGATACAGCAAGCCGCAGACGAGACCGAGGAGCAGTATGAGCAAGAGCTCATGCGCGGCCGTGTGGCTCGTGAGAATACCCAGCGCCACACCCAGCAGAATTAGGGTCATCATCCAGGCTGAACTGTTATCCCGGTGCAAGGGTTGCCCGAGCAAGGTGAGAAACGCCGTGGCCGGGAGCAGGCACAACAGCGACAGGGCGGCAGCCGGTTCACTCTGTGCCAGGGACGTGCTGATGACGGCGAGCAGGCTCACGCCGGTCGTCGACAGGGCCACCGTCTTCATTCGCTGAAGGGAGGCCCTCAGCAGCAGGCCGAGACCTGCGCCCAACAGAGGAATTGCCAGGAGTAGCCAGGGCGTCATCCAACTCTCAATCATGACCGGACTCCGATCACGGACGCAGCGGCGCCACAAGAGCTGCGCAATCTGAGTGTGGTCACGATAGCCGTTTCTCCAGGCGATGGGCGACCTGCGTGACGACGCGACCGATGTTGAGATAGAGCTGATCCAAGTAGAGCCGGTTCATGAACAGGACATACAGGCGCACGAGGAAGGCCTCGATCCATGCGGGGATGGTGATGGTGCGTCCGTGGGCGTGGGCATACAGATACATCCAGCTCAGAATCGTCAACAACGTCGTGCCCATGACCAAACTGTCGAACAGTCGTCCGGGCAGCGCGGCGGCCTTGAAATAGGAGGCCACCTCGTCGGGGTTCGGGTACAGAAAATGGGTGAAGCTTTCCACCGCAAAGAGATAGGTGAAGACGACGATCATCAGCGTCACCAGCATGGCGGCGGACACTTTCCAGGAGGCGACGGCGCGGATGCGCGTCAGCGAGAGGATCGCCTGCGAGGAGGTGACCCAAATAAAGAAGAGAAAAATCACCGTTCCTTGCGATTCGAGCAGTGGGATTCGCAGCACGCCGTGAGTGACCAACAGAATGACCAGGGGCAGCAACAGAGTCGTGAAAAACCCGGTCGACCAGGTCAGGTTGGAGAATTCGCGTTCCTCCGTCTCGCGGTCGATCGGCGGGAACGAAGGCTCCTGGCGGGCCTTATGAATCACGTTGCCGCAGTTCAGGAACACCGTCCCTTTGAACAGGCCGTGCGCGATCAGATGAAAGACGGCAAGGGAAAACGCGCCGAGGCCGCATTCCATGATCATGTAGCCCATCTGCCCGATGGTGGAAAATCCGAGAGTCTTCTTGATGTCGTTCTGTGTCAACATCATGGTGGCGCCGAGGATCGCGGTCAGCATGCCGATGACGAAGACGACATGCAGCGTCGTCGGGCTCAGGCCGTACAGCGGGGCAAGCCGATTCAGCAGGAACCCCCCCGCGTTGATGATGCCGGCATGCAGCAGCGCATGGATCGGCGTCGGCGCGTACAACGATCGCGGCAGCCAGGTGTGAATCGGGAATTGCGCCGATTTTCCCATGGCGCCGCCGAAAATGAGCAGGGTCACCGCGGTGACGCCGTTCATCTCCCAGCCGAGAGCCGGCCAGATCGACAAGGTCACCGGGGTTTCCGCGGCGCGTGTGAACAGCGTCTGAAACTCGAACGTGCCGTACAGCGAATAGGCCAGGACAATGCCCGCGAGAAAGGCCGCATCGCTCAGTCGCAACGTCGTAAACGTATTGGAGGCGCCGGACAATGTCGCCGCATGCCCGTGATTGTGCGCCAGGAGAAACAACAGCCAGGAGAGAATCTGCCAGAAAATGAACAGCATCACGAGATTGGCGCTGGAGACCATACAGAGCAGGATGGTCGTGGTGATGCCGAGCATGCCCAGATACCGGCGATACCCGCGATCCTGATACATGTAGCCCATCGAATACCGGTAGATGAGCGTGGTGACGCCCGTGATCAGGACCATCATGACGGCGCTGAGCCGGTCGATGTAGACGCCGATAGGGAAGGCGAGATTGGCGATGGCGGCCGGATCATACAATTGGAACATGATCGGCCCGTCCGACGTCACCATGACCAGAATGATGAGGGAGCCGAGGAAGGACGCCGCGATCGGGAACAGGCCTGATCGGGCGTTCTGTTCTTGGTCCGCTCGATCCCCGGTCATCACGACGAAAGCCGTGAGCAGCGGCAACAGTGGGACGAGGGCGAAGAAGGACACGCGAACCCCATGCGGGTGATGAAAAGAAACAGGCCAGCCGGCGGTCCTTCACACAAGGAACCAACGACTGGCCTGCACTGTCCCCGGCCTTTCCCGAGAGGGAACACCGGCAAGACCCTACTGCCTGTCTCAGTACATCAATGGAGTGGGTCCGGGCCGCGCACGCATCACGGCCTCTCGTCGGCACCACCGGAAAACTGGGTTAGATGTATCTGTGAAACCCACGCAATTGCAAGCAAAAAGTCCGCGTAAATGGGCAGAGCAGGTGCGAATGCCGTGGTCGATCGCGACTCGGGAGTGCCGTGTTGCGGCAGCGGCCTCCGTGGGGGTGGAGTCCTGAAGCGGCCGTGATTATAATCCGGTCGTCCATGTCTGTATCACCAAGGAGCAAGATGACCGTGCCTGTGTCCAGCAAAGGAGAAAAGGAAGCGGCCGTACGCACGGCGATCATCAAATTCGAACAGGAATTTCTGGGACGCGGCCCCGATGAAGTCCGCGTGTTCATTGTGCGGGACATGCTGGTTGTGCGACTGAAAGGGGTGCTCACACCGGCGGAGCGACAACTGGCCAAAACGGCCGAAGGCGTCGACATGGTCAAGCGGTTGCGTCAAAACCTGATTGCCCAGGGGCGTGAACGGCTCTGCGAGCAGGTGGCGGATCTGATCGGCGCCAAAATTACCGCGCTGTTCACCGACATCGATACGGTGGTCGGCGAGCGCATCTTTGTCTTCACCTTGGAGTCCGATCTTGAAGCCAACTTCCGACAAGGGGAAAACGGGCGGGATCAAAAATGATATGACACCACACACGCTCGAAACCCTCACGTTCGACAACAGCTACGCGCGTTTGTCGGAGGTGTTCTACGCCAAGGTGAACCCGACCCCGTTCAGCAGCGCGCCGGTTCTGATCAGCGCGAACCCCGCAGCGATGGAGTTGCTCGACCTCGACCCTCGGGAAGCGGCGCGACCGGAATTTGCCGGAGTCTTCGGCGGCAGCCTGCTGGTGCCGGGCATGGAGCCGCTGGCGATGTTGTATTCCGGTCATCAGTTCGGCGTGTACGTGCCGCAGCTCGGCGATGGCCGGGCGATTCTCCTGGGAGAAATCGTCAACGGGCGGGGCGAGCGCTGGGATCTGCATCTCAAAGGCGCAGGGATGACCCCATTCTCCCGCGATGGAGATGGACGCTCCGTCCTTCGATCGGCCATTCGGGAATACCTCTGTTGCGAAGCGATGCATGGACTCGGCATTCCGACGACTCGCGCCCTTTGCTTGGTCGGCAGTGATGACAAAGTCTATCGCGAACAGGTGGAAACCGGCGCCACCATCGTCCGCATGGCGCCCTCGCACGTGCGATTCGGCAGCTTCGAGATTTTTTATTACCGGAAGCAGCATGAGCATCTGCAGCGCTTGGCCGATTACGTGATCGAGATGCATTTCCCTGATTTTGCGCGGGCCGCCGACAAATATGTCCGCTTGTTTGCCGCCGTGGTGGAGCGCACGGCCAAGCTGATCGCACAGTGGCAGGCGGTCGGCTGGTCGCATGGTGTGTTGAACACCGATAACATGTCGATCCTGGGGCTGACGCTCGACTATGGCCCCTATGGGTTCATGGACGACTATGACCCGGGCTTCATCTGCAACCATTCCGACTACAATGGACGTTATGCGTTCAACCAACAGCCCTACATCGGTCTCTGGAACCTGAGTTGTCTCGCACAAACCCTGTTGCCCCTCGCGCCCAAGGAAGAGTTAAAAGCGGCGCTCGATGGCTACCAGATCACCGTCGATCGGTGTTATCGAGATCATATGCGACAGAAACTCGGCCTGCGGGAGGATCGCGGGGAAGATGAAGCGCTGCTCCAAGACCTGAAGTCGCTCATGGTCGGCAGCCGTGTCGACTACACGATTTTCTGGCGCGAACTCGGCACCTTTTCATCCGATCCAGCGGCGAAGAACGAACGGTTGCGGGAGCATTTCCTGAATCCGGATCGCTTCGATGTGTGGGCGGGGCAGTATCGCGAACGACTGCAAAGCGAACAGAGTCGGGATGACGAGCGACGAACAGAAATGGATCGCGTCAATCCCAAGTATGTGCTCCGTAATTATCTCGCTCAAGGGGCCATCGAAAAGGCCCAACAGAAAGACTATGCTGAGATCGATCGCCTGCTGAATCTGCTTCGTGATCCCTATACAGACCACCCTGGCATGAATTCCTACGCAGCCGCCCCGCCGAACTGGGGCAAACATCTCAGCGTAAGTTGCTCGTCGTAGGGAATCACTTCCGCCGGCTGTCCTCACCTACCGGTCCTACGGTATCCGATTAGATACGGCCCTGTATCCTCGCCGATACGACATCGACGCAATCAAGTTGCAAAACGCGTTAATTGTACGGCCCTTCGTACTCTACGTAGTTGGCACGAGAGATGCTGCGTCTACGTATAGTCTGCGAAGTCATCCTCGGCCTTGAGCCACTGAAGCAAGGATTGCGCATGGCCTTCAAGGGAGACGATTCCACCCTATCTTTGGCCACGACAGTCACCCTGGCCCTCGCAGTGGCCGCCATGGTGTTCGTCAAGGAGCCGCTCAAGAGCTCTAGGCCGACGGGCAGTGGCACCGATCGAAATAGGGCGACCAGTGAACTGAAGGTTCATGCCAGACTTTGGGAAGATCCATTCGCGGCGGTTCAAAAAGATCTAGAAGCCAGAAAGCGAGACGGCCTCGTGGTTATGGGGAAGGGCGACATGAGTTTTTCCTACGCCGGACATTCTACGGCCACGTCACTCACGGGAGAGGTCAGGATTCAATCACGGAAGAATGAGGACGAAAGCAATGGGTTGGATGTCCTGAAAAACAAGATCCGGCAATCCGCCGAACGAGGCGAGCAGGTTACGGCACTGATAATGATGACCAGGGGAGGCGCCTATGTGGATGACAGTGAGTGGCGCATCCGCGATCGGTATGCTGTCGAAGCCGCGCTGGAAGTCGGATGTTTCAAAGCGGCTCAGACGCAATACTTGTCATACTTTATTGCGAATTTTGAATCCGGCCCCAATCACCATTTCTTTGCGGTTCCCTATGAATGGTATCGACATAGCAAGATCGCCGCATGTCGGAGGTCGAGCGACGCTGAAGGCGAGACAAAGGATCAACAGGTACTCTTGCTGTGGGTGGCGGCCGATGAGTTTGGACCATCGATCTTGCAACGCATCGACGAGTTACTTACGAAGATTCAGAAGCACAGCCCCGTTACGGCAAAAATCATCGGCCCACGCAGCTCATCAGAGTTTCGAAGCATACTCAAAGAGATTGAGGAGAAAGGGCAAGCACAGCAGGAACGTGCCGGCGCAAAATCGACATCCTTCACTTGGAAAAATAACGGTGGTCATATTGAAATCTATTCGCCTTGGGCCACGGCCATGCCGGGGCTTCTCTCTTATAGGCTAAAGAGCCCCACGCAAAACGGAGGGGTTGAATGTCAATCCTACCAAACATGCAGCCGCATGTTTGACCGCTTACTGTCTGATGCGGGCCTCGATCTTCGATACCACATCGACAACGACCGAGCGCTCTTCGAATCTTTGTTTCATGAACTGAACCGCAGGCAAGTGACCGTCGGCGAGGACTCAATTGTTCTTATCGGAGAATGGGATTCTTTCTACGCTCGGGCTCTTCCTCTCACGTTTAGTGCCGTGGCTTGTAAGTATATTGCCGATAGCAACATTCAGAAGGCCCATCCTCCATCGGACGCCCTTATGAAGCAGTTAGGCGGGAAGTGCGCAACGACGGAAGACGGCATCGATCAAATTAAGACAGGAGCGGTCTCGCCGCAAGCCTTGCAAATCAGGCAATACAGCTACTTGAGCGGATTGGACGGAGAGGTGCTGGAGGAACGACCGAGCAAGCTCATGCCTAAGAAAGAGGAAAAGGAGAAGGACGACGGCGCCAAGGAAAAGCTTCGCGATATTGCCTCGTATGAAAAGCCTGAAGGGTCCTCGCAGCTTGATTATATTCGAAGACTCGTCGCACGCATCAAATCCGAGGAGCAAGGTAAGAAAGTCAAGGCAATCGGCATCCTTGGATCAGACATGTATGATGCGCTTCTGATCCTACAGGCCGTGCGCGAGCAATTTCCCACCGTCCAGTTTTTTACAACCGATTTGGACGCGCGCTATTTCGATGAAAGCGAACGCAAGTGGGCTCGTAATGTCCTTGTCGTTTCGCACTTCGGCTTGCAGTTGGCGCCTGAACTCCAACAGAGTATTCCTCCATTTCGAACGAGTTATCAAACCTCTGCGTTCTTCGCTGTCTTGACGGCAATCGGCCATATCGCCTTTCCTGCATCTCGGGGTATGGATGAAAAAAAGAAGCCTTCCTATACCTTGCAGCTCGGCAATGAAAAACAAATTGAATATAGTCTTGCGATACTGCCTCGCCTGTTTGAAATCGGACGACGTGGAGCCGTGGACATAAGCGTGGACGCGTTTGACGAAGGCCTGAGCAATATCCATCCCGCGCGAAGTGACGTGGATATTCGCACCGGAAGAGTCAGCATTCCGCCGAGAATCGAGTCACTTTGGATCGTCGGTGTGGTCCTGGGGTTCTTGGCTCTATGGGGGTACGGACGGTACTGGAATTGGCTCACCGCGCGGGATGAACAGGATAGCCGTTTGCAAACTTTCCAGCGCACCTTGCGTCCGGCCTGGGTGCCGCTGGTCGTGATCGGAGGGGTGCTCCTCTGGTGCCAGATCCGACATTTCAACTACGCAGAAGATGAGCCCTTTTCCTGGTTCGACGGGGTCAGCATATGGCCCACTGAGGTGTTGCGGCTGTTCGCCACCCTCCTATCCATTTTCTTTCTATTCAAGGCTTGGGCGGACTTGGCTGCGAACACCACAGATCTCAGCGCGAAATTCTTCGCGCCTGGACAGTCGATCGGCAGAGAGGCCGGATGGCGAGGAAGTCTGAAAAAGTTCTGGGGCGACCTGGACTGGATGTTTCATGGCTCCAAGCGAGATCATCCAGGCGAGGCAGTAACGCTGTGGATTCGCTACTGCCGAGCCCACACATGCCCACAACGGGCGGCCAGGGTGGTGCTGTGGCTGGTCCTGTATCTGGTGATGATCCTTCCGGTGTGGAGATTTATGAACGACGGCGAGTGGAGGTTGTATGTTCCCTGCCGCGGAACATTCAGTTGCCGCGCCGATGCGATTCTCACGTCTCTGAGTGTGTTTTCGCTGATCATTCTGAATCTCGCCGTCTTGGACGCCGTGATTCTCTGCACCAAGTGGATACAGGAAATGCCGTTAACAACCGGGCTCAATCCCATAAGGCAGGTTCGCCTCATCATCGAGCGGACGAGAATCGTCAATCGCAGAATCCTTTACCCCTTCTTGTCGTTATTTCTTCTCATCGCCGCACGGAGCCACTACTTCGACAACTGGGACTTCCCGCCTGTGCTGATTCTAGTCCTTACGGTCAATAGCCTGGTGGCCATCACCAGTGCCAGCCTGTTATATCTAGCAGCCGTACAGGCGAAACGGCGAATACTGGCATCTATTCAAGAACAACTTGATCGCGCCATGGATCAAATTGAAGGTACAGGTCTTACACCGATTCAAGCAGCGTCAGGCCATTCGATTGAACGCTTACGCCAGATCATCACCGACATCGACGGCATACAACAAGGCGCCTTCGTGCCCTTCTATCAGCAGCCGATGGTACAGGCGACGCTGGTTGCCGCGCTTGCCTTCCTGCAATACTGGTATCTCGGCCAATAATTTCATTACACTGGTCACGATGCTTGTTATGTGAGACCACCTTTCCTGGCATCGACCACGGGATCGGTTTGACCAAGGAGTTGTCGTCACATGCGTTTTGAAAAGCTCGGTGGCCTCACGGTGCGCCTGACCGGCGGGACCGACGGTAAGGGCGGCGGCAATGGCCCCTGGGTCGTGCTGCTCCATGGATTCGGCGCGCTGGGTGACGACTTGGTGCCGCTCAGTGAATATCTGGACGCGCCTGCAGGCACGCGCTTTCTTTTTCCCGAAGCGCCGATTCAGATTCCGATGGGCTTCGGCGATTCGCGCGCCTGGTGGATGATCGATATGGCCCGTATCCAGGCCGATCGGGCGGCGGGTAAGATCCGGGACATGTCCGGCGAAATCCCGCGTGGGCTGCCTGAAGCCCGTGACCGGGTGAAAGCGTTGCTGGAGGACGTGCACAAGAAATTGGGGGCCGATCCTGCCCGGACCCTGCTGGGAGGGTTTTCGCAAGGCGCAATGTTGTCCTGCGATGCACTGCTGCATAGCACGCAGCCCTATGCCGGGCTCATCCAACTGTCGAGCACGCTGGTGGCAAGGCAGGAATGGGCGCCGCTTCTCACGAAGCGGAAGGGGCTGCCGCTCTATCAAAGTCATGGCACGCAGGATCCGATTCTCCCGTTCAGCATGGCGGAGCGGTTGCGGGATGAATTCCGTCAGGCAGGGCTGGTCGTCGATTGGCAGCCGTTCCGGGGAGGCCATGAAATTCCGGAGCCCATACTGCGCCGCCTCGGAAGCTTCATCCTGAAAACCCTCGTCTAAAAAATGTGTGCACCCCCATGGCAAACCATTTCTGATTCCACCCGGAACCCCCTCCGGCGAATGGTTCGGATCCAGGTAAGTGCAGGTCAGGTCGTGCATGGTGAGGACTATGGCAGATGACCACAAGACGGGAGGATTCCTCTCCACCCAGTCGGCCTACGATGAATGGGCCGAGCATTATGACGACGAGGATCCCACCGTGCTTCTCGATGAGCCGTTTCTCCAATCCATGCTGCAGCCGTTTGCAGGATGCCGAATTCTGGACTTGGGTTGTGGAACCGGCCGCTACCTCCGTTTGGCGAGTCGCGATGCCGCTGTGGTCGGCCTGGATTTGTCTCGGAACATGTTGGCGCGCGCCAGACGCCAAACGTCGCCCAGGATCGGGGTCCAGTGGGTGCAAGGGTCGGTTGAGCGCATGCCGTTTGGTTCACAGATCTTCGACCGCATTGTCTCCGGGTTAGTTCTGGACCATGTCGGGGATCTGACGGCCTTTTTTCTAGGGATTGCGGCAGCGCTCCGGCCAGGGGGGCGTGCGATCGTGACGGCGGTCCATCCGGAGATGCAACGGAAAACGGGCCCGACGGTGCGATTCACGGCAGCGGGACGGGAATATCGTACGGAAGGAACCATTCATGAGAAGGCCGATATCCTCACTGCCGTTCAGCAGGCAGGGCTGTCGATCGATCAGATTGAGGAACCACCGGTGACGGAGCCACTCATCGCTCGCCGCGAAGTTTGGAGAGATCGGCTCGGCTGCCCGGCGCTGTTATTATTGGCTCTTACACGTGGGGCGGATCATCGTCATGACCATTGACTCGACCGTGTTCGAATTAGAGGGCGCCGATCACAAGCGCATCCGCGGCAATCGTATTGTAGGTAAAGACCGCCAGATTCTGTTCATCACCGGCTTTCTCTCCAAACGCTGGGGCAACAAGAGCAAGGCGCTTGCGCAATGGTGCCAGGAGCGGGGATGGGGATTCTGTTGTTTCGATTTTCGCGGATGGGGCGATTCCGAAGGACAATGGGGAGACTATCGCCTGCTGCAATGGCTGGAAGATGCCGAAGCGGTTATGAGGTTATTGGTCGATGGGCCGCCGGTGACGATCGTCGGCAATTCCCTGGGCGGCTGGCTGGCCTGGCTGGTGGCGCAGAAGCAGCCGGCGGTAGAAGAACTCATTTTGATTGCCCCGGCCTTCAATATGATGGATCTCCGGGCGGCGCAAATTTCAGAGGAACGACGCGAGCGGTGGCAATCCATGGGGGCTATGCCCTGGGATGACGAGCCCTTGCACCGGGAGGCGCCGATTCCCTGGCATTGGGTCGAAGACAGCCAGACCCTCTGGCGCCGTCGCTTCACCATGCCGCGCCGTGTGAAGACGACCATTCTGCATGGCCTGCAGGATACCGTGATCAATCCGGAGGGCAGCTGGGCCTTCGTGCAGCATGTGTTGTCGCAGGACCCGGAGTTTCCGATCGAGCTACTGTTGAAAACCGGCGATCATCGGCTGAGTAGTCCGGAGCATTTGGAAACGTTCCGGCGGCTGGTAGTGAAGGAATAACCATGCTCGTCTTGATCCATAAAGAGTGCGGCGGTCCGGCGCTGGAGGAATCGCCTGTCGGCGAAGTCTGTGCGATCCCGGTCGACCGGTTTCCATTTCCATGCTTCACCTGCCTGGAAGAAATCGTCGACGAATCGGAGTTGCGGCTCACTGAGGATTTGGGCATCTGATCCTCACGTGCCGTGCGAGGCAAACAAACCGCAGGATGCGGAAAAAGGCGTCCAGCAAGGCCGCAGCAAGCGAAGGGGCGAGTCGTACCCTCGCGGTACGGTGAGTCTCTGAGGTTCACGACGCGCGGAATAACGCGCGTTACGTTTGTGAACGCCGCCGAGCCGGTGAGGCGGCCGAGTCTCGCGAGAACGCTGCTGGGGGCCTTTTCCCCGCATCCTGCTAGGAAAGCGAGGAGTTCATGTCATCGTTAGGCGCACATAACAGCGGACCAGACTCAGAAGGTCCGGACGTTCCCGAACCGTCTCATGCCGAAAAGGCCAGGACCTTGGTGTATCTGCAACAGACGGGCGGGCTTTCGACCCTGTCGCGCAAGCAGCCCGGCTGGCCCTTCGGATCGGTCATGCCTTACGGCTTGGACGATCAAGGGCAGCCAAGTTTCCTCATCAGCACCATGGCGATGCACACGCAGAATCTGTTGGGCGATCCGCGGGCGAGCCTGCTCATCACGCCGCCGGAGAGTCAGCGGGATCCGCTGGGCGCGGCGAGGGTGACCTTGATGGGATCGGTCACGAAGGTCCCGAAAGGCGAAGTCGCACCGGTGCGCGAGCGGTACCTGGCCCGTCACGCCAATGCCGCCTACTGGGTAGACTTCGATGACTTCGCCTTTTTTCGCATGGCGCTGGCGGATATCTATTTTGTCGGTGGGTTCGGCTCGATGGGATGGGTGGCGCCGGCAGATTATATGGCGGCGGCAGTCGATCCATTAGCAAACATCGCTGCGGATCTCATCCGCGAGATCAATACACAGCAACAGGAGACGCTGCTGTTGCTCGCCCGCGAATGTGGCAAGCTGGATGCCGAGCAGGCGAGTATCACGACGATGGACCGGTTGGGGTTTCATCTGCGGGTCAAAACACCCGATCGGATGCAGGGCGGGAGATTCGCCTTCACAGCCTCTGTTCGCAATGCCGGGGAAGCTCGGGCTGCGCTGGCCGATCTGGCTGCGAAGGCAAGGGCGGGAAATCCGGTGCTGCACTCCCTGTAACTGCACATGGGCCAGGCTGGGATGTGGCCTGCCAGAAGGCCAATCTTATTTTCGGTCAGTCGCTCGAACGATTTCCGCGCGCAACGTTTCCGAGTGCGGGTTCTTCACTTCACGGCGAATGACGATATCGGTCGGTGACACTGGCTTGCCATAATAGGCTCGACTCCACTCGTCTCGCGAAATGAGTGCCGCTCCTTCCAGCGACACCCCCGCAAACAAACCCTTGGCCCGCACGAATGACAACAGGTCCGCACTAAGGTTGGGCGTTGTCGCACCGGAGACACCTGCGCCGACCGGGCCGACGGCGACCGATCCATCCGCGCCCAGTTTGAAATTGCCGAGCAACAATGAATCGACACCCCGCTGCGTCAGAACCAGCAACACCACTTCCGACATCTGCGCGCCGAACTGAAAGCCGAAGCTAGCAGCCCCCATCGTGAAGAAGGCCGGCTCGCTCCATTCGCCGGTCTTCTCGTCTTTGGCCACGAAGACGCCGCTGCCACCGGCTGCGCCATAGATCAATGCGCCCTTCATGTATTGCGGCACGATGAACAGGCCCTTGGCGTCTTGGATGTGGTCGCGAAACCAGGCCATGTTGGGATCGGCCACGAAGTTGGCAAGGGTCATGCGCGACTGGTCCACCAGATCGCGCTGCTCGCGGTCGTCCGCAAGGGCGGAAACGACGCCCATCCAGGCGGACAGGGTGAGGAGCAGCGCCGCCATGAAGGTCCGGCAGGATCGGCTTTGAGTTGGATAGTTGCGAATCATGTCGATGAGTGCCCCTCGCGCGGTTGTGAATAACGCCGCGCTTTGTTATGGTCATCGATTGCACGATCGAACAGACGGTTCACACTCTACTGAGGATGGCTATGGCGACGAACGATAAGCAAGTGATTTTTTCATTGGTCGGAGTGGGCAAGGTCTATCCGCCCAAGAAACAGGTTTTGCGGGATATCTATCTCGGTTTTTACTACGGCGCCAAAATCGGCGTGCTGGGTTTGAACGGATCCGGAAAAAGCTCGCTCCTGAAAATCATCGCTGGGGTGGATCCCAACTACGTCGGCGAGATCACTCGCTCGAAAGGCTACAGCGTCGGGTTGCTCGAGCAGGAACCGCAGCTCGATCCGAACAAGACCGTCAAAGAGGTCGTGGAGGAAGGTAAGAAGGAACTGGTGGCGCTGCTGCACGAATATGAGGCGGTCAGCAACAGCATGGGCGACGCGAGCCCGGATGAGATGGAAAAACTCATCGACAAGCAAGCGCAACTGCAAGAGAAGATCGAGGCGGCGAATGGCTGGGAACTCGAAAGCGAACTCGAGATCGCCATGGACGCACTGCGCTGCCCGCCCGCCGATCAGAAGATCAGCGTGCTGTCGGGCGGGGAAAAACGCCGGGTCGCCCTCTGCCGGCTCATGATCCAGGAACCCGACATTTTGCTGCTCGACGAGCCGACCAACCATCTCGATGCCGAATCCGTCCAATGGCTGGAACAGCATCTACAGCAGTACAAGGGGACGGTCATTGCCGTCACCCACGACCGGTACTTTCTCGACAATGTCGCGGGCTGGATTCTGGAACTCGATCGCGGGCACGGCATTCCGTTTCAAGGCAACTACACCTCTTGGCTGGAGCAGAAACAGGATCGGCTGGAGAAGGAAGAGAAGGCCGAATCGAAACGCAAGAAGACGTTGGAGCACGAGTTGGAATGGATCCGGATGTCGCCGAAGGCTCGCCAATCGAAGGGGAAGGCGCGCCTCAATCGTTACGAAGAACTGGTCAATCAAAAACAGGATCAGCTGGCCGCCGAACTGGAAATCTATATTCCGCCGGGACCGCGCCTGGGCGACGTCGTTGTGGAGGCCAAGGGGATCAGTAAGGCGTTTGGCGACAATGTGCTCTATGAAAATGTGGAATTCAGCCTGCCGAAAGGCGGCATCGTGGGAGTCGTGGGTCCCAACGGAGCGGGCAAGACGACCATGTTCCGCATGATCATCGGCAAGGAGAAGCCGGATACGGGCAGCATCCGGATCGGCGAAACCGTCAAGCTCGGCTATGTTGATCAGGACCGCAGCCTCGATCCCAACAAAACCGTCTACGAAATTATTTCAGATGGGCAGGACACGGTGATGCTGGGTAAGGCCGAGGTCAATGCCCGCGGCTACTGCGCCCGCTTCAATTTCGCCGGAACCGACCAGCAGAAAAAAGTGAAAGACCTGTCGGGCGGGGAACGCAATCGTGTGCATCTGGCTCGCATGCTGAAAGAAGGCGCCAACCTGATCATCCTCGACGAGCCGACCAACGACCTCGACGTGAACACGCTTCGCGCCTTGGAAGAAGGGCTGGAAGGGTTTGCCGGCTGCGCGGTCATCAGCAGCCACGACCGCTGGTTCCTGGATCGTATCGCCACGCATATCATGGCCTTCGAAGGCGACAGCAAAGTGGTGTGGTACGAGGGCAACTACAGCGAATACGAAGCCGATCGGAAGCGGCGGCTGGGCAAAGAGGCCGACCAGCCGCACCGGATTCGGTATCGTAAGCTGACCAGAAATTAGCAGGCTGTTGAAAAGGGCTTCCAGCAGCGTTCTCAGTCGCACGCCTCCCTGCGACGTACAAGTGGGAAAACGGAACTACTAGAGGGGTTTATCCGTTCGCCGGGAATATGCAGAGTGGCGAACGGGTCAAACGAAGTTTGGTATGTACCTCCTCAGTCGGCATGCTTCCTGCGGCCTTGCTGGACACCCCTTTTGAACAAGCCTGCGATGATCAGTTCAGGGGACTGGTTCGTGATCGCTTTTCTTCTCAGCCGCACATCCATTCACCGCATTCGCCCGTAGATTCACACATGAGCATGTTACCGGGACGTTTCCTCGGCTGTTGCCTCGCGACGTTGCTGTTGACTTCGGTCTCCTGCACGACTACCGATCCTCCTCGAGCCCTCTCCACGGACCCTCGTCCTACAGCCACCAGGGCAACCCTGCAGTTGGGACACAAGGAATTGGCGGATGGCCGGTTCGTCGGACTGGCATTCTCCGGCGGAGGGAGCCGCGCGGCTGTCTTCGGGGCGGCGGTCATGAAGGAACTCGATCGGATTGGCCTGTTATCGCAGGTCGACGTGCTTTCGGCCGTCTCCGGCGGCGCGCTCCCGGCTGCCTCCTATGCGCTGGAGGGATACCGGGACTTCCGTTTTCAACAGGGGTTCGTCGAGCAGATCGGCAGCGATATTCAAGGGGCAGTGGCGGGGCCCTGGTATGCCGCTCCGCACAATCTGATCCGGTACGCCTTCACGGACACGATCCCCGCTGAACCCGTGATCCGTGCTCTGGACGACCAACTGTTTCACGGCGCCACGTTCGCCGACCTCAATCCCTCGCGACCGATCTTGCTCTTGAACGCCACGGATGCCCTGACCGGCGATCCCCTGATCATTGCCGAGGAACGGTTGGCACCGTTGGGCATTCCCTTGGCGCCGTTCAGTATGGCCAGGGCCGTCTACATGTCTGCGGCCTACCCCGGCGTGCTGGAACCTTTGAAGCTGACAGATGCCCGCGCGGGCACGAACGGCGCATCTGCCGATCCGGTCTTGGCCTATGATGGAGGCGCGGCCGACAATTTAGGGATTCGGACGCTCATGCAGGTGGTGGAGGGTGCCTTGGTCAACCGTGCCATGACGGATCTGTTTCCGCAGGGTTGCCTGGTGATCTCCATCGATGCGACGGGCCGCCAGAGGAATGAGGCACAGACTCCGCTTTCCGCTGCCGCGGCCCTGCTGCGAGGGCATCGTCGCAATGTGTTGGAGCTGGCCGGAATTCCTGCCTCCCAGCAGGACGCGGCGCAGTTCGGCACCTTTCGAGTGGGCCAAGACGGTGCCGGAGGATCCTGCCGATTCTGGCATGTCGCGCTACGCCAATTGCCGGACAGTGACCCCTTAGGCAAGCAGGTCACACACATCAAAACGAATCTGGGCCTGCCGGCGGAGGATCAGTCTGCGTTGATCGCGGCGGCAGCCCGCCTCGTGGCAAAGGGTCGCGAGGAGATGAATGGGACGGCTGGTTGGGCCGGTTTTCTGGAGCGCAAGCCGGCGCTGCTTTCCCATCCATGACCAAGTCGATGGATAGGCATCGCATCTTTGTCACGGGCGCCACCGGATACCTTGGATCCAGGCTCGTTCCGTTGCTGCTTGAACGGGGCCATGACGTGACGGCGTTGATTCGCCCGGAATCCGCGAGGAAGGTTCCGGCCGGATGCGGGGTCGTGGTCGGCGATCCGTTGAATGAGGAGACGTTCGCGGAACCTATGCGGGGACACGAGATACTCGTGCAGCTGATCGGCGTGCCGAAACCATCACCCTGGAAAGGGGCGCAGTTTCGCGCCATCGACGGGCCTTCCGCCATGGCCGCGGCGCGAGCCGCCGGTTCAACCGGTGTGAAGCATTTCGTCTACGTCAGCGTCGCCCATCCCGCGCCCATCATGCGGGACTACATCGCCGTGCGCCGTGACTGTGAAGCGGCCATCAGCAAAGCCGGATTGGTCGCCACCATCCTCAGGCCTTGGTACATTCTCGGCCCGGGCCATTGGTGGCCCTTGGCGCTGGTGCCTGTCTATCGGGTATTTGAACGACTGTCCGGTACAAGAGAGGCGGCCATGCGCTTGGGATTGGTCACGCTTCGGGAGATGCTGGCGGCCTTGCTGTGGTCCATCGATCATCCTCCTGCGACGACGAGAGTCATCGAGGTGCCGGAGATCCGACGCCTGGGCCGGGGTTGGGCATGAAACAGACGGTGTTGATTACCGGCGCCGCCGGCCTGATCGGTGGCTATCTCGTCAGAACCGCGCCACGCTGGGTGCCTGATCGGGATGTGCGAGGTGTGACTAGAAACGAGGTCGATCTTACCGATGGGCCGGAAGTGCAACGGCTCTGGGATCGTCACCGACCGGACCTCGTCATCCACTGTGCGGCGTTGAGCCGGACCGGGCTGTGTGAACAGAATCCCGCGCAGGCGAGGCGGATCAATGTCGAAGCGACCCGCCTCCTGGCCGACCTTGCGCGAGACGTGCCGTTTATTTTTCTCTCCACTGACCAAGTCTTCGATGGCGCGAAGGGGCGGTATGTCGAAACCGATGCGGTCCATCCGTTAAACGTCTACGCGCAGACGAAGGCCGAGGCGGAACAGATTGTGCTCGCAAATCCGGCCCATGTAGTCGTGCGTATCGCCTTGACAGCGGGAACCTCACCGACACGCGACCGGAGTTTCGTCGAAGATATGGTGCGGACCGCGGCGAAGAAAATGACAATGACGCTCTTCACGGACGAGTTTCGCTGCCCCATTTCGGCTGGAGCCTTGGTTCGAGCCTTGTGGGAATTTGCCGTTCAGCCGCGCGGAGGCCTCTATCATCTGGGCGGCCGTGAGCGATTGTCTCGATGGGAAATCGGCGAATTGTTGGCGGGGCGCTATCCGGAACTCCGGCCCTGGATTCACCCAGGCTTGGTCGCTGACTATCATGGCCCGCCGCGCCCCCCGGATCTCTCGATGCGAAGCGACAAGATACAGGCACTCCTCTCGTTCCCCCTGCCGGGATTTCGCGAATGGCTGACGGATGAGTCGCCGGACGGTGGTGATCTCTGGGATTATCCCCCCACAGAATCTCGTTAGATCAGTGCGGCAGCGTGCGAATGTAAGCCAGCACGTTTTGGATGTCGTGATTGGAGAGGAGTCCCTTCCACGAGGGCATGTTCGGTTTGCCTTCGTGGATGGTCGCGAGTAGCGCGCTGTCTGATTTCTTCCTCGTCGCAGGCGCCGTCAGATTCGCCGGATCGGGTCCGAGGAGTTTGTAGCCATCCCCTTTTCCTTCCGCCCCATGGCAGCCGGCGCAGTGCCTGGTGAACAGCCGCTTCCCTTTTGCAAGAGGATCGGTTTTTCGCGCAGCGTCACTACTCGCGCTTGACTGATTCAGTAACGCGCCGGCCATCGTCAAGATGATCACCAGCGCAGTGACGAATGTTCTGTTCATATTGATTCCTTCGGTGAGCGGAGCCGAGTCCGCGCGGGATGTGAACAATCATACGCTCACCGAGAGGGTAATGCCATTCGATCTCCTCCATCGTGTGTTGCGGTGGCCGTCGTAGTACAATCGTTCGACCACATATCATACGTGCTGTCCCTTTGCGTTTCACGTCGATCACTGATCGCATGACGGCGACAGATCCACTGTCCCTTCTCCTGACCGCCTGGGCCGCTTCGGCGCTCCTGATGGTGGCGCTCTGGCTGCTCGAACGCCGCCTGCACAATCTTTCCCTCGCCGATGTGGGCTGGTGTTATGGACTGGCCTTGGCCGTACTGTGGTACGCCACTGCGGCTTCAGGCGAACCGGCGAGGCGTCTGCTAGTCGGTGTCATGATCGCGCTCTACGCAACACGCCTCGGCACGCATGTGCTCATTGATCGGCTGTGGGGGAAATCGGAAGACGGTCGCTACCGCGCCCTGCGCGCGCAATGGGGCGAGCAGGGCCCACTGCGCCGGTTCTGGTATTTTCAACTGCAGGCTGCGGCCGTCATGTGGTTCTCCCTTCCTCCTCTGGTCGTTATGCAGAACCCCCATCCGCCCTTTCATCTCGTGGAACTACTCGGTGTCCTCCTCTGGCTAATCGCGGTGACCGGCGAGGCGGTGGCCGATCGGCAGTTGGCGTCCTTTCGGCATCAGCCCTGGAACAGGGGTCGCGTGTGCCGGGAGGGGCTCTGGTACTACTCGCGCCACCCCAATTACTTTTTCGAATGGTTGCACTGGTGGAGTTATGTGGTGATGGGATTGGCGAGTCCGCTGGGCAATTGGGGGCTGACCCTGATCGGCCCGCTGACGATGGGCTGGGCGCTCCTGAAAGTCACGGGCATTCCCTGGACTGAAACCCACACCATGACAAGCCGGAGTGACGAATATGCAAGTTATCGCCGCACGACGAACGCATTTATACCGTGGTTTCCGCGCCGGTAATCATCGTCGGCACCACCGCATGATTACTTCCCGGCGAGTTCCATCAGCCGCGCGCGAGCCGTTTTGGCGGCGGGGCTGTCGGGATAATGACGGATGATCTCTTCGTAGAGTTCCTTGGCGTGGGCCATATTGGTTTGTCGTTCTTCAAACTGGGCGGTGTCAAGCATTTGCGACGCCTGATCCGGGCCGCAGGCCGATGCGCTCAAGAGCAGGACGAGACTGGCCCAGGTCAGCACTCTGTTCATGCGGCGGTCCTTTCGGTGATCGATCGCGCGGCGTTCTCCTTGCAGTGTGTGCCAGGTCCGCAGCGGTTTCAAGTGGGACGACTGAGACAAGGGTACGGTCTCACGAGGCGGCTTCTTCGCGGATGCCGAAGCGCGGAGAGGTAAGAGCTTCGCTGCGGCAGCGGGGACACCGGCTTGGCCGTGTGAGCCTGGTGCGATCGCGGAAGGTGTACGTACAGTCCTGGCAGTGCGACGGTTCCAGCAGAAATGTTCGTGACGCGTCGCGAGCCAGCGTTTTGACAATGTGGGTCAAATGATCTTCGACCTGGCGCTCCGGCATGCCGAGGAGCTGGGCCAATTGGTGAGACGATAACAATGTGCCGGTCAGCAGCGTCATGATTCGCTGCCGGGGGGTCTGTTCGGAAGAACGCATACGGCGACCATCATAGGTGAACGGCCTATCGATGAAAAGGCAAGAATCGACCCGCGCGATCTTGTTATACTACGCAGGACTGCCTGTGTGTTTCCCGCAACGAAAGATGCCGCTATGAGTGGATCGCAGTGGGATGAGTTGGCCGAATTGGCGCTGTCTCGTGTGCGCGCGGCCGGGGTCGAGTATGCGGATATCCGCCTGCTCGATACGACGACGCGGACGATCAGCGGCGAGGATCGGCGCATCGCGCACATCCGTGAGTCCACCGATCGTGGGTTCGGCATCCGCGTGCTGCACCGCGGCGCCTGGGGCTTTGCCGCCAGCTCCATCATTTCACTCGAAGAAATTCCACGTGTCGCCGACCTCGCCGTAGAAATTGCCAAAGGATCAGCCTCGCTTGCGATCACGAAGGTGCATCTGGCGCCTGAGCCCGTGCATCGCGATCGTATCGTCACGCCCTGCCGCGTGGACCCCTTCGCGGTTCCGCTGGAAGAACAGACCGCGCTGTTGCTGAGCACGATGGAGATGATCCAGCGGCATCCGGGTGTGGTCAGAAGTCACGCGAGCCTGTGGGCTCAACGGGATCGCAAACTGTTCGTCTCGACCGAAGGCTCGCATCTTGAGTTCGACCTGCTGGCGATGCAGGGCGATGGCAGCGCCACGGCGGTTCAGGACGGTCGCTTTGCCACCCGTTCCTTCAACACCCCCTATTTACGAACCGGGTATGAATTGATCCGCGACACCGACTTTGCCCGCGAAGGCGCGCGCATTGCCGAACAGGCCGTGGAGAAGGTGCAAGCGCCGGTGATCGAGGCCGGGCGCTACGATCTGGTGCTCGATCCGGAGCATCTGTCGTTGACGATGCACGAATCCTGCGGACATCCGAGCGAACTGGATCGCGCGCTCGGCTACGAGGCGAATTATGCCGGCACGAGTTTTCTGACACCCGACAAACGCGGCACCTACCGGTATGGTTCGACCCACGTGAATCTGGTGGCCGATAACACTGAGCCGCAGACGCTGGCGGCGACGGGGTACGATGATGATGGCGTGAGTTGCCAGAAGTGGGACATCGTGCGGGAGGGACTCTTCGTCGGGTATTGCACGAACCGCGAGGTGGCGCCGCGTATCAACGAGGAGCGTTCGCGTGGTTCCAATCGGGCCGATAGCTGGGGGAGCGTGCCGATGGTGCGGATCGCGAACATCGGCTTGGAGCCGGGCACCGCAAGCCTCGATGGGCTCCTGTCCGATGTGAAGCGGGGCATCTACATCGAAGGCCACGGCTCCTACAGCATCGATCAGCGGCGGTACAATTTTCAGTTCGGGGGTGATGCGTTCTGGCTGATTGAAAACGGCCGCCGCACGCACATGGTACGGGACGTGATCTATCACGGCATTACCCCGGAGTTTTGGGGGCGGTGCGACGGCGTGGCCGATCGCAGCCACCGACGCCGGTACGGATTCATTAGCTGCGGCAAAGGTCAGCCTGGTCAAGCGGGCTGGATGACCCATGCCGCCTCCCATGCCAGGTTCAGGCGTGTGGATGTCATTGCCGGAGAGGCCAAGGCGAACGAATGACGTCGTCGATCACTCCATCGTGGCCGAAGTTGACTGGACGGAAGGAATTCGAGTTCCTGGCCGACCTGGTGATGAGCCATTCGACCGGCGATCACACCTTTTTCTCGTTGCGCGATAGTCACGGCGGCACCACGCGGTTCGCCAACAACCAGATCATTCAGAATGTGAACCAGCGGCGCGGAACGTTGTCGATCACGGTGGCCTTCGGGCGACAACATGGCACAGCCAGCACGACGGATTTTACCGCGGGGGCGGTGCGTGAAACGCTCAAGCAGGCCGAGTGCATCGCCCGTCTCTCGCCAGAAGATCCCGAATATCTTTCCCCCGTGGGACCGCAGACCTATCTATCGCTGCCGACCTCCCGCTCCGAAACGAGCGTCGCCGGACCGGCACGGCGGCTCGACTATGCGCGTGAAGCGATCGGGCAGTGCAAAATGGAGAATCTGAATGCGGCCGGGACGGTATCCTCCAGCACGGCGATCGTGGGATTGGCCGCCGATACGGGATTGCGGGCTTACGAGGAACGCACGGAGGCGCGGTTCAGCCTGACCGTGCAGGCCGGCGAAGCCACCGGCTGGTCGGCGGCGGCCCATCGATCCATCGATCGGTTGCATGTGCAAGAGCGCACGCTGGCGGCCATCATCAAAGCCAAGCGGGGGGCGGATGAGCCGCAGGAGTTGCCGCCGGGCCGGTACACGGTCATCTTGGAACCGGCTGCCGTCGCCGGACTCCTGAGCTGGATGATCTGGATGTTGGACGCCAAATCCTTTTATAAGGGGACCAGCCCGTTCAGCGGAAAGTTGGGGTCGCGAATCATCGATCGCCGGCTCTCCCTGTTGAATCAACCGGCTCATGCGGACCTCCTGGGAAACGGTTTTACACATGAAGGGTTGCCGGTGATCGAGTCCGGCTGGATCGAGTCGGGCGTCCTGACCCAGCTCCTGCACGATCGATATACGGCTCGCGAACACCAGGTCGATCCCCTCGCGACATTGGAGTCGCCCCACTTCTCAGGCGAACGTCCGATCGGCACCAGGGTGGACGACCTCGTTCGCACGACACAACGAGGGATTCTCGTGACAAATTTCTGGTACATCCGCCCTGTCAATCCCTCCGACCTGACGCTGACCGGGATGACGAGGGACGGCACATTCCTCATAGAAAACGGGGAGATCACCTCGGCTGTCCGAAACTTTCGATTTCACGAGAGCCCCTTGCGCGCGTTTAATCAGGTGGAGGCGTATACCGCGCCGGTTGAGGCGGTGACATCAGAAACCGGAAAAGCGCTCGTGCCGGCCATGCGGATCCACGATTTTCACTTCTCGAGCGTGACCAAATTTTAGGCAGGCCTCTCACGGAGACTCCGTCTCTGCCCGGGACGTTTCAGGAGGCGAGGGGGAGAAAAACCGGCATCGGCCATTGACTCGGACTATGGGAAAGAGTAATGAATTGAGAAAAGTTCGCCGATAGGACCTCGATAGCGCTATGACGCGAAAACAGCAACGTTTGGCCGAAAAACCCATTCATCTCCTGACGCTCGCCCCTGACAAGGGTGATAAAGGGGCGGTGAATCCGTTCGCGCCTTCGCCGTTGCGCGCCGCGATCGGCAAGGTGTTCGTCAAGCTGGAAGACATGACCGAGCGGTTCGAGGATTGGTGCCAGTATGGCAGCTCCGAAGATCGGACGGAACAGCCGTTGGGGCAACGGGTCTCGAAGTGGCTGGGTGCTCCTGTCGCGCGGCATATTGAACATCAAGTTCAAGCGGAACATGGGTTGGTGCCGGCGCGCCGATGGGATGGCGCCGTGGGGGATCTCCTTTTCCGGTTGCGCGACCGAGCAGGTTTTGTGCAGCGTGCCTTGACCGCCCAAGCCCGTGAACTCAAGGACTGGGTCATTCAGCATACCCAATCCACTCAGGCGGAACTCCATGATCTGCGCGAGCAGGTGGCCACGCAGCAAGTGCAGATGGAAGATCTGTCGGCGCAACTTCAAGACCTGCGCGCTTTGGTGAAGTCCCAGCAACAAGTCTTGATGTACATGGGCAAGGACATGGAGATGGCGCCGCCCGCGGAGATGGAGCTGTCCCTTGTATCTCCCCGATCGATTCCCTATCGCGAACGGGAGAAGAAATCGTCGCGCGATCGACGAGATGCATCCAGCGAAGCCTCCCAGATTCCCTACCTCAACGCCTAGATTTCTGCCGATCGGGCAGGACGCTGAAAACGACCGTCAGCGTTGTTCTCGCATCGTTCGGAACTTCAACGTACCCCAGAGGGTACGTCTCCGGTCCTTCAATCGCTGCGGCCTCGGCGGACGGTCGGTTTGAGCGTCCTGTATTCAGGCTCTTCCCACCCATCTTCTCTTATAAACATGCTCCGACTAGCAACTTCTCGGCGGGACTGCTAATTTGGGCCTCCGCGCGCGAGGGTGACGTCGCGGAAGGATGACGGCGGCATCCGTCTTCTCCTCAATCACACGATCAGGAGTGTCGTTGATGGTGACTGCACGATATGCATGGGTGATGATCCAAGGAGCCATGCTCGCAGGGCTGCTAGGTTTCGTTGGGGTTGGATCGGCGCAGGCCGAGGCGACATTGTTCGAGAATCTCGGCACCTGGCGCCATGAGATGACGACGACGTCCGATCTCGCGCAGAAATATTTCGACCAGGGGCTGAGACTGGTCTATGCCTTCAATCATGAGGAAGCCAGGGCGGCCTTCACCGAGGCGTCCCGTCTCGACCCCGATGCGCCCATGCCCTATTGGGGCCTGGCGCTGAGCTTGGGGCCGAACATCAATGCGGCGATGGATTCCAAGGCCGAATTGCGGGCCGCAGAGGCCGTGCAGAAAGCGACGGCACGGCTCGCGCATGCCGCTCCCAGGGAGCGGGCCTATGTGGAGGCGCTTGCCGCGCGGTATTCGGTCAAGAAATCTGCGACCCGGAAAGGCAAGGACGAAGCCTATGCCAAGGCCATGCGACGGCTGGCCCACGAGTATCCCGATGATGCGGATGCATCGACCTTATTCGCCGAGGCCTTGATGGTGCTTCGCCCATGGGACTATTGGCGGGCCGATGGCCGTCCGCAGCCGGGGACCGAGGAAATCGTGACGACGTTGGAGGCGGCGCTGCAGCAACATCCGGATCACCCCGGCGCCTGCCACTACTACATTCATGCCGTCGAAGCGTCTCCCGACCCTCAACGAGGCTTGCCTTGCGCCAAGCGCCTGCCGTCGCTCATGCCGGGGGCGGGGCATCTGGTGCATATGCCCGCGCACATTTATATGCGGGTGGGGCGTTATCGGGACGCCTCGGAGCGGAATGCCAATGCTGCGACCGTCGATCATGAGTATTTGCTTCGCCACCCCCTTGAGGGCAACTACGCATCGGGATACTATGCGCACAACCTTCATTTCTTGAATGCGTCCTTGGTGATGGAGGGGCGAAGCGCGGAAGCGCTGCAGGCCGCACGGGACCTCTTGAGCAAGATTTCAGTAGACGAGATCCTCAAAGAGTCCTCGCTGGAGTGGTATGCGCCGACGGTCCTGTTCACAATGGCCCGGTTCGGTCAGTGGGGCGAGTTGATCAGGCAACCCCCGCCTCCCAAAGAACTGCGATACACCACGGGCGTCTGGCATTACGTGCGCGGTCTGGCCTTTGCGGCCACGACCCGGTTCGGCAGCGCGGAGGGCGAGCTCTCGAATCTCAGAAAGTCGTTGAAGGCGCTGGCCAGGGCGAAGACCGCTGAGGCCAAGATCAGCCGCACGCTTTTGAAGATCGCCGAGCGGGTATTGGTCGGAGAAATCGCCGCGCGCAAAGGGGATTTCGACGCCGGGATCAAGGCCTTGCGCGAAGCCCTCCAGCTGGAAGCCACGGTGCCGTACAGCGAACCGCCGTTCTGGTTTCAGCCGGTTCGCCACAACCTGGGAGCGGTGTTGCTCCTGGCAGGGCGTGCGGAGGAAGCAGAGTCCGTCTACCGGGAAGATTTGCGCCTCAATCCAGAAAACGGATGGGCCCTCCACGGATTAGTTCACAGTCTGCAGGCTCAGCGGAAAGAGGCTGCTCAAGAGAGTGCGCGGTTGCAGACCGCCTGGGCTCAGGCCGACATCACACTGATCGGGTCTCGCTTCTAGCGACCGCCTGCGCCTCGACCACGGAGTCGCATCATGTTGCCGAACAAAGGACACGACATGCTGAAGACGGAGTATGTGTTTCAGGCTACCGAGGAAGCGCGCGAATTGCAGCGCTTGCAGATGCTGGAACGTATCTTCGATGCCGGCACGCAACGCCGGATGTTGGCTACCGGCCTAACGACCGGCTGGCATTGTCTGGAAGTGGGAGCCGGAGCCGGCTCCATTGTGCGCTGGTTGGAACAGCGTGTCGGGCCATCGGGCAAAGTGGTGGCGCTCGATACGAACCCGCGATTTTTGCGGGGGAGCAGCACCTCGACCATTGATATCCTCCAAGGGGATATCTGCGACACGGATCTTCCGCTTGCCATGTTTGATCTGGTGCATGCGCGATACGTCATGATTCATATCGCCGACCATCACAAGGCGTTTGAGCGGATGTTGCGCTGCGTCAAGCCGGGTGGGTGGGTCGTGATCGAAGAGCCGGATTTCGAGGCGGCCCGCGCCGTCACCGCGCCGGATGACGCCCGAGCGTCGTTCGCACGCGTCACGGCTGCGATCGAACGGATGTTCACGTCGCTTGGGATGGACTATGCGCGGGGGGCGAAGTTGCCTGCCTTGTTTCAGCGGCAGAATCTGAGTCATTTGACGGTGGAGCATGAAGGACATTTGTCGGCGGGTGGCGGAGCGATTGCGCAGTTGATGAAACTCTCCGCCGAACAATTGCGGGAGAAATACGTGGCCACCGGGCTGGTGACGGAGGCGGATATCGAGCAGTATTGCCGGCTTGCCGACGATCCCGATTCCTGGGCTATTTATTATGCGACCGTGGCCGTGACTGGCTGGTGGCAGCCGCAGTGCGGCGGGAGCACGCAAGGATAGGCATGCGATACATTGTCGGAGTCATGGGGCCGGCCAAGGCCAGGAAAAAGGATGTCGATAATGCCCGGGTCTTGGGTGAATTGATCGCGCGACGGGAATGGGTGGTGTTGACGGGCGGCCGCGATGTCGGTGTCATGGACGCGGCCTGTCAAGGCGCCAAGAAAGTCCCCGGCAGTTTGACGATCGGGGTGCTGCCGTCAGCGCGCGAGCGCGTGTCGAAGTATGTCGATCTGGCGATCATTACGGAAATGGGCAACGCGCGGAATAACGTCAACGTGATGTCCAGCAACGTCGTCGTGGTGTGCGGATTGCTGGGTGCAGGGACGGTGTCGGAAGTCGCCTTGGCGCTCAAGGCGGGGAAGCCGGTCATTCTGGTCGGGGCCACGCCGGCCGAGGAAAAATTCTTCAAGAAATTGGGCGGTCGACTGATTGCCTCGGTGGAAAGCCCAGAAGAAGCCATCACCCTGATGATGAAACAGTTCGAGCAGCAGCAGCCGGACTTAGTCCAGGGCGCGCGCTCTTGGGGCGTCTGACAAGCTGTTGAAACAGCCCGCCAGCGGCGTTCTCGCGTCGCTCCGAGGCTCGACGTACCGCAAGGGTACGCCTCGCCTCCTCGCATGGCTGCGGCCTTGCTGGATAGGCTGTTTGAGCCACCTGCATACGCTAGTCGATTGTGAATGGCTTCTGTTACTGAGCAGCGGGAGATCCGGACAACGCTCCCTTTTCCAACAACACTCCGGAGCTGTCGAAGGGCAAGCGGCCTTCCTTGGTGTGCACGACGCCTGTTAGGTGGTAGGTCAGCGACTGATTGCCGGAGAACGACAGCAATTGTCTGACGACCTGTAGAGTGGACGTGCTCGTTTCAACGGAAGTCACGGCGTCGCTCAAGCGCGGCACGACCAATTCTTTGTTCCCCAGCCCGCGGGCGAGACGGTTCCCATTCAGGTCTAGACGGAAATCGATTCCTGTGACGGCGAGGTCGAAATCGTTGGGATTGCGGATACGAAGATCGACCTGAAGCCGCTGCTCAAAAGCGCTGGCTTCCAGTGGGGTCACATTCGTGACCAGCACTTCCGGTGGCTCGCCTTTCATCATCCACGAGGCGCAACCGGAAACCATCAGCGCTGCCAGTAGTCCTGCCACTACACGTAGTCGGTTCATCTGGCCTATCATACACACACATCCAATTGATTGCGACGCGCGTAAAGAGTTGAAGAGGGCTGAGCTCTCTGGATCGCCGCGGTCCTGGTGCTCTGGTAAGATGATCGAAAGTCGCTCAGGTTCGAGAGGAGGCGTCCCATGAGGTTCATCATAGGTCGGATCGGTGCCTTCGGGGTGTTACCGATGGTGCTGGCAGGATTGCTGGTCTTGCAGAGTCAGGCGGCTGATTCAGTCGGCGCGGCAAAAGCCTATTTCGCCGGAGGCTGTTTCTGGTGCATGGAGGAAGTGTTCGAGAAGGTTCCCGGCGTCACGGCCGTGGTCAGCGGATATATGGGCGGACGAGTGGAGAATCCCAGTTACGAGCAGGTATCTGCAGGGGGGACGGGGCATGCCGAGTCCGTTGAAGTGGTGTATGACCCGGCGAAGGCGAGTTACACCACGTTGCTCGATGCCTTTTGGCATAATGTGGATCCGGTAACGCCGAACGCACAGTTTTGTGACCATGGCAGCCAGTACCGGTCAGTCATTTTCTATCAAGGGGAAGAACAGAAGCGCCTGGCGGAGGAATCAAAGCGCGCGCTTGAACAATCTCAGCGCCTGACGCAACCGATCGTCACCGAACTGACCAAGGCCTCGCAGTTCTACCCGGCTGAAGAGTATCACCAGGATTTTTATAAGAAAAATCCGATCCGGTACAAGTTCTATAAATTTAATTGCGGTCGCGCGCAGCGGCTCGAAGAAGTCTGGGGTGCGCCGTGACGGATCAGGCCTCTTCCCAGGAGGAGATCACACGTCTGTTGCGGGAGTGCCGGACCATTGCTGTGGTCGGATTATCATCGAATCCGGCCCGCCCGTCCTATCGTGTGGCCAGCTATATGCGGCAGCAGGGCAAGGTCGTGATCCCGGTGAATCCGTGTGAGACTGGCGTGTTAGGTGAGCGGGCCTATCCCTCGCTATCGGCGGTACCCGGTGCAATCGATCTCGTGAATGTCTTTCGACGATCCGAGGAGGCTGGCGCCGTGGTCGATGAAGCGATACGTATTCAGGCGAAGGCTGTCTGGCTCCAGGAGGGGGTGGTCGATGAGGCAGCCGCCCTGCGGGCACGCCAGGCCGGATTACAAGTCGTCATGGATCGCTGTTGGCTCAAAGAATATGCTCGATGTGTCGGTGAATAGGGGCCTTCGGGCTGTGGTCCGCCGCTAAGACAAGAGCCCTCCATCGCCGATCGCGCCCGAGTGCCGGCTAAACATTCAGTCTCTTCGGTGCTCCGCGTAATCCCGCGTCAGTTTCCCTCATTTTCTTGAGCATTCCGCCGCTCCATGGAATAGTGACGTGACGGTGCGCTCAACCCGTCCTGCACCGTTCACCACGCCATTTATCGATGGAGGTTCCGGCCATGATGCGTTTGCTCGCGGATTGTCGTGCGGTGATGCTTATCCTGCCCTTGATGATTGGTGTGACCGGCTGCGCCGAGTCTGCGCTTCAGGGGCATTCCCCTCAGGAAGACCTCGGGATGGGGATCGTGTCCGGAACATTGGGTGCGCAAAGCCGGTCTGCCGTCTCCTCCGGTGAACAATCCACCGTGTCAGTCGTCGGTCAGGTGCAGGCCGTCGAGGGCGGCGCCTACCTGGTTCGAGATGTCCGCGGACAGGAACACCGTATTCCCCATGATGAAAACACGAGAATCGATCGACCGGCGCATGTGGGCGACCGCATTCAATCCTGGTTCGATCGGCATGGCCGTGCCGTCCTCATTCGGAGTCTTGATGAGGAAGGCCGCTAGGGCTTGTCCGGTCGAGGCCGCTCCTCCCTATGATGCAACAGCCTGAATGGAACACCCGCTGGAGTCGAGTGGCCCGCGCACTCTTCCCCTTAGCGGTGGCGGGATGCCTGATTGCCCTGATGCCTCCTGCCAGCCGAGTCGCTTTCGATCCGGTCATGAAGGATGCGGAAGGCCGGCCTTCCGCCGAACCCATCGCTTCGCTCATTGCGACCTACGCCGAGCAATATGCCCTTGACCCTGCTCTCCTACAGGCGATCATCAAGGTCGAGTCGAATTTCAATTCGGACGCCGTGTCCTCGAAAGGGGCGATCGGGCTCATGCAACTGATGCCGCTGACGGCGGCCGCGTTCCACGTCTTGGATCCGTTTGATCCGAAAGACAACATTCGTGCGGGTGCTGCGCTGCTGCGCGGGCTGCTGGACCGGTTCGGTGGAGACCTGGCGTTGGCGTTGGCCGCCTATCATCTCGGCGAAACACGTGTCCGGCAGGCCATCGGTGTGCCGGCTCTCCCCGCGACTCAGCTGTATGTCGATCGCGTACTCGGCCACTATGATCGGTTTCGGTCCGGAACCAGCCGGCTTCCCTCTCGAGTGACGGCGCGCCGGGAAGAACGTCATACGCTCTGGTCCCCACAGCAGGTCCCTGAATAACCGGAATCGCAATGGATCGTGAGGCAGCCGGTTTTCCCTGAATCTTCGAAGGGGCCGTTCGCCTGTTGCATTTTCCGTGAGAACGGGGTAGGGACATCTGCCTCGTGAGGCAAGATTTGTGAGCCTCATCAATCAACACGCGATGTAGATATTGAGGGTGTGATGAAGAAGAGTGATCGTACAGCCCGATTGGCTCAATCCGATATCCGAGCGATGACTCTTGCCTGCGCGAAGGTCAACGGCATCAATATGTCGCAAGGGGTGTGCGACACCCCTGTCCCTCCGGTGGTGGTAGAAGGCGCGCAGCAAGCGATGTCGCAGGGGCACAACATTTATGCCCGGTTTGACGGGATTGCGGAATTGCGGCAGGCGATCGCGGCCAAGCTGGCCGCCTTCAATCGAATCACCGCAGATCCGGAAACTCATATTACCGTGAGTGCCGGCGCGACCGGATCGTTCCAAGCCACCTGCATGGCGCTCCTCAATCCCGGCGACGAAGTGATTCTGTTTGAGCCGTTTTATGCCTACCATATCCAGGCGATCCTCGCCGTCGAGGGCGTGCCTCGGTATGTGACGATGCGGCCGCCGGATTGGACCATGGATGTGAAGAGCCTGGAACAGGCCGTAACGTCCAAGACCAAGGCCATCGTAGTCAATACGCCGGGCAATCCATCCGGCAAGGTCTTCACGCGGCGTGAATTGGAGCAGATCGCCGAGATCGCCTGCCGGCGTGACCTGCTGGTGATCACCGACGAGATCTATGAGTATTTTGTGTTCGATGGGCGGGAACATGTCAGCATGGCCTCGTTGCCCGGCATGGCCGACCGGACGATTACCATCGGCGGTTATTCAAAAACCTTCAGCATCACCGGCTGGCGCATCGGATACAGTGTGGCGGAGGCCTCATGGGCGAAGGCCATCGGCGCGATGAGCGATGTGTTGTATGTCTGCGCTCCGACGCCCTTACAGTACGGCGTGGCTGCCGGCATCCGTGCCCTCGGTCCGTCCTACTACAACGAGCTGGCGCTGGACCATCAACGGAAGCGCGATCGTTTCTGCGGGGCCTTGGTGAAAGCGGGGTTGCCTCCGGCCGTGCCGCAAGGGGCCTACTATGTATTGGCGGACGTGTCCCGACTCCCCGGGAAAACCAGCCGCGAGCGCGCGATGTACTTGCTGGACAAGACCGGCGTGGCGGGCGTGCCGGGAGAAGCATTTTTTGAAGGGACTGAGGGCAGCCGTTTTATGCGGTTTTGTATGGCGAAGACCGACGCCGATTTGGAACGAGCCAGTCAGGCCATCGAACGATTCACGTCATGAGCGCGGTGAATAACTCCGCATTCTCATCGTGCCTGCCAGGATGCGGTTCTCGTCATGGTTCCCCACGTCGCTTGTTTCCCGCACACCCATCGATACAAGCCGATTAATTTCCAGACGGAATTCAGCTGGCGGAAACCGAAGTTTTCCAGGATGGCCGCTAGCAACAGTTTCAGCACGTCGCGCTGATTGGGGTAGACGTGGAACGACATTTCTTCCAGTAAGAGCGCACTCACCGACAACAACACGCCGAGTCCGATCGCCGCGACGAGCAGGATCAGCCACGCCTGCATCGAGACGAATCCCATGACAAAGCTGAGGGTCAGGAAACAATAACCGAAGACCTCAATCGCCGGCCCGATCCACTCGAAGACCGCCATAAAAGGAAACGCCAGCCATCCGATCGTGCCGCCTTTCGGGTGCCACAAGAGATCGACGTTGTTTATCAGGCTTTCGCACAACCCGCGCTGCCAGCGGATGCGCTGATTCTTCAACGTGCGCAGGTCTTCAGGCGCTTCGGTCCAGCAGACGGAATCGGGGACGAACGTAATGCGATAGGGTTTGTCGCCCAGTCGCAGATGGCGATGCAGGCGCACGACCAGTTCCATGTCTTCCCCGATGGTATCCGATCGATAGCCCCCCACAGTGACCACCGCTTCTTTTCGGAAAATGCCGAATGCGCCGGAAATGATCAGCATGGCGTTCATCGGCGACCAGCCCAGCCGTCCGAAGAGGAAGGCGCGGAGGTACTCCACGATTTGGAACAGGGCCAGCAGATTTGAGGGCAATCCGATTTTGGTCAAGAAGCCGTTTTCGACACGGCAGCCGTTCGCGATGCGCACGGTCCCTCCGCTGGCCACCGTGCGATGGTCGTCTAGAAACGGTTGCACGGCCCGCCGCAGGCTGTCGGGCTGGAGAATGGAATCCGCATCGATGCAGCAGAACAGGGGATAGAGCGACAGGTTGATGCCCGCATTCAGCGAGTCGGCCTTGCCGCCGTTCTCTTTGTCGATGACGCGCAGGTTGGCGTGAAGCGATGAATGGTAAATCGCCCGGATTTCCGCCGTCGGCAGCTGAGTATGACAGGCCTCGGGAAACGGAAACAGCTCAAATTCTTTGCGGAGCACCTCGATCGTGGCATCCTTTGATCCATCGTTGATCACGACGATTTCATATTCCGAGTAGCTGAGTTGCAGCAATGAACGAATGGAGCCTGCAATGGTGGCGGCCTCGTTATAGGCGGGGACCAGAATGCTGATCTGCGGTTCGAAACCGGTGTAACTGGTCGGCAGGCTCTCGAGCACACGCTCCTGCAGATACTGCCGCAAGTATACGATGGCGATCAGGTCCAGCATCAAGTATCCGGCGGTCAGGCCGAGAACGTAGAGCAGGAACAGCCACTCAGAAATTGAAATGAGCTTGTCTAACCACATCGATCAATGCGCCTCCGCCAACGGTGGTGTCGCTCGAGAGAGGATTTCCGGAACATCCTCCGGTGATCCATACGCACAGGCAGCGGGGCGGGGTGTCTTCGCGAAGGTGTTGTGCGGTACGGCAGTCGGTTCCATGGTCTGGCTTTCTGTTGCGCAGGCGAATGACATTCCCCTGTCCTCGCCGATTCCTCCCACGGTCCATGAGATCGAACTGACCTATGCCGGGAAGGGTCCCGATCCGACCGTGGCGTTCAGCGGGCCTGCGCCGGCTGCGGGCCTTCTTCCTTATCGACCGTTTGTACCCATTCTTGAACTGCGCCCAGGCTTAGGGGCAACCCAGGTCTTCGGTCCCTGCCTGGGTCATGCGGTCCGAAGCGACTCGAGTCTTGAGTTGGAATGGACTGCCGACCAAGCGACACGTTGCGGCCAGCGTATCGAGCTGCGTCCAGGGGGAAGGCCGGTGGACCTCATGTCCTACCAGATGCTGCGGCTTCGTGGACGAGCCACAGGCCAGGTGGTGGTAGCTATAGAAGATGTGGCTGGTCATGAACGTGAGCACAATCACCCGCTGACGACGGTCACCGGGACATTCGACCTCTCCATTCCATTGAAAGAAATCGGCCGCGGGGTGGACCTTCGATATGTGACGGCTCTCGTCGTGTCTTCTGAGGGACACAGCGGACAGATCCAACTCGAGCAGCTGAGGGTGACGCAAAGGGAAGCGGGGAAGACGCGACCCGCCGGCACCGGTTTTTGGGTGTGGAACTACCGCGCGGCGATACAGGAGTCACAGACGCTCCTGGACACGTGCCGCAAGCAAGCCTGTTCGAGGATGCTGATCCAAATGCCGTCACTCAATGATGATGAGGCGATCTGGCGCGACTATGGGCGGCTCTTGGGTCTGGTGCAGGAGGCCGGAATTGATGCGCTGGCGTTGGACGGGTACCCAGAAGCCATTCAGGAACCTCATCTCTTGGCCGATAAAGTACAGAGACTGCTTCAGCTCGTGCGGCCTGGTGCGTTGTCGGGCATCCAGCTCGATATTGAGCCGTATCTCCTGCCGGGGTTTCTCGACGATGACGCGCAGCTCCGGCGCTATCTGGGCACGATCGAGACGGTGCACGAGGCCATTCACGGCCGCGCCAGGTTGTCGATGGTGATTCCCTTCTGGCTCGCAACCCCCACCGTGGGTGGTCGACCCTTGGCATACGCCGTGATGGATCGGGCCGATGAAGTGGCGGTCATGAGTTATCGCACCGATCTCGATGAGGTGCAGGACATCGCCGAAGACATTCTGCGGTATGGCGATGTGATCGAGAAACCCGTCTGGTTGGCCATTGAGACAACCCTGTTGCCGCTCGAACAGCATGTCGTGTTGCGGCGCGATCTGCGGCCTGATCGCGCCGATGCGTTTCTGGATCGCGAGCACCGACGGCTACGGTGGAAGCCGATCTCCGAACCGGACGCGCCGACAGGAGCCGGAGAATGGTTCCGCATTCATCGTCGATTTGCAGTCAGGCCTGAACGTCTGACGTTTGCCGGACGTTCCCGTGTTGAGGTCTCCAAGGCGATCAGTCAGATGCTCGACCGCACGCTGCATCCCAGTTTTGCCGGGGTGATGATTCACGATCTCGATGGATTCCGAGCCCTCCCCGAATAGGATCGCACATGTCGGCAGAACAGGATCGTCACGGATGAACGATCCCCTCACATGGATGACTCGAAGGACTTCCGTAGCCGGTCTGCTGGCGGGGCTGGTGCTCGCCGCGGGCTGGTTCTCTGCGCCCGCCACGATGATTGCGGCGATGGCGCCCGACGTCTCTCCACGCCAGATTCTCCAGCAAGCCAGAGCGTTGGAGGAGGAGAAGCGCTACGAGGAGGCCATCGCAGCGTACCGGCAATACCTTCTGGCCAAACCCGACCATGACGAGGTGCGCGCATCGGTAGCCAGGCTGCTGTCCTGGCAGGGCCAATTTGACGAATCTGTTGCCGGCTATCGCGAGCTCCTGACCCGCCACCCGCTCGATCACGACTTCCGAGTCGGTCTCGCCCAAGTTCTTTCGTGGCAGAAGCAGTTTGATCAGGCGCGAGCCGAGTATGAGCAGGTGCTCCAAGATGAACCGGACCATGTCGAGGCGCTCACGGGGCTTGCCAATGTGCTGTGGTGGAGCGGCCACCAGGAACAGGCCATTCCATACTATGAGCGTGTCGTGGCGGCGACCGGCGATGCGGAGGTGGCGGCGCGTCTGACGGCATTGAAGGCTGCGTCTGGTTCAGCCGGTACCCCTGTCCGTCCGTCTGGAACTGCTCAGGAAGATGACCCCGTGACCGTTCACGCCGCTCAGGCATTGGAGCGGGGCGGCCGATTGGAAACTATGCGCCAATATGCTGATGCAGTGACCGTCTATCGCGAGGAACTGCAGCAGTCGCCCGCGAATGACGAGGTGCGCGCCGCGTTGGCACGGGTGCTCTCCTGGCAAGGAGTTCACACGGAAGCCACGACGCTGTATCGAGAGATCCTAGCGCGCCATCCCCAGGATCAGGATATTCGTGTGGCATTAGGACAAGTCCTGTCGTGGCAGAACCAATTCGAGGAAGCCGGCCGCCTGTACCGGGAAGCGCTGCAATCCGAGCCGACCCTGGTCGAGGCACGGCGCGGCCTCGCCGATTTAGCCTATTGGCAGGGACATCACGCAGAAGCGGTCCAACATTATGAGGCGCTGCTTGCCGAGACGCACGATCCCGAGATTGAAGCCCAACTGAAGACCGTTCGATCGGAATGGCGTGCGACCTCGCCGCAGGTTGCCGAGCCACCTTCTTCAACTCAGATCCCAGAGGACAGGGACGTGCGCGCGATCGCGGCCGCGATGGAGCACGCCACGAAACTCGAAGTGGCCAAACAATATCCTGAAGCGGAACGGGTCTACCGCGACATCTTGCGCCGGCACCCTGACAACGACGAAATCCGCACGGCCCTGGCTCGGGTGCTCTCATGGCAGGGGGCTCATGCGGAAGCGACGACCCTCTATCGTGAGGTGCTGGCACGCCACCCTGACGATCAGGACATTCGCGTCGCGCTGGCGCAAGTCTTGTCGTGGCAGAAACAGTTCGATGAAGCGGGACGATTGTACGAGGAGATCTTGCAGGCCGAGCCAAGGCAGATCGAAGCCCGGCGCGGCCTCGCCGAGGTAGCCCATTGGCGTGGCGATCGGTCCGAAGCGTTGCAGCGGTATGAGGCCCTGCTGGCCGACACGCACGACCCGGCCATTGAACAACAGATCAACGCCGTGAAATCAGAATTGCTCGTGTCGCCGCGCGCCGCCGTCGGACAAGGGCTGACCGGGCTGCGTCTTCCCTACCGAGACTACGCCAAGATCGGCTACGGTCACTATACCTATACGAAGAATCAGCCGGACGAACGCGACCTCTTGTTTGAACTCGCCAAACCGCTCGGCAACCAAACACTGGTACTGCGAGTGGAACCGATCAATCGGTTTGGATTTCACGACACGCCGATGTCAGCCGAGCTCTATAGCCCCTTGTGGTCGCGAGCCTGGGGGTATATCGCGGGGCAAGCCACGGTGAATCCGCATTTTTCACCCGATTACTCGTTTATCGGTGAAGTGGCCCAGGGCCTGGGCGGATTGCACGCCGCACTGGCACCCCTGGAGGTTTCGTTTGGCTACCGCCGGTTGAATTACAAACATGACGACATAGATCTCCTGATGCCGGGGCTCACCATCTTTCTTCCGTTCAATGTGTGGCTGACGGAAAAGATCTATCTGATTCCGAATACGGGGGCGGTCACACTCGCGTCTCAGCTCACCTGGCGGCCGGCCGATCGGCTGCAGTTCTTCGCTTCCGGTTCCTTCGGCACGTCAGGCGAACGCATCGTGGCGGCGCAAGATTTTACTCGCGTCGGGAGTCGCACGGTTCAGGGCGGGGTCACCTTTCCGATCAACGAACGCTTCTCCGCCGAAACCTCCGGATACTACGAAGACCGGGGCTTCCTCTATGTCCGGCGAGGCGGAAACTTCAACCTCATCTATCATTGGTAGGCGTATGCAACGGTCCACCCTTGTGCGCGTGTCGGGTATTGCCCTGCTGTTTGTCTCTCTGGTGATCGGCGTCCGAATTCTCGTCGGCTCTCCTTCTGTCGAACACATGGAGATTCCGGAGAAAGACTTTCACCGTTTCCCGGGGGTGTCCGGTCCCAATGACGCGACGGTAATGCCGGATCGCGTATCGGCGGCGTGGAGTGCGTATGAACAAGGCTCGGCAAGCCGGTTGGCAATTCTCTTGACCGATCCGGACTCATCGTGGCTCGGATTGGCTCACGGACTCAAATCCATCGGTGTTCCGTTTCGTATCACGCGTGATGTCCATGAGGCCCTGGCGCATAAGGTGGTGCTGGTCTACCCCATGATATCCGGGAAGGTCCTGGGACCGGAGGCGTTGCAAGCTCTGGCGGAATTTCCGAAAACAGGCGGTACCCTGATCGGCGTGCAAGTCCTGGGGGGTGGACTGAACCAGGTCTTCGGGTTTCGTGATGCCGTTGCGTCGCGCCAGCGCTATGACATGACCTTGACCTCGACCGATCCTTTGCTGGCGGACCTGACTGATCCTCGAGAGCGACAGCTGCGGGTCGGCATCCGTGACAAAGGTATGGACGTGATGGGAACCTATGGGTATACCGAGGCGTCGGCTCCTCTCGCGCGCTTCGATGATGGAACCGCCGCCATCACGCAGGTCGTTCATGGACGAGGCCGAGCCTATGCCATTGGACTCGATCTCGGGTTTCTCCTGTTGAAGGGATACAACAACCGCGGTGAGGAGCTGGTCAAGACATTCGACAATGAGTTCGACCCGACGCTCGATGTCTGGCTGCGGCTCACCAAATCGATATATCGCACGGCGCAGGAAGCGGCGGTGACGTTGGGGACGGTGCCTTTCGGCAAGTCGTTGTCGGTCATGATGACGCACGATGTCGATTTTACGCAGTCCATCAAAAATGCGGTCGAGTATGCCGCGTATGAGAAAAGTCAGGGTCTGATCGGCACCTATTTCATTCAGGTGAAATATATTCGCGATTATAACGACGACATTTTTTTTAACGACGAGGGTGTGCAGTATGTGAAGCAATTAGCGGATCTGGGGATGGAGCTGGGCAGCCATACGATTGCCCATTCGCGGGTGTTCAATCAGTTCCCTCTGGGGACCGGACGGGAAACCTATCCATCGTATGCCCCGTTCGTGAAAGACCGGACGACGGCTTACAACGCAAGCATTCTGGGCGAGTTGCGGGTGAGCAAGTTTCTCATCGATCATTTTTCCGGGCAGTCGATCGTCTCCTTCAGGCCCGGCGAATTGTCCAATCCCTTCGGGCTCCCGCAAGCGCTCCTGGCAACCGGCTATCGGTACAGTTCCACGGCGACGGCCAATAACTCGCTGACCCATTTGCCGTATCAGCTGAACTACGACCGTCTCATCGACAGTGAGGTCGAGGTGTTTGAGTTTCCCGTGACCATCGAAGATGAAGCGTTGCCGAAGATGGGCGACCGTCTCCCGCAGGCGCTGGAGGTGGCGAAACGTATCAGCCGGTATGGGGGTTCCGTCGTGGTGCTCATCCATCCGAATATTCTGGATCATAAGCTCGCCTTCGAAAAAGGGTTCGTCGAGGGCGTGCGCCCCTACGCCTGGTTCGGCTCGGTGAGGGAGTTCGGGCGATGGTGGGCGGCGCGTAATCGGGTGGAAGTGGATGTCGCGCGCGATCCAACTGCCATGCGGGTGACGTTGAAGGTTCCCGTTTCCGTGGCCGGCTTGACGCTCGAGGTGCCGGCCGGATGGGAAGTGGCGCGCTCGGGAAACTCCCTGCGGGGAGTGGAACAACACGGAACGATGGTGACGTTCCCCGAATTACAAGGTGTTCACACCGTTTTCTTCACGCCAAGTTCCGCTGCTCCTTCCAATCGAAGTGCTTCCTCTGCGAGACATCGCACGTAAGTGATTCTCCAAGCCAGGAATAGCCGCGCGATTTATGGATCAGGAGCATGCGCACATGTGCGCTAGGCCGTGCGTGCTTGCTGTGGAACGATAGGCGCCGGTTCAGGAGTTTTCATTTTCGATTGAGCGATGAAGGACACCAACTGTTCCTGCGATTCGACCGTGCTCAGCGTGTCGTACAGCTTGGTCAGCCGTTGCGGGGTCATCCAGGGAAGATTCGATAGCGCTTCAGCGGCCCGGTAGCGCACCCACCAATGCTCATCATCCAGAAGGGCGATCAGCCGCGCTTCATCTTCTTCCATCCCCACCTTGCCCAATGCTGATGCCGCTTGGAGCCGTATATACCAGGTTGGATGAGAGAGGTGTGCCCGGATCGTGACGACGTCCCGGGGATCGCTGCATTCCCCGAACAGAAACAGGCAGGCCGCCAACAGGTCATCCGACAGGGCTCCTTTCTGGAGCAGGGCCCGCAGCGTCGGCAAGGCGTGCTGGCTTTGCGTAGCCGCCAAGTGACGAATCAGCCGCGAACCGATTTCCGGGCTGGCCAGGCAGGCGGCTTCGGCAATGGCCTCGGCCGCGATGTCCGCGCCGGCTGGCTCGAATATCGCGACGACTTTGAGCGGAGACCAGTCTTTTCGTGTGCTGATCACCGGGATGATCAGCGGCACGGCTGCTTGGGCGTCGATATGCAGCAGGGCTTTGGCTGCGACCAATGAGACAAACGCGTTGTCGGCCTGCAGCATTGCGGCCAACTCGTTCCAGATGGACCGTTCCTGAAGGTGCCCAAGCGTCACGATCGCGAGCAATCGGCGCCGGAGCAGTCTGGCATGAAGGAGGTCCTTCGCAAACAGGTCACTGCCCGTTCTGCGCGCCAGCTCCTTCAAGTTCGCGCGCGCGTCTCCCCGAATGGACTCATAGCAATGATTCCAGAGATAGAGCAGGACGAGGTGATCGCGAGTGGTGAGCGGAGGAAGCGTTTCGGGCACCTCGACCACACATTCTGCGAGTAAGGGCCGCCAGATCTCGGTGACGGCGCGCCGCCGCCGGTCTTTGTGATGGCGGATGTATCGAAGCAGGAGAATGCCCAGCAGGAGCAAACAGACGGCGGAATAGATGGAAATGGCGGCGATGGTGCCGATGCGAAGCGTCAGGTCTGACTGATCGAGGCCCAGCACGCCATTCCTCTCGGCGATCGCTCAGGCCGCATGCGCGACGAAGCGCTTCAACCGACTGGTCAGTTCGCGCGGGTTGAACGGCTTAATCATGTAATCATTGGCGCCGTTCTCCAATGCGCGCTTGATATCATGCTCGCTCCCGTCGGCCGTCAACATGACGATCGGCACCTTTTTCCAGCCCTCGCGCTTTCTGATCACGGTGAGCACTTGGAGTCCGCTCAAGAACGGCAACATCACGTCCAACAGCACGATATCCGGGGGAGCCATGGTATTGACGAGTTCTTGCGCCTGCCGGCCATCTTTGGCGTGGACGACTTCATAACTTGCCCGCTCCAGCAGAAATTTCAATAAGCTCGCCGTGTCTTCCTCATCTTCGACCATCAGAACTCTGAGTTTGGGTGTTTCGGGGGTATCCATGCATCGCTCCTTAGGTGTCGATGAGTGAGGGGCCTGAATGTTCAGATTGTCCTGACCCGGACGAGTTCATTCTTTTCTAGCACGGATTCCTACAAACACGCGCATACTTCTTCATTATTCGTACGTGATCTCAACTCGTTTCAGGTATGACGCCAGCTCCACCAGGTCCTGGCGGATCGATGCTCCATTAGCGGCCTTGGCCGCTTCCTCTACTCGACCGGCGAGAATGGTCATGCCGTGAAAGCCATAACTGCCGCTGACACCCTTCATGCCATGAGCTACTTGCCTGATGGTCTCGAAGTCGTTCTGGGCAATCGCCTCACTCATGGTCCCAATTTCTTTGTTCCGATTGGCCATGAATTTGGGAATCAGTGGCTCGAATGCAGAGTCGACGATGACGACTACCGATCCGGCTCCGCAATCCGACGGCGGGGGTATGGTGTCGCTCATGAGGCCAATTCCTTCAGCGACGGACTGATCGCATAACGTTGGATCGTCTCCAGGAGCGTGTTTTTTTTCAGCGGTTTGGTCACGTGGGCGGTGAACCCGGCCGCCCGGGTCTTCTCAATGTCTTCTTCACGGGTATTGCCGGTCAGGGCGATAATCGGCGTCGTGCCGCGCTGCTGCGTCTCTTCCCATAGTCTGATAAGACGGATGGCCTCGTAGCCATCCATGACTGGCATCTGAATATCCATCAGAACGAGGTCGTACCGGCCGGCTTGAAACTTCTCAACGCCTGCAGCGCCCTGTTCAGCCAGATCCAGTCGATAGGGCAAAGCTTTCAGAAAGACCGAGACCAGTACTCGATTGTCTTCCATATCTTCCACGAGCAGGATGCGCAGAGGAGAAGGCTGAGAGGGCTTGAGCTGATCCGGAGCCGGCGGGGGGGCCGGTCGGGCGGCCGGCATGACAGAAGCCGCATGCGGCGGCCGAGGGTCGTGGCAGATCCAGAGCAGCCAGTCGCTCGATTGCGCGTGGCCGGGAAGCACAGCCAGAGATACGTCGGCGGCCAGAGCGTTCCCGTTTTTCTGCCGGCCGACAATGTCGCCGGTCCAGCGTCCCTCTTTCAGCAGAACAGGAAACACCTTCGTCTCAATGGTCTCGATGCAGGATGCGGTATGGAAATCTTTCCAGGATTTCCCGATGAGCTCGGCCGGTTCGTACCCGTACATCGCCGCATGCGCGCGGTTCACATAGGTATAGCGGCCTGTTTGATCGAGAAAGGCGATGGCGTTGTTTGTTTGTTCGAAGGCAAACAGACATGTCGCCCGCATCGCGTCGGCCCGTTCCCCATTCGCCAAGCGTTGTGTCAGTTGTCGGTTTCGCAGGCGAAGCTCGAGTTGGGCAACCACTTGCCGACCCAGCACCGTGAGCGCCTGCTTCTGTTGCCACGACAACCGCCTCGGGACCCGGTCGATGAGGCATAGCGTTCCAAGGGCATAACCATCCCTGTCGATGAGTGGGACGCCGGCATAAAACCGAATGTGCGGATCGCCCGTGACCAGGGGATTGGTGGCAAATCGATCGTCGCCGAGCGCGTCGGGCACTTCAAAAATATCCCGCTGAAGGATCGCATGGGCGCAAAAGGCGATATCGCGGGAAGTTTGGCAGACGCCCACTCCCGTTTTGGCTTTGAACCATTGCCGGAGGGGATCAATGAGACTGATGAGCGCGATCGGCACCTGGCAGACCTGAGCGGCCAAATGCACCAGATCGTCAAATGGTGCTTCTGGTTCGGTATCGAGGATCTCGTATCGTCGTAACGCTTCGACACGTTCCGGTTCATTCTCTGGGTGTGGCGCGATCACCTGGATCTCCCGAGTTGCATGTGGATGTCATCTGCCCGATGCCACCGAAGCCACTTCCGCGGAGCGCAACACCTAGGCGCATCGGAAACCGGCTCCGCGCAGATCTGTTCTGCCAATTCCTTATCGGATAAGAGCGTCTGAGCTTGAGAAATCTTCAGGATGAGCGATTTCTCAATTTCTTAGACCGAAGTTCGTTGCGCGGTTGGCACATTGCTTTCGATAGGCTGATCAGCCGTAATTGGTGGATATGAGCAAAAATTCATTGCAGTCTTGAGCACATGGGATACGCATGGTATGTAAAGTATTGCCCTAGAACAGGTCGTGAGTGGAACATGAGGATGTACAGCATGAAATCGTACCGATGGTCTTTTTTCGTCATAGGTCTGAGCCTCTTGAGCATGCAGGCCTGCAGTCATGCGCCGCGGCCTCAAGAAACCACCTGGTCTGAGCCGGTCGCGGGGGAAATTTCGTTGCATCGCGGGGAGCATCCGGTCCTCGCCGGTGAATGGGAATATGAAGAAGGCGGGATGGTGGTGCCCTTGAGATTAGACCGATTCGGAAACGGGTCATACGATTTTAAGGATGGGCGATTCCGAACGGATCTGTTGTCCGACCACCAATGGGCTGGGGCCTGGACTCAACGGGAGAATGATCGCGAAGGGGGATTTGAGATTACCCTGTCTCCCGACTATTCGGAAGGTGAAGGGCGCTGGTGGTATACACGCATTGAAGGCGACAGGGCTCCGACCAAGGCCGGCGGCCGGTTCCATGTGATGAAGGTGCAATCCTTCGTCGATAATCAGTCCTGGCCGGCCGCGCACTGACGGGTACAATCGCTACGACGCAAGAGGATCGATCTGTTCGTAGATCGCCGAGTAGTCCACTTCTCCCAGACCAGCAGCGATCGTCTTGATGAGCAGGGACCGTACTCCCTCAAGTCCGACCGGGGACAGGTGGGCCGTCTCGGCCGCACTGAGCGCGAGGTCCACATCCTTCAGCAGATGGCGGGTGGAAAAGTTCGGCTGCGCATAGTTGCGTTTCTCCAACCGAGGCAGTTTTTTCTCGAACATCGGCGCGTAGAGCGCGCTCTTTCGTGCCACTTCCATAAAGTCTTCCACATCCACGCCTCCTCGGCGGACCAGTCCCAGACTGAACGCGAACGCGGCCATTTCGGCGGCGATGAGCTGATTGAGCGCGAGCTTCAGCACGGCTGCTTTTCCGACCGGCCCGATGAGACGCACCTCTTCTCCGAGATGGCGCAGCAGCGGAGCCCATTTGTCATAGTGCTCCCGGGTCGCGCCGACCATGACCAAGAGCGTGCCGGCTTTGGCTTCCGCAATGCTGCCGAGCACCGGCGCTTCAAGATACCGGCCGCCGAGACGGGTGACGTCTTTCTCGAGTGAGCAACTGTCGGCCGGTCCGATTGTCCCCATTTGAATGATCGTACGCCCATCAATCGCGCGACTAGTTGCGGGATCGAACAATACCGCACGGATGGCTGCGGCATCCGACAGCAGCAGGAGCACGACGTCAGCGGCCGACATGGCCTCTGCGGCAGTCGGAGCGATACGAATGCCTTGCTGCCCGAGTGCCTGAGTCTTTTCGATAGAACGGTTATAGGCCGTCAGGTTGTGGCCGGTTGCATGCACCCGTTCTGCCACGCCCTGGCCCAACAATCCTGTGCCTAACAAGGCGACGTTCATGGAATTCCTCTCGGGTCTAGACGATGCGGCTATCGTACAGAGAAGTGGGAGCCTTGAAAAGGGTCAAAGCGGATTGGATGCGGCCGCGAGACTATGTTCAATCAGGCGCGTGCGCGCGGGCGCGGGCAGGTCCGACCCCATAGCCAGCGTTCCCGGCAAACGTGGGTCGGGGCGGTTGAAGGTGACGGGATGACCAGCGGCGGTCGTGGCGCGTCCTCCGCTTTCTTCAACCAACAGGACTCCCGCAGCCACGTCCCATTCATTCCCCCCGGCCAGGGTAATCACCGCATCCGCTTGACCGGCTGCCACGAGCGCCAGCGCATAGGCGATGGATCCGATCGGGCGGCAGTGGAGATGGTCCTGCAGGCCTTCAAGGCGGCCGACACGGAGTTCCCACGGATTGACGAGCGCGACCGGACGTTCGGGTGACGTGAAGAGTGGCTGAGCAGAGTCCAACAGGCGCTCGACACGGAGGCCCCGCCCGCGAATGGCGGAAAAAAACTCGCCGGTCGCGGGGTTGAAGATGGCGGCCACGGTCGGTACCCCGTTCTCGACCAGTGCGACCGAAAGGCAGAATTCCGGCAAGCCCTTTACGAAGGCACGCGTTCCATCGATCGGATCGACGATCCAGACGCGTGTTCTGCGCAAGCGTTCATCGTTGTCCGCGGTTTCCTCAGAAAGCCATCCATCTTCGGGAAAGGCCGTCGATAACCTATCATGAAGGATGCGATTCACGGCCAGGTCCGCGGAGGTCACCGGCGACTGATCCGGTTTGGTAAACGTTTCAAATCCTGCGGCTGCCAACCGGAGGGCTTCACGGCCCGCCTCGGACATGACTTCGGACAGGATGGTGAGTTCATGATCCATGATTGTGGGCTCCCGAGCATGGCGGTGATTCACCCATTCTTCAACCTACCAGGTCTTGCGACGGGAACAAAGCCCGGAGTCGCTTCAGGCGGATACCGCGGCTCTTGACCCTCCGGCAGGTTCCGCGTACAAGCTGGCAGTACGATGAAACTGAAGCACAAACGTTCTCGCAAAGCTGGCCTGCCGCCCGGCACCCTGGTCCATATCGGCGAAAAGCGGTCGGAGACGGTCACCATCGACGTCTACGAATATGGCGAAGGCCAGTATCAGGAACGCAGGGTGGCGAAGCCGGACGAGGTGGTCGCGGCGGCGGAGCCGACTGTCCGCTGGGTCGACGTCGGAGGCATCCATAAGATGGAGGTACTGGAGGCCTTCGGAAAAATGTTTGGCCTACATCCGCTGTTGCTGGAGGATATCGCCAATACCGACCAACGTCCGAAACTCGACGATTACGGCACCTACGGCTATCTGGTCTTGAAGATGCTATACGAAGGCAAAAACGAGGGTGACATCAATGTCGAACAGGTCAGCCTGGTGTTCGGGGAAAATTTTGTGCTCTCGTTCCAGGAAAACGGCGGAGATGTCTTTCAGGGAGTGAAGGAACGGTTGCGTAACGGGAAGGGCCGTTTGCGCCATGCCGGCGCGGATTATCTCCTCTATGCGCTGATGGACTCGATCGTAGACCGGTACTTCGTCATCCTGGAAACATTGGGAGAGAAAATTGAGATGCTGCAGGATGTCTGCGTCACGAATCCCGGGCCGGAAACGCTGCGGGATATCCATGCGCTCAAGCGGCAACTGCTCTTTTTCCGCCGCTCAGTCTGGCCCCTCCGGGACGTGATGAACAACCTGTCGCGATCGGATGGGCAGTTTCTGCAAGGGTCCACCAAGGTCTTCTTCCGCGACGTGTATGACCACATCATTCAAATCGGCGACACGATCGAAACCCTGCGAGAAATGGTCTCCTCCATGATGGAGGTGTATCTCTCCAGCGTGAGTTATCGCTTGAACGGCGTCATGAAGGTACTGACGATCATCACGACGATTTTTATGCCGCTCAGCTTTATCGCCAGTATCTATGGGATGAATTTCGAACACATGCCGGAATTGAAGTCGCCTTGGGGCTACCCGGCGGTGCTGGGCGTCATGGCCACTACCGGGTTGGCGATGCTCTATTTTTTCAAGCAAAAGAAATGGCTCTGAGGAGGATCAGTCTAGGACTTCGACACGATCCACGAAGTAGGGCGTTTCGCCGAAACAGGTCGTAGGAATGTAGCGAAACTCCTTGTAGTGCACGACGACCCGCTTGCCCATCTGCCCATCGAGTTTTTTGGCCACGTTCTCATCCCACACCGTGAAATTCCAGAGCACCGGGGCCACGCCGGGCACGGTCGTCATCGCCAACTCACCTTCCTGCGTCTTGCAGAACCAGCCCTTTCGAGACAGCTTCTGCAGATACCCCGCGCGATCGCCGTCCGAGTAGCTCCAGTTAAAGACGACCAGCAGATACGCTGCGCCGCCGAAAAACAACAACGTGAAGAGAAGTTTGGGTCTCCAGAGCCAGGCTACAGGAAACAGGAGGGTTTCCCACCACGTCATAGGTCTCCTTTTCTGACGGTTACTTCACGTCTTGAAACAGCCAGGGAGCTTGAGTGCGGCGGCGTTGTTCGTACTCGCCGATGCGTGCCGCGTGTTGGAGTGTCAGGCCGATTGCGTCCAATCCTCGATACAGACAATCCTTTCGGAACGGATCGATCTCGAAATGATAGGCCGTGCCCTCCGGCGTCGTGACTTGCTGGGCCGCCAAATCGACCGTCACGCGGTAGCCCTCATGTGCCGCCACGCCCTCGAAGAGCGCTTGGATTTCCGATCCTTTCAGGACCACCGGAAGAATGCCGTTTTGGAAACAGTTGTTGTAGAAAATATCGGCGAAGCTGGGTGCGAGAATGCATCGGAATCCCTGATCGAGTAACGCCCAAGGGGCATGTTCGCGAGAAGATCCGCAGCCGAAGTTATCCCGCGTGAGGAGGATCGAAGCCTGTTGATAGCGCGGCTGGTTCAGGAAAAACTCAGGATCCTGGGATCCGTCCTTTCGCCGCCGCCAATCATAGAACAACCCTTCACGCAGACCGGTGCGCTTGATGGTTTTCAGGAACTGCTTCGGAATGATTTGATCGGTATCGACGTTGAGCCGGTCCAGTGGGGCGACCAGGCCGGTGACTGTTGTGAATGCGTCCATGGTATGTCCTTTTGTGCGTCGTGTCTTCAGGCCGCTGTCCCAACGGGCTCGGCCTCAGGATCGAACTGCCTTCCCGCTTATGACCACTGGCGGATATCGACGAAATGTCCCTCGATGGCCGCTGCCACCGCCATGGCGGGAGACACCAGATGAGTTCGGCCCCCGGCTCCCTGACGACCTTCGAAGTTCCGGTTGCTGGTCGAGGCGCAGCGTTCGCCCGGCTGTAACACGTCGGCATTCATGGCCAGACACATGCTGCAGCCTGCCTCGCGCCATTCGAATCCGGACTCCTTGAAAATGCGATCCAGGCCCTCTTGTTCCGCCTGTTGCTTCACGAGGCCGGAGCCGGGGACGACCATGGCGTGCACGCTGCCGGCGACTTTCTTGCCTTTGGCGAACGAGGCGGCCAGCCGCAGGTCTTCGATTCGGGAATTGGTGCAGGACCCGATAAACACCTTGTCGATCTTGATGTCACGAATCGGCATGCCTGGCTTCAGCGCCATATATTCGATGGCGCGCTCAGTGGCTTGGCGGAGTTTGTCATCGCGCATGGTGCTGGGGTCCGGCACATTGCCATCCACTCCGGTCACCATGCCGGGGCTGGTTCCCCACGTCACCTGCGGCGCAATCATTTCGGCGCGCAATTCCACGACGGCATCATACTTCGCGCCGGCATCGGTGTGGAGACTTCGCCAGGCTGCCACGGCCTGGTCCCACAGCGCGCCCTTCGGCGCCATCGGGCGACCCTTGATGTAGTTGAATGTGGTCTCGTCCGGGGCGACCATGCCGGCGCGCGCTCCACCTTCGATCGACATGTTGCAGAGCGTCATGCGCCCTTCCATGCTGAGTGCGCGAATGGCTGACCCCGTATATTCGATGACATAGCCCGTTCCACCGGCAGTTCCGATCTTGCCGATGATGGCCAGGATGATGTCCTTCGCGGAACAGCGCGGCGAGAGTTGGCCGTCGACACGGACCTCCATCGTTTTCGGGCGCTTCTGAACAAGACATTGCGTGGCCAGCACATGCTCGACTTCGCTGGTGCCGATCCCAAAGGCGAGTGCGCCGAACGCGCCGTGCGTCGACGTATGGGAGTCCCCGCAGACGATCGTCATGCCCGGCAGGGTGAATCCCTGCTCGGGACCGATGACATGCACCACGCCTTGCCGGATGTCGTTCATCCCAAAGAGGGTAATGCCAAACGTCTTGCAGTTATCATCCAATGTTTGAATTTGTTTGGCGCTAATGGGATCGGCAATGGCGACGCGGCGGTCGGTCGTCGGAACATTGTGATCGGGAACCGCCAGTGCGGCGGCCGATCGGCGTGGAGTGCGACCCGCGACCGTCAATCCTTCGAAGGCCTGCGGCGAGGTGACTTCGTGTACCAAATGGCGGTCGATATAGAGCAACGTGGTTCCATCTGGTTCCGCCCGAACCACGTGGTCGTTCCAAATTTTTTCGAACAGCGTCTGTGCAGCCATGGCCATGCTCCTTATAAACCCGCGCCCTTGCGAGAGATTGAGAGTGCGGTGCTCATCGCGGAGCTATTATATATGCGACCAGGCCTATCGCATCAAGGGCAAAGGGGCGCCGGAAAAAATGCCTCTTCAGGTTTCACCACCGCACACCGATAAGGTTTCCATGGAACAGGAACCCATCAACGCGGAACACATCAGCATCCCCCGCTGGACGATCAAGCGCGATCCCCGGGCGCTGGGGTGCTCCATCTGCGGTTCGGCGATTGTGAAGATTACCGCTGAATGGCGGCAGGTCTCGTTCTGCACCTGCAGGCTGATCGAGTATCGCGTCTTGCCGCGAGCTCCCAAGGCCTTACCTGCTCCCTCCCCTGCGGCAGATTCCCGCAAAGATCCTTGATCTCGTCTGAGATGGAGATTCATATGGCGCGATGGCAGTGGGCGCTTCTGACGGCGTGCTGCTCGATCATGCTTGCATCGGGATCGGCCGTAGCCAGTGATCGCGCGCATGCGAAGTCGCTGACGCGATCCGGCGTGACCATTCCACTATCCTCATCGCGGTCCTGCACCGGCGAGGATCTTCCCGGCACCTGGAGTCTGGTGACCTTCGGTTCTTCCTATCGCTTCAAAAATCCCCAGGCCCCTTACCTGTTTCCCTATCAAATCTTCCAGTACTCACGTGAGCAGGGAGTCAAGTCAGCTCACTCGCGCATCCCGCTGCTCGACAGCCCGGAGCGGGTATTCGAGGGCGTGCCGATGGATCTGACCTATCAGGTCGAGCCGGGAGGCCGCGTGGTGCTCAAGACGAAGGGGCAGGACGCGGCAGTGGAAGTGTGGTCTTGCTCGGTCGTCGGGCAAGCCTCACGGGCGAAGAATGACGGAACTGCTCTCCGGCCAGGCGATGTGGTCATGACTCTCCTCGGTAGCCACGGACAAGCCTTGTTCGTGCGGCATCTGCGAAAATCCCCGGCCTAACAGATCTTGGCAGGCAGTAAGCCGTCGTGCTACTACCCACGGCATGGGGAGGGCGGGCCCGCTTGCGCCCGATCCTTTTGCCGAGGAGGCCGTGGACAATTCAATTCAGGTGTGGAGGCGACCGGAGGTGGTCGAGTGGTCTCAGTGGCTGCTCGACAGCTATCGCCATTGTGTCGGCCGAGAACTGATGGAGCAGGTGGGTGGGGCTGAAGCCCAGGCCCAGGCGCTGTTCACCGCCCCAATGGTGGTAGTGTCACATGGGACGCAAGACGATCCGATCCTGAATTATGGGTCGCAACTCGCGCTCACGCTCTGGGAGATGACCTGGGAGCAGCTGGTACACACGCCATCCCGTCTGACGGCGGAACCGGTGAACCGCGTGGAGCGTGAAGAGATGCTCGAACGCGCTCTGACGCAGGGATATATCGACAATTATCGAGGCGTCAGAATCTCCAGCAGCGGGCGCCGGTTTCTGATTGAGCAGGCCGTCGTGTGGAATGTGGTCGACTCAACCGGGCGTCGTCAGGGGCAAGCGGCGACGTTCTCACGCTGGACCTTCCTCTAGCCGCCGGAATCTGGGCACCAGCTCGCCGCCGATGGGGACCGATTCCGAAAACATGGTCATCGGTCTGATCCACAAGCCGCCTGCTCCATAGAGTTGACGATAGACGACGTATTCCTCCTCGGTTTCTGAATGCCGGGCTACGCCGAGCACTTCATAGTCGTTCCCTTTATAGTGACGATAGCGACCGGGTTTGATCATGGTGTATCCTTGCGGTTTCGAACCTGCGAGTGAGTCTATCGAATCAGGCATGCCATCACAACTCTCTCAGAAGAACGAGCGTCGGCATGATGTCGTGGTCATCGGCGGCGGGTCGGCTGGTTATGCTGCTGCGCGGACGGCCTGCGACGCCGGGGCCGATGTGGCGATCGTCGATCAGGGGCCGTTGGGAGGCTTGTGTATTTTGCGTGGCTGCATGCCGACCAAAACCATTCTCCGCTCGGCCGAAATCATGGCGCTGATGAAACGCGCGCGGGAGTTCGGGTTGGTGCCTGTCACCGCACGGGCTGATCTCTCGGCCATCGTCGATCGGAAGAATCGGTTGGTGCAGGAGTTTGCCGATTATCGCATCGCCGCTTTGCGCGACCCGCGCTTTACGCTGTACGAATCGCGCGCCGAATTCGTCTCTCCCCATGAGATTTGTGCCGGAGGGGTGCGCATCCGAGGTGAAGCGTTTGTGATAGCCACCGGATCACGGGTGTCGGAGGTGGCCATTCCTGGATTATCTGAGGCGGGATACGTAACCAGCGACGAAATGCTCGATGTGCGCCAGGCGCCTGCCTCGCTGCTGGTGTTGGGCGGCGGCCTGGTTGCGGTGGAGTTCGCGCAGTTCTTTTCTCGGATCGGCACCAAGGTTACCCTGCTGCAGCGTGGCGCCACGCTGCTCTCCGATATGGATCAAGATGTCGGCGAGGCGTTGGCATCTGCCTTTCAGGGTGAAGGCATCGAAGTGCTCACCGGGGTCTCTTTCGAGCAGGTGACCTCGTCGCCAACCACTAAGACTGTGCACTTCCGACAAAATGGTGTCTCGCAGATTAGGTCGGCCGATGTCATTTTTCACGCGTTGGGGCGTCGTCCTAACCTGAACGGGCTTAATGTGGGGGCAGCCGGGGTGGCGCTCCTCGACGGTCGTTTGGTCGTGGGCGCCGATATGCGGACCTCACAACCGCATATTTTTGCCGTCGGTGATGTGAACGATCTCACGCCCATTGTCCATTTGGCGATTCAACAAGGCGAAACGGCGGCCTTCAATGCGACTCATCCGGATGTGCCAGCCCGGGTCATCGAGCACCGGTTAGATAGCGAGATGGTCTTTACGGATCCGCAAGTGGCCATTGCCGGACTCAGTGAACGGCAGTGCCGTGAACAAGCGATTCCCTACCTGTCAGCTTCATATCCATTCGCTGATCATGGGAAGGCGATGTGCCTGGGGGCTCTCGCAGGATTTGTGAAACTGCTGTGTCGCCCGGACAACGGCGAGCTGATCGGGGCGCAGATTGTGGGGCCTGAAGCGGCGGAACTCATTCACGAACTCATCGCCGTCATGTATTTCCACGGGACGGCGCAGGACTTGTTGCGCATCCCGCATTACCATCCGACGCTGGCAGAGATCGTGACCTATCCAGCCGAATCCATCCTCGAACAGATGGGGCGGATATGAGACGGCATGCTCTCGTCGGTCTGTGCGTGCTGCTGTTCATGGTCTGGTCCTGTGGGCAGCAGACATGGGAGGCCGCCATGCAGGCCGGTGAAGCGGCCGTGCAACGGGGGCAATTAGGGGAAGCCGAACAGATTTATGCCGCAGCGGTGAAGAAGGCGGAAGAGTTCGGCCCGCATGATCGGCGTGTCGCCGTCACCTTGTCGCATCTGGCGCAAGTGTATAGCACGCAAGGGAAATTCGTTGAGGCCGAACCAGTCTATCTGGAAGCGCTCAAAATTTATCAGGAGGTTCACGGGGAGAACCACCTCGATGTCGCGGCCATGTTGAACAATCTCGGCGTGCTGCATCGCAAGCATGGCCAATTTGCCGATGCGCAGCGCCTTCTGACTCGGGCGCTCGCGATCAAAGAAAAGCTGTTGGGCCCCGATCATCTCGAAGTGGCATTGGCTGTCAGTAATCTGGCGGCGATGTATGCGGCTCAAGGGGATGGAGAGCAGGCGGCGGCGCTCTTTGCGCGCGCGTTGGCGATCAGGGAAAAACAATTAGGGCCTGACCATCCGGATGTCGCCAAGAGTTTGATCGATTATGCAGGAGTGTTACGAAAGATCGGTCGGGGTTCTGAAGCAGATGTGTTCGAGGGGAGAGCTGCTGCGATTCGCTCGAAGACGAAGACGAAGACGTAGACGTAGATGAATGACAGAGTTGAACCGACCTCATGCGCCGGTGTAGCGTAACAGATTCGTGAGATACGAGGGATACCATGTCTGATTTGCGGACCAATGCACTCATTGCGCGCGGAATGGGCATCGTCTTTATTGCCGGAGGCTTTATGCTCGGTATCTACGGGCTGGAGTTTCCGAATACCATGTGGCTGCAAACGGCATTGGGCCTGCTGATTACCGGGATGATGGCTCAGGGGTATGCGATGTATTGCTCGATTCGCTGGGTTCGGGAACAACGTGATTCGGAACGGTAACCGCTTGAGAGCCGAGATGCCCCACCTCCCGTTGTTTTCATTTCGATGGAAACACGTGGCTACCCTGTGTTGCCTTGTCCTGCTGGCAGGCTGCGGCGGACCCTGGCGGGACACCTATCTGAATAAGGGCGTCAATAAGCTCACCCAGGCTGATATCGAAGAAAAGTTCGGGCCACCGAGCACAGCCAAGACGCCGGTGCTTGGCGGCGATACCGTTTGGACCTACCGCGTGCCGATGGGAGATCGAGAAGTCCATCCCTGGGATCCCAGTAGCTTGGCCGCCGGAAAAAAAACGAAAGCCCCGCCTTCGCCGTCGCCTTTTGGGAAAAGTCTGGCCGGCAATGACGAACCCTATCGGGAACCGCTGTATTGCTACCGCTACACCTTGTCGTTTGACGAGCAAAAACGGCTGAAAGAATGGAAAAGAGAAGAATGCGTGCCACGCACGAGTGAGGATGGTACCGTAGTGCAGTGACCATGACGGAAAAAACCATGCAAGATATGCTGCCGGTGATCGGCTCCAGTGTCTTCTTCGATCTGCTCAAGTCCATTCTTCTTCTCCTCATCCTCCTCATTGCGCGAACGGTGCTGGTTCGATGGATTAAGGGCAATCAAGCCCTGACCATCGACGCCAGGCGCCGTTGGATCGTCACGACCCGAAATAGCATGGTGTTGTGCCTCTTCGTGGGCCTGGTGGTCATTTGGGCGCATGAGCTGGAGGCCTTCGCGGTCTCATTGGTCGCATTGGCGGCCACCCTGGTACTGGCCACAAAGGAGCTGATTCTCTGTTGGAGCGGCGCCGCGTTACGCGTCGGCGGCGGAGTCTATGGAGTCGGGGATCGGATTCAGCTCGGTACGTACCGTGGCGTCGTCCTCGAATATGATGTGTTTGCCACGAAACTTCTGGAGATTGGCCCTGGGCAGACATCACACCTGTACACGGGTCGAACCGTCGTCTTTCCCAACAGTCTTCTGTTCGGAAATCCGCTGATCAAAGAAAGTCCGTCGCAGGAGTATGGTTTGTATGTTTTGTCGGTTCCGCTATTGAGCACTGACAATTGGCAGGCCGCCGAACAAGCGCTGCTCAGCGCGGCAAAGGTCGAGTGCGCACCGTTTATGGATCAAATGGGCCGGCAAATGAAGTTGTTGGAACAACGCAATTTGCTGGAAGCGCCCTCTCCGGAACCACGTATCACCATCCAACTTCCCGAGGCGGGGCGTCTTCACCTGGTGCTCCGATTTCCCGCACCGGACCGCGGCCGGTCGAGAGTGGAGCAAGCCATTCTCCGGCGGTACCTCACGACCATTCGTCAGTGACACGGCCCGCAGTGGGCTGGAGCGGTCTCCATTGCGGAGCACTGCTCCGTCGAGAAGGGAACATCCTCCGGGCAACCGTAAAAACGGCAAAAAAAATTGGCAAACGAAACCCTTCAGGGTATTGATGGATGCTGCATGCCCGCCGGTTTGCCCGGGATGCCTGAGCCATATTTCAACCAAGAGGGGGGTTGTTGATGAGAAGGTCAATCGCTGTGATGGTCGCTGCCGCATTTGTGGGCATGAGCTCATTCGCCGCCGCCGACGATCTGGGCATGGGGAAAATGTCCGAGGGGATGAAGCAGGATCTGGGTACCCTGTCCGACGAGGTGAATGCCCATAAAGAAGAGTTGAAGAGTGATCTCAAGGCCAAGAAAGAGTCCGTCAAGAGTGAACTCAAGGCCAAGCGGGACGAAGCGAAGGCCAAAAAGAAACAAGCCAAGGCTGATGCGAAGGCCAAGAAAGAACACGTCAAAGCGAAGGTGAAAGCGAAGAAGGACGCGGCCCATGCGAAAGCGGCCGACATGAAAAGTACTGCGGCCGATGCCGTCCAAGAGATGGGCGCCATGAAAAACGAGCTGAAGGAAGCGACCCGGTATTAACGTCTAACGGCGGATGGTTCTCGTTGGTCTGTCACACCTGCGGCCTGTGATTGGGAGCGTTCCGGTCACAGGCCACAGTCTTTTGAAGACCTCAGTTGTTGCGAGAGGTGGGCTCTGGTAGAATTCGCGCCCACTATGAAAGTCGCCACTTTTAACGTCAACTCACTCCGGAAACGCCTTCCCATCGTCTTACAGTGGCTTGAGCGTCATCAGCCCGATGTGCTGTGCTTGCAGGAAACCAAAGTTCAGGATAGTGAATTTCCTTTGGCGGCCCTTGCGACCTCGGGATATGAGATCACCTTTCGAGGCATGAAGGCCTACAACGGCGTCGCCGTGCTCAGTCGTACCAAGCCGGAATCAGTCTGTTACGGGTTTGACGACGGAGGAGATGTTGAGGATGCTCGCCTGCTGCGGGTGGTCATTCAAGGCATTCCCATCATCAACACGTACGTACCACAGGGGTTTGAGATCGATTCGCCGAAATATCAATATAAACTGGGTTGGTACGAGCGCTTACTGAAGCATTTTGACATGCATCTTTCCCCGAAGGAGCCGGCGATCTGGTGTGGAGACATGAATGTGGCCCCAAGACCCATTGATGTCCACAGCCCGGAGAAACATCTGAAACATGTCTGCTATCACGAAGACGCGCGCAAGGCCTATGGGAAGACGATTGCGTGGGGCTTCGAAGATGTGTTCTGCAAACTGTATCCAGATCGCCAGCAATTCACGTTTTTTGACTACCGTGCGCCCAGTGCCCTCGCGGCGAATAAAGGGTGGCGCATCGATCATATTCTTGCGACGGCGCCCCTGGCTCATAAGTGTCAGCGTGTCGAAGTTGATTTAGACCCTCGCCGTGCGACGGATGCGTCGGATCACACGGTGCTCTGGGCCGACTTCGCCATATAGTTCAGCCTCGCGTTATCAGCTTGCTGCAGGGCAGGAGCAGTGACTGCCTCTGCCCTGCGGTTGAGTTACTGCAACACTTCGACCGGTTCCAGCAATAATTGCTCGGCCATCCGCGTGCGCCGATTCTGTTCGATCAACGGATCGACGATCGATCCACAATTAATACACCGCCAAACAAACGTTTCCGGCGAAAAATCGGGCCGCCACTCATCCACCATCAATCCTTGGCATCGTCCGCATGTCATGATGTCTACCTCCTTAGGATTGGACCCTCAAATGCGTGAAGGTCATGCCCTTGTGAAGGAGAGAGTAGCAACGCGAGATTAAAGAGGTGTTAGTGCGACGTTAAAATGAATTAATCAAAATTTCGTCGCGATATCATGGCCTTCATGCGTCTGGCTTGGACAAATTGAGAAGCAGAGAGGAACATTCTGTATAAAATCTCATATGAAATGTGAATTGAGTTGGCGTGGCGCATGCGGCAAGCCGTCGAATGCGTCCCTCTTTCAGATCAAGACCAGGTTCCTTCATGGTCGATCGCGTGGAACCGTTGAGTTTCTTGACAGAACTTCGACCATCCTTTATCGATTGAACTGGCGGCAGAAGTGGCTGCGGCAGACAAAATTCGTGAGGATGTGCCGCATCATCACGTCTGCGCAAGAGTTGCAGATTATCGCGCGAGCGATTACCCGCCAGCCTACGAGTGTGAAGGAGAGCGGCACTGAAAGGCGCCGATCATTCAATATGGCACAACCATTGACCTGCCCGCAGTGTAGCCAAGATAAAGTCTTCCGTTCCCGCTGCTCGACGCTCATGGAGCGGTTGCAGTCGCTCGCCGGCATGTCACCGTTTCATTGCCAGTCGTGCAGCTTTCGTTTCTCGGCGTCCCGCTTCGGATACAGTTATCCGGCTCGCATGATCGATCGTCGCGAGCATCTGCGTATCCCTGTGCGACTTTTTCTGTCGTTTTCTGGGGGGAAAGTGCGGGGGGAGGGGATGGTCCGGGATATTTCAATGGGCGGATGCATCATTGAAAGCCAGGCGTCGGTGCATGTGGACGATATTTTTTACCTGCAAATAGTTCTGGAAAATGAACAGGCCCCGATCGAGGTCGCTGCAATGGTCCGATCGGTGAGTTCTCGCGGTATCGCCTTCAAATTTCTACGGTCGGCCCAAGAAAATAAACGGTTGCTGGCATTCGTGCAAGCCAAGACGGATTCGTTCGGACCTCGCTTCCTCGCCTAATCGACTTCATCTACGCAGCATCGTATGGCAACACCTGCGAGGCTTCGGAAGTCCTCAAGGCAGCCATCCTGCTGGCCATTCTGTTAGAGTGGAGTTTCCCAGGCAGAGGCCTGGGGGTATTCCGTCGTGAGACGCTCGTGTTCCGCGTGGTCGAAGTCTTCGATGACGAGGTCGGCCCGGCTCAATGGTTCCGGGCATGCGGGTGAAGACAGGAAATCGACATAGTCTTGAGCCTTTGCCCGAGAGGCGAAGCGGCAGAGTCCATATTCCGGCATGTGGGAAGAAGGGTGCCAGAAGGCCAGTCCGATCGAGCTGCCTTGAAAGATTCCCAAGGAACGATGTCGAACCTGAAACCCGCCCGGACTATCGGTAGAACGATCGAGTGCCATAAGGTTCCGGTTTGGGACAAATAACCTTCCAGCCGTGAAGTATAGCAAGGTTCCGCGCGAAGCGACATCTCAAGTGGGGGCTGTAGGCCGGATGATTGACTTCGTCGACAAAAGCCTTAGGTCTTCTTGAAGACGCGCTGTCGCATGGTCGGCGCGGAGGAGGAGCGATGATGTCTGTTGCACGATTGCTGAGCGCGAGTGTGGTATTCGGGGTTTTGCTGGCCCTGTCCGGCTGCGGCTATAACGATCTCCAAGGCCTCGATGAGGACACCAAGGCTGCGTGGAGCGAAGTGATCAACCAGTATCAACGCCGGGCCGATCTCATTCCGAATTTAGTGAATACGGTCAAAGGTTATGCGGCGCATGAAAAGGATACGTTGGAAGGAGTGGTACAGGCGCGCGCCAAGGCGACCAGTGTTCAGATCACGCCTGAGCTGCTCAAAGACGAAGCCGCCTTCAAGAGGTTTCAAGAAGCGCAGCAGAGTTTGTCGAGTGCCCTGGGACGCCTGCTCGCGTTGGCCGAGAATTATCCCAACCTCAAAGCGGATCAAGGATTCCGTGACCTTCAAAGCCAGCTCGAAGGGACTGAGAATCGCATCACCGTTGCCCGTAAGCGATACATCGACAAGGTGGCGGAGTTCAATAAGATGGTCCGCTACTTCCCCACGAACCTGACTGCCAAGTTTCTCCTCCATTTGGACGAGAAGGCCAACTTCACTGTGGCCGACGAAAACGCTGTGGCCAAGCCGCCGGAAGTGAAGTTTTAACGTCGGCCGCGTGCGGCAGGAGCGATGGCAATGCGGCTGATGCGCCGAGCAGGGTGGGCTATCCTTGCCGGATGGCTGTGGTTCACGCTGGTGGCTAGCCTTCCGGCCTTGGCGCTGGATGTGCCGCCGCTCAGCGGCCGCGTGGTCGATCTCGCGCAAGTCCTGCCGCCGGCCACTATAGCTCAATTGTCTGAGGCGCTCCAGGCGCATGAAGCGAAGACCTCCAATCAGGTCGCGGTGCTGATTGTGCCTTCATTAGACGACGAACCACTGTTCGATTTTTCCCACCGCGTCGCGACGACATGGAAGTTGGGCGTCAAAGGCACCGACAACGGCGTCCTGCTTCTCATTGCGATCAAAGAACGCAAAATTCGTCTGGAAGTCGGATACGGACTGGAAGGAGTGCTGACGGATGCGCGTTCAGCGCAAATCATCCGCAATGACATCGCGCCCAAATTTCGAGCCGGCGATGTGCCGGGCGGCGTCACGGCCGGTGTGCTGGCGGTCCTACACACCATCGAGGGGACCTACCAGGCACCGGAACAGACGACCACTGTTCGTTCCGATGGTGAGGTGATCACCAATACGATTTTTGCCGTCATTCTGGGCTTGGTCGTAGGTCTCTTTTTCTCTCGCGCTCACCGCGTAGTAGGTCCCGTGGTAGGAGGAGGCCTGTCGTTTCTCGTTGCACCCTGGGTGATGCCCGCCCTCATCGCCGGGGCGGTCAGCGTGATACTGGTCAGCCTGATGGGTGGGATGGGGCAAGGGAGCGGGGGAAGACGACGAAGCAGCAACAGCCCGTTCGATGATACCTGGTTCAGTACGCGTCATGGGGGGTGGGGATCGGGTGGCCTGGGCGATTCGTTCGGAGGATCGGGCGGCTTCTCAGGCGGCGGCGGTGATTTCGGAGGAGGAGGCGCCAGTGGCGACTGGTAGAAGGCCGGCCCTCACCGAAGCCGAACGAGCGCGGGTTGAGGCGGCGGTACAGGCTGCTGAGCAGCACACGAGCGCGGAAATCGTCCCGCTAATCGTTGGGCGATCAGGGCTCTATCGCGAGGCGCACCATCGCGCCGGGCTCTTGAGTGCCGTGCTCGCATTGACGGTATTGTTGACGATCGAAACCGCCTGGTTGCCCTGGGGATGGCAGGCGTCGAATGCCGTGTGGTTGCTGGGGATCACCGTGCTGGCCTATTCCGTTGGAGCCTGGGTCGGCACCTGGCCGGTGATCCTCCGCCTCTTCACTTCCCGGGAGCGTTTACGCCACAAAGTGCAGATGCGGGCGGAACGAGCCTTTGCCCAGCAGGGCCTCGCACAGACCCGTGAACGGACCGGGTTGTTGCTGATGGTGTCATTGCTTGAGCGACAGGTCTATGTCTTGCCGGATCACGCCCTGCAGGGGCGTATTTCAGTGGACCAATGGCAGGACATTGTGTCGGTCGTTGTTGAGCGTATGAAAGTCGGTGACCTCGCTGGTGGCCTGTGTGATGGAATCGACGCTGCGGGAGTTCTTCTCGCGCGCGCCTGTCCCTCCCGTGACGGCGACAATCCCAATGAGTTGCCGAATGCGGTGATCCAGGATCTGTGACGGTTGGATTTTTTCGGACAATAGACGGCCTCGCTCTGTTCCGCTACAATCCCGGCAATGTCCGAGCCCGCCGCGCCTCCTGAACCATCTCAACCGGCTGTGGATGAAACCCATTCCGTCGTCAAGGCGGCGGGCCTGATCGGCATCGCCACGTTTTCCAGCCGCATTCTGGGATTTGTCCGGGACATGGTGCTGGCCAGGCTGTTCGGTGCGACTCCGGCCGCGGACGCGTTTTTTGTCGCCTACCGCGTGCCCAATCTGCTTCGCGAATTGTTCGCCGAAGGATCGATGTCCGCGGCCTTCATTCCGGTCTTTACCGAATACCACACCTTGAAAGCCAAGCGTGATGCCTGGGAGTTGGCCAGTGCGACTTTCACGACGCTCCTCACCATCGTCACCGCCGTGACGCTGATCGGTATTCTGGCCGCGCCCGGCATCGTTTGGCTGCTTGCCCCGGGCTTTCGAGACAGTGTCGACAAGTTGGCCTTAACGACGCTGTTGACCCAGCTGATGTTTCCCTACCTGATCTTCATCAGCCTGGCGGCTCTGGCGATGGGGATTCTGAATTCGTTGCGTGACTTTGCGGCGCCGGCCTTCTCTCCGGTCTTCTTCAATATTTTTACGATTGCCTGCATGCTGTTCCTGTCGCCCTGGTTGTCCGAACCGATCATCGCGGTGGCGATCGGCATCGTCGTCGGCGGATTGGCGCAGTTTGCCATGCAGCTTCCCGGGCTAAAGAGACGCGGCATGTTGTTCGGCCTGTGCTTCAATCCCGGCCATCCCGGAGTCAAACGCATCGGACTCTTGATGGTGCCCTCATTGCTGGGATTATCGGTGACGCAAATCAATATTACGGTGAGCACGATCCTCGCGTCGTACTTTGCGGGCGGACCCACCTATTTGTTTTACGGCATGCGGTTGATCCAGTTTCCACTCGGCATTTTCGGGGTGGCGCTCGCCACGGCTATTCTCCCGACTTTGTCGGCCCAGGCCGCGCGCGGGGCGCTGGATGAACTGCGGACAACGATCGGGTTCGGCCTCAGGATGATTTTTTTCATCATCCTCCCCGCGATGGCCGGCCTGATCCTTCTGCGGTACCCGATCGTGCATCTCGTCTTTGAGCACGGATCATTCACCAAGGCCGACACGTTAGCGACGGCGACCGCGCTGCTTTGTTACGCTGTCGGACTATGGGCGTTTGCAGGAGTACGTATTATCGTGTCAGCGTTTTATTCGCTGCAGGATACGCGGACGCCGGCGATAACAGCCGGGATTGCCGTCGGAGCGAATATCGGCTTGTCTCTCTGGTTGATGACGATTCTGGATGCCGCAGGCTTGGCGCTGGCGACGGCATTGGCGTCGATGCTGAACGGAAGTATCCTCGTCGCGGTGTTGCACCGGCGGCTGGGCCGTGTGGATTGGAGTGCTGTCGTGCGATCGGCCGGCCGGGTGCTGGCTGCCTGCGTTCCGATGGCCGGTATCTGTGTGTGGGTGGCGAGTGCGCCCCTGTGGGAGGAAACAGGGCAGTGGATCGTGAAGTCCGTCATGCTGTTTGGTGGGATCGGGTTCAGCGTCATTGCCTACGTGGGCATGCACGTGATGTTGGGTTCGGACGAGCTGGATGTGGTCATGGGATTGGTCAAGCGCAAACTTGGTCGGGTCGCGCGAAAATTCGGGGTAGCATGACATGACGGAGACGAGCACATTTAAAACGCCTTGGGGGTGGATGACCGTCGCGGCTTCTGCAAAGGGCGTGACGTCCATTGACCTGTCGCCGACGGTTCGCACTGCTCGTCATGGGCCACAAAAAGACGATGCCGCTGCATCCATTGTGAAAGAAGCGCAAGCCCAGCTGTTGTCCTATCTCGAGGGCGAGCGTCGCGATTTTGCTCTGCCTCTTGATTGGTCGGCCGGTACCTCGTTTCAGCGCAAGGTGTGGAAGGCGATCGCGCGGATTCCCTACGGGCGCGTGCGATCCTATCAGTGGGTTGCCACGCGCGTGGGTGGGAAACAGTATGCCAGGGCCGTGGGCATGGCGCTAGGCGCGAATCCGGTACCTATCATCGTGCCCTGTCATCGCATCATTGCGCATGATGGCTCCTTGGGCGGGTTTTCCTGCGGTTTGCCGATGAAGCGGCGGCTGTTGAGTTTGGAAGGCACGTTGACGCAATTACGCAATGCCCGATAGATGCCAACGATGGTGGCGAAGGCAAGATGAAGGCGGTCATTCAGCGTGTCACACGGGCTTCAGTCGAGGCGGACGGGCAGGTTGTCGGTCGGATTGACCTCGGACTGCTCGTCTTATTGGGCGTGGCAAAGGGTGATGGAGAATGCGATCTCTCTTATGTTGTTGAGAAGCTGCAAACCCTACGGATTTTTAGTGACGATCAGGGCAAGATGAACCGCTCGCTGCGCGATGTCGGCGGAGCGCTGTTGGTCGTCTCGCAATTTACGCTGCTGGGTGATACCGCGAAGGGGCGACGCCCGGGGTTTGACCTAGCTGCTCCGCCGGAGGCCGCGCGTGCATTGTATGAGGAGGCTGTCAGGAGACTACGCCACGAAGGACTGCAGGTGGAGACCGGCGTCTTCGGCGCTCACATGCAGGTGGAACTACTCAATGACGGGCCGGTGACGTTTATCGTGGATAGCCGGAAGCAGGGAGAAGTTCAAGACCTCAAGTCTTGATCACGGATGCCGATAAGGAGTCAGAGAGAAAGTCCCCTCGGATTGAGCATGGTCTGCTATACTATTTTCACAGGGCAAGGATTGCCCGGGAGGTCGAGATGGGAAGTCCCGTGTCTCGCAGCCATCCGCTCCGGCAGCTCTTCGGAGCATTGACGGAGAAAAGTTTCACCGAACACCTTGGGTGGCCCGATCTGAACGTCACCGAATACGTCTCCAACCTGCTCGTCGACTTCGCGCACACCGACCAACTCTACAAAATCCAGAATACCCAGGGCCGCCCGATCGACTCGGTCGTCGAAATGTTGTTTGAGTCCGAAGTGTTGTTGGAGGCACAGTCGTTCGAACGGGAACGTGAAGTGCACCGGCATATCGGCGACTTTACGCTGTTTATGACCGGGCTCTTTCCGGAATATCTCCGCCGCCTCAAGAGCGTGGGCCGAATCTATCACAAGGATTTTCTGGTCGATTACGTCAAAACCGGGAAACGGTCCTATGGCCTGGTGGCGGAATTCGGTCATTACGATCCCGAACAGGATACTCCGTTGTTCCGCAAGCTGTCGGAGAACTTTGAGCTCTGTGTGACCGGACTGGGATTTGTCCGGTCTGACTTGGACCGTATGCAAGATCCTGCCTGCCGTCGCGTGAAAGATCTGCTCCTCAATTGAAACGCCTACGACCGGTTCTCCTCATTCACGGGGGCGCGGGACGCCGCGCCATGACCGTTGACCAAGCCGCCTGCGTTGAAGGCGCATTGGCCGAAGGCCATCGTCTGTTGAAGGCCGGTGTTCCCGCGTTGTCGGTGGTCGAGGAGGCGATTCGCCTGTTGGAAGACTCCGGCCTGTTTAACGCCGGGCGTGGCTCTAACCGTCAGCTCGACGGCGTGCGCCGGATGGATGCCTCGATCATGGAGGGCCGCGAGCTTCGGGCCGGAGCCGTGGCATCCATCGAGGGCATCATTCACCCTGTCACCGCCGCCCGGCTCGTCATGGAAAAAACCGCGCATGTACTCCTCGTCGGGAAGTCCGCCACCCGTTTTGCCGACTATTTTGGATTGGAGCGCGCTCCGCGTTCGAAGCGAACGGCGGCGGCCAAGCCTAAGCAATTGAGACCATCTGCCGGCGTGAGCCGCACGTTGCGTCTGCACCGGGCGATCATGACCAGCGGTCGCCTGCGAACCAGGAGCTTAGGGAAAGAAACGGTGGGGGCGGTGGCCCTGGATCTGACGGGAACGGTGGCGGCCGGCGCATCGACCGGTGGTGTCGATGTGATGTTGCCCGGTCGCGTCGGCGATACGCCGTTGATTGGCTGTGGAGTCTATGCCGACAATGACGCCGGCGCCGTGTCCATGACCGGATTGGGGGAAAGCATCATTCGCGTCGCGGTCGCCAAGGAAATTGCGGATGGGTTGGCGAGCGGTCTGAGCCCGGTGGCGGCGGCCAACCGGGTGCTGCGAAAAGTCGTCGAGCGTGTTCAGGGCGCCGCCGGCGTGTTGGTCCTTTCGCCGGACGGCCGCTGCACGATCCGCCACAGCACCCCGCATATGATCGCCGGCATTGTCGGTCCGGACGGACGAGCGATTGTGCGCGACCGGTTTGCCTAGCGCTGCCCGCGGCTGATAGAGTGATACGAGGTCTCAGCCTATGCCGGCGCTGTTTCATCTGGCCTTTCCCGTCCACGATTTGGCGGCTGCCAAACAATTCTACGTCGAGGGTCTCGGTTGTGTCCTCGGCCGGGAATCGTCAACGGCCGTAACCTTAGGCCTTGCCGGGCATCAACTCGTCGCCCACCTCTCTCTGGACGAAGTCGATCGCCAGAAGGGCATTTATCCGCGCCATTTCGGGCTGGTGTTGACGCGAGAGGAAGAATGGGAGGCGCTGGCCAATCGCGCGCAGGCCAAGCAGCTCAGTTTTTATCAGCAGCCACGCCGCCGGTTTCCCGGGACACGGATCGAGCATCGCACATTTTTCCTGGAAGACCCGTCAGGCAATCTGCTCGAATTCAAATATTACGTCCATGAGTCGGCGATTTTCGGAGAGCGGGACTACACCGCAGTCGGCGAATTCACGTAGCACTGGCGTCCTGTGTGGCGAGCGGTGTCTTATTCCACGGGAACCACTTCGAGGCTCTCCGGAGGCATTCGGTTGATCGAGGCTGCTTTCCGGCCGTTCCCTCGCTCCAACCAGCGAACGATGTGGCGTTGCCGTCGAGCGAGATAGGCGGTGTGCCGAATCGGGTCATAGCGTCGGGGAGAAGGAAGAATCGCTGCCAATAGGGCCGCCTCCTCAATGGTGAGATCCTCCGCCGATTTCCCGAAATGGTGCCGCGCCGCCGCTTCCGCTCCAAAGACGCCTTGTCCCCATTCAGCGACATTCAAATAGAGCTCGAGAATCTGCTTCTTCGTCAAATGGTGCTCCAAAGAACGGGTGATCAAGGCCTCCCGGGCTTTCCGCAGCAGAGACCGTTCGGAAGAGAGATACAAATTTTTCGCCAGCTGCTGGGTGATGGTACTGCCCCCGCGCTTGAATTCGCCGACCTCCAGATTATAGAGCGCCGCATCTTTGATGCCTTCCCAATCGAAGCCTTCGTGCGCGAAAAAGGAGGCGTCTTCAGCGGCGACGACAGCGCGCTGGAGCGCGGGCGCAATGCGAGACAGGGGAACCCAGGCGAATTTGATGTGCAGCGGATGGCCTTGCTCCTTGGCTTGGGCCCGCCGGGCTTCCATAACCGCCGTCTCGGTGGGGTGATGTTTCGTGAGGCGCGAGACGTCGGGCAGCGTGGCCAACCAATACAGCGCCAAAGCGGCCGCGGGCAAACCGATCAGCACGGTCATCCACAACAGCATCCGCCCGAACCGACTGCCTGTTGACTTGCTCATTCCCTACACTCTATCTATGAGCCTACGAGATGGCTCACCTGTCCGCCTGTGTGGCTGAGGCTGGCGCGCATCCCGCATTGCCGACTGTTGCGATCACGATGAAACTACTCAGCGCCGAGTTTATCAAAAGTTCCGTGTCCCCAGAACAGTTTCCTGCCGACCAGTTGCCGGAAATTGCATTCGTGGGACGATCGAATGTCGGCAAGTCGTCGCTGATCAATTCGCTCCTGCATCGGAAGAAATTGGCGAAGGTCAGTAAAACGCCGGGCAAAACACGCGCCGTCAACTTTTTTACCGTTCGGACCTCGGACCCGAAGCTGCCGCTCCTCTCATTGGTCGATCTTCCGGGATACGGCTATGCCAAGGTCTCCAAAACGATGCGCGCGCAATGGGGGCCGATGATCGAACAGTATCTGGAACAGCGGCAATCCCTCGGCGCCGTCATTTTGCTGATCGAGTCACGTGTCTGGATGCCGCAAGATGTCATGACCATCCAGTGGCTGCAGTCGCTGGGCTGCGGTCTGATTGTCGCGCTGACGAAAGCCGATAAGTTGCGGCAGAGCGAGCGGAAGCCGACTCTGAGCGAAGTGCGCATCGCTTGCGGATTGCCGGCAGAGGTGCCGGTCCTTCTGTATTCGGCCGAAACCCATGAGGGGCGGGACGAGTTATGGGGCGAGATTCGCGCGCAGTTTAATGGACTGCGGAAATACGAGTGTGGCACGAGAGAACTTTGATGGCACGCATGTGTGACATCGCAAAAGAACACTCCCGCAGGATGCTCAAAAAGACCGAACAGCAAGGCCGCAGCGAGTGAAGGGCCGAAGCGTACTCTCGGGGGTACGTTGAGGGTCTGAACGAGGCGAGAACGCTGCTGGCGGACTTTTTCAGCATCCTGTTAAAACTTGATCTCGATGTAGGCCTTGTTTTTCAGATCAGCCATCCAGATTTGGTATTGATCTTCGGTCTTCTGCTGAAACACGAGGGACTGGATTTCCGCCTTCACTTGTTCGAAGGGGCGGAACTGGCGCGGCTTTTTGTCGTCGACGCGCACGATATGCAGCCCCTCCGACGTCTCCACGATGCCCGTGATCTGCCCCACCGGCACCGACGCCAGCGCCTGCTCCAGCGCCGGAATCAGTTCTCCCTGACGGACCAATCCTAAACGGCCGCCGCGCGAGGCGTCCGCTCCATCGGAGAAACGTAACGCCAGATCCTCGAAGGGTTCGCCTTGTTTCAGCGTGGCCAGGAGGGCTTCGGCCCGTCCTTGAGCGACCGAGAGGCCGTCCGGCGTCCGCGGTTTGATCAGAATTTGGCTCAACTGGTACTCCTCGGGGTAGGCGAAACGATCCTGGTGCTCCTCGTAGTACCGCTTCATTTCCGAATCGGCGACCATAATCAGGCCGCGGACTTCCCGGTCGACGACACGCATCAACGTCAGCTGCTCGCGTACGCTTCTGGTGGTGTTGGGGTCGGTTGTGTTGAGGGTTTCGCCCTGCTTCTTCATTTCCTGCACTGCCTGCGTGACTTCCTGGTCGGACACTTCCACGCCCTTGTTCTTCGCGGCTTGGAGTTGCAACTTGCGCTCGATCATCTTCGTAACGGCCATGGCCTCCGCGGTCCTGAGGCGGCGTTCGAGATCCTCGCCGGCGTAGAGTTTACGCAGGCGTTCCTGATCGGGAAGTAAGTCGCGCTTGAGCTCCGAGAGCATGATCAGGTCGGTATTCACGACCGCGACGATGCGGTCTTCCAACCGGGCGGCGTCGACGGGACCGGCCGGGAAAATGCCTATCCAAAGGCAAAGGTACACGATGCCCATCGCCAGGCGGCCGAACGATTGCGCAGAGAAGGGGCTTACGGCAGGGACACAATGAGAGGCGAAAGACAATCGTTTGTTCATCACGGTAAGGGGATTGTACACAATCGAGACTTCAGAAAGGGAGCGATCTTGCGACGAAAACGATGGAGGGATGAAGCCGGAGCGAGGGCAGGAATCCGGTGCGCAGGGGATTAGGGACGCCCTGCTTCATCGGTCACATATCGGGCCGCATCAGCCATGCGAATCGTCGCGCCGGTGCGGAGTTCGGCGAAGACATCATCGAGGCGTTTCCGCCGCTTTTCAGCCAGGAGTTCCTGGCGGAGCCGTTCACGGGTGGCCTGGTCGGCCTGTAAAATTTCCGGCTCGAGGGGACTGACCTTCATCAGATAGTAGCCCTTGTCGGTTTTGACCGGATCACTGACGACACCGGGGTGCAGCGAGGGAATCAACGCCTCCAGTTCCGGCTCCAGCAGGCCTTTTCGGTACGGGCCCAGGTCGCCGCCTTTGGCGCGACTGCGTTCGTCGATCGAATAGCGCAGGGCAAAGCGAGTGAAGTTCCCACCGCCTTCTACCTGGCGCTTGAGATCCTTGGCGGCGTAGACGTTCGGCAACAGCATGACCGAGACCTGGACCTTGGGATTGGCCAAGAGCTGGTTGGCATGTCTTTCCAGATAGGCGTCCAGTTCCTCCTTCGTCACTTCGACCTTGGTCTTGATCCGGTCTTTGAGAAGTTCATCCAGAATCAGCTGTTCGCGGTAGCGCAGGGTCTTTTCGCGGATGTCATCCGATTGATCCAAGCCCTGCTTGCGCGCTTCCTGCATCAATAGCTCGCGCATGATCAATTCGTCGAGGAAGCGGCGTTTCCCGCCTTCTTTTTCATAGCGGGCGCGGGTAGCCTGGGAGAGTTCTTCCCACCGGATGTCGAACTCAGCTTGGGTGATGGAACGGCCGTTGATCATGGCGATCACCGGTTCCTCTTGCGGAGGTTCCGTGCAGCCGGTCAGTGCGGTCAGCGCACACAACCCCAGCGCGGCGCCGGTCAGTCGTGCTCGCCAGTGAGAGATGTCTGGTGTCTGTGGTGATGTCATGCGGTCGGGGCGGAGCATCCTCTGCGAAGATCAGGTCGAGCCGGTCCGTGGCTCTTGATTGTTGGTACCACAGACGTGAAGGGTTTGCAAGGTTGCGTTGAGTTCTGGAAAGACCAAACTCCAGTCGTCATGCGGCATCTGGAGTTCAAACGACAAGGGCGACAAAAAGCGCAGCCGTTTTTTGTAGCGATCCATGAGGGCTTGCACGGCGGTTTCCGAGACTTTCGCCTTGGGATCGAACGTAATGACGACCGCGTGCGTCTGCTCGACCACGGAGCTCAGCCGGAGCTGTTTGGCCAGGAGGCGGATCTGCATCAGTTCGAACAGTCGTTCGACGGAATCCGGCGGAGGTCCATACCGGTCTTCGATTTCTCCATGCATGAGCGCGAGGTCGCCGAGTTGCCCGCAGGAGGACAGCCGTTTGTAAAGCGACAGCCGTTGATGGCTGTCGACCACGTAGTCTTCCGGAATGTAGGCCGAGACACTGAGACGCAGCGTGGGATCCGGCTCTTCCTCTATGACCTGGCCTTTCAGGCGCTGGACGGCCTGTTCCACCATTTGCAGATAGAGATCGAGCCCGACGGCGGCAATATGCCCTGATTGTTGTTTGCCGAGCAGATTGCCCGCTCCGCGAATCTCCAAATCCGCCGCCGCGATCCGAAACCCGGAGCCTAATTCGGTAAACTGCTGGATGGCGGTCAGCCGCTTCTGGGCGTCGTCCGAGAGGTTGCCTTCATCCGGCACCAGGAAATAGGCGTAAGCCTGTTCACCGCCGCGTCCCACCCGGCCGCGTAATTGGTAGAGCTGCGCCAGGCCAAACGTATCGGCGCGATTGACGATGATCGTGTTGGCGGTCGGCACATCGATGCCGGATTGAATGATCGCCGATGCGATGAGGATATCGGCTTCCCGGTGGAAAAATTTCAGCATCACGGCTTCCAACGGTTTGGAATCCATCTGGCCGTGCGCCATGACAATGCGCGCCTCCGGCACCAACTCCTGGAGCCAGGCGCCCATCCGTTCCATGGTTTCCACGCGGTTGTGAACGAAGTAGGTTTGCCCGCCCCGGCCCAGCTCGCGCAGAATCGCTTCGCGAATGGCTTTTTCACTGAAGCGAAGCACCTGGGTGCGGATCGCGAGGCGCCCGGACGGGGGCGTGTCGATGATGGAGAGGTCGCGCACGCTGGCCATGGTCATTTGCAAAGTGCGTGGGATCGGCGTGGCGGTGAGCGTCAACACGTCGACCTGGGTGCGCAGCTGTTTCAGGCGTTCCTTGTGCTTGACGCCGAACCATTGTTCCTCGTCGATGATGACGAGGCCGAGATTGCGAAATTGCACATCCTTCTGCAAGAGCCGGTGGGTGCCGATGAGCACATCGACCAGACCCGCCGCCGTATCCTTGATGATGGCCTTCGTGTCTTTGGGCGATTGAAAACGAGACAACAGCGCCACGCGTGTGGGGAAGGGTGCGAATCGCTCGGCGAAATTGTCGTAATGCTGATGGGCAAGCAGCGTGGTCGGCACCAGCACGGCCACCTGCCGGTTTTCCTCGACGGCCTTGAAGGCGGCCCGCATCGCCACTTCCGTTTTGCCGTAGCCCACGTCGCCGCAGACGAGGCGATCCATCGGCTTGGTGGAGGCCAGATCGTTGGCAATATCTTCGATGGCCTTCCGCTGATCCGGCGTTTCCTCATATTCGAAGGCCGCTTCAAACTCGTGATACAGCATGCTGTCCTTGCCGTACGACGTCCGATGGACCAGCTCGCGGTTGGCATAGAGATCGACGAGCTCATGCGCCATTTCTTCGATATCTTTTTTGACCCGCGCCGTCGTTTTTGCCCAACTTGTGCCACCCAGCCGGTCGAGACGCGGCACATGGGCGTCGGCCCCCGCATATCGTTGCACCTGACTCAACCGGTCGAGCGGTACATAGAGTTTGTCGGTCCCGGCGAACTCGAGCACCAGAAAGTCACTGTCGAAGTCTTGGACCGAGAGCCGGCGGAGGCCCTGATATTTTGCGATGCCGTACTGCATGTGGACGACGAAATCGCCGATGTTCAGATCTTCGAGCGAAGAAAGAAAGGTGGCTGCTCTGCTCTTGTGTTGCGGTTTGTGCCGGGCGCCCTTCGCGAACAGTTCTTCTTCGGTCAACACGACAAGTCGCAGGTCAGGGGAGAGGAATCCGGACGACACCTCACCGTTCACTACCGAGAATGGGGCCTTCTGCGCGCCGCCCGCCGAAAGGGCCGAGGGTTTCCATTCTGTCGCCGGTCGATCGTGCTCGCCGAACAGGGCGAGCAGCCGACCGACTTGCCCTTGGCTACGGGCGACCAACACAACAGGTCCGGCTTCGCGCAGGCGGTCAAGGACTTCCAATGTCTGGCTGAACGCTGTGCCGCGCTGGCCGAGTCCTACGCTGGCCGGTGTTTGAGCCGGGCAGGCCAGCACAGGCTCCCAGCTCGCATCTGGGGCGGTGACCGGCTCCAGCGCGAGGGTTGCATACCCCTGGGTCGCGGTGACGAGTTGATCCCACGTAAGGTAGAGCTGATCCGGGGTCGGATAGGGATTGGGATCTGAGCGATCTTCGTGGCGCAGGTAGCCTTCTTCGATGGTCTGCCAACATTCTGCCGTGTGCGCCTTGAGGGCTCCAGGCTGATCCAGTATCAGCACGGGCGGTTGGGGAAAATAATCCAGCAGGCTGTCCATCGCCCCATAGACCGACGGGGCATGCCATTCCGCATCTGCTGCCAGCGGCGCGAGCGCGTCAGGCGCATCCTCGGGGCGAATCAGTTCACGCGCAGGTAATACCCAGGCCTGCTTGATCTTATCGGTCGATTTTTGCGTGGCGGGGTCGAAGAAGCGGATTGACTCGATCGTATCGCCCAAAAACTCCACTCGCAGCGGATCCGGATAGGCCGTCGAATAAATGTCGACGATCCCGCCGCGGATACTGAATTCCCCCGGAATTTCGACCACCGACCCCTTGCGGTAACCAAGGCGCAACAGGCTCGACACCAGCACTTCTCTCTCCAGATCGCTGTTCGGCTGAAACTGCAGGATGGCCTCGGTGAAGACCAGGGCCGGCAGCACCCGCTGCGTCAGCGCCGGCACGGACGTAAAGAGCACCGTGCGAGCCGTGGTGCAGAGCCGATTGAGCGTTTGCATGCGGCGGGCGACGAGATCAATGTGAGGCACCGTCGATTCGTAGGGCAGCGTTTCCCATTTGGGGAACAGGGCCAAGTCATCGCCTGATTGGCCGCAGAGCGTTCTGAAAAAGAGCGTGTCGCGATAGAGCCGCTCCGCTTCATCATCGGTTTTGGCGACGACCAGCCAGGAGCGATCGGCCAGAGGCTGAGCCGGCGCGCTCTGCGTGAGCAGGGCAAGGCCGAAGCCGGCTGTGGATCCGTGCAACCCCATCAGACAGGGTTTGCCAGACCCCGTGCGAAGGGCCTCTCGCGCAGGCGCGAGCCAATTCGTGAGATGCAATGGTACGACAGGTGGCACGAAATCCTTATGCCGTGGTGGAGCGAATACGTTGTACCAGGGTTGTGGTTGAGACGCCGGGGACGAGAGGAATGGTTTGCACGCGCCCACCGCGCGCCTCGACGGTCTCCCTGCCGATGATCCGGTCGAGCGGCCAGTCTCCTCCTTTGACTAGAATATCCGGCTGGAGCGCTGCGATGAGGGCTCCGGGATCCGGCTCCGGAAAAATGATCACATAATCCACGCAGGCCAGCGCGGCGAGGACCTCGGCCCGTTGGACATCGGGCACGATGGGACGATCAGCGCCCTTGTGCAGGGCGCGTACGGAACCGTCGGAGTTCACGCCGACCACGAGCAGGTCTCCCAGGTTGCGGGCAGCCTGCAGGTACCGGACATGGCCGATGTGCATGAGGTCGAAGCAGCCGTTCGTAAAGACGATCCGCTGTTGCTGCCGACGACGCTCTGACAGCAAACCAGCGAGTTGATCCCGAGTCGTGACTTTATCCGTCATGGTCTGCCGCCAGTACAACCCACGCATCTTATGGGGAGGTCGCCTTGTGAATCAATGCCCGTTTCGTCGTCGTAAGAGTGGAGGTTGCGTGCCATCCGAGTCACAGCATGAGTTGCAAAAAAATGGTGCCTGGCACGGGATTGAAGCGGTATTCGGCCACCGGTTCAAATCCAAGAGACTTGTAAAGAGACTGCGCTGTCGTCATGAATGGGAGCGTATCGAGCAAGATGCGTGTATAGCCGAGGTTGCGCGCATGGTCGATTAAGGCTGTGATGAGTATGCGCCCGATTCCTTGGTGTTGATGTGCGGGAATGACATAGAGCCGTTTCATTTCACAGGCAGATGGCGAAAATCGTCGAAGTCCTCCACACCCCACGTATGCCTCTCCTTCCTTCGCCAGGAGAAACACGCCGTCAGGCGGACCATATTCACTTGCCAGACGTTGAAGCTCCTGGTCGAAGCATTGGAAAGTGAGGTCGATAGGTAAGGACGCGGCATATTGTGCTATGAGACAATGGGATACCTTCCAGAGATCAGTGGTGCCGGGTTGTACGAGAGTGGGCATAACCGCCTCCTGTCGGTGCCACTGAGACGTCAGGCAGATAGCCATTCACTACGAGTTGGCCGCTCGGTTCATCTTTGAACCGGTCCCATTCTCCTCACCGCCCCGGTCTTCATGTCTCCTTGCGCCTCTTTTGCTTGAGAGAGCCGTCTTCACCCTGCGGAAGCCCCCCAAGACGGACCACGCTGCTGCCATATTGCTCGATCAGGCGATCCAACGCGGCAACCGCATCGCGTTGACGGCGGTCGAACAGCGGTTCAGGCGCCGGAGCCAGATCCGACAGGCCGAGACCCGCAAGACGATACCGCGATCGCGACTGTAACAAGTCCGCGAGGGCGAGGCGAATGTCCGGCCACATATCCGGGTCATAGTTCAACGGCGCCGGGAATTTTCGTTGCCGCGTCGTGATGCGGAAGTGCGAATCCTTCAGCTTCACGGTGAACGAGCCGGCAGCCAGTCCCTCCAGTCGAAGATCGTGCGTCAGCGTTTCGAGAAACTCGTGGATGATCGGCTCCAGTACAGCCGGATCGTTGGTGTCCTCGTCGAAGGTCGTTTCATGGCTCACGCTCTTGGTCTCGCGGTCGGCCACAACAGGATCGGAATCAACGCCGCGAGCGAGTGATTGTAAGGCGGTCAGACGCGTGCCGAATAGGCGAAGGAGGGCGGATGCGAAGCGAGGGACGAGCAGATCACCGATCGTCCGCACCCCCAGCCGCTCGACGGCCTCTGTTGATTTGGGACCCATGCCCGGCAACGAGCGAATCGGCAGCGGGGCTAGGAAGGCCGCTTCCGCGCCCGGTTCTATCACCGCCAGCCCGTCCGGCTTATGCGCATCGGCGGCGATTTTGGCGACAGTTTTTCCGGAGGCCAAGGCGATCGTGCAGGTGAGGCCGGTCGTGCGAAGAATGTCGGCCTTCAGGGCGCCGCCTAATGCGCGAGGCTCCGGATGGCGGGTTTGTAGCCTGGTCGTATCCGCATAAAATTCATCGATACTGGTCCATTCGGTTTCAGGAAAACAGCGGTCCGTGACTTCTTGAAGTTGGCGGTGCAGGCGTGTGTACAGCGGTCGATCAGGCGGCACGAGGACCAGTTGAGGGCAGAGGCGCAGGGCTTGAATGGTCGGCATGGCGGATCGGACGCCGAATCGCCGGACCGCATAACTGGCGGCGGCAATGATGCCACGCGGAGGCGGGCCTCCCACGGCGACCGGTTTCCCTGCCAACGACGGATCGGCGATCACGGCGGCCGAGGCAAACATGGCGTCGATATCGCCAAAAAGAATTTGTCGAGGCCAACGAGTAGACATGAAACCCTAGCTCGAATGGAACGGGAGACTGAATTGCCGACCGATAGAGGCAGCAGGGACCGGGTCGGTTTGTGGCTCATCAACCGCGAATTCTCGCAACGGTCCCCGGCAAGCGCCGCAGAGGTGCCGACGTGGTTGAATGGTCCGGCGCTGGCGCCGGTAAATAGAGCCGCATTGTTGGCAGCGCCAGGCATACCTGGCCAACGCCGTGACCTCTTTGCCCAGCGAGTGATAGATCGTAATGCCGAGACCATCCTGATTCATGCGCGCCATCATGCGGCGAAAATCAAGGCCATGATTCGGGCGGCGCTTCAGAATATCGTACTGCCATTGATGAATCATTTCATGCGCGAGGGTGACGAGGGTTTCACGCTGTGACTCCGAGCCGCCCGTCCGCAGGAGGATCGCCGACAGCCTGATGCAGCGTCGTCGTGTCTGATCAAGGGTACTGTGTGTGTAAGTATGTCTTGGGCCGACTCGGCACACGAACATCCCCGCAGAGGAGGTCAGTCGCCGGCTCCATTCGATCGGAATCGGCGGTAAGGTACCCGCGAAGTATCGGTGGTTGAGGTCGGCCCACAGGGTCAGCAGCGGTTTGGCAGGGGATAGCATTTTCGTCACAAGGTGGTGCAGATGCTGTAAGAGGATAGAGCGTACCGCTCTAATTCAGTGGCCGGACAATTCTTCAATGACCGCGGCGGCCAGGAGCGGCACCATGATTTCGTGATGGCCGGTGAGCGCATATCCCTTGCCGCCTTTCTGAGTCGGGCGGCGGACGACATTGGTCATGGGACGGTAGTGCGTGAGGAAATCCATGTTGACCGTGGTGATATTCGTCAACGGGTGGCCAAGGTTCCGCCCCAGCGACACGGCTTTGAGGAACACTTCGGGGAGGATAACGGCAGATCCCAAATTCAGGTAGACCCCGCCTTCCATCCCGGAAACCACGGCGGCCAAGCGGCGGAAGTCGAGCAGTGAGCCGGCGCCGATCGCCGCGCCGTCGGCGGAAGGATGCATGTGGATGATATCAGTGCCGACGGCCACATGCACCGTGACGGGGAGGCCCAATCTGGCGCCGGTCGCCAGCAAGCTGGTCGCGCGATTTGGAAATTGTTGCTTATGTCGATTGATATACAGGCCGAGTGATTCGCCCAGGCCCAAGCCCTCTTTCATGCCCAGCGTGATGGCTTCGTTGAGCATGCGGCCCGTTTCTTCCGCCATGCCGAATCGACCGGAATCGATCTCCGCGTCGACTTCCTCAGAGGTGTGCCCCATGAAGGCGAGCTCGAAGTCGTGAATGATGACGGCGCCGTTCATGGCCAGCGCGGTCACGATGCCGCGCTCCATCAGGTCCACGAGCAGCGGGCCCAGTCCGACCTTCACCACGTGGGCGCCCATGCCGACAATGACTGGTCGGCCGCGACGATGCGCCTTTGCAATCGCCTGGGCCACCTCTCGCAGCGTCTTGACTGCCAGGATATCCGGAAGCGAATCGAGGAAGCGTTTGAACGAGCGGCCGCCGGTCCAGACCTTGGCGAAGTTGGAGACCCGCACCTTGCTGTGCCGACGCTGGAGCGGATAGGTCTTCAACCGAGACGCATCGATCGGCTTGATGATCGCAGGAGGCGTCGATGATCGGGCGGACCGTTTAGGCCGGGTTGGCAAGAACGTGATCCTCAATGAGTTCGCAGAGGACATGCCCCAGCGTGATGTGACTTTCCTGAATGCGGGCTGTCAATGTGGAAGGGACGACGAAACCGTAGTCGGCCATGCCGGCCAGTTTGCCGCCTGAACCGCCGGTCCAGGCGACTGTCGTGAGGCCCGCGGCCTTGGCCGCTTCGACTCCTTTCAGCACATTGGGGGAGTTGCCGCTGGTGCTGATCGCGATGGCGACATCGCCTGCCTGTCCGTGCGCCCGCACCTGACGGGCGAAGAGTTCCTCGAACCCATAGTCATTGGCGATACAGGTAATGGCGGCGATGTCGGTAGCCAGGGCGATGGCCGGGAACGGCGCGCGTTCGCGCTTATACCGACCGACGAATTCCGCCGCGATGTGCGCGGCATCCGTCGCGCTGCCGCCGTTGCCGAACAGCAAGACTTTATGGCCGGTTTGAAAGGCACGGCCGATGACGTGCGCGACCTGCACGATTTTGTCGGCATGGTCTCGCGCAAAGCGCCGCTTGACCTCGGCGCTGTCGTCGAACGCCTTGATGGCGAAGTCTTTCATGGTGCGGAATTGTAGGGAAGCCCTCGGCCACTGTCAAACGACCACGAGGCGGCGATTACTTTGTCGGCGAGGCGGGCGAAGACCGTTTATTGATCATGTTCATCGCCAGCGTCAGCATGGAGCCGACATCCGATACATTCGCCGGCAGCACGAGGGTGTTGCTGGTTTTGGCCAGTTCCCCGAACTTCGTGATGTACTGTTCAGCGACACGCAATTGGACGGCTTCGTATCCTCCGGGGACTTGCGTGGACTCGGCGACTTTGCGCAGGCCTTCGGCGGTCGCGCCGGCGATGGCCATAATGGCGGCCGCCGCGCCTTCGGCCTCGTTGATTTGCTGCTGCTTCTTGGCCTCAGACGCTTTGATGACCTGTTGCTTTTCGCCTTCTGCCTGATTGATGGCCGCATCGCGTTCGCCTTCTGAGGTCAGAATCACCGCACGTTTCTCCCGCTCGGCGCGCATCTGCTTTTCCATGGCGGCCAGGACATCTTTCGGCGGCGTGATGTTCTTGATCTCGTATCGCAGAACCTTCACGCCCCAGGGCTCCGTGGCCTTGTCGAGTTCGTTCACGACCTGGCTGTTGATGTTGGTGCGTTCTTCAAAGGTGCGGTCGAGTTCGATTTTCCCGATCTCGCTGCGGAGCGCAGTCTGGGCGAGCTGAGTGATGGCAAAGCGGTAGTCGCTGATGCCGTACGAGGCGCGTTGCGGGTCGAGCACTTTCGAATAAAGAATGCCGTCCACGCCGACTTGCACGTTGTCGCGGGTGATGCAGATTTGTTCGGGAATATCGATCGCGGTTTCCTTGAGAGAATGTTTGTATTGCACACTATCGAGAAACGGCCACAGGATGTGAAATCCCGCACCGAGCGTGCGCGAATAGCGGCCGAGCCGTTCGACCACGTAGGCACTCTGTTGCGGCACCACACGCGCCGTTTTGGAGATGACCAGGAGCACGAGGCCCGCAAGGAATATGACGACCCAGAGTCCGCCTGGCATGCCGCTATCCTCCATAATGGGGTGACCTCATTCGGGTTTGATCCACAGGGTGATACCGTCGACGTGATGGACGAGGCTGCGTTGGCCCTTGCTGAGTGGCTTGTTGCCGAGGTTATGCGCATTCCATGTGCTGCCACGACATTCCGCTTTGCCTCGGCCGTCGGGAGGAATGTCCTCCAGCACGATGGCCGTTTCACCGCCCATCGTATCCACCGGTGAGATCCCGCCTCGATCGGTCGCCATGAGTCGGCGGAGTGGTGGGCGTAAGACCAGCAGGGAGCCGACCGAAAGACCTGAGAAGAGAAGCCAGGACATCCACGCGCTGTGGATGACATCCAAGCCGACCAGGGCGCCGACCAGCAGCGCCCCGATGCCGAAGAACAACATATAAAAACCACCGGGCGTGACCATTTCCCCGGCGAGCAGCAGTATTCCTAGAAAAGCCCAGAGCCACCAGCTCATCGCATCTCCTCAGTCTGCACTGCGCGGAATTACAGAGGATTTCACGCGGCAGTCTATGCGTCTTTCCCAGGAGCGTCAAGGATTGCCGGGAAACGCGCGTTCGTTGAAGCCGTCGGACTGCAATGGTATAGTCCGCCGACTATGCCTGCCGATACTCCCGTTAAAGCGCTCATCCTGGCCTTCACCGATGCGCCGCCGCTCGCGGCTTATGTGATCAACCGGCTGCAGCCTGAATTGCTCTGCTTCTTTGTGCCGGAGTCGGCGAAGACGCAGGTCGAAGAAGCCGTGCAGCCGCTCGTGCAGCAAATGCCAAAGCGCTGGGATTGGGTCGTGACGCCCGATGCGACGGACATCATCGCCTGCCATCAGGCCTTGTCGCGAACCGTGCACGATCTCCTTCGCACCTGGGCGGTGCATGTGGGTGAAGTGGTCGTCGATCTGACCGGCGCGACCCCGGCCATGGCTGCCGCGTTGGCGACAGTGAGCCAACCCTGGACGTCCCGGATGATCAGTCTGGTTGATGCCGCAGGTTCTGAAGAGAGCGAACAGATCACGGTCGATGGTCTGACCAAACGCTGGGTCCAGGGCAATCCCTGGGACGAATCGGCCGTCGTCGTTCGCCGTGAAGCCAGTGAGGCATTTAATCAGGGATCGTTCAGAGCTGCTGCCACGTTGTTTCATACGTTGGAGGCTCGCGTGAGCGGGGGACAGAAGCCGCTGTATCGGGCCCTGGGTGAACTCGCGCTGGGTTACGGCCTCTGGGAGCAGTTTCTCTATCGCCAGGCTTGGGAAAAGCTGAAGACTTCGTTGAAAGCCCTCGACATGGCGTCGCTCTGGGGAGGGCCACCTGGACTGAAAGCGCTGCTGCCGTTGATCAAAGCCAACAGCGGTTTTCTGGAAAAGATGGTGCTTGACCCCGCCGAGGTCAAAGAAGGGGTCGTGCTCGATTTGCTGGCGCACGCGCATCGCCGCGCTCATGTGGACCACGATCCGGAGCGGGCCATGGTTGCGCTGGTACGCGCCTTGGAAGCCTGTGCCCAGCGGCAGTTGTTCAAACAGTACAAGATCAAAACTTGGGACGTGCAGCCTGAACAGTTGCCCGACGCTTTACGCGAAGCTTGCCGCACCTGTTATCTGGACGATGTGGATGGCAAGTATAAGCTGCCGTTGCAGAGTCAGTGGCGAACATTGGCCGGGCTTGGTGATCAGATGGCGCAGACGTTTCTCCGCGACTGGCCGAAGATGAAACCGCTGCTTGATGCCGCTCATCATGCGGTGTTGGGCCACGGGTTTGAGGCGGTCAAAGGCGAGCGGGTGCAGCAGCTTTCCGAGATGGTCATGAAGCTCACTGGCGTGAGCGAGTCCTCGCTGCCGAAATTTCCGGTGTTGAATCTGTAAGAGCGTATAGCGAATAGCTGGTGGCATATAGCACGGGCAAAGAATCGGATGGCATTTCGTTTCGAGACACTGGAAATTTGGCAGAGGGCGAAGGAGTATGCAACCAAGGTTTACACAGTGACGGCCAAGTTTCCTCGGCATGAAGACTACGGCCTAAAATCTCAGATGAATCGTGCCGTGAATTCAATCAGTCTCAATATTGCTGAGGGCACAGCTAAGAACTCCAACAAAGCATTCGATCATCACTTGGAGATTGCGTTAGGCTCCGTTTTCGAGGTCGTGGCGGCGTCAAATCTGGTTATGGATAGAGTCTACCTAACGAAGGAGCAACACGAAGATATCTACGCCAGCGGCGAACGACTTTCGAAGAGCATCAATGCTTTCAGGAACACTCTTTTGTCTCCAGATTCATAGAAAAGTCGTTCACCAATACGATCTTCATCTATGCCATGGACTATTAGTCTTGGCACTTCGATCTTTTCAGGTCCGCGCCATACGCTATAAGCCATTGGCTACAAGCTCATTATGGAGATTCGCATCTACTACGAAGACACAGACTGCGGGGGGGTGGTGTACTATGCCAACTACCTCAAATATTTCGAACGGGCGAGAACGCACTATCTCGAAGAGCGGGGGCTATCGGTGGCGGGGTTGCGTGATCAGGGGACGCAGTTCATGGTCGTCCATGCGCAGTTGGACTATCGGTCGCCGGCTCGGTATGGTGACACATTGGTGATCGAGACGACCTTGGCGAATGTGGGGCAGGCGTCCTTCACCTTCGCGCATGTGATCCGTGAACGGACGAGCGAGCGTCTGGTGGTCGAGGGCTATGCCAAGCTGGTGACGGTGGACGATCGGCTGAAAGTGAAGCGGCTCGACAAACTCACCCTCGGTGCGTTACAAGGACCACCACACACGAGGCACTAATGGATAAACTCGGCACATGGCTGGCGGTGACGGGCGTGGCGATCGGTTTCGTCGTTCTCGCATGGCTGCTCTTCTCCGATAATCCCTCCGACAAGAAAAAGAAGAAGCCGTAGCCCTGAGTGGCTCGTTCACGCCGTTGCCCTGTCCCCGGTCCGACATTCCGGTTCGATGGTCATTCAGTGACGAGACGTGCTCCCATCCTCGCAGTCTTCACGCTGCTCTCTGCAATCAGTGCCTGCAAGACCGGTTCAGATCCTGGCGTGCCCGGAATTTATCAGACCTGGGACGATGTCATTTCGCGATGGATCGGCAAGCACAAAGAAGATTTGTATCTAGAGCTCGGCCCACCGAATCTCCATCCGAAGGAAACGGAAGACGGGACGGTCGAAATGGTCTGGGATATGACCATCGACCGTATGCCGGGACAGGCCGATGCCTATCATACTCTGCCGCTCTACGGCGGCGTGGATTGCCGGCTGAAATTTTTTGCCGACAAAGAAGGGCTCGTGATCAGCGGACGGCGAGACGGGTGCGAGTAAGGCTGAACGCGTGAAGAGCCGCGCCGAATTATTTCTTCGCCTGCTGAGAAAGATAGCGGTACATACCTGCTACGTTCTCTGGGAACCAGTCTGCATAACTCTGCCAGGGCTCGTACTTCGGAAGCCGGACCTGGTGCTGCGCCTCTTCAAGTGTTGCGCCGTGCCGAATCTGTTCGCTCACGGCTAGGCGGAGTGCTTCGAGATACTCCCGAAACAGGCGCACATGTTCTTTCGTGCCGACTTTGCCATGCCCGGGCACCAGGGTATCAAAGTCCAGCTGCTCAACTTGCTTCAGCGACTCGATCCAGTCATCGGGATAGGCGTCGGGAAGCGCACGGTAGGCGACCGTCTCGACGGGAATAAAATCCACGGCGAAAAGCAATCTATTTTGCGGCAACAACACGACGAGGCTGTTATCCGAGTGGTTTTTGCCGGTATAAATCAACTCCACCTGTTTGCCGCCCAGTTCGATGGTCATCCGGTCCGTGAAGGTCAGGTCAGGCACCGGAATATCGGGATCCGCCGCTTGCAGAATTTTTGGCCGCGCGGCTTGCTGACTCACGAAGTGAGCCGTCTCGGAAAAAACGCTGCCGCCGCTGATGTGATCATTATGATGGTGGCTGTAAATGACATACCGCACCGGCTGATCCGTGAGGGCGGCGATTTTTATTTTCAGCCAGGCGGTGGCATCGGGGCTGATGGGATCGGTGACGATCACACCAGCCGGCGTGACGATGAAGATGGCCTGATGCGACTGATGCCGGAAGAGGTACACATTCTCGGCCAGATTCGTAATTTCGTCGATTGGACGGGGTTGTTGGGCGTCGGTAGAGCAGACAAGAAAAAGCAACACAGCCAACGCACCGGGAATGGACCACCATTTCGAGAAGATCATCAGTCGCTCCCTCTGCGATTCCGACGACTCATCATATCAAATCAAGTCTACCCATGCGACCGGTTCCCATGGTCGAGTGTGGTCAAGAACGGCGACCGCCACGTCTTGGTTTGAATCATCGGAGGAAAAAGCCATGCGGCACATTGTCTCAGCCACGAGCGGAAGTCGGCAGAGCCCTGATGACTGGTGAAGGCGGGAGATGAATGAGTGTGGCGTGTTAGTTATGAAGAGGGGCAGCGGAAGAGCCCGCTGGAGCAGTTTGCCAAATCTTACGGAATAGTCGGGCCATACGCCCCGGCTGTGCCAAGGTGCCGGGGTCTTGTAACAGCACGTTGGCAGCCACGACCCAGGCTCTTCGGGGAGAACCAGGCTTGAGGGCAATCGCCGCGGCTGACAGCAGATCTCCCAGGAGGCGACGGTCTTTCACCAAAGGGCCCGATTGATCGGCGCCTATCGTCTGTTCAATCTCATGCCAGAAGATCTTGACGGCCTGTTCGGGATTATTCGAGGCTGCTGCGAGTTCCCCTGCCACTCGTTCCAGCCATTGCATGACCGTCGGCTCGTTCATGAGCCACGGTGCCCTGTGGAGGGCCGTAAGAAGGTGCTGCCGCGTGGCGGCGACGCCCCCATTCCACCACCGTTGCCCCGCAATAGTCGCGCACACAGCGGCTCGTGCTTTCTGTCGAACTCTGTCTGCCTCGGGAGTCGCGGGCAGATGCGTCAACGCATTTTCGATGATTCGCGGGAGCCGCTGCTCGTTGGTGCCGTTGGCCACGTTGCTATACCACTTGCCCTTCTTCGAAAAACGTCCGCGCGCCACCGGGCCTCCGGCGAGAAATGTCCACGGGGTCAATGCCGCTAAACGGAGCGCCATATCATAATGCTCCATAGTGCGGTGTTGTTCATCGAACCATCCCGCAGCTTCAAACAATTCGCGCCGGACCAGCCAGGTAGGAGGATGGAGAAAATCGTCCGTGCGGGTGAGGAACTGTTCAAAGACCTGACCCGACGGAGCCCAATCCGGCCAGAGGAGAAGTGGAACGTCGCTTCCTGTCACGACGCTTTGTCCATATACCACCCCCACGTCCGGGTTTGCTTCGAGGACCGGCACCTGCACCAGCAGTTTGTGGGTCAAAAACTCGTCGTCATCGTCGAGCAATGCGACGTATTTTCCCGTCGCCTGCTTGATCCCGACGTTTCGCGCGCCGGCTGCTCCACGATTTTCGGAGAGCCGGATGTAGTGCACGCCGGGAAACGCCTCCGCGATAGGGCTCATATTCTCGGACGAGCAGTCGTCCACAATGATGATTTCCATGTCGAACAGGTCGCCTGCCTGCTCTTGGGCCAGAGCGGAAGCAATGGCTTTCTTGAGTAACGGAGCGCGGTTATAGGTCGGGATGACGATGCTGACGAGGGGACGGCTGTGAGGAATGTCCTCAAGGGGGCGAGCAAATGCTTGTGGAATCGTCATCATAGGCTCCTGTTTGAAAAGCACGTCAGCACAACCTGTGACAACCGCCTCCTTAAGTAAGACGTTTCAGGTTCTCAACATAACAGGGGCCGCCCTCACCCATGGAATATGTCGAGACGAGTCCACCAACGGAGCCCAACGGAGTCTATCGCGGAACGTACGTTCATCATTTATCAATGAGCAGGCTCATGCTATCGATGTTGGAACCAATTTTGTGTCATGGTTTGTTCGACATCGGTTCATTTCTTCGCATCCGCCCGATTGAATTTTTCGGCCGACCTTCCGCTCGTGTGAGGAATCTGCCATCACTGCCAGTGCTCATCCTCATTCGTCCATCAGGCGTTTGACCACGTCTTCCATGCCCTCGGCCCACAGGCGATAGCCGCGTTCGCTTGGGTGGAGCGCGTCGGGCATAATCTCCTCAGGCAGCCGCCCTTGATTGCCGAGGAAACGCCGGCTCAGATCGAGAAAGAATATCTGGCGTTGGTCGGCAAAGGTCTGCAGCCGGTCGTTGACGGCATTGTTCACCTGGCGGAGCGGGTCATCGGCAGAGAGGCCTCGTGGAAACAACGCCAGCAGCAGGATTTTTGTGTCCGGCAAGCGGGTGCGCAAGGTCGTGAGAATGGCCTGGATCCCGGCAGCAGTCTCTTCCGGAGGATCCTCGCGTCTGGTGGCATTATTCGTCCCGATCAGCACGACGGCCAGTTTGGGAGTGATGCCCTCCAGTTCTCCATTCTGGAGCCGCCACAGCACATTGTCGGTCTGGTCGCCGTTGTAGCCAAGATTGGCGGCATGACGATGTTGATAAAAGACGTTCCATACCGGGTGCCCATCCTCTTCCCATCCCTGCGTGATGGAATCGCCGATGAATACCAGATCGACCTGGCCCTGCCGTATGCGAGCCACAGCGCGTTCATGCCGTTCCATCCACCAGGCTTCGGGCTGAGGAGCGGGCATCGCAGCTCGGATCTGTTCCCCGGAGGCGCCTGTTGGTGCGAAGAAAACTTGCAGAGCACTGAGTAGCAAAGTGGGCAGGAACGGGACGGATACGATAGTCCGGCGCATGTCGGTCCTCACAAATCCTGCACCATGTGTATCGCAGGATACGGAGGAGATCAACCGTGCCGGGGTACCTCTCTGACTTCGGCGAAAGGATGAGGGGCGGAGGGGATGGTCATTCGATCTTCCCCTCTTGACAGATTGGTGCCCTGAGGTCTGTGTCGGCGAGATCTGGCGTAAGGTAATACCTTTCCCAACGGAGGTGTATTACGTCCAATCGAATGTCTGCCGAAAGTCGGCGGCTGCCGCAGCCTCGTACGGGACCGCCTGATTATTTGGCTGCATCATTTGCCAGGCGCCGGCCCGAGAACGTAAACAAGAAGTTCAGGATAAGTCCTACCAGCGTGATATACAGGCCGCTGGTGAGCCACAGCTTGACGATGGTGGCGCAGCTGGAAAGTTGGATCCATCGGCTCTGCACATATTGTTCGTTCGACGACATGTAGTGACGAAGCTGCGCCAGTTGAATGAGATTCTCCAGCCAGTCAGCCATCGTGATCATCACGAGCGGCGCGAGAATCCAGGCAGGATGGAAAGGCCGCTCCAGTGCCGTCCACACCCACCCCAAGCTCGCGGCGAGGGCCCCTCCATAAAGCAATGGAAAGAGCAAGTCGAGAGCGAGGAACCTTTTCTCGACCTGGCGCCCTGCCGGTGTGAGCCAGCACCAGTAAGCTTGTGCGGCATCCGATCCATAACCGAACCAGCGCTGGTTGAGTGGCCTGGGGCCATTCGGCTTCCCGTCGGTGAGCTGATGGATGGCAGCGGCGCGACCACTCGCGCCAGACATGACGGCATCGCCGCAAAACAGCACGGCGATCGGGAATCCAAGAGCGAGGAGTGCGCTGAAAATCTTGCCAGCCATCATGGGCATTCCCGGTTCATCCATTGATTGAGCAAGGGCGGTGCCTAAGAGATTGCGGAATAGAGGTGAAGCAAAAGCCGTCTTTGAGAGTGTGGATGCATCACAGAAGTCAGAATCGTCGGACATGTTAGCAGCGTCGTATCAGAAGCGATACGTTGTCGTATCGGAAGGGATACGCATTGAAGGACTCGATGCGTGAAATCAGAGAGGGTCTGCTATTCCAGGGGGCGCCGGTAAAACTCCAACGGCTGAGCGAGGGCACTCTCAAACGACAGGCTTTCCCCATCGAGACGATACCGGGTCGAAGCCTCAAAGGCACGAATGAAGGTCGCCTCGAATTCCATTCGCTTGGGTTCGCAAGCCATGCGCGTGCTGATGCCGTGCGAGACCTTCAGTTCGCCCCTGCGAGGTCCGAAGGCAATGACCGCACTATACCGATTGCAGCCGGCATGGTCCGACACTCGTCCATCCTTGAAGGAGAGAATCACGGGTTCTCCGTCGTCGCCGTAGGGAACCGCGTGGTTGCCCCAATGGGCGAGTTCCCAGCGGTTCCGTTCGGCGACCTGTTTCATCTCGTCGGGCGAAGGAATCGAGACGCACCCCATGACCACAGCTGTTGCGCACAAGGTGATGAGATAGCGCGCGTGCATGGATTGTTCCTCAGCGAAAGCGTGCAGTCCTCTGTTTCTATGAAATATCAGGTCGGACCGGTTTGTTTGTCTTTTGGTACATCATATCGCAACTCTGCGAAGCCGGATCCGATCTTCCGCACGGCTACCAACTGAAGCGGCGGATTCGTAACACGGCGAGGAAAGAGTGGTTTCCCGCGTCCGAGCGTGACGGACCCGACCTGAACGATCACTTCGTCCAGCAAGCCGGCATCGTAAAACTGTCCGGCGAGGTCTCCACCCCCCACGATCCAGACGTTCTTCGTGCCGGCTGCCTGCCGCATGTGGGCATGAATAGGCCGAACATCTCCTCGCACCAGGCGAACATCAGCGTTTGGGATTAAAGGAAGCTGGCGAGTGGAGAACACCCATGCAGGTTGGGAATAGGGCCAGGGTGTGCCAGTCTGCTGGTCGGCAATCTTGTCGGTGTGACGGAGCATCCATTCATAGGTTGCCGACCCCATAGCTAACGCTCCGACCTCCGAAATGAATGAGGGATAACTCGTCTCGTTCACGTCGCCCAGTGGGAAGAGCCACTCTAATGAGTCGTCTTCGGTGGCGATAAAACCATCGAGACTGGTGGCCGTGTAGTACTGAGTTTTCATCGTGATTGGCTCAGACGATATAACACATGCCGCCGCAGTTCGGATTCGGCGGGCACCTGAGGATGATCGAACTCGCAGGCAAGCCGCATCCCGAGACGTTCCATCACCGCGCGTGATTTCAGATTGTCGATGGCGGTAAATGCCACGAGTTCCCCCAGATGAAGGTGTTGGAAACCGAATGCAATGGCTGATTGCGCAGCCTCCGTGGCATAACCCAGGCCCCAGTAACGTTTGGCCAATCGCCAGCCGACTTCTACGCAGGGCGCAAACGGAAGTTCGTTGGAGGGCGTATGCAACCCGACGAAGCCGATGAACTGGCCCGATGGTCGTTCTTCGACCGCCCAGAAACCCCAGCCTCGTTCTTCGATCAGTTGCCTGACCCGTTCGGCAAAGCCGTCGCTCTGCTCTCTAGTCCACATTGCGGGGTAGTAGCGCATGACATCGGCGTCGGCATTCATCGCGGCGAATGGCTCAAGGTCTGACGCCCGCCACTGCCGGAGCGTCAAGCGGGGAGTGAGGAAGTCAGTGGGCTTGGGCATGAGGGGCGGATGAGCGACGTGCGATGGCGTGTTGTCTATTCCAGTATTTTTGCATCCTGTCGTTTTCCTGATGCGGATCGATTCAAGGAGGGTACGCACCGTCCTCCAGTGATAAGGACATTCACGTCTTGTTTGGCGTCGGTCAAACTTTGTATCCACACCTGAGCTATATCCATGCCTTGAAAATAATCCAATGCCTATGACGACGACAACCAAAATTCCCAAGTATCTCGCGCAGGAAGATGCGAATGGAAAGAGACGTATCTTGGTAAAAGTTTCAGTATCAGTAGCGCGCTCGGCGCGATCCAGGTTTAGGGCTGCACAGCGTGCTTACTGGTCTCCGCCTAGATTTTCAAACCCCAACGTTTATACAAATCGTGAAGTCACAGTTTTTGTCAACCTGACATGATCCGTTTCATACCTTCGACCGTCGGCAGCCGTCCTGTATTGCTTCGGCTTCGGTCGCATAGCACCGTTCGGCTTTGGTGCGAAGATAGAAGCGCTGGCCGATCATATGGTAGATGCAGCGTTCGCCACTATAGGTGGTGAAGTTGCCTTTGATCGGATGTTCGTCGGGACACTCGCCGTTTTTGAATGGCTCGACACCGGTACGATGGACGACACGAGGGCGTTTCTTGGCTGCTTCCGCATGGGCAACGCTCATGAGCAGCGCGATCACAAGCAGACTTGCCAACACAGGTCGCATGGGCTTGCAGATGTCTCTCTCGAGTAGTGACCGGCAGGTTACGGTAGGTTCCCCAGAGAGTCAATCTTGGGCTGATTGAATGTCCAATTCAAAGCAGTAGAATGGCCGCGAGCGGCGTGGGAAGAACACGTGACCGACCTCGCGATAACCGCGCTCACGGTAGAAAGCGAGCGCGAGGGGATTTCCCGAGTAGGCATCGAGACGTACGCTGCCAAAGCGATGGTGCTCCGCGTGCGTTTCGACATAGTCCATCAGCTGCCCGCCGAAGCCATGGCCCTGCGCAGCCGGGTCAACACAGAGCCGATGGACGACGAGGGCCGGCTCCGGGCTTGTCCATGGCATGGTTGTGTATTGTGCTTCCTGCGTTTGGTCCACGGTGACCACGGCCTGCGGCCGAGTATGGACAATCAGCACATACAGCCGGCGCTCGGCAATATCGGCCGCCACGATCTCGCGCGTTGGGTACATCTCGTCCCATTGCAGGATGCCATGCACACGGAGCATGGTACGGCAGCGATCAATGAGCTCCCATGCCGCATCAAGATGGGATTCGTCTGCCGGAATGATCATCGCCCATCACCTCCGCCTATACATACTTGTTAATACCGGGCAACATTGGACGTCGTCACGAACACAGGCCGAATGAGAGTTACTGCCCTTCCGGTGTATTCCCTTGTTCGGTTGTCTCTTGTAGCACCGCCGTGCGCCAGAGGGACTTTCGAGACACACTCGCCACTTATTGTCCGAGCCCTTGCGCATCACAGAGATTCCCACTCCTCGACGTTCATAGGGCCAGCCGTCAGAACTTATTCCGACAAGCTCCAGTCAGAATATAGAGCGCGACCGACAATAGACCACAGTGCTCGAATACAAATGTTGCGAATAAATCCAGGCTCGGCTCGTTGTGCCTAAAAATATCTCAACAGCGTATCGCGTTCTAGAGATGGCTCGCGCAACAGTACCGGGATCGAGGCCAAGGTGTTGTCGAGCTAGCGCACCGCGCATAGGAAATCTAGAACGGCTGTTCCTGTAGGCGATTGCCGCGGACGGCGTTAAGCGTGGCATCACAGAAGATCTGTGGGGCGCGCTTGCGCCCAGGTCACCAGCTAGCTATAACAGGGCCCAGCGATTGAAGCGGCGGAGAATGAGACAGGTCTAAACTGATTTTCTCAAGTGAATTAAGCGATAATTTGTCGCGCTACGCATCCGATACTTCAACAAAGGAGCCGCAATTGAGTGCGAAGACGGACCCATATGCCACAGCGGGAGTCGACTATGCACGCGTAGATGCCCTCAAGATACTGGCTCAGCGTAGCGCTCTCAGCACCGCGAGCAATCTTGGGAGAAACGGGACTCAGGAGGTCGAGGCTTCTCGCGGTGAATCCGCGTATGTCATGAATGTGGGTGGCACACTGATCGCTTCGATTACGGAATGTTTGGGAACCAAAGCCTTGATCGCCGATGCGGTCAGGTCGCTAACGGGACGCACCCACTACGACACGATTGCACAGGACACCATCGCGTCGGCTGTCAATGATCTCGTTTCGGTGGGCGCCATCCCTCTCTCCATACAGGCGTATTGGGCTGCCGGCGGCAGCGAATGGTTCTCCGATATGGCGCGGATGCAAGATCTGGTTCAGGGCTGGCAAGCGGCTTGCGATCGGTGTGGAGTAGCGTGGGGTGGAGGGGAAACCCCCGCCCTGAAAGGCGTTATCGCGGACAATTGTATCGATCTCGCGGCAACCTGTGTCGGCATTGTCAAATCGCGCGAACACTTGACGCTTGGTGAGAAACTGGCTGCCGGCGATGCCATCGTCACATTTGCCTCCAGTGGCATTCATGCCAATGGAGTGAGTCTGGCCAGGCAGCTGGCAGACCGTTTGCCCGAGGGCTATGCAACGAAGATCGATGACGGGCGGTGTTTTGGCGAAGCCTTGCTCGATCCGACCGCGCTCTACGCAGAAGTGATGCGAGCATTGTCGGAAGCGGGAATCATTCCGCACTATGCAGTCAACATTACGGGGCATGGATGGCGAAAGCTCATGCGTCATAGCAGTCGGCTGACCTACCGGATTTCCCGATTGCCTGCAGTGCCTCCCGTTCTTGCCTTCATAAGGCGCGAAGCCGATTTGAATCAGCAGGATGCGTACGGTACGTTGAACATGGGCGCCGGATTTGCCATCTTCGTCCAAGCATCGGAGGTCGAGGCTGTTTGTGAAATTGCGGCATCCGTGGGTATCAAAGCCGTGCACATAGGCGTGGTCGAACAGGGAAACAAGCAAGTCATCATTGAGCCTATCGGCGTGATATTTGATGCCACCGAACTGCAGGTCAGAACCTGAGTGATTGACGGCACCTAGTACAGTTTCCTTTCTTATAATTCGACCATCTTTGTGACGCTGCCTTTATCATGCGCTTACGGTCCAATCGTCAGCAGAACATCGTGCTGCGGCCGGCCCGCGCTGACGGTTGAAGCGTGGCGCTGGTGGCCGATCCGCACCAGTTATGGGTCAGGCGTCTCATACGCGCGCCGTCCCACGATGACGAGATCACGCTCGATGCCATCTAATGTGGCGACCTTGGGCAGCAGCCCCCAGCGCTCGAACCCGAATTTTGCGAATAACCCCAGGCTCGGGGCGTTGTGACCGAAAATGAACCCCAACAGCGTATCGAGTTTGAGAGATGACGCTGCTTTCAAGGCTTCGACGAGAAGATAGGAGGCGAGGCCTTGCCCTCGGTGCGCCTCATGAACGTAAACACTTATTTCAGCCGTCTTGCTATAGGCGGGGCGTCCGTAGAAGGATGAAAAGCTCAGCCATGCGCCGATATGTCCATTCACTTCGAGCACCCAGAGCGGACGACATTGTGCCGTGTGATCGTTGAACCACGGGAGTCGGCTTTCCACTGAGACTGGCTCGGTATCTGCAGTGACGAGGCGAGACGGTATCGTTGCGTTGTAGATCTCGACGATCTGCCGCAGATCGTCTCGCTTTGCGACTCGGTGAGCGGATTGCAGAACGTGGTCCATCAGAGACGCCTGAGGTTCAAGCGAACCGATTTGCACGGTTTCCCCTCACAGTCAAAACCCATGGAAGCAGAACTCCTCAGTGAGGGCGACTCTCAAGTACGTTTAAGCATTATGTCGCTACCGAACCACAACGGAACGTATTCAAGGGCCTCATGCAACGTGTTTAATATGATGAGTCGCTCAGTCGCGTGGGCGGACGGCAGTTTCAGATCGGGAACCATCACTACGCGCATGCCCGCCGCCGTTGCAGCTGCAATGCCGTGCTCACTGTCTTCGAAGGCAAGGCATGCTTCAGGAGAAACTCCGAGCCGATTGGCGGAAAGCTCGTAGACGGCAGGATCTGGCTTACCGCGAAAAACTTCATTGCCTCCAGACACAGCCGAGAAGTAATCGCGCACACCAACAGTGCGGAGGCGACGCTCGATTTCCCTGATATGGGTAGAAGACGCCACGGCGCAAGGTACTTGCCTGACGTGTAGAGCCGACAAGATCTCCTGGGCTCCGGGTTTCAAGGGAAATATCGGCTCGGATGTCTGGCGCGCCAACAATTCCTCGACGCGGGTCATCACACGGCAAAACATATTCGGGCCGCCGAGCAGGGAGGCCAGCATCGCATCGGACTCCACATCAGCCTTCCCGACGACGGGAAGGTAGTCAGCAGGCGATAGGTGCACGCCACACTCGCGTGCCGCATCAAGCCACGCTTGCATGATGACGCGTTCGGAGTCAAGGAGCAGGCCGTCCATGTCAAAAATGGCGGCGGCAAACATCTTGGGATTCCCTACCGGTTAGCAGAAAGGCCGTCCCCTCCTTCGGCGTCAACCGTTCGAGTAACAGCAGGAAGGCGGTCGACAACGACGATGCGAGTTCCAATCGGACTTCTGCCTCGTTGTGAATGAACGTGTGAACCGGCTCCGGTAGCCAGTTGCCCATGTAGTCTATACGGCTGCGGATGGAGGCGCGGAGCATGTCGATTGCGCGACGGGTGCAAGCGGTCGTCAGGAAACACCGGGTGAGTCAGCCGTCGCGATGGCGGTTTCCTGCCAGCGTAGAAATGTTTCTTGAACGGCATCTTCCGCCTCAGCACGTGAACCGAGGATGCGGTAGGCGAGACCGAGCAATCTGGGCCGCGCCTGTTCGAAGAGCTCGACCGGCGATGGCGGTTCATTCTTGGCCATGTTCCCTGCCGCGCGATGGAACAAATTGCGTGCCGTGATATTACCGAGGGCCTGCAGCCAGACTCCGCAGTGCCAATGATCTATTGTCGCTTCAGGGAGGTTATCTGTGACATGGTCGAAGAGTATATCTTGCGCCCTTAGTTCCAGCGCTTCACGAAATCGCTGCATGTATCCACTACCCCCTCCGCCCGAATCCTTCCCCCGTCATCACGTCCGCGACGTTCTGCCCGTTCACGAAGACATCGGCGAGCGTACGGCCATAGACGTCACGGCCGTGGGGCACGATGCTGATCGTGCCTTCCTGCATCAGTTGCTCCAGTCGAAATGCCGCATCTCGCCCACCCGGTTCAGACAACTCCGGCGCGTTGTAGCCGCGAATGCGGATGCGGTCGGTGCCATAGCGAATCGTATCGCCGTCGACGGTGCGGACCTGCCAGGGCTCCACGCTTCGCTCGAATCCACCTATCGACAGCGCATGACGCGGAAGAGACCGGAGACCACGGCTATGATGATGCGATTTTTTTGCGAACGGGTTCTTGTGCGGGCGCGGGCCCCGTTCGTGATGTCCGCGCCGATACCGTTGGGGTTGATGCTGGGGAAGCGCTGGGCGCTGGTCCGGTTTCAACTCCCAGCAATCGGTGCAGTGAAATGGGCTCGGCTCATTCTTGATCGCCGGGGTATAGGTGTGGAGCGTGGATCGGCTTTCTTCCACGGCACTGACAGCTGGCGGGGTAGGTGAGGCGATCAAGAACAGCAGCGTGAATCGACTGAGCAGACGGGATACACGTTCGTTTCTGTGCAGCATGGAAAGATGCGCTCCGAATCGTCGAGCGCGGATGAAGCACGCTCTGTGCCATGTACCGGCCATTGATGCTTGCGGTTGACAAGCCGAAAAACCGCGTGCTCAAATGCCGACGAAGCGTATCTCGTGAAACGCAGTTCGCCGGAAGGTCCGAGCGTCTAGCGCTCTCTACGAGATACGAACGACGAGCGACGATTCACGGAGGTTCAACTCATGGATATGTTTGGAAAAGTCGGGCTGGTCGAGGTGCCGATCTTGATTGCCCCCGATCAAAAGGCCTGGATGGATCGCATGATCAAGGAAGGCAAGATCGCGATTCCCCCGGGCGGAACCCTGGAAAAAGGTTCGTTGTATTCAATGTTTGTCCGCATGCTCCTGCACAACGCGATGGAAGAGCAGAAACGGCAGGAAGCTCTGGAGATGGATGACGAGGACGACGACGAATAGACCAGGATGCTGAAAACAGTCTCCAGCATCGTTCTCGCAGCACTCGGCCCCTCAACGTACTGCTCATGGGACAAGAATCTGTCTCGGCAGGTTTGGGGTGGGCGGGTAAGAAAGTCACGCCTCGGGGTCTCATTCGCTGGCCTCGCCGGGTAACCGTTTTGAGCATCCCGAGGTCAGGGGGTGAATTCGGTGGGATATGCTGCGATCTGTATCCGAATGGATGCATTTCGTATCAGTTTCGATACGGGAGATTTTGCGAATGACGCTTCACGAAAGACGAACGACGCCCCATACTCTCACGCCGCCTTAGAGGTTCTTGAACGCCGCTTGAGCGGCGTTGAGCGTGCGCTCAATGTCCCGCGGTGTATGGGCTACGGACATGAAGGCGGCTTCAAATTGTGATGGCGCCAGATAAACCCCTGCATCCAGCATGTGGTGAAAGAATTTCGCATAGACTTTCGTGTCGGATTTCTTGGCAGTCGCCCAGTCCACGACCGGTCCCTGAGTAAAGAACGCACACATCATGGAGGCGAGCCGCGTCTGGGTGAGCGGAACTCCCGCTTTGCTCGCGATCTTTCCTAATCCTTCAGACAGCGCGACGGACCGTTGTTCGAGTTGTTCGTAGGTGCCTGGTTTCTTCAACCGCTTCAGCGTTTCGATACCTGCCGTGACAGCCAAGGGATTTCCTGACAGGGTCCCTGCCTGATACACCGGTCCTGACGGAGCGATCATCTTCATGATGTCCTTCGCGCCGCCGTACGCACCCACGGGTAGTCCTCCGCCGATGATCTTGCCCAGGATTGTCAGATCCGGCTTGATGCCGTACAGCGTTTGGGCGCCGCCGTATTGGACCCGGAATCCCGAGATCACTTCGTCGAAGATCAGCAGCATGCCATGGGCATCGGTCAGCTTGCGCAGGCCATCCAGGAATTCCGGTGATGGAGGGACTACGCCCATGTTTCCGGCGATCGGTTCGACGATCACGCAGGCCAGCTGCCGGTGATGTTTTTTGATCAGTTTCTCCACCGTCATCAGGTCGTTGTAAGGGGCGGTCAAGGTGTGTTTGGTGAAGTCCTCGGGGACGCCAGGGCAGTCGGGAATACCTAATGTGGTCAGGCCGGAACCGGCTTTGGCCAACAGGTAGTCGCTATGACCGTGGTAACAACCTTCGAATTTCAGGATGCCGTCGCGTTTGGTATAGGCGCGGGCCACGCGGAGGGCGCTCATCACTGCTTCGGTTCCTGAACTCACTAGTCTGACCTGCTCCATCGAGGGCAGGGCCTCGCGAATCATCGTGGCTAGTTGAATTTCCAATTCGGTCGGCGCGCCATAACTGGTGCCGTTGGCGGCGGCCTGTTGAATGGCTTTGGTCACGGTGGCCGGCGCATGGCCAAGAATCATGGGGCCCCACGACAGCACATAGTCGAGATAGCTGTTTCCATCGACGTCATAGAGGCGCGCGCCTTTGGCACGGGCGATGAAACGGGGTTGCCCGCCTACTGAGCGAAAGGCTCGAACCGGACTATTGACGCCCCCGGGAATGATCTGCTGTGCCTGTGCAAAGAGTTGTTCCGAACGTTGTGTTTTCATGGGCCTCTTTCATCGAGGGGTGAAGTGGGGCGCCAACCTAACATGGGAAATTCAAAACGGTCAATTGACGAGCTGCTTTTCCATTCGGTCCGGTGGAAGATTCGATACAGCTTGGTATCTGAATCGATACACCAACCGGAACGCTGGGAAGATTCAATCAGATTTTCTCTAAAAAATCATGGTTTTTGTTCAAAGAAATTGGTGGCGCAAGTCTTGCTGAACACTGGGTGTCATTGCGTAGGAGAACATGATGAAAGTAATCTGCTCCTGGTGTGAAAGCGAAGGGCGACCGGCTGTCGTACGAGAAAAGGCTCCTCTTGCCGATGGACGCGAAACCCATGGAATTTGTTCCAGCCATCTTCAGCAGATGGGGATCGGGCGGGACCCTCTGGTTCCTGGTTATGAAGAGGGCTTGCGCCCACGGTATGAGCCTGCGGTGATTCGCCGAAGATCTGAATTTGTTCCCGTGTTGCTGTAAGTGATTGGGCATGAGGCTCGCCGTGGGAAGCGACAAAAAATGTCATTCGTCGCCATAATGCCACACGATTGTCACCCGGAAGGTTCAAATCCTGCCGAGATATTTCCTCTAACCATCTGAAAAATTAGTAAACCTGTTGCTCGTGTCCCCTGGTGCGGCTCTTGCGCCTGTAGGACTGTGAGTCGGATTGCAACGAATGGAGTGACCCAGTGAGAGTGTTGTGTGCCTGGTGTGTGCGAGATGGGAAGCCGGCGTTCCTCCGTGAAAAGTTGCCACTCGAGGATCTCAGCGAAACGCATGGGCTGTGTGCGGATCATTTCACGTCGTTAAGCGCGAGCGTAAAGCGGGTCGTCACGCCGAAAGTCTGGTTGTTCTCACGCGCCAACGACCTGTCCTGGGGACTGACCCGGTGGATACAGCGACAGATGGGACGATTGCTTTTCCTTTCCTAGCCATCGGTCAGTGACAATGATCCGGCTACCCAAACGTAGCCGGGCATCGGACCTATCCGAGTTTTCCTCGTAACAAATTCAAGCCCTGTTCAATCAACTTTGAATCCGGCAGCTTGCCGTCCGGTGTCAGCTTATCGATCAAGCCAGGCAGGAGACTTGCCAACTGACCCCCGGCAGCCTCGGTACTGAGGCCTGCCTGCGATGCCACTTGCTTGAGAAGGTCGCCTCCCAAGCCCTGTTGGATCTGTTCCGGTGAGATCGGCAGATTCTTGCCCGTGCCGACCCAGGAATTGACGATGTCTCCCAGTCCGTTTTTCTGAAAGGCTTGAATAAGTCCGTTGAGCCCGCCAACATTGCTGTTCTGCGCGAGCAGGCCGATCACTGCTTGCAGCAGCGGATTGTTATTACCCGTCTGTCCCAACATTCCTGCTGCCGCCTGGCCGAGTTGATCGAACAGTCCCATCATACCCTCCTTACATAAGTCGAAGTGATTGCCGCCTAACGACCGCCGGTTTTTGATCCCTTTGCCCCGCCGCTGGATTTCGTTGTCTTTCGCTCCATGGCCAACGGCGGTGCGAACCAATTGTGGCGGGTACGTTTATGCCGTTCCTGGACCGCCAGCACCGCATGGAACGGCAGGCCATTGCCGGTCGCATCGTCGGATTCTTTGAGGCTCCACGCTTCACCCGCTTCGCTCAGAATTTCGACGAAGGTTTCAAAGTCGTCTTCTTCGTCGGGTTTCGTCAGGACCTGGTCGGCATCCGTGACGACGACGAGGTAGCCTTTGGCCGGCAGCCAGTCGAGGTCGGCGAGACATTCTTCCAGGGCATCCCAGTTGTGGCCGAAATAGTCGGGAAAGGAGAAGACTCGGCTGAATTCATCCAGAAGCCCGGCTTTGGTTTTACATTTTTTCCCAGAGATGGTTTTGGTGACAAACTGGGCGGGGACCGACAGCAGCTTATCCAGCGCCTCTCCCTCGGGATGCACCAAGAGATGGGCCCATGGTTTCTTGATCGATTGAAGCGCGGTAATCGACATGTATCCTCAATTCATCGGAACAAATGAGCGATAATGATCGGCGGTGTAGTAGGCCTTGCCGTTGGCCTGGTTGATGACGATCCGTTCGGCCCCGCGGTTTTTCCCCGGCACCTTCGGATGCACATCATATTCGCGATAGCGGCCCCGTGGGAGCACGCGTTCGCGATTGTGGAAGTTGCGCCCCCCGACATAGCCCGGTAAGGGCTCTCCGTGCCGCGCTTCAATCGCTTTGAGGGTTTCGCGTGCACCCGAAGGAATGCTGTCGCGCATCTCACGTTGCGTCGGGTCCGGACCCGCGCGCACGGAGCCGTCGGCCGCGGGCGGTGTTTGGGCAGGTGCTGAAGTGAGATGCGGAACCGGGGTATCGAGAAGCGCGGGGCCCGGCTCAGCTGTGAAGGCGACGCTCAGGTGGCAAAGCAACGTCGCGCAGATCCAAAGGACAAGTCGTGTGAAGCGCGGGACAGACATGGTGATTCACAACTCGTGACAGCAACAGGGAAGACCCTAACACGTCACATAGGAGCGGTCAACGTGGCCAACGTCCAGCGGGATAGCAGGCCTTCACACGCGGTCGTGCTGCAGCTCCGCGACGTGCATCCGCGTAAACAATTCCCAATCGAACGGCTTGGGCGACACGGCGTGAAGCGGAATCGTTTCGATCCGGTTTGAATCGTGATAGGCCACCATGCAGCCGACGATGGTGTCCGGTTGTTCAACGAGCCGGCGCACCGTTTCATAGGCGAGATGTTGCGCGATCATTTTATCTTCCGGAGTGGGGGGTGCGCCTCTCAGGGTATGGCCAAGAATCGTAGCCTTCGTGGCCGAGGCCAGCGAGTACGGGCCCGTTGCTTCACGACGCTGGGGCCACGTGGCAATCGTCTGCGCGACATAATCGACCAGCCCGTGAACACCACCTTCCCGGTGATGCCGGTGAGGAGTCCGTTCCGCCACCACAAAGATATGGCTTTTGTTCGGCACCCCCAACGTGCGTTGTAACGTGCCCAGGACAATGTCTTCGATATAGGTATCCGGATCGGGATGCTCATTGACCAGGATTCCTTCCGCTCTGGCTTGGTAGGCGCAAGCCAAGGCCAGGTGGCCTGACCCGGCACCCATCACCTCGACGAAAAAGATGCTGCCCATGGCGGCACTGGTGGCTTTCAGTGATTCAATGGATTGATTCGCGAGGGCGATCGCTGAATGAAATCCCAGCGAGGTGGTGCCGGCGATATTGTTGTCGATGGTGCCAGGGATGCCGACCACTTGCACGCCATAGGTCTCGTGGATCGCCCGCGCGCCGCGCAAGCTGCCGTCTCCTCCCAAGACCACGAGCGCCGAGTCTTCGAGATAGGGGGCGAGGGAGCGCATGGCGGCCCGTTGCACCTGCTCGTCTTTGAAATCCTCGAACCGGCTGCTGCCGATGGGGCTGCTGGCATGGCTGCTCATGCCGCGCGTATCCTCCTCGGTGACGGCGTCGATCCAATTGTTGGCCAGACCGAGAAATCCATGGCGGACAAACAAGACGTCCAGGCCGAAGCGGTTGCCGGTGACCCGCAACTCCTTCAAGGCCGCCCCGCCGCCGCCGAAATCTCCGCCCGACACTAAGGCGATCAGTCGTTTGATGCGCCCGGGCTTGAGCGTGACGCGCTGACTGCGCTCCCGTTCGACTGTGACCCAGGCCTCGCGCGCGACCCGGTCGCTTTCAATCAGCCCTACCGCGGTCGAATAGCCGGAGAGTTTGCCGTTCTCCAAGGTGAGGAGCACGACATTGTCCTGCCCTTCCTTGTATTCACCGAATTCCGAAAACGCTTCGCGGAAGGGGCGCGGGTCGAGATAGATCCGGAGCGCGCGCAGCGTCGAGCTGTGTGTATAGAGACACAAGACTTCGCCCGGGTGGGATCGGCCAAGCCGGTGGAGACCGTCGATGACATCGACGTAGAGATCAAAGAATGAATGCCCGCCGGGATAGCTGTAGAACGGATGCTTGATCAGCCGTTTGGCGGTCTTCGCGTCCACCCCGAACGCGTGTGCCGCTGCGTCGAGTTCCGCCTGTTTCTCCATGCCGGTGACCCAGCCGAAATCCTGCGATTCCAAGGTCGGTTCAATGTGGGGATGCACCGCATCCGCCCGGTCGGGCAGCAACGCCTTCGTGATGCGCCGGCAGAGTTGCTCCGTATTCGGGCTGTGACTGATGAGGTGAAGAAATGTCCGCGGATCGAGATAATTGCGCAATTGCAGATAGCCCAATTGCTGGCCGACCACTCCCACCATGCGAGCCAGCGCGGCGCCCACGGCTTCGGCTCTTGGGACACCCCGCTCGGTATCCAACACATTCGCCAGTCGCCGGCCCACACGATAGGTTTTGCTTTCGACTTCGGAGACACCGTGCCGCATGGTGAGGAACAGCGTGCGGTCGCCGAGATCGCGTGGAAGCAACCAGAAACGATCATCCCCCAGATCCAGCACGATACGGCCTTCGGCCAGCTGCGGAGTCAATTGCGTCCGGGGCACGATGGCAACCGGGCGGCGGTGCGCCGGTTTTTGGGTCGCGCCGATCGGCGCTCGATACAAGGGCGAGAGTTCTCCGCGGGCGAGCAATAGGTTCCACGCGGCGAAGAATACCAGGGGGTCATTCCCGCAGGCGTTGGCGAGCAGTTCTTGCCGCGCGGCGCGATAGGCCTCGGCGCTGGGTAGGCCCTTCTGAACCTGCTGAATGAATGCTCGCATCGCGTCGGCCGCCGCTTGCGTGTGCTGCAGCCGGTCGGACGAAGGCGGGGGCGGAGGCGGTAACACGTACCTGCCGCTTGATGAACGTTGCGCGAGGGCTTCTCCGTAAGCCAGCAGGCCCTCCATCGTGACAAAGTCCAGCTGCTCCGTTGCTTGCTTGTCCGATGCGCTCATGAATCGCCTCGTGCTATGTGACTTCGGAAGAATTATTTCATGAGTCCGGCTTCGACGTTCTCCCGGACGCCATGCAGATGTTCTTTTGCGGCATGCGGACCGGTTTGTTAGAATGACCCGTTGCCGACCGAATCAGGGATGCGTCGAGCCTCACCGCATACGTACAAGATGGTGTGCCGGGCCGATCTTGTCAAGACAGAAGAACAGCAGCATGCGAAAAGCGAAAATCGTCTGTACCATCGGTCCTGCGAGCGATGGCATAGGCGTGCTTGAGCAACTCATCCGGCGCGGCATGAATGCGGCGCGGCTGAATTTTTCCCATGGGACGCATGCCTCCCACGGTCAGGCCATCAAGGTCATTCGCGAGGCCGCTGGCCGTCAGGGCGCAGCAGTGGCGATCATTCAGGACCTGCAGGGGCCGCGCATTCGCGTCGGAGAGATCGACGGAACAGTGGAACTGCGCGTCGGCCAACGCGTGCGGTTGCGGACGATGACCTTGCGATCCGGCGGACAGATCGGCGCCAGGAAGGTCATACCCGCCGACAGCGCGCAAGACATACCCGTGACCTATCAAGCCCTGACTAGGGACATTCGGCCGGGGGCCAAAATACTGATCGACGACGGCCTCGTGGAATTGACGGCTGATCGCATCGTCGACGGTGCGGTGGAATGCACGGTGGTGGCGGGCGGGCGGGTCACGTCCCATAAGGGCATGAACCTCCCAGGCACGGTCGTGAGTGCGCCCACGTTGACGGACAAAGACCGTGAGGACGTACGATTTGGTGTCGCGCAGGGCGTCGATTATATCGCCCTCTCTTTTGTGCGCGGCGCAGAAGACATCATCGCGGCCAAACGGCTGATCGCCGAGTGCGGCGGGGACGTACCGGTGATCGCGAAAATCGAGCGGCAGGAGGCGGTGACCGATTTAGACGCCATCCTGCAGCAAGCGGACGGGGTGATGGTCGCGCGGGGAGATTTGGGCGTCGAATTGGGACCGGAAGCTGTGCCGGTGTTGCAGAAGCGCATTATCGCCACCGCGAATCGCCATCGACGGCTGGTCATCACCGCCACGCAAATGTTGGAATCGATGACACAGCATCTGCGGCCGACCAGAGCGGAAGCCTCGGATGTGGCCAATGCTGTGTTCGACGGCACCGATGCCGTGATGTTGTCCGCAGAAACGGCCGTCGGGCACTATCCGGTGGAGGTCGTGCAGGTGATGGATCGGATCGTACGGGCGGCGGAGGTCGAAACGGGGCCGGGATTTGTCCGGCGGGCGTCGCCGGATAACCGGCGTCTGACGTTTGAAGAGGCGATCTGTTTGTCCGCCTCCTCCGCGGCCGCCGCGACCGGTGCCACGGCTATTGTGGCGTTCAGCGAGCGTGGTACGACGGCCCGGCTGGTCTCGAAACAACGTCCGGCTGCGCCGATCATCGGCTTCACTCCGTTTGAACCGGTCCGCCGGCAGATGGCCCTCTACTGGGGTGTGATGCCGCACACCATGCCGCAGATTTCGACGACTGATGAGCGAGTCAACGAGGCTGAGCGACGATTGAAGGCCGAAGGTCTTGCGACGGCAGGGCAACGCATTGTCATCCTCTCCGGGACGAGAGTCGGTCAGCCGGGCGGAACGAATCTCATGAAACTGCACGAGGTCGGTTAGCGGTATGATATCTCTGCGCGGAGCGATCATCGGATTCATGGCGGGAATCGTCGGGCTGACGGCCTGGGCCTCGCCAGGGCTCGCGCAAAGCAATGCGGTCTCGCATTCACCGGCCAAAGTGGTGGAGAAATATTTTGCCCTCGACAACAAGGGGGTGCGCCTCGACGCGAGTTCCTTCGAATCGGTGGCCGGCTATGTCGATTGGAAAGAAGAGCCGGCCTGGGGAAAAGTGGTCGTCATCAATGGCTTCACGGTGCCGGATGATTTTCGCCAGTGGGAGATCGTGAACCGGCTGGAAGTGGTGGTGCCGGTAGAATTCCGCGTCCTGGGTATCATGTACTTGGATACCGCGGGGTTCGTGCCGGAGCCTGGGACGGAGCAGGCGCGTGTGCGGCTCAAGGTGATGAATGGGCGGTGGAAAATCATGGAGCCGATTCTCCCGCCTCACGTCGGTCAGAAACGCATGTTGAATGTGGTGCGGCAGGCCATGCTGGAGGAAAAAGACGGAACCCGGCAGGCCTCGTTGGCGGCGTTGCAGGCAGAATTGCGAAAGGCAAAAGAATGACGAAAAAGTCTGAGATCGATTTGCTCATCTTCGACCTGGACGGCACCCTTATCGAATCGAAATGGGATATCGCTGATAGCGTCAATTTGACGTTGCGCGAGCTGGGAGTACCGGAGCGGCCGCAGGAGGAAATTTTCGGATTCGTCGGCGACGGCGTGAAAAAATTGCTGCGCCTGGCCGTCGGGGAAGAGAACCAGGATCTATTCGACCAAGCGCTCCGCGTCTTTCGCCGGCATTATTTGGAACATTGCCTGGATCGCACCGTGTTTTATCCTGGCATCGACCGGGTCCTCGCGCATTACGCCGCCAAGTCCAAAGCCGTGGCCACCAATAAAGCCATCGAATATACGAATGTCATTTTGAAAGGGCTCGGTCATCACCACTTCGCCTATGTGGTCGGCGGCGACAATGGGTTCGGTCTGAAACCAGAGCCGGGCATGCTGGTGCATGTCATGGAACAACTCGGTGTGAAGAAGGATCGCACGGTGCTCATCGGCGACAGCACCAATGACATCAACGGCGGGCACAATGCGGGCATTCGGGTCTGTGCGGTGGGGTATGGTATGGGCAATCGTCAGAAGATGGCGGCTTGCCAACCGGATTGGTTTATTGAACGACCGGAGGAACTGATGGAGCTCTTCATATGATCAGCATCACACGAGCGCGCACAATCAGTGTTGTGATCCTGTCTGGCATGCTTGCGGCAGTGGCGCCGGGATACGCGGAGTCCCCGAGTCTGGCCGACCGGGTCATCGAACATAAGCTGGCCAATGGTATGACCGTGCTGATGGTTGAACGGCATCAAGCGCCGATCGTCAGCATTAATATGACGTTCGGGGTCGGCGGCGTGAATGAACAGGTCGGGTTGACCGGCTTAGCCCACCTCTACGAACACATGGCATTTAAGGGCACGCGGACTGTCGGGACGCGAGATTACGAGCGGGAACAGGCCGTGCTGGACGAACTCACCGTGGTCGGGAATGAGCTTGACCACCGCGAGCGCGACGAGGCCGCTCGCGCACAGATGGAAGGCAAGCCGCATGTTACATCGCAAGAGGTGCAGCAGTTGCAGCGCCGATTCAAGGAATTGCAGGACAAGGCGGGCGAGTTCGTCGTGGGCAATGAAATGGCGCTACTCTATCAACGCCATGGTGGAGTCGGCCTGAATGCGTCGACCGGAAAAGATATCACTCGCTACGTGATCAGCCTGCCCGCCAATCGCTTGCCCTTGTGGGCGGCCCTGGAATCCGACCGCATGGCGCATCCGGTGTTGCGCGAGTTCTATAAGGAGCGGGGTGTGGTCATGGAGGAGCGCCGACTCCGGACCGACGACAGTCCCAACGGTCTGCTCTATGAGACCTTTACCTCCACGGCCTTCCAGGCCCATCAGTATGGTGTGCCCACGATTGGGTGGGGCTCCGATATCATGGCCCTCACACCGGCCGCCACGGAAGCCTTCTTCAAAACCTATTACGGCCCGAACAACGCGACGGTCGCCATTGTCGGCGATATCCAGCCGAAAGAGGTCATTGCGTTGATCGAGCAGACCTTCGGTAAGATCCCGGCCGCGCCTCCCATTCCGGCCTTGGTCACCGAAGAGCCGCCGCAGCGCGGAGAGCGCCGGGTCGAAATCGAATTCGATGCGGAACCGGCACTCGCGATCGGATATCACAAACCCACCATCGGCCACCCGGACGATTTTGTGTTCGATGTGATCGACGAAGTGCTGACTGAAGGCGTGACTTCTCGTTTGTACAGCACACTGGTGCGGGATAAGCGGCTGGCGGCGTCCGTATTGTCGGATACGAACTACCCGGGCGTTCGCGCGCCGAATCTGTTCGTGATTGCGGCAACCCCCTTGGCGCCGCACACGACGGCGGAAGTGGAATCGGCAATTTATGAAGAACTCGAACGGTTGAAGACGGAACCGATCTCGGCGAAGGAGTTCGAGCGGGTCCTCAATGGACTTGATGCGGATCTGGTGCGATCGTTGCGCTCCAATAGCGGTCTGGCCTCGCAGCTGGCGTTTTATCAGACCGTCGCCGGCAGCTGGCGCTATGTGGTGAATGCGCGCGCCCGGATTGCCGCCGTGACGCCTGCTGATGTGCAGCGGGTGGCCTCCCAATATTTGACCAAACCGAATCGGACAGTAGGGGTCTTGGTGAAAAAGGCGCCTGAGAAGAAAATGGCGGCCGTGGGTGAGGTGGCTCGATGAGGCGCGTAGATTGTGAACTGGGAAGAAGGAAGGTCATGAGACAAGCTACGAGATGGATGTCATATCCGGTGTTCGTGCTCGTGTTCCTCGTCCAAGCGTCTCTCGTGATGGCAGGGGATCTGGCATTGGATAATCCTCGTTCCATGCGATTCCCAACGGTGGAATTCAATCCACCGGATGCGGAGCGGCTCGTGCTGGACAACGGCATGGTGGTCTACCTGCTTGAAGACCACGAGTTGCCGTTGGTGACGATGAATGCGACGCTCAGGACCGGCAGTTGGCTGGATCCGGCGGACAAGGTCGGCCTCGCGGGGATGACCGGCGCCGCGATGCGCACCGGTGGATCGGCCGCGATGTCACCGGACGAGGTCGATGAAGAGCTGGAACAGTTGGCGGCCACCATTTCCATCGGCTTCAGCAAGGAGTCCGGATCGGCCTCGCTCGATGTGTTGAAGAAAGACCTGAAGCGCGGGCTGCAGATCTTTGCCGACCTGTTGCGCCGGCCGGCCTTCGAGCAAAGCCGGGTGGAGCTGGCGAAGTTGCAGGCGCTGGAAGGGATCAGGCGGCGGCAGGACAGTCCCGGGTCTATCGTGGGACGGGAATTCGCCAAACTGCTCTATGGCCCGACCCATCCGAGCGCGCGTGAAACGTCGGGGCGTTCGATCGAATCGATCACCCGCGAAGATCTGGTGGCGTTTCATCAACAGACCGTTCACCCCAACGGGATTATTCTCGGCGTAACCGGCGATTTCGACAAGGCCGGCATGTTGGCGCTGTTGCGCGACGCCTTTGGCGATTGGGCAAAAGGGGCCGTGCCTGCTGTCACGATTCCGGCTGTGGCGGAGTCCGACTTCAAAACCGGTCTCGTGCGGTTCGTGAACAAGGATACGTCGCAAACTCACTTGCGAGTGGGGCACTTGACGGTCAAGGAAACCCATCCCGATTACGTTGCGGTGGCGATCGCCAACGATATTTTGGGAGGAAGCTCCTTCCGTAGCCGGCTGTTTAACGATGTGCGCACCAAGCGAGGGCTGGCCTATTCCGTTGGCAGCGGCCTGCGGGCCAGTGTGTATGATGAAGGCGTGTGGCTGATGCGGGCGGAGACCAAACTTTCGTCCACCCAGGAAGTGGTGAACCGCTTCGTGGCGAATATGGAGCGAATGCGGAACGAACCAGTGACCGATGCCGAGCTGGAGGAAGCCAAGGAAGCCTATGTGAATTCCTTCGTTTTCTCATTCACCAGCGCGTCCAGCATCGTCGCCCGTCTGATGGATCTCGAGTATGACGGCTTGCCGAAAGACTGGCTGCAGCAGATTCGGGATAAAGTGGTGAAACTCACCAAAGATGATATTCAACGGGCCGCGAAGATGCATTTTAACCCCGACCGGCTGCGGATCCTCGCGGTGGGTTCCGGCGACGCCTTGTCGAAAGTGCTGGCCAGTTTCGGTGAGGTGAAGGAGATTACGCTGGCGCCGGAGAGTTGAGGGGGAGGGGGCAGATCGAGTGGTTCTTTGCTCGCGCAACGCGCGGCCTCAGAAGGCCCTCGTTGGACGCGCAGTGAAGGGCCCCGCGGCCATGCGCCCATCGACATGAACCTGGACAGAACTGCTATGCCTCTTGAAGACGAGTTAAGCGATATCATCAAGAAGGCCCGCACGGGGCAGCAGCGGTCGGTAGCCGACGTCGCCCGGGCCGCCGGTCTTCCGGAGGCGGACCTGGCCGGATTGGAACGCGGTCAGTCTGCGCGGAATCGAGAGCAAGTGCAGGCGGTGGCCCGTGCATTGGGGTTGAGGGCAGAGCAGCTGGCCCAGGTGGCAGAGGGCTGGACTCCGGAGGCTCTGCCAGCCTCCACCCCTCACGTGGAGACGATTCTAGGTTCGATCGGCGGCTACGAGGTCAAAGGCTATATCGTGCATGATCGCGGGGAAGCGGTGATCGTGGATACCGCGTACAACGCCGGCGCCATGTTGGAGATGCTGGCCGCGCGAAAGCTTCGCTTGCGGGCAATCTGCCTGACACATGGTCATTCCGACCATGCCGATGGAATCGACGCCATTCTGAAGGTTCATCCGGTTCCTGTCTATCTCGGTCCTGATGATCTCGATCTCCTCAGCTGGCGTCCCTCACAAGAATCACTTCATGTGCCCAAGGAGGACGGAACGCTGCAGGTCGGTGGGTTGACGCTGCGGTTCATGCCGACGCCCGGCCATACTCCGGGCGGGGTCTGTTATCGCCTTGAGCAGGCAAGGGAGCCCATGTGTTTTGTAGGCGACACGCTGTTTGCCGGCTCGATCGGCCGTTCGAATCCAGCTGGACTGTATCAGACACATCTTGCTTCCGTCCGCCGGCATGTGCTCGCCCTTTCTCCGGATACACGCCTGTTCCCCGGGCATGGACCGGCCACGACGGTTCGCGAAGAACTGCTTCATAATCCGTTCGCGACGTAACGCCAGAGGCCTGTGATGAACCGTGATGAGTCGGATCACAACCGGTCTTCTGGTGAACGGATATCTTCCTCTTTCGAAAACGGCGAGGAAGACGAATGGGTGGAGGAAGAGCGTCCGGCTTTCTTCGAGCGGATGCTCCCGGGGCTGCTGTTTCTGCTCACCGTGTTTACCGTGTTATGGGCCGGTGCCTATCAAACGAACACGAATCCTCTGGTCGGCCCGTGGAACTTTCTTGTCGACGACCCCGGTTCGTTATGGAGGGGAATTCCTTTTGCGGCGACGCTGCTGGGCATTCTCGTCACCCATGAACTGGGCCACTATGTGTTGTCGCGTCTGCATGGCGTGCCGACTTCCCTGCCTCTGTTCGTGCCGGGGCTACCGCATTTTGTCGGCACGTTCGGGGCGATTATCCGCATGCGCGCGCCGCTGACCGATCGCCGAGCGCTGTTCGATATCGGAGTCGCCGGTCCGATCGCCGGGTTTGTGGTCGCGGTGATCGCCCTCGTGATCGGGCTCCGGCTGTCGACGGTCGTGCCGATTCAAGGCAATTACGGTATGCACCTGGGCGAACCGTTGTTGCTTCAATTCGCGTCCTGGGTCGTGATCGGCCCGCTGTCGCCGACTGCGGATGTCATTCTACATCCGGTCGGATTTGCCGCCTGGTTCGGCCTTTTCATTACCTCACTGAATCTCTTGCCGATCGGCCAACTCGATGGTGGGCATGTCGCCTACGCTCTCCTGGGAGAGCGCCAGCGCAGTGTGGCCGTCGCCCTCGTTCCGATCCTCATGGTGTTCGGTTGGATCGGCTGGAAAGGGTGGTTTTTGTGGGTGGGGCTCGCCGGCTTGATGGGCTTGGCCCATCCGCCGGTGCGGAATCCCGATCGCGAATTGGGAACCGCCCGCGTGCTGATCGGGTGGATCGCCCTACTGATTTTTGCCGTGACCTTCTCCTGGGAACCGTTCATTCTGCGCTGATCGATGCACTGTTCACAATGCGGATGGGAACAGGAAGACGTGAGGACAGAGTGCGTTCGCTGCGGCATCATCTTCGCCAAGATGCACCGGCCTCCGCCTCCGGCTGCGGTGTCACGCCCGCCGGTTGACGAATCGACTTTGGCACGCGTCGCGAAGGAATGGCTGTTCATCACGGAAGAGTCGGTCAATCCATTCTACTTCGCCGGACGCGTGCTGGTCTTTCTCTTGCTGGCTTGGTGGGGTTGGCGATTCATCACCATCCCGCTCGAGACCAATTACGCGGGCGAATCCTTCCTGCACCTGATCAATCTTCCGTTTCATGAGGCCGGGCACCTGGTCTTCATGCCCTTCGGGCGATTCATGATGATCCTCGGCGGCAGTCTTGGGCAAATCCTCATGCCGCTGGTCTGTTTGGGCACGTTTCTCCTCAAGACGCGTGATCCCTTCGGCGGATCGGTGGCGCTCTGGTGGACGGCGGAAAATTTCATGGATGTCGCGCCCTATATCAACGATGCTCGCGCGATGGATCTGATCCTGCTCGGGGGATTTACCGGCAAAGAGGTGGATGCGCACGACTGGAATAATCTCCTCACCATGCTGGGATGGCTGCAGTACGATCATAGTTTGGCGAAGCTGGCCTACGGTATCGGCACCGTCTTGATGTTGGTGTCGTTGCTGTGGGGCGCGGCGCTCCTCCGGCGGCAATATGGGCGGTTGGACTGGTAGGCCAGTCTTATTCACCTCATTCTTGAAAAGCCTTGAAACATCGGGCACACTGCGAGGTATGTCTACCGTGTGGATGCTCTGCCGAATGTCTGCCTGTGTGTGTTTCCTGTGGGCCGGCTTCTCGCTGAGTCCGCTCCATGCTGAAGAGAGGGCCTCGCGATTTACGTTGGTGCTGGACGGGGAAGCGGTGAAAGATTCGGCGAGCGGCCTGGTCTGGGAGCGGGAGCCGGATTACATTTTTGATGTGTGGGATCGCTCCATTGCGCGCTGCGCGACGAAAACCGTCGGAGGGACGCAGGGCTGGCGCGCGCCGAGCATCGACGAAATCAAGACCTTGGTCGATCTTGATCAGCAGGATCCCTCGCTACCGGCCGGCCATCCTTTTCGCAATATCAAGTCCGGCATCTACTGGACCGCCACACCCCATCCCAAAGACGAGATCGTTGCCTGGCAGCAGAGTTTCTTTTCCGGTCAGGCGGTGACCGATCAGAAATCCGGCACCAGGCGATTGTGGTGTGTGCTGGGACAGGCCGACAGATAACGCCTCATCTTCTTTGCGGTCAGGCTCTTCCTCTCCGCCGCCGCGCATTTTCCTACAGCTTCACGCGTGACTCACTCAAACTGCGCGGCACTTTCGCGGCGGAAACATTGCGCCGCGGCCAAGAAGGTGATAAATGAAGAGGTGATACCGCTCGTTCTACTTGTACTTTGACAACTGCAAGAGCTGACGTGTCTCTTGATGATTCGGTGAGCATTGCGATGCTGCGTGTGAGCAGAGGGTAGTGTCGTAATGACCACCCTCCTGACCGTCCTTCTCGCCTGTTACCTCCTCGGAGGAGTGCTCCCTCTCTGCACATCGCGCCCGTCGCTTCAGACTATTCTGGCCCATAGTGGTGCCGCTGCGGCCGGTGTGGCCGGAATCGCGTTGGGACTCCTCGGGCTTTTCGCGGCCCAACCACTGACGCTCTCCGTTCCCTCCAACATCCCCTCTCTCACGTTTGCCCTGCGCCTCGATCCGTTGGCGGCGTTCTTCGTCCTGACCATTTCATTGGTCGGGTTGGCCGCCTCGATCTATGCGTATGGCTACGTGCGCGAGTTCACCGGCCGCGTATCGGTGGGCCTGCTCGGTTCCCTCCTCAACGGGTTTTTGCTTTCCATGACGCTGGTGGTCTTGGCCGACAATGGGTTCTTCTTCCTGATCTTGTGGGAAGCGATGTCCCTGCTCTCCTATGTGCTGGTGGTGACGGATCATGAGCGGCCCGGCGTCCGTGAGGCGGGGTTGTTCTATCTGATCATGACGCACGTGGGAACCGCGTTCATCATTCTGACGTTCGTGATTTTCTCGCAGGAAGCCGGATCCTTTTCCTTCGACGACTTTCGTCATCCCGACCAGCGGCTGCCCGAAGGGCTGCGATCGATCGCTTTCTTCACCGCCTTGATCGGATTCGGCGCCAAGGCCGGCATCGTTCCCTTGCATGTGTGGCTGCCCTACGCCCACCCTGCGGCACCGTCCCACATTTCGGCGCTGATGTCCGGCGTCATGATCAAGACGGCCGTTTATGCGTTGATCCGGGTGTACTTCGATTTTCTGGAAGGGGTGTTTCCCTGGTGGTGGGGATTTACGGTATTGAGCGTCGGCGCGTTGTCTGCGCTCCTGGGCGTCATGTACGCGCTCATGGAACACGACTTGAAGAGCCTGCTCGCCTTTCACAGCGTGGAGAATATCGGGATCATTCTCTTGGGTATCGGCGCGGGCATGATCTTTCACACCTATGGCCTGCATGAATTGGCCGCGCTCGGCCTGTTGGCCGGTTTATACCATACGATCAATCACGCGACGTTCAAAGCCCTGCTGTTCCTCGGCGCCGGCGCCGTGCAGTTCGCCACGCACACGAGGGATATCGAGGAGTACGGAGGCTTACTGCGCCGCATGCCATGGACGGGGCTGTTCTTCTTGATCGGAGCCGTATCCATTGCGGCGCTGCCGCCCACCAACGGCTTCGTGAGCGAATGGTTGGTCTTTCAGAGCCTGTTTCTCAGCGTGCAATTGCCGACCTTGTTTCTCAAGCTGATGTTGCCGATCGCCGCTGCGATCCTGGCGCTGACCGGCGCGCTGGCCCTGGCTTGTTTCGCGAAAGCCTTCGGCATGTCGTTTCTGGCGCAGCCGCGCAGCGCTCATGCCCGGCAGGCGGTGGAAGTGCCTCTATCGATGCGAATCGGAATGGGGCTCCTGGCCGGGAGCTGTGTGGTGCTCGGCCTGGCTCCCATGCTGATCGTGCCACTGTTGGATCGAGTCACCGGTCCGCTGACAGGGGTGGCGATCAGCGAAAAGGTCTTGGCGCTCGACGGTTGGGTGGTGGCCCCGGTGACGGTGGAATTCTCCAGTATCTCGACGCCGGTGCTGGCGGCGCTCTTAGTCGGCGGGGGTCTGGTGGGGTTGCTGATCGCCCGCTGGCTTGGGAAAGGGCTGCCGGTGCGGTACTCCAGAACGTGGGGCTGCGGCCTCCCGCTCACGCCACGCATGGAATATACCGCAACCGGTTTCGTGCAACCGATCAAACAGGTGTTTGAGACCATCTATCAACCGACGGTGAAGCTGGAGCGGGAATTTCTGGAGCAGTCGAAGTATTTCATCCGGCATCAGCGGTTCGAATTTCACATCGAACCGATCTTCGAGACGTATATGTACCGGCCGGTCGTCACGAAGCTGCTGGCCGTTGCGGAGCGTCTGCGGGTCATTCAGGTCGGGAGCCTGCATCTGTACCTGACCTATATTTTTGTCACACTGGTGCTGTTGCTCCTGTGGGCGGGGTAGTTCGCGTCGGGCTTGTCGGATGGAGCGATGCCGGTGTACCGGCGTGGAGGTGAGACGCGCGATGTATGCGATGGTGCAACTGGTGCTGATCGTCGTGCAGTTCGTCATGCTGCTCGCGCTGGCTCCGTTCATCGTCGGGGTGATCCGGAAGGTGAAAGCCAGGCTTCAATGCCGCCGCGGCGCGGGTCTCCTCCAACCTTATGCCGATCTGGCGAAACTGTTCCGCAAACAGCCGGTGCGCTCCTCGACCACATCATGGATTTTTACGGCTGCGCCGTACATCGTGTTCGCATCCACGGTGGCCGCCGGTCTCTTGATGCCCGTGTTCCTCTCGCACACGCCGCTCAATTTTGCCGGCAACATTATTGCGCTGGTGTACCTCCTAGCTCTGGGAACCTTTTTCCTGATTCTGGCCGGACTGGATGCCGGGTCGGCATTCGGCGGCATGGGCAGCAGCCGGGAAGCCATCGTCGCGACACTGGCTGAACCGGCCATGATGCTGTCCATTTTGGCCATTGCGCTGACGGCGGGGTCCACGAATTTGAGCACAATCGTCCACCAGTCGGCGTTGCTGGAAGGCGTGGTGCTCGCTCCGCCCGCCCACCTCATGGCCTTGGCCGCCATGTTTATCGTGACATTGGCCGAGACCGGGCGTGTGCCGGTGGACAATCCGGCGACGCATCTTGAACTGACGATGATCCATGAGGCGATGTTGCTCGAATACTCCGGCCGGTACCTGGCGCTGATGGAATGGGCGGCGGGAATCAAGTTGTTGGTGTTTCTGACGCTCATCGTGAATGTCTTCGCTCCTTGGGGCATTGCGACGAGCGTGGCGCCCTTGGCCCTGGTGACGGGCACAGCCGTGTATGTAGTCAAAGTGGCCGGATTGGCGGTTGTCATCGGGGTGATTGAATCGATGTTTGCCAAATTACGGCTGTTTCGTGTGCCGGAACTGCTCGGTGCGGCCTTCATTCTGGCTCTGCTGGCGTTGGTGTTCTTCTACACGTTGAGGGGATAAGACGTTGTCGGAATCCACACATCTCGGGTCCCAGCTCGTCAACCTCTGTTCGGTGCTGCTGCTGTTGAGTTGTTTCGCCGTCGTCGCGCAGCGACGGCTCTCGGCGTGCGTCGATCTGTTCGCGCTGCAATCGTTCTTTCTGGCCACCACGGCGGCGCTGGTCGCCTTCCTGACGGGGCATCGGCACATCTATCTTGCCGCGGCGCTGACCGTGGTGGTCAAAGTGATCGTGTTGCCACGGATACTCCGGAAGGTCATCGAGCGTCTGAACGTGTCTCGGGAATTGGTGATGAACATCAACATTCCGGCCGGGTTGTTGATCTGTGGCGGGCTGGTGGTGGTGGCGTTTTTCATCACGCAGCCCATTATTCCGCTGGGGTATCTTCTGACGCGGGATTCGCTGGCCATCGCCCTGGCCATCATCCTGATCGGATTTTTTACGATGATTGCCAGAAAAAAGGCGGTCACGCAAATGGTCGGGTTTCTGGTGATGGAGAACGGTGTGTTTCTGGGAACCACGGCAGCGGCCTACGGCATGCCGTTGATCGTCGAATTAGGGGTATTTTTCGACGTGCTCGTCGCGGGCCTGATCGCGGGGATTTACACCCATCGACTCCAAGATGCCTTCGATAGCGTGGATACCAGCGAGTTGACGGCATTGAAAGAGTGAGCGCATTCATGACGGACGTGTCAGGAATAGAGTCCCCCATGTGGCCGGTGATCGTCTTGCTGGCAGGGCCGGTCCTCGCCGGGTTGTTGAGCTTGGTGATCCGTCGTGCGCGGGTGCTACATGCCGTCAATTTGACGACGATGCTGGCCTTGGGCGTCGCGGAGACCGTCTTGACCAGACGGGTGTTGGCGGAAGGATCGGTCACGACCTTGGGCACGCTCGTCTATGTGGATGCCCTGTCGGATTTTATTCTGATCATCATCACCGCCATCGGGCTGTCCTGCTCGCTGTACATGTGGTCGTATATGGACGAGCAGGTGGCGCGCGGCGTGATTGCGCCGAAGCATCTCGGGGCCTTCTTTTTTTTGTTCCATATGTTTTTGTTCGCCATGGTGGCCGCGACGATGGCCAACAGCCTCGGCGTGCAATGGGTGGCGGTGGAGGGGACTACGCTGGCAACGACCTTCCTGATTGCGTTTTTCCGGAGGCGGGAGTCGCTGGAGGCGGGCTGGAAATATCTGATTCTCTGCTCGGTGGGTATCGCCCTGGCCCTGTTTGGCGTCGTGCTCACCTATTACTCGTCGGTGCGGGTGCTTGGCGACGCCAGTTCGGCGTTGAATGTGACGGAGCTGATCGGAGTGGCGGATCGATTGGATCCGAACGTCCTGAAGTTGGCGTTTCTCTTCATTCTTGTCGGGTACGGTACCAAGGTCGGCTTGGTGCCGATGCACACTTGGTTGCCGGATGCGTACACGGAAGCGCCGGCGCCGATTGCGGCGATGTTGGCCGGAGTGTTGGAAACGGTGGCGGTCTATACGCTGCTGCGCAGCAAGGCCATCGTCGATCAGGCTCTCCCGTCCGAGTTCACCGGCAATTTATTGCTCGTCTTCGGGTTCGTCTCGTTCATGGTGGCCTCGCTGTTCATCCTGCTCCAGCACAACTATAAGCGGCTCTTTGCCTATTCGAGCATCGAGCACATGGGGCTGGCCATGATCGGCTTCGGGGTGGGCGGCCTCGTCGGCACCTTCGGCGGGTTGTTCCACCTGCTCAACCATGCCCTCGCCAAGGCCCTCGCGTTTTTCGTCGCCGGCAATATACACCGGCGCCACGACACTCTGGAAATCGACGGGGTGCGGGGGCTGGCCAAGTCTCAACCGGTGACGGCGGTGGCGACTCTGATCGCCGCTTTCGCGCTGGTCGGGCTGCCTCCCTTTTCGCCGTTCGTGAGCGAGCTGTTGGTGGTGTCGGCCCTGTCGGCCCAGAACTTTGCGTCCGATACGATGCATGTGGGGCGGTTCGTGGCGTTGACCATTTCGGATGAGATGCGAAGCGTGGGGCTCGTTGCCGTCTTCTTGCTGTTCGGGGTCGTCTTGTTCGGAGGCATGATGTCGAAAATCGGTTCCATGGTGTGGGGCTCCCCTCGAGAGGGTGTTGCTCGGGGCGAGTCCTGGACGGTGGGACATGTGCCTCTGCTGGTCATGGTGGCGGCGTTGATCGGGTTGGGGTTCGCACTCCCTGAGCCGGTACGGATGCTGCTGACCCGGGCCGTCACGGTGATCGTCCAGAGGTAAGCAGATGAACGACGGACGGGGAGCGGTCGAGCAGGTACGAGGGGCATTCGCCAGGGCCATCATGGAGATCGGTGTCGTTCACGGTGTGCCGATGCTCCGCCTGCGGACGCAGGACGTGCCGGCGGTCGCCCGCTATGTCCATACAGACCCTGGCTTGCGCGGCTCGCTCTCGCTGCTCTGGGTCGTCGATCATCGTCCCCGAGAAGCTCGCCATGAACTTTGTTATCTGTTCACGTTGGCGGAACGCAAAGACTGGCTGCTCCTTTCGGTTGATCTTACACAGGGCGAGCGCGAGTTTGCGTCGATCACGCCGATGGTGCATGCGGCGAAGTGGTATGAACGGGAGATTCGCGATCTCTTCGGCCTGATCCCTGTGGGCCATCCGGACATGCGGCGGTTGGTTCGTCACGAACATTGGCCGAAGGGATCTCATCCGCTCAACAAAGATTTTGCCTGGGATCAGGTGCTGGAGCGTGCGCAGGGGGAATACGCCTTCAGGAAAATTCACGGCGAGGGGGTCTTCGAAGTTCCTGTCGGTCCGATCCACGCAGGAATTATCGAACCGGGCCATTTCCGGTTTTCGGTGGCCGGAGAACCGATCCTGCAGCTTGAAGTGCGTCATTTCTGGAAGCATCGCGGAATAGAAAAACTGTTCGAGCAACAGCGCCTGACGGACGCCGTGCCGCTTGCGGAGCGTGTGTCGGGCGACACTTCGGTCGGCCATAGCCTGGCCTATTGCCAGGCGGTGGAGACGCTCCTGGGGATCGCTGTGCCGCCGCGAGCCCGGTATCTGCGCAGTCTCTTTCTGGAGCTCGAGCGGCTGCACAATCACCTCGGCGATGTCGGCGCCATCTGCAATGATACGGCCTATGCCCTGGCGCATGCGCACTGCGGTCGTCTGAAGGAACAGCTCATGCAGTTGAACGATCGCCTGACCGAGTCGCGCTTTCTGCGAGGGGTGAATACGGTCGGCGGCGTGGCAATGGATCTCTCCGGCGCGCAGCTGGCGCACGTCGACGCGGAGTTGCACACCATTGAGCAGGAGTTCGGCGGAATTGAAAAAATTCTCTTCGCGAATGCCTCTCTGACCGAACGGTTGGAGAACACGGGTGTGCTGTCGGAACGGATCGCGTGGGACCATGCGGTCATGGGGGTCGTGGGCCGCGCCTCCGGCATCGATCGAGATCTTCGTCGAGACCGGCCATTCGCTGCCTATCACGAGTGTCAACCGAAGGTGGCCGTCTATCGGTACGGAGATGTCCGCGCCCGCATGCGGGTGCGGCTGGATGAAGTACATGATTCGATTCGTCTGATACATGCGCTTCGCCGGCAGTTGCCGATGGGGCCGGTGATCACGGGGCCAGTCAAGACTCCGGAGCCCGGACAGTGGGCCCTGTCTGCCGTCGAAGGCTGGCGTGGCGAAATCCTGTATGTCGTCATGGCGGGAGAAGAGGGACGGATTCACCGGTGCAAAGTCCGGGACCCGTCGTTCGTGCATTGGCCGGCGATTCAATGGGCGGCACTGGGAAACATCGTGCCGGATTTTCCGTTGATCAATAAGAGCTTCAATTTGTCTTATGCGGGCAACGATCTGTGAGAAACGAGCGTTCAGCGATCCGCTCTGAGCAGCCGGCTCTGACCAGAGACCTGATCGCTGACTGCTGACATCTAAGGAGGTGCCATGTTTCGGATCATTAAAAAGAGTCTCGCGACCGGTGTCGTGACGGGGCAGTATCCAGCAGCAAAGGCACCCTCTGAACCGGTAAGCCGGGAGGCGATCGAAAAGGCCAAGCCGTTCAGGCGGTCCCTGACGATTCGTGAAGTGGATACCGGGTCGTGCAACGCCTGCGAGATGGAAATGAATGCGCTGGCCAATCCCGTCTACGACGTGGAGCGATTCGGGGTGCACATCGCTGCGTCGCCGCGCCACACCGATGCGCTGGTGGTGACCGGGCCGGTGACCGTGAATATGGAGCGTGCGTTGAAGGATGCCTATAAGCAGACGCCCGATCCGAAGCTCGTCATTGCACTGGGGGATTGCGCGATCAATTGCGGGGTGTTCAAGGGCAGTTATGCGGTGACGGGTCCGGTAGAACGCCACATTCCAGTCGATGTGCGTATTGCCGGTTGCCCCCCGCGCCCGGCGGAGATCCTGGCGGTGCTGGGAGAGCTACGTAAAGATCGGCCGAATTCAGATCGCTAGCTCTCAGAGGCAGTCATGCTTCACGCGTTCACCTGAGACATCTTTGCGACCCGCTCACTAGACCATCACACCTGCTCGGCATCTCTTCTTCTGCGCCGCCCCACGATCTGATGTCTTTCGACTGATCAGTCGTGTGTGGCGGCCGAATTCGACCTCCATGCATCACAGGTGCACATCGGAAGACGGAAAGATCCTGACAGCTCGATTCTCTATCGTCATACCCCGACGTTGATCCTGTTCCGCGGCGACGGGAGCTGGCGCGCCGGACTGGCGCGTTGAACCAGCGTGATATCGTTCGCTGGCTTCGTACACATAGTTAGTTCGCATATCCCACCCGATCGGTATGGTCATCGGCAACGGGTGCTTCTCCGAATATTCCTCTTCTGAAACCTGTCACTCCAGTCGAGAAATTGACTCATGGTCGCTCCATGAAATGGGGCGTGGTGCGGCAGCTGTAGAGGGGGGGCTGTTGCGTTTATCCCCCAGAGGCGTTTGATGAACATCCTTCCGCAGATGCTCGTATCTCGCCTACGCTCACCCCTTTGCTGGGCGGGAGGTGGCATACAGCTTGGGAGCATGAGGCATTCGACGTATGCGTAGCAGTCTTATCACGGACCTGTTGGTCATAAGATTTTTCGGAGGATGTGCCGCATCCCACGATCCAGAAACCGACAGGCAATCTCGCTGATCGACGAAAGCACCTACCAAGTCGGCACGTTGGCTGAACGCATCAAGGAAAGTATTGAGCGGACCTTAAGCGGCATCGTCCCAAATCTTTGAACAGCTGTTCGGGAAGATCCTTTTCGGAAATCTATTCTTGTAGCGACCTCACACGATTTCCTTCTGAAAGCCTTCGCTTTTTATATCGTCTTTACGCACGCACGCACCGGTTTAACACCATTCTGACATGGCAATTAGTAGGCTTCCATCATGCGAAACATCCTGGAGTTGGGGACTGCATATACAGGGGCAACTCAAGCACGAAGGAGTCATTGATGATGTTGGTGGTACTGGGCTTGCTGTTGGGGATGGCCGGACTGCTGTGGATCCTGGTGATCTCCATCCTGAAGTCGGATGGACAAACCTAGAGGAAGGGATCGCGAGAAGCGAAGCAACCGGATATGGGGCCGGTGCCTTGCGGTCAATGGTCGCGTACCGCAAACGAAGGCGGAGAGGAAGGAAGGGCAGCAATCATGACGTCGATAGTGTGGTGGATTAGCAGAGCGGTATGGCTTGCGGTGGGGATCACGACGACGCCGGTGCTTGGTCAAGACCTCATCGGGCCTTCTGATGGAGTTCTGTCGCAACCGGGTGCCTCTTCTGAACCGCCAGAGCAGGGGAAGACTCAACAAGCGGACTGGCACTATGGCGGATTCGTGGACCTGGGATACTCGTTAAATTTCAACTTTCCCGAGACCCATCTGTTTCGGAACCGCGGCACAACGCCGCGCGTCAATGAATTGGATCTGAACATGGCGGGCATCTATGGCCGCAAGGATCCGACGGAGCAATCTCGATGGGGAGCGGAGCTGCTCGTCCATGGCGGACAGGATGCCCTCGCGTTTGGGTTTGGAGCCAATTTGCCCCACGTCCAGGGTTCCGATGCCTTGCGGCATTTCGGTCGCGCGAACCTGTCTTATCTTGCTCCGGTCGGAAACGGCCTGACCGTTCAAGCGGGACTGTTCAACAGTTTGATCGGGTACGAGTCACTCTACGCCAAGGACAATGTCAACTATACACGTGCCTGGATCGCCGACTACTCTCCTTATTTGATGTTCGGGGTCAATGCCGTGTACCCGTTTAGTGATCAATGGACCGGGGCGGTCTTCGTGGTGAATGAGTATTTCCATCTCCAAAACTCGAACAACCTTCCGAGTTATGGCGTGCAGGTCGCCTATAAACCCAGCGGCTCCTGGACCTTCAAAGAGACGGTCTATTACGGGCCCGATCAATTGAACACCTCCCTGGAGTTCTGGCGGTCCTTCTCGGATTCCATCGTGGAGTGGAAGGTGCATGACGATGTGATTATTGCCGGCGACTATCAAATCGGAACACAGAAGAATGCCACGGCTCCAGGCAACCCTCGTGAGTTTTACATGGGGGCAGCCTTCCCCGTGCGTTGGCATATCGGTGGACCATGGGCCGTCGCGGTGAGGCCGGAGTTTTATTGGGATCGGAACGGACTCATGACCGGATCAGAACAGTTGGTCAAGGCGGTGACGACGACAGCTGAGTACAAGGTCCCCTACAAATGGACCAACATGATCATGCGTCTGGAATATCGCTACGACGAATCCACTGGAGCTGGCGGAGGTTTCTTTAAGGGCAACGAAATAGCCCCCGGCGTGATCGGCCTGACACCGGCACAGCACATGCTGATCGTTGGCCTGATCTGGACACTGGATTCGCCGTAGGAAGCAGTTTTTACACCGTTTTTACTTTTTGGGCGTTACCTTGAAGATCGAATGAACGGGGACGTGGAGAAGTGGGACGGATGGCGCCGGCTTGGAATGTGCGTCGGGCAACACGCGTCACTCCAAATTTTACGTCCCGGCAAGGAGCCTATACATGGATCTGATCTTTTTGGCGGTCGTCGCGGTGTTTTTTCTGCTGTCCGGTTGGCTCATCTCGGCGTTGGACAGACTTTAGGGGGTGTCGTCATGAATGCGATGTACGTGATCGGTGCGGTGTTGTCACTGGGGTTGTTGGTGTACCTCATGATTGCGCTGCTGAAAGCGGAGTGGTTCTGATGACGATCAATGGGTTCGCTCAAATTGGACTGTTCTTTCTCGTCCTGGTGGCGTTGGTCAAGCCGCTGGGCTGGTACATGGCACGTGTCTACGGGGGCCAGTCCTGTGGAATGGACCGGGTGATGGGTCCCATCGAACTCCAGATCTATCGTCTCTGTGGCGCGCGCGCAACCGAGGAGATGAACTGGAAGAGCTATGCGGTGGCCATGCTGTTGTTCAACATAACGGGGCTGGTCGCGCTCTACGCATTGCAACGGCTGCAGGGATTTTTGCCGCTCAACTCGGCGGCTCTCGGGGCGGTTGCGCCCGACCTCGCGTTCAATACGGCCTCGAGCTTCATCACCAATACGAACTGGCAGGCCTATGCCGGTGAGTCGACGCTCAGTTACCTCACGCAAATGCTCGGCCTGACAGTCCAGAACTTCGTCTCTGCCGCCACGGGCATGGCCATCTTGGTCGCGCTGATTCGGGGGTTCATCGCTCGAACGGCCGCGACCATCGGCAATTTCTGGGTCGATCTGACCCGCAGCACGTTGTATATCTTGCTGCCTCTGTCAGTCATTCTCGCATTGGTGCTTGTCTCGCAAGGAACGGTCCAGACCTTCGGGCCCTCTCACCAAATCGCGCTCCTTCAGCCCGTGACCTACGACAAGCCGCTCGTCGATGCTGCAGGGCAGCCAATCTTGGACGAGAAAGGCGTTGCCAAAACCGAAGCCACGACCGCAACTGAGCAAGCCGTGGCTGTAGGGCCGGCAGCCTCACAAGTGGCCATCAAGCATCTGGGGACCAACGGCGGAGGGTTTTTTAATGCCAATGCGGCCCATCCCTATGAAAACCCGACGCCGTTGACTGATGTCATTCTGATCCTGGCCGAAACCTTAATCGCCGCGTCTCTTACGTACACATTCGGAAAGATGGTCGGCGACACCAGGCAGGGTTGGGCCATCCTCGCTGCGATGTTGAGTGTGCTGGCCCTCTTCGTTCTGGGGACCTATTGGGCCGAGTCCGCAGGCAATCCACGCCTGACTGCGCTGGGTGTCGAGCAGACCGCCGCGAATGCGCCCGGTGGCAACATGGAAGGGAAGGAAGTTCGATTCGGGGTGGCTCGTTCAGCGCTGTTTGCCACTGCGACGACGGCGACATCGACCGGAGCGGTGAATTCGATGCATGACTCATTCACGCCACTCGGGGGATTGGTGCCGCTGTTCATGATGCAATTCGGCGAGGTGATTCTAGGAGGGGTCGGGTCCGGCCTCTGCGGAATGCTGGTTTTCGCCATCATAGCGGTATTCTTGGCTGGCCTGATGGTCGGTCGGACGCCGGAGTACCTCGGGAAGAAGATCGAGACCTATGAGATGAAGATGGCAGCGTTGGTGATCCTGATCATGCCCATCATCGTTCTTGGATTCACGGCCTTAGCGGTCGTGACCGAGTTCGGCACGTCATCCATTCTCAATCCCGGCGCGCATGGCTTCAGCGAAATTCTCTATGCCTATACTTCGCAGGGAAACAACAATGGCAGCGCTTTTGGAGGCCTGAATGCCAACACGCCGTTCTACAACCTAACCGGTGCCCTGGCGATGCTGGTGTCCCGGTTTTGGTTGGCGATTCCGACGTTGGCGCTCGCCGGATCACTGGCGCACAAGAAGATCGTGCCGCCTGGGCTGGGTACTCTTCCGACGCACACGCCGCTGTTTGTAAGCTTGTTGGTCGGGGTCGTGATCATGGTCGGCGCGCTGACCTTCGTTCCGGCTCTGGCATTGGGGCCGGTGGTAGAACATTTGCTAATGGGCGCTCGATAGCCTGAAGGATGCTGAAAAAATCCGCCAGCAGAGTTCTCGCGAGGCACTGCCGCCTCATCGGCTCGCGGTGGGCGGGCAAGAATGTGACGCATCGCCTCTTCGCCTGCTGCGGCCTTGCTGGACGGCCATTTTGAGCATCCTGTGGGAAGGTTTCTGCCGTCTGAACGAGGAGAGGGAGTGATATGACTACATCGACGAAAGCCAGACCGCTCTTTGATCCACCGCTCGTTCGACAGGCCATCCTCGATGCGCTACGAAAGCTCGATCCTCGTGTCCAGGTCCGCAACCCGGTCATGTTCGTGGTTTTCGTGGGGAGCATCTTCACGTCGCTGCTGTTCCTCCAGGCGCTGGTCGGGGCAGGCGAAGCGCCGACCTGGTTCATCCTCGCCATCTCGCTGTGGCTTTGGTTCACCGTGCTCTTCGCGAACTTTTCCGAAGCAATCGCCGAAGGGCGAGGAAAAGCACAGGCGGATTCTCTTCGGAGAACCAGGACAGAATTGACCGCCAAGCGATTCGGGAGACCCATCTCCGGGGGAGACTATCTAGCGACGCCTGCCGCCATCGGCAAAGCGGGCGAAGTCTATTCGCTCGTGCCGGCCAGTCTACTCAAAAAAGGCGACATCGTGCTGGTGGAGGCCGGTGATTACATTCCCAGCGATGGAGATGTGATCGAGGGGATTGCGTCCGTCAACGAAAGCGCGATCACCGGCGAGAGCGCGCCGGTGATTCGAGAGTCCGGTGACCGGAGCGCGGTAACCGGCGGCACGCGGGTATTGTCCGATTGGCTGGTGGTGCGGATCACCGCCGGCGCCGGTGAAACCTTTCTCGACCGGATGATCGCGATGGTCGAGGGGGCCAAGCGCCAGAAGACGCCGAATGAAATCGCGCTCAATATTCTGTTGTCGGCGCTTACCGTCGTTTTTTTGCTGGCGACTGTGACGGTACTGCCCTTTTCGCTGTACTCCGTGCATGCTGCAGGTCAGGGGGCTCCTATCACGGTGACCGTGCTCGTCGCCCTGCTGGTCTGCCTCATACCGACGACGATCGGCGCACTTTTATCGGCCATCGGCATTGCGGGCATGGACCGCATGGTCCAGGCGAACGTGATCGCCATGTCGGGAAAAGCCGTGGAAGCGGCGGGTGATGTGGACGTGCTGCTCCTCGATAAAACCGGCACGATCACGCTGGGGAATCGGCAGGCCACGGCATTTATTCCAGCCGAGGGAGTGCTGGAAACGTCTGTGGCCGATGCGGCCCAGTTGGCTTCCCTCGCAGATGAGACGCCTGAAGGCCGCAGTATCGTCATTCTGGCAAAGGAGCGTTATGGAATCAGAGGGCGTGACATCCATGCGATGGGTGCGACCTTCCTCCCGTTCACGGCGCAAACGAAAATGAGCGGCGTCAATCTTGAAGACCGACAGATCAGAAAGGGCGCGGCGGAAGCGATCGAAGACTACGTGACTCAACGAGGCGGGTCGTTTCCTCCGGCAGTACGGGATGCAGTCGAGACGATTGCCATGCAAGGTGGAACTCCTCTGGTGGTGGCCGAAGGCAGGTCGGTGCTCGGCGTGATTCATCTGAAAGATGTGGTCAAGGGGGGCATCAAGGAACGGTTTGCCGAGTTGCGTCGCATGGGCATCAAAACGATGATGATCACCGGTGACAACCAGAAAACGGCGGCGGCAATCGCTGCCGAGGCCGGCGTGGATGATTTTCTCGCGCAGGCCACGCCCGAAGCCAAATTGAAACTCATCCGGGATCTTCAGTCAGGAGGCCGACTTGTGGCGATGACGGGCGATGGCACCAATGACGCGCCGGCATTGGCCCAAGCCGATGTGGCCGTGGCCATGAATACCGGTACCCAGGCTGCCAAAGAAGCGGGCAATCTCGTCGATTTGGATTCCAACCCCACCAAATTGATCGAGATCGTCGAAATCGGCAAGCAGCTCCTCATGACGCGCGGCGCACTCACGACCTTCAGTATCGCCAACGATATCGCGAAGTATTTTGCGATCATTCCGGCCGCGTGTGTCACCACCTACCCGGCCCTCGGAGCGTTGAATGTGATGGGCCTGGCGACGCCGGAAAGCGCGGTGTTATCGGCCGTCATTTTCAATGCCCTGGTCATCATCGCGCTGATTCCGCTCGCGCTTCGAGGGGTCACGTTCCGGCCGATCGAAGCTTCCCTGCTGCTGCGCCACAATGTGCTGGTGTATGGGCTGGGAGGGATCATTGCTCCTTTCATTGGAATTAAGCTGATAGACCTGGTCTTGGTCGCGTTCCACCTGGTGTGAGACAGGATGCTGAAAAAGACCGCTGGCATCGTTCTCGGCTCCGCAAGCATCTTCAACGGCGTGCCCTTTGAGGGGGCGCCTCCGGTTCCTGACTCGCCTGCGGCCTTGCCGATCGGCCATTTTGATCATCCTTAGTCGTCATGAAACAGAAGAGGAGCCGTATGAAGAAGCAGCTCAAACCGGCGTTGGTGACCTTTCTCATCCTCACGGTGGTGACGGGATTGATTTATCCAGCAATAGTGACAGGTCTCGCGCAGCTTCTGTTTCCGTATCAAGCCAACGGCAGCTTGATCGTGCGGGAGGGCAAGCCGATCGGTTCCATACTGCTCGGCCAACCCTTCGACGATCCCAAATATTTTTGGGGTCGTCCTTCCGCGACCGCTCCGTTTCCCTATAATGCGGCCGCCTCATCCGGTTCGAATCTCGGTCCGACCAATCCCGCGCTGATGGAAGCCGTCACAACACGAGTGGCTGCCTTGAAAACAGCGGATCCCGGCAACGAGGCGCCTGTTCCAGTGGATCTCGTGACCGCTTCAGGCAGCGGCCTCGATCCGCACATCAGTCCCGCTGCGGCCGAGTATCAAGTGCGCCGGGTTGCTCGTGCGCGGGGGATGGAGGAAACCGTTGTCCGGACAGCGGTGAGTCAGCATATCGAAGGACGTCAGCTCGGGATACTCGGCGAACGCCGGGTCAATGTGCTGGTGTTGAACCTCGCATTGGATGCATCCGCCCAGCGTCGTTGACGCCCTGCTGTCTGTCTTTTAGAATCCACTCGGCCAATCGTGTCCCCTCGCAGCCATCATCAGATTTCCTCGTTGAGGATTGCCATGGAGAACCAGCGTCCGGATCCCGATGCCTTGTTGAGGCGCGTGCAGGCTGAAGAGGCCGATCAGACTCGAGGCAAGCTGAAAGTCTTTTTCGGCGCGACAGCAGGGGTCGGGAAAACCTACGCCATGCTGGAGGCCGCCCATGAGCAGCAACGGGACGGCGTCGATGTGATGATCGGTTGGGTTGAGACTCACGGCCGGTCCGAAACGGAGGCGCTCGTCCATGGATTGCCGGTTCTGCCACCCCGAGAAGTGGTCTATGGGGGCTCCGGGCTCCGGGATTTCGATCTAGACGCCGCTCTGGCGCGCCGGCCGCAGCTCTTGGTGATGGATGAACTGGCGCATACGAATGTTCCAGGAGCCAGACATCCTAAGCGGTGGCAAGATGTGAGGGAACTCCTCCAAGCAGGCATTCACGTCTATACCACCGTCAATGTGCAGCACATCGAGAGTCTCAATGACGCGGTCGCTCAAATCACCGGTATTCGTGTGAATGAAACCGTGCCGGATTCCATTCTCGATCAGGCAGATGACGTCGAATTGGTGGACCTTCCACCGGACGATCTCCTGCAACGGCTCAAGGACGGCAAGGTGTATCTGCCGGAACAGGCGCAGCACGCCATCAAGCATTTTTTTCGAAAGGGCAATTTGATCGCGTTGCGTGAGATGGCCTTGCGTCGGACGGCCGAACGGGTCGATCAGCAAATGGAAGTGTATCGTCGGGACCATGAGATCGTCGGCACCTGGCCCGCGGCAGAAACCATCCTGGTTTGCGTGAATCTGAAATCCCGTGGGCCGATGCTGGTGCGCGCGGCCAGAAAGATGGCCACGGGCCTCCACGCCAGGTGGATCGCGGTCTATGTGCAAACCTCGAAGCATCTGCGGTTGACTGAACTCGACCGGAGTCAAGGTGTCGACACGCTGCGATTGGCCGAGCGCATGGGCGCAGAAACGGTGACGTTGACCGGGGACGACGTAAGTGCCCAGCTGTTAGCGTATGCCAGAAGCCGCAATGTCACCAAAATCATTGTCGGAAAGCCATTGCGTTCACGCTGGAAGGAATGGCTGTTTGGTTCGGTTGTGGATGATCTTGTTCGGGGAAGTGGCGACATCGATATCTATGTGATAACCGGTGAGGCCGGTACCGGTAAACCTCTCGTGGCGGGATTGCTTCAACGGACCAGCGAACGCCGGAACTACGGCTATGCTTTCGCCGTGGTACTGGGCTGTACGGCATTGAGTCTGGTCATGTCTCCATACTTTGGGCAGGCCAATCTCATTATGGTCTATCTGTTCGGGGTCGTCGTTATTGCCACCAGGTGGGGACGAGGCCCCTCGGCGCTGGCTTCATTGATGAGTGTCGCGGCCTTCGATTTCTTCTTCATTCCTCCCTACTATTCATTTGCCGTGTCGGATGCGCAGTATCTACTGACATTTGCCGTCATGCTCCTCGTGGCGTTACTGATCAGCCGGCTGGCTGCTCACAAGAGTCAACAGGCGGAGGCGGCCTTGATTCGTGAGAAGCGAACCGCCGCACTCTATGCCATGAGCAGGGAATTGACCACTCAGCGTGGGGTGGAGAAACTGGCTTCAGTAGCGTCCCGTCATATCCACGACGTCTTTCATTGCCAGGTGGCGGTGTTTCTTCCTGATCGGGAGGGGCGGGTGCATCTCCATCGGGGTGAAGCGCTGCATTTCGACCTGGATCCGAAGGAGGCCGGCATCTCGCAATGGGTGTTCGACCATAAAGAATCCGCTGGTCATGGCACGAATACCCTTTCCGGATCTGATTCGCTGTATCTGCCACTGTTGGGATCTCATGGGGCGGTTGGGGTCCTTGCGGTCCGATCGTTGCGACCTGCCGAACTGCTTGCTCCGGAACAACTGCATCTCCTGGAGACTTTCGCGAATCAGATGGCGTTGGCGCTGGAGCGCGCGCGATTAGCCGAAGAAGCTCAAGAAGCTCACGTGCAGACGGAAACGGAGCGCATGCGCAATGCCGTCCTGAGTTCCGTCTCCCATGACTTACGGACGCCGCTGGCGACCGTTGTCGGGGCCAGCAGCGCATTGCTGAATGCCACCTGTCCCTTATCGATCGAGAGTCAGCAGGAACTGGTCCGGTCCATCAGCGATGAAGCCGGCCGGCTTGATCGGTTACTCAAGAATCTCCTCGATATGACCAGATTGGAAGCGGGAGCCATGCAACTGCGCAAGGAATGGCATGCGCTGGAGGAAGTGGTCGGTACGGCGTTGGCACGGGTGAAATCTCGCATTGCCTCTCATCCGGTGTCAACCACACTTCCGGCCGACCTCCCGCTGGTGCGTATCGATGGCGTCTTGATCGAGCAAGTGTTGATTAATTTGTTGGAGAATGCTGCGAAATATTCTTCTTCGGCATCACCAATCGACGTCACGGCGATCGTCAAAGATGGGGTCATCGTGACAGAAGTGGCCGATCGAGGCCCGGGTATTCCACGAGGAGAAGAAAAGCGGATCTTCGAGAAGTTTTATCAGCTCCATCCGGAGCCTGAGAGCGGTGTCGGACTAGGATTGACGATCTGCCGTGGCATCATCGAATCCCATGGCGGGCGTATTTGGGTGGAGCACCGCTCCGGCGGAGGAGCGATTTTCCGTTTTACGCTCCCGACAGAAAAGAATCAGCCGACGGTCGAACCGGAACATCACGACCGCGCTGCCACCTAGGATCTATCGCAGATGTCATCGACGATGGGCCATGAGGTGACGGTGCTACTCATCGAGGACGAAGCGGAAATTCGACGATTTCTCCGCGCCACGCTCCCACCCCACGGCTATCGGGTATATGAGGCTGTGAGCGGTGGGGAAGGAGTGGCCCAGGCTTCCGCTCGAAATCCCGACATGATCCTGCTGGATCTTGGTCTTCCGGACATGAACGGCACCGCAGTGATTGCGAAAGTTCGTGCCTGGTCCACCATGCCGATCATCGTGCTTTCTGCGCGAGATCAAGAACAGGTCAAAGTGGCAGCGTTTGATCTTGGCGCTGACGATTATGTCACCAAACCCTTTGGCGTGGAGGAGCTCTTGGCCCGCATGCGTGCGGCCATGCGGCATGTCAATCGGCTGGCCGGTGGTGCGATCGAAACGGTGTATACATTCGGTGATCTGCGCGTGGATTTGGGACGACGACAGGTGTTTGTCTCAGGAAAGGAAGTCCATCTCACGCCGATCGAGTATAAGCTGCTGGAGACGCTGGTCCGTTATGCCGGAAAAGTCGTGACTCATCGGCAATTACTCAAGGAGGTGTGGGGCCCCTTGCATGTGGACGAGGGACAGTATTTGCGCGTGTATATGCGTCAGTTGAGGAATAAGGTCGAAGCCGATCCCGCTCAGCCGCGCCATTTGGTGACGGAACTAGGAGTCGGGTATCGCCTCAGAACGGAATGAGCGCCCTCGTCTATGAAGGTGTCTGTGACTAGAGAAAAGCGCCGGCGCGGCCTGGCGGGTCCGACATATGGGGCGATGCTTTGCTGGGCATTGATCGCGACGGCGCATGCGGTTGAAAGCAGCGCTGCACCAGATTCCACTTCGATAACCGAGGCCAACCTCTGGCATTACGGTGCCTATCTCGACGTCGGTTATGTGCTCAATTTCAATTTCCCCGAGAATCATCTCTGGAGGAATCGTGCGACGGCGGCGCGACACAATGAGTTCGCGCCGAACATGGCGTTGGCCTATGTCCGGAAAGATGTGAGCGAATCGTCTCGCTGGGGCATGGAACTTGGGGTGCAAGGAGGATATGACTCCGAACGTTTTGCGTTCCTGCAAGGTGAGCGGGAGGTCAGCGGGGCAGATACGCTCCGACACATCCATCGGGCGAATGTGTCCTATCTTGCTCCGGTCGGAAAGGGGCTGACGATCACAGGGGGATTATTCAACAGCCTCATCGGCTACGAATCGCTCTATGCCAAAGACAATGCGAACTACACCCGCTCCTGGATCGCCGACAATACTCCCTACATGATGTTCGGCGTGAGCGCGAAGTATCCGGTCAGCGACAATCTGACGGTCACGGCGTTTGTGGTGAACGGCTACTACCATTTATCGCGCCCCAACGATCAACCGAGTTACGGCGCTCAGTGGGCCTATAAGGCAACGCCGCGGCTGACCTTGACGCAAACGCTGTATGGCGGCCCCGATCAGACTGACACGGCCCTGCAGTTCTGGCGGTTGTATGCGAACCATATCGTCGAATGGAAAGGCGACGACGTGACGATTGCGGCGTCATATGACATCGGGACCGAGAACATTGCCGACCGTCCCGGCCATCCGCGAGCATTTGTGACCGGCGGGAATATTGTGGCGCGCTGGCATGTGGCGGGCCCATGGACCCTAGCGCTTCGGCCGGAAGTGTATTGGGACCGCAATGGTCGCTGGACGGGATCGGAGCAATTCGTCAAGGCGGTGACCTCCACGATCGAATATCGCATTCCTTACAAATGGACGAACACCACCGTGCGCCTGGAACATCGATGGGATGAATCGATCGGAGCAGGAGGCGGATTCTTCCGGCGCGGTGAGGTGCAACCTGGCGTATTGAGTCTCACGCCCAATCAACATCTGGTGTTGCTGGGAATTCTGTGGACCTTCGATAGTCCGTGAACGGCGCTCAACGCGGCTTGAGGTCGATCCCTACTCATTGGTTACTTCGAGATGGGGCAGCGAGGACGCGTCGTGGAGGGAAAAAACCACTTCTCTGCTAATATTTTGGCTTTCTTGCGATAAGGGTCTTCAATGTAGGTGTATGTGACGTGAGATAGGACGAGAATGACCCCGATTGCTGCAGCTAGAAATAGAGCGCCGGCTAATGGAGGTGGGGTCAACAGTGGCTCTCCATTCGCATCGATCGCTTGAGGTGTCTTCAGGGCGACCCTCAGTACTTGAGAGAATGCCCAGATAACAGCCACATGAACCATGTAGACCGAATAACTGACCTTCCCTATCCATGCCAACGGCGCAACCTCCAGAAGAGTGCTAAGGACTCCTTTCGGGGTTGCCGCAATCGACACAATTAGAACGGCAAATAGAGGCAGAATCAAAACATCAGGACCAGTCCCCTGCTTCATCGACAAGAATACGATCAGCCCGGCAAACGAGAGAAGCCCTGGTCCATGTTTGTACCACTCGTGTTGAGTCTTGGATAATGGTCGTTTCGACAATGCGACATAGAAATGAAATGCAATCACGCCCACAAAAAACCCCTCGATGCATCTCAACAAGTTGTGAGTGAGCCCGCCGGAGTCAAGAGTCAGACTTGCCAATATGAGTAGTGCCGACATGGAAAGCATCGCCACTCGTGTCCTAAGAAGAAACAGAGCCGTTGCGAAAAGAATGTAGGTATAAAATTCCGTGCTGATGCTCCATGCTGGCAAATTGTACGTGGCTTTGTCATGAAACCCCAATGCTTGAACAAGCAGCAGATTACTAATAAATGAGAAGGTGTTATTGGAAGTAAATGCGCCCTTGTTCGCGACAAGGCCGTATTCAAGTTCTGCGATATACTTCGCAATTTCAATTCCGAGAAACACGAAAAGAAGGATCAAGTGGAGAGGATAGAGTCGACCAAGCCGTATCCAGATAAATTTTGCCACATCGCGCCCTGTACCCAGTCTCCTTCCATAACTATGACAGATGACGAATCCGGACAATACAAAGAATAAATCTACCATCAAGTAGCCGTTACGGATCAGAGCCATGTCATACAATGGGAAAGTCCAGGCAACATGAAAGATGACAACAGCAAGAGCGGCAATTCCCCGCAACGATTCCAACGCACGAAAAAATTCATGAGATGTAGGGCTAGTCGTCATGTGGTTATCATATTGGCGGACTAAGAGTTTGGTCTAGAAATTTTGCATTCCTCGGGGGAAGCATGCTGTGACTAGAGATGCCACCTATGTTGATAGGCCTTTATCTTACCCTGGGTTGCCTGTGTTGGCAGGTGTTCCGCAGAACTGTCATCGATGGAGTGGAGCGGGAGTGAGTCAGTCCAGGTTTTGTGGATACTCCCTTACGAGTTCACTTGTATGATGGCTACATTATTGGTGACGAAGATAACGACATCCAAAGGAGCCGTGATAAAGAGGAATCAGCTTTAGGAAACCGAAGACGGTCTATAAGTGAGAACAATGGCCACAGCCGGCTGCAAAGGAAACCGAAGAAGCCGCTATCCAGCCTGCTGTTTTTCTCTCAACAGCCGCAGCGTATCGGCGAGTTCTCTGCCGAATCGCGCCATCGCCACATCCTTCGCCTCGGCGATGGCGGCCTTGTCGTCGAGTGACGGCGCCGGACCGATGAGCGTTGTTTCCCCTTCCGCCGTTTGCGTGCCGTAGAGATAGCCCGTCCGGACATCCCACAACGTACCTTCCATCATGAACAGTGCGTGGCATTCAGTGCCGTGGGCAAAGTAAGTGCCGATCCCCGTGGCATACCACCAGGCGTGGCCGTTGTTGTACCGTTCGAAGGCCGAAGCCCCGTCGATGATGAGAATCGCGTCGGCGTTGTAGCGGGCCGCGGCGAGTCGTATGTCGCGAAGGGTATTGCCTTGCACGGTTGAATTGGCGAGCAGGAAGGTTCGTTGTAGAATACCTTCCTCCTGCACTGGTTCCAGCGCTCGTTGCACACGGGCGCCGTCGGAGCTGATCCAGTCCACTCGTTGCAGGGCGGGGCGACTGGGGAAATCCTCATGTTTGAAATAAATAGCCAAGCGATAGGGCGTCGGCAAAGTCGCCTGGGTGGCCATGGTGGCGGCGATGTCGCGATCAGTCGTTACGTTGGGATGATCATGGAAGGATTCCTGCAGGATGTGGCGGTTCAGACCGCGGGCTCCGGTGCAGCCAGCGTATAGCATGGTGAAGATGAGTGCCAGAACAAGAGGATGCGTACCTGTTCTCATGCGGCTCCTGTGATTAAAGTGAGGTCGAAGGTCTGGTCGGATCGATGTCGGAAAGGGCTTCGAGCGCCAGCATCAGCGCGTGCGTTCCGGAGCGGCCATGGCCCAGCGCCTCCGTCCTCTCGTACAGTTGATGCGCGAGCGTCAGACCTGGAAGGGTGAGCTGTCGACGTCGCGCTTCCTCAAGGGCAATGCCCATGTCTTTGATGAAATGTTCGACGAAGAAGCCGGGATCGAAATTGCGAGCCAGGATGCGGGGCGTCAGGTTGTCCAGTGTCCAGCAGGCGGCGGCGCCGCCGCGGATCGATTCCAGCATGCGCGGCAGTTCGAGTCCGGCCTGGTAGCCGTACAGCAGGCTTTCGCAGACGCCGATCATCGTGCCGGCAATCACGATCTGGTTGCAGAGCTTCGTATGTTGGCCGGCCCCCGAATCGCCTTGGTGCACGATCTTTTGGCCCAGACATTCGAGCAGCGGCATGATCGTATGCACAGCGCCGGCTTCGCCGCCGATCATGATCGACAGGGTCGCGTCGCGCGCGCCGATATCCCCGCCGGACACCGGCGCATCGACGGCAAACACGCCTCGCGATTGAGCCGCGCGCGCAATCTCCTGTGCGAGTGACGGTTCGGTGGTGGTCATATCAACCAGCACCATGCCCGCGCTGGCGCCTGCCAGTGCGCCATGGTCCCCGAAGTACACCTGGCGCACATCCTGCGGAAATCCCACCATAGTAATGAGGATGTCGGTTTGCTCGGCCACCGCGCGAGGAGAATCGGCCCAGGTCGCTCCCTTGGCCAAAATCGCTGACGCTTTGCTGCGATTGCGTGTATACAGCGTGAGGCGATAGTGGGCAGCCTGAAGATGCCGGCACATGGATGCGCCCATCACGCCGGTGCCGATCCAGCCGACGCGCGTATGCGCGGGAGCCGCGACGCGAGGAGCCTGTTCACGTGGACGAGTCGTCATCGGTTATTCCGCCAACGGCGTGATCCGGTTCGCAATCGCTTGCACAATACCTTCTTGATCCATCGCGATTTTTGCGCCCTTGAAGCTCAAAGCATAACCCCCATGGCTGGGAGCCTGGACCGTTGCCTCCACCGCGACGCGGGCGCCGTCTTCCACATCAGGATCCTTCACCATCGGCACGCCGCACAGCCCGGGTACGGCGACAGATAGGGTAGCTGTGTCGTCTTCCAGGTTGAAAAGATAGCCGCCGTAACAGGTTGATCCGGCCGGGATCTCGTATGGATCGAGGGGCTGGACTTGGCGCACAGTTCCCTTGAGCGTGATCTGTCGCAAGTGAAACAGCCCGGGATCGGCGAGCACCTCTTGCACGGTCACGGCTTCTTGCGCCGAAATCGTATGGACGCCGACAAGACACAATGCCAGCCAGGCCAGCAGCCCTGCGCCGAAACGCAGGGCATGGTGAGATGTGTGGCGGCTCATCGGTGTCATTCTACATGCTTTCTCTCCGTCGCCGCCAACATAGGCTTTCCTGTTCTGAGTGGATATAATCCCTGGTGACCGACGTTGAGTTCTACGTAGTGAGCCGTGACCCAGAAAAAGATGCATGAAAGTTTGATCATTGCCACGGAAGATCGAAAAGGAGCAGCGATGAGCGACGCGCACCGGCAGGTAGAGACCTACATACAGGATATTCGCCCCCAGTATGAAGACATGCTTGGGCAGGCGGTGGAGATTCCCTCCATCAGCATGGATCCGCGGCACGCGCCGGATGTGCGCCGCATGGCCGAATTAGCCGCGCACTATCTGCGGGCGGCCGGGGCGGAGGCCCACATCGTGGAAACGCCCGGTTACCCCGTCGTCTCGGGCGGCTGGACGGTCGATCCTCACTATCCCACCGTGACGGTCTACAATCACATGGATGTCCAGCCGGCACAGGAGCCTGAATGGAAGCAGTCTCCCTTCGCATTTCAGAATGAGAATGGCATCTATCGTGGGCGCGGGGCGACAGACGACAAGGGGCCGGCCCTCGCCGCTCTGTTCGGCGCGCGGTATGCGATCGATCAGGGAGTGCCGATCAATGTGCGGTTTCTCTGGGAACTGGAAGAGGAAAACGGAAGTCCCAGTTTCGCCTCTGCGATCAAGAACCGGGCGGCGATTCCGCGCCCGGATTCCGTGGTCATTTCGGACACGATCTGGCTTTCGAAGAATCAACCGGCGATGCCCTATGGATTACGGGGGTTACTCGGCGCGCGGCTTATCCTACGAACCGGAACCAAGGATGCGCATTCCGGCGTCACCGGTGGAGCGGCTCGGAACCCGCTCGTCGAGTTGATGGAGATCGCCCATGCCTGCGTCGATGCCAAGACCGGCAAGGTGAAGATCCCCGGCTTTTACGATGAGGTCGTGCCGCCGACGAAGGCCGAGATCGCGAGTTTCTTAAAGTCGGGTTTCCAAGTGAACAAATTCAAACAGGCGTACGGGTTTAAGACGTTGCGTACGCATGACCCGGCTGAGGTCATGCGGCGGATTTGGGCCGCCCCGACGTTCGAAGTGCATGGCCTTACCGGCGGGTATCATGGCCCAGGGGTCAAGACCATCGTGCCCGGCCATGGCGAATTGAAAATCAGCATGCGATTGGTTCCCGGTCAAACCCCTGAGAAGGTCTTTACGTTGTTGAAGAAACATGTCGCGAAGTTGAATCCCGCGGTGAAGGTGGAGCGAGAGGGTATGTTACATCCGTTCCGCGGCGTGTTCGACGGGCCATACGTTGAAGCCGTGAAGCGCGCAGTCCGGGCCGGATTCGGCAAGGAGCCGGCGTTTATCCGCGAAGGCGGTTCGATCGGCGCGGTGGTGACGATGCAAAAGGCATGGAACGTGCCGATCCTCTTTATGGGCCTCAGCCTCCCCGAGCATGGGTATCATGCGCCGAATGAGTACTTCGATTGGGGGCAGGCTTCCGGCGGCATCAAGGCGTTCGCGCATTACTTTTCAGATTTAGGCGCAAAGCCGTAATGCCCTGGCCGAAGGTGACGAGTGTCAATCCGCGGCAGCTGACGTGACAGTGTGAAAACGTGATAAACGTCATACGTAATCTGCGGGCAAGTGCGGTATCCTCGCTTCGGTTCTGCGTGAACCGACACCAATCACTTTCACAGGAGGAGCCGCAGCATTATGACAGTACGCAATACCAGCTTTCGTCAATCGGTGATTCGCACGGTTTTGGGATTGGCCGCAGTGTCAGGCCTCGCCATGCAGCCGGTCGAGTCTGCGTTCGCGAAAGTCGTCGAAGTGTCCATGACCGCCGTAGAAACAAAACTCGTCATCGACGGGGAAGGCCATACATATGATGCCTGGACCTTCAACGGGCAGTTCCCGGGTCCGGTGGTTCGCGTGCAGGAAGGCGACGAAGTCGTCTTTTCGCTGACGAATCCCGACACCAACGGGCGTCCACACTCGATGGATTTCCATGCCGCGGAAACCAATTTCCTGGAGCATTACAAAGAAGTGCGTCCCGGTGAATCGTTGCAGTACCGCTTCAAGGCGAAATGGCCGGGCGTGTTTGCCTACCATTGCGGCGCGTCCCCCATGATTCAGCACATCGCCCGGGGGATGATGGGCGCGATCATCGTCGATCCCAAAGATCCCAAGGCGATGCCCAAGGCGGATCGCGAGTATGTGTTGGTGCAGAGCGAATTGTTCAAAGATCCCGACGATGTCGACGGGATGTTCGACCGGAAATATCACCATGTCGTCTTCAACGGGTCGGTCTTCCGGTATGATCCCGTGCACAGCAAGGCGGGTGGAGCCTTTTTGGAGGCCAAGCCGGGTGAGCGTGTCCGGTTCTATTTCGTCAACGCCGGACCGAACAATGTGTCGGCGGTCCATCCGATTGCCGAAATCTGGGATGATGTGTGGGAAAGCGGCAACCCCGCCAACCATACGCGCGGAGTGCAAACGCAACTCATTCCGCCGGCGGGCGCGGCCATTCTCGATATGGTGTTGGACGGCAATGACGGCGTGTATCCCATTGTCACCCACTCTCTGACCGATGCCCTTCGCGGCGCCATCGCGCTGCTGAAGGTGGACAAGGACGCCAAGCCCTTGCCTTTGATGCCGTTGGTCGAGCCTGCCAAGTAAGTTCGTGCGTCACTGACGGCAAGCCGAGCGGCTGTGAAGCCGCCCGGCTTGCCTGTCTTTTCGATTCACTCCCATTCAGAATATGGCGGGCTTCACGGCGTACCGGTTTGCGGTGCGTCCGATGGGTGGTTGTGCCGAGACGACATCGGGCGATAGATGTCGCGTGCGATGAAGTGGGCGCGTGGTGCGTCAGGCGAGCGAGCTCATGTCAATGACGAATCGGTACCGCACGTCACCGCGGACGAGGCGATCGTAGGCGTCATTGACCTTCTGAATCGGGATGACTTCCACATCGGCGCCGCATTGGTGCTTCGCGCAGAAGTCCAGCATCTCCTGCGTTTCTTGAATGCCGCCGATCAATGAGCCTACCAGTCTCCGCCGTTTGAGAATCAATGGAAAGGCACCCAATTGCGCCGGTTTGTCTGGCACGCCGACCAAGATCATCGTGCCATCGGTCTTGAGCAATTCTAACTGCGTATCCAGGTCATGGGGCGCTGAAACGGTGTCGAGAATGAAGTCGAATTGCTTGGCCAGCGTGGTGAAGGTCTTGGGATCGGACGTCTTATAAAAATCTTTGGCGCCCAATCGTTTCGCATCGCGCCGCTTTTTGTCGGAATGGCTCAGCACGGTCACGCGGGCGCCCAAGGCCGTTCCGATTTTGACGGCCATGTGGCCGAGTCCTCCCAGGCCGACCACCGCCAGGCGATGCGCCTTTCCCACTCCCCAGTGGTGCAAGGGCGAGTAGGTCGTAATGCCGGCGCAGAGAAGCGGTGCAGCCTCCTCGGGACGCAATTGCTTGGGGATGCGAAGGACATACCGCTGATCGACGACCACTTTGGTGGAGTAACCGCCATAGGTCGGGGTGGCGCCGTCTCGCTCCTTCCCGTTGTAGGTAAAGCTGATGTGCCCCTCGCAGTACTGCTCTTGGCCTTTTTTGCATTGCGGGCAGATCCGGCAGGAATCGACGAAACATCCCACGCCGACCATTTGGCCGACTTTGAATTGCTTCACTGAGGCGCCGACCCGTTCGACAACCCCCACGATTTCATGTCCTGGCACCATGGGGAAGATCGAGCCGCCCCATTCATCCCGTGCCTGATGCACGTCCGAATGACAAATGCCGCAGTAGCGGATACCGATGAGCACATCCTGCCTGCCCACCTCGCGGCGTGAAAATTTGAAGGGCGCAAGGCGGGATTTTGCGGTGCGAGCGGCGTAACCTGTGACGTCAATCATCGTCTCTGTTCCTTACGATCCGATTCCTGGCGGCTCACGAGAGCCTTCAGGCTATTGGGGCTGCGCAGGTTGCGAGTGATCCGGTTCGAGAGTAATCCCGATGATGCCCGGGTCCTGCTCCCAGGCGCCCGGCGCAATGAGGCCGAGTAGCGGCAACAAGAACAACGCTCCTCCGATGACATCGACGATACCGACGCTACTGAGTTTCCGGCCGGTCGTTCTGGACTGAGGTGTATAGCCATTTTTTTGCACTTCGATGGTGAGGTCTCCCCGGCGCGGAACCTGGTGTTGAAGCGGCGTGGTGCCTGCCAGGGTGCCGTTGATCAAGACATTGGCTCCCGGAGGCTCCGAATTCACCGTCAGTGCTTGCGAACTCCCGCCGAAAATGGAACAGGCACTCAGATTCAGATAGCAGACCATGAGGGAGGCGATGCCGACCATCCTCTGCGCGCTGCAATGATGTGGTGCTTCCGGCATCGGCTTCTCCTGCCAGTGCTGTTGCGCCATCGTTATCACAGCCTGCCTGAGTTGACAAGGTATGAACGGGCAATCGCGACGACAGGATGATGGGGTGGCCAGGCGGACGGCAAAGGGCCTGAGCCCCCGCCATCCGATCCGCGGCCACGGTTATGTCCGGCTAGGGAGCCGTCGCCAGGATGGGAGCGAATATCGGATCAGCGTCCAGCACGGCTTTGAGCAGACCCGTATGGAGGAAATAGCGCCACGCCTCATCCGTTTTTCCCGGCACTTCATCGAACCAGCGTTTGGCTTCCGTGAGATGATGGAGCATCTTCGCCTTATCACCATAGTTGGGCAAAAAAATCATGCTGTAGGCCATGGCATATTCCGCGAGGAATTTATCCAGGGGAAGCTCGGCTTGAGCCAGTGAGGCTTCGGCGTTGGCATAGGCCCGCGGGGTTTCGGTGTCATGCAGAATGCGGTTCCAGGACACCTTGTTGATGCGAGACCAGGCCAGTTGAAGCAGGGCTTCAGCCTTGGGCGTTCTCCGGTGTTCGGGGATATCTTTGACCAAGGCTTCAAATGTTTCGACCATCGGTATCTGATCATTGTTCCACCGGTAGGCGACTCCCAAACGAAACCGGTTGTCGAGCTGTTCCGGCCGGATTTCGGCCAGGGTCTGAAGCGCCGGTATGAGCCGATAAAGAAAATCCGCCGGCGTGGGCTGCGAGAGACCGCCCATTTCCATGCCGTTAGAGAGGTCCAGGCGCATGCCTTGCGCATAAATGTTCCAATAAAACTCATCCAGCACGATGCCGAGCGCCGGGTCTTTGACCGGCACTTGATGGTTGTTCCTCGCCTCCCGCAGGAGCACGCTGTAGAGATGGCGAGTCAGCACCGTGAGGGCATCGGGCTGTTTGGGATCGATGATCAAGATCCGGTTCAGCAATGCGACTCGGTCGCGCAGGTCGGGAAAGCTGGCTGCCCGTGCCGCCGCCGCGGTTAAGATGCCCGGTTGGTCATCCGGTCCCCACCAGACCATGGATTCAGGCAGCGCGCGGCTGGTTTCGGTCGTAAAGGGAATTTTATCGGCCATCATGCCGGGGGCTTCCGGCTGTGAGGGAACCGGCAAGTTAAACACCGCCGTATCTCCCGGAAATCCGTGTTGCTTCAGCCCGCTGAACACCACCCACTGCAGGGTGACGGATTTCAACGCCCGCCGCGGACGCTTGATCGTATTGGTCCATTTGACGTTGCCGGCGGCATAGGTCACAGGCGATGTCAGCGGGTCCTGATACTGCACGGAAAGTTGCACGAGGGTGGTCGGAGCGGCCAGGACTTTTCCGGTGCCCGCCAGCTTGAACGACCCGGACGGGATCGCGCGGCTGTTCAGGGCGGTGACATGAAGCCCGCTGCCCGGCGGCGCAATTCCTACCGCATCTGCCACGAAGGTTGAGGCAGGCGCTCTGGGAAGGTCATCGCCGAAGAACAGCAGCGGCCCGGCGCTCGGCCAGATCACATCCATGGCGATGTCCGACCTGGTGAGCATGGGGGCATAGGCGTCGGTCAGGCTCTGCCAGCAGGCATCGTAGGACGGATCGTCCTTCGGCGCGAATTGTTTGACCTTTGTCGGCGAAGCGGTGCGGTGCCGGTACTGGCAGGCAAAGTCCAATTGGCCCGCGGTGACGCGATCGCCTTGCGAGAGCGCCTCCGCATACCGTATGGCGGTTTGTATCGCCGGTGTGGTTTTAGGAGTACCGGTCTTGGCATGTCCCTTTCCACCCACGGCCGGCGCGGCGTCGGCGATTCCTGTCCAGAGACCGAGCGCGAAGGCCAGGGCGAGGATGGTTATGGTCTGTCGTTGATAAAGCAGGTTCCCGCGAATCATGCGAACGACCTCCGATGAGGATAAAAGAAGGTCACTCTATCACGCGGCTCTTTTCAGACGAAAGAGGTCAAGCGTGAGAGAACGAGGTTACCGGGTCGGGGGAGCCGCGATCGGAGAGCGGGAGAATTGAATCATCGAGCGAATATATTGGAGCACGGCTTGCTGGTCTTCGTCCGGGAGCGCATCGTTCCAGCCGGGCATGGCCGTGCGAGGTTTGCCTTGGGCGATGGTCCGGAGTAGTTCCTTATCCGTCTTGGCGGAGGTGGCTGCGGAAATGAGATTCCCCGGGCGCGGCGAGAGAAACGGAGCCTTGGGGCCATCGCCCTTGCCGGTGGCGCCATGGCAATCCATGCAATGTTCCCGATACAGGGTCTGGCCGCGCTGCAGGCCGTCAGAGGGCTGGGCGAGCAGGACGCCCGTGCCGGCGCAGACCAGCCCAACAATGAGCGGGAGGCTGTTGACGCATGCGCGAAGAAATCGCGAAGCCGGCTGCATCTGTGTGTGGGACGGACGTGGCGGGGATTCTGCTGCCGACGGCCCATGCGCAGCCGTAATGGGCTTCGGACGCATCACGATTCGGTCACACCGTTGCCGCTGCCTTTAAGATCTGGCGTCGAAGGGCGGCACGATCTTGTTCTGAGAGGGATGGGGAGGGCCGATGCTGGCAGAGCCGAACGGTTTGGCGAAGGGAATCGAGGAATATTTCGCAGTTCGGACAATCGCCGAGGTGCGCGCGGATTTCCTGGCAGATTTCACCCGACAGCTCGTCGTCCAGATAGGCCGAGAGGCGTTCGAGGACTTTGACGCAATTCCGTTTCCGGTGTCCCTGATGCGGGGTGGGCTTGCGGGTGCCTGGATATGTGCGTACTCGGTCGGCCATGGTCATACTGCTACTGTGACTATACCAAACTATCGATCCATAGTGGCAGCGTCGTGGTGAAATTCTTCGGCGACCCCTTTTCCACTGATTTCTTTCCTGACAAACAAACGGGCTCGATGCAGCCGGGATTTGATGGCGCGCTCGCTCAATCCGAGGATGTCGCCCACTTCTTTGGCGCTCAACCCTTCCATGTCGCGCAGGACGAGAACCATCCGATATTTGCGCGGCAATTTGGCGATGGCCCGATCCAAAATCTCCCGCAGTTCCTTGTTTTCGAGGGCTTCCTGAGGGCTCAGTCCCTCCATCGGTATCTGCAGCGCAAACTCGCCTTCCGATGTCGGCACGAATTCAGTCAGGGACAACTCGCGCTCGGGCTCGCCTTTCCGCTTTCGCCGCATGCGCTGGCAGGCATGGGAGGCGATGGCATAGAGCCAGGTCGACACCCGCGCATCCCCGCGAAAACGATCGTATGCGCGATAGGCATTGAGAAATGTTTCCTGGACCAGGTCTTTCGCCGCTTCGGCTTCGCCGCAGAGCCGGTAGGCAAAGCGATACATGATGTCGACGTGGTCTCGATACAGCTGATCGAATGGATGCGATGTGGAGTGGGGCAGGCCGTGTCCATCTGAGGACGCCGGCGGACTTTTCTTCCGTGATGCCATACGCGGAAGCGAGTCTACGGGTGGTGTTCAGACCCTGTCAAGCGAACGGCCGGGCGCCACCGGCGTTGATGGTGACTGTTAATTGACGCGTCGGATGTCGAGGAGTTCGCCTTCCCGGCCGAGCTCGACCGTAATCGGTACGCCTTCTTTCAGTGCCGAGAGGGCAGCCGGCCGTTGCGTGAGGGGAATGGATTGCGCGCCTTCCGGTCCCTGCATGATGAGTGCGCTCTGCCCTTCCGGTGCGTAGGTCAGCGGGCCGGAGAGGAAGCGGCGGGATGGCGTGGACACACCGTCTTGATACAGATCGATGGCCACGTGCCGATCCTGCACCCACACCGACATCTCTTGCCCGACTTTGGCGTTGCGGACACCGGTTTTCCCGCTCACGGTGACGATGCCCAAAGGAGTTTTCAGGAACACATAGTTCGACTTCAGTTTCGAGACCGTGCCGTTCAAGAGGAGATGCACCGAGGAGGGGATACGCGGAATCTGATTCACTTGCAGGTCGTATTGCACGTCATGCAGGCCGCGAACCGCGCCGGCCCCATCGACTTCGATGGTAAAGGGTTGCTCGTCCGGGCGTCCGGCAATTTTCGCGGCAAGCCCGCCGAGCGCGAAGGATTGTTCACCGTCCGGCGTCCAGAGCGCGACCGTCTGTTTCTCGGGAGAGGTGAAATTGGGCATGGCGGTCACATAGCGATGCACCAGTTTGTCGGCCCCCCTCTCGCGGATATCAATCACCGTGGTCGTGCCATGGACCCAGAGCGTGATCTTTTGCGAATTCTTCACGTCGCGCAGCGTCGTTTTGGAACTGAGCGAGAGAGGTCCGATCGGTGTCTGCAGAAAGACGATTCCCGGCTTGGATCTCCAGATCGAACCGGACACTTGCACGGAAGGAGACACGGGAGCTGTGGCCACGGCCTGGGTCGGTTCTGGTTCAACCGGAACCGCTTCCGGTGCAACTGAGCCGGCCGGCTCTTCGAGCGGCGGCGGTTCGATGAGCGGAGCGTTGGTTTCAGCCCGGCTTGCTGTGGGCAGGCACAGCGAAAGCAGCGCACTCAAGCAGAAGGACATGAATCGGAATCGTTGGTCGGAATTCACGAGAGTTACCATCATGTGTATCGAATGATGCTGTGTGGAATGGCCTCACGCCGAATGAGCGGGGGAGAAACCGGCCATTTGGCGAATGGAGGTTCCTGCCGGATCGTACGTGGCGTACACCGTCTCCTGTGCGAATAACATGCTGGTCGGCATGAGTCAAGTTGAAAGGCCTTCGGGACCTCTATGCAGGGGCTCATCAGGAGCCGGAATGAGCGCTGTCTGTGAAGCAGGGAATGACACGTTGGGCAATGCTGTCTGCCGCGCGTTATTTTTTGCGGATCATCAAGCGAATGGGCGTGCCGGAAAAATGATATTCCTTCCGGATCTGGTTCTCCAGAAAGCGGAGATAGGCCGGCGTCATGTTGTCGGGGTGTCCTACAAACAGCGCAAAGGCGGGCGGACGCGTCGCAACTTGCGTCACAAAGGCCGACTTGCTCGCTTTGGCCGGTTTTCCTTTCCGAACCGGTAACGGATGTTCTTCCAGCAACCCCTGAAAAAACTGGTTCAGCGCCCCGGTGGGAACCCGTTTGCAAAAGGAAAAATAGACCTGATCGATCAGCGCGAACAGGCCGCGCAAAAAATCCTGCTCCAGCGCCGAGATAAACAGAACCGGCGCCCATGCGAGAAACGGAAAGCGGCGTTCAAGGTCCTGTTTGTACGCTTCCCGAGCATCCACGTCATCGGCCTTGAGGTCCCACTTGTTCACGACGAGAATACAGGCGCGCCCCTGTTTCAGAACGAGGCCTGCAATTTTGGTATCCTGCTCCGTCACGCCTTCTTCCGCATCGAGCAGCAGCACCGCGACATCTGACCGGCCGATGGCACGAAGAGAGCGAGCCACGCTATAGCCCTCGATACCGCGCTCTACACGGCCGCGCCGGCGGATACCGGCGGTGTCGGTCAGGACATATTGCCGATCTTTAAAGGTGGCAATCGAGTCCACCGGATCACGGGTAGTGCCGGGCACGTTGCTGACCACGACCCGCGCCTCACCAAGCACTGAATTGACCAGCGTGGATTTCCCGACGTTCGGGCGGCCGACGATGGCAATGCGGGGGATTTCCGTCGGGGTGTCTTCACCCGGCGGGTCGACCATATGAGGAAACAAATCGTCGAGCAACTCGGCTACGCCGATACCATGTTCCGCCGAGAGGGGGTACAGGTGTTCTTGCCCCAGGCGATAGAAGTCGGCCACGAGTGGATCGGCCTTCGGCGTATCGACCTTGTTGATCACATAAAACACCGGTTTGTCGGAACCGCGCAACGTCGCGACGACCTCTTCATCGGGCGGCGTGAGGCCGGCTCGAGCATCGAGGACGAGGACTAGAATGTCAGCCTCCGCGATGGCGAGTTGGGATTGTTGCCGGATGAGCGACAGCATCCCCTCATGGGCCGTGGGATCGAGTCCGCCGGTATCGACCAAGCGGAAATGGCGGTTGCGATAGGTAGCATCAGCATAGTTGCGATCTCTGGTCACGCCGGGCACATCGTCCACGATGGCAGCTCGGGTGCCGAGAATGCGATTGAAGAGGGTCGATTTGCCCACATTGGGTCGCCCCACGAGGGCGATAATGGGCAGGCGACCGCCTTCAAGCGTGAAGAGCGGCGCAACGGGACCACGAGCGGGTTTTGTGCGTGACATGGCCTGCGACGGTATCATAGAAATTTCGCTGAACACAATCACTCGTCTTGTCCTGCCGGTCTCCGTTATACTGAACTGATGCCGCAGCACCGCACGGACCCGACTCCTCATCCCGTCGATTGGACTCACATCGACGATGTCCTCCTCGACATGGACGGCACGCTTCTCGATCGCCATTTCGACAACTTTTTTTTCGAAGAAGAACTCCCCAGACGGTATGCGGCGAAACATGCGTTGGCGTTCGCGGAAGCCCGGGATCGATTGATGAGCATGTACCGCTCCGTGGAAGGGGAACTCGCCTGGACCGATCTGCACTATTGGACCGAGCAGGTCCAAATCGATGTGGTGGCGATGCATCGCGAACTCGATCACATGATCGGATTCCTGCCCGATGCCGAAGCGTTTCTCCTTTCGTTGCGGCGGTTGGGAAAGCGGGTGATGATTCTCACGAACGCGCATCGGGCGGGTGTTGAGGTCAAAACGGCCAAAACCGGTCTTCACCGGCAGGTCGATCGGATCGTGGATGCGTTCGAGGTGGGATGGCTCAAAATGCGCTCGGAATATTGGCCGACTTGCCGGGAACTGGTCGGCTTCGATCCGCAGCGAGCCCTCTACATCGACGATGACGAGCAATGTCTCGCGGCGGCCGAACAGTTCGGCATCGGCCGGATCTTTCATCGCTCGAAGTCCAGCTCTCAAGCCTCGCCCGTTCCTTCCGCACGATTTCACTCCATCGAAAACTTCCAGTCAATCCTGCCCGGGTAATGCACCGGCGCAAATCCTGCGCACCTCGTGAGATTCGTCGTGTGGCTACTTGGCTGAATCGAGCAGTTCGCGAAGCTTCTGGGCGAGCTCAGTGGGCAAGAACGGCTTTTGAATGAACCCGGTTCCCGGTTCTGCCAGGAACGTCGGCAACACGCTGCCTTCCGCATAGCCCGACATAAACAGCACGCGGAGGTGAGGCCATTGCTGGCGCAGGCGTTCGGCCAAGGCGGGGCCTGTCATCTGCGGCATGACGACGTCGGTGAGCAGAATATGGATGGGCGTCTTGGCGGCGGCGACCAGACGAAGCGCCTCTTGCCCGCTGGAGGCCTCGAGCAAGGTATATCCGTAATCCGAGAGGGCCTGTGTGAGCAGCATTCGAACCGCCTGTTGGTCTTCGACCAGCAGGATGGTTTCGCGACCACAGTGGGGTCGCGACGGGGCGGCTGGCGCGGCAGCGAGGGGCGGAGCCTGGGCCAATGGAAAATACATGTCGAAGGTGGCGCCGTCGCCGGGGTTGCTATCGGCAAAGATGAAGCCCTGGCTTTGTTTGACGATGCCATAGACTGTGGCCAGCCCCAGACCGGTTCCTTTGCCCTCTTCTTTCGTGGTGAAGAAAGGTTCGAAAATATGCGAGAGGGTGGTCCGGTCCATGCCTTCTCCGGAGTCGCGAATCGAAAGGCGCACATACCGTCCCGGAAGCATCGCGGGATGGAGTGCCGGCGTATCTGCGCTCAGGGTCACGGTTCGCGTCGCCATGGTCAGCGTCCCTCCCTGGGGCATGGCGTCCTTGGCGTTCACCGCCAGATTCAACACGACCTGATCGATTTGCCCCCGGTCTGCGCGGATGATGCAGGGCTGTGACGCGAGGTCTCTCACGAGAGCGATATCTTCGCCGATCAATCGTTCGATCATGGAACTGATCGACGACAGCGCCTCGTTCAAGTCGAACACTTGGAACGTCAACACCTGCCGACGGCTGAAGGCCAGGAGTTGCTTGGTCAGCGCCGCCGCCCGCTGACCGGCAGTCAGAATCTCGGTCAAGGACCGATGCAACGGGTCTTCGGCGCGCACCTGATCCAAGAGCAGCATGGCGCACCCGTTGATGACGGTGAGCAGATTGTTGAAATCGTGGGCCACGCCGCCGGCCAGCCTGCCGATGCCTTCCATTTTATGGGCTTGCCGGAGCTGTTCTTCGAGTTGTTTGTGCTCCGTGACATCAATGAAGAATCCGATGGAGCCGGTCGCCTGGCCGCCGGGGCCTTGCAGCAACGTTCCCCACATGTTCACATCGATCAGGGTCCCGTCTTTTTTCCTGCGACTCAGTTCGAGGTTGCGCGGCGCGCCGCCGCTCATGACAGCGGTCCACAAGTCGTCCGAGGCCTGTTCCTGGCCCGCCGGCACATAGGGCAGCTCCTGTCCCATAACTTCTTCTCTGGTCCATCCGAATAAGGCCGTGGCGGCGGCATTCCAGGTTGTGACGTGGCCTGCCTGATCCAATTCGATCATCGCCAGAGGAGATTCTTCGATGATGGTCTGCAGATGCGCGGTCATGCGTCGCAATTCGCCCGTCCGTTCGCGGACGTGTTGCTCCAGCGCCTCCTGCGCCTGGCGGCGGTCGGCCGCTTCCAGAGTCAGGGTGGCCATGGCGGCGAGAGAGGCGGCGAACGCTTCTTCCTCGCTGGTCCAGGTCTTGAGCGGGCCGGTATGTTCGAGGCAGAGGACGCCGACCACACGTCCATGGCGGCGAATGGGTGCGTCCAGCATGGACACGATACCGAGCGGGGTGAGATAGGACGAGGTGAGTTCGCTCGTGCGGGGATCGGTCTGGGCCGCATGAGCGGCCAGGGAATAGGGCTCCGTTTCGAGGGCGCGAAGATAGGCCGGATACTCTTTGACGGAGAGTGTGGTTCCACGGCTATGACGTTTCGTGGGGGGTTCGAACAGGTCCTGTAAAACCAGGGCCGATTGGGTCTCGTCGAAGAGCCAGATGCTCGCTCGTTCAACCCCGAACGTACTGGCCGCATGTTCGGTCATCACCGGAAACGCTTCTTGAGGGTGCCCGCTGTGAATGGACGGATCTTCCGCCAATTTATGCAGGACAGTCTGCTGCGTGGCCAGTTGTCCCAACCGGAGTTGTTCGATTTCCTGCCGCTGCTTCTGATCGGTGATGTCTTCGGATATGCCGAGGAGATACCGGGGCATACCGGTGTAATCATAGAGGGGAAGCTTTTTAGTATGGAGCCACCGCAGACCTTGATTCTTGGTCTGGATCGGTTCGGCCGGAATGTCCAGTAAGGCTCCGCCAACGAGCACTTCCCGATCCTTCGCGGTAAAAAACGCCGCTTGCTCGCGAGGGAAGAGGTCGAAGTCGTTTTTCCCCAACAGCGCTTCCCGGGGCAGGCCGATCAGTTGTTCGCCGGCTTTATTGAATTGGGCGAAACGCAGTTCCTTGGCATCTTTCAAGAAAACCATGTGAGGGATGTGCTCCACAATGGATTCCAGAAGCTGGCGCGTGTGAGTCAGGGCGTCTTCCATGCCTTTACGCTCGGTGACGTTCTCGCAAACGATCAGGATGTCGAGCTGCCCGTTCGGATTGCGCACGGCCCGCGAGGCTTCTCGCACCCAGAGAGGGCTCCCGCCTTTGCGGACTTTTCGGAACTCCCCGCGGAGCACCTCCCCAGGCCGTTGAAGGCTCTCTGCAAAATGTTGCTGCACGGCGCTGCGATCGTCGGCGTGAACGATCAGCGAGATGGGTTGGTCGATCAATTCTTCCGGGGTATAGCCCAATTCCGCGGCGGCGGTGGCATTCACCGTGAGCAAGGTTCCCTTCGCATCGACGGTCAAGAGCATTTCGGGGCTGCTCTCAAACAAGGCGCGGTACCGGTCCTGGCTGAAACGCAAGGCCTCCTCGGTTTCTTTTCGAGCCGAGATATCGCGCAATACGGCTTGAAATCCGATGACCTCGTCATCGCGCAGCAGCAATTGCACGTGTTGTCCCACCCATAGGGTCTGGTGCGTTCTGGTGACCAACGGGAACTCGTAATAGGTGCTGGCCGTCTTGCGAAGAAACTGGCGGATATAAAAATGTTCCGTGCTGCGGCGGTAATTCGGATGCACGAAATCCAGCGCCCGATGGCCGAGCACGCTCGTCTCGTGATATCCGAGAAACCGGACCACCGCAGGATTGATAAACGTAAACCGGCCGCTCCGGTCGGTCCGGTAGATGATGTCCTGCGCATATTCCATGATGAATCGATAGTGCTCGGTATGCACGTTTAAGAGCAGGGCTGTTTGCTCTCCCTCTTCCAATTGCGACGCGAGCTGATCCACCAATTGCGCGTTGTGATATTTCAGCCGGAGAGTTTCCACGACGCTGTTGGACGTGCGATAGGCCGTATAGACCATGAGCAGGGAGAACAGCAGCGTGCAGATGGCCATGGGCAGGGCTTGCTCATGGTTGAGCAGGAAAAAGCGCAGAATCAGCGGTACGAGGGTCGGAACGGCAAAGGACAGAAACGCGTCGAATCGCGCCGCCAACGTGGAGGACGCGCCGGCAGACACCCCTCCCAGCACGAAGGCCAGGAACGCCTGATGAGAAAGTGACGATTCGGGAAACAGCACCAGGGCGGTGGAGCCCCAACCCAGTCCGGCCAGCAACGTTCCCGTCAGAAAGGCCCGATCCCACAGACGAATCGTAGCCGCCGCCGGCGACTCGGCCTTGAATGATCGCACCAGCCCATATCGACCGATCGATAAGAGCAGATGATAGGCCAGCCAAGCGAGGAGCCAGTCGTGCGAAAGGACGTTCCAATTGACGAAGACCAAGGCGACGGCGCATCCGAGGCCGGCAATGAGCGCCGCGGGCATGGCCTGGTAGAGCAAGACGACCCGCTGTAAAGCCAGGCTGGTCTCTCTGGCTGAATCGATGGGTTCGGACGCGGAGGCTGAGGAGGGGTGGTTGCCCGGAAACAGCTGCGAGACGGCCATCGGGATTACTCCCGCGTATGAGAAGCAGCGCTGCGCAAAAACACTTGCATACGCCAGTCTACAAAATTGCCGAGAGGGATACAATTTTCCTGTGACATAAGGATGCCTATGCGGACCGGCTCTCGACGGAAGCCCTGCCGCGATACAGCTCTCCGCCGATTCGAGGGACCCCGGGCAGGGTATCGCGATCGAGCTGTTCCACGCGAAAACCGGCTTGCACGATGAGATGATCGATGCGCCGATTGAGGTTACAACCGCAGGCCACCACCTGTTGCAGCGGGTTGAGCCGGTCCTGCCAGCGGGCAATTGAAGGGTCGTCGCTTCGGCCGTGTTCAAGGAACAGGAAGCCGCCCTCCGGCTTCAGGACTCGCCGGACTTCGCGCAAGGCCGCAACCGGATCCGGAATCGTACAGAGGGTAAAGGTGCTGACGGCGCAATCGAACAGCCCCGAAGCATAGGGCAGCACCTCTGCGCTCAGTTGGCGAAGGTGGACGGGAAAGGGCACGCTCGCCACTCGCCGGGCGACGCGGTCAGGCAACAGCGTCGCGGGTTCCACCGTATGCAAGTCCGTGATGGTCGACGGGTAGTGCGGCAGGTTCAGCCCTGTGCCAAAGCCGATCTCCAGCACCATGCCATGGGCTGAAGCGAGGAGGCGACGGCGTTCGGTGTGGAAGCGCTCTCCGCGCAGCACCCAATCCATGAGGCGGGGGAAAATGTAGGTGGCATAGAGACTCAAGGCCACTCCTCGCGGGATGAAATGCATGCGGCCGGTGCCATTCTCGCCGCCGCCCCGCCCTGTATTTGACCAGGAGTGGTGCTGAGGATCAAGCGCGGTGGGCGTGCCGATGGGGAAGCGCTTTCTCCCCCTGCATCCTTGTTGCCGCGTACTGCGTATGCTAGAGTCGCCCGTTCTTCAGTCGAGTGCCAATCAACACGTCACCCATGATGTTCATACGATGAGCAAATCCTACGATCACCAAGCTGTTGAATCGAAGTGGCAGGCCTACTGGGAGACTCACCGCCCGTTTCGAGCCTCGGACGACCTCTCGAAGCCCAAGTTCTACTGCCTGGACATGTTTCCCTATCCGTCCGGGTCTGGCCTGCATGTCGGGCACTTGGAAGGATATACCGCGACCGACATTGTCTCCCGCTATAAACGCATGCGCGGCTTCAACGTGCTGCACCCGATGGGGTGGGACGCGTTCGGATTGCCGGCCGAACAATATGCCGTGAAAACGGGCGTCCATCCGGCCATCACGACTGCCCAAAATATTGCGACCTTCAAGCGGCAGATGAAACGAGTCGGGCTGTCCTACGATTGGGACCGCGAACTCAGCACGACCGATCAGGACTACTATCGTTGGACCCAGTGGATTTTTCTGAAACTCTTCGAGCGTGGCTTGGCCTACGTGGCCGAGGTTCCGGTCAATTGGTGTCCCGCGTTGTCGACGGTGTTGGCGAACGAGGAAATCGTCGATGGCAAAAGCGAGGTCGGCGGATTCGACGTCATCCGCAAGCCGATGCGGCAGTGGGTATTGAAGATCACGGCTTATGCGGAGCGGTTGCTCGATGATTTGTCCCTGGTCGAATGGCCGACCAGCACGCTGGAAATGCAGAAAAACTGGATCGGCCGCTCGATCGGTGCGGAAGTTGATTTTGCCCTGGCCGACACGGCGGGAAATCTGCGTGTCTTCACGACCCGGCCCGATACGCTGTTCGGTGCGACCTATATGGTTGTGGCGCCTGAACATCCGCTGGTCGATGTGGTGACGACTCCGTCGCAGCGGGCGCAGGTGGCCGACTATCGCGACGCGGCCGCCCGCAAAAGCGATCTGCAGCGCCAGGAATTGGAGAAGGTCAAAACCGGCGTCTTCACGGGTGGCTATGCCATCAATCCCGTCAACCAGGAACGCCTGCCGATCTGGATCGCCGACTATGTGCTGATGAGTTATGGCACCGGCGCGATTATGGCGGTGCCGGCTCATGATGAGCGCGACTGGGCCTTTGCCACGCAATATCACCTGCCGATTCGCGAGGTGATTCAGGGCGGCCAGGTCGAAACGGCGGCATTCGTCGAGACGGATCGAGGTCGTGTGATCAACTCGACCACGTCGGACGGGTCCTGTTCACTCGACGGGTTATTGCCTGTGGACGCGATTCCCAAAATGACGGCCTGGCTCGAAACTCACGGCAAGGGCAAGAAGACCATCAATTACAAACTGCGGGACTGGCTCTTTGCCCGCCAGCGGTATTGGGGCGAACCGTTTCCCATTGTCTGGGTCGACGGGGAGGCCCGGCCGTTGCCGGAAGAGCAGTTGCCGCTGCCGTTGCCTGAGACGAAGAATTTCAAGCCCTCTGGGAGCGGCGAAAGCCCATTGGCCAATCTCGAGGAGTGGTTGACGACAACCGATCCTGCCTCCGGCCAAGCGGCACGGCGCGAGACGAATACGATGCCGCAATGGGCCGGTTCTTGTTGGTATTACCTGCGGTTCATCGATCCGAAAAACACCCGGCAACTGGTCGATCCGGCGAAAGAGCACTATTGGATGCCGGTGGACCTCTACATCGGCGGGAGCGAGCACGCCGTCCTCCATCTCCTGTATAGCCGGTTTTGGCATAAGGTCTTGTTTGATGCGGGCGTGGTGAGCACGCCGGAGCCGTTCAAAAAGTTGGTGCATCAAGGCATCGTCCTCGGCGAAGACAATCAAAAGATGTCGAAGTCGCGCGGCAACGTGGTGAATCCGGATGAGATGATCGACCAATTCGGGGCCGATGCGGTGCGCCTCTATGAAATGTTTATGGGGCCGCTGGAGTCGATGAAGCCCTGGAGCACGCGCGGCGTGGAAGGCATCACCCGCTTTCTCGACCGGGTCTGGCGTCTCATGATCGCCGAGGACGGCGCGGTGAGCTCCGCAGTGACAGACACGGAGCCGACGGTTGAGCAGCTGCGACTGCTCCACTACACGATGAAGAAAGTCACCGACGATATCGAGGCCTTGCGATTCAACACCGCCATCTCGCAGATGATGGTGTTTACGAATGACATGACGAAGTTGGATCAGCGGCCGAGGCGGCTCTTGGAACCGTTCGTCTTACTGCTGCTGCCCTTTGCGCCGCACCTCAGCGAAGAACTCTGGGAACGGCTGGGCCATCAACCGAGTGCCGGGCAGCAAGCCTGGCCCCGGTTCGATCCGGCGTTGGTGGTCAGCGATCGATTGACGATTCCGGTTCAAGTCAATGGGAAACTCCGCGGAAAGCTGGACGTCGATGCCGGGGCGTCACGCGAGCAGCTGGAGCCGCTCGCCAAGAAGGAAGTCGCCGAATGGCTGCAGGGGAAAGAGCCGAAGAAAGTGATTTATGTCGAGAAGAAGTTGATCAATTTCGTGGTGTGATGCCATGCCTCGCTACCTGTTGGTGCTTGTCTTGGGCCTGTGTGCGGTGAACGTCGCCGCCTGCGGCTACCAGTTCCGGGTGCAGGGAGCCGGCCCGACGATCGGCGGTGCGCCGGAGCCGGCCGCAAAGCGGTCGCACGCGCCGAGACTGGCCATTCTTCCCATCTCCAACAGCACCTATGAGCCGAACTTCGAGATCAAGCTGGCCAATTATTTGCGCCGGGAGTTCTCTGCGGGCGCGGGGGCGGAAATTGTCGGTCCCTCCGCCGGGGCGGATTTGAACCTGTCCGGCCAGATCATGCAAATTTTACTGCCGACCTTGAGTTTTGATCAGACCACCACATTTGAAAGCCGGGTTGAAATGCTGGTGAGTGTGCGGATCGAGGATGCCAAAACCAAGCGGCTGGTCTGGTCCCAGGTCGCGAAGGGAACCTCGGAGTTTTTTCTGACGCAAGATCTGCAATTCAACCGCGTGCTGCAGAACCGGGCGCTGGAGCAGGCAGGTCGCTTCGTGGCGGAAGATCTTGCGTCCCGCTTTTTGCTGTTCCTGGATACCGGCGAGCTGGACAAGATGTTGAAGCGTCCCGTCAAAGCCGAAGCGGTCCCCGGCGGTAACGCACCGCCTGAGCCAGCCCGATGATGTCACGGGAAGGTTGTCGTCGATGAATGCTTCGGTCATGAGCATGGAGCTGCCTCAATCGCTCGCGCGCGGCGGGGTGATGCCGCTCTACGCCGTCGTCGGGGAAGAAGATTACCTGCGCGACCATTCCGTAGCCGCCCTTCGCTCTGCCGCCTTGGGAGCGGGATCGGAGAGCGGATTCAATTACGATATCTTTCACGGCGACGACTCTTCGATCGCCGATGTTTTGGCCTGCGCGGCGGAAATTCCGGTTTTCGCCGCGCGCCGCGTGGTGGTCTATAAGTCTGTGGAGAAGTTGCCGGCCCGCGAAGGCGAAAAGCTGCTGCCCTATTTCGCAACGCCGAATGAGACCACGACATTCATTGTGGTGGGCGCTAAGTTGGACGGCCGGCTCAAATGGACGCAGGCCTTAACGAAGCGGGCAGTGACGGTCAATTGCGCTCCCCTGCGGGATGCTCAGCTCTCGGCATGGATTCGGCAGGAAGCGGCCTTGTTGAGTATGCGCCTGCAGGAAGATGCGATCCCGTTGCTCAAGGAAGTGGGGAGTGAATCCCTCTATGCTGTGAAGCGAGAGTTGGAGAAGCTTGCCGCGTACGTCCCGTCAGACCGGACCGTACAAGCCTCGGATGTGGAGGCGCTCAGAGGAACCGAGCCCGGCGCATCGGTATTCGATCTCATGAATGCCATCGGCGCGCACGATCATGGGCGAGCCTTCAGAATTCTGGCGAGGAATGTCGAGAATGGAGAGGCCCCGCTCCGTATTCTCGGCGCCTTGGTCTGGCAATACCGGCGTCTCTGGAAGATGAAGGAGCAGCTCAAGTCCGGTGGACGGGAAGGCGAGGCTGCGAGGACGTTTCGAATGGATCCTTCGCGAGTGCGAGGGTTTTTGGCACAATTCCCGGATGACCAGATGATCCAGGCGTTTGAGTGGTTCTTGGAGACGGATTCGAAGTTGAAGGGGGGGAGCGGAAGTACCCCTGTCCGTGTGATGGAAGCTCTCTTGTTTCAACTGTGCGGAAAGCCGTCGAAACCAGCACCAGCGGCGCGGCAGGTGCAACCGGCGGCACCACCGGCCTCGCGCCCATCGGGATCGAGACCGGTGTCGAATGTCAGAACGGTTACGCGGAAGCGGTGATGGCGTTCACCCGCACCGCGAGCCGGGACACGCGGCGCGAGGCCGTGTTCGGCTTCAACACGCCTTTGGTGACCGCTTTGCTGAGGGCTGCCGTGGCGGCGCGCAAGGTGGCTTTCGCCTCATCCGGCTTCTTCGCCGCGATCGCATCCTGAACCTTGCGGAGGATGCTGCGGACCGAGCTGATGGTCGCGCGGTTGCGCAAGCGGCGTTTTTCGGATTGACGAGCACGTCGAATCGTGGATTTGTGGACAACAGGCATACGGATTCTCCTACGTTCAAAGCTTGAGCTTGTAACATAGGTGACGAAGATAGGTCAAGGATGCTGAAAGGAGTCAGCGGCTCTGGGGTCTCCCGGTCGCTAGGGGCATGATGGTGGAGTGATGATGACGCGAATTGATGCACGAGATCGGTTGATTGTAGCGTTGGATGTTCCCTCTGCGGCGGAAGCGGAGGCCTTGGTTGATCGTATGGGCGATCAGGTGCGATTTGTGAAGGTGGGCCTGGAACTCTATACCGTGGCGGGCCCTGATATGGTGCGCAAGCTGGTCGACCGTGGCAAACGCGTGTTTCTCGATCTCAAGTTCCTTGATATTGAAGAAACCGTCCGGCGCGCAACGGCTCGCGTCGCCGCCATGGGCGCAACATTTTTGACCATCCATGCGAACCGGAAGGCGTTGATCGCGGCCGTGCAAGGCCGGGGGCAGTCCAATCTCAAATTGCTGGCGGTGACGGTGCTCACCAATTTCGATGGGGACGACCTGCGGGAGATGGGGATTCAGCGGAGCGTCCGTGATTTGGTCACGGCCCGGGCTGCGTTGGCGGCGGAAGTGGGATGCGATGGAGTGGTCGCGTCTGGGGAAGAGCCGGAAGCCATCCGCGCCAAAGTAGGACCGGATTTGCTCATCGTCACCCCTGGGGTGAGGCCGGCGGGCAATGCGACTGACGATCATGCGCGGGCGACGACACCCACTCAAACCATTGCGGCCGGAGCAGACTATCTGGTGATCGGGCGTCCCATTCGTGACGCGCTAGAGCCTGCCGCTGCGACGGCAGCCATCCTGCAAGAAATGCAAGCGGCCTTTGATCGTCGGGGATAGCCGAGGTTGGGACCTGTGAGGAAGGCTCGGTGTCGAAAAATTGTGCTCCTCTGGTCGCGGCGACGAGGGCGGTTGCGACTGTTCTCCCGGGTTTGTTAAGATGCGCGTTCTCTGCTGACCTTGTGCGGTGGGTGTAGCTCAGTTGGTTAGAGCGCCGGATTGTGGATCCGGAGGTCGCGGGTTCGAAACCCGTCACTCACCCCAACCGGCGTCGAATGCAGGCTTCGAGTGGGGATACTATGCCTGGTGGGAATAAGCAGCTCGCACCATCGGTCCCACATCGTCTTCCTGCTGCCGGTGTCCGATTCCGCGTGCGATCCTTTCGTCGTTTTCCTGTCCAATGTTCGGTCTATTATTCCTGCGATGCCTTCCAGGGAAGCGGTATTGCCTGGAATCTCTCCCTCAACGGGTGGCGTGTCGATGGGACACATCCGGTGGACCCCGGAACGATCGTTACCCTCTGCATCTTTCTTCCCGGTCAGCACCCGACCGTGTTTGTCGACCGCGCGATAGTTCGCTGGTCCCGAGGCCAGGAATTCGGCATTGAAGTGAATGCGATCAAAGCCGATGAGCGGGCCCGCCTCGAACAGTTCGTGACGGCGTTAGTCTAAGTCCTATCTCCTCTTCAGGGTCTCGATCAGTATGTAGCAATGGGATGCGTTCGCCCTGTTGAGAACGAAAATCTGCTTGGTCATTTTCAGCGAGTTCAGTAGACTGATCTCTAGTCAGGCTGATGCCGTGTGACGCTTATTTCCTCGCTTATACCATGGCCAAATCACAAACCTCCCGGTCACATTCTCGCGTGCCTGTCAGCTGCTTCCTCTATTATTTGGGGGAGGGACTGGTCGGAACCGGCAAAGTGTGCGATCTCTCCGTCAGGGGCTGGCGGATCGAAGGTGATAAACCCGTCACGGTCGGCATGAAATTGACGTTGCGCGTCTTTTTGCCTGATCAGCCGAAGGCGATCGACGTGGAAGGCGTCACCGTGAAGTGGGTGAAGGACCGCGTATTCGGGCTGGAAACCCTCAAGCTGAGCGCCGCCGCTGAAGCGCGCATTCACACATTTGTCGAACGCGTGCTGAAATCAGCCGATTCCTCGCGCGTGGCTTAGTCAATCGATTGTTGCCCTGTCGTCAGGCTTCGCGGTCTAGTCTGGATTGAAGATTTCGCAGGTCGCGCTCCCAGATTCCCACACTCGCAACCCTTTGAATCCCGTATTCCGTTGATCCCCCACTTTCGGGGACTATCCCGCAATCTGTTGTTTTTCATATTCTGCCGAGGCGTTTGGCTGGAGGCATGATGGAACAACAGAATCGTCCGCGGTTTATCGTCGAATGTACCGGATCACGTTCAGAGGATGGGTTGCTGGTCTGGAACGGCCGGATGCTCGATCTCTCCATTCCAGGATGGTCGCGAACCGGACTCAAAGGACTGCAAGCCGGGGACCTCCTTCAATTGCATCTGCATATTCCGGGAGAGCCCAAGCCTCTCTCAGTACGTTTGGCGACGATACGTTGGGCAAGTGAGTCGCGGCTCGGGGTGGATCCCATACTCATGGATGCCGACGATCAGCTGCGATTGAGCGATTTCGTCAGTGCGCACGCCACGATGCCATCGTATAGTACGGATCGAAAAGAACAGATCGTCATTTCTGATGCCGGGTAAGCATTCCGTCCGCCTTGCCGAGTAATATTCCCCTCTCCTCAACCGTGTAGACCATCGAATGGCGGCAGAGTGTGACGTGAGTGGTCCGACTCCAACAGCGGCGTCACTCTGCGTCGATCAAGCCTGATAGAAGGGCCTTCGTACCAGGCGAGAAGCCGAATTGCTTGACATCGTTGGGCAAGATGGTGTCTCTTAGCCAAGACACATTGTCACACACACCAGCCTTTCGCCAGTCCACTTCGGTCATGTCACAACAGTGCTGCTAGGGCGGAGGCGTGAGAGAATGACGTATGACCCCTGGTCCCCAGCTTCCTGACGCGACCCATACGACCCCGCTGACGCCTGAAACCGAGGCGCAAGTCGACCAATTCGCCCATACGGATATTTTGGTCGGTATTCCCAGCTTCAACAATGTAGAAACGATCGGCCACGTCGTCAAAGCGGTCAGCGCCGGCCTGGCCAAATATTTCCCGGAAGCCCGTGCCGTCCTGGTGAATTCGGATGGCGGTTCGACGGACGGGACGCAGCAGGTGGTGTCACAGGCGGTCGTCGATCTCAAAACGCTCTTTATCGGCGACCAGCAGAGCTCGCTCCATAAAATCATTACGCCCTATCACGGTATCCCCGGAAAAGGCAGCGCATTTCGCACGATTTTTGAGATTGCCCGTCGCCTGAAAGCCAAAGCCTGTGCCGTGGTGGATTCGGATTTGCGGAGCATCACGCCAGAATGGATCGAACTCCTGGTCAGCCCAGTGTTCGAGCAGGGGTTCGACTATGTCGCGCCCTACTATCTCCGCCACAAATATGACGGGACCATCACGAACAGCATTGTGTATCCGCTGACACGTACCCTTTATGGTCATCGGATCAGGCAGCCGATCGGCGGGGATTTCGGATTTTCCGGACAATTGGCGCAGCATTACCTGGACAAGCATGTGTGGGAGTCGGAAGTTGCGAAGTTCGGCATCGATATCTGGATGACGACGGAAGCGATCGCCAGCGGAGCGCGGGTCTGCCAGAGTTTTCTCGGTGCCAAAATCCACAACCCCAAAGACCCGGCGGCTGATCTTTCGGCTATGCTGGTGCAGGTGCTCGGTGCGGTATTCGCGCTGATGGAAGATCATTATGCGGTGTGGGGCAAAACAGATGGTTCGAACGCGGTGCCGTTGTTCGGATTCCAGTACGAAGTGGGGGTGGAGCCGGTCAACGTCAACGTCGATCGTATGATCAGCACCTTTCGGCAAGGCCTGAGCGATCTGGGCACGATTTGGGATCAGATCCTTGCTCCGGGAACCAGGCAGAGTCTGCGACCGCTGGGAACCTGTTCGCTGCAGGAGTTTCGGATTGCCGATAGCCTGTGGGCGCGGGTCGTCTATGACGCGGCGGTTGCCTATCGGAATCGTGTCTTGCCCCTCGATCATGTGTTGAAAGCCTTCACGCCTTTGTATTTGGGCCGCACCGCGTCCTTCGTGCTGGATACGCAGGGGCTCACATCAAGCGAAGCCGAAGGCCGCATAGAAGCGCTCTGCCAGGCGTTTGAAAAGGATAAGTCCTACTTGGTGGCGCGCTGGAACGAACCGCATGTCAGTTGAGAGTGATGAATCCATCCATCTGAAGGCAGGCTGCAGTCGGGGCCGGAGGAGGGAAGTATGAAGGAATTCTTTGAAAAGGGGCTCCTCGATCCTCTGGAGCTGATGGCGCGGCAGGTGCTCGCGGTATTGCCGAGCCTCCTGGCCATGTCCATCATTTTCTTTGCGGGACTGGTGGTCGCATGGACGGCCAGCCAGGCGCTCGAGCGGCTGCTACGAGTGGTCGGGTTGGATCGGCTGTTTGATCGTCTGGGCGTCACCGGCGCGTTGTTGCGGGGCGGGGTCAAAACGGATCCGTCTCGATTGGTGGGGCAAGCGGCCTATTGGTTGGTCATGATTTTCGCCACCGTCGCCGCATTGGGCGCGTTGAATCTTCAACCCATCAACGATTTCGCCAAGTCATTTTTGGCCTATGTTCCGCATTTGGTCACGGCAGGGCTCATTTTGGTGGCGGGCTGGTTGTTGTCCAACTTTGTCTCGCAGGCGGTGCTGATCGCCGCGGTCAATGCGGGATTGCCTCCTGCTCGGTTAGTGGCGACCTGCTCTCGATGGGGGATTCAATTGTTGGCGGTGGCCATGGCGCTGGAGCAGCTCGGTATTGCGCAAAATATCGTGGTCGTCGGCTTCGGGATTACCCTGGGAGGGATCGTCATGGCTGGGGCGATCGCCTTCGGGTTGGGCGCGAAAGATTTGGCGAAAGATTATCTCGAGCGCGGGTTGTCGGTCCGAACGCGAGATGGCGCACCGGATGACTTACGGCATCTCTAACGACTGAACGGTCTTGGCTGGTCACTGATAAAGGACAGGGTATGACGAATAAGATTTCGGACATCGACGGTGAGGCCAAGGCGCGCCGCTGGTTGGGTGGGGAAGCAGCCGTGCCGCGCTATCCCCACCGCCGCCCAAGCCGGTTTGTGTTCAATCGTTCGCTGCTTGGACTGGTCGCCTGCGCCATTGGGGCGGGATTTGCGGGAGGGCTGGTGGTCGGCCTGTTGAGCCGGCGAACCAATCCGTCTCAGCGCGGGCATTGATGCGCCGCTCAAACTCTTAAGTGGAAATGTCGTAAGCTCGATCGTCAGAGAGTCGGCAGGAGATCAAGCAGGCTGCGATTCCATCCAACCGGTCCCACTCCATCGGCACGGATCAGACGGGAGAGCTGCACGTCCGGGTCGTAGGAGCCGTTCGGTTTCTGGATAAGAATAGGGTAATCCACGACTTTCAGCATGGGCAGATCATTGAGGCTGTCTCCAAGGCCGACCGTCACGAGACTCTGCCCCTCCTGTTGTACGAGCCGTCTATACCATTCAATTAGCCGCCGGCTCGCGATTCCCTTATCATTTGCCCCCATCAAATGATAGAACCGGCCTCCTCGCGTACAGGTGAGACCGCGTCTGTTCGCCGCTGCAAGTAGATCCTGCCACGCTACGACCTGGCCATCCATCACGAAGGGCTCATCATACTCCCGCTGCATGGCCAACTGTGCCTCTCCGGCCGGCATTCCGGTTAACTGCACCACTTCTGCTAGGGTCAGATCCCCGAATCCCCGCAATCTCCAACCCATTTCTTGACGAATCGCCTTCAGCGCCGCTCGAAGTGTGGCATAGGGAATTCCAAGCTGGAACACTTGATAGGCATCGCGGGATAGTGATCCCTCAAGGGGAAAGGGAAACGTGCCGTTAGGGATATAGATCGCTCCGCCGTTTTCGACAATAAACGGATGGTGATTGCCCAGACAGCCGCGAAGCGGCTCCATTTCTGCACGGGTCTTGCTGGAGACGAGGATGAGGGGCGCGCCACGATGCGCGATGGCGGCCAAGGCATCGGAGGCGTGCTCGTATGAGTAGGTGGTGGTGTCGAGCAAGCTCCCGTCCAAATCAGAAAAAATGAGGATGCGCCGCATATCGGTCACGTTCTCCCTGCCGCAGTATACGGAACTCCCTCGGCTGGTAAAACAGGTTCCTGAGGTCGAAGTCGTCCTCTTCTGTGTCAAAACCGGCACAGGACAATCCCTCATCAAGATCGCAGGGAAGAATGCCGAAAAGATAAGGCACAGGGCTGTGTCAGGTTCCGAATGGATCCGTCACGCGCAGGCCGATCGATACCATCAAAGGATGCTTGTAAAACTATAGGGTTACACAGTGCGATCCGATAAAAAACCTCCGCTGAAGTCCGATAAAAAAGTTCCTCCCAAGGTCCAGAAAAAGGGCAGCCTCGGCTACAACAAAAAGTCGGCGCTGCTCGAGGACGCGATTACGCAAATGAACGCCGGCAAGTACGGCCGTGCGTCCTCCGCCCTCAAAGACCTGCTCGCGCTCGACCCTCTCAACGCTGAAGCCAGGCGTCTCTTTGCCACCCTCCATCTGCGGCTCGGAAGCCTCATGAGCGCCAGGACGGCGTTCGAATCACTGGCTCGGGAAGCCATGGAACGGCAGGATTATTGGCTGGCGGAGTCGCTGCTGCGGGAATATCTCACCGCAGGGCCACGCTATGTGCCTTTCTTGGAAATGCTGGGACGCGTCTACGAGGAAAAAGGCGACGTCATGGCGGCGGTGGCGGAGTACGGCAAAGCGGTTGAAGTCTTGCTGGAGGACCCGGACTCGGAGAAACCAAATCACCCCAGTGAGCTTTTCGCGCGGATTCGCTCTATTGCGCCCGGGAGTCCGGTCGCGTTCCGCCTTGCCGCGATGTTCGACACGGTGACCGGGCAAGTGCTGCAGGTCGCGCCTCAGCCTGCGGTTCCTGCCCAGGAACACGAATCTCCTCAGGCTGCAGCGGCGGAGGCTCCTGCCGATGGTGTCGCGCCTATGCCCTGGGAACAGATGGAGCCTCTGCAGGCCGATGTGCCTGTCGCTCAAGCCCCGTCCAGTCCATTGGAAGAACCGCCGACAACGACGGTCGTCGAGCCGGCTATGTCTTCGGCGTTGCCCGTCGAGGCTGTAGCGGCGGGTGGACCACAGAAGCCCGAGGTCGATCAAAGTCCTGTGCCCGAAACATCGGAACTGCATCCACCACTGATACCGGCGGAGCCTGATGCTCTTTCCGTGCCCCTGGTTGGCTCCTCCGAAGAGCCGATGAAGGCCGCAGCTGAAAGCGAACTGCCGGCTATGAATCCGCTTCCCGCTTTGACCAATGAGGCGGAAGTAGCTCCTGCCCCGGTCTCTCTGGAGTCTCCGCCGGCGAACGTCGCGTTGGTCGAGGGCGGTGCTGATCCAATTGCGCATGCCCCTTCGAGCCCGGCACCGATGCCGTGGGACCAGGTTGAAGAAATTGCCGTCGTCATTCCTCCAGCATCTGCAAGTCAGGAATCGACGGGTTCAGACGTGGTGCCCCCGGTTTCCCCTGAACCTGAAGTGGGACCGAGCGTCAACGTCGAATCCGTGCTTCCTTCCATGGAACCGCTGGCAGAGACCGGCAACCAGACCCTTGCTCCTCCGCCCTCGACGCCTACTCCTATGCCTTGGGTTCAGGTTGAAGAGGAGGTCATCGCGATACCGCCGGCTGCGAGTCAGGTGTCGGCTATGCCTGAATCTTCGACGGCGCCGACCTCTGAAACCGAAGGGCCATCGGTTCCTACCAGTGATCCCGCTCTTCAGGCCATCGAAGTGTTGTCGCAATCAGGCAGTCACCCGATCGTCGCCACACCGACGACTCCGGTGTCCATGCCCTGGGATCAGGTCGAAGAGAACCCCATTCTCATTCCTCCGGCGGCAGCGCCCTCCGCATCCAGCGTAGAGGAGGTTGCGCCTGAATCATGTGAAGAAAAGCCGTTGCCACCAGCCATCGAGGCAGTGAGCTCCGGGGTAGAAGTTCCCTCGCGGCAGGCAGAGGCTCCAGCGGCACCACCATCCGCTTCCAGTGCTTCAGAAATGACTTCATCCGGCCTGTCCTGGGACGAAATTCTCGCAGCGGTCGCGGCTATGCAATCCACTCCTGCGCCGGTGCAGTCGCTTCCAAGCGCGGAGCCGGCCCAGGCGCCAGATCGCACCGTGCCGGAGGAGCCGGTTCCTGCAGTCACGGCGATTTCGGATGCTGTCGAGACGACAACGGTCTTCTCAGATGCCCCCTCGCCCGAACCCTCCTTGGATCCGGGCAGCGCCTCCTCGACGTTGTCTGCCCCCATGCCCTGGGAACAGGTCGAAGTCGAAGACGTCACTATTCCACGCCAAGAACCGGAACCGGAATTTGGTTCAGCTCCCCTCGCAGGCGAAGCAATCGGGAATTCCGGCGGGATGACATTGGATTCCACCCTCGTTTTGCCTGCGTCACCGGAAACGCCGGAGCCAGCGACCCAAGTGGAATCGCCGATTGTCGCCGCTGAACCTTCGGCGGGCAGCGGCGAAGAATCGGGGCAGGGGTTCCGTCTTCTCCAGTCGAACGAGCAGGAGCCGCACAATAATTCACTTGACCACCCGGCGGAATCACCTGAGGCGACTCTTGCGGAGAAGTCCCCCACGCTATCCGAACCTGAGCCGTCTATAGGTCTCCCGAAGGAAGAATCAGCCGCCGTTCCCTTGCGTCTGGTCGAAAGCGAAAGCATTCCCGCGCAAGCCGCGGGTGAACCCGCTTCTGTCAAAGCGGAGCCGATCACGGAATTCACTCTCGCCGAAATGCACGTTGAATCGATTGAGAAGGATTCAGAGCCGCTACCTCAAGTGGAGCACTCGCTGGAGTTGATCGATGCGCCGGAAGCGATGACGCCTTCAGAGCCTGCACCGGTAGACGAGATCGTCGCCGCGCCTGTCTCATCATCTTCCGTCGAAGATCAAACGATTTCCGTCGCTGAACCAATTGCTCTCGAGGCGCAGGACGATCAGCCGGCTGAGCCTTCGCCCCTGGAAAGTGAGCCCGCACCGGTCCTTTCGCTGGAGCCGGCCGCGAAGTCTGACGAGCAGGCGGTTGTTGAATCTCTGGCGAGTGACGCCGACGTGTCGCTTCCCGAGTTGACTGATGTGCAAACTGCTCCAGTTGAAGAATCCCTGCCGGTGTCTCCGCCAGGGCTGTCCGCCGTAGTTCCGACGGACGAGTCGAGGGAGATTGTTCAGGACCCTCAGGCTTTTGAGCCTGTACAGTCAGACCAGCCTGTGGACATGGCTCCCTCCGAGGACTCCGCTCTGGAAGCAGAGGTGCCTGAATCGGCTGCATCCGCTCCAGCCGACGTCCCTGCGAGTGATGGATTACATATTCTTTGGGAGGATGCCTCGTCAGCACCGACCCCGAAACCTTCTACCGGAAACATGCTGACTCGCTGGCTCAAAAAGCCTGCGGAACCTGTTGCCCCTGAAGTCAGCGCCGTTCCTCCAACGACTCCCGTTTCGGCTGAGCCTGTCGCGCCGCTCGCCTCACAGGCCGTGGAGGAATCAGTTCCTGCGGTAGTCGTGACGGAACTGCCGTATGAACCCATCGAGCAGGCTCCGGCGGCGGTTGCAGAAGAGCCACCACATCGTCCCGCACGTATCCAACCTGCGGGGCCCGGCCTCTGGAACCGAATGGGTGAGGCAGCAGTTTCTTTGGTCGGTGCGGGGGTATCGACGACGCGATCACTCGTGGTCCTGATTCTGGCATTGGTCGGCCTCGTCCTGTTTGCAGTTGGGGGGACCATCGCTGCGGTGGTCCTGACGTGGCTGATACTCGAGGAGCAACCGAATGCAGCCTATCGCACGATGACGTCGGTGCCGCAACAGACTTTGCAAGACTCCAGTAAAAATGGCTATCTCCTCTTACTCGGTCTCGCAGCTTCCGCAAGTCAGGATCCCGTGCAGGTTGGAATGGATCGACGGGTTGAAGGTGCCGACCGGGCATTCACGCATACCTGCCTGACCGGAGAAGGGTATTCGCCTGATGGAGGGCTCAGTGCCTCGGCCGACGCGGCGGGTAAGTGGATGAAGGCTGCCGATCCGGCGTTGCAGATGCAGATGGATGTAAGCAGTGCCAAAACGTGGCTGTCGCAGGCCGAAGTCAGCCTGGGCCGCTACCGCCAATGGTTGAACAAGCCGTTTGAAGATGTGGGATACGGCCAGTCGATCAGTCCGAACTGCGGGCTCATTCTTCAGACGCATCGGCTGTACCTTGCCGACGGATTTGCGCAGGATCTGGACACGGGATTCGGGCGGCTGGAAACCGATCTTACGGCCTGGCGGACGGTCTTGGGACAGGCGAAATCATTGCCGGTGAAAATGTTGGCCAGTGCAGCGATGAACGACGACGCGATGATCATGGGCGGGCTCTTGCAGCGGCCGGATCTCGATGAACGATATGTCAGCCGAATGGCGAAATTGGCGAAGCCGTTAGAGCCATCTGAACAATCGCTCCGTTGGCCGATGCAGAGCCAGTTTGTGTTGGCCACCAAGACGCTGGATGACGCGGTCAGCCAGAATCGGGCCGACACGCGTCCGTTCTATGGCGCCATCGCGGCAGCGTTGCCGTTGCCGAAGCAACGCCGGTTCAATGCCTACGCCGAATATTATGAGGCCGCCGGAAAAGCGACGGCCGACGGGCGGTATGCCGACCTGCCGAAGCTCTCCCAGTTTGTGCGTGTGGCTCCGTACAGCGTGAGCGACATGGTGATGAATCCGATCGAAGGTTTGGTCGGGGTGGACCCCATGCCCACATGGGAAATCTACGCGGGTCGGGTTCTGGAAACCGATGCGCGGTTGCGGTTGGTCTCGCTGCAGGCCTGGTTACGCCGGACGCCGCCGGAGCAGGACCTGCTGACGCGGTTAGCCAAGGCCGGCCAGGGGCTCTACGATCCCTTTACCGGGTTGCCCATGCTGGTCAATATGAAAAAAGGCATGCTCTACAGTGTCGGACTGGACCTCAAAGACAATGAAGCGCACGAGCGCCTTGATCTCGTGGCTCAGATCCCGTCTGTTGCCTGGGCCGGCGGAAAAAAATCGGCCGATGCAGGCAAATCCAAGTAGTTCCTTCCGCCATTCCTTTCTCCGCCTCTCACCAAATACGTCGCCGCGTGGCTCTCATTACCGCGCTCCTGTCATGTCCGCATTCTGTCAACCGGAATGGTTCTCCTGCGTTGTAGCCAGAAGAAGCAATCCTCGCCTTGCAAAATGGCGGGCAGTGAGGGCGAGCCGGCTCTTCTGCTTCAGGACTCGTTTGGGCGTCGCGACCGGAGATTCCCCTTGGATTCTCTTGATTTCACCGTGTTTCAAGTCGAGAATCGGGCCGATCTCGGCCGATACGAGGTCCATACGGTTGCCGCCTCTGGATCCTCTTCGGTCGATGACTGGGCAGATAGAAGACGAGCATGGGGATGAGCGGCCATTCCCCCATCGCCGTTCCTGGACAGCCAGGCCACCTGTGCCTGGGTGAGAGGGTGGCATCTCTGGATCAAACCCAGGCATTGGATCGGTTTCTGGCCGGGATTGAGCGGCGCGCATTCCGTATGGCGCATATTGCCACGGGGAATGAGGACGAGGCGCTGGATCTTGTCCAGGATGCCATGCTCAAGCTCGCGCAGAAGTATGCCCGGCGGCCTGAAGAAGAATGGGGCGCGCTGTTTCACTGCATTCTCCAGAGCCGCATTCGCGATTGGTATCGGCGGGAACGGGTGAGAAACCGCCTGCGGGAATTTTTTCGTGGGGCGCAGGATGATGACGAGGCGGAAGATCCGCTGGAGCAGATTCCCGATTCCATCACCCCGGCGCCGGATGGCGAGGTGCAGCGTAAGCGGGCCTGCGCGGAATTGGAGGTGGCTCTGCGCGCGTTACCGCTTCGTCAGCAACAGGCGTTTCTTCTGCGCATCTGGGAAGAGCTGGATGTGGCGCAAACGGCTCACGCGATGGGGTGTTCCGAGGGCAGCGTCAAAACCCATTTGTTCCGAGCGTTGCAGGTGCTGCGCCAGCGATTGGGAGAACATTGGCCATGAACGAACGATCGGACGAACAGCCGGATCCATTGGCAGCTGCGGCGAAGCGTCTTCTCGATCACCGCGTGCAGGAGCTCGATCGAAAGACGGTGTTGGCCCTCCAGCGTGCGCGGGTGAATGCCCTAAGCCGGTCCTCTACGCGCCGGCCTTGGCTGCAATGGGCCGGCGGTGTGGCCCTGGCCTCGATGGCCGCTCTGGCGGTGACGATGTGGCTGTGGCAGGCGAATGGTGCCAACCATTCGCATTTGCTGTTGGAAGATCTCGAACTGATGCAATCACCGGAAAATCTGGAATTGTCCGAAGACCTCGAATTTTACGATTGGCTGGCCGATGGTACCGCCGCGACCGGCTAGCGCAGGACTCATGATCCTGTTCTGCTTGGCCGTCGGGGTTACCGAAGCGGAGCCGGCGTCGGCACCGCCGGCAGAAGAGCCGGATACCGAGTTGCTTGATTTCCTGGGCAGCTGGCAGGATGAGGATGGACATTGGGTCGATCCCTTTACCGTCACCAATGATCAAAACTCGAAGCCCTCTGTGGAACCAAAACCGAATCGCAGCGGGATGTCCCCGGAAGCCCAGAAGCCCGTGCCAGAGATACCGTCACCGTCTGCTCAAGATCGCCCGCGCAACCCCCTAAGGATGCAAACCGGCCCATGAACGTGTTGGTGGGAATCATGGCAGTGTTCCTCGCGTTGTCGCCTGCCTGGGCGCAAGGTGACCAGGCCGGGGTTTCCTGGAGCCAGCTCAGTCCAGGCGAACAGCAATTGTTGCAGCGGTTCAGCGACAACTGGGATCAGTTACCCCCGCGAAAACAGCAACGCTTGCGGAAGGGAGCGCAGCAGTGGGGCACGATGACGCCCGAGGAGCGTCAGGAAGCCAAGCAGCGGTTCAAAGAATGGCGGTCGCTTCCACCGGAACAACGACAGCAATTGCGTGAGCGGTATCAGCAGTTCCGCCAATTGCCGCCTGAACAGCGCGAATCGGTGCGGAATGCCCGCCGATGGTTCCGATCACTGCCTCCCGAGCAGCGGAAGGAGTTGCGGGAAAAGTTTCAGAAGATGTCCCCCGAGGAGCGGCGTGCCTATCGGCGGGAACTTCGTCGTCAGTATGGCGGCAGTGGTGGCGGGCAGCCGCCTGGTGGAAGCGCCGGTCAGTAACCTTCCGGCGAGGCCATACCTTGTGATGCGTCAGTCGCCTCTTTTCGATGATCCTTCACATACACGCTGCCGGGCTGGCTTTTGGCGATTTTTTTGAGCTCGGAGGCAATCTTGCTGACATCACCTGGGTGAGTAATGGCCCGATGTTCGTTGGTAACCACGGCAATGGACAGGCTCATGAGAGGGAACCGCTCGTGGTTGCCGCGCCGGTCGATAGAGTCGATAAATCCCTTGCCGCGATCGTCGGGATCGTAGAAGTCCGGAATGACCAAGTCGAAGCGTTTGATCAGCGTCTGACAAATGGCTTCGATGGTGGCCGGCGCGCTCATAAAGACAAAATCGTCTCCACCCACATGACCCACGAATCCGTCGGTTCCCGCCAGTTCACTGACGACCGTGGTGAGAATGCGGCAGGTCACCACCAGGACTTCATCGCCGCGCGCATACCCATAGCGGTCGTTGAACGATTTGAAATTGTCGAGATCCAGATAGGCCAGGGCGAAGGGGGTGCCGCTTTCAATGCGCGCCGTGGTTTCGTGGAGAATCGTGCTGTTGCCCGGCAGCCGCGTGAGAGGATTGGCGTCGAGCGACCGTTCAAGGCGGCTGAGACAGAGGCGCACCCGTTGTGGCACTTCCTCGGGCCGATAGGGCACGGCGATATAGTCGTCGACGCCGAGCGCCGCCCAATCCACATCATTGACCCGGCTTTCCCGAATCAGAATGATCACCGGCAGCCGGCCGAGAAAGGGATCCGCGCGCAACTCCCTCGCCAGGGTATCCGCCGACCGTCCATTCGTCCCTTCGGCTGCCAACACGAGGCAAGGAGGATCATGCACCAATTCATGGAGCGCCAGCCGCCCCGCATCGGCCACGACGACACTGAATCCCGAACGGCTGAGTCCTGCGGTCAGCCGTTCGATTTCGACGGGGTCGTTGTGCAGCAGCAGGATACGTCGATTGGAAGGGGACCCGCTCATAGATAGTCGTCAATGGTTTGGAATTCTTCCGTGGCTTGCGCGAGGCTCTGCGAGAGACTTTGAGCATCGAGGCCGACGAGATCCCAGGCCTGATGGGAGAGCGGAGGGACGAGGTCGTCGCCGGGATTGCCGCAGGCGAGACCCTTTACCAGCACATCGGCGACATGGACGATGGCGGTTTGCAGCTTCGCCTCTTGAGCTGCCGACGGCATATGGTGATGGAGAATTGGCTCGCGCAAACTGGTCGGCAGATGCCAGGCGGTGGCCAGCCATCCGCCGACGTCGGCATGGGTGACGGCAAATAATTCCTGTTCGGTTTCCATGAGCGATTGGGAGCGGTCCTTCGTGGCGGCCGTGATCTGCTGGCCGACGTCAGGCCATTTCACGTAGAGCACGACCTTGCCGATATCGTGGAGCAGTCCGCCGACAAACACCTCTTCAGGATTCTTCATCCCGGCCTTCGCGCCCAGGATATGTGCCGTGATGGCGACCCCCAGCGAGTGGCGCCACAGGTCGTTCATGCCGGCGTTTTTCATCATGTCGAACGCGGTGGCGCAGAGCGTGAGGCCCTTGACGACACTCAGACCCAGAACCACGACTGCATGGGCCACCGAGGCGATGCGCGAGGGAAATCCGTAGAACGGCGAATTGGCCAACCGCAACACCTTGGCGGACAGCACTTGGTCTTTTTCGATCAGGGCGCCGATTTCCTCGGCCGAAACATTGGGGCGGCCGATCATCGACGCCAGTTTCTGGACGACATGGGGCAGGGTCGGCAATTCGCCGACCTGCTCGATGCGTCGCCGGAGATCGACGTTGGCCGAGGGCTTCATGTGGCCGGAGGCGCCTCCTGGTGGTCGGCTACCCCATGTGTCGTCCGAAGCTGCAGGCGGATCGCTTCGCGAATCTGGCATTGAATCGGATCATCGATCACACGGCGGAAGCGGTGGTCCAGCTCGGCTTCCAATTCGGCAAGGGTTTTTCCGCTGGCGTCGCCGACATCGCCCTCGACATAGACAGATGTGAGGCCAAGGCGTTGGAGTCGAGAGAGGGTCGCCTCGTCCAATTCAGCGCCGGCAGGAAGGACCACCAGTCCCGTGTTGTTGGTAACCGGCTTGGCGAGGATCATTCCCGGTGTGAGTTCTTCGATCACGACGCGTTTCATGTGCGACTCTCGTGTCTCTTCGAGTCCTTGATCGGGAGGGCCGATACGCGCAGTCGCCCGTCAGAACCCGAGGATAGCTCTTTGGGCTGTATCGGCTGAAACGTGATCGATCTTGAGCTGAAGGAAGGAGCTGTGTGGCGGGTTGGACGGTTCGTCTCAACAGTCTGCTTGACAGGACCAGGGACATTCCACAGAATCGATCGCGTCATCAGGCTGAACGTTCATGAAGGGAGCGGGCGATGAAGTGTGAAATTCTCTATCCGGGGGCCTTTCCCATGGTGCGGGTGTATCTGGATGCCAGTGAGACGGTCAAGGCCGAGTCGGGCGCCATGGTCGCCGCCTCGCCGACGATCGATATCGAGAGCAAGATGGAAGGCGGGTTTCTCGGAGCGCTTTCGCGGAAGATGTTGAGCGGCGAGAAATTTTTCTTCCAGACACTGCGAGCCAGCCGGGGAGCCGGAGAAGTCTTGCTGGCGCCGACCGTCCCCGGTGAAATCGTGCTGCTGGAGCTGGACGGTGTGAATGAGTACATGGTGCAGAAAGACGGGTTTCTGGCCGGCGCAGAAGGCGTGAAGATCGAAAGCAAGATGCAAAGCCTGACACGCGGGTTGCTGGGAGGCGAAGGGTTTTTCATCTTGAAGATCGGCGGGACCGGCCAGTTGGTCCTCAACAGTTTCGGTGCCATCCATAAAATCGAACTGAAACCGAACGAAGAATACATTGTGGACAACAGCCACCTCGTGGCCTGGAGCTCCACGACGACCTACAATATCGAAAAGGCCTCCTCGGGCTGGATTGCCAGCTTGACGTCGGGCGAAGGCTTGGTGTGCCGCTTCCGCGGACCGGGCGTCGTGTACATCCAAAGCCGGAATCCCGGCAGTTTTGGCAATTGGATCAGACAATTCATCCCCGTTTCCGAGTAGCGGCTGAATGGCGGGCGCTGAAAACGCCTGCTAACTTTGTTCTCGGTTCGAAAAAATCCTCAACGTACCCCCGAGGGTACGCCTCCGGTTTTTTCTCACCTGCGGCCGCGTTGGCCGCCGTTTTGAGCACCCGTGTGAAGAAGGTTGAGTACTGAAGATGGCCCTCGCTCCCAACGCGCTCTGTTTCGGTGATGGACTGCCGGGGGCCGGTGTGCCCTGCGCCGTCATGCTGGATGGAGAAAGCTTGCGCGTCAGTCCTATGGGGCCGTCGTCGCTCGTGGACCAGATCGTGGCCTTTGCTGACATGGCGGTTGAAGCCGGAGGGTTGGATCACGATCAGCTGGTGGTGTCGTGGGGAACTGCCTCATCGGCCCGGACGCTGTATGTCAAAGATCCCGCCTTGATCGTCGCCTTCCGCCGCGCGGCGCCGCCCGAGTTGACCGCCCATCTTGAGCGGGCAGCCAACCAAGTCCGCCGCGCGCGGCACAACCATCGCCTGTTGTGGGGCACGGTACTGGGAGTCTTGACCGGCCTGGGACTGTTGTTCTGGTTTGGCACGGATCTGATGGTTGAATGGGCGGTCGCCAGAATTCCGATCGAATGGGAACAAAAATTGGGCGAAACCGTGTATCAGGATTTTCTGTCCAAGGAGACCGTACTGAAGGAAGGGCCGGCGGTCCGCGCAGTACAAGAAATGACGCAGCGGTTGACGGAGAAAATTCCCAATAACCCGTACAAGTTTCAGATCTCCGTGGTGCAAAGCCCTGTGGTGAATGCCTTCGCGCTGCCGGGAGGGTATGTCGTGGTCTTCACCGGTTTGATGGCCAAAGCGGAAAGCGGCGAAGAAGTGGCCGGCGTCTTGAGTCATGAATTGAATCATGTGTTGCAGCGTCACGGTATGGAGCGCATGGTCAAGATGCTCGGACTGTCTGCCGTTGTGGGTATTCTGTTGGGGGACCAACAGGGCCTGACCGGCTTGGCAAGGCAGGTGGGCATGGAGTTGGTGACGTTGAAGTTCGGGCGCGCACAGGAGACGGAAGCGGATGTCACCGGCATTCGACTCTTGTCTGACGCGCGTATTGCACCGGATGGGATGATCCGGTTTTTTGAACGGCTGTCTGAAAAGGACAAGGAACGCGTCGAAGTGTTTTCTACCCATCCCATGAGCGCGGCGCGTGCGGCACTCTTGAAGGCGGAATTGGCGGCATTGCCCAAACGAACCCCTGAACCGTTTACCTTCCAATGGAAGACTATTCAGGAGTCGTTGGGAGCGTCTGAACCCAAGACGTAACGCGAGGTAGGAATGCGCATCGGAGTCATCTCAGATACGCATGGGCTGTTCGATCGCTCGATCATCCACCACTTTGCGGGTGTGGAGCATATTCTGCATGCCGGGGATATCGGCCCTGGTGATGTTCTGGCGCAACTCGAACGGATTGCGCCGGTGACCGCCGTGTCCGGTAATGTGGATGGATTCGAGGCCAGCGGGATTCCCGTGGAGCAGACCGTTGAACTGGCGGGCTATCGTATCGCGCTCTACCACCGTCTCTATGAAGGTGGCCGGCTGACACGGCATGGGAATGACATGCTGGCCCGCATCCGTCCCGCGGTGTGTGTCTATGGGCATACCCATCAGCCGAAGGCCGAATGGCGAGACGGCGTGTTGTTGTTCAACCCGGGATCCGCCGGACCGAAACGCTTTCGTCTCCCGCGCGCGGTGGGAGTCCTGCTGTTTCAAAATGGATCAATCGAAACACGGCACATCATGTTAGCCGATCGAGCGGAGTGACAACAGCAGGCGCTGCGCGGTTTTTTTGCTCTACATGCTGCCGGGGGTTGTCTATAATGAGAGAGGAATTTATGGACAGTCGGTCGGGCGAAATCATTCACTTGTTGCGAGGAGGAGGACCTATGCTGAGACAATTCATCGTGGCGTTGGGTGTGGTGGCGGTGGCCTCACAAGCCGGGTTGGCGATGGCAGCCAATCCTGATACAGGACCCGGTTGTGGCCTGGGGAAGTTGGCCTGGGCTGACTATAAGAACCAGAAGAACATTGCTCCGCAGGTGATGATGGCGACGACGAACGGCACGTTTGGCAGCGGGACGTTCGGTATCAGCTCCGGAACGTCAGGCTGTACGAATGATGGTCAGGTCATGGCCGATCAGAAAACCACGATGTTTGCGTTGTTGAATTTCGAGAATCTGACGCAGGAAATGGCGCAAGGAAAGGGCGAGCACTTGGCGTCCCTCGCGACGCTGATGGGCGTGCCCAGCGAGCAGCATGCGGCGTTCTTCGCCTTGACCCAGGAGCGGTATACCGCGCTGGTACAGGATGGTGAAACCTCGTCGGTGGCCTTGGTGAAGACGCTGAATGACGCCGTCTCCAAGAGCCCCGTCCTCGCCCAAGCCGTCAGTCGCTAATCGAGTCATCGCAGGGCTCCGGTCATCGGCCGGGGCCCTGCGCTGCGTTCTGTCTCCAATCGTGCATATTCTGTTCATCCTCCTGGCCGGTCTGTTTCTCGCGACTTCCATCGAGGCGCAAGAGCCGCCCGCGCCGTACCTGCCCCAGCTCCTTCAACGGGCGCATCAGATGCAGTTGGCCAACGAGCGCGAATGGCATCTCCTGCTTCACTATCGAGCGAATCTGTTCAGCGGGTATACGAGTGAGCAGGACGAACCAGGGTTTTTCTTGTCTCCTGACGGCCAGACCGATCCGCAGGCCGAACTCGACGCGACGCTGACGCAATTGTTCTCGCCGGACCTGGTCGGTCGCTCCAAGCAACCGGCGCAGTGCGCCTTTGTGGCGCGGTATGCCTGGCTCAAGACGGTACTGTCGTTTGACGACGCGCAACTGCAGCCTTTGAAGTGCGATCGATTCGACGCGTGGTTTGCGGGGTTTGAGGCGGAGGCCGTCACGCTTATCTTCCCATCCGCCTTCATGAACAATCCCGCGTCGATGTTCGGCCATACGTTTCTCCGGATCGATCAGCGGGGTCAGACCCCTCCGACCCGCCTCTTGGCCTACACCATCAACTTCGCAGCGGATGTTCCCAAAAACGAAGGACTGGCCTATCCGGTGCGCGGCATTTTCGGGGGATATCGCGGATATTTCTCCACGATTCCCTACTACCTCAAGGTACAGGAGTATCGGGATATCGAAAATCGCGATATCTGGGAGTACCGGCTCAACTTCGGCGAGCCGCAAATCCGGCGATTGCTCATGCATGCCTGGGAACTCGGAAATGCGTCATTCGACTATTTTTTCTTTAAAGAAAATTGTTCCTACCACCTGTTGTCGTTGCTGGAATATGCCGACCCTTCGTTGCATTTGACCGACAAGTTCCGCTTCTGGACCATTCCCGCAGACACCGTTCGCCTGCTCGCGGATCAACCGGGCCTGGTGACGGACACCGCGTTTCGCCCTTCGCGTGTGACCCTCATTCGGCGCAAGCGAGAACATCTCACGGCCGCTGAGCATGGATTGGTCAAGCGATTGGTACGCGATGCGGCAGTGGCGCAGTCGGATGACGTGCGGAGCTTGCCCTTGCCGCGCCAGGCGTTTGTGCTGGATGTGGCGTCGGACTACGTACGCTATACAGGTGAACGCGATGAGTCCCAGGCGACAGCGGCCCGCGACCACAACCGGCAACTCCTGACAGCGCGCAGCCTCTTGCGAATTCCCTCGGAGGATCTCTCGATTCTGCCCTTTGCGACGCAACCGGAATCGGGGCACAAGACCTCCCGCGCGAGTCTCGGCGGAGGCTGGCGCAATAACGATTCTTTTGAAGAGTTCAGCGTGAGGACCGCGTACCACGATCTGCTCGATCCCGAGCCCGGGTACACGCCGGACGCGCAGATCGAGATCGGCTCGATCAGCCTTCGTCACTACAACCGGGCCGATCAGGCGCGGATCGAACGAGCAACCCTGCTGAACGTGGTGTCTCTGTCGCCCATCGATAGCCTGTTTCGTGCGCCATCCTGGAAGTTGAATGTCGGGATGCAGACCATCAGGCATGGCGAGTGCCGGCTGTGCAGCAACTGGAGTATGAATGGCGGGATCGGGGCTGCCACAGAAACGCACCTTTTGCGGCGTGAAGTGTTGTTTGCGTTTGCGGAGGTCGAGGGGAATTACAGCCGGGCCTATGAGGAGCGGCATCGTGTGGGCGGGGGAGCATCGGCAGGTTTTTATGCCGATTTGGCCGAACGCTGGCGGGTGCTGGCGACAGCAACCTATCTGCGGTATGCGCTAGGCGATCGATCCGATGATGTGCGGTGGTCGGCGGGGCAACGGTATACACTGGCGCAGAATTGGGCGCTTCGTCTGGACTATAACCATCGGGACCACGACAACGATGTGTTGTTCACGGTGCAGGCGTTTTTTTAGGCTCCTGTGTGACTTGCGTTTTATGGGAATACCGCAACGTGACGTCGGCCTCTGTATGGCTGGAGTGTGAGATCCTTCTCGCACATTGCTATCGGCCACAATACATTCACACGCTCATTGTCGAGTGTGTGATGGGACATGTTCAAGCCAACCATCAACGCATGCGTATGTTGGAGAGTCATTTGGCCCTAGGGTTAGTACGGTTCGGCGTAATGGTACGTGGTACTTCTGGCTTTACGATTGACAAGCCTGAAGAGGTTACCTATACTCCCGCCACGTAGAGCCCCAACTTGGTGGGCGCCATCAACTAACCTCGAGAGGGAGGACTTATGAAGAAGGTGACCGTCTTGTTTTCTTTGAGCTTGATCAGCGCAGCGTATCTCAGCCTCACCGGTTGTCAGATCGTGGCGTCTCCGATGGCGGGTGGAATCTACAACGAAACGAAGTACGGCGATGTGGCCACGACCCACAACAGCGCAACGAAGGAAGGCAAGGCCTGCGGCACGTCCATCCTCGGTTGGGTGGCGACCGGTGATGCCAGCGTCTCGGCAGCGAAAGCGGCCGGCGGAATCACCACAGTGGCGTCGGTGGATCACTCGGCGAAGAACATCCTCGGCATCCTTGGCGAATGGTGCACGATCGTTAAGGGTAGCTGATCACGCTTGTTGTCCCTCTGAGGAAAGGGTCTTCGGGATTTTCCCGAAGACCCTTTTTTCTTTCTTCGCCTCTGCCATGGTACGCTATGACGCGTATGTGGTTCCCCCTCCTCTTCATCCTGCTCGCGGCTTTGTTCTGGTCTCCGCTGTCAGCAGATAGTGCTGAATTCGGTGAAATAGACTTGGGTGGGTACCTCTTGGGGAGCTGGCCTCGTGACCAGCATCTGTTTAATCAGGGGAGCACGGTGCCGGCGTCCATTCAATCAGGGATTGGCGCGGGCGTAAAAATCGGCTTGTTTCCTCACGCGATGCATCGGATGCTCGGCATCGAGATCGATTCGTACGGCCACGGCGGGGCGCTGTCGTTTCCCAACACGGCGAACGGGCAGAACAACGGCACCGGTCGATCCAACCTTCTTGTGCTGAATACGATGCTGAACCTGATCCTTCGGTATCCCGGTGAGATGGTCACGCCGTACATCGGTATCGGCGGCGGCTGGTCACACGGCACTCTGCTCAATCCCAATATCACGGGTCGGGCAGACAAGGATTTTGATTCGGCTCGCGCCCTGGGATACCAGTATTTGGCCGGAGCGCAAGTTCTCGTGAGTCCGAAAGTATTTGTCTTCGGTGAATATCGCTATTTCTCCGCGAATTATCACTGGGACGGTCTGGCGGTAGATTTTCGAGCCCATTACGGACTCTTCGGAGTCGGACTGCGTTTCTAAGCTGCTATGAGCCTGCTCGATCAATTCTTTGTGTATCATCCGCATCCATGGGAAGAGCGTGACTGGTCTGCCGCCGGCGGAGTGCCGTTGGAGGATGTGTGGTTTCAGGCCGCCGATGGCACGAAACTGTTCGGCTGGTACGCGGAGAACTCGGCCGCGTCGGCGCTGTTGCTCTGGTGTCACGGCAATGCCGGCAATATGACCCATCGGCTGGAGAATCTTCGTGCCCTCTATCGCCAGGGATTGTCGGTGTTTCTGTTCGACTATCGAGGATATGGCAAAAGCCACGGGCGCCCGTCGGAAGACGGTCTCTACCGAGATGCGCTTGGGGCCTATGACTACCTCACGAAGGTGCGCCGCATCAGGCCGGAACGACTAGTCATCTTCGGCCGCTCATTGGGCGGCGCCGTAGCCGGAGAGCTGGCGACGCAACGGGCGGCCATGGGACTGGTGCTGGAGTCTTGCTTCCCGTCGATCGAAGCGGTCGCTCGCCACTACTATATGGGATTGCCCATGCACTGGTTGCTGGGTGCCGCATTTCGATTGGAAGACCGCCTCCCGCATCTCTCGTTGCCCAAGTTGTTTGTGCATGGCGATCGCGACGACATCATTCCGCTGGAACTGGGCCAACAGGCGTTTGCCGCCGCGAAAGATCCCAAGGAGTGGTATGTCGTGCGTGGAGCCGATCACAACGATGTGCCGTCGGTCGGAGGGCGGGCCTATTTTGCCAAGCTGTCCGCATTCATTGCCGCTGCCATCGGTCGGTGACCTGATAAAAAATCTCCGCAGCTTCTGTATTTTTTCTAGGCAGATTCGGCTCGCTTGGTAAGATGCGATGGAGCGATCGCGCGGAAGGCCGGAAGATCGATACCTGAGGTCGTCTTCATCTTGCACCTGTCCGTATATTCTGCTAGAGTGCGTCCGCTTGCCGCACTGAATGGGCGCGGCGACAGAGTCAAATCTAACATGAACAGCGTTCGACGAGGAGGCATGGTGCATCGGACAGGAGTGCGCGCGAGAAGGTTCGTGGAGCTGCTGTCGGCAGTCTCGGTTCTAGTCGTGGTGGGATGTGCCGGTGGTCCGTCTCCATCCACGCTGCAGGCCGGAGCCGGAGTTGAATCCGTTGCGCGAGGGGAGTCGCGGGCTGACGATGCGAAAGCGGTTGAGGTTGCCGCCGCTCCAGCGGTCTCGTCCAATGGGGTGGTCCTGGTCGCGAATAAGAACGCTCCGCCTGCGGCTGCAAAGGACCTGCTTGGCGAACCTGAAGAAGATCCGTTTTATGACCCCTTTGCCAGGAGCGACGAGCCCGCAGGGGGCGAAGAGTATGATCCCTGGGAACCGGTGAACACCAAAATCTTTGAGTTTAACCGGCAAGTCGATCGGTGGGTGCTCAAACCGGCTGCGCGGGGATACAATGCGGTAGTGCCGAATCCGGTACAGATCGGCATCAGCAACCTGTTCTACAACATCCGCTTTCCTTCTCGCCTGATCAACAATCTCGCCCAAGGAAAATTGTCCGGTGCGGGCACCGAGGTCGGCCGGTTTCTCTTGAACAGCAGTTTCGGGCTAGGCGGGCTGGTCGATGTGGCGAAGTATATGGACATCACCACACCGGAAGAGGATACAGGCCAGACGCTGGGCTATTACGGGGTGAAGCCGGGACCGTATGTGGTGTTGCCGTTTTTGCCCCCGTTCACGTTGCGTGATCTTGTGGGCTATGTCGGAGACATCGCACTCAATCCGATCAATTGGCTGGTGTTTCCCATCATCGAAGTGAACGGCATTCCCTCGCTGGTGGCCCATCACAATCGAACCACCTCGTCCATCGCTCAAATCGGTGGCCGGGTCGAAGAAATCTTGAATGACCGCTCGTTGAATCTGGAGAAGTTTCAAGGGGTAGAGGAAGCCACACTGGATTTGTATACGGCGGTGAAAAACGCCTACATCCAGAAGCGGCGCAATCAGATCCGCGAATAACGTGTTACCCGATGATCGTGAGTTCGCGTCCCACGGTGGCAAAGGCGGCGACGGCTCGTTCGAGTTGCGCGCGGGTGTGGGCCGCGGAGAGTTGCAGACGAATACGCGCCTGCCCCTTCGGCACGACCGGATAACTGAATCCCACCACATAGATCCCTTCCTGCAGCAGTCGGTCGGCCATCCGCGTGGCGATCGTCGCGTCACCCAGCATGACGGGAATGATAGGATGATGGCCGGGCACGAGAGTGAAGCCGAGCGCCGCCAACTGACCGCGGAGCCAGCCGGCCTGCTCCATCAAATTCATGCGCAAATGGTCGCCTTGCTCGACTAAGGCGATGGCTTTCAGCGCGGCGGCGGCGATGACCGGCGGCAGGCTGTTTGAAAACAGATAGGGTCGCGACCGTTGTCGTAGCAGCTCGATGAGTTCTTTTCTGCCGGTGGTAAATCCGCCGGTCGCGCCACCCAGCGCCTTGCCTAAGGTGCTGGTGGTGAGGTCGATCCGGTCAGCCACACCAAAATGATCGGGAGTGCCGCGGCCGCCTTTCCCTAAGACCCCGGTCGCATGGCTATCGTCCACGACCACGGCTGCGCCGTAGCGGTCGGCGAGATCGGCGATGCGATCGAGTTTGGCCAGATCGCCGTCCATCGAAAAGACCCCGTCCGTGACGATCATGCGCACCCGGCTCGCGGTGGATTCCGCCAATCGCGCTTCCAGCTCCGTCATGTCGGCATGGGCATAACGCAAGCGCGAAGCTTTGCAGAGACGAATGCCGTCGATCAGGCTGGCGTGGTTCAGGGCGTCGCTGATGATGGTGTCCCGTTCGTCGAGCAGCGTGTCGAACAATCCGCCGTTGGCATCGAAACAGGAGCTGTAGAGGATGGTATCCGCGGTGCCGAAAAAGGTGCTGATAGCCTGCTCAAGCCGCTTGTGCAATTCGTGCGTGCCGCAAATAAATCGCACCGAGGCCATGCCGTACCCGTATTCTTTGAGGCCGTCTGCCGCCGCCCGGCGCACATCAGGATGATTGGCCAGCCCGAGATAATTGTTCGCACAGAGATTGACGACCTCACCTTGGGCCACGCGAATCTCACTGCTCTGCGGGCTTAAAATCTGCCGCTCGGTTTTATAGAGGCCGGCGGCGCGGATCTCTGCCAGCTGCTGTTCGGCGGCTTGCTTCAGGGATGTGTACGCCATTTTTTCGTGAAACGTGGTGCGTAAAATGTGAAACGGCTGAGGGAACCTCGGAACTTTGATCAGTCTCGTGCGACTCTCGATCCCGCCGGTTATGGAAACAGAACTACTTTGCCGCATTGGCCGGACTTGATCAATTCAAATCCTTGGGCAAAGTCTTTGAGCGGGAAGGTATGGGTCAAGACCGGGCGGATGTTGAGCCCGGCTTTGAAGAGACCGGCCAAGCGATACCAGGTGCTGAAGAGCCGGCGGCCGGTGATGCCGTGGACGCGAATGCCTTTGAAAATGACTTCATTGGCGAGATCGCAGGTCACGGGGCCGCTGGGAATGCCGAAGAGCGTGACGCGGCCGCCGTTTTTGACGGAACGAAAGGCATGGTGCAGCGCGGTAGGATGTCCGGACATCTCCAGCGAGGCATCGACACCTTCACCCTTGGTGATGTCGAGAATGGCCGCGGCGATGGCCTCTGGTCCGTCGGTGTTCGCGTTCAGCACATGGTCGACTCCTACCTGTTTGGCCAATCCAAGACGGTAGTCACTGACATCGGTGGCGATGATGGTGGCGGCGCCCGCCGTGCGGGCGACGGCGGCGGCAAAGAGGCCGGTCGGGCCGCAACCGGTAATCAAGACGGTGTGGCCGGTGAGGTCCTCGACCAGCGCCGCATCGACCGCATTGCCCAACGGTTCCTGCAAAGACGCCAGCTCCGGGGGAATGTCGGGCGAGGTTTTCCAGAGGACCGTCTCCGGCAGCACGATGTAGTCGGCAAACGATCCATCCAGATCGACGCCGAGGATACGGTAGTTCTTACAGACATGAGCTTGGCCGGTACGGCATTGAAAGCAGGCGCCGCAGGTCAAGTGTGATTCTGCCGCGACATAGTCGCCCACCTTCACCAGGCTGACATCCGCCCCGACGGCGACGACCTCGCCGCACATTTCATGGCCGATGATGCGTGGAGGATGGATTCGACTACGGGCCCAGTCGTCCCAATTGTAGATGTGGGCATCGGTTCCGCAAAGCGATGTCGCTTTGACCCGGATGACCGCATCGTTAGGGCCCGGGGTGGGATCGGGACGTTCGGTATAGGTCAGGCCTGGTTGGGCGGCAGTTTTCACCAGCGCGCGCATGGGTTCATTATAACAAGACCCTCAGAAATGCCTAGCCAAAGCAGAAACTTGCCGGGATCTGCCGCAGGCGGGTCTCATGCCGATCAGCTCGTATCTCGGATGGCGCCCAAAAAACGGGTTGAACTGAGTAGGGCGCCTGGGTAGGATGCGAGCATGCAGTCTCAGGTACACTCCACATACGCAAGGCTCATGCTTGGACTGGGAGTGATGTTCTGCGTGAGTCTGTCTCTTCCAGTCTCAGCCGGTCCGACCACCAATCAGGCTCCGGCAGCCCCCAAACGCTGGGCCCAGTTTGATCTGGTCAGTACCGAACCGGACGGGTCGGTGCAGGCCGGCAAAGATGTGGTGTTGAGCATCACGTTGGGCGGCGTGCCGGCCGGAGCGGAATCCGTCATGGCCATGATTGAGTCCAACGGATTTCAAAGCCAAACGGTGTCCTTGAGTGAGGACCCGACGGCTTCAGTGTACCAGGGCACGGTGATTCTGGAGCCCAATTCCACGTTGAAGAGCCGTACCACGGTGCATCCGAAGGCCGTGCGAGTGCGGGTGTCATTCGCGCGCGCGAAGATCAGCGGACTGGAAGAATTTTTGAGGCGAGATGTCTACGTGACGCTCGGTGAACCGCCCCCCAACGACACCGAAGCAGACGTCCAGCCTGGACCGGTGGCCGAAAGTCCGGAAGCGGATGCGGCGGCCGTGCAAAAGGCCACGGAGCAAGCGATGGCCGTGAATGCGACGATCGCGGAGGAAGATCTGCTTCCCCTTCCTCCGCCCGGAGAATCCAAAGCCTATTGGAAACAGGTGAGTGATCTGATCAGCCGGAATTGGAGCCGACAAATCCGTTCCATTCGTCGCGCGCCCAGCAGTGAAACGGTTCGTGTGCAGTTCAAGATGTATGCGAGTGGGATTGCCCAGGTGATTCAATTGGAGAAAAGTTCCGGGGCTCGTGATGTGAACGATGCGGGGCTTCAAACGATCATTCATGCCCAGCCGTTTCCCCCGATCCCGGCCGATCTCGGCAGCGATGTCGTCGATGTACATGTGCGTATGCGAACGGGGGCGAAAGTCGCCACGCGCGATGTGGAAATGACGGTTGAGAAAAAGCCGTCGAAATCCACTCCACCCCCGGCCTCACCATCCAAAGAAGGAGCCGCGGCAAGCGGTTCTACAAAGGAGTAACTATGACGAAGGGGACTGGTCGTGCAGTAGCCATGTGGTGTCTCGGAACGGGAATGGTGTTGGGCGCAACTTTTGCGCAAGCAGAAACGGCGCGATATGACGTGGATCTCGACCATTCAATCGTGGAGTTCAAGGTTGCCCACATGGTGGTGTCGAAGACGACCGGACACTTCAAGGACTACACCGGCTTCATCGAAATGGATCCTGATGCCGGAACGGTCAAAGCTCTTCAAGCAACGATCAAGACCGCGTCGGTGACGACCAATCACGAAAAACGCGACGCGCATTTGCGCAATCCCGATTTTTTCGACGCCGAAAAGTACCCGACCATCACGTACACTATGAAAAGCTACAAGAAGGCCGGCGACGGATATGTGGCGGTCGGCGATCTCACGCTGCACGGCGTCACCAAGGAGATTGCGCTGACGGGCAATTTCAACGGCGTCGCGAAGGATCCGTGGGGGAACACGCGCGCGGGATTTACGGCTGAAGGCAAACTGAACAGGAAAGATTTCGGCATGGTGTGGAACAAGGCCCTCGATAGCGGCGGCCTGGTGGTCGGAGACGACGTCTTTATCAGATTGGACATCGAATGCATTAAGGCGAAATCGTAAGTCGAACCGCCTCTCTCAGGGGCCATGCGCCTGCCCGGCGCTGTGCCGGGCAGGCTGAGCCAGCAACCGCGCATGTGGCGGGGTACCTCTCTCCAGGGAAGCAGCCCGCCCCCATCCTGTGACGCCGGTTTCAGCAGACACCGCAGCTGGTCGAAGTGCAGCGAGGATGTCTTGAGCATCGTGGCCGCTGTCGGGTCTCGGTACGCCGGTTTCATCGCGCGCGGCGTCCTGGGACGGCCAGGTGGGAGCAACGAGTGAGTGAATGGGAATCAAAGGACATGGCGATGGGAATCACGCAGACTGGAAAATTCGAGCAGGTCACCGGTAGGATACGCCGCATGGGGTCCTGGAAACTGGCAGGGGCGGCGCTGGCGTTGACATGGACGATCGGCAGCATGGACGCCGGAGCGTTGGAGTTTACGGCCGATCAGATCACGAAGATCAACGGCCGGACCCAGAAATCCAACATTTATTATCGCGACAATATGTGGCGGATCGAACACCACACGATGGGGCCCGTCAACATCAGCATCGTGCGCAAAGATAAGCAGGTTGTCTGGCTGCTGCTGTCGCGCATGAAGCATTTTAAGACCGTGCCCTATAAGGCCGAGCAAGATCTCAAGGTGTCAGAGCATCTGGAGGGGGAGATTGCGCGTGAAGAAATCGGAACGGAAACGCGCGAGGGACATCCGACGACGCTGTATGAAGTGACGGTCAAGGACGGCGAGCGGACGGAGGTGTACTACCAGTGGCTGGCCACCGACATTCACTTCCCGATGAAACTCGCCAAAAAGGATGGAAGCTGGATCGTCGAGTATCAGCATGTCAAATTCCGGCCGTTGATCGATTACCTGTTTCAGTTGCCGCTCAACTTCGAACCCTTGGAAGAATTTGATCATCAGCCGGCTGCGGCGGAGCCGAATCACCAGCCGATGTAGATGACCGGAACATAAAGGAGCGTGATCGTGGGCAAGCGAGGAATAGCCGTATGGGCTCTGAGTGCGACCGTGTGGGCAATGAGTGGATCTCTGTATGCGCTCGATGTGGCGGACGTCGTCCGCGAATGGACGCCTGAAGGAAAGACGCTGGCGATGGAACGCGCCAAGTTGCTGGCGCACGATGAGATGATTCGTATTCCGGCCGGCGAGTTTCTCATGGGAAGCGACCGGAAGGTCGATAAAAATTCCTACCTGGCCGAGTTCCCGCAACGTAAAGTCTATGTGGATGCCTACGACATCGACAAATACGAAGTGACGACCGTGCAGTTTCTCAAATATGTGCTGGCCCATGATCTCGGCCCGTTGATCGATTGGCAGTACGACGGAGGGAATTTTCAGGAGACCATGGTCAGCCATCCGGTGATGCATGTCTCCTGGTTCGACGCGGAGGCGTATTGCAAGTGGGTGGGGAAACGGTTGCCCACCGAAGCGGAATGGGAAAAGGCCGCCCGAGGTGAAGACGGGCGCATCTATCCCTGGGGCAATCAAATGGCCGGACTGTCGCGGGCCAACTTCGGCCGGACCGGTTTGTCCGGGCCGGTGCGGGATCGCCCGGAACGGCTGTTGCTCTATCCGCCGATTATCTCGGTCGATAAGTATGACAATGCGATCAGCCCCTATGGCGTGTTTCAGATGGCCGGCAACGTGGCCGAATGGGTCAATGACTGGTACGACCCGAAATACTACAGCATCGGACCGGCCAAAAATCCCAAAGGCCCCGAGACCGGCAGCCAGCGAAGCTTTCGCGGCGGCGGCTGGATCGACAGCACACCCAGCGTGCGCGTCGCCCAGCGTAATGGCACGGATCCGAACACCAAAATGAATTGGATGGGGTTCCGCTGTGCGCGGGACGTAAATGAATCGGCTGGCGCACCCCAGGCTGAAGCGAAATAGCTTCGGACGATTGGCTTGAGTTGTCGGAATGGTGCCTGGCCGGCTGGCGGAGGACCTTCAGGAAGTTCGCTTCTTGCTCAAGAGCCGGTGGACTTGCTCGCTCGTTTCTTTCACGAGAATGCCCATTTTCCCATGCGAGGGTTCGAAGTCCACGGAGAGGCCGTGGCTGCGGATGCGTTCGCTGGCCGTCGGGCCGATGGAGGCGACGACCAGTCTCCCGCAGGCTTGCTTGAATGGGACGGCTTGGCCCTCCTGTTCTACCAGCTGCATCATGTGATCGAATTGGGCGGCATTGGTGATCAGCACTACCTGGACTTGTCCCGCCAGAATCTGACGTAAGGCCTCCTTCATCGGCGCCGTGTCTTCCGGGAGTGCCCAGCGATAGATGGGTACTGGAGTGACGTGTGCTCCCCGCTGCCTCAGGGCCTCTAATAGGTCGCGGTTCGTTACCCCATATTCTTGCACCGCCACCCGCAAGCCCTTTACGGGGCGAGAGGCATCCAAAGTCGAGACGACATCCATCCAGGTATTAGGCTCAGGGACGGTTAACGTCGGTTGGAACCCCAGCGCCTTGAGCGCGGCGACCGGTTTGGGACCACGGGCCACGAGGACGGTGTTCTTCACCGCTGCGGCCACGGCGCTTGTGGTGTAGCGACTATGGAGGATCTCAAAGAGGGCGGTGGTGCCGGCGCCGGTCATCAGCACCAGCACGTCGAACCCTCCCCTCATCAGTTGTTCGCCAAACTGCAGGGCCGCCGAATTGTCCTCAAGCGGAATCTCCCGCAACGACGGCGTCACGAGCGGTTTGCCGCTGTGGCGCTCGATGAGCCGCGCCATCTCTGCTGCCATGCGCGACTCGAAAGAGACGACGGTTAACCCATTGAATCCCGCACTGGCCATGACACCCCCGGCGACCCAGTATCGCCCAGTCGAGCGATAGGCTATTTCGCATCCATTGCGCAGCGGAATCCTGTCGATTCATTTCTCATGGTCGGATCGCTATCCACGCGGGTGAAGATACGAACCGTCGGCGTTTCGTTCTGCCATCCGGCTCCTCGAATGACTTTCTTGTCGCCGCTGTCCGGACCAGGAGGATTCTTGTCGGGACTCTTTTCGTAATATTTCGGATCATACCAATCGTTGACCCATTCCCAGACGTTCCCCGCCATATCATAGACGCCGTAGGGACTTTTGCCCTTCTCGTAACTCCCCACCGGCATCAACGTCTTTTCGCCGATCCATTTCTGATTGAAGTTGAGGTGTCCATTGGTTGGTTCGACGTTGCCCCAGGGAAAGCGCCAATCATGGTTGCCCTTGGCGGCTTTTTCCCACTCGGCCTCGCGCGGGAGCCGCCTGCCTACCCACTTGCAATAGGCGTCGGCATCGGACCAATCGACATTGATCACCGGGCGGTCGGCGAGCGACGCAGGAATACCGATGCCTTCCCACAGATTGCGGGTGGGGTTCTTGGGATTTTGCGGCACGCGATGGTTCGTGGCCTTGACGAATTCCAAGTACCGCGCGTTCGTGACCTCATACTTATCGATGTAAAACGGGTCGATGTCGATGACGTGTCGCGGATATTCATCGCGCCCGCCGTCACGATCGCCGGTCGGCACCCCCATGGGATAGGAACCGGCCGGGATCAACACCAGCGGCGCGCCGTCCTTGCCCGTGATTTCTTTCGGCTGAGCGTCCTGTTCCGCGGCGAGTGCGTGAGACCCCGTGCCATTCATTCCGAAAAGCGCTACCACTATTGCCAGGACAGATCGTGCCAACATAGCTCCAAGCTCCTTTGGTTCGAGAGAATCGATGCCCGATCGTACCACAGCCGGGCAGTTTTCAAACACGGCCGGTGGAGGAAAGACGCCGGTGGCGGGGAGGGCGGAAGCAGAAGATTGAGGATTGACGGGGTGACAGCCCCCCACCTACTATACGGCCGGGGAGACTTCGGCGTGACGACCCACCGAGGCTTGCGACATCTGGCGCTGCGTGTGACCGATCTGGCGAGGTCGCGCGCCTTCTATGAACATTTTTTGGCCATGAAGGTGGTCTGGGAGCCGGACCCCGACAACGTCTACTTTAGTTCGGGATCCGACAACCTGGCATTGCACCAGATCGGCGCGGGAGAGTTGGCCCACTACCAGCCTCTCGGGGGCCAGTTACTCGATCACTTCGGCGTGATTCTGGATAGTCCCGCCCATGTGGATGAGATGTTTCGAGAAGTGCAGCAGGGCGCGGCTCAGTATGGGGCCGCGATCGCCAAGCCGCCCAAGCAACATCGTGACGGCAGTTATTCCTTCTATTTTACCGATCCGGACGGCAACGTGATTCAGGCCTTGTACGAACCGACACTCAGCCGGATGGAACTGAAACTGTAAGCCTCGCCGCACCTCGACGATCATGGGAATCTGGAATACCTTGTCACGCGATCAGTATGTGGGCCTCGCCCCCTGGGTGTGGGTGCAGCTTGAAAGCAATCAACCGCCGGGGCCGTTTCCATTTATCGGTGGCGTCGCTCCGGAGGTCGTGGCCAGCTTGCACGAGGCGCACAGCCTGTTTCTCGCCTGCGTGGAAACCGCAATCAGCGACGTGTTCTCACGGCGCTCGGCCCTCGGCGATCCCCAGACCAGAGTGCGGCTTGAGGATGCCTACGCCGAACTAGTGAATTCTCGCCGGCAGCTCAGCCAGCACATTACGGCACGCCGACAGCCAGACGGGCAATTTGTCTGGTCGCATCCATTCGATGCGACAAAATCGGCCACGGTGGTGAATACCGGTCTGCGCATCTTCAATGCGGTAAAACGCCAGGCCATTCCCGTTTCCTTTGAACGCCCGATGGGGCCGTTGGTCGGAAAGTTGCTGGGCATGCTGGACGGCACACAGCAAGCCGGCGCGATTCAAACCATCGTCGCCACGGCCGGACGGGATGGCGAACGGCTGCTGACTCAATTGATGGAAATGTTTCTCCAATATGAGTGCCTGGCCCCTGCTCCGAATACCTCAGTTCGCAATCACTGGCTGCAGCATACGGCTGATCGGGACACGATTCATCTCGGTCATGCGGCGCTCATGTATCGGCAGCGCGATCAGTTCCTGCTGTTCGATCCTTGGCTGCTCCCCTGGTTTGCGGAATCGAATGTGCCGAGCCTGTGGGTGTCCTTGTTACCGAAGCCGGCGGCCATTTTTTTGACGCATGATCATGACGACCATGTCGATCCCAGGACGCTGCTGCATGTGCCGAAGGATGTTCCGATCGTCATTCCCAGCCGGCGGAACCGCAAGAGGTTTTTCTACGACTACCTTCCGTTGCTGCGGGAGTTGGGGTTCACCCACATCATCGAACTGGCGCACGGCGAGACCTGGAACTTTGATGGCGGTGCCGTGGTCTCGGTGCCGTTTTACGGTGAAGATCCCTGCGATCTCGAGATGCCGCGAAATTGTTATCTCGTGACCGATCGTGGGCAAAATGTGCTGGTCCATGCCGATAGCGGGCCGACAAACAGCGGACGGTCGGCGATCAAGGAAGGCGTCATTCAGCAGTTGGTTCAGAAATATGGTCCCATCTCGTTCGTGCTCGCCTCTCAGCAGCAGCTGCAAGAAATTCGCAGTTATGCCGCCCATGCGTCTCTCTCCCATCCCGGCCTCTGGCTCGAGGTGGGGGAGAACGGATATCTCACCAATAGTTACTTGAGTGAGTTATGCGCCGCCGCGCAGGCCCGGCTGTTCGTCTCCTACGCCACGGGCGGCGCCGATTGGTATCCGGACCATTTGTCGTTCATGTTCAGTCAGCGCAATCCCGCGCGCACCGCATTGCTGACCGCCAACTGGGAGCCGCCGGAAAAACTCAAAGATCTTCTGTCCCCACATGATTGCCGGTATCATCGCGCTCAGGCGTTGGATCGGTTCCGCATTGCCGAGGATGGATCGGTCCAGGTCTCGTCTGTGGTCGAGGCCCTCTCGCCCATGCCACTGTACCGGCTCGATCATGGCGAACCGACATTTATGAAGCGGGCCAGATAATGTCCAGAAGGGGAAAGTCGTTATGGGTTCTGTGAAGGGATTGGTGCTCGTTACCGGCGCCGCCGGGTTTATCGGATCCCATGTGGCCAGGCGATTATTGGATCGCGGGGATGCCGTTCTGGGGTTGGACAATCTGAACGATTATTACGACGTTCGCCTGAAGGAAGCCCGTTTGGCTCGCCTGCAGACGCACCCGCAGTTTCAATTTGCGAAGGTGGATGTGTCGGATCGATCCGGCATGGCGGCCCTCTTCGAACAGCAACCCATTCGACGTGTGGTGCATCTGGCGGCGCAGGCCGGCGTGCGATATTCCCTCGTGAATCCCCATGCCTATACCGCCAGCAATATCGAGGGGTTTCTGAATATTCTGGAAGGCTGCCGCCATCACAAGGTCGAGCACCTGGTTTATGCGTCCACGAGTTCGGTGTACGGTGGCCATACGAAGATGCCGTTTTCGGTGCATGACAATGTCGATCATCCGGTGTCGCTCTATGCTGCCACCAAAAAAGCCAACGAGTTGATGGCGCATTGTTATGCGCATCTGTATCGATTCCCGATCACCGGATTGCGATTCTTCACGGTCTACGGGCCTTGGGGCCGCCCCGACATGGCGCTGTTTTTGTTCACCAAGGCGATTCTCGAAGGCAAACCCATCGATGTGTTCAATCACGGGAAGATGCAGCGCGATTTTACCTATGTCGATGATATCGCCGAGGGTGTGTTACGCACACTCGATCGGCCCGCGCAGGTTGATCCACAGTGGTCGAGTGATCAGCCCGATCCCGGCAGCAGCTCGGCGCCCTATCGACTCTATAATATCGGCAACAACCAGCCTGTAGACCTCCTGCGATTCATCGAGGTGCTGGAACAGACGCTCGGTAAGAAGGCTGAAAAAAATCTTCTGCCCCTCCAACCCGGCGATGTGCCGGCGACCTATGCCGATGTGGCGGATCTCATGCGGGATACGGGTTTCAAGCCGGCCACGTCGATCGAAACGGGCATCGCCCGATTCGTGGAGTGGTATCGCGAGTATTACAAGGTCTGACGAAACCGAAGTCAGATTCCTGAGCCGGCCTCTCTGCGGCGCCATCTCGTCAGGCTCCCCATCAGCCTTCCATTGCACCGCTCTTACCAGACCACACTAGCGGCATTGGCGAAATGGCCGTGCGCCGTGTTGCATGGGCAGGTCGGTCAGCCACTTGTTGTGGATTCACGCATGGAGTAAGGTATGAATCATGGGGTCTACCTTTCCAAAGGCCATTCGAATGGTCTCGCTTGTTCTGGTCGCCGGCTGTGTGCTGAGTGTAGATGTGCGCCAGGCGTCAGCTGACTCGCCATCGCATCCTGTACCATCTCTGGCTGAGTTAGGGAGTCGCCCGCAGGGAGAGGTCGTGTATGTCCCCGCATTCAACGAACAGCGGGCGGACCTGTTCCGTCAGTCGCCTGTGCTGAGTGGACGGTTGCGTGTCAGCGAGCAGACGTTAATCCCCTACATCGGTGCTGGGTTTGGCGGAGGCTACGTGACGGAGCGCGATCGGGCCTTGATTCCTCAGCCAACCTTGCCGCAGCAGAATCTCTTCGGCGAGTCTCTGGGCAAAGGCATGATGCCGAACGAGTTTCAAATGGGCATTCGCATTCCCTTCTAATTCTGCTAATCCGTTTTTCCTATCGAGTGCGGTCTTCGGGGTGGCGTGGCTAGAAAAGCCGCCGAGCCAATTCTGCCGGATCGACTCCGTCCAGGCTTGGTAGGACAAGATGCGCTTCGGTGAGCTGCGAGGCCGGGTAAGTCGTCCCCAGGGCGAGCACTCGCATCCCTGCGCGTAATCCTGCGTGAATCCCGGCGCGGGAATCCTCGATCACCAGACATTCACCGGCTCGTAGGAGGGGCGGTTTGGGGCGCTTGGCATTGAGTTGCCGGAGCGCACATTCGTAAATGGCGGGGGCCGGCTTACCGATGCCGCATTCATCGGCAGAGACGATCACCTCAAATGCAGGCTCGATGGGATGACCTGCAAGAGCAGACCGGATCTGTTCTCTCCTACCACCCGATGCGATTGCCAACCGATACTGTTCAGCCGCCCGATCCACAAAGGGGGTCACCCAAGGAAACAACGCGGCTGGGTGTGTGGCGGTGTGGTCGTGGAAGAGTGCCGCTTTCCGTTCGATGATCCGAGCATGGATGGCGGGATCGCAGGTTCCGTCTCGTCTGGCGAGTAGCGCGGCGGCGCAGGTCCGCTCATCCATGCCGAGGTAGGTCCCGTAGTACTCTTCCTTGCTCAAGGTGAGTCCAGTCTCGTTCAACGCCTGCTGAAAACATTCCAGGTGCGTGATCTCATCGTCGGCGATGACACCATTGAAGTCGAAAATGATCGCGCGCAAAGATCCCTCCCTTGTGTGCCGGACGTGCAGCCAGGCGCATACTCTTAGCCGAGCATCGCGGATGCCGGACAAGCAGAACTCCTTGTCCCAATGCCGGCCCTACGGTATGCTGCGTCACACATCGGCGTCCAGCCTCCATGTAAACTGACATTTCACATTTGTTGCCCTATGAGTGACTACGCGGTTCTTGGCGATCTGTTGGTGATCTATGCGGTGTCCACCGCGGTGGTCTTCGTGTTTCATCAGTTCCGGTTGCCGTCGATTGCTGGATTTCTTGTGGCGGGTGCTCTGATTGGTCCGCATGGGTTGCATCTGATTCCCGATGTGTCTCAAGTCCAGGTGTTGGCCGAAATCGGCATCGTCCTGTTGCTCTTCACGATCGGCATGGAGTTTTCGTCTGCGCACTTTGCCTCAGCCCGCCGCATTCTCGCGGTAGCCGCGCCGGTGCAAACCGGCGGGGTACTCGTCCTGGCCTTGCTCGGGGCTTTGGCCGTAGGGCTCTCCTATCAGCAGGGTATCTTCTGGGGTTTCTTATTATCGCTCAGCAGCACGGCGATCGTGCTGAAAGCCCTGTCCGAGCAGGGCGAGAGTGATTCGTTTCACGGGCGCGCCACCGTGGCGATTCTAATTTTTCAGGACCTGGCCGTCGTGCCAATGATGCTCGTCACTCCGATTTTGGCGACACCCAGCGGAAGTGCGATGGGAATGGTGTTGCTGACGCTGCTCAAGGCGGCGATCGTGGTGGTGTTGATCGTCGCCGCGGCCTGGTATCTGGTGCCGCGATTGTTGCGGCATATCGTGCGGAGTCGGAGCCGGGAACTCTTCCTGCTCTCGATTATCGTGCTCTGCCTCGGTATTGCCTGGCTGACGTCGCTGGGGGGATTGTCGCTGGCGCTGGGCGCATTTATCGCGGGCTTGGTGATGTCCGAATCGGAGTACAGCCACCAGGCGCTGGCCGAGGTGCTGCCGTTTCGGGACAGTTTCAATAGTTTGTTTTTCGTGTCGATCGGGGTCTTGATGGATCTGCGGGTGGTGTTGGACCATCCGTTCATCGTGCTGGGACTTCTGGTGGCTGTCATTGCCGGGAAACTCCTCGCTGGGGCCGGAGCGATGGTGGCGTCGGGCGCCCCGCCCAGATCGGCGGTGCTGGTCGGGGTGGCACTCGCGCAGGTCGGTGAATTCAGCTTTATCCTCGCGCAGCAGGGACAGGATGCCGGCTTGTTCATGGGAGATCAGTATCAGCTCTTTCTCGCGGTGTCGGTGCTGACGATGGTGGTGACCCCGTTTGTGATGCAATGGTCGCCTCACTTGGGTCGGCGGATCGAAGCACTGCAACGAGTCCGGGGTTGGATGCCCACCCGCACGGTGGCGCACGTGGAACAATTGGAGGGGGGGCAGGTCCGCATCAAGGACCATGTGATCATCGTGGGATACGGGCTGAACGGCCGCAATCTCGCCCGGGTGCTCAGCGAAACCGAAATTCCCCATGTGGCCCTCGATCTGGACGGTGAAACAGTGCGCCGTGAATCGCGCCATGGCGTGCCGATCTATTACGGCGACGGCTCGAATGCGAATGTCCTCCGGCACATGAAAATCGAGGACGCGAAGGTCCTCGTGATCGCACTCTCCGATCCCTTTACGGCTCGAAGAACGGTGAAAGTCGCAAAGGGTCTTAATTCGAAGCTGCACATCGTCGTGCGGACACGATATCTGCGGGAGCTGGAAGAACTGCATCAGCTGGGTGCGGATGACGTGGTGCCCGAGGAGTTCGAGACATCGATTGAAATCTTTGCTCTGGTGCTGCGCACCTATTGCCTCCCGCAGGAATTCGTGGCTCGAAAGGCCGAACAAATCAGGCGGGAGGGGTATGCCCTACTGCGTCGAAGCGAAATGCCGGAGTTGGCGCATCATTTGCGCGGAGGGACGCTGACCGATGTCGAAGTGGAAACCTGCCGGGTTGATGAGGACGCCCCCGCGGTGGGCAAATCGTTGACCGAATTATCGATTCGTCCGCGGACCGGCGCATCGGTGATTGCCTGGACCCGCAGCCAGGTGACTCAGTCCAACCCACCTGAAACCGTGCGGCTGCAAGCCGGCGACGTCGTGACGTTGCTCGGATCCCGCGAGCAAATCCGTCGGGCCATGGCACTTTTGAACGAGCCCAACCATGGCACGAGTCATCCACTCAGCTAGTTGCTGCAGTTAACTCCTCCATCGCAATGTGACAGGGCCTTTGAGCGGATGGTCCATCGGGCGTCCGGTTTGCACGGCTGCGAGGTGGGCGGCCTTCAGCTTGTAGTACCACTTGGCCAGGGTGTCGGCATCATCGATCAGCATGAGCGCAGGTTTGTACTTCAGGCCGACGGCCTGCCGCTCCATAGCCTGTTTGTCTTGTTTCATGAAGATATTCGCAAAATACCGGAACAGGGGTTTGGCGAAGGGTAGCCAAGGGAGGATATTCCAGGCGGCGGTGAAATCGATTCGGCATTGCTGCTCACCCACCGGCGTGACCGTTGCGCGCGAGGAGACAAACAGCGACCCGCACTGCACGAACTCGAACCGCTGGTTGGGCAGCACGAAGTCGATGGTCGTGGTGAGCGGGCCGCCGTAGAGTTTATTCAGCAATTTGTAGGGCCCGCTGTTTTTGGACGGTGCGTGGGGCACCATACGAAATCCGTTGGGGATGGGCTCGAAGGTTTTGGCTTTGTCGTGCATGCTGGCCTGCGTCCGCCACCAGGAACTTTGGTGGACGAAGGGGCCGTGAGCCGGATCCATGAGGCCGACGATGCCGTCGTCGATCGTGCAATCGAGGATGGTAGAAATCTGCACCATGCGATACGGCGCAGAGGGCAATGGCAACCGCGGGAGATCAGGTACCGGTTGATTGGGCTGCTGCGGATCGGGGAGAAAGACCCACACGTATCCATCTTCATCCCGGCAGGGATAGGATGTGATGCCGATTTTCTCCGGTTGAAGCGCAGAACCTTCGACCAGCGCGGGGATATGGCGGCAGCGGCCGCCCGTATCGAATTGCCAGCCATGGTAGGCGCATTCGACACGCTCCCCGTCGAAATGGCCGAACGACAGCGGCATCCCCCGATGCGGACAAATATCGCGCATGGCTGCGACCTGCCCCTGGCGGTCCCGGCAGATGAGGATGGGTAATCCCAACATGACCTGTGTTTGCATTTGTCCAACGGCCAAGGAGCTGCTCGTGGCGGCCGGATACCAGAAGCCGAACAGCGGCGCACTTTTCGTCGGTTTGAGTTCGGTGATGAGGTCTGTACTCATGGATTACCGGGATACGACAAAGGGCCCAGCGGACGAGTGGACTATAACGGCGGGTCTGCAACAGGTCAAGCAATCGGTCATTGGCGCGAAGGTCGCTGTGCTGCGCCATGCGCGCAGACGATCGCCGTCGCGGCACTGCATTTCTTGACAAAAAAAAGATGTGGAGACTATAGTCATTTTCGAGACGAATCCGCCGTTTGTGCCAAGAAATGCGAGGGAAGCCATGACGACCGCACAAATCGAGCCCACCGCCGCGCTGGCGGAACTCCGCGATTCAAAGGCCGACCGTGTCACGATCGTGCTCCTCAGCGGAGACCTCGACAAGGCGATGGCGGCCTTTATCATCGCCACGGGCGCCGCTGCGATGGGGATGCGCGTGACGGTATTTTTTACCTTCTGGGGCCTGAACACGATCCGCAAAAAGGGCGCGAGCAGTTCGGCCTCCGATTGGCTGCGTCGGATGTTCGGCTTCTTGAATAAAGGTGGCGCCGATACGTTGCCGTTGTCTCGCTTCCATTTTTGGGGGTTGGGTACGAAGATGATGCAAGTCGTGATGAAGCAGAATCGGATGCCCGGCGTGCCGGAGCTGATGCAGATGGCGATGGATCTCGACGTGCGCTTTATCGCCTGCACCACGACGATGGGTTTGATGGGGATTACGAAAGACACGTTGATCGACGGCATCGACCAATTTGCCGGAGTGACCACGTACCTGGCGGAAGCCAAGCAGGGCAGTGTCAATTTGTTTATCTGAGCAGGGCTGAGGAGAGGGCATGATACAGGCTGATGTGAAGCTCGATACGCTGGGGTATTTCTGCCCGATGCCGATTATTTTGACCTCGAAGAAGATCAAGGAACTGACCATGGGGCAGGTGCTGGAAGTGGTCTCGGACGATGAAGGCATCAAAAAAGATATGCCGGCCTGGTGTGAGACGACCGGCCACGAAATGGTGGGGTTGGAAGAGGAGCAAAGTTCTTCCAAACGGATTTACAAGGCCTTCGTCAAGAAGGCCAAGTAGCACGTAGCGACGGGCGCGCGGATGCGAAGCCGTCCTGTTTCTTCCAAGCCGGAGGGTAGAGTCGTCTGCCTCCGGCTTTTTTCTTGTCTCAGACTCCCCCAGGCAGCAGATAAGTCTACACGCGCGGAAGAAGGAATGCCGTGAGCCAGATTGTCGAATGTGTGCCGAATTTCAGTGAGGGCCGGAAACCTGACGCCATCCAAGCCTTGGTCGCCCTGGTTCGATCCGTGCCCGGCGTGGCCTTGCTGGATGAGTCACACGACAGGGATCATCATCGCTCGGTGGTCACCTTTGCCGGACGGCCTTATGCCGTCGCCGAAGTGGCCTTTCAAATGGCGCGATTGGCCTCTCAGCTGATCGATCTGCGGAACCATCATGGTGAACATCCGCGCGTAGGTGCAACCGATGTCATGCCGTTCGTTCCGATTCGCGAGGTCAGCATGCAGGATTGTGTGCAACTGGCTCGCATGGTGGGCCAACGTATCGGTAATGAACTGAAAATCCCCGTGTTTCTCTACGAACAGGCGGCGGCGAGGCCTGAGCGCGTCCAGCTGGAATGGATTCGGAAAGGTGGCCTGAAGGGACTCGCCGACCGGATGGCCACGGACACGGCTTGGGTGCCGGACTTCGGCCCGAAGCAGCTGCATCCCACCGCCGGAGCCACAGTGGTGGGCGCGCGCTGGCCGCTCATCGCCTTTAACGTGAATTTGACGAGCGCGGATTTGTCGGTTGCCAAGGCGATTGCGAAAGCCGTTCGGCAGTCGAGCGGAGGACTTCCCTGGGTAAAAGCGATCGGCGTGGCATTAAAAAGCCAGGGGCTCGTCCAGGTCTCGATGAATCTGACGAACTATGAAGAGACGCCGCTCCACGTGGCGTTCGCTGCTGTGGCGCGAGAAGCCGCAGCCCGTGGAGTGGAAGTGGCCGGGACGGAGATTGTCGGGTTGGTGCCAGAGCAATGCCTCATTGATACGGCGCAGCAGGCGCTTCGTCTCGATCGATTTGAAGGGAAGCAAGTGCTCGAAATGCGGTTGGACAGCGCCGAGTCGCGAGCAGCGATCGGGCGGCTGGCCGGGTCGCCACTGGCCAAGGCATTACCGTCGCTACCCGCGAAGCCCGCCGCTCCTGTTGCCGCGGTGGCCGCCGAGCAAGGATTGACGGGGGGAAGCGTGGGGGCTCTCGCAGCTTCTTTTGCGGCGACGTTGGGCACCATGGTGGCGAAACTGAATCGCGCCCGTGCGGCTGAAACACGTCTGTCCGAGATTGGGACACGCCTCCGGGAGCTTGTGCAGGCAGATCGGGATGCCTATGCCCAGGTGCTCCAAGCGAGGAAACTTCCACCGAACCATCCTGAACGCGCGCTACGCCTATCATCCGGGTTATTGGGTGCGATCGAGACGCCGATGGAAATTGTGAAGCTGTGTTGCGAGGTCATCCCGCTTCTGCGCGGCCTCCTAGCGCAGGCAAAACCGGAGCTTCAGCCTGACTTGAAGATGGGAATTCAGCTTGCCGATGCGGTGATCGACGGCTGCGTGGGAATGATCGAAGAAAACATGAAAGTTCAACCAAATCAGCAACTTGTTGCATCTCTCCGGGAACGGTTTGCCGTGGCCAAACAAATGCTTGTGGATGCGAAATCGCTATGCTACACTCCGCCCTTCGATTCGTGGGCCCAAAACATGTTGAATATCCTGAAACTTCGCTGAAAGAGAGTCGAAGGTAGCTGACGATGGAAATTAAGGTCTTCAATAACAACGTTGAAAAAGCCCTGAAGGTCGCCAAGAAGAAATTGGCGGGCGAAGGATTGTTCCGCGAACTGAAGCGCCGCCGGTACTACGAGAAGCCGAGTGTCCGCAAGAAGGCGAAAGAGCGAGAGGCTCAACGCCGCCGCCAGAAGTGGCTTGCAAAGAGACGTCCCGAATAGACGTCGGGCGTTTTTCCCTCTGCCGACCAGCTAGACCATTCCAGTTCAACTCTTCTTTCCGGCACCTCTATGCAGGCGCACGAGATCCACGCCGTCATCCGAACGGTCAAGCGGGAGATTGCCCGCTGGCCTGATCCGGTTGTCGGCGTCGTGGCGAAAGAGTCCGGCCGCGATCCCTTCCTCGTGCTGATCTCCTGCTTGCTCAGTCTTCGAACCAAAGACAAGACCACTGCTGAAGCCAGCGCGCGGCTCTTTGCCCTGGCCTCGACGCCCGCTACCATGCAGCACCTATCCCAATCGGCTGTCGAGTCAGCGATCTATCCTGTGGGGTTTTACCGGACCAAGGCGAAACAGATTCGGCAGATTTGCGCGCAATTGCTCGATCGTTATCAGGGTCGAGTCCCGGATCAGATCGACGAGTTGCTGACGTTGCCGGGCGTGGGTCGAAAAACGGCGAACCTGGTGGTGACAGTCGGCTATGAGAAACCGGGGATTTGCGTCGACATTCATGTGCATCGGATCAGCAATCGGTGGGGGTATGTGAAAACCAAAACTCCGGACGAGACGGAAAAGGCTCTCCGCGGCAAATTGCCACGTAAGTATTGGATCACCTTTAACGATCTGCTCGTGCCCTTCGGGCAGAACCTCTGCCAGCCTGTGTCTCCTTTCTGCAGCCGATGCAAGATTGCGAAGTATTGTGATCGGGTCGGCGTGACAAAAAGCCGCTAGCGACGCGTCGGTTCCCCTTCCGGCATCACTCATCCCGGAATTGAGGCGCCATCCGTTGATCAGATGAACAGTTTGGTTTCCGCCTGCGCGGTCAGCGAGAGAATGGCGGGAAGACCCAGCACTTCATCCACGTTGCGTTCGACTGCGCCCGCTTCGACTCCCATATATTCGAGTCCCGCGCTGCAGGCAATGAGGCGAAATTGTCCGACGAGTCGGGCCTCATGAAACATCTCAGAGATTTTGGGAACCTTTTTTTCCTTCAGGAGGCGTGTGACCTCCTCGGCCGAGGCGGTATATTCCGGAGGAAAATCGATGTGGTCGATCTTGCCCTCCGCTAGTTTCTTGATGGTCCAGAACAATAACACGACGATGACATCCTTGCCCATCGCCGCGGCGGTGAGGCCGAGCGTCGCGACCTGGTGCAACTTGTCATAGGTCGCGTTGTGGGCAAAGATGACGAATTTGGGCTGATCGGCCATGGAAACTATTTGACCTTCTGTCGGGTTTTGACACTATTGATAAAGTCGCTGATGGCCGCATCGACCTCGGCGGGGGTCATGGCGCGATCGTGCATTTCGCTTTCATCGAGCAGGTACCGCTCTCCCTGTTTCTCCTGCCGCACGATGACGGAATTCTCCGGTGTGACTTCCACCCGCATGAACCATTCTTTTTTGCCCTGCGTCATGACGACTTCCTTGCCGAGCCCGATCTTGGTGATATCGATCTGCAGTTCGGGTTCTGCGGCGGGATCGGCCGCCTGCGCCCGTTGGTCGATCATGCCGGCGGTGTTCAGTGCTAGGATCAGACTGAAGAAGGCCGAGCGGCAAGCCGGGGAGCGGAGTATCGTCAGCATGGCGCTGCTGGATGGCTGCGGCAGCATGGTGCGGAATTATAGCTGGCAGCGCAGAGAACGTAAACCCGCTGGCGTGCCACCCTTTCCGCCATGCAAAGCCCCATGCTAGGATGCGCCGGTGATGAGCGACCTGTTGGCGCAGATCGAATCCTACGTCCCGGCGAGTGTGCTGATTTGGTTCGCCGTTTCGTCGGTGTTCATGTTTGTGGGGACCCTCATTGCCATTCCGATCATCTTGATGCGGTTGCCGGCAGACTATTTCGATACCCGCATTCCTCGCCCGTGGATGGAAAACCATCACCCGGTGCTTCGGCTACTCGGGCATATCGTGAAAAATGTCGTCGGAGCAATTTTTCTCTTTGCGGGATTTCTCATGCTCTTCCTGCCGGGCCAGGGTGTGCTGACCATGTTGATCGGCCTCTCATTGATCGAGTTTCCCGGCAAGCGGCGCGTGGAAGCCAAAATCGTCGGACAGGCTACCGTCCTGAGCACCATCAACGCGATGCGAGCCAAGTTCGACAAACCGCCGCTGATCATTGCGCCGGATAAATAGTATTCAGCTGTCGGGTTTCAGCGCGTAACAGCTCGATGCTGAGGCAGGAAAAGATTCGACGACAAGCGCCATCGCGTTCCCTCCATTTGGATTGCAGAGACCCGACCGCTGATCACTGAAAGCTGAGGCCTATTCACGTGCCGACTCTCTATCTGATTGACGGGAGTGCCTACATCTATCGGGCGTTTTTTGCCCTGCCGCCCTTGAGCAATTCCAAGGGGCTGCAGACCAATGCGGTCTACGGCTTCACCACCATGTTGATGAAGGTCCTGCGGGACCATCGTCCGGATTATGTCGCCGTCGTGTTCGATGAAAAGGGCCCAACACACCGGCATGAAGCCTTCAAGGAATACAAGGCGCAACGGCCTCCCATGCCCCAAGGCATGAGCGCGCAGGTTCCGTATATCCATCGCGTGGTGGAAGCGCTGTCCCTGCCGGTGATTCGGCAGGCCGGGTATGAAGCCGACGATCTGATCGGCACCCTGGCGCGAAAAGGAGAAAACGAAGGCCTCGATGTCGTGATCGTCACCAGCGACAAGGATATGTTTCAGTTGCTGACTCCTAAAACACGTATTTACGATCCGGTGAAAGATAAGTGGTTCGGGGAGGCGGATTCACAGGTGCGGTTCGGCGTAGAGCCGGCGCGGGTGGTCGAGATTATGGGTCTCATGGGCGATGTCAGCGACAACATTCCCGGCGTCAAAGGGATCGGCGAGAAAACGGCCGTGAAGTTGATCACCCAATTCGGCACGATCGAAGAACTGTTGCGCCGCGTCGAAGAAGTGACGCCAACGAAAACCAAGCATCTTTTGCTGGAGCAGGGTGATAATGCCCGCATGAGCAAGCAACTGGCGACCATCCAAGTGGATTGTCCCATCGAATTTGCCCCGGCTCATTTTCAAGCGAAAGCGCCGCAGACCGATACGCTTGTCAGCTTACTGCGGGAGCTGGAATTCATGACGTTGGCCAAGGTCTTTCAGGGCGACACTCCTGAGCAGAATCGGTTAGGCGCTGAGGTTCAGCGTATTCATGATGCCACCGGAGCGGAAGACTTTCTGAAACAGCGACAATCGGAGGCCATGCTGGGGCTGGCTTGTGTGTTGAACGGTGAGGCCGGCGTGCGAGCAAACATCCAAGGCTGTGCGTTTGGCTGGCCGGACGGGACTGCCGCGTTCGTGCAAGGCGAGACGCAAGACTGGCCGCAACCCCTCACGGCGTACGTGCGAGATGGGAGCCGGCCGAAAGCGGTACAGGATCTCAAACCGACCTTATTGGCGCTCCAGCGGCAGGGGGTCGATATGCCGGGCCCCTACTTCGACACGATGGTCGCCGATTATTTGCTCAATCCCAATCGACGGGCGCATACGCTGGACGCGATCGCCATGGACTTGCTCAGTTATCAGCTGGGTACTGGCTCAAGCGAGCAAGCAGGCGAGGGGACGCAGTCCCTCTTTGATGTTGATGAAAGTGTGGTCCGCCGAACCGGTGAGGCGGCGGCGGTGACGGCCAAAGTTGCGCCGTTGTTGCGCGACCGGCTGAAAGAGCAGGGCAGTCTGTCGTTATTTGAGCAAGTGGAAATGCCTCTGGTGCCGGTGTTAGCCGACATCGAACGCAACGGATTCTTGCTCGATGTCGAGGGACTGCGCGCGTTGAGCAAAGAGCTGGAGCGGGAACTTGAGCAGATGGTCGGAACGATTTACCGGTTGGGCGGCGGCGAGTTCAATATCGGCTCGCCGAAGCAGTTGGCCACGGTGCTGTTCGACACGCTGGGTTTGAAGCCGCTCCGAAAAACGAAGACCGGGTTTTCCACCGATGAAGACACGCTGACGCAACTGGCCAGTCAGCACGAGCTTCCGGCGCAAATTCTCAGCTATCGCACGCTGACCAAACTCAAATCGACCTATGTCGACGCGCTGCCGCAGCTGATCAATCCTGAGACTAAGCGGCTGCATACGTCGCTCAATCAGACGGTCGCCGCCACGGGACGACTCTCGTCGACCGATCCCAATCTGCAAAACATTCCGGTGAAAGGGGACTACGGCCTGCGGATCCGCGAGGCCTTCATTGCGCCGCCCGGCCATCACCTGCTCTGTGCCGACTATAGTCAGGTTGAGCCGCGTATTCTGGCCCACCTCTCTCAAGATCCTCGCTTATTGGAGGTGTTCGAGAAGGGGGAAGATATTCACATGGCGACAGCTATGGAGATTTTCAACCTGCCTGCCGGCGAGGTCACGCGTGAAATGCGGCGCGCGGCGAAAAGCGTCGTCTTCGGAATCGTTTATGGCATCAGTCCCTTCGGCCTCGCGTCGAACATCGGTGTGCCCCAAGCCGAGGCCAAAAAATACATCGAGACCTTCTTTGAAAAGTTTGCGGCAGTACGCGCCCTGATGGACCACAACATCAACGATGGCAAAACCAAGGGCTACACGACCACCATTCTGGGCCGCCGCCGTCCTATCCCCGAATTGCAGAGCGGCGACCCCTCCCAACGCGGCGTGGGCGAGCGCATGGCGGTCAATAGTCCGATTCAAGGATCGGCAGCAGATCTCATCAAGCTGGCCATGATCAAGGTCCATCGGCGTTTGCGCGACGAACTGCCGCGCTGCAAAATGATCCTTCAGGTTCATGACGAATTGATCTTCGAGGTGCCGGATCAGGAGCTGGAACAGGCGAAGCAACTCGTTAAAGCGGAAATGGAAGCGACCGGTGAGGCGTTGGGATTGTCGGTCCCGCTCAAGGTGGATGTGGGGGTGGGGTGTAACTGGCGCGCCGCTCATCCGTAGGCGGATGTTGAAGCAGGCTGCTGGCCGCGTTCTCAGTCGCACGCCTCCCGGCGACGTACGCGAGGCTGTACGCCTCAGTCGACGTGCTCCTTGCGGACTTGCCGGCAGCCCGTTTGAACATCCTGACATGCTGCGGACAGTGCACAGTGCGTGAGTCGAGGACACTTAGCCATGTCGCCGCGAAAGCGTACACTCACCATACCGGAACCTGAATTCCAGGCCTTGGTCCAGGAGGCGCTCGACGGCCTTCCAGACGAATACGCCAAGCGTATTACCAACGTCGCCGTAGTGGTGGAGGATGAACCTTCTCCTGAGGTCCTCGCCGATCTTGAAATGGACGAAGACGAGGATCTGCTCGGTCTCTATCAAGGCCTTTCCATCGATAAAGAGTCTTTCTTCCAGTCGGGCGGGCAACTGCCGGCCAAAATCTCCATTTATCGCGGACCGATCCTCAGGCTGTGTCGCACGAAACAGGAAGTGGTGCAGGAAGTGCGCGACACGGTGGTGCATGAGATCGGACATCATTTCGGGTTTGACGACGACGAGATGCCGTACTGAGCAGGCGAGCAAAGAGTATCTTGCTCGCAAGACTCCGTGAACAGGAACTGTGCATTTCCTCGCAGGGGTTTGAGGGATGCGGACATCGTGACACATGATTGGGTTGTCGGGCTTCGTTGCGAGAGACGAGGCGTGGTGCTGTCAGGCGAAGAGCGGTGTAACGGAACTCGTCATTACGAGTACAGCCGCCCGACGATCTGACTGAAGTTGAAGAGCATGGCGTTGGCGCGGGTGTAGGCCGCGTGGCCGTAGTAGTGATCCCGGACATTCGTTGAGCTCGTACAGTCTTTGTAATCGACCAGCAGGCACTGTCCTTCACTCGGGAAACGAGTGGCGCGGCGGGCGCATTCCACCCAGCGTTCAAAGCCATCGTACGGTTCCAGCAATTCCCACACGGCTTTATTGGCTGCTTTGGCGCTCTCAATGGGTAGGGCATCGCTCCCGGCCACAGCCAGTTCTTGCACGTAGTCGCCACCCCAGGCTATCGGCATTTCCACAGAGATCTGCGGCAGCTCCATTTTGGAGAGCCAGGTTTTCCCGTCTGTGCGCAGATTGCGATGGTTCACGATGTGCAGCAGCTTCCCGATGCCGGAGGGGTCCCAGCCATAGCGCACCGGTGTGCCGAACGTGACGATATCGAGGGCCGCGCCGTTGAGTAAGGAGCCCGTGGTCAACAACGGTTCGATGCGCTGAATGGCCTGGACATCCGAATGCTGCGGGTTTGCCGCCTGGAGCAGATCGAACAACGCTTTCCGGCCAGTGATGGGTGAAGGACAGAGCAGATTGGTGGCAAGCGCGAGCACGAGTCCGGATTGCCCATGGGCTTGAATCAGAATTCGATCCCCGGCTCCCCAATGGTGGTCGGTCACTAAGGCGCGCAGACGATCCAAGAGCCGGCAGGCAGCCAGGGCACGGCCGAGATGGTGATGTTCGCTGGACCAGAGTTCGCGGACGCAGGCGATGGGTTTGGACACGTGTTGATTGAGGGCCTTCCGACATCGTTCCACGATTGGTGCGGTGAAATTACCTGCGTCGCCAATCTGGCTATCGAGCAGGGTTTTGGTCGCCTCGTCATTGGCTAGCGGAGGTTTCATGCCGCCAGGAAGCGGTGTGATGCCGTTGGTGCCTTCTCGCATAAACGAAAGGAGTGAATCTAATCCGGAGATGCCTCGCGAATATCCCCGTTTGAGGCCGCCCACTTCGTCGAGTCGTCCTAAACCAAAGATGTCGGTGCCGGGAATAGCGCCATGCAGAAAGACGATTGCTCGCACTCCGGCTTGCGACAGCTTCTGGCCGGCCTGGCCCATAGCGGTTTGCCAGACAGGTGAATCCATGTCAGGCGGCGGCGTCCAATCCGCATAGGTGAGTCGATCGCCAGGATTTTTCCTGGAGAGTTCGTCGTGCTGGAAGTTGTTCTCGATCGGCATGGGAAGATTGTCTTACCCGAAACGCTGCCCGAAGTTCAATGGAGGGAGAGGGGCGAAAGTTGGAGACGTTCAGTGACGGGCGGACGATTCGCCAGCCGGTGGGATAGGAAGAGTAGCTTTCGGCATGACGGCCACCGCAGTGCATGTCTTCGCATCGTCGTCGACGCGGCGATCAACGATCGTCACACCCTGCAGGTATTCTTGCACGATTTCCTCGCGTACCACTTCAATATCCTGTTCTGGTTCGCGCCCGGTGCGTTCCCGCAGGCGGTCGGTGGCATGCTCCTTCACCTGGATTCGGATTTGTTTGGCGATGTCAGCTCGGGCGGCCAATTCGGACACTCGCTGGCAGACTAGCTTCCCCTTGCTCAAATCGCCCTGGCCCTGTCCAACGAAAAATTGGTCGGGATGGTAGGCAGGCGAGGTCTCCTGCTGCGGCCGGTTTCTGGTTGTTGGTGGGACGCCCTGTTCTCGTGCGCGAAGCTGCTGAAAGTGTTGTTCGGCATGCGTGCGAACGTCTTGGGGGGTGGATTCTCCTGCCATGGTAGAAGTGGCGACAAGCAGAGTGCCGACCATTCCTACTGCCATCCGAATGCGGCTCGATATCAGCGGCATGGCTATTTCTCCCCCTGATTGTTGGTGGAACCGCGCTGTGGAACGGACTCGAAAGGTGAAACCGGTGGCGTTTGGTGGACAAGCGGCGGGCCCCCACGAGTGGCCTGGTCAGGTGATGCTGGGGTCGGGGCGGAGGAGGTACTGCCGCCTGCGCGATATGTGTGCAAAGTCGGATGATTTGCCTGGCTATTCGGCGCCGGGATCTGTCGATAGGTCGGCATCATGCTGCGGTCCGAGACGGATGGTGAAGTTCCTGGTCGGGGATGGACTTGGATAATCGTCGTATTGTTGCCGGATTGCGGCGGTTGTCCCGATGGGTTGGGCAACAAGGGATTGAGCTGGTAGACACTTGAGAGCTGTTTGGAATCAGTGGGTGGAGTCGTGCCTGGGAGAGTCGGGTCCTTCGGCACGACATAGTATCCCGGTAAAAATGGCACGGTATGCGGCACGGGTGGCTGCCGAGGTTGCGGGGGCGCCGGTGGTACATTGGCTCCTACGGTCTGTTGTGCAATGGCAAGGTGGGGATTATTCGGGTTCAATCGGGCTGCGATGCCAAGCAGGGCTTGGACCTGAGCCACCCCTGCCGAAGGGTAGGGGTGCGCGAAGGGCGCGATCAACATCCAGTCGGTCCAGGCCTGCGCCACCATGGCATCCGATTCGGCCTGATTGAGCAGGTCGCTGCGTCGCTGGTTCAGTTGTCTGGCCTGTTCGGGTGAATTCGCTTGGGCGAGCGCCTGATTGGCGTCCTTGAGCTGCTGATGCAGGCTCTCGACATCGTCCTTCAGGGCGACTAATTCCTGCCGCACGTCCTCATTCTGCTTCATCGCGATAATGGCTTGCGCCGCCTCATCGCTGTCCACTTGGGCTTTGAGGGTGACGCGGATCACGACGACCTCTCCATCCAGAGCCGTGTCCACCTGCTGATCGAGTACCAGCACCATCCCGGCTGTGTAGCTGCGAAGTTCATCTTGGGTGACGTCGAGATTCCTCACCACAGTGACGCTTTCCAGATAGGACGCCACCTGTTCCAGCGCCTGCTGTTTCGCCTGCTCCGTGGCGAGCCGGATCGCATCGATCCTGGTTTCTCGCTCGGTCATTCGATGCTCGCCTGTCGCCGTCACCACGCGAACGTCGGCGAGACTTGCCTTAGGAAAAGCGAGGAAGAGGAGGAGGCTTCCCGTGATGAGAGCGAGGAGCGGCGCGAGGCGTCGCTTCCCTAAGCACTCGACGATCAGGCAGAAGAAATCGCTGGGAGAACGGTAGTCGGGCATTGTGTGCACCGCGGAAGAAAGGGCTTTGGAGGGCTCGATATGAGGGGCCTCATTCCGCTTTGCCTAGGATACCATCGAACCCGCTCAGGCGCTATGAGAGCCGAGGTTCGTGCCTTGCCTTCCCGGAAAACAGCGTGCTAAGGTACTTTTTCTTCGCTTCATAAATCGATCGTCTGGTGAGGCAATCTCATGAGTTTTATCCGCAATATTTCAGCCGCCCCGGTCGCGTTTTGCCTGGCGGTTGTTCTGAGTATGATAGGCGTGGCCTCGTCCTCTTCCTCGGTGGCCTTGGCTGCACGAGGTGCGGGAGATATTCAGCCCTCGGTACCCGCAGGGATGACGGAACATGTCATTCTGTTTGTCCTGGAAGGGTTTGGCCAGGAATCGTTAAAGAGCGGCGTGATGCCGGTGTTGTCTTCTCTGGTGAAAGAGGGGGCCGTCACCTGGTCCGCGACGGCGGTCTCGCCTGCGCGCCGCTTACCGACCATGGCCTCATTGGTGACGGGGATGCCGGTCACCAAACATGGCATCACCTGGAACGTTTTTGAGTTCAGCCGAGGATACCCGCGCGCCCCGACGGTGTTTGATTATCTCGATTTGAGCGGCGGCCGGGACAGCGCCATTTTCTATATGGACGAATCTCTGTATCAGCTCGCTAAACCGGAGCCCTATACGGACTATCAGATGTGCGGGCCACTCAGAGCCGAGTGCAACCCCGACCGGTTGGTCGGGTATGTGCGGGACTACTTCAAGAAGGCCACGAGCGGTTCCGGATATGGCCACGCCATTCCCTCCTTGCCGCATCTCTTGGTCGTCCATCTCCCGGCTCCCGGTCGTGTCGGCGAAGCGCAGGGTTGGAAGTCGGCCGCATATAAGGATGCCTTGAAAGCCGTGGATAAGGCGATGGGCACGGTGTTGGATCTGTACCGTGAACTCGGCCTCATGAAACGGACGACGGTCTTTGCAACGTCGCTGAGCGCTTTTGGAGAAACGCAATTTTCGTCCGGCGAAATGTCAGCCGATCAAGCAGGCGCTGTCCCGGTCGTGCCCTGGATTGCGTCAGGCGTCGGCATCAAGGCCGGTTACGCGATTCGTCAGCCAGTGTCGATTATCGATACGGGCGCGACTGTCATGCGCGCGCTTGGACTGACGACCTATACCGAATGGGAGAGTCACCCGGTCGAGGAAATCTTCAAGACCGCGTTCACGGCTGCTCCTGTCAATCCACTCTTGCAATAGAGGACCGATGAATATCTCGTCGCACAGATTTTTCACGGGGCGGCAGACGTTGATCCGGCTCGTCGCATTGTCATGCGCTGTGTTCGCCGGACCTGCGGAGCGGCTCTTGGCAGCCGGTCCCCCGCCTGCCTATACCAAAGAACATACGATCACGATCGATCCGACTCCGTTGGTGCCGCAATCCTGGTGGCAGGTGCCAGGCATCACACCCCCGCTCTGGGTGCTGGATCCGGAAACGTCGGACGCGTACCGGACGACCGAGACGCGTGAATTACAGCTCAAGCCGGGACAATACAAGTTCATCAGTTTTACCTTCGACTTCCCCTTCACGGTGAGTTTGGACGGGAAACTGGAATACTCCAAGTCACTCGATCAATGTGTGGAGGGCCGCGGGACTCAGACCCTGGTGGTACGGTGCAAGCGCACCTATCCTCAT
>CP092081.1:3019334-3097095 GCA_022226935.1 Nitrospira sp.
TCGATGGTAGATTACCCATGTATTCCTCACCCGTTCGCCGCTTTACAAGTGTATTGCTACACCTTCTCGCTCGACTTGCATGTATTAGGCGCGCCGCCAGCGTTCGTTCTGAGCCAGGATCAAACTCTCATAAAGGTTCTAGTTGAATTGGACCCGAGGGCCACCTCTTCAATACACCTTACCTTACTCATTTCTCGCTCTATTCAGTTGTCAAAGAACCGCTTCACGCTTCGGAACGACTCTTCGTCCCCCACGCGAGCCGCGCACTTTACTACGCGGGCCTGACCTTGTCAAGAGGGTCAGAAAATATTTTTTTGATCTGGGCTTGCTGAGAATCCGTCGCGGGGCTTACAACCGCATCGGCCACCTGGCTGGATCAAACGTGCGTCTTTATACCAATCTGCCTTTCTGGAGTCAAGTCTTGAAAAGATCTTTTTAATATCGCAGAGTATTTCTTATGGAAAACTGGTTGGCCATAAAACGGCGAAGTCTCCTAAAGCTCACTGGAATTGCGGCTGCCGCCGGCTTCACGGGTGGCTGCGACGGAGTTGGATCTTTTTTCGGACGCATGTTCGCCATGCCACCTCGAGACACCAACTACTTCACGGAAAATAAGAAATTCTATGTCGTGAACTACTCCGACTCCCCGTTTAACGTCTCTCGCGACCTCCGACAGGATGAATGGCGCTTGTCGGTGAAAGGCGAAGTCAAGAAACCGCTATCCCTAGGGTGGCGGGACTTATTAAACCGCGAAAATTTCGAGCAAATTTCCACGCTCATGTGCATTGATACCTTGCCCGGAGGAGATAGCCTCGGAAATGCACGGTGGCGCGGCATTTCATTAAAAAAACTGTTGCAGGAAGCCGAAGTCGATGAAGACACCACGCGAGACATCGTGTTTCGAGGCGCCGACGCCTATGACGATAGCATTCCACTGACCCGCGCCATGCAAGATGATGTCATGTTGGCGTTCCTGATGAACGGCGAGAAATTGCCGAAGGAACACGGATTTCCTGTTCGGCTGCTGGTACCCGGACTCTATGGGATCAAAAATGTGAAGTGGATCGTCGAAATCGAAGCCTACGCCGGCGATTATAAGGGTTATTGGCAACGCAAGGGGTGGACGGATGATGGAACCATCAAAACATTTTCTCGCATCGATTCGCCGGGCCACTACCAGACGTTACGCGGTCCCGAGCAACGATTTCGCGGCATTGCTTTCGGCGGACCGAACTCCATCAGCAGAGTAGAAATCAGTCTTGACGCAGCGCGCACCTGGGATTCCTGTGAGATTGAGACACCCATGTCGCCCTATTCATGGGTCATCTGGAACTACACCTGGCACCCGCCCAAACGAGGCAAATACCAGGTTGCCGTTCGCGCTGTGGATAGCAAAGGGCAGCCACAGATTGCAGAATTGATTCGCCCTCAACCAGCAGGATCAAGCGGATTACATACGATTATCGCAGATGTGGATAGCGTGTAGGGCACGATCCTTCCCATATTAAACCATGCTTCACTACGTATCACTGCCTACCCAACCATCACCTTCTCTTGCAACCGACAGTCCTAACACAGCGCGAGCCTATACGAAATGCCTGTCAGATACTCGTCTGGCCGAATATCGAGGGCGAGTCGCAACCATCGTATTCACGCAACAAGATGTCGAATGCTCAATCAATTAAAATACATACGATGTGATGCGTAGATGAAAGGCAATAGTCTCAGTGCCCGGACTGGATCGGCGCCTCGACAGGAATACGGCGCAGACAATCCGCCATTCCGCTTCCCTCGAAACTCAGTCAAGCTGCAGAAAGCGGCCTTTGCACCCGACGAGCTACACATCCGAATAGATCGCCTGCGATAGAAGGGTTTTTAGCGTCAGTTTTCCCGAAGCAGACCTGGCACTTGCCCGTGTCGCTCTTCACGGCCTATGCAATAACAGCACTGTCGTGACGTGCTTTATACGGAGGATTAATGATCGCTGGCATGTGCCGATAAAGGAGCTGTGCCACACTAAAGGGAAGAGGACCGATGGCTGCCAGAAGGTAATCGACCAGCAAGAGTGCCTGATCCAAATTCGAGTCAACGATACGTTACGTATGCACTGTGGCAGTGAAAGGCGGGCAGAAAACTACGAGAACCGTAAACGGTTACCGACCACCTCCATCGGCGCGCACACCGACAAAGGTAGACGCAAACAATTCCACCATCGCTCGCACGCCTTTTCGCACAGCATCGGAGACTTCGTCCCTCGGCCCATAGCCAAGAATCGCCTGATTCCACATGCTCCCGGGCGTCTTTTGTGGGGTGTAGGAACCTGCATTGCAATCCACATGATAAGCGGCGATATATTGCTCACCGACTGTCCAAACTTCGCAGGTAAAAAAGCCGAGCTGATTGAGACGTTCAGGAGCGTCGACAGACGGACCGCTCGACGCTTCCAGGACAATGCCCGGCACCTTCTTCAGCAAGGTCACGCGAGTCACATCGGTCAATTCAGCCGCACTGATGCCAAGCTTCTCGGCGGTTCCTTGGGTCTGCACCTCAACAGCGACAAACTTTTTGATGTGCCGCATGTCGGCAACGGGAACAGAGTCCGGATTGGCGCCTAATACTGTCGCCGCGGGTGAGAAGCCGATGCTCAGCAGCAGAAGCAAGGACCACCGGCTCGTCACGATCGCGCGTCCCCGCATGATCAATCCCCCTCGTCTGAAAGAACCATCAACGGATCGAGCACACATTCGCCTCGCCTGATATACCTCAGCTCGACGCTCCATATCCAGTTCAAGATGCATTAAAAAGAGGAGGTGAGATGCGCATCTTCACTCGACCCTTGTCAGAATATTCTGAGAAAGGGCAGGAGACAAGGACCTCTCTACCCTCCAAGCACTCCGAGCACTCCGAGCACTCCGAGTCAGGAATGATGACGCCATAGAACGCCGGCTTCAATGCCGACAAGATCCTGTCTATGTGAGGACTCGTTCCAGCACCATACCCAACAAAACAAGCCAGCAAGCGAATTCTCTGGCTCCGCCCTTCATGACGCGTGCGCATTCTAAGCCGAATGAAAAATTTGGGCCACTTCTCGCTTCGTCAGTTCCCGCCACTGCCCAGGCTGAAGGTCGCCCAAGGCGATCGGGCCAATTTTGATCCGCACCAGTCGCAAGGTCGGATGGCCGACCGCCGCAGTCATCCGCCGCACCTGCCGGTTCATCCCTTCGCGCAAGGTGAGCTCCAGCCAAGCCGTGGGTACATGCTTTCGAAATCGAATCGGAACCGGCCGGTCAGGCAAATACAGGGGTTCTTCGAGAAGACGGGCCTCTGCCGGCCTCGTGCGCCTCCCCCCGAGCAACACGCCGGTCTCAAGACGGTTCAGCGCCGCCGCATCAGGGACACGTTCAACCTGCACAAGGTACACTTTTGCGAGAAGGTGTCGTGGATCGGTGATGCGATGCGCCAGCGTCCCATCCGAAGTCAGCAGGAGGAGCCCTTCGCTGTCACGATCCAATCGGCCGGCTGGATAGACATCTGGAACCTCGATGTACCGGCTGAGCGTGTGGCGCCCATCCGGATCGGTGAAACACGGCAGCACGTCGTAGGGTTTGTGAAAAGCGAGGGTGCGCGGAAGCCGGCGAGCCGTCACAGGCACCTGCCGCTCCGCAAGTCGTCAGTTACGATCGCTATGCAGGGACACGAGCAGCTGACGCAGGATGACATAACCATATGCACGAGACGTACACGATCCGGAGGGAAGGCACAGGATCTTAAGATCAGTCGAGGCGCCTGAAGCGCGCCGCATATTCTTCGGGAGGAACCGGGGTGCTCCAAAACGCAGACTTGCTCTGGTTGAGGATCCGGGTTTTGACCAGCAAGCTCCCGTCTCCTTCCACGGTCAATTCCTGGGCATATTCGGAAATATTCCGAAGCGGTTCTTCGGCCACACCGCCTTCCGCGCGGGTTCGATGAATCCGGATCCGATTGTGCTCGCAGACCACTCGATCTTCCGGCTGCAAATCCAACTGATGCGCGGTAATGGCTCCGTCATAGCGATTGACCAATTCCAGCGTGTCGTCATGGACCAACTCAACACGGACGGACTCCTGCGCAAGATCCGCGGGCGCCGCCACTCCCAGCATCGCATTCAGCGTGAGCTTGTTATCGCGGTTCCGATAAAAATTCATCGACCCCGGCAGCGCCTCTCCTTGCAGTTCATACATGCCGCCGATCTTCGGACATTCCGGCCAAGCCAAGCTGGGCTTCAAAGTCGGCGGCAGAGTCGCCACCGGCGTCGGCCGGCATCCGTGGAGAGTCAGCAATGCGAGCAGCGCTACCGACCAGAGCTGAACCGGCTTCACCTCTAGGCTATTGATGGAGAGACGCGACAACATTCTTCAAGTCTAGCGAAGCGCTCACCGGCCTGTCTAGAGAGAAGATTAGGAGAAAGAACGACTGTTCCGAAATGTTCACATTGATGCATCAATCTTAGAGATCTAGCTCGGAGACGTCCATTTTCTGATTGACCTGAGCCTTGCTCAACCGAGCGAAATGTGTTTCCATCGGCTGACTCTTTTCCCCGATCGATAGACGACCGTTACCGTCATCAGCCGCAACCAAGGAGTCCAACCATGCGATGGCAAGGTCAGCGCGAGAGTCAGAACATCGAAGACCGCCGTGGCATGGGCGCAACCCGTTCCGGCGCGGGCATAGGGTTGGGCGGGCTCGTGCTCGTCCTCGCCGTCAGCTTTCTGACGGGGACTAATCCGCTCACCCTCCTTAATCTCCTCACCGGCGTGCAGGAGATCAGCGGCCCAGCTGAGCCAGATCGCCCAGGACCGACCGGTGCGCCAAGCGACAGCCTGGGGAAATTTGCCGCCGTCGTCCTGGCCGATACGGAAGACACTTGGCGCGCGCTGCTCCCCCAAATGGGCAGCGCCTATCAAGACCCGCAGTTGGTACTCTTCACGGGTGCGGTGCGGTCCGCTTGCGGGACCGCCTCATCTGCCGTGGGTCCTTTCTACTGCCCCGGCGATCACAAGGTCTATTTGGATCTCTCCTTTTTTCAGGAACTCGACCGGCGGCTTGGCGCACCCGGCGACTTTGCCCAGGCCTATGTGATTGCCCATGAAATCGGGCACCATGTGCAGGATCTGCTGGGCATCGCCAGACAGGTTACTCGTCTGCAACAACGCAGTTCCCCGGCCGAACGCAACGCGCTTTCGGTCCGCCTGGAATTGCAGGCCGATTGTTATGCGGGCGTGTGGGGATACCATGCCAAGCGTAATCGGCAGCTCATCGAACCCGGCGATTTCGAGGATGGACTGCATGCTGCTGCGGCCATCGGCGACGATCGCCTCCAGCAAATGGGGCAGGGTCATGTACAACCGGAGAGCTGGACCCATGGGTCATCTGAGCAACGAGTCACCTGGCTGCGTCGCGGTCTACAGTCAGGCGATCCTCGTGTGTGCGATACCTTTGCGGACGGACGATCCTAGCGACATGCCGGGCGCTGGACAGCGCAGTAGAGGGTGGAAGAACGGACTGCCGACTTAAAATCCGATACTGATACCGCCGCCACTGCGGCTGCCGCCCCCGCCGAATCCGACCCCACCAAACACATTCCACCACGGCCCCGGTGCGGAACGCTCCTCCGCCCGTTTCGCGTCCCACCGGTGGAAATGTTTGACGTCCAGCGTGGGGAAACGATAGTCGGCTTCATCCATCTTTTCGACCGAACTCCCTGTGACCTCTCCGACAATCGTTACCCTGGTCCCTTCGGCAATGGTGGCCGGATCGAGAAACTCTTTCTGTACGGCAAGGAACCGGCCTTTGGATTCCATCCGGTCTGTCACCGGTTCCTGGTCGCTATCCAAAGGCAGCTGCAGCACTTCCAGCTGCGTGCCTCCCTTCAACGCCTTCGCTTTCAGAATCTCTCCACCAACGACGACGACTTTCCCGCGGTAGGACTCGGGAGATTCAACGATTTGACTGAACGTCACAGCTTTATCTATCTGCGGTTCAAGCGATTCCGGAATGACCGGCGTCGCGCAGCCGGCGGCGACGGCCGCCATTCCGATCACCAGAGACTGAAGGATACGCATCGTCACCCCCTCAGTATAGCCCAGCTCGGCGCCTGATACTATGGCGCAAGCACACAACCACATTTCTTCCGGCACCGGCCCTAGTTTATACTGCCCAGACCTGACGGCATCCACACGAAAGGAATGGTTTGTATGGCACGCTTCCCCCTTGATTACTCACATCCGCTCATGCGTTGCGTGGTACTGACGGTCGCCTCCGTTTCGTTCGTGGCCGGCCTCTTTACTACCCCGGCTTCGGCCTTTGACGCGGCGGCACTGGATCGCGCCAAACTGGCGACTATCGGCGTGCTGGAAGATACGCAAGATCAGCGCACGCCGGACAAGCCCGGGAAGATTTTAGTGCGCGGCACCGGCTTTCACTTGCGCGACGGCTACATCGTCACCGCCCGCCATGCGGCTGAAAAGCAGGATGTCACGACCGGCACCGTCATTCAGAAGCAGATCCATGTCTTGACGACCGATCTTCACGAGATTCCGGCGGATCTTGTCGGCGACAGCGCCTTCATGGACGTCGTCGTCTATCGCGTGGCGGAAGCGCATCGCGCTAAACTCTTGGCCAGCGTGTCGTTTGCTCCCGGTGACGTGCAACCGGGCCAGGATGTCTTCACCGTCGGATATCCGATGGGCTGGGGCCCGACCATGTCGTTCGGCCACCTGGGCAATACGAATACCTTCCTCCAGACGGTGGATACACGCCTGATCCAGGCCGATGTAGCCGCTTGCAGCGGCAATTCCGGCGGCGGCCTTTTCAACGATAAGGGTGAAGTCGTCGGCATCATGCATGCCATCATTCAAACAGAACGCGACGACTCCACGGCGCATTGCAGTCGCATGGCCTTTGCCATTCCCGCACTCTTGGCTGAACGCATCGTCACGGCCGCCTTAGACGGCAAGCCGCTGGCCTTTTCCAAAATGGGCATCCATATGGTAGCGGTCAAGGACGGCACCCGGTGGCGCATGGCGGTGAAAGACGTCATGGAACCGGCCAAGTCCGCCGGCATTCAGAAACACGATGTCATTATCGCCGTGGATGACACCGACATCCAGGACGCCGCGCACTTGAAGAACTACTTGATCGAACGGACCAAACCGGGCCAACAAGTCAGCGTCAAAGTCCGCCGTATCGATACGAATTTGACATTCACGGTGACACTGGGAGGTGGCTAGAATACTCACTCACGCCTCCCTCTCGCCAAATAAGCAGGCGGCACTGTAAATACAGTGCCGCCTGCACGCTTCCACCTTACTCCCTGAAAGAAGTGATTTCGGTTGGCCCCATCATATCGGCCAGAAGCCAGACAACAGTTCTTGAAATCTCCTTCCAGAGTGACATGGACAGAGATCATTCCTCCCCAACTTCTCAATAAGCTCCTTCCCGTCGTTGACCACGCGATATCCACGTTTTACCTGCGTCTCTGACGGGAACCCTCTGCGTCGCTTACTTGAGATTTGAAAAACAGCTTTCCTCCATGGAGGTATTCTGTTTTGCCATACAACTACCCTCCTTTCTTCACCACCTGCCGTTCAAACTGTCCACCTGCCTTTACGAAACAGCCTTGTAACTCAACACTGGTCTCAACACTCGAAAAATCTTTGTCAGTTCCCGCTGCGCCCGCATCACACGAGTAATGTCTTTGTAAGCCGAAGGGGCTTCATCTCGGAGATGTGCAAGGTGCCGTTGATCGAACCAAACTCCCTTCATCTCTCGCTTGAGCTGATCAATGCACATGGTCCGATAGGCATGTCCCCTGCTCATCACACGGCCTGCCCCGTGAGAACTTGATTGCAAGCTGGCCTCATGCCCACGCCCTTCGACGTGATAACTAGCCGTCCCCATCGAGCCGGGAATGATCCCCGGCACTCCATACCCGGCCCAGATCGCTCCTTTTCGATGGACCCAATAGAGCACACCTTCACACATTTCCTGCCGCACATGATTGTGATGACAACTTACAGCGCTCGACCAATCGGCAGTAATACCGATGACATCCTCTACCAAACGAACCGTCGACCGAATCATCTCTTGCCGATTCTCTTCCGCATACTGCAATGCCCAACACATATCCTGGAGATAGGCCCGTCCATGCTTCGTATCACTGTCCACATACAAGAAACCGGTTGTCGCCTCTGCCGCGTTTCGAAGATGATGATCGCGGATGGCTCCTCCCATCATGCGCGAACCGCTATGCACCATGAGCCACAGACTTCCCTCTTCATCAGTTTGGAACTCGAGAAAATGATTCCCCCGCCCCAGAGTCCCCAGTTGCACACGCGCATCACGCTTTTCGAGCTTCTCCAGAACAGGATCACTTAAAGACAGATCCATCAGATATTCCGGAATGTGTCTATTCACCACCCCGAACTATGCCGGATGGATGGGACAATACGGGCCAGCTTATGAAGCATCTTGGCGGCCGTCCGTTCATCGGATAGTAGCGCAGCTTGTCCATTCAACCGTACGGTTGACATTCCGCAACCGATATCCCCTCCCACCGCCTGGGGATAGAGCAATCGAGTTGTCGCCATAACAGTTCCGATGCACACATCCTCAGCCAGATGCACATCAGGCATGACCGCAATTCGATGCACATCGTCGGTGCGTCTCAGCTGATCCAAGGCGCGCCTGACGGCGTGAGACAACGGCTCGGCAAGCCACTGCTTTACCACCACCTCATGAAGTGTCTTCATGATGACACCTCATGGGGTGCTGCAAGACGAAATACCAACTCCGGAACATACTTTCGTGCTATCTCCGCTCCCACGGCCAAACGCAACCCTTGATGAGCTCGCGCCAACTCGGCATGAATGTCGAGGCTGGTCACGCGAGGAGGAACCTGCGTAGTGTCGATAATCGCTTCCAATCTACTGAGCGTTGGGGCCGTGACAACCTTCACCACGAACAAAGAGGCCAGAAGCTGGCTGTCACAACCAACCAAAGCCATATTCAACACCTTAGCCACTTGTCCGCACAGCTGGATACTCTTTCGATTCCTTTCATGTGAAACTGTCGCCTGAAAATACCGGTGCGGATCAATCCCATCATCTTCGTGAATATCCTGACAATATTCGCGAGCATCGGACAACTGACTTCTGTGTTTGGTCATGTTGCTCCCATAGCCATGCCACTAGACACACAAAGGACGTGTGTAGACCTGCATGGAAACCCAATCGAAATGGTAATGAGAGCTTGGCCCGGATCGGACCAGTAAGGAAAACCTACCCGATCACGGAGCCAAAGCTCATAGATTTAGCTGGAAGGATGAGGGCACGCATGATACCGCCTCCGTGATTGGATATGCGGATGCTAGCATAGGAGCCACAAAACGAGCAAGAGAGACCTTGCAGGGTAGGAACCACTTGAGACGTTAACATGGCTTGCATGGTGCGAACCGGTGAAGCCGCTACCCGGGCAACGCTTGATACCAGCCATTGGCTCGCACCAGGGTTACCGGCTGGTCGAAGAGTCGGCTGAGATTCACGTCCGTGAGCAGATTCGCTTTCGCACCGTCAGCGACGACTTCACCATCCTTGAGCAGTACTACACGCTCGATCTCGGGTGGAATTTCGTGGAGATGGTGTGTCACGAGCAGAATTGTCTTCCCCTTGTGGATTTGCGCGCGCAGCAGGTCGAGATATTGAAAACAGGCTTTGAGGTCGAGCCCGCTGGTCGGCTCATCCAGCACCAGCACAGATGGATCATGCACCAACGCGCGCCCGAGGAGAAACCGTCGTTGCTCACCGGTCGACAGATGACCAAAGGTGCGGCCGGCTAACCGGTCAATCCGCAATTCCCGCATAACCTCCTGTGCGCGAACGACTTGCTCCTGACTGAACGTTTGGTGGTCATACGTGTCGTTGCTCGCGTAAAAGCCGGACAGAATGACATTCAAGCCTTCGGCACAAATCAAATAGTCCCGCTGCAGATCGTGCGATACGATCCCCAACTGCTTCCGAACGTCCCAGACGCTCCAGCGCTCCTGGCCGAATAGATTGACCTTGGTGTCATCCAGCGCCATGGGATGCACTTCACCCGACAACAACTTCAGCAGCGTAGACTTCCCGGCTCCATTGGGGCCAACGATCGCCGCATGTTCCCCTTCATGAAGAGCGAAGGAAAAGTCCGAGAAGACGCGGGTCTCTCCTCGATAGACGGTCGCATGCTGAATATCGAGAATGGGGCGGGACGTGACGGTGACGTGAAGCGCTTTGATCGGAGCCGGAGCAGGAATCGCAACCGGACGCGTAATCGGCTTCCCTGCGCGACGCGACTGCTCCAGGCCGGCGCGAGCTAGCGCGTCGACTCGTTCGTTGTCCACATGACCGTTGTGCCCCCTGACCCAATGCCATTCGATCGTGTGGCCGGACGCCAATGCGTCCAGGCGACGCCAGAGATCTTCATTTTTAACCGGCTCTTTGCCGGCCGTTTTCCAGCCCCGGCGCTTCCAGCTATGGATCCATTCGCTGATGCCTTTTTGCACATACTGAGAATCTGTGTAGACGCGAGCCTTCACCGGTTGCGTAAACCACTGCAGCGCCTCGATGACCGCGAGCAACTCCATCCGGTTGTTGGTCGTTGCCGGCTCGCCGCCACAGAGTTCCGTCTCCTCGCCATCCACGCGCAGCAATACGCCCCAGCCTCCAGGACCGGGATTTCCACTGCAAGCACCGTCTGTATAGATGTCGATCATGCCAGGACGTTCCTCTCAGCGAGCATGCAACAATTCAACCATCACTCTCATCTTTACACATCCGCGGATACGTCGACGTGCCATCAGCAAAAGCCCAGTAGACGACGCACCCGTGACAGGCCGCTATAAGTCGGTAGGGCGCGCGTTGGTCTTCGAAGATGCTGTGGGGCTGGCTGAAGAGTCGTGCGTGCGGATGGAGCCGGCGATCTTCGGAGTCGAAGTCTTCACATCGGCGTTTTGGGCGCGATGCAGAAGGGCATGGTCCATGAGCACGAGGGCCATCATGGCTTCGGCGATGGGAGTCGCGCGGATACCGACACAGGGATCGTGACGGCCATGGGTTTCGACGGACTGGGGCTTGCCCGCTTTATCGATCGAACGGCGCGGCACACGAATACTCGAGGTGGGCTTGATGGCGATGGTCACCACCACCTCCTGCCCTGTTGAAATTCCACCGAGAATTCCGCCGGCGTGATTGGTGACAAATCCCTCCGGCGTCAGTTCGTCGCCGTGCTCCGACCCTCGCTGGGCGACGGAGGCAAACCCTGCGCCGATTTCCACGGCTTTCACGGCGTTGATGCTCATCATGGCGCCGGCCAGATCCGCATCCAGCTTTGCGTATACCGGGGCGCCCCACCCCACCGGCACATGTTCCGCCACGGTCGTAACTTTTGCGCCGACAGAGTCGCCTGCCTTCCGCAATTCGTCCATGAAGGATTCGAGTTGCCCGACCACCTCGGCATTTGCAGAAAAAAACGGATTCTTGTTCACCGTGTCCCAGCTTTGAAACGGAGCCTCGATCGGGCCCAGTTGACTGAGATAGCCACGGATGATGACGCCGTACTTTTCGTGTAGCCACTTTCTCGCGATTGCGGCGGCCGCCACCCGCACCGCAGTTTCACGGGCTGAGGAGCGGCCCCCGCCTCGATGGTCGCGGATACCATACTTCTGCCAATAGGTGTAGTCGGCATGGCCAGGACGGAACGTGTCGATGAGGGCGCCGTAATCCCGGCTGCGTTGATCTTCGTTTCGGATGAGGAGGGCGATCGGCGTTCCCGTAGTAATCCCCTCGAACACGCCGGAGAGAATTTCAACACGGTCGGATTCCTGCCGCTGCGTGACATGGCGGGATGTGCCGGGTTTGCGCCGGTCCAGGTCCTGCTGAATATCTTCGGCAGTAAGTGCGAGCCCGGGCGGACAGCCATCGACCACACAGCCGATGGCCGGTCCATGGCTTTCGCCGAAGGAGGTGACGGTGAAGACTCGGCCCAACGTATTGCCGGCCATGAATGGGGTGGCTCCTGCTATTCGACAAGATCCAGCTTGATGCGCAATTCCTTCAACTGATCGGCACTCACGGCAGATGGGGCCTCGGTGAGCGGACACTGCGCGCGCTGGGTCTTGGGGAAGGCAATGACATCACGAATGGAATCGGCCCCGCCCAGGAGCATGATCAATCGATCCAGGCCAAACGCGATTCCGCCGTGCGGCGGCGCGCCATACTCCAGGGCCTCCAGCAAGAACCCGAACTTGGCCTGCGCCTGCTCCTTCCCAATACCCAACAGGTCGAGAATCCGAAACTGAATATCACTGCGATGATTACGGATACTGCCGCCGCCGATCTCACTACCGTTGAGCACCATATCGTACGCCTTCGCTCTGGCCTTCAATGGCTCCGCGTCGAGGAATGAGATATCTTCATCCATCGGTGCCGCAAAAGGATTGTGCATGAAGATATAGCGCTTCTCTTCCGGCGAATAGTCGAGCAATGGAAACTCGGTGACCCAGAGGGGCTTCCACGCGGTTTTATCGATCAAATTCAATTCTTCACCCAGCAGCAGCCGGATCCTCCCCAGCACATCGTGCACAATGGCTGGCTTATCCGCTCCGAATAGAACGAGGTCTCCGGGCTTCGCCTCCGGCAAAGCGGCCGCAAAGGCCTGGGCGTCGAGAAACTTGGCGATCACGGATTCCAATTGCCCCTCGGCGGTGATCTTCAGCCAGGCTAATCCTTTGGCGCCGAAACTTTTTGCCGTCTCACCAAGCGCATCGATACGGCTCCGCGCGATGGTCGCCCCGCCGGACACGATCAAGGCCTTGACGAGCCCGCCCTTGGTCGCCGCGTCCTTAAACACTTTGAAGTCGCTCTTCGCTGCAAATGCCGTGACATCGTACAACGGCATATCGAAGCGCAGGTCCGGCTTGTCGGAGCCGTAACGTCCCATGGCTTCGGCATAGGTCATTCTCGGGAATGGCACGGGCAACTGCACGCCACCGGCATCCTTGAACACGGACACGATCATTCTCTCCATGAGCGACATGACCTGCTCGCGATCCACGAACGACATTTCGAGGTCGATCTGGGTAAATTCTGGCTGGCGATCGTTGCGCAGATCTTCGTCTCGGAAGCAGCGAGCGATCTGGTAATAGCGGTCGACCCCACTGACCATTAAAACCTGCTTAAACAGCTGCGGCGACTGCGGCAGCGCATAGAACATGCCCGGATTGACGCGACTCGGCACCAGATAGTCTCGCGCGCCTTCCGGGGTGCTCTTCGTCAACACCGGTGTTTCCACTTCGAGAAAGTGCTCAGCATTTAAAAAGGCGCGCACGGCCTGCATGATCCCGTGACGCAAACCCAGCAACCGTTGCATCCGTGGACGCCTCAGATCGAGATAGCGATATTTCAACCGAAGCGATTCGGTGATTTCGATGTCGTCTTCGATCATGAACGGCGGCGTCTTCGCTTCGTTCAAAATCTCCACGGCATCCACGAAGATTTCAATGTCGCCCGTCGGCAGATGCGGGTTGCGGGACTCCTCGGGGCGAGCCATGACTTGGCCGGTGACCGACACGACGCATTCACTACGGAGTGTATGTGCAGCTTGGTGAACAGCGGCATTCCGCTCTGCGTTGAACACGACCTGCGTCAACCCGGTTCGATCACGCAAATCGATGAACAGCACCATGCCATGATCGCGACGCCGTTGCACCCAGCCGTTCAATACCACCTGTTGACCGACATGCGCCTTGGTCAACTCGCCGCACCGATGGGTCCTGATCTTCATGCTCTTCTCCGCGTTGAATTCCGCGACGGCCTTTCAGGGCCCCGTTGGCCTGGGCGCGAGCCCAAAGGCCCGCTTCGCCGGTTCTGTTGAAATTTCTGTCCCGCGCCGGAAGAACGATTCCCCGCCGTGCCTCGCCCAGCGCCTTGAGGTTTTCTGTCGAAGGAGCCCCGCTGAAAGCCTGATCCCGATGGTCTGGGCTTCCTGACTGAATCGGCAGGATTCGCCAGAGGGAAACGATCGTCCCCTTGAGGTCTCACACCGGGCTGAGGCCGTTGAAAGGCCGTCTTCGCAGGGCGGCGGAATTTCGCACCAGGACTCAGAGGCCGTTTCTGAACACCACGACCAGAGCGTCCAGGCTTCACGCTCTCCACATTCCGCTGCGACCGAGGACCGGATTCCTGACGTTGAGACTTAGGCCCTCGCCCGGAGCGCTCCGGCTTGGGCGGCCGCGGAGGGGCTGGCTCTGTAGGGGGCATCCAGCGTACGGGCTTGCCCGACGCATCCAACTCCGGACGTTCGGCCCTTGCCACCCGATCCTCGACCAGTTCCCGCAACCGATTGGCCTCTCGGTCAGTCAAAAACCGATATTCCCCCACCGCCAAGTCGCCCAGCAAGAGAGGCCCCATACGGATACGCGTCAGCTTGATGACCGAATGGCCGACGGCCTCGATCATCCGCTTGACCTGATGTTTGCGACCCTCATGGATGGTGACTTCAAGCCAGGAGTTACTCTCGGCTCTGCTGACCTTATTGATCTTCGCTGGAGCAGTAAAGCCATCTTCGAGTTTCACGCCCCGTTCGAGCGTCTCGATTTTCGCATCGTCGAGTACACCTTTGACCTTGATGAGGTAGGTCTTCGGCACATGGTAGCGCGGATGAAGCAGCGCCTGAGCCAAATCACCATGATTGGTGAGCAACATGAGGCCTTCGCTATCGAAATCCAACCGGCCCACTGGAAACACGCGCACCGTCACGCCGCGCAAAAAATCCTTCACGGTCGGGCGACCTTCCGGATCATCGAGGGTCGACATGACGTTCTTGGGCTTATTGAGGATCAAATAGACGTAAGGCTGCGCGGCCCGCAGATGTTTGCCATCCACTTTCACATGATCGCGCTCGGGATCGACCTTGGTGCCAAGCTCCTTCACCACGTGGCCGTTGATGGTCACGCGTCCGGATATAATCAATTCCTCGGCTTTACGCCGAGAAGCCAAGCCGGTACCGGCAATGAGTTTTTGAAGACGAACGGTCATTTGGCGTAAACGGGACAACGTGCCCCGTAAAAGGATCCCCTCTGTCTCAGCGTGTGCGTGGCACGTCTAGCAGTGTTATTCCCATTCAATCGTGCTCGGAGGCTTGGAACTGATGTCATAGACAACGCGGTTGACGCCCTTCACTTCATTGATGATCCGGCTCGACATTCTTCCCAGTACGTCGTTCGGAATCTTGGCCCAGTCGGCGGTCATGCCGTCCAGGCTCGTCACGGCCCGAATCGCAATCACATACTCGTAGGTTCGCTGATCGCCCATCACGCCGACGGTTCGAATCGGCAACAACACGGCGAAGGCCTGCCAGATGTCCCGATAGAGACCAGCGGCACGAATTTCCTGATCGACGATGGTTTCCGCCCCGCGCAGAATGGCCAATCGCTCCTTGGTGACCGCGCCGAGCACGCGGATCGCCAACCCGGGACCGGGAAACGGCTGCCGCCAAATGATCTCATCCGGCAAACCCAGCTCCTGTCCCAGCACACGCACTTCGTCTTTGAACAATTCGCGCAACGGCTCGACCAGCTTCAGCTTCATTTTGGTCGGCAACCCGCCGACATTATGATGAGTCTTGATGGTCGCGGAAGGGCCTTTGAAGCTGACGCTTTCGATGACATCGGGATACAGCGTGCCCTGCACGAGATATTTGATCCCCTTGAGCTTCTTGGATTCGGCTTCAAAATTCTTGATGAAGAGGCGGCCGATAATTTTCCGCTTTCGCTCTGGGTCAGTCACATTTTTCAAAGCCGCCATGAACTGACTCGTGCGATCGAGAATGCGCATGTTGAGATGCAGTTGCGACGCAAAGGTCTTCTCGACCTGCTCGCGTTCGCCGGCACGCAATACCCCGTTATCAACAAAGATACAGGTCAGTTGATCGCCGACCGCCCGGTGCGTCAGGGCCGCGGCAACCGACGAATCCACCCCGCCGCTCAAGGCACAAATCACGCGCTCCGTCCCGACCTGCTGCCGGATCTGCTCCACGGCGGTGTCGACATAGGACCGCATGGTCCACGTCGGCTTGCAGCCGCAAATATCGTAGACGAAGTTTTTCAGAATCGTGGCGCCTTCGGCGGTATGAGCGACCTCTGGGTGAAACTGCAGACAGTAGATACGCTGTTTGGCATCATGCCGCTTCATCGCCGCAATGGGGGAATTGTCCGTGTGGGCAATGGAGCGAAATCCGGGCGGCATCCGTTCGATGCGATCCCCGTGCGACATCCACACCACAGTGGATCCACCGCGTCCAATACCCTTGAAGAGATCCGAGCGATCGTCCAATTGCAGCTCGGCCCGGCCAAATTCGCGGTGCGGTGCTTTCTCCACTTCACCGCCCTGCAGATGCGTCACCAACTGCATGCCGTAGCAGATCCCGAGAATAGGGATGCCCTGCTCGAAGAGCTGCTTGGAGATTTTGGGGGCCTTCTTGTCGTAGACACTCGAGGGGCCGCCGGAGAGCACGATGCCTTTGGGCCGATAGGCCAACACCGTGGCGAGCGAGACCGTGCAGGGCAGGATCTGCGAATAGACCTGCGCTTCGCGGATACGTCGTGCAATGAGTTGCGTGTACTGGGAGCCGAAATCGAGGACGAGAATTCTATCGTGCCAAAGTTCCATATAATCGTATCTCGTGAAGCGTGAATCGTCGTGTGTGAGAGGATCTGAACTGCGAGATACGCTTCACGTGGAACGCTTCACGCGGGGGTTATTCCCAATCGGTGCGGTAATTGGGCGCTTCTTTGGTGATAATCACGTCATGCACGTGGCCTTCGCGGAGCCCGGCCAATGTCTGGCGGATGAAGGTGGCCTTCTGTTGCAGGTCAGGAATGGTCTTGCACCCGCAGTACCCCATGCCGGATTTCACCCCGCCAACCATTTGGTAGATGTGCGGCGCGAGAAGGCCTTTGTATGGGACGCGGCCTTCGATCCCTTCAGGAACCAGCTTCGGCGTCGGGCGCCCGCCCTGCCCGTAACGATCGCCACCGCCACGCTCCATGGCGCCGATGGATCCCATTCCACGGTAGACCTTGTAGGTACGCGCTTGAAACAAGACCGTTTCGCCCGGTGCTTCTTCCGTACCCGCCAACAAACTTCCGAGCATGACGACCGAGGCACCTGCCGCCAAGGCTTTCGTAATATCTCCGGAATACTTAATACCGCCGTCGGCGATCACCGGAATGCCCGATCCGGCCAGAGCCTTGGCGCAATCGGCAATGGCCGTCAATTGCGGCATGCCGGCACCCGATACCATGCGCGTCGTGCAAATCGAACCGGGTCCCACGCCGACTTTGACGGCATCCACACCGGCCTTCACCAAATCTTTGGCTGCCTGGGCGGTCGCAATGTTGCCGGCAATGATATCCAGTTTCGGATAGGCTTTTCTGACCATTTTGACCGTATCAAGCACCGCCTGCGAATGCCCGTGCGCCGTATCGACGACGACAACGTCCACGCCGGCCTTCACCAGCAGGTCCACCCGATCTCTGGTGTCAGGACCCACGCCCAGCGCCGCACCGACTCGCAAGCGGCCATGAGCATCCTTGCAGGCGTTGGGGTACTTGATCCGCTTTTCGATGTCCTTGATGGTGATCAGGCCCTTGAGTTCAAATTGCTTGTTCACCACCGGCAATTTTTCAATCCGGTGTTCGTGCAAGATTTCGCGGGCTTTTTCCAGACTGGTCCCTTCCGGCGCGGTGATGAGCTTGTCGCGCTTCATCACCTGCGAGACCTTTAGCTCCATCCTCGTCTCAAACCGCAGATCGCGATTGGTCAGGATGCCGACCAATTTACCGCCCTTCGTGACAGGAATGCCGGAGATCCGGTATTTGGCCATCAAGTCGTGCGCATCACGGATGGTTTGATCAGGCGAGATGGTGATGGGATCAAGAATCATCCCGCTTTCTGATTTTTTGACCCGGTCGATTTCAGCGGCTTGGTCGGCCGGCGACAATACGCGATGCACAATGCCGATGCCGCCTTCTTGGGCCATCGCGATGGCTAATCGCGCTTCCGTCACAGTATCCATGGCGGCGCTTACGATAGGGATATTCAATTGTATGTTCCGAGAGAGGCGAGTGCGGGTATCGACTTCGGTCGGAAGAACTTGTGATTTAGCCGGAACCAGGACGACGTCGTCATAGGTCAACCCGAGCCGAATCTCCTTCTCTAACATCCGCGGCCACCCTCTCCCGGGCTTCCTGCCCGCTGCCCTTAGACTCTCGTGGTTTTATCGATCTGTCCCAGTTCGGCTGCGGCGTCCGCTTCTTCCTGCAGCCGTTCGCTGCCTTCTTCCGCCGGCATAAACTGCTGCACCCTGGTATTGCCGCTATCGACGGCAAAGACGCTTCCCCGCGAATCCACGACAATCCCGTAGGGGAAGTTGAATTGTCCGTCACCGCCGCCGAAGCCACCCCACTGAGAAATAAAGTTCCCCTCACGGTCGAACTTTTCGAGGCGATGGTTGCCGGTATCGGTGACATACACGTCACCTTGGCCGTCGACGGCGATTCCCCACGGTGAGCGCAGCTGCCCTGCTTCTTGTGCCAACGGACTGCTGGCATGGCCAGCCTCGGAACTCCCGCCCCATTTCGTCAGCAACTGCGGTAAGACGTTCGTGCTGGTGTCGAACTTCTGCACGCGATGGTTGCCCATGTCGACGACATAGACGGTGCCGTCTGCCTGGTCTACGGCAATACCGCGCGGGAAATAGAATTGTCCGTCGCCGTTGCCGAAGCTCCCCCACGACATGATGAATTCGCCGGTCATGTCGAATTTCTGTACCCTGAAGTTTGCGCTATCAACGACATAAATATACCCGCGCACCCGATCGATCGCGATGCCCCACGGCGCATTGAACTGCCCCTCGCCGTTCCCCCGCGAACCGAACTTCATGATGTAGCCGCCCAATTTGCCGTCGAACTTCTGCACGCGGTGATTGTTCGTGTCGACCACATAGACATCGCCCTTGGCATCGCAGGCAATACCGGTCGGATTGTGAAAGTTCGCGTTGGCCGCACCGAAATTTCCCCAGAGAATGATGAAATTGCCGTTACGGTCGAACTTCTGAATACGGTTGTTTCCGTTGTCGACGACAAAGATGGATCCTTGCTGGTCGATGGCCAGACCGTACATCGGCGCCATGAACTCGCCGCCGTGCAACAAGGAAGCGCCGCGGCCCGGCTTGCCCCATTTGGAGACGCAAAGATAGCCGGATGTATTGACGAGAATGGTCGCGCTCGCCGGCGTCGAAATGTTATTCCCGAGGTCTTTAAACCAGACGATGACCGTTTTCTGCCCATCGCCTGGAGAGAGAATGAAGGGAATCGTCGCCCCGAACTTGATGGCCGGCGGAACTTCGACCCATCCTGGCGTTCCCGCCATCGGAGTCATCGGGTTTTCGGAGATATAGTACGCGGCCACTCCCGTATCGAGGTCGGTCGCGGAAATCGTGACGACAATTTCCGGCGAGTTCGTCATGAAGGCGCCGTGGTTGATGACGGCATAAGGCGTTTGCGGAGCGGTAATGTCAATCAGCACCGGTGTAGCCGAGACTTCCTCCGACAACGTACTCTCCGTGCCGTCTTCGTAGACCGCCGTCAGCGCATAAAAGTAGGCTTGGTCGTTGGTCAACCCGGTGTGATTGTAGGGGCTGGTCACGCCTTCGATCTTCGTCCCGCCTTCCACCGTCAGGTTCGGCGAGGTATGAAAGTAGAGATTGTAGGAGGTGGCTTTCGGCACATCCATCCAGCTCAGGAACGTTTCCGTATCACCAGACTTGATCGCCAGATTGCCCGGAGCGGGGTATTCGCTGACGACCTGAGCCCGCTCACGCTCTTCTTTTCCGCGATTCAATTCTTCATCGGTCGGCACATACTTGATGACGCGGTGATTGCCGCTATCCACGACATAGACCGCGCCTTCTTTATCGACCGCGACACCGGAGGGAAAGTTCAGCTGGCCTTCGGTTTTTCCGCGATTGCCCCAGGCACAGAGGAAGGTGCCGTTTCCGTCGAACTTCTGGATGCGGTGATTGCCCTGATCCACCACATACACATTGCCCAAGGCATCGCAGGTGACGCCCCAGGGCGCCTTGAATTGTCCAGGCCCGCTGCCCTCGCGGCCCCACTTGGTCAAGAAGCTGCCGCGCGTATCGAACTTTTGAATACGGTTGTTGCCCTCATCGGCCACATACGTATTTCCGACAAAGTCCACCGCCACACCACGGGGAAAGAAAAACGCGCCGTCGAAGCTGCCGTCCCGTCCCCACTTGAGCAACGGTGTGCCGTCACCTTTGAATTTTTGAATGCGGGCATTGTTGGTATCGGTGACGTAAAGATTGCCGTCCTGATCGGTGGTCACGCCCCAGGGCGCGTCGAATTTGTTCATATCCGCCCCGCGCCAGGCAAACCCGAACTTGCCCCAGGACTTCATGGGATTGCCGTCGGTATCAAGCCGCTGCACGCGGTTGTTGCCGGTATCGGCTACATAGACCTGTCCGTCGTTGTTGGTGGTGAGGCCGCGAGGATAATAATAGTTGCCTTCCGCGCTGCCCGCCTCTCCGCCCCAACGGCTGAGAAACTTCCCCTCTTTATCGAACTTTTGAATGGAATGATTGTCTGTATCGGCCACGTAGAGATTGCCGTCCTTGTCCACCGCGATGCCGGTCGGAGAGCTGAACTCCCCTTCGTCCACGCCTTCCTGACCGATCACTTTGGCAATCAAGTAGGGAGCTGGAATCGCCATGACTTCTTGTGACTCGGGGCTTTCCCCTTTCTGCGTCACCACCGTCACGACATAGTGATAACAGGTGCCGTTCGCCAGATCGTCATGCATGAACGGCGACTGAGCCCCTTCGATACAGGTCCCTTTTTCTTTCGTCACACCGATGACGGTTTTAAAATCCTCCGCGCTGGCGATGGGACGGGTGAGTTCTGAAAACTTGATCTGCACGCCTTTCGTCGTCATGAAGTACAAGTTGTAATACATGGCGTCCGGCACGGCGTCCCAGGTAATCATCACCCGGCCATTTCCGGCTTTGGCGGCTACTCCCGTCGGAGCAGGAGGCAGATCCTCTTCCTCCGCAACGGAGTCCCCGGCGCCCCACTCGCTCTGACTTCCTTCCGCGGTGAGATACCGACGGTCAAACCGAAACATTTCGTCGAGCAGCCAAGCCTTGATCATGGTGTTCCTCGTGGTACGAGATTGGTGAAGATTGGCGGATGTTTCAATAACTTAGATCGGGCAGTCTAGCAAAGCGAAAAGAAGGGAGTCAAGGCAAGACCGGCGCGATCTGTCGCAGTCCGATCGATCACCGGAAGGTCCGTCCATCGGGTCGAGGACCAGTGGGGCTCCCTCCCTCCAAAGCTGGATGGACGCATTTCTTTCGAATATCATAGGCTCTGAACTCTCGGCAGCGAAAAAACGACGGCGGCCCGGTAAGACAAACCAATCGGAGGTACACCATGTGGCCAACACGACTTTTACTCGCCACTCTCGTCGCAAGTTTCTTCCTCGCCCCCAGTGTGCAGGCGATTGAGTCCTCCTCGGTCGAAATGTGGGAATGTCCCGGCCCTGAAGGAACGACGCTGTATACCAACAAAGAACGACCGGAATGCCAACCGAAAGTTCTCAAGGCGCTCTCCGTCGTACCCTCGATGCCGGATACGGTCTTCCCGCCTTCCGCCAACGGTTCATCTCCTCGCCCAGCCCCAGCCGCGAAGGACTATTCGTACGATACCCCGATCGGCGCATTGCGCAATGTAACGCAGATACCGGATTCCGGGCGCGATTGGTACGCCGGGAATACTGCCGGCGGGTCGGTACAGGGGGAAGTCTGCTCCATGTATATGGAATGGATTCATCTCAATCAGAATAGCCGCGGTGGACACATCTTCGGCACGGATCCTTCTTATGGCGGCAACCCGACGGCTCAGAATTGGTATGCCCCGAGCTATTCCTTTTACGACAATGCCCGGTATGTCACATTGTCCCGGATTTTCGGCGCCGGCTTCATTCCAATCGGCTGCCGCTAAATCAGCACGCTCGTGCACGTACACAAAAGGCCTCCGGGCTGTGCTCCTTCCCGAGCAGCCCGGAGGCCTTTTGTATTGAAGAAGAAGGGATATGAAATTAGGAGTACCTGGAAAGAGGGATTCCGCACTGACTTAACAGCCCCCTGGGTCCTGGTGCGGCAATCACGACTCTTCCGCCACTTCCGCCGTCATCAGTTCATGATCGGAAGTTGCCTCTATCGACGTCGTCTCCGGCAGTGCTTCGCTGGAACCGTTCATCTCTACACGCTCTACCGACCCGTTGGATGTTTCGACGTTGTCATCGAGGAACGTGTCGGCAGTTGGAGACAACACGTCCTGCCCCACAGCCTCCGACTCGTCGATGGGTAGCATCGCCTGCTCGGATTCGCCCAACTCTTTAAACTCTCGCAGCGGCGGCAACTGCGACAAGTCGCGAAGGCCGAAATGTTCGAGAAACACCTTGGTGGTTCCATACATGATCGGACGGCCAGGCTCTTCTTTCCTCCCGACGATCCGGACGAGTTTCCGCTCCAAAAGCGTCCGAATCACTCCCGATGTTTCAACCCCTCGGATCTGCTCAACTTCACCACGGACAATTGGCTGCTTGTACGCAATAATCGCCAGGGATTCGAGCGCCGAACGTGAGAGTTTCGACGGCGCTTTGACCTTCTCCAACCGCTTGAGCCAAGGGGCAAATTCAGCCTTGGTCACGATGCGGTAGCCTCCGGCCACCTCAGCTAACTGCAGGCCTCGGCCCTCCTGCTCGTAATCATGACTCAGACTCGCCAGCGCCTGATCAACCTCTTGCTTCGTCACGGCTCCAAGCAAGGCCAAGAACCGCGTGACAGGAATCGGCTCGGCTGTCACGAAGAGCAAGGCTTCAAGGATTCCTTTCAAGGCTCGCAAGTCGGACAGGGCAGGATCAGAGGCAGGTGCCGGCCCAGCCATGTCAATCACGGCAGCTTCGACGGCGTGGGCCTCGACCTCAGGCTCAGCAGTCGGCTCTTCGGAAACCGACGCCTCCATCTCCGCGGCCTCGGCAGGCTGTTCGACCGCGTCCTCCATGCTGAGACTCATAGGTTCTTCCATTCAGACTCCTCCACCAAATCTCCTTCAGCGACCGCCGTAAAAGCACGGGAGACGAGAATTGCCCCGAAGGTTTCGCTTTGAAAGACCCGCACGACCCTGATGCGGATCAGCTCAAGTAATGCCAGAAACGTCACAATGACGACCAGGCGATGACTCGACTCCTCAAAAAGTGCCGTGAACGGCATGGATTCGTGTGCTTCCAGCGCCTCAATAATCGCGCTCATGCGCGTACGTACCGTCAGATTGTCAGGAATAATTTCGACCAGGCGCTTTCCGGGATGTCGAGACAGAACTCCCTGCAACGCATCGACCAGATCAAACAGCGAAATCTCGTCGAGCAGGTTCTCATCTTTTGCGATTTCAATCGGAGGACCGGGCTCACGGCCGAACGTATCCCGCCAGAGACGTTCTTTATAATCCAGCTGGGAAGCGGCCTCCTTGAACTGCTTGTATTCGAGCAATCGCCGCACAAGTTCTTCGCGGGGGTCAGGGCCCTCTTCTTCATCGACGGCCACTTCATCCACCGGCAATAACATACGCGACTTGATGTGCAGCAAGGTGGCTGCCATCACTAAAAACTCCCCCGCCACCGCAAGGTTCAATTCCTTCATCACCGACAGATAGTCCAAATATTGCTGAGCGATCAGCGCAATCGGAATATCGTAGATGTTGATTTCGTTTTTTTTGATGAGATGTAACAGGAGATCGAGCGGACCTTCAAAATTCTCGATCTTGACTTGGTAGGGCAGTTCAGGTTGGTCCATCAGGTACCAGACGCTCCCTTGGACAAATTTTTAATCTTATACCAATTTATGGTGGGATGGGGCAAGGCTAAAACTATATGTTGGGGGTTGAGACAGCCCTACTTCGCTTTGAGGATATAGAACAAGATTCCCAACGCCGCCACAAACAGCCCGATCGTCACCGCTTGGGAAAAGGGACCCCCGTCTGAGGCAGCAGGCACAGCCGAGACCACCCGGGCGGTTCTGGTCATAACCGGCGGGCGGGTGAACGTAGCCTTTGCAAAGTCGTCAGCCTCCTTGAACGAAGCGTCGGAAAAGTCGGCTTGGGAGTTGAACCGCGCGGAAGCAAACGTGACCGCTCGCTCAAACCGAGCAAACAGGAAGAACGCCTCCCGCTCGAATTGCGTCGAGGAGAAATCGCATTTGCCACGACATTGAGCACCGGAGAATCCGGTACCCATATGAAATGCCGTGCGAGAGAAATTGGCATCCTGCTCGAACACCACCTCCAGAAATTCAGTTAAGCCTGGAAAATCGGCGCCGCGAAAGATGGCCGGCCCACTAAACATGGACCGGTGAAACCGGACATGTGGCCCAAAGCGGGTATCGGAAAACATGGCACCCTGCGTGAAGCGGTCCTGGACAAAATAACTTTCCTTCTCGAACCTGGCATTCGACCCGTCAACCAGACCGAGAAAGACTGTGCGTGACAAGTCGACGAGGCCGTCAAAACCGCTCTGCACCAAAACTACCGGACCGGTGATCAGCAAAAACCCGCGCTTGAGACGATTCACGATCTGCCCCTTCACCCGGGAATGCTTGATCACGAAAGGCCCGCGAATGACATGCACCTCTTCATCATTGAGCCCTTCAAGCACTCGGCGATCTTCAAGAGACAAGCCCTGCACCGCGTCAACCTTCTGCGCCGGTAACTCATCAAGCACCAGGTCTCCTTGAATGACCACACCCGACAGATCAATGCCCTTCCCCGCCGCCAAGGCTCGCATGAGGTCTCTCGCCGGAATGGCGCGGGCCTCCCGCTCCGCCGCGGTGCAGGTGCTGCTCAAGTGCAGCATGAACACTGTGTTCGCAGTCTTTGTGCCCGTGTCACTCGTGCATTCAGCGGATACCAGAGCAGGGAACAGGACGGTTACCGAAAGAACGCCTAGCAGCCACAGGAGCGGCCGGTGCCACAGTACAGAACGATCCAACATGGTCAGGCTCATGCTCTGGCTCATCCGGCAAGAAAAGATTCGCGTGAACACTTTACACCATTCCGCGCTTTGCTAGACTCGCTCTCATATGCCAGCCACCATGCTCAAAAGTCTCTGCCGGACAGGTTCACGCATCGTGTGGCTTCTGCTCCTCTGTGCCAGCCTCTTGTTCATCCACCTGCGACCGGCTGCCGCGGAGTCAATCGTCGAGGTTCCCATGTTGGCTGCTATCCAGTCCAACCACCTGGGGGTTTTCGAAGTACTTCTGATGCGCTGGGATCATCAGCCGACTCCTTCTCCGATCATGCTGCAGTGGCAAAGCGGGAACATCAAACCCGGACAGACCAACCTCGGGTCTATGGTCCTCGCCTGGCAATATGCGCTCGAACATACGCCGGCGGTTGATCATACTGGGACCATTAGTGTCATCGGCATTGCCTATGCCGCAACCGGCACCGACGGGCCGAGCGCCGGAGGTGTCATGACGGTGGGATTTGCCGCACTCCTCAAAGGAGATCAGATCCGCCGCGGCATTGCCATGACCGGCACCATCTCCAAGGACGGCATGATCGGCCCGGTGGGAAACATTCCTGACAAAATCCGTGCAGCAGCCCGCGAGGGATATCGCACCATCCTCATTCCGCAGGGTCAACGAGACGATCCGCGCTGGAACCTGACCCGCCTCGCCTGGGACCTCAACGTAGAAATCAAAGAGGTCTCCACGGTGGATGAGGCCTACCATCTCATGACAGGGGGCACCCTCAATTAGCGGCTCGCGGAAGGAACCGCGCGCTGATTAGTGCTCCGCACCCAACCCATCGACAATCGCTCGGTATTCCTCATGTGAAAGACGGTGCATCCCCAGGCTGAGCCGACGGGATAATTCTGATTGTTCTTCGATGCCCAAGACTCGCTGCAGCAGCAGCTGGCACTCAGGCGCGTTCCCCTCCCAGTGCCGAACCGGTGTGACCCGTACGAATCCATAGCGGGCCTCCGTCCGCAACTCATCTTTCAGCAGTTCATCCAAGGCCTGAAACGGCTGGACCGGCGAGACGATCGAAAATTCTGCGCGAATGCCTTCTTTCAACACATACACCAGGCCCTGTGATTCCGGCGTTAGGAACTTCTGGAGATTGTCGCGAATCAAGGAGGTACACAGCCCCCAGATTCCGGCGCCCAGCTGCAACTCGGCACTTTCCTGGGACGTTCGTTCGCGCAAGGCACCGGCGATAAAAAGAAAATGACTCATGCGAAGGCAGAGCGATCGGAAGTGACAGTCGTCGCCGCGAGCGGCACCCTAGCGAACCCACAGAATCGGAAGGCGCGACGCGACTCCCTAGCAGGCGCATCGAAGAACACCATGACATCAGGCATGTTCAGTGGAACCTTCACGGACGAGAAGCAACCAGGCACGCAGAGGCATCGACCGAGACAACCCGGTACAGCTGCATCAACCGAGACTAATTGTTCCGATACTCGTCTGCGTCGTCGAGCAGATCTTCAGACTTTTCGAGATAATCGACGTCGTCGTCCTCACCGTCGAGTCCGAGCTCTTCCTCGATTTCTTCTTCAATTTCTTCCGAGACATCGTCCAGGTCTTCAGCCATCTCCTCTTCATCATCCTCAAGGTCAAGCTGCGTCGGCTCAATCTCGACCTTTGATGCCTTCTCAGGCTCCGGCACGACAGCTTTGACCGGCTTCGACTCAGGAACGGCCGCAGGGGCTTCCACGGGCATCTTCAATTGAGGGGAAGCGGGCTTAGTCTTAGGCTTGGCTACGGGTTTCGGCGCAGGTTTGGCGACTTTCGGCGCCGCTTTCGCCTTGGAGGCTCGCGCGGCTTTCGCCGGAGCCAGCTTGCCGGCACTCTTTTTGGCGGTCTTCTTCGCCGGTTTCTTCGTCGTCGCTTTCGATTGGGCCGCCTTTTTGGCCTTCACCGGCTTCTTCGCGGTCGCCGCCTTCTTGGCTTTCACGACCTTCTTCGGCTTGCTCGCCTTTTTGGCTACGCTCTTTTTCGGCCGCGTAGCTTTCACAGCAGAGCGTTTCTTTTTCACAATCTTCTTCGCCATTCCACGTCCTCCTCTCAGGTCTTCAACATGGGCACGTCGGTGGTAAAGCGGCCTCCATCTAGCATGAACCAACAGGTTCTTGCAACCTCTGCCATTCGCGCAAAAACTGTGTCACCGTGCCACGCCACGCCGCACCTTCCGGGGACGTACACTCCACTTCTGAGCTTCGATTTGGTCATCCGATTTTCGCTGTTTCAAATCCGCCCCAGTCTAGGAGCAGCCTGGTGAATCCTTCCGCATCGCGCTTGTCTCTATGTATAATAGATAGATCGCTATTCACTGGAGTCATGAATCCCATGAGCTGGCGCACTGTAGTTCTAAGTCTGACGATGGCGGCCCTAATGGCCTGGCCTTCCTCCGCGACCCCTCCGGCGGTCCATGTTCTCATGGACAGCGGCTCCCCGTATTATGTACCGGCTGCCGCCACCGTCACCGCTGGGGGCGCCATCCGGTGGGATAATCCAACGCCGACCCATCACACCGTCACACACGACGGATGTTTTGACGAGAGCGGACGTTGCGCCTTCGACTCCGGCGCCGTAGAGCCGGGTGGGACGTATACCATTCCCAGCCTGCCTCCCGGCCGATACCCCTATCAATGCCGCATTCATCCCATCATGCGTGGAATCATCATCGTGACCGACTCTCCCCTCCTACCATCACAAACGTAGATATGATCTTCCTGGGTTCTTGCAGGTCGGCGTGAGCCTCGTGTAGGCTGCGGCTTCCTGTAAGCCTGAACTTTCCGACTCGATGAAAGCTGCCGCAGCCATACAAGAACCGCTCAATCTGAGCGGCGACATTCTGAGTCTGCTCGCCTGGCGCATTCCCGACCTGGTGGCCTACCAACATGCCTTTGACGAATGGTGGTTAGCGCCGCTCGACGATGATTTCCCGCTCGTCCGCCTGAACGCTGTCGGCATTGAAATGCTCACCTCCATGAACGGCCACATCACGGTCGGTGCGCTCGTGGAGAAATACGGCAACAAGATCTGCGGGCCTGACGGTCAGCCAGGGTCGTGGCATCTGGCGCGCTGGTCGACGCCCAACTATTCGCTCTGTTATTTCGGGACCGAACCGCCGGGAGGCCACCGGCATAAGGCTAAATGGGACCTCCTGCTCCAGCAAATACGAGAGAGCTGGTCCGGCCAACAGGATTTCGAAGGCGAAGAACATCTCGAAGATTTCCATGTTCACGAGCTGAAAGAAAGCGATCTGGAGGACGGCCACTTCGATCTCATTGAAACAACCGTTTCGCACCTCTTCCGAGAACCCTGCGAGGCGCTGGGAGGCACCACCTATGGACGTCTACTCATGCGTCAACTTCGCCGCTTGGGCTGGTTCAAACCGAAACCCAAGGTGATCGTGGAAATCGGCGGCGGACTCGGCTATGTTGCCCGCGAACTCGGACAGGAGCTGTTGCCGTTCGAAAAACAAGGTATTCAGTATATTTCATTGGACGTCACGCGCCCATTCCTCCAACTCCAGACCAAGCGCGCCAAGGCCGGTGGCTGGACAGGCTCCGGCACCCATGCCAACGGAGAATGGCTGCCCTTTAAGGACAACTCGGTCGACCTGATCATCGACAACGAAAACATGGCAGACATGACCCCCGTCAAGCTCAGTCGGCAGGAACTCACGGAAGGCCGGGGAGAAACCACCCAACATCAGGAAGCGTTGGATTGGATCAGGCGGCTGCGGTTGCCACTCGAAAAAGACCTACCGGAAGAAGTGATCTTCAATCTGGGTCCGATGCGATTCGTCGCCGAGGTGTGGCGAGTCCTCAAACCGGGAGGCCGGGCGTTTCTCACGGAATTCGGGATCGAAGAAGGCTGGCCTGCTGCGGTGAAACTTCCCCACCATACCGAATACGAAGTGCAGTACAGCCATTTGCGGCAAGCTGTCCGATGGCTGGGCTTTCAGGAGCGCTATCTCTCGCTCCCGCAGTTTTTACAGATCAAACCGGACACGAAGGTCCTCTGCACCGGTGCGGCCTATACGATTCAGCGTTTTTGCCAGGGACTTGGCCAACACTTCGCCGTGCGGGCGTATACCGAAAGCGAACTCACCAAGACGTTAGGCGCTATCCTTCCGAAACTCCAAGGCTGCCACTACCACGATATTGCCGATCCAGCCTGGTTTGGCCTGATCGACTTCAAGGTCTTACTCCTGGAAAAACCAGGCGGCATGCCTCAGGCGACCTTCACCGAACAAAAGAGCGGGCTGCGCTGGTATTCACAGCGGTAGCATCCCGCACCTCATCCCATCACAAGCGATAGCCTTCGGGTCGCCGCTCACCGCAACGGCGGGCGTGAGTTCAAGCGATTTGCCAGGTGCAGTAGCACCCCCTCTCGAAGCCCCAGGTCGCTGACGAGGACTTTCGTCATGCCCAGCGTCTCCATCATCGTGCTGAGGATGATCGCTCCGGCGACAATGACATCCTCCCGACCCCGCTCCAGGCCTGGCAACCCTTCCCGTTGCTGTTTCGATCGACCAAGAAGCTGCGCTTCCAGGCGTTTTATCGCGTCAAGCTTCAAGACATAATTATGAATCTTCGCCGCGTCATAGACGGGCAATTGCTGGTCCATCGCAGCCAACGCAGTGATCGTTCCCGCCGTGCCGACAAACGTCAATCTGGCCGGCAGGGGCATGTCAGCAACGACGGCTTCGGTCTCGGTTCGTATCCAATCATGCGCCTGACGAAGTTCTTCGCCAGTAGGCGGATCGCTGTGCAGCACCCGTTCGCTCAGGCGTACCACACCGATATCGATGGATCGCACGATGAGCGGTTGGCCGGGTCGATCCAGAATACATTCCGTGCTTCCCCCGCCGATATCCACCGCCAGCATGTCGGTGACACCTGCAGGGAGGCCGGAGCGAATCCCGAGTGTGGTTCGTCGCGCTTCTTCCTCTCCGGAGATGATTTCCACTTCCAAGCCCGTTTCATGCGCAATCAGGTCTAAAAACTGTTGACGGTTCCCCGCATCCCGCACGGCACTCGTCGCCACCACTGCCGTCGCCTCGACCTGATACGTATCAATGGTCTGACGCCATTCTTTGAGCGTCGCCACCACCCGGGCCATGGCGTCGGCCCGTAGCAAACGATCTTGATCAACCCCCTGGCCGAGCCGGAGCATTCGTCGATCGGATTGCAGTTTTGCGACATGCCCTGATGAAGTCACCTCAGCAATCTCCAAGCGGCAGGTCAGGGTTCCGATATCGATTCCGGCAAAGATTCGTGGGGAAGCCGTCGATGCGCCAGCCATGAAATCGCTTAGCCCTCATCTACCGTGATGTCATTCATTTCCAGCAACAGTTTCGTGCGTTCATCTTGCAGCGTCTGCACCTGTTTCATCATCCGTGCAACCTCGGAATCGGCCACAATACGATCAGGCGATTCGCCCCGATCATGCAGCTCGATCGTGCGCTCACCGATGTCCGCATGCAGATCGTCCAGCTGCTGCTCCACCTTTCGTAATTCCAATCGGTACCCAAGGAGCTCCCCCTCTTCCAGGGCTCTGGTGGCGGCTTTAGCGGTGCCGTGCCGTAATGTCACCCATCCGGCGCGAAGATCGTGACTCAGACGCTGTAGCATTCCCATCGATCAGCCCTCCGCTCCTTCGGCAGACACTCTTGCGCTAACTGACGTCTCCCAACGACAATTTGCCCTTCCAGCGGCGAACCATGGCCGCCTTGACCGCCTGATGCTGCGGCAGCACCAAGGCCGGGTCCTGGGCCACCATCGCGATCGCCTCCTGTCTCGCCAGCTCCAACAATTGCGCGTCACGCACCAAATTAGCCACCCGGAATTCCGGCAGCCCCCATTGCCGCAGTCCCAAAAACTCGCCGGGGCCCCTGATGCGAAGATCTTCCTCGGCAATGAGAAACCCATCGTGTGATTGCACCAGCGCCGCCAAGCGTTGCTGGGCATTGGAGACATTGGCCTCAGGCTTTCCCTCGGCACTGACTTTTGGCCTCGACTCTCGCGGGAGATAGGACGCCATGAGGATGCACAAGGATTGATGCGCCCCTCGTCCGACTCGTCCGCGCAATTGATGGAGTTGGGCCAACCCGAATCGTTCGGCGTGTTCGATGACCATGAGGGTGGCATTGGGCACGTCCACCCCCACTTCAATGACCGTCGTCGCCACCAGAATCTGAATCGTCCCGGCCTTGAACGCCGCCATCGTACGCTCTTTCTCGGTCGACGGCATCTTCCCGTGCAACAACCCGATCTGCGCCTTCGGAAATATATCGCGCTGCAGCTGCTCAGCTCCCTGTATCGCCGCCTTGAGATCAATCTTCTCAGACTCCTCGACCAGCGGATAGACGATGTACACCTGGCGTCCGGCTTTCAGTTCATCACCCACGAGCTGCCACGTCTTGTGGCGCTGACCTTCCGAATAGAGCATGGTCCGTACCGGCTTGCGGCCCGGCGGCAACATATCGATGACCGAAACGTCCAAATCGCCATAGACGGTCATGGCCAAGGTACGCGGAATCGGCGTGGCCGTCATCACCAGCACATCCGGCCGGTACCCTTTATCGAACAATGTCTTTCGTTGCAGCACACCAAACTTATGCTGTTCGTCCACCACCACCAATCCAAGCTGGGCAAATGTGACCGTCTTCTGAATCAACGCATGCGTGCCGATCGCCACCTGCGCGTCCCCCGACGCCAGCTGCGTCAGGACGGCCTGGCGTTCCTTGGCCTTGCCACCGCTCGTGAGCAGCACCGTCTTGAAGCCGACCGCGTCCAGGAGAGGCTTGAGATTCAGGTAGTGCTGTTCGGCCAGGATTTCGGTAGGGGCCATCAGCGCGGCTTGACAACCGGAGCCACAGGCCATCACCAACGCATGCAACGCCACCACCGTTTTTCCCGACCCTACATCCCCCTGCACCAGACGGTTCATGGGTCGAGAGGTGGCCATATCGTCCTGAATTTCCCGCCATACCCGTTGCTGCGCAGCCGTCAGGGCAAACGGCAGAATCTGGGTAAGTTGCTTCAGTTGCGGCACATGGGGACTGAATCGAAACGGTTTGTGCTCTTCCTTCACCTGCTGCTGCCTCAGCACCATGGCCGCCTGGAGCAGAAATAATTCTTCGAAGGCCAATCGGCGATGGGCGGCCGTCACCCCGCGGTCAAGTGCAGCCATGTCAGCGTGAGGAGGCGGGAAATGCACCTGCTGGATGGCCTCGCCAATCGGCAGCAACCGGTGGCGCGCGCGAATGGATAGCGGCAAGGATTCTTCCATCTCCGCACCGTGCCCGGCCAGCAAGCCTTGCATTACAATACGCATCTGGCGAGAGGTCCAGCCCTTCGTCTCATGGTAGATCGGAACGATCCGCCCCACGTGGAGCAATTCATCATCCTGCCCGCTCAAGACTTCAAATTGCACCGGCTCCAGCCGCAGATCCATCCATCCGCGCCGACCGGCAACCATACGCCCGGCCATCATGACGCGTGTGCTCTCCTTCAGCACATCTTCCAGGTACGGTTGATTAAAAAACACCGCATGCACCGTTCCGGTTGCATCCTGAACGGCAACGTCAAGAATCGACAATCGGCGGGAGCGTGCACGCGTCGCCTCCGCTCGAGTGATCACTCCACAGATGCACGCCGTGGCCCCCAGCACCAGTTTCGCTATCGGCGTGATGGTCGATCGATCATCGTACCGCCATGGCAAAGTCCACAGCGCCTCTTCGATCGTTTGGATGCCGAGACGCTTCAGGAGCAAGGCGCGGTTTGGACCAACCCCCTTGGCAAACTGAATCGATGAATCTAAAGGAAGCCGTCCGAAATCGTTACTGGCTGGAATATGAACCGGTTCCCTTACCTTCTTAACAGTCGGATCAACCACCGTCGGGCCCTCTTGGAGGCGGCGAAGGAGTTGCAGCGCCTGCGTCAATCGATGTTGCTGTTCGGCTGGTGTGAGGCCTGCATGAAAATCAACAAACAGACTGCGTAACGAGAGCAGCTCAACTTCAAGCGCGCGAGGGTGGAGTCGCTCACCGAGCGCGCCAATCACCTGTTCCGACACAAAACGGTCAAGATTTTTGACTGTTGGGAGGTGGGCATAGGCATCACGGCAAGCGAATTCAATAGGTCTCGCCACTCGTTGCAGGAAGGCTCGGAAAGACTCGTGGGGGTCAGAAGAATCAGGACATGGCATCCTGGGCGAGATCGTACCATAGGCTACCTGACTGCTCAATGAAGGACCGGCGTAAGGAACAACCCGTCTCTGATTACCCCTACGCCGGCTTTTGCGACTTTCCTTGGTCGTCCATCACCTCGATGCTAGAGTAACTTCGTGTAGGACTCACGGAAGGACACCTATGTACCGACGCAATATTAAGCATATTCTCGGGCCGTTGGCCCTTCTGATTGCCATCTTCATCTTCTACCAGTCATGGCTCAAACCGCACTATTTTCACGAGGTGCCTGCTCCGCCACCGCAAGTCATTGCTGAAGAGGTTTCTGGATCCACAGGTCCTGTGGCGCCGCCGCAACAAGCTGTCGCTCCGGAGATGAAACGATCCCGAACCATTGACCCGGTCAGCATTCCCGTTCCTCGGCATTCTGAACTGCTCGGCACCATTCACGACGAGCTCGAGAAACACAATATTGCCTTGGCCCAGACAAAACTCGAAGAACTGCCCTCGTCGATTCTTTCCGAATCGGCCACAAAACGCCATGTGGCCATCTTATGGAATAACCTCGGCATTCTCCAAGAAAATGCCGGAGGGACTGAAATCTCCGTCAAAGCCTTTAAAAAAGCGGTGATGCTTGATCCGCAAAACCCGGTAGCCCACCTCAATCTTGCCCATGCGTACTGGGGCCTGCGGGATCCGGCTCTCACGGAAGAATTCCTGCGGAAAGTGCTGACCTTATCTCCGGATGAGCCATTCCCGCATGTAGCGCTGGCGGATCTCCTTCAAGAAAAAGATCGCCTCACGGAAGCGGCAAAACATCTCGCACAGGCAATGGATCGAATAAAAAAGGATCCGGGACTGCAGTCTTATGTGAAAGTCGTGACCGCCAAGGTGCATCGCGCGGAAAAAGTGGAAGAGAAGTTTGCGACACGCAACAGCGTCCACTTCATCGCCAAATACGACGGCAATGAAGATTCGGAAACCTGGACGACCGCGCTCGATATTCTTGAAGCGGCTTATCGAGAAATCGGCCAGAAGTTCAACTTCTTTCCGTCAAAACCGATTATGGTCGTGCTGCACACCACGACTCAGTTCCAAGGAGCCACCGGAAGCCCCCTGTGGGCGGACGGCCTGTTCGACCCCGTGCTGGGGCGCATCCAAATTCCCAGCCAAGGCGCGACGACCGATCGCGCCTGGCTGACACGCGTCCTCCGGCATGAATTTGTTCATGCGCTGATTCATGAGGAGCTGGGAGCGACCGGTGGAGCTATACCGACCTGGCTCAATGAAGGGCTAGCCATGCAGCTGGCCAATGATTCCTGGCAGGAGGTCGCAAACATGTCACCCGGGGAACATACCCTGATTCCACTGGCGGCTCTTGAGGAGAGTTGGGAAGGTTTACCAGCCGAAAAGGTGAGCGCCGCATACATGGAAGCGAATGCGGCTACCCATTACCTTATCGAACGATTCGGCATGCACAAGGTTCATGAGCTGCTTCTTCACCTGAAGGCCCGCCAGACAATCGCCGCCGCAATGCAAGATCGCCTCCTGCTCTCCTACGATCGTTTCCAGCAACAGTGGGTGGAGAGCTTAGGCGCCACTTCATCCGCGCCAAAATCGTAACCATCAGCGCAGAGCCGCTTTGTAGATGGTGGTTTCGCCCACAACGTCCCGATGCCAGAATGGAATCGCCTGGGGATAGGCACTTGTCTCCGGTTCGGAATCAGACTCATCAATCCGCTCGATTTCCTCGAACGAATCCTCCCACAACAGAACGCCTGATGTGCGATCGTAGGTTCGCACGACCAAGTCAAAAATGTGCCCGATAGGCTCATTGACGGGGCCCACCGAGCACCTCTTGCACGACACCCCTGCACTGCCCGGTCGTTTTCGAATGCCGGGAGTAAATTGATCCTGCCAAACAAGCCTTCCGGTCATAGGATTGACTGCTCGCACAGAGAAAAGGGTTTGGAAGGCTTGAGGAGCGCGATCTGAGGCAGGTATTGCGAAAGAAGGTTTCGGAGCAATCACGGCCTGTACCTTACTCGCCCCGCCTTCGTTTACTTTGAGCAAGTTTAATTGTCCCTCCCAGAGAAACCTTCCCGTTTCCGCATCATATACTCTCAACATAAACCCAGACTTTCCCTGACTGTCGGTACCGATTCCTCCGGCAAAAATGCGCCCCCTGTTGCCATCGCGTTCAGCGGCGCCCTCCTCCTTCACGTTGAGGTCAAATGAATCCTCTGAAAGAATGGCGCCTGTCGGAACATCATACGTTCGAACCGTTATGAGCGACGCCCCCGCGGCTTGAAAACCGAATCCTGCCGCCAGCACCGACGAATGGTCGGCTGGCCTTTGCCCCACTGGCGCAGCGATCGCCTCGCGGCTATCTCCATTTGCCGTGAAATCATACGGTGCCGCCAAACTAAACCCCGCCAGAAAACTCACCGCTACCATCAACCACAATATCAGGAGCAACGATTGCTCGATGCCACCAGAGCACTGCTGGATGAATGTTGCAGACCACCGTGCTCCAGCAACCCGATGTTGGACTCGTTCAGGATGCGTGTGAAGGGCCACGTGTGCCTCCCTGATGGAGGCGGATTTTCACGTGAATACGGACCTATGGTAAATGACTCAACGGACCTGGTTGTCCCCTCGAAGGGTGGGGCGGGCAAGGAATCAAGACTTCACCTCACATCGACATTCGCCATTGACGTTACCTAGCGTACGACTGAGCAAATGACCATCTTGATGATAGCGCATCACCAACAGGTGCGAAGATGTATGTAGCTTGCGACAGACATACACGACGGTTATAGTGCCGCTATGCCGCAGGCGCGTCCGATCATCGTTCTTTTGATCGTCCTCCTTGTCCTTGAGGGTATTCTCTTTAGACTTGAATCAGGCTCCTCACTTTCTACCATCAAAGACGGCATCTTATTAGGATTTCTATTCGTGTTGCCCGCGCTGCTGCTCGGTGGGCTGATCGTGCTCCGTCAACCGTGGGCCGTGATGGGAGCGGTCATATACAGTACCATCGCCCTCGCCCTTGACCTCGCCACGATCGTTCAGGAAGCCAGCCAAGCCTCCCCACGCTTGATCGTCCTCGTCCTTGTCGTAGGAAGCAGCCTGGTCAATTTTCTGATTATGATCATGGGAGGACGGTGCCTGCTCACCTTTCAGCCTGGCGAAGGCCCTCCAGAAGACCACCATTACAAATACCACTTTCCTTCGTCATCGTAATCGCGACTCTGCTGTATCTCACATCTCGAAATTCTCCAGCCGCTGGAGAACCGCTTGGGCAAGATCCTTACATGGCAAGACTCTGGCAGGGAATCTCAAGTTCGAGTGTGGCTAGGCGGAAAGTCACCAGACAATGTCTGAATGGAAGGAGACAACACAGGGAATCGTAGTTTTATAATTAAGCAGCTACGTTTTGAAAAGATTCTGACACCAACGCACGGCCGCAAGAACCTCCTCATAATGTTCAAAATCAACCGCCTTGAGGAAGGTGATGGCGACATACTCGTCGTTCATGTCCGTCTGCTCAGCAAACCCTGCCTTGAGGAGAGCAGGGCGTTTCTTGGACACCGCAGGCCCTAAGAAATACTTAGCCTGTTTGGCGACTTCATCGGTTCCCAAATCTTCAGTCGTTCCGTCACACATCAAACTTTTTACATCATCCATGGAAATTCCATGCTGGCAGAGGAATTGACCGTCAGCCCTCAGCTCTAATATCCATCCGTCATCCCCCAAATCGAGAACGAGGGGGCCGCCTGGCTCCAGTTCGTAGAATTGGGGAATATTGGTGCGCAGCTTCGCACGAGCCGACTCCCAGGCTGGAAGTGCCACCGTACTCATGCGCGCGACCGCTGGGGTTGGGGACTGGGACCTTCGGCTTCTAGGCGAGCACGAAGGCCTGCAAGCCGAGCGGTGTTTTCGGTCAACTTCGGAAGCGCATATTTACGATCCATCCGCACCACTTGCTCCAGCAAATCAATAGCGGCCTGTAACTGTCCGAGATCTTCGTAACACTGGGCCAAGACGTACCGCGCCCCACCGGCTCGCAGTTCGTCTCGACTGCGTTCAGCAATGGATTGACTGGTCTGGCAACAGGCAATAGCATCTTCGTATCGCTTTTGGATCACGAAGGTCCGCCCCATCATCCGCCAGGCATCGGCGACGCCGCCTTGATTATTAAGCCGACGCATCAGGACCAGCGACTGCTCATAGTAGCGCAGTGCGTCCTCGCACTGTCCGGTTTCTCGGGCCACCAAGCCGAGATCGGAAAACAGTACGGCTTTGCCGAGTTCATCATGCACACGGGTCATAATGTCGAGTGCTTCGAGATAATAGGCTCTGGCACGATCCCACTCCCCGGCATCTGCGCGGAGATTCCCGAGATTGGCCAAAGTCGTCCCAATGCCTTTGTCATCGCCTAATACTTTTTGCAACTCCAGCACTTCTTGGTAGTAGCTCTGCGCCGATTCACGGCGTCCGCTGACGGCGCAAATATTTCCGAGGTTTCCCAATGTGGCACTCAGCGCCCGGTGGTCACCCGTTAAACGATCACACTCCAAGGCTTTTGCGTAGCAGGCATAGGCATCCGTGTAATGCCCTCGAGCAAAGTGCTCGTTGCCCTGGCGATTCAGCTCTTCGGACAGTCCGTTTCGAAGCGCCATGATCCTTTATGCCTGGAGCGCATGCTCCACCGCCTGCTTGGCTCCGAATATGATGCTAGCCCCATCACCTACAAGAATCGAGTCGAAGTTATATTTCAACAACCGACGAAGCCCTTCCTTGGCTTTCGCGACATCTCCATATCGTTCAGAAGGCAGGAGACTCAACGCCCCCGCTGGTTTCCCAATCAAGGCATCCCCGACAATCAATACGCCCTTCCCCTGCTGAATATAGAGAGCCGACTCGCCTGGTGACTTCTGATCCTTGAGCTGGATCGCCCAAATGCCACCAGGCAAAAGCTCGCCGTCCTTATAGGTCTTCGTCGGCTTCACATCCATCTGTGACGCATCGGCCTCTGGTACCTGTAACTGGCAACGAAACTCCGCCTGGTAGGCGGCCGCCTCACGTAAATGGTCACGATTCGTCACAATAATGTAATCAAGCGCCCCTTGGCGTCGGATCAGAGTACTTGCCTCGGACGTCAGGGGAGGAGGATCGATAACAATCTTATGTTCGCCCACTGTCAGAAAGAGTCCGTTAAAATCAAGCTGCTTTTCGTCGGAGAACCAGGACCATTGCCAAATGCCAGGAAGTAACTGTTTCACGCGTTTCGCCTCATCTGCGGGGTTTACAAGGTTGAAATCGCGTCCTGCAGAGTTTTCGTGACCTTCGTGCGGATACCGGCTTCGGTCGGAAGATCAATGACATCGTCCTCCGACACAGTAATGAACTTACGATTCGCACCTTTTGTCAGGGAGATGAGGAACATGCTATTCGTAGGCTTCGTCGGAATCACTACCTCCACGCCTTGGTCAATGCCCTTGACGACTTCCAGAAACTTCAGTTTACCCTCTTCCCATTCGTCCATGGATCCTCTTTCTCCTCGCTACATGGGACCTGATCCGGCAGGCGCGGAAGCCAATAATTGCTCGACCTCCTGAATAATGACCTCGGCACCGGCCAGCTCCATATTGCCGACCCGCTGCCACCTGATCACGCCACGCTGATCGATCACATACACGTTGGGAATAAATTTTCCACCGCCATAAAGTTTGTCCGTGACCTTATTCGGATCGAGAAGATACGGATAAGTAACTTTTACCGGGAACGCGCTCAGGAATTCACCCACGTCTCGCTTGGAGTTGCCCGATGAATTAATACCGACCACGGCAACATTTTTTCCCGCCAGCACTTCATAAACCTTTTGCAGATTGGTGCCCTGCATCATGCAGGGATCGCAAATGTGGAACAGACCAAGAACAACCACCTTTCCCTTTAACTGCTCAAGCGAAACGGCGTCTCCGGTGACCGACGTGAGTGAGAAAGCAGGCGCCGGCTCTCCTACCTTAAAAAATCCCGCAGCCATGGCAACATGTGCCGCCCATAGAGGAAATAGTAGCAGTGCAGTTACGATGAGAACTCGTTTCATCAGCGCCTCCTTCCGCAGGGCCAGCCGGCGAAAGCCCACGCTATCCCCCGCTGATTCACAGCCTAGTCTGTCATGCATGACCGTGGTGGCATCCTAGCACGCGAATTTTTTCGGGAGCAACCACTTAGGATGGGAGGGCCACAGGCTTACATACAGCTGTCTGTCCCAGGGGGCGAGAACGATTCAAGAACTCTGCAACCAGCCCACAATCATGTGCCGGACGCGAACAGGGACGATTCTTTTCGGTACGCTTCGAAGAAGCGGCTTCATGCATACCGACATGAGCCGAAGCTGTCTTTGGAACCGAAACCATGGCAACGGACGATGTATCACCTCTGCATCAACTCGACAGAGGATTAGACCCAATTTCCATCGCTCCCATGAGGAATCCTTGATCGTGACAGACAGGGCATCCGTACAATCTGGATCAATGCCCTGGTCGGGATGATTGAGGAGCGGTCGAGGCATTCTACACACGAGCGCAGGTATGTCTGCGTCTGCATCTATTTCATGGCTCACCATACGTGGCAATGCAATATCGAAGAGATTCTGAGCCATAGCCAAGCCGAGAAGGACCATCCTTCTGCATCCCCATTCGCTTGCCTGGAACAGAACCCGGCTCCAATCTAATGCCGGTTTCCGACGCACGAGTTCGGCAATGTCGCACACCCATTTCAACTGCTTCCAAGCATGTATAGTCCCATGCACACACAGCAGAATCAGTAAGTCCTCCGGACAGAGACCCATTACTGTCTTTGTCGGCAAACCAACCGGCTTCAGTCGGCCCCACAATGCACTCCGATCAAGTCGGAAGCCGACATGATGGCGAGAAAGGCCCCATTGCAGGTTAACAGCCACCACCCCGTTTCTTTTGAGAAAAACGTGATTAGACTCACGAGATTCAGCCTCGGCATCAATATCAGTGTTGGTACGTTGATACCCGTGCGACCAAAGGACTTTACCGGCTTGAGCAACCGCTCCCTGTTCAACAATCAGCTCAATGTCTTCCCACTCGCGCAAATTGAGATCTCCATACGCAACCTGAGCTAACGTGCTGCCGTGAAAAGGAATCGCCGTGACCCCTTTTGCGGCGAGCACGTCAAGAAGCGCTACCAGTTCTTTTGCAAGTACACTGTTCATCAGGATTGTAGCTTGATTCTGGCGACGGAAGGCTTCATGAATCGCCGACGGGACCGCCGCAGGACAGATGGCGGCAAGGTTTCGATAGACCAGTGGTGCGACGCCATGGGCCTTCGACATTTGCCACACCAAGTCCCAGTTGATCCCGTCGCAAACCAAGTCCTCGATTTCAACTCGAACAAACTCACTCACAACGGTTCGTGCGCAGAGAATGAGCAACCGCCCCTCGATGCTCATCGCCGAAATGCCTGAACGCGGCATCCTCTGCTTGCGAAAGGTCTTTAATCGGCGGGATGGTTTCCATCGAGCGATCGTGGATCTTGTCTGCTGTCCCATCGAGGGCCTATCTCCTGCTTGGCGTTTCGTTTAAAGCATGGTGACTAACTGCGGCGGACATGTGACGTCGCGGTACGCAACCACTCATGATTCACCGGTTCAAGTTTTCAGCCGGCTGCCGTTGCTTCAGGTATAGTCATCTCTTTTCAATATGGAGGAGTCCGTCCTGCTGAAGTTGGACGAGTACATCCAGCAGGTCAGATTGAGCCCGTGCAGCCGTCACATCGAATGTTTCGGAAATGGTGGAGAGAATCCGTTCAACCGAACGAGTGCCGGTACATTGCGGCCACACCACAGATCCCAAGACGCTCAACCTGTGGAACTGGCCCGTGCGCTGATTAAGCAATACGCTTTCTCCACCCTGAACCGTGATTTGAACCTCTGAGTTTTGTTGAGGAAACATTTGAGAGAGCTCAATTGTGCGCTCGCTCACAAGGGGGACCGTAGCAGGCATAGAGAACCTCCTGTTTCAGGCCACTAACACATCGACTCGTGCAAAAGTTCGGTGTTCAGCCAAGACGAGAATTTGCAGTCTATTGCCTTGAAACAAGATAGAATTGATCGATGCGGCATGTGGGCAAAGGTAGCCGCAGCAAGGTGGTTTCTCTATTCCCAGGGAGGTTAGTGCAACATCTCTTTCGAGGGGAACACAGGGCTTGAATGGCACCTCGATAGACAGGGAAGCAATGACCCGCCTTTTGCATCGATGGAAAACAGGACGTTCGCAGAGATTCTCTGGCCGTGAGGCGCATTGATCTCGTCAGACAAGCCACATAACCCAACACGACACCATGCGATGGACACGGTATTCGGGGAGACAGAGCCTCGTGAGGAGCAGGACGACAGGCGGACGAAACGTCAGCTTATGATGCTGAGCAGGAATCAACCGGCGAAGACCCAATCCGGACCAGCTGGGAAACACGCGCAGGCATGCTCGGAACTTGGACAACCGTAAAACGCGATAAGCTTTTTACCGTTAGGCTGGAGGCTCGAAAAGCCCGAGTTGAAGTTCTTCCGCTCGGGTAAAAGAAATGGGGTACCGCTCCGTGAAGCAGGCATTGCAGTATTGGCCGGGTGTACCGGGCGCAGCCTTGACCATACCTTCAAGACTCAAATAGGCGAGACTATCAGCAGTAATATATTTCCGAATTTCGTCGGTGGTATGACTGGAGGCAATCAGTTCCTTCTTCGTCGGCGTATCAATGCCATAGAAGCACGGCGATACGATCGGAGGAGAACTGATCCGCATATGCACTTCTTTGGCCCCGGCATGGCGCAGCATTTTGACGATTTTTCGACTCGTCGTCCCGCGCACCAACGAGTCATCCACCACGACGACACGCTTTCCTGCAAGCACTTCGGGAACCGCATTCAGTTTGACTTTGACCCCGAAATGGCGAATCGATTGCTCCGGTTCGATGAACGTACGGCCCACATAGTGATTCCGAATGAGCCCACTCTCAAACGGCACGCCAGAACCTTCGGAATAGCCTAACGCCGCCGGCACCCCAGAATCCGGCACGGGAATCACAATATCCGCGTCCACGCCGGATTCTTGCGCTAATTGTCGGCCAAACGCCTTTCGGATGGAATAGACCGCGCTCCCGCCAAAAATACGACTGTCAGGGCGCGCAAAATAGACATATTCGAATACACACATAGCGGGCTGAGTCGGTGCAAAGGGCTTATAACTCGTCACGCCTCGATGATCCAGAACGACCAACTCTCCCGGTTCGATTTCCCGCACATATTCCGCGTCGAGCAAATCAAACGCACAACTTTCTGAGGCGACAATCCAGGCATCGCGAAAACGCCCCAAACAGAGCGGGCGGAACCCATGCGGATCACGAGCCGCAATGACACCCTGATCGGTCATGAGCACCACGGAAAAGGCGCCCCGAACCTGGGTGAGTGAATCAATGACCCGGTCAAGCAGCGTATCCGCTCGTGAGTGTGCAATCAGGTGAATGATGACTTCGGTATCGGATGTCGATTGAAAAATGGCGCCATACGCTTCCAATTCGCTGCGAAGCATGGTGGCATTGATGAGGTTTCCGTTATGCGCCACCGCCAAGTTCCCGAAGGCAAAGTTGACGCTGAGGGGCTGCACATTCTTCAAGCCGGCGCCGCCCGCGGTGGAATACCGGTTGTGTCCGATGGCCATGGCACCGGGGAGTCGTGCTAATGCCTGCTGCGAGAAAATATCGGCAACATGGCCCTGGCCCTTCTCGACATAAAATTGCTCACCATCGTTGGAAACAATGCCGGAGGCTTCTTGCCCGCGATGTTGAAGCGCATAGAGACCGAGATAGGCGAGATTGGCAGCTTCTTTGTGCCCGTAAATACCGAAGACGGCACACTCGTCGTGGAATCTGTCGGAAACAATGAGGGGTAATTCGTTGGCCATGACGTCTCTGCGCTAGTCCTGACCGAGTGCCCGTGGTATCGCCAAGGCCCACTGTTCATGGACGGTCTTCACCTCGAGGTCGATCATGCCATCCGCGAGACGCTGATCCTCGTCCGCCCGAATGACCAATCGGCTGCCTCCGACGACGCCGATGCGTGACGCAGGCACTCCGGCATTCCTAGCGGTATTCAACACCTTGTCCACCTGTTCCTGCTTCACCGACAGCACGATACGCGATTGGCTTTCCCCAAAGAGCAACGCGTCGCGCCGCAAACCATCAAACGTCAATTGTACCACAGCGCCGATTGGCCCATCGGCACCCGAGACGCAACATTCGGCTAGGGCCACGGCCAATCCGCCATCGGAGCAATCGTGGGCGGATTGAACCAAGCCTTCTCGGATCAGCCCAATCGTACAAGCCTGCACCGCCCGTTCCTCCTCGAGATTCAGCAACGGCGGCGATCCCTGCTCGCGATGATGCACGATCTTGAGGTACTCCGTTCCACCGAGATCCTCTCGGGTTCGCCCCACCAGGATGATGACGTCGCCGGCTTGTTTAAACCACTGCGTGGCCGTGCGATCGGCCTCCTCAATCAATCCCACCATCCCGATCATGGGCGTCGGATAGATGGACAGATCGTTCGTCTCGTTATACAAACTGACATTCCCGCTGACGATGGGGACATTCAACACCTCACAGGCATCCTTCAGCCCTTCGATGGCCAGCACGAACTGCCACATGACTTCCGGACGCTGCGGATTGCCGAAATTCAAACAGTCGGTCACACCGATCGGTTCTGCGCCCGAACAGGCAAGATTGCGTGCACACTCGGCAATCGCAATCTTGGCGCCTTCGTAGGGATTCAGCAAACAATACCGTCCATTACAATCGACGGATAATGCCAGAGCCTTATTGGTGCCTTTCACCCTCAGCACCGCCGCATCCGAGCCCGGCCGCACTATCGTATTGGTCCGCACCATATGATCGTATTGCTCATAAACCCAGCGTTTGCTGGCAATCGTCGGTGAGCCCAGAAGTTCGAGCAACGCAGCATTCGCGTCCTTCACGTCCGGCAACGCGTCATAATTCAAGGACTGCAACATTTCTTGATAGGCCGGCGGCGCACTGGGCCGATCATATCGTGGACCGTCGTCCGCCAACGCCTTGGCCGGAATCTCGGCCACGATCTGCCCGTGCTCCTTCAGCACAACCTTACCCGTATCCGTGACGCGCCCGATCACCGCGACATCCAAATCCCATTTACGGCAAATCTTGATGACTTCGTCCTCACGGCCGGCTTTGGCGACCATCAACATGCGTTCCTGTGACTCGGACAGCATGATTTCGTACGGTGTCATCCCAGGCTCGCGACGCGGCACATCGGCTAATTCCAATTCCACGCCGGTGCCTTCCCGCGAAGCCATTTCGCAAGCCGAACTGGTCAACCCCGCCGCGCCCATGTCTTGAATGCCGACCAGACAGTCGCCGGCCATTAACTCGAGGCAGGCCTCCAGCAGAAGCTTCTCCGTAAACGGATCGCCGACTTGCACAGTCGGGCGCTTTTGGGCCGCCTGTTCATCGAAGGAATCGGACGCCATCGTCGCACCGTGGATCCCGTCACGCCCGGTCTTTGAACCGAAATAGATCACCGGATTCCCGACCCCTGCCGCCTTGCCCAGAAAAATCTTGTCCTTCCTGGCAATCCCAAGGCAAAACACATTGACGAGCGGATTGAGCGCATAGATGTCGTTGAAGACGATCTCACCGCCGACCGTCGGCACCCCCATGCAATTGCCATAACCGGCGATGCCCGACACAACCCCCTTCAGCAGATGGCGGGTATTCGCATTGTCCAGGCCGCCGAATCGCAGCGAGTTCAACAGAGCGATCGGCCTGGCGCCCATCGTAAAAATATCACGAAGTATTCCACCAACCCCGGTGGCCGCACCCTGATAGGGTTCTATGAAGGACGGGTGGTTGTGAGACTCCATCTTAAAGACCGCGCACAGACCGTCGCCGATATCGACAGCCCCGGCGTTCTCGCCCGGCCCCTGGACGACGCGCAGGCCGGTCGTCGGCAATTTCTTCAAATGGATGCGGGAGCTCTTGTAGGAACAATGTTCGCTCCACATGGCCGAGAACATGCCCAGTTCGGTCCAGTTCGGCTCCCGGCCAAGAATCTCCAGGATCTTCTTGTATTCATCCTCGCTCAGCTTGTGCTGCTCAAGGATGGCTTGGGTAATCACCAGTGATTTCATGTATTGCACATTCGCTATCGTGGATGAGAACCGATGGATCCGGCGCTCCTGTTCACTCGCACCGCCTTCACACGCCAACTAATCTGGATTGCTGTTCAGACTTGCCGAACACGCTCAGCATGGAGAGAAAAATCAGCCGGCCGTCTTCGTTCCCCAGCACCGTTTCGGCGCTTCGTTCGGGGTGCGGCATCATCCCCAGCACATTCCCATCCGCATTCATGATGCCCGCGATATTGTCCAGCGAGCCGTTCGGATTCGCCTCAGGTGTCACCTTGCCGTCTGCCGCACAATACCGAAAGAGCACCTGAGCATTGGCCTTGATGCCTCCGAGCGTCACCGGATCTGTATAATAGTTGCCATCCGCATGCGCGACGGGAAGCTTCAGGACCTGGCCGGACTCGCACCGATTCGTAAATCGAGTCGCGGCATTTTCCACCTTCACATACACATCTTTGCAAATAAAATTCAGGGAGGTATTTCTCAACATCACGCCAGGTAACAGGCCTGCTTCGAGAAGAATTTGGAAGCCGTTGCAAATGCCGATGACCAGCCCGCCCTCTCGGGCGAATGTTTTGACCGCGCCCATGACGGGGGAGAATCTGGCGATCGCGCCCGTCCTGAGATAGTCTCCATAGGAAAACCCTCCCGGCAAGACAATAGCATCTAACCCGGCCGGCAAGGTATCCTTGTGCCAGATCATCTGTACAGACTGCCCTAGCACATCCTTGAAGATATATTCGCAGTCGTGATCGCAATTGCTGCCGGGAAACACTACTACGCCGATGTTCATCTCACTCACCCTCTTCCGGCACAATGGCCGGAGTTGGTTGCCCCGCGCGCGTCCTGCGACGACTCAGCTGAGGCCTCACGCACTGAGGCCTCGCGGCGCGAGCCCGAACCCAGGTCTACTATCCCGCCACGTCACTGCAGTTCGTACCGATATTCCTCGATGACCGTGTTGGCCAGCAGTTTCTCGCACATCTGCTTGACCTGCGCGTCGGCTTTCGCCGCATCTGTTTCATTCACATCCACTTCCATATACTTGCCCACCCGCACATTCGCCGCATTCTTGAACCCCAGCGACTCCAAGGCATGCTCGATCGCTTTCCCCTGGGGATCCAAAATCCCCTGTTTCAGCGTGACATGAATTTTGGCTTTCATTGTACTTTCCCTGCGCGCTGCGTCTGCGCGGTTTTATTCACATATTGACGAATCCAGAAAATGACGCCGATCGTTCCAAGCCCCGCCAGAGATAATAAAACAAAGGCCCAGCGCCAGGGCGACTCATGGAGATGATACGCCATCAACGCAACAGTGGCAGCCCACACCAAAATTGCCGCCACCAGGCCGTAATGTAAAAATAACTGCAGAAACCTATTCATCGTTCCGCGTCCCATTCCCCACAGCACTGGGGGACGACAAGCCAGGCGGCTTCCACGCTTGCCTCACGAGGGACTCTGAATCCCTGCGGTGCGTCGGGAAGACGGTTCCTTCACCTTCCCCTATTCACAGACCCGCTTTAAGACTTCTTGATACGCCTCTTCGATTTTGCCCAGATCTTTCCGAAACCGGTCCTTGTCCATCGACTCTTTTGTGGTCTGATCCCAGAACCGGCAGGTGTCGGGAGAAATCTCGTCGGCGAGAATGAGTCGATTGTGAAAGACGCCGAACTCCAGTTTAAAATCCACCAGCAGCATACGGCGCTGTTTGAAGAAGGGTGACAAGACCGCATTGATCTTGTGGCCCAATTCACGCATCTCCCGCAGCACCGCCGGCGTGGCGACGTTCAATACACGCAAATGATCGTCGTTCACCAGCGGATCGCCCAGTGCATCGTCCTTGTAATAAAATTCGATGATGGCCGGGTCGATGGCTGCGCCTTCCTTGAGGCCCAAGCGCTTCGCGAGGCTTCCCGCCACCACGTTCCGGACCACGACTTCCACCGGGACAATGGTCACCTTCTTGGTGAGCATCTCGCGGTCGCTCACCCGTTCGATGAAGTGGGTCTGAATCCCCTGCTGCTCGAGAAGTTTGAACAGCCGCTCCGACACCTTATTGTTGACCACCCCTTTATCGACGATGGTCCCACGCTTTTGCGCATTAAAAGCGGTGGCGTCGTCCTTGAAATACTGCAACACCTGATCCGGCCGTTCGGTCGTGAAAATTTTCTTCGCCTTGCCCTCGTAGAGCATCGTGCCTGCCGGTTCGCCAATCATCCTCGATCCTCCTACTACCGCGCGAACAATTCCAGAATGTCGTCCAGCGGTCTGATCGTTCCCAGCAATGTGGGATGCCCAAACCGGCGGTCATGGCGGAATTCTTTCACCTGTTCGAGAGCGCGGATCAAACTGTGAAAATCTTCCAGCTTGTCCGTCTCGAAATAGGTGATGAAGTCAAAGTCGTCCAGGCCGCTGGAATGATACAGTTTCCGTTTCACGGTATTGATGTAGGGCAGCGCCGCCTGCGTGTGTTCCTGCATGAGGGCCGTGCGGGTATCCTGATCCAGAGCCCACCACTCGGCATCTTTTCTGATCGGAATGACGATCGCATAGGACTGCGCCCCTGCCTCTGGCGTCGGCGACTGCAACGCGTGCTTCATCGGCTCAGGAAATCCCGGCGCATAGGCAGCCGGCTTGGTCAAGCCATGCAAATAACTCGTCGCAACCAGGTGACGGCCCAAACGGGTGCCCAATAAGGAGGTGAGAAACTGCTGCGTATCCGACAGGGCATGGGCATGGACGCGAAACATCAAGTCGGCATGGTCCGAGAGCCCGCGGAGCAAATACGATTCGATGCCGATCTTGTGCGAGAATTGCTCGATGAGCCCCTTCACTTCAGACACGGCGATGACGCGCGCTTCGCCGGTAAGATCCCACCAATCGTGATCCATCTGGAACGCGGCGAAGCTGCCATAGACGCCGGGCTGCGTCAGCAGGGCCTCCCGCTCGGTCGCACCGACCGACGACACGGCCGCCCCAAACACCAGGACCACCATCAGCACGATTCTCATCAGTGACGCAGCCATCAGGCACGCCCCTTTCGGCGTCGCGTCGCCGGGATCGCACGGGCGCCGAAGACCCGGCGAAACACTTGGTCGAGATGCCGCAGATAATACATGGGGTCGAAACAGGCCGTAATCTCACTCGGCTTCAAATGAGTCGTGATGAACGGATCCCTATTGACGAGTGCCTGAAATCCGACCCCGCCCTTCCACGCGGTCATGGCATTGCGCTGGACCGCCTCATAAGACTCCTTGCGCTGGGCGCCCTTATCGATCAATGCGAGCAGGAGCCGCTGCGAATAGACCAACCCCCCCGTTAAATCCAGATTTCGCTGCATTCGCTCGGGATACACCACCAGATTCCTGACCAGGTCCGTGACGCGGGCCAGCATGTAATCGACCAGGATGGTACTGTCAGGCATGATCACTCGCTCGACCGAGGAGTGGCTGATATCCCGTTCATGCCAAAGAGCGACATTTTCCATCGCCGCCAGACTGTTGCTGCGCACGAGACGCGCGAGACCGCACAGATTTTCCGAGGCAATCGGATTGCGCTTATGCGGCATCGCCGAGGAGCCCTTCTGGCCTTCGGAAAAGTATTCTTCCGCTTCCAGCACTTCCGTCCGCTGCAGATGGCGGATTTCCGTGGCGATTTTTTCGATGGTGGCCGCCAGCAACGCTAATGCGGACGCATAGGCCGCATGCCGATCGCGCTGGACGATTTGATTCGAGACGGGGTCCGAGACCAGCCCCATCTTGGCACAGACATATTCTTCGATTTCCGGCCCCTGATGCGCGAACGTCCCCATCGCGCCGGAAAGTTTGCCGACGGCAATGTCCTTCCTGGCCGCCAGAAGCCTGGTCCGGTGCCGGCACGCCTCTTCATACCAGATGGCCAACTTAAATCCGAATGACACCGGCTCGCCATGGATGCCATGCGAGCGGCCGACCATCACCGTATGGCGATGTTCCAGCGCGCGTTTTTTCAGGACGCCAATCAACTCATCAAGATCTTCCAGGATGAGATCGAGCGCCTCGGTCATTTGCACGGCCAGCGACGTATCGACGATATCCGACGAGGTGAGCCCCATGTGGAGAAAGCGATGTTCTGGCCCGACAGACGCCATCAGTGATTCGAGAAAGGCGATGACATCGTGTTTCGTCACCTTTTCGATTTCGGCGATACGCGCCACATCGATCTTCGCTTTTTTGCGGATCTTTGCGCTCGTGCCACGCGGAATCTGTCCGGCCCGCTCAAACGCCGCGCAAGCCTGCAACTCGACTTCCAACCAAATCTCGTACTTGTGTGTGAGGTCCCAAATCGCGCTCATGCGCGGGCGGGTATATCGCTCAATCATCTCTTCCTCGTTGTGCGTCGCTCGTGAAGCGTTGTTCGGAAATCCGGGTGAAGTTCAATGAGGATGCATCATTGAAAATGAACATGCACCCGTAAGACGAGATACGTTTCACGTTTCACGTTTCACGCTCTCTTCACTCCCCACAACCGGCAATTCCGGAAACGCGCGTTTCCGTTCCAGGCGGCTGTCCGACCCGAGCACCTTGTCGAGAATGCCGTTCACAAACTTGGAGGCCTCTTCATCGCCGAAACTTTTCGCCAGCTCGATCGCCTCATTCAGCGTCACCTTCGCCGGCACTTCAGGGACATAGAGCAGTTCAAAACAGCCCAGCCGAAGAATATTCCGATCGATGATGGGCATGCGGCCGACCTTCCAATTGGTGGCATGGGTCCCGATCAACACGTCGAGTTCTTTCTTCTGCTCTCTTACCCCGGCGACGAGGCGTTCGGCAAAGACCCGCAACTCTTCTGTGAGCGGATATTGAGTCCAAAAATCGTCCAGCCACGGACCGGCCTGGCCATGAATGTCGTATTGAAAGAGAATCTGTACCGCCCGTTCACGGGCTTGGTGTCGAGAAGCCATAAGACCACGCCGGTCAGCGTTTCGCCCTCGCGGCCGTTCGTCCGGCTTTTCGTGGAGAGGAAACCGGCGGCATGTCTTCGCTCCCTACTTTCTTGAGTTGTCGCATCACATTGACCATCTCGATGGCTGTCTTGGCCGCATCGGCGCCACGATTGAGCTTCGCCGGATCCGCGCGTTCAATCGCTTGCGCCACCGTGTCGGTCGTGAGCACCCCAAAAATCACCGGCAGATTCGATTCCATCGACGCCTGCAGGATGCCCCGGCACACCTCGGTGCTGATGTATTCAAAATGGGGCGTGTCGCCTCGAATGACGGCCCCGAGACAGATAACCGCGTCGAATCGACCGGACCGGGCGAGTTGTCGGGCCACGAGCGGAATTTCGAACGCACCGGGCACGCGCACCACCTCGATCGCCTCGTCCGATGCTCCGGCTTTGGTCAGCGCTTTGACGCATTCGGTCAGCAGGCGGCTGGTCACGAACTTATTGAACTTGCTGGCGACGATCCCGACAGTCAAACCCGTCGCGTCTTGGGAGCCCTTGCGAAGCTTCATAGAGTGCAATACCGATTCACACGTTTCATGGATTGCGCGTGCGCCGAAGAAAGAGGGGGATCATACCTGGAAACACCCTCAAATGGCTACACGTTTCAGGCGCGCCCCTTCCTACAGAAACGCGCCGGAGCTGAGTCGCAGCGGATGCGTCAGACTTTTTTCAACAAGTGGCCGAGTTTGGCCTTTTTGGTGCGGAGATATTTTTCATTGTGCGCGCAAGGGGTAATCTCGATCGGCACTCGCTCGACCACCTTTAGTCCGTACCCGTCGACCCCGACAATCTTGCGCGGGTTATTGGTCAGTACACGGATTTGATGCAATCCGAGATTGACGAGAATCTGCGCGCCGACTCCGTAGTCTCGCAGGTCGGCTTTGAATCCCAATTTGAGATTGGCTTCGACTGTGTCACTGCCCTGGTCTTGTAATCCATAGGCTTTGATCTTGTTCAGCAACCCGATACCGCGTCCTTCCTGCTTATTCAAATAGAGGAGCACGCCGCGTCCCTCTTTTTGAATGATCTCCATTGCCCGATGCAACTGGTCGCGACAATCGCACCGTACAGACCCCAGGACTTCTGCCGTCAGACAACCGGAATGGACACGCACGAGCGTCGGCTTCTCGTCGACTGGCCCCTTCACCAAGGCAATGTGCGTTGCCCCGTCGACTTCGCTTTCGAAGGCAATCGCTTCAAAATCACCGAACATGGTCGGCAAAAATGCACTGGCCGCCCTCCGCACAAAGGTCTCGCGACGCATCCGATACTCAATCAACGATTTGATCGTCACCATCTTCAATTTGTGCCGTTTGGCGAACTTGGTTAACTCGGCCACGCGCGCCATCGTCCCGTCTTCATTCATGATCTCGCAAATGACTCCTGCGGGATAGAGTCCGGCTAATCGCGCCAGGTCCACCGACCCTTCGGTCTGGCCCGCGCGTCGGAGTACGCCGCCGACTTGCGATTTGAGAGGAAAAATATGACCGGGACGAGCGAGATCGGCCGGCGAAGAACGGGGATCGATGGCAGCATGGATCGTCGTCGCGCGGTCGGCCGCCGAAATGCCCGTCGTGATGCCTTTGCGTGCATCGATCGACACCGTGAAGGCGGTGCCAAAGGTGGCGGTATTCTCCGCAGCCTGCGGGGTCAGCTGCAGTTCCTCCACCCGCTCCGGCGTCAGGGCCAGACAGATCAACCCGCGCGCATGTTTGGCCATGAAGTTGACCGCCTGGGGCGTGACCTTGCTGGCCGCCATCACGAGGTCACCCTCGTTCTCGCGATCTTCATCATCGACGAGGATGATGAACTTGCCCTTCTTGATGTCTCGGATGGCCTCTTCGATCGAATTAAACGGTGTCGCCATAGTCCCTCAATTGTACAGACCGGCCTGCGTGGGTGCCCAGCTAACTCTTTTCAATCCATACCTGTCAACGGGAAAAACCTTCGGCATTCGGGGCCTGCGCGACCGCCTGGGGGCGCCACCGCAAGGCCGAGCCGACCGTCATCGCGGCGGCAACGCTTACCAGCGCCAATCCGAAGAACCCCGGCAGGAATGTTCCCGTACCTTCCCGTAATAATCCGAATCCGATCGGCACAAAGAATCCACCGATTCCTCCTGCGGACCCCACCAGGCCCGACGCTAGACCGATATCCTTGGGAAACCACTCGGAGACGATTTGAAAGATCACGCCGTTGCCGAATCCCATTACAGCGATCGTCACCATCAGCAGGCTCGTCAGCCAAGGCAATGCGGGAAGGGCCCCCGCTAACGCCGTCACCAGAGCAAGCGCGATAAACACGCCCGCCAGCACCGGGAGGCCGCCCCAGCGATCCGCCACATATCCGCCCACCGGGCGGATCAAGCTGCCGATCAATCCACAGAGCGCGGCAATGGCCCCACCGACAATCGGGTCGCTCCCGTAGTGGTCATGCAGCAGCACCGGGAGAAAACTCGTCAGACCGACGAATCCGCCGAACGTAATGGCATACACGAGGCAGAGCCAGTAGACGGAGGGGACTTGCACCATTCCCCAGGCCTGCTGCCACCAGACGCCTCCTGCGGCGGAGCGAACACGCGGTTCTTCCCGCACCACCCGGGCGAACAGGCCGATGGTCAGCAAAATTGGAAGCGCCATGATCCCACAGGCCCCATGCCATCCTAGCTGCTCCTCCCATCGAGGCGCCAGCAGAAGGACTAACACCGTTCCGATATTGCCGGACGCGACCAATCCCAACACCAAGCCTTGATGAGCGGCCGGATAGGCTCGACTGGCCACCGGCATAGCCACCGCAAAACTTGCCCCTCCGGCACCCAGGAGCAAGGCGATGGCGAGCAGCTCTACGTACTGTGTTCCGCTGAGCGCCGCCCACAGGACCGCGATCAGTTGCAGTCCCAATACCCACAAACCGGTTCGTTTGGCTCCACACCAGTCGCAGGCCCAGCCGGTCACAACTCGCAGCAGCGCACCACCCAGAAGCGGGAGCCCCACCACCACACTCTGTTGCGTCGCCGTCAGGTGGAGGTCTGCGCCCATCGGCACTGCCAGCGCTCCGAAGAGCACCCACACCATGAAACTCACAGTGAGATGCAGCCAGGCACCTGCCAAGGTCGGCCAATGCCCGCTACGCAGGGCTATTCCTAATGTGCTGACATTCCCTAACGACTTCATCTTGCGCGGCCTGATCCTTTACCATGCCATTCGTTTTTTATCATCACCCACGCACTATACGAGGCGCGATTTCAGAGACGCAAGCGAGGCAGGAACGGCTCGGCCCGGCTCATTGTTGCCCGGCACCCGACATCTGGTATAGTCAGCTCCTGTATCCTAGAGATTCGACTCGCATGACGCAGCGTAAGCCAAAGCATAATTCCCAGCCCGACTTAAATGCGGACCTGGACCAAGACGACGGCCTTGAACCCGAGGCCCTGGAGCCAACGGACGAGGAAGTGTCTGAAGAACATCAGGAGGCCGAACGGCACCCGTCAAAGGAGCCGGAGTCCGCTCCGTTAAGCACGTCCCTGGTCCCCGTCACAACCCTGCAACAATATCTGACGGAAATTCGCCGCTACCCCTACCTCAGCAAGGAAGAAGAGTTACGCCTCTTCGAAGAGTATCAGCTGCGCGGAAGCCGTGATGCGGCGATGAAACTCATTTTGGCCAATCTGCGGGTCTCCGTCTCCATCGCCTCCGAATACCTGCACACGGGCGCCGACCATATGGACCTGATCCAGGAAGGCAACGTCGGGCTGCTACAGGCGATCAAGAAATTCGACCCGACGAAAAATGTGCGCTTTTATGCCTACGCGGCTTGGTGGTCCAGGGCCTACATCCTCCGCTACCTGCTGAACACCTACCGGCTGATCAAGGTGGGCACCACGCAGGATCAGCGCAAGCTCTTCTACAATCTAAAGAAGGAAAAGGCCAAGCTCGAACGCGAAGGCTTCGCGCCCGACAGCAAGCTGTTGGCCGATCGCCTGAATGTGCGGGAACGCGATGTCATCGAGATGGATCAGCGACTCGGCAGCTGGGAACTGTCGCTGGATCAGCCCATCGGCCAGGAACACGACGGCACACTGATGGACGTGTTGCCTGCGCATGAACAGCCGGCCGATGAGAAACTCGCCGACACGCAGCTGAAGGCGCTCTTTCGGCGCAAGCTGGCGGAGTTCACCAAAACGCTCGACGAGCGCGAAGAGGACATTCTCCGCAACCGCATCCTCTCCGAAACCCCGCTCACCCTCGAAGACATGGGCGCGAAATACGGCATCACCAAAGAACGCACCCGGCAATTGGAGGCACGAATCATCACGCGGCTGCGGGACTTCATCAAAAAGGATGTGAAGGACTTTGACCGGCTCCGGATGTAAGGCAGGATCTCGCATCAGAATCGTGCTCACCCTTCTGATGCTCGCGATCCTCGTCGAATCCGTCTGTACAGGCTCCCCCCACGCCGCTTCCCCCATCACCATGGAAAATGCGCGGCCCGGCCAATCCGACTGGGTCTTGACCAATCCCGCCGATCATGAAGTCGAAGGGTATGCCTCGGCCACCAGCATCCAACGCGGCGAGCCGCTTCGCCTGTACATTCACAGCATCGATCCGAGGGTGACGGTCGACATCTATCGCATGGGGTGGTATGGCGGGGCAGGGGCCCGATTGGTCCAGGGAGCCATCAACCTGCCAGGCATTCGACAACCCATGCCCACACCAGATCCTGTGACCGGCCTCATCGAATGCCAGTGGCAAGTGTCGTACACCCTGAACACGGAATCACACGAACGGAACGACTGGCTGAGCGGCGTGTACCTCGCGAAGCTGACCAGCTCGCCGAGCGGCAAACAGAGCTATATCATCTTCGTGGTGAGGGAAGATAACCGGCCCTCGGATTTTCTCTTTCAATCGAGCGTTACCACCTTTCAGGCCTACAACAATTGGGGCGGGAAATCGACGTATCCGTCCAACAGCCGGGACGAGCAATGGGCACGAAAGGTTTCATTCAGCCGTCCCTATGCCCGCAGCCAGCATCCCCAGGGCGGGAGCGGCACCGGAGCGGGGGAATTCCTGACTGCTATGTCGATTCATCCGACCCGTGCCCTCTCCACTGCCGGGTGGGAATACAACATGGTGCGATGGCTGGAGCGGAATGGATACGATGTGACCTATAGCACCGACATCGATACCCATACCCAGGCGGAATTCTGGAAGGGACACAAGGCGTGGCTGTCGATCGGGCATGACGAATACTGGTCAGCCGAGATGCGACGCCATGTCGAAGCGGCTCGAGACCAAGGTGTCGGGCTGGGCTTTTTTTCCGCCAATACTTGCTACTGGCAGATCAGACTGGAGCCCAGCGCTCTCACCGGCGAGCCCAACCGGACTATGGTGAGCTATAAAGAAGTGGCGCTCCAGGAGGACCCCTTGGCGCTGGATGGCGATCCATTAAACGATCAGTTCATCACCGTCCAATGGCGCGAATCCCCGGTTCAGCGCCCAGAACATAGACTATTGGGCGTCATGTACGGGACCGTCCCGATCGATGGAGACATTCTCATCACCCAGCCAGACCATCCCCTGTTTAAGGGTGTGGACCTGCCACCAGACCATCGTCTTCCCGGTCTCCTGGGATACGAAATCGACCAGGTATTCGCCGATGGACCACCCGGCTTAACCGTCCTGGCGCATTCCTCCTATCAGAAGGACGGGCAGATGATTTATGGGGACATGACCCTGTACGAGGCCCCCAGCGGCGCTTCCGTATTTGCCGCCGGGACCATTCAATGGAGCTGGGGCCTGGATGACTACCATGCGCCAACCTTGCGGACCGCCCGATCCAGCCTCGCAGCGAAAGCAATTACCGGCAACGTGTTGAGATTGCTGGCCTCATCTCCTTCCCGCCCGGTTCACTAGCAATACCGGCCGGCGCCTCCACCTCCTCAGACTCCCCGAGCTGGTAGGCCACAACGACGCATTTCCCAAACCCGTCGCCAGCTGATCCCGTGCGAAATTCGTAGAATCAACAACTTGCGCGGCACTTTCTCATTGCATCTCGCGGAAGAATAATTTTATAGTCCATCCATTGACTTCCCTCGTCATAGCGCTATCTATGACTCGAGTTTTCTGCAGGTAGCCCTTGCAGTAACACGTCAGAGCTGAATTTCCAGCTTTCACACAACTGTACATCAGGGCCTCGACGCTCATTAATCTAGAAGGAGGATTGGGTATGGCTACGGAATCGAAAGAGAAGAAGTCCACCGCTGCGAAGAATTTCCAGCCGCTCGGTGATCGCTTGTTCGTCACCTACACCGAGGAAATGGAACGGACCTCCGGCGGAATTTATGTCCCGGACTCCGCGAAAGAAAAGCCGCAACGGGGCATCGTGCAGGCGATCGGCAAGAAAGTCGAGAACATCAAGGTCGGCGATCAGGTGTTGTTCGACAAGTATTCCGGCAGCAAGCTGCGAATCGAAGACGAAGAGTGCCTCATCCTGAAGGAAGAAGACATCCTGGGCATTTTCACCCACTAATCTCACGCACCCGACTAACGATTATCCAGACGATTAACGGAGGACGACTATGGCAAAGCAATTGTTGTATAGCGAAGCGGCACGGGCATCCATCCTGAGAGGGGTGAACCAGCTCGCCGATGCCGTGAAGGCGACGCTCGGCCCTAAGGGCCGGAATGCGATTTTGGACAAGAAGTTCGGCGCCCCGACGATCACCAAGGACGGCGTGACCGTGGCGAAGGAAGTCGAACTCAAGAACCCCTACGAAAACATGGGCGCCCAGCTGGTTCGCGAAGTCGCCAGCAAGACCAGCGACACGGCCGGTGATGGAACCACCACCGCCACGGTGTTGGCCCAGGCGATCTACCGGGAAGGCGTCAAGAACATCACGGCCGGTGCCAACCCGATGGAAATCCAGCGCGGCATCAACAAGGCCGTGGAAGTCGTGATCGGCGAGCTGAAGAAGCTCAGCAAGCCCTGCCAGAACAAGACCGAAATTTCCCAGGTCGGCACCATCTCCGCCAACAACGACAAGACCATCGGCGACCTCATCGCGGAAGCGATGGAAAAGGTCGGCAAGGATGGCGTCATCACAGTGGAAGAAGCCAAGTCGATGACCACTTCGTTGGACGTCGTCGAGGGCATGCAGTTCGATCGCGGCTACATTTCCCCCTACTTCGTGACCAACGCCGAGCGGATGGAAGCCGTCATGGACGAGCCGCTCATCCTCATCAATGAAAAGAAAGTCAGCAGCATGAAGGACCTCCTCCCGGTCCTCGAGCAGGTTGCCAAGCTCGGTAAGCCGCTCATCATCATTGCTGAAGAAGTCGAAGGTGAAGCGCTCGCGACCCTCGTGGTCAACAAGCTCCGCGGCACCCTCAACGTGTCGGCGGTGAAGGCACCGGGCTTCGGCGATCGTCGCAAAGCTATGCTGGAAGACATCGCAATCCTCACTGGCGGCCAGGTCATTTCTGAGGACCTCGGCTTGAAGCTCGAGAACGTCAAGCTGACGGACCTGGGCCGCGCCAAGCGCGTCACGATCGACAAGGACAACACCACGATCGTCGAAGGCCATGGCGACCCGAAGAAGATCGAAGGCCGCGTAAAGCAGATCAAGGCCCAGATCGAAGAGACCACCTCGGACTACGATCGTGAGAAGCTGCAGGAGCGGCTGGCGAAGATCGTCGGCGGTGTGGCCGTCATCAATGTCGGCGCTGCGACCGAGACCGAAATGAAGGAAAAGAAGGCACGTGTGGAAGACGCGTTGCATGCCACCAAGGCGGCCGTTGAAGAAGGCATCGTCCCTGGCGGAGGCACGGCCTATCTGCGCTGCCTCAAGGGCTTGGATTCCCTCAAGGACCTGCCCCTGGAGCAGAAAGTCGGCGTGGATATCGTGCGCCGCTCGCTCGAAGAGCCGGTTCGTCAGATCGCGGCCAACGCGGGAGCCGAAGGGTCCGTGGTGGTGGGTCGCGTGCGTGAGGACAAGAACCCGAACGGCGGCTACAATGCCGCGACCGACGAGTACGTGGACATGATCAAGACCGGCATCATCGATCCGACCAAGGTGTCGCGCTGCGCCTTGCAGAACGCCGCCAGCGTCGCCGGCTTGATGCTGACGACCGAAGTCATGATCACGGAATTGCCGGAAGAGAAGAAAGAGCCTGCCGGTGGCCATGCTGGTCACAACCACGGCATGGAAGGTATGTACTAAGGTTTCCGTTTCTTCTTCGCTGTCGAAGACCGGTCCGGCGGTGGCCCCGCCGGACCGGTCTCTTTTTCGAGCCGAGACGTGCTGCGGCGGGAGTGGCCTTCCGCCGCAGCGACCACCGAAGACAAGAGATCAGACGTTTCCGGGTGGTAGAAGAGCGATCTGAACGTCTGATGCACCACTGCCGTATACCGCTGCCGATCCGCGAGAAACTGCTCCATCGCCAGTTGCCGCGACTCCCCGTAGTATCCCATACGAATCGCACAACGCTGCAATTCTTCATGGTCGTCAGGGAGCGCATGAGTCTGCAAATCGTGCATCATCTGCAACTTGTGTTCGACATCCCGCAAAAACCAATAGGCCTCAGTCAGCTGCTGCTGATCGTCCTCGTTCACGAAGCCATGGCGGCAGAAACGGTGAAGAGCCCCCACGGTCTTGCGGTCCAGGATATCGGGCACCGCTTTGCCAATCAGCACCTGAATCGTCTGTACCAGGAATTCAATCTCCCGAATGCCTCCGGTCCCTAACTTCACATTGCGATGCTGATGCCCACGCACAGCAATTTTCTCGTCGATCATTTCCTTCACTGAACGGACGTCGCGGATCACCGCTAAGGCCCGCTCTCGTGTGAGTGGTTCGGGATCAGGCTGAAACACAAACCCTTCCGCCATCTGCACAAACGCCTGCCCGACCGTGGGCGAACCGGCCACCGGCCAAGCCTTCAGCAAGGCGAGTCGCTCCCACACCTGCCCGCGCTGAGCATAGTACTTCGCATAGGCTTCCACCGAGCGCGCCAGCTGGCCCACGGTTCCTTCGGCGCGGAGCCGGAGATCGACGCGAAACACCGCGCCTTCGCGAGTCTGTTCAGCCAGAGCTTTCGTCAACGACCGCGCGAGCATTTCAAAATATTCCTCGTTAGACAGGGTCTCGATATTGGCTTGCCGATTGCCCTTTCCCTTGCGCGTTTCACCATCTGCCGACGCATACACATAGATCAGATCGACGTCCGAGCTGTAATTCAGCTCATGCGCACCTAATTTGCCCATGCCGATCACGACAAATTCGGTTTCTACCCACGTGCCGTCTGCTCGTTGATGCATCGGCGTTCCGTGCTGCGCCTTGAGGTCTTTATCGACGATCTCATAGGCCGCATGGATCAGCACCGATGCCAGATCGGAGAGTGATCCGACGGTCTCTTCAACAGTGGCCAAGCGCAAGAGATCGCGCACACCGATCCGCAACATTTCGCGACGCCGCACGCGCCGCAGCACGTCGAGCTTCAATTCGGTGGCCTTGAGCGAACCGAGGCTTTGGCGTAACGCCGCGATCATCCCGTCTCTGGTCGGGGCCGTCGTCAACACTTCTTCTTCCGCCAGCCAATAGACGAGCATCGGATCACGAATGAGCGCAAACGCGAGAGAATCACTATTTCCGAAAATCGTGCAGAGCAGGCCCAACATTCGAGGTGAGGCGTGCAGATACTGCAGGAGAGATGACCGATTTGCGCTTCCCGCAAAGAGGCGTTCCCAATGATTCAGCGCCTGATCTGGATCCGCGGTCCGGGCCACCTCGGCCAAGAGACGGGGAAGAATCCCAGCCAACAGGCGGCGCGTGTGGGGCTCTCCCGCCATGCTTTGAATATTCGTGTCCGCCTCGGAGGGATTCTGCAACCCATAGGAGCCCAGGATCCGCACCACCTCGTCCGCTTCGAGACCGGAGGCGACCAGCAAGGGGGTAGGATCCGGGAACACCGCAGGCGAGCCTGTTCCAGCAGAGTCGGCCAACGGGTCATTTGGTGAGGAACGTCGTGTCATGGCGCCGCATTATACTGGCGCAATTCTTCCGGTACAACGACAGCACCTTCGGGTATACTCCACGAACACCATGCTGCACGCGAACGTCGATCGCGACCAGATCCTCGCCACCCTGGCTCCGCTCTGCCCGGGCATCGAGCCCGACATTCTGCAGGACTTCACGACCAGGATGGACGCGGATTATTTCGCCGCGTTTCCACCTAAAGTGCTCGCCGAACACATAGCCCTGGCTGCACGGCTATCGCCCGACCAGCCCTGCGAAATTCGTTTCGCAAAACTCGATCGCACACGGTGGACGATCACCATCGTCGCCTACGACTACTTTTCGGAATTCGCCACCATCTGCGGGCTACTCTCAGCCTTCGGGTTGAACATCGAAGAAGGACGTATCTTTACCTCGGCGGAAAGCGAGCCGGCACGGCCGGGTCGCTCGAATACTTCTTACGGCACACGCCCAAGACCACAGGGTCGGCCGGGACTCACAAGAAAAAAGATCGTCGACGTCTTCACTGTGACGCCAACCGAGGGAGAGCCGTTCACCGCCGAAGACCAGAAGCGGCTGGCCGGGCAACTCTCACGCATGATCGTGCTACTGGATACCAACGCATTCGACGAAGCGCGTCAGCAAGTCAATCGGCAGCTCATCGAGCACCTGGGCACAAGGCGCAGTTCCTTCAGCGGCCTGCTCCACACCGTCCACATCACCTTCGACAACAGCCAGTCGGCGACCGACACGATCATGGATATCCGGTCGGACGATACCCCGGCGTTTCTCTATGCGTTTGCCAACGCCCTGGCCATGCGGAATGTCTATATCAGCAAGGCCCAGTTTGCGATCGAAGAGGGAAAATTACACGACCGCTTTTACGTCAGGAACCGCTTCGGACAGAAGCTGCTGGATCCAAGTGATCAAGAGCAACTCCGGCTCACTGCTGTGCTCATCAAACAATTCACCCATGCGCTGACGTGGGCGCCAGATCCTGCCAAGGCGCTGGAATCGTTCGATCAGTTTCTCGACCTCGTGCTTGAGGGTTCGCGCCAAGCCGGAAGGAAGCAGGCGTGGGACTTCGTCAACGATAAGAAGACGTTTCCACTACTCGCTCGGCTTCTGGGCGCTAGTGACTTTTTATGGGAAGACTTCCTCCGGCGGCAACATGTCAACCTGCTGCCGCTGCTCAAAGACTATCGTGACGCGCCATTGATCAAGCCGCAAGCGACGCTCCGCAAGGAGCTCAACCGCGTCATCGCCAAAGCCAAGACCGACGAGGCGCGCAAGGAGGCGCTCAATCGATTCAAGGATCAGGAGTTATTCCGCATCGACATGAAACACATCGTCGAGCCGGGAACGAACCTCCCCGACTTCTCGTTGGCGATTTCCGAACTGGCCGAAGTCATCGTCGAGCGCAGCCTGATCGACTGCCAAGCCAAGCTCACCAAACGCTACGGCTCGCCTCGCCTCGCCAATAAGAAACCCTGCCCCTTCGCCATTCTGGGCGCAGGGAAATTCGGTGGCCGCGAACTGGGGTATGCCTCGGACATCGAAGTGCTCTTCGTGTATGGCGGTCCAGGACACACGACCGGAAAAGACGGCATCGAGAACAGCGAGTATTTCGAGCGGCTGGCACAGGAACTGTTGCAATGGATAGAAGCCAAGCAGGAAGGCATCTTCCACATCGACGTCCGGCTGCGACCCCACGGCGGCAAGGGATCACTCGCGAACGCCTTCGACGAAGTCTGCAAGTATTACAGTGCCGACGGTTTAGCGGCCCCATTTGAGCGGCAGGCCTTGATCAAGCTGCGGCATATCGCGGGAGACGCCGCGCTCGGCAAGAAAGTGGAGACCCATCGCGACAGCTTTGTGTATAGCGGCGCTCCGTGGGATTTGGCTACTGCGCTCGACCTGCGACGTCAACAAGTCAAGCAACTCGTCGAGCCGGGACAGATCAATCTCAAACACAGCCACGGCGGCATCGTCACACTGGAATATGCGGTCCAATACCTCCAGGTCATGCATGGCCATCGCCACTCGAGCTTGCGCACCCCCAATACGCTACGAGCCTTGGCCGCCCTGATCGACGCGGGCCTGATCCCCCGCACAACCGGTGAGAATCTCCGGAAGTCTTACCTCTTCATCCGGATGTTGATCGACGGCCTGCGCATGGTGCGCGGCAACACAAAAGACCTCGTGCTCCCGCCGCCCGACTCCGACGAATTCATCTTCCTTGCCCGCCGCGTCGGCTACCAGACGGAGGATTGGCAAGCCGGAGCGAAACACCTGCTATCGGACATCGAACAGCATATGAAACAGAATCGGGAGTTCTTCGAAAAGATGTTCGGGAAGGTGTGAGGGGAGATAGGGGACATGGAGTCATGCGGTGTAACCCGCATGGCCGCGCGACTCTCTGCGGCGTAACCTTGTTCAGTCTGAAGCTCGCCTACACGAAACGGTGCACAGTGCGCCGTCGTCGCCCTAGGCAACTGGGACCGCACCACCATGCGAACCGCCGCAAGTCGCCGGCACTCGCTGTTCGACCGCCTTGCCACGTGCCACCTACAGTATCACTTCGGAAATGGAATCTTCGAACCGATCGGGAAGGAAAGGCGTACGAGGGATAAGCTGAATAGCAACATTTGTGATCGCGGCCAGCTGGAACCGACAAACAGCTGCATGAGCAAGTGAACCATAGCCTGGTACGCGAAAGGCACACTTCCGGAAAGATGTGAAGAGCGCAGGACGTACTAAGAACAGGGCCCTATCGCTTCTTCTTTTCTTCTTTTTCGCAGGCGATCGCGAAGCGCCACCGCACGTACATGTCGAACACGACGACCATATTGCCAAGTTTTGGCTTGCCCCGGTCAGATTACAAGAGAGCGGTGGCTTTTCCCGGTCAGAGTTGAACCGCGTACAGCAACTCGTTCACACCAACCAGCATCAACTTCGCGAGGTCTGGAATGAATACTTTGGCCGTTGAGACTGTTGCTCCCACCGCTGAGTCGGTCACGGTGACACACGATACGTTGACGGTCGAATTGAGCGACGGTCGTAGCCTCTCAGTTCCGCTCGCCTGGTTTCCACGTCTCGTTCACGCGACCGCCCACGAACGAAAAGCCTGGCGATTAATCGGGCGAGGTCGCGGAATTCATTGGAATAAGCTCGACGAGGACATCAGCATCGATGGACTCTTAGCTGGGAAACCATCAGGAAAAAGTCAGACTTCGTTCAAGAAATGGCTCACCACCCGCCAAGCCACATCATCCAGGAAGGCGGCTTCTCGCGCAGGAGTTCGCCGACGCTGGGCATCATTCGCTGCTGTCTTCCTCGGTTGTCAACAGAAGTAATCTTCTAATGCTCCCCAGACTTGTAAACAAACGCCCTTCGAAAACGCTTGGGCCAGCGGCAGCACATCATAGCTCCGTCCTGCATCTGTCATTGTATCGAGAGCATTTTTCCGCCATCGCTGATGGTACGAAGCCTATCGAATACCGCCCCCAAAGCACACATTGGAAATCACGAATAGAGGGCAAACGCTACGACGCAGTCCTTTTTCGCAATGGGTATGCACCGAATGCACCTGAGATGCTCGTGCAGTTTCTTGGCGTGCGACGATACGGGAAGGGCAGAGACGCCTATTATGCGATTCGGCGCGGAAAGGTTCTCAAGATTGTGCGCTGGCATCCCCATAAACCCTCTCGACAATCGCGTCCTCATGAGAAAGGTTAGCCCCAAACAACGCTGTTATCATTGGACGCCCGAGTACCTCTCCACCGACATGTCGTCAGGAGCTACCATGCGAACAGCCCAAGGCTTGTCACCATTCTGTATTTACACCATCGTAGAATCGAAGACCTTAGATGATATTGGCGGGGCTGCTATTGGGCACGGAGCTGGCTTCATGCGAGCCAGACGACGGCGAAGCCGGCTCCGGCATCAAGCCGGTGGGAGAATGAGCCAAGATCGGCGAGACGGACAACTATGTCTACTACGCCGATCACGCCAGCATCAAAAAGGCGGATGAAACAGTCGTCATGCTGGGCCTGTTCGACTACAAAAACGCGCAGACCGAAGGGGGAGGCGCCTCAGCCCTGTCAAAAGGGACCGAATCCGAATACGACTGTCAAAACAAGAACAGCCAGCCGCTCAAGTCGAGTTGGTATTCCGGACAGATGGGAGCCGGAACCGTCGTACGTTCCGCCGGCACGTCGAACCAATGGTCCGCGCCGCACAGGGCCCTGCCGCCGGCGGGCGGTTGAAGGCCGCCTGCGGCAATTCATAGCTGGCCCCCTCGGATCGAGCACTCCAAATCTTTCTCGACCGGCGCCTATACAGAGCGGGCACCCCCTCTTGCCCTATTCCGCACACGATGCGTAGGCTTTCGGACAGGTCGCGTCTAACCCGCCGGACAGGCCGGTGGACGCAGACAATCCATTCATCACATCCAGCACCTTGGAATAAGAGTTCGGCGCGCGTGTCCAAAAGATGTAATTGGCCTTCAACCGGTCTCGCGCGAATGTCAATAACTCGGCAACCGTGGGGACTCGCCCCGTTCCATCATGCCGTGTGTTGTCGTAATTCGACTGCATCACCGACGGCGCCAGCGGCACGATGCCGGATAACGGCGCATAGAAATGGTACACCCCTTTCGGTTTATTCGGATGGTCGAAGTTCAAACCGGGATCGTCGAGGAACACATCAGGCCCACCCAGCGCCGTCCCGATCGTTCGCATCCGCTCGACGAACGACGGCAAGATCTCGCGCGGATAGTTCACGAACTGATACGTCATCGTGTTCACAAACGCAATGCGCATCTCGCGCTGCACACTGAGGAGATTGTCATAAAATCGCGCGACCTCTGCCCTGGATACCGCCCGTAGCGGCTGACCCATCGAGGATTCCGGCAGACCGATCCCCTCGAAATGCGCATGGCCATTAAAGCGCTTCCCCAATTCACGGATGAGCGCCACTAGGCGGGCATGCACCTTCGAGTTCCAGAGTGTGAGGTTGTATCCGCGCGGCACGTCCTTGCCGTAACTGCTGAACGGAAATGCGCCGCCCTCGTAGGATTTCGTCGCCATATAGGCCGGTACCGGCAACACGTCGGGACGAAAAGACTTCAGTTCCAAGAGTACGACCAACCGTTTGTTCTGCGGCACCAATTCAGCTAATACCCGTTCAATCGCCGTAAAGTCATACCGGCCTTCCTCGGGTTCCAACTCCGGCCACTCAAAGCGGATCTGCAGGCCGCGCAGCGCAGAGGTCGCCTGTAGCTCGCGATAGACTTGCGCCATGATCGCCGGATTATGCCGCATAAACAACATCGGCGCATAATAGTGCCCCGGATGCCACTTCACCACGCCCGAGGTCGTCGGCGCCTCGGCTGCATCCCCCTCCTTCACTCCGATCCATGCCCATGATAGGCCCACAAGCGCGAGGAAGATCGGGACAAGAAACAGCGGCAGCGGTTTGTTGCCGGCAGGGGCAAACCAGGCCCCTTTACGTAGAGACAGTCCATTCGCTGGCTCGTGCATACGTCTCCTTTCCGACCGCGATGGTTCTCACGGAAGGCGTCATGCTAGCACGAGAAGCCCTGTCGTACTGTCCTGCGCGGTTCCGTCTTTCTGTAGTGGAGGCGATGAGGAACATCGGCCCCCTCTCCTCAACTGCAGAGTGAGGCTACGTGGTCGAGATGGATACGTAACCCGCGGGGCATTGAATGGGGGAGTATCAAGAAAACCGGCAAGCGGCGGTCATGTGGAATGCGTTCACGCAGGGCACAAACCGGCGGCGCTCTGGCGCCGCCGGTTCGACAGAGAGAGCCTCGCGCTTACAACTCCAGCATTTTTTGATAGGCCCGCAGAAGGTCCCCGACCGACAACACCCCGATGATCGTACCGTCTTCCGTCACCGGCAGGTGCCGGATGCCTTCCTTTTTCATCACCCGCAACGCTTCCTTGATGGGCTCACTGTCTTCGATGGTCACGACCGCCTTGCTCATGCATGACATGACGGTCGTACTGTTCGGATCCAAACCTTTGGCGACGGCTTTCCGGCTCAGATCCGTATCGGTGATGATGCCGAGATAGCGCGACCCATCATCGACAAGAAGGGACCCGATACGCCACTTCTGCAGCAACCGGCCTGCCTCTTTGATCGATGCGCTTTTATGCACGCTCCTGACCTCAGACGACATGAACTCGGCCACGGTGCGGCCATCGATCCGCTCACCCAAGGTCCGCCGCCAATCACGGCCGACCCTGGCGCTCTTCTTCAACTCGAGCTGCGCGAGACAACTCTCCAGAACCTGCTTGCGTTGATGCAGGCTCTCACGCTCGAGATTATGCGTCCCCGCCTCCTGCGCCTCCTCCGGAAGAATTGCCGCTTCACCGAGCTTGGCATAGTGATAGGCTTCAACTTCTTCGGACGCACCGCCGAAGGTTTCACTGAGCACCTCTTCGGCCTGCTCGTCAAAACCTTCCAGCGAGGCCGTCGTCTTGCGCCGGGATAAAAACGGCTGGAACGCGGCCAATGTCTCACGTATTTCCTCTATATGCCGGCTGAGAAGATCCGCCGGTTCCTGGCTCGCTTTCGCTCTCTTGGCCATGCTGCCTCCCTTGTTGAGCCCAAGAGAATAACCCAACTCCAGTACCGGCTCAAGTCTTCGCGTCGGGCAGGGCGCTGACAATCTCCGCCGGCTTTGTTCTCGCGTCGCTCAGAGCCTAACGTTCCTCAAGGGTATGCCTCGCCCCCTCGCATCGCTGCGGCCTCGCTGCATAGAGATTTTGAGCATCCTGCGGGGAGCACTCTCTGCTCCCAGCCCCTCGCTTCGGTTCTGCAGCTTCCAAGCGCAGTCTAAGCGGGAAGCGGTTGGGGGGTGAGCCCTGCCGCATTGTTGCCGGACGCGGCCGGCTTTGCGGAACTTGCCGGTTTAGGCGAGGCCTTTCCGCGCACACGGTGCATTTTATCCCGTGTATGGTAAGGCATGAGGTTTTCGAGGACCGCCGGCAATTTGTCGCAGGGCACGTCCTCCATAATCTTGGTCGCCAACTTCGGATCGGGCCCCGATCGGCCGCCGACAAAGATATCGACGGCATCGACGACCTTCCCGCCGACTCTCGCCTTCTTACCAAGCAGCCCGATATCCGCCACGAGATGATTGCCGCATCCGGCCGGGCACCCGGACCAGTGCAGCGTGATCGGCTTCAGCCCTTCGCCCAGCTTGCGTTCCAGCACTTGCGCGGTTTCAACGGCACGCCGCTTGGTTTCAATGACAGCCAAATTGCAATAGTCGCTCCCGACACAGCTGACAAGCCCCTTGTAGAGCGGTGACGGATTGTAGGCAAATTGTTTTACCAGCGGTTCCTCCGCCAATTCACCGACCACGCGGTCGCTGATGTGTGGGATCACAAAGGCTTGGGCGGGCGAGAGCCGCACCTCACCCGTCCCGTACCGATCCGCCAGCGCCGCGATGTTACGCAGATCGGCGGCTTTGATTCGACCCACCAAGACCTTCAGGCCGATATAGTTCAAGCCGCGTTGTTTTTGCCGGAAAATGCCGATGTGATCACGCTCACCCGCCGCCCTGGCATCGACCCCTGCCAAGGGCAAGGCACGGCCCATGCGCATTTCCACCTCATGCCGCAGTCGGGCCTCTCCCCAGGCTTCGACCAGAAAGGCGAGCCGTGCTTGGGTGCGATTTTCGCGGGGGCCATGATCACGGTAGATGTGCAACAACGTCCGGCACACCTCGAAGGCTTCCGCCGGATTCACGAACATATCCAACGAACCGGCGATCCGATAGCCGCCGGAGCCCAGCTTGCCTCCGACCAAGACGTTGTACCCGAAACATTTGTCGTGCCCTAAGTCATAATAAGCGGGCACCAGCGCGATATCTTGCGTTTCCGTGTGGAGGCAATTGTCCGTGCAGCCGGTCACCGCGATGTTGCACTTTCGCGGCAAATTCGTATAGGCAGGATTGCCCAACACTTCATGGTTGATGGCGCGAACGATCTCCGTTCCATCCAGCAATTCATTCGGATTCAACCCCGCCACCGGGCAGGTCATCACATTGCGCACGCTGTCCATGCCGGTTTGCATCGACGTGAGTCCGACCTCCGCCAATTTCGCGAAGACCGCCGGCACGTGAGTGATCGTCAGGTGGCGCAGTTGCACTTGTTGCCGGGTGGTCACATCGATCACGCCATTGCCGTAGGCAGACGCCATATCCGCCAGCGCTTGGAGCTGGGCCGATGTGGTTTGGCCGCCCGGCATCCGCACCCGCAACATGAAGAAGCCCGGCGTGGGATTGCGCAAAAACAAGCCGTACCACTTCAGCCGTTGAATATCGTCTTCCGGAATGGACTCCCACCCTGCACCAGCATAATGCTCCAGCATGTCGCGCACCGTTAATCCATCTCGCTCGGACTTGATCGCTTCAATCTTGTTCATATCGTGCTCCCCAGTGCGACGGAATAGTCCAAGCCAGATTTTCTCAGCACCACTGCCCCCTCTCGGCTCAAGCGATCGACGACCAGTAAGACCTGCGATGCGCTCAGACCGGAGAGGGCCATCAATTCCTCGAATGATTGGGGGGCCTGCCGCCGCAGAAGCATCAGCACCGCAGTTTCTTCATTCGTCTTCATGGTCTCCTCCTTCCATCTCCGTGCCGTCTCAGCGGCATCGCCTGGTTGATCAATTAGAACGTTTTGTATTCCAGCCACTTGCCATTCAGCGTAATCTTGCAGCGAGCTTCCCCTTGAGGACCGGTCACCTTTTCCATATCCAGGGTAAAATCGATGGCGCTCATAATGCCGTCGCCGAACATTTCATTCGCCATATCGCGCAGAGAATCACCGTAGACACCGATGATTTCCATCAGGCGATATTTGAACGGATCCGTCAGATTCGGGAAATCAGCCCGGACTGGAAAGGCGCTCAAGGCAGCGACCTGTTCGTTATTGAGCCCCAACAACTTGCCGACCTTCGCCGCATCCGCCGGGACCAGGCGGTGATTACCGTGCAAGGCGGCCGCCACGAACGTCGGATTCTTCCCGACCTTTTTGGCGACCTCGGCAATCGTCACCTTCTTCTTCAACCGTTGCGCCTTGATCGCCTTCCGCATCGCATCCTTCTCCATCATTTCCTCCTGTGATTGATCCGCCTGAATGATGCACGCTCTTCACTTTGCCTTACGACCCGACCGCCGCCGATGTGACCGGCTGAGATACAGGAGCCACCGGAACCTCGGCTACACGATAGGGACTCACCATCCAATACAGCCCGCCGACAAACAACCCGCCGCCCACAAAATTGCCCAGCACCACGAACAGTTGGTTGTACCAAAAGGCTCCCCAGCTCACCGCCGCGTCATGTGGTAACAGCAACGCCATGCCCAACAATGATTGGTTCGCGATACTGTGCTCGAACCCCGTACCGATGAAGGCAAACAAGCACCAGAAAATCAGCAAAATCTTGGCCGTATCATTGGTCGTTCTCCCGGTCATCCACACAGCCAGACAGATGAGCCAATTACACAGGATCCCCCGCACAAACAGCTCCCAGGCCGGGAGAGACATTTTTACCGCTGCCGCCTTCTCAATAAGTTCCGTCGTCGGCCCCTTCGCAAACAGACCTGATTGGACGATCAACCAGGCCAGCCCCATCGAGCCAGCTAGATTCCCGATCCAAGACCAGGCATTGAGCTGGATGACTTGTGTCCAAGACAGGCTTCGCGATAGCCCCCCGATGACCCCGATCAAGTTGTTCCCGGTGAACAGCTCCGAACCGGCAAAAATCACCAGCGTCAATGCGATCCCGAAGGACACGCCCATGACGAGTTTCACTACCGGCGACCCGGCCGCCGCCAAAGGCCCTCCAAGACTGAAGATCAACGCGATGCCAAACCCGAGATAGATCCCTGCAAGGGCCGACAGGATCAGATAGCCGCCCGGCGCTTGTTCTAAAAACGCCCACTTCCTTGCCGCCACCCCTGCGATCCGCTCATGATCCGCGATATGCATGAGACGCTCCTTTCAGTGGTCCGTCAGCCCGTGCAAAAAAAAAGACGCCCTCATCCCCGCGGGGGGAGGAGGACGTCTTTGTCCTGTTCAACGAGGGTGCGATTCCCTCGCCGGTTATGATGCGCCGACGTCAACGTCGGCAGAAACGAAAAAGGCGTCCGCCACTCTTGGAAGAATGACGGACGCCATTGTCCGTGTACCGTATGTGGTGCAGGTTCGTAATCAGGCGTCGTTGCCTGCTCTCACCTACGCACTGCATGTATACCATCGCCTCCCGGATTCGTCAAGCACTCTTGACGAGCAAGCGGCGGCCTACACGTCGTAATACAGGAAAAACTCATACGGATGCGGGCGCAACCGCATGGTATCGACTTCCTTGGTCCGCTTGTAGCCGATCCAAGCCTCGATAAGGTCCTCGCTGAAGACCCCTCCCTTGAGGAGGAACTGATGGTCCTTCTCCAGATGATTGAGCGCCTCGTCGAGGCTGCCCGGCATGGTGCGAATTTTGGCCGCTTCCTTGGCTTCGAGATCGTACAGATCCTTTTCCGCCGGCTCTCCGGGATTGATCTTGTTCTCGATACCGTCCAGTCCCGCCATCAGCATGGCCGCAAAGGCGAGGTACGGGTTGGCAGCAGGGTCCGGGAACCGCACTTCAATCCGTTTCGCCTTGGGGCTCGGGGAGTACATCGGAATACGAATACCGGCCGAACGATTGCGGCTCGAATAGGCCAACAACACCGGCGCTTCAAAACCCGGCGTCAATCGCTTGTACGAGTTGGTCGACGGGTTGGTGAACGCGGCCAACGCGGGCGCATGCTTCAGAATGCCACCGATGTAGTGGAGACACATCTGCGACACTCCGGCATATTCCTTTCCGGCGAACAGCGGCTTGCCGTCTTTCCAAATGCTCTGGTGGGTGTGCATGCCCGATCCGTTATCGCCGAAAATCGGCTTGGGCATAAAGGTCACCGTCTTGCCGTGCCGGCGCGCGACGTTCTTGACGATGTACTTGAACATCATCATTTTGTCTGCCGTCCGTAACAGGCTGTCGAAACGAATGTCGATTTCCGCCTGGCCCGCCGTCGCGACTTCGTGGTGATGCTTCTCAGTCGCGATACCTGCCTTCTCCATTTCCAAAATCATTTCCGTGCGGATGTCCTGCTGGGTATCCGTCGGCGGAACAGGGAAATACCCTTCCTTGTGACGGATCTTGCCGCCCAGGTTGACGCCGTCCTGGCCCATGTTCCACACGCCTTCGTCGGAATCGATGTGGTAGTAGGCGCTGTGGTTCGTCTGGTCGTAGCGGGCATGGTCGAAAATGAAGAACTCGGCTTCCGGCCCCCAGTAGGAGGTGTCGCCGATCTTGGTGCTCTGGAGATATTTTTCCGCCTTTTGGGCGATGAACCGCGGATCGCGGTCATACATTTCGCGCGTGATCGGATCGACCACATTCCCGATCAGGCTCAGTGTGGGCACGGAGCAAAAGGGATCCATGCAGGCGGTTGCCGGGTCCGGCACGAGCAGCATGTCGCTGTTGTTGATCGCTCTCCATCCACGAATCGACGAACCATCGAGCCCGGATCCATCCTTGAACAGGCCTTCGGTCAGCTCACTGACAGGAATCGTAAAATGCTGCCAGGTGCCGATCAGGTCGACGAACTTCATGTCCACGACCTGGACCTTATTCTTCTTTGCAAAATCTAACACCTCACGAACGTTCATCCCCTCCTCCTTTCAACCGCCGATAAAAGAACCACCCACACCCTGTCGTTTACGCCGCATGAGCTCCGAGAAACAGCTCAATTTCGTTGAGGATCGATGCCCGGATCGTCTCGAGACGGCCGGCGTCTTCCACTTTCTTCCCGTCCACCCCGGTCACGTAAAACACGTCGGCCACCTGATCCAACCGGGTGGAAATCCGGGACGCATGCACCGACAAGCCCAATTGAAAAATAGCGTTCGTGATAATGTACAGCAATCCTTGCCGATCATCCGCAAAAACATCAAGAATCGTAAACCGGTCGGATGTCTCATTATCGATGCGCACCTCGGACGGTTGCCGATGGGCGGGCATCGACCGGCCCATGCTCAGACGTGCCCCGCGCCGCATCACCGCATCGATCGACTGACGGCCGGTTAGGACCTCTGTAATCGTCGCCCCGATCGACTCGCATCGCTCCACCGGCGGAGCGCCCTGATAATCGGGGTCGGCGACCTGGAAGGTATCGACGACCACGCCGTCTTTTCTCGTGACGATCTGCGCGTCCAGAATCTGCAAGCCGCCCGCCGCCATCACCCCGGCAATCTTCGAAAACAATCCGGGGATCAGATCGTTATGCGCAATCACGGCATATTCACAGGTCCCCAACGGCGCATTGAATTCCGTTTCCACGACCACGCCGCCCTCCTGCAGACGGCGAATGGCGCCCAAGTGGGCGGCAATGCGCCGCGGACTCGTGCCGTAGGCATAGCGCAGGGGAAACTGTTCGAGTTCAGAGCGGATCCAGGTGTTGTCCGGCGGGAGGTTGTGATCCCCATGGGATTGTGCCGCCACATCATCCGCGATGCGCGCCAGCCGTTGCGGCTCATCGGCCGTCTCGCGCTCGCCGGAGACTTCCTGCATGGCTCGCAGGTATAATTCAACGAGGAGCGACTCTTTCCACTTGGTCAGCACATCGGGGCCCACGGCGGCGATGTCGGCGGCGGTCAGGGCCAGCAACTTGCGCAACACTTCCGGCGTGCCGACTTCCCGCGCGAACGGCAACAGTACCTTTTCATCATAGGGGTCGCGCCGGAAAGCCGTATGGGCCATCAACAGATGCCGATGGACCAGCATGACCAGGGTGCGTGTGTCCGACTCATCGAAGCCGAGACGCGCGGCCGTTTCTTCCGCCAACCGCTTCCCGACTTCACTATGATCTTCCTCGTGGCCCTTCCCCAGGTCGTGAAGAAGCAGCGCCAGGTGCAGCAGATCCTTCCGCTTGATCTCCCGGTACACCTCTCCAAGGACACCGGTATGGTCGGCCAGGGTTTCGGCTTTCGCCACCGCGAGTAAGCTATGCTCATCGACCGTGTACTTGTGGTACTGATTGAATTGCATCAGCCCGCGCACACGCGAGAAAGCCGGCACCAGCTTTTCCAACAGATGCGCCCGATGCATGGCTTCCAGGGTCCGCGCCGTGCCGGGCCCCGCTAAAATCGAGAGAAAGGTTTCGCCGGCCTCCGCCGTGTGGAACTGTTCGACGGACAGCGTTTCCGCATGCCGGTGAATGTCTTCCAGGAGAGACGGATCGATGCTCAACCCGCGCGATCGAGCTAAGTTGAAGAGCGTCAACAGCAATGTCGGCTGCCCCAGGACCTGTGAACGCAACTCAACCGGGACGGTCAGCGCCTCACCGTCGACGGCAAAATATTGCTGAATGCGCGGAGACGGGAGCCACCGAACGAGCCGTTGCCATAAGGAGCGGCGGCGGCACCGCTCCACGAATCGCATCAAGGCGACGTGCAGCCCCATCGTATGCCGGTAGTACTGCTGCATGAACTGTTCGACCGCGAGCAAATGCGGGCGATCGGCGAAGCCCCAGTGTTTGGCCAGCCAAACCTGTTCATCAAAAGTCAGAATCTCCTGCGCCATGCCGGCTCGGATATGCAGAAACGAACGGACTCGCAAGAGAAATTCTCTGGCTTCCTTGATCGAGCGATAATCTGCCTGGGACAGAATCCCCCGGTCGGAGAGTTCACGGATGGTAGGCGCTTGAAATCGGGCAGAGCCAATCCATTGCAGGAGATGCAGATCGCGCAAGCCGCCTTGGCTTTTCTTGACGTTCGGCTCCAGCAGATACACCGTCTCGCCGAACTTCTGATACTCGCGCCGCCGTTCAGCCACCTTCTGTTCGAGATACCCATCGAAGCCGCTCGACACGACTTTGCGGACATACCGTGCATAAAACTGCTGAAAGAGCTCGGGGCTTCCCGCCAGAAACCGGGCCTCCATCATGGACGTGCGCACCGTCAGATCGGCCAGGCCCAGATCGATACAGTCCTGAATGGTCCGCACGCTGTGCCCCACCTGAAATCCGATATCCCAGAGCGGATGCAGCACCTGCTTCACCAGCTCAGGGATCACCTTGGCCGCATCCTGGTGAAACAGGAACATCAGATCGATATCGGAGTGCGGCGCCAGTTCCCGCCGGCCATAGCCTCCGATCGCCACAAGACAGCAGTGCTGAAATCCTGCGGTCGTGAGCGCCTCGCCGCCGGTCCGCGCGGCGGTCCGGTACCGGCCGATGATCACACCATCGACCAGATCGGTCGTGGCCGCGACTACCTCGTCGCCCGACGCACCGGCCAGTAGCCGCTGCTGAATCGCCTGGCGTTGCTCAGCCAGCAGTTGGGACACCGAGATGGCAGCCGCGTCGTGCACCATATGGGAATCCGCGTCCAACGCCTGCGACATACTTAGAGCGCGCTTTCTCCCGTTTCACCGGTCCGGATCCTGACGGCGGACGCGAGGTCGCGCACAAATATTTTGCCGTCGCCGATGCTGCCCGTCTTGGCGGCGCGCGTAATGGTTTCCAGCACGCGCTGGACTTGACCGTCATTCACCGCCACTTCGATCTTGACCTTTGGCACGAACTCGATGGTGTACTCCTGGCCGCGATAGGTTTCCTTGTGCCCCTTCTGACGGCCGAAGCCTTTGACCTCCGTGACCGTCATGCCCTGAATCCCGATCTCGAGCAGGGCGTCTTTCACTTCATCGAGCTTGAACGGTTTGACGATGGCTTCGATTAATTTCATCCTTGCCTCCAGAGGTAGCTGCCAGGTTTCGGCTGCCAGCGTTCAGCCAAAAGAAACACTCTCCAAGCATCATGCTGAAGGCTGACTGCTGATCGCCTTCTGACTCATGAGTAGGCGCGTTCGTTATGTTGACTCAAATCCAGACCGGTCGCTTCCTCTTCGGGCGAGACCCGCAGTCCCGTCATCGCATCGACCAATTTGAGGATGGCAAAGGTGCCGACCAGCGAGAAGACCGTCGTGACCACCACGACCAGGAGTTGGACGCCGAACAAACCGGGATTGCCGAAGAAGAGTCCGTCGGCACCTCCGGGATTGACGACTTTGCTGGCGCAGAGACCCGTCGCCAGCACTCCGATCACCCCCCCGACTCCGTGGATTCCCACGACGTCAAGCGAGTCATCATAGCCGAATCGCCCCTTCCAGACAATCGCCGCGTAGCAGGACATCCCCGCGACCAGGCCGATGAGGATGGCCCACAGGGGGCTGATATATCCCGCCGCAGGCGTAACCGTGGCGAGGCCGGCCACCGCGCCGCTGGCGACGCCCAGTACCGTCGGTTTCCCGCGATGCATCCATTCCGCGCCGCACCAGGAAATCGCTCCCATGCAGGCGGCCGCATGGGTCGCCAGAATGGCCGAAACCGCCACGCTGTTCGCCCCGAGCGCACTGCCCCCGTTGAATCCAAACCAACCGAACCACAAAAATCCGGTCCCGAGCAGGGTCATCGGCAAATTGTGAGGCGCCATGTAATCCGTGCCATAGCCCCGCCGTTTGCCCAGCACAATCGCGCAGATCAGCGCCGCCGCGCCGGAGCTGATATGGATCACCGCGCCGCCGGCAAAATCCAACGCTCCCAATTGAGCCAGCCAGCCCCCGCCCCAGATCCAATGGACCAGCGGCACATAGACGAGGACCGACCACATGGCGGCAAACAGCACGACCGACGTGAAGCGTTTGCGTTCGGCAAAGGCGCCGGTGATCAGCGCCGGCGCAATGGCGGCAAACATCAACTGGAACAGCATAAAGGCCTGGTGTGGAATCGTCGGGCCATACACCGCGTGCGGCTGGCTCCCCACTCCGCTCAAGCCGATCCAATCCAGCCCGCCAATGACCCCGCCTTTATCCGGTCCGAAGGCCAGACTATACCCGAACAAGATCCACAAGAGGCTGACCACGCTGAGGATCATGATGCTCTGCATGATCGTCCCGAGCACGTTCTTGGTGCGCACGAGCCCGCCGTAAAACAGGGCGAGCCCCGGCATCAGCATGGCCAACACGAAGGCCGACGAGACCAGAACCCATGCCGTATCGCCGCTATCAACCTTGAGCGGAGCGTTCTCCGCCCAGGCTTGCTCACCCCCCAATCCCGACATCAGGGTCAGTGCCCCTGCCAGGCCCACGATGAACGTTTTCCACTGTGCCGATGCCTTCACGCTGTCCTCCTTCGGCTACGCTGCCTGCCAAGAGCCCCCTCCTTCACCGTGCTCAGGAGGAGGCTCAGGCAGAAGCTTAAAACGTCTTCGTGAACTTCAGCTTATAAAAATCCTGATTGTCTGTCAGATCTTTTCCTGCAGTGAACCGGAAGGCCATGTTCCCCGGCAACTTCATTTCGACGTACGGACCGATCCAGCGATAGTAATCCTGAGCCGCTCCCGGCGCGCTACTGTCGCGCGTCGTCAGCAAATGCTCATAGTGCGCGCCCATCGACCACATGCTGTTCACCCGCACGCCCGCACTCACCCAGTAGTGCAGAAAGTCCCAGGTGCCTCGGCCACCGCCCTGAATCGGGCCCAAACAGTTCGTGCCCCCCGGATTGCCGCAGCCGATCGCTCCGCCGCCACCGCTGCCGCCCTCGCTGCGGATCGCCTTGTAGTAGCCCAGGTAGAACTCGCCTTCGAAACGATTGTCGATGTAGTTCGCGATGATGTTCGGCACGGCGCCTTCAAAGGCCGTGGTGCGCTCATTGACGCTGCCGCCGCCGTTCGGAAAGAACCCGCCGCGGGACGACAACAAGCTGCCATGCACAAAGCCGATCATCGGCGTGACAGATAGGCGTTTTTCCAGGAACGTGAAATTGAGTCCCACGTCCGTTTCCAGCCAGGGCGCGTTGTCATGCACCCCCACGCCGCTGATCATGGTCCAATAGGTGAAGTTAAAGGCGAGTGCGATGTTATCGGTCAGGCCGTAGGTACCGTAGATGGATGGATTGAATCCGAAGAAACTGTCGGCCTGCATCGCCATCGTCACCGACACGGGGTGTT
>CP092081.1:3097195-3119299 GCA_022226935.1 Nitrospira sp.
CGGGAAGCGGTTCGACATGTACAACGATACCGTGTTGGGCTTCAACAAGTCGGGCAAGGAAGTGGCGCGGATTCAGGTCGAAGAGCCGATCTACATTCGGCCGGCCGAGCGCGTGAACTGGCTGTAAGACTCCCACGGGCGAAAGAGGCCTCCCTCTTTCGCCCGTGAAGGGCCCCAGCACAACAAAGGCCAGAGGTTCTTTCGAACCTCTGGCCTTTGTAATTTTATCGACAGGTTCGGTGAGTCAGTTTATGTCCTTTCCTGAATCAATCAACACGACAATCGCTTCGCACAACTACCCTTCAAATGTGTTCATAGTACGCCGCGCCCTCTCTCCAATAATGCCACAGGAGCGCTTCGCCCACGATTCCGACATAAAGCCTGATGCTTTCACATCACACGTAACTGCATAACATATTGATGTATAGCTGGCCATAGTACTCATCTCAATGCAATCGTGCGCGATGTTGACAGAAACCACTGCCACCGGTATACTCGCAATAGTTGAGAACGGTTATCAGTATCGAGATACTATTCGAATCGTTCAACCGAGACAATCGACCATTAGTGGAGACGCCACTCATGTATGTCTGCTTATGTAAGGGCTTAACGGAATCAGATGTGCGAGAAGCAGGTCGCCAGGGACACCTGACCACGAGACAAATTATTTCTGAGTTCGGTTTGCGGGAAAATGGATGCTGCGGTCGTTGCGCAAAAAATATCCATGAACTAGTCGCCCTCGCGAAGAGTCACCTGGAAAATGCCTGCCGCAATCCGGTTTCATCCTAATTTTTCTGAGAGATCTCTTATTTAGACTTCAGCGCACGCCACTTTCTTGTAATGCAAACCCGCGCTTGACCGCCCCGGCAACATCAGCCACCCGCCGTCCTAACTCCCGAGCGCTGGAGAGTTCCTGTTCATCGATTCCTGGACTACCGCTTTCTGTCGTGGCAGAAGCGCCAAATGCCCCACCGCCGCTGACAGTGATCATATAATTTCCCAGCATCGCCGCAAGAATGGAGATCATCGTGAGCTCTTTCCCGCTGGAAATTTGCCCCCCGGTGGCGAAGGCGGCTCCCACCTTATTCTTCAATTTAAACTCCGGAAACACGCCAAACTTGAACTGCCAGTCATCGATAAACGACTTAACCTCCCCCGCCATATTCGACCAATAGACGGGAGATCCCAGAACGATGGCATCTGCAGCAAATAATTCTTCAGCCGTCACATTTCCTACGCGCCGGATGATGACATGCGTGTGGGGCACCATCCGAACGCCCTCGGCAACCGCTTCGGCCATTCTCTCGGTATTCCCAGAAAGTGAATGATAGGCCACCAGCACCTGAATGATTGCAGGACTTTCGGCTGATGCGCCGATAGTAGGCCCTACCAGAATACTGCCTGCACACAAAAACAGCAGTCGCCACATCCGAACCATGATGTACCTCTTGGTGACTCTGAGAGCTGGACTGACATCGGGGGGCCAGGCCTTGAAGGGCCTGGCGAGAATCTATGTCTTCCGATTAGAAGACAGGAGATAGGAATTCCTGAAACTGCACCATGCGGAATGGCGCATCCTAGCGACGAATCACTTCCTCGTCCATATGCTCTTCAACCGACACCTGGGTCAAGGTCCCACGATAGTCGCACTTGTGGCAGCGGATTCTAAATTCCTCGATCCACTTTTCTTGCACATAAGACTGGCGGCACTTCGGACAGACAAACACGCCTCGCATGTACACCACACGTCGCGTTTCTTTCATGAACAGCCTCCATCGAAATCAAATTGATATGCGGAGGATGGCATAGGGGCCGACGGAATTGCAAGGCGGCATCCCTCTCCAAGACTCGCACACCTCTACCTTGACGACTCACAAACAGCCCGCTAGGATGCGGCCATGAACCAATTGATTGATCATCGCAGCCAAACACATCATTCGCCATGGCTAAGCCGACTGACCGGTTGCCTGTGGAGCCTCGCAATCGTGGCCAGCTCCTGCGCAGGCTGGGCCGCAGATCTACCAACTGAGACTCTTATTGCCGTCAAAATGCCGAATGGTACCGTGATTCAAGCAGAATTAGCGGATACAGCGCTCAAGCGTGCGCAGGGGTTGATGTTCCGTGAACGCTTGGGGGACGACCGAGGCATGCTATTCATCTTCGGCGATGCTCAGCCCTGGACGTTCTGGATGAAAAATACCAAGATTCCACTCGATATCATCTGGATGGATGCGAAAAAAACCATCGTGCATATCGAACGCAACACCCCCATCTGCACCAGGCAGGACGACGGGTGTCCGCAGTACCATTCCGAGGAAGGCGCGCTTTATGTGCTTGAACTCGGGGCAGGACGGGCGGCCGCGCTTCAACTTCAGCGAGGCGTCAAACTGAGCTTTAAACAACCCTGAACGGACTCCAACCGGTTACGCCGTCTTACGGGTTCCCCAGAAAAAACTCTGAATTCGTTCCACGAGAGAACGCGTGTGCGTGACAACCGATAAGGCTGCCGCATCTCTCGAAAGCTGTGCCTTCGCTGCCGCCGTGACGGCCTGTCGACGCGCGACGACCTCGCCGATTCGCTCGATCAGCCTCCGGTCCTCCTGAACAACTTGCAGCAAGGCCTGTTTTCCGACGGCAATAACCGATAGTTCCGTGGCAGCCACCACTGTGGCCGACCGCGGCTCGCCGGTCAATAAAGACATCTCACCAAAAAACTTTCCCGGTTCCAGTGTCGTCACCGTGGTAGTGAGTCCGCCCTGTTCCAGGCGGACATCAGCTGTTCCAGAGACAATCACGTACAGCACTTCTCCGGGATCTCCCTGACGAACGACTCGCTCGCCGGGCAAATACAACTCCCATCTCGCGCCTTCCGCTAACACTTCGATTTGCTTCGTATCGAGTGTGGCCAAAAAATCAACCGCCGTTAGTTTCGCCATGATTCGTTCAATGGTGTGACGATTTTGAGCAGCATCCTCTCCATTGACAGGTTGATGCACCACGCGTTGTGGAAACGGAATCTCAATGCCCTTGCGAGCGAATGCGTGCCAAATGTAGGTACGCATGGCACTCTCGATCGAATCCCGCTGTGAAAAATCTCCAATCGGAAACTTGATACGGTATTGAATCGCCGATTCATTAAATGCAGCGACAAAGGCGCTGGGTTTGGGATCCGGCAATACGCCCGATACTGAATTCGCCGTCTCGAGCAGCGTAGCGCATACCTGTTCAGGCGGAGTTCGATACGCGGCATCAACAAACACGTTACAAAAATGCGTCGTCGTCGGCCGGGTGAAATTAGTCACCCCGCTTTGAATCACTAGATCGTTGGGCAACGACACCACATCATGAGCGCGGGTCAATAAAGTGACATGTTCCATACCGATATGAGTCACCACCCCTTCCCGATCCAGCACTGTGACCCAATCCCCCACCTTGACGATTTTCCCTAGTTCAATTCCGGAGAAAAATCTCGTTAACGTATCCTTCAACGCCACACCGACCATCGCCGCCGCTACTGTGGGCAACGCCACGAGCGCCACGAGGTTGATCCCCATGACCAACCAGAGAATCAGCACACCGGCTGCCACGACTTCTGCACCAATGAGTAACTGGCGGACGATATCAGGAATGTAGCGCTGCCCTCGCTCGATGAGCCATTCGCCGATGATCAGGACGTCGAGGATCGTGAAAAAGAAGAACGCTGCACCAAGCCAGGCTGCGACATTAAGGCAGGATTGAACGAAGTGGGGAACGGAAGCCCCAAGACCGCTGTGGCCGATCAGCGATGCAACAACGAAAAATACGCCCACGCCACCGGCATAAAACGGCAGAACGGGAACCGGCTTGCCGCGGCGAGTAAACACGTAGGTCAGGCCGACCAACACCCCACCTGCGCAAGCCAGAATCGCCAGGATGGAACCAAGCAGAGATCCCAGATTCATGCGGATATCACCCACCGGGGGAAGGATCGCACAGAGAGAACCCTTTCAGGCTACGCTCGCTCCTGCCAGGAACGCATCCGGCGCACGGTGATAACGCCTTCCACCTTCTCAATCGCTTTGAACACCCTCGACAAATGCGCCGTGTCCGCTACTTCAACAATGAAGTCCAGCATCGCCTTCCGATCTTCACGGGTCGTAATTTCTGCTCGACTAATATTGGCCTGACATTCCGAGATGGCCGTCGAAACATGCGCCAATACCCCGGTTTTGTCCACCGCGATCACCGAGACTTTCACCGAATGCGTGCTGGGAGTTGATTGATCCCACTCGACTTCGACCAGCCTATTTTTATCGTAATCCAACGCTTCGAGGTTGGGACAATCAATCGTATGAATCGTGAGCCCGCGCCCTCTGGTGATGTAACCCAAAATACGATCCCCGGGAACAGGATTGCAGCAGCGGGACAGTTGCATGAGGAGGTCTCGAGCGCCCTTGACCTGGACACCCGTATCGTCAGTGCGCCCGGTCGTCGGCTTGTGCGGCACTGGAGGTTCAGGCGTAACGGTCTGACCTTCCCCCGGCGAAGGAGGCGCGATTTTGCTCATCACTTGAGAAGTCGGCACATGTCCGAAACCCACGGCAGCGGCAAGTTCTTCCGGCGTTTCATACCCGACCTGCTTGGCGACTGCGAGAAGTTGCTCCGAACGCATCATCTGAGCCGGAGCCAGTCCATGCCGCCGAAACTCCGCTTCCAGTAATCGCTTGCCGATTTCGATGCTGCGAGACTGTTCCTCTGCCTTGATCCAATGCTTGATTTTCGTTTTCGCGCGAGAGGTGCGGACGAATTTCAGCCAATCCCGGTGAGGCGTTTGATTGGCCGCGGTCAAGATCTCCACCATGTCTCCGCTTTCCATCATATGCTTGAGCGGGACAATCTTGCCGTTGACCTTGGCCCCGACACAATGATCTCCGATTTCCGTATGGACGGAATAGGCGAAGTCCACAGGAGTGGAGCCTTTCGGAAGTTCCTTCACCATGCCCTGCGGAGTAAACACGTACACCACGTCGTGAAAGAGGTCGAGCTTCACTGAATCCATAAACTGGCGATTGTCAGGCAGGTCCTGATTCCACTCCACAAACTGCCGTAACCAGCTGAAGACCTTTCCGTCCTTTTCGTCGATTCGTCCGTGCTCCTTGTATTTCCAATGCGCCGCGATACCTTGCTCGGATACTCGATGCATTTCCTCGGTACGAATCTGAAACTCCACATGCTCGCCCTTTGGGCCTGCCACCGTCGTATGCAACGACTGATACATATTGGATTTCGGAATGGCGATGTAATCCTTAAAACGGCCAGGCAGGGGACGCCAGAGCGAATGGATCACACCGAGCAAGGCGTAGCAGTTCATTTTGATATCGGTGATGATGCGCAACGCCGCAAGATCGTACACTTCCTCAAACGAGATCGACTGCTTCTCCATTTTCTGGTAGATGCCATACAGATGCTTGGGACGGCCCGAGACCTCCCCATGCAAACCGGCCTCCGCCATGGCCTTCTTCACCATGTCGATCACTTCGTGAATGTACTGCTGCCGGTCTTCGTCCCGCTTGGCCACGCGCACCCGCAGCATTTCATAGACATCAGGCTTGAGGTGCTTCAAACAAAGGTCTTCAAGTTCATTTTTGATCCACCCGATCCCCAAGCGATTGGCCAAGGGGGCATAAATTTCCAGCGTCTCTTGCGCAATCTGCCGCCGCTTTCCTTCACTGAGATATTCGAGGGTTCGCATGTTATGGAGCCGGTCCGCCAACTTGATGAGGACGACGCGGATATCATCCGCCATCGACAACACCATTTTCCGGAAATTTTCCGCCTGTTTTTCCTCGTAGTTCCGAAAGGTGATCTTGCCGATCTTGGTGACGCCATCGACGAGATGGACGACGTCTTTGCCAAACCGCTGCTCCAATTCAAGCGGGGTCGCCAAGGTATCTTCCAGTGTGTCATGCAGGAGACCGGCCACGATGGCCGTCACATCCGTCTTCAGGTGGGTCAACAGACCGGCCACCGCCAGGGGATGGCGAAAATACGGCTCGCCGGATCGGCGCATCTGCCCTTCGTGGGCCTTGGCCGAAAAGTCGTAGGCCCGGCGCACGAGGTCCAGATCCGCCTCGACGTTATAGCTCTTGACCCGCTCGATCAATTGATCGAGTTCTGTCACCGTCTCGTGCGGCATACTTAGGACACCTCGCCGCTCATGCGCAGCGCCTTGATGCGCAACTGCACGCGGTCATACCCGTTCCAATGATTTCGCTCGGGGCTAAAAGCCAGATCAACCGGCCTCCCCGTCTTCAATCCAAGCTCCTCAAACGATCCCATGCGAAAGCCGATGCTATCAAAAATAAAGGAGCGGCCTTGCCGGACACGCAATTTCAGATGTTTTTCGCCGACGACCCGAGCCTCTACCACATCAAGACCGCGAACGGCCAATGTCGGTTCCGGATTGCCCGCGCCGAACGGATGCAACGATTCGAGCTCCTGGATTAAATCGAAATTCACCTCCGTGAGGTTGACCTCCGCATCGACGTGCAAGGTCGGCCTGACCAGGCTGGCAGTCGCCCATTGTGCCGCCACATCACAAAATCGCCGTCGAAACTCCTCCAATCGCGATTCTTGAATGGTCAACCCCGCGGCGCTCGGATGGCCGCCGAAGGCATCCAACAGATCCCGGCATGCCGACAATCCCTGATAGAGATCAAATCCCTCCACGGTTCTGGCCGAGCCTTTCCCGATTCCCTTTTCATCCACCGCGATCACGATGCTCGGGCGATGGAAGCGATCCACCAATCTGGCGGCGACAATGCCCACGACCCCCAAATGCCAGTCACGCGAACCCAGCACGATCGCGGCAGCCGGTTCATCCTGCTGCAGAGATGCTCCCGCTTCCGCCGTAATCCCCTCCTCGATCTGCTGGCGCTGTCGATTGAGTTGCTCCAACTGTTCGGCAATCTGCGTCGCTTCCCGGTCGGATTCAGTCGTCAGCAGCTGTACGCACAGCATCGCGTGATCCAGCCGGCCCGCAGCATTCAATCGGGGCCCCAGGCGAAAACCGATCGTTTCACTTGTACAGGCTTTCGTAACACCCGCGACCTGTTTCAACGCACGAATTCCGCAGCGAGCGCCGCGATTGATCTGAACCAGTCCCTCCCGCACCAGAATCCGATTCTCATCCTGAAGTGGCACGATATCGGCCACCGTCGCCAGCGCCACTAAATCGAGGCAGGATTCCGGATCCACCTCCCCTGAACCATACCGCCGCTGATAGGCTGATACCACTTTATAGGCCAATCCTGCAGAACAAAGGCCCTTGAAAGGATACATCGCATCTCGTCGGTGCGGATTGAGTACGGCAAGGGCGGCGGGCATCGTGGCATCGGTTTGATGATGGTCCGTCACCACTACATCCATGCCCAGCTCTTTGGCGACGGCTATTTCATGATGCGACGTCGTTCCGCAGTCCGACGTAACCAGCAACGTCACGCCTTCCTGCGCCAACCTTCTGACCGCTCCCTCATTCAGTCCATACCCCTCGCGTACCCGGTGGGGAATGTATCCGCAGCCGTTTCCCCCTAGCCCCAGATAGAACGACAGGTACAAGCTCGTGGCCGACACGCCATCCACATCGTAATCTCCATAGAAACACACGCGCTCCTCACGAGCGAGGGCCAAATGGAGTCGCTCGACGGCCACTTCCATGTCGGGAATCAAAAATGGATCATGGAGCCCGTCCTGGGCGCTGGACAACCAACGGGTCGCCTGGTCGGCGGTCGTCACCCCGCGAGCAAGCAAGATCGATGCGGTCACCGGCGAAATAGACAGCGTTCGGGCTAGATTGCTCTGCAGGACCGTATCAGACGGTCTGAACACCCAAAGTTTTTCGAGCATGGCTCCTCTGTGTAGAGCTGAAACATTCAGAAGTTACTGAGAAGTAAGGGGAATGGTATCGACTCACCCCATCTTTGTCAAACGGGGCACGGGGAGGACGACAGCATGGCGTTTCGAAGTGTTGATATCGCTCTGGTGGGCGGACGGAGGGTTCAGAAAAGGCGAGAAGCGCGCCTGAGCGTGACAAAAAAAGGAGGGGACTACTCCCCTCCTTTTTGCACATAGTTCTTCACAAATTCTTCGGCATTTTTTTCCAGGACATCATCGATCTCATCGACTAATTTATCGATGTCCTCTTTCATCTTCTTTCCCGATTCAACCACTTTCGGGTTCGGCTTCACCTCTTCTTTGGCGTGTGACTCTTTTCTGGATTCCGGTCTCCTCTCCTGTTTCTCCATCGGAGCACCTCCAGTTCATCCGGACGCATTCGAACAACCCGCTTCTGTCACCTTACTCTAGGGTCCTTGAACGCGTCAAGCCGGCCTGCGAAGGGGTGCGTCTTCGTATCTGCGTATCCGCACTCTCGCCCCGCGAACAGCGCCCCACTCGCCGACAGCAGAACGTCAGCCGGTTGACACGCCGCCTATTTGACGATCAACGAGACAATCAGCAACGCCACAATGTTGATGACTTTGATCATCGGGTTGATTGCCGGCCCCGCCGTATCCTTATAAGGATCGCCGACCGTATCACCGGTCACCGCCGCCTTATGCGTATCGGTGCCTTTCAAGCCCTGCTCCTCGATATACTTCTTGGCATTGTCCCAGGCGCCCCCGCCACTGGTCATGGAAATCGCGACGAACAGACCAGTCACGATACTCCCGACAAGCACGCCTCCCAGCGCTTGTGGTCCAAGAATCACGCCAACAAGGATCGGGGCCACGACAGGAATCAGACCGGGAATCATCATTTTGGCAATAGCCGATTGGGTGACGATATCGACGCAGGTACCGTACTCAGGCTTGCCGGTTCCTTCCATGATGCCTTTGATCGTTCGAAATTGGCGCCGCACCTCCTCGACCACGAGCCCCGCGGCCTGGCCGACGGCTTTCATGCAGAGCGCGCCGAAAATGAAGGGCAGCATGCCTCCGAGGAACAGCCCAACCAGGACCGACGGATTAGACAGATCGAAGGTACTGGCTTGGGTGCCCTTGGCCACTTCACGGGCGAATTCCGCAAAGAGCACCACCGCCGCGAGACCGGCTGAACCGATCGCATACCCTTTCGTCACAGCCTTGGTCGTGTTGCCGACCGCATCCAGCGGATCCGTGATGTCGCGCACTTCTTTGCCCAGATGCGCCATTTCCGCGATCCCGCCGGCATTGTCCGTAATGGGTCCGAATGCATCGATCGCCACCACAATGCCGGCCATGGAGAGCATTGAGACCGCCGCAACCGCGACGCCATAGAGCCCGCCTGATGCCGCTCCACCGCAAATCCAATAACTCGCGAGAATGGCCGCGCCAATCACCACCACCGGTGCCGCCGTCGACTGCATGCCCACTGCCAACCCCGCGATAATGTTCGTGGCGTGCCCCGTCTCACTGGCCTTGGCAATATCTTTGACAGGTGCATAGGCTTTAGATGTGTAGTAGTCCGTAATGAAGACAAGGGCCAGCGTGACCGCCAGTCCCATCAATGCCGCCAGGTAATAGCTGAGACCGCTGACACCACCAACACCCTCCATGATCTGCGACGTGATCGGGAAAAATGCGACGGCGGCAATTCCTCCGGCGACAAACAGGCCCTTGTAAAGCGCCGGCATGATTTCGCCACCGGGACTGACTTTGACAAAGAGAATACCGATGATCGTGGCAAAAATCGTCACGCCGCCCAGCGCGAGCGGATACAGAATCGGCGCATTGACACCCTTGAACATCGTAAACGCCAGTACCATCGCTGCCACGGTCGTAACCGCGTAGGTTTCAAACAAGTCGGCCGCCATGCCCGCGCAATCACCGACATTGTCGCCAACATTGTCGGCAATGACCGCCGGATTACGCGGATCATCCTCCGGAATGCCTGCCTCGACTTTGCCGACGAGATCCGCCCCCACGTCGGCCGCCTTCGTATAGATGCCACCGCCGACCCGCGCAAACACGGAGATCAAACTGCCGCCGAAACCCAAACTCAGCAACGCATGAATGGCTTTCTCCTGACCGGCCAACTGAGAGGCGAGAGTGTAAAAGCTGGTAATGGCCAACAACCCCAGCCCGATCAACAAGAGGCCCGTGACTGCACCACCTCGGAAGGCCACCGTCAGGGCGTCATTCATGCCGTTATGCGCCGCTTGCGCCGTTCGGACATTGGCTCGAACCGCGATAATCATTCCCACGTACCCGGCGAGCGCCGACGCTCCGGCACCGATGATGAATCCGACCGCCGTTAGCATGCCAAACTTATCCGATACGGCTCCCGCACCCCACAACACGACGAATAATACAGCTGCCACCACACCAACCGTCTTGTATTGACGGTTCATGTAGGCGCCCGCTCCCTCTTGAATCGCTTTGGAAATTTCCTGCATCTTCGCATTGCCGGCATTCAGCTTAAATACCCACATGGCGAGATACAGGCCATAGACAATACCGGCCACCGCCGCAACCAGAGCAAAGGTCACAATCGCTGAGTCGCTCACAGTGTTCTCCTCCTGTTACAGATGGTGAAACTGAGAATCCAGCTGACGTGGTACGGGATCTCTTCGCCGTGAAAGGCCAATCACATGTAATGATCGATGAAGGTCACAGGTGCTCCGTGGCTTGAACCCATCGCGGACTGATTGTGCAGCGGGAGACCGCCGCATGCCCGACAACTGACACGGTCGCGAACGAGTGGAAAAGTGGCGCCATTCTATAGCGAGGATCAAGGCTGATCAAGGCGAAAGATCGTAGAGCGAGAAGCTGGACAGCAGCACGTAGATGGTTTGCGCAAGGATATTCAGTTTGTTATAGTGCGCGCGAACTGCGGAGGATGGAAATGGGATTTGCGCCGGAATACATCTTGATCGATCAGCAGAAGTTCAGCAAAGCCAAGCTATCGTTGGACAACCACGTCTACAAAAATTGTGAGATCGATGACTGCGATGTGTACTATAGCGGCGGGCAATACGAATTAATCGATACGCATATCACGAACTCGCGGCTGATCCTGAACCATCCTGCCAAAGGCATCTACAGCGCGATTCAGATCTTCAAAATGAAGTCTCCGGGCTCCAGCATCATCTCCGACTAACTCGCGAAGGGCACACGTACGAAGCGGGATAGGCCGAAGCGCTCAAACGCCCTCGGCCAATTCTTGCCTCTTCCCGTTTTCACGTTGGATGCAGAATAACTACTTCGCAACCGGAACATTTTCGCTGAATTTCGCGATTGGAATGGGCTGGAACACCGGGTCCTGGGCGCCTTTTGAGGATTCCGCCTCGATACGCTGTAAGAAGCTCGCCGGTCCCGTCACGGGTGCATAACTCAGCACAGCTTCGACATCGAACGTCTTGGTATCTTTGGGTGTCGGAAAACTGAAGGCTTCAACCCGATTCTCCTCCGGCTTGAGAACCGTTTCCTCAAGGACCTTCACCGCTTCAAAATCGAACACCGTCTTCTGGCCTTTCGCATCCGCGTAGGTCCGTCCGTAGACACGCTTGTCGCTGAAGACCGTCTTGAGATTTTTTCCCTTCACCGTCAATTCCAACACCACACTCGCCCATCCGGGATGGGTCGTCGGCAGATTGTGAGGGACGAGGCTTTGCACCGCCACCGTCACGGATGTCTTGTCGCCATCCACTTTGGTCGAGACGTCAAGCTTCGCGGCTTCCTGCCTGAGCTGCCCGATGCGTCCGGGGAACGTGTGATTGGCAACCTTCCGTTTCGCTTCGCCGTTCGCCGACTCGCCGACCTGTTCGGGCATATGACAGGTTTGACATTCCTTTCCGGACTTCACCGCCTTGCTTTGGTCCCAATTCCCCAACAGATCGTTGCTTTTTCCGAGGTCAGCCGCAACAGGCACGATCTGATGGCAATTCAGGCAGAGATCCGATTTGTGGAACAGCGTCGATTCCATCGATTGATGGGCAAGGTTCGCGGCGAAATCTTTGTACGGCCCATACATGGTTTTGTTACCGAGATCATACTTCGGTTCCGGCGGCTGCTTTGTCCGATCGACTTGTTTGATGAGATGACATTGCGCGCAGGCCACACCATCCAAGGAGGGCTCGCCGGATTGAGCTTGCGTGACAAACAACTGCACGTGATCGGGAAACTCACGCACATGCGGCGCATGACAGCGGAAACAGAGCGCTGTATCTTTGCCGACAGAAGAAGTCAGATAAGCATCCAGTGCAGCGCGGAATGTAGGCGTATGAATTGATTTGGAGAGAGGCGACGTTTCCCATTCTTCAAACACCCGCTCGTGGCAGCGCTTGCATTTTCCGGAACTGGGAAAGGACTTTTCGATCGTCAGCTGACCCTTGGCATCTTGCGCCAAGCCTTGCTGCACGCCATAACTGACCAATCCAACCACCATCAACAATGCAGTGATGATGAGTCCTTGCAACAGACCTCGTCGATTCTTCACCGGTCGCATATCCTCCGCACATGGTGCGCACCTCGCTGCCCGTTGTCATGAAACCGGCAGGGGGCCTTACAGTGATTTGGTACGATAGGTCAGCATGCGAGGCTGAATATATTCCTCGATGACCTTCTTGGCGGCCGCCCGCTCCTGGTCGGTGGGCAGCGTGGCCAGATATTTTGCTGTCAGTTCCGGTTCAGGCTCCGGAATCAACGCGTAGTTGAGCACAGCTTCAATGGTCGCCGGTTCTGCTCCCCCCGTCGGCAGAGTCTGAGAGAAAGGCACCCGCCTGGTATTGCCGCCCTTAATGAAGGGATCGGGAATGGGACCGCGTAAAATCTTTTCGTACGGCAATCCGAAATGTTTCGTTTCTTCTCCCAGGATGCGCCCCTGCGCATCCTTGATGGTGATGGAGAGGAAGAATTGCTTCAACACGGGGTCCCCGTCAGGAAAACTATGGGGCAGGCTACCGACCTTCACCAGCACTGTGCCTTCTACCCCTGACTGCGACTTCGTCGCTTCAATATCGATACGCGGCATCCACTCCGCCTGCAGGTTGCGGTTCTTCAGGAGCGTGCCTGGAATGACGACCCCGCGGAACCAATGTCGTCCGATCGCGCGAGTCATGGCGCCGCGTCTCGACGTCGAGCTCCCGGTGGAGGGCTCCATATGGCAATCTTGGCAAATCGTGCCGTGCAGAATTTCTCCGGGAAGATCTTTTTGCGTGACATCCTTGACCTTATCGAAATGGCAGGAGGTGCAGAAGTTCGCGCCACGGAACAGCGGCAACTGTGTTGCCGGATGGACCAAATTTTCTTCCGGATCCGCATAGGGGCCGTACAGCATCTCGCCCGGTTTCACCTTGTAGGTCGGCGGCGGCATGGGTGTGGTCTCAACCGCATTGATCAGATGACAGGACGCACAGCCGATGCCTTCGACCTGGGGCTTGCCTGCCAGAACCTGCGCCGCAATTTTTTCGGCATGTTGAGGAAAGGCCGTAACAGCCGGTGCATGGCAGGACAGGCACCGCTGCCGGTCCTCCAGCGAGGGATTGGTCTGCATCCAAACGCCCAACACCGTGCGGAATACCGGCGACTCAAAGGAGGTGCCGTGCAATAAGGCTGCATCCACTCGGCCGAACGATTTGAGGTCAGGCGTCTGCTCGCGCATACCCTTCCACTCTTCGTAGTGCCGGTCATGGCACTGCTTGCAATCTTCGGAACGGATAAAGATCTTTTCAATCTCCGCCACCCAATCGGCCGGCGCTTGGCCATCCGACTTCTGGGCGATGGCCCGCTCATGAAAGGTGACCGTAAGCAGAGCAAATATTACCAGCAGCCCGCTCAAAGCCCATTTCTGAATGGTTCGTCCTGTTCCGATCACGTGTTGCTCGCTCTCGCTTAATCCCGCTTGCACCCGACGAAATGAAAGTTCACGCCCCATCCAACCGGATCGCCTGGATCAGCCGGCTCGTATGTTCCGACGGTAAAATTACATTCCTTCATCGCAACTTTCACCGCTTTCCCAAAATCGATGAGGTTGCGGACTTCCTTCTTATCAATTTCTTTGATGACGGACCGGACCTTGATTCCGGCATAATCCGCCCGCGAATTCCCGATCACTTCGAAGACTGCGACACCTTCCGGCCGCTGAAGCTTGAGCTCCTTTTGGACTTCTTCATCAACTTCACCAACCGCAATACCGAACTCTTCTCCGAGCTGAATGGCTTCCTCCACCGTCATGTCGCCATTGTTGCCCGGGCCCGCGGCGACCGGAGTATTCCCGACTGTGGCGGCAAGAAGCAGCGCCGCTCCACACACACAAAGAGCCCTTCCGATAGAAAGGGCTCCGTTGTGCCTCACGCGATGAATCTGAACGCGGTCCTCCAAAAGCTAGCCTCTGCCCTTTGCGAACACAGCTTTCGCCGATGCGTTCGGTTTGTACATCATCCTACCAGGAAGCGTTACGTCTTTGTGACCGGATCCAATGCGAGTTGAAACCAGGGGGCAATCGCCTTTTGCCCGTTACGCTCTTTATTCTCACCATTCCATACAGCAAAGGATACCGCCTGGATACGCCCGGGAATGAGCTTCGCTTCATTCTCCTGCTCTTCACTGGAGAGGGGACGGCGCATCACGACACGCCACGTACCGTCCTTCCAGGTGGCTTTTCCCTGCACACGGCCCTGCTTTTCTTTGGTGGTCAAGGTACTAAACCCGCCCCCGATCAAATCCTCTACGGAAGAGGCCCGTCGCGGAATCACCTCAAACCGCCGAGGCTCACTCCCGCCCCCCTTATCCTTTTCGGTGGTTCTCGCTGCGCGCCGGTCGATGTCGCTCTGCCAATCGGCTTTCCAATGCCAAATATTGATGTAATGGTCCAATTGTCCCATGCAGAAAAACGCCGGCGCATCACCAAGCGGAAGCCCCAAGGCCACTCCATCTCGAAACGTGCCAGGCGTCAATCGGTCATTTTTTGTGTTGTCTTGCCATTCCAACAGGAAGGCGATGTCTGTGCCGTTGTGTACGGCGCGCACCGTCAACGCGTGGGCTGTCGGTTCCGGCCAGACGGGGCGAGTAATAATCTGGCCGCTTAGCGGCAGGGTCATCGGGGAAACTTTCTGCCAGAGCGGATCTTCAGGCGCCACAGGGATATCTCCTGAGACGGCCTGCGCACGGATAATCATGCCTTCGGAGCTGACGATGGGAATACCGAGACCACCCAGAATGAGGGCGAGAACTAGCAGAACGGAGATGAGACTCAACAATCTGGTGCGGGATGTGTGGACCGACGTCATTCGCCTCATGTCCCGGCGCGTAGCCTTAGTCGTGACAACACCCGCACCCGTTCCTTGTGCGGGAGCCTTGGCTCCGTCCTCCAAGCGTTACCACAACTTGGCGCGACGAATCTTGTTTTCACCCCGCTCGCAGATATACAAGTAGCCTTGGGAATCGAGCGTCAACCCCACGGGAGAGTTCACCACCGCCTCAATGGCGAGCAAACCATCCCCGTGCTTGAGCGCGCCAGCTGCGTCTTTTGCGACAAAGCGGGCAGCGCCGCAGCCCCCCATATTCTTATCGTCATATCCGCTATCACCGTTCCCGGCCACCGTGCTGATAATCCCCGTCTCCGCTTCCACCTTGCGGACACGATGATTGCCGGTATCGGAGATGTAGGCGTGGTTGTGCTGATCGAACACGACGGCTTCGGGTGCATGTAACATTGACTTGGCCGCCGGCTTGCCATCTCCATCGTACCCGTAGCGACACACGCCGGCGAGTGTCGAAATCAGTCCGGTCTGGCGATCGATCTTGCGTACACGATTGCTGCCCTTGTCTACAACATACACATCCCCGACATTATCGACGGCTATTCCGACGATATCATAGAGACGCGCCTCAAGCGCAGGCCGACCATCATCCAGATACATGGAGAGGTTGAGCCCGTCAGAGCACACCGGCATAAGCCAGCCATTGTCGTCGCTGAAATCGATCCCAATCGCATCGCCGGATAACACGACCAAATTGCGCGCAACCAAAGGCTGCTCCCTGGCCTCGTCCTCAGCAGTCCAGCTGCCGGCAATAGTTTCCACGCGACCTGTTCGTGGATCGAAGCGACGAATCCGATGGGCCTGCGTGTCGGCGATATACATGACATCATCCGAATCAAAGGCAATGGCGGCAGGCCACGTGAGATTCACCTCCAGCGCCGGTCCATCCCCATTGAAGCCATGCTCGCCGGTCCCCACCACCGTCGTAATGATGCCGGTCTCTCGATCAATCTTGCGAATCCGGTTGCTACCCGAATCGCAGACATACAGATCGTTCTTGGAATCACAGGCCACATCGAGAGGCAGATAGAGCCCGGCTTCCCCACAAGGCCCTTCGTCTCCGCTGTAGCAGGTCTCGCCGATGCCCGCAAAGTTATGGACGGTACCTTCCGTCAAGTTGACGCGACGAACGCGATCGGACCCGGACTCCGCGAAGTACAGCCACTTTTCTTCACGATCCAGCGCGACGTGGTGCGGAAGGGGAATGCCAGCCTTCACCGCGCGCTTGCCGTCTCCCGTACTCCTGGCCTTTCCATTCCCGGCAAAAGTTTCAATGTATCCGGGAGCTAACTGAACATCTGTTTCCATAACGTTGTACGTCCGTTCTATGCTGGGCCCTTGTTGTCGAGGATGTTATGCTTGTGCGCGCGCGGCAGGAGGAGCCGCAGCGACTTGCTGCTCCACCACAGGCGTCGGCATCGGAGCTGTCGGTTGGGCGGCGATGGCCTGAGCCTGCGCAGGTTCGGCTTGTTGCTGCGCTTGCGCCTGGGCTTCCGCTTCGATGGCATCCGCTTCATGGACGGACTTCTTGAAGCCCTTGATGGCCTTGCCGATCCCCTCACCAAGCTGCGGCAACTTCCCTGCTCCGAAAATAATCAACACAATAAACAGGATCAGGATCAACTCTGTAAAACCAAGGCTGCCAAACATGGTGTGTCTCCTTTGCTCACGTGTTCAGGATGCGGATCCTTCTTTGGCCTTCTTCGCAAACCGTTCCTTCAACCGCTGACGAGCCTGCTCGGCCTGTTCAAACATTTTGCACTTATCGTAGACGCTGATCAAATTGTAATACGCGAGCGGCTCGTCCGGACTGTGCTCCACCGCACTCTCCATGACCTTAATGGCCAAATCGGTTTTCCGGTGATTGAGCGCGATCTCCATCAGCTTGAAGCTCGCTTCCAAATGCTTCGGGTCCAGCTCGAGGACGCGCAGATAACACTGAATCGCCATGTCCATAGTGTTGTAGTCGGACACTTGAGGATTATCGAGCTCTACGTAGACGCCGGCAAGATTGTACCATGCCATCGGATCGTCCGGCGTGATCTCGACCAGCCGTTCGTAATAGTTCTTCGACTCCATGTACTTGCGCTTGTCAGCCTGCACCCGGCCGAGATTAAACAGCGCCAGAACATCATACGCGTGCACGTCGAGCGCGCGCTTAAACTCCGCCTCCGCCTCGTCGATCATGCCCTTGGTGGCATAGATGGTCCCGAGGTTGGAGTAGTACATGGCCAGCGAGCGATTCATTTCCGTCCTGAGTCCCTCGGCCATCTCGATTGATTTTTTAACTTCTGTCAGCGCATCGTCCAAGCGGCCCTTGCTGAAATAGAGTTCGCCCAATCGGCATCGCGCCTGAAAATCATCAGGCTCGGTGCTGAGCAGCTTTTCGATTTCGGCAATTTCCTCATCGGGATTCAACGGCTGATCGCCGGGATCCACCGCTGCGCTGCCCTGTTCTGCCCCGCCGGTCTGTGTCTGTTCGTCCATAACCACGTCCTACTCTGGATGAGTCCACAATTAAATTTGTCCGCCAACGAGAGACTCCTGCGTGCCGACCAGTGGTGGTCTGCTCACAGTCGCCTGCTCCGTGACCGTTCCCTTCGGTCGGTCAAGCGTCAATAACATTACGCCAAGAATCACCATCAAGGTCAAACTGGAAAACAGCAACGCGTAGCCGGCGATAAACATCAATGCCAGTCCGTATCCTGCCAGACGTCCCATCGTCACAAGCCTGATGACCGTATAGGACCAGCACAACAGTCCGGCGACATAAAAGGCAAAGGGCAGATAAAAGGTATAGCCCATGCCCATCTGAAAGATCCAGCTGATGCCCTCTCCCGCCTTCCGGATGGAATGGGCCAGAGCCGGGTTGTACAGGCCCAGGAAATAGTCCATAAACAGCAGACCGAAAAACACCACAGCCGAAACTGCTCCGAACCAGATGGCGCGTCGCCGCTGCTGTTTGTTCCTCGTGCGGAAGGAGACCCCTCGTCCGTACGCCCAAAAAACGAGGATACTGGCCAGCACCATCAACGCTTCGCCGAGACGATTGGCTTCATAGACAAACGGCGGCGCCGCAATCACGCCCATCCATCCGTAGGTGGTGGAGAAGATCTGATAGTACAGCCATCCAGAAATGCCGAAATAATAGACCGTGCCCATGACGCGTTTCGACCATTCCTGCTGCTGCGAGAGATACTCCAGCATCAGTGCGGTGAGTGCGATGATGGTCACGACATTGTAGGCAATGGAGCCGAGCATCGCCGGCTGCACGATGAGAAAGGCCACCGTCAAGATCAAGAGAAGCGCCACACTGGGAATAGTGACGGCATTAAAACCGGTGAGCCCCCGGGCTCGAGCGCGATTCACCAGCAAGACCACGAGCGCAAGGAACACAAAAATCGCTACGACATTCAACAGCGCAAAGCCGATTGAGGTCAGCAGCTGGAAGACCGTTCCAATCCATTCATGCTGAGCGGCAATCTTGCTGATGTGCATGCCGAGGCGAGAGACCAGGCGATAGAGCACCAGTTCGAAAAAACCGACGAACAACACCAGCTTGATGGTGTACTCGAACAATAATCCTTGATCGTCAACCCGTCCTGTTGACCGTTCGACGGCGGCGGCTATAGCAGACATCTCCAGCCCCCTTGGCAAACGTAACGCACTTCGTGAGCACACCGCATCAGTCCGCACGCTAAGCGGACTGACGTCCAACTCTTAGGAGACGGTAGGTTGTGGTATCTGCAACGCTTGCGACTTAGCCCGGGCGATATACAGCAGCCCGTCGGCCATTGAATAATTAAACGGCAACTCACACACGACTTCGCTGATCTTTTCGTACACCTGCTGATAAAGCTGCTCCGCCTGAGCCGGCGTCATCCCTTCCTGCACTTCGTAGAAAAATCCGAGACTCAAATCCTCGGTGGCCGGTCTCATAATTCGCCTGATGCCATAACTGCCCGGATCGCTCATGATCGGCGCTTCTTTTTCCAAGTCAAACAGGCAGGGCTGGCAAGAGAATCCATACGATTCGTGGAGCTTGGTATTGCCTACCACGAAGTTCATAGTTTCCAGCGCTTCCTCTTCCTTCTCCGTGGGGAAGCCCACAATGACATAGCAGTGCACCGCGATGCCCAGATCGACGCAGTCATCCACAATCCGCCGCACGGATTCCTGCTTGATCCCTTTTTTCATGAAATCCATGACACGCTGATTGAACGACTCCAGACCAAACACGATTTTCAAACAGCCGGCGTCCCGCATCTGTGTGAGTAATTCGCGCGAGAGGTTTTTCTCGAACCTCAACTCGCAAGTCCATTTCACATTCACTTGACGGTCGATCATCTGCTGACAGAGTCGCTTGGTGGGTGACAGGGCGAAACATTCGTCGGTAAAGAAAAACGATTGCGCGCCATATCGTTCCTTTAACCAGACCAAATCGTCCACCGTCTTGCCAGGATCGCGCTGCCGGAAGTTTTGATGATCCAGCGTCAGCGCGCAAAAGGCGCAATCCTTATAGTAACAGCCTCGCGAAAATTGGACGGGCAGCACCGGTTCCGGAGATAAGTACAGATCCAGCGGAAATCCGTCGTAATTAGGTGCCGTGAGTTGATTGATATTTTCGGAATAGAAGGGCTGGTTGACTGTGATCTTGCCGTTCTGGCGATAAATCAAATTGGGCACCTTGCTAAAGTCACGCTTGCCATCCATCTGGTTCACGAGTTCAAGCAAGGCGGTCTCACCCTCGAAGACCACAAAATCGTCGACAAGATCGAAGAGCCACGGGCAGCGGCGCAAGTTGTCGACCAGACGGGTGAAAATACTGCCCCCGACAGTCACATGCAGTTCCGGCGCATGCTCTTTAATCAATCGACAGAGCGTGAGACCCGGAATAATTTGCGATGTGGCAGTAATCGAGACGCCAACCAAATCCGGACGATCGGTCAAAATAGAGGGCAATACGTGCTCGCGGAAGAGGCTGATATAGGGATTTTGCGCTTCGTCACGAATGGCTTTGATCAGATCTTTGGACGAATAGATCGAGTAGTCACCAAATTGATTATCCACGACGGTCATTCTGGTCGGGAAGTAAAGCGATGAGAGCACCTCAAGCCACTTATCGATCAGAAACAGGCTGTTGCGATAGGCTTCGATGTCATAGAAACCTTCTCCCCGCAATGTCTCTTTGGCGAGTTCGATCCGCTCAAATAAGTAGGGAAACCGATCAAGGGATTCAATCACACGCGCGAGTTGCTCCGCACTCCCCGGCCCAGTTTCTCCCGTCCGTTCTCGCTCAAGGGCTCGCTGTTTCTCTACCAACTGCTGGTAGAGGCCGTGGGCAAAGGACTGGGTGAGGACTTTGTCCAACAACTCGATGCCGAGATCACGCTGCGAGACATTTTTGACTCCCGCTTGAGTGAGAAAACCGGTGAGAGAAGGGAGACTCAGGTAAGGTTGCGAAGGGTGCCACGTCGGTGGGAACAGGAGAGAAACCTTCATAAAATTATCTTTATATTAAGCAGGAAAATCAGTGTTTTCAGGAGATTTGTACCGTATCGGTTTATACACTCCGCTTCGGTCCGAAAGCAACCCTCCGACTGCGAGGCACAAGAAATTCTACTCCGCGCACCAATGAATCATCATGTGATGAGAAATGCACGAGGGCCCCGAGTCACCTTGCCATCTCTGACAAGAACTCGGGGCCCCTGCTTGAAACTACTCACACCTTCCAGCCCGGCACTGGGGCAGGAATTTTTACTTCAGACCGCTTGGCTCACGGCAACTTCAGCGTGAACCAGGTGGAGAGAGACTTCATACCGTTCCGTTCAATGTTGGAACCGTCCCACACCGCAAATGCGATGGGTACAGAGGCTCCCGCCTTGAACTGGGTGTCGTTCGCATCGCCGGTTTCCAGCGAACGCTTCACGACGACGCGCCAGGTCGGACCGGTATATCCACCGCCCTTGAGGGAACCTGACGGCTCCCACACGCCATTGCCGATCACATCCTGATGGGCCTGGGTGGTCAAGGTGCTGAACCCGTTGGCATTCAGATCCTCAACGGAGCTGACGCGCAGGGTCGGGTCGGACATGATGTTACCGGACCAGATACCGGAGTTGAATGGCCCAAGGCTGCGGCCGATACGATCCGGATAGGTGACTCCGCCAGCCGGCTCTTCGAAATAGTAGTCCCAGAAGATGCCAGGGTATTGGTCGTCCACGTCCCAGATTCCGGCGCTATCCTTGCCGAGATCCTTCTGCCACTCCGCATTCCAACGCCAGATGTTGACCGTCCCACCGGACTGGCCCATGCACTGGAAAGGCGGTGCGCCCGCAGTGTTGACCGGGAACATGATGGCTACCTGGTCGCGAAAATCCTGCGGACCGATCGCCGTATCGTTCTTGGTCTGGTCACTCCAATCAAGGCGCAACCCCAAATCCTTCCCGTTGCTGACCGCCTTCACAAACACCGACTTGACCGAAATATTCGGGTGCATCGGGGTCGTGATGGTCTGTCCACTCAATGGGATGATGACACCTGGCACTCCTTCCCAGATGGGGTTTGCACCGTCCATCGGGATTGCCCCCTTGATCGCCTTCACGGGAATGGTCACCGGTTGGCTGACCGCGAGAGGCACCTGCCCGATCGTCAACATAATGCCGACGATCAGCGCAGAGAACAGAATGCCAAACACCAAACGCTTGTTGCGTGTCTGCACCAGTCTCATTGCGTATGCCCTCCTCTGAAAGATTAATAAGAAAAAGAACTGGGAACGTATAACGTCTACCGAAAACCGAATACTGCACTGCCCGAAAACCGAGAAC
>CP092081.1:3119399-3150636 GCA_022226935.1 Nitrospira sp.
AACTGTCGGCCTGCATCGCCATCGTCACCGACACGGGGTGTTTGGTGGTGTCCATCAAGTCGTCTGTCGTCGCGGCTTGCGCCTCGACAAGAGCGCCTCCTCCACCGCCCGCCATCAATGCCAACCCCAACACCCATGCCCGCGCCTTTCGCCCTACCAACATATTCATGACGCCTCCAAAGAGAGAAGAAGTGAAAGTGGCCCGCTCCGAGACCGTCGTGCCCGACGATCTGGGAGTTCCGTCTCTCTGGCGCCATTGCCAGTGGTGCTGATCGACGTCGTTGTCGATCGAGATGCTGCCTGTCTACCGATACCCGTTGGTGATCGGCATCCGCCGATCCTTGCCGAATGCCCGATGCGTAATCTTGATGCCGAGCGGCGCTTGTCTGCGTTTGTACTCGCTGCGATCCACCATCACCATGACGCGTGCCACCGTGTCCCGATCAAACCCCATAGCCACAATGTCTTCGAGGGCGCGATCCTCCTCGACATAGGCCTTCAGAATGGGGTCCAACACCGAATACGGCGGCAGACTGTCTTCATCTTTTTGGTCGGGGCGCAACTCTGCGGTCGGAGACCGTTCCAGCACACGTTTCGGAATGACCGGTTCCAGACCGTTCAGATTTCGCAGCTGCGACAATTCGTACACCATGGTCTTGGGGACGTCTTTGATCACCGCAAATCCGCCGGCCATGTCGCCGTATAATGTGGCGTAGCCGACGCTCATTTCGCTCTTGTTCCCGGTGGTCAAGACCAGGTGGCCGAATTTGTTGGAGTAGGCCATGAGCAGATTTCCCCTGATCCTGGCCTGCAAATTTTCCTCAGTCGTGTCGGGACGGTGCCCGGAGAACGGCTTGGATAGCGCACGCAGATAACTCTTGAAGGTCGTCGTAATCGAGAGGGTATCCACCTGGATGCGTAGACGCTGCGCGAGGTCCGCCACATCTTCGCGACTGGCTCGCGAGGTGTAGGGCGACGGCATGAAGACCCCGAGGACATTCTCCGCGCCGACCGCATCGACCGCGATCACGGCCGTGAGGGCCGAATCGATGCCGCCGCTCAGTCCGATGACAACCCGCTTGAACCCGTTCTTGCGGACATAATCCCGCACACCCAGGACCAACGCGCGATAGGCTTCCTCCAGCCGATCCAATGGTGATTCCAGGGCTGGAACTGCGATCGACGACGACTTCCTCGCCGGCACCCGCACCGCAACACGATCCACCAGCGCGGCCACACGCGGCGACAAGGGCCTTGCGCGCCGTTCCCCCTGCCGCGCACGCCCCACCGCTGCCACATCGAGATCCGCAATCACCAGATCCTGGTCAAAGGACTTGCCCCGCGCCACCACTTCGCCGGTCTGATCGACAATGACGCTGCAGCCGTCAAAGACCAGCTCGTCCTGCCCGCCCACCGTGTTGGTATAAGTGACCATCACGCGGTTTTCTCGCGCCCGGGTGGCCAGCACCTGCTCACGCAGGCGGCTCTTGCCGACATGGAACGGCGAAGCGTTGATGTTCACAATCACCTCGGCCCCTGCCGCGGCCTGCGCGCGTGTCGGTCCCTCGGGAAACCAGATGTCTTCGCAAATATTCACGCCGATGGTCGTGCCATTCAACACCAGCAATGGCAGACGCGTTCCGGGATGGAAATACCGGCTCTCATCAAAGACGCCATAATTCGGCAGTAGCCGCTTGCAATAGTTGGCGACGAGCCGGCGTTCACACAGCACCGCTGCCGCATTGTAGAGGTCGTGCCGACCGGCCGGGGAGAAGGCATTTTCCTCCGCCGGTGGCAGGCCAGTCGCCTCGCGTGCGACATACCCCACCACCACCACGATCCCCTGCGCTTCCGCCGCCACCGCTTTCAACGCACGGTGCGTGTCTTCGATGAAGCGGGGTTTGAACAACAAATCCTCCGGCGGATACCCGGTAATGGCCAATTCTGGAAACGCCACGATGTCAGCCTTGGCGCGGCGCGCGTCCTTGATCCAGGCCTTGATCAGCGCCGTGTTTCCGACGATGTCGCCGACGGTCGGATTGATCTGGGCCATGGCCACTCGCAAGAACCGCATCAGCAGGTTTCTCCTGCAATCGCAGTATGTTCAAATCGGTCATTCAACGAGGCCGCAAGGAGCTCAGACACCGAGGCGTACTGTGACCTGTACGTCGAGGTGGATGATCGACTGAGAACGACGTTGAGGGCCGATTTCAGCATACTGCTCAAAAAAAAAGTCCTCGGACCCACCGGACCGGTGGACCAGAGGACGTCGTTGTCCTGCGCCATCTCTATAAGGGATAGCCTCCTGAGACTCCGTTGTCCCTGGAAAAGCTGGCGATGATATAGCACCAGCCGGAATCGGCTGTCAACCAATACGGGCGAAGTCTTCCTGAAATCCCGTAGCCTTGAGACGGGTCTATGTTACAATCCCGCCCCATGCGCCGAATGAATCATCACATGATGTCAGGAGCTTGTGAGCCGACACGTCTTAAGAAATCCTGGCTGATAGTTCTCACCTACCTACTGCTGGTGGCTTGCAGCGCCATGTCCCCGCTGACTCCCGTCGGAGAAGGACCATTGGGAACGGTCGCGCTCGAGCGTTTGGCCAGCCGGGGCACCACCGCCCGGTATGGTAGTCCTCAGAGCGCATTCCAGGCATCCCATCCGGCCTCGGTATCGGGAGCGGTGATCTCAAGCCTCCTCTCCGGCCTCTCCGTTTCCGGCCTCGATCGGCCGGGCGCCGCCCTGAGACAAGACCGGTATCCGTTGTTTACCCAGGAAGAAACGGAGTTTTTTACGCCGCTTCTCGTCAAGGCTCTGTCGCTGGCGGCTCCTGACCAACGAGTGCGCGTCACCCTGCAGGATGACGGACTGATCACGCAAGGCACGCTATACCTCAATAAGACCACCCTTCGGGTCAGTCTCTCGCACTACCGGGCCTCGCCGGCTCAAAGCGATACCAGGCCGGCAGCGCTTACCTTGTCGTTTGCGCCCTCAGAGGCGCTCGTGCGAGACGATGTACCGCAATCCTGGATGATGGTCGAACCGGAACAGCCCCGCGTCGCGGTGTCGCTGGATGCCTTGAATCAGCTCCCCGCTGCCGTTCCCGTGTCGACCGCAAACAAACCCGTCGCTGACGTCTCGCCGGTTTCCGCTTCACCCGCGCCGGAACAACACACCGCGCAGCAGGAACTGCAAACCACAAAAGACGTGGTCGTCAAGCAGGCGCAAGAGCTCCAGCAACTCAAGGCGGAACTGGAATCGCTGCGACGCCAACTCGCAGAAAAGGAATCCACCCCACCGAAAACGAAACAGAAACCAGTCCCCCGCAAAACCGTCCCCACACCCTGACGCCAAGTTTAGGTATTCATCACAGGCTGTCGTCTCTTCTCCGGTCAATAATGTCGAAGCGCCGGCCTCGCCAAACCGAGGATCGCACGGCGGGCTGCCTCCCATAAGAGTTCCTGAGCCTTGACCAGCGCCTCTGCCGAGCAGGCTACCAATTTGACGGCTAGTCCAGGAGCTGGCGGCTCCGTGACTCCACCCAGCAGATCGCTGCCGAACGAGTCCAGTATTCCCGCTACCGTATCGCGCACGGCCGGCCACCGATCCAGATCGACGGCATCGCTCACCACAAAGAACGAGGCCACATAGTCGTACGCGGACAACAACCCACCACCTTGATCCTCTCCCGGCCTGACATGGTACCGCTCTAGCAATCGCGCCCCGGATGCGAGGGTGAGATCAATCTCATTGCGCAACGAGGTGAAGGCCCAGCGTTCGCCGCGGGCCACACGGCCAGAGGCGAGGCTGTCCCAAATAAGCGCCGTTGCCCCCTTGGCCAACGTCACCGTCATAGTCTGGACAAAACGTGAGCCGGCGAACGGAATGGTGACTTCCGGGAACCACTCGATCACGGCATCCGGCGCAACTGAGAGCGTGATAGACTGCCGGGAGTCTTCGCCGAGCGAACGATAGATACGGTTGGCGGAAGGCGTGGTCATCACCACATGCGCCCCTTCTTCCAAGGCGGCATGAATCGATAGGTGGTCACCGGCCACGAATCCGCCCGACGGGTTCACGAGAGATGTCACGGCACACCCGCTGTCATCCAAATAGGCGGGCGGGAAGAAATGCCACGGAGTGGAGCAGCGGGATGTAGTCAGAATCGTACGTGACCCGTCGCGCCGATACCGGAGATCAAGCGAACCGACCCGCCCGACATCCGCCATGGCAGATTGGTGCGAATGCAACGGCGGCATGAGCGTCTCGGCCCTCAGTGGGGATGCGCGTGTAGTGGAAGGGTCTGTTGAATCCACTCGACGACGCGATCCAGCCCTTCGCCCGTCTGCAGGTTGGTAAAGACGAACGGCAGATTGCCGCGCATTCTCCGGCTGTCTCGATCCATCACCGCCAGATCCGCGCCGACGTGCGCAGCCAGATCGATTTTGTTGATGACCAGCAAATCAGAGCGTGTAATCCCCGGGCCGCCCTTGCGTGGGATCTTATCGCCGGCGGCGACATCGATGACGTAAATGACCCGGTCGACCAATTCAGGACTGAAGGTGGCCGCCAGGTTGTCGCCGCCGCTTTCGACGAACATGAGTTCCACGTCCGGATGACGCTTCAGCAAATCATCGAGCGCGGCTTGATTGTGGGACGCATCTTCACGAATCGCCGTGTGCGGGCAGCCACCGGTTTCCACGCCGAGAATACGATCCTGCGGCAAGGCGCCCCGTCTGGTCAAAAACTCCGCATCTTCCTTCGTAAAGATATCGTTGGTCACGACCGCCAAACTATACCGGTCGCGCAGTTTCAAACAGAGCGCCTCCACCAGCGCCGTCTTGCCTGATCCCACCGGCCCGCCGATGCCGATGATTGGAATACCCTTCGCCCGCGCATCGGTCGGGCAGCCAGTTCCACACAGATGTTCATCTTCACGATGCATGATCTTCGTCCCTCATTATCCGTATCACGCGAAGCTTCTCGAGAGCGGTCTGTTCGGAATTCAGGATCGGAACAGTCGCGACTCCAAGCGAGTGTGGCGCATGGCGTAAATATCCTGCACCGGCGACCATGCGGTCATCGTGGTGGCCTCTGTCGCTTCCTTGGCACATTCGTCGAACAGCGGCGTCCACCGCTCCAATAGATGCTGCCCCTCTCGCTGTCCCATCGGCAGAAGCTTCAGCGCCGCAGACACAAACCCGATCGCCGTCTGATAGCAAAATGCGGCGATCGTTTCCCCTCTGTCCCATCCGGCATCCGCCAGCGTCAATCCCAACACCACAGGAAAATGGCCCGGCGCCCGATCTGTTTTCATCGCGGCGTAAAAATCTCTCAGTACCGCATGTGCGGTCGGCGGTTCTGCCGCAATCTTGACCACCTGCCGCCCCATCTGCTGACTCGCCACGCGCGACTCTTGTCCCAGTTTCATTGCATGCAATTCATGATCGATGGCGAGCGCCACTTGGACATCATTGCGCAACAGCGCCTCATGAGCAATTCCCACAGCCACCGCCTCTCGCCGCGCCACGCCATGTCGGAACATTTGTTCCACATATTGGGAAAGTTGGTCGCCGGTCCTGACTGCCCCGCCTTGCACTGCTGCTTCCAGTCCGGACGAATAGGCATAGCCCCCGGAGGGGAAAAAACTATCGATGAACCGGAGACCGTGAAGCAGAGACAACGTGTTCAGCATAGAATGGCACCCAATCCCTTCATGCAGGCAGAACACTGACAGAGGCTATCCACAACGTGCAGCCGACGTACATCGATGCTCAAAGGTTTTTCCAATTAGGCCGCAAGCGCAGGCAAAGCCGGAGGCATCCAAAAGCAAGAATTCTCCGCCCCTTCTCTCACTGCAAAGGCGGCTCAAAACGTAGTCCGGCAAGGCCGCAGCCGACGAATGCACCGGAGGCGTACCCTCGGGGTACGTTGAGGATGCATTCGAGGGGAGAACGCCGCCGGACGGCGTTTTCAGACGCCGTCAGAAGAGGAAGTAGCGCTGCGCCATCGGCAGAACTTCCACCGGATCGCATCTCAACAAGATGCCGTCCGCGCGCACCTCGTACGTTTCCGAATCCACCTCGATCTGCGGCAGTGCGTCATTCAATTTGAGATCGCGCTTCCCGATGCCTCGGCAGCCTTTCACGGCCGCCACGCGCTTTTGCAATCCCAATTGTGTCGCCACCTCACGCTCCAGCGCTTTCTGCGAGAGAAACGTGAGGCTTGTACTGAAAGGCGCCCGTCCGAAGCTGCCGAACATGGGTCGCGTCAGCACCGGTTGCGGTGTCGGGATCGACGCATTCGGATCGCCCATGGCGGCCGACATGGGGAACCCGCCTTTCAACACAATCTCGGGCTTCACGCCGAAGAAGGCCGGTTTCCACAACACCAGATCAGCCAGTTTGCCGACCTCGATCGATCCCACTTCATGGGCAATCCCATGGGCGATCGCCGGGTTGATCGTATACTTCGCCACGTACCGGCGCGCGCGCCAGTTGTCATGCAGCCCGTCAGACGATTCGACCCCACGCTCGGAAAGATGTCCGCGCTGCACTTTCATCTTATGGGCGGTCTGCCAGGTGCGGATGATGACTTCCCCTACTCGCCCCATGGCTTGCGAATCAGACGACATGATGCTGATCGCACCCATATCGTGCAGGATATCCTCGGCCGCGATCGTCTCCCGGCGAATACGCGATTCGGCGAAGGCGATGTCTTCCGGCACACGCGGGTTCAGATGGTGACAGACCATGAGCATGTCGAGATGCTCATCCATGGTGTTGACTGTGAACGGCATGGTGGGATTCGTCGACGACGGCAACACGTTCGGTTCACCACAGACTTTGATGATGTCCGGAGCATGTCCGCCGCCCGCGCCTTCGGTATGGAAGGAATGGATTGTCCGTCCCTTGAAGGCCTTGATCGTGTCTTCGACAAACCCCGCTTCGTTGATCGTATCCGTATGAATCGCCACCTGGATGTCGTATTGTTCCGCTACGTTCAGGCAGGTATCGATGGCGGCAGGAGTCGTCCCCCAGTCTTCGTGAAGCTTCAGTCCGATGGCCCCCGCTTCGACCTGCTCGTTCAACCCTTCCGGCAACGATGCATTGCCCTTGCCAAGAAATCCCAAATTGATCGGAAACCCATCCGCAGCCTCCAGCATACGATGGATGTTCCATGGGCCAGGCGTGCAGGTCGTCGCATTCGTGCCCGTGGCCGGGCCCGTCCCGCCGCCGATCAACGTCGTCAGTCCGTTGGCCAACGCTTCGGTGATGATTTGCGGGCAGATAAAATGGATGTGCGTATCGATGCCGCCGGCCGTTACGATTTTCCCCTCAGCCGATAGCACCTCCGTGCAAGGCCCGACTTCCATGCCTGTGGTGACACCATCCATCAGGTCAGGATTTCCCGCCTTGCCGATGCCGACAATCCGGCCGTCCCTGATTCCGATGTCCGCCTTCACCACACCCCACCAGTCGAGGATGATCGCATTGGTGATGACGAGATCCAGACCGCCTTTCGCGCGCGTTGCCGCGGGCGATTGCCCCATGCCATCACGAATAACCTTGCCGCCGCCGAACTTGGCCTCTTCGCCGGGAACGGTCAGATCGCGGGTGATCTCGATCAGCAGGTCCGTATCGGCCAATCGGATGCGATCACCGGCAGTAGGTCCATAGAGGTCGTTGTATTGGCGTCTCGGAATCTTCATCGTAATCGGCTCCTGAAACCAGCCTTCAACTTCGTTCTCGGCTTATCAGAATCCTCAACGTACCCCCGAGGGTACGCCTTCGGCTCTGACTTCGCCTGCGGCCTCGTTGAAATGCTGGGTTGAGCAGCCGCACTCCTTTCGCTGAGAACGACCTACCTGCTTCCCTTTGGATCCATGAAACCCTGTTCGCAAGCAGCCATGAAGGCCTTTTGCTGCACGGTTGGGTCATCGATTTTGCCGTTCACCAACCCATTGATGCCATAGGCGACTCGATTCCCTCCAAGCGCGACCAAGGTCACCCGTTTGGACTCACCGGGCTCGAACCGCACCGCCGTTCCCGCCGGTACGAGAAGACGAAACCCATAACTCTTCTCTCGATCGAATTTCAGGGCTCGATTGGCCTCAAAGAAATGACAATGCGAACCCACCTGAATCGGGCGGTCGCCGGTATTCGAGACCGTAAGTTCACATGTCTGGCGGCCATGCAAGGCAATGATGTCTCCCTCGCCGGCAATGATTTCGCCAGGGATGACAGGCACCGGCTTTGGCATCTTCGAAAGACGAATGGTGGACCTCATTTTCGGCGACGACTGCTTTGTAGCGACCTTGGTTTTCTTCTTCATTCCGTCACCTATCGGATCGGCTCATGAACGGTCACGAGCTTCGTCCCATCCGGAAACGTCCCTTCGACCTGCAATTCCGGAATCATCTCCGGCACACCGGGCATGACGTCTTTGCGAGTCAGCAAGGTCGCACCATAACTCATCAGTTCAGACACGGACTTCCCGTCTCGAATGCCTTCGAGAATTTCAGCCGTGATGAAGGCGACGGCTTCCGGGTGATTGAGCTTGAGACCGCGCTTCCTGCGCTCCTTCGCCAAATTCGCCGCCACATAGATCAACAACTTTTCCTGCTCGCGCGGTGTCAGATGCATCCTCAACCCTCGTCGGTGATCATTGCTCAACCGCTACGCTTACCGCGCGACTACATCTCGAGCGGAATCCATCATCGTTCCTGAGTAGCCTCGGCCAAGATTTCCTTCGCATCGTAGACATCGTCGGCACCGGCCGGCTTCTTCCCCTTGTACATCGTGACTGTCATCGACGTTCTTCGCGACATCGCCAGCACATCAGCCCGCTGCGCGAGATGGAAGAAGTCGTATCCCTCGCGCAACGTCAGTTCCGCGCAGCGCCGCCGCAAATACGCATCGAGCTGCTCTTGCGAGGTAAATGAGCTGACGCGGTATTCGACGCGGTAAACGTTCTCTCTCAGCTGCTCGACCTCATCCTTGTCGGCTCCGGTGAGCGGCGTGTATTGGCCGGTGGCGCAGGCAGCCAAGGTAACAAGGCAGATGATGAGCAACGCCTGGCGCACGGCTTTTTCTGTCATTCTCCTCAGGCGGGAAAGAATCATGCGGCCACATAGTAGCCAGGGACGCCGACGAGATCAACAACATCGTGCTTCGCATGGCAGACGCTGCGCAGCACTCTACCAGCGCCTACACCGTCAGATGCTGCTTCACCATTTCCGCGCTGAGTTCTTCCTTTTTCCCCGCCGCCATCACGGAGCCTTTGGCCATGACCACATAACTGTCCGCCAGCCGGGCGGCAAAGTGGAGCCCCTGCTCAACGAGCACGATCGCAAACCGGCGAGCCGTTTTGAAGCCGATGATCACGTCTTCGATCTGATCGACGATCGACGGCTGAATGCCTTCCGTCGGTTCATCAAGCAACAGCACTTTCGGATTCGACAGGATCGCCCGGCCGATGGCGAGTTGTTGTTGCTCACCGCCACTCAGCACACCGCCCGGCCGCTCCAGGATTTGCGTGAGCTTGGGAAAGAGGGTGTACACTTCGTCGAACGCGGATTTCTCCGTCATGCCGTTGGACCCATTGGCCCGCGCCCAATATCCCAGCTTCAGGTTTTCGCGCACCGACAAATGGGGAATGATTTCCCGTCCCTGGGGGACATAAGCGAGACCGCGCTTGGCACGGCGGTCGGTGGCCTCCTTCGTGATGTCCACACCGTCGAGGTACACCTGGCCGCTGCGCACGGGTAACAAACCCATGATGGCCTTGAGCGTGGTCGACTTGCCGACCCCGTTGCGGCCCATCACGCACGCCACTTGCCCCGCCTCGATGTGAAAGGACACGTTCCGAAGGATATGGCTTTCGCCGTAGTAGACATTTACTTTCTCAAGCCGCAACATGGTATTGCTTCAATACTCTCCCAGGATGTTCAAAAGAGCTTACAGCAAGGCCGCAGGCGAGAGAAGACCGGAGGCGTATCCTCTGGGTACGTTGAGAATCTTGTCGGGCCGAGAACGACGCTGGGGGCGCTTTTCAACATCCTGTTACCCATGTGCCACTTTCTGCCGTCCCAGATAAATTTCTCGCACCCGGTCATCGGCCTGCACCTTCTCCACCGTCCCTTCACAGATCACGGTGCCTTCATGCAACACCGTGACGGTCCGGGCGATCTGCCGGACAAACTCCATATCATGCTCGATCACGATGATGGCGTGTTTCTCGGCCAGCGATTGGAGCAAGCGCCCCGTCTGCTCTGTTTCCTCGTCGGTCATGCCGGCCACCGGTTCATCAACAAGTAACAACTCCGGATCCTGCAGAATGACCATGCCGATTTCGAGCCATTGCTTCTGTCCATGCGACAAGGAGCCGGCCCGCTTGCGTACCTGCTCCTGCAATCCAATGGTCTCCAACGTCCGATCGATTTCTTCCCGCTCGGCCGGCGTCGATGTGCCCCTCAGCGTGGCAAAGACGCCTTTGCTGGGGCGGCTCAATGACAAATCCAAATTCTCCCAGACACTCAAGTTCCCATAGATCGACGGCGCCTGAAACTTTCGACCGATCCCGAGTTGCGTGATTTCATACTCCCGCAGTCCCATGAGATCCTGGTCTTTGCCGAAGATCACGCGCCCTGCCGCCGGTTTGGTCTTGCCGGAAATCACGTCGAGCAGCGTCGTCTTTCCAGCGCCGTTCGGCCCGATCACCACACGCAATTCGCGATGGTTCACGATAAAATTCAGGTTGTTCAGCGCTTTGAACCCATCATAATCGACGGTGACACCTTCCAGGTAAATGATGGAGCCATGTTCGGTCATACCTGCTCCCCTTCCACCGCCTGAGTCTTGGGTAACCGGACGGCCCTCTCCGCGAGTCTTGCCCGAACTTGCTTGGCAATCCCCATCACCCCGTCCGGAAAGAGCAGGACGACCACCACGAAGAGTCCGCCGAGAAAGAAAGGCCATAGCTCGGGGAAAGAGTTGGTCAATATGCTGCGGCCCAGGTTGACTCCCACGGCGCCGACGATGGCGCCCACGAGCGTGGCACGCCCTCCCACTGCGACCCACACCACCATTTCCAACGACGGCAGGACACCCATCTGCGCCGGAGTGATGATGCCGACTTGCGGCACATAGAGAATACCGGCGAGTCCTGCCAACACCGCCGACACCACGAAGACGAACAGTTTGTAGGTGGCCGGCGAATAGCCCGAGAATCGTACGCGCTGCTCGCTATCACGAATGGCGATCAGGACCCGGCCGGCGCGCGAGGCGATAATCCAGCGACACATGGCATACGCCCCGCCGAGGCAGAGCACCGTCACGACATAGAGCGCGAGCTGCGTGCCCGGCGCGGATAAGCGAAACCCGAGAAGCGCTTTGAAGTCGGTGAGGCCGTTCGTGCCGCCGAGATTCGTTTCGTTGCGATTGAAGACGAGCCAGGCCATCAAGGCCAACGCTTGCGTGATGATGGCAAAATACACGCCCCTGATCCGGCTGCGGAACGCGAGAAACCCGAAGATGAGCGCGAAGCAGGCCGGTGCCAAGAGACCCGCCAGCACCGCCGCAGAAAAGCTATAAAAAGGCTTCCAGAAGAACGGTAATTCCGTCACCTGGTTCCACACCATGAAATCCGGCAACGCACTGCCGTACACGCTTTGGTTGCCGATCGTGAGCATCAGATGCATGCCCATGCAATAGGCACCGATCCCGAAAAACACTCCCTGTCCGAGGCTCAAGATTCCCGCATATCCCCAAATCAAATCCAATCCCAGCGCCAAGATGGCAAAGGCTAGAAACTTGCCGAACCGGTTGAGCGCAAAATCTGACACATGGAGCCAGGAATCCTCCGGCGGCAACACATTGAGTATCGGCAAAACGAATAACAGCACGAATCCGACAATCCAGAACATGGTTCCTTCGTGTCGTTCTGCGCTCGATGGTGGTGGCCCTGATTCTCTCATGCTTTCTGCTCGATCCCTCCTCTACGCGTTAACCTTCGGCGTGCCGCCCCTTGGCCGCAAATAACCCCGATGGCCGCCGCTGTAGGAACAAAATCACCAACACCAGGATCAATACCTTGCCATACACCGCGCCGAGACTCGGCTCCATCAGTTTATTCAATCCACCGATGCCGAACGAGGCGATAATGGTTCCGGCAAGTTTGCCGACCCCGCCTGTAACCACCACCATGAAGGAGTCCACGATATAGTTCTGCCCGAGACCCGGTTCGACATTGCCCACCAGCGTCAATGCCCAACCAGCGATGCCGGCCAGACCGGAGCCGAAGGCGAAGGTGTAGGCATCCACTTTTCTCGTAGGAATTCCCAAACAGGCGCTCATGCTGCGGTTCTGTGTGACGGCCCGCACTCGCAGTCCGATGCTGGAACGAAACAGCAGGGCGTAAATCCCGATGACGCTGAGAATGGAGAGGCCGATGATGAAGAGCCGATTGAAGGGCAGGAACACACCCACCAGCACTTGGGCACCGCCGTTCAGCCACGACGGTGCGGTAATGGCTGTCAAATCCCCAAAGTACATCCGTGCCCCCTGAATCAAAATCAGGCTGACTCCCCAGGTGGCCAACATCGTCTCCAGCGGGCGCCCATAAAGGAACCGAATGACGGTGGCTTCCAGGATCAACCCGAACAGGGCCGCCGCGAGAAAAGCAGCGGGAAGCGCGGCCAGATAATAGGAATCGAACCAGCTCTCGGGTGCATACAATTTAAAACATTCCTGCATGACGAATGTCGCGTAGGCGCCGATCATCATGAGCTCGCCATGCGCCATGTTGATGACGCCCATCAACCCGAACACAATCGCGAGCCCCAGGGACATGATGAGGAGAATGGAGCTCAGACTAATGCCGCGGAACAGCGTCTCGATTGTGCTGGACCAGACGTTCCAGGATTCGATCCGTTCGATCGCGGCCGTGGCCGTCTGCGCGAGAGCTTTCTGCTCTGCGGTCGCCGGCTCGCCGGCGACCGTCTGTACCAAGGCTTGTAGGGCCGGTACGGCGTTCTGACTGCGCATGTCGCCCAGCTTGGCCGCAGCCTGCTGCTGGCCGGCCGGATTGTCGGAGGCCAGTTGCAATAACAGCGCAGACTCCTCCATCGCATAACGAACCCAGCGATGAGACTCGTTGGCGGCTGCCGCCTGCAGCCAAGGAATGGCCGAAGGACGCCCGCTCATGCCAAGATCCGTGGCGGCCGTACGGCGTGTATCGGCATCCGGGCTGGCCAAGTTCGCGTGATTACGCCAGGTGTCGATCACCGGTTTGATCGCCATGCGCAGGCTACGATCCGCATTGCCCCGTAGTTCTTCCAATCGCGGCAACAGCGCGGCATCCCCTTGCTCAATGAGCAGACGAACCGCCTGCTCTCGCGTGCCGTCCACCTCACTCGACAAATCGGCCAGCGCCTGCTCAAGTGGAGGTGACGGAGACACATTCGTCTGCGCCTCCGCCGCCACACTTCCCGTCGCGCACCACCCCAAACATGCTGCGAGCAGTCCGATTCCGATGAGTAATTTCATGCGATGATGACTTTCATCCATTCTCCCTTCCAGCGCCGCCCCACTCAGGCCTTCTTATAGGTGCCCTGATGGGTCACCCAGTCGCACCCTTTGTCGGGATTCGTGTATTCACTCCAGGGCTCGGGCTTGACCAATCCCTTGGATCGCCAGACGACTTTGAACTGCCCGTCTTTCAGGATCTCGCCGATCAACACCGGCTTGTTGGTGTGGTGGTTGGCCTCATCCATCATGATCTCTCCACCCGGCGCGAGGAACTTCTGTCCGTAGACCGCCTTACGCACGGCGTTCACGTCCGTCGTCCCCGCCTTTTCGACGGCTTGCTTCCAGACATGGACCCCGAAATAGGCCGCTTCGATCGGATCGTCGGTAACGCGCTTTTCGCCGTCCGGCAGATTGTTCTTTTTGCAGTACGCCTTAAAATTCGCCACGAACTGCTTGTTCTGCGGCGTGTCAACGCTCTGGTAATAATTCCAGGCCGCCAGGTGGCCGACCAGCGCAGTCTTGTCCATTCCACGCAGTTCGTCTTCCGCCACGCTGAATGCCATGATCGGCGCGTCTTCGGCACGCAGGCCCTGATTGGCAAACTCTTTATAGAAGGGCACGTTACTATCGCCGTTGATCGTACTGATGACACAGGCGCCTCCGCCCGCGGCGAACTTCTTAATCTTGCCGACAATGGTCTGATAGTCCTGGTGATGAAACGGCGTGTACTCTTCCATGATGTTGGCCGCCGGCACTTTTTTCGCCAGCAACATAGCCCGCAAAATCTTGTTCGTCGTCTTGGGATAGACGTAATCGGTTCCGAGGAGATAGAACTTCTTGTAGCTGCCCCCCTCTTTGCTCATGAGGTATTCCACCGCCGGCACCGCCTGCTGGTTGACCGCCGCCCCGGTGTAGAAAACGTTCTTCGAACATTCCTCGCCTTCGTACTGCACGGGATAAAAGAGCAAGCCGTTATGTTCCTCGAAGATCGGCAAGACCGATTTCCGGCTGACTGAGGTCCAGCAGCCGAACACCACCGCCACCTTCTCCTGCACCAGCAGTTGTTTGGCCTTCTCCGCGAAGAGGTCCCAGTTAGAGGCGGGATCGACAACCACCAGTTTCAACTGGCGCCCTAAGACTCCACCCTTCGCGTTGATTTCCTGGACTGCCATCGAAACGACGTCCTTCAAGGATACTTCGCTGATGGCCATGGTACCGCTCAGCGAATGCAACACGCCGACCTTGATGGGCTCATTGTCCGCCGCCAACGACAAGGCCCAGGTGCCAAGATTTCCGAGAATCGCCGCGATTCCAATCCCAGCGGCTGTACGGGAACTCTGCACCAGAAAATCTCGTCTCGAAGGAAGGGTTTCCTTGGAGGTCATCGATGGTGTCTCATCCGCACCCTGTATCTGCTGTGGGTTCATCAGTTGGCTCCTTTCGGCGTCAGGTCTGGACTAAAAGTTGTACCAAGTCGACAGCATGAAATTGTCTCCGGCGAAATGCTCCCTCGTGGACCATTCGGTCATGAGGTGATTCCATTCCAGGGATGCGTACAAGTCGCCCCAAATGTGGCGGACGGCCGTCAGGTAGGTTCTGTGGTTCAGCAGATACTGCGTATCCGCGCCGGCGGTTGTGCCGTTCAGATCGGAGTTCAACGGATTGTCGAACCCGTAGCCGGCAATGAGCGTCAGTTGTCGGTCGTAGGCGTAATCCAATTCGCCCCAGCCGACCACCGTCCGGATCGCCTTGCCCGTCCCTAAATTGCGCTCTTGCCCGAAGCGGAAGAACTCCACGCCCAGCGCTTGCCCATAGGCGATCTCGCCCGTAAATTTCAGCCTGTTGGTAATGGGCACGGCCAGCTCCGCTCCGACAAGATAGGAATTGATGTCCTGACCGGAAGGAATGCCGCCCGCGGTGGGCGCGGATCGGTAGTGACGGAAGGCGGCATTCAGCGCCACCATGAAGCCCGCCTGATCTCCCGTCCCCGTGTAGGCGAAGCGGGTGCCGACGTACGGCATTTGCACGGGATCGTTGAATGCGTTTTCCGAGCAGGCAAATCCGCTACTGCCACAGCTGCCAGGCGCTGCCGCTGCCGCTCCAGCACCCTGGAAGGTCCGCCGTTGTGTTTGTGGCTGAATGGCCGACAGTCCGCGCTCGAATCGCATGACGGTCAGCAGGCCGTTCACGTTCTCGGTGAACTGATGTTTCACGGTGACCTGCGGCAGACGCTGCCACAGATTGCCGTTGTAGCCCATGATGGAGAAGTCGATCAGGTTTGGATGGGACGACATGATCGGTGTCCAATCCATACCTGCCGTGATGGTCGTCCGGCTGTTGTTGGGAGAGTATTTGACGTTCGCCAACCGCAAGCGAGGAGAAATGTTTCCCGCGTTGTCGGTTTGGCTGTAGAAGTCGGCTTCCACGACACCCGTGAGGGAATGGGTGCCGTCGGTTCGATCCGCGCGTAACCCGAATACGCTGTAGCGAGGATTGAGGGTCGATGAGGCGTTGCTGCTTTTTCCGGCCGCCGTGGCGTAGCCGTTGAACTGTCCTGGATCGAGCGGATTGGTATTCCGGTTGCTGTAAATCCCGTCTAATTCGATACGCCCGTACGGAACGATGCTGCCCTTGCCCTCGCCCGCAAACGTGGGCGTCACACAGCCGCCGCAAATCACTGCCGGTGGCGTCTCCACCTCTCGCAATCGTTGGCCGGCCCCTGCCGCCTCGCCGGCACTCTGCTCTTCTGCTCCCGCGGGCGCCGTGATGGCCATGGCCATCAGCACGCTCGCGCAGAGCGCAATGTGTCTTAGCCTCCCTCTCTTCATCCTGAAAGCCCTCCTGGTTCGGAACGATGTGACTGCACCGGACCGGATGGGCTTGCAGGCAAAAAAAACGCCCTTCCGGTCCAACCGTTGGACCAAAAGGACGTCATTGTCCTCTGCCTATGTGCTGTCTGCGAGAATCCAGGACGTCGTTGTCCTGCGTTCACCGCATACGGGAGAGGTCTATACGCCTCCTTGCCTCATCTTGTCAAGCAGCCTTCCTCAGCCGTTCTGTCCCCTCATGAGTGTGTCCTGTGATACACTACGCGCCGTGCAGGCCACTGTATGATGAACATCTTCTCCATGAGCCATCGCTACACATCCGTCTTAGGTCTGGTGTTCGGTGTATTCGTCACTGCCTGCTCGAGCAGCCCCCAACTTGATGTCACGATTCAGCAATCGGCCCGGAGCGGGGTCTATCTCGAGCGTATCCCCACGCGTCAGTTTCACGCCACGCACCCTATTCGACTGGCTCCGGAACTCATCGCCAAAAGCTTACAAGGCGTCCAGATCGAGGAAGGCAAGGGCCTCCTGCAATCGTTGAGCGCACAGCAAAACCGGACGCTCTCCGTCTTTTCCCAGGACGACATTACTCTGCTTGCTCCTGCCATCGCGGATGGATTGAGTCAAGCTGCGCCCGATCAGCAGGTGGGATTTCGCATCGTGCAGAAAGAACACTTCGAGGGACGTGATAGAACCGGTGCCGGGGTTGGTTCAGGGACCGCCCCGCAACGGAATCAGGAGAGCACCACGAGCGGCAAGCTGTTTGTCTATGGGCGTTCGTTGTACCTGACCATCCACCAGTTCCGCTATCACACGGAGCCACCCGACACCATCAACATGCCGAATCGCCGGCTTTCCGAGCCAACCGGATTGCGAAACCGCACGGTCCTCTTTATGCCGCAATCGGCCCTTCGCCCCGACATCTACACGCCGCCCTTTGCCGCGGAAAACGGGCTGACCACGCTCGTCATCGACTATGACGCCCTGGCGAAAGCACCCACTGCCGCCGTTCCACCGCCGCCGGCTGTTTCTGCGCCGACTCCTGCCGTCGCACCCGCCGCCATACCAGCCACCACGCTACCACTTCACGACGATGTACAGCAGATCAAAAACCAGATGAAGCAGAAGGAACGAGAAGTGGAGGAGCTGCGAAAGGAATTGGAGGAAATCAAGCGCCAGCTGAGCAACCCGTCGACCAAAGGCGGTCAGAGCCCCTCAAACAAGCCGTAACACCCTAAAACAGCAGAACGGTCCGGTCATCCCCGGTTTTTATCCGCCCGGTCTTCAATCTCACCCGCCAACAAAATCGCTTCGGCAATCTCGCGCATGGACTTGCGAAGATCCATGCTCTGTCGCTGAATCAGCTTGAACGCATCCTCTTCCGAGAGCCGTTTTGACCGCATGAGATAGCCCTTGGCCCGGTCCAGCAACTTGCGAACCTGCAAAGCTTCCTGCATTTCGAACGATTTCTCCAACAGTGTCGTGTGCTCGATGGAGATGGCTGCCTGATTGGCGATGGCCTGCATGAGTTTCACATCCTCGGACGTGAAGGTATGGGGCTTGGAGGTATACGTATTGATGACACCGATGGCCTTTTCACGCACCAGCATGGGCACGCAGAGCAGTGAACACAACCCTTCTTTCGCGGCCATGTCCGGGTACATATAGGAGCCTTCTTTGGTGACATCCGGGACGATAATTGGTCGTCGATCCTGAACCGCGCGCCCGCTGATGCTTTGACCGATCTTCACATTCGGCTTGCGCCGATACTGCTCACTCAAACTTTGGGTGGCGGCAATGCGCAATTCACCGGTTGGTTGGTCCAAGAGGATAATGGAACAGATTTTCGACCCCATCATTTGCGCCGTCATCGTCACAATCAGCTGCAGCACATCTTCCATCAAGCGATTAGACGAGACCGTTTCGGACACTTGGGACAAGGTATCGAGTTGCAGCGCCTTGCGGGTCATCTGATCGTAGAGCCGGGCATTCTCGATCGCCCCGCCGACCTGTGTGGCGATGGTCGACAGCAGCGCCAGCTCATCAGGGCGGTAGCGCCGCGACCGTTTGTGTTGCACGTTGATCACGCCGACAACTTCCTGCTTGGTCGTGATGGGCACGGAGACAAATGCCTGATAGCGATCTTCCGGCAGGTTATGAAAAAACTTGAACCGAGAATCATCGCTGGCGCTATTGGGAATCACTACGCGAGTTCTCTCACGCGCAACCCAACCGGTGATCCCCTCCCCCAATCCAATCGTGATACGCCCGATGAGCTTCGGATGAGGATTCTTGGAGGCTCGAAGGATCAGTTCATCCCGGTTATCGGACAGCAGATACAAGAGGCAGGCATCGGCTTTGGTCGCTTCGACCACCACATCGACGATATGCCGAAGGACGGATTCCAGATCGAGCGTGCTGCTGATCGATTCGCTGATGCGGTGCAGGACATCGACTTCGCGTGTTTTTTCGCGCAACGCCTGTTCCAATTGAGGGACTGTTCGCTTCGATGCCATTGCGCTCCTACCGCTGCTGCGTTTTGTTTGGAATGAGTTGCCGGGAACGGGTGTGGCCTCTGCGGATCGTTTCATACCAGGCGCGAGTCTGTTCCTTCAGTAAGGGAACGATTCGGACCGATCCGATCCGTTCCGGGACCACACAGTAGACGGTTCCGGCGGACACCTTTTTATCCTGTTGCATCGCATCCCATAGCGCACGGAACGGCATGTTCGGCACGCGAACCGGTAGCCCTGCCGCCGCAACGAGTGCGCGAAGGCGGGTCACGACATCCTGGTGACAATAGCCCAGGTGCCTTGCCAGATCCGCTTCGTACACCATCCCGACGGCGACCGCTTCGCCATGAATGAGGCCACGATACCCGCCAAGAGACTCCAATGCGTGGCCAATGGTATGCCCGAAATTCAGGATACGACGGCGATCGGCTTCGCGCTCATCTTCAGAAACCACCTGAGCCTTGATTTCGCAGGAACGCTTCACAATGTGGGCGACCGGCGCATCACTCAGCGTCAAAATCGGCGCGATATGTTGCTCGAGATACTCGAACAACGACGCATCTTCAATAACCCCGTATTTGATCACTTCTGCCAACCCGGCGATCCATTCCCGCTCAGGCAACGTACGTAGCGTGACCGGATCGACCAAGACGGCTCTCGGCTGATTGAATGCGCCGATCAGATTCTTTCCTTTGGGATGATCCACCCCCGTTTTTCCGCCGACGCTCGAATCAACCTGCGCGACCAAACTCGTCGGGACCTGCACAAAGGGAATCCCGCGCTGATAAATGGCCGCGGCAAAGCCCGTGATGTCGCCGATCACCCCGCCCCCCAAGGCCAGCAACGTTGAACTGCGTTCGAAGCGGGCGTTCACCAACACATCCATCACCGTTCCGATCGAACGCAGGGTTTTCGTTCGTTCACCCGGCGGCAACACGATAGGCACCACTGTATATCCGGCAGCCTTCAGCACGCGTGTCACGGGCTTCAAATAGTGCGCGGCCAGATTACGATCGGTGACGACTCCCACCTTTCCGGCGCATCGGAGTCGCGTCAATTCAATGCCGATCTCCTTCAGCAAGCCGTGCCCGATCTGGATATCATAACTCCGCGCACCCAATTCAAGATGGATCGTTTCTCGGGACATGTCAGGATTGGATGTGGCCATGCACTGTGATCCCGTGACTTGGATAGAGCCTCTTCCTCGGTCTCGCATCGCGCGAGCATCTCACCATAGGCACGAAAGGCCTTGAGTTACCCGGTCGGCAGTGGTGTGGCTCAGAACCGGATGGTGAACGGTACGATCGAGAGGGAGAAGAAGCCCGGAAGAAGCGCCATCGAGAACGGGGAGGAGACACGTTCCATGGGATTCGCCCCCATTGAGACAGCGTACCATCATCAATGGGGGCGATTATTAGCGTGTCGAGCGGGGACCTGTCAAGTTGCGGAGCGCACGATCGTCGGGGTCAAGAAGATCAACAGTTCCTGCTTTGAGACGTTCTCGGTCTTGTTCTTAAACAGCCAGCCCAACACCGGGACGCGGGACAGGTATGGTATACCCGCGACGTTGTTCGACTGCGTATCGACAAACACGCCGCCGATGACCATAGTTTCTCCGTCACGCACCAGCACCTGAGTGGTGGCTTCGCGACGATCGATGCTCGGACCAGCCGGATTGCTTCGCGCACCGACGGCGTTCCTCGTGGCCCGCACTTTCATCAAAATCTGCTTGCCGATTTCTTTCGGATCACGCGACGTGATTTGCGGCGTCACGTTCAATTCCAGGTTCGCGTCCACAAATGTGGTCTGAGTTCCTTGCAAAGAGGTCGTCTGGAACGGGATCGATTCACCTTGCGCAATCTTCGCATCCCGCTTGTCCAACGTCGTAATCTTCGGCGCGGCGATGACCTTCGTCAACCCGAGCAACTCTCCGGCCGACAACCGCACATCCAACATCGCGCCATCGGTTTTGCCGATCGAAAAGCCGGCGCCGGGCACGGACGGCAATCCCGGATTAGCCGGCAAGTTGATCAGGAAGTCCGAGACTTGCGCGCCGAAGGCTCCGGTGGTGCCGGTTTTGAAGGCGGATGTTCCGCTGGCACCCCCAAGCTGGTTCACATTCTGAATGCCCCATTGCACACCCAGCGACCGGGTATACGTCGTGTCGGCCTGGACGATGCGCGCCTCGATCTGCACCTGCGGCACTTCCAGATCGACGCCATCCAACAATTGCCGGAGAACTTCCAGCTTGGACTCCGTGTCGCTGATGATCAATGCATTGCTCGCGGCGCTGACGGTCATAGTCCCGCGCGGGCTCAGGTTCTGTCGTAAGGAGGTTTGCACTTCCGTCGCGTTGAGATTGCGAATATAGAACACCCGGGTGACGATCGGCTCGGCCTTCGCTCTCGAATCCTTGGCGCGCGCCTCTTCGTCCTGCTGCTTGGCGATATTCTGAAGAGTATCGACCCAGACGATATTGCCTTGGCGAATCATACCCAGGGCATTCATCTTCAGCAGCATGTCGAGGGCCTGATCCCAGGGCACGTTGGCCAACTTCATAGTGACTTTGTTCTTCACGCCCTCGCCGACTACGATATTGAAGCCGCTGACTTCAGCGATCAGGCGCAGCACATTGCTGATGTCGGCTTGCTGAAAATCGAGAGAGATCCGCCGCCCGACAAAGCGCGACGTACCATTCACCACTTCGTTCGTCTCCGGCTTCCGATCTTCCTTCTGGACCGATTCAGCCGTCAACTGGATGGGCTGCACACGGAACAACGCATGGGGCGTCTTATGCGAAACCACCATCGAGCGCGCTGCAGTCTGTGCGGCTGACGGCGAGGCATCTCCCTCGGCAAGCTTCATATCACTGGTCGGGAGAGACTTCGGTTCAAGCGTGAGAACCAGACGGCCATCGACTGACGTAATGCTGTGTTCCGCCGGCTGGGCCAGATCAAGGACCAATCGCACCTTGTCAGCGTGGTATCCAAATCGCACTTTCGACAGCAACGCATGGCCGACCGCCAACTGCGTCTGGCGTCCCTGCGATTGAATGTGGGGCATATCGAGCACCATCCGGCGGTCACCGACCATTTTCACCGTGTGATCGAAGACCCCGTTACCGGTCAGGATGAGTGCCACCCGCCCGCCTTCAGGCTTGGCTTCAACGCTCGTCAACACCGTTGCGGCCGGAGCAACACCGGCCGGGTGTTCCTCCTTCGCTGCGGCAGGCTCGGCAGAAGCCGCGACACTCTGATCCGTGGCCTGCGTGAATCCGGCCAGTCCGGTCGTTTCGCCAGGCGCGGCGGCATGCGCGTACCCGGCAAGCCCTAGCAGTCCAGCCATCACAGTGAGACTCAGCAGTGGATGTACACCAACCTGTGTGTGTTTCATTCTGTGCCCTCTTTCGGGTGCAGGAGCTTGACATACTCACGCTCCTGTTTATTCCCGTACACGTCCGTGAACCGCTCTTGAACGATGATGCCTCGTTCGGTGATTGAACTGACCACACCATTGTTAGGCCCGATTCGTGTTCCCCGACGGATGCTATACCCCTTGCCATCCGGCGTTTGAACCATGGCCGTGTACCCGTAGTTGCCCCACAACACACCGATCAGACTCAGTTCCGTGAGGCCGACACGCTGCAGTGGGGGAAGACTCGCGTCTTGCTCCACCTGCTGCCCCAGCTGGACCATCGGCAGGAAGGGATCTCGACGCCCGGAAGGATCGTAGGAGGTCCCGGAAAATTCCATCGACAGTGAATCACCTGGTTGCGAGACTGCGCCCTCGGCACGAGGAGCCGGCGATTCGATCGCGGGAACCGGCTTCTGCCCCTCGGGCAACGGCATGACCTTCAGGGAATCGGCCGGCCGCATGGAGGCGATCTGACGCAAGTGCGGCAGCGATTTCGACTCCACCGGCATGGCGGTGCCGCCAATAATCAGCACCGCTGCTCCGATGCTCATTTTCCAGCAAGTTCGTGTGTTCACGGTACGTCCTCTTACATTGGACATGCGCTGAGCTCCATTCCTCACTTCGGCTTCGCCGCAGGCACCGGCGCAGCCGGTTTCTTCTCCTGCGGAGCGGCATAGGCGACCAGATCGAAAACTGTTTGCGTCACCACACGGCCTTGGTCGACCCGGGCGGCACCGATCCGGACATCCTGAACGGTCACGATACGGGACAACTTGCTGATCCGATCGAAGAAGATGGCGGCGGTATGGTATCCGCCGGCCACTTCGACGTTGATCGGCATTCGAATGAACAACTTCGAGGGATCTTCAGCTTGCGTGCCCGGCTTCCACAACTTCACATCCAGACCTAATCGGAGTCCCAGATCGGAGACCTGCTTCAGCAACATAACGGCTTCTTCTTCCGGCGGGAGGCGTTCCTTCTTCGCCGCTAATTCGATCTCCAACTGCTTATTGGCCGCCACCAGCTCATCCAAGTGTTTGACCTTGAGTGTCAAGTTCTGGATCTCGGTGTCCAATTGAGCCACCTGCCCTTGCACGGCTTCCAACTCGACGGTCTTGGGATCGACGACGTAGAAATAGAACCCGACCAAAATGCCGGCCACCAGAAGGCCAAGGAGCGCAACTTTTTGGCCTGTCGGAATGCTGCGGAGGCTGTCTAAGCTGATCGCATTCAGACTCATGTTAGCCTTTCATCGACAGGTCAAGTCGGAATTGATAGGTATTCATCTTGTTGTCCAGCCCGGCCCGGCTCTCCATCAATTTGATGGCGCCGAACTGATCGGTCCGCCGGAGGTTATTGACGAATTCCACGACGTCATCGTTCGTCAAAGCCCGGCCCTCAAGCTCAACGCTGTTGCCTTTGAGATTCAGCCGCACCAGCCAGACTTTCAGGGGATTCAGACTCTGGCTGACATGGTCCAGCACTTTGACCGGGCCCGTCCGGCTTTTTTCCAACTGATCGATGATGCGGTTCTTCGCTTCGAGTTGTTTTTTCTTTTCTTCAAAGTCCTGGACCGCCTTCACTTGCTCTTTCAACTGCGCCACTTGTTTATCCTTGAGCTGCTTTTCGGCCTGCTTGGCCTGAATCTCTTCGTCGAGCGAGGAGGCATAGAACCAGCACCCGGTCAACGTGATCAGCAGCACGCCGACGCCGATCAATGCCTCGGCGCGGACATCCCACTGCGGCTTGGCTTTCCTGGACCGAGGTCCAGTTGCGAGCAAGTTGATTCTAATCATCGGTCCCCCACCGTCCGCAGTGCGAGGCCAACCCCCACTGCCGCCAGCGACCCCATCTCGGCCAACTGTTCAGGATCGACATTGCACTGTGAGGTGTCGATCTCATTAAAGGGATTCGCAATTTCCACATCGACATGCATGCGATCGCGAAGCTGTTGAGCCAACCCCTTCACCTTCGCTCCCCCGCCGAACAACAAGACCCGCGCAATTTCGCTCTCTGAGGACGTGGTCTTGAAATAATCGATCGTACGCGCAATTTCCGATGCCACTTCGGCATTGACGCTTTCCATCACGGCCGCAAGTGTATGATCGTCATCTCCATCGTTTTTCTTGAGTTGCTCCGCTTCCTCGTACGACACGCCCATTTCGCGCTGCACCGCTTCCGAGTAGCGATTGCCGCCCAGCGGGATATCGCGCGTGAAGAGAGACACCCCGCCGCCGACGATGTTCACATTCATGACGCTGGCACCGATGTTGACCAAAATGGTGGTGTCCTCTTGAGTAGAGGGAGAGGTCACGCCATACATGTTTTCCACCGCAAACGCGTCCACATCCATCACGATCGGAACCAAGCCGGCCGCCTTCACCAATTCCGTGAGTTCGTTGATTTTGTCTTTCTTCGCGGCCACCAGCACGATCGACATTTCGCTCTGTTCGTCCGGGTTTTCCGAGGGCGGCAAGACGTAGAAATCGAGATTGACCTCGTTGATATCAAACGGGATGTATTGTTCGGCCGCCAGCTTCACTTGGGCGTCGAGTTCCTCATCGGGCATCGGGGGGAGAGTGATCTTCTTGACGATGACCGCATGGCCGGAGATCGAAACGGCCACCTGCTTCAATTTGACGTTGTGCTCCGCCAACAATTCCTTGATGGCCGAAACGACCCGCCCCTCGTCCATCACCGTGCCGTCCACAATCACCTCGGGCTCCAGTTCCTTCACGCCGAACTTCTGCAAGGTGTAGCGGCCCCGGTGTTCCTTGATCTGCACCAGCTTGATGCTGCTTGATCCGATGTCCAGCCCCAAGAGCTGTTTCTGGGGGGAAAACATCGACAGAAAATCCATGTCTGTGAGGTGTTTCAGTGAAGCCAGCATGCCTTTGCCCTCTCTACGCAACGTCTTTGCGCCCGCCACCCATCACATACTTGATCTGTTCGACATTTTCGGCCGTATAGAGACGCCAATTCCGCCAATCTCGCGGCGGCCCGGTAATCAGCCCTTCGCGTTCCCAACGAAACAACGTCGCGCGCGAGATGTCGAACATCTCGCAGACCTCGTTGGTCTTGTAGAGTTTCTTTTTGGGACCATCGTTCACTTTCTTCACACACCGCCTCAAACGCCGCGATTCATCGCATAATTCGAGCTCACGGAATTAAGTATAGTTGATATAGTCCACCTGTCAAGAAAGTGGCCCCCGTGAGGGGCGGCGGGAGGAAAACGGGAAAAGGCGCTCTGGGACTAGGATTTCTGCAGGTCGCGGTTGGTCACGGACACGTCGTAACCGAGGGCGGCAAATTGTGCCTGGAGGCGCAACGCAATGGTCACCGACCGATGGCGTCCTCCAGTACAACCGATGCCGATACTGAGATAGCTCCGTTGATCCCGTTCGTACAGTGGAATCAGAAAGGCAAAGAGCTTTTGCAGATGTTCAAGAAATTGGCCGGCAGTCTCGTCTCCAAACACGTACTGTTGAACCCGGACATCTTCTCCCGTCAGGGCTTTCAGTTCGGGAACAAAGAAGGGATTTCGGATGAAGCGAACGTCAAAGAGCAGATCGATATCGTACGGCACACCGAATTTGTAGCCGAACGTGACCAACGAAATGGTCATGCGCCGAGCGGTCGTTTCCTGACGAAACTGCCTGATCAGCAAATCGCGCAGCTCGTGCACCGTCAACGTGGAGGTGTCGATCACACGATCAGCATGTTTTCGGAGTTCGCTGAGGCGTTCGCGCTCGAACCGCACCCCCTCCACGACAGGCATGTGCGGCAGCAGCGGATGCGGGCGGCGACTCTCTGAGAACCGACGAACCAATACTTCTTCCCGGGCTTCCAGAAACACCAGCTGGAGAGCATGGCCCTGCGACTTCAATTCGGCGAGTACTTTTGCCAGGTCTCCGAAAAATACTCGTTCACGAATATCGATCCCAAGGGCCACATTCTTAATCTCGCCGCCCTGCTGGTGGCACAATTCAACGAATGTTGGAAGGAGGGCCGGAGGAAGGTTATCGACGCAAAAGTACCCCGCATCCTCGAAGGCTTTCAGCGCATGGCTCTTTCCGGACCCGGAAAGACCGCTGATGACGACCAAATTAAGCGCGGCCATGAGCGACGCGAGCACGGTCGCTCGCAGGATCAATCAGGGACAGTCTTCCGTTAGGCAGCCGTTGGAGCACTTGAATAGAGCCCGAGAGCGCGTTCACAAACATCAAGAGCGGCAGTTTCTCCGCATTCAACGTTTCAACCGCTTCCTCGACAGTTAGGGCTTCCAGCTTTGGGCGGACCACTTCCATGCCGTTATCTTCTGCACGAGGGGTCTTGCGCGCGACGGCACGCACGCGCGGCTGATCGCCGAATTTGTGATTAACCTTGCGCTCCTTCACTTTGCGCAACTGCGCGCCGAGTTTATCCACAACTTCATCAATCGACGCGTACATTTCTTCGGTCGTGGTTTTGGCTTGCAACCGTCGCCCCTGCACAACACCCACGACCTCCGCCACATGATGAAACTTTTCCACACTCAACAGAATTTGGAGCGTGCCCAGTTTCAATCCATAGCGGTCGAGCCGCTCCATGCGAAGCTCAATATACTCTCGCAACGCCGGAGTGACCGCCACATGCCGTCCCGTGATCATCACACGCATGCCATCCTCGTTTCTCGGGCCTTGTACACAATGTTGCGTTCAAGCCCGTCGCGACGATTGTTGTACAGCCATAGCGCCATTTCCATGGTGCCAGATTTCGCGCACCTCAAAAAAACTTTCGCCGTTGCGTGGCAGAGGGAATGTTATCCTCGGCCCGATACTTGGCTACGGTCCGTCGAGCGATCAACACTTGTTGGGTCCGTAGCCGCGCGGCAATCTCTTCATCTTTGAGCGGTTTGCGGGCATCCTCCGCCGCGACCATTTGCCGGATCATTTCCCGTACGGTGAGCGATGACAGCATATCCGTCGGCTGATCGGCGCGTTGAAGGCCGGCGTTGAAGAAGAATTTCAGTTCCAACATCCCCTGCGGGCAATACATATACTTATTGGCCGTCACCCGGCTGATGGTGGATTCATGCATGCCGATATCTTCAGCGACCTGCTTGAGGACCAAAGGCTTCAAGTGCTGGATACCGTGCTCGAAGAAGCCTTCCTGAAATTTCACAATGCTTGAGACGACTTTGACAATCGTCTTGTTGCGCTGCTCGATGCTCCGGATCACCCATTGCGCCGCGCGGAGCTTGTCGTCCAGATAGGCCTTCGTTTCCGCCGACCCCGACTGGCCTGATGACATCAATTGTTTATAGTACGGGCTGATCCGCATGCGCGGCAAGCCGTCGTCATTGAGCAAGACTTCCCACTCGCCTTCGTTCTTGACGACGAACACGTCCGGCACAATCGCGTAATTCTGCGTGTTGGAGAAGGGCCGCCCCGGCTTCGGCTCCAAGCCTTCGATAATGCGAGTCGCCTCGAACACGTCGTCCATGGAAATATTCAACGCCTTGGCAATACGATTATATTGTTTCTTTTCCAGGTCCTTCAGATGGTGCAGCACGATGGCTTCCAGTACCGACCCCTTCAGCACCCCAGGCCGCGACCCGAGAGAGCCCAGCTGGCTTCGTCCTAAGAACTTAAGCTGAAGCAGCAGGCACTCGGACAGGTCCCTCGCCGCCACGCCGTTGGGATCGAACCCCTGCACATCTTTCAGTACCGATTCGGCTTCTGCTACGGAATATTCGGATCCTGCCACCAGTTCGTCCAGCGTCATCCGGAGATAGCCGTCATCGTCCAGATTTCCAATGATCAGACGGCCAATGGCCTTTTCACGATCGGACAACCCCGACAAAGACAGCTGCCAGACAAGATGGTCTTCGAGCGACGTCGCCTTGGCAACGGTCTGCTCATAGGAGGGAAATTCTTCTTTGGACGAGGAGCTGTACTCAGTCTCGCCACGGCGCATGTCTGTATCGAAATAGTCTTCCCAAGTAGAGGCGGAAAACTCTTCGGCATTCTCTCCGCTCTCCGCCGGCTTGTCATCGCCTTCCCCGCGTGTCTCCGCGGCCGCCGTCGTCGCGGTATCAGGCTGTTCACGCTCAGTGGCCGCGGCTTCCTCGCTCTCTTCGGTTTCCGCCACCAGTTCGTCCAGCAAGGGGTTTTCCATGAGGTGCTGCTGCAGACTTTGTTGAAGCTCCAAGCGAGATAATTGCAGCAACTTGATCGCCTGCTGCAATTGCGGCGTCATGATCAGTTTCTGACTAAGCCGAAGATCCAGTCGCAGCTTCATCGCCCCACTCCCTGCCGGCTACAGGCGAAATCCTTCGCCCAAATATACCGCCCGAGCCATTTCACTTTTCTCGATCACCCCTGGAGGACCGGCCTCCAAAATCGTGCCTTCATTGATGATATAGGCCCGATCCGTAATCGAGAGGGTTTCCCTCACATTGTGATCCGTGATCAACACCCCGATATGCCGTTGCTTCAATCGAATGATGATGTGCTGAATATCTGCGACCGCTATCGGATCGATGCCGGCAAAGGGTTCGTCCAACAGCATGAAGAGCGGACTCGTTGCCAGCGCCCGCGTAATTTCCAACCTCCGGCGTTCTCCTCCCGATAAGGCATAGGCCTTACTTTTTCGAATATGCACCAGATCAAGCTCTTTGAGCAACGTTTCCACCCGCTCCATTCGTTCACTTCTCGAATAGCCTAGCATCTCAAGAATCGCAAGAATATTGTGCTCCACGGACAGCCGGCGAAAGACCGACGACTCTTGGGGAAGATATCCAATTCCTCGCCGGGCCCGCTTATACATGGGTAGATCGGTAATGTCGTTGCCGCTCAGCGCAATCTGCCCTTCATCCGGCTGACACAGTCCCACCATCATATCGAAGATAGTGGTCTTTCCAGCGCCGTTCGGCCCCAACAGTCCGACCACTTCACCGGCCTGCACGTCGAGCGATACACCCTTGACCACCTTTCGTCCGCGAAAACTCTTGACCAATCCACTGGCCGCCAGGCGATCCGCTTGGTCCGAACGCGCTGCCAAGCCATCTTGCGGCGCCTGACCGACGATTGGCTTGATCTCGATCACCGCTTGCCACCACCTTCACCTTCGATAATGACCTGGGAGTCGCCTTCCACCACGCTCCGGTCTTCGTCCAGAAACATAATGATCCGCTTTCCGGACACACGAGTTCCCTTCTGCCAGGCCACCGGCTCGCCCGTGAGCACGATCTTTTTCTGCTCCTCATAATAGACAGCCTTCTGGCAAGTGGCGTGACCGTCTTCTTTCTTGATGTTCACTCGACCGGTCGCTTCGACCATGCGAATACTGCGCTCGGAAACGGCGGGCGCCGCATCTCGGTCCTTGGAGTCGGCCGACGGCGAGCTGGTGACACCTTTTGATTTTGTCGCGCCTCCGGGGTCTTTATTATCGGCGCCATTACGGCTCGGGTGAAAAGACACCACCATGTGATCTGAATGCACAACCAACAGGCCGCGCGTCAAAACGACGGCTCCGTCAAAAATCGCCGTGTTTTCTTGATTGTTGACGGTCATCGTCCGAGACGTAATCGTGGTAGGGGCGGCATTGGCCGGGGACTCTTTTGTCGCACGTGTTTCTATCGCGTAGGCCTCGGGGGTGCCTGGCATCGCCTCGCCGCTAAGAAGCAGGCACGACATCCACATGCACGTCGTCAAGGATTTGGAATTCCTCCGTATCCATCTTCCCCAGCAATCCTCTTCCCGTGACTTGCAATCCATGCCCCTGAATGGTGACATGGTCCGGAGTTTGAATTTCATGCCGTGCATCAGTCCATACAAGGTGATTTGTCTGAATGGTATAGCCACTTTGCGTCTCAACTACAATCGGCGTGGATCTGTTCGACAATTGAAAGTTCTTTGTTTGCGTATCCAGCGTCCCCTCATCTCCGGATAAGGTCAACTCTTTTCCCTGCATTCCGTACAGGGTAATCTGAACGTTGCTGAGGATGGCACGGCTCTCCTTTTCGTAGAGGCGAGCCTGCTCGGCCTGCACTTTCCACTGAACGAGATCGCCTTTGGTCTGGGTAAAGGTGAAATCCTGAATACGCGCATCGGCAGATTCGGCCTCGACCGGGGCAACCGACCGCGACGAAGAGCCAGGATTGGAGCGTGTAATGAGCAAATACCCAAGAAATGCCGCAAGAACCACGCTGAGAGCTAAAAGACCTCGCCGAACCCAACGTTCCCACATGGAAAAAAGCTCCTATTTTAAAGAGCTTCCCAGGTCAGACCCTGGTGGCATGATAGTAGCATTCCACCGAAGCCAAGTAAACAAAAGGGACGGCGTATGGCCTGAGAAAATGGTGTGAATGGCAATGCGATAAAAGGCAGGGAAGAAACCCGAAGGCCACGACGACAGAGAGGTCGTCGTGGCCTTCTTCTCGTTAGCTTTCTGCAGGCGCTGAACTTTTGTCCGTTGGCTCTTTTTTCTCCGCGACTGACGTGTCAGCGGAAGACACTGCCTTAGGCTTTTCCGGTCTTGTCACCAATTCGATCGCAACCATCTCAGCCGCATCCCCAATCCGACGGCGGGTTCTGATGATACGCGTATAGCCGCCCGGACGGTTTTGGAACCGTGACGCAACGTCGGTGAATAACTTCGACACCACGGCCTTGCTCCGCAAGAAGCTCAATGCGCGACGACGAGCAGGCAATGTCCCTTCTTTGCCAAGAGAGATCATTCGGTCAGTGAAACCACGAATTTCCTTCGCCTTCGCTTCCGTCGTCTCGATACGCTCTTGCTCCAACAGTGAAGTCACGAGACTTCTGAACAGAGCCCATCGGTGTTTGGTTTGACGTCCGAGCTGTCGACCCTTCTTTTTGTGGCGCACGGTAGTCCTGTTCCTTTCTTACTCTGAACGCACGCCCGCGTCGCCTGACGGCAAGGCGTCGACTTTCATTCCAAGGCT
>CP092081.1:3150736-3385565 GCA_022226935.1 Nitrospira sp.
CCGCGTTTCTTCATGGGGTCGATCCGCATGGAGTTCTAGTTTCTGTCCCGCCCGTGCGCGAAAAGATGCCGTGCCCGCCGTTCCGGCGGGCACGGCGTCCCTTCCCTGGTCACCGTGCGATTGTGCTGCAAACTGTAGCAAGTGTGAGCAATCGTCGGTAGACGAATTTATCGTCGGTTTCGTAGCATGGGCGCCTTCCACTCGACGGGTAAGGCGTATGAACGTATGGCGCTCCATGCATGGGGCTCGACAGTCGACACGGGGTCCGTTCCTGGCGGTCTCGGTCGTCTGCGTGCTCATTGTGATCCGCCTGGCTGCCGCCATCGTCTGCGCGACCTGTTTTACCGAACTGGAAACGCCGGCGACCCGCAACTTCCATCTCCATGGCGGCGGCGACCGGGAGCCCTGTCACCGCGGGCAGGCCGAAGCCAAACCACTGGTCAACTGGGCCTGTTCGGTCAACCAGGATGACAATGCGTTTATCCTGCCCGAGATTCCGCGCCTGCCGGTCGTGGTCGCGCTGTTTGTCCCGCTGGTGGTGCTGCTCGTTTTTTATCGCAGTCGCCTGCTGATTTCGGCCACCGGCCGCGGCCCTCCGCTTGCCGCCTGCGCCTGTTAACGCACCATCAACATCATCATTGAAGCGTCTCGAGCCGGGCCTCCCGTGGTCCGATGCTGCCTGCGCCATGCGCATGGGTTCGCATGATGACGAGCCGGACCGGACTGCGAACTTGTCCGGTCTTCTCCTCTGCCGCAGGCAGCGTATCGGGCTCGGCGTCTGTTGTCCGTTCCCGAACAGACGGCCTGTGCCAGGAATGAAAGGAAGTTGTGCCACCATGAAGATGCCTCGTCTCACATCGACACTCAGCACTCGAATCGCGGTTGCTCTTGGGGTCCTTGTCTTCTGTCCCAGCCTGTCAGGATGGGCAGCCGAACCGGAGTCCGGGGAACCGGCAGAAGCAATCCCGGTGGTGGATGCCTCGGAGGTGCTGATCTCGGCTACCCGCACTCCGACCTCCATGGGAAGCCTGAACCAGGCGGTCACCATTGTGTCGGAAGAACAATTGCGGCAGCAGCTTGCCGCCTCGCCGAGCCGGAGCATCACACAGATCTTGACGAAACTGGTGCCCGGCATGTCGCAGAACGACCAATCGATGGATTCCGGCACCTCACTGAAGATCAGAGGCCGGTCGATTGCGATCTTGATTGATGGTGTGCCGCAGCAGAGCAGCCCGACGACGGAATTGGACCTCGCTCATATTGATCCCAGCGCCATCGAACGCATCGAAATCATCCGCGGTTCCACCGCGATCTACGGTAACGGCGCGATGGGTGGTCTCATCAATATCATTACCAAGCAGCCGGGCGAGGGCAAGCCAAGCTACTACACGGATGTGCAGGGCAGTGGATCGCTCACCCGAGTCTTGCGTGGACTCAGCGGCACGGTGGTGCAGGGCTTTCAGGGCAAGAAAGACTGGTTCGACTACAACATTATCGGCAGCTTCAGCCAACAGGGCGGGATGTTCGATGCGGAGGGCTCTCGCACCATGCCCGGCACCAATACGGTCGGTGGATTTGCCGACACGAAGAACTACAACATCATGAGTAAGTTCGGCGCCACCTTCGGCGATCACCGGTTTCAACTGACCTTCAACCGCAAGGAGTCGCGTCAGGATACGAACTACCTGGTGGATCCCAACGTGGACGCGTTGCCACGGACGTTTGCGCGGTACGTACCCGGTTTGTCGTTGGCCGACCAACCCAAGCTGGCGAATACGCAGATTAGTGCCGACTACACGCATCCCCACCTGTTCCTCGGCAGCCGAGTTCATTTGCAGGGCTACTACCGTACGCAGCAGACGCGGTTTCCGACGCTTGACACTCGGCTGTTCGGCGGCACGGATGTGTTGCAGGGCTATAACCAAAGCGACGTGTTGGGAACCAGGCTCGACATCACGACGCCCATTCCTATTTACGGAAAGCCGGAAATCGTGTGGGGTATGGATTTTTCCAGCCAGCACGGCGCCCAGTCTACAACGCTGTACGATCAGTCTGTCTTTGACGGCTCCGGCGGACGGGTGTTCAGCAAGACGGGAGATGTGGCCTCATCTCCCTCCCGTGTCTTAAACAGTACTGCCGCGTTTGCGCAGGGCGAGTGGACTCCGCTTCCGGCATTGGTCTTGCGCGGCGGGGTTCGCTATGAGCGGGTGAAAGTGACGAGTAGTGACTTCACCGGGAACGGCTCGTTTCTCGCGGCGAGCGCCATCGAATTCGACACGACGGTGTTCAACGCGGGATTTGTGTATCACTTGCTGGACCCGTTGGATCTGTTCTTCAATTTTAGCCAAGGATTCAATGTGCCCGTCGGGTCGATCGACAATGCGTTGGGCAATGTGCCGGCCGGTACCGCCATCTCGCTGCAGCGCTTACAGCCGCAACGAGTGAATAACTATGAACTTGGTCTGCGAGGTAAATGGAGCAAGGTTCAGGCTTCGGTGTCCGGATATATCTCCAAGTCGTCGCTGGGGCTGAACTTTGATCAGTTCACGAATTCGTTGCGGCGCGCCCCGCAAAATATCTACGGGGTGGAGGCCACCCTCGATGTGCAGCCGATCGACCGGGTTCGACTCGGTGGAACCTACACCTTCGTGGAAGGCGATCAGACCATCGGGTTCAATCCTGATGTGCGCGTGCCGTTGAACGGCTTCTCCATCGCTCCGCAGAAGATCACCGCCTACCTCGAACACCTGACGGTCCCGGAATGGCAATGGCGCAACCGGATTCAAGTGCTCTATTCCGGCAGCCGCTCTCGCTCGTTGACCGCATTCAATTCCGGCATTGATCCCACCGCGGATCCCTTCGGCCAGACGGAGTATTTCCTGGTCGATCTGATCAGTACGGTCAAAGCCGGGCCTGGCACGCTCCGGTTCGGGGTGGAAAATCTGCTGAACAAACAGTACGCGACGCCGTTCAATCAGATTTCCTTCACCAACAGCTTTTATTTCGCGGGGCGCGGGACGACGGCCTCGATTGGGTATTCGATTTATTACTGAGTGATCCCGGAATCCTGTGTGAAGCAGGCTCGGCATTGGTCACAATGCCGGGCCTGTCCACGTGTTCCAGAGAGCTGTGTAGCAAGAGTGAGCAGGCGTCGGTAGACAATTCTCCCAGTCGTTTCGTAGGGTGAGGGCCCTTATTTTCTGCCGGGGTAGTGGGTGAAAGACGTCTGTCGGTTTATGCATGTGCCGGGGCATCAGGGGAGCAGATCGCGCCATGCAGTGCTGCTGGCGCTGTTCCTGATCGGCATTCGCCTCGTCGCCGGATTCCTCCATGTCAGTTGCTTCAACGAAATCGAGCCACCGCCCGCGCGGTCGTTTCACCTCCATGCCGGCGGCGATAGAATCCCCTGTCATCACGGCAAGGCCCCGACAAGCCCGCTGAGTGATTGGGCCTGTTCAGTCAATCAGGATGAGTCTGCCTTTATCCTGCCCGATGTCCCGCTCTTGCCGGTGGTGGTGGCGCTGTTTCTTCCGTTTCTGCTTTTCAGGCTCTCGTTCGGGAGTCGTTCTGCGATTGTTCCTCACGGCCGCGGTCCACCCTATCTCTTCCTTCTCGTCTCGTAACGCAGGGTTCTCATCCATATCACCTAATCGGGAGTCGCACGGCCGCTACACCGAAGGCGGGCCGCACGCCAGGGAACCGGCATCATCCGATGCCGGAAGGGACAGGTCTTTGAAGGACCAGCCCCGTACACCCTGCGTGCAGCCGCTCAGCCTTCGTCACCGGTCTGCCCCCGGCAAGTTCCGGTTCCGTGCGTGTAGAGCGGGAACCGAAGGAGGAGTGTTGTCGATGAAGTCAACGGACTCGTGTCAGAACGCATCTCGATCTCTCATATGTCTTCGCCGCGGCTCCGCGGGCATCGGCAGAATCGTCGCGGTCGCCGGCCTTACGTTGCTGACGGCCTGTATCGGTCCGCACAAACCGGTGGCGACGGACAAGACTTCTGCCACTCCAGCTGCCGCACCGGTTCAGGGAGAATCGATCGGGGACTCCGGAGGAGACAAGGCGACGCAGGCAAGGCAGTCTCCGCCGGCTCTGCCCGTGCCGCTTCCCGTACCCGTTCAGGCCGAAGTCTTGGCCGGAACGGGAGCACCCACAAGGGACGATGCTCCCGTTGTTGATGTCAAACCGGTGCATATTGTGGCGCAAGCCGAGTCCTATCACGTGACAACCACGGCGACGGCGACCAAAACCGACACACCGATCATGGAGACGCCGATGTCGGTGAAAGTTGTCCCTCAACAGGTCATGCGCGATCAGCAGGTCGTGCGGGTCGATCAGGCGCTGAAAAACGTCAGCGGCGTCATCAGCGGCGCCGAGGGCGACATGCAGTTTAATGTGCGGGGGTTTGATCAGTTTAACTTCTATCGCGATGGCTACCCGTTTCAGAGCCAGTGGTTTCACGGAGAAGACCTGACGAATATCGAGCGGGTGGAGGTCTTGAAAGGCCCCGGCTCCATTCTCTATGGACGGGCCGAGCCCGGCGGCATCATCAATTTCGTCACGAAGCAACCGCTGGATCAGCCCTATTATTCGCTGCAGCAGTAGTTCGGCTCGTATGGCTGGTACCGGACCAACGCCGATCTGACCGGTCCGTTGACCGCAAACAACTCCGTATCCTACCGATTGAATATCGGCTATCAAACGAACCAGACGTTCCAGCAGTTCGGGGGCAATGAACGGCTGATTGTGTCCCCGCAGGTGCGATGGCGAATCACGGATCACACCACCTCTACTCTGAAGTATGAGTACAGCGATATCTCGCTCACGGGCAAAGGCAATATTCCTCTGCTGGGCAACCGTCCGGCCCCCATTGCGCGGGAGTTGAATCTCGGCGAACGCTGGAACCTGCAGAACGATAAGTATCATCTGGTCTCATTGATCACGGAGCATGCCTTCAACGACGCCTGGTCGATCAGGCATCGGTTCAATTTCAGCAACCATCAATTGACGTTAACCGGACAGAATGTGGGGAATGCCGCGGCGAACGGGGATGTGAGTCGATTCTTCTTTGCGCAGAATACAGACGGTCGGGACTACACGCGCAATGTGTTCAATGCCCTCGAGCTCACCGGCCACGTCACCACCGGCCCGATCAAGCACAGGCTCCTGTTCGGGGGAGACTATCTCCACAGCGACATTCGCGCGACGATGGCAGGGTTTACGCCGGCCACCGACGACGTGAGCAATATCTTCAACCCGGTTCACACGGCGGGACCGCCGGTCATCGCGCCTGGTGATGTGACGAAATACACCCGGTCGCTGCCCTGGTTCGGTCTCTACGCGCAGGATCAAATCGAGTTGCCCTACCATATCCACATTCTCGCGGGATTCCGATACGACAACGCGAAGACGTCCACCTCCAACGAGAATCTGGGCGTTCGCACGCCGACCATCAAGGATACGAATGAGCGGATTTCGCCACGAGCCGGCGTCGTATGGCGTCCGGTGCCGGAGTTCTCGCTCTACGGCAGTTATACGGAAAACTTTGGCGCGTCGAATACGTTTACCGCCGGTTCGGTTGTGCCGCTGCCGCCGCAAACGGCTCAACAATGGGAGGTGGGGGCCAAGACGGAACTGTTCGGCGGCCGGTTTATCGGCTCATTGGCCTACTTCGACCTGACCAAGCAGAATTTGCCGGTCTTTTTTCCCGGGGAAACCAGGGCGGTCGGCGAGGGTGAGAGCCGTGGTGTAGAGTTGGACGTCAGCGGGGAAATTCTGCCGGGCTGGAGCGTTATCGGGGCCTATGCCTACACGCCCTTTGCCAAGACCACAAAGGATGATCCCGCGCTTGGGACGATGGGGAAGCGCCTCAACAACGCGCCCGTCAATAGCGGCAGTCTATGGACCGTCTATCAGTTCCAGGAGGAAACGCTCCAAGGATTGCGGGTGGGAGTCGGGGTACAGGGGGTGGGTGAGCGGCAGATCGGGTTCGGCGAAACGGCCCAGGCGCCGGGATATGTGATCACCAACCTGATGGCGAGTTATCACTGGCGTGTCGGCACGGCCCGGTACACGGCACAGCTGAACGTCGATAACCTGCTCGACAAAAGCTATATCGGTCAGGTCTTCTCGTATGGTCCGACCTACTACGGTATGCCGCGTTTCTTCATGGGGTCGATCCGGATGGAGTTCTAGGGGCGTGAAACGTGAAGTCTGAAGCGAACGGAAACGAGAGTGGCTCACGACGACATGTCGTGAGCCATCGGCAGGGGATGCGGTCTACACCACGAAACCCCGGTGTGGACTGTAGCACCTGTGAGCAACAGGTAGTAGACATGAGGGTGGCAGTTTCGTATGGTAGTGCGTCTGAAACTGTATAGAGTATTTGTGATGAACAAGCTCCTCCACATCATGTCTCTCCGTGGGCGAACGGGGCGGGCCCCGTCGCTGCTCTTTGTCGTCGCCTGTCTGCTGGTGGCCATCCGTGTGGTGGCCGGCTTCGTGTGTCATACGTGCTTCATTGATTTCGAACGGCCGACCTCTCGGAGTTTCCATCTCCATGCTGGGGGAGACCGTGATCCTTGTCACCACGGTCAAGCCGAGGCAAGTCCCCTGACGACCTGGGCCTGCACGGTGACGCAGGACGAAACGGCGTTCATCCTTCCGGACGTACCACGTCTCCCGATTGTGGTCTCTGAGTTTGTGCCGCTGTTGCTACTGCTCCTGTCGTATCGCACCCTGTTTCAAATTGCGGCCCACGGCCGCGGTCCTCCCGTGACGTACTCCTGATCACCCGTTTCATCCGTACTGAATAGCCACCATCCCGATGCGGGTCCGAGGGGAATGGAGCCGTGTTGTGGAATACGTCTTCACCCGGCGTCCGTCTGTCGCTGGAATGAGGACTGCCCTGCGGACGGTGTCATCGCTGCCGCAATGCTGCGTCCGCAGGGCGCAGGAGTGTCTGTCGCATGTCTGATAGAGCCGTCACATCTTCGTCGATTGCGGGGGCATCCGGCGAGCTCGTTCAAGCCGGAGTGCGGGACCGTCGCGCGCGAGTGTGGCGAACGTGGTGGGTGCAGGCGCATCTCTATTTGGGCCTGATCGCAGGGGCGCTGCTGGTGGTCTTCGGATTGACGGGCAGTATCCTGGTGTTCTTTCAGGAAATCGACGAGTGGCTGAATCCTGCATTGCTGACGGTGGGCGCGCCTGCAGACGGGCAGAGTAGCTACCGGCCGATAGGTGAGATTTTGGCGGCGGCAGAGCAGGCGGCGGCGCCGGGGAGCCGTATCACACAGGTCTATGGGTCGACGAAACCCGAGCGGGTCATGGCTGTCTATATGGAGCAGCCGTCGAAAGCCTGGCAACGGATTTTTGTCGATCCCTACCGGGCCCGAGTGACGGGGGTACGCAGTTATGGGCCCGACGAATGGATCCCGCACTACTTGGTGGATGCGATTTTTGCACTGCACTACCAGCTGTTCGCCGGGCTGACGGGCGTGACCCTGGCGGCAATCGCGGCCTGGTTGCTGATCCTGTCCCTGGTCACAGGTGTGATCGTCTGGTGGCCGGTGAACGGCCAATGGCGATACGCGTTTGTCATCCGACGGCCGTTCGCCCTGTTCCGGTTGCTGTTCGATCTGCACAAAACGGTGTCGCTGTATCTCTGTCTGGCGATCGGCGCCGTGCTCCTGTCTGGTGCCTACATGAATTGGGCCGAGCCGATTATCTGGATCACGCAGATTCTGTCGCCAGCCACCCGTGGCCCTGCGCAATCTGCTCCGCCGACTGTTGTGGATGGATCGTATCCGATCAGTCCGCAACGGGCGGTGGAATTGGCCGCAGCTCGGTATCCCGAGGGCCGGCTGAGCTCCATTGCCATGCCGGACGATGCGACGGGAGTTTATCAAGTCGGCAGGCAGGGGGTGCCGGGGCTCAGTGCGTTTTGGTCGGAGCGGATCGTGAGCGTCGATCAGTACAGCGGCGCGATCGTTGACGTGCGCGCTCCTGATACGAGGCGGAGCGCCGGGGAAACGTTTCTCGATTGGCAATGGCCCCTGCATTCGGGGCAAGCGTTCGGCCTACCCGGCCGCTTGCTGGTCTGTGCGAGCGGCCTGGCCTGCCCGGTCATCTACGCCACCGGGTTTCTCATGTGGTGGCGCAAGCGACGGGGACGAGCGCGTCGGTCGCTCGCACCGGCCTCGTAGCCCCCGGTGCGGCAGATTGCAGTGCGAAGGAAACCAGAAGGAATGGCACGACTCGCTGCCGTTCCGTGGAGGAGGTTCCCGTGTTCAGTCATCAATCATCTGATCGTCCTGAGCCTCGCAAATCCGGCATCCATGATGCCGATTTAGACGGGTTGGCGATTTCTCGTCCCGCGCCTGGTGGCACTCCGTCTTCTGGTGGTCGCCGATGGCCGTGGCTGACGCTGGCGGTCCTCCTGGCTGTGGCGGGCTTGGCCTGGAGTACGGCCTGGCTTCGACCGGACCAACGAGTTGAAGTGGTTCCGGTGGTGCGCATGCCCTCCGGGAGCGGGGCAGGTCTGGCGGCGACCGGGTATGTGGTCGCGCAGCGGCAGGCGTCGATTGCCTCGAAGGGCACCGGACGGCTGATCTACTTCGGCGTCAACGTGGGGGATCGGGTGAAAGAAGGGCAACTGATCGCGCGCATCGAACATGACGACATGGACGCGCTGTACCGGCAGGCCTTGGCCCGGCTGGGCGTGGCGCGGGCGCAATTGGGTGCCGCCAAACCGGAGCTTGAAGAGGCGACGCTGAGTTTCGAGCGGGTGAAGACGCTTCTGGAGCAATCCTTTGTGACCAGATCCGAATACGACATGGCGTCAGCGCGGCTTCGCCGCGCCGCTGCGGCGGTCAAGTCTGCCGAAGCGGCGGTGACTGCGGCAGAAGCCGAACGGCAAAATGCCACGGTGCAGCTGGAGAATACGAGTATTCGCGCGCCGTTCGACGGTGTCATCGTGAAGAAACTGGCCGAGATCGGCGAAGTCGTCTCGCCGTTCACCGCGACCGTCCGCTCCGGCGGGTCCGTGGTGAACATGGTCGATCCCCTGTCGGTGACGGTGGATGCCGAGGTGTCGGAGGCGATGATTCATCGTGTGCGCGCCGGTCAATCGGTGGAGATTCAGCTCGACTCCGTGCCGGGCCACCGGTATCAGGGCGAGGTCTTGCAGGTGATGCCGATTGCGGATCGCGCCAAGGGTACCGTGTTGACGCGCATCCGGTTTCGTGACCTGGACGATCGGGTGCGGCCTGAGTTGAGCGCAAAAGTGACCTTCGGCCCGATGCCGGGTGCGCCGACCGAGCAGGGGGAAGACTGGGGCGTGCCCTCCACCGCCGTGGTGATGCGTGAGGGGCGAACAGTGGTGCTGATCGTGCGCGCGGGGATCGTGGCGGAAGCGGTGGTGCAAGCCGGCACCGCCGTGGCCGGGATGGTCCCGGTGCATGGGCCCCTCGTTCAGACCGATGAAGTGATCGTTGCGCCGACCGAGACGCTCCGTTCCGGAAGCACGGTCTCGGTGTTCCACCGTGCTTCGTGAAGGGCCCATCCATGGTTGATCCGGTCGTCCATCTCCATCAGGTCACCAAGACGTACAGCCGCGGAGGCACGGAGGTGTCTGTGATCAAGGACCTCTCCTTCGTCATCCCGGCGGGGACCTTTCTCGCAATCATGGGCCCGTCAGGCTCCGGCAAAAGCACGCTGCTGAACGTGATCGCCGGCATCGATCGGCCGACGAGCGGGTCGGTGGTGGTGGCAGGAACCAGGCTGGATCAATTGTCAGAGGGTGAGATGGCTCGATGGCGCGCGCGCCATATCGGCTATGTCTTTCAAACCTACAATCTCATTCCGGTCCTGACGGCGGCGGAGAATGTGGAATTGCCGCTGGCGTTGACGCATTTGACGCGACGGGAGCGAGTCGACCATGTGAAGACGGCGTTGCGCCTAGTGGGACTGGCTGATCGCATGGATCACTATCCGCGGCAGCTGTCGGGTGGGCAGGAACAGCGGGTGGGCGTGGCGCGCGCGATCGTCAGCGACCCGACCATGATCCTGGCGGACGAACCGACCGGCAATCTCGATCGCGAATCCGCCGACGACATCCTGACGCTGTTGGCTCGGCTGAACCGGGAACTGGGGAAGACCATTGTCATGGTGACTCATGATCCTCGCGCCGCCGAGCGTGCGCAGATGATCCGGCATCTGGAAAAGGGGCTTCTGGAGATGCCGCCGTGACGCTGCTGCACTTGATGCTCAGAAATACGATCAGGCGGCCGGTCCGCCTGGCGCTCACCATCGGCGGCCTGGCGATGGTCGTGTTGGCCTTCGGCCTGCTGCGACTGACGCTTGATGAATGGCACAGCGGCGTGAAGGCGGCGGCACACAACCGGCTGATCAGCGTGCATGCCATGTCGGACTCTTTGCAGTTGCCGCTGGCGTATAAAGAACGGATCGCAGTGATTCCTGGTGTGCAGCTGGTGCATTACGGCAACGTATTCGGCGTGGAGTACCGCGATGCCAAGGAGTCGTTCGGGGCTTTCGCTGAACACATGGGGACCTTTTTTGAAACGTACCCGGAGATCCTCTTGAACGAAAGCGATCGCCTGGCGTTCCTCAAGGACCGAGGCGGCTGCATCATCGGGTGGAAACTCGCGGCCCGATTCGGTTGGAAGGTTGGGGATGTGATCCCGCTCAAGGGCACGACGCATCCCGGGAATTGGGAGCTGGTCGTCCGCGGCATCTTCCACAGCAGCAACCCCGCCATCATGGGTGAAGGCGAACTGTATGTGCATTGGCAGTTTGCCAACGAGCGTTTGAAGACGACGGTGCCCGACCGTGTCGATCAGGTGGGCTGGTACGTCGCCACGACAGCCCCGGGCGTGAATCCCCGCACGGTGGTCGCGGCCATCGATGCCACGTTTGCCAACTCCTTTGCCGAAACTAGAACGGAGCGGGAACAGGCGTACATCGCCGGTTGGGTCGCACGCGCCGGCGCATTGCTCGATGCCTTGGATTGGCTGTCGGGCGTGATGAACGGCATTGCGACCCTGGTGTTGGTCAATGCGCTGGCGATGGCGGTACGCGAGCGAACCAGGGAGTACGGTGTCATGAAGACGTTGGGATTTCGGCCGCGTCACTTGGTGACGCTGGTCCTCGGCGAATCGCTGCTGGTGGCGTTGGGCGGGGCAGTGGCCGGATTAGGGTTGTTGTACCCGGCGGCGCGGCTCTATGCGGTCATGGTGGCGGGCGGGAAAACAGTGGGGACGTACGAGATCACCGCCGAGACAATCTGGTTGTGCCTGGGCGTGATGGGAGTGGTCGGCGTGCTGGCGGCCCTCTGGCCGGCGGTACGCCTCAGCCGCATGACGACGCTGGAAGGCTTGCGTCACCGGGGTTAACCCGCATTCTTCATGGCGGTTCGTCGTGAAATCGCCGAGTCACGTGGCGAGACCGGCGCGCGGAGCCGGGAGGACCCGATGCGTACTCATGCAGTACGGTGAGGATCCGAGGGGCGAGCCCGCCGGCCGAAGGCCTGTCGTAGTAGTGAATCGGCGATTGCAACAGAAGTGTTCATGGAGAATGCGGGTTACGGTCACGAGGTCACTGGTTGTTGTGGAGCGTATACAGTCTGAGGAACCTGTGGGCGCGACGCGTCACGACGCTGCTGACGCTGTCGGGACTGGGCCTCGTGGTCTTCGTGTTTGTGGCGATTCTCATGCTGGCGCATGGCCTGGAGCGAACGATGGGGAGGACCGGCGATCCGGCTAATGCCATCCTGTTGAGTAAAGGCGCGCTGTCGGAGATCGAAAGCAGTCTGTCGCGGGATCAGGCCGGGGTGCTGGCCGCGCAGCCGGACGTGGTCACCTTGGAGGACCATCAGGTCGCGGCGGTGCGTGAAATTGCCTTGCAGCTCACCTTGCGCAAGCAAGACCGAGGGAGCCTGGCCAGTCTTTCCGTACGCGGCTCTTCGCCCGTCGTGTTTGCCGTGCGTCCCCGCGTACGCATCGTACACGGGCGAGCGTGGCAGCCTGGCACCACGGAGGTGATTGTCGGCAGCCAGGTGGCTAGGCAGTTTCCCGAAGCCCGGCTGGCTGAAACGCTGCGGTTTGGGCGGCGGGAGTGGACCGTTGTGGGGATCTTCGAGGCGGAGGGCAGCGGATTCGATTCGGAGGTGTGGGGAGACGTCGATCAGATGATGACCACGTTCCATCGCACGGCGTTCTCGTCCATGACGCTGCGCCTCGCCGACCCGGAGATGCTGCCGGCATTCAAGGCGAGATTGGAGCGCGATCCCCGATTCAAAGTCTCGGTGAAACGCGAACCGGAATACTACGAAGGGAAAGCCGAAGGCCTGGCCCGGCTCATTCGTGTCACCGGGTTGTTCCTGACCGTGGTGTTCAGTGTCGGCGCGATCCTCGGGGCGACGATGACGATGTCCGCTTCCGTGGCGCATCGGACGACCGAGATCGGCACGCTCCGCACGCTGGGATTTACGCGCGGCCACATTCTGCAGGCGTTTATGCTCGAATCAATCCTGTTGGGCCTTGCCGGCGGTCTGTTGGGCGTGGCCGGTGCGGCCCTGTTGAATCGCGTGACGATTTCGACGGTGAACTGGGATACCGGGGCTGAATTGGCGTTCGGGTTTCACCTCACCCCCGGCATGGTCGGCGAGGGGGTGCTGTTCGCGGTGTGCATGGGGCTCATCGGAGGATTGGTCCCGGCCGCCCGTGCCGCCCGGCTCGACATTGTGCAAGCGCTGGGGGAGCGGACGGCGTAGGTGTTGCGCAGGCAGATTTCTGCACGATCTGTAGCATCGGTGAGCACCCATCCGTAGGCAGTCCGCCGAGCGTCTGGTATAAGCTCGCGCAGGAGTCTGTCACATGTCTCGCCTCGATCGATCCTGGAAAGTCTACGTCGTCCTGCTTCTCTTCCTGCCGGTCTGGTGGTGGCTTGGTCTGCCGCCGCTCTGGAGCGCGGTGGACCTGGCCGAGCACTATGCGGTTGAAGGGGAGCATACGGATGGTTTTCCTCAGCATCCCTCTTCCGGGATTGATTCGCCCCAAGAGTCTGCCGCAGTCGGTCTTCCATGTATTGAATCCCTAGCTCCTCCACCGGTCGTTGTTTGGTTCCCGCACTTTCATGTTGAAGACCGGCCGCCGACGGGCTGCTTCTCTTCCTACTCCCATGGTCTGCGTGCTCCTCCCACGTTGATGCTCGCGTAACGTCCCAGTACGCCCACATAAGGTCGTGTGCCGCCATGCCGAAGTCTCTTTTCGTGCGGGCTGCGACCCGTTCGCATCAACGAGGAGCATCACGATGTTGTGTTCGACCACGTCTACGTCCCGCCGGTTCGCCACTGTCAGTCGAATTCATTCGGTGACGATCACGGCCATTCTTGTTCTTGCCCTGCTGCCTGCCTGCATGGGACCACAGGTCCAACCGGCGCCATCCTCTCAGGATCAGGAGCGCGTGGCCGAGCAGAGTCCACCTGCCGACGTACCCAAGGTAGACGAACCGGTTCCAGCCAGTACGCCGTCCCCGTCCGTTGCGCTGCCTCTGCCTGTGTCGCCGGCGGAGGGCTCTCGAGCCGATATGCTTCCGGAGTCGGGAGACATCCCGGTGGTCGAGGCCAAGCCGGTCTTCGTCACTGCGCAACGCGAGTCGTACACCGTAGAGTCGGCGTCTACTGCGACGAAGACGGACACGCCGCTCATGGAAACGCCGATGGCCGTGCAAGTGGTGCCGAAGCAAGTCATGCAGGATCAGCGGGTGAATCGATTGCAGGATGCGTTGCAGAACGTGAGCGGAATCCGTTCGAATAACAACGACATTGAAGGGTATGTGTACAAGATTCGGGGGTTCAACAGCTTGAACGTATTTCGCAACGGGTTGACCCTTGCAGGCGGCCTCGGCTCCCAACCTGGTATGCATGAGACGGCCAACCTGGAACGGATTGAAGTGTTGAAGGGCCCTGCTTCTGTACTGTTTGGTCGGGCAGAGCCGGGTGGTCTGATCAATCTGGTGACCAAGCGTCCCCTCGCGACACCGTACTACAAGCTGGAGCAGGAATTCGGCTCCTACAACCATTATCGAACGGTCTGGGATGCAACGGGGCCATTAAATCAGTCAGGGACGGTGGGCTACCGGTTGTCCGGCGCCTATCAAGACTACGGCTCGTTTCGAGATTTTCAGGGCGGGCGGCGGGTGTTTCTCGCTCCGGTCCTGGCCTTCAAGCCGACCGATCGGACCGATTTGATCATCGACCTGCAGTATCTGAGGAACGATGCGCAGAGCGATACGATCTTTCCCGCTCTTGGCAATCGCCCGGCGCCGATCGCACTTCGCCGGTCGTTCCAGGAAGCCAACGATCCCAGCGACTGGACAGGAAATTTCAACCTCGGCTACGACTTGACTCACCGGTTCAACCAGAATTGGTCGCTTACCAGCCGCTTCCTGCTTAGTAAAGGCAGCCTGAAAAAGTTGAACGTCTTCGCCACGGCGTTGGACGACGCCACCGGAGTGCTCGACCGCACTACGCAGTTCCAAAAACTCATGAGCACCACCTACGCCACCAACCTCGATCTCAAAGGAAAGTTTGATGCGCTGGGCGCAAAGCATCAGGTCCTGGTCGGTGTGGACTACCTGCATGACACCTACGATTATAGCTACGCGGAGGGCCTTTCGAATTTTCCCATCAATATCTTCAACCCTGTGTATGGCAGCATTCCGACCTCGGCCTATGACGAGGCGATGAACGGAGTCGGGTTTCGAGGGTTTTCGTCGTCGCTCGTGAAGCAGGCCGGTGTCTATGTTCAAGATCAGATCACCCTCTTCGACAAGCTGCATGTCTTGCTCGGGGGACGATACGACCACGCGGAAGTCGGGCAGGGAAACAGTGACGTCTCTCGTGAGGAAGCCATTACCGATCGCCACGGACGATCCGTGAGAACGGACGGGCAGTTCAGTCCTCGCGCCGGGATCCTGTACCAGTGGACGCCGCGACTCAGCACCTATGGGAGCTATTCCAAATCCTTCGGCGCTAACAATGGACGCTCGGCAACAGGGGAGGCATTGCCTCCTGAGCGCGGCGAGCAATTCGAGGTGGGCACGAAGGCAGAGTTGTTTCAGGGCCTCTCGGCCACGGTGGCGCTGTTTCATCTGACCAAAAAGAACATTCTGACGCCGGATCTCGCCACGCCGGACCCCACGGATACCAGGGCGGTGGGCGAGGCGCGCAGTCAAGGCGTAGAAGTCGATCTCTTGGGCACGGTCACGACGCAGCTGAATCTGATTGTGACCTATGCGTATCTCGACACCAAGGTGACGCGTGACGAGAGTGGCCTGCAGGGCAATCGTCTGGACAATGTGCCCTCGCATAGCGGACGGGTCTTCCTCGTGTATCACTTCGGGGGAGAGGACGGGTTGGGCTGGCGGGTCGGTGGAGGCGTCTCGGCGGCCAGCGCGGTGTCCGGGGATCGGGAAAATACCTTCGACCTTCCTGCCTATTATCGACTGGATGCCATGACAAGTTATACGGCCATGTTGGGGAAGCAACGGCTGACGGCCCAGCTCAACCTGCGCAATCTCACGAATACGAAATACTTCGACGGGACCGATATTTTTTACAACCAGCGATCGCCACGGTTTGGCCTGTTTGCCGCGCAGCCGCTCATGGCGTTCGGCACGATTCGAATGGAATTCTGATTCAGGCTGTTGCAGAAGGAAGCCGGTATGTTCACCAGATCATTCTGGGTTCGCCTGCATCGCTGGGCCGGGCTGACGATGGCGGGATTCTTGATCGTGGTCGGCCTGACCGGCAGCCTGCTGGCTTTTTACCCTGAGCTCGAGCGGCTGGTGCACCCACACTGGTACCCCGACCGCGATCCATCCACATGGTTAAGCGCCGGGAGGCTTGGAGCGCATCTGGACACTGCCGAGCCGCGATTGCGCGTCACGCAGGTGTCTCTTCAAGGATTCGACGGCGCGACCTCTGCGTGGGTCGAGCCACGGATCGATCCGGCCACCGGCCAGCCCTTTCAACTTGGGTATGACTATGTCGTCTTGGACCCGGCGACAGGTACCGTGCTGGACCGGATGCAATGGGGCTCGCTCCGGAATGGGTGGACCGGTCTCATGTCCTTCGTCTATGCGCTGCACTATTCCTTGGCCTTGGACATGCCGGGTGTTTGGCTGCTGGGCATCTGTGCCTTCATCTGGACGCTGGATTGTTTCGTCGGCTTCTATCTCACGTTTCCTGCGAACCAATCCCGAACCGGCCAGGCGAACAGGCAGGAGTGTGTTGCGCACGTGAGTTGGTGGCAGCGCTGGAAGACGGCATGGATGATCAAGTGGCCTGCCAGCCCCTATCGGCTGAATTTCGACCTGCATCGAGCGAGCGGTTTGTGGCTGTGGGGTGCGCTGCTGATCTTCGCCTGGTCGAGCGTCTACATGAATCTCTGGGATACGGTCTATACCCTGACCACGCGGGCGTTCTTCGACTACCGCCCGTATTGGACAGAGTTTCGACCACGGCCTGTTCCGATGGAGCGACCGGGGTTGAATTGGCTGGACGCGCAGACAGTCGGGGAGCGGCTGATGGCGGTGCAAGTTGCGCAGGCGGGACTGACGGTGCGCCGGCCGGTTTCCCTGCGACTGTATCGCGAATTCGGCCTCTATCAGTATCAGGTTGAGACCAACCGTGAAATCGACGATCGCCCTCGCCGCTACACGACCCAGGTATTTTTTGACGCGGATAGCGGGGCGCTGAAATTCACCTTGCTGCCCGCGGGCCAATATGCCGGCAACACTCTCAGCAACTGGCTCTATGCCCTGCACATGGCCAATGTGTTCGGGCTTCCCTATCGAATCTTTGTGTGTTTGCTGGGGGTGGTCATCGTCCTGCTCTCCTCGACCGGCGTCTATCTCTGGTGGAAGAAACGGCGATCCAGGGCCACGGCTCAGGCGCGACGGGGTAGTGCCACTGTCACTGCCTCCCCCGGACGGGCGTCTGCATGATGAGTGAACGAAACGAATAATTGTGTAGCATCCGTGAGCATCCGTCGGTAGACAAGTTTCTTCGAAGGGCGTAGATGAGTGTCCAGGAAAGATCGTAGACCTATGAATCGATTGTCCATTAAAACCTCCGCCGCCGTCGTGACCCTCGGGGTCGCTGTGCTGTATCTGGCGTTGGCGCTCGTCGCTCCGGGTTGTTCCTTTGCCCATGCGACCCCGTCCGGAGATCACCACCAGCATTCCGGGACAGACTCTCATTCCACGCTCTGTTCATGGGCCTGTCAGGCCACGTCCGATGTCGGGCCAGTTGCACACGCGGCCGGCGGCATGGTCTGGGCCGTCCAACTTCATCAGCTTCCTTCTGCTCCTCTACTCATCGACGTTCAACGTCACGCTTCTCTGCACACCCGTGCGCCGCCGGTCTCCGTGAGGGGATAGTTCGGGCGGGGCGCGCGTCGCCTTTCTTCACAGCAGGATTGAGGGTCGGGCTGTTCAGGTTCAAACCTGAAATGGCATCGCCTCTGCACTGTGAGCCGCCACAATCGGGCGTTCGGCCTGAGCTATTCACTCGAAGTGTCTGCGTCCGGGGGTGAATTGCCCTCTCCCTCGGCTGACCGGCGGCGCAGGTGCTTCCCTGTGACCTCCGCTGCCGGTTCCCAAAGTGTTGTTGTGACAGATGTAGGGGCTACGCATGGTGGACCCGGCTGTTCGGGAGGCTCGTCCCCCTCGCGCAGTCGGGGAGGGGCGGTGTCGAAGCCGCTCCTTTCCACCGCCAGGTCTGAAGGAGTGAGGGGATGGATCAACCGCTGTTGCGAGTCAAAGAAGCCGCGCAACTCCTTCAAGTGAGCAAGTGGACGATCTATCGCTGGATCGATGAAGGGCGACTGGAGGCGACGAAGATCGGAGGGGGCAGTCTCCGTATTTTCCGTCGTTCCGTGGCGGCTCTGGTCGAGAGCAATCGAACCGATTCCCGTCCCGCTGACTTCGCGCCGCACTTGAAAATGGTGCCGCTGAGCGGGCGCCGGGCGACCAAGCGATAAACGCGTCAAGACGGATCCTGAGGTTGTGCACCCTTCTTCAGGATCTGCCTCCCCGGGGTGAGTGGGACGGCCTCCCCCTCCACCCCGGCCCCTCGGGGGCGGATTGCGAGATGTGCATGGAGTGCCAGGCATGATGCAGAGAGGAGAAGTGCCCATGGTCAAGATGATCTGCGCGATGGCGGTGTTGGTGAGCCTGAGTTGGGTTGGTGGTCTGGCAGGAGCGGTGGTTCACGCTGCCTCTCCAAAGGACGGCGAGGTGGCGCTGCCGGCCGACTACGCCAATTGGCCGAAATTTTTGAGCGGGGTACAACGGGAAGATACGAAGCAGGTGCGGGAGTTGTATGTGAATCCGGGCGTCGCCAAGGCCTGCCCGGCGGGGGCGTTTCCTCACGGCACCAGGCTGGTGATGGAACTGTATAAGGCGAAGACTGAGGGCGAGACGGTAGTAAAGGGCACGGATGGGAAGTTGATCAAGGGCGATCTGGCGAAAATCTTTGTCATGGAAAAAAACGAGGGGTGGGGGCAGGACGTGCCGGATAATTTGAAGAACGGTAGCTGGGTGTTTGGCGCCTATGGCCCTGATGGCAAAGCGCTGGCCGAAGACTTCACGAAGTGCCGGGCCTGCCACGCGCCGTTGGCGCAGAAAGATTTCGTGCATCGGATGGATGAGTTCTGCGCCCTCAGCCAGAAGGTGCACTAGCCGGCGGCATCGACGATGCGGGATGCGAACGATGGGGCCTGTGTGCGGGTCTTGACCTACCTCCTCGCAGGACGCCCAAGGGGGGCGGTGGTTGGCCGCCTCCCATTTTTGCCCCGCTGTGCATCGGTTTTCTCGGATCCTGAGGTTGTGCACCCTTCTTCAGGATCTGCCTCCCCGGGGTGAATGGGATGGCCTCCCCCTTCACCCCGGCCCTTCGAGGCATCGGCGGTTTGGAGGTGCCGAGCTGAAGCGGACGAGCAGAATGGACAAGAATCGATCGAGGGTCCTGAGGAGAGGTGATCGGATGACGCAGCGGTGGTGTCGAATGGGGTTCGTCAGCCTGCTCGCGCTGGTGGTGGTGTGCAACGGCGTGACCGGGACGGGCGCCATGGAGGTGGATGGCTGGACGCAGCGCTTCGAGGAGGGCGTGAAGGCCCGGGAAGCGGCGCGGTACGCGAAGGCTGAACCGATTCTGATGCAGGTCTTGCGGGAAGCCGAACAGGGTGGCGCCGATGACGCGCGAGTGGCGCTGGCCGCGAACCAGCTGGGATTGTTGTATCACGACCAGGGCAGGCTCTCAGAAGCCGAAGCACTCTATCTGCGCGCGCTCGGCACGTGGGAGGCTCAACTGGGGCCGGAGCACGAAGACGTCGCCGCCGCATTGAACAATCTGGCGGAAATCGCCCATGCCAAAGGCGATTGGCGTGCGGCGGAACCATTGTATGAGCGAGTGCTGAAGATCGAACGCCAGACGCTGGGCCCGGCGCATCCCGATGTCGCGATCAGCTTGAACAATCTGGCCGAGCTCTACCGCAAGCAGGGACGAGAGACGGCTGCCGAATCGACGTACCGATTGGCGCTCACGCTGATGGAGCAGGCGCATGGCCCCGATCATGTTGAGCTGGGGCCGGTGCTCAATAACCTGGCTGCGTTATACAAGGGCCGTGGGATGTATGCCTGGGCCGAACCGTTGTACGAACGGGCCTTGAAGGTCCGTCGGCTTCACTTCGGCAACGACCATCCGGCTGTGGTGATGAGTTTGAACAACCTGGCCTGCCTGTACCAAGCCGAGGGGCTGTATGCCTCGGCGCAACGCCATTTCGACGAAGCCTTGACGCTCGCCGAGCGGCTCTCCGGCCCTCAGAGCGCTCTGGCCGGCACGATTATAGGCAACATGGCGTTCCTGGCCGATCAACAGGGACTGATGGCTCAGGCGCAACTGTGGTATCAGCGCGCGCTGGTGATTCAGCAACAGCAACTCGGGGTGCACCACCCCACGGTTGGACTCCTGGTGGAACGATATGCCGTGGTACTCGACAGCATCGGCCAATCGGTGGAGGCCGGACTATATGCGGCGCGCGCCGCATCGATTCGCGCACGGTCTCAGCCCGGAGCGGTGAAGCAGGGCGCGGTCTCTTACCTTGGCGCGACGGTTGGAGAAGCCAGTCGATAACCTGTGCCCCGATCAGAAAGGAAGGTGGTCCATGCCGGTCAGTGACGCGGTGGCATCTCCTCAACGAACGACGGTCGCCGGGAAGCCGTACGACCAGACAGGATTGAATGTAGCGGTGGTGCGCTTGTTGGCGCTGGCGTTGGACATCAGCGGAGGGTGGTCGCCGGCTCCGCCCGCAGCCGGATTGATGATCCCGTTCGGCTATCGAGACTGGCCCCATCTTACGTCGCTTGTGCAGTCGTCTGGCGGGGCGCAAGAGCTCAGGTTTTACGTGTGCCCGAATGCGCTCCTCACGGCGGATGATCGATCATTTCCCGTGGGGACGGTGTTCGTGGTGGAATCCGAACCCTGTCCGGTAGGAATCGGCGCGCAGGAATCTCGTCCAGCGGTGTTTGTCATGGAAAAATGCGCGGGGATGACCCGGGATGAGGACGGGCCCGCACAGTCCGAATTGTGGATCTATGCGAGCTGGGATTCCGGCGGCCACGTGGCGACGGCGGATCCGGAACGATGTGGAATCTGCCGCTTGCCGTGGCTCACGCCGGGTCGCAATTGATGATCGGTGGACGGAGCTCGACGGTTGGACTGCGCTGACCACGCAGTGGGCTCCGATGAGGGAAGCGTACGCCCATACGCTTCCCTCTCCCACCTTCTTCCTGCCGGTTGACCCGCTCCCACCATCACATTCAACACCGTCCGCAAATGTTGTAGAATGCGGACAAGTAGATCAGCTGCTCACCATTACACAGGAGGAATGCGTATGACAGGATTACGTGCAGGAGTGGTGGTTGCTTCGTTGTGTGCCCTTGTGGCGGTTGCGCCGGCGAACGTGGCGCTGGCCGACGGCGGCGGACATGTGAAGGAAGTGATCAAACACGCCAAGGAAGGCGTGGAGCATGAGAAGGAAGCGATTAAGCATCTGGAGGAAGCGGTCAAGGGGAGTAACGATCCGCATGCGAAAGAGGCGTTAGAGCATGCCAAAGAGGCCGTCAAGCATGCTGAGGAATCCTTGGCCCATGCCGAACAGGCATCGAGCAAAAAAGGCAAAGGGAAGAGCAAGTAACCAGACGATGAGGCCACGGCGGGAAGCAGAGACGATCCGGCTTCCCCCGTGGCGTTCCGCCGGCCTCGCAACCGCCGGTCATGTCCTGCCGTTCGTCTCCACCCTCGACCGGGTTTCCTGAATCGCCGCAATCCTGTATAACCTCTTGCCGATGGTGGTCCGGAAACGATACTGTAGCATCGGTAAGCATCCATGAGTGCGCGTCTGTAGACGACCGGATGCCTCGGGGCTATAACTCTCACCCTAGGGAGGTAGCCCCATGCGATGTGTCTGTATAGTCCTGATCCAGCTCCTGATGGTGGCAGGGGGGACAGCGGGATGGGGGGCTGACGACTCGCTTGAGCGGCTGTTGCGAGCGCAGGCCTTCAACAGGGAGTTCGAAGGGTTTGATTCCTATTACGTCAAGATTGAGGCGGATCAGCCGCAACCCGACGGATCGCATGAAGTACTGGCCATCGCCAGCGGGAAATTTTCAGACAATACAAAGCGCATGAAAGTGTTATTTCTCATCATGGATGGTCTCATTGTCGGCGGTCAGGTGCTGGAAGGCACGGGTCTTCCTCCGTGCCTGACGCCGGAGCATCGTTCGTCTTCATCCCTTTAACCCGACAGGAGGTTGTGTATGCTGAGCAGGAGTGCAGTCTTGTTTATTGGTGCGTTGAGTCTGTTGTCGAGCGCCACGAGCGCCTGGGCGCTGCAGGCCGGCGGCGTCGAGGTGGGCGATCTCGAGACCGGTTCGGTGGTGGGACAGCCGTTCAAGGAATTGGAAGTGGACGCGCAGTTGTTTGCGGTCGAAGTGGGCACCCTGAAGGCCTGGTATCCACCAACCACGGTCATCGACTTCAAAGTCCGTCCCGGCCGGCCGGTGTTGCTGAAGGTGACGAATAACACGTCCACGGACCGTGGCTTCCAAATGACGGATCCGGTCAACGCCGCCTCCCCGTTCGTGCTCAAGGCCGAAGTGGTGCTCAAGCCCGGTGAGACGAAGTATATCGGTATTCCGACCAGCGATTTGTTCAACGCCACGCAGGGCAACACCCTGACCTATCGGGACCAGCTGAACCCGAAGCAGCCTGGCGGCCAGTTGATCATGATCAAGTAATTGCCGAATCGATTCGGTTGTTGCAACGCCCCGTTCATCCCCGGATGGACGGGGCGTTGTCGTTCAGGGCAGCCCTTATCAGAATTCCGCCCGGTGCAAGAAGGGCGCGCGCGCCGGCTCATTGTGCTCACGCGTGTCGAGCGGCGGGAGAATGCCGGAAATGGACATGCTACCAGTAGTAAGGAAAACGTCCGTACGGACCCCAGTAGGGATGCCAGAAGGGGCTGTAGTAGGGGTAGGGGCGGTATCGAGGGAGGTTCGACTCCTGAGACGGAATCCATGTGCGAAACGTGGTGATCTCAAGCACGGGATAGGTGTAGTCGGTCTCATCCAGCGGCTGAGTGACCGAGCCGGTCAGCTGGCCGGTGATAGTAAGGAAGGTCCCCTGCGGCACGGTCGCAGGGTCCAGAAAATCCCGTCGAATCGCAATGAATCGTCCCTGCGATTTCATGAGGTCCAGAGACGGCTGCTGCGCCTCATTGAGAGGGAGCTGCAGCACTTCAAGGCGGGTGCCATCTTTCATGCGCCGGGCCGAGAGCACTTGCCCGCCCAGCACGAGGGTCTGTCCTTTGAACGACTCCGGGGCGGCTTTGATCTGCGAAAACTGGGGCGTCGTCGCGGCGGCGTCTTCCGCCTCGCGCTGATCGGCGGAGGTCGCGCAGGCGGTCAGGATCGCGGCCATCCACAAAATACCGAGGCCCTGTAGAAGTTTGCCCCGCATCGTTGGCATTATAACAGACGCATAAGTGTGCGAGCATTGTTTATAATGCCGACGAGCCTATGACACGATTCAATTTTGAAAAAAGGAGTGCAGCGTATGGTGATGCGTCCCGTGTGGCACAGTGGTCTGTTCGTGGGTCTGTTGGTGATGGGGCTCGTGGGGTTGGCGAGCACGGCGCAGGCGGCAAAAACTGAACTCAAGGGCAATTTTCAAATTCTCAGTGAGGAAAAATCGACCCACAAACCGGGCAAGGTCCAATTGGTCGAGTTCGCCGATTTCTATTGCCCGCATTGCCACCGCTTCGATGGCGAAGGGCTGATGATTCTCGAGAAGGAATTCGGGAACAAAATCGAAGCCGTCATGGTGGGGTATCCGGTGATTCCCGGCAAATTGCCGACGGCCTTCGATATGTATGAACAGGCCAAGAGCATGGGCAAAGGCAACGAGATGAAGCGGGCGCTGTTCCGGACCATCCACAAAGACAAGGTCGGCATCATCGACAAGGCGATTCGTGAAGTGTTGATTCGCGAGGTCGGACTGAATCCGGCGGCCTTCGAGGAAGGACTGGCCAGCGCGAAACCGGCGAAGGCGTTCGAAGACGGGCGGAAATGGGGCGATCGCATCAAGATCCAGCAGACCCCGACCGTGTTGCTCGACGGCAACATCAAGGTGGAGCAAATCGATCCGGAGAATTTGAAGCTGATCATCCAAAGCATCCTCGATGGAGACAGCAAAAAGTAGACGTCGTTTCTCTTGACGTGTGAAGTATCCATCGTCCGGAGCGAAAGAGGAACGACCAGATACGAGGGCGAGCGCATGGCACGTGATCCTGTCTGTGGCATGACGGTGGAGCCGGAAACGGCGGCGGGGCAGGCAGAGTACGAGGGAGCGATCTCGTATTTTTGCAGCCTCTCCTGCCGTGACCGGTTTCAAGCCGCTCCGGCTCAGTACATCAAGAAGGCCGCCCCTGCCGGGGCCGCTGCTCAGCAGCCCACCCGCCGCCCGTTGCCGATGATGCAGGCGATGCCTGCTCAAGAAACGGCCGCCGGGGGCGAACGCGATCCCGTCTGCGGGATGACGGTCCAGCCGGCCACAGCGGCAGGCTCGCATATCCATGAACAGAAGACCTATTACTTCTGTTGCCAGGGCTGTCTCGAAAAGTTCCGGGCCGATCCAGTTCGGTACCTGGCTCCTGTCGCCGCACCTGTCTCGACACCACCGCGCCAGTTCGGAGGGAAGGCGTTACCCATGTTGGGGACTTCGCCCGCCGGTCCCGCCGCGGCGGCTGTCATCGACCCGGTCTGCGGCATGACCGTGGATCCGGCGACGGCGGCCGGGTCATTCGCGCACCAAGGCACCACCTACTTCTTCTGTTGCCAAGGGTGTCTCACCAAGTTCCGCGCCGATCCCGCACGCTATTTATCGCCGGGCTCCTCCAAAGAGACCATGTCCACAACTCCGGCCCCTCCCGGAACCAAGTATGTCTGCCCCATGTGTCCGGAAGTGTTGGAAAACAAGCCGGTCCCCTGCCCGAAATGCGGCATGGCCTTGGAGCCGGATTCCGTGCAACCGCTGCCGACCAAGACGGAATATGTCTGCCCCATGCATCCGGAGGTCGTCCAAGCGGAGCCTGGACCGTGCTCCAAGTGTGGAATGGCGCTGGAACCACGGACGGTCACCGTTGCGGAGGAGATGAATCCGGAGCTGGTCGATATGGCCCGGCGGTTCTGGGTCGCCCTGGCGCCCGCGGCGGTCGTGTTTCTCCTGGCCATGTCGCACATGCTTCCGGGTCATCCCGTGCAACATCTTCTGTCGGATACTCAGTCGGCCTGGGCACAGTTCATCCTCAGCACGCCCGTGGTGCTGTGGGCGGGATGGCCGTTTTTTCAGCGCGGCTGGATGTCCATCGTTCACCGCAGTCCGAACATGTTCACGCTGATCGCCATCGGCACCGGCACAGCCTACCTCTATAGCGTGATGGCCACCTTGTTTCCCTCCTGGATCCCGCCATCTTTCCATCTCGGGAGCGGGGCGGTGCCGGTGTATTTCGAAGCGGCCGCGGTGATCACGGTGTTGGTCCTCTTGGGCCAGGTGTTGGAGCTGCGCGCCAGGAGCCGCACGACCGGCGCGATCAGGGCTCTGCTCGGCTTGGCGCCGAAGACCGCCCGCCGGATAGAGGAGGATGGCCGTGAAGTGAATGTGCCTCTGGAGCAGGTGCAAGTCGGGCATCGGCTGCGGGTGCGTCCGGGCGAACGGGTGCCGGTGGACGGCGTGATTCTGGAAGGCGCCACGTCGATGGATGAGTCCATGATCACCGGTGAAGCCCTCCCAGTCGAAAAGTTTGCCGGAGAGCGGGTCACCGGAGGAACCATCAACGGATCGGGTGGCGTGGTGATGCGGGCGGATCGGGTGGGCGCAGATACGCTATTGTCTCATATCGTCCAGATGGTGGCCGAAGCACAGCGCAGTCGTGCGCCGATCCAGCGTACAGCCGACGTGGTGGCCGGATATTTTGTCCCGGTCGTCGTCGGCGTGGCGATTATCACCGGTGTGTTGTGGGCCTGGTTGGGACCGGAGCCACGCCTTGCCTATGCCCTGTTGAATGCCGTGGCAGTGTTGATCATCGCTTGCCCCTGCGCGTTGGGGCTTGCCACGCCCATGTCCATCATGGTGGGAACCGGGCGCGGAGCGTCGGCCGGCGTGTTGTTCAAAAAGGCCGAGGCGCTCGAGACCGTCGAAAAAGTCAGCACGCTCGTGTTCGATAAAACGGGCACGCTCACGGAAGGCAAGCCGAAGCTACGGGTAGTCAGCGCGACGCCGCCCTGGTCGGAGACGGATCTGTTGCGATTGGCCGCGTCGGTCGAACGAGGAAGCGAGCATCCGGTGGCCACTGCGATTGTCGGGGGGGCTGAAGCGCGAGGGCTGACGTTGGAGCCGGCGGTCGGATTCATGTCGAAAGCAGGGAAGGGTGTCATGGCAACCGTCGGGACGACGCGCGTCGCGGTGGGCACCGTCGAGTGGCTGCGAGAGCTGCAGGTCGGCGACGAAGCAGCACTCGTCGCGCTGGACGCCAATGCCGAGCTGATGCGGCAGACCGGGCAGACCGTGATGCTGGTGGCAGTGGATGGCCAGGCGATCGGATTGGTGGGCGTGGCCGACCCGATCAAGAGCTCCACCCCTGAGGCGCTGCGCTTGCTGAGACAGGAAGGCATTCGCCTGGTGATGGTGACCGGAGACCACGCGGTCACGGCGCAAGCGGTGGCCAAGGAATTGGGATTGGACGAGGTACGGGCCGGCGTCAAACCGGACGAGAAGAGCCGGATTGTGCAGGAGTTTCAGCGGCAGGGTCAGGTTGTGGCGATGGCCGGCGATGGCATCAACGACGCGCCCGCCCTTGCCCAGGCCGATGTCGGAATGGCGATGGGAACGGGCACCGATGTCGCGATGGAGAATGCCGGCGTGACGCTCGTGAAGGGCGATTTGCGTGGGATCGTCCGGGCCTACCGCTTGAGTAAGGCGACGATGCGGAACATCCGACAGAATCTCTTCTTCGCCTTTGTGTACAATAGTATTGGTGTGCCGGTTGCGGCCGGGCTCTTGTATCCGATGTTCGGGCTCCTCCTGAGTCCGATGATCGCGAGTGCCGCGATGACATTGAGCTCGCTGTCCGTGATTTCGAACGCCTTACGCCTGCGGCAGACCGATTTATGAGTTCTGCGTGTGCAGGCTCATGGCGCGTGCTAACCTGGGTCCTGCCATTTTGAAGATTTTCCGAACCATGTCGTTACGTCGATCACGGATGGGCCTGTTGGCCTTGGGAGTCGTAGGTGCACTGCTGGGTAGCGGGCCGGAAGGGCTTGTATCCGCCGCAGATCTGCTTGCGCCGCGTTTCTCAAAGGTGAGCACGAACGGGGATTTGCAGGCGCAGGTGCGAGCTACCGCCGCCAAGGTCCTTCCTGCCGTGGTCAGCATTGCGTCCACCGTCATGGTGCACGACCAGGGGTTCAGCGATGAAGGCCTGCCGTTCGGCATGTTTAAAGATGTGCCGCCTCGTCGCCAATACGGCCAAGGGTCCGGCGTGATTGTCTCGTCGGACGGCTACATCATCACGAACAATCACGTGGTGGCCGATGCGGTGGATGTCGAAGTGATCCTGGCCGATCGACGGCAGTTCAAGGGCCGCGTTGTTGCGACCGATCCGAAAACGGATGTCGCGGTCGTGAAAATCAGTGCGAACGGCCTCCCAACGGCGGCCTGGGGCGATTCCAGCGCGCTCGCCGTCGGGGATTTTGTCCTCGCCATCGGCAATCCCTTGGGTCTGAGCCGCACGGTGACTTTCGGCATCGTCAGCGCGGTCGGGCGTGCGGACGTGGGAGTTGCCGATGTGGAAGATTTCATTCAAACCGATGCGCCGATCAATCCGGGCAACTCGGGGGGCGCGTTGGTGAACACGAATGGGGAGTTGGTCGGGATCAACACGGCGATAGCCAGCCCCACCGGCGGCAGCGTCGGCGTCGGCTTTGCCATTCCCAGCAACATGGCCAGGACCGCCATGCAGAGCCTCATCAAGACGGGCCGCGTTGTGCGAGGATTTCTGGGCGCCTCGACCCAGGATGTGACGCCCTTGCTGGCCAAGATATTTCATCTGCCGGACGTGAAGGGCTCGATCATTACCGACCTGCAGGCCAAGGGCTCCGCCGAACGCGCCGGATTGAAGCGCGGCGATGTGGTAGTGCGGTTCGACGGTCGTGATGTCATGGACAGCGGCCATCTGCGCAATCTCATGGCGGCGGCCGCCATCGGCAGCAAACACCGGGTTGAACTGCTGCGAGATGCGCGACTAATGCAAGCGGAATTGACGGTGCAGGAAGCGCCGCGTGAACGGCAGCGGAAGGCGCAGACTGCCGAGACGGCCGGTCCCACGGCGCATCCCCTGTCAGGCGTGATCGTCGATGAGATCACGCCCGCGTTGGCGCGGCAGATGGATCTCCCTGCCAACAGCGGCCTGGTCGTGACGGATATCGAAGACGGGAGTCTGGCGGAAGTGTCGGGGCTGCAGCCCGGCGATCTGCTCCTGGAACTCAACCGACAACCCATTCCCAACTTCAGCACCTTTCAACGGCTCGCCGAGCCGCTCCGCTCGACTGATCTTGCGTTGCTGCTCATCAATCGCCAGGGCAGTCTCCTCTACATTCCGATCCAAAGCGAATAGTCGTCTCCGCTGCATACCGATCCGCACAACTGGATTGTCTTGTGCGCAACTTTCCACGGCGAGTGATGTGCCCGGCCTGTAGGAATCTTTAAACAAATTGAGTTTCTGGATAACTGCGACATACTGATTGCGTGTCGAGCCGATTTCGCCGGCACGGTGCATGAAGAGGTGGATCGTGTGGTCGATGAGAGCGGTGAGTTGTCTGCTTGCGCTGTTGTTGTGTTCGGCCTGTGCCTCAGAGCCCGATCAGGCGCCGTCGTATCTGATCGGCGTGTGGGAAACCACAACCGACGGGTATACCGATCAACATATGTTCATAGACCAAACCAGGATCGGCTTCGGGACTAGCGCGCTTGCAGCGAACGGGTATGTGATCACGAAGATCGACGAAAGCCGTGAGGCCGGCAAGACGCTGTTTGTCGTGTCGTATCAGGATGCCGAACAGGCCAAATTTCAACTGGCCTTCTTTTATGATCCGGCCGGAGGGGGCCGGATTACTTTCAAGAACCAGGACCAGTTGACCTGGACGAAAAGGGCGGCGACCACATGAGCCGGCCACGATTCAGACGGCATTTCTTGTGGGATACGATCCAGCCGCGGTTTCTTGGCCTGAGCCTCCTCTATGTGGTGATGGTGATTGCCGCGGTGTCCGGCGCGTTGTTTCTTCCCCTGATGCTGCAATTAGATCACCTCCCGCTGTCGTCGGTCGAGGCGCAACGGGTGGCCGATCAGTTCGAATTGTTGCATAGCCGGTTCTGGCCGGCTGTCGCGGCTGTGTCGTTGCTGCTGATCGTGCACGGCGTGTTTTTTACTCACCGGATCGCCGGGCCGCTCTATCGCTTCAGGCGAATTTTCCAGTCCGTGGCGAGCGGAGATTTGACCGTGCACACGTCAATCCGGAAGAGCGACTATCTGCATGTGGAAGCGCGGTGTCTGGGTGAGATGGTCAGCGCGTTGCGAGAGAAGATCGGCCGGATCGAAGCGCACCATGCCGACATGACCCCGCAATTGGAACGGCTGAAGGCGGCTGCCGCCCGGGGCGCGATGCGCGAGGTGGAGCAGGAGGCAGATCGACTGCGCGCCATCGTCGACCAACTGGCGCTAGCGATGGAGCCCTTCCAGATCAAGCCTGAACCAGCTGAGCCGCACCCCGCACCATTGCCCGCCGCAGCAGGGTTCTAGGATCGTTATGCCCCGCGTCCCTTTCGATCGTCGCCAGCAGGGATTTACCATCGTCGAGTTGGCGATTGTCATGGTGATTGTCGGCGCCCTCGCCGGATTGGCCATACCGACGTATTTGGGATATTTGGACAAGGCCAGAATCGCCCGCTGTATCGCCGAGATTCGCTACATCTCCCGCGTCGTCGATTCCTATAAGGCCGCTTACGATGTCTTCCCGGACACCCTTGCCGAAGCGGGAGCGGGCGACATCGTCGACCCCTGGGGCAATCTCTATGAATATCTGAATATTGCGGCGTTGAGCTTGCCAGGAAATGGTGGTGGCAACGGCAATGGCGGTGGCAACGGTAATGGTGGAGGCGGCGGAAAGAACGGTGCTTGGCAGTGGATCCTGCTCGATGAGGCCTACGCCGGTGGAAGTACGAACGGGAATAGCAAAGGCTCGGGCAACGCGAGCAAGGGTAAACCGCGCAAGGAGCGGTTTCTGCATCCGATCAATTCCGACTACGACTTGTACAGCATGGGCAAAGACGGGGAAAGTGTGGAACCGCTTACGGCCAAGAAAAGCCATGACGATGTCATTCGTGCGAACGACGGCAGTTTCGTCGGCTTAGCCGTGGAATTCTAGCGGGACGAGGCCTTGTGCAGATCGAATGGTATTTTCTCCACAGTCGTGTTGCCCGCCGAGTCTTTTTTCTCTTTATTCTCTGTGCCCTCTTGCCCGTCGCCGTATTGAGTCTGGTGGCGTTGGAGGACGTGACCGGCCAGCTCACTCAACAATCTGAGCGCCGGGTACGACAGGAAAGTAAGGCCATGGGCATGGCCGTGTACCAGCGTCTGCTTCTGTTGGAAGCAGAACTGCTGTCGATCAGCCGCCAGCCCCGCGCCACCACATCTCATCTCGCCGGTGACGCAATACCCGTACCGCCCCTACCGAGCACGCCAGGATTTACCGGCATGGCTCGCCTCTCGGCTGACGGAACGGCGGACGTTTTTCTCGGGGAGATGCCTGCCATTCCATCCCTCTCGCAGGCGCGGTGGACGGTGTTGCGTCAGCAGAAAACAGTGCTGGTGAGCACCGAAGACACAGGTGTCAGGCGGATCTTTCTGGCTCACCTCCACGATTCTAGCGAGGAGGCGGTGCTGGCCGAGATTCGCCAGGAGTATGTGTGGGATAGCGTCGGGAGCATGTCCCTTCCCAAAGACATGTTTCTCTGCGTCTTCGGAGCACCGACGGAGGTACTGTTTTGCAGCCAGCCCCTCTCCGAGCCATTACAGACGGAGTGGATAAAAGAGAGAGCAACCGGGCGCGCGTCTGTATTTGAGTGGCGCGATGCCGAGGATTCGTACATCGCAGCATCGTGGGAAATTCCGCTGCGGTTTCAATTTTCGGCGACACCCTGGACGGTCGTGTTGAGTGAATCGCAACGCTACGCGTTCGAGCCATTGACGACGTTTCGAAAGCGGTTTATTCCCATCGTTGTAATCGGGGTGATGGGGGTGGCGTTGCTCAGTGTGATTCAGATTCGAAAGTTCATGGTGCCGCTGGAGCAGTTGGCGGAGGGGACCCGACGCATCGCAGCAAGAAATTTCTCGACGCCGGTGCGTGTACAAAGCGGCGATGAGTTCGAGAAACTGGCCGCCGCCTTCAACGAGATGGCCACTCGATTGAATCAACAGTTCACGCAGCTGGCTACCATCCATGAGATCGACCGCTCGGTGTTGTCGGTGCTGGATCCGAGCCGCATTGTTGATACGGTGTTGACTCGATTGCGCGAAGTATCGCCCTGCGAAGGGATTGCCGTGTTGCTGATGGATTCGGCGGACTCGGCCCGTGGCTGGCTCTACGCCAGGGCAGGAATCAAGGACAAGCAGACGACGATGACCGGTGTGCCTGTGACTGAAGAAGAGCGCCGGATGCTTGCCTCCCATGAAGGCAGCATAACCGTGATCGGCGTGGAGGGAGCCGGGGCGTTCGCCTCCCTGTGCGAGCCCGAGGCCGTAGCCCTGATGGTGTTGCCGCTGTTCCGGTCGCGCGATCTGCTGGGCGGCATTGCGATGAGTTACCGTCGCGCGCCGGAAATGGATGCGGAGCACAAAGCGCAATTGCGTCAATTGGCCGATCAGGTGGCCGTAGCGCTGAGTAACGCCTCGGATCTGGCGGAACGGAAGCGGGCGGAGACCTCGCTACGCGAGAGCCACGCTCGGCTGGAGCAAACGATGAGCGACCTGCAGACCGCACAACAGCAGATGGTGCAGCAGGAGCGACTCCGCGCCCTGGGGCAAATGGCGAGCGGCATCGCGCACGATTTCAACAATACGCTGTCGCCCATTATGGGTTTCAGCGAACTGTTGCTGATCGCTCCGCAGATGTCGGCCGATCCCGCGCAACTGAAGGAGTATCTGCAGACCATCAATATGGCGGCCAAGGATGCGGCCAAGGTCGTCAGCCGCCTGCGCGAGTTTTATCGTCCCCGCCTCGATGCCGATCTGGCCGGTATCGTGGACCTGAATCGACTGGTCGAGCAGAGTGTGAAACTCAGCCAGCCGAAATGGAAGGATCAGGCCCTGGCGAACGGCGCGGCGATCGAGATCAAGACGGAACTGGCCTCGGTGTCTCCGGTGGCAGGCCACGAATCGGAGTTGCGCGAAGTGTTGACGAATTTGATTTTCAACGCCGTCGATGCCATGCCGAAGAGCGGCTCCATCACATTGCGGACGAAGGCGGACGGCGACCACGTGCGCCTGGAAGTCAGCGATACCGGGATGGGGATGACGGAAGAGGTGCGCCGGCGTTGTCTCGAACCGTTTTTCTCCACCAAGGGCGAAAAGGGATCAGGGCTCGGGTTGGCGATGGTGTACGGGATCATCAAGCGGCTGCGTGGCACGATCGATATTTCCAGTGCCGTTGGGGTCGGGACGACGTTCAGCATCCGTTTGCCGATTCAGGCCGGGCAAGAAGCCGGCAACAAACAGGAAGGCAACAGTCTGGCCGGTGTGCGGCTACGAGTTCTGGTGGTCGACGACGATCCGCTGGTGGGACGTGTGACAGGAGAATATCTACGGGTGGCCGGTCATCAGGTGGAAGTTGTCACCAGCGCGACCGAAGCCGTGAAGCGCTTTAATCCAGAGCGGGTGCATTTGGTCGTGACCGATCACGGTATGCCGCATATGACCGGGCGACAATTGGCCGAAGTGATCAAACAGGTCTCCCCGGAGACCCCGGTGGTGCTGCTGACCGGCGGGGACGAAATTGAGGTGACGGAGACCGCTTCCTCAGCCATCGATGCCGAGCTGTGCAAGCCGCTGACCATGGCGGCGCTCCAACGAACGCTGTCGACCCTCAGCTTTCCGAGTGCATCCCGTGCGGCGAGCGGAAAAGAAATTGGCGACGCGGCCTGACGGTGATAATCTCGACTGTAGGAATGTGCGCATAGAGGAGCGGCGTGAGCGCGATGCAGGACCTTAATGTGGGCACCACCAAACTTCTCCTGGTCGATGACGAAGCCCATTGCAATAAATTGATGGAAGCCTTTCTCCAGCAGGCCGGCTTTAGCCGGATCACGATGACGAATGATTCTCGTCAGGCGCTGGAACTGTATAAAAAGGTCAAGCCGGATCTTGTGGCCCTCGATATGCGTATGCCGCACATGGACGGGTTCGAAGTGATGCGGCAGTTGAGGCAGGTCATCCCCGCCGAGGAGTATGTGCCGATTCTGATCGTAACGGGCGAGTTGGATGCACCGACGAAACACAAGGCGCTGGCCGAAGGAGCCAACGATTTCATCAACAAACCCGTAGATGCGACGGAAGTGGTGTTACGAATCAAGAATCAGTTGCAGACCAAACGCCTGCATCAGCAGTTGCAGATGCACAACGAGCATCTCGAGGCCCAGGTCCGGTTACGCACCAAAGTCGTGGAGCAGACGCAATTGGATCTGTTGAACCGTCTGGTGTTGGCGTCCGAGTACCGCTATGACCCGACGGCTGCACATGCCTGGCGTGTCGGGCGCGTGGCCATGCTGTTGGCGGAAATGAAAGGCCTGCCGCCCGATCAGTTGGATCTGATCAAGAAGACCGCGCCTTTGCACGATGTGGGAAAGATCGGTGTGCGCGAGGCCGTTATTTTAAAAGAAGGACCTTATGAGCCGGCCGATTGGGAGGCGATGAAGGCGCACACAAAGATCGGCTCAAAAATTCTCGCCGATAGCCGGTCGCCGCTCTTGATGATGGCGCGGGAAATCGCCCTGACGCATCATGAGCGGTGGGACGGGGAGGGCTACCACAAGCTGAAGGGCGTACAGATTCCGCTCACCGGCCGCATCGTCGCGCTGGCAGACTCCTTCGATGTGATGACCCATGCCTGTTCGTACAGGACCCCGTTGACGCTGAGTCAGGCCAGAGAAGAAATCGCGCGCCATGCCGGTACCCAGTTCGATCCGGAGTTGAGCGCCCTCTTTGTGCGGCTCATCGATCGTGAAGGTGAAAATCTGCTGGTCGACAAGGCAGGCATGCCGATATTCGGGTAGCGCATTCTGCCGACGCCGATCCGTCCCACCGATTTCGTTCGCCGCCCAAGTGATCGTCGAAGGATCTCCCCACGGCTTGACGGGTCAGCGACTGGTTCTGTACTATCCGTGCCACGAAAATCAAAATCATGCTATCGCTTGAGGCCTCATGAACAAACTGGCGCGTTTTGGCGTGTCCCTCGATCAAGACTTACTGGACGAATTCGATCACCTGATCGAGCGGCGCTCATATACCAATCGCTCTGAGGCGATTCGCGATCTGATTCGCGATAGTCTGGTCGGGCAGGAGTGGAATGAGAACAAAGAAACGGTGGCGACAATCACCTTCGTCTACGACCATCACGTGCCGGACCTCTCGAGGAAACTCACCCACATTCAGCATGATTTCCAAGGCCACATCATGTCTGGGATGCATGTGCATCTCGATCATGATCACTGCCTCGAGGTGCTGGTTGCCAAAGGCAAAGGGGCTGCCATTCGCAAGGTGGCCGATGCCTTACTGAGCGTCAAGGGCGTGAAGCACGGCAAGCTCACCATGACCACGACGGGCAAGGGGCTCAGCGTCTGATGACGATTTGCGTGGTGGATGGTCGCGGCGGTGGTCTCGGTAGCCGGATGGTTGAAGGGTTGCGAGGCATCGTCGCGGACGGCCACGCCGTCATCGGAGTCGGGCTCAATCGTGTGTCGGCCGAAGCCATGGCACGGGCCGGCGCGACAGCCATCGAGACGGCACCACAGGCGATTCATCACCGGCTCCATGCTGCGGATATGATCGTGGGTTCGCTAAGTTTGTTGATGCCGGGCTCCATGTTCGGTGAAGTGACGCCGGGTCTCGTGCAAACGCTATTGGAGTCTCAGGCGAAAAAGGTGCTGCTGCCCGTCAATAAACGGAAGGTCGAGGTGGTTGGCGCAGAGGGACGAACCCTTGATGCCTTGATCGACCATGCCGTTCAGCGGATTGCGTTTCTGCTCGGGCCGACCGCCTGAGGAAAACCGCCTCGCTCTTTCCTGAATTACAACCGCCAGATCACGAAGGTCTGCATCGGCCGGCAAGGGCCGCTGTCGGCCTGTGGTGAATGCTTGTCCGTTCACGGGATCTGCGGGGAGATGTTATGCGACGGTGCGCAGGGCGAGTGAGGCTGGGAGGATTCTTCTTGTGGATTGGAATGGTGCTGTCGGCCCAAGCGCATGACCCGGATGCAGTGGACCTGGAAGTGCCTGAAATACAGGTTGAGGCCGATCGCCCCGTAGCAGCATCCTCCCAACAATTCATCCCCGACAAGGAATATCTCATGCAGCCGCAGGGCCGCCCGGCCCAGGTGTTGCGGTTGATTCCAGGCTTCATTGCGGTGGAGCATTCGGGCGGTGCCGGAAAGGCCGATCAATATTTTTTGCGCGGGTTCGATGCCGACCATGGGACGGATGTCGCATTTTTCACCGACGGGATGCCGATCAATCTGCGCAGTCACGCCCACGGGCAGGGGTACACCGATCTCAACTTCATCATTCCGGAAACCATCGAAGGCGTGGATGTCTACAAAGGGGCCTACCTGCCCGAGTACGGAGATTTCGCCACGGCCGGTGCGGTGAACTTTCGCACGCGCGAAATGGTGAAAGAAGGGGTCGTTCAGTCGGCCGGCGGACAGTTCAACACTCAGCGGCATCTTCTGATGTTCTCGCCGACCAAGGCTGCGGTGCGGACGCTGTTCGCGGCAGAAGGGTACTACACGGACGGGCCGTTCCAGAACGATAATCGATATTTTCGTGGCAATCTCTTGGGCAAGGCGACGATGAACCCGCTGGGCCGCGACGAACTGGTCATTACCGGCACCTTTCAGAAGTCGCAGTGGAACGGGTCCGGTGAAATTCCCCTCCGCGCGGTCCATGACGGTTCGCTGGATCGATTCGGATCGATCGATCCGAGCGAAGGCGGGAAGACGCTCCGCAGCACGGGCCGGATGAACTACCATTACGACACGCCGGCGGGCGGGCGGTTCTTTGCCAATGCCAATGCCCAGTATTATCGATTCGATCTCTTTACGAACTTCACCTTCTTTCTGAATGACCCGGTCAACGGCGACGGCTTTCAGCAATCGGATTGGCGCGTCGTTTATGGCGGCGATGTGGGCTATAAACAGCTCGTTCGATTTTTCGACATAGATGGGGCCGCCACGGTGGGCGTGCAGGCACGGGTCGACGACATCCATGCGCGCCTGGCGCCGCAAGTGAAACGGGCGCCGCTGGGGACCACCGTGGACAGCACCATTCTCGAAGCCTCCTACGCGCCGTTCCTGAAGTTGGACCTCCAGCCGCTGCCTTGGTTGCGACTGTCTGGTGGCGTCCGCACGGAAGTGTTCACATTCGATGTGCGGAACCGTTGTGCGACCTGCGCGGAACAACCGGCGGGCAATACCAGCTCAGGGCTCGTGCTGCCGAAAATGAACGTGATCCTGGGACCCTGGTTCAGGACGGAATTCTTCGCCAACTATGGGGAGGGCTACCACAGTAACGACGCCCGCTCAGCGGTTGCCCAAGCCGCCTCTCCCTTGGCCAAAGCGAGAAACTACGAAGTCGGCGTACGCTCCAAACCCTGGGGGCCCGGGGGAGTCGAATTGATCGCAACTTTGTGGGCGCTGGACCTCAAGCAGGAACTGGTGTTCGTCGGCGATGAAGGGACGACGGAAATTCGAGGCGCGTCACGCCGGCGCGGCATGGAGGTCTCGGCACGGGGGCAGGTCTGGGGACCGCTCTACTTCAACGGCAGCGTGACCTGGACCAAAGCGGAATTCACCAATGGCGATGCGATTCCGCTGGCGCCGGAAGTGACGGCTTATGGAGCGTTGTTGTTGCGCTGGCCGGAAGGGCTGACATCACAGATTCAAGCGACTTATCTCGGCGTGCGACCGCTGGTTGAAGACCGCAGCGCAAAGGCGCCGTCTTGGACCACGTTCGATCTGTCTGAGCGATATCAGCTTCCGGTAAAGTTGCCGCATGGCCGGCTGGAGGCATTCCTCTTCGTGCAGAATCTGTTCAATGCGAAGTGGGAGCAGGCCACGTTCTTTTTCGAATCCCGCCTGCGCAACGAAGCGACCGGCGTCGCGGACACGCATTTCGTGCCGGGGAATCCACGGTTTGTGATGGCCGGCCTGGCGTGGTATTTCTGAGCATGACCAAGGCGACGTCATGGCATGGGCCTTACAGAAAAGGGAGAGCAGAATGAAGTCAGGAAGCATGACCCAGTTCATAGACCATCACTACCGGCATTTCAACGCGGCCGCCATGAAAGATGCCGCACGGGCTTATCGTGCCCATCTGGAGGCCGGAGGGAAGATGCTGGTGACACTGGGCGGTGCCATGAGCACGGCGGAATTGGGGTTGTCCTTGGCGGAAATGATTCGCCAGGACAAGGTCCATGCGATCTGTTGTACGGGGGCGAATCTGGAAGAAGACCTGTTCAACCTCGTCGCACAAAAACATTATGAGCGCATTCCGCACTATCGCGAGCTGACGGCGCAAGACGAGCAGAAGCTTTTGGAGCGCCACCTGAATCGTGTCACCGACACCTGTATCCCTGAAGCCGAAGCCATGCGACGCATCGAGGCTGCGGTGGCCAACGAATGGGTCTCCGCCGACCGGGCCGGGACGCGCGCGTTTCCCCACGAGTTCCTCTACCGCCTTCTGGTCAATGGAACACTCAACGCGCAGTACCAAATCGATCCCCGTGACAGCTGGATGCATGCCGCCGCGGAGCGCCGCCTGCCCATCTTTGTGCCCGGCTGGGAAGATTCCACACTGGGCAATATGTATGCAGCACGCTGCCTCTCGGGTGAGATGAAGAATGTGCATACCGTACGATCGGGCATCGAATATATGATGCATCTGGCTCAGTGGTATACGGACCTCACCCAGGACCGTTCACTGGGGTTTTTTCAAATCGGAGGCGGCATCGCCGGAGATTTTCCCATCTGTGTCGTGCCGATGTTGCATCAAGATCTCCGAAGAGACCATGTTCCTCTCTGGGGTTATTTTTGCCAGATCAGTGACTCGACGACAAGTTATGGCTCGTACTCCGGCGCGGTGCCGAATGAAAAGATCACGTGGGGCAAACTGGGTATCGACACACCGAAATTCATTATCGAGTCCGATGCAACCATCGTGGCTCCGTTAGTCTTCGCCTATGTCCTTGGCTGGTGACGTGCCGGTCAGTTTCAAAGATCGCTGTGTGCCGGTGACCGGTGGGGCGGGGTTTATCGGCAGTGCGGTTATATGGGGGCTCAATCAACGAGGATGCCACGATGTGGTCGTCATTGACCGGTTGGGGCATAGTGAAAAGTAGCGGCATTTAACCGGCTTGCAACTGTCCGATTACCTGGGAGCCGACGAATTTTGGCCCCGCATCGAGGCGGGAACAATGGACACGTTTGACCTAGTTCTTCATCTCGGCGCCTGTTCATCGACGACAGAACAAGACGTTGCCTATTTAATCCATAATAATTATGAGCTGACGAAAGAGACACGCGCGATGGTTCAAGAATTATCGAGCCGAATATCTCGACGGCCGCCAAGGGAGAGATTTTGTCTAGGTCAGAGATGCGGTTGACATGACCTTGCATCTTGTGGGGCTCGAGCGCGCTTCAGGGTGTTTAATATCGGTTCGGGCCAATCACACACCTGGCTGGAGTTAGTGACGTCGGGCTTCCAGGCCATGGGAAGGGATCCGCAGATCGAATTTGTCGATATGCCCGAACACCTGAGGGAACGCTATCAATATTTCACATGTGCCGACATCAGCAAGCTTCGAGACACCGGATATTCCACACCGGTTAGGCCATTGTCTCTTGCCGTGAATGATATGTGACAGAATATCTCATTCCCGACCGCAGGCTCTCGATTCCAGAATGTATTGAAGGTCTTATGGAGCCCCGCGTCGATTGAAAGTGTGGGCCATGAGCATTTACGATTCGAGCGTGCTCGTAAGCCTTGTCTTGGAGCGGCCATGATCCTTCCTCGTGACTATTTCGATCGTCCCACCCTCGACGTGGCCGGTTCGTTGGTGGGGAAATATCTCGTCCGCGAGCAGGGACGCCGGCTGATTGCCGGAAGAATCATCGAGGTGGAGGCCTACATCGGCACGGAGGACAAGGCCTGCCATGCTTCGAAGGGACGAACGGCACGGACGGATGTATTGTTCGGGCCGCCGGGGCATGCCTATGTCTACCTGTGCTATGGCATGTATGAAATGTTGAACGTGGTCACGGAGCAGGAAGGATTTCCGGCGGCGATTCTGCTGCGAGCGGTGGAATGCGAAGGAAAATTAATCGATGGCCCGGGGCGGTTGACCCGCGCCTTCGATATCGACCGCCGTTTGAATCGGTGCGACCTGACGCTCGGCCAGTCCCTCTGGTTCGAGGATCGTGGCGATGCCCTGCCGATCGGCCTGCTGAATACCCATCCACGTATCGGTGTGGATTATGCCGGGGAGTGGGCTCACAAGCCCTGGCGCTTTCGCCTGACGACGGAACTGTCTCAGCGACGTCGTTCTCTCGCCAGGCGGCCGCTTACCAAGAAATAAAAAGGGGAAGCCGGTGTACGGCTTCCCCTTCGCAGAACGGAGTCCAATAAATTAGGAACTAGTCGATCTTGCGCTCACCGGTGATCTTGGTTGCGGATGTCACGGGCGGCTCAATCTTGATCTGCGGACCCTGTACGTTCGGCAACCGGCCTGCGCCCTGACCTTCGGTGATCCGAGCATTGTCCGTCTTGGTCAATTTCTGCTCCGCATGCTTGCTGGAAGAATTTGCCGACTTGAGCAGCGTCGATTCTCCCCGTGCATCCGATTGTCCCGGGTCATTGGCCGTTGGCTGTCCGTTCACCGGGCTACCGTCGTTCTTCATGGGATAACCTTCGTGCTTCGGCAACAGCGCCGGGTTTGCGGAGGCCATCGAACACAGAAACAGTACACCTGCAAGGGTCGCGACGCTGCCGATCACGAGTTTCATACCCCTACTCCTTTGAAAGAATGTGAAAGTATGGTGGTCGAATATATAGACGTTACAAGCCTTAAGAGTGCCGGAATCTTAGCTTCCTGAAGAAGCCGTGTCAAGAATAAAGGGGGGAGGGGAGGGCCGGCGCGGGAACCTCCTTTGCTCGCGCAACGCGCGGCCTCGGAAGGCCCTCGTTGGACGCGCGCACGAGGAGACTCCTCCACGCCGGTCCTTTGATGGCAAAGAGTGATGCGTGCTCGGCCCATGCGTGCGGGGTGGACGGCCTCGATGACCACCCACAGGAGAGAGGCATGCGCTAAGAGGTGTGTGCAGTTGGACTCAGCAACCCACCCGCGGGTGTCGATGGGCGAGTGGTCGTCCTGGGAAGCGAAAGTGGAACTAAGATGCGGCGGTGGGGCGACGCGGCGGGCGGCGTCCTCGTCCACGATAGCGGTGTGCCGGTCCACGGCTGACGCCGGGCAGGCGAATCGTCACGGTCGTTCCCTCGCCGGGTGTGCCTGAAATCCCGATACTGCCCTGATGCTCTTCGACGATCTTTTTTACCGTAGCGAGACCGAGGCCCGTGCCGGAGCGCTTCGTCGTAAAGAACGGTTCGAAGACCTTGTCGACATGTTCCGGCGGGATCGGCGCTCCGTTATTCTTGATCAGGATCTGGACTTCCAGATGTTTTCCGGCGCGCTGGTTGCTCATGGTGATCGTCAGGATGCCGCCCGGAGTCATCGCCTCGATCGCATTTTTGAAGATGCTGAGGAAGACCTGTTGCATCTTCGCTTCATCGGCACGCACCGGCGCGAGGAGCTGCGGATATTCTTTGATCACTTGAATGCGGGTGGCTTCGAGTTCAGTCGCGACGACGGTCAGCGCGTTTTCGACCATTTCAGGGACGCGGCAGAGCCGGCGCATGAGATCCAGCGGTTTGGCGAAATCGAGGATTTCGTTCAAAATCGCCTCAATACGAATCAGGTCGCGCATCGCGTTCTCAACACGGGTCTGCGGGTCGAAGTCGAGAATGCCCTCCGCCGTGACTTCTTCCAACTGCGCGCGGATAGAGCCCAGCGGCTCTCTGATTTCAGTGGCGAGGAAGGCGCTGAATTCTCCGATGGCGGCCTGCCGCTCCTGTTTTCTGATGACCGGCTCGGCAGAGATCAATGCCGTGGGACCGGCCTCGGAATCAGGGGCGCCTTCGGCTTTGGGGGCGCCTGCCGCTGCTGGGGGCGCAGCCTGGAGCAGATCCACCAATTTGAGGTTGATCGGTTCGAGCAGGCGGGCATCGGTGACTGCGTATCGGTCTGCTTCCTTCGAGGCCAGCGTGATGGTTCCGCCGACCTGGCCCCGCAAGAAGAAGGGTAACACCAACGACGATTGGAAGCGGTCCTTATACAAATGCTTGTGGTCGAGAAAGCGGCCCTGTGTGGAGGCCAGGTCATGGTCGACCCGAGGCTTGCGGTGACGCACCACCCAGCCGGCGGCGGAGGCATCGAGCGTCAGGCGCTGGCCTGCTTTGAGATCTTTCTTTTGGTCTTTCGGGTCGGTTTTTTGTTCCCCGGCGATGCCCAACACTTCCACGTTGCCGGCGAGCGGGTCATAGGCGCCGATCCAGGCGCGATCGAACGCCAGGGTTTGGCTCAACTCATTGAGCAAGGTGACGATCTTGCCCTGGATTTCCGGCGTCGCGTGGGAGGTCGGGGCATTGTAGGCATCCGGCGCGGCCATGACCGGTTGCGGTTCCTGCACGACCAGCGGTCGGCTGAGCAGCACATTCAGGTCGAAGAGGTTGTCGCGCTCGAGAGCCTTGGTGATGTCGTCCCCGGCCTGCTCAAGCATGGTCTTGTCTTTTTTGGCGTAGACCGCATTGTCTTTCCGTCCGATGACTAGAAACCCATAGGTGCGGTTACGGTGGCGGAGCGGCACGCCAAGGAGCGATTTGGCGCCTGGAGTGATCAGGCGAAGGCGAATCGTGCGCGACGCTTCGGGGTCGTTCCCGACAGGAACGGCCGTCAACACCTTCTGGGACGACAGCGTGCGGCCGATCGATTGAACGTCCCGCGGAGTAAATCCTCGATGCACCTGCGTCGTCAGCGGTCCCTGTTCCTGGTGGAAAATCGCGACCAGCGCGGCATCGGCCGGCAATCCGTTGAGGACGGAGGTCAGGGTGCGTTGAAGATGGGTTTCCGCTGTGGCTTTCGCTGGTTCGACTGGGGGACTCATCGACCTCTATGCAGGATGCTTGCGATTATGCAGGGGGCGGCGATTGTCGATCGGCGCCTTGGCGCTGATCGTGAACCATGACCCGCTACACGTTCGAAACACGATGCTCGTTATAGGTTGTGCGCTCTCCGCGGTGAAAATCGAGCGTCGGGGCGCATTGTAACAGTCATATGAGAGTAACTCAAGGAAAGTCGCTGCGTTTACGAGTGCTCGGACCCATCGGGATTGATGATGGTCGGCGGGCGTTGCGGCCGGCGGCTCGGTTCGACCCGGCTTTGTTCCACCACCAGCAGCATGTTGAGAAGACTGCTGACCAGACTGATGACGAGCGCGCCCCAGAACGACGCGCCGAACCCGAAAACGGTAAACCCTTTGACCAACGCCGCCGTCAACTGCAGGAGCAAGGCGTTGATGACGACCATAAACAGACCGAGAGACACGACGATCAGCGGCAGCGCCAGCAAGTACAAGAGCGGGCGAATCAGGCTATTCAGCAGCGTCAGGACCAGCACGGCGGCCACCCCGGCGCCGAGACTGTCGGACTCGATGCCAGGCACGATGGTCACGGCCAGAAAGACGGCGAGGCCCATGATCAGGACCCGCATTATCAGGGGGCGAAGGCCGTCGCCGCCTGGTCCGGTGTGCTGGTTGTGCGAAAGCTGAAACACGCGCATGGCGAGTTATTGGGCTGCCTTCGGTTGCGAATCGGAATAATGGACTTCCGTCGCCGTCAGGCCATCAGTCCCTTTCTCCGCTTCGACCACCACCCGGTCTCCCACCTGCGGCGGACTTTTCGGGCGGCGCAGATTCCGCACTTTGTATTGCGTCTTGTCCGTGAGTCGAACCGAGACGATCTGACCCTTGGGGGTTTTGACCTCGATGTGGGTCGCATCGATGGCGGAGACGACGCCGAGCACATGCTGCCCGCTCCCGTGGGCGGCCACGAGAGCCGGAGCGCAGACAAGGAGGAGTGCGAATATGAAGAGGCGAAGGAATGTCACGGGAAGATCCTTTCGTTGGAGTATTAATGGTGATGCGCGCCGGTAGCGCTGGATGCGGCGGCGTCGTCTCCGCCCAGAAATTGATCAAACAAGGCCTCTTCCTGCAATTCTTTCTTGGTCTTTGGATTCAAGGCGGCCATTTCCTGTAATTCTTCTTCGGTCACGCTGGGCAGATGGCGGATGAAATGCACGAGTTGCCAGCTGCCGCTGTCCTTCGCCGGGTCGCCGGTGCCCCAGCCGGGCATGGCCGTGAAGCGAATGCCGTTCTGAATGATGAAGAACAATTCTCCGTCGGACATGGTTTGCGTCTCCGGCAGACGCATATCAGGCGCTTTGGGGTAGACGTTTTTCCCGATCACGGTCTCTCCGCTGCCGTTATTCGCATGGCAGGAGGCGCAGTGGTCGGCAAAGTGGGCGCGGGCTTCCTTCATCAGCTCCTGGGTGACGGGCAGGGGATTGCGGAGTCGCCGATTCTCATAGGGAATGGCCAAGTGGCGGAGTTGCCTGGCGATCAGCACCTCTAATTCGTTCGGTTCGGCCTTGGCGCTAAACCCTGTGGAGTAAGATTGGTATCCGAACCACCCGGCGATTGCCAGGGTCGCGACCAAGCCGACCATCAAGAGCCCGCAGAGTTTCTTCATCAGCGACAAACCTTCCCACTCAGGCCTCGCGCCTTTCCTCACTATACAGTCTCATCCCAATGAATGCCAATCGAGTGCGTTTGCAGCGGCTATGCGTGAGCGTATTTATGTGGATCGTGTTGCAGGCGTGAGCAGGCGTAGCAGTAGGAGAGCCGTCACCGGCACGTACATCAAGAGGCCGGTGGTGCCTTGGAGGGTTTCGCCGATCCAGAAAGTGACGGCCAGGTTGAAGAGCAGCACACCGTAATAGAGGCCCACGCCCAGCAACAGGCGATGGGTCGTCAAGGGCAGATGCGCCGGCAGGGGCTGGCTCAACCGCCGGTCCAACGCAAAATAGATCAACAGCGAAATGGCGCCGACCACCGCCCATCCGGCGTAGTTGGCCATGGGCACGCCATAATGGACGCCCGGGTCCGGATAATAATAGATCTTGCCGAGGAACCAGCGGTCGCCGCGAAGCGCCACCGGATCGATCACCATGTCGATAAAAGCGAAGAACAGCACCGTCAAGATGAAGACCTGCCACGAAGTTCGCTCCCTGAGCGCGAACGACAGTCGAGGAGGCCGCAGGCCTGGTTCCTGATGGCCTGGGGCCACCGGCAGGAGCAACAGAAGGGCGAGGCAATAGCTGGCGAATAAGAGGAACGAAAACGAGATCGAATCCATGAAGGGAATATTGGAGATGTACAGTTCCTGCCCGATGGTCGAACCATTGTAGTGATACCAGCCGAAGGGGATGCCGGTGCGTGTCGAGGAATACTCACAGGAGAAGGCCGTAATCCAGCTGATGAGCCAGAATCGCCATGTTCGCGGCCAGCCGATGAGCGCAACAGCTGAAATCAGAAATGCGGCAAGGAAGGCAAAGACGTAGGGGCGAAACCAAATCGTTTTGAGAAACAGAAAGAAGAATTCCATTGGGCAAGTGGAGGATGCTCAAAAAGGTCTTTTAGCAAGGCCGCAGGCGCTGGCAAGACCGGAGGCGTACCCTTGAGGGTACGTTGAGGATCTTGTCGAGCCGAGAACGCAGCTCAAAGCCTTTTTCAGCATCCGTTAAGCATAGCCATGCTCGCGGAACCATCGCACCGCCTTTTCCAGCGCAACTTCAACCGGTGTTTGGGGCAGGCCGAGTTCCCGGATGGCCTTCGAACAGTCGTAATGCATTTTGTATTTGGCCATCTTTACGCCTTCGAGCGGGATGCGCGGCGGGATGCCGGTCAGATTCGCGATCCATTGATTCGCGTAGGCCAACGGCAGGATGGCCAGGCGAGGGAGTTTGACGGAAGGCGCTTTCACCCCCGTGATCCGGCTGAGGATGTGAAAGACCTCGTTCAGCAACAGGTTCTTATTGCCGAGAATGTAGCGTTCGCCCTGACGGCCCTTTTGCATCGCGAGTAAATGGCCTTGGGCCACGTCGTCCACATCGATGAGATTCATGCCGGTTTCGATGTAGGCGGGCATCCGGCCTTTCATGAAATCCACGATGATCTGGCCGGTGGGGGTGGGCTTCACGTCCGCTTCGCCGACCGGCGCGCTCGGGTTGACGATGACGACCGGCAAGCCCTCCCGCGCGAGTTTCAGCACTTCCTGCTCGGCCAGGTATTTTGAACGTTTGTAGTGACCAGCCATCTGTTCCAGCGACACCGGCGTGTCCTCGGTGCCCAACCCTCCGCCGGGCGGCAAGCCGATCGCGCCGATGGTGCTGCAATAGACCGTGCGCTCAATGCCGACCTCGCGCGCGGTTTCGAGCAGCGCTCTGGTGCCGGTGACATTGATCTGGTAGAAGATGGAGGGATCTTTGGCCCATAGCGCATAATGCGCCGCCACGTGATAGAGCTGCCGGCAGCCGCGTAGGGCTTGTCGAAGAGAGTCGCGATCCCGGAGGTCTCCGTGGACCTGCTCCACCGGCAGGCCGGCGAGGTTCTGAAGATCGGCCCCCTTGCGGGAAAGTGTCCGAACTTCTACGCCGGCCTTCACCAGCGCACGTGCCACAGCCCCGCCGACAAATCCTGTCGCTCCGGTGACGAGGGCTTTCATGCCTGAGATACCGTGAAACGTGAAAGGGGAAACGTGAAAAGGTAATGCTGAAAGACGCTGGAACGTGAAACGTAAGACGCGAAACGTGGGGAATATTGGAAGATGGTGTGATCGAAGAGATTGCGTTTCACGTCTTACGTTTCACGCCTCACGTCAGTTCTTCCGCGCAGTGATGTAGCGAGCGATCTCGCGGAGCGGATCGGCCGAGGGCCCGAATGTGTTCAGCCGGCCGATCGCGCGAGTCACGCAGTCGTCCGCCAGCTTGCGCGCGCCTTCGACGCCATAAAACGTCGGATAGGTCTTCTTCCCGCGCTCGGCATCGGTATTGGGATTCTTGCCGAGTTCCTCGCGCGTCCCGGTGACATTCAACACATCGTCGGCGATCTGGAAGGCCAGTCCGATGTCTTCGGCATAGCCGGTCATGTCATCGAGCTGCCGATCCGTCGCTCCGGCCGCCATCGCGCCCATGCGCACGGCGGCGCGGATCAACATGCCGGTCTTATGCTTGTGGATGTTCTGGAGCGTGGGGAGATCAATGTCCTGATTCTCGGCCTGAATGTCGAAGACCTGCCCGCCCACCATGCCCATGTTCCCCGATCCGTAGGCCAGCTCCTGAAGAATACGCACTTGCCGGGTGGGCTCACAGCCTTTCATGAGCTCGGGCCGGCTGATGAGATCGAACGCCATGGTCAGCAGGGCGTCGCCGGCCAGAATCGCCATCGCTTCGCCGTACACCTTGTGGTTGGTCGGTTTGCCCCGGCGAAAGTCGTCGTTGTCCATCGAGGGCAAGTCGTCGTGAATCAGGGAATAGGTATGGATGAATTCCAGCGAACAGGCCACGGCCATCAGTCCTGGCGGTGTGGTGCCAATCGCTTCGGCCGCGGCGATGGTGAGGATCGGTCGGACGCGCTTACCGCCTGCCATCAGACTGTAGCGCATGCTCTCATGGAGCGTCGTGGGAGGCGTAGCAGTGGGCGGGCTGACCTGATCGAGAAAACGGTCCACTGCCAGCCGCTTCTGTTCGAGATAGTCTTTAATGTTCATGGGTAGATACAGGACATTGGCGATGAGTGGATGGGAACCGGCGGAGAGTAGCAAAAGGGTGAAAGGGGTGTCAATGAAGCCGGCATTCACCTGGTGGCCGTGCGCGCATAATTGGTGTCTATGTGGTTCTTGTCTTCTCATCCCTCGTTCCCTCTTAAGAAAGTAGTTGGGTGGTTTCTCCCATTACATTCGTCCAAAGTTTTTTATTTCTCGCCCTGAGGGAGTTGCCCGGCGGCCTGTCCCTGCGCGTATGATTTCGTGCTTATTCTCGTTTCTTTTTACGACCTACTTTGTAGGAGGGTGGTCGGCTAACTGCGCGCGTCCAACGAGGGCCTTCTGAGGCCGCGCGTTGCGCGAGCACGGGGGACCATCAGGCCGGCCCTCCTTCCCCCTCCCTCCTTGTTTTTTCTTCGACCCCTTCGTTATACTTCGGCGCCATGAATATTCTTCGCAATGGCGGCGGTGACTGGGAGCCGATGCTGCTGGGGATCGAACCCCGGAGCTGTAAGGTCTGCAGCCAGGGCCTGTACCGCGATAAGACGATGCTCCGCGGGGGATGGTCGCGTTGCGCGGTTTGCGACGAATTCGTCCATTACAGTTGTCTTGCGAGCGGAAAATTCAGTTTCTTGAAGCAGCGCCCGCGGATTTGCAAAACCTGCAAGACTGCCGCGGAGCAGGCCAAACAAGCTCCTTCGTCCCCATCCAGCCAACCCGCGCCCGTCGGGTCATGACCCTGTTATTGGATCCGCAGCAGCGTTCAACCAGGCCGGCCTGGCACGTGTTCTTTTCGCACACGCTCCGGTATGTGCTCGCGCCGCTGCTGTTCGTGTCCAGCGGATTTTTTACGGCGAATTTCATCGTGAGCGGCCACTACACCTGGCCTCGGACGAGCCGCGTGTTTGTCTTGACCCTCACCCTGCTGATTCTTGCCTACGAGTTCATTTACAAAGATCGCACCATTCAGTCGAATACCCCGGATCGGGCGTTCAATGCGGTGCTGTATTCCTGTATGATTCCCTATGCTCTCGGTGTATTGATGATGCTGGGACTGACCAAGCTGTGACAGCTTGGTCAACGAGACCGAGGGCCTTGCTCTTCCAGCGCGGAAAGGTAAAACGGGAGAACATCGTGCCTCGTCTCTCGTGAAGCGTCTCTCGTTTGGGATCGGAGCTGATGGCTGACAGCTGATGGTTCTGAACAAACGACGCTTCACGAACGACGAACGAAGCGGGGTATAGACAGGTAGCTATGGCACAGCGGTTTCAAAGCGGCGCGTTTGTCCAGCAATGTTTCGCCGTTCATCCCTTGTGTCTGTCGCTCAAACGCATCGACGACGACGGACGGCTGGTGGTCGCCTGCACCTCCTGCCGCATGATGCATCTCATGACACCTGAACAGGTGGTGGGGCGGGTTGCGGCCGTGCCGCTTGGCGGCGAAGTGGAGGCCCCCAAAGCACAGCCTACGGCGAGAGAGGTGCTGGAAGACTGTCTGCGGGCCCACCCTGTCTCCGTCACCATCAGGGAGTTGGATGTGATTCGCGACCAGGTGGGGTTGCGGTGCGGTGAATGCCGGCGCATCTTCGATATGCAGGTTTCGGCGTTTGAATCTCTTCAGAAATCCCAATCGTGATCGTCCTTCTTCGTTCGTGACCGTGATCCTTCCGGGTGTTTGACATCGGTCTCATCAAGCGAATGACGGATAGTCCCTTCATGCCAAGCCTTCGTTCCGATTCGTTACTGACGTCGGACGAGCTCAAACTCCTAGGAGATCGGGATCTCTTCCGTTCCAAAGAGCGGACGATCCTCAAGGTGCAGGCTCTCCTGGCAACCCTCCAGGCCGGTTTGCGGGAAGATCTGGGAAAGACAACGTTGTTGCTGCCTCCCGGGTTCGATCCGGCGAAGACCCAGTCGGTGAAGGGCGAACGCTTGGAGCAGTGCCCCTACCAATACCTGGACTACCCGAAACATTTTCATGGCGACGACAAGTTTACCTTTCGCTCCTTATGCTGGTGGGGTCACCATCTGGTATTTGCGATGATCGTCGAGGGCGGGCAGGTGAAGCCGTGCAAAAAGAACTTCTTTGACCGGTTTCACCAGCTGGCCGGCCAGGGTCTGGAGCTCTCTCTGGCGCCCACGTTATGGGAATGGAAGCGCGGCGAGGGCTACACCTTGCCGATCACGCATGATCGGAAAGCCCAACTGGCGGCCGTGTTGTCCGGGCGGGCCTGGTTCAAGATCGCGCGGTTTGTCCCGCTGGATTCGCCGGCTTTACGCGAGGGACGCCTACCGGAGATTGGGCGGGAGACCTTCCGGAGCCTCTTCCCCCTTCTCAGCCCCTAACCATCCCAAATATTCTGATTCTCAGGCGGTGAGGGTCCGGCGAACTGCCTGAGAATTTTCCTGCTGAAATAGGTCCTTCCCGTTTGTCATCCGGCTGCGAGTTGGGTAGACTGGGCGCGTTTTAGTAAGGCCACATACTGACAGGGGAGGCATGTGTGATTGCACAGGGATGTCGAATCGCGAGTCAGGTCTGTATTGCGGTGGGATTAGCGCTGCTCTGGGGCTGTGCCGGAACCGGAGAAATGGTGTCGCTGAATGTGCAACCGCAGCAACCATTTGTGCAGAGCGGCCAACCCGAGCCGCTGAAAATCGTCATCGAGCCGTTTGAAGACCATCGCGCGGACAAAACGAAGATCGGCCAGCGCACCCATTTGGGCGGTGGGGTCACGAATTTTAATGTCAGCGGAGGATCGCCCGGGGTCACGATCGCCGAAGCGTTGGCCGAAGCCTTGCGGTGGCGGGGCTGGAACCGTCGCGGCTGGGATGCGCGTGTGGTGCAGTCAGGCGTGGGTGTCTCGGGCGCAGACATCGTGATCAGCGGAGAAATTCGAGATTTTTCAGCCAACGCCAAGAGCCGCGTGTTCAACACGAAATTAACGGGCGAGAGCCGCTTGGTGATCAAGGCAAAGAACGCCTCGGACGACAGTAGCACGCAGCGCAATCTCCAGGGCGAACAGAGCAAGCTGGTGTTCTGGTTTACCAGCGAGGATGTCGAGAACCTCATGTCCGGTCTCTTGCAGGACGGCATCGAGCGGTTTATCGCCGATACGAAGATTGAGGGCCGCGCGTTGAAGTCGGCCAAGTGAGGCGCCTGAGAATCGACAGCGGCGCGGGGACCGCGGAGGAGCGTTGTGCGTGAACGCCGCTGGGAAACTGCCGGCCGGCTGACCTTTCAGGAGATCCTGGCGGTCGGCGAGCGCCTGGGAGCCTTGGGCCTCAAGCCGGCCCATCCCGCCAAAGACGTGATCTGCTATGTGGAGGATTGGGCGGTCGAGTCCCCCCAGGCCTTCGATCAACTCGATCATTGGGCCACAGAAGACGTCACGCTCCTTCACATCCGCGACGCCTGGCAGGGCGACTTTTTTCTGCTGGCTGGCGGCTACCATACCGTGTACCAGCGCTTTCAGGACGTCGGCACCTACTGCTCCATCAGCCATCCCTGGCGCACCAAACCCGGCTTGCGGTTTCATCATCCCACCTCTATGTTCTGGCTGGGGTTTCGTCATAATCATGCCTTTATCCGGGTGCGCCTGCATACGCAGGACGTGGTGACGCCAGGGGAAACGCGGGAGGATGCGCGACGGGTTGAATGGGTGGATGAGCGGCGGGCTATCTTTCTCGATGCGATCGCCCTGCTGGATTTGCCGGTGGAAACCTCCGTCGACAAGGAGAATCTCGTGCTGACGCCGGCGGACTCGGCGACGCCGTTTTTCTGTTCCTGGCCTGACGCCTTCGGGCCATGCCAATTCGAATACAACACGCTGGACGCGTATGAGTTTCTCGTCCCGGCAAGCAAACTGGCAGCTACATTTGCGCCGCAACCGGCCGGGGTGCGGGCCTATCTCACCGGATTTTCCGAACAGGCGTTGGACGCCTTTGCCGCGGTGCAACCGGGTGCCCGGACGGTCTACCGCTGTTCCGTGCATTGCGCGTTGGGGGAGTTGCCGGAAGTGTTGGAGACCATCGCGCCGCTGGGCCGTCTCTACAGTACCTTGTGCGAGTTCCAGACTCAGGAGCTGATGCCAGACGGAGAGGATGCGTCGGCCATCATCGGGATTGTCGGGGGCGCCGGGGGTTTTCAGCTTGAGGCACGGCTGAATCGGGCGCCCTTGGACGAGGAGCACATGGCCGGATGGTTGGAGCGACTCTTGGGAATGCCGGTCGTGTATGCTCCGTTACCCCCCTTCCTGTAAGACCGGCGGCTGAAAATGATCCCCAACTGCGTTCTCAGTCATTCCAGACCCTCAACGTACGCAAGAGTACGCCTCGGGTCCTTCATTCCCTGCGGCCTTGTTGGTTGATCATTTTGAGCCGCCGGGAAAATTATGAATACCGAGACCCGGTTCTTACCTGATACTGCCACAGGTGTTCGCCTCTAGCGACACAGTCGCGGCGTTTCCGTATGGAAGCCTCGATTTCGCTCTTCGTTTGACAATCGCCAGCGTCTCCTGAAATCTAGCGCATGGTCTCATTACAACGGTTCCAATCGGTTTTGGGGAAGCCCTACCTCCCGCCGCTGTTTTTCTTTAGCGGCGTAACATATGACACCCTGGTATTAACGCGGATCGACCGTCTGCGGGATAATCTATTGTTGCTGGCCTATCTGACCCTGTTGGGATTCTTGATCGTCCTGACCGGGCGCTTGGGGACCCAGGAAGCCACGGTGGATGATCTGCCGCCGGACGCGCCTTTCTTCATGAAATGGGTCGTACAGGCCAAGCCCTATGCACCGATGGCCATTCAGTTCCTGCTCGGGGGACTCTTCAGCGCCTACGCCATCTTTTATTCTAAGAGTGCCACCTTTGCCGGGACTGCCGTGTTTTTCTGTGTGCTGGTCGGATTCCTGGTGGCGAACGAATTCCTCCGCAGCCGGTTATCGAACGTGCAGGTGCTGGTGAGTCTCTACGCCCTTGTCTGTTTTGCGTTCTTCACGTTTTTCCTGCCGGTGATGACCGGCTGGATGAATGCCGTGATCTTCCTGGCCGGAGCCATGGTGACCGTGCTGATCGTGTTGCGCGTCGTGCAGTTGATCTATTGGAATAACGCTGATCGTACGCCTCGCGAAGCGATGTGGGCGGGTGCGCCGGCCCTGGCGCTCATCGGGCTGCTGGTCGGCTTCTATTTCATGAACTGGATTCCACCGGTGCCTCTCTCGTTGAAGTTCGGCGGGATGTATCATGAGGTGAAACGCTCGGACGATCGGTATGAACTGAGTTTCGAGAAATCCTGGTACGAGGTGTGGAAGACTTCGGACAATGTGATCCCGGCCGACGATCCGGTCTATTGCTTCACGGCGGTGTTCGCGCCTGTCGCGCTGAAGACCACGATCTACCATCACTGGTATTACCGGCCCGACTCCGATCACCCGTATGCCGATGCGGACCGCATTCCGCTGAAAATTTCCGGCGGGCGGGCGGGCGGCTATCGCGCCTACACCTTCAAGGAGGGGCTCGACCCGGGAGATTGGCGCGTGGATGTGGAAGCGGAAGACGGACGTGTCATCGGCCGGGTAGCAGTCAAGGTACTGGACAAAACGGCAGTCGGGCCGCTGTCGTTGACGACGGTGGTGTATTAGCCTCGATGAAACGTTCGAAGGCCCCCGTATTCCTTGACCAGCGTGAAGGCAACGGTCCGGAGGCTCAACGGGGCAATCGCGTTCTGTACAACTGCCGCATGTTCTTACATCGCGGCGATGAGGTGCCGCTCAATGAACGGCAGGCGGCCAACCTGCCGGCGCACATCCTGAGGGTGCGGAAGATCGATAAGCCTGAAAGGAGAGAATAGGACATGTCCGTCAGCAGGGCGATCCTAAGACTGAAGGCCAGCCACTTCTATGGTGTATTCAGGTAGGAGGATGAATCCTGTGTGAACCGCAGGTCTAACGAACGGACACGATCTAAGCGATGGTCATTCTGAAGCACGTTCAATTGCTCCCTCCGCGAAGGAGACAAAGCCATGAGATGGTGCCATTTTCGTCTGATGACGGTCTTTCTGTGTTGGGTGATGGTCAGCGTCTCGCTTCCGGTACTGGCCGACGAGCCGAAACCTCCAGCTCTTCCCTGGGTCATGGGGCCAACCGAAGCGAAGCTGGGTGAGCAAGCATTGCTGAAGCTTCCCAAAGGCTATCAATTCCTTGGCGCGCAAGAGACACAGGCGCTGTTGAAGAGAATGGGAAATTTTCCCTCCGGTTCCGAGCTAGGGTTGATCACGGCGACCGGCGAAGGCGAGCAGTGGTTCATGGTCGTGCGCTATATCGATGCGGGCTATGTCAAAGACGACGAGGCGGCCAATTGGGACGCCGACGCGCTCATGACCTCCATCAAGGAAGGCACGGAAGAAAACAATAAGCAGCGCCAAGCGCAAGGGTTCCCACCACTGATCATTCGCGGGTGGGAAGAGAAGCCGCACTATGATAAGGCGGCGAACAAGGTGGTGTGGGCGATCTCGGCGCAGGAACGGGATTCGCCGATGGGCGTCAATTACAACACGTTGGCCTTGGGGCGGCAGGGGTATCTCAGCATGAATATGGTGGGGTCGCTGGAACAGCTGCCGATGCTGAAGCCGCATGTCAGCCAGTTGCTGGCCAATGTGGAGTTCGTCGAAGGCAAACGGTACACGGACTTCAATAGCACAACGGACAAGGTGGCGGCGGTCGGTCTGACGGCGCTCATCGCGGGCGCAGCCGTCAAGTCGGGCCTATTGGCGAAACTGTGGGCCTTCATTATTCCCTTGGTGTTGGCCGGCAAGAAGCTGTTGATGCTGCTGGTGATTGCGCTCGGCGGATTAGCCGCCAAATACCTCAAGAAGAAACCGCAGGCGGAGCAACCTGGCAGCGGCGGAGGATTGTCGTCGTGAAAATTCTCCTACTGCTCCTCGGCGGCCTCAAATTCGGCAAGATCGCGCTGACCGGCGGGACTATGCTCCTGTCGATGGTGGCGTATAGCTTTTTCTACGGCTGGTGGTACGCGGTCGGATTTGTGCTCCTGATTCTGTTTCACGAGTTGGGGCATTACGCCGCGGCCAAACAGCGCAACCTGAACGTGGGGGCTCCCACCTTCATTCCCTTCGTCGGCGCCTGGATTCAGCTCAAGGAACAACCCATGGACGTGGAAACCGAGGCTTATGTGGGGATTGCCGGTCCGGTTGCCGGCACCGTGGCGGCTATGGGCTGCTATTACGCCGCCGAATATACCCAGAGTCAATTGCTGCTGGCGCTGGCCTACGCGGGGTTCATGATCAATCTGTTTAATCTCATTCCGCTCTCTCCGCTGGACGGTGGCCGGATCACTGCCATCATCTCCCCGAAGGTGTGGTGGCTGGGCGTGCCGATCCTGATCGCTCTCTTCGTCATGAACCAGAGTCCCATGCTGCTGTTGATCGCGATTCTGGCGATTCCGCACGTGATGTCTACCTTCCGTGGCGGGCCGCCGGGCCTCCCCGAACGCTACTACGAGGTGCCGCTCTCAACCAAAGTCAGCTATGGCCTCTACTACCTCGGCCTCGCCGCATTTCTTGGTATCATGAGTTATGAGACGCACCTGCTGCTGCCGTCCGGTCGCGGGTAACCGGATGTACCATTCCTATCACTTCCCTATCACTTCGCCTCAGGGTGGATGCCGTGAACACATACACGGCTGAAGTGAGCCGCATTCAGGATCTGACGCATGACGTGCGAGCGATTGAGCTACGTCTGCTGGAACCCGCGAGCATCACCTTTAACGCCGGACAATTCGTCTCGTTCGAGGTGCCGAAAGATGGACAGCCCCGTCCCGTGACGAGACCCTATTCGATTGCCTCGCCGCCGGAGCAGCGCGAGCGCCTCCTTCTCGTCCTCAATCTGGTCCAGGGTGGGCCCGGTTCAAGCTACCTGTTTAGTCTGCGTGAAGGGGAGCGGACGTCGTTTAAGGGACCGGCTGGCGCATTTTACCTCCGGGACGATGGGACGAAGGATCTGTTGTTCGTGGCGACGGGAACCGGCATCGCACCAATTCGGAGCATGATTTTGGCGCAATTGCAGCGGCAGCCGGATCGGCCGGTCACGTTGTTTTGGGGGCTACGCAGCCAACGGGATCTCTACTGGCAGGATGAATGGGCTGCGCTGGCCGCAATGCATCCGAATTTTACCGCTGTGACCACGTTGTCCAGGCCGGAGTCGGGGTGGCAGGGCGCGAGTGGGCGCGTGACGGCCTTAGTGGAGGGGAGGATCTCGTCCGTGCGGAATCTTGCCGTCTATCTCTGCGGCGGGAACGGGATGATTAAGGATGTGACGGGCCGGATCAATGCCAAGGGGCTGTGTCCGATTTATCGCGAAAAGTACTACGACGAGTGACGTCCGATGAAAGAGGTCGCCAGCGGCGTTCTCGGTCGCAAGCTCCCCTGCGACGTACCCAGAGGGTACGCCTCAGTCGTCAAGCTTCCTGCGGCCTTGCTGGACGACCTCTTTGATCGGCCTGCTTGTCTGAGTGATGAAAGAGGTCGCCGGCATCGTTCTCTGTCGCCTGCCTCCCTGCGGCATACCGAGAGGGTACGCCTCAGTCGGCATGCTCCTTGCGGCCTTGCCGGACGACCTCTTTGATCGGCCCGGTTATTGGCGTGATGAAAGAGGCCGCGAGCGGCGTTCTCGGTCGCACGACTCCCGGCGACGTACCGACAGGCTCCTGTCCCCGGCGAATGACAGCTGAGGCAGACTTATTTAGGGGCGCGCTTCGTGGTGTGCTGAAAGACGCACTTGGGGCAGGTGTAGTGAATGAATTGTCCCCCGGCGACCAATCGTTTCGTCATGGCCACCTTGCACCAGGTGCACAGGCGGTCGGGCAATTCAGCTGTCGGGGACGGGGTGTTGGATGGCGAGGTGGATGGTTCAGTCATGGCGCGCATTCTCGCTAAGGGCGTGAGAGTTTGTCAATGTGCGCGCGGCGTGAGAAATTTCGGAGATAAATATTTACAGTGTTTCAAACGTTCAGTATAGTGCAAAGACATGCTGCGCCACTCCCTCCACCCCCAACAGAAAGGTCGTATCGCATATGCACAACGCCGAAGGTGCCACCTCCGACGACATCTCATCATCTTCAGCCAGGATTGCTGACTCCGCAGTCCATCCGGACTCTGTCGGACCCGGCAAGGCCTGGGGTATTTGCACCTCCGTTGACCTCCACGATTGCATTCCCGAACGCATCCGCGACGCCAAACAAATTGAAGCTTACGTGGTGCAGCTCTGCGAATTGATCGAAATGAAGCGCTACGGCGCCTGCCAGATCGTCAATTTCGGTGAAGGTCGCGTGGCGGGTTACAGCATGGTGCAGTTGATTGAGACGTCCTTGATCAGCGGGCACTTCGCCAACGACACCAACAGCGCCTATCTCGATATTTTCAGTTGCAAGGGCTATGAGCCGACCGTCGTCGAAGAATTCTCCAAGGCCTTCTTCGGTGCCCGTCGTTCGAGCCATCGGGCCATGTTGCGATACTAGCCTGGTACGTCCGCCCCGGCGGGAAACGTACTCTCGCCGGGGCGCCATCGCATGACTCACTCACAACCCAAAACGGTGCGAGCCTTTTTTGCTACGCTCGCCGACAAGCTGGATCCGGAAGCGGCCGAAGGGCTGGATGCCGTCTACCAGTTCGATTTGAACGGGGCCGACGGCGGACAGTACCAACTCCAGATTCGAGACGGCGCCTGCCAGATATCCGAAGGGACGCATCCGGACCCGAATGTCACGCTCGCGATGTCGGGTGAAGATTGTCTACGTGTACTGAACGGCCAGGTCAGCGGCACTATGATCGCCATGACGGGCCGGCTCCGCATCAGCGGTGATATGGGGTTGGCGATGCAGTTGGCGTCCCTCTTCCCCAGTCTCCGCCCCTAGCATGATGTTGAAAAAGTCCGCCAGCTTTGTTCTCGCGTCTCTCTGAGGCTCGACGTACAGGATACAGTACGCCTCGCCTCTTCGTTCGCTGCGGCCGCGCTGAACGGCCTTTTTGAACATCCTGCGTCTCCCGCCACTTCTTAGCCTGTTTCATGAAGCAAAGAAGGTCTCGTGTAGGCTGTTCGAGACAACTGCCAGCGGCGTTCTCATCCCCCTTTCCCCAAGAGTCCATTCAACCCACGTTCGTCCGCGACGACTTCGGTCACGCCTGCTGCCCGGCCAACTCCGCTTCTGCCGGTGTGTCTCCCAGTTCGTCGGCCCGCCGGGGGAACCGTTCTTCCAGCATCGTATAGACGGTCGGGACCAGAAATAACGTCAGGATCGTCGAGACGGTGAGGCCGCCCACGACCGCGCGCGCGAGCGGCGCATTGGTTTCGCTGCCGGTCCCCAACCCGAGCGCCATCGGGATGAGGCCGACTACCGTGGCGAGGGAGGTCATCAAAATCGGCCTGAGTCTGGTGCGCGCGGCCGTCACGACGGCGGTGGAGAGGGCTAGCCCTCGGCGCCGGAGCACATTGGTGTAATCCACCAGCAAAACGCCGTTCGAGACGACAATGCCCAGCATCATGATGATGCCCATCAAAGAGGAGGTCGAGATCGTGGTGTTGGTGAGGTAGAGGATCACGATCACGCCGGGAATGCCCATCGGCACCGAGAACATGATGATGAAGGGATCGATCAGCGACTTAAATTGGGCGGCCATCACCATGTACACCAGAATCAATGCCAAAGCGCTGGCATACATGAGGCCCTCGAAGGTCTCCCGTTGTTGCTGGATTTGGCCGGCCAGCCGGATGCTGAAGCCTGTCGGCAACTGTATCTGGGCGAAGGCCGTTTCCAGGTCCTGAGCAATCGCGCCGAGATCGCGGCCGACGGGATTGGCGGTGATGTGGACCACCCGCTGGAAGTATTTGCGCTCGATCTTGACGGGGCCGGCGTTTAATTTCAGCGTGGCCAGATTCTTCAGCAACACCGGCTCGCCGTTCTTGGTCGTCAATAACACATGCTCAATGGCGGTCAGGTCCTTGCGATGTTCCTCGGCGAGCCAGGCGCTGATGTAGTACTCGTTCCCGTTCTGCGGATCGGTATAGATAATCGGGTCGGTCTGGCCGTTGCCGTTCATGGAGAACAACACGGCATTGGCGACATCCGTTTCGCTGATCCCCAGGAGCGCCGCCTTTTCTCGATCCACGACCACGTTCACTTCGGGATAGTTCTCTTCCCGGCTGACTTCGATGTCCGCCATGCCGGGGATCTTGTGCATGATCTCCTGCGCCTGCTGGATGACGGTGCGGGCCTTTTCGAAGTCGTAGCCGTAAATCTCCACGTCGATGGATTTTTGCGAGCCGAAGCTCGTCACGCGTTTGACCAGACCGCCCGGATCAAAAAACATCGCCACGCCGGGAAACAGTTTGACCACCGATGGCCGGACGGCGTTCATGATTTCAACCTGGTTACGCTGCCGCCGGTCGGGCGAAACCAGGTACACGGAAATGACCGAGGTATGCGGTCCCGTGTTGGGATTGAATAACGAGGAGCGACCCTGCGCGAGCACGCCGGTGCTGGAGGCAATCGCTTCCAGCTCGTCCGGGGGGATCTTTTCCCGCAGCACCCGTTCGACCTCGGCGACTTGGTCGACGGTCTTTTCTACTCGCTGGCCGACGGGCGCACGCAAGACGATGCGGAACTGGCTTTCATCCGACACGGGCAAAAATTCGGTCCCGATAAAGGGCAACAAGGCGAGCGAACTGACGAACAGCGTCACCACGGCAACTAATAACGTGCGGCGATGGGCCAAGACCCACCGCAGGCTACGTTCATACCCTTCGTCGAGGGCCTCGTAACGGCGCTCGCTCCAGCGCATGATACGCACGAACCAGGAGGGCAGAGAACGGTGCGCTTCTTCTTCGGACTTTAAGAAGCGATAACAGAGCGCCGGGGTGACGGTCCGCGAAACAAAAAACGAGGTGAACAGGGCGATGGCGATCGTGAGGGTCAGCGGAATGAGCAGGAGCCGCGCGATGCCGACGATAAAAAACATCGGCAGGAACACGACGACGGTTGTCACCGTGGACGCGAAGATCGGCATGGCGACCTCGCGCGCGGCATTCACGATGGCATCCCAGCGGTTCCGATCGACATTCAGGTGGCGTTGAATGTTTTCGAGTTCGACGATCGAATCGTCCACCAGACGCCCGATACCCAGCGCCAGCCCGCCCATCGTGAAGACATTCAGCGTCTGGTTGGTGAAATAGAGCACGATGAAGGTCACCAGAATCGACAGCGGGATGGCGACCGAGATGATCAGTGTGCTGGTGAGGTTTCGCAGGAACAGGAGAATCACCGCCGCCGCGAGCAATGACCCGTGCAGCGCCTGCTCGATGAGGTTCTTGATCGATTGCCGGATGTAAATCGACTGATCGAAGGAGATTCCCAACTGCACGCCCGGCGGGATGCCGATCATGTTGGGGATGGCTTTGCGCAAGGCATCGACGACTTCGACCGTATTGGCGATCGGTTGCTTGTTGACCCTGAGATAGACAGACCGTTTGCCGTCCGTGCGCACGACGTTGGTTTGAATGTCCGATGAGTCGGTCAGCACCCCGACATCCCGCACGCGCACGGGATTGCCGCGCGCGTCGATCTTCACGACGACGTCGTTGATCGGTTCCACGGTTTTGAACTGGGTGTTGGTGAACACGTTGTAGTCGAGGTTTCCGGCCTTGATGTCGCCCGATGGCAAGATTAGGTTGGACGCCTTCACCGCCTTGACCACATCCAGGATGGAGAGGCCGCGCGCTTGCAGCAGAGCCGGGTCCAGATTGATGTTGATCTGTCGGATCTTCCCGCCCTCCACTGTGGCCGCCGCGACGTTGGCGATCTGCTCGATTTGCGGGGCGATGGTGTTGTAGGCCAGGTCGTACAGCGCCCGTTCATCGAGGTCGCCGCCGGCGGCGGTGACGATGGCGACGGGAATGTTGGAGACGTCGAACTTGACGATGAAGGGTTGCAAGATGCCCGGCGGCAGCTGGTTGAGAATCTGAGTGATGCGCTGCATCACCTCCATTTGGCCCACGTTGATGTCCGCGCCCCAGTTGAACCAGATCTGCACCGCGCCGATGCCCTGCTTGGCAAACGACTCCACATGTTCGACGTTGGAGGCGGAACTGACGGCCTTCTCAATGGGGTAGACGACGCTCTGTTCGATATCGAGCGGAGGCGCGCCCTTGTAAATGACGCCAACAAAGGCGACCGGCACCTGAATGTTGGGAAAGAGATCGACCGGAAGCCGCTCCAGTGAGGTAGCCCCTAGGATCACCATGGCCAGGGACAACATCAGGATGCCGATGCGATTGCGGAGCGCGAGGAGTGTCAGCCACATATCGGAGATGTGAACGGTGAAACGTTAGAGGTGAAACGAAGGGGATGCCCCGTCAATGGAGGAGGTCCTTTCACGTGGTACCTGTTACGACTCACGTTTCACGGCTTCCAGCGGCTGGACTTGGACCGGGACGCCTTCGCTGACCAGATCCTTGCCGGAGACGATGAGTTGCTCGTCCCCCGCAAGGCCCTTTACCACTTCCACACGATTCTCGGTGCGAGTCCCGAGTTCGACCGGAACCTGATGAGCGTTCCCATCCTTGACGACATAGACATACTGCGATTCTTCGAGCCGGCTCACGGCGTCCAGTGGAATCTGAATCGCCTGGGGATGTTTGCCGACCAGGACTTCGACGCGGGCGAACATGCCGCCTTTGAGGCGATGGTCTTTGTTCGGCAAATCCACTTCCACAGTCATCGTGCGGGTGGCACGGTTCAAGGCCTGGACAATGCGGGTGACTCGGCCCTCGAAGACCTCATTGGGGTAGGCCTCGGCGCGGACATCGGCGCGTTGCCCGACCTGCACAAGCGGGACGTCCTTTTCCACGACTTCGATCAACGTGCGCACGGTTTCGACGTCGTGCACGCTCAAGATGCCGCGCGACACGGTGGACGTGCTGGCCGTGGTGCCGCTGACGTAGGCGCCGGGATCGAGGTTGCGTTCGGCGATATAGCCCGCAAAGGGCGCGCGGATATAGGAATAGGCCAGGTTGGTTTCGGCTTGTGCCAAGGCGACGGTCATCTGTTGCACCTGGGCACGCAGGGAATCCTGTAGCGCCACGGCCGCATCGCGGTTCACCAGGGCCGTATCCAGATCCTGCTGGGAGACGAACTGGTCTTTGATCAGCGCTTGCATGCGGTCGAGTGTCAGGGTGGCATTGCGCACGCCGGCGTCCTGCTGGACGACCTTCGCTTGAGCCGACAAGAGATTGGCCTTGGCCTGATTGACGGCATGGATGTAATCGGTATGGTCGATCTCGACCAGCAACTGATTGGCCTTTACCAGATCGCCTTTATCCACGTAGATCTTGGCAATGTAGCCGTCCACGCGGGAGAAAATATTCACGAGCTGGTTCGGAATCAAATCGGCGGTATAGGTCAGCCGCACGTCGAGATCCTGTCTGATAGGCGTCATCGTGCCCACGGTGAGGATGCGGTTTTTGCGCGGATCCGTCTTGGCGCCGCTGGTGAGTCGGAACACCACCAAGGCCGCCACGGCGATGAAGAGGATGAGGCCCAAGGTGACGATCGGATGACGTCTGATCGGATTACCGGACACGAGTCAGGCCTCGCTTCTTATCGGTGGAGAAAGGCTGGAGACCTGTCAAAAAGAGTTCCACATAGGTGGAGACAATGTCTTTATGGGAACAGTGCAAGGGCACGTCGAAAATTTCGTGCAACAGCCGGTGATGGACCACCATGCCGATGAAGGCCCGCGCAGCCAGCAGAGGATCGATCGCACGAAACGCCCCCTCATCGATCCTGGTCTGAATATATCCGGCTAAATAGTCGTAAAACACCCGGTGTTGCTTGCCGAAAAACATATCCGCTAGCTCATGGCCCTCCAGCGCACTGAAGAGCAACAGGCGCAACATCGTGGGATCGGCTCCTGGACGGATCCGATAGCTGGCGATCAACGTAAAGACCCGATGGTCGTCACGTTTGCGCGCAAATTCCTCCACGGCGCTCAGCAATTCACTCAACGGAGCCTTTTCGGCAAGGATGGCCGTGTACAGTGCCCGTTTGGTCGGAAAGTATTTGAACACCAACGCCTCGCTCACGCCGGCAGCCTTGGCGATTTCTTTGGTGGTGGTGCCCTTGAACCCTTTGGCGGCAAACAGGTTCGCGGCAGAAGAAATCAGGCTGGCCTGGCGATCGTGACTGGCATTGCGGGAGCTGGCGGTCGTCGCTTTCACGTCCTCGTTCGTCCGGTGAGTGAGTGGTTACTCACCGATCAAGGTATCATGCAAGAATGAAGTGTGACAAGGGTCGCGAATATTCCGTCCACTGCGGGAGCAGTCCCTGTAGAGGATTGGAAGCGATAGAGGATCGGTTAGGGGACGGGAGGTAAATTCCCTTCGTTGAGCTTCACGCGGAACGCTTCGCTCTCGAAAAAAATCACGCCTTGGCCCGTGCGAAGGTCGTAGCGGAGGATGATCGCGCTGTCGGGGCCCTGCCAGTTGAAAAATTTCACCGCGCCGCCGGCCATCTGGCCGGGGGTGTGATCGATCGGGCCGAATTGTTGTTGCAGGAACGTCAGCAGCCGATCATGGGTCTCCTTGCCGGTATACCGAACCATGACGCGGGCGAACTTGCCTTCGACCGTGCTGAACTTCATCGACTCGACCGTCGCCGGGCCTAGCTTCCTGGGCGTGGAGGTCAGTTCATACGTCTGGATTCGGCCGGCCTCTTCCACTCTCACGAACTGGTCTGATTCGGTAAAGGTGGCTCCCCAAGGAATGCCTTCGAACCCATTCGGATCGTTCTCCATGGGGACAGCCAGCGCCGGGGCGACTGGGGACAGCACCATCACTCCAAGGACGAGGATCAATAGGCAACGGCATGGATGAAGGAAAGTCTGTCCGTGCAGCATCAATTATTCCGCCGTATCCGACATGAGATCTTGAAAGCGTGGTGCCAGGTTTCGGCTTTCGATAAACACAAAACCGCGATCTCGGTTTGCCTCATAGGTCAGCGTGATCTCTGTTTCCGTTCCACGCCAGGTATATTGTTGGTTGAGCCCTCGCATCATCTGTCCGGGTAGCCGCTCGATCGCGCCATAGGTCCGTTCGAGATATTGCAGCACCTGCTTATGCGCCTGCGCGCCGTGATACCGAATGGTGACGCGCGCAAACTGCGCGTCGACCGTCGAGAGATGCACGCTTTCGACCGGGATATCGGCGTAGACCGGCGGGCGGTCGCGAAATTCATAGTCGGTGGTATGTGTGTTCTCACGGGTGACCGTGAGGTCAGGAATGTCCGTGAGGGGAATGCCCCAGGAAAGATCGTGGTAACCGTGCGGGTCGTTGGCCATCGTGATAGCGAACACCGGCCCGGCAGTGAGGAGCAGCAGTGCGCTGACGCACCCGATGCGCTGCATGAGGCGGAGAGGCGACCATATTGAAAACGCGTTGCGCATGGCTTTCACAAGGTCCCACTCGGCACGCTACCATGGCCGTTCACACAGCGGCAACTCTCGATGCCGCGTTCTTGTGAATGGAGGACCCCTTGGCTATAATGCGCCTCTTGTGCCGGGGCCCGTCAGGCGACAGGAGCATGGTTCATGGTCGACAGTGATGTATTTGTGCAGGCCCTCGAAAATCTGGGCGTCAATTTCTTCACCGGCGTGCCCGATTCCCTGCTGGGCGGCATCATCGAGGAATTGCTCACGCGCAAGCTGTACACGTCGGCCGTGCGCGAGGATGAAGCGGTCGCGATGGCGGCTGGTGCCTTCATGGCCGGAAAGATCCCTGCCGTCCTCATGCAGAACTCCGGACTCGGCACGTCGCTCAACACGCTGCTTTCACTCAATATGATCTATCGGCAACCTTGCATCCTGCTGATCTCCTGGCGGGGTTTCGAGGGCAAAGATGCTCCGGAACATCTGGTCATGGGCGAGACGATGCCGCAGTTGCTCGATACCATGAAAATTCCTCACCGCACCTTGTCGGAACAGACGCTGGCGGACGATCTCCGATGGGTGGGCCAGACTTTCATGAAACAGCGGATTCCCGTGGCCCTCCTGATCAAGAAGGGCATCATCAAGGGGTTGCATCCATGAGGCCGGAACAGGGCACGATGCAGAGCCGGGCGCAGGCAATGGCCGCGCTGCTCGAACTATTGACGGATCAGCCGGTTATCATCTGCAATGGATTTCCGTCGAGGGAAGCCCAAAAGCTTGCCGATCGGCCGACGCATTTTTATATGATTGGCTCGATGGGCAATGCCGCCGCCATTGGCTTAGGCGTGGCGCTCTCCAAACCGTCCAAGAAGGTGATCGTGTTCGACGGAGACGGCAACGTGTTGATGGGCATGGGCACACTCGCCACGGTGGGCGCCTTGCGGCCGAAGAATTTTATCCATGTCGTGTTCGACAATGAAGTGTATGGCTCGACGGGCAATCAACCGACCATTTCCAATGTTGTCCAGTTGGAAAAAGTGGCGAAGGCGGCCGGGTATGTGACGGTCGAGCGGGTGTTGGACCGTGAAGATCTCGTCTACGAATTCAAAGATATGTTGAAAAACGACGGACCGAGCATGTTGCTCGTCAAGGTGAACGAGTTTGTCGAGGATGCCGGCCGGATTGCATTGGAGCCGCCGGCGATCACCGCGCGGTTCATGAAAGCCATTGAGTAATTGCGGCGCACTGCACGTGCTGAGAGAGCCCGTTCTGCTCCGTTCCCATCAACAGCCTGAGGCATAACCATGATACTTCTGAATCCAGGTCCCGTAAATGTGAGCGAGCGGGTGCGGCAGGCGTTGTTGCGTCCGGACATCTGCCATCGAGAATCCGAGTTTTCCGACATGCTGCTCCGCATCCAACAGAAGCTGCTCACCGCGTTCGTGCCCGGTGCCGAGTCCGACTACGTGGCCGTCGTTCTCACGGGGTCCGGCACGGCTGCCGTGGAATCTGCCGTCATGTCCTGCCTGCCGTTGGGCAAGCGTATGCTGGTGCTCAACAACGGGGTTTATGGCGAGCGTCTGTCCAATATGATCGGCCTGCATCGGCTCGGTGTCTCCGAACTCAAATCGGAATGGCACGTCAGGCCTGATCCTGAACGATTGCGGTTGGCCCTTCGCCAGCATCCCGAAGTACACGCGGTCTCGATGGTGCACCACGAGACGACGACCGGGTTGATCAATCCGGTGAAAGAAATTGCGGAGGTGGTCGACAGTCTCAACCGGGTGTTTGTCCTTGACTCCGTCAGCGGTCTGGGAGGCGAACCGATCGACATTGCCGGGTCGCACATCTATATGGTGGCGGGCACGGCGGGCAAGTGCATTCAGGGCTTCCCCGGCGTGTCGTTTGTCTTGCTGCGTAAGGGATTCCTGGCCCAGATGCGCAAATATCCGAAGCGGTCCTGGTATCTGACTCTGACCCACTATGTCGATGAACAGGGTCGAGGGATTGTGCCCTTCACGCCGGCCGTGCAGGTCTACTACGCGTTTGAGGAGGCGCTGGACGAGTTGCTGGAAGAAGGGCTGGCCAACCGCTTTCAACGCTATCGGCGCGTGGCTTCGAGAATTCGCGAGCGGATGGCCGGCATGGGCGTGCAGCCGTTTCTGCCGGCCGACGTTCAATCGAATACGATTACGGCCTTTCATCTGCCGGCCGGCCTCAGCTACGCCACGTTGCATGATCAACTCAAGGCTCGCGGCTACGTCATTTATGCCGGTCAAGGGCAGCTGGAGTCGAAGATCTTCCGTATCGCGAACATGGGGGCACTCACACAGGCTCAGATCGACGGATTTCTGGGCGCGTTCGAAGAAGTGTTGGCCGGAGTGGCAGCGCGCACATGAAGGCGATTATCCTTGCGGCAGGCGTCGGCAAACGCCTCTGGCCGGTCACCCAGCATAAGCCGAAATGCTTGATCGAAATCGGCGGGCAGACCCTGTTGTCCCGCTATCTGGAATCCTTGGCGTCGGTTAAGATCAGGCAAGCCACTATCGTGGTCGGGTACAAGCAGGAGATGATCCGGGCTGCCGTGGGCTCACAGTGCCATGGGGTTGATATTTCCTATCTCGTCAACGAGGAGTTTCATCGCGGCAGTATTTCGTCGTTATGGATCGCCAGGCAGGCGTTGACCGACGATGTGGTCGTCATGGATGCAGACGTGTTGTTTCATCGGGAAATTCTTCGGCGTCTAGTGGCGTCGCCCTATGAAAACTGTCTGCTCATGGACGACACGGTAAAGCAAACGGGCGAAGAGTGTATGGTGGTCGTGCAGGGCGACCGCGTTATCGCCTTAAGCAAGAAGGTGCCCGATCGGTACGACCTCGCCGGCGAAGGTGTGGGGTTTCTGAGGGTGCGCCGGGCCGATACGGCGCATGTGATCGCCTCCCTCAAGGGGTACATCGATCAAGACCGTTGGGATATGGAATACGAAGACGGATTGTTGCAGTATTTCCGTGACGTTAAAGTGGGCCACGAGAAAATCGGAGGACTGCCCTGGACCGAAATCGACTTTCCTGAAGATGTCACGAAGGCGGAGCGGGAAGTGTTGCCACGACTATAGCGTAGATGCACTCGCGAGCAGCTATCCACGATTAGGACCCCATTCAGAATCATGAGTGAAAGTACCCTACAACGAGGCGCGGAACTACAGGGATTGAGCACGGCCATCCTCTTGCCGGGATCCTGTCTCTTCGCTGATCGTCCCGGTCGCGGCCTCGCCGAGGTCGGCCCCTTGACCCACATCGGAGGGTTGAGCCTCTTCCAGCGGACCGTCCTCACCTTGCAACGAGGCGGCATCCGCCAATTGATCGTGCTGGCCGGTCCCGATGAGGAGTTGCTCAAGCAGGCATTGGCGCGTGGAGCCCGTGTGACGATTCCGGTCCGATGGATGCCGGTACGGGAATTCCCGCTCGACGATCCGCGCACCTGGGAATCCCTGGCCGCGGAGGTTCGCGGCTTCTGTCTTGTGGCGGGCGTCCAGGCGGTATTCTCCAAGGGACTGATCGAACATTTGCGGCAGACCGTGCGCGACGGCGAGGCGTTGGTGGTCACGCGTGAAGCGGGTCCGGTGGAATCTTCGGCTGGACGTCGGAACCCGGTGGTCGCCTTGCAGGAAGGGCGGCTGATTTCCTTCCACAATCAGCCCGGCCAGCAAGGACATCAGATTGCGGCCGACCTGGTGGTGTTGCCCGCCAGTATTTTGAACCCGCCCAACGGCGCGGCTGCGGATTCGGCGAGCGGCGTCGCGGAAGCCCCCGGAATGACGCCCATGCGTCGCTGGTTGGAACGGGCCGCTCTCGAAGGTCGGGTGCGGGTCGTAGCCGCCGCATCGCACGCCGGACTCTGGTATCGCGACGTGTGGGATCAGGCCAGTGCGAGCCACGCGGAGCGCACGTTGTTCCGTTCGCTGAAAGGCGACGCCGAAGGATTCGTCGATCGGTATTTCAACCGGACTTTTTCGCGGCTGTTGACGCGTTTCTTTCTCCAATTGAAGTGCTCCCCAAACACCATCACGATGGTGGCGACCGCTGTCGGGTTCCTCTCCGCCGTCGGATTCGGTCTAGGGACCTATACGGCAGGCATCGTGGCTGCGCTGTTGTTTCAGCTGGCCGCCATCATCGACTGCTGCGATGGCGAAGTCGCGCGTCTCACCTTTACGGAGTCCCCCTTCGGCGCGTGGCTGGATATTGCCATGGACAATGTGGTGCATATCGCCATCTTCGCCGGGATTGCCTGCGGGTCCTATGTTCGCCATGCCGAGACGGGCGAGGCCTGGATCCCGTTGGCCCTCGGCGGCGCGGCCGTGTTCGGCAATGCCATGGCGTTCTGGTTGGTCACGAAGGCCCAAAAAATCGGTGCGACGCGGGGATGGAATACGCCCAAGCAGGCAGCCTGGTCCGACTTCATCCTCAAGAATGTGGCGAGCCGTGACTTCTCCGTGGTCGTCTTCCTGTTCGCCATTTTGGATAAACTGGATTGGTTTCTGTGGATGGCTGCCCTCGGTTCGACCGTCTTCTGGCTGATGATGGTGTGGGTGATTCGACCTTCGGCACGGGCCCGTGCTTAAAGCGGCCCTCCTTGTCCTCGGGGCGCTGACACTTTCGGCACTGGTCTGGCACATCGGCATCGGGCGTATTTACGAGGCGGTGACGCAGCTCGGTCCTGTTGCCATGGTGCTGGTCCTTCTTCCCTCCCTCCTCATGTATGTGCTCGAAGCCTATGGCTGGCGCGTGACACTCGGCGCCTGGGCCAATGGTGTCCCGTTTTGGCGCATCTTAGCGATCCGCACCGCCGGCGAAGTCGTGAACATGACCACGCCCACCGCCTATGTGGGAGGCGAACCGCTCAAGGCCTACCTCCTCAGTCGACAGGGCGTGCCGCTCGTGGAGGGCCTCGCGTCGGTCGTGACGGCCAAAACCACCATGACCGTCGCGCAGATCCTGTTCATTCTTGCGGGGATCGGCCTGGGATTCTGGTTATTGGGTTCCGGCGGATCGGCTGGACAGACGATCACCGCAGGGTTGGTCAGCGTCGGCCTTTTGCTGTTCGGGGTCGGCGCCTTCGTCATCGTCCAGCGGCACGGCATGTTTTCGTGGATTCTGAACCAGCTGCGGCGCATCGGTCTGCGCATCCAGTTTTTGGAAGCACGCGAACAACAGCTGATCGAACTGGATCGCACCATCGCCGGCTTCTATTCCCACCAGCGGCAGGCCTTCCTGCTGTCGACGGGACTGTTTCTGCTCGGGTGGCTGGCCGAGGCGCTAGAGGTCTATGTCATGGTGGTCTGCATGGGACAATCCATCGCTGTCTTGCCGGCTGTCGCGATTGGAGCGCTATCCGTCTTTATCAAAGGAGGGACATTTTTCATTCCCGGCAGCTTGGGTGCGCAGGATGCCGGCAATCTGCTTCTGCTTTCTGCGTTCGGGTATGGTGAGGTGACGGGTATCACCTTCGCGCTTTTGCGGCGGTTTCGAGAATTCGTCTGGATCGCCGTAGGGCTGGGATGTCTGGCGATGATGAGCAAAGGCGCCGATCCTTCCCTTCCGCAGAAATAATTCTCCCTCCCTCAGAAAATCCGCTGTGTATCAGTGCGCAACAGTAGGACGCTTCCGAAACTCTTACAATGCTATTTCGCGACAAGATATGGCTCAACTCCACCTTCTCCGCTACACTAGGGATCAACATTGAGATAGCCATTTTCATAATAGACGCCGGACCTTTGATGATCGGCGTCCGGTCCATAGACAGATGAGTGTCCCTATGCAGCCATCACCGCAGTCCGGTCCTCGGGATTGGTCTGATCGTCAAGAAGTGTCTTCCGCGATAGGGCGGAAGGCGGGCACGGGGCGCCAGTTACCGCCGACACAGGACCCCCAGGAAGCGCTGGAGTTTTGCCGGGCCTTGGCCTCGGCCATGGAATTGACCGCTACTGCCGAAGACCATCGCCAGTCACCGGCATTGGTTGCCGCCATCCTTGGTCCACGCGCCGCGTCGGTGCCTCCGCCGATGTTGTCGATCGTCATTCCCGTCTTTAATGAAGAAGAGAACTTACAGACGCTCCATACCCGTCTCACCCGGACGCTTACCGAACAGGGGCTGGATTATGAGATTGTCTTCGTTGATGACGGCAGTCACGACCAGAGTCCGGAGATTTTGCGGCGTCTCGAGGCGGAGGATCACCGAGTCGTGGTGGTGGAGTTCGCCAGAAACTTCGGTCACCAAGTCGCCATCAGCGCAGGGTTGGAGCATAGCCGCGGGCGTGTCGTCAGTATCATGGACGCCGATTTGCAGGATCCTCCCGAAGTCCTGCATACCTTTTTAGCCAAGTGGCAGGAAGGGTGGGAAGTGGTCTATGCCGTGCGAACCGAGCGGAAGGAATGGTGGGGAAAACGGTTGGCGTACGCGGGGTTCTACCGGTTGCTGCAACGGGTGGCCAACATCGAGATTCCGCTGGATGCCGGAGATTTTTGCGTGATGGACCGGAAAGTGGTCGATCTGCTCGTCCGCATGCCTGAACGGAATCGATTTGTCCGGGGCATCCGCAGCTGGGTCGGATTTAAGCAAGTCGGTGTGCCTTATGAGCGTCAGGCGCGCCATGCCGGCACTCCCAAGTACACGCTTCGGAAACTGATCTATCTGGCGCTCGATGGTCTGGTCTCATTCAGCCACATGCCGCTGCGCATCATCACGCTGCTGGGCTTTACCGTTTCGCTGCTGTCCTTCCTGGTGGCGCTGTTTTATGTCGTCAAGAAACTCACCATCGGCGTCGGGGTGGCCGGATTCACCACGCTGGTCGTGTCGATTTTCTTCCTTGCAGGCATTCAGCTCATGACGATCGGCGTCATCGGGGAATACATCGGACGCATCTCCGATGAAGTCAAACACCGTCCGCTGTATGTCGCTCGCCGTGTGACCAGGAGATAATCGCCATTCGCATTCTTATGTTCGATAACGAGTTCCCTCCCCTGGGGGGCGGCACCGGCGTCGTGAATCTGCACCTGCTGGAAGAGATGGCCTTGCGGCCTGATGTCACGGTGGATCTCGTCACGTCCTCGCGCACCAGGGCCCGCTACGAAACCGAAGCGTTTGCCGATCGCATCACGATCTACAAAGTGCCGGTCGACAATCGTAATATCCACCATGCCACCAATCGTGAGTTGTTGCGGTATAGTTGGCGGGGACTATGTCTCGCCCGGCAGTTGGTGTCAAAACATCGGTATGATGTGAGCTTCGCCTTCGCCGGAGTGCCGGCCGGTGCCATCAGTTACCTGCTCCGCCTCACGCATGGACTGCCGTACGTCTTGTCGTTACAGGGGCCTGATGTGCCGGGTTTCGAGGCGCGGTACAACTATCTCTACCCGGTGCTGACGCCGTTCATCACCAGGATCTGGCGTCAAGCGGGGGTGGTGACAGCCATCAGCGCGGAACAGGTGGCATTGGCGCATCAAACCATGCCGGATTTGCCACTGGTCACGATTCCCAACGGGGTCGATACGCATTCGTTCGTGCCGGCCGCGAATACTCCGGGACGGCCGTTCACCCTGATCTGCGTCGCGCGCCTGATTGAGCGCAAAGGGCAACACCATCTGTTGCAGGCCTTCGCCAAATTGCGAGCAGCGAACCATGAACCGATGTCGCTGATCTTTGTCGGGACCGGTGATGCAGAACCGCACTTGCGAGAATTGGCGGCGGAGTTACAGGTGGCTGAGGCGGTGTCGTTCAAGGGCTTTGTGCCACGGGAACACATGCCGTGTGTCTATCACGAGGCCGATGTATTCGTGTTGCCGTCTCAGCATGAAGGTATGTCGATCGCGCTCCTGGAAGCCATGGCCTCTGGATTGCCGGTGATCGTGACGGATACGGGAGGCACTACAGAATTGGTCGCGCAGGGCGCCAACGGTGAGATCGTGCCATGGGCGGATGTCCTGATGCTGACGGCCGCGTTGCAGCGCCTGCTGAAAGATGGTGAGCATCGGAGGCGCATGGGGGAAGAGAGTCGCCGTCGTGCGCTTGCATTCGGATGGCCGGCGCTCGCGGCCCGCTATCTGGAGTTGTGCGCGAAGGTCGCGGTCCCGTCGGTTGAAAGCCGAGCCGAGGAACCTCGCGGTTCGGGAAAAATCGCCCGCGATTTGACCCGGGAGCCGCGCGTATGAGGAAGTTGCCGCAGGTCTGTATTCTGACCAGCCAGTATTTTGATTGGGGGATTTATGGCGGCTTCGGCAGCATGTCGCGGAAGCTGGCCGAAAGCCTGGTGTGTGCCGGCCATCGGGTCAGCGTGATCGTGCCCGGGCGCCAGGGCCAACAGCCCACCGAAACTATCGGCGGGGTGGAGATCCGCAGTTTCTCGCCGCGGAATGTCATGGATGCCTGCCGTCTCATTCGCGCATCGAGCGCGGATATTTTTCATTCGCAGGACCCGACGGTTCTCACCTACCTGGCGCAACGTATTCACCCGCGCCGTGCGCACCTGGTGACCAGCCGGGATCCGCGGGAACTGAGCGACTGGTGGGTGGAATTTCTGTATGCCACTCCGATGCGCCGCCTGCTGACGCCGCTCAACTACTTTACAGAATCAGGGTTTCTCGTCAGGCAAGCGGTGCGGCGAGCTGATGCGGTGTATTGCCCGGCCCATTTTCTCAAAGAGAAGGTCAAACGCCTCTATGGGCTCAAGCAGTTGCCGACGCTGCTCCCCAATCTCATAGACGTGCCTTCGGCGCTTCCTCAGAAAAGTGCCCGGCCGACGATCACCTTTGTCGCCCGTTGGGACAAACGCAAGCGTCCCTGGCTGTTTTTAGAATTGGCTGCACAGTTTCCTGACTATCGGTTCGTGGCCGTGGGCAAAGGGAGCGCCTCCGCCGAAACCGGCTTTGACGCCGAGTTGCGGCAGCGATTTCGCGACGTGTCCAACCTCGAAATGCCGGGGTTGATCAATCGGTTTCGCGAGCCGGAACGGATGCACCAGCTGCTGTCCGATACGTGGATCTTTGTGAGCACGGCGGTGCGCGAAGGTCTCCCATTAACCTTTCTAGAAGCGGCGGCGTATGGGTGTCCGATCATCAGCCGGGTTGATCCCGATCAATTCGCGACGCGGTTTGGCAAGCAAGTGCACGACGATGACTATGCCGCCGCGATTCGAAGTCTCCTCGCCGAGGCGCCGCTGGAAAAGGGGCGCGCCGCCTATCACTATGTGCGGGAGACCTATGAAACTTCCAGAGCCCTGATCGCCCATCAAGACCAGTACAGGCGATTTGCGGCATAGGTTGATGTGAGGAATGCGCACACCGGCTGTGGAATAGTGGAGCGTTCGATGCTGAAGCGTCATGTCGGCGAAAGCGGTTTCTAAAGGGATTCTCTCCGTCGGTGGATGGTCGATGGCCAAATTGGCGACGTCTGCTGTCGTCCTGCCCGTTCTCGCGCGATTCCTTGGCATAGAAGGCTATGGTCAATATGCCTATTACCTGGCGGTGCTTCTGCTCGCCTCGCAACTTGCGAACGTGGGGATGATGCAAACGATGACCAGGCGCATCGCAGGGCGGCCCGAGGATGGACCATGGTGCCGGGCAGTGGCTCGGTCCGGCGCGCTCATCAATGGTGCCGGAGTGGTCGCGGTTGGAATTGCGGCGGGCCTGCTGATCTGGGGGACGGCTTCGCATGACACGGCTGCGGCGTCGATGGCATTGGTCGTGGTAGGCGTACTCGTGTTTGATCAGGTGTGGTTTTATGCTCGCGGCGTGTTGCACGGATTTCGACACGAGGAACGTGCAGCGGTGCCGGGCATCATCGGCGTGTTTATGGCGGGAAGCTTCGGGATTCTTGCGGCAATCACGGGCATGGGCGTGGTCGGGGTGTTTGGAGGGCTGCTGGTAGCGGACATCTTTGTGGCAGTGGCCTGTCTGCGAGCGGTGACATCGGCGCTCAATGGACTTGGCTATCCGACCTCCGAAGACTTCTCGACGTTGTCGACCGGCGCCATGTTGCGATTCGGATTGTCCGCCATGACCTTTTCCGTGCTCAACATGGCGCTTTGCTCGCTGGATATCATCCTGGTTCGCCATTTGGCGGGAGAAGCTCAGGCGGGCCTCTACGCTGCGGCGGTGCAGTGGTCTCAATTCGTCTGGTTCATTCCCATTGCCGTCGAAGGGGTGATGCTGCAAGCGACGGCCAGGCTGTGGGCTGAAGAACGGGTAGAGGCTGTCACCAACCTGGTGAGTCGTCTCGTACGTTATGTCATGCTGGGCACGATCTTCTTGCTGATCGTGGTGTTTGTGTTGGGGGATCGGATCATCACCGTGTACTTTGGCCCTCAATTTTCAGAGGCTGTTGTAGGATTGCGCCTGCTGGTGCCCGGCGCCCTCTGTTATGCCTTGGCCCGTGTGCTGTGGCCGGTGATCCAAGCGGATGGTCAGGGTATGTCTTTGATTCGGGTTATGCTGGCGACGGTCATGGTGGACGCCGCACTGTGCGCGATGCTGATTCCCGTTGGTGGCGCAGCCGGCGCCGCTTGCGCGACGTCCCTCTCGTTTGCGCTGGTGGCAGGCGGCTATGCCTGGATCTTACGGCGCCGGCAGGTCGGCATCTTCGAAGGGCTGGCACTCTCGCGCGTGGTGGTGCTCGTGGGTATCACGGGTGTCGTCATGGCCGGTCTCTCCGCGCTCGTCTCCACACCGCTGCTTTCTGTTCTAGTAGGAGTGGCCGTCGGAGCGGTGCTCTATTGGGCGGGCGTGTTCAGCCTGGGAATTGTGCAGGTGCACGAATTGGAATCGCTCGTGCAGAGTCTGCCGGGCACCTTTCGCCAGGCGGGCGAAACGGTTTTTCGAGCGGTGGCGCCGCTGCTATTGCGGTTGAAAGCCGCGGCATCCAACTAGGAGAGAAACGCTGAAGCTGTCGGCTGATCAGCACAAGATCTCCGTGGTCATTCCCACTCTCGGGCGGGAGACCTTGGCGTTGTGCCAGGCGGCACTCGCGAAACAAACCAGACCACCGGATGAAGTCCTCGTCATCCTCGATCGAGACAGGCGTGGCGCGGCGTGGGCAAGAAATGAAGGCATTCGCCAAGCGACGGGGGACCTTATCGCGCTTGCAGACGATGACGGGATTCCGCCTCCTGATTGGTTGGAGCGATTGATGGGTGCGCTCGATCGCCATGATGCCGACGTCGCCGGTGGGACATTTCAAGAAACCGATCCGCTTTTGGATGCCATTCGTCGTCGCAACTCGGTTTCGACGGACGAACAACTCGACCGGGGAGGATTGGTCGGCAATACCGGAAATATTCTCTTTCGGCGGGAGTGCCTCATGCAATGCGAGCGGGAAGACGGGTACGTCTTCAATCCGCTCTTCACCGGCGCAGGAGAGGACTGGGAGCTGATCTGGCGACTGCGCAAGCGAGGCGCGAAGATGGTGTACGTTCCCAATCCCGTGACCCACTTGCGCCGGGCGACAGGGCTGCAACATTTGCGACATGCTTTCCACCGAGGCGCGGCGATTGCGATGCTGTTCCGGGTCATGCGAGCGGATCCCGGCGGGGTTGTGCCTCAGGACAGCCTGTTGTGGGGCGAGGGTGGAAAGAAAACCAGGCCGCGCTGGCTGAAAGCTCTTTGCCTGAAAATCCTGGGGCCGTTCGAGTGGCATAAATTTCGTCGCAAACGGCATTTCTGGCTGTTTTGGCTCGGAGAAAAATGCCAAGCCGCCGGGTTTCTCTGGGAGATGTGTAAAAGGGGTGCCGACCGCTCAAGTTGGTAAGAAGACGAAACCTACGGTGCGAGCAGTTTCTTCCCGGGTGGGTCGCAAAGTATGAGTGAGCTGCAGTTGCGTACGAAAGCCTGGTTCGGCGATGAGCCCTTGTCGATCGATTTTCCGCCTGCGTGGAAAATTGTTAAAGTCGGACCTCAGGACGCTCCTGCATTAAGTGCCACCGCGATGCTGGACCGATTGCGCCACCCCATTGGTTCGCCACCACTCCGCGAGATCGCCAAGGGTAAAACCAAGTGCGTGATCATTGTCGATGATCTTACACGGCCGACTCCTGCGGCAGATCTGCTGCCCTCGATTCTTGCCGAAATCATGCAAGCGGGGATCGACGTACGCGCGGTCACCATTCTTCTGGCAGGCGGCACCCATCCGCCCGCTTCCACCCAAGACATGGCGAAGAAGGTGGGAGCCAACCTCTCTCCGGCCGTGCGAGTCATGGCACACGACAGCCGGGGAGACCTCGTGGATTTAGGCACGTCGCCCGCTGGGTTGCCGATTCGGATCAATCGCATGGTCATGGAGTGTGATCTGAAGATCGGGGTGGGGTGCATCTATCCTCATCCGATAGCGGGGTTCTCGGGCGGCGCCAAAATTGTGCTCCCTGCCGTTTGCGGCGTGGAGACGACGAGGATGATGCACGACTACTTGCGCGGTTCGCGCACCCGCGGTGGGTCCATCCATACGGAGCTGCGGCAGGATATGATTGCGGTCGCCAGGAAAGCCGGTCTCGATTTTATTGCCAATGTCACGCTCAATCACCGTCGCGAAATCAGCGGCCTGTTTGCGGGCGATGTGGTCAAGGCCCATGAGGAAGGCGTTCGCGCAGCGCAGCGCATGTATGCCGCGCCGGTGGTGCCCGAGGCGGATATTGTCGTGGCGGATATGTATCCGTTCGATACGAGTTGGCAGTTCGCCCAAGATCGCGGCCTGTGGCCGATCGAATGCGCCGGGTCGAAAGCCTCCCGCGTGGTGATTGCCGCCTGTCCGCTGGGGCTGGGAACGCATGAATTGTTTCCGGTGGCGAGTCCGCTCTGGTCGCGCATTGCCCGGCGGCTCACGCACTTTCGGCCGGCCGATCTGGATCGGCCGTTCGAGAAGCTGCGAACGGCGGTACAGCTCATTCGTCAAAAGCAGCAGCAGATGATGGTCTTCTCACCCGGCTTACACCCGCGGGACTTGAAGGCGCTGTTCCCTCGCGCACAATGGTTCGGCGAGTGGCCGGCGTTGTGCGCAGCGTTACTCGCGCGTCATGGGACGGGACCGGTGACGGTGGCCGTCTATCGTTGCGCGCCCTTTCTCATCCCGAGTGGAATGAAGCAGCCGGACGATCTCATGGTGAACAGCCCGTCTCCCGCGCGACTGCCCTCGGCTTCCTGAGTCGAGAAATATCCCTTGGACATCTCATGAGTTTTGGACGAATCGGCATTGGAATAGTCCTCATCGTATCGATGTTCGCGATGGGGCTCTTTGAATTGGAGACGACGCCCTCGCTGTGGTGGGATGAAGGGTGGACCCTCTGCGTGGCGCGGCAGTGGGTGGAAACCGGCCACTACGGCTGTGTGCTGAGCGGGGAACCCGCTCCACCGATTCTTGCCGGGCATTTTCCCGTGGTGGCCTCGATTGCAGCGGGCTTCCGTCTGTTCGGTGTCGGCGTGTGGCAGGCGAGACTCGTGGAACTGCTCTATGCCTTCGGCGCGCTGGCCCTCGTCTATTACCTCACGTCGAAATTGTATACCCATGATGTCGCGCTTGGAACTCTGGCGCTGCTGCTCTTCTTTCCGGCTAATTGGCACATGCATCCGCTCATCATGGGACGACAGGTCTTGGGAGAGATGCCAATGGTATTTTTCTTCCTGGCCGGGGCAGTCTGCCTCTTGCAGGTCCAGCGACACCCGGTTTGGCTGGGTGGGGCCATCGCTTGTTGGGGAGTCGCCCTCATGACGAAGGCACAGATTCGTCCGTTCTTGACGCTCGCGTTGGTCGTCCCCGGCGCATTCGCTCTTTTGCGGGGAGAGCGGCGGATCGCGGCGCTGCTGGCGGGAAGTGTCGCCGGCGCCTGGACGGTCTACTACCTGTTGAACGAAGTGCGGCGCATGCTGCTGGAGGGCCACACGTTACCCAATCCACCGATGCCTGGCCTGCTCCAAGCGTCCGCACTTGTGTTGGCCCCGACCGTTCGGATCAATGCGCTTCTCTTCACGCTCCAGTTCTGCGTGCCGACGCTCTGCGGATTGGCGTATGCGGTATGGACGGCGTTCTCTCAGTGGCGCAGCCGCATTCCGTATGCGCTGCCGGATGCCATCCGCGTTCTGCTGCTGACATTCTCTTTCAGCTGGTTCGGATGGTTTGTCCTGCTCTCGCTCGGCGGATCGCGGTACGCGTTTCCCATGTGGTTCGTTTCGACACCGTTTTTCTTGGCGCTGTTGCACGATTGGAGTCGGGAGTACCTTGTGAGAGCTGTGGGCACTGCGCGTTCGTCCGGTCTGCGTGCCAGGGACGGCGGCCTTGGCCAATTCAAACGGATCGCAGTAGTCTTCCTGGTCATACTGTCCATGGGAATGACCCTGCAAGCACGCTATGCGTTTAGAGGGCGGGAAGACGGTCGCGTGCTCCAGGATGTCATAGCGTTTCTGCATCACCGCGTACCCCGCAATGCCATGATTGAGACCTATGAAAGCGAGCTCCTATTCTTGCTCGATCGGCGGTACCACTATCCGCCGGCGCAACTGAATGTGGACTTCCTTCCACAAATGTGGAAGGAAGAGCGGCATCTGGTCTATGACGGACTCGCTGCCGACCCGGACTATCTGGTGGTGGGAGAATTCGGGCGTTCGGCCGGGATCTACCGCAGTCTGATCGAGGCCGGGCAGATGAGACTCATCCTCCAAGTCGGTCGTTATCAGGTGTATGAACGAGTGCGTTCCTAGTCTTAGGCCGTCGGGAGTCTGACCCCATGAATACCGGCATCTGGCTGTTTTTTGAGGTGATCTTCGATACCCTGATGTTTGCGCCCTACGTATTGCGGGGGCATTTTTCTGCGCGGGTCAAGACACAGGTTCTCCTGACCTACCTGCGTTTGACCGTCAAACTGCTGCTGGTCCATCCGTTCCGGCCAATCAGGAAGGAGCGGGTCTTGGGTTTTACGGTGCATTGTTTCGATTACCGGACGATGCACTTGTTGTTCAGGGTAATCCTCCTGCGCAATGAATATTATTTCGAGACCGCCAAAGCCTATCCGGTGATCTTCGATTGCGGAGCCAACATCGGTCTCGCCACGCTCTTTTTTAAATGGTTGTATCCGGGCAGCGAGATCTACGCGTTCGAGCCTGATGGAGAGACGTTTGCCTTGTTGCGGCGAAATGTCGAAGCCAACAACTTGACCGGCGTCCATCTCTACAATGCTGCGCTCTCAGACAAGGCGGGAACGGCCTCTTTCTATGTCGATCATTCGAAGCCGGGCTCTCCGCGCATGAGTCTCAACTACCAACGCATGCCCAAGGACAGCATTGTCGTCGAAACCCTGATCTTGTCCGATATCATCCGCAGCCAGTTGGCTGGTAAGGAGCTCGACTTTCTCAAGATCGACGTGGAAGGAGCGGAGGAAGCCGTGCTGAAGGATCTTGTCGATACGGAGCAGTTAGGGCCGGTGAGAGAATTGCTGATCGAATTCCATCATAAGATTGCCGGCGCGCGCGGAAAACTTGGCCCATTCTTGAGCGAATTGGAGAAGCAGGGATTCGATTATCAACTGGACGCAGTGTGCATGCCGATTTATTCGCCGGGACGCTTCCAGAACGTTATTCTCTACGTGTATCGATCCCGGCCTGCCGAGGCCTGAGCCGAGTTGCGGCTATCGTACCGGTGGTCGGCCCGCCTTCTTTTGCCTGCCTGGTTCCCTATCTGTTTTTCGACGTCTGTCTGGCGGCGTCGACCACGTGGCGAACGGCGTCGATGACAATGGCAGGCTGATCGAATTGAATGAAGTGACCGCTCTGACCCGCCAATACTTGGCGGCTGTCGGCGGAGAGTTTCATGAGGTCTTGCTGTAGCTCCAACCACATTTTCCTGAACTTGGCCGAGGGTACCTGGCCCGGCATCTCCGGCCACCAGATCGGGCCCGTGGCGGTGACGACGACCAATGGAAGATCACCGAGCGAACCGCTGCGGCGCACTTGCTCCAGCGTTTCAATCAGGCCGCCGCTTTCATCGGCCAGCGTGGAATAGTAGCCGGTCCGCAACCAGCCGGCGCGCAGCAGCGGGCGAATCTCCGCAGAAACCTTCTCTTCCTGTTCGATCAAAAGCTGCGGCAGCTGACCCTGGGAGGCCAGCAGCCGTGTCATGCCCAGCATCGTCAGAGCGCGAATGACGGGCAGCCTGGATTTGTCGGCGTTGGCGAATGCTCGAAACTCTGCCTGGCGCATTTCCGATTCATGTCCCGCATCCACCAGGACCATACCGGCGACTTCTTGGGGATAGTCGTGTTGGTAGAGCCGGACGATCAGACCGCCGAAAGAATGTCCGACCAGAACATAAGGGCCCGGGATGCCCGCTCGTTCGAGCAGGCGATGGAGTTCTCGCGTCATCCGGTGTCCCGTGCGCGGCAGGGGACCGCGCTCACTCCATCCGAGGCCGGCGCGATCATAGGCACAGACGCGAGTCGTTCGGGCGAGCTGCGGGTGCACGTTGCTCCAATAGAGCGACCAACCCGGCGCAGCCGCTTCCAGGATCACCGTGGGAGTGCCCGTCCCCAGGCAATAGAGATGCAACCGATGCCCTCCGATATCGACCATCTGGCCGGGGGGCGGATAATGATGCCGATCGAGCACCATGCCGACGATTTGATAGACGGCACCTACGGTCGCGAGTGCGACGATCGTACCGAGGAGCCAGGTGAGCACGCGCATAGGTGCATCATCCCCTGTAACAGGCTGTGGAAGCAAACGGCGTAGCGCGCGCCTGTGAATGACGGCGGATGCGTGGGGGAGGCGCTATCGAAGGCGCATTCGAGCGGTCAGGCGGAATAGTGTTCTTGGAGATGGTCGCGCTGAAAACGCAGGATGTATCTGACGAGGAGCTCACGGTCTTGTGTGGTCAGCCCCACGAAGCGAGCGTGGAGGCGATACATCCCGCCCAGGAGCGGGAGTGGATCCAGCCGCAATACTTCGATCGAAGCTTTGAAGGAAACGTGATCTGGGAGCAGGAGCGTAAGGGAGAGGATGTCACCGTCCTTGTAGCGTGCGGTGACCATCACGCCGATGCCGCCGGCGCTGAGGTTGACGGATGTTTCGGTCAACTCGCCCTCCCTGTCGTCTCCCACGATCTGGATGCACATGGGGAGCAGAACGGTGATGCGATAAAATTCGCGGCGCTCTCGTCCGGATGAAGGCGTGTCGGGCGGCATGGCGTCAGAAAGTATAACAAAGTTGCAGACACGTTGGGCGTGAAGCATGAAGATGTGCGTGATTGCCGCCGTGCATAGGAGCAACGGCGCGTTTCGACGTTTCCGTCAGATATGCATGGTGGGACCCACCGTGCTGCATCGGTATGGAATCAGTCACCGCAATGAGTGGGAAGAGACCAACGTGGTTAGGTGGACTGTCCCATCGCGCAGTGCCAACGGCGCAAGTGTGTCAGTTTGGGCAACTTCGTTTTGCCGTTGAAGAGATAGTTGCCGATCACGCCGTACAGGTTGTAATCGACGAACAGGGGCCGGTCGGAGAGCAAATAGGCAGACGAGGCCAGCATGTGGTCGATCGGCAGCAGGAGTTCGGCGAATTGAGCGGAGAGATCCTTTCGGTGACTGGTCCACTTCTGAACGCAGCCCTTTCCGAACTTCCGTTCCTTGTGACGGACCAGCATGACGCGTTCGATCAGTGGTCGGGAGGGAATCACGTAGGTGTCGTTCACTTTGAATCCCACCATCTCCAGGTCGATCTCAATATAGCGGGATAGAATCAGCTGGAGGCCTTCGAACTCCTTCGGAAAGAGGCCGAGCTTGAAGCGTCGGTCGATGTAGCGTGCCACTTCCTGTCCAAAATCTGTGGCATCGCAGAGTGCCTGTTTCTCATCGACGAGACAGGGCACCGTATGGCCGCGCCCATTTGTGGCTTGGATAATGGAGGCCCGCTCGTGATAGGGGATATTGCGAAGGCGGAATAGGATGCCGTGCCGTTCAAGGATATGACGCACCGTGATACAGAACGGCGACCAGGGAAACTGGATCAGAGTGAGCATGCGGTCTCTATGAAGGAAGCGAGTGGAAAGATCAAGCGAGGAAGGGGATGGCGGCCTGGTCGTCCTCCTGCTCGCGGAACGCGCGCCCTGAGAAGGGCCTCGTTCGACGCGCGCAGTTGAGGCGCAACCAGGCCGCCTCGTGACGATGAGGTCGCGTGAACTGAAAAATAAAATGGCAACGGATAAGTCTGGTCGTTGCCAGAACCGGTAGCCCGATTCGGACCCTCTGAGGATTTCCGCCTTCTGATAGAGTGTTTCAATGGCGCGAGTTGCTGCGGCAGGATTGTCGTGCGGATGAAGTCGTGGACATCGCACAACCATCGTTCGGATTCAGCGATCCAGGTTAGTTCCGCCATGTCTTGATTCGGCGTCCCATTTCCTCGTGGCCGATCGCCCTTCCCGCATCGGAGTCAGCTAGCCCGCTGTCCACTATCTGTGCAAGAGCAAGTTCCCCCAAGGATCTCCTCGTAGAAACTGTCGTCCGGCTGGTCCTGTAGAATTTGGGCGATCTGCTCCTTGGCTGAAGGCATACGTACCTCCCTGCCATGAACGCTCAGGATTCAAAAACCTGCATACCGCCCGGACCGAATTCGATATGGCGTCTGAGAAGAGTTAGGAAGGCCTTTGATTTACAACAAACCGATGGGTTGTTAGTATGCCGCGCATGAAAATCGCTGTTCGTCTGCTCTGGGTGCTGCTCTCCGTTCTTGGTGCCATGGCCTTGGCCCATGTCACCGGTATCGTCAATCCCGCCGAAAAGGTCAATGGACTCTGGCTGGTGGTGGCGGCAGCCTGTATCTATGTACTGGCCTATCGGTTCTATGGCCGCTGGTTGGCCAGCCAGGTGGTGCAGCTGGATAATAAACGCCTGACGCCCGCCGTGCGGTTGAACGATGGGGTGAATTTCCACCCTACCAACAGAGTCGTTCTGTTCGGCCATCACTTCGCGGCGATTGCCGGAGCCGGACCGTTGCTGGGCCCGGTGCTGGCGGCGCAATTCGGATTTCTTCCTGGATTTCTCTGGCTGGTGATCGGCGCGGTGCTGGCGGGAGCGGTACAGGATTTTATTATCCTCGTCGCTTCGATGCGGCGCAACGGCCGTTCGTTACCGGAAATCGCGCATGATGAATTGGGATCCATTACGGGCACCGCGACGGCGGTGGCGGTGCTGTTTATTGTGGTGGTCGCGCTGGCGGGGCTAGGTTTCGCGGTGGTGAATGCGCTGTACCATAACGCCTGGGGCACCTTCACGATCGCCATGACGATTCCCATCGGATTCATCATGGGGTTCTATCTCCAGAAGTTTCGGCCGGGCGCGGTCGCCGAAGTGTCGGCGATCGGCCTGGTGCTGTTGGTGGCGGCGGTGCTGTTCGGGCGCGTGGTTGGCCAGTCATCTTTTGCCGGGTTGTTCGAGTTCGAGAAACCGGCGCTCGTCTGGTTGCTGGCGGGGTATGGATTCGTGGCTTCGGTCTTGCCGGGGTGGATGTTATTGGTGCCGCGAGGGTATCTGTCCACGTTCATGAAACTGGGTGTGGTGTTTCTGCTCGGCTTCGGCGTGATCCTCATGGCACCGACGATTGAGATGCCACGCATCACCGCCTTCGCCGATGGCGGCGGGCCGATCATTCCCGGCACGCTCTTTCCGTTTCTCTTCATTACGATCGCTTGCGGCGCAGTCTCCGGCTTTCACTCGCTGGTGTCCTCCGGCACGACACCGAAAATGATCGAACAGGAATCGCAGGCCGTGGTGGGTTATGCCGCAATGCTGCTGGAGAGTTTCGTCGGGGTCATGGCGTTGATTGCCGCCTCGGTGTTGATTCCTGGGGACTACCTGGCGATCAATACGATGTTGTCGGCTGAGAAGCTGACGGCGATGGGCTTCGCACCGTCACGCATAGCGGAATTGTCCCAGCTGGTCGAAGTGAATGTAGCGGGGCGGCCGGGCGGAGCGGTGTCGTTAGCGGTGGGTATGGCGTCCATCTTCGCGGCGCTACCCGGCATGGCCGGCTTGATGGCCTATTGGTATCAGTTCGCGCTGGTCTTCGAGGCGCTCTTCATCCTGACGACGATCGACACAGGAACCCGTGTCGCGCGGTATCTCATTCAGGAAATGGCCGGGCGTGTCTATGCGCCCTTTCGCCAGATGAATTGGTGGCCCGGGGTCATGCTGAGCAGCGCCTTTGTGGTGGGATCCTGGGCGTACTTGATCGGGACCGGAAGCATCTCGACGATTTGGCCGATGTTCGGCGCGGCCAATCAACTGCTGGGCACGCTGGCCCTCTGTATTGCCACGACCGTGTTGATCAAAATGTGGAAATCGCCCTATCTCTGGGTCACGGCTGTCCCTATGCTGTTCGTAGGGGGCATTACCTTGGCCGGCTCCTATGAGATGTTCTGGATGTTTCTCGCGAAGGCGGCCACGCTTGCGGCGGGACAAGCGTTCGCGCTCTATCTCGACGCCGTGCTCGTCGCGGTGGTGGCGATCCTGGGGATCGTCGTCTTGAGCGACAGCATGAAGCAGTGGTATGGGTATGTGGTGTTGAAGCGCCCGTTCAGCAGCAGCGAAGTGATCGGGACTGCCGGCGGTGGATCGGCCGGTCGCGCCCAGACGGCGATTCATCGGCATGATGACCGCAAATTTACGCTGCCGCATGGCGGCGGCTGCTGTTAAGCACGGGACGATTGACGGAAGCGTAAAGGAGGGACTCGTGGCTGACCAATCATCATTCGATGTGGTGTCGGAAGTGAATATGCAGGAAATGAAAAATGTCGTCGATCAGGCGACGAAGGAGATCAAGCAGCGATTCGACTTCAAGGATTCGAAGACCGAACTGACGTTAAAGGAGAAGGAGAAAGAACTCGTCGTGCTCTCCGACGACGAGTACAAGCTCAATGCCGTCATTGAAATCATCAAGAGTAAGTGCGTGAAACGCGGAGTCTCCTTAAAGGCATTCGACTACGGCAAGATCGAAGAGGCGCTCGGGGCGACGGTTCGCCAAGTGATCAAGATCCAGAGCGGCATCTCTTCGGAAAAGGCAAAGGAAATTACCAAGGCCGTCAAAGAATCCAAACTGAAGGTGCAGGCGCAAATTCAGGGCGAACAGGTGCGGGTGATCAGCAAGAGCAAGGACGATCTGCAGTCGGCCATTGCATTCCTCAAAGGCAAAGATTTTGGGATTGATCTGCAGTTCACCAACTACCGCTAGCCCCGGATGCTGAAACGGGCCCCCAACTTCGTTCTCGGTCGATCGGTTGTCTCAACGTGCCGATCAAGCACGCCTCGGCAACCGATCTTCCCTGCGGCCTTGCTGGATGGCCCGTTTGAGCATCCTGGACACCGTTCAACGACAGGTGGCATGAAACGAGTCCTCGTTCTTGTCTTACTTGTTGCGCTGTTTCTCGGCGGCTGCGGCGGCAATGATCCGATCGTCGTCATCCAGCTCCATCCCACCAACCCAGACATTCTGTACATCGCCACCAACGATTACATCTACAAATCGCGTGACGGCGGCAAGACGTGGAGTAATCTCTCGAAAGGAATGAGTTACTCGCGTGTGATTGCGATGGCGATTGATCCCGTCTATCCCGCCACGATCTATGCGGGCACGAAGGGCGATGCGGTCTACAAGAGTTACGATGGCGGCCAGCGCTGGACCTCGATCCGAACCGGCTTGGATGATGCGACGATCTCGTCCGTCGTCAACCAGTTCGTCTTCGATCCGGCGGATGATACCCACATTTTCTTGGCGACCACGATGGGTGTGTTCGAATCGAAGAATGCCGGGGAGCGGTGGGTCAAGAAGATGGAGGGGATGAAGGAAGTGTTGATGGTCGTGACGCTAGGCATGGACTACGCGCACCCCTCGGTGATGTATGCAGGCACCAGCGGAGGCGTGTACAAGACGAATGACCAGGGGGCGCACTGGCTACAGGTGAATCACGGGTTGGTGCCGGAAGGGATGGTGAAGACGTCGCGCGCGCTCGGCGTGACGTCGGTGCAAGTAGACCCTTTCGCCCCGGACACGGTCTATGCGGCGACGCTGGCCGGTCTGTATAAGACCACGGATGGCGCGGTGTCCTGGGCGCGCATTGGTGAGTCATTGCAGGATCAAATGATCGTGGCGATGGTGCTGGACCGCGCGCGGGCTGGCGTGATGTATCTCGCTGCGCGCAACGGCATTCATCGCAGCGAAAATGGCGGCAAAACCTGGACGGCGCTCAATGAAGGACTCACGACCACCAATATCCGTTCACTTGCGCAGAGTGCCATGGACCCACAAGTCCTGTTCGCGGGCACGAACGGCAGCGGGCTCTATAAGAGCGTGGATGGCGGCGCCCATTGGCAGGCGATGCCGTCGGTATTTCCAAAGGATTAGCCGGCAGTGCGGCCATGCTGGAGACGATTGGAACTGAGGTTATCGACGAGATTGGCTGTTCAGGGAGGAGTCGCCGATGGAGGGACCGACTCCTCGAATCTGCGCGGAGGAAGAGTGCTCGGCATTCTCGGCCGCGTTGATCTCGAATCCAGACGCATTCGGTAAGGTGGTGTCCTGTGTCTGAGCACCGACACGATCGGTCAAGACGCTGTCTCTGAGATCTTCTCCTCTTCGTGGGCGCAACGATTCATTGACGTTGCTGTAGGGCGAGACCGTGGTGCCGATGTCCGCGCCGAAGCTTGGGTTGAGTGAACGGTTCAAATGTGTGTTCTCGATATCGCCGCCGATCCTGGTCGGGATGGTGGTGTCCTGGATATCCATGCCGGTCGGAGCGGACGCCGCCGGTCGTTTTGGCCGGAGATCCTGCGCAATCGTCTCGCGCTCGTCTTCGATGCGCCGTTCTTCTCTCCCGCGCTGTTCGTAATCCAGTGAGTCGAGTTTCTCGTATCGCGTGATGAGGCCTTTCATGCGGGTCCTGATTTTTTTGAGGTCATCTCTCGCAATGGCGACCGTGCCGACAATTTCACTGAGGGTCCATTGCCTGGCAAAAGTGCCGAGCTTGGGGGATTGGCCCGGTCCGCCGCCCAAACCGGCCGCGCCACTTCCTACGCCGAATCCCGCGCTGTTGTAGATGCCTTTTTGTTGCACCGACATCAAAATGTGATTGGACTGTTCCAGCAGTTCGTCGATGCGATCGAGGGAATCCCATTCGCTCGCGCAGCAGTCCAAAAAAACACGATAGTCGCGGGTGAACTTCGAGGCTTCATTTTGAATGTCGAGGATCTTGAGGGGTTCTTTCGCTGCGGCATCGTTGCGTTCGTCTGGGTTGAGTGAGGCAGGCTTTTTCTCATCCCGCTCCGCGTCGTACAGCGCCGTGCAACCGGCATCAGGGGTAGCGGTAATGCGCTTGTCGGCAGTGCGATTCGGGCACCAATAGATTTTTCCGGGCTGGTTGAGCGGATTGTCTGATCTGAATTCTCCTGCCTGGGCAGCAGGCAGAACGCCCAGCAGAAAAAGCACGGTGAGTGCTAATGCAAGCGGAGAATGAGCGCGCAGAGTCGTCGTTGGCATCGTGATGTTGATGATGCCTCTCGAAGGGCATTGTGTCAATCAATGGGAAGAATTGTGATGCGCTTGAAAAGTCCCCGGGCTGTTCGTTACGCTCCCGCCATGACCGAGTAGTCTCACCTTCGCAGCGAATAGGAATGCCCATGCCTGTCATCTATATCGATGAAGTGGCGACCCATGCAGGACAGGAAGTCACGATTCGTGGGTGGCTCCGTAGCCGACGCGATAAAGGAAAACTTCACTTTCTGATTGTGCGGGACGGCACCGGAGATATCCAAGCGGTCGTGAGCAAGGGCGCGGTTGGCGACGAGCAGTTTGCTCATTCGGCGGAGCTCACGCAGGAATCAAGTGTGGTCCTTACCGGCACGTTACGGCAGGATGCGCGCGCGCCGGGTGGCTACGAGCTTGATGTGAAGCACCTCGCGGTCTTGCAGGTCGCAGAACCATTTCCGATTCAGCCCAAAGAGCATGGCACAGGATTCTTGATGGAGCATCGGCATCTCTGGCTGCGTTCCAGCCGCCAGCATGCCGTGCTGCGCATTCGCCACGAAATCATTCGCGCCTGCCGGAATTTTTTCGATGATCGTGGGTTCACGCTGGTCGATGCGCCGATTTTCACGCCGAATGCGTGCGAGGGCACTACGACACTGTTTCAGACGCAATATTTTGATGAGACGGCGTACCTGACTCAGAGTGGTCAGTTGTATAGCGAAGCCACGGCCGCTGCCTTTGGAAAAGTCTATTGTTTTGGGCCGACATTTCGCGCGGAGAAGTCCAAGACACGCCGGCATCTGATGGAGTTCTGGATGGTGGAGCCGGAGGTGGCCTTTGCCGAACTGCCGGAGATGATGGATCTCGCCGAGCAGTTTCTATCGCATATTGTGGCGGCAGTATTGAAGACGCGCCGTGCGGAATTGCAAGTGTTGGAGCGGGATATCGCGAAGCTCGAGCGTGTGACGGCGCCGTTCCCCCGCATTACGTATGAGGAAGCTGTGGACATTCTTCAGCGCAAAGGAAATCCCGCCAAGCGAGGAGACGATTTCGGCGCGGATGATGAAACCATTCTGTCGAAAGAATTCGACCGTCCCGTCATCGTGCATCGATATCCCGCTGCGTTGAAAGCCTTCTATATGGAGACCGATCCGGCTCGCCCCGATCTCGCGCTGTGCATGGATGTGTTGGCTCCGGAGGGATATGGAGAAATTATCGGTGGCGGGCAGCGCATCCATCAACACGAGAAACTGTTGGCGCGCATACACGAGCATCATCTCCCGGTTGAAGCGTTTCAATGGTATCTCGATTTGCGTCGGTACGGTTCGGTTCCACATGCCGGATTTGGAATGGGAATAGAGCGGGCCGTGGCATGGATTTGCGGGCTCGAACACGTGCGAGAGACGATTCCTTTCCCCAGGATGTTGTATCGGTTATACCCATAGCTTTCCCCAGCCATTCCATCCGGCTGCTCGGTTGATGCGATCACCGAAATGCGGCCATTCCATCTGTCTGATTTTTTGGACGGGTCTCGGTTTTCTCAACCATTTTCGTGCCGCCATTGACAGGGAAGTGGGATAGTTTCCCACAGGTTTGTCCACAAATGTGGATAACTTCCCCGCCAAATCGGGCTGTCGAATCGATGAGTCAAAAGCGAACAATATTCTTGATAAATTGGAGCAAAATCTGTTGACAGCTGTTTTGGTGGGTGTATACTCCAGCCAACGTGTGGTGAAAAGTGGGTGGAAGTGGGTGTATGGATTCTGCTCGCGGTTCCCATGAGCCGGTTTTAGTCGACGAGATCGTATTCTGGCTGCAGTGCAAACCAGGTGGAGTTTACGTGGACTGCACTCTCGGATATGCCGGGCTCGCTACCCGGATCCTTCGTCACTCCGCTCCAGATGGCATTCTCATCGGGATCGATCGCGATGCGGCTGCGCTCGAAGAGTCTCGCGCGCGCCTGCAGAGTGTCAGGTCCCGGGTACATCTCCGACATGGAAATTTTTCGAAGCTCAAAACACTTGTGGCCGAAGTCGGGGTCCGGCGTGTGGATGGTGTGATCTTCGATCTCGGTGTGTCGTCGCCGCAACTCGATCGGCCGGAACGCGGATTCAGTTTTCGCGACGATGGCCCATTGGACATGCGCATGGATCAGAGCGAGGGGCGCACGGCAGCCGACCTTATTCGAGAGATGCCCGAACGCGAATTGGCTGACGTGATCTATCAGTTCGGCGAGGAGCGGTATTCGCGCAGAATCGCCCGCGCGATCGTGGAGGCGAGAATGCAACGAGTCATTGGGACGACGAGGGAATTGGCGGCGGTGGTGGAGCATGCCGTGCCGGCCAACTATCGGCATGGGCGAATCCATTGCGCCACGCGGACGTTTCAAGCGTTACGGATTGTGGTGAATCGGGAATTAGACGTGCTCGAACCGGCGCTTCGCGATGCCGTCGATCTTGTGGCAGCCGGAGGGCGAGTCTGTGCCGTGTCGTTCCATTCTCTTGAGGACAGAATTGTGAAACATACGTTTCGGGCCTTGGCGAATGGCCCGGACGCTGCAGTGAGGGTGCTCACAAAAAAACCGGTCATCGCTTCGGAGAGCGAGCGTGACCATAACCCGCGGTCGCGCAGCGCCAAGTTGCGTGTCGTGGAGCGGATGTCCAAGGAGTCTATGCAATGAAAGCCGTCGCGTTTGCCGCGGTCACGTCGTTGGTGTTGCTCTTCGTGTGGGAACGGGTGGACATCGTTCGCATCGGCTACCACATTGAGCGGCTGAAAGCGCAAAAAGTGCTGCTCGAACGCGAGCGGGATGAACTGCAGGTCAAGCTGTCGGGTCTCACGGCGCCTGAACGGATTGCGCGCTTGGCCAGCGATAAATTGGGTATGTTGCAGCCGGAGAAGGGGCAGGTGGTCGTGATTAACTTTGAGCCCGAAACCCCTGCGAATCCCGTCGCCGCAGAAGGCGAAATTCGGATTGCGAAGAACATGGTCACCCGGAGAGCGCGATAGTGGCTTCGCCCTCCTTTCGTGGTCGCCGGATCCTGGTGGCCTGCGGGTTGTCCGGTGCGTTTATCCTCGTGATTGTCCGCCTGGTGAACCTTCAGGTGATGCAATCGGCGGAGTTAACCGTCAAGGCTGACCGTCAACACCAGAAGAACGTGACGCTGGAGGGCGCGCGCGGCACCATTTACGATCGGAACAGTAAGGTGCTGGCGATGAACATGGATGTACCGTCTGTGTTCGGGGTGCCTGCGTCGCTGGGTAACCCCGGAACGGCGGCGCGCAATCTCTCACCGATTCTGCATGTGAAAGCGACGGAGCTCGAAAAAAAGTTAAAGCAGGAAAAACATTTCGTCTGGTTGGCTCGAAAGCTCGAGCCGGAGCAGGGGCGGCGGCTTGAACGACTCGGCCTCGACGGCGTCGGTGTGGTGATGGAGGGGCGCCGGTTCTATCCGAAGGGCCCGCTGCTGTCGCATGTGCTGGGGTTTGCCGGGATGGATGATCGCGGCCTCGAAGGCGTGGAACTCCGGTACGAACAATATCTGCGTGGCGAGAAGCGAGCCGTCGTGTTGCAACGTGATGCCTTGGGCCGCGCGGTGTTTCCCAAAGGGTTGAACGAAGAAGGGGCCGCGGCCGGACATAGCCTCACGCTGACGGTCGACGAGGTGGTGCAATATATTGCCGAGAAGGAGCTGGACGAGGCGGTGACGCGATCCAGCGCCAAGTCCGGCACGATGATCGTGATGGATCCTAGGACCGGCGCCGTGCTGGCCATGGCCGTGAGTCCGCGATTCGATCCCAATACGGTCGGCGCGCTCGCTCCCGATCGATGGCGCAACCGGGCCTTGACCGATACCTATGAACCGGGCTCGACCATGAAGGCTGTCATTGCGGCGGCGGCGCTGGAAGAAAAAGTCATGACCCCGGGCAGCATGATTTATGGCGAAAACGGGCAATTCGCGATTGCCAATACGATTATCCATGACCATGAGAAAGCCGGCTGGATGACCTTTGCGCAGATGATTCAAAAGTCGAGCAATATCGGCGCGGCGAAGGTGGGGATGGCGCTGGGGGAATGGCGGGTGTTCGACTATTTGAAGGAGTTCGGCTTCGGAGATAAGAGCGGCATTGATCTCCCGGGTGAAACGGCTGGATTGCTACGAGGCCCTCGCCAATGGGGCAAACGTTCGTTGGCCTCCATTTCTATGGGGCAGGAGGTAGGCGTCACTCCATTACAGATGGTGACGGCGATCTCGGCCATCGCCAATGGCGGCGTCCTCATGAAGCCCTATGTCGTCTCGGAGATCCGTAATGGGAAGGGGCAATTGGTCGCGCAGAATATGCCGCAAGCCAAACGGCGTGTCATCTCCGCCGATACGGCCCGGACATTGACGACGCTTCTGGAGGGAGTGGTCACCAACGGGACCGGCGGCAAGGCGGCCATCCCGGGCTTTCGTGTGGCCGGCAAGACCGGCACCGCTCAAAAAGTTGATCCCCGCACCGGCAAGTACTCTTCCACTCTCTTGGTCGGATCGTTTCTCGGGTATGTGCCTGCGGAAGATCCTCGGCTGGCCATGATTGTGGTGATTGATGAACCGCGCGGCGAGGGTTGGGGTGGGGTGGTCGCAGCCCCGGTGTTCCGGCGAGTCGGAGAGCAGGTGCTCAACTATATGGGTGTCGCAGTGGATGAACCGGTCAAGCTGGCTATGGCGGGGCTGGAATCCTGATATGACGCTGGACGAACTGATCAGTCCCATTCAGGGACGTCTTGGAGTTCTGGAGCGGAGCGGGGACCAGCACGTGGCCATTGGGGCGTTGACCGATGACTCCCGTCACATCCAGCCAGGCGCGCTCTTTGTGGCCGTACAGGGAGAGCGGGTCGACGGCCACGAGTTCTTGGATCGAGTCGTGAAGGCGGGGGCCGCAGCCGTTGTGGTGGGACGCCACGTTCAAGTCGGATCGACGCCGTGCATCCGCGTGCAGGATTCCCGGGCGGCGTTGGGGATTCTGGGGAGTCGATTTTATGGAGATCCCTCCGCCGCGCTGCGCATGATCGGAGTGACGGGTACCAATGGGAAGACCACGACGACCTATGTCGTGAAAACGATGCTGGAGGCCGCGAATCGGCAGGTCGGTCTCATCGGCACGGTCGCTTACCTGGTCGGGAAAGAATCGATCCCAGCTTCCCATACGACCCCCGGCGCGTTGGAGTTACAGAAATTATTTGCACGAATGGTCGAGAAGAGGTTGGATACGGTCGTCATGGAAGTGTCGTCTCACGCATTGGCGCTGGATCGAACCGCCGGCTCGGAATTCGATGTCGCCGTGTTTACCAACCTCACGCAGGACCACCTGGACTTCCATCTGGATATGGAGCGGTATTTCCAGGCGAAGCGCAAGTTGTTCGCCGAGCTCGGCCAACCTGGAGCGCGTAAGACGAAGAAACGCGCCATCATCAATGCGGATGATCCCTGGGGCCAACGGATCCGCGAAGCCTGCACAGTGCCGGTGTGGACCTATGGGCTGCATCAACAGGCTGACATTCATGCGGGTGAGGTGAAATTGTCACCTGCCGGTACCAGTTTTACGTTGCGCACCCCGGCCGGCACGTGCGCGATCCAGAGTCGGCTGGTGGGAGAACACAATGTCTCGAACCTGCTGGCCGCCATCGGCGTCGTCCTCCATGAAGGGTTAACGCTGGAGCAGGTTCGTGCCGCGGTGGGAGCCGTCTCCAATGTGCCGGGTCGGTTTGAGCGTGTGGAAGCGGGGCAGGACTTCACGGTGGTGGTGGACTACGCGCATACCGAAGACGCCTTGGTTCGACTGCTGACGGCCGCTCAGGCCCTGCGTACGGGGCGTATCATTACCGTCTTTGGATGCGGCGGGGACCGGGATCGCACGAAGCGACCCAAGATGGGGCGCGCCGCCGTTCAGTATAGTGACGTGGTCATCCTCACATCGGACAATCCGCGTACGGAAGATCCGGCGTTCATTCTGAGCGAAGTTGAGGTCGGGGTGAAGGAGGCGCTGGCCGCTCGCAGCCATGTTCGATATCGAATGATTGCGGACCGCCGCGCAGCGATCGAAGCGGCCGTCGGCGAGGCGCAAGCCGGCGATATGGTGTTGATTGCGGGGAAGGGACACGAAGATTACCAGATCGTGGGCACGACGAAACATCACTTCGACGATCGGGAAGTCGCGCGTGAAATGATCCAGGCGCGCCGAACCTAACGCGCAGCGAGGCATGACATGCGGGAGCATGGACAGCGTGGTGTAATGGCGTTGTTTACAGTCGAAGAAATTTGCGAAGTGTTGAGCGCCAAGTCGCCGACCGGCTTGAGTCCGCAAGATTTGAAGCAGCGGATTCGGCGTGTGGTGACCGATTCCCGTTTGGTGCGCAAAGGCGATCTGTTCATCGCGTTTCAGGGAGAGCGATTCGACGCGCATACGTTCGTGCCGAAAGTCTTTGCGCAAGGCGCCGTCTGTGCCATCGTGCAGGAAGATTACCGTCTCCCTCCGATGAAACAGCGGACCGGCACACCGATTGTGCTTGGCGTGAGGGATACGCTGGAAGCCTTTCAGCGGTTGGCCACACACTACCGGAACCGGTTCGCCATCCCGGTCATCGCCATCACGGGGAGCAACGGCAAGACGACGACGAAAGAAATGGTCGCCCATGTGGTCGCGCAACGCTGGAAAACGCTCAAGACCGAGGGGAACCTCAATAACCGGATCGGCGTGCCGCAGACCTTGTTCCAACTGGCCCCGCGCCATCAGGCCGCGGTGATTGAAATGGGTGTGGATCAGCAAGGGCAGACGACCCGGCTGTGCGAAATCGCGAGGCCGACCATCGGCGTGATTACCAATATCGGACCGGACCATTTGGAATTCTTCGGCAGCATGGAAGGGTCTGCGCAAGCCAAGGCCGAGTTGCTCGACCATCTGCCGCAAGACGGGGCCGTGGTGCTGAACGCCGACGATGAGTATTTTGATTATCTCGCGTCTCGAGCGCAATGCCGGGTGGTGGCGTTCGGCGCGTCACTCAAGGCAGCCGTTCGTGCCGCAAATATTCGAACCGACGACAAAGGCGGCACGCTCTTTGGGCTGGTGCTTCCCGGAAAGACGCGCCAGACGGAGGTTCGTATCCGGACGCAGGGTCTACATAATGTGAGCAACGCCCTCGCCGCGGCTGCCGTAGGGCATGCTTTGGGGCTATCCGGCTCCGCTATTGCCGAAGGGTTGGCGAAGTTCCGTCCGGCCGCGATGCGCTCGCAGATCAGCTATTCGCATGGGGTGCAGGTCATCAACGATTGTTACAACGCTAATCCGGCGTCGATGAAGGCCGCTATTCAACTTCTGGCACAGCTGGGGCGGGACAAACGATCCATCGCGGCTCTGGGCGACATGCTGGAGTTAGGCGCAGACACCAAGCGCATGCACCGGGAAGTCGGGGCGTTTTTGGCGGCAGAAGGGATCGGACACCTGTTGGCCTGCGGGGCCTTAGGGCGGGAGTTGGCAGCGGGCGCGCGCCAAGCGGGCATGCCGGCCGATCGGATTACGGAACATCCGGATGCGCAGGCAGCAGCCACGGCCTTGGCGCGGATGGTCCGACAAGGCGACGTGGTATTGGTCAAGGCGTCGCGAGGGATGCGGATGGAACAGGTTGTCGACGCTCTGACCGGCATGCGACGAGTGGCGAAAAAAGCCTGTTAGGCACACTCAAAGAAATTTTAGAATCCGCCGATGTTGGGCGGGCAAAGAAGCCGCAGGATGTTATACAACTGGCTCTACCCACTGCATACACAGTTTTCGTTCCTGAACGTCTTTCGCTACCAGAGTTTCCGGATCATTTACGCAGCGGTCACCGCGTTTCTCATCGCCTTCGTGATGGCGCCCTGGGTCATTCGGAAGTTGCAGGAGATCAAGCTCGGCCAGCAAATTCGCGACGACGGGCCGAAGCGGCACTTGGCTAAGAGTGGAACGCCGACGATGGGCGGCATTCTCATCATCTTTGCGGTCGTGCTGTCCACGCTCTTGTGGGCCGACATGACCAATCGCTACGTCTGGTTGGTGGTGGTCGCGACCGTCGGATTCGGCGCCGTAGGATTTGCCGACGACTACCTGAAATTCATCAAGCGTCAGTCGAAAGGCCTGTCGGCCGCGCAGAAATTTTCCGGCCAGTTCCTGGTGGCGTTGGCCATCGGTGTCTTTCTCTACACCCTGCCCAGTTACACGACGAAACTCAGCGTCCCGTTCTTCAAGTTTTTTACGCCCGATCTGGGCTGGTTCTACATCGTGTTCGTCATTCTGGTCATCGTCGGCAGTTCCAATGCCGTCAATTTGACGGACGGGCTCGATGGACTGGCGATCGGGCCGGTGATGATCGCGGCGCTGGCCTATACGATCGTGGCCTATGTGACCGGGAATCGCGTGATGGCCGAATATTTGCTTATCCCGTACATCGAAGGCGCGGGAGAAATTGCCATTTTTACCGGCGCCATTTTAGGGTCGAGTCTGGGCTTCCTCTGGTTCAACACGTACCCGGCCTCCGTCTTCATGGGCGATGTGGGGTCGCTTCCGTTAGGCGCGGCGTTGGGAACAGTGGCAGTGATCAGCAAGCACGAACTGTTGCTCCTCCTGGTGGGCGGAGTGTTCGTCATCGAAGCCTTGTCGGTCATCTTGCAGGTGGGATCGTATAAATTGCGGGGGAAGCGCATTTTCAATATGGCGCCGATCCACCATCATTTTGAGATGAAGGGGTGGGACGAGCCGAAGGTCGTGGTGCGATTGTGGATCATTGCGATTTTGCTGGCGCTGCTCAGCTTGAGCACGCTCAAACTGCGGTAGTCGTGTACCCATGAACGTAAAAGATCTGCAAGTCACAGTCGTCGGTCTCGCCAGGAGTGGTGTCGGAGCTGCCCGGCTGTTGAACTATCTTGGGGCACGGGTGACCGTGGCCGACCGGAAAGAGCCACAGGAGCTCACGACCATTCTCTCGCAGTTGGACCAATCGAGTATCGCTGTCCGGGTGGGCGCCCAGTATGAATCGGCACTTGAAGGCGCAGACCTTGTAGTGATTAGTCCGGGAGTGCCGACTCAGTTGGAGGCGCTCAATCGTGTGCGGGCTCGCGGCGTGCGAGTGATCGGGGAACTGGAATTGGCTACACGGTACGTGACGGCGCCGATCGTGGCGGTAACCGGAACCAACGGTAAGAGCACGACGGTGACACTGATCGGCAAGTTTTTACAGGAGAGCGGAAAACGAGCCTTCGTCGGCGGCAATCTGGGCATCGCCGCCAGTGAAGCGGCGCTCACCTGTGTTCAGGCCAAGCCAGGAAGCCCTGCCCCCTACGAGTATGTGGTTCTGGAGACGTCCAGTTTCCAACTTGAAACGATCGAACAGTTCCATCCGTATATCGCCTCGATCCTGAACGTGACGCTCGACCATATGGACCGGTACAACTCAGTGGAAGCGTATGTGGCGGCCAAGGCGCGTATCTTCACCAATCAAACCGCCGGTGACTATTCCCTCTTCAATCTGGACGATACGCGAGTCGCAGCGCTGCGCGGAAATACCAAGGCCGCCGTCTTGGGCTTTAGCCGGAGCGGATCCACGGTTTCCGGCGTGGCTGGCGCCACGGTTCTGGATGGCGATCTGATCGTGACGACCGTGCGGGGACAGCGCGAGGAGATCTGTCGCCGGAGCGACATGCGGCTGATCGGGCTGCACAATGTGGAGAATGTGATGGCGGCCGTGACCTATGGTCTGCTCTGCGGCTGCTCCATCGATGCGATCCGTGCCGTGCTGCGATCCTTTCCCGGATTGGAGCATGCCTTGGAAGTGGTGCGTGAGCGCCGAGGTGTTCGATATGTGAATGATTCCAAAGGCACGAATGTCGATGCGGTCTTGAAAGCCCTGGAAGGTATCGAACAGCCGATCTGGTTGATCGCCGGCGGCCGTGACAAAGGCGGCGATTTTTCCCGTCTGGAGGGGGCGATTCGCGAACGGGTGAAGGGGCTGATTCTGATTGGCGAAGCCGCCGGCCGCATCCAGGCGGCGATGGGTGATTTTGACCGGTGTCGTCCTGCAGCGACTCTCCGCGATGCCGTGGAGCTTGCTGCTCGCGAGGCGCAGCCCGGCGAGGTGGTCCTACTCTCGCCGGCCTGCGCCAGTTTTGACATGTTTGCGGATTACCAAGACCGGGGCCGGCAATTCAAGGCGCTGGTCCAGGCGCTTCCGGCGTGAGGCCGGGAGTCGCGCGGAGGAACGACAACTGAACGATGGCACAGCATGCGCTCGGGACTCTGATGTTGCCCTGGTCGACCTCGACCCAGCGGGCGTCCAAGCGCGTGCCGGTGGATCCGGCACTCTTGGCGGTCACTCTGATTCTGGCCCTGATCGGTGTGGTGATGGTGTTCAGCGCCAGTGCCGTCGTGGCGGGCAATCGCTTTCACGATCCCTGGTATTTCCTCAAACGGCAGGTCGCCTGGTTGGGCGTCGGTCTGCTGGTCATGCATCTCATTTCGCGGATCGACTACACCATCTGGAAGAAGCTGGCGATCCCGCTGCTCTGCGGGGCGACGCTGTTGCTCGTGTTGGTGCTCATTCCATCGCTGGGGAATGTGGCCAAGGGGGCACGCCGGTGGCTGCATTTGGGGCCGATCAATATTCAGCCGGCCGAGGTCGCGAAATTCGTTGCCGTTATTTATGCGGCTGCCTATCTGACCAAGAAGCAGGATCAGATCACGCAGTTTGCGCGGGGCCTCTTGCCGCCGCTGATCGTCATTGGATTGCTGAGCGGTTTGGTGCTGCTGGAACCGGATCTTGGCACCGTGGTGGTGATGGGACTCGTGGTGGTGACCCTGCTGTTTCTGGCAGGGGCGCGGATCAAACATCTGGCGATTCTGTCTTTATGTGCCTTGACCGGGGTCGCCGCACTCATCCTGACGTCACCGTATCGCTGGAAGCGGTTTTTGATGTTCCTAGACCCGACCAAGGACCCTTCTGGAGCGGGCTTTCAGATCACGCAGTCGTTCTTGGCTTTTGGAAGCGGCGGGCCGTTCGGGGTCGGGTTGGGAGAAGGCAAACAGAAGCTATTCTTCCTGCCCGAGGCGCATACAGATTTTGTGCTCGCGTTGGTCGGCGAGGAATTGGGCTTGCTGGGCACCGTGACGATTGTGCTGCTCTTCGGTTTGTTTGTGATCAAAGGCTTTCAAATAGCCGGCCGGGCGCGGCATTCGTTCGGAAAGCATCTGGCGATGGGCATTACGATGTTGATTGGCATGCAGGCGCTGGTCAATGCGGGTGTGGTCACGGGCTTGTTACCCACCAAGGGGTTGACCCTGCCGTTCGTCAGTTACGGAGGCTCTTCGCTGGTAGCCAATCTGTTCGGCGTAGGGATTCTGTTGAATATTTCACGCGATCGGCAAGGCGGTCATGCCGGGCAAGAGGGCGGCGGATCACGGGGCGGGCGAAAACGTGGGGTGATCACGGAATGAACATTGTGATCGCAGCCGGCGGTACCGGCGGTCACCTGTATCCGGCCATTGCCGTGGCGCGGGAGTTTTTGCGGCGCGATCCTTCGACGCGCATTCTGTTTGTCGGGACGACGCGCGGCATTGAACGGAAGGTCTTGGCTCATGAAGGGTTCCCCTTGCAGTGCATCGCGGCGAATCCGTTGATGGGCAAGAGTCCGGTTGAGATGGTGAAAGCCCTCATCACCCTGCCGGTTAGTCTTTGGCAATCGCTTGGCGTGCTGAAGCAGCAGAGTGCTGATTTGGTGTTCGGCGTGGGAGGCTATACCAGCCCAGCCATGCTGGTGGCGGCGTTTTTGCGGCGCGTTCCCGGCGTGATTCTCGAGCCCAATGCCTACCCGGGGTTGGCGAATAAAGCCGTCGCGCCGCTCGTGCAGCGCATTTTTCTGGCGTTCGAGTCTACGAAGCAATTTTTCGATCGGCGCAAGACAAGTATGGTTGGGACGCCGGTGAGACAAGCCTTCCTGGAATCTTCCTCCCCTGAGGCGGCACGGAGCGAGACAGGACCGCAACGGCGCCTCTTGATTTTTGGTGGCAGTCAGGGGGCAAAGGCCATCAACTCGGCGATGATCGATGCGTTGCCTCTGCTCGTACCTATGAGCACCCGCCTGACCATCACGCATCAAACAGGTGAGGCGGATCATGCTCGCGTGACGGCAGCGTATAAACAGGCAGGAATCGCTGCGCAGGTTGTCCCGTTTCTGTACGACATGCCTACGGCGCTTCGTGCCGCGGATCTCGTGGTGGCGCGGGCTGGTGCCATGACCATTGCCGAATTGACCGTATGCGGGAAGCCGGCGATTCTGATCCCGCTTCCTACCGCGATCTACAATCATCAGTTGCGGAACGCAGAGGTGATGGCGAAGGCAGGCGGAGCGGTCCTTCTGCCTCAGGCGGAATTGACCGGTGCCGCTCTGGCCCATACCATGACGGAAATTTTCGGCGACCAGCAACGGTTGGAGACGATGAGCCGGCACAGTTGGAATATGCGACGCAGTGATGCGGCGGAAACCATCGTGCGTGAATGTTATGACGTCATAAGGAGGCGCCATGAGGCCAGCGACAGCGCTCGCGCCCTATGAACAACGAGAGCGGCAGAGACAGCAACAGGATCGAAACAGCGGACAGCGATCATTTCGTGGACAGGAGCTAAGGCGGACGGCGATGTTCAGAAAGACACAACATATTCATCTGGTGGGCATCGGTGGATCCGGGATGAGCGGCATCGCTGAGGTGTTGTTGACGCTCGGATACAAAGTCAGCGGATCGGACCTCAGTCAGTCGGAAACGACGCGCCGCCTTGAGGAATTAGGCGGGCGCATCGCGATCGGTCACCATGAGTCCAATATCGGCGAGGCGCAAGTGGTGGTGATTTCCTCTGCGGTGGCGGCGACCAATCCCGAAGTGGTGGCGGCCAAAGGGCGGCAGATTCCAGTCATTCCGCGCGCTGAAATGTTGGCCGAGCTCATGCGGTTGAAATTCGGGGTGGCGATCGCCGGCGCCCATGGCAAGACGACGACGACCTCAATGGTGGCCAATGTGCTGGCACAAGGCGGCCTGGACCCGACCATGGTGATCGGCGGCAAGGTCAATGCGTTGGGAAGCCATGCGCGTCTGGGACGTGGCGATCTCCTCATCGCGGAAGCCGACGAAAGCGACGGCTCGTTTCTCCGCCTGGCGCCGACCATCGCGGCGGTCACGAATATCGATCGCGAACATCTGGATCATTACGGCAGTATGGAGCGGCTCAACGACAGTTTCCTCGAATTTGTCAACAAGGTCCCCTTCTACGGACTGGCCGTGCTTTGCTCCGATGACGAACGGCTGCGCGCTCTGCTGCCGCGGGTGGTGAAACGGTACCAGACCTACGGGCTGAACGAATATCCCGATCATGTGCCGGATTTTCGGGCGACCGATATCACCTTGCGGCAATGGGGTTCCGAGTTTCGCGTGTTCTTCCGCGGACGCAACCTGGGTCCGTTCCGGTTGGCCATTCCCGGTATCCACAATGTGTCGAATTCTCTGGTCGCCATTGCGATCGGCATGGAACTGGATATTCCGGTCGATCTGATCCGGAAGGGCCTGGCAGCGTTCAGCGGCGTCGAACGCCGGTTTCACCTGCGCGGGGAAAAGGCCGGCATCATGGTGGTGGACGATTACGGCCATCATCCGACCGAAGTGCGGGCCACGATTGCGGCTGCGAAGCAGGGCTGGGACCGGCGAGTGGTCGTGCTTTTTCAACCGCATCGCTATAGCCGCTCGCGCGATTTGATGCAGGAGTTTTCCCATGCCTTCGATCAAGCCGATGCGCTCTTTATGACGGAGATCTATGCCGCCGGCGAGCAGCCGATTCCCGGCGTGTCCGGTGCCAAGTTGGTCGAAGCGGTAAAGGCTGCCGGGCACCCTTCGGCCACCTTCGTCGAGCGGAAGGAAACCTTGGCCGAGCAGGTGCTGCCGACGTTGAAATCAGGGGATCTCGTGATCACGCTGGGTGCGGGGGATATTTGGAAGGCGGGGTTGGGCATTCTCGATCGATTGCCGGCCTGAGAGTGATGAGAGGCAGGAACGGTGTCACGTGTGGCGCGGAAAGAGCAATCGGCGAGAACGAGAAAAGACTGGGCGCGCATCCTTGAGGGAATTCGTGGAACGATCACGTACGAGGCGTCGTTGCAATCCTATACGTCGTTCCGCATCGGGGGACCGGCCGAAGTCCTGGTGGAGCCGGCCGATGTGGAGGATGTGTGCCGGGTGGTGGCGCAGGCTCACGCCGAACGCCTCCCGATTTTCGTGGTGGGTGGGACGAATCTGCTCGTTCGTGACGGGGGAATCCGTGGCCTCGTGCTCAGCCTCCGGCAGCTCAAAGCCATCCGTCAGGAGCCGGGATCTGTCCTCTACGCTGAGGGGGGCGTGGGCATGCCGACGTTGATCGGGTACGCCATCCGCCGCTCACTGGCAGGATTGGAATGGGGCGCCGGCATTCCCGGCACGGTCGCCGGTTGTGTGGTGATGAACGCGGGAACGCGCTTGGGTGAAATGAAGGATTCGGTCAAGGCCGTGCGCATGGTGGATCCGAAGGGACGGGTGGTGGACATTCCAGCCGCCGACATTCCCTTCAATTATCGGAAAGCGCATCTGCCGCGCGGGATCGTGGCGGCAGTCTGGTTGCAATTGAAGCCCGGTGCGCACGACGAGATCGAAAAGACCGTGAAAGAGTATTTGCAGTATCGCAAGAACACTCAGCCCTTGACGCTGCCGAGCGCCGGTTGCGTGTTCAAGAATCCTCCACAGGATTCTGCCGGCCGCCTGGTGGACGTTGCGGGGCTCAAGGGTGCGCGTGTCGGGGATGCGCAGGTGTCCGAGAAGCACGCGAACTTTATGGTCAACGTCGGCCATGCGCGTGCGGCGGATGTCCTGGCTTTGATCAGGAAAGTGCGTGCGGGAGTGAAAAAGGCCTCGGGCGTCACGCTGGAGCTGGAGTTGAAGGTGGTCGGTCAGGCCTGACGCCGATCGATGAAGGGAGTGGATGTGACGGAACGGAAGCCGCTGACTCATTCGAAAATTGGGGTGTTGATGGGAGGCCAGTCTTCGGAACGGGAAGTCTCCCTCAAGACAGGCGAAGCCGTGTATCGGTCGCTTGTGCGCAGCGGCTACGATGCGGTGGCCATCGATGTGGGCCCGGTGTTATCCCAAACCTTGCAAGAACAGGCGATCGAAGTGGCCTTTTTGGCCTTACATGGACCAGGCGGGGAAGATGGCGCCATTCAGGGGTTTCTGGAGACCCTCGGCATTCCCTACACAGGATCCGGCGTGCGCGCCAGTGCCATCGGCATGCACAAGGTGGTGACTAAGACGGAGTTGGCCGCCCAAGGGATTCCGGTGCCGCGCGGCACGGTGGTGTGGCGAGGAACGGCGCCCACGTTGAACCGTATCCTGACGAGCTGCAAATTGAAGCTGCCGATCGTCGTAAAGCCAGCCAGCCAGGGCTCCACCATCGGCGTCACCATCGTCCGCCAACCTTCGCAATGGAAAGAAGCGCTCAAAGTGGCCCATCGATACGATCCGGAAGCGATGGTCGAAGCCTTTATCCCGGGACACGAAGTCACGTTGTCGTTGTTAGGGACTGCCGATGGAGACGTTGTTGGGTTGCCTGCCGTGGAGATTGTGGCGCCGGACGGATTTTATGATTTCTCGGCGAAGTACGAGAAGGGCCGCACGCAGTATCTCTGCCCGGCCCCACTGTCTGCCGCTGTGAGCCGCGAGATCAAGCAGCTGGCCATCCGCACGTATCAGGCATTGGGCTGCAACGGAGCGGCGCGGGTAGATTTTCGCATTACCGCCAAAGGCAAACCCTATGTGCTGGAGATCAACACGGTCCCAGGAATGACGGAGACGAGTCTGTTGCCGATGGCGGCGGGCAAAGCAGGCCTGTCATACGATGCGTTGACGGAGCAGATCCTCCAATCCGCCCTCCGGCGGGCCGGTACGGGATCATTTCGAGCCGTGAGGTAACGATGCCGCTCAGGTGGCGGAACACGCGACCGGCCAAACTCAATCCGCGGGCGAATGCTCGGTCGGATTCGAGTCTGGAACGTCGTCGTGGCGGAGCGACAAGCGGCTATTGGTCGCGGCTAGGACGCGGTCTGCTGATTACCCTGCGAGTGATGGCCACGGTGACGGTCCTGGTCGGCGGCTGTTCAGGGCTTTTTGTGCTGGCGCGCGAAATCGGGCCGCTGACACGCGAATGGTTTCTGGTGCGCTCGGTCTCGGTGAATGGGCTGCATCACGTGACGAGAAAGGAAGTGATCGGCCGGCTGGCGCTCAAACCGGATACCGCGCTCTATTCCATCAATCCGACGTGGTTGGCGGAACGGATCAAGACCCATCCCTGGATCAAGGATGCGACCGTGGTGTTGAAGCCGTTGCACGAAATCCATATCGACATCGTCGAGCGGGAGCCGGCGGTGGTCGTGCGCACGCTGGCTGAAAATCTGCTGACCGATGCGGAGGGGGTGTTGCTGGCGCGCCTGGGGTCCAGCGATGACCCGACGCTTCCCATTTTGTCGGGTGTCGACGGCAAGCGGCTGGCGCAGGGCAAGGCCGAGGATCGTCGCCCCGTGCAGGTGGGTGCCGCATTGGCCCGTATGGTGGGTCAGACTACCGGCGGACGGCCGGACATCAATGTGGGGAATTTGAATAACCTGATCGTTGAGGTACAGGGCGTCACGTTTCAGTTCAGTGAGTCGTCGATGAATCAGCAATGGTCTCGGTTTCTCAAAATGCGGCCCGCACTGCGTGATGTGGCCTTTGACGGCGAGGGCGCCAGAGCGAATGAAATCGACCTTCGCTTTGCCGACCGCGTCATTGTTCGGGGAAGGGGGTGAGCCGAGTGTCTAAGCGGGATCATATCCTGGTCGGGCTCGATATCGGAACGACCAAGATTTGCGCCATTGTGGCCGAAGTGCCGGAGGAGGGCCCGCTGAACATCATCGGCGTCGGCTCCTGTCCTTCGCGTGGGCTTCGTAAGGGTGTCGTGGTCAATATCGAGAGTACCGTGGAATCGATCAAAAAAGCGGTCGAGGAAGCGGAACTCATGGCGGCCGTGCAGATCAATTCGGTGTATACCGGAATTGCGGGCAGCCACATTTCTGGAGAGAACCTCAAGGGCGTCGTGGCGCTCAAGAAACAGGAAGTCACACGCGACGACATCAGCCGGGCGGTGGAGAGTGCGCGCACGCTGGCCGTCATTCCCCATGAGCGGCGCATTCTGCATGTGCTGCCGCGCGAGTTCATGGTCGACGATCAAGAAGGGGTGCGCGAGCCGCTGGGCATGTCGGGCAACCGGCTTGAGGTCAATGTGCATGTCATCACGGGTGCGGTGACCTCGGCCCAGAACATCATCAAGAGTGTCAACCGGGCAGGCCTCGACGTGGTCGACATCATCTTGCAGCCGCTGGCCTCGAGCGAAGCGGTGTTGAGCGCGGAGGAACGCGAGTTGGGCGTGGCCATGGTGGACTTGGGGGGCGGAACCACCGACCTCGCCATTTTCCTCGACGGCAGCATCCGGCATACGGCGGTCCTTCCGATCGGCGGGCAGAATCTCACCAAGGATCTGGCCATCGGCTTGCTGACCTCGCAGACCGACGCCGAAAAAATCAAAGTGCAACATGGCATCGCCCGCACGGAGCTGGTCCACGGGCATCAGATGGTGGAAGTGCCCTCCGTCGGCGATCGTCCGCCCCGGCAATTCACGCGTCGAGACATCGCGGAAATTTTAGAACCGCGCGTCGAGGAAATGTTCGACCTGGTCAAACGCGAAATCGTACGCGCCGGGTATGAGGGCATGCTGGGCGCCGGGGTTGTGATTACGGGCGGAACGTCGCTCTTGGAAGGCATGCCGGACGCGGCGGAACGCGGGCTGAATTTGCCAGCTCGCCGAGGCGCGCCGACAGGTATCGGCGGGTTACGGGATATCGTCAGCAACCCGATGCATGCGACCGGCGTCGGGCTGTTACTCCACGCGCGTCAACATGCCGACAACTTGGAGGCTGCCGGCATTCGTCACGGCAAAGGGTTGGGGAAAGTGTTCGATCGCATGCGATCGTGGATGTTCGAATTTTTCTAACTGTTGCGGACGGCTCTAGAGTACGTCCGCGCCATCGCTAAGGAAGGGAGGTGCCACAATGTTTTCATTTCAAGAGGAGCCGCAATCGCCCGTTCGCATCAAAGTGATCGGGGTCGGAGGTGCAGGGTGTAACGCCGTCAATACGATGATCACCGGCGGACTGTGCCGGGTCGATTTTGTGGCGGCGAATACCGACGTGCAGGCGCTCGAACGGTCACAAGCTTCCTATAAAATTCAAATCGGTCCGGAGCGCACGCGAGGTCTGGGCGCTGGTGCGAAGCCTGAGGTCGGTCGCGATGCGGCCCTTGAGAGCAAGGATGAAATCCGGGAGAGCCTGGTCGGGGCCGACATGGTCTTCGTCACTGCCGGTATGGGCGGTGGCACCGGGACCGGCGCGGCTCCCATCGTGGCGAGCATCGCGCGTGAGCTGGGAATTCTCACGGTCGCCGTCGTGACGAAACCCTTCCAATATGAAGGGCATCGCCGAATGAGCCACGCCGAAGAGGGCATTCGCGATCTCGGCCGGCATGTCGATACGCTGCTGATCATCCCGAATCAACGGTTGCTGGGCATCGTGGATAAGGCGACGCCGCTGCTGGATGCGTTCAAGGTCGCGGACGATGTGTTGCGCCAAGCCATTCAGGGCATCGCCGACGTCATCACGACCACGGGCCTCGTGAATGTGGATTTCGCCGATGTGCGGACCATCATGGCCCACACGGGACGCGCGGTGATGGGCATGGGCATCGGACGCGGCGCCAACCGGGCGCAAGAGGCCGCGCAGAAAGCCATTTGCAGCCCGTTGTTGGAAGAAGGTAGCGTGGAAGGCGCTCGCGGCGTCTTACTGAATATCACGGGTGGGCCGAACATGTCGCTGCATGAAGTAGAAGAAGCGGCGTCGATCGTGCAACATGCCGCGGATGCCGAAGCGAACATCATCGTCGGCCAGGTGATCAATCCTGAAATCGGCGACGATTTGATCGTGACGGTCATCGCGACGGGATTTGAACGGGAAGAGCAGCCGGCTGCTCGACCGGCTGCCGCCGTTGATCGCCCTGCCGCAAGGACTCCCAACGGACGCCCTGCGCAGCAGGTCTTGACCGGCGTCCATGCGTCAGGATCAGATCGGCCCATCAAGGACATCGATCGGCCGACCTTCCTCCGGCGGATGGGTGAGACGCGGGAAGCGGTGGAACGGATTGCGGTCGTCGGCGACGATGAGTGGGATGTGCCCACCTTCCTGCGCAAGCAGGCCGATTGAGATGAGTCAGGTCCGGAACGCGTAAGGTCGAAAGACACGATGGCGCCTGAGGTCATTACCCTTCCCTCGTTCGCAAACCAGGCCGACGGGGCAGAACATTTTTTCGGCACCCGGCTTTCCGAAGTACCGGTCACGCCGGGACGTGCCTCTGCGCATGGAGCGGAACGGCAGGGTCACAGAGCTGCTGTGATCCTGTCCGTCAAGCAGGTGCACGGGACCGATGCCTTAGTGGTGGATCGACCGATCGAGCAGGGGCAAATGTTCGAAGGAGGCTGGGATGCGCTGGTGACCGATCAGCCGGGACTGATGGTCACTGTGCGGACGGCAGACTGCGTGCCGGTGCTCTTGCATGATCCGGTACGGCGGGTGGTTGCGGCCATCCATGCAGGGTGGCGTGGCGCCGTGGCAGGCATTGTGCCAAAGACGGTCGCCTTGCTCGTCAGCCGATTTGGGACAACGGTCAAAGATGTGCGCATGGCCATTGGGCCTTCCGCCGGTGCCTGTTGTTATGAGGTCGACGAACCGGTTCTGACGCGGCTCCGGGACGTGTTTCCTGAGTGGCACTCTGTCGTGTCGCCGGTAAATCCTCAGAAAGCGCATTTGGATTTGCGCGCCTTCGTGCGGCGACAGGCGATGGCTGAAGGGTTGGATGCAGAGCGCATTGCGACGGTCGATGCCTGCACCATTTGCCAGCCGGATGTATTTTTCAGTTACCGTCGGGAAGGCGTCGTCAAAGCCACGATGATCAGCGGGATTGCACTCGTGACCGGCCGGTAACTTCGGACTCGGTTGGTAGTCGGGTTGATTCCCTCGCCTAACCCGTGCCTGGAACCCATCGGCGTTGAGCCGGGGGTAACAGGCGGTAATCCGGAAGACAGCAGGATGGACGCAGAGCTGGGGACAATCGCCGGCCGGGTCCGAGCGGTGTTCGATGAGATTCAACGCGCAGCGGTCCGTGCGGGACGTGCTCCGGACAGGGTGCGGCTGGTCGCGGCATCCAAAACCGTCACCGTCGATCGCGTGCGGGAAGCGGTGGATGCCGGCATTCGGCATCTGGGCGAGAACCGCCTTCAGGAAGCGCTCCCTAAGATCGAGACATTGGATCGGGAAGGCGTCGTCTGGCATTTCATCGGCACCCTGCAACGGCGGAAAGTGAAGTCGGTTGTGGGGCGGTTCGAGACGATTCATTCGGTCGACAGTCTGGCGCTGGCGGAAGAGATCGATCGTCAGGCCAAGGCCGCGGGGCTGAAGCAACGGGTTCTGCTGGAGGTGAATCTCGGAGGAGAATCCAGCAAAGGCGGTTTTGCCCCGGCAGCATTGGCTGCGGCCCTACCCGCTCTAAGTCAATTCGACCAGTTGGATATTCGCGGTCTCATGGCCATTCCTCCCCCTATGCCGACCGCGGAGGATGCGCGTCCATACTTCCGGCAGCTTCGGGAACTCGCTCAGGCATTGACAGCGCAAGGCTGCAGGAACATTAATATGCAGGAACTGTCGATGGGCATGTCCCATGACTACGCTGTCGCCATCGAAGAAGGCGCGACGTACGTGAGGGTCGGGACCGCAATTTTCGGGGCACGGAGTGAGCCGCATCATGATCACACGTAACATCGCGGTGCTCGGCGGCGGCCAGATGGCTGAGGCGTTGATCGGTGGTCTGCTGGCCTCGAAGGTCAGCGAACCAAGTCGTATCTGCGCCACAGACCCAGTCTCGGCCCGGCGGGATCTCTTGAAGTCGCGCTTCGGCATTCAAGTCGGTGACAACAATGCCCAGGCTGCCGCGGGGGCAGATCTCGTGCTCCTGGCCGTGAAACCTCAGGTCTTGCCCGCTGTGCTCAAGGACGTTGGTTCGGCGCTGACCGGGAAACTCGTAGTCTCGATTGCCGCCGGCGTGACGACGGCGTGGATTCAGGAGCGGGTATCTGCTGCGAGAGGCATTGTGCGGGCCATGCCGAATACTCCGGCGCTGGTGCGTGAAGGGGTGACGGCATTGGCCTATCCGGCTGACCTTGCCGCCGATGATCTTGCGTCGGTGCGGGCCCTCTTCGACGCAGTGGGGTCTGTGGTGTCGGTCGAAGAACGGCTGATGGACGCCGTCACCGGATTGAGCGGGAGCGGGCCGGCCTATGTGTTCGTGGCGATCGAGGCGCTGGCCGACGGCGGAGTCAAAATGGGATTGCCGCGCGCGACGGCACAATTGTTGGCGGCCCAAACGGTGCTCGGTGCGGCACGGATGGTCCTGGAACGAGGGCAGCATCCGGCCCAGCTCAAGGATCAGGTGGCGTCTCCGGGTGGCACGACCATCGCGGGGTTGCACCAATTGGAAGTCGGCGGCATGCGGGGATGTTTGATGGCGGCCGTCGAGGCGGCGACGAAACGTTCACAGGAGTTGGGACGCTGATGTTTGTGGTGAGCAATGTGCTGCAAGGGACGGCAACGGTGTTGGATACGGTGTTGTGGCTCTATATGTGGGTGATCATCGCTCGCGCGTTGATCTCGTGGGTCAATCCAGATCCATGGAATCCGATCGTGCAGTTTTTGGAGCGCGCGACGGAGCCGGTGCTCACACCGATTCGGCGGCTGATCGGATGGCGGATGGGCATGGACCTTTCACCGATGATTGCGATCCTGATCCTTGTCTTTTTGCAATATGCCGTGGTTCAATCCTTGCGGGATATTGCCGTGCGGATGCATTAACTGTCGGGCAAGAGGTGTGGCATGAAAATCACTCCCATCGATATTCAGCAGATGGTGTTTCAGGTCAAGTTTCGAGGGTTTGACCGGGATGAAGTGAACCGCTTCCTTGAGGAGTTGGCGCTGACCGTCGAAAATTTGAATCGAGAGAACAGCCTGCTCCGCGAAAAACTCACCACCACCGAGCAGCAGGTGGCCGACTTGCGCCGCACGGAAGCGACGCTCTCCAACACGCTGGTGTCGGCGCAAACGCTGGCCGAGGATGTGAAACGCTCGGCCCAACGCGAGGCCGACTTGATCGTGAAGGAGGCCGAACTGAAGGCCAGTGAGATTATCCGGCAGGCGCGTGTCAGCCTCACCGAGATGCAACGTGGCGTGGCCGATCTGCAAAAACAGCGGCTCATGATGGTAGAGCGGTTTCGTTCCACTCTACGTTCATTTGAGCGGATGCTGGAAGTCGAAGAGAGCGACGCCTATCAATCGGAGGGGGCTTCGGTCGAAGGGAAGTTAGCCGGCGAATCCAGCCCTGCGCGTTGAGTCCCCTGCGTTCATCGGGAATCCACCTGCCTGCAAACTCAACCGGCGGAGCGGACTGTCCGCTCCCGACCTCCCCCCTGCATCACAGGTAGATCGCAGTGATGGTCATGAGTGATCCAATACAGTCGGCGCTGCAAGCCGCCGTCGATGACGGGACATTTCCGGGCGCGGTCCTGGCGGTGCGCCTGCGGGGCGCCCTGGTGTTCGAAGGTGCCGTCGGCCTGCTGTCACGGCAAGGGGCGGAGGAAGCCGTCACGATTCACACCTGTTATGACTTGGCGTCCCTGACCAAAGTGCTTGCGACGACCACGGCGCTCGCCTTGTTGATGCAGCGTGGATTCGTGAAGCTGGACGACCGCATTGACGAGATCCTGCATGAATTGCGAGACAGCGCGACCGGCGCAGCGACGGTGCGACAGTTGCTCACCCACAGTTCAGGTCTGCCCGGCTGGCGTCCATTTTACGAACGTGTTGCCGCTATCGAGGCGATGCAACCGGGATTCATGGGCAGTCCTGCGGCGCGCGAGGCCATATTGGGGTACCTTGCGAAGGAAGAGTTGGTCTATGAGCGCGGTTCCCGCAGCCTGTATAGCGATCTTGGATTTATGCTATTGGGGTTTGCTGTGGAGCGCGTATCGGGCGAAGCGCTCGATCAATTCTGCAGCGGGCAGCTTTATGGGCCGCTCGGCGCTCGTCCGCTGGCCTATGCGCGGTGCGGACCGATATCGGCCTTGTCCATCCATCACGATGCGGGATGTCTCATCGCCCCGACAGAGGACGATCCCTGGCGCAAGCGAATCCTGTGCGGCGAAGTCCATGATGAAAATGCCTATGCGCTTGGCGGAGTCGCCGGCCATGCAGGGCTGTTCGGCACGGCTCGCGCGATACTGGCGGTTTCGCAAGCCTGGATGGACGGTCGGCGCAAAAAACGAGGTCTATTGGACCCCGAGATTGTGAGGACCTTTACGTCGAACCGGCAGGGTGTTCCGAATTCCAGTTGGGCGCTGGGGTGGGATACGCCGTCGGTGCGGTCGTCCGCAGGCACGCGGTTTTCTCCCGAGTCGTTCGGCCATCTCGGGTACACGGGGACGTCATTGTGGATCGACCCGGTCAAGGAGCTGGAAGTGGTGCTCCTCTCGAATCGGGTTCATCCTACGAGGCGGAATGAGCAGATCCGGATTTTCCGCCCCCACATCCACGATGTCATTTGCCGGGAATTCCTGAGAAGTTAAGCGGGCAGGTCGGGGTAGTCGGTCCAGGTTTCTTTTTCGGCGAGATAGCGGTTGCCTTTGAAGTTCAGGCGTGTGCGCATCCGAGTAAAACCCACACTCTGCAACTTGTCGACGACGGCTTTGACGGCGGCACTGGTGGTTGAATGGGGCGCGCCCTCCACGGCGTACGCTTCGTAGGTCATTTTGCCTGTGTATCCAGCCGCGACCCGGTTTACCAGGACCGCCCGGTTAAAGTAGCGATCGCTTGGATCAATCCCCTCGACCTGATGCCGTTCAATTAATCCCTCTTTCTTAAAGAGGAGGGGGAGTCCACTCATACCAAACCTCCGTCGATCATCTGTAGCCTGCGACTTACGGGTCCCGATTATAGGGACCTCCCTTGTCGAGTGCAACCGTCGTTGACAAGGTTCTGCGGGGTTTCTATGATGCGCGATTCCGTCGGCGCGATCCGACAGTCCAAACGGCGGTTCCGGACTTCTTCCCGAAATGAATATGAACGTTCCCAACAGCCTGACGATGTTGCGCATCCTCTTGATCCCCGTCTATGTCGGGCTGCTCAACTATGAGCAATTCGACTATGCGTTGGCGGTCCTGTTCATCGCCGGGCTGACCGATGCGCTCGACGGAATCATTGCCCGTGTGGCCGATCAGCGAACCAGGCTCGGAGAAGTGCTGGATCCTTTGGCGGACAAACTGATGCTGACCACGGGATTCATCACCCTGTCCGTCATGCACCTCGTGCCGCTCTGGCTGACGATTCTCGTCGCCAGTCGCGACCTCATGCTGATGTTGGGGGCGGCGGTCGCCCACTTCACCCATACGCAGGTCGATATCTCGCCGACCGTACTGGGAAAGGGCACGACATTGATACAGCTGGCGACGCTGGTGGCAGTCGTCTTTTTTGCCTCGCGGCGGCTTGATCTCTCCACGCTCGACCCGCTTTTGTACCTGATGGGTGCCGTGACGCTCATGTCCGGCCTGCATTACCTCTCCCGCGGCTACGTACGCATTACCTCCAGTCAGACATAGCGCGTCCTCACAGGCTCGCCGCTCCTATGGCCTTTTTATAAGGCTTCGTCTTTCGTGCATTTGTTTGACAGTTTGTAGGTCGTCTTATAGACTTCGATCATAGTTTTCCGCTGCATACCTACGTGTCCTGCCTGGCGTTCAAAGGAGTGAAAACCGCATTATGAGCACATTCACCTACGTCGGACGCAACCGCCAGGGCGCTGTGAAGAAGGGGGAACTCACCGCCAAAACCAGAGACGAGGCGGTGGACCAGCTTCGCAAGCAGCAGGTCGTGGTCACCAGTTTGGAGGAAAAGTCAGGCGGCGGAAAACTCAAGCTGAGCCTCGGCGGAGGCCTCACCGACAAGGACCTCGTGGTGTTCACTCGCCAATTCGGCACAATGATCAATGCCGGACTACCCCTGATTCAATGCCTCGATATTCTGTCCACCCAATCTGAAAATAAAGTGTTGCGCGAAACGGTCGGCGACGTGAAAAACAGCGTCGAGGCCGGCTCCACGTTCTCCGACGCCTTGAAGCGCCATCCCAAAGTGTTTGACGATCTCTACGTGAACATGATCCATGCCGGTGAGGTGGGCGGTCTGCTCGATACCATTCTGACCCGATTGGCCAAGCACATTGAAAAGGCCATGAAACTGAAGGGCCAGATCAAATCGGCCATGGTCTATCCCACGGCGATCGTGGGTGTGGCGGTCATCATCATCAGCGTGTTGATGGTTTGGGTCATTCCAGTGTTCGCGCAGATGTTCACGGAAATGTCCGGCGGTAAGGTTGGGCTTCCTGGCCCGACGCAGATCGTCATCAACGTCAGTAATTTCTTCCAGAGCTATTGGTACGCCATGTTCGGCGCCGTCGCGGGCACCATCTTCGCGATCAAACGCTACTATGCGACGGTGAACGGACGCGTCGTGATCGACCGTTTGTTGCTCAAAATGCCGGTCGTCGGAGATTTGATTAGAAAAGCGTCCGTGGCGAAATTTACCCGGACCCTCGGAACCTTGATCACCAGCGGTGTGCCGTTGTTGGAAGGACTGAGTATCTGCGCCAAGACGTCGGGCAACAAAGTGATCGAAGAAGCACTCATGAACGCGCGGGTGAGTATCAGCGGAGGAAAGACGATTTCCGAGCCGCTGGCCAAGTGCAACGTGTTCCCGAAAATGGTCACACACATGATCGCCGTTGGTGAGTCTACCGGTGCCCTCGATGCCATGCTGGGCAAGATCGCCGATTTCTATGAAGACGAAGTCGACCAGGCCGTCGAGACACTGACCTCGCTCCTGGAACCGATCATGATGGTGGTGTTGGGTACCATCATCGGCTTTATCGTCGTCGCCATGTACCTGCCGATCTTCACGATGGCGCAGGCCATCCAATAACGACGCGACTCAATCGCGTCTCGTATCTGGCGTGCGGCCCTGACCATCCGGAAGGGCCGTACACCGCACATCCATCAGGGCAACGCGCCCGTCATGCTGTCCTCAACCCTTCCAGCCGCAACTGACGCCTCTGAGCAATTCCGCAGCCCGCAAGGTTCGATGTCACCGGCGCTCGATGAGCGTCCTCTGCCGTCGGGCGAGCGAGCGATGCCGGAGTTGAAGACCAGGCTTCATTGGCTCATGGGCCTCCGCGTCGTGATCGTGACGCTGCTGCTCGGCCTGTCCCTGGCGTTTCATTCGACGCGCGGCGAATCGGCGCCGACCTTCACCGCGCTCATCGTCTTCACTTACACCATCACCATCGTCTACGCGCTGGTGCTGAGACGACTCACGTCCCCCGCGGCGCATACCGCCTTCACCTGGGTGCAGGTGGGAGTCGACATCGTGCTGGAGACCGTCCTGATTGTGCGGACCGGCGGGGTTGAGAGTCCGTTTGCGGTGCTCTATGTGATGACCGTGACGGTGGCCAGTCTGGTTCCGCACCGGCGGGTCGGCATTGTCACGGGAGCCGGCTGCACCATCCTGTTCGGTGCCATCACCGTGATTCAATATTTCGGACTGCTCCACGCCGCCGGTTGGTTGCCTCCCAGCAAGTTGGAAGGGCCTGAAGTGCTGCAGACCTTTGAGGTGTACGGCCTGGCGTTTTTGGTCGTCGGATTTTTGAGCGGGGCATTGACGGACCAACTTCACTATGCCGACCAATCGTTACGTGAGAAAGAGCAAGGCCTCACGCGGTTGCAGGTGTTTCATGAGAGTATCGTGCGCAGCATCAGCAGCGGTGTGTTCACCACCGACGAAGAGGGGCGCATCACTTCCTTCAACCCTGCCGCACATGAGGTGACCGGCTATGCCTTCTCGGACGTGCAGGGTCGTTTGTGGCAGGAAGTGTTCAATTGGCATCCGGATGGGCGGTCGCAGGATGCCGACGTGATCTCGCCGCCGCTGCGTTTCGAAGTAGACTGCTTTCATGCCAACGGTAGCTGTCTGGTCTTGGGTATGACCGTCTCGCCGCTTCAGGAGCAGGGCACGCAGCGCGGTCTGGTCGGGGTGTTCAAGGATCTCACGCAAATTCGTTACCTGGAAGAGGAAATGCGCCGCCGGGAATGGCTGGCCAATCTGGGGGAGATGTCGGCCGGCATGGCCCATGAAATACGTAATCCGCTCGGCGCGCTTGCCGGCGCGATGCAGATGCTGCGGCAGGATGTCGGATCCGATGAGACCAGCCAGCGGCTGATGGACATTGCCATCCGGGAAGCCCGGCGGCTCGACAATATCATCACGGAGTTTTTGCAGTATGCGCGTCCCCCGGCATTGAATCTGGCCGAGCAGGATTTGAATAAAGTCCTTGCCGATACACTGGATCTGATCCAACATGAAGCGCGATCACGAGCTGGCATCACGCTCGTGCCCCGTCTAGGCGCGACGGCCCTCGTGGCGAAGGTTGACCAGGATCAACTGAAGCAGGTGTTCTGGAATTTGTCCGCCAACGCCTTTGACGCCATGCCCGGAGGAGGAACCTTGACGATTGCCACCGGACTGCGGCGCGTAGAAGTGGGCGGTCGCCGCGAGGATGTGATTGAAATCAGCTTTCAGGATAACGGCGAAGGCATTCCAAAGCAGAACTTCGACAAGATCTTTCTCCCGTTTTTCACGACGAAGAAAGAGGGGTCCGGGTTGGGCCTGGCCCAGGTCCATCGCATCGTGGAGTTGCACGACGGATGGATCAAGGTGGAGAGCGAAGTGGGGATCGGGGCGCGCTTTGTGGTCTGCCTCCCGCAGTCCTCGGAGGTCGGTGTTCGTTTGCGGCATGAGGGAAGGGAACCGTGGAAAAGATTCTAGTCGTCGACGATGAGCAGGGCCTGCGCGATGTGTTGAGCATCATGCTGAAGCGGGCGGGGTATGCCGTGACTGTGGCGTCGGACGGGGAAGAGGCGATCGCGCAGATTCAGAAGGAAATTTTCGATCTGGTCATCACCGACCTCAAGATGCCGAAAATTGGTGGACTGGACGTGCTCAAGGCCGTCAAGGCCTCATCGCCTGACACCGTCGTGTTGATGATCACGGCCTTTGCCTCCGCCGATTCGGCAGTCGAAGCGATGAAGCACGGCGCGTATGACTATCTCACCAAGCCCTTTCAGGTCGACGAGGTGCAGCTGATCATTCGCAACGCCATCGAGCGGCGCCGGCTGTCGACGGAGAACATGCTCCTCAAGCGGGAATTGGCCAGCCAGTCGTCGTTTTCGCAGATCGTCGGCCAGAGCGAGGCCATGCAGAAAGTCTACGAGGTCATCAAGAAAGTTGCGGATTCCAGGAGCAATGTCTTGATCGGCGGGGAAAGCGGCACCGGCAAGGAGTTGGTGGCGCGGGCCATTCATTTCAACAGCGCGCGAGCCGCTATGCCCTTCGTCACCGTCAACTGCAGCGCGGTGCCTGAAACGCTGCTGGAAAGTGAACTGTTCGGCCACATGAAGGGCTCCTTCACCGGCGCGATTTCCAACAAGGCCGGTCTTTTTGAGGTGGCGAACGGCGGCACGATTTTCCTCGACGAGATCGGCGATACTACGCCGGCGATTCAGGTCAAGCTGTTGCGCGTCATCCAAGAGCGGGAGTTCCGGCGGGTCGGCGGCACGCAGGATGTCAAAGTGGATGTCCGTATCGTGGCGGCCACGAATCGTGATTTGGAAAAGGCGGTCGCGGAAGGCGCGTTTCGCGAAGATCTCTATTATCGGCTCGATGTGATTCCGATCAGGCTTCCGCCCTTGCGCATGCGGACAGGCGACATTCCGCTGTTGAGCCAACATTTCTTGGAGAAATTTGCCAAGGAAAGTGGTAAACCAGTGCCGACGATGAGCCAGGAGGCCATGCGCGTGCTGTTGGCGCATGAGTGGCGGGGCAACGTTCGCGAATTGGAGAACGTCGTCGAACGCGTCGTGGCCTTCACCACGGGATCGTCGGTAACGGATGCGGATATTCGCGGATGGCTCCATAAACCAGTGAACAACCAGCAGGCTGTGCCGTCGGAGTTGCCGGAGGATGGCCTGGATCTGGAGGGGTTGATCAACACGATCGAGAAGGATCTGCTGTTGAAAGCACTGGAGCGGAGTCAGTGGGTCAAAAAGCGAGCCGCGCGATTGCTGCGGTTGAATACCCGGTCGTTCCGGTACCGTCTCGAAAAGTATGAAATCAAAGGAGGCCGGGATTAGCGCCGCCCCGTTAGCTGCGAGTGAACTTTACGAGTCTGCTGGTTCTGACTCCTGCCAAGGTCAATCTCATTCTCCGGGTGCTCGAACGGCGGCCTGACGGTTTCCATGCCATCTGGTCATTGATGCATACGGTCGGGCTCAATGATGAATTGACGCTCACCGTGCAGCCGGCTGCCGCCTCCCGAATCAGCTTGCACTGTAACCAGGCCGATCTGGCGGTGGATCAGAGCAATCTTGTCTATCGGGCCGCGGAGCTGGTGTTGGCGCAAGTCGATCGGACGATTGATCTCTCCATCAGCCTGACGAAGCGCATTCCCATGGGGGCCGGACTCGGCGGAGGAAGCAGCGATGCCGCCGCAACCATTCTCGGGTTGAATCGGTTATTGGAATTGAAATGGTCGGTCGAGCAGATGGCGGAGGTGGGGCAGCAGTTGGGGAGTGATGTGCCGTTCTTTTTTGTGGCGCCCGCCGCCTGTGTGACGGGACGGGGTGAGCACGTGCGTCCAGTCCAGGTCACGGGCAATAGATGGATCGTGCTGGTGAGTCCGGGATTTCCTGTGCCGACTAAATGGGCCTATCAGCAGTTGGCCGCCACCCGCGCCGGTGTGCGTCCCCTCTCGGCGGCGGTGCAGTCCTTGGATCAACGTTCCGAGCTGGATTGGTCGGAGGTTGTTCCGTTGGTGGAAAACGACTTCGAGGCGCCTGTGTTTGCTCACCATCCGGTGCTGGCGCAGATCAAGAGCCAATTGCTGAGCTTGGGCGCCGAGGTTGCCCTGTTATCCGGGAGCGGAGCGACCATGTTCGGCATATTCCGAGACCAGTCTGCTGCGCAGCAGACTGCGGATGTGTTCGGGCGCAATTCCGGAATGAAGGCCTATGCCGTGCCGGCAGCCGGCGCCCCATCGACGACTATCGTGTGAAGAGAGTCCCAAAGAGTTGGAATCGGGGTATTCCGTCTGTCGAAAGCGATTCCGCCCGCAGTAGCATCGTCAGGAAAGATTGGCACTCGTCTTCCCGGGCCATAGCCCCGCGCAGATTGTTGACAACTTCCCAGGCTTTTCGTTAATGTGCTGTGCTTCGGTAGGCGTCCTCTTGTCCTGACAGTGCCAGGTCGGCGGGATTAATAGCGGTCTGTTCCGTGCCCACCGTTTTAAACGACTCGATACGCACCGTTACAGCATCGGCATCGCCACGTACCGCATCGAAGGGGTGGAATGAACAGGGAACTCAAGCTCTTTTCGGGCAACGCCAATCCTGCGCTTGCGCGGGCGATCGGCACGTATCTCGATTTGCCCATCGGCGCGGCCACGGTCTCCTCATTCAGTGATGGGGAAATTCGAGTCCGCGTCGAAGAGAATGTGCGCGGAGCGGACGTGTTTCTCATCCAGTCCTGCTGCGCGCCGGTGAATGATTCGATCATGGAGATGCTCATCATGATCGATGCCCTCAAGCGTTCGTCGGCCAATCGCATCACCGCGGTCATCCCGTATTTTGGATATGCCCGGCAGGACCGTAAGGATCAGCCGCGCGTGCCGATTTCCGCCAAACTGGTGGCAGACCTGATTACCACCGCCGGCGCGGACCGGGTGCTGACGATGGATCTCCATGCCAGTCAGATTCAGGGCTTTTTCAATATTCCCGTGGATAATCTTTACGCCTTGCCGGTGCTGTTGGATTACATCACCAAACGGAGAATAGAGGATTTGGTCGTGGTGTCGCCTGATGCAGGCGGCGTGGAACGTGCCCGAGCCTTTGCGAAACGACTTCAGGCCAATCTCGCCATTATCGATAAACGGCGGGAAGGACCGAATCAGGCCCAGGTGATGAATATTATTGGTGATGTGCAGGGGAAGAGCGCTCTGCTTCTCGACGATATGATCGATACCGCCGGCACCATTGTGCAGGGTGCCCAGGCGTGTTTGGATAAAGGCGCGCGAGAGGTGTGGGCCGGTTGTTCGCACGGAGTCTTGTCGGGGCCGGCGTTGGAGCGTCTCCAACAATCGGGACTCAAAGACGTGCTGGTGACCGATTCGATTCCCTTGCGTGGCAAGGAGCAGAAGTGTTCGAAGTTGAAAGTGTTGTCTGTGGCGCCGCTGTTTGGTGAAGCCATCAGGCGTATCCATGAGGATGAATCAGTGAGTTCGTTATTCGTGTAGGCCGTCCGCGTGGAGCGACAGGTCGAGGAGGAGCATCATGAAATTCGAATTAACCGTTGAGAGCAGAGAAGGTGGAGGCAAAGGCCCAGCGCGTCAACTTCGTCGGGCCGGTCGTGTTCCGGCGGTTTTGTATGGGCAGGGGGAATGTCTCCTGCTTTCCGTCAAGCCGGATGAGTTGGTAAAAGTTTTGCGGTCACAAGCCGGATCCACGGCGCTCATCTCTCTCACGATCAACGGGGCGAAAAGCAAACCCAACCGTACGGCGCTGTTGCGAGAGTTTCAAGTCGATCCGATCACAAGCAGCGTGCTGCATGCGGATTTCTTCGAAGTCGCCATGGATAAGCCGATCCGCGTAAAGGTGCCGATTCATTTGACCGGCGGTCAGCCGATCGGCCTGAAAGAGGGCGGGGTGCTGCATCAGGCGTTGCGCGAATTGCATGTCGAATGTCTCCCGTCTGTGTTGCCGGACTTCATCGCCGTCGACGCGTCGCAATTGCAGATCAATGAAGGTATCCATCTCAAGGATATTCCGAAGACCGAAGGCTTGCGCTTCCTGGATGATCCCGACCACATGGTCGTGAGCGTGGCGGCGCCGATGACCGATGCGAAGCTGGAATCCTTGCTTGCCACCGGTGCAGCCGGGGCTGAGGGCGCCAAGGAACCGGAAGTGGCGGCCAAGGGCAAAGCGGCGACGGAGGGTGCGGCTGGCGCGGAAGCAGGCAAAGCTGGTGATGCCAAGGCCGGGGCGGCAGCGCCCAAGGCTGGGGCGGCTCCCGCCAAGAAGGAACCAGAGAAGAAGAAGTAGTGGCGTTGCGCCTTCTCGTTGGATTGGGAAATCCCGGAGTCGAGTACGCCGAGACACGGCACAATATCGGCTGTTGGGTGATCGAACGGGCGGCGGCGCGATGGTCGATACGTCTCACCAGGAAAGGCGCGGCCCAGCGAGGCTCGGGTCGCGCCGGTTCCAAACTCGTCGAGCTGGCTCAAACGCTCGACTGGATGAATCTGAGTGGTCCTCCCCTCAAAGGTCTTCTTCGCGAACTTGGTCTGACGCCCGAGTCCTTGGTCGTCGTGCATGACGATCTGGATCTGGAACCGGGTCGATTGCGGATTAGGCAAGACGGCGGCAGCGGCGGTCATAATGGTCTCAAGTCCATCATCGAAGCCTTGGGCACGCCCAAGTTCGTCCGCTTGAAGGTCGGAGTGGGGCGCCCGGCGCCCCGGCAAGACTCTGCCGACTATGTGCTGGAACCTGTCTCACCTGAGGAACGAGCCCTGTATGCCCCCTGCCTTGACCGGGCCGTCGATGCGCTGGAGTTACTGTTGAATCGCGATGTCGCCACGGCGATGAACCAGTTCAACGTGCGGGAAAAACTCGACGACAAGTAAGTATTGTGCAGTTCTTCTCACCTGTCCCGACCCTTTCGTCGTCTCCCGAAAATGAGCGAGTGCATTTCGTGACGCGTTCATTCGAAGGACCTGGTCCACGAGGATGCGTTCACGGCAGGGTCCCAAGTCGGCGGCAGTCAACGATCTCCCTGTGGTAGAGTGAATGAATCGCGTCACCTTGGGAGAAATCATGACGATGCCAGTTCACTCGCCGCTCTCACTCGCCGCGTTTGACCTCTCTCCTGAGCGCGGCTTTCTTCCTGCGACAGACCCCTTGGACCAGCTTCCTGAAGAGCCCATCGTCAATCAGATCGGGACGGAGCTGCCGAAGTTGCTCACCGCCCGACAATTCCGCCAGTTTATTCAGGATCGGTCGGAGATCATGGGCCCGGTGGCGGACGATTGGGGGCTGGATGTATTCCGTTCGGCCATGCGGACCCTGTCGTTTGCCGGCCATGCCTATGTCTGGGAGGATCCGGATCATCCGGCGGACAGGTTGCCGGCTAGCATCGCGGGCCCTTGGTACCGCATTGCGCAGCAACTCGGTCGTCCGCCCGTCCTTTCCTACGCTTCCTATGCCTTGCACAACTGGCGCCGGCTCGATGTGCATAAGCCGATTGAGCTGGGCAACATTGTGCTCCTGCAGAATTTCCTCGGCGGGCTCGATGAAGAATGGTTTGTGTTGATCCACATCGATATTGAAGCGAAGGCCGGCTCGGGACTACAGGGATTGGTTCATGCGCAGAATGCCGCACAGACCGATGATGCGGATGCCGTGTTGGCTGGGTTACACGCGCTCGCAGCCGCGCAAGAGGCGATGCGGGAGACGCTCCTTCGTATGCCGGAACGATGCGACCCCTACATTTATTACAGTCGCGTGCGGCCCTATATCCATGGATGGAAAAATAGTCCGGCATTGCCGCAGGGGCTGATGTACGAAGGGGTCACGGACTATGCCGAGCGCCCGCAACAATTCCGCGGAGAAACCGGTTCGCAAAGTTCAATCGTGCCGGCGTTGGATGCCGGCCTTGGCGTTGCCCATGCCGATGATCCCCTCACGCAATATCTGGTCGAGATGCGTGACTATATGCCGCCACGCCATCGCGCGTTGGTGTCCGCGCTGGAAGCCCGCGTGGACGGACAACAGCGCCCATTGCTCTATGGATATGCCCGTGATCGAAAGGCCACGAATCCACAATTATGGAAGGCCTTTTGCACCTGCGTGGACTTGTTGGCGCAGTTTCGCGACATTCATGTCGGCTATGCCGAGCGCTACATCTTCCGTCAACACCAGTCGCATGCCAGTAATCCGACTTCCGTGGGCACAGGGGGGACGCCGTTCATGCCCTATCTGAACAAGCATCTTGAGGAGACCAAGCAGCTCATCCAGGATTAACCGCGCAGGCACGATTGGCGCCGGGCCCCGTTTCGGACTGGAATACTGCCGCCAGAGTTCGTACACTGCCACCGTGCCGATGCGAGTTGACCTATGCGCAAACCCGGCGAACCCATTTACCTTCGAGTCCACCTGATTGCTCTGGCGTTGGTTTTGCTCGCCACGGTGGCATTGCCTCGCGTAGCGGAACTTTTTCTTGGTCCACTGAGCTTCGGCACCCGCGCGTTGGCGGGGATCGCCATTGCCGTCGCGGGTGGTCTTGCGCTGTACCTGCTTTATAATGCTTCTGCCAGGAACGAGCCCTAGCAAGGAATCTTTTCCCTGCTTGTGCTGAGGTGTGACTGAGCCGGTCTCCGGCTCTTTTGCATTCACCCTGCCTCGCATCTACCTCTCATCGTCTCCTGTTGTAATTCGACATCACGCGCGTGAGCACCGCAAAGTTGTCCAGTATGCTGCGCCGGTCGCCTGTTATGATCATGGTAGGCCTCGCCCATGGAGCACGTCACCATGGTATGGACGATGTTCATGCGCAGTTGGTTCCCAGTAGGTGTGTCATTGTCGCTTCTCCTCCTTTCTCCTGTCGCGATCAGGGATGAATGGTATGCGGCGGCTCAGCTAGGCGTGAATTTCGCCGATCCTATCCGGAATGTCCGAGGGAGTGGTTCCCTCGCCGGGTTGGAGGCGCCCAATTTCAATCTCAAAACCAGTCCTGCGTTCGGCGGGAAAGTGGGCCTCTTTCCCAATCATGGAATCCTGGGAATCGAATTGGATGTCTCTCACAGTACTCCGCATATCAAGAATCTCGACGACGTGCCGGGCATTCATCTCTCTGTGACCAACATCGGCCCGAGTGTCGTTCTGCGTTATCCGGGTTTGACCTGGCAACCGTATCTCGGAGGCGGACCAGCCGTGCTGGTGGCGCATCTCGGCCGATCTTCGACCACGGAGAGTGATACCCAGGTATCGCTCGGCGCCAATGTGCTGGTCGGTCTCCGGGCATTCGTCACGCCCAAGGTGGCGCTGTTTACCGAGTATAAGTATACCGATTCGACGTTTCGTTTCGGCGGCGCGTTCGGGCCGGTGGGTGGGTTCGATGGGACCTATCGAGCCCATCAGCTCTTCATGGGCCTGTCCTATCATTTTTAGAAGGGGCTGTCATGACGCGATCCATCGTCTGGTTCTTTCTGGCGGACATCGTGCTGTTCACGGCGGGATGCGCGGAATCGTTGCATCAAGGGGCGCGGCGGGAGGCTTGGAGTAGCCGGTCGAATGCCGGGTATGCAGACGGACCGGCCTATGGAGGCGCAGGCTATTGGTGGAATCCCTTCGGATACTATGGCCCCGGCTATGGGTGGTATGGAGGCGGCTATGGCGGTACGCATCAATCATCGAATACCCCGGCACCTCGTCCGACTCCGCCGGACAATGCGCCTCCACAGTTTCAGAAGAAGTATTGACCGAAAGAGGTGGCAACGCGATGCGCAGACGAATGGTAATTCTGCATGAAGCAGCACGTATGCGCCTTTTCGCATGCGCCATGGCGTTCTGTGCCGTGGTGCTGATGTCGGCCTGTGCTCAGTCAGTGCATCAAACGCAACGGCTTGCCCAGCAAGACTTCATGCTCGACCCCGGCTATGCGGGCGCGCAAACTTATTCCTATTGGCCTGGTCCCGGATACGGTGCCGGGTATGGCATTGGGTATGGGGCGGGGTATTGGGGCGGGCCGCTGGGATACTATGGATATGGCGGACCGTACGGTCCGCTTGGGTTTGGTTGGTACGGTGGATATGGCGGCTTCGGCGCGCGTTCGCCAGGCGGTACTCCCGGGCCGCGTCCGACACCCCCGTCTCATGCGCCTCCGCAGTTCAGGAAAAAATACTGAAGAACATCCTCTTGTTTATGCACGACGCAGATGAGGTGTTTTGTTCCAGTCTTGATACACTGCGCTGCCTCGGTGAATCGCAATGGGTGTTCGGCAGGAGTTCGATAGATGCATTCAACGGTCACTCTGTGTATCCGATCCAATACTGCTGTATCTGCTTTGATAAGGTTGTAATTCTACGGCTCCCTACTCCGTGACTCAACGCCGGCAACATCGCCCCGCTCTTCTCTTCTTGGAATAGCCCCCAACAAATTATCGCAGGCCTGATCAGTGAGTGGCCGGCGCGGGCATATGCGGAGTGCCTACCATCAAATGATATAGGCATACGTAGTCTTTGCGTCTCGGGTGGCGTGGGGACGTATCTGTTTGGCAAGCGTCCTGCATTAAGTCTTTCCGTCTTTGGTCCTTGGTCTATCTGACGCGGTGCCGGCTGTTTCCGGTTTTCGCGATGCTTGCTGAATGGCCCGATGAATCCATGCGAGTGCGTCAATGTCGATCATTGATCGCGAAGAGGATTCTGCAGAACCTGTGACGTAGGCGTCTCTGCCAACCATATGGCTCATGGGGCTCCACGGGAGAGCCACTTGTGAAGAGATGCGTTTCGCCGTCCGCGCGTTTTCCTGTCGAGTTGACGGGGCGGATGGACGTAGGGAGGATTCGATGAGATCGAGCGGACGCTATTGGAGCCTGCTGCTTCTCGGGGGATGCGTACTTCTGGGGTCGGCCTGTGTGGGAATACACCCTGTTCCGACGGTTCCCAATGTGTGCAAAGAACGCACGATTAAGGCCGAGGTCGTCGCGTTGGAGCAAGCAATCGTCCTGAATCGTTATGGGGCGTTCAACCCCTCGGGCATGTTGTTCGCGCTGAAACACGATGTGGTGTTTCACGATGGCACTCCCCTAAACGATGCCAACATGAAAGAAGCGCCCGGCAATGTGAGGCTGCGCGAGGATAAGCGGCCCAGACCCCTCGTTTTGCGCGTGAACGAGGGCGATTGTCTGGAAGTACGGTTTCATAATCTCCTGATGCCGGCGGTGCCGGATGAGCGTGTGCAAGGTCCCGAGCAGTATGGGGGAAAAGTGCCGGCTCACATGGAGGACCCGAGCGGTGTGCAATACGGCTCTACAGGCCCAACCGGCAGGAACCTTGTGAAGGCCTCCGCCATCAGTAATGATTGGCCGCACACGCGTGTGGCGTCGTTTCACGTCAATGGTTTGGAATACGTTCCCATGACCGTGGCCGACTGTCCTGTCTCCACACTGGACCGTCAGTGGGTCTGTGGAATGGATGGGGATAACGTCGGATTGAATCGAGGCCTCGTCAATACCGGAGGGAATCCAGCCATAGAGTCGATACGTTTGCAGCTTGAGCAGCAGGGCACGCTTGTGAAGCCCGGGCAGAGCGCCATGTACCGCTATAAGGCTTTTCGAGAAGGGACATATTTCGCCTATTCGACCGGTGCGACAGTCGGTGGAGAAGGGGACGGCGGGCAACTCGGGATGGGCTTGTTCGGAGCGGTGAATGTTCAGCCGAAGGGGGCAAAATGGTACCGGTCGCAGGTCAGCTACCGTGATCTCCAAGAAGCGACCGTCCCGCAACCTGGGTCGGAACGTCATCCCTACCGCGTTCTCGATTATGAGAAGCGCTACGGATCAGGGGCGCATATGAACCGCCCCGTTCTCGCCATATTGGATGGCAACGAAATTGTCCATTCTGATTTAAATGCGGTGGTGGTGCTCGATAACCGGGCGGGGGACGGGTCCGCGACTGACGGCCACGACACAACCTCACCGGCGAAACACTGCCGCGACTACGTGGATGGTACTTCCTGCGGGAAATCTTACCGCGAGTTCACCGTGATCATGCACGACGAAGTGAAAGCGATGCAAGCCTTTCCGGAACTCGAAGACGAAGGCAATCCGTTGCACTACGTGAAAGACGGCATGGGCATCAATTATGGGGTCGCTGGCCTGGGTGCCATGGTCATGGCGAGAAATCGCCGAGTCGGGCCCGTAAAAGATTGTCCGGAATGTCGAGCCGAAGAGTTCTTTTTGAGTTCCTGGGCGAACGGAGATCCAGCGTTGATTTTGAAATGGGATAAGGACAATCCTACACGCCCCGTCGGGGCGTTATATCCGGACGATCCTTCGAACGTCCATCATTCTTATCTCAACGATCCTGTCCGGTTCCGGAACATCCATGCAGGGCCGAAAGAAACACACGTTTTTCATCTGCATGCCCATCAATGGGTCATGGATCCCAGCGACCCCGGTTCCACGTATCTCGACTCACAGACCATTTCTCCGGGTGCCACTTTCAGTTATGAGGTCGAGTTCGGCGGTTCCGGGAATAAAAATCGTTCTCCCGGCGACTCAATTTTTCACTGTCATTTGTATCCACATTTTGCCCAAGGCATGTGGGAACTGTGGCGAGTGCATGACGTCTTCGAAGATGGAACGCCCGGCCTTTCTCGTGCAACCGATGGGCGTCTGGGGCGCAACTATCCGGATGCCGAGGTAAAAGACGGGGTTGAGAGTCCTGCGCTGGTTCCTTTGCCTGGCACCGCGCTTCCGCCCATGCCGAGCAAGGTGTTTGAGGGGTATCCATTTTATGTCGCGGGGGAACCGGGCCATCGTCCGCCGCAGCCTCCGCTGGATATGGATATTGACGGGGGGCTTCCGCGGCATGTGTTGGCGAATGGGGAGAACACGACAAAACCGGCGCGCACGCCTACGCATGCGATCAATGAGGATGTCGTGGAGGAGGCGTTGCATAAAGGCGGGCTTGTCGCTCGGCTGAATGCCGCGAAAGTCTACAAGCAGAATCCCAATGCCCTTCTCGCGTTGGCTGAACAATGGGAATCGTTAGGCGCACTGAGGCTGCTCGACAAGGAGGGGGACGAGAGGGAGCGAACGGCCATGGCCTTCCATGAGGGGGAGCTGAAGGTGCCAGGACTTCACAAGGCCTCTTCCTCCGGCGCGCCTGGTTCCTCGACGAGGTGGGAACAGGAATCTGTCGGCTATGTCACGGATTGGGCCCTATCGAATACCGGTGGAGGCGCGCCTTCCGGCGATGCCGTATTCTACGTAAACGGGCGTAAGCGCATGCCCGGGGCGCCGTTCGCGGATCCCTGCCCGGCCCGCGCGCCACAGCGGCAGTATAAGGCCGGCGTGATTCAAACTGAACTCACGGTGAATCGCCACGGCTGGTTCGACCCGCAGGCGCGCATCCTGGCCCTCGAGCAGGATATCAAAGATATCATCGATCCCGATACTCGGACCCATTTGCCGGAACCCTTGTTCGTTCGTGCCAACTCCGGAGACTGCATCACGTTCATGCATTCCAATTTTCTGCCGAACGCGATGGGGCTGGATGACTTCCAAATTTACACCCCGACCGACACGGTCGGACAACACATCCATCTCGTCAAGTTCGATGTGACCTCATCCGACGGGTCCGGGAATGGTTGGAACTATGAAGACGGCACGTTTGCGCCCGAAGAAATACGTGAACGGATCCTGGCCTACAATCGAGCCCAGAAGCAGGCGGGGAAGCCTGCGAGTGAGTTTCTGGCGTTTCAGACCCATCCCCTGTTTAAGCCAGAGTGCGGGCAGGATTCCAACTGTAAGGCATTACAGGAGCGGGGGACATGCCCAGAGTGGACGACGAGCCGCTCGGAGATGGAGCGGCGCGTGCCGAAATTGACGGGGGCGACCTCCGCCGAGACCGCTGAGATTGTGAGTAAGCTGGCGGACCTAAAAAAAGAGCTGAGAACGATCAATGAAGAACACCCCTTCTGTGCCGCGCAACGCACTGTGCAGCGATGGTATGCCGACCCGATTCTCGACCCTAAAACAAAAAAAGATTACACCCTCCGCACCGTATTCACGCACGACCATTTCGGTCCGAGCACCCATCAACAGCATGGGCTCTATGCAGCCCTCGTGGTCGAGCCGGCCAATTCAGTCTGGTTGCCGCTGGATAGGAACACGCTGACCAAAGAAGACTCGTCGGATCCCCCCAAAATACTCGGAGGGGCCGATCTGTTTCCCCCTCCATCAACCAATGACCCAGCCACTGAGCTGAGAACGCCGCTTGTCCTGAGAGAGGATGGAGGTCCAACCGCTACCCGGGCAAACATCGTCGCGCCGAAATGCATCGGCCGAAAAGACTCCAATCCCCTCATGCCTGAAGGAAACGACTGTGCCGGAGCGCACCAGCTGTCTCACGATACGAAGCGTGAGTTCGCGATCGCATTTGCCGATTTCGCCATTCTCTACAACACGGCCCTCGAGCCCATCAATCCTGAAGAGCGAGATCTCTCGGCCTTGCGGTTCGGTCATCGCCAGGTGGCCATCAACCTGCCCAAGCCGTTGGCCATATCATCGGAAGACCCCGGCACACAGCTGATCAACTATCGGAATGAGCCGATACCGCTGCGGATCACCGATCGTACCGCCACCCCCGAGCTCGGTGGATTCAGCTATCAGCAGAAGCCCTGCGCTCTCGGCGACTTACGTTGCACAGGAGACATGGCCAACGTCTTCAGTACGCTGGCGCATGCGGAGCGTGATCGGAAGCTGGCGATCCTCCCCGATAACGCCACTGTGTCGCCGAGGACGAAGGAAGTGCTTTCAGGTGTTCGTGCCGATCAACACGGCTACGCCGACGCCGGAGGTGACGAGACCATGGCCGATCGTTTGCCTGATGCAATGGCCAAGATTGAAGATTGGAGAAAAAACTTTATTTGCGGGCTCTACCCGACCAAACAAGAGGGCAACGACACGTTGCCTGAAATACGCCACCGATGCCACATCAAAAACCACGAACCGTGGCGTGTCATGGGTGATCCGGCGACACCGATTCTACCGGCGTACGAAGGCGACCCCGTCCAGATCCGATTGATCCAGGGCGCGCAGGAAGCGCAGCACGTATTCACCATGAACGGCGTGAAGTGGCTACGCGAGCCAGGCGTGACGAGTTCCGGATATGTGAATGCACAACCATTGGGGATCTCGGAGCACTTTGAGTTCGACATTAAAGTGAGTCCGGTGGATGCGAGTCGGACCGACTACCTATATTTCGGCTCATCCGTCGATCAACTCTGGGACGGCATGTGGGGCATCATGCGTGCCTTTGGAACACCCAGGAATGGAGCGCCTGACGAGGGACACCTCGCCTCTCTGCCGGGTCAAGCGCCGCCGCTCCTTCCGAATGAAACAGTGAAAGGGGCGCAGGTGTGCGACATCGTGCCTGAGGCGGAGCGGTTGAAGTTCGACATCAGCGCGGTCCGCGTATGCCAGCTTGTCGGGGGGTGTGACCGTATAGATGAACTGGGGCATGCCGGCATTCCTTACAATCAACGATTGGGCATCGCTGACCCGAATGCCGTGATGTTTGTGCGGAATAATCGACTGCCCGGCGGGGGTGAGCCTACGCAGTTCAGTCGAGAAACGAACGAGCAGGTATTGCAACGCCTGAGATCGGAATTTCGCGGAGGCCGCCGGCGGGTCGAGCCGTTGGTGCTGCGCGCGCCGGCCGGGGCTTGTATGGAAGTCCAGGTCCGGAATCACTTGCCTCTAATCTTTCCGGATGGCCCTGCTCTGGAGCAGAGCAACGGGGAGTCGATGACCGGTCATTTTTCCGATAACTTCATGTCGATGACGGTGGACGGCTTTAACTACAATCAAGTGCGAATGTCGTCGACTGTAGGGCTATCTGCGCCCTTGGTTGCGCAGTTTGTCCGGACGGCCGACGGGACACACGTCGGCAGAAACAGTGCGCCTGCACAGAGCGATTCGATTGCCGAGGGGCAAGGTGGCTTGACTCCTCCCTGCGCTGCAGGCCCGGCGGAAAATCCCTTTCAGTGCAAGCCCGTGCCGTTTTATTGGTACGCAGGCGACTATCAATTGCGGCATCAGGACGGCAACGCGGAAGGGATCGGGAACCAAGTATCGGTTCCGATCGAGTTTGGGGCGATTCCTCTGCGCAGTTTCGGAGATGTGATCAAGCAGCCCGCGCACGGGGCCATCGGCGCTCTCATTATCGGACCTCAAGGGAGTACGGTCTGCCAATCGGAGGACTCTCGTGAACAAAGCGCGGATGCCGGGACGGATGTCAGCGCCACCATCTGCAAGGCCGACGGGACGCGCTACCGTGATTTTGTTCTGGTCCTTCAAGATGCCGTAGACGCGAAGCAAGCGGGCTGGCCCATTCCCAATCTCAAGGGGGCCGAAGAGCCGGACGACTATGGTGTGAAAGCGGTCAATTACCGGACCGAACCGATCTGGGGGCGACGCGGCGGCGATCCTTCGATCGAGTTCGAAGAGCGAAATGAATTCGATTACGCGCATGTGCTGAGCTCCAAAGCGGATGCCTCCGATCCCACCCGTTGCCAAGCCGGGATTCGACCGCTCCTGGAATTGCACCAGCGAGGGTATGAGGCGTGCGATCCGGAAACGCCGATCTTCGTCGCGAAGGCAGGAAGCGAGGTCCGCTTGCGAATCGTGCATCCCGGAGGGCACACGCGTCAGCAAGCGATTACGCTGCATGGTCACCACTGGAATCCGTTCCCCTGGAAACCAGGCTCCTCGGAGATGTATGCCGATAGCAACGCATCGCTCGCGGAGAGTTGGCTGGTCCAGGGAAGTTATAACGGGGTGGGCCCAATGATGGCAGCGAACCTGCTGGTGAAAGCCGGCGGTTCATCCGCGAGCCCGGGAGACTATTTATTCCGAAGCCAAGCCAGTTTTGTGTATGACGGCGGCATCTGGGGATTGATGCGAGTGCTTGGGCCGGATGCACATCAATAGGGGTCCAGCGGGACCACCCAACACGAACGAAGGAGCGGCTCCATGGGCGACCCTGAAGCAATGAGCAGTAAACAGGATATTGAGCATCTTTCGGGATGCCAAGTGTTGAAGTGGTTCGATCATCCTCTATCTCCCGGACGGCCTCTGCCGTCGGGGATGCCTCTTGAGGAATGGGACGGCACCAATATTTACAGCCTCAAGGGGCAAAGCATCGGCATTGATTTGGCGGACATCAAAGCGAAAGTGTATCGCTGCTCCAGAAACGATTTCGATGCCAGTTTCAGCGAGGGGAGCAGTGTCTTGAATTTTGAGGCGGACCCGCTCGTGAATCTCGTGCATCTGCGATTCAATCCTCCTGTCCAAGCGGTTGGCACGCATGTGGCGGGGGCGAAGCGAGATGGTCGCGAGTATAAAGTCTCGTTCATGCTCTTGCTCGCCGACGGCTCGAAGTCGACGCCTTTTGCAGTCTCTCAAAAGGGAACATTCAGCTCAAATCGGGATACGGCTCCTTTTGTAGGGGCGAAAGCGGATACGGCGAATCCGATTGTTGAGATGTATTGCGATATTTATCCGACAGGCAACCGGGACGAAGATACGGAGGCCGATGTCGCGATCGGGGATCTCTATTTCGTGTCGAGTCTGCAAGGGTGACGCCCATGGATGCCAGTCTCACGCGCCTCAGCGCCATCGTTATTATCCTGGTATGCCTGTTCGATACGGTGGGAGCAGAAGAAGCCGCTATCGTTCAGAAGCAGCAACATGGCGGCGTCGCCGTCGAGTTTCAGTTCGAGCCGCAACAGCCGCCGGCCTCATCGCCGAAGAATCCTGTTGGGCCCCCGCAAGGGATTGCAAGCTTTCGTTTCACCGATTCGGTAAGCGGTCGCGCGTATGAAGGCCTTCGCCCCGCTGCCTGGATGGTTGCGCGGCGCTCGCAGCAGGTGGCCGATGAGCTGTCCTGCGAAGAGAAGGCTCGACAATTCGCCAGTGGCTCATTGGGCTCGCGGGCCGATATCGATCTGAATGCCTATCGTCTTGTGACGATCAATCAGGACAATACCGTCGCATTTATCAATCCTTTCGTGAGTCTGCAGAACAGCAAGCTGGAGTCGATCGTTCAGTTGCCGAGTCGGGGATATGATTGGGCGCTCGTCCCTGCGTCGCATCGCCTTCTGGTGAGTTTGCGAGAGGCGGATATGGTGGCCGTGATCGATACGGATTTGCGTCGTCTCATGGGGGTCATTTCGTTTGAAACCGGCAGTCGGCCGACTCGGCTGGTGCCTGATCCGGACGGCCGTCGCCTGTGGGTTGGGTTGGACGGCCGAGACGAAGTGGCCGTTGTCGATCCGACTGCGAGCGTCGAACTGGCGCGGGTTCCCGTGGGGCGAGGGCTTCACACATTCGCCGTCGCGGATGACCTGGCCTGGATATTCGTGACAAACACAGAGGACGATACCGTGAGCGTGCTCGATCGGCGGCGACAGGCGAAGATTGCCGATGTTCACGTCGGAAAGACCCCGGTGGCCATGGCGTGGAGCGCTATGGCCAAACGATTGCTGGTGGCAGGGCTCAATGGAAACACCCTCGATATCGTCGATCCAGAACGAGGACAGGTTGTGGCACAGGTGCCGCTCGCCCAGGGCATCGTTGCTCTCGGGTTGTTCGATCAAGGCCGGTACGCGTTCGCCGTGAATCAGCTGCAGAGCCGAGTGACGTTGCTCGATCTTGCGTCGGCGACCGTCAAAGGGAGTATTGCGGTGGCAACGAAGCCGGACCATATCGCCTTTACGCGAGAGTTTGCCTATGTGCGAGGACAGGGAACTGCCAATATCAGCGTCATTAATCTTGGAGAAGCCCGCCAGGGACGATTGCAGGCCGTCGCTGTTCCGATCGGACAGTCTCCGCCACAAGATGCGCCGGAGAGTATCAATATCGCCGGGATCATGGCTGCTGCGCCGGAAGGCGATGGCCTCTATGTGGCGAACGGGCCGGATCGGATCCTCTATCGATATGTGGAAGGATTGATGGTCCCCGCGGGGAGTTTCAGTAATTACCGCCGAATGGCGCGCGGCCTTCTGGTGCTCGATACCAGTTTGTTCGAGCAGCGGCCTGGCCTATTTGCGGCGCCCGCCTCGTTCCCCTTCGGCGGGGAGTACGATGTCATCGTGAAAAGTGTGCGGCCGGCAGTGACGGCATGTTTTGCCGTCACCGTCGCCGGTCCACTCCGACGTCCTCATACCGCCGGCGTTGCCAAAACAGTGTCTGTGACGTTGGAGCGCGTGACGTCTCCGAATCATGGCTCCGATCGGTCGGTCCATCTACGGTTGAGCGATCGCAACGGCCAGCCGGTAGATGGCGTCCGTGATGGAGTACTGCTGGCGCTTCAATTGCAGAGTCGGTGGCAGCGGCGTGTCCCCATTCATGACCGTGGAGCAGGGCAGTATGAGGCCCACCTGATCTTTCCAGAGTCCGGGGAGGTGGAGTTGCTCGTCGCGATCCCATCGCAGGGGGTGGAGTTTACCGCAGGACATCTCGGCCAAGTCAGCGCGTCTTCGAACATTTCAGCCGTGGAAATCAAGGGGGAGAACAAAGGAGTCCCGCATGCGGAGCGTTAGTCCTCGACGCCTTCCTGTTTGGTTGCCTTTCATGCTGTGCGCGGGGTTGAATAGCGCCGCACCGGCGCTGGCAACTTCTTGGATTGATCCTCCTCTCGTGCCCGATGTCGTGGTTCAAGATCAAGATGGGCGGTCCCTCAATTTCTACCGGGATCTCCTCCAGGGGCGTACCGTCCTCATCAATTTCATCTTTACGGGATGCCGGTCAGTGTGTCCCACTCAAACAGCCATCTTGCGCGATGTGAAGCAGCGCTGGACCGATCTGCCGGCCGGGCAGAGCGCTGTGCTGCTTATTTCTATTACGGTCGATCCCAAACATGACGGCCCGCAACAATTGCGAGACTATGCTCGGCGTTTCGACATCGATCCCGGGATGCCTCAAGGCTGGGTGTTCGTGACCGGTGAGACGCGTGAAATCAACACGTTGCTGTCCTCTTTCAGTAGCCGTGCCGCGCAGCCTGCCGACCATTCGAATGTCGTGTGGGTCGGCAATGAACCGCGCCGGCGCTGGTCTCGCGCCGCAGCGTTGAACACTCCACCGCAGATCGCTCAACTGCTTCGGGAGATTCTGCAATGAATGTCATGCGCGTGGCGGTCATTGGATTGGCGGCGTGCCTTCCGGTGGCGGCGGTGGCTCATGGGCAGTCGGTCTCCTTCGATGAGGCTGCTGCTCGAGGCCATGCGCTGTACCATGGGGTAATCGCATTAGACGGACCGGCGCACGTCGGAGGCGCGATGCTGCCGGCTTCAGCCGGTGCCTGCGTGAATTGCCACGGTGCCCGTGGGCAAGGGGGGATTGAAGCGGGCGTGAAGGTGCCTGGCATCAGTTGGCGCATGCTCACCCAGCCGAATGCTGATCGGCCTGCGTATGAGTCGGGTCTGCATATCCTGCAAGCCATTGAAGGCGGACGGAGCGCACATGGTCATCGGTTGGCTCCTCCGATGCCGGCATTTGCGTTAACCGACGCTGAAAAAGAGGCATTGAGCGCGTATCTGCAGGTGATCGGGACAGAGGCAGATCAGGCGCAAGGTGTATTGCAAGATCATCTGAAAATTGGAGCTGTGCTTCCGCTGCAAGGCGCCGGGCGCTCGCGGGGCGAACGGATTCAAGCCGGCTTGCGGGAGCGGTTTGCCGCCATCAATGATGCGGGGGGAATCTATGGTCGACGGCTTGAATTGATCGTCGAAGAGGCCGGTGCTAGCCCGGACAGCGTCGTGCAGGCCGTCGATCGCATTATCGAGCAGCAGCAGGTTTTTGCGCTCGTGGGCAGTTTTCTTCCGGAGCTTCCCGCGGCGAGCTTGCAGACCATCAAACGCCATCGAACTCCGGTGGTCGCCACGCTCGGGGTTCCGCTACATGACGCGACAGAACGCGACCTTACCTACCTGCTGCCCAGTATCGAATCGCAACTGCGGCAGCTGGGAGGCGAGGTCAGAGCGCAGTGCGACACGGAGAAGGGGCTGTATGTGTTGCATGCGCCGATGCCAGGCCTTGCTGAGGTCATCCGGGCAACAGTGGCGAACACCGCCGGGCGAGCGGGTGCGCTCATGCAAGTCGTTCAGAGCCCCGCCGAGGCCTTGGCCGTGCTGAGGGAGCCGACTGAGCGAACGGTCATCGCATTGGCCTCGAAAGGCACGGTGCAGACGATTCGGGCCCAGATGCAGGGAACGGCTGCGCCTATTTGTCTGGCGACCCTGGCCGCGTTTTCTGGTCTGCCGCAGCCGGCTCTCAATGATTCTCCGGATGCCTCCACGATGATCCGGGAAGTCGTGGGACTTCCTCTGCCCGTGGTCGCGCTCTCCTCCGACCCCGCGATCGAAGGAGACGCTCTATGGACGGTCCTGGCGGATGTGTCTGCTCGCATCCTGGCGGAGGCGCTCGCACGGACGGGTCGCGTCGTGGACTATGAGGCGTTCGATCGCGCGCTGCATTCGTTGCAGGGATTTGAACCGATCAATGGCTTGCCGGTGAGGGTGACATCGCAGCAGCGGCATGGAGTGGCCGCGGCCTACATCTGGAGAGGAGTGTCGCATGTACGCACGGAATAAATTTATCGGGAGCGTGGCGCTCGTGGGATTGTTCGTGTCCTTTGGATTCGACAGGGTCGGCGCGCAAACGCCCACGCCCTCATTCGCTTTTGTGGGACATCTGGAACGACTTGAGATCGCAGACTTGGCCGATCCTCTATCCGCCGGCAGTATGGTGGTCAGCGGGACGCGCATCACGTTGCCGAGAAATCTCTTGGTGAAGCTGCCCGGTCAATACATGACGGTCAATGACCTGTTCCGGGGGAAGCATCCGGGCAAAGTCCCCGCACTGTCCGCAGCCAGTAGGCCGAGCGGGCTCGCACTGCTCGACTCGCCGCCTCAGAAGCCGGCACTCCCGTTTGAGGTGGAAGTCATCGGGAATATCGTCGGCGCGGAATACATTGCAGGGTGGGTGTCGATTGCACAGGTAGGGCTACAAACCGGTGCGGGCTTTATTCAATCCATAGACTATGCCACTGGCGCATTAATGGTCGGCTCGGGGAGCGGAGCTTCAATGGTCAAGGTGCGCATCAACGATTCTCGTGGTACCTATGGCAAGCCGAATGCGGCAAAGGGTGCTGGGAGCGTGATGGATGATCGCTTTGCGGCGGACCCTGGTAATGCGCCCATCGTCTCACAGACCGGATTTCCGATGTGTATACCGTTGTCGGCTGCAGGGGATCCGAATTGTCCCCTCGCGAATCGCGGCAGCGGGAATGAGAGTCGGTTCACATGTGGTCCGGCCAGCGTTGATCCCACCGCTCCGGCCAGGCCGACGTGCGATCCTGGCAGGAAGGCGCCGGTGGTCGTCGGCGACTATATCACCTATTCCGGCATGTTGACCGAAGAAACCCCTGGCGCAGGCAATTTCTTCATCGCCGCGCATGCGATCAGTACGTTGACGGGAATTTACACTTCTCCCGGAGCGAACCCTGCCTATGTCTTCATTGAGGAGGCTCTTGTCGGCACGCTGGGCGCCCCGTTCCCTCCCCCCAACGACAATCAAGAGCAGACGTCTCGCTTTCGCCTCGTTGGTTTTACAACGGACCCCACGAGACGGGTCGACATCTTTCTTATCGACACGTCCCAAGGTAATCCCGACGAACAAGAGCGTCGTCTTACCACGCTTGACCCACAACGTGTGGGGCAAATTGGCCGTATACGCGTTACGCTTCCGGCTAAGGCTAACTTTTTGCCCGTGACCCGCGATGTCCGAATTCGGATTGAGGGCCACAGTTCAATCAAGGTCGCAAATGGGTTGGATTCCGGCCAATACACCGCGCCGGTCGCTGAATATATCTATCCGGAGAACACTCGCTGGGGTGTCCCTCGATTCCCCATTGCCATCCCTTTTGAGAATTTTTGTTTCCTGAAACAAGGCGGTGGGACGCTTGGAACATTGGGCCGTGACGAGTTACCCAATCCGCACCCGCTCCGGCCGGCCATCGGCGCACTCCTGCCCTTTCCGAACTCGGGGCAGGCGACGCAGGTGAAGGCCGATGGAACATCGGCCTGTCCATGAGGGGTGCAGGCTCTACATGGGCAGGGCTTCTTGAAGCGCGGTTGTATCCGTCGCACCCCTATCGTGCCACATGGCACGATAGGGGTGTGCCGCATTAGCCGTGAATGATGTTTGACAGCCTTTCCGGTCCTGTGCTATTTTCCCCGGCTCATGTCGGCTGTCCGACATGCCTACACCTCGCTCCCGTCTGTGATGGGGGCCAATGTCCAGGAGGAATCTGCATGGAGCTCTACGAGTCCCTGTTCATTATTCGTCCGACTTTAAGCGACGAAGAAACGACAGCGTTGATTGAAAAAATGAAGGGCACCGTCACCAAGAACGGCGCCACCCTCGTGCGGGCCGAGAATTGGGGCCGCAAGAAGCTTGCGTATGAAATCAAGCGTGAGCGGAAGGGGACCTACGTCTATTTTTATTTCCAGGGTCCCGGCACGACGATCGCCGAGCTGGAGCGCGCCTATCGGCTTGAAGATTCGATCATCAAATTTCTCACCGTGAAGTTGGAGCAGGAGCCTGCTCCGCCCAGGGGCGCACCTGTGGCAGCACCAGCCGCACAAGGAGCGACCGTTGGCGGGGTTCAATAAAGTCATTCTGGTCGGCAATCTGACCCGGAATCCGGAGCTGCGGTATACGCCCAGCGGGACGCCGGTCGCCAGCTTCGGCTTGGCGACGAGCCGGCGCTTCAAGCAGGGTGATGAACTCAAAGAAGAAGTCTGTTTCATCGATATCGTCGTGTTCGGCAAGCAAGCGGAACACTGCGGGCAGTACCTGAGCAAAGGCAACGGCGTGATTATCGATGGGCGACTTCAGCAGCGCCGTTGGGAGACAGAAGACGGCCAGAAACGTAGCAAGCACGAAGTCGTGGCGCAAGGCGTGACCTTTCTGCCGAAGCGGGGCGAAGCCGGAGCCGGAGCGGACAGCGGCCTGCACGACGAACCACCTTCATACGAAGACGAACAGTTCTAGGAGACGGAGGCGATCATGGAACGAGGAGATCGTGGAAATAGCGGAGGGGGCGGAGGTGGCCGGTTTTTTCAGCGCCGCAAGCCCTGCCGGTTTTGTGTAGATAAGGCCCCGATCGATTTCAAAGATGTCGGCCTGTTGCGGAATTTTCTGACCGAGCGTGGACGTATCGTCCCCCGTCGCATTTCCGGCAATTGTTTGCAGCATCAGCGGGTGTTGACGGTCGCCGTGAAGCGGGCTCGCCAGATCGCTCTGGTGAGTTTCGCCGAAGAGCGATAAGGCAGGGATAGGTTTTGGTGAGTGTTGAGTCAAGTGGCCCGGCAGCCTGTCTCCTGATCGATACGGGGGAGGGTCGTCTCGTCATGACGGTGCCCATGGATATGCTCAACCCAGCGATTGTTGATATCGGGCCGGAAGGCCTGCCCCTGTCATGCTCGGCCTCGGGGCCTCAGCTGGGTTTGGATGGGCCGGAAGATAGGTTTGATGGCCCGCTGACAATCCAGCTTGAGCTCCTGCAGCAAGAGGGGCGGATTTCGGTCACCGGCACGTTGGAAGGCACCGCCATCCGTCAATGCGTGCGTTGTCTCGCGGAATATGCCGATCCGCTGCTGGTCTCCCTCTATGCAGAATATCTTCCGCAGGCCACTGGCGCTGCTAAATCAGCCCAGGCGGAACAGGGGAGACGAACCGCCAGACGCGCACCTCAACCAGTCGAGCCGGAGGAAGAGGCGGACGAAGAGGATGAACTGTACTGGTATCAAGGCGATCACCTTGATCTGGCTCCGATGCTGCGCGAGCAGGTGATTCTGGCCGCTCCGATGCAGCCGATATGCCGCGAGGATTGCCTGGGGCTCTGTCCTCAGTGCGGACAGAATCTCAATGAGCGCCGCTGCGGCTGTCCTCCGGCGCAAGCGCCGAGTCCGTTCCGTGTGTTGCGAGGGCGCGGGTCCAAAGGTGAAAACGCATAGTCTGTTAACCGGGTCATGTGCCCGTTGAAGGAGTCGTCATGCCAAATCCAAAACACAAACATTCACGATCCCGGCGCGACATGCGGCGAACGGCGAAGACCCGGCTGGTGCCTCCAGGATTTTCGCTTTGCCCGCAGTGCCACGAATTGAAGTTGCCGCACTATACGTGCATGAATTGTGGAACCTACAAAGGCAAGGCCGTCATCGTCGTCGAGGAATCCTAGTCGCGTTTTATTTTTTCGACGTGATTCGGGTACAATTGCCCACCGTGATCACGATCCGACGCTATGTCATGCGTGAGGCCGTTCAGGTCCTAGCCGGCAGGGCGTCTCTGCACGACTCTTCATTTCTCTATCCGTGGACCGCTAACCGCACATGAAGATTGCCGTCGATGCGATGGGCGGAGACCACGGACCGGCCCCGGTCATTGAAGGCGCGATGCACGCCGCGCAGGAACTGGGTGTCGGGATCATTCTGGTCGGCAAGCAAGACGAGCTGACCGCCGCCTGCCGCAAACTCAACTGCAACGATACGCGGATTACGATCCGGCACGCGCCGCAAGTGGTGGAGATGCACGAGTCGCCCGCCGCCGTGGCCCGGAAGAAGCGGGACTCGTCTATCTGGGTGGCGACGGAACTCGTCAAATCCGGTGAAGCTGACGCCGTGGTCAGTCCCGGCAATACCGGCGCGAGCATGGTGGCCTCGTTCTTTGTCTTGGGATTGATCAAGGGGGTCGAACGGCCGGCGATTGCCACGATGTTGCCCACGTTGACGGGGAGCGCGGTCATGCTCGATGTGGGCGCGAATGTCGATTGTTCGGCGCAACATCTCGAACAATTTGCCTTGATGGGCAATGAATTTGCCCGGCATGTCTATGCCAAGCCCAATCCGCGCGTGGGCCTCTTGAGCATCGGCGAGGAAGACAGCAAAGGGAACGAGGTCACCAAGGAAGCCTTCAAGCTGTTGAAAGCCAGCCCGTTGAATTTTATCGGGAACATCGAGGGGCGGGATGTCTACAGCGGGAGTGCGGACGTGGTGGTGTGCGACGGGTTTATCGGCAATGTGGCCCTCAAGATTTCGGAAGGCGTCGCAGACGTCATTAAGAAGTTGCTGATGAAGGAGCTCTCGGGATCTTGGCTCGGACGGTTGGCCTACCCGTTGATTGCAAAGCCGCTGCTGAACTTGAAGCGAAAAATCGACTATGCGGAATTCGGCGGGGCGCCGCTGTTGGGGGTGAACGGGACGACCATGATTTGCCATGGCCGCTCGTCCGCCAAGGCCATCAAAAATGCGATTCGACGGGCGAAGGGGTTGGCCGAAACGCGTTTGGATGAGCTGATTCAACGCGACATCGAGGAGAGTCTGAGGCGGCATCAAGACGAGCGGTTGGAGGGCGAGCAAGCGTGATACGGGGGCGGATCACAGGAACCGGGTCGTATGCCCCCGAACGGGTGATGACCAATAGTGATCTGGAACAGCTGGTCGCGACGTCGGATGAATGGATTCGCGAACGCACCGGAATCCGGGAGCGACGTATCGCGGCTCCAGGACAGGCTTGTTCAGACTTGGGCCTGATTGCCGCGGAACGGGCGTTAAAAGCTGCCGGCGTTTCTGGGAGCGATCTCGACCTGATTCTCCTGGCCACTTGCACGGGCGACATGCCGTTGCCGTCGACGGCCTGTCTGCTTCAACACCGCCTGGGTGCGACCCGAGCGGCGGCCTGCGACATCTCGGCCGCGTGCTGCGGATTCGTCTACGCGTTAGGCGTCGCCGACGCCTATGTTCGAACCGGGATGCGCCATGTCCTTGTCGTGGGATCGGAAGTGATGTCGACGATTACGGATTGGACGGATCGCAATACCTGTATTTTATTCGGCGATGGTGCCGGCGCCGCAGTGGTGAGCGCTGCCGAGGGAGAACGCGGAATCCTCTCCACCCACCTGCATTCGGACGGCAGTTTGTCCGATCTGATCGTGGTGCCAGGGGGCGGGACGCGGATTCCTCCGTCTGGGGCCATGATGAGCGAACGGTCACAGTACATCAAGATGAAGGGCAACGAAACGTTCAAGGTCGCGGTACGGACTCTGGAGGAAGTGGCGCGCGAAACGCTCGCGGCGCACCAGCTGTCTGTCGATGATCTTGATCTGTACATTCCTCATCAAGCGAATCTGCGCATTATTAAAGCGGTGACCGATCGTCTCGGCCTTCCGCTGGAAAAAGTCGTCTTGAATATGGATCGGTACGGCAACACATCGGCAGCCTCCATTCCGATCGCCTTGGACGAAGCCGTGCGGGACGGACGAGTCAAGGATGGACAATTGGTGATGTTCGGAGCATTCGGCGCGGGGCTGACCTGGGCGTCGAGCTTGATCCGTTGGTGAGCGCGGGGCCACTGACCGGCAGCCGGGATTGAAGCTCCGGCGGTGCCGAATGTGTCCGGCTTTTTCCGTTGACATTGAGCCTGGTTTCTACGATACCTTACGCGGTTATGACAGCTTCAGCCATCGGATTTTTATTCCCCGGACAGGGGTCGCAATCAGTAGGGATGGGACGCGGGTTATATGATGCGTTCCCGGCCGTGAGGGCGGTGTATGAGGAAGCCTCGTCCATCCTCGGCTACGATGTGGCACAGCTCTGTTTTGAGGGACCGGTCGAACGACTGAATCTCACGGAACATACTCAGCCGGCCTTGCTGGTGAGCAGTGCAGCGGCTCTTAAGGCATTGGAACCGGCCGGGCTGACACCCCTGGCCGTTGCCGGGCATAGTCTCGGAGAATATTCAGCGATCTTTGCCGCCGCCGGCCTATCGTTTCGGGATGCGGTGGCGCTGGTGCAAAAGCGTGGGCGGTATATGGCCGAAGCCGTGCCGCCGGGGACAGGGCTAGTTGCCGCGTTGCTGGGTCTTTCGGCGGAGGTCGTGAAAGCCGTGTGCCAGGAGGCGGCATCCGTCGGCGTGGTCGCCGCCGCGAATTTCAACTCTCCCGGTCAGGTGGTCATTGCGGGCGAGAAGGCTGCGGTCGAACGAGCGATCGAACTTGCTAAATCGAAGGGATGCAAAAAAGCGATTCCGCTGCCGGTGAGTGTGCCGGTTCACACGCCCTTGATGCAGGGCGCCGCAGACCGGCTGGCCGCGGAATTCGGCGGAGTCGTGTGGCGGGATTTGACGGTGCCCTTGATCAATAATGCCGAGGCGGCGGCCCTGCAGCGATCGGAAGACATCCGGGCATCGCTGGTGCGGCAGTTGCCCTCGTCCGTACGATGGGAAGAATCGGTGCACACGATGGCCAAAATGGGTGTGACGACCTTTGTGGAAATCGGGCCGGGGACCGTCTTGACGGGCTTGGTCAAGCGAATACTTCCCGGCGCGGTCACGGCCAATGTCCATGATCAGAAGTCATTGGACGCGACCCTTACCACTGTGGGCGTGAACAGGCAGGCATAAGCGGCGTCGAGATTGCACGGGAGTAGACTGATGTCATTACAGGGAAAAGTGGCGATTGTCACCGGCGGGGCCCAGGGAATCGGGCGCGCGATTGCGGAAGGGTTGGCTGAGGATGGCGCGGATATCGCGGTGGCAGACCTCGATCCGGCGCGCTCGCAGGATGCGGTTGCGGCGATTCAGAAACTGGGGCGACGGGCCCTCAGTGTCAAAGTGAATGTGTCCGATTGGAATGATGCCAAGGCCATGGCCGATCAGGTCATGCAGGAATGGGGTCGGATCGATATCCTGGTCAATAACGCCGGGATCACCCGAGATGGGTTGCTGCTTCGGATGAAGGAAGAAGACTGGAGCCTGGTTCTGCAGGTCAATTTGAACGGGACCTTCCATTGCACCAAAGCCGTGCTGCTCCCCATGACGAAGCAACGGTTTGGCCGCATCGTCAATATCGCGTCGATCGTCGGGGCGATGGGGAACGTGGGGCAGGCGAACTATGCGGCGTCAAAAGCCGCGGTCATCGGGTTTACGAAAACGGCCGCGCGCGAATATGCCAGTCGCGCAGTGACGGTCAACGCGGTGGCGCCGGGCTTCATCGATACGGCGATGACGCAGGGGTTGTCGCCGGAGGTGAAGGAAGCGTTGCAGAAGCAGATCCCGCTGGGACGATTGGGTCTTCCTTCCGATATTGCCGCGGCGGTGCGGTTTCTGGTGTCGGATGCAGCGTCGTATATCACGGGGCAGGTGTTGCACGTGAACGGCGGTATGCTCATGGTATAAGTGAGTCGGACCTGGGGCTCGATCGATTCCGGTCGAACCGGATGTTCCGGCAAAGAATGTGGCGGATGCGATAAGATAGGAAGGAGGTGGGCAAGTCCATGGCAACAGTAGATGAACGGGTGAAGAAAATTATTGCCGAGCAGTTGGGGGTGGAAGAAGAAGAAGTGACGCTGGAGGCGCATTTCGTTGAGGATTTGGGTGCGGATTCGCTCGATACGGTCGAGTTGGTGATGGCCCTCGAAGAAGAGTTCGAAATTGAAATCCCCGATGAGGATGCAGAAAAGATCCTCACCGTTGGGAAAGCGCTGGATTATATTAAAGAGAAAGCGTAACGGACGAGAGTATGCACGAGCGACCCGTCAGACGTGTGGTAGTGACCGGTCTTGGCCTGGTGACGCCTCTTGGAACCGGCGTCGACAAGACGTGGAAAGCGCTTTGCGCCGGCGAGTCCGGCGTCGGCCGAATCACGCGATTCGATCCGACCGGATACGATGCGCAGATTGCCGCGGAGGTCAAGGATTTCGACCCGGCGCAGTTCATCGAGAAAAAAGAAATCAAGAAGATGGACACCTTCATCCACTACGCGGTGGGGGCGAGCCAACTGGCGGTGGACGACGCCGGCCTGAAAGTTTCGCCTGAAGAGGCGACGAGGGTCGGGGTTTACATTGGGTCCGGTATCGGCGGGCTGGGATCGATCGAACATTACCATGACGTGCTGAAGGACAAGGGGCCTGGTCGGGTCTCGCCCTTTTTCATTCCGATGACGATCATCAACCTGGCCTCTGGGCAAGTGGCGATTCGAGTCGGCGCGAAAGGTCCGAATTCCTGCGCGGTCACGGCCTGCGCCACCGGGAATCATTGCATCGGCGATGCCTATCGGCTCATTCAACGGAATGATGCAGATGTGATGATCGCCGGAGGCGCCGAAGCGGCGATCACCCCGCTCGGTGTCGCCGGATTTGCGTCGGCCAAAGCCCTTTCATTCAGGAATACCGAACCGACGAAGGCCAGCCGTCCTTTCGATAAGGATCGCGACGGATTCGTATTGGGAGAAGGGGCCGGCGTGGTCGTACTCGAGGAATTGGAGCATGCCCGCGCGCGCGGCGCGCGCATCTATGCCGAAGTCATCGGGTATGCCATGAATAGTGACGCCTACCATATTACGGCGCCGCCCGAAGAAGGGGAGGGTGCGGTGCGTTGTATGGAAATGGCGCTCAAGGACGCCGCGGTAGCCAAGACCGACATCGGCTATATCAATGCCCACGGCACTTCGACGATGGCCGATGCCATCGAAACCAAGGCGATCAAACACGTGTTTGGAGAGCAAGCCTACAAGATTCCGGTCAGTTCGACGAAATCGATGACGGGCCATCTCTTGGGCGCCGCCGGTGGGATTGAGGCGGTGTTCAGTATCCTTGCGTTACACCACGGCATCTTGCCTCCCACGATCAACCTTGATCATCCTGATCCCGCCTGCGACCTGGATTATGTCCCGAATAAGGCTCGCGCGACCAAGACGCAGGTGGTCCTGTCGAATTCATTCGGCTTCGGCGGGGTCAACGCCTGCCTGCTTTTTCGCCGGTGTGACCAATAATCCTCCTCAGAGCACGAGTCAGGTCGTATGACGTCGGCAACGTCAATCGAGGCGGTCCAGCGCCTTTTGGGCTACCGTTTCCGTCAGCCGCGTCTGCTCGAAGAAGCCCTGACCCACAAATCCTACTCCAACGAGCGACGTACCAAAGACCGCACCCAAAACGAGCGACTGGAATTTCTTGGCGACGCGGTCCTGTCGCTGGTTATGAGTGAGTATCTCGCCGCTGAATTTCCCGGCAGCAACGAAGGCGGGTTGTCTAAACTAAAAGCGCATTTGGTCAGTGAGGCATCTCTGGCCAAGGCTGCGCGCCGCATGAAGCTCGGCCGCCTGTTACGATTGGGAAAGGGGGAGGAACTCTCGAAGGGACGCGAAAAACACTCGTTGTTGGCGGATGCGCTCGAAGCGTTGATCGCCGCCGTCTATCTGGATGGTGGTCTTGAGGCGAGTCGGACGTTTACCTTGCGGGTGTTGGAAGAGGAATTGCTGGCGGCGCGTGCAGAACGGGCCCGACCGGGGATGGACGATTACAAGACGCAATTACAGGAACTCTGTCAGAAGCGGTTTGAAAGTTTGCCGCAATATGCGACGGTTCGAGAATCCGGCCCGGACCATGAAAAGGTGTTTGAAGTCGAGCTGACAATTCAGGGCGTGATGCGGGGCGTGGGATGCGGTCACAGCAAAAAAGAAGCGGAGCAGATGGCCGCGCGGGAAGCGCTGACACAATTAACGACATGAGTTGCTCTTCAGTGAACCGACAAGAAGGAGGCACAATGACACAATCACGATGGCACAATCGATGTGGGTGCGCGGCAGTGATGAGCCTGGTCCTGGCCTTCGGCATGGCTGGAACTGGTTTGGCGGCTGATGCTCCTGCCAAGGCAGGCGATTCCGTCAATGCGAGTAATGCGCGAGCGGTCATCAAGACCAAGCTCGGCGACATTGAAATCAAGTTTTTGCCGGACGTTGCCCCCAAGCATGTCGAAAATTTCATCAAGCTGGCCAAATCCGGATTTTATAACGGCACGATATTTCATCGCGTCATCCCAGGGTTTATGATTCAGGGGGGCGACCCAAACACCAAGGACTCGTTGAGAAAAGACGCTTATGGTCAAGGCGGTCCCGGGCACAATGTCAAAGCAGAATTCAGCGACCTGCCACACAAGCGAGGCGTCGTCTCGATGGCGCGGGCGCAGGACCCCGATAGCGCAGGGTCGCAATTTTTTGTCGTCGTTGAGGAATCGCGTTTCTTGGACCGGAAATACACCATTTTTGGTGAAGTGGTGAAAGGCATCGGAGTCGCGGACAAGATTGTGGCACTACCGAGAGTCATGTGCCAAACAGGTGCCCCGAGTCCTGCGGATAAGGGCCCCTGCGATAATCCGATCGATCGCGTCGAGATGACGGTGACGATTATCGAGTGAGCCGCGAGGCGTCAGCACCAGGGCCGATCCTCTTTGCACGATCTGCCCGGTGCTGACGATCCTGATTAGAAGGGTTGATTCTGTTGCTGGGCGCGGACGAGCGTCAGGAAGTGAGAGAGGGCTTTGGTCATGCGCTCTGCGTGGGAGGCGGAGCGAAAGAGCAATGTGTCCTCAGGAAATTGGCCTTTCACTTCCGTGACTGCTCCGGTGCAGAAGCTGGTTTTCAAAATGCAGGGGCCGTTGCTATTACATGATATGCGGACTCCGTAAAGGACCAGGTTGTTCTCACGAGTGTCCTGGCCCTGGTATGCAAAGCTGTCGATGTCCTGCAAATTGAAATGAGTGAAGCCGGTGTTGACCTCGTCGTGCCCGTGGTTCAACTCGATCGTGCCGAGTCTGGTTCCCGTCGGAATGACACTATAGACTTCGGTCACCTTGGTTGGTTTGACGGCTTTCGGATTCCGGCAACTGAGGCTTCGCACGAAGCCGTGTGTATTGGTCATGTCGCTGATGAACTGCACGGTGTCTTCGATGGTTTGACCGAAGCCTGTGGCTGGCAAGAGCACGCCACAGATCAATGCCATGGTCAGACTCACCTTCTTGAGCCATCCGCCACATAAATTCATATGTCTCTTCTGCATGGTCCCTCTCCCTTATAGCCTGGAATAGCCTTGTCCCTGAGGTGGGTACGGTACTGAACCTGCCCAGGCAGTGCAATCCTTACTTTTGCACAGCAATGCGACCGCTTGTGCACCGCCTAGGCGGCAGTTCCATCACGTGTCTGAGGCTTCACGGAAGTGGGGATCACACGACGTCTTGAACGATTTCGGCCGGAGTAGAAGGGAAGACAGCGGGATCGATAGGCAAAATCGGCGAAAGATCGATGTGTTCAGCGATGGACCCGAACCGGAAGGTGTTCACGACGGTGGAGATGCGAAACTCCATCTTGTCCAGGTTCAAATAATGGAACATTTTTGAAAGGAACGGGCCTTCCATGTGCGGTTGGTAGGGATCGAGTTCCCATGGATGGAAATACATGACGAGAGGCCGGCCTTTTTGTTCGATCCTCCGCATCAGTCCGCACAAGGCCGGGAATGGCAACAGCCGAAAATAGCTTCCTCCTGCGATGGGAATCCGAACTCCGCCGAGATTTACCGTAGACGGAGGAACTTCCCAGATGGGGCCCGACGAGGTTTGTTTGAGATGTTGCCAGGGATCTGATCCAGGTAGACCACAATGATCGTGCCGGATAGGAACGATGCTGGAGTCGTAGGTGTAACCTTCTTCTGCCAGAATCGGTAACGCCCACAGTGTTTCACGTGTAATGGTGAAGCCGGGTGCGCGATATCCTTGGACCGGAGACCCCGTGAGGTCTTCCAAAATCTGTTTGGCTTGTCTTACATCGGCGCGGAACAACTCCGGTGTTTGGGCCGTAACCAATTCATGGCCGTAGCCATGCGAAGCAATTTCATGCCCGCATTCGGCAATCTGCTTGATCAGACCAGGATGGCGCTCGGCGACCCACCCGAGGACAAAAAAAGTGGCTTTGGTTTCATACCGCGCCAGAAGATCGAGCACTTTGCAGGTATTGGCCGTCACCCGGCTTTCAAAGGCCCCCCAGTGTCGCCGGCGAATGGGCGAATCAAATCGTGAGACTTGAAAATGTTCTTCAATGTCGAATGTCAGGCAATGCACAGATGTCATCCTTGGGTGTATGGATTTCCCTACTAGCTGGGATGGGTAAGGGTTTGCATGCTGACGTTGGAGAGGTGCCCCTATCGACCCGCTTTGTATACTATGTGTACGCCATGAAGTAAAGCAAAGTTTACGCCATGACTTTTCAGTAGGGATTTCAATGGGATAATCAGTTTGTGCGAAGGGCTGACAATGGAGGTGTATCAGAGAACTCTTACGGGAGGTATCTGAAAAGATACAGGCGTGTCTCTTCCAGGCATTGAAGCGCACACGATGGTAGAAGAGGAGATGTATTTGTCAGGCAGCTGTTCTGTTTTCTTGGCTATCCGCGATCTGTTGTTGGAGCGGCACGGTGAACCGGAAGATGGATCCTGAGCCCGGCTCACTTTCCGCTCCGATATGTCCTCCCATCAGTTCTACGAGTTGCTTGCAAATGGCGAGTCCCAATCCAGTTCCTCCATACTTCCTGGTCGTGGATCCGTCTGCCTGCACGAAGGGCTGAAACAACTTCGCAAATGCGCTCGGCGCAATCCCGATACCGTTATCGGCGACGGAGAAGCGGACATGACTAATGCGGTCGATATTCGATGACGATTCGCCATATGTAGTCGTGGGAAACTCCAGCCGCTGTTCAGGAGGCCGTTGGTCCAGATCCACCAGCAGCGAAACCGTTCCGCGATCGCTGAATTTGATGGCGTTTGCCAGCAAATTGCTGAGCACCTGCTGCAGTCTGGTCGGATCTCCACATAAGGCGGCCGGTACATCGTCCGCAATGTGAGAGTGAAGCAGGAGACCTTTTCGCTGCGCTCGCTCGGCGAACAATACCAGGACTCGATCAATAAACTTCGGCAGGTCAAAGTCCAGGAGCTCGAGCGACAGTTTGCCGGACTCAATTTTGGAAAAATCGAGAATGTCATTGATGATGACCATCAAGGAATCGCCCGAAGAACGGATCGTTTGCGCGCAATCCAGCTGTTCTGGCGTCAGGTCGGTTTCCAACAGCCAGTCGGTCATGCCGAGTACGCCGTTCATCGGGGTGCGGATTTCATGACTCATCGTCGCAAGAAACTCAGATTTGAGCCGAGCGCCCTCCATGGCCGCATCCCGGGCTTGCGTCAGGGTCGCCTGGCTGGCGCGCAGTTCCTGGAGCACCTGGTTGGCTCGAACCATGTACCGGATGCGGTGGGTCAACAGCATGGCGTTCAAAGGCTTCACGATAAAATCCGTGGCGCCGGCATCATAGGCTTTCGTGATCGATTCAAAATCGTCCAGACCGGTCATGATGAGAATCGGGGTATGTTCGCCGCCTGGTAACTGTCGCAAAGCGGCACAGGTCTGAAAGCCGTCCATTTCCGGCATCATGACGTCGAGGAGTACGACATCCGGAGGGCATTGCTGAAACGCTGCGCAGGCTTCGCGTCCATTCTCAGCCTCTTCGACCACCCATCCCGCTTGTTCCAAGGCCTCGCGTGCAAACATGCGGATGATGATGTCGTCGTCGGTGACTAATGCGTAGGGTGATCGTCCCGAGGTGAGCGGGTTCATGATGATTTCTCCTTGGCGATCTCGTTTCGAAAGACGGCACAAGCGGCAGCATAGTCGGACTGTAATTCGGCCAGAATCCGATCGGCTTCGATCAGATTTTTTTGAGCGCCGAGCGCCTCCAGTTCCTTACAGCGCGCGGCCACCGCAAGGGCCCCAAGCTGAGCGCTGCTCGATTTCAGGCGGTGCGCCACCGCTTGCAGCCCCGTGGGATCGTTCGCGCGTATCGCGTCCTGTAGGGTATTCACACTGTCTCGTGAATTATCGAGATACTTGCGAAGAACCGACGCCAGCACATCAGGCCGGTTTGGCCGTTGCAACGCCCGGATGCCGTCGAGGGCTTTAGGATCCATGCTGGGAGTGGGTGGGGCTGGAGCGATTGCGGCGGGGGCCGATTCGCTAGAGAACGCCTGCGTTGAGCCTATGACTGGGGCGAGTGCTTGGTCAGGTGATGCCTTGTCCAGCCATTTCTGCACGACGGCCTGCAATTGCATCTGCGTGTAGGGTTTGGTCAGATAGTCATCCATCCCCGCCGCGAGACATTGTTCACGGTCTCCTTGCATGGCATTGGCGGTCAAGGCGATGATGGTGAGCCTTCGCTGCCCGGATGATGCTTCACGGCGGCGAATTTCTCCTGTGGCCGTCAAGCCATCCATCTCAGGCATCTGACAATCCATGAGCACGAGATCAAACTGGCTGCGCCCGGCCAGTTCCAATGCTTGCCGGCCATTTTCCGCCATCTCGACCTGGTAGCCGAGTATGTCCAACATGCCGACGGCGACCTCCCGATTCACCGGGCTGTCTTCAGCAACGAGAATCCTGGCCACACGATGTTCCGTTCCCTTAGCCTCCGTCCCCCCGGCCGACGGGAATGGTTGCGAGGGCCCGTTCGCATGTTCGAGGGGCAGGTGCGACGTCGGAACAGGAGAATAGGGTATCTGGCCCGATACCGTTCCTGCGTCAAGTGGTTGCCGTTCGAATCGCGCCGTAAACGAAAACGTCGAGCCGCGACCGGGTTCACTTTCAACCGTGATCGTTCCGCTCATAAGCCCAACCAATTGTTTGGCAATCGACAGCCCGAGTCCTGTTCCGCCGTACCGTCTGGTGGTTGAACCATCCGCCTGCGCAAAGGCATCAAAAATTCGAAGCTTCGCTGCCGGCGGAATGCCGATGCCGGTGTCGGTGACTGAAATGCGGAGCTGCGCATGGGTGGGAGTGCCGCTCACATAGTCGGCCGTCAGCGAAACTCCCCCCGTTTCAGTGAACTTCATGGCATTGCTCAAAAGATTCATGAGGATTTGACGGAATCTGACCGGGTCGCCCTTCAAATAGCGGGGGACCCGGTCGTCGACCTGTTGAGTCAGGCGAAGGTGTTTCCGGCGTGCGGCCTCCATGAAGAGCTCGAGTGATTCGTCGAGGAGTTGCAACAGGTCGAATCCGACACATTCCAAATCCAGTTTGCCCGCTTCGATTTTTGAGAAATCGAGAATATCGTTAATGATGGCGAGCAGAGTTCTCCCCGACCGGTGAACGGTCGACGCGAGATGTCGCTGCTTGTCCGTAAGGGTGCTGTTCAGTAACAGCTCGGTCGTGCCGAGTACGCCGTTCATTGGCGTGCGGATTTCGTGGCTCATATTGGCGAGAAACTCGCTCTTGGCCTTGCTCGCTGCTTCAGCGGCTTCTTTGGCTGTGCGAAGTTCCTCTTCGGTGCGTTTGCGATCGGTGGTATCGATATGGATGCCGACCATTCGCGCGGCCACACCATACACGTCGCGGATGAGGCTGCCTCGGGATAAAATCCAACGGTACGAACCATCCCGATGCCGCAGGCGATGTTCCAGTTCGAATTGAGATCGGTCGCCGTCCAGGCAGGATTGGATGATCGTCTGGACCAGCGTTTGGTCTTCCGGATGAATGCGGGATCGCCACTCCTCGAATGCATTAGGCAATGTGGCATCGTCATGGCCGAGCTGGCTTTTCCATTGGGGAGAGAAATAGATCGAGCCGGTCGTGAGGTTCCAGTCCCAGATGCCGATGTGAGATCCCTGCACCGTCATCGTGAGACGAGCCTCGCTGGTGCGTAAGGCCTCTTCCGCCTGCTTGCGTTCCGAAATATCCACGACGAAGGCGGTGAAGGTATAGGCATTTTCCAGACGGAGGGGGGTGATCGCGAGTTCGATCGGAAATTCTGTCCCGTCCCTTCGCAGGGCGCTGATTTCGATGCGTTTGTTGAGGATCGGCCCTTCTCCGGTTTTGATGAACCGCATCAGCCCGCGCTGGTGAGCTTCTCGTTGAGCGGGGGGAATAATGGTGTCGGCCAGCAAGCGGCCGACGGCTTCTTGGCGAGTCCACCCGAATGTCTGTTCTGCCTGAGTATTCCAGCCGATAATGCGTCCCTGCTCGTCCATGCTGATCACTGAGCTGAGAGCCGTGTCGATAATCAGCCTGGTCCGCCCCTCGCTCTTGCGCAGCGCGCCTTCGGCGTGGAGCCGCTCGACCGCTTCTAGAGCCAAGGACACCAATGAGGCGACGGCATAACTGAATTGTTGCTCTTCGAGCATCCATGAGCGTGGCGTGCCCACATGCTCACTGCAGAGCACCCCGACCAGCTTGCCCTTGAAACGGATCGGAATATCGAGCAGGGCGCCGATCCCGAGCGGGGTCAGGTAGGTGTCAGTGAACTCGGACGTGCGAGGATCGGTCCGCGCGTCGGAGGCGTCAATGACGCGTTCCGTGAGAAGCTCCCGGAAGTATGTGGGAAATTGTGCGGCGAAGAGTTCCATGCCGCAGGAATGGCTGTTACTAGAAGCGTCGTAGAGATCCTTGCAGGTGATGGCGCTGTGATCGTCCCGCAGAAGCCAGATGCTGCATCGGCGCACACCGAGAGTCGCGGCGGTGGCGCGGGTCATTTCCCGCAGGGCCGGCTCGAGCACGCCGCTTTGAATGATACTGTTGCTGGTCAGACCAAAAAGCGCGGCCTGATGTTGCCGCAATAAACTCTCCGTATGCCGACGAACATCTTCGGCCTGCTTGCGCTCCGAAATGTCCCGAAAGACCAGCACGGCTCCGCTGGCCTGCCCCTCCCGCACGATAGGAGCCAACACGCAGGAAACGGGAAATGAACGGCCCGTGAGCGAGGTGAGAAGGCCGTCGTCGGTCCTGAACGAATGTCCTTGGGCGGTTTCATCCAGCAGCATCTGGGTGAAGATCGGCTCCGTCAGGTTCGTGCCGTACGAAAGGGAAATCATATCGGGCAGGCGTCGTCCCACGACCTCCGCTTCGGTGAGTCCCCACAAACGCTGCCCTTCAGGATTGAGCAGCACGATGTCCCAGTTTCGATCCACGACGCAGAGTCCGTCGCCCATGGAACGAAGGACGGTGTGGAGTTTGTCCCGCTCCTCGGCCAACCGGCTTTCGGAGGTGCGACGGAGCTGCTCGTTCAGTTCCTGCATTTCGCTCGCGGAAAGCGCAATCGAGCGTTCGAGCAGTTCACGTCCCTGATCGGATTCGATATAGCTCCGGCTGACCCGCTCAAGCAGTTGCTGCCAGGCCTCGAGCGAGACGGGGGCGGAGGCATGCTCCAGTCCCAACCGCTTGAGTTGTCGTGTGAGCAGCGGATGCATAGAGATTACAGTTCGGTAATCGTCGTCACAGTCATGGTTTGGTTATGGAGATCGCAGGCTCTACTGGCATAGGGAGAGATTTCCCCATACGAATAAAAGCCGACTTGGCGGCTTCCGTTCGGCAGAATATCCAACGTCGCTTCGATTTCTTCTTCCGTCCGTTCTCCGAGCACCAAACGCCGTCCGACGCAACTGATCGCGATCGACAGCGTAGGGGAAGAACTGTTCGCAGGCTCACGATTGTCGAGGGTGAGGGTTGCCGCTTCAGACGCTCCCTGAATCAAACGGTCAAAGTTGGCGCGCATCAATTGGGCGAGCATGCCTTCCGGCAAATCCCCCGCGAAGGTCATGGATTGCGCCGCTTCATCGACCGCCAGGATAGTCCGCACCAGGACTTTCCCATCCGTGTTCGAAGATCTGATGGCGAGAGGGAAGAGCAGACCGGTGGCCGGGAGCCCGGCGGCGCGGTCACCGAGATACTCTTTGTAGAGCTGCAGGGCGGGGCGGCCATCCAGTTCATAGAGAATGTTTCCCGCCGATTTGGTCACTCGGCGCTCAGGGCCGAACTTATCCCATCCGCCCTTTGAGCCATGGCCTAAGCGGACGTGGTCGCCATAGAACCCAATGGCGGTCACATACCCGCTTTGCGGCGCACGGTCCTTGATGACCCATGTCCGCTTGAAGTCGGTTCCATCGCCCGCCAGACCGCCGGTCACGACGACGGCGCCTCCCAGTGTGTCGTTCAGTCCCTTCACGAGTTCGCTGCCGTTGACGTTCAGCCCATCAGAGAGCACCAGCAGGCCTCGAAGCGCGGGCTGACGGAGGCTGGCGGCAATGGCCCGCCCTGCCGCGTACGAATCTTTGGGGCTGTGAACCGCCGCATGAGTGGTGAGGAGGCGCGTTTTCTCAAAGCGCACTGCCGCGACGACCAGGCTGCCATCCGAGATTTGAGCACCATGAATTTCTCCCGCCGTCGAGCAGCCCATCACATGGCTTCGAGGGCAAGCGGCCATCACGTGCTGCATGAGGTCTGGTCGATCAATGAGACGTGAGGATCCGAACAGCAGGAGAAGACTGTTTTCCGAATCTTGGGCGGCCAGTTCAGCAGGAACACCGGAATGACCGGTTTTGAGACAGGTCGTCGTGACATGCATGGGGTGGTCTCCTTGCTAACCGTGCAGGCGCCGCAGCGCCTCCGTGGAAGAGGTGGATGAATCGGAGGCAGTCGATCGTGCTGCGGCGGCAGACGCTAAGATCGTAAACCAGAAGGTGGATCCCTCTCCGGGCACACTGGTAACTTCGATATGCCCGCCCATCATGCCGACTAATTGCTTCACGATGGCGAGGCCGAGTCCGGTCCCGCCATATTTTCTCGTGGTCGACCCGTCAGCTTGCGCAAAGGAGTCGAAGATTCGAGCCTGCGCGTCTTGTGAAATGCCGATCCCCGTGTCGGACACCTCGATCCGCACATGTTCAGGCTGGGCCTGATCTATGGCTGCCGAGACGGAAATCCGCCCGCTCGCCGTGAATTTGAGGGCATTGCTGATGAGGTTCGTCAGGATCTGACGGAGTCGGTGGGGGTCTCCGTGGAGGGTCACGGGGATGTCTTGCGCAATGGCCAGGGTGAGCGTCAGCCCTTTTTTTCGGGCCTGTTCGTGAAAAATCGTTGAGGTTTCAGCCAGGAGCTGCCGCGGGTCGTAGGAGATGTGCTCCAAGGCTAAACGCCCGGCTTCGATCTTCCAAAAATCCAGAATGTCATTGATGATGTGCAGTAAGTTGGTTCCGGATGTGTGCACGGTATCGGCATACCGTCGTTGCCGCTCGTTGAGCGGGGTCGCGAGGAGTAACTCCGTCATGCCGAGCACGCCGTTCATCGGGGTCCGGTCTCATGACTCATGTTGGCCAGAAATTGAGACTTGGCTTGGCTGGCCGCTTCGGCCGCCTCCTTTGCCCGGCGGAGAACTTCCTCATGCTGCTTGCGTTCGGAAATATTCTGAATGAAGGTGGTGAACTGCTGAGTTCCTCCGATGGCTAGGCAACTGGTGGCGAGTTCGACGGGAAATTCTTGGCCGGAACCGGTCCGGCCGACACTCTCCACCCGGCGATTGAGAATCGCGCCGGGAATAAGCCCGGGACGCACTATGCCGGCCTCGGCCACGGATGAAGAATGGGTAGTGGATAGATAGGTGGTCAGGGGTTGTCCGATGGCTTCGGTACGGGCCACGTCAAACATGAATTCAGCTTGGGTGTTCCAGTCGGTGATGATGCCGGAGGCGTTCGTGGTGACCACGGCGTCGAGGGCGGTTTCGATGATCATCCTGGTGCGGGCCTCACTCTGCAGGGCTTCCTCCCGGGCAACCTCGTTGACACGCCAAAAATAGAGGAGCGCTGCGCATTGAGCCAGAATGAAGCTGCCGTGAATCAGTGCCCAGGTCCATGGGTGGGTCTGCCCTTCCGCATGGACGTACACCATGCTCGGCATCAGCGTGCCCACGATCCCATGATCGATGACAATGAATTGCAGTCCGACCAAAAAGGGCAGCCAATCCTGGTACAGCACGATCACGGACATCATGACGAAGAAATGAAAATGCAGTTCGATTCGTCCCCCGGAGAGGTGCACGAGAAGGGCCGAGGCTGCCACTAACCCATAGGTGGCTATGGCCGCTTGGAGCCGACGGCCGACCAGGGGAAGCCGTGCGGCGATGGCAATGATCCCGAGAAGGGCTCCGCCGCCGAGATAGAGATTAGGTCCGCCTCCCATATAGGCACCGTAGAGGGGAACCCCTAGAACGTGCAACCAGAGGATGTAAAGAATCCCCCGATGACGGACGGACCAAGCCGACTCGTCCAGCGCATCTCCCTTCGGCAAGGCGGCTAAGAGATTACTGAGAAATGAATGCATGGAATTTCAATGCGTTGCGCGTGCGGTCCGGATTCTGCCTCGTGCGCAGGTGTAAGTCCTGGCCCGCTTGTATCGGCAGAAACGCGATGTAACTAAAGGGAAAATGAGGAAAAGAGAAGGAATCTAACGGTGCGCAGCTTGTTGGAAGGGGGAGCGGGAGTCTCTCGCGATCATGTGTAGCCGTATGTGATCAGTGGTGGTGGTGACGGCACTCGGGGCTATGGACATGGGGCGGCGGTTCATGGGTCTGGGGAGTCAGTTGACCGGGGAGCACAATTCGACCGGCTTCATGCTGCTTGGTCAGATGTTCTGCAATTTCAGGGTGGAAGGTTTTGACATAGCCGATCATACCAAGGAGAAAGCGGCGCGATTGGAAGCCCTGGCCGGAAAATTCCGTCAGCAGCGCCAATGCTCGATCGAGAATTTCCGGCGCCGAGCCGGCGTCCGCGATCTGCTGAGGTTGCTGTTTGACGAACGTGTCATATTCTTTTTTGAGACGTTCCGCAAACACCGGCATCGGCGCGGCCGGCACATGGAGCGGGCTGAGAGTGCGGCGCAACGCTTGGATGGCCGCAAATACTTCGGCATCCTGGCCATCCCGCCGGTCATGGAAATAGCCGAAGGTCACGACTTCGATCAGGTTGAACAATGCGGCCGCTTTTTCGCCGCCGGCGACGCTGAGCTGACGATAGAGTTCCCGCCGGACGGGGGCGAACTGTTCCCCGAGCCGTTTCTGTTGATAGTCGCTTCCCGCATCGAGGTACTCGCAATCAGGAGGGCAGGAGATGCGCGCGAGGCGATGCTCCCCGCAACATTGGCTGCAAATCAGTCCGGTAAGGGCGGGGCAGGAACGTTTCCCTTTGCGTTGTTTACAATAGACACACTGGCTCATTTGCGGGACGATCCTTCCTTTTCAGACTTTTTGGGCTCCACGAATCCGTAGTCCGCCAACGTGCGTTTGGCGCGGTCGCCTGTCGTCACGGTGGGAGATTCGAGGCCGTTCACTTCGGCAGCATTCGAGTCCTGGTAGGGGACGAGAATCAAGTGGTTTACACGGTCGATGCCAAGATCCGAAGGCCCTGGCAAATATTCCGCGATGACTTGAAATTTATTGTTCGGCAGCATGCGCCAGATCTTGCCCTTGGTCGCGTCGGACACATACATGCTCCCCCAGCGGTCGAAATCGACGCCGCTGAGGTTTTGAAATCGTCCGGTGAAAAATCCGTTGGAGGCCAATTCGGTGAGAGTTCCTTCCGGGGTAATGTCGAAGATCTTGCCGGAATCATAACTGACCACGACGATATGTCCGGTTTTGGGATGCACGGCCACTCCCGAGGGGCCGGCCAAGTGGGCGCCGGACACATAGAGAGACAGGGTCAAAGGTGTAGTCAGATCTACGCGATAGATCGCATTGCCACCTTGATCGGCGAGATACAGATGGCCCTGCCCATCGGCCGCCACGTCCACAAGCGACTGGGTGGCTTTGCCGTCGGCGGGCCGCGGAAGCACTAATGTCGCGAGGGGTTTTCCCGTGGACTTATCGAAGGCGCGCAGGGTGTCGACATCGGTGACATACAGCACGTGATCGACGATGGCCATGCCTTTGGGGGCATGGAGTGTGACGTTCTCGCGGCCGCCTTCGATGAACTTGAAGGCCGTAATGCGCCCGTCGTCGCTCAGCTTTGTAATGAAGCCATTGTTATCCCGGGCATTGCTGTCCCCATTGATGTTCGAAATGAAGTAGGACCTCGACGGGGGGTCGGCCAGAAAGCTGTGCGGAGATTCCAGTCCGCTGACTTGCAGGGCCCACGCCCATGTGGAAGCAAACAACATTCCCGTGGCGCTGGCAAGAGCCAATCCAAGGTTGCGACGGCGTCTCGGCCGTTCAGAGGAGAAGGAAAAGATGGTCATGGGAATCATCAACGAAGATGTCGCACAGCTTGTCCTGATGCATCGTAGCCAAGGGTCTCGGAGACTGTCAAGGAAGCAGTGGAATCGCATGTGAAACGCAACGAGAAGACCGGATGGACACGCGGCCGCACGATCCTGCGAGGACCCTGTTGTATCCAGGGCTTCCATCAAGAGTGTCCTGCCGCCTCCAGCGTTGACTTGTTGAAAAATTGCCTGCTATGGTGCCCTCACTTTTCGCTTCTTCAGGCTAGGGAGGATATTGTGGCGGCACGAATTATCGACGGGAAAGCATTGGCGCAACAGGTGCGTGAGCGGCTGGCGGTGGAGTCGGCCGCGGTGCTGGCCAAAACAGGGGTGAAGCCAGGACTGGCGACCATTTTAGTGGGGGACGATCCCGCATCGCACGTGTATGTGAGGAACAAGCAAAAGGCCTGTGAATTGGCCGGGATCTATGTGGATGATCATAAGTTGCCCGCCAGCACGTCCCAGGCGGAGCTGCTGGCATTGATCGAAAAGAAAAATGCGGACCCGAAGATTCACGGCATCTTGGTGCAGCTGCCGCTGCCCAAGCATATCGAGAGTCGCGTCGTGCTGGAGGCGGTGTCGCCGAACAAGGATGCTGATGGGTTCCATCCCTACAACTTCGGCCGGTTGGTCGAAGGCAATCCGGTCTTTGAAGCTTGTACGCCGAAAGGGGTCATCAAGATGATCGAGTCGGCCGGCGTTTCGATCGAGGGCAAGCGGGCGGTCGTCGTCGGGCGAAGCAACATCGTGGGAAAACCGCTGGCCTTGATGTTGCTCCAGCGAAATGCCACCGTGACGATTTGCCATTCAAAGACGAAAGATCTCGCGGCGGTCTGTCGTGAAGCCGATCTGCTGTTGGTGGCAATCGGGAAGGCCAAGTTCGTCACGGCAGACATGGTTCGGGAAGGGGCGGTGGTCATCGACGTGGGCACCAACAAGTTGCCCGACGGAAAGCTCTGCGGCGACGTGGATTATGAACCGGTGAGTCAGAAGGCCGGCTGGATCAGCCCGGTGCCGGGCGGCGTCGGGCCGATGACGATTGCGATGTTGCTCGACAATACCGTTGAATCTGCTAAGAGAATGGCAGGGATGAAATAGGTCGAATCGGGACGCGCCCGTTGCTCGCAGACCGCGCACGATCAGAATGTGCTCGGTCGATGCGCGCACTCGGGACGTCCCAATCCGCCCTCTTTCAAGTTAGGTAGGGGGAAAGATGGTTCGGAGGATAGGGAGACTACAAACCATGCAGGGAAGATCTCGATGAGCCGGGAGCCGCGGCGACTCAAGGATGTGCTGGCGCAAGGGCAGTTTGCCGTGACGGTGGAATATAACCCGCCGAAGGGCACCAACCTCACCCATGTGGTCGAGAGCGCAAAGTCGCTGGTCGGCCGTGTACATGGGGTCAACGTCACGGACAATACCGCCGCGATCGTGCGGGCCGGGTCCCTGCCCGTGTGCCGGATCTTGTATGAGTTGGGCCATGATCCCGTCATGCAGTTGACCTGCCGAGATCGTAATCGCATTGCGATGCAGTCCGATCTCATGGGCGCGCATATGCTGGGGATCCGGAATATCCTGTGCTTGACTGGGGATTATCCCACCGTGGGGGACCATAAAGACGCCAAGCCGGTGTATGACCTAGATTCCGTCCAAGTCATGCAGTTGGTAACCGGTTTGAATAATGGCAAGGATTATGCGGGCAACAAGCTCGATGGCTCTACCGATTTTACGATCGGCGGCGCGGTCACGCCGGAAGCGGATCCGCTGGGGCCGATGCTGGTCAAGTTTGAGGTCAAGGTGCGCGCCGGGGCGCAATTTTTCCAGACCCAGGCAATTTATCAGCCGGAACAATTCAAGAAGTTCATGGACGCCGTGCGCCCGTTCAAGATGAAGGTGCTTGCGGGAATTCTGCTGCTGCGTAATGCCAAGATGGCGGAATTCATGAACGCCAATATCCCCGGCGTCTGTGTGCCGCAGGAAATGATCGACGAAATGCGCGCTGCCGGTGATAAGCGCGCGCTCGACGCGGGCGTGGAGATTGCCGTGCGAACGATCAAGGCCGTCCGTCCCTACTGCGATGGCGTCCACATCATGGCCATCAAATCAACCGAACGATTGCCGGAAATTCTGACGAAAGCCGAGCTCGGGTGATGACTGTCCCGGACTTGCAGAAGTGCAAGCGCGACGGACGCAAGATCACGGTGGTGACGGCCTATGATGCGCTCTTCGCGCGCATCGTCGAACAGGCAGGGATCGACGTCATGCTGGTGGGCGATTCGCTGGGCGTAGTCGTGCAAGGCAAGTCGAACACGCTCTCGGTGACCATGGACGAGATGCTGTACCACACCAGGCTGGTGGCGGGAGCTGTCCAGCGCTCATTGGTCATCGGCGACATGCCGTTTCTTTCGTATCAAGTCAGCCAGGAAGACGCGGTGCGAAATGCGGGGCGACTCCTTCAAGCCGGAGCCCATGCGGTGAAACTGGAAGGTGGTGCGGCGGTGACTGATCGTGTGACGGCGATGACGAACGTCGGTATTCCGGTGATCGGGCATCTCGGAATGACGCCTCAGTCCGTCCAGCAGTATGGAGGATACAGGGTGCAGGGAAAGGGGAAAGACCGCGCGCAACAGCTGCTGGAGGATGCTCGGGCGCTCGAAGCGGCCGGTGCTGCCGGCATCGTCCTGGAAGCGATTCCAGCGGGATTGGCGAAGACGGTGACAGAGGCCCTCACGATACCCACCATCGGGATTGGCGCAGGACCGCACTGCGATGGGCAAGTGCTGGTACTCTACGATCTGTTGGGATTGTTTGACGAGTTCGTGCCGAAGTTTGTGAAGCCGTACGGGCATCTCAAGGTGGATGCGCTCCAGGCTCTCCGTCGGTACAAGGAGGACGTGGAGAAGGGTGTGTTTCCGTCCGATTCCGAAAGTTACCACTGATTAGTCTTCACCCCTTCCTTTCTCAACGGTCACAAGTCTGCCATGTTCCTCCGATAGCTCCAACAAGATGTGCACGTCCGGTGCCCCCTGGTTCAGCCACTGCATGAACTGTTCAGCGATGGCCGCGGTCTCCAAGCCCATATACTGAACGGGGCACTCCCGTAAGCGGGAGAGCGCCCGTGACACGAGGTTTCGCGTCGCCTGCTCGTGACCGAGTTCACGTTTAAGGTTAGCGGCGGCGCATTGAATGAGCGCTTGAAAGAAGTTACCGGCCGGTGTATTCCGCCCGTACGCATGCCAGAAGGCCTCAAAGATTTCGTGCGCTTCCCACCAATAGGTCCAGTTGTAGAGATCGATGCCGTAGAGATAGTCCTCGGACGTCATCCATTGTTCCGGCTCAAACGGGCGGAGCTGAGGGTCTGGCTGTGCGAACGAATGGCCCTGCGGGTGACGGCGAGGATGTGGGGTGTGACCTGGAAGGAATCGGTAGGCGGGAAGGCTTCTCTTGGTATACCGCGGCCACTCGGCCATCGCCGGCCGGTCACCTTCTGCCACGAGTGTCCTCGCAGGCGACCTGAAAAATTTTCCGATCTTCCAGACGCACTGCCGTCAGTTGTCTGCCGTACACGCAGCCGCTATCCAGTGCCAACATGTTCGGCGTGAGCCTCAAGCCCATGGCGGCCCAGTGTCCAAAGACAATCGTGGCCATCGCATTGCGCCGGTGAGGCACGTCGAACCAGGGGTAAAACCCATCCGGGGTCCGATCGGGTGGTCCCGAGAAGGAAGATTCCATGACGCCTTCATCTGAGCAGGCTCTCAAACGGGTCAGTACTTTGATGATGGTCGCCACCCGAATCGGGCCCGTGAGGTCGGGGCGCCATTGCAACGAGCCGCTTGGATGGAGCGCTCGCAAGGTCGTCACAAATTGGTCTCCCCGTATCGCGTTGTGCGCCTCGTCGGCCAATTCCTCGGCCTGTTCGACAGTCCAGGCCGGTAGCAGTCCCGCATGAACCAACAGGAAGTCGCCCTCTCGATACAGGAGCGGTTGCTGACGTAACCACTGCGTCAGTTCGCGGGAGTCCGGCGCCTCCAGAATCGGTGTCAATGTGTCAGTGGGGCGAGGGGGTGCCAGCCCGGCGGCCACGGCGAGCAGGAAGATGTCGTGATTACCGAGAACCGTGACCGCAGCGAGGCCGAGATCACGAATATAGCGCAGAACCTTGAGAGAGTCGGGGCCTCGGTTGACGAGATCTCCGACAAACCAGAGCCGGTCCTGTTTCGGGTCAAAATGAATAATCTTCGTGAGCTGTGTGAGGGAGTTGAAGCAGCCCTGCACGTCGCCGATCGCATAGGTAGCCATCAATGCGTTCAGACTAGCGCGGACCGGCTCAGTTCGCAAGTCACGAACGGATGGGCGGGCGACGGCTCAAGCAGCGGTACGCTGCAAGAGCTCGCTGGTCATCGCGGCGCAGGCGGTCTGATGGGCGTCCGTGAGCTGCGCCAGCAGGGCGGGAGCACTGTCGAGGCTGGCGAGGCGTCCCAGCTGTTCCAATTCTTTGCAGTGGGCCGCCGTGGCCAAGGCGCCGAGTTGCGCGCTGCTGGACTTTAACCGATGGGCTGCCTTGGCAAGGGCATCCGCATTTTGGGTCTGGACGGCAGTGCGAATCTCTTCGACCAGTGTGCGGGAATCGTTTAGATAGGCCGTCAGCACTTTTGCCAGGATATCGGGACGTCCAGGCCGTTGAAGCGCGAGGATCGAGTCCCAGGCCGTCTTGTCCATCTCGGCAGGAGCGGGAGGCGGGGGCTGATCAGACGGCGACTGGTCCGGGCCGGCCGCGGGAGCAGAGACTGGCTCCGTTGGCTCAGTAGCTGTCTGTACTCTCAGCCATTGCGTCAATATCTCACTCAGCTGCGCCATGGTGAAGGGTTTCGCCAGGTAATCGTCCATACCGGCGGCCAGGCACCGGGTGCGATCACCTTCCATCGCATTGGCGGTGAGGGCAATGATGGGCACGTGGCGATGGTCTGCCGATTCCCGTTCCTGTTGTCGTATCGTGGCGGTGGCGGTAAAGCCGTCCATCTCCGGCATCTGACAATCCATGAGAATGAGGTCGAATCGTTCCCGCGCGACCGCCTCGACGGCGAGGCGTCCGTTTTCAACGGCCTGGGCGACGTGTCCGAGCATGTCCAACATGCCGAGGGCGACCTCCCGATTGACGGGGGTGTCTTCGACCAGCAGGAGACGGGCGGCTTGAAACGGAATCGGGCCGGGCGCTGCGGGACGCGGAGCAGGCGGTTGAATGGGCGTGCGATGCCTGGTTTGGAGCAGGCCGAGCAGGGCTTGGCGAAGCAGGGTGTTCCGGACGGGCTTGGTCACCCAGGCATCCAGATCAGGCGTGCCGGGCGTATTGGCGTCATACCCCACCGACGTGAGCATCAAGAGCGGCAAGCCGGCGATGCGCGGATCAGTGCGAATGGCTTTGGCCAACTCCAGCCCGTCCATGTCCGGCATGTGCAGATCGAGAATGGCCAAGTCGAACGATTGCGGCGAGTTGGGGCTGGTGCCGAGCAAGACCAATGCTTCTTGTGCCGAAGCGGCCAAAGTCGGAAGCGCGCCCCAGGTGCGGAGATGTTCATACAGGATTTCGCGATTGGCGGGCGTGTCATCGACGACCAGGATTCGTTTCTTGAGTAAGGCTTGTTCAGAAGCCTGTTCCTGCCTCAGAGCCACTGCGGGTTGCCGCTCGAAGATCGCCGTAAACCAGAAGGTGGAGCCTTGCCCCACCTGGCTCTCAACGCCTATCCGGCCTTGCATGAGGGCGACAAGCTCTTTCACGATCGTGAGGCCGAGCCCCGTTCCGCCGAAGCGTCTGGTGGTCGTGCCGTCGGCTTGAGAAAAGGCCTCGAAAATGCGCTGATGGGCCTCAGCCGGAATACCGACGCCGGAATCCTTCACCTCGAATCGAAGGGTGACGGTCGTATTCGTCTCCGTGACCGCATAGACGCGCACGTTGATCTCCCCTTTCGCCGTGAACTTCAAGGCGTTACTGATCAGATTGAGCAACGCCTGGCGCAGGCGAATGGGGTCGCCGCGAAGGGCATGCGTGAAAGAGCCCAGCAGCTGACAGGTCAACTCGATCTGTTTCCGTTGGGCGGGGCCAGCAAACAGCTCCACGGCGTTTTCGACGGTGTCTTGCACATCAAAATCCAATTGCTCCAGCTGGAGCTTGCCCGCTTCGATTTTGGAGAAGTCGAGAATGTCATTGATGATCGCCAGAAGTGCTTCGCCTGATTGTTGAATGGTCCTGGTCAGATGGCGTTGACGGGTGTCGAGGGTGGTCGTCAGCAGGAGCTCGGTCATGCCCAGGACGCCGTTCATTGGCGTGCGGATCTCATGGCTCATGTTCGCTAAAAATTGCGATTTGGCCCGGCTGGCCGCCTGCGCTTCTTCGGCGAGCCGCTGGGCTTCTTGCGACGCGAGTTCCAGTTGCCTCGTTCGTTGAGCCACTTTGTCTTCCAAGCTCTGTTGGTATTCCTTCACCTGAGCCTGTGACAGCCGTAACCGGCTCGTCATTCGGTTGAAGGCGTCAGCCAGCTGGTCTACTTCATCATGGGTGCCTGCGGCGACATCCACATCGAGCCGTCCTTCTGCGATGTGCCCCGCGGCTTCCACCAGGGCCAGAATGGGTTTGGTGATGCTCCGCGTCAAAATCAAGGACATGGAGAGTCCGACCATCAATACGACCCCGATGACGAGTCCCGTGATGAGGACAAATTGCTGGAGGTTCTTGCGCAACCGTTCCTGGCTCAGGCCGAGCTGAATGTAACCGATGACCGTGCCTGGGGCCGACCCCGCATTGGACTCGAGAAACAGCGGGTCGGCGGCCGCTGCCGGCCGACTCACGACGGGAACCAGAATATCGATATAGGCCGGATGTCCCGGCTGGATGGCCACCTCCTCAAACAGCACGTCTCCTGCCGCGGGTATGCGTGTTCTCAGCGCCATGGGGATGGCGATCTTGGCGCCCCAGGTTTCTTCCAGGAGCGGCTGCCGCTCTTTGCTGAGCACGGCGGCATAGGCGATATCCGGCAGGGCATGAAGTCCACCGACCACGCGCCGCACGGCATCTTGGTTTTCCGTATACACGGCGTATTCGCTGTTCTGCGCGATCATGGCGGCGGTGGTGAGACCGGTGTTCACCAGATCCTGATAGCGAGTGGTGATTTCCCGATGCACGACGAATGTCGCGATGCCGATGGCCGTGAGGACGACGAGCCCGATGCTTAGGAGATTGAGCTTGTCCCGTAGTCCGAGTCCTTTCTTCATCATCGTCATCCTCGCCGCAGTTATTGGAAAATATGCGTGGCGCCGCGTACGACGTCCTGGGGCAATTCCAGGTTCATGGCGCCGGCTGTTTTCAGATTCACCGAGTAGGTCACTTTGCGAGGGAATGTCGGCGCAAGGGACGAGGCACTGGTCCCCCCGAGAATTTTCCCGGCGAGCTCTCCGCATTGACTGCCGATGTCGAGGTAGTCCCGATCGAGCGCGTACAGTGCGCCTGCCTTGACCCACGACGCCGACAACCCCGCGAGCGGGATCTTGTTCCGAAGCGTACTCAGCAGAATCGGCTCGGCGGTTTGAGGGGTCATCACGACCGAATCCGAGATGCCCCAGAGTGCATCGACATGGCGTGAAATGTTATCCAACGCATCGGGAAGGGCGCGAGGTGTGTCTACCGCTTGAGTCACAAGACTCAGGCCGTTTTCTTTGGCGATGCGGAGGGCATGGCTCACCTTGGGCTGATTTTCCTTGGGATTGAAGAGCACGCCGACGGTATTGGCGGCGGGGACGATACGGTGAAGCCACTGCATTTGGAGATCCAGGGGAAAGTCGAGCAAGACGGCTGTCGCGTTGGAGGCAGCCTTGATGTCATCGGCCGCGACAATCATGGTCGCGATGATGGGCACCTGTCCCACTTCACGCACGGCGGCTTGTGTGGCGGCACTTCCCAGCGTCACCACCAACCGGGCGCCGTGTTTCTTCACTTCACTCAACACCTCTTGCGTCTTGGCGGCATTGCCTTGAAGCGGATAGACCTCGATGGTTGTGGTCATACCTTGTTTCGCCAGTGATTGCTGAAACCCTGCGAGTACGTCCTGATAAGGTTTGAGATCCTGCCCGCTCAACACCACGATACGGCCCGATTCAGCGCCTGCCGAATCGGGGCTCGCCATGAGCTTCAGGAGGCTCAGGATCGCGATCCCTAGTGCCGCTATGAGGTGGACGAGTCGACGCATCGGTGGTGACAGTTCCTTAGAAGCGGTACTTCAGCTTGACCCAGAATGTCCGGCCATCCTGATCGATGACATCCTGCACGTGCTCACCCGAGCCGGGATAACCGTATTTCTGATTCATGAGGTTATTGATATGCCCGGACAGCTCCCACCCTTTGACGATCCGCTGACTGAAGAGCGACATATTCAGGATGTAAAAGGAGTTGGCGCTGTTACCGGCGAGCGTGAGGCGCGAACTGGTGTACCGCCCTTCGAAGCCGGCAAAGAGCTTGTCCGCGATCACCGGGACGATCACATTGGCCTTCGCCAAATGCTGAGGGGAGTTCGTCAACTGTTGTTTGAGGTCATCGTTTTCGGTGCGCTGGAGGGCGTAACTCAATCGCCCTTCGAGGCCTGAAGACCATTTGCCTTCCATCGCCAACTCCACGCCGCGAGCGGTGATGTTGTCAACGTTGCTGTAAAACAACTTTCCGTCTGTCGGGTCTGTGGTCTGACTGATCAGTCCGGAGATGTTGTATTGATACAGGCTGCCGAGGGCGCGGAGGTGATCTCCCAGGTACTGCTCGACCACCAGTTCATACGTTTTGATGCGCTCGGGTTTGATGTCTGCATTCGCCTTGAACGTGGACGCCGTCACATAGAATTGTTCGTACGGATTCGGTGCGCGAAAGGCCTGGCCGTACAACAATTTCACCGTGGTCTTGGCCCACGTCGAAATGAGGCCGGCGCGCGGGTTGGTGGTGCCGCCAAACGTGCTGTACTGATCGTGGCGGAGACCGGCGGTCAAGACGAGATGGTCGGTGATGGCCCATTCATCCTGCACGTAGGCCGCGATAAAGCTCGATCGACGTTTATCGTCGAGGTATGTGCTGGGCGGCGCAATATCGGCGTTGGCTTGATTGAGGCGAAACTGGTCTCGATACTCTGAGCCGATGGTGAATTTATGATGGTCGAATAGCCGCTTGGTGATCGTCAGTTCCGCTCCCCACCAATCGGCCTCGGTTGAGTCTTTGTTGATGGTAAACGGCGGTGTGCCGGTTCCGGCATAGTCGTACGGAAGGTGCGCACGGTAATAGTAGCGGTCGTAGTAGACCCGCGCCTTCACGTTGAGCTGGTTGACGAATTCGTGCTGATAGACGAGGTCGAGATAAGTCCGTTCGTCGAGCGTGTTCTGTCGATTGTCGTTGAACACCGTGCCGAAGGCTGCCGTCGGCACGTTCTTCTTGCGCCACTGGTGGCCGCCCAAGAGGGTCAAATCTCCGTACGAGAGCTTGCCGGTGTAATAGTACAGGTTGTCTCGATCCGCATCCTTGGCGATGCCGTTATTGATGGAGGAAAAAGCCGGGTAGGACAACTCGCGGTGCCCTTCGCTATCCGAGAAGGAGCCGGACAGGAGCATTTCGATGCCGTTTGAAAACTTATTGCCGTAACTGAGGCGACTTCGGTACGTGTTGAAGCTGCTGGCTTCCCCGGAGACCTCCGCGCCTTTGAGATCGCGTCCCCGCTTCGTGATCACATTCACAACGCCAAAAAATGCGTTGGTGCCATACAACGCCGACCCGGGACCTTTGATGATTTCGACGCGGTCGATCAAATCCACGTCGATCGGCATTTCGGTGCCGGCTCCGCCTTGATCGTAGACGGCATCGTTGAGCCGGTGATTATCGATCAAGAGCAGGACACGAGACGTGTAATCGCCGGGCCGGTTGAACCCACGGATTCCCAGGTAGCCATAGTTTCGGTCGTTGCTGGTAAACAAGCCCGGCACGCTGTCGAGAATCTGCGCAAAATTTCTGTAGCCGTATTTCTTGATTTGGTCGGCGGTGATGATGATGACGGCCGCCGGCGCCTCATTCACCTTCTGGTCATACTTGGCCGCACCATAGACCGAGGGAATTTCTTGGAAGAGCGTACTCTCCTTCCCGACGGTCTCCTGACCGTCCGATGTGGCCGGCATGGGCAGGTCGGGGAGATCCAACAAGGCATCCGTTTGCACCGAGGGAACATTCTCAATGGGCGAGGCCGCATGGGATGCGATGAGTGGGAGTGCCAGGATCGTGGCCGCTAACAGGCAGCCCGTCGTTGCGGGACGCATCAAGTTGCAGGTTCTGGTCAGGCAGCGCATGTGCGGCTCCATGGAATAAGGCTTATCCCTCCGTTATCGGTCGAGGCCGTAGGTAACTTGACGATTCCACAAGGGAAATGGTTAACGACGAATGCCGTGTGGGGAAGAATGTGGGGGCCGGAAAGCGGTCGCGGAATTCCCGGCGGTCAGGTCGTGGAGCGGCTTCGAAGTTCAGCGGCGATGGCCGCGCAAGCGGCCTGATGCGTATCAGCCAGTTGGGCCAGCAGGCGAGCGGCGTCGTCGAGGCAGGCGAGTCGTCCCAGGTGTTCCAGCTCTTTGCAGTGGGCCGCTGTGGCCAAGACCCCGAGCTGCGCGCTGCTGGACTTCAATCGATGCGCGGCTTTGGCGAGGGTGCCGGGATCGCGAGCCTCAACTGCCGCACGAATCTCTTCCACGAGAATCCGGGAGTCGTTCAAATAGGTCGTGAGGACCTTCGCAAGAATATCGGGACGCCCCGGCCGTTGAAGCGATCGAATTGCCTCCCATGCGGTCTTGTCGATTGCCGGGTTTGCGGCCGGGTGAGTTTGGTCGTGCGTTGATTCACGGGGCGCAGCAAGCGAGAGCGTAGGTGCTGCCTCGTTGTCAGCCAGGTTCGGTGTCAGCCATTGCGAGAGGATCGTGCCAAGCTGCGACACGGTAAACGGCTTGGCCAGATAATCGTCCATGCCGGCCGCGAGACAGCGGGTGCGATCGCCGTCCATCGCATTCGCGGTCAGGGCGATGATCGGGACGCGGTGACGACCACCCGACTGATTCTCCTGTTGTCGGATGGCGGCGGTAGCGGTGAAGCCGTCCATTTCCGGCATCTGGCAATCCATCAGAATGAGATCGAATCGTTCTCGGGCGACGGCCTCGAGGGCGAGACGCCCATTCTCAACCGCGTGTACGGAATATCCGAGGATGTCCAACATCCCGGCGGCCACCTCCCGGTTGACCGGTGTGTCTTCGACTAAAAGGAGACGTGCTGAGGGGAAGCCAGTCATCACTGGTTCCGCTACCACGGACTCCGGCCGGCGAATCGGTACACGCTGTCCGGTCCGGAGGAGGCCGAGGATGGCCTGTTGCAGCATGGTTTTCCGCACGGGTTTGGTGACCCAGCCATCGACGGCGGGCACTCCAGGAGCCCCGGCGTCGTATCCTACCGACGTGAGCATCAAGAGGGGCAGCGTGGCCAATTGCGGGTCGGCTCGGATCGCGTGCGCCAGCTGCATGCCGTCCATATCCGGCATCTGGAAATCCAGTATGGCCAACTCGAACGGGTGTTGCGCGGCGGCCGCTCGAAGTTGCATCAGCGCCTCGGCGGCGGATGCCGTCAGCGCGGGGATCGCTCCCCAGGAACGGAGATGGTCATCCAAAATCTCGCGATTCGCGGCGGTATCGTCGACAACTAGAATCCGCCGTTGCAGCAAGGCATGTTCCGGATACGGATCGCCGGTGGTGGGCGGTTGTCGCTCGAAGACGGCGGTAAACCAAAAGGTAGAGCCCTGGCCAACCTGGCTTTCCACGCCGATCTGTCCCTGCATGAGGGACACGAGTTCCTTGACGATCGTCAATCCGAGGCCTGTGCCGCCGAAGCGGCGGGTCGTCGTGCCATCGGCTTGTGAGAAGGCTTCGAAGATGCGCTGATGGGCTTCGGCTGGAATACCGAGGCCGGAATCTTTCACGGCGAACCGCAGGGTGACAGTGGTGTCCGTCTCGGCCACCGCGTCGATGCGCACGTTGATTTCGCCGGCCTCGGTGAACTTCAATGCATTGCTGATCAGATTCAGCAGCGCCTGCCGCAGCCTGATGGGGTCGCCGCGAAGAGTTCTTGGAATCGAACTCGGCATGTGGCAGGTGAGCTCCAGTCCTTTGCGTTGGGCCGGGGTGGCAAACAGCTCCACGGCGTTTTCGACGGTGTCCTGGAGGTCGAAGTCCAGCCGTTCCAGCTGAAGTTTGCCTGCTTCGATTTTGGAAAAATCGAGGATGTCGTTGATGATGGCCAACAAGGCTTCACCGGATTGCTGAATGGTGTGCGCCAGGTGACGCTGCCTGGTGTCCAATGCGGTGGTGAGCAAGAGTTCGGTCATGCCGAGGACGCCGTTCATTGGTGTCCGGATCTCATGGCTCATGTTGGCGAGGAATTGTGACTTGGTGCGGCTGGCGGCCTCCGCAGCTTCCTTCGCCAGCAGCAGTTCCTGTGCCGTGCGTTTGAGCGGGGTGACGTCGGAGGCCACGCCAAGGTAGCCCGTGATGTTCCCATCGGTGTCCCGCAATGCCGTAATATTGAGCAGCACCGTTCTCCTGGTGCCGTCCTTTCGAATGTAAGTCCATTCATGCTCATTGGACAGATTACGCCGGCATTTTTCCACGAAGACGTCGAAGCCTGGGGCGATGGTCGTGCCGAATTGTTCGGAGAGTTGTCCGGCCCGTTCCACGATTTCCTCGGGAAGGTGAAAGATGCCCGGGTGCTGGCGGCCGATCAGTTCGTCGGCTTTGTACCCCAGCAAGGCTTCCGCCGCGGGGTTGAAGAGTTGAATCATGCCGTCGGGTCGGCAGGAAATAATCGCATAGCCGGCATTGTCCAGGATGGCCCGTTGAAACGTTGCATAGGCGCGTAGTTCGGTTTCGGCCCGGCGTTGCTCGGTAATGTCGCGAACGGTGGCCTGCAATCCTTCGACACCCTGGAGCGTGATGCGGGTTAGTTGTACAGTCGCCAAAAAGTTCGGCCCGCTGATGCGTTTGTGCATCCATTCGAAGAGATGGAAGCCTTCCCGCATGGCTGCCTCGATAGCCTTGGGCGCCTTGACCATGGACAACTCGCCGTCCGGTTGATATTCGGGAGATACGTCGCCAGGGCCGAGGGATGTAAAGTGCGCTTCGTCTCTGGCCCCGAACAGGGTGACCGTGGCCGGGTTGCAGGCAATGAAATTCCAGTTGGGCGGATACAAAATCATGATTGCATCGCGCGACGATTCGAAGAGGCGCCGGTATTTCTCTTCGCTCTCATGCAGACTCGACTCGTACAGCTGCCGCGCGGTGGTCTGTTCGCTCCCGGCGCGGAACTGCATCGCTTCCCTTTGCTGCAGCCATGGCAACAGCCGTTGGAACATCCGGCGGATGGTCATGGCGCATGCTCCAAGGCATGGATGCTTTCACCCATGACGTCCAATTGTTGGCGGAGGGTGGAAAAGGAAAAAGCTCCGAAAGGATCGATCCTCCCGACGCGGATATTGGCGATGGTCTCACCTCCAATACCATTGAAGGTAATGAAGGCCTGCTCAATTCCTGTGCGCGATTTTTCGAGGTTGGATGCCAGCTCGGCAAAAAATCTGATGTTCTTGGCTAGGGTGCCGCCGGTGAAAAGGCTGAACACTTCGGGGAAGACCAAGTCGTTTGTGTTGTGGGTCGTGCCCCCCTCTGCCCCTGGTGGAGGTGGCTGTTTGAACTGGTGACTTCGCAATACATTGCCGCGCCGCCGGACACCGGCGTAGTGCGAACAATCGGCCAGGTTCAAATCACCCTTGCGGACAAATGAGGAGGTGGCGTCTGCAGCGGGAACGGACACGGCATATATTCCTACAATGAAGACCAGAACCGTCATCGTCAGTCGGACCATGACAGCTCTCACATCGTGTGCAATCAAGCCACACCCTTTTCGTGCCCGAGCGTGGTCGTGTGACGATGCGCCCGTACTACACCTCGACTGTCCGATGTCGGTGGATTCGAAGCGAGACTTTAGGTCCCAAGGTAATTAGACCGGCTGTGAAAGCACCATGATATGTAGCCGGAGGTAACAGGAGCCGCTTCGAACTGTTTGGGGAAAGCCGAGTACAACCGATGGAGAATTTCGACTGAGAACGGGTGGGTTGATGAAGGGAGGGAATTTATTCGGGATATTTTGCCTCGATCACGCTGCGCAGTCCTCCGCGAGCCGCAAACTCACCGGTTACCTTGGCCCAAGTCGGGCGGCAGGCTCGAACTATGTCTTGGAGAATGCGGTTGACGGCATTTTCATAGAATATACCGATGTTTCTGTAGGCGTGGATATACATTTTGAGCGCTTTGAGTTCTAGGCACTGGTTATTCGGCTTATAGTGAAGAGTAATCGTTCCAAAGTCGGGCAGATTAGTTTTGGGGCAGATGGCCGTATACTCGGGAATCACGATGGTAATTTCGTAACCCTTGTATTGATTTGGAAAGGTTTCAATGTCGGGTAAAGGAGCGGCGATCCCACTCCGTGCATGCCGCTCGTTATAGCCGAGCTTAGTCGTGAAGTTCCCGGCCTTTAATTTTTTCTTGTTCTGGTCTCTCACCCCATCACTCCTTACCGGCAATCGTCACACTTGTTTCATCCATTCCAGCTGGCCCAGCTCATTGAGCTTGTTGTACAGGGTGACCCACGGACAGGTCATGTCCGGATAAACTTCGCAAAACCCACCTTTGCGGACCCCTCCGCAGGGGCCGTGGCTCATGAATTTTGGGCATTCGGCCTTGAGCGAGCCATCAGGGATCGGCGGACGCTTGTGCACGCCTCCGACACGTTGATCGCCCTGTTCTTCCCCCGGCACCAGAACTCGTATTGCCATAGATGTCATGAAGTCTACTATGTTAAGCGATAATTTTTACGCGCTTCTCAGCTGAACTGCAACTGAATTGAATCTTATTTCCAGTTTGTTCATCGGCCAAAATCTTTGCGTTCAAGCGGATTTAGGGCCAAGGGCCTAACAAGGCCGCATCTACTAGGCCTTCTTTCGTTCAGTGTGGGCCTTCTGTAAAGTTGCAATGCTTTTGTGGACTCTATAGACTTGCCGTTATCGTGGATTGACGGGTTCTTCCTAATTTCTAGCGCCGACTTGATTGACAGATTTTTTTGCGCTTTGCTACACTCGGCGGCATCGGATAGTTAGGTCGTAAGTCGACATTCCTTTCCGCTTCAGGAACACAGTCCAGTACTTAGTTCGAACAACGTCGATATAATTTGCACTTGGCTTTCTCCAGCCATTTTTGAATGACGGAAGAAAGTCACCAGAGCATAAAGGGAGGGAATCCTTATGAGTCTTGATTACGTCAAGTTCTCGAGCGGCTTTGAAAAGTTTATGCCGAAAGAATATCGGGACATGGTTGAGCACGGCCCGTTTGGCAAAAAGGTCTCTGTTTCGCAGATGGGTTCCTTTAAGGAAGTGCTGGAAGAGCACCCCATGTGCGCAGGATGTGCCATGACCCTCTTTATTCGCCTCGCCATGATCGCATTCCCGAATCCTGAAGACACCATTACCGTTGGTACGGCTGGCTGTGGACGTTTGGCAATTTCGCAAGCAGCCATTCCGTTTGTGTACGGTAACTATGGCGACCAAAATGGTGTGGCCAGCGGGTTGTCCCGTGGATTGCGGCTTCGGTTCGGTGATAAGCCCAAGGACGTGGTCGTTATGGCGGGTGACGGCGGCACGGCCGATATCGGATTCCAGCAAGTTCTTCACTCCTGGTTCCGGAAGGAACGATTTACCACGATTATGTTAGACAACGAAGTCTATGGGAATACTGGTGGGCAGGAAAGCGGTATGACAAACCGTGGTGCCGTGCTGAAGATGGCTCCATTGGGGAAAAAGTTTGAAAAAATGGACATGCTGCAGATGGCGAAGGTCGCTGGCTGCGCGTACGTTGCCACGGTCGTCCCGAACAATCCGCGCCGCGTTGAGAGCGTGATCAAGAAGGCTGTGCTGATCGCCAGAGAGGTCGGATCGACCTATATCCAAGCCTATACCTCCTGCAACATTGAATACGCCATTCCAACCGACAAGGTCATGGAAGACGCCAAGAACGTTGAAAACGATCGCTATCAGTTCTCCGAATACATTACCGACGAAGCAAAGCAATTTCTCACGGAGCGCTATGGGTATAAGGAGTTTCTCCCGAAGCCCGCTGCTCCCGCTCCTGGGCTGCCGAAAGCCTGAGCAACGTTTAAGGAGGATTCAGTATGGCGACACGGTTCAATATTCGTATGGCAGGTGTGGGTGGCCAGGGCGTTGTGACCGGCTCGCATATTCTGAGCACGGCGGTCATTCATGCTGGCGGCGAGAGTACAATCGTACCGTTTTATGGGTCTGAAAAGCGCATGGCACCGGTTGAGAGCTATGTCCGGGTCTCGGATGAGCCTATTTACGAAATCGGTGAAATCACCTTCCCTCACATCATTATCATTTTTCACCCCCAGGTTATTACGCACGGCAAGTCATATACGATGCCATTCTATTTCGGCTTAAAAGAGAATGGTATCGCCTTGATCAATAATGACGGTCCGATGAAATTGCACCGAGATCAGGCTCGGGAGCTCGAAGAGCGTCATGCAAAGCTTTATTACTTCCCTGCTACCAAACTCTCGCTTGAGGTTGCGGGGATGGACCTTGCCACGAATATGGCGTTGATGGGGTGTATCGGCGCTATTACGGGTCTCACATCAGTAGAGGCGCTAGAGCAGTCCGTCAAGGATCGGTTCCTCGGAAAGGGCTTTGTCGTATCTGGAGGAACCGCAGCCTTAGATAGTGTCGTCGAGCGAAAGTTTAAGAAGAAACAAGAATTGATTGAGAAGAATGTGGCCGTTATTCGAGCGGGCTGGAATTATGCTGTTGACCATGGATGGGCCGCACCATCCGTGAAACGTTCGGAAGCGACCGAGAGCGTCACGGCGTAATCCGGATCACCGACAAGGAGTTCTCATGTATCTCGTAGCCGATATTAGTGTTGAGATCTGTGCCGCAAAAAGTTGCAAACTCTGCACACAGTATTGCCCCGAAGCTAATACCATTCTTTACAGTGATGAAATGGGTAAGGATAAGGGGTTTAAGTATGGCTCAGCATATGTGGCGGTAGATCGATGCAAGGGCTGCGCGCAATGCGTGTGGGTTTGCGACAATATGGCAAAAAATAATGCCATTAAAATGATTATGATCGACCAGTTGCCGGTGGCGGCATTGACGGACAATATTACCTATGGGGAAAAGAGTACGACGGCGACATTGGTCAGCCCTGTAGTTGGGTAATTGGACGAAAGGGGAACGGGCGTGGGAACGACGCAAGATACGAGAGAACGGATTATCGTGCCGGGGCCCGCAGGGTTCCATCCACCGTCAGCAGCTCAGATGGGAGTGTCACTGCCTGATCCTGGGCAGGGACTATATTACGGCCTCCTCGAACCTAATGAAGACACAGTGATCGAAGAAATGGCTCGGAAAATGCTGACGAGCCCGAATGCAACGATCTTCCCGGGACCTCTCGTCTTGTGGGCGTGGAACAACCATGCAGTTGAAAAAGCCAAGGCAGTTCTGGAGATTGCGGCGCAGATCCCCGATGTCATGATTATTCCTATGCCTGATTATCGCCCCAAGTATCCGAAGATCGATCCTGAAGAAGTGATCAATCCGAATCATCCCAACCTTACGATTTGGGGTAACAAGATCGAGGCCTGTATTTTCATTGGCGTGCATTGTCATTACGCCAATCTGACCCTCAAAATGATCCGGGCAGGGACGAATTGCTGCACAATGGCTATTTGCGCAGAGCAGGGCCATGAAGACGCCATGTTGACGATTCGGGACTCCGATACCATAAAGCTGAAAAAAACCGCGCAGATCTTCAAAAAAGTTCGTGAAGAAATGGGCATTAAATTGCCTGACAATGGCGAGAATGTCCGCTTCACGGGGACTCAGTCGAAGGTCCACGATGGCAAGACGCATACAAACCCTATGACTTTTATGCCTTCCACTGCCGGTGCAGGTAGTGCCGCTGCGTTTGGTCACTCGCCTGATCAGATGAAGCGAGAAGGCTAGGGGTTTTAGGCTAAGGCAATAAGTCGAGAGGTGTGATGATGAGCGAAGCACAAAAGACCGGTCCCCAGAGCGAGCCAGCCACGAGCGTTTCGCCTGCAAAAGCAGAGACCAAGAAAGACCCTCATGCGGCGGCAAAGCAACAGAAAGTTGTAACGCCGGAATATATGTTTCTGGAAGCTCCTCGGACCAAAGAATTTATTACTGGCAGTGAGGCGGCAAAGGAAGCCATCCGTCGCTCCAACGTTGATCTCGCTATCGCCTATCCGATTACCCCGCAAAGTGAAACCATGCAGCTGGTCGGTGTGCTGTATGGAGAAGGGTATGTGAAGGAATATTACCGTGGCGAGGAAGAGGTTGGCGTCATGGCCGCTATTGCTGGCGGTTCGCGAGCTGGCGTTCGATGCTATACCGCCACCGCAGGTCCTGGGACCTTGAGAGGACTTGAAGGGATCGCTTCATGGCCTGGCCACCGGCTGCCCGTTGTGGCTATGTTCACCTGTCGAGTCGTGAACGCACCATTGGCCATTCAGCCTGACAATATCGAAGTGTCATATTTGCTCAACTGCGGCATGATTGTGTTCCATGCCGAAAATCAACAAGACATGTATGATTTCACGCTGGCGGGATTTGTCATCAGCGAAAAAAATGATGTGACTCTTCCTGTTGGTGTATGTTGCGACGGGTTTTTCGTGACGCATGCGCGAGGGTATGTCCGCATGCAAGATCGTGATATGAAGCTTCCGCCGCGTGAGCCGTGGCGTGGAGCTGTCCCAGTTTTGGATGCCGAGAATCCTCCGGCGCGTCTTTCTCGCGATGCCCCCGTCCAGAAGTCAAACTTTATGGCGTACAACATTCACGCTGTCTGGCAACAGGAAGTGTGGGCTGCGGTCGAACGTTCTCGAAAGTACATTAATCAGTATATGGGTGGGCTGCTTACTGCTGAAAATGTCGAGGATGCTGAGGCAATCATCATTGCTTCAGGTAGCGCAGCGGCTCAATCGCGTGAAGCGGTGCGTATTTGCGCGGAAAAGGGCATAAAGATTGGCCTGATCAAGGTTCGGTCGCTTCGTCCGTTCCCGACTCAAGAGTTGCGTAAACTCTGTGGAAAAGCCAAGCTAATTGTGGTGCCAGAATTCAACTACGTCGGATGGTTGGCAAAAGAAGTGGCGACAGCAATCTACGGATTCTCGAATGCGAAGATTATCGGTGGGCCACGGGTTTACGGTGGACAATCCATGCCGGTAGAATTGATCGTTGACGAAGTTGAATCCGGCTTAACTGGAAAAAAGTCGACGAACGTCGCGATGTCTCAAGTTATGGGGGCCTCGGCTGCGGATCACGAAGCCATGGGGCATTTCATGCGCAGCATCTAAATTGTAGCGGCGCAATCCTCGTCAGATAGCAGGGCCCGTTCGGCGAACCCGAACGGGCCTTTTGCATTTTCTGATGTACGCAAGTTCAGCCCTGAAGATCTTCTTCCACGAGATCAGGGCTTTCTGGCATACCGTGAGCCACGTATTTGGCGTAGGACAAGTAGATTGATGCACTGTCGCGCATGGCTTTGGTGCCATTGGCCATGCGATGCAGCTTATCTGAGCCAGGGGCCTCGGTCTTCCGGAGATGATCGACATGGTCATGAAGAACTAACGTAAAGCGTTCCATCGCCATTTCTACTTCTCGGTAGGCTTGCAAAATGGGGTCAGTCATGTGAAGTACTCCTCTTGCATCCAAGATACCGCAGCAGTCTTTAGAGGGTCAACCAAGAGACGGACTCTATGTACCAACTATCATCGGCAGTGTTAAGCACGATTGCAACAGTGGCTAAGCTCAGTAATCCTAAAGAGTATCCAGGACCTTCAGCGTCGCTCTTAAGTGGTGTGAGAAATCTTTCAGAAATGTTCACGAGGGGAGCCACAGCTGCTGCGACAGCCTATCTTAAAGATGAAACGTTACGTGCCAGCTACCTAAACTATTATGTACCGGTTAACGTGGGCAAGGTCCAGATGCTTTTGGAAGAGTTGCGTCCGCTCCTTCCATCGCGTTCTGATGAAGAATTCCGAGTGTTGGATGTAGGGGGCGGACCTGGCACTGGCTCAATAGCCCTCCTGGATTGGTGCTGCTCACAGTCCCTGCCACCCGTAGGCACTCTCCGCATGACAGTGGTTGACCATTCGGTCGATGCGATGAAACTGTCCGCCCAGCTCTGGCAGGAATATGCAAGGCAGAGCCATATCCCTTCTATTCAGCCATTGCAGACCGCTGTGTGCGATCTTGAGCAATCCCTTCCTCCAGTTCTTCGAATGGTTGGTGAGGAAAACGGCTATCACCTGATCATTGTTCAGAATGTGCTATCGGAATTGTTTGTCGGAAGTTCCGATTGTATTACTCGACGGACGGCACTGATCAATCACTTGATGAATTGCCTGGCAAAAGACGGAAGTGTGATGTTGATTGAGCCGGCATCGAGGTCTGCATCACGTGCGTTGCATCAGGTACGGGATAATCTCTTGGCTGGAGTGCAATGCTCCATTTACAGCCCCTGCCTCCATGAACAACCCTGTCCCGCGTTGCTCAAACCGGATGATTGGTGCCATGAAGAACGTGAGTGGCATACTCCTTCATGGATTAGTCAGATCGATCGAGAAGTGGGATTTATTAAGGATGCTCTCAAATTTTCTTATGTCATCGTCCGTAAAGACGGAAAATCCTTGGTGCCTCGAAAGCCGGACTATCACCGAGTCGTGAGCGAGTTGCGGGAGATGAAGGGTGAAAAGCGGGTGTGGTTGTGCGATCAGGCGGGGAGGTCTGAAGTTGGTCGACAAGATAAGGAGCGATCAACGACCAACGCGGCATTCGACACGTGGCATCGAGGGGCCATTGTTCGTGTCGACGAGATTGTTCGAAAAGAACGGAAAGGTCGGCCAGCAATGGTCGGTCGAATTCTTTCCTCCGGAGTTGCGGAAGTCATTCGGCCTGCGTGAAGCGCTAATCGGCTTCAGGCTCTGAGGAGCCGTGTTGATGAGAGACGCGGTCCTCATCGAAGAGTGCAGCCATTTCCTCTGCAATCATGTCTCGATCGTTGGGGACCGAGACGAGTGGAATTTCCTTGCGAGGCTTGGGTGTGACATCAGCGGCAGGAAGCGGCGGTTTCGGTTTTTGTGTGTCGGTCATAATAGTTAGTATACACGAAATGCTGGTGGTGAAGGTTATTCAAACGCTTCCAAAGAAGAACGCTCAGGAAACTGTGTGTGGCATGCGGTGCAAGTAACGAAATAGATTGCCTCTCGGACAGACATCGTGATGCGGAAGTCGAGCGATACGCCCCGATGTTGACAGTTTGGGCAAGAAATTTCTTTGAGCCGATAAGGAATATCAGGTTGTGTCCGCAGATAAAATTCCATGTCTGTATAGACCGGGAAACTGTAGCGGCATTTTAGGCATACCCCACGGCACTCCCCGTCCGATTGCAGTGTCCGTCGATCGATGCCGAAAGTATTCGTTTTGCAGATGGCGCACTGTACGCTGGACAGCCGCTTTTCTACCTGTTCAAGCTGAATAAGAGCCATCGTTGTTACCCCACTCGTGGAGTGAGTATACGCACTGCTTTACAGAATCTTCAATCGTCGAGCAGGGAATCGCAGGAATCCTTGACCCCCTCGTACGGAATTCTATACTACCCTCACAATGCACATGATCAATAAGCGTCTGCTTGTCGGTAATGCCGATGATGCGAAAAACCCCCCGCCCCAGGTTGGAGCGATTCTCATGGTTGCAGAAGAACAAAATGTGACGGTTCCTGCAAGGGTTATCTATGCCAAGATTCCCATGAAGGAGTTTGGTGAGCCCGCGGTGTCAGCCCTCTATGAAGCTGTGCAATGGATCGAAGCGCGCTTGCCTGATCATCGGTTGATGGTATGTTGCCGCGCGGGCATGGGGCGCTCAGTCTCCGTAGCCATCGCCTATCTTTGCTGTGTGGAAGGTATGACATATGCCGATGCACTCAAACTTGCCCTCACAAGGCGTCCCGGCGGTATGCCGTTACCACGCCTTGATAAGGTTATCGAGGACGTTTGCCACAGGCGTCGTACTGTAGAGCGACCTTCTCTCTCCTAGATTCGATTCCTCCAACTTTCGCAGTGTCTTTACCCGGTAAGCCTCCTCTCCCTTTCCGTATCGATTTCATTGCCAAATCGGTTTGAAGGAACTGTCTCAAGGAGTTGCATTTTCTCTCGTCGCCATGGCGTAATTTAACGTTTTTTGTGTTATCACCCCGTGTACGGGAATTTTATCATGCCTGAATTGCCGGAAGCTGAAGTAGCTGCGCGCCAGCTGCGCGAGCGAGTGGTCGGAGCCCAGGTGAGCGATTGCTGGGTGGGACGAGAAGACATCGTACGAGAAGGCTTATCCTCCTTGGAATGGTTTCGCCGCGCGACGATTACAGGGGTGGAACGAAGAGGGAAAAGCGTCATCATTACGTTTATCCGCGCAGAGGAAATAAAATTTCTGGCTGCCGAATTGGGGATGACCGGCCTGCTCTTGTTTCGGAATACGCTGACGAAACACCCGCAACATACGCACTTTATCCTGAGGCTTGAAGGAGGAGTGGAATCTGAGATCCGATATTGGAATCCACGTCGATTCGGACGACTCTCGTTATTAGATCAAGCTGGACTGGATCGATATACCTCTCGTCGATTTGGGCCCGATCCGTTGGTGATAAGTCAAAAGCACTTTGTGCAGTTGCTGTCATCCACACGTAGCAGACTAAAATCCTTGTTGATGCATCAACAGGCTATCGCAGGGATTGGAAATATTTACGCCAATGAAATGCTGTTTCGTGCCCGACTTCATCCAGACCAGATTGCCAACCAGGTGAAGCAGAAGGCCGCGGAGCGGCTGCATGAAATAATGGGAGACGTCTTGCGAGAGGCAATTAATCTGGGTGGTTCCAGCGTGCGCGATTATTTCGCCCCAGACGGAACAGAGGGGCAGTATAAGCGCCGCCACTTGGTCTATGCCAAGTCGGGCGAACCCTGCCCGAACGATTGTGGGACGATGATCAAGCGATCCATCGGCGAGCGAAGCTCATTTTATTGTCCGCGATGCCAACGCCTTCGCGGCCCTCGGCTTGGCTACAATAGAAAGGTCCGCGCCCGCTATCCAGATGTTTCTCGGGAATATAAGCTTATCAATTGTTTACAGTGATGAATCTTCAGTGCCTATTATGGTAGGACTTCTGAGCTCGAAGCGTAGGCCCTTTGGAGGATTGAGCTAATCAGCGGAATTCGGTACTCTGTCGCTCCGTTTCTCTGCCCTATCACACACCAAGGAGTCGTCAATCATGGCGAAAGTGCTGGAAGGTCCCGGGATGGGGCTGATGAAGAAGTGGGGAATCAACGTTCCCAATTACGTGGTCGTGACTTCAGTTGATGAGCTGACCAAATTGGGGCAAGCCAATGAATGGTTGAAGAAGTCGAAGCTGGTTGCCAAAGCACATGAAGCGCTCGGCTCGCGGTTTAAACTGGGATTGGTCAAGGTTGATTTAGATTTTAAGGCTGCAGAAGCCGCCACCAAAGAAATGATTGGCCGCCAGGTCGGTAGCATTACCGTGACCCAGGTCATTGTTTCTGAAATGATTCCGCACAAGGAAGAATACTATTGTGCTGTGAAGTCGACGCGCGAAGGCAGTGAGATCCTGGTAGCCAATTGTGGCGGAATTGAGGTTGAGTCTAACTGGGAACGTGTCAAACGGTTGTGCCTCGAAATCGGGCAATCTCCCTCTCCCGAATCTCTCGAAAAACTCAGCAAGGAAGCAGGATTCTCCGGTGCGCTTGCCAAAAAAATGGCGGAGTTTGCTGGGAAAATGTTTGCCTGTTTCGATAGCGAAGACGCGCAATACCTTGAAGTGAATCCGGTCGTTCTGCGAGCTGCGGATGATGAACTGGTGGCCCTGGATGCGGTCACGCTTCTTGACGGTGATGCCAAGTTCAGGCACCCAGATTGGAACTTTGCCTTTGCCGCGGAATTCGGTCGAGCATACTCCAAGCAAGAACTTGAGGTAATGGCAGTCGATAGCAAGATCAAGGGGTCGGTCAAATTCATCGAAATCCCTGGCGGCGATACAGCCATGTTGCCTGCCGGCGGGGGCGCCAGTGTGTATTACTCTGATGCCGTCGTCGCCCGCGGCGGCAAGTTGGCAAATTATGCGGAATACTCCGGAGATCCACCCGACTGGGCCGTCGAGGTTCTCACCGAGAAAGTCTGCTCCCTTCCTGGTATCCGAAACATCATAGTCGGTGGTGCCATCGCAAATTTTACCGATGTCAAAAAGACCTTCGGCGGCATCATCAACGGATTCCGGAAAGCAAAGTCGGAAGGCAAACTGAAAAATGTGAAGATCTGGGTACGCCGTGGTGGGCCGCGTGAAAAAGAAGGCCTTGATGCCATGCGCGCGCTGAAAGACGAGGGCTTTGATATCAATGTCTTCGACCGCAACACACCGCTTACCGACATTGTCGACAAGGCACTTCAAGCAAAGTAGCCTGCCGCCTATGACCAACTGAATATAAGGGGAGATCCCGAGATGAGTATTCTGGCAAACAAAGACACCCGCGTGGTGATCCAGGGTGGTCAAGCCGGTGTCAACGCCGCCCGTCGCATGGCCGAGTTCTGTTATCTCATCAAGCGTCCGCTGAACGTCGAGGCATTTGTGTATCCGCCAGATGCCGGTAAGACCAATGAGATACCTTACGGCAGCGGCCTCATCGCAATTCCTGTGTACAAGTCTATTGCCGAAGCGACGAAGAATCATCCGACCCTCAATACCAGTCTGGTATACATTGGCGCAGACCGTGCGATGAAGGGCGGAATGGAAGCGCTTGATGATTCGCATATCAAGGTGGTCTCAATGATCACCGAGGGTGTACCGGAGAAGGACGCGAAGATCCTCGGGGCCCATGCGCGCAAGCTGGGTAAGGTGTTCAATGGCCCATCTTCTATCGGTATCATTTCCGCCGGGGCCTGCCGTCTGGGTGTAATCGGCGGTGCATTTGACAACCTCGTCCTTTCAAAGCTGTATCGTGAAGGGTCGTTCGGCGTCATTACCAAGTCTGGTGGGCTCTCGAATGAAATCATCTGGATCTGCTCCCAATTTGCCGATGGCATTACGACGGCGATCGGAATTGGTGGCGATGCTTACCCTGGGACGGATTACGTCAGCTATCTTGAGATGTTTGAAAACGATCCGCAGACAAAAGCTGTCGTGATTGTGGGCGAAATGGGTGGCGACCTCGAGGAACGCGCGGCTGAATGGTATGGAGCCAAGAAGCGGCGGGTCAAATTAATCGCCGTCGTGTCTGGTTTCTGTCAAGAGAGTTTGCCTAAGGGAATGAAGTTCGGTCATGCCGGCGCCAAGGAAGGCATGAAAGGCGAAGGATCTGCTCGGTCAAAGTCCGATGCGCTCAAGAAAGCAGGAGCACTGGTGCCCCCGACCTTTGGCGCGCTCGGTCCAGCCATCAAGGAAACATATGAGGAGTTGCTGAAGTCCGGTCAGGTCAAGGCGCCAGTCGAACCGGCTGTTCTGCCTCGCTTACCGAAGACCGTTGAAGAAGCAATGAAGGCCGATGAAGTCATGGTTGCGCCACTTATTCGCACGACCATCAGCGATGACCGTGGCGATGAACCATGCTACGACGGTTACCCAGCCTCTGAACTTATCAACAAAGGCTATGAAATCCCTCACGTCATCGGACTCCTGTGGGACAAGCGACTGATTTCCAAGCAAGAAGCCGAAATCATTAAGCGGATTATGATGCTCTCAGCTGATCATGGTCCGTGTGTAAGTGGGGCCTATGCGACGATTCTAGCTGCCTGTGCTGGTATCGGGCTTTCCCAGTCAGTGGCAGCGGGCATGATCATGATCGGTCCCCGTTTCGGCGGAGCCGTGACCGATGCCGGTCGTTTCTTTAAGTATGCAGTCGATAATAAGATGTCGGTCGACGAATTCTTGGCCTACATGAAAAAGAACCATGGCCCGGTACCGGGTATCGGCCATCGTGTCAAGAGCCTGCGTAATCCGGATAAGCGGGTCAAGGAACTAGTTGGTTATGTTAAGAGCCTGAAAATTAAAACGCCTTGTTTGGATTTTGCACTTGAGGTGGAAAAGATTACCTCGGTGAAAAAGGATAATCTTATTCTGAACGTCGACGGGACCATGGCGGCTGTACTGGTCGATATCGGGTTCCCGGTTGATAGTTTGAACGGATTCTTCATCCTTTCCCGCACGATTGGTTTAATTGGCCATTGGGTGGATCAGAAGCGGCAAGATAGTCGCTTGATTCGGTTGTTTGATTATCTGGTGAATTATGCGGCCCCAAAACGCCGCGAAGTGCCGCCGCTGAAGTAGCACAAAACGTGACCAGTTGTTTGCGAAAACGGTCCTGCTGGCCCACCTTCGCAGAGAACGGGTCTCGCAACCTATAGATCGTAATAACAGACGGAGAACCTACTATGTCCATGGATCTCGCCAAAGCGCTCTATGCCAAGATGCCGGAGGTTTTTGCCAGGGCCAGAAAAAAGTTCGGCCGGGGTTTGACGCTGGCCGAAAAGATTCTTGTCTCCCACGCGGACAATTTTGATAGCCAGACTTGGGAACGTGGTAAGGCCATGCTGGCCCTCCGGCCAGATCGTGTGGCCATGCAGGACGCCACAGCCCAGATGGCCGTGTTGCAATTCATGCAAGCCAACAAGAAAAAAGCGGCGGTGCCCAGCACGATCCATTGCGACCATTTGATCCGTGCCGAAATGGGATCCGAAAAGGATCTCCTTCGCGCGCTCGATGAGAACCAGGAAGTCTATAATTTCCTCGCCTCTGCGGCGAAAAAATATGGCATTGGGTTTTGGAAGCCTGGCGCCGGAATCATCCACCAGGTCGTATTGGAGAATTACGCCTTTCCCGGCTGCTTGATCATCGGAACCGACTCACACACTCCCAATGGGGGTGGCTTGGGTGGGCTGGCGATTGGTGTTGGCGGAGCGGATGCCGGCGAAGTCATGGCTGGCCTTCCCTGGGAAGTACTGCATCCCAAGCTGATCGGCGTACGCCTGACCGGAAAGCTCAGTGGTTGGGCTTCCCCTAAAGACGTAATTCTCTATCTGTGTGGCCTACTTACCGTGAAAGGCGGCACGAACAAGATCGTGGAGTACTTCGGGCCGGGCGCTGAAACCATCAGCGCCACCGGTAAGGGCACTATCTGCAATATGGGCGCAGAATTAGGTGCTACGACCTCCGTCTTCCCGTTCGATGAGAAGATGGTGGCCTACATGAAAATCACCGACCGCGCCGATCTGGCCAACTTCACTCAATCGCACAAAGATCTGCTAGTGGCCGATCCCGAAGTCGCTCAGTCACCCGAAAAATACTACGATCAAATTGTCGAGATCGACCTGTCGAAGCTGGAACCGCATGTCGTCGGTCCCCACACCCCTGATCTCGCACGGCCCATTTCGAAATTAAAAGCCGAGGCGCAAGAAAAGGGCTATCCGGTCGAGCTGAAGGCAGCGTTGATCGGTAGCTGCACGAATTCCTCGTATGAGGACATCAGCCGTTCTGCCCACGTGGCTCAACAGGCATTGAAGGCGGGGTTGAAGGCGAAGGCGTCATTTCTGATCTCGCCGGGCTCTGAACGCATTTATCACACGATGAAGCGGGATGGGTTCATGGATACCTTTGAAAAGCTCGGCGGAACTGTGTTGTCCAATTCCTGCGGCCCCTGCATTGGACAGTGGAAACGGGCCGATGGAGTCAAGGGGCGTGCGGACTCCATTGTCAGTTCCTTCAATCGCAACTTCCCTGGACGCAATGACGGAATCAGCGAAACGCTGTCCTTCCTCGCCAGCCCCGAAGTCGTGACCGCGTATGCCATCACGGGTGATTTGGGTTTTGACCCAGTCAACCAATCGGTTAAGGGGGCAGACGGGAAGGAGTTTAAGCTTCAGCCGCCGGTGGGTGAGGAATTACCGGCCAAGGGTTTTGCTAAGGGGGAAGAAGGGTTCGTGGCGCCGGCAGAAGACGGCTCGAATCTGACAGTGGACATTCCGCCGACCAGCGAACGATTGCAATTGTTGCAACCGTTCCCGAAATGGGATGGCAAAGATTTCGAGAAATTGCCACTCCTGATCAAGACCAAAGGTAAGACGACGACGGACCATATTTCGCCGGCAGGGCCATGGCTTAAGTTCCGCGGTCACTTGGACAAGATCAGCGACAATATGTTCTTGGGGGCCAATAATAGCTTTTCGTCGGAGCCCGGTAAGGGATCCAACGTCCTGACTGGTGAATCCAATCTTACAATGGCTCAGATTGCACGCGCCTATAAGGCCAAAGGTATCGGGTCTATTGTCGTTGGAGACGAAAACTACGGCGAAGGGAGTAGCCGTGAGCATGCTGCAATGTCTCCGCGTTTCTTGAATGTCCGGGCTGTTATCACCAAGAGCTTTGCCCGTATTCATGAAACCAATTTAAAGAAGCAGGGCATCCTCCCGCTCACGTTTGCCGAACCTAAGGACTATGAAAAAATCGAACAAAACGATCGTATCAGCGTGGTGGACCTGGCCAATTTGGCGCCTGGCAAGCCCGTGACAGTGGTCATTCATAAGACTGGTGGTGATGTGAAGATTCAGACGAATCACAGCATGACTGCTCAGCAAATCACCTGGTTCAAGGCTGGATCAGCGTTGAATGCTTTGAACTAAATCAAATACAGCAAAGGGAGAAGCGCCATGCCAAAAGCAGACAAAATTATTTATACGAAGACGGACGAAGCGCCAATGCTGGCAACCTACTCGTTCTTGCCGATCATCAATGCCTTCACAAAAGCGGCGGGCGTGACGGTCGAGCTACGGGATATTTCGCTCGCCGGCCGTGTGATCGCGGTGTTCCCGGAATACCTTACTGCAGAACAGAAGCAACATGACGCCCTCGCCGAATTAGGAGAGATGGCGAAGACCCCGGAAGCCAATATTATCAAGCTGCCGAACATCAGCGCTTCTATTCCTCAGCTCGTGGCCACTATCAAGGAACTGCAGAGCCAGGGTTATAAGCTCCCGGACTATCCCGAGAATCCTAAGGACGATAAAGAGAAAGACATCAAGTCTCGCTACGACAAAGTCAAAGGTAGCGCGGTCAATCCGGTGCTGCGTGAAGGCAACTCCGATCGTCGCGCCCCATTGTCCGTCAAAGCCTATGCCCGGAAACACCCACATAAGATGTCTCCTTGGAGTCCCGATTCCAAGACTCATGTTTCTCACATGAAAGGCGGAGACTTCCGTTCGAACGAGAAGTCAACCACGATTCCCGCTGCGACGACGGCGAAAATCGAGTTCGTCGGTGCTGACGGAAAGACCACGGTCCTGAAGGAGAAGGTCGCTCTGCAGGCGGGTGAAGTGCTCGACGCGACATTCATGAGCGTCAAGGCGCTGCGCACGTTCTTGGAGCAGCAGATCGAAGACGCCAAGAAGCAGGGTGTTCTTTGGTCGCTCCACATGAAGGCGACCATGATGAAGGTCTCCGATCCGAAGATCTTCGGGCATGGCGTCACCGTCTACTATAAGGACGTGTTCGAGAAGCATGCCGAGACCTTCAAGAAGCTCGGCGTCGACCCCGATAACGGTCTCGGCGACGTGTATGCGAAGATCAAGTCTCTACCGGATGACCAGCGCAAGGCGATCGAAGCCGACATCCAGGCGGTTTATCAGAAGCGCCCGCCGATGGCGATGGTGAACAGCGATAAGGGAATCACCAATCTTCACGTGCCGAGCGATATCATCATCGACGCCTCCATGCCTCCCGTCATCCGCGACGGCGGGAAGATGTGGGGCCCTGACGGCAAGCTCGCCGACGTCAAGTGCGTGATCCCCGACGCCAGCTACGCCCCGATCTACCATGAGGTCGTCGAGTTCTGTAAGCAAAAAGGCCAATTTGATCCCCGCACGATGGGCACGATCCCGAATGTCGGGTTGATGGCCCAGGCTGCAGAAGAGTACGGTTCACACGACAAGACCTTTAAGGCGCCAGCCAACGGCACCATCCGCATCGTGGATGCGAGTGGAACGGTGTTACACCAGCATCAGGTGGAAGCTGGCGATATCTGGCGCGCCTGCCAGGTGAAAGATGCTCCGATTCAGGATTGGGTCAAGCTGGCGGTTACGCGGGCTCGGGCCACCGGCGCACCTGCCGTGTTCTGGCTGGACAAGACCCGCGCGCATGACGCGGAATTGATCAAGAAGGTGAACGCCTATCTTCCGAAGCACGACACGAATGGCCTGGAGATCAAGATCCTGTCGCCAGCCGAAGCCTGCCGCTTCTCTATTGGGCGGATGAAGGAAGGCAAGGACACGATTTCCGTCACCGGCAATGTGCTCCGTGATTATCTTACGGACCTGTTTCCGATTCTCGAAATCGGCACCAGCGCCAAGATGCTCTCGATCGTCCCGCTGCTCAACGGCGGTGGTCTGTTTGAAACTGGCGCGGGTGGATCGGCTCCGAAGCATGTACAGCAGTTCCAGGAGGAAGGCTATCTGCGCTGGGATTCCCTCGGTGAATTTCTCGCGCTAGCCGCATCGCTCGAACACCTGGCAAAGGTGGGAAACAATCCTGTGGCGAAGATTTTGGCGGATACGCTCGACCAAGCCAACGCGAAGTTCCTCGAAAGCAACAAGTCTCCAGCGCGCAAGGTCGGAGAGATCGACAACCGCGGCAGCCACTTCTACCTCGCGCTCTACTGGGCGCAGGCGCTGGCGGCGCAAACCGCGGACAAGAAGATTGCTGAGCGATTTTCGAAGATTGCAAAAGATCTGAGCGACAACGAGAAGAAGATCGACGGCGAACTGCTCGCCGCGCAAGGGAAGCCGCAGGACGTCGGCGGCTATTACCACCCGAACGATGCGAAAGCTGCTAAAGCCCTGCGGCCGAGCGCCACGCTGAACGCAATCATTGACGCGATTGCTTAAGCGGTCATGATTTGATCCGGTGGGGCGCAAGAAGGACCCAGAGTCCCTTCTTGCGCCGCATCTTTTTACGATTCACGAGAAAGCCATGGCACAAGAAGACACCAATGTGATCGATCAGCCTGAAGTGTTGCGCCACAAAATGGTGACCATTGAGATTTCTGGGAAAAAGTACGAAGTCCCGGAAGGTATTACGGTGATCAAGGCCTTGTGGCATACCGGCCAGGAGGTTGTGCGAGGCGCAGGGTGTCTCGGTGGATTTTGTGGCGCCTGTGCAACATATTATCGCACGAAGGACGACCCGAAGGTTCGAACCTGTTTGGCTTGTCAGATGGCCGTTGAGGACGGTATGTCCTTTACCATCATGCCTCCGTTTCCAGCCCGCAAAGCGCTGTACGACATTCAGTCGCTCAAAGATCCTAAGCAAGATCTCTTCAATTTGTACCCTGAGGCGCCACTCTGCAGAAACTGTAATGCGTGCACGGAAGCCTGCCCTCAGAAAATTGATGTGCGTGAAGGAGTCTGGAAAGCCGTATTTGGTGACTTCAAAAGCGTGTCAGAAATGTTCATGGACTGTGTCATGTGCGGCATGTGCACTCCTGTCTGCATTGCCGACATCGCTCCAAACCTCGTGGCTTTATATGTAAGCCGGGCCCAGGGAGCGCATTTTACCGAGAAGCCACAGGGCCTTGATATTCGCATCAAAGAAATTCAGGACGGCCGATTCAACGACGAGTGGAGCAAAGTACTCGCGATGAACGAACAGGAGTTGGCCGATCACTGTGCGACCGTAAAGTAACGCATTGTGCCGTTAGCCGGTTCTGAGCGCATGGCTCGGGTACTGTGCTCCGCGCTGAAAGTGAAACCATGGATATTCATGCACTCCAGCAGATTGTTCACCAAACCCGAGATGCTCGTCGCAAGCAAACTATTCCAAAGTTTTCCCCTGCCGATCGCGACCAGTTGATTCATAAGTATCACCCCGATTATCGAGCGAGTGCCTATCGGCCGATTCGATTTGGACCCAATGCCGACGACAAAACTGTTGTCGAACTTGCAGCGCTGCTCGAAGGTGACAGCTCAATCCCAGAGCAGATCGACTTGACGCCTCAATATACGACGGACGTCTTGGTTATTGGCGGCGGCGGCGCCGGGTGTGCTGCGGCACTCCACGCTCACGCCACCGGTGCGAAGGTGATCCTGGCTACAAAACTTCGTCTTGGGGATTCCAATAGCGTGATGGCTCAAGGCGGCATGCAAATCTCCGTTGCCCCTGAAGACTCTCCGGTTACACATTTTCTGGATACCCTCAAGGGCGGACACATGCAGAACGACCATGATCTGCTGAAGGTTATGGTTGAAGAGGGGCCATCCATTGCCAAGTGGCTGATTGAGCTTGGCGTACTCTTTGATCGGCAGGCCGACGGCAATTTGCATGTCAAAAAAGGTGGGGGAAGTTCGAAACCCCGTCTTCTTACCTGCTCAGACTACACCGGCCTTGAAATCATGCGTGTCCTGAAGGACGAAGTGCTGAACCAAAAAATTCAGTTACTTGAGTTCTGCGCAGCTGTCGAGTTATTGAGCGATGACAACGGTCAGTGTACCGGAGCCATTTTCAAGGATCTCGACAATCACCGCCATGTCGTAGTCGCCGCCAAGTCGGTTATTCTTGCGACGGGTGGCATCGGCCGGTTACACATCCAGGGATTTCCCACCAGCAATCATTACGGTGCCACCGGTGACGGGTTATGCCTCTCGTATCGGATGGGCGCCAAGTTGGACCATATCGACACCTTTCAGTACCACCCCTCAGGCGCGGTGTATCCGGAGCAGTTGATCGGAGCCCTCGTCACGGAAGGTATTCGGTCAGAGGGTGGTCATCTCGTGAACGCCAAGGGAGAGCGGTTTGTCAACGAGTTGGACACGCGCGACGTTGTCTCCTCCTCGATCATTCGGGAGTGTGAGGAAGGCCGTGGTATTCGCACGATGTCAGGTCGGATCGGAGTATGGTTGGATACGCCGTTGCTTGATGCGGAGCATGGGCCTGGGACGGTAGAGAAGCATTTCCCCGCGATGATGATGCAGTTCGAACGGTTTGGAATCGATATTAGTAAAGACCCCGTGCTCATCTACCCGACCTTGCACTACCAGAACGGCGGGGTGAAGATCGATGCGAACTCGGAAACCAACGTCAAGAACCTGTTTGTCGCGGGAGAAGCATCCGGAGGGCTGCATGGTCGAAACCGATTGATGGGCAATTCCTTACTTGATCTGATGGTCTTCGGGAAACGTTCGGGCTTAACTGCCGCATCGCGTGCCGGATCTATGCCCCAAGGAAAATTGACGCTGAACCATTTGCAGCGGTTTCGAGCCGATGCGAAGAAGCATGGGAATTCCAGCGGAGTAATCTCGCCCATGATTCTTCCTGCCTATACCCGCAGAGAACCCGAACGTACCGCCACCAAATGATGGTACGGTTTCACAACGCAAATCATTGGGCTTCTGCGCACGCTATGTTATTCGCCATGAGCCACTAGCTCTTATGAGGATTCAATGAACGTTCATGAATTTCAGGCCAAGCAGTTATTTGCACAGTTTGGTGTACCAGTGCCGCGCGGAAAGGAAATCACCTCGCCCGAGGGAGCAACTGCGTGGGCCAATGAACTCAATACCCCCGTCTTTGTCGTAAAGGCGCAGATTCATGCTGGCGGACGGGGAAAAGCCGGTGGCGTCAAGATCACGAAGGATAAGGGTGCCATTGCAGGCCTTGCCAAAGAATTGATCGGGAAAACTCTGATCACGCATCAAACGGGGCCGAAAGGCAGAACAGTCCATCGGCTGCTTCTTGAAGAAGGTGCGAATATCGCCAAGGAGCTTTATCTCAGTATTCTGGTCGATCGTGACACCGGCTGGCCTACCTTTATTGCTAGTACTGAAGGCGGTATGGAGATCGAAGAGGTCGCTGAAAAAACTCCAGAAAAGATTATTAAGGAAGCAATCGATCCGGCTGTCGGATTTCAGGGGCACAATGGTCGCAATGTGGCCTTCGCCTTGGGGCTTCAGACCATGGAGCCGGCCGTCATCAACCCGTTCGTGCAGATGCTCGGCAATCTTTATCGCCTGTTCATGGAGAAACATGCTGCACTCGTCGAAATCAACCCGTTAATTATCACCAAGGAAAAGACTCTGGTGGCATTGGACGGGAAGGTGTCGTTCGACGACAACGGAATTTTTAAACATGAAGATGTGCAGAAAATGCGGGATCTCAATGAGGAGGACCCGTTAGAGATCGAAGCGACGGCGAATAATCTCAATTATGTGAAGCTTGATGGCAATATCGGCTGCATGGTGAATGGCGCAGGTCTTGCGATGGCCACGATGGATGTAATCAAACTCGCCGGCAGCGAACCTGCCAATTTCCTAGATGTGGGTGGCGGAGCTACGAAAGACACGGTCGCGGCAGGTTTTCGCATTCTGCTGAAGGATCCGAACGTCAAAGGTATCTTTATCAATATTTTCGGCGGTATTGTCCGATGCGAACGCATCGCGCATGGCGTGATCGAAGCGGCGAAAGAAGTGAAGATTACGGTGCCTTTAGTGGTTCGCCTCCAAGGTACCAATGCAGATGAGGGACGGAAACTGTTGGCCGATTCTGGACTGAAGTTAGAGGTTGCCAACGATCTGTGGGAAGCAGCGCAGAAAATCGTCAAGCTGACCGGCAAGGCGGCGTAAAGGAGAAGACCGTGAGCATTCTCGTCAATAAGAATACACGAGTGGTGGTGCAGGGAATCACGGGGAAGGAAGGATCTTTCCACGCGACGCAGTGCAAGGCCTACGGGACGAAGATGGTCGCCGGCGTCACGCCCGGCAAGGCGGGCCAGGAAGTCGAAGGCATTCCTGTCTTCAATACTGTGGACGATGCGGTGAAAAGGACCGACTGTGACACCTCCCTCATTTTCGTGCCACCTCCCTTCTGTGCTGATGCCATTCTGGAAGCGGCCGATGCGGGCGTAAAATTGATCATCTGCATCACCGAGGGCATTCCGGTCAATGATATGGTGAAGGTTAAGCGGGCACTCCATGGACGTGATGTGCGACTCATTGGTCCAAACTGCCCTGGTGTGATTACGGTTGATGAAGCGAAAATCGGCATTATGCCAGGCTTTATTCATAAGCGTGGGGTGGTTGGCGTCGTCTCCCGCAGTGGGACCTTGACTTATGAGGCGGTGCACCAGCTCTCTACGCTAGGTCTTGGTGAGACAACGTGCGTCGGTATCGGTGGAGATCCGGTCAATGGCACCGGCTTCGTGGATGTGTTGCCCCTCTTTGAAAAGGACCCTGAAACGCAGGCTGTGGTCATGATCGGGGAAATCGGAGGCGACGCAGAAGAGAAAGCGGCAGAATATATTAAGAAGCATGTAAAAAAACCAGTCATCAGCTTTATCGCCGGGATCACCGCGCCTCCTGGCCGCCGCATGGGACATGCTGGTGCGATCATTTCAGGCGGTAAAGGTACGGCGACAGAGAAGATGAAAGCCCTTGAGTCCGCTGGGGTCCGAGTCGTAAAGAATCCTGCTGAAATCGGCCATGCGGTGATGAAGGCGCTTGGCCGTTAGCAAAACTGATAATGTGATTTGCAAAGAGGGCGTCGGACCAGTCCGACGCCCTCTTTGTTTTAGCGACGAGTTTCCGCTCTCTGAATTGCACACTGCACGCGTTCGACTTTTTGACTTCTCTGTCAGATTCTTCCCTTTTCCCCCCATGCCAGACGTGGTACTGTATGGCGCCCAGCGTGAGACGACTTATCCTCGAACGTTGGCCCGCCTGATCGGATCTGGTTTCTTTCCGGAGCCGCAACCGTCCGGTAAGGGTCCGACCTGTCCATGAAAGGACGCCACTATGCTCGTGTTTCTCATACATGTGCGTGACCCTCAGTTTTACGCGCTTCCGGCGAAGACTCGAGCGAAGAATGGTCGCATTCGGGTCATGGGATTCCCGCCGATCGGCATTATGTCTCTTTCCGCGGTTCTTAAACGGGCAGGTCACGAATGTGTCATGTTCGATCAGGCGCATCCGGAAACACCGAACGAATTTATGATCGAAGAAATAAAGCGACGAAAGCCCGCGCTCGTCGGCATGAGCTTTCTCAGTACGACGAGCTACCCCTACGCCAAAATCCTCGCTCGTCAGATTCGCGCGGCGGATGCCTCGGTGAAGCTAGCCTTCGGTGGCGTATTTGCCAGCCTGAACGCGGGACTGGTCAAGTTGCAATGTCCGGAGGTCGACTTTGTCTGTCGCGGTGACGGCGAACAGTTGCTCCTAGATCTGCTGAATCACATCGATGATCCACAAGATGTGGCGGGCGTGACATGGGCAAAAGATGGAAAGGTCGTCAATAACCCGAACCGGACCATGGAGCGTCACCTTGACCAGTGGCCTTTTCCGGATCGAGAAAGTCTAGAGCTGGACTTCGTTGAATCGATGCCATTGGATGTCCCAGCGGTCCTGTCGATGGAGCGCTTCACAACCATGCAGACGTCTCGAGGCTGCCCGTGGCCCTGCGTATTCTGTGATATTCCGATCTTTAACGAAGGCAAATGGCGGGCGCGAAGCGCGCAACATGTCGTGGACGAACTGAAGTATTTGGAAGAAAACGGGTACGGATCAGTCTATTTCGTGGACGATCACTTTTTGCTGCAGCCGAAACGTATCGATGCAATTTGCAAAGGCATCATTGATGCCAAGCTCTCTATTCAATGGGGAATTGAAGGCCGCGTGGATTCGGTGGCTCAGCATCTCTTCCCCGCCATGGCGAAAGCCCATTGCCGCACGGTGATGTTTGGAATCGAAAGCGGAAGCCAGAAAATACTTGATCGTTTACAGAAAGAACAGACGTTGGCCGAAGTGGAGACGGCGGTGAGAAATGCGAAGAAAGCCGGTATCGAAATTGTGCACGGCTTTTTCACCGTCGGAAATCCTGATGAGACCGTTGAAGACATGCAAAAAACATTCGACTTCGCGTCGAGGCTACCATTGGATACGTTTGGATTCAACCGACTGTGTGTCTATCGGGGTACGCCGCTGTGGCAAGAGTACATCAAGCGTGGATTAGTGAGTGATGCCAAGGATTGGTACAAATATTTTAAGTGTTCTGAGATCGATCCCACCTGTTTGCCTGGGGCGACCATCAATTCCGTCCGGCAAGAGGGCCTTAAGAAGCTGTTCATCTATAAGCTGACCCGCTATCCCCTTCAGACGTTCAAGTTGCTCCGCCGCTTCTTGCGTTATATGCCATTTCGGGATGTCGCCTATCTCATCATCAAGCCATTTTTGGGGCAGAAGAAAGGGGCCACCAAAGCAGAGGTCCTTTCACGGGCGGTGGAACATGCGGAGATGAAAGACGCGGCTGCACAGCTGACTCAGTTGAGCGATGAATTATTGCATAGCGTGGTAGAAGAATCGAAAGCGGAGCGTCAGCGTATTCAGCAAGAAGCCGAAAGTTCTCGAGAGTTACCTATGATTTCTGCCCGCTAGTGGTGTGACATTCGTGATCTTCAGGAGTTGATCTGCCCAAATCCAGGGTGAGCTTTCATCCTCATGTTTGCAGTAGACGTAGCAGTCCTTCCCATTGTTTCTCGTCTGGAGAAAGTATTCACCCCACCGCGTTAGGTCGTTGATCGAATAGTGGCTGCGGCGCAGACGGGCATAAAGGAAGTCGGCCGTATCTCGATACTCAGCCGATCGATCATCCGTTTCAACAGCTGCCCACGCGACGCCAAAGCGGCGCAGAAGGCTTTCTACTGTGGAATGGTTCCAGCTCTCATGCCGGAATTCCATGACCCAGCGATGCGTAGGGGGCAGGCCCTGCAAAAACTCCGCTAGACGGTCATCGTTTCGTTTGAAATTGGGAGGGAGCTGAAGAAGGATGGGGCCAAGCTTTTGTTTGTCGGCCAAGGGAGCGAGATGATCCAACATGGTGTGAAGAAAGGGCATCGCATCGGGGCTTAGTCGCTTCATGTGGGTGATAGTGCGATGCGCCTTTACGGAGAAGACAAAATGAGCCGGAGTCTGATCGATCCATTTTGTCACTGCCGGTAATGTAGGAAGCCGAAACCATACTCCATCCAATTCGACTGTGCGGTATCGCGTTGAATAATACCCCAGAAAATGTGATTGCTTGATCGATTCAGGATAAAATCGAGTCGGTCCCTGCCATGGTTTATAGGAATAGCCGGATAAGCCAATGTAGATCGTTGCCATAGAGACCTGACCTCGGTTGGCCGGACCGTCCTTCCCCGGAGTAAGCGGCTATAGGTCTAGAATTCCGCCGTTCGGCAACACGACTGAGAGCAGCCTACAATTCAGTTTGGAGTATCACTAGTGCGAATGCAATCGTGGGGCTGTTTACATGAACGCCGCGGTTGGCATCGAAGGGCGGAAAAGCCGTCAGCGCTGTTGGTGCATTCTCAGGTCTTGAAGTGGTTGAGTGAGTAAAGTCGCTATTTGCGGATCGTAGGCCATCAGAAAAGGCAAGCGGCCGGTGCGGAAACCGCAGCCGACCGCTTGCGAGCACAGGCATACAGGTTGGGGATTAGGTTCCCATTTCCCAGGAAGCCAGATACTTCACCTGCTCTTTGGTGAGTTTGTCAATCGAGACTCCCATGCCGGCGAGTTTGAGACGGGAGATCTCTTTGTCGATATCCGCAGGCACTGGGTACACCTTCTTCTCCAACTTCTTGTAGTTTTTCACGATAAACTCCGCGCCGAGTGCCTGGTTGGCGAAGCTCATATCCATGACGCTGGAGGGGTGACCTTCCGCCGTCGCCAAATTCACGAGGCGTCCTTCTCCCAGAAGGCTGACACGACGGCCATTCTTCAAGGTGTATTGATCCACTCCGGAGCGCACCGCAAGCTTCTTCTTGCTGAGTTTCTCGAGGGCGGGGATGTCCAATTCAACGTTGAAGTGTCCGGAGTTGCATACGATCGCTCCGTCTTTCATGGCTGCGAAATGCTCTCCGCGAATGACTTTGAGATTGCCTGTGACGGTCACAAAGAAGTCTCCGAGCGGCGCAGCTTCATCCATGGGCATGACGCGAAATCCGTCCATGACCGCTTCGAGTCCCTTGAGTGGGTCAATTTCCGTCACGATCACATTGGCACCCATGCCTCGCGCGCGGGTGGCAATCCCGCGTCCGCACCAGCCGTAGCCTGCCACAACCAGCGTTGAGCCACAGACCAACCGATTGGTCGCACGAACGATGCCGTCCATGGTGCTTTGGCCTGTGCCGTACCGGTTATCGAACATGTGTTTCGTGTCTGCGTCGTTCACGGAAATGACGGGGAACTTCAACACTTTCTTTTCAGCCATGCTGCGAAGCCGAATGACGCCGGTCGTGGTTTCTTCGGTTCCACCAATGACATGACGGAGCAGATCTTTTCGTTTTGAGTGTAAATGGGAGACGACATCGGCGCCGTCGTCCATTGAAAGATGGGGCTTGTGGGCGATGGCCGATTCAATGTGCCGATAATAGGTCTTGTTGTCTTCGCCTTTGACGGCGAAGGTCGGGATACCTTCGTGTTTCACCAGGGCGGCTGCGACGTCGTCCTGCGTGCTGAGCGGGTTGGAGGCGCAGAGACGAACATCGGCCCCTCCGGCCTTGAGCGTCTTCATGAGATTGGCGGTCTCAGTCGTGACATGGAGACAAGCCGTTGCACGAATACCTCTCAGCGGCTGCTCCTTCTCGAAGCGTTTTCGAATCAACCGCAATACCGGCATTGTGGCTTCGGCCCATTCGATCTTCAATTTGCCCTGATCCGCCAAGCCCATATCTTTCACGTCGTAATCCACTGGTTCCTCCTCCTCTGTCGTAAGTGATGATTGATGTTCGATTGCAGAAAAAAGGGGGCGGGCTTACAACCCGCCCCCCTCGGCTGGTGTCACGCGTGACAGGACCTAGAGGCCCGCATCCTTCCGCAACGCTTTCGCTTTATCGGTCTTTTCCCACGTAAATTCAGGTTCGTTACGACCAAAGTGCCCGTAGGCGGCCGTTTTCCTAAAAATAGGACGACGCAGTTTCAAGTGATCGATGATTCCCCGCGGGGTCAGCGGGAAATGTTTTCGGACCAACTTGTCGAGGCTTTCGGGAGCTACCTTCTCCGTGTCTTTGGTGTCCACCAATACGGAGACCGGATTTGCGACGCCGATCGCATAGGCCAGCTGCACTTCGCATTTCGACGCCAACCCGGCGGCCACAATGTTCTTCGCAATGTAGCGGGCCATGTACGAGGCCGAGCGGTCGACTTTTGAGGGATCTTTGCCCGAGAACGCGCCTCCGCCGTGACTGCCGTGTCCGCCGTAGGTGTCGACAATGATCTTGCGGCCGGTCAACCCCGTGTCACCCATAGGGCCACCGACGACGAATCGACCCGTAGGGTTGATATGATGTTTCACGCTGGTCGCATCATAGAGGCCTTTCGGCATCGACGGCCTAATGACGTGTTCCATCAGATCTCGCTCGATCTGTTTATTGGTCACATCCGGGCTGTGTTGGGTGGAGACGACAATGGTATCAATGCGGAAGGGTTTGCCGTCCTTATATTCGACTGTCACTTGGGATTTGCCATCGGGGCGAACCCACTTCAAGATCTTCTTCTTCCGCACCTCAGCCAAACGTTTAGTCAAGCGATGGGCCAAAACGATCGGCATGGGCATGAGTTCGGTCGTTTCGTTGGTCGCATAACCAAACATCAGTCCCTGGTCGCCGGCGCCGCCGGAATCGACTCCCATTGCGATATCACTGGATTGTTGATGGATAGAGGTCAGGACGGAGCACGTATTGGAGTCGAATCCCCAGGAGGCGTCTGTATATCCGACATCCTTGATCACGTCCCGAATAATATCGGGAATCTCCACATAAGCTTTCGTGGAGATCTCGCCGGCGACGAAGGCGATACCGGTCGTCAGGATGGTTTCACACGCGACTCTCGATGTCTTGTCTTGCGCGATGATGGCGTCTAGAATTCCATCCGAAATTTGATCCGCGATCTTGTCCGGGTGTCCTTCAGTGACCGACTCAGACGTGAACAGGTAATTATGTCTCATTGTTCCCCCTGGAAGTGAAGTGATTCGAGGATGCGGTGGTTAGAGTTGGGCGGCACAACGACCGAGCGTGGAAGATGCTGCACGTGTACAGATCAGGCAACCCCGCAAAAACGCTACGGCAATAGTAGCTGACCGAGTGATTTTTGTCTACCGTTCTGTCGGAATTGATGGTGTCTTTCGCGAGACCTGGGTCTTGCTTGACAGCTCTTTGAGACGACTTGTAAGATAGCTTACTTTTCGCGTATTTGGAACATTTTTCATCAAACGCTCTGCCCCGGCACTTCCAACCTCGTGGTATCGGCCTGCATTGATGCAGGGTCCCACACGCAGCTCGTCATTCGTTATGATGATGGGATTTGTATGACGGCCAGGTCGAAGCAGCGAGGTCTGTTGATTCATGAACGATAAACCCGACGCAGCATCAGAGATAAGCGCATCCGGCCCTTCTACGTCCGGCCTCGGGTGGGAAGAGTTTTCTCGCGAAGTCGTGGACTTTTTCGCGTCCATCAAGCTGGCGATGTTCCTGTTTATTGTGCTGGCCATGACCGCCACTATCGGCACGGTGATCCAGCAAGGCGAGCGACCGGAAACGTATGTGCAGGAATATGGAGAAGAGGCTTACCGCTGGTTTCTTCGTCTGGGCTTTACCGACGTCTATCACACTTGGTGGTTTACCAGTCTCTTAGGTCTTCTCTGCGTCAATTCACTGACCTGTTTCCACAAACGATTTCCCAGCGTGTGGCGCTCCATGCGCCAGGATAAGGTTAGTGTGTCGTTGGCATTCATTCAGGGGATGAAGCAGCAGACCACCCTGTCGCTCAATCAGCCGAAAGAAACGGTGGCGGAGTCACTGGTCAGGCTCTTTGCGGAAAAAGGCTACAAGGTGCTGGCCAAAAGCGACCCAGGCGAGGTCACGGTCTATGCCACCAAAGGAATTATGGGCCGCGTCGGCGCCCACGTTGCCCATCTCAGTGCGACGGTGATCGTATTGGGAGGCCTGCTCGGCAGCTATTATGGATTTTCCGAGTTCGGCGTGTGTCTGGAGGGGCAGACGTACCATATCCCCAGAGGAAATTTTGACCTGCGCGTGGACAAATTTTGGATCGATTACCATGAAAATGGTTCCGTGAAATCTTACAACAGCACCTTGACGGTCATCGATCAAGGCGCCCCGACCATGACGAAGACGATCACGGTCAATGACCCCTTGGTCTATAAAGGCATCTGGTTTTACCAGTCCAGTTACGGGGATGCCTGGGACCAGATCGAGGCCGCGCGGATCAATATTAAGGACAAGGCGTCGGACAAGGTCGTGGCGACGGTGGATTTGGAGTGGAATAAGGAAAAAGCGGTCGAGGGTCTTCCGTTGAAAATGAAGATGACGGACTTCGTAGCCGACTTCGCGTTCAACTCCACTGAGAAAAAAGTCTTTTCCAAGACCGCCGAACATGCCAATCCCGCCATTCGTCTGGCGGTTGATGAGCGCAGCACCGTGCAATCCACCCCCTGGGTGTTTTATCATTACCCCGACCTGTTTGAGATCAAGGATTCCGCCTATCAGTTCGAATTCATTGGGTATCAACCGAAGAAGTTCACCGGTCTGCAGATAGCCAGAAATCCGGGCATCATGATGGTGTGGATCGGGTGTACGATGTTGGTGGTGGGGATGACATTGTCATCACTTATCTATCACCGTCGGCTGTGGGCGAAGATTCTGCCCGGCGACTCGGGCGTGACCCTTCATCTCGGTGGCACTACGCACAAAAGTCAGATCGACTTTCAAAAAGAGTTCAAGAAGTTGACGGAGAAGATTCAAGCCAAGAGTGCTTCTTAAAGCCCGTTTCAGCGCCGTTGCGGAATGCTTCCATTCAGAACGACGCTGCACTCTACGATAGACGGAGGCCCGTATGATGCGATCACTGTTTCTGTTCGATATGACATTCTGGCTCTATCTGGCAGCGTTGGGCCTCTATGTGGCGTATCTGTTCGCGAAGCGTCCGGCCATGCAGATGGCTCCGGCCGGGCATCCCATCGACAATCTTGAAGATCGCGATGGCGCCTGGGCGACTCAATTAGGGCAGGTGGCTACCCTGGTGACCGTGTTTGGGTGGGTGCTTAATACCATGGCCTTGATGACCAGGGCTTTTGAGCGGATGGAGCACTCCGGGACCTTTGCTCCCTGGTCTAATCAATTCGAAGCCATGGCATACGTCTCGTGGGCGATTATTCTCGGCTATGTGCTCCTGGAGTTTCGTTATCGGATCAAGGCTGTCGGAGCGTTTGTGGTGGGGATTGGGTTTATCGCGATGGGCGCAGCCTCTCTTTTGCCCTATCGTTATCAGACGGCAGAACCGCTGGTGCCCGCCCTGAATAGCTATTGGATTTATATCCACGTATCCGTCACCCTGACCAGCTATGCGGCATTCGCCATGGCCGGCGGGCTGGGTCTGATGTATCTGTTCAAGGAAAGGGCCGTGAATCGAGGCAGTCAGTCCCGCTTCTACGCGGCCTTCCCGGACCTCGAAACAATCGATGAGCTCGGGTACAAGGCCATTATGTTGGGCTTCCCGCTCCTGGCGTTCGGCATCATTCTCGGTGCCATGTGGGCCAACTATGCCTGGGGCGGCTACTGGAGTTGGGATCCCAAAGAAACCTGGTCGTTAATCGTATGGCTCATTTACGGGGCCTATATCCATGCCCGCATGACGCGTGGATGGGAAGGGCATAAGGCGGCAATTTACGCGATCTTCGGGTTTTTGATGGTGATTTTCTGCTTCTGGGGAGTGAATTTTCTGCTCTCTGGTCTTCATGCGTACGCGTAGGCCATGAGTGATATCCTGAATCAAAGTTCGAGCAGCCCCGCAACACGAAGCGGTCCTTCCCGAACGGTCGTGGTGCTTGCTGCCGCGGCCATTCTTGGCGTGATGTTTCTCGTGGTATGGCTGCAAAGCTCAAAGTATGAGCCACTGATCGTTGGAAAAGAGGCGCCGGACTTCCAACTGCCTGACTTAAACGACAAGCCCTTACGGTTGTCTGATTACCGGGGGAAAGTGGTCTTTTTGAATTTTTGGGCCACCTGGTGCAAACCCTGCCGGGAAGAAATGCCTTCCATGGAGGTGTTGTACAAAAACTTTGAAAAGGACGGACTCGTGATTTTGGCCGTCAGCATCGATCGGGTCACGACAAAGAAAGAGATTCCGCCTTTTGTCAAAGGCCTGAATCTCACCTTTCCCGTTCTGGTCGACTCCTGGGGGCAAACGGATAAACGCTACAAATTGATGGGAGTTCCTGAAACCTATATCATCGATCAACAAGGTGTGCTGCGGGAAAAAGTGATCGGTCCTCGCGACTGGACGCGATTAGATAATCTCAAAGTCCTGACGCAATTGCTCAAGCCTGCTGAAAAGGCGGCGAGTGCAGCCACTTTCGAATCCGCCCCGGTGTTCTAGCGTATGATGAACCGTTGGTCGGTGCTCTCCATCATTGGCGGAGGATTGGTGGTCGGTGGCGTTATTGTTGCCGATGTACCATGGGCCGCGCCCATATTGAACCCAGCCCCAGTTCCGGTGGTGAGCCGTGCGCCGCAGGTTGATGAAGAGGCCCCGAACTTTCTGCTGAAGGACTCTGACGGGTTCAATGTCACCTTGGACCAGTTTCGCGGAAAGGTCGTGCTGCTGAATTTTTGGGCCACGTGGTGCGGTCCCTGCAAAATTGAAATGCCGGCGATGGAACGGCTCTATCGATCGTTCAGCCGGAAGGAGTTCGAGATTCTGGCGGTTTCAACCGATGCCCAGGGCACGGCCGTCACCCGACCCTTTCAGCAGGAAGTCGGCTTCACATTTCCCGTGCTTCACGACGCCGATTTCAGAATCGGGCTTCAGTATGGCGCTCGACAGCTGCCGATGACATTTTTGATCGATCGCAAGGGCATCATTCGGAATCGAATTCCCGGTGCTCGAGACTGGAGCGCGCCGGCAGGCAAACGGTTGGTCGAAGCGCTGTTGCAAGGGTCCTAGTATGACCGACTCGGTGCAATCGATTTCATTGGTGGCCGCATTTTCAGCTGGCCTGCTGTCGTTTGTCTCCCCCTGCGTCCTGCCGCTGGTTCCGTCCTACATTTCATACATCACGGGCCTTTCGATCGAACAGCTGACCGACGTGTCAGAACGAAGCCGCTTTCGCAAGGCCATCATTCTGAATTCCCTCCTGTTCATCGCAGGATTCTCGACGGTATTTGTCGCGTTCGGCGCGTCGGCAAGCCTGCTGGGCCAGGCATTGATTACCTATCAAGAACATTTGCGACGGTTCGGGGGAATTGTCGTGATTGTATTCGGCCTCTATCTTTTGGGAATCCTGAATCTGAATTTCCTGAAAATGGAACACCGGTACCAATTCCGGAATCGTCCGGCCGGATTTCTTGGCTCGTTCTTGATCGGGATCGCATTTGCGGCTGGATGGACGCCTTGCGTCGGGCCTGTGCTCGGGACGATCCTCCTCTATGCGAGCACGACGGAATCGATGTTCAGTGGAGTCGTCTTGCTTACATTTTATTCCCTGGGATTAGCCCTGCCATTGTTCCTCACGGCGCTTGGGGTCGATCGATTCCTCAGTTACTTCAAGGAAGTGCGCGCCTATCTGTGGGGGGTGTCCACGGTGAGTGGGGTGTTGCTCATTGTGGTAGGCGTGATGATCTACGGGAATTCGTTGACCATGATTACGAGCTTTCTCGAACGATACGGGATTGGCTGGTACCTCGGGCAATAATCGGAATCTCTAAACTTTTCCCCGTCCGGCTCTTCCTACTCCCCTCCTATGCAGCAACAATGTCTGACCTTGGTCAGGTCAGACTGGCGTGGGCATGGACATTCCACAATTGGTGCATAGCACATGCCTGACGCATACGAACTCACGCCTTACGATGTGATCATTATTGGGATGGGGCCGGCTGGAGCAGCAGCTGCTACGGCTCTGAGCCGCGGCGGCCTGGCGGTGCTCGGTTTGGATAAGGACGTGCATCCCCGGTACAAAGTGTGTGGCGGCGGCTTGTCGGCACGTATCGATCAGGTGTTGGGGCCTGGTTTTCAATCTGTCGTCGAGCAGTCTGTGAATGGTGTGCAATTTGTCTATCGGGGGCAAGATTCTCTGCTCATCGAATCGCCCAGGCCGATTGCCTACATGGTCATGCGAGATCGTTTCGACCACTATCTCGTACAGGAAGCGATTCAGGCGGGCACCCATATCCGAACCGGCCACGGTGTGGTGGAGCTCACGCAGGATCCGCAAGGCGTGGAAGTTGTCACTGCACAGGGGCGCTATCGTGCCAGCATCGTCATCGGCGCAGACGGCGCGAATAGCCTGGTGGCGCGGCGGTTCTTTCCACGGAGATCTCAGTACCGGGCTCCCGCATTGGAAAGCGAGGTGCCGATCGGGGATAGAGGGCATGGTCCCGCCGCGACAACGATTCTCGTAGATGTGGGCGCGGCGCGTCAGGGGTACGGATGGATTTTTCCGAAGAAAGCATGCCTCTCTGTGGGAGTCGGAGAGTTTCGCCGCAAATCGAGGAGTCTGCGCGCGACCTTTGACCGCTTTGTCACAGATGCGTGCGATGTGATCGGCCGGACAGTGCCGCGCCCGGGAGGGCATCCGATTCCGGTTTATGCAGAGTCTGAAGAATGTGGCCAGGAAGTGGATTCCCGTTTTGTCTCGGGCCGCGCGGTACTCGTCGGCGATGCTGCCCATTTGGTTGACCCGCTGTTCGGCGAGGGGATCTATTACGCGATCCGTTCAGGGCAACTGGCGGCTCATGCCATACTCGCGCATCAAGGCGACCACCACGAGGCGCTGGCTGCCTACGAGGCTGCCTTGGAACGGGAGATCCTTCCGGATTTCCACGTGACAGCCAAAATGGCCAAGGTCATTTATGCCTTTCCTCGCCTGGCATTCAAACTCTTGCGCCGTTACCAGGATGTCGTCCAGGATTATTTTGAAGTCCTGCAGGGATGCTCGACGGCTCAGCAATTTCTTCCCCACGCGAAGAAACGCCTGAAGGCATCGGTCAATGACCTTCTCCTCGAAGCATTACACCTGCGATAGGGGAGTGACCCGGGTGAGCGGTGCGTCAGCACCAGGCTCCCAGCCGGCATGAGACGAACGGCTGAGACAAGACGGCACTCGGGGCGCGTTTGAGTTCAGGCACCGCCGGAGCCGTAAAGGCCGACTGGACCGAGGCCGCGAGCAGCGTATTGGACGGTTGGCTTTGTGGAGCCGGCGCTTCTTTGCTGGCCACGATGGCCGCCGGCGGCGATTGTTTCTCCAGTTTGGCCAGCAGTCGACGGCCACTTCCCGCCACGTCACTGTTGGGATATTTCTCTGCTAAGAGCTGGAGCTTTTCCATGGCCCAATCGTTCGCGCCAAGTTCCTGATAGGTCAAGGCGAGATAATACAGGGCTTCCGGCGCCACCTTCTTATCCGGATAATCCTTCATGATCATGTCGAATCGGTGAGCAGCCGCCAGGTATGACGAGCGGCGATAATAAAACTGCCCGACAAACAGGTGTGTCTGAGCGAGCCAATCATGGCAGTCGGCCAGCCGTTGGAGCGCTTGGGCCTCATATTTGCTGTTGGGGAAGTCCTTCCGCAATTTTTCAAATGCGGCGATGGCTTTCTGAATGGGATCCGGATCGCGGTCAATCGATTTTCCCATCCGAAGATGGCTTTCGCCCAAACGGAACTGGGCGTAGACGGCCAGTTGGTGACTGCGATGCAGTTCCAGGAAATGCTGGTATTCGACGATGGCTTCGGCGAACTCTTCCTTGTCGAAAAAGGCCTCGCCACGTTTCATGATTACGTTGGGATCGTAGTTCTTTTCAATGGTGTCGCCGAGGAAGATTTGCTCGTCCGTCCCGCTTACGGGTTTGCCTTGGGCCGTAGTTTTGGGTTTGCTCGAACAGCCGACCGAAAAACACAGCAGTCCAACGATAACAACTCCGCGCACACACCAATCCCTCGAATGCCGCTGCATCCAGTGACTCCTTCGCACCACAAGCATGGATCATAGAGCAAATGCAACTACACAATTTTTCTAGCAGATCGTGAAATGAAAAGCAACGAAATCAATGTCCGGAGTTGACCCTCCTGAAGCCGGGTCCTATAATCGCGCCGCACCTCTGAAGGCGATGCGACCCGTGTAAAAAAGCCAATTCCTAGAATGCCCCAGTAGGAACTCCGTGAAGCGCAGTCGGATTGTCGGGACCGGTTCCTTTGTCCCTCCTCGAGTGGTCCATAACGAGGAGGTAGGGGAGCCGCTTGGATTGAATTCGGATCAGATTACCGCCCTGACCGGTATTCGCACGAGACATTGGGCCGGGCCGGGGCACGCATCTTCGGATTTGGCGATAGAGGCAGGGCGGCGGGCCTGCGAAGCGGCCGGGATACCGCCGCAATCCCTGAACGCGATTCTCGTTTCGACCACTTCGCCGGACAGCGCCTTTCCTTCCACCGCCTGCCACGTGCAGCGCGCTCTCGGGGCTGAGACGGTCATGGCGTTTGACCTGTCGGCGTCTTGCTCGGGATTTCTGTATGGATTGTCGATGGCCGATGCCATGATCAGGAGCGGCCACATCCGATCCTGCTTGGTCGTGGCGGCCGAAGTGAAGTCCCGCTCGCTGGATCCGGCGGATAGAGAAACAGCCGTCTTGTTCGGCGATGGTGCGGGTGCCGTCGTGCTCGTGCAGGAAGAATCGATTCGCCCGGAAGCTGCGGGCATTCTAGGCGTGCGCCTGTATGCAGAGGGGGGGGGGCATGGCCTCATCACCATTCCTGCAGGAGGGTCGCGGAAGCCCAGCGGCACGGAAACCGTCCGTGGAAAAGAACACCTCTTGCGGATGCGGGGAAGCGCCGTGTTTCGCACCGCCATCCGTCATTTGGAACAAGCAATTCTCGAACTGTTGAAGGAATTCGGGCTCTCGACCATTGATGTGAGCAGGGTCATTGCTCACCAAGCCAACGCCAGGATTTTGGAGCAACTTCGCCGCCGCCTCGGGCTGCCCCGAGAGGTGGTCTATTCGGTCATTGAACGTTACGGCAATACTTCGTCCGCATCCCTTCCTATCGCACTGGACTGTGCAGTTCGGGAGCAGCGGCTAGCGGCTGGAGATGTCGTGGTATTAGCAGCATTCGGCGGGGGCTTAACCTGGGCCACAGGCTTAGTGCGCTGGTAACCCCTCGCGGCTAGAAAGGACGTTATGTTCGGTCTCATACCCCGGGAAGAAGCGTTTTTCGATTTGTTCAAGAATGCGGCGCATAACATGATCGAAGGTAGCCGTCTTTTGAAGGACATGACGGAAGACTTTCGGAATCCGGTTGAGAAAGCAAAGCGGATTAAGGATGTCGAACACGTTGGGGACGGCATCACCCATGACATCGCCCGGAAACTGAATCAGACGTTCATTACTCCCATTGACCGGGAAGACATCCACGATTTGGCGAGTGCCCTGGACGACATTCTGGATGTAGTCGAGGCGATTGCGGATCGTTTCGTGCTGTATAAGGTCGTCGCACCGACGGAGGCTGCGATCAGATTGGCCAACGTTCTGTATCAGGCGGCCGTTGAGGTTGGAGCCACGGTGGACTTACTGGGCAAGTCCCATCAGGCGGTCACGGAATGCAGCGTGCGGGTGAATAGCCTGGAAAACGAAGCCGATCGCATTTCGCGCGATGCCATCTCGTCCTTGTTCGAGAAGGAGACGGATCCGATCGCCGTCATCAAATGGAAAGAAATTTACGAAAATTTCGAGGCGGGGACGGATCGGTGTGAAGATGTCGCAAACATTCTCGAGCGCATCGCCTTGAAGCACACCTAAGCCACTCCCGCACATTCTTTCGTTACTCATCCTGAGCAATACTCAAGGGGTAGGACGCGGCATTCATGGCTGAACTGAGTGGATTGTTGTTAGTCGTCGTGATTTTGGCGTTGCTATTTGATTTTTCCAACGGTTGGCATGACAGCGCCAATGCCATCGCGACGGTGGTCTCCACGCGCGTGGTCAGTCCCTCTACGGCGGTGCTAGTTGCTGGTGCCTTGAACGTCGCTGGGGCGTTCATGTCCACTGCCGTGGCTAAGATGGTCGGCACGGGGATCGTTGATCCCCAGTCGGTGACCCAGACCGTGGTGGCCTCCGCGCTGGCCGGCGCCATCGTATGGAATTTCATGACCCTTCTCCTGGGGCTACCCACTAGCTCCTCCCATGCGTTGATCGGTGGATTGGTAGGGGCTGCGCTGACCCATGGCGGGATGGCCGCCGTCAAATTCTCCGGTCTACGCTCGGTGCTCGAGGCGATGATCCTGTCGCCATTTTTTGGGTTTGCGATTGGGCTGGTATTGATGGTGGTCTTGAGCTGGCTCTTTTTTCGAGTGCCACGGGCCATGGCCTTGAGATTGTTCTCCCGCCTGCAACTCGTCTCCGCGAGTTTTATGGCGTTCAGTCACGGGGCGAACGATGCACAAAAAGCCATGGGCATCATTACGCTGGCGCTTGTCTCGGCCGGGGTCCTGCCCACTGCGGAAGTCCCAACCTGGGTGATCGGGTCCTGCGCTCTGGCGATGGGGCTCGGCACGGCTGTGGGAGGATGGCGCATTGTCCGAACCCTGGGGATGCGGATTGTGAAACTCGAGCCGGTCCATGGGTTTGCGGCCGAAACGGGGGCCGCAATCGTGTTGATGGCCACGGCGCATATCGGACTTCCGGTCAGCACGACCCATACCATCACCTCAACGGTCATGGGCGTCGGAGCCGTCAAGCGGGTCTCGGCGGTCCGGTGGGGAGTCACTCGTCGCATCCTCTCGGCCTGGCTCTTCACCCTGCCGGGAGCTGCGCTTCTCTCGACTATCTGTTACTGGCTCCTGTCGAAATTGTCGTAGGCGGCTCCTGCGCGACGGGCAGATGCACCACAAACCGGCTGCCCCTCGGCGCATTGCCCTCCACCCAGACATGCCCGCTATGGGCCTCCACGATATGTTTGACGATGGCGAGCCCCAGCCCAGTTCCGCCAAGTTCTCGCGAGCGGGCCTTATCGACTCTGTAGAACCGTTCGAAGACTCTCGGCCGGTCGGCTTCGGGAATGCCGATTCCCGAGTCTGCCACGACGATCTCAACCATCGGGCGCGGTGACGTCGTCCGGCTTTGTGTCGCATGGCGGATGGCCATGGAGATGCGCCCCTGATCAGGCGTGTACTTCACCGCATTTTCCAGCAGGTTGATAAAGACCTGAACCAGGCGTTCCTCATCCCCTTCCACCACGACATACTCGTCCGGAAGCGACAGTTCGATCGTGTGGTGTTTCTTGTCCGCTAACGGCTTGATCACTGCCACTGTTCGCTCCAGCAAGGCGCGCAATTCCACCGGCTCCCGACGAAACAGCACCTGTCCGGACTCGATCTGCGACAATTGCAGCAGGTCGTCGAGGATGAGGTTCAGACGATTGCTTTGCCGCATGATGATTTCCAGAAATGCTGCGGCTGTCGAAGGGTCGTCCTTGCCGCCGTCCAGCAGGGCTTCGACGTATCCCTTGATGGACGTAAGAGGGGTACGGAGCTCGTGTGACACATTGGCGACGAAATCTTTGCGGATTTTCTCCAATCGACGCAGTTCGGTAATGTCATGGAAGACAAATACGGCACAGGCCTCCTGCTCACGGTTGCCGCCGGCGATTGACGCTTCCACACGCAGGCAGCTGCCGCTAGGGGAGAGTGTAATTTCCCCGCCCTGGCCGGACCGTGTCTGCAATACGGCGGAGACCAGCGAGGTTAGTCCTTCATGTCGGATCAGTTCGGCATAATGACGGCCACGCGACTCCGTCAGCTCTAAGGCGAACATCCGCTCCAATGCTGGATTCACCTGAACGACCGTGCCTTGGTAGTCCAGCACCATCACACCCTCAACCATCGCGATGAGCATGGCCAGAAGTTGGGCACGGTCGTCGGAGACTTCCTTAATTTTCGTCTCCAGCTGATCGGTCATTTGGTTGAGTGTGCGCGCCAGCAAACCGACCTCGTCCGATGATGAGACGACGAGTCGGATCCCGGGCGTCCCTGCAGCGAGTTGCCGGGCGGAAGCCGCCATCTCTGACAGCGGCTTCGTGAGATTGCGCGACACCCAGAGGCTGAGTACCATCGCCAAGAGAAAGGCGGCGCCGAACGCCGTCAGCAAATCCTGTTGAATGCGCCGCACCCGCTCATCGATGGAGGTCAGCGGTAGGCCGAGGCGGATAACCGGGACGCCCGGTAGTGCGTGCGTCGGTTCGGAAAGGAGCCGCGCCACATAATATGTGCGTTCTCCGGTAGTCTGGCTGGCGCGAATATCCATGCCGCGGCCAGATGCCAGAGCTTGGGCCACTTCCGGGCGAGCCAGATGATTATCGACGTGAGTCAGTCCTTCGGCGGGGACGGCGCTGTCCGAGAGCACGGTCCCGTCCTGCTTGATGACGGTGATGCGAAGACGAGCCTGTTGGCTGAGTTCGCGGATGGTGGCATGAAGGAGTGGTCCGGGAACCGCTTGTCCGGTTTGATCAAACAGCGGCCGGAGTGTCATGGCGGCCAAGCCGCTACGTGTCTCCAGCATTTCCGCCATGCGGCTGAGTTCGGTCTGTTCGACCGAGCGGATGACGAGCCAGCCCGCGACCAGGAGGCCGACGAGGACGGCAGCGACCGTGCCTAAGGCGACTTTCCACCGGAGGCTGAGGTTCATGCCGGAATATCGGACTCGCGCAATTTGTATCCGAGTGATTTGATCGACACGATAGCGTCATCCAGAAGCGGGAGTTTCTGTTTGAGCCGGCGCACGTGAACATCCACCGTGCGAGTAGTCCCATAATAATCATAGCCCCACACGGCACTGAGCAAGACATCGCGCGTCAGCACTCGTCCGACATTGCGCAGCAGGTGCTCCAAGAGACCGAATTCCTTCGCGGTGAGCGTGACTTCCTCTCCCTGGAGCCGGACTTCATGTCGGGAGAGATCCACGGTCAAGGGGCCGTAATGATATTGGGTTTGCGGACTGTTCGCGTTGCGATCCAGCCGCCGGAGCAACGCCTTGACCCGCGCCACCAGAGCTTTGGGGCTGAATGGTTTAGTGACATAATCATCCGCCCCCAGCTCCAGCCCGATCACCGTATCGGACTCTTCGGCCTTGGCGGTCAGCATGAGGATGGGCAGCAGCGCGGTCTCCTGGTTCAAACGGATCCGCTTGCAGACCTCCAACCCGTCCAGTTCAGGCAACATCAGATCGAGAATAATCAGATCGGGATGTTCGGCCTTCACCTGACGAAGGCCTTCCGTGCCGGTCATAGCTGAAACTGTCCGGAATCCTTCTTTCTCTAGGTAGAGTTTGACCAGTTGGAGGATGTCTTTTTCATCTTCAACGATCAGAATCTTTTTATGCGTGCTGGAAGGAGACGTCATGGCGGGATTGTCCCACACTGGGTCAGTGGCCTCAACTGCTTTTAGGGTGGAACCAGTCGAATGACGCGGTTGACGTCAAGGCCGGGTCTGACGTAAGGTGATCGCTTAGTGAGGCGATGTGTATACCCCGGCAGGCCGGGCAGCCCTTCATGAGCGCGAGAGGGAACCAGCAGATGAAGATATACTTAGCCAATCCTCGCGGATTCTGCGCGGGCGTCGACCGCGCCATCGATATCGTCGATCTGTCTCTGAAAAAATACGGCGCGCCGATCTATGTGCGTCATGAGATCGTCCATAGCCGGCACGTGGTGAACTCGCTCCGGCACAAGGGGGCCGTATTCGTGGAAGAATTGAACGAGGTGCCGGAAGGATCAGTGGTGATCTTCAGCGCCCACGGTGTGGCGAAGTCGGTATGGGAAGAGGCCCAGAGCCGCCGCCTGCATGTGATCGATGCCACTTGCCCGCTGGTGATCAAGGTGCATAACGAAGTCAACCGCGATTACACGCAAGGCTACGAATTGATTTTGATCGGCCATGCAGGGCACCCCGAGGTGATCGGGACGCTGGGGCAGATTCCGGACAAGTTCCACCTCGTGTCCTCGGTGCAGGATGTCGAAACGCTCCAGGTCGAAAAGACGCAGAATCTGTCCTATGTCACCCAGACGACCCTCAGCGTCGATGAATGCCGGGATATCGTCGAAGCCTTACATCGGCGCTTTCCGAATATCAAAGGCCCGCATCAGGAAGATATCTGTTATGCCACGCAGAACCGCCAGAATGCGGTCAAAATGTTATCCAAGCTGGTCGATGTCATTCTCGTCATCGGGTCGCCGAATAGTTCCAATTCGAACCGGTTGCGCGAATTGGGCGAGCATTGCGGCATTCCCTCCTATCTCATCGATGCCGCATCGGACATCAACCCGGATTGGTTGAAGGATGCCAAGAGCGTCGGCTTGTCGGCGGGCGCGTCTGCTCCTGAAGTGCTGGTCACGGAAGTGGTGGCTTATCTGAAGCGCCTGGGTTCTTCTGAAGAGGTCGAGGAACTGACCGTCATCGAAGAAGATGTGGAGTTTCTCCTGCCGAAGGAATTGGTCACTATCGAGTCGGCTTCTCGCACCGCGGCTTCGGCGAATTAATACGCCGGCCCTCCTCACATTGTCCTACAGGCAGATCCGGCCATTCCTCCATATATTGGGGGAGTGGCCTTTATATTCCCCCATATCAAGGGCTTTTTCTTTGCATTGATGCGATCGCTGTGATAGAAGGTTTTTCGTTTTCTTCCTCACAACGCGTCCTTTCTCAACCTTCTTGCTCTGGAGGTCGCCGGTGTATCTGAAGTCCTTGGAAATGCTCGGCTTCAAGTCATTCGCGGAAGCGAAAATCCAATTTCCCAAAGGCATCACGGCGATCGTGGGTCCGAACGGCAGCGGCAAAAGTAATGTCGTGGATTCCATCCTCTGGGTCTTGGGCGAGCAAAGCACCAAAACGCTTCGGAGCGAGAAGATGGAAGACGTCATCTTCAATGGGACGGAAGTGCGGAAACCACTCGGATTGGTGGAAGTCTCGCTGGTGATCGGCGGGCTGGGCGAGTTGCGATTGGATGCCATTTCAGGATTGCCGAGTCAATTGAGCGAATACCAGGAACTGATGATTACGCGTCGTCTCTATCGTAATGGCGACAGCGAGTATCTCATCAATAAGACGCCCTGCCGCCTCAAAGATATTCGCAACGTGCTGATTGAAACTAGGGCTGGGTCGAAGGGCCATACCGTCATCGAGCAGGGACGCATTGAGCAGATTTTGCAGGCCTCACCGCAGGACCGCCGGGAATTGATCGAAGAAACCGCAGGCATCGTCCGGTACAAAAAGCAGAAGGCTGAAGCGCTTCGTAAGCTGGAATCGACGCAACAGAATCTCTTGCGGGTGCGCGACATTGTGGCGGAAGTGAAGAAACAGCTGAATTCACTGGAACGCCAGGCTCGCCAGGCCCGGACGTATCAAACGCTGCAGCAAGAAGCCAAAGGGCTCGAGATCGAATTGTTGTCCCGTGACTATAGCACCATGCATGCCGACCTGGAATCCGTGGACCGCGAAGCACGGGAAGTGGAAGCGTTGGAGGCCGAGCAGGTCGCCGAGCAGGCTCGTCTGGATTCGGAACAGGAAGCCATCCGGCTCCGGATGAACGACGCGGCCGAAGCCATTTCGCGCGTGCGGGATACCTTGGCGGGGACCGAGCAGCGCCAGTCCCAGGCGTTGACGGCCGCGGAGGTCGAGCGGAACCGGACCGAGTTATTTGAGCGGCAACGTGTCCAGGCTTCGCAGGAAATGGAGCGGCTGGCGGCGGATCAGGAGCAGGCTCAGGTCGAGATCGAAGAATTGCGGGCGACCTTGCTGCAATTGGACGGCGACATTGTCGAACAGGAAGCCCAGTTCCAGCAGGCGGATGCCGAAGCGAAAGCCCTGGCAGGGCATCGGGCCGCAGCGGTCAGTGAAGAGGAGCGTGCCCGCAAGGATGTGCTGAATCTCGCCGTCCTCGTGGCGAACACGGAGCAAAGTCTTGCGCAGGTAACCGCGCGCCAGCAGGAAACCTTAGCCCGGGCGGAACGGGTCTCGCGTGAGCAGGAGCAGCTGGTCGCGCAAGCAGCCGGATTGGATGAGCAGCGGGAGCTTCTGGCCGCGCAGCGGGAAGAGGCAAGTCAGCGCATTCAAGGACTCATGGCTGAACGCCAAGCCGCGATCGAGCGCATTGAAGGACTGGGCGGGCAGATTACGGGATTGGATCGGGATATCGTCCGATTCTCCGAAGATGTGGCCGCGGTGGAATCCCGCTTGGGTGCCTTGCAAGGTGTCGTGCGGGAGGAAATGGGATATGGCCGCGAAGGGGAGGAGGAAGGCACCGCGCTGAAAACGTGTGACGGAGTGCGAGAGGCGTTGGCTGAGTGGCTCGTGATTCCGCCTGGTCTTGATCGGGCCGTGGAGACGATTTTGGGGGAACGGGTACGGGGCTGGTTGGTCGATCAACCGTCAGCCGCCAGCCGAGCAGTGGAGTTTTTGAAGGGCAAGGAGCTTGGGCGCGGAGCGTTTATCCCGCAACAGATCCGGTGGGCGACCGACCAGGCGGCAGCGGATTCTTCGGCCTCCTGGTGGCCTGCACTCAATGGGCAGCCGGGAGTCGTGGGGCGCGCCATCGATGTGATCCGAGCGGAAGGCGCATCGGCTTCCACCTTGAGTTATTTATTTGATGGCATCGTGATTGTCGAATCCCTCGCCGTGGCGCTGCAATTGTGGGAACAGCATCAATGGCCGGCTCCTGCAGGGCCAACCTATGTGACGTTATCTGGCGAGACGTTGGATGCGGCCGGCGTGATGACCGGCGGCGGCACCAGTGCCGGTGCGGGGCTCCTGCAGCGACGGCGAGAAGTGCTGGAGTTGGAAGCTCGCCGCACGGAAGCCGTGCAAGCGCTGGAGCTCGCCCGTGTGGCACGTGAAGAGGCGGCATCTGCGCTGGGCCTGGGGCGTGAAGAGGAACAGCAGCTAGGCAGAGCCATCCGCGAGGCGGAGATGCTGGAGTTATCACTTCAGAAAGACGATGCCAACGTGGAGCGCCAGCGCGGAGAGTTGCACCGGCGCATGGACATGTTGGCGGAAGAATTGCAGCGGGGATTGGCCGAACAGGCGCGGTTGCAAGAGCAGTTGCAATCCGGTCAGGCTCAACTTGAACAGTGGGTGGCGGAAAAGCTCGGCCAGGAAAACGGCCTGCTGCAGATCCGTGAACGGTTGGTGGTCATCGAGAGCCAAGGGCTCGCGATTCAGCAGCGGCTGACCGAAGTCCGGTTGTCGCTCGAAAGCATGCGTGGACGCCGAGAGCATGCCCACAGTGATATTGCGCGATTCACGCAACGGCTGGATGCCGCGCAGCGGCGTGCGGCCGAGCTCGAAGAGCAGGTGGCCGGGCTGGTGCTGGCCACAGAGAACAGCCGGGAAGAGCAGACGAGGCAGGAGGCGCTCTGCCGCGAACTCGGCGCCGAGGTGGACGGGATCAAATCGGAACTCATCGCGGCGCAGGAGCGTCAGGCTGAAGAGATGAACGGATTGCATACGGTCGAAGAAACCCTTGCCACCGTGCGGCAGAGTTTGTCGGCCTTGCATGATCGCCGCATGACGGCTGAAGTGCGAAAGGCCGAGGTGAAGACGCATCTTTCTACCATCGAGAGCACGCTGGTGGGCACTTATCAAATTGATCCGGCTAGACTGCTGGTGTCATCAACCGATGAGCAGGCCGTCACCGAAGGAGAAGAACCAGCTGCACCGGTCTCCCTGCTCGACACGCCGCAGTTGCGGGAACAGATTCAGAAAATCCGCGAACGGTTAGACCGCATGGGCGCGATCAATCTCGCGGCAATCGATGAACATCGTGAATTGGAAGAACGGTATCAGTTTCTGACGACCCAGGAGCAGGATCTGTCCACCTCCATTGCGTCGCTCAAGGAAATCATTCAGAAGATCAATCGCACGACGAAAGACATGTTCGTGGAGACGTTCAACGAATTACAGCAGAAGTTTCGAGAGGTGTTTGCGCAGTTCTTCCCTGGTGGGCGCGCGGAGTTGCAGCTGGTGGAGGAGCCGTTGGAGGAAGGTGTGGAGGACAACGGCGCGCGCGAACCGGGCGTGGAGATCGTGGCGCAACCGCCGGGGAAACGGTTGAAGAGTATTACGATGTTGTCCGGTGGAGAGAAGACCCTGACGGCGATGGCGCTGTTGATCGCCAGTTTCTTGATCCGTCCGACCCCCTTCTGCATCTTGGACGAAATCGATGCGCCGCTCGACGAAGAAAACATTGGGCGGTTCACGAGCGTCTTGCGCAGCCTGTCCTCGACGGCCCAATTTATGGTCATCACGCACAACAAGCGGACGATGGCGATGGCGGATTCGCTCTTCGGCGTGACGATGGAAGAACCTGGCGTGTCGACCTTGATCTCCGTCAAGCTCGGCGATCTTCAGCCGGCCTAACGAAGACGGTTCCGAAGGGTACAGAGCGCGTAGTCTTCAGTTCAAACGCGCACTTAGGGTGCACGGTGCGGGCCACTTCTCTTGACTGGCCTGAAGCAGTTTGTTATACAGTCCTGCTAATGGGTATACATGGTATTGTGCGGTTTCATGTGATCGCTGCTTGATGGATGGAACCGTTTCGACTATCGATCCCGCCGTCTCTGTCTGATTCACGGCAACACGCTATGCGACTTCTGAAGAACCTGTTCAATCGTCTGTCCGATAGTCTGCTGGTGTCGGTACCCAGCCGAATCAGAGCCGCGCGCGATTTTGCCTCTGCTCCGGTGCTGCGCCTTGTCTCCAGCAAGCCTGACCCTCAAGCCGGTGAAGGCGCAAAGCGAGCTCCTTCACATACCACCGGTCAACTCGAAGCGCTGGAAGAAGCGATTCGGAAAAGTCAGGCGTGGTTTTTGGCCAGGCAGGACGCTGCTGAAGGCTTTTGGGTCGCTGAACTGGAAGCAGACACGACGCTGAGTTCCGAATATCTCATGTTGCGGCGGTTCATGAACTGCGTGGACCCCGAGCGCGAACGCAAAGTCATCCGCTATCTGAAATCCGCCCAACTTCCGTGCGGAGGATGGCCCATTTATCACGGAGGGCCGGCGGATATCAGCGCCTCCGTCAAAGCGTACTTTGCTTTGAAACTTTCCGGCGTATCGGCCGATGAACCGTTCATGGTCCAGGCGCGAACCTGCATCCTCGACAAGGGCGGGGTGGTGGCGGCCAATGTGTTCACAAAAATCGCCCTCGCCTTGTTCGGCCAGTACGATTGGCGCGGCGTGCCCAGTATGCCGCCGGAAATCATGCTGTTGCCGAAGCGGTTCTATTTCAGCATCTACGCCATTTCCTATTGGTCGCGCGCGGTCCTCATTCCGCTCTTGATCATTTTCGCCAAACGGCCCCAGTGTGATGTGCCGCCCGAGCAAGGCATCGACGAGCTGTACACGCAACCACCGGCCGAGATCGATTACAGCACAGTCCCTCCATTCAAAAAGGACCGCACCTGGTTTACGGCCAGAAATTTTTTCATCAATCTCGACGCGCTGCTCAAGGTCTATGATCGCTCGCCGGTCGAGTGGGTTCGCCGGAAGGCGCTTAAGTGCGCTGAGAACTGGATGCTCGATCATATGAAGGGGAGCGGTGGACTCGGTGCCATTTATCCCGCCATGGCCAATTCGGTGATGGCGCTGAACTGCCTCGGGTACAAGAATGACGATCCCCTCGTCGTGAAAGCGATGCGGGAGATCGAAGAACTCGAAATTCACGATACCGTGATGGACAACGGGCAATGTGTCGATGCGTTGCATTTGCAACCCTGCCATTCTCCGATTTGGGATACCGCCTTGCTCATCAATGCGCTGTCTGAAGCCGGTATGCCGCAGGATCATCCGGCGTTGCAGAAAGCAGCCACCTGGTTGCTGTCCAAGCAAACGAAGACCGTTGGAGATTGGATTATTTCCTCTCCTGGCGCGGAGCCGGGCGGCTGGTATTTCCAGTTTGAAAATGAGCTTTTCCCCGACGTGGATGATTCCGCGGTCGTCTTGATGGCCCTGGCGAAAGTGCGTCTGCCCGATGAAGAGCAGCAGCGGCTGGCAATTCGCCGGGGATGCCGTTGGGTGACTGCGATGCAGGGATCCGACGGTGGGTGGGGCGCGTACGACGTCGACAATAATCGAATCGTGTTCAACTACATTCCGTTTGCCGACCATCGCGCCTTGTTGGATCCCAGTACGGCGGACCTAGCCGGACGCTGTCTCGAAATGCTCGCCACCCTGGGGTACGACTGGACACATCCGTCCGTGGCTTCGGCGCTGACCTTCGTGAAGAACGATCAAGAGCAGGACGGTAGTTGGTATGGTCGTTGGGGCGTCAATTACATTTATGGCACATGGTCGGTTCTCTCCGGGCTGCGAGCCATCGGCGAAGACCTCTCCTCTCCGTACATCCGCCGCGCGGTCAGCTGGGTCGAATCGAAGCAGAATCCAGACGGCGGATGGGGCGAGTCCTGCCTTTCCTATGCGGATGTGGCGGAGAGCGGGCGCGGCGAGAGTACCCCATCGCAAACCGCGTGGGCGCTCTTGGCCCTCATGGCAGGCGGCGTCACGGACTCATTCAGCCTGGCCAGAGGTATTCATTACCTCATTCGAAATCAGCAGAAGGACGGGTCATGGGAAGAGGTGCGCCATACCGGAACCGGTTTCCCTCGCGTGTTCTATCTCCGTTATCATTGGTATTGCCAATACTTCCCCCTCTGGGCACTGGCCATGTATCGCAATCTGAAGACTCGTGGAACGACGAGGGCGGATGAATTGCGACAGCTGGCTTATCAATCAGGACAGTTCCGGTCGCCTCGCTGACCGTGGATGTTCATCGAGTCCATTTCCCCCTGCCATCAGTCATCGGGAGCCGCTGTGACCACGATTGGTGTCTTTGTCGCCACCCGATGGGAATTGGCCGCCGTGCGGCATGCCTTTCCCGCGAGCGAGGTCCGGGTCGTCGGTGGGATTCGTTGTGTGGTGGCGCGCCACGCATCAGTCGAATGGTGGATCATTCCTATGGGGGTCGGACCCGAGCGCGCGACGGCAACTGCTCGGCGGATGCTCGCGGCGCAGTCTCTATCGGCGATCTGGTCCACGGGATTCGCCTGCGCTCTGGGACCGGCCGATATCGGGGATGTGTTGATCGGTACAGACGTGATCTTGGAAAACGGCGCGCAAACGGCAGCTCCCGTTTCCTGCGCTCCGGCTATGGTGGATTGGGTGAAGCAGGCCGTGCATACGCATGATTTGCCAATGCGAAGCGGTGGATTTGTCACCGTGCCGCGAGTACTGTGCCTGGCGGAGGAAAAGCGGGAGGTTGCCGGACGAGCCGGAGGCATCGGTCTCGACATGGAAAGCGCGGCCTTAGGGCTGGTGGCCTCGGAGCATCGGATTCCTTTTGCGATCGTGCGCACGGTATCGGATCTCGAGGATGAGAGTCTGCCGCTTGACTTCAACCTGTTTCTCAGGCCATCTGGATGGGCAAAGGGTGTGGTGGCGTGTCTGGCACATCCAGCGAGCCTGATCGGGCTCAATCGTCTCCGAATACAAAGTCAGGTCGCCGGGGCGCAGTTGACGGCCTTGTATCGCGCCTGTGCCGATCGCGCCCTGCATGAAGGCATCGGCTGATCGGAAGCCATGCGCGGCGGTCGTCCGGCCTGTGAGAGAAGAGGAGGGTAAGGCGTGGAAGGTATTGCTCGCATCGGACGGTTTACCATCGATCTGACGGAGCAGATGGGACGAATGATGTTGTTCGTGCTCTCCTCCTTTGCCTGGCTAACCCGTCCGCCGTTCAGGTTCTATCAAATCGTCAAGCAACTCAATTTCATCGGCTACAAATCTACCTTCGTGGTCGTGCTCACCGCTGTCTTTACCGGCATGGTCCTGGCGCTTCAGGGCTACTACACGCTGCGGAAATTCGGCTCCGAGGCGGTGCTGGGATCCGCCGTGGCGCTGAGCATCATTCGTGAGTTGGGGCCGGTGCTGGCTGCGCTGATGGTGACGGCCCGCGCCGGATCGGCTATGACCGCCGAAATTGGCATCATGCGGATTACCGAGCAGATCGATGCGTTGGACACGATGGCTATCAACCCGTTGCAGTATTTGATCGGCCCGAAGCTGGTTGCCAGTCTGATCGCCGTGCCCTTATTGGTCGCACTCTTCGACGTGGTCGGCATTTACGGTGGCTATGTCGTCGGGGTGCAACTGCTGAACGGCAATGAAGGCGCGTATTGGAGTTCAATCGAGTCGGCGGTGGAATGGAAAGACGTCTATGGCGGCATTCTCAAATCCATCAGCTTCGGTCTGTTGATCAGCTGGGTCTGCTGTTATAAGGGCTTTCACACGAAACACAGTGCCGAAGGTCTGGGAACGGCGACGACCGAAGCCGTGGTGCTTTCTGCCGTATTGATCCTGGTCTGGGATTATTTTCTGACGTCGGTCTTGTTATAGAGCTGTCAGTCATCAGCCTTCAGCATTCAGACTTTGAATGCGAACTGATTGCTGACCGCTGATGGCCTCTTTGTTGGGATTCACATGATTAAACTGGTCGGGGTAGAAAAGACGTTGGGGAAGCAGGCCGTACTGCGTGGCGTCGACCTCACCATTCCCACAGGCAAATTGACCACGATCATCGGACGGAGCGGCGAAGGCAAAAGTGTATTGTTGAAGCACATTATTGGCCTCATGCAGCCGGATCGCGGCGAAGTCTGGATCGATGGGACGGACATTGCGCGTCTTAAAGGACGGGCGCTCAACGAGGTCCGCAAGAAATTCGCGATGCTGTTCCAGGGCGCCGCCCTGTTCGATTCCATGACGGTGTTTGAGAACGTCGCCTTCCCGTTGCGAGAAAAACTCCGCCTGAAGGGTGACATCGTGACCAAGCGAGTCGAGGAGAAACTTGAGCAGGTGGGATTGAAGGGCATGGGGCATAAATTCCCTGCGGAATTGAGCGGGGGGATGCGCAAACGCGCCGGGCTGGCTCGCGCGTTGGTGATGGAGCCGGAGATCATTCTGTTCGATGAGCCGACGACGGGGCTCGATCCCTTGATGGCGAAAGCCATTCACGATCTCATTGTGGCGATGCAGCAGCAATTCCACTTCACCGCCGTGATGGTCAGTCACGAGATTCCGGAGATTTTTGGCATTTCCGATTACGTGGCGATGCTGAAGAACGGCCGCATTGCCGAGATGGCGCCTTCAAGCGAGTTTGTGAAGACGACCGATGAAGAGATTCGCGAGTTTATTTTTGTCGGGGGCACTGTCGCGCCGAAAGGTTTGGCGACTGAAGGCCACTGATAGGAGACGTTATGGAACGTGCAAAACTTGAACTGATGGTCGGGATTTTCGTGCTCGTCGGCATCGCCTGCCTAGGTTATCTTTCCATCAAGCTGGGGAAATTGGAAGTCATCGGCGGACACAATTATCCCATCGAGGCGGAGTTTACGTCAGCCTCAGGACTCAAGCCGGGCGCGTCGGTGGAAATTGCTGGGGTCGAGGTCGGCCGGGTTCGTACTATTGGGCTCACCAGCGACCGGGCATTGGTGGCACTGGCGATTCAAGATGGTGTGAAGTTGTACTCCGACACGATTGCTTCCATCAAAACCCGTGGCATCATCGGGGATAAATATCTCGCACTTTCCGTAGGCGGGGGCGGCGATCCATTGAAGCCCGGCGACAAAATTCGTGACACTGAGTCAGGGCTTGATCTGGAGGAACTGGTTAGCCAGTATGTACATGGTAAGGTGAACTAATCTTGCCGAGCTCATTCGCAGAAGGGGCAATGCTTAGATTGGGCCGGTGGGACAAGGGAATCACCACTCACAGGAGAGGTGTTGGAATGCATGCAAGGCAATGGATAGTCGTGTTCGTCCTGTTGGCGCTGCAGCTGTTCGTGGGCGGGTTGTCGTCCGCCATGGCCGGTCCGGCCACGGAATCGATCCGGGGAACGGTTGATGAGGTCCTCAGGATTTTGAACGATAAAGAACTGAAGGCGCCGGCCAAACATGAAGACCGGCGGCAGCGTTTGGAAAAAGTCGTCGCGGCGCGATTCGACTATTCCGAAATGTCGAGACGATCATTGGGCGCGCAATGGAATCAATTGTCGGACAAGGAGAAGCAGGAGTTCGTCGACCTGTTTCGAACCTTGTTGACCAATACCTATGCCGATCGGGTGGAGACCTATTCCGGTGAGGGCGTGCAATACCTGAATGAGCGCACGGAGAAAGAATATGCGGAAGTGCGTACCAAGGTGTTGTCCGGCAAAACTGAAATCCCCATGGACTACCGGCTCTTGAACAAAAGTAACGACTGGCATGTGTACGACGTCGTGGTCGATGGCGTCAGTCTGGTGAACAATTACCGCGGGCAATTTACGAAGATCCTTCACACCTCCTCGTATTCCGACCTCGTTGATCAGCTCCGCAAGAAGTCCGACAAGATCAAAGCTCCGTAGTGTCAATAGAGAGCGACCGTTCCGGCGAGCGCCATGCAGCGACATTATTTTTCGTCGATCCGTATTCTCCTGGCGCTGGCCGGACTCCTTTTGCCGAGCTCTCCGGCAGGGGCCGATACCCAAATTTTCCCGGTTCCGTCGGTCTCTACCAGCAAGAACGACGGGAACGATGCCGGCTTGATCGCGCCGATTCTGATCTCCGATCCGGACGGCGAATTGAAATACCTCATGGCGCCGATGCTGATTCAGAACTCGATTGTCGGCAGCCGGGCGGTATTCAACCTCTTTAAGTACGATCCCGGGGGGCGGCAGATGAAGCTGATCGCCTCGCTGACTGAGAAAATCGAACGTAAAGTGCTGTTTGACTATGTCGACCCCGCCTTCGGGAACGGGCAGTATTTTCTGAACTTCGGCGGCACCTTCTTTAAAAATGCCACCTCTCGATTCTTCGGGCTGGGCCAGTCGACGGTGCAGGCCGATGAATCGAACTACACCGCCAGAGAAGCGCGTGCCTACTGGCGGCTCGGCCTCTATGCGAATGAAGTGACGCAGGTTTCCGTCGGACAGCGGGTCCGGCAGGTACAACTCCAGCGAGGCGCCACGGATCTTCCTTTTTCAGTCGAGCAATTTCCCACGGTCGACGGCATTCAAGGCGAGTCCATCATCGTCGGACATCGCGCCTCATTTTACTACGACACCCGCGACAGCCTGGTTACGCCCACCGACGGCATGTCTGTCATGGCTTACGCCGAGCTGAATCAAAATGTCAAAAATGGCGATCACCCCGTGTACTCACGGTACGAAATCGAAGTGAAAAAGTTGTTCCCCAGCGAATCCAAGCGTGCCATTCTGGTCGTCCGGGCCGACCTGCAGGCCACGATCGGCTCGCAAGTGCCGTTCTTCGAACAATCGTCACTGGGCGGGCAGAACAATCTGCGCGGATTCGGGATGGATCGCTATATCGACAAGCATTTGATTGCCTTCAGTATCGAAGAGCGGATTCATATCCTGCGCACAAAGCTGGCGGGAGTGACCGCAGATTTTGAACTCGCCCCGTTTCTGGATACGGGCCAGGTGTTTAACTCTTTTAAGGACGTGAGCTTTCAGGATTACCGGATGACGCCGGGCGTCGGGTTTCGAGCGATTGTGCGTCCGAATGTGGTCGGCCGTCTCGATTACGGGTACAGCCGCGAAGGCGGCGCGATTTTCGCCGGGCTGGACTTCCCGTATTAAACGTACACGCCTGAGTGAACGGCCGGGTATTACTCATGCGGCACCTCGTCTATTTTCTCTGCATCATTGGGTTTCCCTGCGGCCTGCCGCTTCTGGCTGGGGCGGAAGGGTTTGGTCCCTTCCCTGTCAGAAACTTCCAAGCCTTGGACCAGCTAGTATTGGCGATGCCTGGCGAGCGGGCGGCTGTGCTGCGCAAGGGCGATTTCGATATCCGTCTCGAAGCGGCCAATACTGCCACGATCGCCCGAGATCAGGAGGAGCAGGCCGATGTGACCATGAAGTTTGAAACGGTGCGTGCTGCGTTGTTCCTGCGGTATGGCCTGACCGATCGGCTTGAAATCGGGGTGGAAGTACCGGGCTATCATCGATATCGCGGATTCATGGAGGAGCCGATTCTCGGGGTGGAGCGGGGGACGACCGGCATTTCTCCGGCCCGCAAGGCGTTGAGGGAAACGGCCTATGCCTTCAATATTAGCAATGGTGGCCGGACCATGTTTCAAGGCGCCAATGGCGCAACTGGCCTGGGCGATATTTCGTTCTACGGGAAATATCAACTGTTGAAGGAGACCTCGACGCTTCCGGCTCTGTCGTTTCGCGTGGGAGTCAAAGCTCCGACCGGAGATGCAGACCAAGTTTTCGGCAGCGGGCATCCGGATGCGGGCATCGGCCTCGCATTGGATAAGACCTTCGCGACCGGGTGGATTGTCTACGCCAATTTAAACGGGGTTTTCCCCACAGGACAAATCGCCGGGCTCGACCTCCAGCCGGTCATCAGTGGATTGGTGGCCGTGGAATATCTCTGGACGGAAAAATTTTCCATCACGGCGCAGTTCGACTATTATTCTCCGCCCTTTCACGGCACAGGAACCCGTGTCTTGGATAAGGGTGTGACCGAGTCCGTGCTAGGGGTGAGCTATCGGGTACTGCCCAGGCTGCTGTGGCAAGTGTATGGGGTCGAGAATCTGGACTTCATCACCGGCAGCGCCGCCGATTTTACCCTTTCCACGGTGCTTACGTACCGGTTCCGATCGTAACACCGACGGGCGGATGATTCCGGAGGACAGCGGAATCTTGACACAGGCGTTCCCATATGTGAGGATGAGGCGATTTGTACGAACTTCTTTCGCTGCTTCGCCACGACCTTCTCAAGACGATTGTTTTCCACGAAGATGAATACCTGCGTCCAATTGTCATGCTTTGACAAGGAGATTGTGCAATGTCTCTGCTAAAAAATATCCACAGTCCCGCTGATTTGAAGCGACTGTCCCCTGAACAGTTTCCGGAACTATGCCAGGAGATTCGTGAGCAAATCCTCGCGGTGGTTTCGAATGTCGGGGGGCATCTGGCCTCCAATCTGGGTGTCGTGGAGTTGACGGTCGCATTGCAATATCTCCTCGAGACGCCCAAAGATAAAATTGTCTGGGATACCAGCAATCAAGCCTATACGCACAAGCTCCTCACCGGACGCCGGGAACAGTTTCATACCCTGCGGCAATACGGCGGGTTGAGTGGCTTCTGCAAGCGCGAAGAAAGTGCGTACGATACCTTCAATGCCGGACATGCCGGAACCGGCGTCTCGGCCGCCTTCGGAATGGTGGAAGCGCGGGAGCAACGGGGCGAGAAACACAAAGTGGTCTGCGTCGTGGGCGACGGGGCGATGACGGCAGGAATGACTTTGGAGGGGCTACACCATGCGGGTGGGACGAACAAGGATTTTATTGTCGTTCTCAACGACAATCAGATGTCGATTTCTCGAAACGTCGGAGCCATTTCCGCGTACCTGAATCGGACCTTCACCGGCGAGTTCTACGCCCGCATGCGCGAAGAAACCGGCCAGCTCCTGCGCAAGATTCCCCATATCGGTCTGGAAGTACAAAAGATTGCCCGGAGGGCTGAAGAATTGGCCAAAGGTGCGATTCTCCCCGGTCTGCTGTTCGAGGAATTAGGCTTTCAGTATGCCGGGCCGATCGACGGACATAACTTTGAACACCTGCTTCCGACATTGGAAAACGTGCTGAAAATGAAGGGCCCGGTCCTGCTGCACGTGATCACGAAAAAAGGCTTGGGCTATCAGGCCGCCATGGACAATCCCGTCTGGTTCCATGCCTGCCCGCCGTTCGTGCGTGAAACCGGTGTGCCGGCGAAAAAAGCCGTGCGCCCCAGTTACACCAGCATGGCCGTCGATGCCTTGATCAAGGTCGCGCGTCAAGACAGGCGAGTGGTCGCCATCACCGCCGCGATGTGCGAGGGCACCGGGCTGAATGCGTTTGAAAAAGAGTTCCCGGACCGTATCTATGATGTGGGTATCGCCGAGCAACATGCCGTCACCTTTGCCGCCGGTATGGCCGCGCAGGGCATGAAGCCGGTGGTGGCTCTGTACTCCACCTTCTTGCAGCGGGCTTACGATCAAGTCGTGCACGATGTGGCGACGCAAAACCTGCCGGTGACCTTCTGTATCGATCGGGGCGGTCTCGTCGCCGAAGACGGCACGACGCACCATGGCGCATTCGATTTCGCATTCCTCCGGCATGTGCCGAACATGGTTGTGGCCGCGCCCAAGGACGAAAACGAATTGCAGCATATGATCAAGACTTGTGTGAGTTTTGATGGTCCCGCTTCTGTGCGGTACGCGCGCGGCGTGAGCCTCGGTGTGCCGATGGATCCGGAGCCTACTGCCCTGCCTATCGGCAAGGGTGAATTGCTGCGGGAAGGGACGGATGTGGCGATCGTCGCGATCGGCGTCACGGTGTGTCCGGCCATGAAGGCCGCCGAACGGTTGGCGCAAGAAGGCATTTCCGCCGCCGTGGTCAACGCCCGGTTTGCGAAGCCGCTGGATACCGAGCTCATCCTCAAGACGGCAAAGAACGTCCGTTGTCTGGTGACGGTGGAAGAAGGCTGCAAGATGGGCGGATTCGGTTCGGCTGTCTTGGAAGCCCTATCCGATGCCGGACTCCTGTTGCGCACTAAAGTGCTTGGATTGCCGGATTGGTACATCGAGCAAGGTCCGCAGGACCTGTTGCGTGAACGGTACGGCCTCACCGCTGACGGCATCTACAATAGCGTGAAACAGTTGTTTGGCGCCGGTGCGGTGGCGGACGATGCCGCCCGATTGGCCTCGCTCGTCGGTAGTTTGCCGCACGGCGATGAGCAGGGCAGCTAGCGCGAGGTCTGAGCGCTGAGTTATGAGTGATGAATTGAAACGAGCGATCAAAGAGTAACAAACGAGAGTTCATGCACATCACGCGGAAGAAAACCAGGCAGATTCAAGCGGGATCGGTCAAAATCGGCGGTGATGCGCCGATTTCAGTCCAGTCGATGTGCTCTACCGATACGCGCGACGTGAAGGCGACCGTGGAGCAGATCCGGCAATTGGAAATCGCCGGTTGCGAGCTCATTCGTGTCGCCGTTCCGGACGAGGCGGCGGCGGAAGCGCTGCCGAAGATCAAGGCGGCGATGACGGTGCCGTTGATCGCCGACATTCACTTCGATCATCGTCTGGCCCTCAAGGCGGCTGAAGTTGTCGATTGCGTCCGTATCAACCCTGGCAACATCGGGGCTTGGTGGAAAGTGCAGGAAGTGATCAAGGCCGTCAACGAGCGGGGCATCCCCCTGCGTGTGGGCGTGAACGGCGGCTCGCTCGAACGGCCGCTGCTTGACAAGTATGGCTGGCCTTCACCGGAAGCCCTGTCCGAATCGGCCTTGAACGCGGTTCACGCCTTGGAAGACGAGGGCTTCACCAACATGAAGGTGTCGCTCAAAGCCTCCGACGTGCATCATGCGATCGATGCCTACTATCTCTTCTCCACCCAGTCCAACTATCCATTGCATATCGGGATTACGGAAGCGGGCACTGCCATGACCGGCGCGGTCAAGTCCGCCATCGGCCTCGGCTGGCTGCTTTCGCAAGGTATCGGTGACACGTTGCGCGTCTCGCTCGCCGCCGATCCGGTGGAAGAAGTGAAAGTCGGCTTCGAGATTCTCAAATCGCTGGAGTTGCGCCACCGTGGCATCAATGTGATTGCCTGTCCGACCTGCGGCCGAGTGGAAATCGACGTGGTCCGCATGGCCAATGAGTTGGAAAAGAAATTGGGCCATATCAAGACGCCCTTGAATGTGTCCGTCCTCGGTTGCGTGGTCAACGGCATCGGCGAAGGCAAGGAAGCCGATATCGGCATTGCCGGCGGCGAAGGCAAAGGCATTCTCTTCAAGAAAGGGAAGCTGATGCGTAAGGTGCCGATGGACGAGCTCATGGACACACTCATTTACGAAGTCGAGCAATTGGCCAAGGAAAAAGACGCTGAGGCTTCCGGCGCCACGCACGACAGGTCGTCGGACGTGCAAGCAGAGGCAGGGTGGGAATTGATGGGCCACGCGCCGGATGAGCAGTCCACGATCGTCCGTGACATTCCAGTACTCCCGAGCAAGCCGTAGTCAGGATGCCTCTGATCACCGGCTGTGTTGTTCGAAGTTTCCTCCGTTTCTCCGTTCTTCGCGGTTGAGTTCCTGACGCTCCCCCTTCTATAATCCGACCCGTGGCGCCGTACCCAAGTGGCTAAGGGAGCAGTCTGCAAAACTGCGATGCGGCGGTTCGAACCCGCCCGGCGCCTCCAACCATTCCTGCTGATATCTCAGAGGGTTCGGTGATTCTGACCGGACCCTGTTCCACCCCCTGATTTTCGCTACTCCCGGTTTTACTCCCGGTTCCACTCGCACTTTTCGTGGCAATGGCTCCCAAACTCGCTCGATTTACTGCTGTTCGTAAGTGAGCCGGGGAGAGATGGGCGTAGCGCATGGTCATCGTGATCGTGGAATGGCCCATCAGTTCCTGCACGGTTCTGATATCCACTCCTGCCATGACAGCACGAGACGCGAAGGTATGCCGTAACGTGTGCCAGGTGACTCCTTCGATTTTTGCTCGCTTCAACGCCGGTTCATAGATCTTTACTACAAAGTTTCGTCCCTGCATCGGTTGTGCGGAGGTGAGAGGACTAGGGAACAGGAAAGGGCTGTGCATCCATGAGGTGAGACCCTTGACGATGTCCAGCGCGGCATCCGTCAGAATGACGTGGCGGGTCTTGCCTGACTTACTCAATGGAATGGTCAAGATGCCTTGTTCGGTGTTCAGGCAGTCCCAGCGCGAATGAAACTGCTCCGTGAGGCGTAAGCCTGTTTCCAGAGCAAAGGCTACAATTAACCAGTGCTCCGGCAGCAAGGTATCCCGGAGACTGGAGATTTCCTTATCACTTAGGAAGCGAAGCCGCCCGGCAGGCTCGGAAAAGAACTTCACGCCTTTGATCGGATTGGCCGATAGCAGACCATCGGCAATCGCCAAGTTCAGGATACGTCGTAAGGCTCCAAAGTAGCGGTTAATCGTTCGGGCGGTTCGTGTGCCCTTGTGCTTCATTTTGGCTTGGATATGCCGTAAGTCGTCGGCGGTAATCTCGGTCAGAAGCTTCCGTCCTAGGAGCTTCGACCAGAACTTTCCATAGCGATGCACATTCCGAAGCCCTGGCGAGGTCACCCCTTCCAGATACCGCGCAATCCATGCTCGGAGGGTCAATTCCTTGGAAACAGCATACTTCTCGGGAAAGTAGCGATTCTCGCGCGCCTCGGACCGCAAACGACCGTACAGCGTCTTGGCTTGGCTCTTGGAGTCCGCCCGAAACCATTTCTCCCGGCCATTCACATAGAGGCGAACCCACCACCCGCCTTGCTTAAACACCACTCCACGGTCTTTACCGTTTGGCCTTGCCATCAGAGCTTCCCTTTCTACCTTTCCTGGCTGAATCGGCCTTCGTGCTAGTCGTATCTACAGAGGCCCTTTGTTTCTTCGGAAGATGTTTCTCTCGCCATTTCCGAGTGGCCACTCGTGTCTGGCATCGAGGACCGCAGTAGGTTTGATCAAACCGGATGGCGAGGTAAATCCGTTGGCACTCCGGGCAACGGCGAATTCGCCCGGAATAGTCGACTAATAAATAAGCGAACCGATATTCAAACTCCTTTACTTTTCGCTTTGTGGCAACAAACACACTCCCTTTTCGTTCGTGGTCCGCGCCAGGCAACGTGACAATGATGGTGAATTGAGGGAACCTGAAGGCAGCCACTGCATTTTTCCATAAGTTTTCCAGACTGCGGAGGACCATGGTCTGAATTTCCTTGGCCTCTGCGCGGCTTGGAATAGTGCCACGAAACCTCTCACCTGGGATAGATTGGACGCTCCACCCTCCTTCTGTCGCGATTTCTTCACCATGGCGATTGGCCACGTCATCGACAAAGCTGGCCACCTCGAACGCCAGAACCATCCATTCACTTGGCGTGAGAGCTTCTAGGTCGGTCTGGATAAACTTCAAGAGCCAGCCGACTTCGCCGTCTGCTGTGGTGAGAATACGCTCTCTGGCCTTCTTCATTTCGCCGTAGAACTGCTCAAAGATTGCGGCGCGGTCTATGGTCATCTGCCCTCTCCTTCTGTAGCTGGCTTCGCCAGCTTCACCACTTAATCCCATTTCATAGAAAAAACTGGAGGTGAACGAGCCACCTTGGGACTGAAAACTCTTGGGAAGTGTACTTCAGCAATGGTAATTCATGTCAAGACACGTTATGCCTAATTTGTATAAGGCATAACTAGAATAACCGACTCATTACCAAGGAGGTGCCAAATGGTTCCGAGTACAAAATTGATCACCATTCGAGAAGCGGCAAATCGGTTAGGGCTCAAGGAAAGCACGATCAGGAAATACATCCTGAAACGGCAGATTGCCTATGTGAAGCCGTCGGTGCGCGCTGTGCGGATTCCTATCGAGGAGCTGGAACGGATTCTGACTGCCGGCCTGAGGCCGGCCATTCCTCAAGCGGAGGCCGCCCGATGAGCCGGTGGAAGGAGTTCCGGAGGGAACCAGTCGCCGGCGAATGGACGAGAAAGCAAAAACGGGGCTATCACCGGGTGCGGTCCCTCCTCTGGTTCTGGGAATGCCACCAGTTCCAGGTGCTCTGGGTCACGCTCTCCACGGCAGAAGGCGGGGATGCGGAGAAGCTGACCTACCATCATAAACAACTGCGTCAGCGGATCGAACGCCAGCTCGGCTTTCAGGGGTTGGAGTATTACCAGGTCCGGACTGAGGAAGGGCATGGCGTCCTCCATATCTTCTGGGCCTGGCGGGTGCCGGACGGGGAGCGCGCCCGCCGCTTCTGGATCTCTCAGGAATGGCTTTCCTCCCAGTGGCAAGCCCTCCACGGGGCTCCGGTGGTCTGGATCAAGGCCTATCAGCCTAGCCATCGTTCACGAAACCGTCTCAGCCGCTATGTCATCAGCCAGTACGTCCAGGATCAATGTGGCTACGTGAATATGTGTTGGTCCTGGAAGCGGTCGCTGGGCTTTCCCATCAGCCGACTGTGGGAGGAGATGCGGCATCAATGGTCGACCAGGAATGCCTACCGACGGATCAGAGGCGAGATTGAAATCCCGAGGATCGTTTTCATCAAGACCTGGGAGGATCTGCTGTCAGGGCATCCCATTTGGTTTAGCGGCACCATTCTGCAACTCGTGCTGGGGAAGGGGCTTGTCTATCAGGAGGTGTGAGGATGATCTGGCATCGATGCGATCTGAAGCTGCCGAGTCTATTTGGGCCGGCAGGTTGCAGACAGGAAGCCACCACGTATGATCGTGCGCGCAAAGCCTGTCTCTGTTCTGAGCATACGAAGGAACGGCTCTGCGAGTTTTGCCAATTTGAACGGGCGTGGGTGCGGTTTTGTTATAGGGAGCATGACGTCACATGCGAAATCTGGCTCTGTATCGACTGTGCGGGGCTGACCACTCGTAGTCTCGATTCTTAAAATTCTCGGCTACCGCCACATGGAATATTCGCTCGATTAAACCAGGCCTTGGCATTGAAAGCGGACATTTCCTCAGCATGCCAGGATTTTTTCAGTTGGGTCTATAATCTATGGCTGTGATGAATTTGTGACGGACGCTATGCTAAAGGCATTCCTGCTGCCTCGAATATATGGTTTTTATGGCTAAACAAATTCTTGTCGTAGAAGACGACTTAGATATTGGTCGGCTCTTGGAGATGCACCTGACCGACACCGCATATGCCGTAGAGATCGCCAAAACCGGAGAGGATGGCCTTCAATGTGTGCTCTCGAAGAGATATGACCTTATTATTCTTGACGTGATGCTGCCTGGCATCGACGGGTTAGAGATATGTCGGCAGCTTCGATCGCTCCCCACCTATACACCCATCCTCATGTTGACTGCGAAATCCTCAGAAATAGACCGGGTCCTTGGGCTGGAAGTTGGTGCTGACGACTATGTTACTAAACCATTTAGTGTTCGAGAACTGCTCGCACGTGTAAAGGCCCTCTTCCGCCGTTCTGAAGCATTTAGAGATAAGACGCAGGACCTTCAGAAAACTATCCGCGCAAAGGGCCTCTTCATCGATGTTGAAAAACGGAAGGTCACAGTGAGAGGCAGCTTGAGGGATCTCACGGCCAAAGAGTTCGATTTGCTCCTGCAGTTTGCATCCCATCCAGGCCGAGTTTATACGCGCAGTCAGCTTCTCGATTCGGTCTGGGGTTACGGTCACGACGGCTATGAACACACGGTAAATTCCCATATCAACAGATTGCGCGCCAAGATTGAAAAGGATTCGGCCAAGCCCGACTTTATTCTGACTGTGTGGGGCGTCGGATACAAATTCTGTGAACTAGAAGGATCCGGCTTAAAGGACTGACCATGTCGCGGTCACTCTACGGCAAACTCGCCCTTGTGTTGCTCTTCCTGTTTTGTGCGGTTGGGGTTCTATACACTCTCCTAACGGTCTTCACGACGCGCATGTATCAGCAGGAAGTGAATCAGAAGCTGAACCGTGCTCTGGCCAGAAACATTGTTGCTGACCAGTTACTAAGCAGCCAAGGAGAGGTGAGTCCGTACGCTCTGAAAGAACTGTTTCACCTACTTATGGTTATCAATCCGAGCATTGAGATGTACTTGCTCGATGAGAATGGGGGCATAGTCAACTTCTCCGCTCCCACTGAGAAGGTCAAGCGCTCGGCTGTCTCGTTAGAACCAATACATCGTTTTCTCACCGAGGCGGACGCATTTCCTATTCTTGGTGACGATCCCCGTGATGCGACTCGCCAGAAGGTCTTTTCTGTTTCAGCCATACCCTTACACGGACAACCAACAGGATATCTGTACATTGTCCTTGGCGGAGAGGAGTATGACTCCGTCGCCGATATGCTGAATCGGAGCTACATCTTCCGGCTGAGTCTCTGGGCAGCACTTACCGGCTTACTGTTCGCTCTTTTGGGCGGTCTCTTTCTATTCAACATGCTCACCAGAAGGTTAACCAAACTAGCATCGACGATGGAAACGTTCGCAAAGAGCGATTTTTCAGAGGCGCTCGAGCTGCATCCTCAGGATTTCATTCCTGAGCGGAATAGTGATGAAATTGATCGGCTCCGGTCCACATTCAATCGGATGGTAGAACGAATTCTTCAGCAAGTGGCCACTTTGAAGCAGACGGACATCCTTCGGCGTGAGTTGGTAGCCAATGTGTCCCATGATTTGCGTACCCCCCTGGCATCCTTGCATGGGTATCTGGAAACGTTACTGATGAAAGAAGGGACGCTTACACGAGAGGAATACCGGACGTTTCTCGACATTGCCCTCAAGCAAAGCCAACGGCTTAGGGAGCTTGTGGGGGAACTCTTTGAATTGGCTCGCTTAGATTCGCGTGAAGCTCGCATTCAATGCGAACAATTTTCTTTAGCCGAGCTTGTCCAGGATGTGTGTCAAAAGTTTCAACTCACCGTCGCAAATAGGGGGATAGCCCTAAAGAGCAGTTTTACAGATGATCTGCCATTTGTGGAGGCTGATATCGGCCTCATCGAGCGGGCGCTAGAAAACATAATCAATAATGCTACTCGCTATACACCGAGCGGAGGGACCATTGCGATTTCGTTAAGCCACGAATCCGGCTCGGTTATGATACGAATTTCTGATACTGGCTGTGGTATCGCTGATCACGACTTGCCTTATATTTTTGATCGTTTTTATAGGGCGAATCGACAAAATCAGCCTGGAGGAGCTGGGCTCGGGCTGGCCATTACTAAGCGAATCCTAGAGCTACATGGAAGTACAATTCGAGCAGAGAGTATACCTAACATCGGAACCATCATCAGCTTTGAACTGCCCACCGTGCACTTCTAGTCTCTATTGTTCTCGACCGTTACGGGCCGCTCGCCACATCAGGCGTGATAAAAATGTGACAATTTCGTGAGATCGATGTGAAGGGGCAGGGCTATGCTTGACCATGCATTGGGTTGTACCAGCCCTTTTAACCGAAAAGGAGAACGGACTTATGAAGAGAATCAGTCAGATTTCGATGGTTGCGCTTCTATTATGCTTCCTTCCCATGTTGTCTGTAGTGAGTGAGGCGGCCATGGATCACGACAAGCTCTTAAAGGATCCTGGTGTCTACGCAACGTTTGCTGTGTTCAAGATGGGGGAGCACTGGTGGCAGATGGATCATGAAGCGCGTGTCAAGGCGGCCTCCGAAATGAAAAAGGTGTTCGAAAAGCACGCCGATAAGTTAATAGTCGATACGCATTTGCTTCGTGGTCTGTCTGAGAGAGCTGATGTACTTGTCAGGATTCACTCGAAAGAGATGGTTCATAATCAGAACTTCTTGTTAGACCTCATGGGGACCACTATGGGGATGGATATGAAAAATACTGACACCTTCAATGGCATCACCAAAACCCTAAATTATGTCCCTAGCTTCCCAGAAGAACTGAAGGGGGAGTTGAAGACACCGCCACCTCAGGGCAGCCCATACGTTATAGTGGTTCCTATACGCAAGGACGCAGAATGGTGGATTTCTGGACAAGACACCCGAACAGGCCTGATGAAGGAACACACGGATGCGACGGTCGCATACTTGAAGACGGTGAAACGGAAGCTCTATCACTCCAGCGGGTTGGATGATTGGGATTTTATTACCTACTTTGAAACATCCAAGCTGGATGATTTCAACAATCTTGTGACTGGATTGCTCAAGGTCAAGGAGAACCGTCATAACAGGCGTTTCGGTGATCCTCTCCTGTTGGGGACCATTCGACCATTGGATGAAATCCTCGATATTCTCAGTCGCTAGTCTATTTCGCTCGCACGTTCCAGAACACGGTGACCACCTGGGAACAGGTGGTCACATCTATGCTGGTACTCACAAATCTTTACTTCTAATACTTAGTTGTAGGCTCTATATGGCCCCACCCTGTCACCACCTGTTGGCTTCTCAGGGGGTGAGAGGGAGGAAATGCAGGGTTATTTTCAAATGGTGACGGCGATGCGCTAGCTTGGCCGTCCCCCTTGGTGAATTAGTGGCCTATGCAGAGTTGAGATGAAGACTTTTTCTGACCAGGATTATCAACTAGACGCGAAATATGCTGACCACGAAGGCCCGCCGGCCGCTCCGGACTGCCGGGGCCGGACGGCCGGGGGGCTCGGGGGCGCAGCCCCCGCTTCACTTGATCTATATGGTCACAGTAGAATCCTACACGTAAACATTCCTTGAGAGCACGTCGCTTTTTTTAGGTTCGCTGGGCTAGTGAAGAGTCGTGGTTTTGGGTGGATTAGGTAGAAT
>CP092081.1:3385665-3470601 GCA_022226935.1 Nitrospira sp.
TTTTCAGAAGAAGTGCATGGGGAAGATGGAAGATGTGGGACAACATGGGCGGACGGTGATTCTCGTCTCGCACGACATGCCGGCGATTACGCGGATGTGCTCGCGGGCCATTCTGCTGAACAAGGGCACGGTGGTGGAGGCGGGGCCGGCGCATGAGGTGGTGAATCACTATCTGCATGCCGGGCATATTCAGCCCTGTGCCGAATGGCCGGATCCGGCCCAAGCCCCGGGCAATGACTCCGTTCGCTTGCGTGCCGTTCGAGTGAGATCGGAAACGGGACAAGTTGCGAACGTCATCGATATTCGAACGCCTGTGCGAGTAGAGATGGAGTATGACATCCTCAAGCCAGGGCAAATGGTTGTGGCGCAATTTGGTTTCAATACGGAAGAAGACATGATTGCATTCATTGTCAACGATCGCGACCCGCAGTGGTACAGGCGTCCTCGTCCGGTGGGTCGATATGTAAGTACCGCTTGGATTCCAGGAAATTTTCTCTCTGAAGGCACGATGGTTGTTGGAGGAGGGCTTTTCTCTGAAGACCCGTGGCGTGAGTATTGCGATGTGCCGCGAGTTGTGGGTTTTCGGGTAGTCGATCCAGGAACCGGTGATACCGCCCGAGGTGATGTGACGGGACGTTGGGAGGGCGCCATAAGACCGTTGCTGAAGTGGACCACCGACCACACGGCATTTTAGCGGTGTTACATCTATCACGTTCAGCTGTGGTCAAATGGGCATGTTGGCGTAGTGGGATAACCTGGAAAACGGCAACAGCACCTATTCAATAGCGCAGGAATGATTTCGATTTGGCGACCCAAGTTTTGCGAGCTGAATTTAATAGATCTTGATTGTTGGAGGTATGCACATGAAGGCGGTGATTCTAGCTGGCGGATTGGGAACGCGATTGTCTGAAGAAACCGTCCTTCGTCCCAAACCGATGGTAGAGATAGGGGGGAAGCCCATTCTTTGGCACATCATGCAGATACACGCGGCCCATGGAATCACCGAATTTGTGGTGGCATTGGGGTATAAGGGCGAAATGATCAAGGAATATTTTCTAAACTTCTTTGCGATCAACAATGACTTGTCTGTTGATCTGTCGACGGGCGCGACAACAATTCATGATGGGAATCAACCGAAGTGGGTCGTTCACCTCGCTGATACCGGACAGACGACCATGACTGGTGGGCGGGTGAAGCGATTGCAAAAATGGCTTCGCGGGGATGATTCTTTCTTGCTGACCTATGGCGACGGTGTCGCTGATATTGATATGACCAAGTTGCTGGAATTTCATCGCTCGCACGGAAAGCTGGCAACAATGACCTCGGTTCGTGTTCCCGCTCGGTTTGGACGCATTGGCTTTGAGGGAGATCGTGTAACCGAATTTTTTGAAAAACCGCAATCAGGTGAAGGTTGGATCAACGGAGGATTTTTCGTGCTCAGCACAAAGGTGCTGGACTTTATCGACGGTGATGACACAGTGTGGGAGCGCGATCCTGTCGAACGGTTGGCCCAATCGGGTGAATTGATGGGTTTCAAACATTATGGATTCTGGTCTTGCATGGATACGCTCAAAGAAAAAACGTATCTTGAAGAATTGTGGAACTCCGGCAAAGCTCCTTGGAAAGTTTGGTAACCACAAGTGTTAACTGATTTTCTCATCATCGGCGGTGGGGTGATTGGTCTGAATATTGCGCGTCATTTGAGGCGCCTTTATCCGGGAGCATCAGTACAGCTATTAGAGAAAGAGTTAGATTGCGGATTGCATGCCAGTGGCCGCAATAGTGGTGTCCTACACGCGGGATTTTATTATTCGCCAGATAGCCTCAAGGCAAAATTTACATGGCAAGGTAATCGTCTGTTGACAGAATATTGTGAATCAAAGGGCATCCCTCTGAATAAATGCGGAAAACTTGTCGTGGCGAAAGATCAGAGTGATCATGCCGGCCTTGATGAGCTTGCCCGGAGAGGAAAGTTGAATGGGATTCCACTGGAATCAATTTCTGAGGCAGAGGCCAAAACGATTGAACCCAGGGTAAAGACCTGCGAACGGGCCTTGTTCTCTCCAGCGACGTCCACGGTGGACCCTACCCTGGTGATGGAAGCGATGAAGAACGATGCGCTAAAGGAGGGCGTGCAGATTCACTGCGGAGTCCGGTATCAGAGATCTTCTCAGAATCGGGTGGTGACCACGTCTGGGGTTTTCGAGGGTGGGTACGTAGTCAACGCGGCAGGGCTTTACGCCGACCGTATTGCGCGCGAGTTTGGATTTTCGCAACACTACCGCATTCTTCCCTTCAAAGGCCTGTATCTCTATTCCAGCGAACCTGCCAAAGCGATTCGAACAAATATCTACCCTGTACCCGATTTGAAAAATCCTTTCCTCGGTGTGCATTTCACGGTGGCCGCTAGTGGAAAAATTAAGATCGGACCTACTGCCATACCGGCACTTTGGCGTGAACATTACGGTGGAATGGCAAATTTCCACTGGAATGAACTGGTCGAGGTGGCGCTCAGAGGAATGGGCCTTCTGGTGACATCGAACTTTGATTTCAAAACGCTTGCGATGCGCGAAATTACAAAATACTCAAAAACCACTATGGTTTCACTGGCCAGCCAGTTGGCTGAGGGAATTAAGCCTGAACATTATCAAGTTTGGGGCAAGCCTGGGATTCGCGCACAACTTGTCGATATCAAGAAACGGAAGTTGGAAATGGACTTTGTTTTGGAGGGTGATAAACGTTCAATGCACGTCTTAAATGCAGTGTCCCCTGCTTTTACCTGCTCGCTCCCGTTTTCGGAATACGTCTGTCAGCAAATTACAGCCACATTAAAGTGAGAGACACCCATGAAGATTCTGATCACAGGTAATATGGGTTATATCGGCCCAACTGTCGTGAAGCGGTTAAAGGCATCTTATCCAACCGCAACACTCATAGGATTGGATATGGGCTATTTCGCGACATGCTTGACGGCCAGTCGTTACTTTCCTGAGTGCAGAGTTCATACACAAATGTTTGCAGACGTGCGGTCTGTGGACAAAGACATGCTCACCGGCGTTAATGCTGTCGTCTATCTTGCCGCCATTTCCAATGACCCCATGGGAGCCTCCTTTGAAGGCGTAACGTTGGACGTGAATCACCGTGCTGCAATTGTCCTGGCTGAGCAGGCACGAGCAGCAGGCGCTAAGAGTTTTGTTTTCGCCTCAAGCTGCAGCGTGTATGGGTTTGCGGAGGGCGGGGCGAAGACCGAAGAATCGGAAGTGAATCCGCTTACAGCCTATGCAAAGTCAAAGGTGGGCGCGGAGAAAGATCTTGCGTCGCTTGCCAGCCCAAACTTTGCGGTCACCTGTCTAAGGTTTGCCACCGCATGCGGAATGAGTGAACGGCTGCGCTTGGACCTAGTGCTCAATGACTTTGTCGCCAGCGCAGTAACGGCTAAAAAGATCACCATTCTCAGTGATGGAACTCCCTGGCGTCCTTTGATTCACATTCGGGATATGGCCAGAGCGATTGATTGGGGTGTGCAACGAAAGCCTGCGGTCGGTGGAGAATTTTTGTCGGTAAATGTCGGGAGTGATGGGTGGAATTATCAGGTTCGAGATTTGGCGACTGCCGTGTCGAAAGCCATCCCGAATGTGGAAATTTCTATCAATCAAAACGCTCAGCCCGACAAACGGTCTTACCGCGTGAGCTTTGAGAAGTTTCGTCGATTGGCTCCTCAGTATCAACCCGAAATGGATTTAGACGCCGCAATCGTGGATTTAAAGACAGGCCTTGAGAAGATGGGATTTGCGGATCGAGAGTTTCGAAACTCTCATCTTATTCGACTCAATATGTTGAAAGATCTTAAGCTGCAGGGATGTCTGTCGGAGGACCTCCGGTGGGTTCTCAACAGCTGACGGTTTCATTCGATGGGCGTTCTGTCTAGATTCTCTCCGCGAGTCAAGTTGGTGAGATGATTTAAGAACCTCGGTGGGCATCAGGGAGCCTGGAAGGTAAGGGTAAGGGAGGGGATGATTATGACGCGCACGACTCGATCGAAGCCGAGTAAAAGACAGTTACCTAAAAAAACCCGATCTGTCGGTCTTCGCCCTGGCTCTGTTTGTCGATTTTGTAGAGCTTCTCTCGATAAGACATTCATCGATTTGGGCATGTCGCCATTGGCCAATTCCTATGTCAAAGCCGATGAGTCCAATCGAATGGAGCCATTTTACCCCTTGCATGTTTACGTCTGCAGTGAATGCCTCCTTGTGCAACTCGAGGAATTTACAAGTCCGCAGAGCATTTTTGGTGACTATGCCTATTTCTCCTCCTATTCGGAGAGTTGGTTGGATCATGCGAAACGCTATGTTGAAAAAGTCAGTGATCGTTTTGCCCTTGGGCCACGGCATCATGTCGTGGAGATCGCCAGTAATGATGGTTATCTCTTGCAATATTTCGTTCAACGTGGCGTGCCAGTGTTAGGGGTTGAACCGGCCGGGAATGTGGCGGCTGTGGCAAAGCAAAAGGGAATTCCCTCGGTCGTAAAATTCTTTGGAGTCAAAACCGCTCGCGAGTTGGCCAAGAAGAAAAAGCGGGCAGATTTGTTGATCGGGAACAATGTGTTGGCGCATGTGCCCAATATTAATGATTTTGTCGGAGGGTTGAAGATTCTTCTCAAACCGAAGGGTCTCATTACCATGGAGTTTCCTCACCTCATGCGGCTCATGGCAGAAAACCAGTTTGACACCATCTATCATGAACATTTTTCTTATTTCTCTCTTCTTGCCGTGGAACGAGTTTTCGCCAAGCATGGGCTGACCTTGTTTGATGTGGAGGAACTCCCCACGCATGGCGGGTCACTACGGATTTATGCGCGACACAGTCAGGATACTTCCAAGCCCGTAGGATCACGAGTGATTGAATTGCGGAAGAGAGAAGAGGGGACGGGGTTTGGCACATTGCAGCATTACCTTAGTTTTGCATCTCAGGTGGAAACGACAAAGCGAAAGTTGCTCACGTTTCTCATCGAAGCGAAAGAGAAGGGTAAGTCAGTGGTCGGGTATGGTGCTCCAGCGAAAGGCAATACGCTCCTAAATTATTGCGGAGTTCGTACTGATTTTCTCGACTATACCGTTGACCGCAGCCCATATAAGCAAGAGCACTTGCTTCCTGGTGTTCGAATTCCTATTTTTCATCCGGATAAAATCAAGGAAACCAAACCAGACTATGTACTTATTCTGCCTTGGAATATCCGAGACGAAGTAATGCAGCAGATGTCATATGTCAGGGAATGGGGTGGAAAGTTTGTTGTGCCTATTCCGGAGGTCAAAATTCTGCCGTGATTTTCCGAGAGACTGCGCTCAAGGGGGCGTTTACCATCGACCTGGATCGAGTAGTGGACGAGAGAGGGTTTTTTGCGCGGAGTTGGTGTGTCAAAGAGTTCGAGGCCCATGGTTTGGAAACCGGACTCGTGCAGTGCAATATCTCCTTCAGTAAGGTGCGGGGCACACTAAGAGGTATGCACTATCAGATTGCTCCTGCTGCCGAGGTAAAAGTCGTGCGGTGTACGCAGGGCGCTATTCATGACGTGATCGCTGATCTTCGGCCCGAGTCTCCAACATACAAGCGGACATTTTCAGTGCTTCTTTCGGCCGAGAATCGACGGATGCTGTATATTCCTCAGTACTTTGCCCATGGGTATCTCACTCTGACGGAGGACGCGGAAGTCTTCTACCAGATGTCCGAATACTACGTTCCTGCGTGCGCAAGAGGGTTTCGATGGGATGATGCGACTTTTGCTATTTCTTGGCCCGATCAGGTCCGAATCATTTCTGCAAGAGACCGGGACTATCCAGATTTTGTAGGCTGAGTTCGCTATGGAAGTTCAAAACATAAGAGACGCATTGGCCGCGACTGAAGAAGGTCGGGCTCTTCACAATTTGGTGAGAGTGCTGTATCCGATTTGCCGGAGTATCACCGGGGAAGGGGTTCGCGAAACATTGCGACACCTTCAACAGCATATTCCTCTGGAGATCCATGAGGTGCCGAGCGGAACCCCAGTATTTGACTGGGTCGTTCCATTGGAATGGAATATTCGAGATGCCTATTTGGCCACAACAAAGGGCGACAAGGTTATAGATTTTCGTGAGAACAACCTCCATGTCGTGAGTTACAGCGTGCCCGTGAAGGGAAGGTTTAAGCGGGAGGATCTCGACGGCCATCTTCACTCTCTGCCGGATCGGCCTGATTGGATTCCTTATAGAACGTCTTATTACAAAGAAAACTGGGGGTTTTGTCTCCCACATCGCCGGTTAGCTGAACTCAAGGATCCAGAGTATGAAGTCTGCATTGATTCGTCTCTCCTGCCGGGCCATTTGAGTTACGGAGAACTGTTGCTCCCTGGAGCCACAGAAGAGGAGATTCTTATCTCATGTCATATATGCCACCCATCCCTGTGCAACGATAATTTATCGGGTATTGCGGTCGCTACGTATTTGGCGAAGGCTTTGCAAGGAATGACGCGGAAGTTCTCGTATCGCTTTGTGTTTATCCCTGGCACCATTGGCTCAATCACATGGTTGGCTCGAAATCGGGAACGAACGAATCGCATTCGTCATGGAGTTGTTCTGACAGGCATTGGGGATTCAGGACGCGTGACGTATAAACGAAGTCGTCAGGGAACCGCCGATGTGGATCGGGCGATTATTCACGTACTAAAGCATCGCGGCAACGCGCACCGGGTGGTGGATTTTTCTCCCTACGGGTATGATGAACGGCAATACTGTTCGCCGGGCTTCAACCTTCCCGTTGGATGCTTTATGCGGACGTCTCATGGAGAATATGCGGAGTACCATACTTCAGCAGACAATCTCGATTTTGTCGTACCTCACGCACTCCATGAATCGTTGGAAATTCTTTTGCAGGTAATGTACGTGCTTGAAAAAAATACACTTCAGACGAGTACCAACCCGTATTGTGAGCCGCAACTGGGAAAGCGAGGTCTATATCGGGCCATTGCAGGGCAGAAAGAAGGCGCCCAGAAAGAAATGGCTTTGCTTTGGGTACTGAATCTATCCGATGGTCATCACACATTATTGGACATTGCCGAACGGTCGGACACTCCATTTGAAGTCATTCACGCAGCCGCCCAGTCATTGAGGAATTGCCACTTATTAGAGGCATTGCAGGGACCCTTGACTCAGAGGCATGGAGGAGACGGGTTATGAATACAGTCTATTATGATGCCCAGGTCACTGATGAAGTTCGTCGACAGCGGTTATTTGATGGTCAGTTGTTTGTGTACTCACCTCGCGCGTCATCGGTAGCACTCGCTGAGTTTGCAAAGACCTTGATCAAGGAGGCATTTGCTCCACACGATCCTGAAAAAGCGCAATACCAGATGTCGGTTGAATCGTATGCCGAGGTGTTGGGGAAGTTAAAGCCGCAGTTTATTCATCATCCTGAATCCAAGCGCCATCTTCAGGCGCTCTTGCAAGAATTGGGATGCGACCTTCAGAAGACGTATTTTGATGTGCCGAAAATGCGGAGCTCGACGAGTGATAACTATTTGACGACCGGCATAGCCTATGCGTGGCATCCGCACCGAGACACATGGTATTCCGCCCCCATGTTTCAAATAAATTGGTGGATTCCCATTTACGATATTCAAGCCGATAATGCCATGGCGTTCCACCCTCGTTATTGGAACGTCCCTGTTCCCAATACATCGAACGGATATAATTATTACTTGTGGAATCAACAGCATCGTGGTGGGCATGTGTCCCAATTCATCAAGCAAGATCCTCGGCCCCTTCCACGTCCTTCTGAATCACTGGAACTGAATCCTCAAGTTCGATTGATTGTTCCAGCCGGAGGCATCATTCTGTTCTCTGCCGCCCAAATGCATTCCAGCGTGCCCAATACGTCAGGGAAAACCAGGTTCAGCATCGACTTCCGATGTGTCAATACGGATGATGCAGTGGCCAGGCGTGGCGCCCCTCGTGTCGATGAAGCGTGCACGGGGACCACGATGCGGGACTATCTTCGTGGCACAGATCTCTCCCATATCCCCGATGAAATCGTCGCGTTATACGATGACGAAACGGGGCGGTCGGGAGAATTGATCTACGCTCCAAAGGGATTGTAATGACCCAAACCAATGGGATCTGCCTCGCTAAAGATTTCAAGGCATGGCGCGGGCAGAGAGTGTTGGTCACGGGCGGAACTGGTTTTCTTGCCTCCCACTTGTGTCTTCGCCTGCTTGAGGTTGGAGCGGACGTTCATGCAACTTCCCGTCAAGATCACGTCTCTGGTTTAAATTCCCCGCGTTGGTGGAAAACAGACCTCTCCTCCGCAGAAGAAGTGCGATCGCTACTTGCCGCGATACAGCCTTCAGTGGTTTATCATCTGGCGGGGTTTGTGGGAGCAAAGCCCGATCTATCGCTTGTCTTGCCAACCTTTGAAAGTTTGTTGGCAAGCACGATCCATATTCTGATGGGGGCAACCGAATTCGGATGCCAACGTATTGTGTTGAGTGGGTCATTGACTGAGCCCGGTCCTCCGGCTTTATATCCCATTCCCAGTTCTCCCTATGCGACCGCCAAATGGGCTGCTAGTGCATACGGGCGCATGTTTCATGCGCTGTATCATGCTCCTGTGGTTATCGCTGTTCCATTCATGACCTTTGGTCCAAGGCAGGGCCCAGAGAAGTTAGTGCCATCTGTTATTTTAAATTTACTAAGAGGCGAAGTTCCCCGATTGTCCAGTGGCGTTTGGGAGGCTGATTGGATTTATGTCGAGGATGTCGTTCAAGGATTTATCAAGGCGGGCATCGTTCCAGGAATTGAAGGCGCTACACTCGAATTGGGGTCAGGCGCAAAGCTGACCACCAGAGAGATAGTGGAAAAAATTGCTGCCTTAATGGAGACATCCATCAGACCTGTTTTTGGAGCGATTCCTGACCGTCCGAGAGAGCCTGTGCGGATTGCCGACACGTTGGAGACAAGAAGGGTATTAGGATGGGCACCCACGACATCTTTAGCGGAAGGATTGCGACAGACTATCCGATGGTATGCCAAGCAAATGTCAGTGGGGAGCCTTCGATAAGCTCATGCCGAGCAAGGCTTTAAAGTGGTATGCAAAACGGCTCATCCGAAGATATTCGCCTCACCTGGTGAGCCAATGGCTGTTAGGGAGGGAAGGGGCGGCCTATCATCTCTGGTCGATTGGCATTGTTACTGGCCCCTCCCCAACCCGCCTTCGACATACCGGTTCTCTCAAAAATCCCGTTTTGACCCGTGAACATGTGACGGATGTCCGTGCGTTATTTGTCGCGGATCCCTTTATGATTCAGGTGGGGGATACGTGGCACATGTTATTCGAAGTCTATAACTATGATGCGGATCGAGGAGAGATTGGCTGGGCAACCAGCCGTGACGGCTTTGCATGGACCTACCAGCGGATCGTGCTAAAGGAGCCATTTCACCTGTCGTATCCTTACGTATTTGAATCGCAGAATCGGTTTTATCTTGTGCCGGAAAGTCATCAGGCGAAGAGTGTGCGCTTGTATGAGGCGAAACGGTTTCCCACGGATTGGGTCTGCACTGATGTGCTGCTGTCGGGGGAGTGCTTCAATGACAATTCAATATTCCAGCATGGCGACCACTGGTGGATGTTCAGTGAAACCAACTCTACACTAATCCATGACACCTTACGGCTGTACTATGCAGATGTGTTGTCCGGACCATGGCGTGAACATCCGTCTTCCCCCATTATTAAAGGAAACCCCCACATCGCCAGGCCTGCAGGACGAGCCGGCCTGTTTTCCGGTCGTCTGATGCGATTTGCGCAAGATTGCTTTCCGGTGTACGGAAGCTCGGTTCGAGGATTTGAGATCACAGAACTCACAACCACAACCTACCGCGAATGTCCACTGTCGACGCGCCCGTTGTTTGGCGCCGGCTGGAGACACTGGACACAAGGAGGAATGCATCATATCGATCCGCATCGTCTGGATGAAAATAAGTGGATCGCTGCGGTGGATGGATGGCGTCCGGTCGGGTGGTTGGTTCCAGAAGCGTGGGAGAGAGTGTCGTGCTAAAACGGATGCGACGACATTTGCAGCGGTATCAGTGGTATCTCTGGATGCGCGAACTCATTCCTGCTGTCTGCGGTGTCCGACGCCAGTTTCACGGTGGGGTCATCTCTCTGCATGCTGCCGGAAATTCACACGGCAATGTGCTCATTTCCTACGACAATGGCGGACTGTTGTGCAAGATGCGGGGACAGCCGATTCCCACCAGCCATCCGCAGTATTACAAAACCATGGTGATGGCCCAGGTTTTTGTCGATATCGGTTACGATGTCGACGTGATTCACTGCGAAAATCACAAATTCATCCCCTGGAAGGCGTATGACATAGTAGTTGATACCCGTTTTAATTTACAACGGCTTGCCCCCTATTTGCCTTCGAGTTGTATCAAGATACTGCACTGTGACACCGCGCAACTGGTCTATCAGAATGTGGCCGAGATGACGCGTGTATTGGCCTTTCAGGCGCGGAGAGGCGTGACTCTCCCTTTGAACCGTCTGGAAATCCCGCATTTGGGTGTTGAACAGGCTGACTATCTCACGACTTGCGGCAATGAGTTTACGACGAATACCTTCATGTATTCGGGGAAACCAATTTTTCGCCTGCCCATGTTTGCTCAAACAATGTGGCCATGGCCGGAAACAAAAGACTTTGAGGCATCGCGGCATCGGTTCCTGTGGTTTGGAAGTCGGGGGATGGTTCATAAGGGGCTGGATCTGGTTCTGGAAGCCTTCGCCCAACTCCCGGAATGCCAGCTTACTATTGTAGGGCCGGTGCACGACGAGCCGGAGTTTGTGAACGTCTACCGGAAAGAACTGTTTCATACATCGAACATTAAGTGTGTGGGATGGCTCGATAAGGTTAGCGACGATTTTCGGACCATCCTGGAACAATCAGTGGCCCACATATTTCCATCATGCTCAGAAGCCGGAGCTGCAGCAGTGATAGAGACAATGGCTGCTGGGGTCATTCCAGTGGTGACATATGAATCCTCCATTGACATCGAAAACTTTGGAGTTCTCTTGCAGAATGCTTCAATCGAAACCATTATTCGCCAGGTGAGGGAAATCGCTGCAATGCCGGTAGAGGAGCTAAAGCGAAGGGCCCAAAAAGCTTGGGAAGCAGCTCATTGCAATCATACACCGGAAAAATTTGAGCGCGCCTATCGTGAGACCATGGAAATGATATTGGCGAAGCACGGCATACGGTAGGGACAATCCTTGAGTGGTGTTCACACGTGGACTTCGGATGTCGGAATCTTGCAATGGTGTGCTCTGAGGGATGGCACTCGCTTATTCCCGTATTCGGCGTCAAATTGCTCTTGCATATTCCGGATCGAGAATCGCCGCGTTGAGCGCGCTGGCATGACGGAGATTTCCTCAGGTGCAAAGTCGCGGGTCGCGGCCGAACAGATGAAGACGGTCCATGATACCCATTTGATGTGGACAAATTGAGATGGTGCCTGTGCCGCAAAAAAACGTAGCCGTAGTCATTCCAATGCATAATCGAAGTACTCTGACGCTCGACGAGGAGATTTCTTTTAGGCATCTCAGGCACTACCTTGCTTCGTATGACAAGTATCTTGTGGTACCGGAGAGTCTTCAGGTGAGTTTCCCAGGCTGCGGGCTAAAGCGATTTGGCGCGGAGTATTTTGGCAGTGCAATTGCGAATACCCGCCTCTTACTGTCAGAGCATTTTTATCGTGCCTTCAGTGAATATCAATACATTCTGATCTATCATCTCGACGCCCTGGTCTTTTCTGATCAACTCACGGCTTGGTGTGAACTGGGATTGGACTATATCGGCCCACCGTGGATTCCGTGCGCCGACAGCCCTTGGGTGAAGGAGCCGCGAGTTGGAAATGGCGGTTTGTCACTGCGAAAGATCGAGAGTTTTTTGAAAGTGTTTCAGTCGAATGAGTATTGGATGGACCCGGAGGAATATTGGCGAGACAAATATGCGGAGATGCCGACTCACCTCAGATGGATAAATTCGCCCAAACGTCTCATCAAACGTCTCTCGTTATTCAATAACGCCCGTTTAGAGATGGGGCAGTGGCACCTCAGACCTGACGGGACGAAAAATGAGGATCATTTTTGGTCTGATCGAGCGACGCATTATGTGCCGGACTTTAAAGTCGCATCAGTGGAAGTCGGCCTGCGCTTTGCCTTCGAAGTCGCGCCACGGCTGTGTTATGACATGAATCATCGTCAGTTGCCATTTGGTTGTCACGCCTGGCCCCGATATGATCGAGGATTCTGGGAGCCCTACCTGCTTGCCTCCTAGTCGGATGAAGGAATGTTCCGGAGAATGTGCCGATAATGACAATGAGCTTGAGCGGATCCGATTATTTACAGACAATAGCGTCTGGAGCCAGTGTCGAAGAATGTATGAATAAAATAAAGTAGCTGACGTTTCACTGCGATCGTGACTTGGCTGCTGACTTCGTGCAGGGGCTTACTGAAGAATCGAGGCCGTATAGGACACTGGAACGAGTGCTCCGTGTAGCCCATAAAAGCGGCAGGAATTTGGGGCAAGAACTGTTCCGGCAGTGGGTTGAGAACAAGAGGGAGTGAGTACATCATGAAACACATGCTCGTCACGGGTTCATCTGGCCTTATCGGGTCTGAGGTGTGCGCCTATTTTCATGGTCAAGGCTGGATGATTCACGGAGTAGACAATAACACTCGGGCGACGTTCTTCGGTCCGCAAGGTGATACGCGCTGGAATCAACGCCGTTTGCAGGCGGAGTTGAAGAATTTTCGACATCACGAGTTGGACATTCGCGACCGTCAAGGAGCATTGACGCTAATTCAAGATCTCAGGCCGAATGTCATTGTCCATACGGCGGCGCAGCCTTCACATGATTTAGCCGCAAAGATTCCGTTTGATGATTTCGATACGAATGCGGTGGGAACGATCAATCTTCTGGAAGCGACAAGGCTACATACTCCCGAGACGGTTTTTGTGCATATGTCGACCAATAAGGTGTACGGGGATGCCCCGAATGAATTGTCTCTTGTAGAGCAGGCCAAACGATGGGACTACGCCTCACCTCAGGATTTTGATGGAATTACCGAACACATGCGTATCGATCAATCGAAACACTCTCTTTTTGGCGCCTCAAAAGTTGCGGCAGATATTATGGTGCAGGAATATGGGCGTTATTTTGGAATGAAAACCTGCTGCCTACGGGGGGGATGTCTTACGGGTCCCAATCACTCTGGAGTGGAATTGCATGGATTTCTCAGTTATCTCGTCAAATGCAATCTAGAGAGAAAGAAGTACAGTATCTTCGGCTATAAGGGAAAGCAGGTCAGGGACAATATTCATTCTTTTGACGTCGCGAGGTTCATTCACGCGTTTATCGAGAATCCACGCAGCGGCGAAGTTTATAATTTAGGCGGCGGACGTGGCAATAGTTGCTCCGTTTTAGAAGCCTTCGAGATGATTGAAGCGGTTTCGGGGAAAAAGATGTCGTACGAATATGTCGAAAAAAATCGGGAAGGCGATCATATTTGCTATATCAGCAATTTGAAGAAAATGACCGCGCACTATCCTACATGGGGAATTACCAAAACCCTGACGCACATTTTTGAGGAGATTCACCAGTCGTGGCTGCGGCGAACCGCGATGGCGAATGTCAGCCCCTAATTTCCCGACCACGATGATAACGAGAGCCGCTTCAGTCGCCATGAAAGTGTTGGTCATTTCAGGAGCGTATCCGCCGATGCATGCAGGGGAGGCAACGAATGCCTACCATCTGTGCAAACAATTGGTTGAGCGAGGAATTGAAGTGCATGTGCTCACCTCAATCGGAAATGTCGGAACCGCTGATGCTCGAATTCGCGTGCACCCGATCATGCAGAATTGGAGCTGGACGGAGTTGCTCCGCGCACGAACTTTTCTCAAGAGCTGTGCGCCGGATGCGATATTTCTGATGTACATTGGGTTGATGTATAAGTTTCACCCGATGGTGACCTTCCTTCCAACCCTCTGCAAAAAGCTCTTTCCGAATGTGCCTTTTGTCACACGCTATGAGAGTGCATTTGTCGGAGCCGATCCTTCAAAGACAGGATTGATATCACGGGTGTTTCGGAAGCTTATGGTGCGCTGGGCGGGTATCCGTGGTGTCGTCTATAGTTCAGGGACCTTGCTGCGCGACAGCGATTCCGTCATCGCGTTGTGCGAACGTCATCGTGCCATGTTGATCGAAGAGTGGCCTCCTGTAGGAAGCAAAGTTGCGCTGATACCTCCCCCGCCGAATCTATTCATCGCCTCGAATGACGGAGGTGAGGCCCGTGAGCGAGGTCGAAAACGACTAGGTGTCGGACCTGCGGAATTCGTCGTGACGTTTTTCGGCTATCTCTATCCGATCAAAGGAATTGAAACGCTGTTGCGGGCATTCGCGACTGTTTCCGCGCAGCGACCCGATGCCAAGCTTCTGTTTATCGGAGGAAAAGTAGATCTCGATGTTCAGGGAGGGGCGTCATATTTTGATGAGATGCAGGCCCTGGCCAAGACATTGCAGATAGACGGACGGACAACCTGGACCGGGGCATTTAAGTCTACTGAGGAGGATGCCTCGCTGCTACTCCATGCGTCTGATGTGTGTGTCCTGCCGTTCCTGGAAGGGGTGCAATTAAACAATAGTTCCTTCGCATCGATGGTAGCGCACGGCCTGCCCATCATTGTGACGCGTGGGCCGCTGATGGATCAGGCGTTTGTCCATGGAGAAAATGTTCTGACCTGTGAGCCGAAGGATCATCAAGCCGTGGCTCGGTTGTTGTTGCATGTGATGGACGATGCGGCCTTGCGTGATCGTCTTCGAGCCGGTGCATTGAAACTTGCGGCTGACTGGTTTTCATGGGAAACAGCGACGGAGAAAACTCTGACAGCGTTACGGCCCCGGCTGTCGGCCAAGGTGACGTAGGCCGTTTGTCTGGGTAAGCATCGCCGATGCCTCGTGTATCAGTCGTCATCCCGACATTCAATTGCGAGCGGTTCATTGGGCGGACTGTCGATTCGGCGCTAAGGCAGACGTATCGGGATTTTGAAATCATCGTCGTCGATGATGGATCGACCGATGGCACCCGGGCAGTGCTGGCACAGTATGGAGACGCGCTCCATTATATAAGCCAGGCCAATCAGGGGGCCTCTGCCGCACGAAACGCGGCTCTCAGCAATGCAACGGGGGAATATATCGCATATCTCGACGCCGATGATATATGGGATCCTGAGAAGCTCGCGCGTCAAGTCGAGTATCTTGATGCCAATCCTTCCTGCGGTTTTGTTCACACCGAAGTGGCAGTGATCGACGAGCAGGATCACGTGCTCCATGCCTCCTTTAATAAGGAAACCGGAAGAACGGTTCCGCAAGGACGATGTCTACGTGACATACTGCAGCGCTCCCATATCCAAACCTTGACGGTTCTGGAGCGACGAAGTGCATTTGAACGCGCGGGGAAGTTTGATTTGCGACTACCGGTTGCCCAAGATTATTTGCATTGGATTCAGGTTGTTCTGCAAGGATATGAGGTTGGGTATTTGCCTGAACCCTTAGGCCAGTATCGGTGGAGGGCAGGAAGTCTTATGTCCAGTCAACGTCGGTTGCTTGGTGACATTACGAAGATTTATGACATTCTGCTCAATGAGCACCGGCTTGGGGAAATCCATGGACGTGAGATACGACGACTGATCGACACGCAACTGTATACGAATCAGCGACAGCTGGCTTATCTAGAGCGGCTGGAATGTTCTGGCGCTGTAGCTCGTCGTCGCCTTCGGAAGTTGGTTCGACGGTGGCCTTTTCGTCTTGAACTCTACCTGGATCTGGCCAAGTCCTATATCTGGAATCACACACTTCAAACGTCGACGAATCCGTCCTGATGTAGCCGCCATTGCGTGACAACAAAATTGCAGCCCGATATATCCCTTACGCTATGAACATTCTCTTAGTCACCCCCTGGCGCCCGTCCTTAACCGGCGGAATCAGTACTGTCGTGGCTCGTCTTACCGGGGAATTCAGAAAAAAGGGGCACAACGTCACTATTTTTGTCGCTGACCGCGAGAATCATCTTCGTCAAATCGAGACTCTGAACGATACGCCGGTCTATGGCATGTATCTGCGTTCGGCTGTGTCGTCGGATCATCCGATTCGGGCGGTCATCATGTATTACGTATGGTTTCCCCTGACCGTGATACAACTTTTGTGGTTTGCGCGCAGGACTCGATTAGATGCAATTTTGATTCAGTATCCCCTGCCTGCGATGTATTATTTAGCGATAGTAAAGCGATTGTGGAAGGGAGTCTTGTTCGTGACCTATCAGGGGAACGATGCACACGATCTCTCTTCGTGGAGCCCGCGGGAACAACGGCTGGTCCGGTCCCTGCTGGAGAGAGCCGATATGGTACTGGGCGTTTCGCGAACGCTGCTGTCTAAGGTCGAATCGGCATTCCAAGGAATTCAGTTAAAGCGAAGGCAACTGATTCCAAATGGTGCGCCCTTAGATCTCATTGAGACGGTCAACGGTGCATCCGGAGACCCTTCCCTTCCACAACAGTATCTGCTGACTGCCGGGCATCTGATTCACAGAAAAGGGATTGATATTGTCATTGCCTCATTGGAGGAAGCCAAGCAGCGAGGGGTGTGCCTTCATCTCGTTGTGGCTGGCGATGGGCCTGAGCGCGACAATTTGCTGCGTCAATCGAGTGAACTGGGGATAGCCGGCCAAGTCACATTTCTAGGTAATCAAACTCATGAACAGGTGCTTCGGCTCATGAAATCGTGTCAGGCATTTGTCTTGGCTTCACGCGCGGAAGGGATGCCGTTGGTCATTGCGGAAGCCATGGCTTGTGGAAAAGCCGTCATCGCAAGCAATGTTGATGGTGTACCTGAAATCGTCCACGACGGTACAACCGGTATCCTGGTACCTCCCGACAATCCTGAGGCGTTGGCATCCGGTCTGATTCGGTTGTGCACGGATCCTGTCCTTCGAGAAACACTTGCTATGCGGGGAAAAGAGTGGGCGTGTCGCGAGTACAACTGGGAAGGTATTGCTTCGCGATATCTTAGTTGTATTCACGAATGTCAGAGCGCCTCATAATCCCGGTTCCCTATCTATCTCCTAGAAGTAATAGGGCGGTTTCATTTTTTCAGTGCGTTGCGAGACAATTCAGATGCTAGACTGATTGTGAGTGCAATTTTCCCTTTCTACCGGCGGGGCAGGTATGAATATCCTTGGTATTTCGGCGTTCTATCATGATAGTGCCGCATGCTTAGTGCGTGATGGGGAAATCATTGCAGCGGCTCAGGAGGAACGTTTTACCAGAAAGAAGCACGATCCAGGGTTCCCCCATAAGGCGGTTGAGTATTGTCTGCAGGCAGGGAATATTGGCATGAAGGATATTCGCCACCTTGTCTTTTATGACAAGCCGCTGGTGAAATTTGAGCGTTTGTTAGAAACCTATCTCGCATTTGCCCCTCGCGGGGTTCAGTCTTTCGTGGCTGCCATGCCGGTGTGGCTGAAAGAGAAGCTGCTACTCAAAAGTCTGCTTCAAAAAGAGTTCCTCGTTCACGCGCCTGAGATGACCAGTGCGTCATTGCCCCAGATCTTGTTCTCTGAACACCATGAGTCGCACGCCGCATCAGCCTTTTTCCCATCACCCTATGAAAAAGCCGTCGTGCTCTGCATGGACGGGGTGGGGGAATGGGCGACCACGTCGGCCTGGCTTGGGCAGGGCAATTCACTGACTCCGCTTTGGGAAATTCCTTTCCCACATTCTATCGGGCTTCTGTATTCCGCCTTCACGTATTACACGGGCTTCAAGGTGAACTCCGGTGAGTATAAGGTCATGGGGCTTGCCCCATATGGTGAACCGAAGTATGTGAAGGCCATTTACGAGCATTTATTGGATGTGAAGCCGGACGGCACCTTTCGTTTGAATATGGATTACTTCAATTACTGTACCGGTCTCACGATGACCGGGAACAAGTTTGATAAAGTCTTTGGAGGACCGCCCCGAAAGCCAGAATCGAAACTGACTCAGCGTGAGATGGACCTGGCGCGCTCAGTGCAGGAAGTGACAGAAGAAGTGATGTTGCGACTCTCCCGTACGTTACATCGCGAGACCGGCGCAGACTATATGTGCATGGCTGGCGGAGTCGCGCTGAACTGTGTCGGTAATGGCCGCATTCTTCGGGAAGGCCCGTTCAAGGGATTGTGGATACAACCGGCGGCGGGTGATGCCGGAGGCGCATTGGGTGCCGCATTGACGACTTGGTATCAGTATGAACAGCAGCCTCGCAAAGTGGTTCCCGGAAAAGACAGCATTAAGGGGTCATATTTGGGCCCTTCACACACCAATGAGGAAATAGAAGCCTATCTAAAAAAGGCAGCTGCGCCCTATGTCAGGCTTGATGAAGATCAGCTGTACGCACGGGTAGCGGAGGAGCTGGCCGCAGGCAAGGTTGTCGGCTGGTTGCAAGGCCGGATGGAATTCGGTCCTCGTGCCTTGGGGGGCCGCAGCATTCTTGGAGATGCCCGCAATAGAGATATGCAGTCGGTGATGAATTTAAAGATTAAGTATCGCGAATCGTTCCGTCCATTTGCCCCGTCAGTGTTGCGCGAACGCGTATCCGACTATTTCGTTCTCGATTCGGATAGCCCGTACATGTTGTTGGTGGCTCCCGTGGTCGAAAAACGACGTCTCCCGGTCAGTTCAGCACAGAATGGACTGTGGGGAATTGAGCTCTTAAATATTCCACGTTCTGACATCCCTGCCGTCACCCACCTGGACTACTCGGCCAGGGTCCAAACCGTGCACCAGGACACAAATCCCCGTTACTACGCGCTACTGAAAGCGTTTGAAGCAAAGACGGGGCATGGTGTGTTGGTGAATACGTCTTTCAACGTGCGAGGTGAGCCGATTGTCAGCACGCCGGAAGATGCGTATCGGTGCTTCATGCGGACGGAAATGGATGTATTGGTCCTAGAGAATTGCGTACTGCTGAAAGCGGACCAAAAACCGCTCGAGGGTGATTCGGATTGGAAGAAAGAGTTTGAACTCGATTAGCCAAAGATTAGGGAACACGAAGGAGGGAGCGATTCATGAGAATTTTGATTACGGGCGGCGCAGGGTTTCTTGGTAGTCACCTGTCGGAGCTTCTGGTCGGACAGGGCCACGATGTCATTGCGCTTGATAATTTGATCACGGGGCGCGCAGAGAATATTGCCCACCTGATCGGCAATCCGAAGTTCAGCTTTGTGAAATACAATGTCTGCGACTATCTACATGTCGATGGCCAATTGGATGCTGTTATGCACTTCGCATCTCCTGCCAGTCCGCAAGATTACCTCGAGATGCCGATTGCGACCTTGAAAGTGGGCGCGCTGGGCACACACAAGGCGTTAGGGTTGGCGAAGGCAAAGGGTGCTCGCTTTCTCTTGGCCAGTACATCCGAGGTGTACGGTGATCCGTTGCTGAATCCCCAGCCAGAAACCTACTGGGGGAATGTCAATCCCATCGGTGCGCGCGGCGTGTATGACGAAGCCAAGCGATTTGCCGAGGCGATGACGATGGCCTACCACCGATACCATGGGGTGGACACGCGAATTGTACGAATATTTAACACCTACGGGCCAAGAATGCGACCGAAGGATGGTCGTGTCGTGTCGAACTTCATCGTACAGGCGCTGCAGGGAAAGCCATTGACGGTTTTTGGTGACGGCTCTCAGACGCGTAGCTTTTGCTATGTCGATGATTTGGTTCGTGGTATCGTGGCATTATTGATGGTGAAATCTGACAAGTCTGTTGCCGAACGCACCGATCGCACGAAATTTCTCACTCAGAAGCCGGACGCCATATTCGATAGTATCCACGACCCGGTGAATATTGGGAACCCCCGCGAACTCACGGTTCGAGGAATTGCTGAAATCATCCTCAAGTTGACCGGTTCGAAAAGCGTCATAGAAGAACGACCTCTTCCCGCCGACGATCCTAAAGTTCGGCGACCAGACATCACCAGAGCCAAGAGCCTCTTGGGCTGGGAGCCCAAAGTTGAGCTTGAGGACGGTATCAGAAAAGCCACGGAGTATTTTCGTCAGGTTGTGGTGAAATGATTCACGCGTCACAACCGATTCGCGAGGATCGAGAAGGAGACGGATTGCTCCAATGTGTGGAATCGCAGTTGCCATAGGGTTGAATGGACGGCCGGTGGAGCGGGCGGCGGTGGAGCGGATGGCCAAAAGCCTGCTTCATCGAGGTCCAGACGACGGTGGCATCTATATGGATGGTCCCGTTGGAATGGGGTTTCGTCGGCTGTCAATTCTTGATTTGTCCGAAGCTGGCCATCAACCCATGATCAGTCAGGATGGGCAGTATGTCCTGGTGTTCAACGGCGAGATCTTCAACTATGTCGAACTGCGGGATGAACTCCGCAAGCTGGGTTATCAGTTTCGATCGAGCGGAGATAGCGAAGTACTGCTCGCTGCGTATCGGGAGTGGGGCCGTGAGTGCCTCCCGAAACTCAACGGGATGTGGGCGTTCGTCATTTATGATCGCCGACACCGACGACTTTTCGGGTCACGTGATCGGTTTGGCGTCAAACCCTTGTACTTCAGCCGTGATACTACGGTGATACAATTTGCCTCAGAGATCAAGGCCCTGCGCGCATCGGGATATCAACCCGTAGGAATCAATTGGCGAATTGCGTCCAGATTTCTGTTGGAAGGGCGTCTGGATAGCCGTAACGAGACATTCTACGAGGGGATTGAGCAGATTCCTCCAGGTAGTGGGTTTGAGGTCGGGTTAGACGGCGCGTGGCATCAATGGGCGTTTTGGTCGCTTGATACCTTGCCGCAAACCGTCACCACTGATCCCGCCGCGACATTCGCCGACCTTTTTGAAGATTCAGTCCGAATACGTATGCGAAGCGACGTGCCGGTAGGGGTGTGTCTTTCTGGAGGGCTCGATTCAACCGCGATCATTTGCGCTGCTGCGCGTCACCGTGACGAGAGTGCGGGCACGCAACCGGAGTCTCTCCAGGCCTTTTGCTATATGGCCAAAGAGTTTGACGAATCAAAGTACATTACGGACACCTTGCTTCAAACTCATGCCCAACTCAGACAGCTTGAAACCAGCCCTGCGGAACTCTGGAATGATGTGCGCAAAGTCCTCTGGTTCCAGGACGAGCCTGTACATACCATGACGGCGGTGGTTGGCTATCAACTTATGCGTCTGGCCGCCTCTCAAGGCATTCGTGTCGTTCTGAATGGGCAGGGAGCCGATGAAACGATTGGTGGGTATTCAAGCTATTTCCAAGATTATTGGGTATCTCTGCTGCAACAAGGGCGTGTGGGCGCTGCCTGGCAGGCGGTGAAAGCCTATACCGAGGCACATGGAGGAAATTCGCGCACACGCATGACTGCGGCGGCAAGTCGTTGCATTTCATGGGAGATGTATAAGATTGGTAGCTACCGCACATGGACTCAGGCTAGAAGGCAGGCCCGTATACGACAAAATCCATGGTTTTCAGGCGACCTAACCAAACATTTTTTCAGCGAAGACAGTCCCCCGAGTTCCGCTGCATTGTCCACAGCATTAAAACAATCGGTGGTATCGGCTCCCTTACCATTATATCTTCGGATCGAAGATCGAAACTCCATGGCTCATTCTGTGGAGGCGCGACTTCCGTTCTTGGACTATCGCCTCGTGTCGTTTGTGTGCGGCCTGTCTGACGAATGGAAGGTGCGAGGTCCGTGGAACAAATATGTGCTTCGAGAGGGGATGAAGGGCCGAATTCCTGAATCCGTGCGAAGCAGAGTGGACAAGATGGGATTTCCTACCGCGAGTAGGAAGTGGTTCGCACATGACTTGTATGAACCGCTTCGAGAAATCCTGGCGAGTCGCACCGTACAGGAACGAGGAATCTATAACACGGGTGCTCTCATCGCTGACCTGGATCGGCATCGCCGGGGAGAGGCAGATTTTTCGAACAGACTCTTCCATGTCGCCGAATTTGAAATACTGTCAGACCTTGCAGGGCAGTCGCCAGCCTAGAGATTAGAACTATTTGAATTGTGCGGCACCTGAGGGTGCATTCCCCGGTTAGTTGTTCTGTGACGACATTCATTCGGTGGGGTTGTCGGGCAATCCTCCGGCAACTATGGCTTTGCATGAAGCTGACGGTGAGACGGTGAAGCGAGTACTCATGGTGGCCTATTATTTCCCCCCCGTTGCGGCGAGTGGCGCAATGCGGCCGCTTGGATTTTGTCGAAACCTCGTGGCATATGGCTGGCAGCCTCAGGTGCTCACGACGACTCCTGAGTGTGTCTATCCTTTGCATCAGGTTGATCCTAAACTAGGCGAACGAGTCCCTGCCGGGGTTGAGGTCATTCGAGTGCCGTATGTCGATCGCCTTCAGCAGGTCTTGCAGTGCCGTGAGATGCTCAGGGGGATAGTACGAAGATCGACGCCTCACGAATCCGAGAGGAAAACCGGTGCTGCTCTGATGCCATCTGATTCGAGTCCCGGCCGGTCGACACTCAAAGATTTTATTCTGGATTGGGCATTCGCATTTCCAGACCGCCAATGCGGCTGGATGCGCCAAGCTGTGCGGAAACTACGGGCTCTCCCCGAGAAGGATGTTCCTGATGTGATTTTCGCGACCGGCGGGCCATGGACAAATTTTTTGATCGGCAACACACTTGCCGAATACTTTCATCGTCCGCTGGTGTTGGATTATCGCGACCCATGGAACTGTAATCCTTATTACTCCTTCAACTCGGATACGTTGACCAGGAAATCACGAGCAACTGAAGCGCAAGTCTGTCAGAGTGCGAGCCATGTCATCGCCAATACCGAAGAGCTTCGCGAACGGCTTATTGATGATTACGAATGCCTCCGAGACCGCTGCACGTGGATCCCTAATGGATTCGATCGGGAGACGCTGACACCTGCACAGGTCTCTCAAAATCAATCAGATTATTGCCCGACGTCTTCAGGATATGAGTTGTGCCATTTCGGGACTGTGTATGGAAAAAGAACTCCGCGGATTTTGCTGCAGGCGGTGTGGGAGTTGTTTCAAGAACACCAGTTAAAACCGGAAGCCATCCGATTGCGTTTCGTCGGGGGGTGGGACACAACAGACCCGGAGTGTGAGCATTATGCCGTGAATCTGGAGAAACATGGATTTCTCCGGCGCGAACCTCCGGTTTCACATAGCGTGTGCCTCAGAGAAATGCAACGATCAAGCGTCTTGCTCGTGCTTCAGCCAGACTCTCCTTTGCAGGTGCCCGCCAAAATTTACGAATATGTTGCGACCGGTCGGCCGCTTTTGCTTATTGGCGGAGAAGGGGCAACTGCCAATTTGGTGGCTCGGCATGGATTAGGCGTTAGCAGCCCGAATCACATCGCACGGATCAAGGCGTTATTGAAAGACGTCACGGCGGGAACGCAAAAACTCGTTCCGCCCGATGGCGCTCGTGTGAATCGGTTTGAATACCAATCGCTGACTGGAGAATTAGCGGCTATTCTCGATGCCGCCGTTCGTGCTCGACCGGTACGTTGATCTTTCTATGAATACGTTGGACTCATCAGTTCTCGGGCGTACCGACGCGGATGTTGTGGCGTGGGATACGTACGTTCTGAACTCTCCCATAACATCCGGATACCATCTGTCAGGCTGGCGCCGTGTCATAGAAGAAGCTTTTGGCCACCGTACCTATTATCTCATCGCTCGGGACGAACATGGAGCCGTGCAGGGCATCGTCCCCTTGGTATTGTTGGCCAGCCGAGTCTTTGGCCGGTTTTTGCTCTCTCTGCCCTTCGTAAATTACGGCGGCCTTGTTGCCAACTCTCCCGGTGCGTATCGAGTGCTAGAAGGCGGTGCCATTGAAACGGCCAAAGGGCTGGACGCAGCGCATATCGAACTCCGACATGAACGGCCGATAGAGACTGGCTGGGTTTCCATCGAACGAAAAGTCTCGATGCGGCTTTCATTGCCTGGGTCGTACGAGTTGCTGGTTAAAGCGTTCCCCTCGAAGTTGCGCAGTCAGGTTCGCCGAGCTCAGAAAGAAGGGATGATAGCACGCATAGGCGGGGGCGAGTGCCTGGATGAATTTTATGTCGTGTTCTCCCGGTGTATGCGCGATTTGGGAACTCCCGTCTACGCCAAAGAGTTTTTTGCAAAGATTCTTGAGGTGTTTCCGAAGGAGGCGCGTATCTGTATCGTTTCTCATAATGGTGTGCCGGTCGCTGCTGGGTTTCTCTATGGATTCCGCTCGTCTTTGGAAATTCCCTGGGCAGCGTCGGACAAACGCTTCAATAAGCTGGCTCCCAATATGATGTTGTACGGCGCAGTCCTGGAATATGCCTGCCAGCAAGGGTTTCAGGTGTTCGACTTTGGCCGATCGAGCCCCGACAGCGGAACCTATCGTTTTAAGGAACAATGGGGGGCTCAACCCCATCAACTCTATTGGTATTATTGGATGGGACAAGGTCGACACGTCCCTCAATTGAATCCGCAGAACCCGAAATATGCGCTGGCGATTCGTGCATGGCAGAATTTGCCGCTCGCGATTGCAAATCTGCTGGGACCTCACATTGTGAAATATCTTCCATGAGGGTACAGCGAACGCTTCCCCCGTCGGCCGCACCGATCGATTGGCGTGATCTCGTAGAGGGATTGGTAGGCCTGGTACGCCCTCACGTCGCTATGCAGCGCCTCCAAGCGGAGTTTCGTGCTCACTTTGGCGTCAAACATGTTTGGTTTGTGTCATCAGGTAAGGCCGCTCTCACGCTGATCCTTCGGGCATTGCAGGCATTATCAGGACGCAGCCAAGTTGTTGTGCCTGGATACACGTGTTTCTCCGTGCCGTCCGCCGTGGTTCGCGCCGGATTGTCGGTGCGCCTCTGCGATATGAACCCGGAGACATTCGACTTTGATTTTAGCCGCCTGGCAGAGGCAGCCGACTCCGAGGTGTTATGTGTGCTGGCGACACATTTACTTGGCATTGGGGTAGACGTGCCGCGCGTGGCTGGCATATGTCATCCTCAAGGCATCTTTGTGGTGGAGGACGTGGCGCAGGCATTCGGAGGAGAGCGCGACGGCAAGCCATTCGGCTCCATGGGGGATGTATCTTTCTTGAGTTTTGGAAGAGGCAAAAATATTACCTGCGGATCCGGAGGGGCCATTCTTACCAATGATGACCGTATTGGCGAAGCTCTGGCTCGGGAGTATGCACAACTTCCGGACGAATCCCTTGCCGGCCAGATAAAAAATTGGCTGGAAGTTGCGGTGACCCAATTACTCATCAATCCCTCTCGTTTCTGGTTCCCGGCCGGACTTCCATTTCTCAAGCTGGGCGAAACCAAGTTTTATACGGATTTCTCCATTACCCGAATGGATTCGGTTCGAGCTGGTTTGTTGCGCCGCTGGCAGAAGCGATTGTCCTGTTCGATGGCCAGTCGGATGGATCACGCGGAACAGTTACGCCGCTCGGTTCCCTCTCACGTGCAGACCGTCACACCATCCGGCCGAGGGCAGTCGGTCTATCTTCGTTTCCCGTTGTTGATGCGATCAAAGCAGGAAAAAGATGCTCTGTGTCGGAAGTCCGCTGAGCAAGGACTTGGTATCAGCGCCTTGTATCCTTGTGCAGTCAATCAGATCAAGGAGCTTTCTGGAACACGCTCCTCACAGCAGGTGCCTGAGTCCACAATGATTGCAGAACGACTTGTTACGCTACCCACCCACGAGTTCGTGTCCAATGGCGATCTGGTCCGGCTCTGCGCCGCTCTCGATAGTGTTCAGGAGAATCAAGGCCTAGATGTAAACCATGTTTTGGAAGCGCCGGGAGTGGAGCGGCGCGCGCAAGAGTTGCCTCGGGCCCATTGATGGTGTGATGGCGATAGCTGTGTGGTGGCGGAGCAGAATCGAGGAATCGTGACGATGTGGTTTGTCGAATGGATATTCTGGGGCTCACTCGCGTTTATGTTTTACGCCTATGCGGGCTATCTGCTCGTGCTGGTGGGGCTCTCCACTTTTAAGAACCGGCCTGTTCTGCTTGGAGATATCCAGCCGATGGTCTCGTTCATCATCACGGCCTATAATGAAGAGTCGCGAATCAAGGAAAAGATCGACAACAGTCTCACCCAACTGTATCCCAAAGAGCGTCTGGAAATAGTTGTCGCGTCTGATTGCTCATCTGATAAGACTGATGAGATCGTGCGGTCTTATGCCTCCTCAGGTGTGCGTCTCATTCGTGCCGCTGAGCGAAAGGGAAAAGAAGCGGCTCAAAAACTGGCGGTCAGCCAAACCAACGGAGAGGTGCTGGTGTTCTCTGACGTGGCCACCACATTACCCTCCGAGGGTATTGCGAACATTGTGAAAGCGTTTAATGATCCAACGGTGGGTTGCGTAAGCAGCGTCGATCGATTTGTCGACGCACAAGGCAACCTGAGTGGGGAAGGTGCATACGTCAAGTACGAGATGCTGCTGCGTCAATTGGAAACAAAGGTGAATACGCTGGTCGGACTCAGCGGTTCGTTTTTCGCCGCACGAAGGGTGGTCTGCAGTCCTTGGGCAGACGATCTTCAAAGCGACTTTAATACGCTGCTCAATTCAATGAGGGTCGGTCTGCGAGGGATTTCAGATCCCAATAGCGTGGGATACTACAAAAATTTATCGGACGAGAAAAAGGAATATCAACGGAAAGTCAGAACGGTATTGCGAGGCATTGCGGTATTGATGCGCAGTCTGCCGATGCTGAATCCCTTTCGATATGGGTTGTTCGCCTGGCAGCTTTTCAGCCATAAGTTGTGCAGATGGCTGGTACCGTTTGCCATGATCGGTGCAGGCGTCTCTAATATAGTATTGGCAACACAGTCGACGTTCTACGGAATGCTACTCCTAGGACAGCTGCTGTTCTATGCCATGGCCGCAGCCTATGCAGGGTTTCAATGGATGCCGAAGAGCAGTGTGTTTCGCTTGCCTTCATTTTTTGTCTTGGTCAACCTGTCAATTCTTGATGCTTGGATGCGGTATTTTCGCGGCGACCGGGTGTTTCGGTGGGAGCCATCCAAACGTTGAGCCGGTGGCTCAGCTTTGGAGGAGAGCCCCTGCCGTTCTGTCCGAATAGTCATCTCTTATATAGATGAAGACAACGAGGTATTGAATGGTTTCACAGTCTGAAAAGAAAGAGTTGCGACAATTTGGATTGATCGTCGGGGGCGTCTTTTGCGTTATCGGTATCTGGCCGATGATTCGCTATGGTGAAGGAGTGCGTCTCTGGGCTTTGGTCCCAGGAGCCCTGCTGATTCCGTTGGGGCTTGTGACTCCGCTCGCACTGAGGCCACTTTTCAAAGTCTGGATGAAAGTCGGCCATGTCATGGGGTGGATTAATACCAGGATCATCCTGGGGATTCTGTATTTCGGACTGATCACGCCCATGGGTGTGATTATGCGCCTATTTGGCTGGGACTCGATGAGGAGAGCGCTCAGCCGAGACGCCGAAAGCTACCGGGTCGTACGACCAGCGAGGCCGCGGAACCATATGACGAGACAATTCTAGGCAAACGGAGGACGTATGGGTGAATTCCTGACGGAGTTGTGGGCATTCATGCAAGAACGCAAAAAGTTCTGGCTATTGCCCATTATTGTGATGCTCGTGTTGCTGGGCAGCTTGATTGTCCTCACTCAGGGATCGGCGGTGGCGCCGTTCATTTACACCTTATTCTAGCCGAGAAAGCGCTCGCGATTGCATGACTGTTGACATTCGACGAATAAAGCCGGCCCTCCGAAAGGCGGTAGCCTGGGCATTTCACTCATCGCCGTTACCTCGCTGGCGGCACCGTGGCAAGGTCGTCATGCTCATGTATCACCGAGTGTTGACCCGGGAAGAAGTCTCTCTCCAGTCCGTACAGCCAGGTATGTATGTGTTGGACAACGTCTTTGCTCAGCACATGTCTTTTCTTAAGAAGAATTTTACGCTGCTTTCGCTTCGTCAGCTTCTGGATCTCTGGCAATCAGGCACATGGAATACCCGTGCCCGGTATTGTGTGGTTACGTTCGATGACGGCTGGTTGGATAATTACCGCCATGCGTATCCAGTGTTGAAGAAATGTGGCATTCCCGCCACTATATTTCTTCCTACCGACTACGTGGGAAGTGATCAGTGGTTTTGGCCTGATCAACTGGCATTTCTCTTCAATGTTTTTGCCGGCCGAAAAGTGACGCCTGAAGCAGTGAGAGAAATCGGACAAGTGTTCACTGAATATTTAGGCGCACAGGGTGACTCATTTATCGAGGCCCTGGAGCGTGGAGAACACGTTACCGATCGAATCATCGAGCAGTGCAAACATCTACCGATCGAACGAATCCATGGACTGGTGGCCACATTGGCAGCTCGGCTGGAAATATCGATGCCACAGGAACGGGTGATTGTGAATTGGAACGAGGTGCGTGAAATGTCCCAGGGGGGCGTATCATTTGGATCACACTCCTGCTCGCACCGCATTCTGACCACAATCACATCGGATGACATCTCAGCTGAGCTTGCGAAATCGAGGCAGGTGTTATTGGAACAAGGTGTGAACTATGTGCCGGTCTTTTGCTATCCCAATGGCAATAGCGACGAACGTATTCAGCGGCAGGTTCAGGCCTGTGGGTATGAGGCAGCGTGTTCCGTGAAAATGGGTGTGGAAGGCCCTGTTCCAGATAATAAGTATGCCATTCGCCGCGTGGGAATTCACAATGACATAACCAGCACCATCCCATTATTTTCATGGCGTGTGTTTGGTCCCTCCTCGGGTTTGGCATGAAGGCGCTAATTCAACAGTCGGTCATGACGGGGGATCATCAGTGAAGGTGCTGATAACCGATGGTAATGAGCGCGCAGCGCTTGCGGTGACGAGGGCACTCGGCCGTGAGCAAGTTGAGGTAATCGTCGGTGCAGATACTCAGCGGTCGCTCGCGGGTTCTTCTCGCTACTGCCGGCAGAGTTTTGTGTATCCGTCTCCCTATCAGGATCCCGAAGGCTTCATGGCTACGCTACTGGAGATGGTTCGGAGTCATGAGGTCGACGCCGTATTTCCAATATCCGACATTGCTATGCATATCATCGGCCCTGAACGGGCGCAATTTGAGCGCTACACAAGAATGCCTTCTCCTCCCGCCGAAGTCTTTCAAGAGATTTCCGATAAGTATCGCCTGATGCAACGAGCGGTATCGGAAGGCGTGGGCATTCCCGAGACCATTTTTATTCCAGATGGAAATCTGGAGAGGATCATCGACGAGATCACCGTGTTTCCGGTGGTGGTAAAGCCGGGGTGTTCGTTGGTGAAGGACGGTTGTCAGTGGAAGAAAACCAGTGTGTGTTATGCCGAATCTCGAGAGGATCTGCTGCGGTTGTATGGCGAGAAAGCCTACCTGCGAGCGCCGTCTTTGATCCAGCAGCGTGTGGTAGGGGCAGGTGAGGGACTCTTTGTGCTGATGCAGGAGGGCACACCCTTGGGCATGTTTGCGCACCGAAGATTGCGTGAACGGCCACCTTCCGGCGGAGTCAGCGTGTTGCGTGAAAGTATTGCCTTGCCGAAAGCCATGGTTGAGGCTACCCTCAAGTTGTTGCAGCCTGTGAAGTGGCACGGGGTTGCCATGGTGGAGTTCAAGGTGGATAAGGCCAGTCAGCGCCCTTTGCTGATGGAGATTAACGGACGGTTTTGGGGGTCGTTACAGTTGGCTGTGGATGCGGGCGTGAATTTCCCCTTACTGTTGCTCAATATGGCAATGGGGAACGCGCAAACCGTCCCTGAGAATGGGTATCGTATCGGTGTGAAGTCCCGATGGCTGTTGGGTGATTTAGATCAATTGGTGATGCGTGTGAAGAAGCGTGATCGTGCGCTGAATCTTCCGCCTGGGGCTCCGTCGAAATTTCGCTCTTTCATCTCGTTCTGTCGTTTTTTCGAGCGAGATCTGTTCTATGAAGTTGAGGACTTTGATGATCCTGCCCCCAGTCGATTCGAGATGTTGCGATATATCAAGTTGGCATAGGAGTAGTGATGTTGCAGGCTGATTCCCGTTCCGAGATCAAATTACCTGCGCGAACGGTGCGCGAACTGGCCCGCTCAATGAAGAAGGCAGTGAACGGGGCGTTGGACCATTGGCGATATCGGGTTCTTCTCAATCGCCAGGCTTTCCCAAAGCCGGCGCGTGCCATCTTGGTAGTGTGTAAGGGGAATATCTGCCGAAGTCCCTTGGCAGAAGCCTATTTGAAGGACCAGGTGAAGAAAAGTGGTTTGCCGATTGATGTGTACTCGGCGGGTCTGGAAGCGTCTTTTGGGAAGCCGGCACATCCGCTCGCGCAGGTCGTGGGCACTCAAGGCGGATTGGTGCTCAACCAACATGCGACGCAACCATTGCACAAAGAGCAAGTGGAAAGGGCTGACATAATTCTCGTGATGGAGTGGCGGCAACGAAACAGGATTATCAAACTCTATCCGCAGGCTAGACCTAAAGTGTTCCTCCTTCGGCAGTTCTACGATCAATCCGTGCGGGAAGTCGCCGATCCTTATAGTGGAACCTTGGAAGATTTTCAGGCCTGTTTCTCCATGATCAAGGCAGCGTGCGATGTGCTTATGACGCGTATGTTGCCCATTGGCGGTAAGGATAGATCCGAGCGGGAGAGAGGTACGAATGGCAAAGGCTAAGGGAGGCCAGACATCCACATGAGTTTGCGAACGAGACTGTTCAATATCTATTGGACACTGCGGAGCGCCATTGTACCAACCCTCAGATATTCCCAATACTCGTATGAAGAGTCTCTGAAACGGTATGTCGGGACATCAGTTGAATGGGTGGAGATCGGCTGCGGGCATTCTATTCTTCCAAGTTGGCGCGCGAACGAAGAACGTCAGCTGGTCAAAACGTGCAAGGCGATATTCGGCATCGATTATGACCTCCCTTCGTTGAAGGCCCATCGCAACATCACTAAAAAGTTACGCGGCGATGTCACCAAGTTGCCGTTTAGGAGTGAAGCGTTCGACCTTGTGACGGCCAATATGGTCGTTGAACATCTCGATAATCCAGATGAACAGTTCAGAGAGATTAGCCGAATCCTCAAGCCGAAAGGCGTATTCCTGTTTCATACCCCAAATGCTTACGGCTATGGAGTCATTCTGTCAAAACTCGTTCCCGAATGGCTCAAAGGCAAGCTGATTTATTTGCTTGAAGGGCGAGAAGAACACGATGTTTTTCCCACGCACTACAAAGCCAATACCGAGTCTCAGGTGAAAGCTCTAGCTCAGGCGAATGGTTTCGAGATCTTACAACTGGATCTAATTCCAACCGACGCTATCTTTGCCATGTTTCCACCGCTGGCTGCGGTGGAGTTGTTGTGGATTCGGCTGCTTATGACTCAGCCTTTTCGGAATCTCCGAACAAATATGATTGTGGCGCTGAGGAAAGCCACATAACATGCCAAGCCAAGCACAGTTTACTGTGCTGTGATCGAGGCTTTTGCTCAATGATACAGTCAAATCAACAGATGGCCGGTAGATCTCAGTTTGGGGCTACGGTTCGAGCTCTGCCAGTTCAGAAAGAGTCTAAGGTTGGATTCTATCTCGTCCTGGTGGCATTAATGTTTGAGTTTGGAAGACCACAGGATTTTTTGCCTCCTCTTAAAATCATTCCATTCCCTTCTCTGATCGATGTCTCCCTCGCTGTGGCAGTATTTCTTTCAGGAAAGGTAAGCTTCACGAACAAGCAAACCAAGCTCTGGATCTGTCTTTTGGGTTTCATGGCTTTGTGGGTGCCATTTGCCAGGAACAATTATCATGCCGTCATGCTTTTCAAGGATATGACGTTGTATTTCTTTTTTTATTTAGGAATCGTCACCTTTGTGAACAGCACGAGCCGTATGCATAAGCTGATCCTCATGTGGTTGGCGGTCCACACTGTCCTTGCGGTAAATGGAATGCTACATCAGGGACGTGGCGTCGGAGGCTGGTTGGGTGACGAAAACGACTTTGGGATGGAAATGAATGTAGCTATACCGGTTGCATTCTTCATGTATCAAGGAGCGACGAATAAAGGTAGCAAATTTCTTTATGTTGTATTGTTAGCCGTGTTTGTGATGTCTTTGATTGCCACTTCATCGCGCGGCGGATTTCTCGGCTTACTTGCGGTGGCAGCGTATTGTTGGTTCTATTCGCCCAAGAAGATTATGTCGCTCCTATTAGGATTGTGTTTGGCTGGACTTGTGTTAATTGCCGCCCCTCAGGAATATTGGGATCGTATCAGCAGCATCACCGAAGATAAGACGATGGAAGAAGGAACGGCGGGGCAACGAGTATTTACCTGGGGAATCGGATGGGAAATGTTCCTAGATAATCCTGTGTTTGGTGTGGGGCAAGGCAATTTCCCTTGGGCGATCGGTGAATATATGGGAGGAAGAACATGGCAAACGAAGTCTCTGGCAGGTCGTCAGGCACACTCACTCTACTTTACGTTGCTGCCGGAACTGGGCCTAATTGGGGTGATGATCTTTGGAACGATGGTGTATTTAAACTATAGAGATACAAGAGCGATGGAGTTAGTGAGAGATCCATTGCGCCCAGCTTCAATTCGCAAAGACAAGGCCGATATTGCAGATTCAGAGCTTGTGCGTGCTTCCTTATACGGGAATGCGATTTTGGGCGGGATGATAGGGTATCTCGCGACAAGCGCTTTCATTTCAACCCTCTACTATCCGACCTTTTGGATCATGATGGCGCTTGCTGTGGCGCTTCGGAATACGACCAAGGGGTATGCTGCTAGTCAGTCCCACGTGCTTTCGGCAAACAATATGCCTAGGGTTACTCCGTGGATGAAACCTCGGCCTGTGAGTTGACCGTTCAAGCATTAGGGCAGTCGGCTGTAACCTTCTTCAATTATTTTACAGGCAATTTTCGTCGTTGTTGAATGTAACGCGGATGAATTGACGATGTTGCAGAGACTGTGGAAGTTAAATCTTAGCTTGACGTAATAGATTAAAGCTTGTGCGCACTATTTTGTACCTATCGACTAGCAGCGGTCCTGGTGGCGCCGAGCGTGTCATCAGTAATTTGGCTGCGTCCCTGAATCCGGATAGATATCGAGCCGTCCTCTGCTTGTTTCGTCCCGGATGGATCCAAGAGCGGAGCGAAGTTCGTGGGATTCGATCATTCATTATTCCGACTCACGGTATGACTGATTGGCAATGGGCACTTCAATTCAAGCGGTTGCTGCGACAGGAGCGTGTGGACCTGATTCACGCACATGAGTTTGATGCCAATGTGCAGGGAACTTTTGTGGCGGCGATATCAGGAATTCCTCTTGTGGCAACCGTTCATGGAAAGAACTACTTCTGGGAAAGATTCAGGCGTCGGCTGGCATATCGGTGGGTCAGTCGAAGGGCCACCATGGTCGCGGTATCTCAGAATCTGAAGCAATTTATTGTCGAGAAAGTCGGGGTCTCTCCGGAGCGCATCAAGGTACTTTACAATGGTGTGGATGCATCGCCGCGCTATGATCGGGTAGACGTGGATGACTGCAAAAAAGAGCTAGGATTACCAGAGAATCACCAGATTGTGGGTGTGGTAGGGAATCTTTACCCGGTAAAAGGGCATCAGTATTTGATTGATGGGCTTCCTGCAATTTTGGCGAAATGTCCGAACACATCATTCGTGTTTGCCGGGAGAGGTGAACTTGAGGCTGCATTGAAAGCGCAAGTTCGTCGACTTGGGATAGAGACAAACGTGTTCTTCCTCGGCCTGAGGCAGGATATTCCCAGAATTTTGGCCATGCTTGATGTGTTCGTCCTGCCCTCGCTGTCGGAAGGACTCTCGATGGCAATCCTTGAGGCGATGAGTGCAGGAAAGCCGGTGATTGCGACGCAGGTTGGAGGTAATCCAGAGCTTGTGCTCAATGGTGAAACAGGGTTTCTGGTTCCGCCGAGGGATAGTCAGGCATTAGCTTCCAGTGTGGTGACCTTGTTGACGAACAGGCAGCAGGCTGCTCAGTATGCGGAGCGCGGCAAACGTCGAGCCGAAGGACAATTCAGCCTACGGACTATGGTCTGTGCTTATCAGTCGCTCTATGACGAGTGTCTGAAATCAGGAGTATAGATCCAGGCCATGCGATAAAGGTGTCCTATCGCATGCCTTTGTACAGAAAGCAATTGTGCTAGATGGCGAGGTTTGCTATTGAGCAGAACCCAAGTTGAGATTCAGTTGTGAAAGTCTGTCATGTTGCGATGGGCGATTTGTGGGCAGGGGCGGAGGTTCACCTGCTTGCGCTCATGACATATCTGGTTCGCCTGCACGATTTCGAATGGTCCGTGGTTTTATTCAACGAGGGACGGTTGGCGGATGAACTTAGGAAACTTCCGCTTTCCCTCACAGTCATTCCGGAAAAATATTATAGTCCTCCAGCCATTGTCTCTCGTCTTGCGAAGATTTTTCGACAGTTTCGCCCCGATATTGTGCATACCCATAAATACAAGGATTCTATCCTCGGCTCAATTGTCGCGCGGTACATGGGGATCCCGCATGTGGTAAGAGCAGTCCATGGCATGCCTGAACCATTCACGGGACTGAGAAGTCTGAAGATGGCCGGGTACACGATTGCCGACAGACTCGTAACCGGTCGGCTTGTAGATAAGGTGATCGCCGTCTCTTCAGACATTGAAAAGGTCTTACTCAGGACTTATGGTTCGAATCAGGTGGTTTGTATTCATAATGGGATTGATCTGGAAGCCGTTCAACTCACTACCAAGAGAGCAGAAAAGCGCAAAGAGTGGCATGTTGATGATCGGGAAGTTCTGATTGGAACGGTGGGACGGTTGGTGCCGGTGAAGGGCCATGCCATATTACTGGAAGCGTTTCGAATCCTGCGTCAGCGGCATCACAATGTAAGGTTGATTTTTATTGGAGACGGGCCGTTGCGTGGGCATCTCGAAGCAGAAGCGAAAAGGTTAGGTTTGGATCAATCCGTGATATTCTCTGGGCATCAAGAACAGTCGTATGATTTCATTAACATGATGGATTTGTTTGTCTTGCCTTCTCGACATGAAGGAATTCCGATGGTCCTTTTGGAAGCGTATGCTCTGAAGCGGCCGGTCATTGCGAGCCAAGTTGGGGGGATCCCTGAAGTTGTAACGCATGCTCACTCAGGACTTCTAGTCAACCCGGAAGATCCTACGGCGTTTGCCGGAGCTATGAGCGACTTGATCGAAGATCAAGCAAGGGCACTGGCATTTGGAGAGGCGGGACGGAGGCACGTTGAGTGTGAGTTTAGTGCCAGTATGATGGCGGATCGAACGGCGAGGGTATATCGATCACTATGTGTAGGCGCCAAGTAGGCACGTTGGTACCATAACTGTTCAAAGATGGCTGTCAGACTTCTTTTCAAAGCAGCCCTCAGTAACCGCATAGAGGAGAATTCCTGTTGTCTACTCATCTTATAAGGCTTCTGGTTGCTAATGTGCTTCCGGCACCTGTTCTCACATGGGTGAAGACTCACTATTATGCGCCCTCCGTACGGACATTCTGGGAAGACGATGTGGAACCTGTGAAGGCTCTTGTAAAGGAAGGTGATTTTGTCATCGATATGGGAGCAAATTTCGGATGGTATACGAATGTTCTTTCGTCTTTGGTTGGAGCTACGGGAAAAGTTTACAGCGTTGAGCCGATTCCAGATACGTTTCAAGTCATGAGTGGTATTGTCCGTAAGCTCAGACTCGCGAATGTCTTCCCCATGAATTACGCTATGTCGAAGACTGATGGCACCGCTGTGATGCGGGTGCCTCAGCATGAGTATGGGGGGAGCAATTTTTACCGAGCTCAGATTGATTTGGAACAGCGCAAGTCAGGCAAGTCTATGAAAGAGTATACGGTGCCGATGCGGTCTTTGGATTCGCTCTTTCTTGATGTTGCAGGCAAGATCACGTTCATCAAGTGTGATGTCGAAGGACACGAATTGGCCGTGGTGAGTGGGGGGGCCAAGTTTTTTGAGAAATCTAAGCCAGCGTGGCTAATGGAGGTTGGTGGGGATCCTGATGAGGAGGGGAGCCCACCGCATCAATTATTCCATCTCATGCAGCACTACGGTTACCAAATATATTTCTTTGATGGAAAATTCATTCGCCCACGCCCGGTGGGGCATTGGTCCGTAAACTATCTGCTGCTCCAGCCGGCTCATTGTCGTCAACTCGCCCATATGATTGTCTCGGAATAATTATTAACGAGAGCGGTTCTCTCGCTCTTTCGCCGGCTGATCGGAATTTGTGATGCGAATTCTATGGTTGGGGCACAATCTTGCCTATCCGCCCAAGGGAGGACCGCTCCAGCGAAATTACAATTTGCTGAAGGAGGCGGCTAAGTATCATGAGGTACATGCGCTTGTGTTTGATCAGCCAGCATCAAGACCGCCTGGAGTTACACCTGAGCATTGCGTGGAAGCGTTGCTGAAATTTTGCGCCAGCGTAGAATGGGTTCCGCTTCCGAAAGATTCTTTTGGTATTAGTCGTTATTGGCGGGCATTGAGTGGTCTGCTGATAGGCGAACCGTATGAATTTCGTTGGTTACGATCGAAGGAAATGGCGCAACGCCTTCGACAACTTGCGGATCGATTTCAATTTGATGTGGTACATGCTGACACACTGGGCTTAGCCCCCTATGTCTCTTTAGTTCCTTCTGCCGGCACTGTGCTGAATCATCACGATATTGAGTCAGCACTTGTTCAAAGACGGGCAGCCAGTGAGCCGAGTCTGCTGTGGCGTATGTTCTGGGCACGCGAGGCGGCGAATTTGCTCGCTGCAGAGCGTTATTGGTGTCCCTTATTCGATGTAAACATGGTGGTGTCTGATGACGAGGGGCAGTTGCTCAAACCTTCTTGCCAAGAAAGTCATATTCGTGTCGTTCCCAATGGGGTCGATATCGGATATTTCACGCCGCGCGAAGACCCTGGAGGCACTAGACTGTTGTTTTGCGGTCGTCTTGATCAGCTGGCCAATAAGGGTGCAATCACATTTTTCTTCAATTCCATATGGCCGCAATTGTCTGGCACGGTGAAAAATCTCGAAATCGATGTGGTCGGAAAAAATCCTCCGGCTTGGTTGTGCGAGTTAAGTCGGCAGGATACTCGTATACACGTGCCTGGGTTTGTGGATGATGTGCGTCCCTATTTCCAGAAGGCCACGATATTCGTTTGCCCTATCACCGGTGGGGGAGGGACGCGCTTGAAAATCCTCGATGCCTTGGCGATGGGCATGCCGATAGTGAGCACAACCTTCGCCGCATCTGGTTTGACCTTGCGGGACGGAACGCATCTCCTTATGGCAGATACCCCCGAGACAATGATCAAGCAAATCCTACGGCTACTGGATGATAAGGATTTGCGGCATCGATTGACTCAAGAAGCTGTCGATGTTGCCAGGCAGATCTATTCCTGGGATACGATCGGTCGCAGCCTTGTGGCGGCATACGAGGTGGCGGTCGCACGGAAAATGAAAAGGGCAGAGAAATTTCCCCTGCACTGATCAAACCGAAAGGTGATCATGAGACTATGACCTCCCGGACACATATACGCATGATTTCAAATTTGCGTCGGCTTGATGGAGTGAAAACCGAGCAGTATGAAGCGAACAGTGTATATGCCGGAGAGAAAGAAACCTTCTGGGATGGTATTTGTTTATTCATCCGGGCACATGGCAAGGATGTCCTCGTGTTGACAGGAGGAACATGGAGAGTCGTTGGATTCTGTTTAGCGAAATCACTGTGGCCGTTCAGTACATGCAAACTTGTTGCTGTTGACTTTATTCTATCTCGTCCCCAAGGTTGGAAGCAGTCCATCATAGCCTGGGTAAAGAGACTCTTGCTTCGAAAGACCGATCGGTTCATTCTGCATTTCAAAGATACGAGTGCATACGAAAAGATTTACGGGATTCCTCGCTCCAAATGTGTGTTTGTTCCCTTCAAGGTGAACTATTGGGAGAAGATGGTGCTGGAAGATCAGAGGCCTGGCATCGAGGAATACGTCTTTACTGCGGGCCGAAGTTACCGGGATTTCCCAACTTTTATCGAAGCCATGCGCAGGGTTGACTATCCGGGGCTTCTCCTTCACGAAGAAACCACCTTGCTCAAGCGATCGGCCACGGATGTGGATCTTTCGAACCTCCCAAAGAATTTGACGGCAGCAATAAATGAAGGGGAACAAAGTTGGGTCGAGTATATTCGTCGCGCAAAGATCGTGGTGGTACCGTTATTGCCCAGTACGATGTATGCGCCGGGCCTAAGTTTGTACCTCATGGCGATGGCGATGAAAAAATGTGTCATCGTTACAGAAGGATTGGCCACCAGAGGTATGTTGAAGGACGAGGCAGTTATCGTGGCACCAAAGGATCCAGAAGCCTTGGCGGTTGCCATTACACAGGTATGGACCGATGATACCTTGCGTCGTAAAACTGCAGAGTCTGGGAGGCGGTATGCCGAGCGTTGTGGCGGAGAGTCTCGTCTTCTCTCAGATGTCGTCCGAATTTGCGGCGATCTCTGCATGCGCTCTCACTGCAAACAGTAGTAAAATTTCCTCCAGTTTTTCTGGTGCCTGACGCTTGGAAAGGTATCTTGTGAAAGAGATAAAACTGCATTTTGGCTGTGGAAAGTCAGTTCTTCCAGGATACACAGGGGTTGATCTGAGTCCTCAGTCGGGGGTCAGCGTCGTATGTGACCTTGCCAAAGATTATTGGCCCTTTGCAGATTCCAGTGTTGATGCCTGTGCGTTACACAATTTACTCGAGCACCTCCCTGACACGATTCACGTGATGGAGGAGTTGTGGCGAGTGACGAAACCTGGAGGAGTGGTACATATTCAGGTTCCATACTACAACTCCGCCGGAGCCTTTCAGGATCCCACCCATGTAAAGTTTTTTACGGAACGGACGTTTGATTATTTTACGGTGGATGGAACGACAGAGCTCAGCCACTATAACTACTATTCCCACGCACGGTTCGAGATAGTCAGGCTTGATTTCCATCAGCGTACATGGCTCAAACGATTGCCGAGGCGCGCTCAAATATTTCTAGGTCACCATCTGGCAACCATTCAGGCGCTTGATGTGATCCTCAAAGCAGTCAAAGTCTGAGTCTCACTCAATTGATAAGTTTCTTGAGGTTGACGGTTCACCTAGGGAGTAGTGACGCTTCTTAATGTTGGCGTTTGTGGTGGGCCTGGAGGTTGGTCCGTGCTGCTCCCACCGGGAATTGAAACATGCAGATGGTCAATGAAATGACTCCAGTTCACAGATGGCACAGGGTTAACAGTGCCATCCCATGTTTCAGACCAGACCCACTCATTGAGGCCAAGGGACGAGAGGTTCATGTTGGTATAGTTGCCAGCTGGAGCACCATTGACCCACCAGCGAACAATGCCGTCTCGTGAAGTATTCGTCGAACTCGATTTAAGATAGACTTCTAATTTAAACCATGTGCCTGCAGGAACAACTTGCGCTGAGCCGACATTCGGAAAACATGTCAGCCCGGCCGCATCGCCTCCACACGTGTGACCATTGTTTACATTTCCAGAATTGTGACCGAAAAATATGAATGACGGCGAGCCAGCCGAATTTCCACCCCCTGGGCCTCCCATCATGCCGAAGAATCCGTTTGACGCGGGGCCGCGCACAAAGAATAGCTTGTTCGCAACTTGTCGACCAAAAAACTCTGGATTTGTTCTCCACATCAACCCGACGTACATCTCTCGATAGACTTGCGGTGTCACGTAATTGAGCTGCATACCGCCCGATGAATTTCCTGCATAGATAGTCGATTTCACCACATTGCCAGGCGAGATGGGCGCGGATGAATCTGATGTAATCTGTGACGATGAGTAAGCATCAAGAATGCCGCAGCTCTGCACGCTATTAAATGGACAATCCAGAACGACGTTTGCACCCGCCGGTTCATTTGTCCAGACCCCAGCTGCCTGGGTCTGTGTAGTGGTGAACCCGAAAGTTACGGTCAGCAGGGCCACAATGGTAGCCAACCTCTTGGAGGCGTGAAGTGTTGCGTTGCCGTCCATGCTTGTCCTCTTGTTCGTCGTGAGAATGTGGGTGGTTACTGTGGTCATGCGATCGGTCTATTGATACTACAGTGGCACCAGGGGTAGCTGAGACTACGGAAGCTAATTCACGTCCTGAAGAAATGCCCGCTCCGTTGTTAGGATGAGCAAGATCAGTGCCTGCAGCATTCAAAACGGTCCTACCATACAATAGCCTTCCTAAGCTTGCAAATGGTTTCATGATTCTTTGGGGCTCGACTGAGTCATTGCTATGAGGAAAGCAATCCCGCCAGAACCCTTAGTGTGTGTATGAGAGGACAGCCTCGGCCAAAATCGTTCCTTGCGGGCACATAGTGGTCTGGCAGCAAGAGGCAGCCGGTGTGGCAGGATGCAACTCCGGTGAACTGGAATGCCTCAGTGAGTAGAGGTGAGGATGACTTCTTGATGTGAGGCCTCCTCTCCTTCTTGAGTGTGAGGAATCTATCGTGACTTTGCTGGGTGCCGGCAAACGAAACAAATCCCTGCACGATGCTCATGGGAAATCGTTGACGGATCGGCGATATTCTGCCATTCTTTTTTCAACATTGACCGGGTGGTGCGGGAGACTGACAAGGGGAGTGACATGGCCAAGAAGATGCAGCGGCAGATTGCAGTAGTGGGATTGGGATATGTCGGATTGCCGATAGCGGTGGCGTTCGGCAAGTCTGCGCCGGTCATCGGGTTCGATATCAACAAGACGAAGATCGATGAGTTGCGCAAAGGTGTAGATCGGACAGGAGAGGTCTCGCCGCAGGACTTGAAATCCAGTCGAGTCCGCTACACCTGTGAGCCGAGCGATCTGAAGACGGCAGATTTTATTATCGTCGCGGTGCCGACTCCAATTAATGATGCGCTTCAGCCCGATCTCACCGCCTTAAAGAAGGCCTCTGAACTCATCGGCGCGAATCTTTCCCCCGGCGCCATCGTCGTCTATGAATCGACGGTGTACCCCGGTGCCACCGAAGAAGACTGTCTGCCGATTCTCGAAAAAGCCTCTGGAATGAAGAGCGGCATCGACTTCAAGATCGGATATTCGCCGGAGCGCATCAATCCAGGCGATAAGGAACATACGCTTGAGCGCATCATCAAGGTTGTCTCTGCGCAGGATGAAGAGTCACTGGAAATTGTCGCCCAGACATACGGGCTGGTGGTCAAGGCCGGAATTCATCGAGCGTCCAGCATCAAGGTGGCAGAAGCGGCGAAGGTGATCGAAAATACGCAGCGAGACTTGAATATCGCCCTCATGAACGAACTGGCCTTGATTTTTCACCGCTTAGGAATTGATACGCGATCAGTTCTGGAGGCGGCCGGAACAAAGTGGAACTTTTTGAAATTCAATCCGGGGTTGGTCGGAGGACATTGTATAGGGGTAGATCCCTATTACCTGACCGCTAAAGCCGAATCAGTAGGGTATCACCCAGAAGTCATCCTGGCCGGCCGGCGAATCAACAACAGCATGGGGAAATATGTCGCCGAACAAACCATGAAGCTGTTGAGCCAGGTCGAACGACCCGTCAGTGATTTACGTGTCGGCGTGCTCGGGCTGACCTTCAAAGAAAATGTTCCGGATCTGCGGAATAGCAAGGTGCCGGACATCATCAATGAATTGAAAGAGTATGGGATTCAGGTTGTCGTCCACGATCCGCTCGCTGAGCATGAGGAAGCAGTGGGTGAGTATGGACTTCGCCTATCGTCCTGGGACCAGCTAAAACAGCTTGATTGCATTATCCTGGCGGTGGCGCACCGCGAATATTTGCGCATGAGTGTTCCGGAGTTGCTTAAACCGTTGCGGAAGCAACGCAACAATGTTGTGGTTGATGTGAAGAGTGTGTTGAGTCCGGAGACCCTGCCGGGGTCTGTGAAATATTGGCGGCTGTAGGCCGCTCCGATTGGTCGGGGGTGAGTTCACTGCTCTTGCTGGATAGACCCTGTTTTCTCCTGAGGGATACCTTTCCAGAAACCGAAGCAGTATCCGGTCTCCAAGGTTTTCTTCCTCCTGAATAACCCCAACAGCTAATGACTCGTCTCATACCTGCCGAAACAGGTATGAGACGGGACTCTCGTGCGCATCGTCCAAAGCGAGAAACTGATTGTCGCGTGTGTGTCAGTTTGGTATACCAAAGAGGTTGTAACCTTGTTGATCAGATATATGCTGTTATCCTTCCCTCCCACACGCATCATCATCGAAGGTAATCGACTTCGCCGGCTAGCCATGGCTGTCAGCGGGTGGGCATGCTGTCTGGCGTTGGCTGCCTGCGGTACCTTTGCGTCTCCCGACGTCAAACGCGGGGACCAGCATCTCGCGGCAGGAAATTGGGAAGAGGCGAGCGTTGCGTATCGGCAGGCACTCAAAGACGATCCCTTCGAGCCCTCGCTCCAAAACAAGTATCGCATTTCGAGAGAACGTGCCGCCGCGGCGCATGATGAACGTGGCCGACAATTATTGAAGGATCGCCAATTCGAGCAGGCCGCCGAGGAGTTCAAGCGGGCTCTCACGATTGAACCGACAAGCAAGGAATTCGAAGCAGGCTTGACCGAGGCGCTGCGATTGAAAGAATCGCGTGACCGATTTCGGGAAGCGGAACGTTTAGCGCAGTTGGGGCGCGTCACCGAAGCCATGACCGGCTATATGCGCGCCGTCGAGTTGGATCCCACCTATAAGGATGCGCTCGAAGGCGTCGCCCGTCTGTCCGCTGATCAGCATGCTGCCGATCGTGATAATCGGCAGAAGCAGCCGGTGACGCTGCAGTTTCGCAATGCCGGGCTGAAAGAAGTCGTGGAAGCCCTGGGTAAGGCGGCCCACGTCAATTTCGTGTTCGATAAGGATGTGCGAAACGACCCAATCACCGTCTCCCTCGAAGAGAAACCGTTTGACGAAGCGTTGTCCCTGGTATTGAACAGCAATAGCCTGTTTGCACAAAAGGCGGGTGAGACGCTGTTCATTATCAGTCCCAACACCAAGCAGAAGCAGGAACAGTATCAGGATCTGATGATCCGGACCTTTTATCTCTCGTCGGCCAAGGCGAAAGATATGGTGGCGCTGCTGAAGTCCATGCTGGATGTGAAGCACATCCACGGAAATGAGGCGCTTAACACGATCGTGGTGCGTGATCAACCGGAAAAGGTGGAACTGGCTGAAAAAATCATCCAGGCCAACGACCGCGAAGATTCCGAGGTGCTGTTCGATGTCGAAGTGCTCGAGGTGAACCGGACGGTCGATCAGCAGTACGGGCTGAATTATCCCAAGCAGATCGCCGCTGGGCTCGTTCCTCCCGGATTTACCAGCACGATCGCCGGCGACCTGGCGCAGCAATTTACCTATCGAAATTTGGCCAGCTTGGGGCAGGACAGTTACCTGTTCAAAGTCCCCACGAACGTGCAATTGGACTTCTTTAAGCAGATCACGGACGCCAAAACTCTCGCCGCGCCGAAAGTGCGCGTGCTGAATAATAAGAAGGCGGAAGTGAACATCGGCGATAAGCAACCGATTCTGTTGTCGACCACCAACGTGTTGCCGGGGCAGGCCGCGACCGGCGCGGTGCCGACCACCTCGACGGTGACGTCGATTGAATTCCGCGACACCGGCGTGAAGCTCACGGTGGAACCGAACATTCACCTCGCGAACGAGCTGTCTTTGAAGATGAAAATTGAGGTGATCCGCCTGGGTGACACCGTCCTGCTGCAACAATCTCCACCGATCACGCAGTTCAAGTTCGGGAATCGCTCGGCAGAGACCATGCTGAACGTGCGTGATGGAGAAACCATCATCCTGGGCGGGTTGCTCCAAGAAGAGGATCGTCGCACCAAGGTCACCATTCCGTGGCTTGGCGACATTCCGTATCTGGGAAATCTTCTGAGTTCCTTCAAGACTCAGCGGGTGACGACCGAAGTGATCCTGACCATTACTCCGCATATCGTCAATTCGCTGCGCATTCCCGGGCCTCAAGGGCAGGCGTTTTGGTCAGGAACTGAGTCCGTGTACGCCACTGCACCATTATTTGCTATGCAACCGAAGCCGATTTCGGCGCGGGTGGCGGTCCCGGCGGCTTCCGGATCGGCCATTGAGAAAAGCGGGTCGAAGAAATCAAACATGAATGCCGCGAGTTCAGACGCGGCGTCGCCCCGACTTCAGCTGTCGATACAGCCTGCGGACGCCACAGTTCAGATGGAGAAAGAGATTCGTGTGGATGTGGTGGCGACTCAGGCTCAGGGGTTCGATACGGAGACGTTCACTCTGGAGTTTGACCCGAAGATTCTCGAGTTTCGAGATGCGACCCTCGGGGAAGTGTTGGGAACCGAAGCCGGTAAAGCGCCGGTGGCGGCGACATCATCCTCCACGGAGGGCATTGTCGAGCTGCGGTTGCACCGCTCTGCGACTGCCACCAAAGATGAAGGCCGCCTGCTGCGATTGACCTTCCTCGCCAAATCCCCGGGCGTCTCGCCCGTGCGGCTGCAGATGGCCAAACATCCAGGCCAAGACGTCCCGGAGGGAACGGGCGAAGCCTCAGGAGTGGTGAGAGTGCGGTGAAACAGTCCGGCGTGACGTTGCTTGAGTTGCTCGTGACCCTGACGATTCTCACCATCCTTGCTTCGGTCGCGCTGCCGTTCACGAAGGTCTCCACCAAACGGACGAAGGAGATCGAGCTTCGGCAGAATCTCAGGGTGATTCGAGCAGCGATTGATGCCTTTCATCTGGAATGGGCGCGTGACGGCGACACGCTTATCGGTCCGGCCTGCGTCAAGAATCGGTTGAGTTGCAAAGACGTCACCGGCCCCTATGGCTATCCGAAGTCGCTCGATGCCTTGCTGGGCGTCAAACTCACCGGTGAGCAAGCGACCGTGCGGGGGACGACGATACGGCGCTACCTGCGTTCAATTCCCTTGGATCCGATGACCGGCGCAGCCGATTGGCGCCTGCGTTGCTACCGGGACCCCGCCAGCGTGAAAGACTGGTGCGGAGAAGACATTTACGATGTTACGACTCAGAGTCAAGAACTGGCCTTGGATGGGACGAAATACCGAGAGTGGTAGGCGCGCATGGGTCTCATCGTCAGCGCACGGATTTACGATTATCGAGTTGATGATTGTGGTGACGATCGTCGGGATTCTTGCCACATTGGCGGTGCCGTCGTATCACGCGGCGATCATTAAAGCGAAGGAAGGGGCCTTGCGTCAGGACTTGTTCTCGTTGCGCGATGTGATCGACCAACATCGCGCCGATAAGGGAAAGTATCCGGAGAGCATTCAAGCCCTCGTATCGGCCGGTTATCTCCGGAGGGTCCCGACCGACCCGTTGACCGGGGCGACTACATCGTGGCAGGAGATGGTCGATGAAGCCGAAGGCGGGATGGTCGATGTGTTTTCAGGTTCCGAACTGGTCGGAAGCAATGGAGTACCCTACAACCAATGGTAAGGCGATGAACATCATGATACAGCGACATGTTCCTGCGCGACGGACGGGCGTTGGGTTACGTCTTGGATACTGGTTGGCCGCATTGCTGGTCACTGGGGCCTGGGGGGGCTGTGCGCGGGTGACTCCCAATCACGAACCGGTCCCTTCGGATCTGCAAGTGGCGGCGGATTCTCTCAAGGTCGCGGTCCGTGAAGCGCAGCGCACGGCAGCTGAATTGCGGACGGAATTGGATGAGCAGAGAAAAGAACTTGCCGATGCTCAGGTGGCCCGGGCGCAACTGCAGGGCATGCTGCGGGAAACAGAGCGGCGGCTGACGGAAGCCCGTCAAATCATCGAATTACAGCGTGAAGAGCTCACCTCAGCTCGCGACGAGCGGGAACGACTGGCTCAGGCGGTCCACCCGTTCAACGGGCACGTGAAGGCATCATCTGCTCCTGCTCCATCGCGCAGCAAGAAGGTACCTGCTGGTCAGGATGCCGTAGTTCTGGGTTCCGTCGATATGAAGGAAGTGAAGGAAGAACATCCCCTAGCAGACCAAGAACCGCCAGCTCCGCAGCCCCTGCTTCTTCATCGCGAGGCCACGCAAGACTCATCAAGGTCCCAAGCGTCAGCCGTCCGTGTTGCCCCGCTTCCAAAGGGAACTGCCGTGGGTACGACGATTGTGGTGCAAGGCGGGGATACGTTGTGGCGGCTCGCGCGGCGACACAAGGTTGAGGTCGCGGTCCTCCGCGCGCTCAATGGTTTGTCAGGTGACCGCATCGTGGCTGGACGAAAGCTTCGTCTGCCTGAGTCGGAGGCGCAGCATGCGGCTGTGCAGCCGGCTACACTCGACACGCTGGTGCAATAGAGGCTGAAGATTACGCGTGATGTGCCGAGCCGAATGAACTCATGGCTGTCTTCTCCTATAGAGCGGCTCGCGCGGATGGAACGACCTTCGAAGGCCACATCGAAGGCGATGACGAGCATGTGGTCCGCGCGAAGCTCGAGGCAGACGGCGTCCTGGTCTTTCGCCTCTCTCGAAGCGGAACAGGGTTTGGTGTGCCGGGCCTGTCGGCGAGCCGCTGGGGAAAGCTTCCCCTTCAAGATTTTCTCGTGTTCAATCAAGAGCTACTGGCCTTGATCAAGGCGGGGCTCCCGGTTCTGCGGGTGTGGGATCTCCTCATCGATCGCACCCAGCGCGCGCCGTTTCGAGAAGCGCTCAAGGCTGTTCGCCAGGATATTCGCGGCGGGGCCTCGGCATCCGAAGCCTTGGCGAAACATTCCACCTATTTTTCAGATCTCTATTTGGCCACCATTCGCGCCGGCGAACAATCGGGGAATTTAGCGGAGGTGTTGCAACGGTACATTGCCTACTTGAAGCTGATGATCAGCCTTCGCCAAAAGGTGACGAAGGCCTTGGCGTATCCGGGTTTTCTCGTCGTGGTCGGCATTGCGGTAGTCGGATTTCTGCTGAGCTACGTCATGCCGACGTTCATCTCCGTGTACGGCGAATCGTCCGCAAACCTCCCGACCCCGACGCGCTTGCTCATCTCCGTCATTCATATGGGAGAGGCGCAATTGATTCCCGTGGCCGTTCTCGTCATTGTCGCGATGGTCATGGGGCGCGCCTGGTATCAAACCTCGGCCGGACGCTTGTCGGTGGACCGGAATCTATTGCGGTTACCCTTACTCGGGACCATTCTCGTGGAGCACCATACCATCCAATTGACGCGGACGCTCGCCACGGTGCTGGCCGGTGGAACGCCGATTGTGGAAGCCCTAGAAATCGCACGGGGAGCGGTGTCGAATCGATTTGTGTCACGCGGATTGGTGTCCGCGGTGAATGAAATCCGCGAAGGCAGTACGCTGGCGGCTGCCATTGAACGCCCGAAAATCTTGCCCAAACTAGCAATCGAAATGCTATCAGTTGGGGAAGAGACGGGCTCACTTGAGCCGATGCTCAGAGATGTGGCTGAATTTTATGAAGGCGATCTCGATGTGCGGCTCAGCCAGTTGACCACCTGGATTGAACCGGTTTTGCTGCTGGTCATGGGATTGCTCGTCGGCGGGATTGTCATCATTATGTACTTGCCCATTTTTCAGATGGCCGGAACGATTCAATAATGCGACGACGTCGACATCAGACTAGAGCCTGGTGTCTCATCAGAGGTGGAGATTTGTAGTATGGCCATGCAACGTCATCTCACTCGCCCGTCGCTGGCTGATGTGCTGGTGCGTGAAGGGATCCTTCCTCGCCGCACGGTCGATCAGGTCGTGGCCCGCCTCGGCGGCAGCACCACCGCGTTGGGGCCTACGCTGGTTGAAGACGGCACCATTTCAGAGATGCAGCTGGCTCAGGCGTTGGCCGCGCAGTATGGCCTTCCCTATGACGCGCTGACCGGCTTCCGCGTGGATTCCGAGTTTTATCACACCATTTCCGTCAAGCTGATGCGTCGTCATCCCTTCGTGCCGCTGAAGGACGAGGCGGGGATCCTAACCATTGCCATTTCCGATCCCCAGAACCTGCTGGGATTGGATGAATTGGAAATCTTGCTCAATCGCCCATTGCACTATGTGGTGAGTTCAAAGAACGCCATTCAGGCCGCACTGGAGCGCAGCGAAGGATCGAGTCAGGCCTTACGCGAATTAGAGGCGGAGTACCGGTCGGTTCTCGTCAAGGAAGACGAACGGGGCGAAGAAGTCCTGACGGTGGACCATTTCGGCGAAGACCAGAGCCCTGTCGTCAAGCTGCTCGATACGATTATGCTCAGCGCTATGCAGCGGCGAGCGAGCGATATTCACATTGAAGCGACGGATCGCGCGACCACGGTGAAATTTCGCGTGGACGGCATTTTGGTCTCAGCTATGGATCCGCTGGATGTGAAGCTGCATCCGCCGCTGGTGTCTCGCCTTAAGGTCATGTCAGACCTGGACATCGCAGAGCGCCGGGTCCCGCAAGACGGCAGCTTCCGAATGCGCCTTGACCGGAAAACGGTCGATTTTCGTGTGTCGATTCTCCCGAGTGTCTTTGGCGAATCGGTCGTGATCAGAATTCTGGACCGGGAGGCGATCACCACCGGCGTTTCCACCTTGCGGCTGGATCGGCTGGGGTTCAATCCCGAAGATCTCAAGCGGTTCCGGCGCGCCATTACAAGACCCTACGGGATGGTGCTTGTGACCGGTCCGACCGGAAGCGGAAAGACCACGACGCTTTATGCCGCCATCAGCGAAATGAACATTCAAGAAGATAAGCTGATCACCATCGAAGACCCGGTGGAATATCAGCTGCCCGGTGTCGTGCAAATCCCGGTGAATGAAAAGAAAGGCCTCACCTTCGCTCGCGGATTACGATCCATTCTGCGCCACGACCCTGACAAGATCATGGTCGGAGAAATCCGCGATGCGGAAACCGCGCAGATCGCTATTCAATCCGCGCTCACCGGCCATTTGGTGTTGACCACGGTGCACGCCAACAACGTGTTCGATGTGATCGGCCGGTTCGCATCGATGGGCATTGATTCCTACAATTTCCTTGCGGCGTTGACCTGCGTGCTGGCGCAACGGTTGATCCGGGTGATTTGCCCGGACTGTCGCCATCAAGTCACGCTGGATCAAGCCCTGGCCGAGGAGTCGGGGCTGGACTATGATGAATTCAAGACCTCACCGTTTTATGAAGGCAAAGGGTGCTCCGAGTGCCATGACACGGGGTATCGGGGCCGCAAGTGTATTACCGAATTTCTGGATCTGACGGACGAGATTAAGGAAATGATTCTGGCTGACCGTGCGTTGTCCGAGATCCGGTACCGCGCAGTCACGGACGGCATGATTACGCTACGGCAGTCCGCGGTCAAGAAAGTGCTGGCCGGGGAGACGACGCTGCGCGAGATCAACCGTGTGACGTTTAGTGAAGAGCGATAGGCGATGTGGGATTGGATTACCAGCAGACCGCAGTATTGCCTGAAAATCGGGGCGCATGATCTAGCCTGGGCGGAGGTGCATCGCAACTGGCGCGGGCGCCCGCGCTATCAATGCGTCGTCTCGGCCTTGCCCGACGGGATCCTCCGGCTATCGCCATTGGAACAAAACGTCGTGTCTCCGCATGAGCTGGAATCGCATATCCGCGCGATTGCCGGGTCGGCGACCACCCAGGCTCCCGGCCGTTCTTCTACCCCGGGAGTGCCTCGCGCCGCGACGGTCATTTTGCCCGATCTGGCCGTGCGTTTGGCGGTCGTCCGCTTGCAAGACCTTCCGTGGAGTTCTGATGAGCGGGATGCCTTGGTGCGCTGGCGATTGGGGCAGGAGCAGTTGCTGTCATTAAGCGGGGCCAAAGTCTTCTCTCAAGTGTTATCCGAACCCGGCGTGTCCGGGGACGGGCCCTGCACCGTTCTCGCGGTGGTCGTGCAAGAGGCCGTGCTCGCGCAGTATGAAGCCGTGTGCGAAGCTGCCGGTCTCATCCCGCAGGAAGTGGATGTCGCAAGCTTACGCTTGTTCAACTTGTGGTCTCATGGAGCCTGGCGTACGGCCGGCTCGACCGCCGATTTCTTGTGGGTGAATGCGACAGACGGCGGGGTCACGGCCTTTATCTTTCACAAAGGCGTCTTAGTCTTTCTTCGTTCCAAACTGCAGGGTGGCGTGGGGTCGGGCGGGGTCTGGCCTGCCGGCTCGGAACAACTGGGGATCAACCGGATCGTGCAGGAGTGCGCCGACTCGATTTACGCCTGTCAGCAACAGACGCCGGAGTTGGCGATTAGCCAGACCATCCTGATTGCGGATGAGGCCCTGGGACCAGGCTTGCAGCAGCAGTTGGAAAAGGGATTGGGCGTGCCCGTGCAGGCATTGGATTGGGAACGGATGCAGCAATTCGGCGGGGGGCCGATCACGGGACCCCGGACCAGCGCGGCCATGCCGGCGATTGCAGGGGTGGTCTAAGCCATGATGTTGGATAATCTGGCGTCGGTGCTTCGCGATGTGGCTTCGCGTATCGGGCAGCCGTCTGCGCGTAGCGGTGTGTTCACGATCAATTTGAGCAGCCGCTATCGGTGGTATCTGGCGCCGGCACGGTTGCTGATCATGGTATTGGCGGGAGTGATCGGGGTGGCCATACTCTGGGACATTTCACAATCATGGCTGGTCTGGCAGGACGTGCAAGCGCGAGAATCGGCCTTACAGCAGGTGCAGGACCGGGACAAGGAGTTGCTGAAAGAAGCGCAGCAGGAAGGCCTGGATCTCTCCGAAGCCGCCTTGCAATTGCTGCCGAAAGAGATTGAGTTCGCCAACCATCTGATCGAGAAGCGGAGCTTTTCCTGGACCCGGTTTCTGACCGAATTAGAGCGCGCGATTCCTCAGCGGATTGCCGTCAATAGTATCCGTCTTGATCCGGCCAATGCCACGATCATGCTCACCGGCTCAGCGAGAGCGCTGGAAGATGTGACCACTTTGACGGTGATGTTCCAAGACCATCCGCAATTTAAGGATCCCGTGTTGGGGCAACACCGGGTGATGGGAAACGGGCTGGTCGAGTTCGACCTGAGCTTGCGGTATCGAAATCGGACTTGATGATGTTTCCAGGACTTGATCGGCTACAACTGACCTGGCGTCAACCCTATGCGCCCATCCTGCCCTGGGTGGCCTTCGTGGCCGTCTTGGCCATGGTGAGTTACGGCATTCATGCCCTGGTGTTGGGAGCGGCTCAAGAGGAACAGGTGAGGCTCGAAGCCGAGTCGGTTAAGGCGCGGCAGCAATTGAACCGGCACAGGGAAGCCAAGAAAGCGAAAGCGGATCTGCAGCGCGTGTGGGCCGTCCTGCCATTGTTTCGGGATTTTGCGCCGCTCGCCCTCGGCGTCACCGAAGAGGCCAAGCGAGATCAGGTCACACTGCCGGCCCTCTCCTATAAGACGGAAAAGACCTCGGTTCCGGATGCCACCAAGGCGGTGTTGCAGGGAACGGTGACCGGGCGGTATGAGGATTTGCGCCGCTTCCTCTACAACTTGGAGTCGGCTCAAGAACTGTTATTTATCGAGGATCTCAACCTCGTCCGCTCAGGAAACATTCAAGACCAACAATTGACCTTCAATATCAGGATTTCGACCTATTTGCGGGGAGAGCATCTGCAATCTCCGACGCCCTGACGCTCATGAATCGAGTCAGTAAAAATCAGGGGCTGCTACTGCTGACCCTCGTGGTCTTCTGGATCGGGTTGCTCATCTGGCAATTCGACCATTCCAGTGAACCGGCGCGGGTCCCGTTGACCCATGTGAGTGGGCAGCGGGCACCGAGCAAAACTCCTCAAGCCGCTTCCGCTGGTAATTTACAAGTTCATCTGGAGCGCTTGGCGGCTATCAAGGGACAACGTGAGGCCACCTTTGCAACCCCGCGCAACATTTTTGCCAGCCTGCTGCCTCAGGTTGAGCCGGTTGCGGTTCCCCCTCCGGCTCCCCGCCGAGGCCGCTCACGCGGGCCTGCTAAAGCTGCCCCTCCTCCCGTACTCCAGCCGCTCGAAGAGCCACAGGAACAGACTGCCTCTGAAGAGGAGCAGGAGCCGGTGGTGGAAGGTCCGAAGGGGCCGACTCCGGAAGAAATTGAACGGCTTCGAATTGCGACCGAGCTCAATCAGTACCGCTATGTCGGGTTCATGGCGGTTGGGGGAGGGTCGCAGAAAAAGAAGAACATGGCGGTAGTGATCAAGAACGACGAGATGCATGTCGTTCAGGTGGGCGAGGTGATAGGCGGGGAAGTTCTGGTCAAAGATGTGTCGTTGAAGGAAATTACGCTTCAGGATGTGGGGTCAAAAATCACGCAGGTTATTCCGGTGACGGATGATCCCGGCGCAGGGGGGCAACCCAACTAGGAGGGCGGTGGGGGTGCGTGGTCCTCTCCAGAATACACGCGGTATCACCTATCTGGCGTTGATGTTTTCGATCGTCTTGATTGGAATTTCCGTCTCTGCCGCGGCCCGCCAATGGACGGTGATGGTCCAGCGCGAGAAAGAAGCGGACCTCATGGCGAAGGGGATCGAAATTCAGAACGCGCTGGCGCTGTACTCCGCCTCGATGAAAATCGGGCGCATTATGGCCACCGAAATTTATCCCCAGTCTCTGGCCGAATTGACGCGCACGCCCAAACCGTTTTTGCGCAGAGTCTATCAGGACCCGATCAGCGGAGGAGACTGGGAGTACATGCGCGCGCCCACCGGCGGTATCATGGGAGTGCGCAGCAAAAGCAAAATCAAACCGATCAAGGAACGGGATTTTCCACTGGCCGTTCGCCATTTCGAAGGGCGGAAGACCTACCACGACTGGATGTTTCAGCATCCCAATCCTTCCTCGCAATCCATGCTGATGCCGCCGATGATGGGACTGGCTCCCGGAACCATGCCGATCCAGCCCGGTGCACAAGGTGCCCTTCCCGGGGCCGGCGCTCCACAAGGCACTCCCATGATGCCGGCGCCTCCCCGTAACCCTTGACCCGACTCCAAACCCCACAGTATCCTGTCACGCTATCGTTTTCGCGCCTACGTTCACCATCTTGATCGGCGGATACCATGGCCTAGGGCCTCATGTATCGCCAAGCAGCAGGAATTCACGACATGGAACAAGACCTGACCGAATCCCCGGCTCCGGAGCTGGAAGCTCCCATTGAAGTATTGTCTCCTGAAGACTATGTGATGGGTTTGGTAAAGAGCGCCAAAAAGGCGGCGGGTCGGCTCTCGACCCTCTCGGCTGCAGTAAAAAATCAAGCGTTGGAGGCCATGGCTGAGGGGCTTGAAGCGCATGAGGCGGAGCTGCTGGCCGAGAACGAAAAGGATCTTGAACAATTCGATGCGACACCGGAGCGCAAGGCGCTGGGAGACCGGTTGCGACTGACGGCGGAGCGCATTCGCGACATGGCTGCCGGGCTTCGTGATGTCGCTCGCTTGCCGGATCCGCTTGGGGAAATGCCCAAGATGTGGACGCGGCCGAACGGCATGCAGGTCGGCCGGATGCGGGTCCCGATTGGAGTCATCGGAATCATTTACGAAGCTCGTCCCAATGTGACGGCCGACTCGGCGGCTCTCTGTCTCAAGTCTGGAAATGTCTGTCTCCTGCGGGGTGGATCGGAAGCGTTGCATTCCAATACGGCGATTGCCAAAGTCTTGAGCGAGGCAGCCGAGAAGGCCGGCGTGCCCGCCGGCGCGATCACCTTTGTCGATCGCCCGGAGCGTGAAATCGTTCAGTTGTTGTTGAAGCAGGATCAGTATATCGACCTCATCATCCCCCGGGGCGGGGATTCCTTGATGAAGACCATCGCCGAACATGCCACGATCCCGGTGCTGAAGCATGACAAGGGCGTCTGCCACACCTATGTCGATGCCGATGCGGATCCGAAGGTGGCCGAACAGATCTGCATGAATGCCAAGGTTCAGCGCCCCTCCACCTGCAATGCCATGGAAACGCTCTTGGTCCATCACAGCATCGCGCGGACTTGGTTGCCGCACCTGATCAAACAGCTCACGGCGGCGAAGGTGGAAGTGCGCGGTTGCGCCAAGACCTGCCAACTGTGTCCTGAGGTGAAGCCGGCGGTGGAGGATGATTTCGGGCATGAATTTCTTGATCTGATTCTCGCGGTCAAGGTGGTCAAGCACATGGATGAAGCGCTTGAGCACATTGCCACATTCGGTTCCCGTCATACGGAAGCGATTGTGACCAAGGATTATTCTAGGGCCATGCGATTCTTGCGTGAAGTCGATGCCGGTGCGGTTTTAGTGAATGCGTCGACCAGGCTCAATGACGGGTACCAGTTCGGCCTCGGAGCAGAAATCGGCATCAGCACATCTCGGCTGCACGCGAGAGGACCGATGGGGCTTGAGGAATTGACCTGTTCCAAATTCGTGGTGCTTGGGAGCGGGCAGATCCGCGAATAAATGCCCGTGGATGCCTCGTTACAGGAGATACTGAGCCGCCCCGGGACGCTCGCCTTTCCTTCCAATCTTGCTGATGCGCCGCACCTGCCGGCGTCATCAGCGTCGATCCTCCGCCTGCCCACAGGACATCTCGTCGTCTATGGAAGCCATGGTCGTCGAATATTGGCGACGGATCCTAAGGGGTATCCATTACATGAGTGCGAATGGGAATCGGTCGATGGCCAGCCGCGTCTCGTTCGAAGCCGCGTGCACCTGGATTGGGGGGCATGGGTTGGACTCATTCCCGGTGGGCTCGTCAATACTATGACCCTGGATTTATCCAGGAAGCCGGGATGGCAGCGGCTCAGGGCCGACGATCTTCGCGGTATGGCGGCTCAGGCCATGCGGGTTCCGATGGATGAAGTGCGGTTTTTTTACAGCGATCAGGACATGACGATTGATGCGAAGGGCAGCGCCACGATCCGGCACCGCAAAGACGCGATCTACCATCTGCCAGACGGAACCTTCGAGACCCAACAATTTATGGCCTGCATGGGGGCCATGCATTGGGAAAGCATCGATTTTCTGCCGGTCGTCGAGCTGTTTTTATCACTGCTACCCGGCACTGGCTCCGCCCTCTTTGAATTGATCCGCGGGCTCTATGACGATCAGAATCGCGGGCAGGCGGTTCCGCGGCCGTTGCGGTATCGTGGTATTCCGACCTATCCGTCCGAAGCGGCGTATCGTCTGTTCAGCAATTTCTTTTCTCCTCACCTGAAGGATGGCGGTGATCCTTTTCCGGTGTTCATGGATGCGCCGCGATCCCACCTAGTGACATGGACACCCGTCCCGGATCCACCGAGAAGACATGTCGACCTGTCGCAGAAGGTGTGCGCCACGATTCAAGGCCATCGCATGCTGAAAGCAACCCATTGGGACGATCCGGCAGGGCTTTCTCATCAGCCCTTCGATCAGAGAGGCGTTGCGCCGTGCCAGCGCGGATTGATGATCCGGCAGGGGCAACTCCTGTTGATCGAGGGAGACACGGCGCGCGCGATTCCGTTGCCGGACGACTGGGGACGAATCGACGGACCCTCCGCGCCAGGTGTTCCCTTGCCCGCCGTCGAGTGGAGATCGGTGTTCGATGGGAGCCCCCCGCAGGTCTATCCGGAAGCGGCATTCGGCGCCGTCCTGCTGTATCCCGACGATGAACGGGAAATCGGGGAATTGGCGACTCAACCGTTCGTTGCCGACTACCTTCAAGATCTCATCGAGCAAGATCGGCCGTTGTCTGCGAAAGTGTCCCGTGCGGAGCATGTACTGATTTCCGGATTTGATGCGGCAATCACCACATGCGTCGGCAGCGACCGTCCGCGCGCGTATACGGTACGGTATGGCCATGCGGCGTTTGCGCAGCGCCAGGCACAAATGTGGTGGAACCTCCTAGTCCGCGCACAGCGACTGGAGTGGCTCACCCGAGTACACATGCGCCCTCATGGAATAGAAGGGGAAAGTCCCGAGTCATACGACCTTGCATATGAGTGGTTGCCGTTCGATCTCTATGACAAGCCGGACGCGATTAGCCGCCGAGTGCAGCATTTGGCCGGTCAACTGTCGCCTGGGGCGGTGGCGTTCATCGTCGGTCCGCCGACCGTGGCAGACCGTTGCCGAACGGCCGGAGTGCACTTGCAGGCCATCACGCCAGTGGCCTCGCTTCCTACGTTTCGGATGCATCAAAGTGTGTTGCCTCGCGCCCGACTCAAGGCGGGCATCATGCTGTACCAGATCGTTCGCGCTTGAACCGGATGCTTTCTGTCGAGTCATGGATCCGAAGCGAGCCGGCGCGAACGAGATGAGGATGACACTAGGGAATACCATTACAGTCTCATAGACGTTCCTGTTACAATTCACGATCGGTCCGCCGGTCAGAGCGCGGCAGCCGGGGCCGATTGAGAGAAGGAGCACCAAGGATGAGATTTCGAGACTGCATGAACGCTTTCATGAGCGGCCGCGGTGCATCGTCCCGGCATCGTTGCTCGGGTCCTACCGGGAAGCTGAACTCTAGCGACGGATTTTCGTTCATCGAAGTGATGATCGTTGTCGTGATCCTGGCCATCCTCGCGACGCTCCTGATTCCCAAAGTGATGGGACGCACGGAAGATGCCAAGCGGGCCGCCGCCAAGGCGCAAATCTCAAACATCGAAAGCGCGCTCCAATTGTACAAGCTTGATAACGGCAATCTGCCGTCGACCGAGCAGGGCCTGAAGGCGTTGGTTGAACGGCCTGCATCAGGTCCCGCTGCGCCGAATTGGAAGGCGGGTGGGTATCTCCCGAAGGTGCCGGTCGATCCGTGGGGCACGCCTTACAAATACACGGTGCCTTCGTCGCAAGGTGCCGAATTTGAGATTCTCTCGTTCGGCGCGGACGGCACTCCCGGAGGCGACGGCAAAAACGCCGATATCGTCAGTTGGGATCTGGACCGCAACTAGCTTCCGGCGTCAGGACACCTCAACTTCCTCGAAACCCGCAGGATTCTTTCCAATGCACCGGTGGAGGTGGTTGGTACTGATTTAAGGTCCTGCGTCTCTCGACCGATGAGGAGAAGAGACGAACTCTGCCGGGAGGAGGGCCATGCGACGCGTGTTGTTTGTCGACGATGCGCCGGAGATTCTCAAACATCTGCAACGGACGTTGGCCCCCATGCAGTCCGAGTGGACGATGGAGTTTTTCTCTTCTGCCAACAGCGCGCTCGCTGCGATGAGCGAGGCCCCCTGCGACGTCGTGGTTTCAGACATGACGATGCCGGGGATGGACGGCGCCCAATTCCTCACCGAGGTGCGCAAGGTTTCTCCACAGACGATCCGCATGATCCTCTCCGGCGATCAGAGTCCCGTGAACTATCTGCGATCGGCCTCTGTGGCGCATCGGTTTTTGCAAAAGCCGGTGGACGTGGAGACCTTGAAGGCGACCATTGCGCAAGCCGAGGCCTTACGAGTCGTGTTGGCGAATCCTGCGCTCCGGACGTTGGTCAGTGAAATCAAGTCTCTCCCGAGTCTTCCCTCGATCTATCAGGATTTGATGCAGGCGATGCAGGGGCCGCAAGCGTCGCTGAAGAAAGCGTCCCGCATCGTGACAAAGGATCTCGGCATGGTCACGAAAATCCTTCAATTGGTCAACTCGGCATTTTTTGGTCTCCGTACCCATGTATCCGATCCCGAGCAAGCGGTGGCGCTCCTGGGGTTTGAGACGATCAAATCGCTGGTCTTGTCCAGCCAGGTCTTCGCGCAATTTGACCAGGCCCGCTTGCCGGGGTTTTCACTGGAAGCGCTGTGGCGGCATGCCATGCTGACGGCAACCTGTGCCCGCCGGATAGCCAAAGAGGCCGGGGCAAGCCAACCGGTGATCGACGAAGCCTTTACCGCCGCGTTACTGCATGACGTGGGTGTGCTGGTGTTGGTGGCGAACAAGCCTGACGACTATGCGCGGGTGCTTGAACTGATGCGTGCGGGGCAGATGCCGGATTGGGCGGCCGAGCGAGAGATATTCGGAGCAGACCATGCCCATGTGGGCGCCTATTTGCTGGGGATTTGGGGACTCGGCGACGGGATTGTCGAGGCCGTGGCGTTCCATCAACATCCCGTCGACTACAAGGGGTCCGGTTTTCAGGCCGTGACCGCCGTTCACGTGGCCAATGCGTTCGCCGAGACGCAAACGCGCGCTGATGCCGGCACGAATAATATGCTCAGCTTGGATGAGAACTACCTGACGCGTGAAAACCTTCTTGCCTCCATTCCGCAGTGGCGCAAGCTCTGCGCTGCCATCTAATCCTTCTTCGGCTTGACCCTCACTCGTATCCCGCAGTACAACCACATTCTCGGTAATTCATGATGTGGCGAGGCGGCATGATCCAACGCCAGAGAGCAAGCGCTCTTCATCTCACCATGGGCTTGACCCATGCGCTGATGCTGTTCTGCGCCACGCTGAGCCAGGCCGGCACGATCATGGTCGATCTCGGTGTTGAACAGGGACCGATGAATCATCGGGCTAACGGGTATCTGGTGAGCATCGAGCCCGATGAGCCGAGCATGGAATTCATCCTTCCGTTGAAACCGACCAGTTTTCGAGGGAATGCCGGGTACGTCTTCAAGAATTACGATCGGCTCAAGCAGGCCGGAGTGACGGAGTTTCAGCTGACCCTTGGACTGGTGTTCAAGGATCTTCCGCTCCAAATTTTCGATATCAATCAGATAGGACAAGAGGGAACGTATGAGCCATGGTTGGCGCATGTGGACCGGATCATCGATCAGGTGGCGGATCGTCAGTTGGCGGTTCTGTGGGATATCTACAATGAACCGGATTTAGCCACGTTGCCCATCAATGAGAACGAACGTCTGAAAGAAGGGTGGCGGCTGGCCTACCGGCGCATCAAACACCGGATTCCTGGCGCGCAGGTCGTAGGGCCCAGTATCAGCCGGTACCGATTGCTGAAGCCTTTTCTCGAATGGAGTCAGGAGCACAACGTGTTTCCCGACGTCGTGGCGTATCATGAATATGACGATCCGTCGAATGTTCCCGCGCTGGTGGAAGACTTGCGAAGTTACCTCAAGGAACGAGGTCTCGCCAGGCCGATTTCTGTGAATGAAATTCTAGGGCAGGAGACGTGGACGCTCGCAGGATATACCGTGGGCGTCATTGCGGCGTACGAGCGAGCGAATATCATGAGCGCGATGAGATCCTGTTGGCCGGATCCGCAAGACATGAGCCGCGATAGAGTCGAGAATACCTGTGATAACCCCACGCTGGACGGTCTGCTCTATGTCGATCGGCAGTCGAAGCGGCCGGGATGGCACATTTACAAAGCCTATGCGGAGATGGAAGGTGTGCGACTCTACACGATGACCGACAGTCCAAAACTGCATGCTCTCGCATCGCTCGACAAGGCATCCGGCACCCTGCAGTTGTTATTGGGCAAGTACGAGGACTATTCGACTGCGGACACGACCGTGGTCCTCAAAAATGCCTCCCGCGCATTCTCAGTGGGGCAGGGAAAGCGCCTCCATCTCTGTGCTGAGCAGATTCCTGATACGGGGTCAGGCCCGCTCGCCTCGACGGTTGTCACGCTGGATCGTACGTTGCCGCTTGAGGACAAGGATATCTCATTCACCTTGCCTCAGTTTTACCATTCTGACGCCTACCGGGTTAGGATATCCCCTGGATTTGGGTGCAACTCCCGCGACTAGTAAATCCATCGCTTCTTTTCATCAGGCTGGAATTGAAGCGCACTCCCCGAACGATGCCCGCCGCCTTCCGAATGAATCGCGATAGAGGCGGCAAGCTGGAGTACATGTGCCCATTTGGCCTGCAGAGAGGCCTGTTGTTTCAACGCTTCCAGGGCTTGTCTTGGAGCTGCCATTGAGCGTCAGTTAAGCCGGCCCGGCGTTCTCACGGCAGCCGTTCTGTGCAGGAGGCGCTCAGTCGCTTCCCCGGAATCCAACAGGCTCTCGGGGCGAAGATCGGAGGGGCGCCTCACGTGCCGTGTGCGTCCATAGACCAATCTCTGGATCGCTCGGCTACGTCCTTCCCCCTCGTTCGAGCAGCCCCTTCCCCAACCTGAACAATTGTCGCCTTACTGCAGTCCGCTCTACGCTGCCTCTGGTCACAGATGATGACGTGCGCTTGAATGCCGCATTGATGCGTACCGATCTACGAGTCGACACCACAACCAGCGAAGGAGGGGTATCCCTGACCATGCAAGACCAGTCTCCAGTCTGCGACAAGAAGCCAATCGGTCAGGGATCTAGCCCCTTGCCGACAATTCAAAAGGCCGAGCGGTCTTTGTTTCTTCGCGTAGCGACCCTATTCGTAAGACCGTCACACTTCTTTTCCTCCATCGACGATCTCGCTCGGCCGCTTCTCTTGCTCGTGACGACGCTTTGCGTAGGTGTCGCTTCAATGGTGGATCGAATTGAACAGCACATTCTCCGCGCGGAAATGGGGCAGGGGGTCTCCGGATGGTCGGAGCTGAGTCCGTGGCTCCTCCATTCATGGAGCACGCTCTGGATCGCGCTTCTCCTGTTTGGGGCGCTGAATGTGCCTCTGTTTTGGTATCTGGGGGGTTGGTGGTATCGCCTTCGTCTCAAGTGGTCCGGCGCCACGGCGTTGGATTCACTCCGGCCACGTCTGCTGTTCATCTATTCGTCGCTGGTGTATGCCCTCCCGGTCGTCCTCGTTCTGATAGGCGAAACTCTCCTGTTTCCCAATTACCGCCTGGCGAGAGACGCGGAGGGGAGTTGGACGCTCATCTTCGTATTGCTCTCGTTCTGGTCGGTGGTCGTGAGCTACTGTGGCGCAACCCGGACTTTCGCCCTTGTGCGGCGAAAGGCGTTGCTCTGGTTTCTCCTCCTTCCCTGGACTCTGTATGCGGTAGAGTTGGGCCTGTGGATATGGTTGTTCGACGCGTTTAATGCCGCCATGACAGAAACCGTCTGAGCAGAGGTCTGGTAAGTCGTGGTCGCCGGGCAGCTCAAAGGAGCGAGCGTTACAGTTGTCTCATATGTGCACACCAGCGAAGAATTCCCACCTCTATAGTCCGTATGTATCACGAATGGGTTCTGAGTCCGGCATTGTTGATCAGGAAGAGGGGCGTCACTCCTCTCCATATCCGACATCCCCCACTCTAACCAACTCATCCCTCGCCAAGGGCACGAAATTCATATCCACGGCGCTCCCAGGCCGGCAAAAAACGTCTGCCCTCAGTGGGTTTCCGGTCTTCCTACTGCCGCAGCCACCGGGTGGAGTCGTCGCTTCACCATAGAATACAGTAGCCAAACGGGTTTGTGACGACCAACCAGCCCGCACGCTTCAGAGACACTCAGATCCGCCGATAGCCAACGTCTTTCGCGCATGCTCCCGTTCGGAATGCGATGGCGATGTGCGCGTTGTTTCTACTTGCGAGCTGTGAGTCCTAGGCCGGCCTGACCAAACTGGATCTCACGACAGATCCCGGCGAAATTCACCTCAAAGATCGCGTTGAACCGCTTCGACGGAGGGGCCACTGCGAGAGGTCCCTTGTGTTTCAGAACGGATCAGGAGAATGAACATGCAAGATTGCTCAAGCCATACGTCTTAGGAGTAGAGAGCATGCGCAACGAAGAAAATCTGCTGACAAGTCATTTTACGGTGTGGTGACAGCGATGCATACAACACTCACAGATCTGCTTCAGTATCGAGCATCAACGACTCCTGCTCAGCATGCGTATAGCTACCTGCTCGATGGCGAAGCGGATGAGGTGCGGTGGGACTACGGCGAGTTGGATCGGCGCGCCAGGGCCATTGCCGCTTGGCTGCAATCGGTCGGGGCAGAAGGGGCTCGTGCGCTGTTGTTATACCCGCCTGGTCTGGACTACATCGCTGCGTTCTTCGGTTGTCTCTATGCCGGCGTCGTGGCGGTGCCGGCCTATCCCCCTCAACGTCAGCGCGGCTTGCCGCGGGTGCAAGCCATTCTTTCGGATTCGCGTGCCCAGTTCGTCTTATCCACGGCTTCGATCGGCGATATGGTCAAGCGCGTAACCATCCAGGCAGGAAACTATGGCGACTTCTCGGCGCTTCAGTGGCTGAACACCGACCGGATCGAGCCAAGCCTTGAACGAAACTGGACTCATCCGCAGTTGACTGCCGATACCTTGGCATTTCTTCAATACACGTCAGGATCGACCGGAACTCCCAAAGGGGTCAAGGTGTCTCACGGGAACCTGCTGCACAACCAGCGAGCGATCCAGGAGTCATTCGGCCATACGTCGGACGATGTCATCGTAGGCTGGCTGCCGCTGTATCACGACATGGGATTGATCGGGAACGTGTTGCAGCCGCTCTATATCGGCGCTCCCTGCATTTTGATGTCGCCCGTGCATTTTCTTCAGAAGCCTGTTCGCTGGTTGTCCGCCATTACCAAATATCGGGCGACGACGAGCGGCGGCCCCAATTTTTCCTACGAACTCTGTGCGCGGCAGGTGACCGATGCGCAGTGCGCCGATGTGGATCTCCGTTCCTGGACCGTGGCGTTCAATGGCGCTGAGCCGGTGCGTGCCGCAACCATTGAACGCTTCTCCGAACGGTTTCGTGATTGCGGTTTCCGGCGACAAGCCTTCTATCCCTGTTACGGATTGGCGGAATCGACGCTCTTGGTCACGGGCGGAATCAAAGGTGCTGACCCGGTGGTCTATTCACCGGCGGCAGCCTCGAGCGTCCAGGCCGCACACCCGACTTCCCATGTGCGGGACCATCGAATCGTGGGCTGTGGAAGGGCCAGGGGCGGACAATCAATTCGCATCGTCCATCCGGATTCGCGCGTGCCTTGTGCCGATGGGGAGGAGGGTGAGATTTGGGTCAGTGGCCCATCCGTGGCGCAGGGCTATTGGCAAAGGGAAGAAGAAACCCAGGCGACCTTTCAGGCGACGTTGAGCGCGAGCGGCGAAGGCCCGTTTTTGAGGACGGGAGATCTGGGGCTTCTGCGGGCCGGCGACGTGTTCGTCACGGGCCGTTTGAAGGATCTCATCATCATCCGGGGTCGCAATCATTATCCCCAAGATATCGAGCGGACCGTGGAGGAATGTCATCCGTCCCTGCGAGCCGGAGGCTGCGCGGCCTTTTCCGTCACCGATGGAGCGGAAGAGCAGTTGGTGGTGGTGCAAGAGGTCGACCCGCGCGCCAGAATGCTCGACGTGTCTGCCATCGCCGATGCCATTCGGCAGGCGGTGGCCCAGTCCCATGAGTTGGCGGTGTCCGCCATCGTCCTTGTCAAGGCCGGTCATCTTCCAAAGACCTCCAGTGGAAAGGTGCAGCGAGGCCTCTGTCGAACGCAATTCCTTGCGCGATCGTTGGCAACGGTCGGGGAATCAACCCTTGCGATCTCCGCGGAGAAACCGGCCCTGGCCGACGACAATCTGGCCTGTGAAGAGCGCGCGAACGATGCATTGGGGGCGACGATCGCCGAGATATGGTCCCAGGTATTGAATCGACCGGCGGTGGGACCTCAAGACGATTTCTTTGCCTTGGGCGGAGATTCTCTGCGGGGGTTGCAGATGGTCGCTCGTGTCCAAGAGGTTCGAGGCATCGACGTTCCGCTGGAGACGCTGTTCGAGCATCCGACGCTCGCCGCGTTCACGGCGTTCGTCTCATCGGTTGCTCCTGCCTCGCCTGATTCCTCGCGCGAACCGATCAGGGCGATGGTTCGAGAGGGCACGTTGCCCCTGTCGTTTTCCCAGGAACGGTTTTGGTTTTTCGAGCAATTGTCATCCGGGAGTTCGATCAACAACATTCCTGTTGCGTTGCGGCTGCGGGGCGCGCTCGACGTGGAGGCTCTCCGCCGTGCGGTCAACGAGATCGTTCGGCGGCACGAGATCCTCCGAGCATCGTTCGCCTTGATCGACGGCCGCCCGACCCATGTCATCGCTCCGCAATTGTCGTTCGCATTGGAGATCGAAGCGCCGAGCCCAGGGAACAAGGCACAGCGTGAAGAGGACATTTTCCGCGCGGTGCGGGCGGAAGCCTGCCGGCCATTCGATCTCGTTGCCGGGCCGCTGATCCGTTGTCGTCTGTTTCAGCTCGCGGACACGGAGCATCTCTTGTCGGTGACCGTGCATCACATCGTCGCTGACGGACAGTCCATGGAGATTATCAGGCGTGAATTGTTCACCCTCTATGGCCAATTCAAGGACAAGCGGGATTTCTCTCAGCCGGCATGCCCACTTCAATACGTCGATGTCGCGGCGTGGCAACGTCGGCAAGTCGGCGGCGACGCTGAGGGCCGGCAGCTCGAATATTGGCGCAGCCGCCTTGAGGGGATGCCGCCGCTGCTCACGCTTCCCTGGGACTATCCACGTCCCGCGGTTCAAGGGCAGCGAGGCGCGCGGCATGCGTGGAAAATTTCCTCAGCCATAGCCAAGGGGCTTCAGGCGGTGGGAAGCCGTTACCGAGTGACGCCGTTCATGCTGCTGCTGTCGGCCTTCGGCATGCTTCTGTCTCGATACAGTCGTCAAACCGATTTCTGCATCGGGACGCCTGTAGCCAATCGGGGACGCCGGGAGACCGAGAATCTGGTCGGCTGTTTCGTCAATACGGTCGCCTTGAGGTTGCAGCTGACCGGAGACCCATCGTTTCCTGACTTTGTGAACCGGGTGAGGAAAACCGTGCTCGAGGCGCAGGCCCACCAGGAGCTTCCCTTCGAGCGTTTGGTGGACGCGTTGGGAGTGGCGCGGGATCTCGGGCACACGCCTCTGTTCCAGGTCATGTTCGTTTTGGAGGAGACACCGTTGGAAGCCGCTCGGCTTGACGGCTTGGAGGTGTCTCGTGTGCCCGTCAGCGCGGGAACCTCTGTGTTCGATCTGACCTTGGAGATGGCGCGCAGGCAAGACGGCAGCGTGGACGCAGTGTTCGAATACAGTACCGATTTGTTTGCCGATTCGACCATCGCGCGTATGGCCGGACACTTGGAGGAACTCCTCAAGCAACTCGTGGCGGCGCCGGACGGGCGTCCGAGCGAGTGGCTGATGCTTTCCGTCGCAGAGCAGGCTGTGATGCTGGCTGAAAGCCGAGGGCTGCGCAAGCCGGCGCTCCAAGACGTCTGCCTCCCTCGCCTGATCGAGATACAGGCGCGCCGCACTCCCGACGCCCCGGCGCTCGAAGACGCGCACAGCGCGGTCACGTATGACGAGTTGAATCGGAAAGCCAATCAGCTGGCGCGTTATCTGCGACGGCAGGGAATCGGGCCGGACATGCCGGTGGGATTGTGCGTCGATCGATCGCCGGAGATGGCTGTCGGGCTGTTGGGGTGCCTGAAGGCGGGAGCGGTCTATGTGCCGATGGACCCCTCCTATCCGATGGAACGTAAAGCTGCGATTCTCCGTGACGCGCAACCATCGTTGATCTTGAGTCATGCCAAACAGGTCGGGGCGCTACCGCCGCACGCGCCGGCGATTTTCCTGCTCGATGAGCAGTGGGACGCTGCGGGTTCATTCCCCGACCACGACCTCTCGACCGCTCCACATCCGGACCATCTGGCGTATCTGCTGTACACGTCCGGCACGACGGGACAACCCAAAGGCATCGGTATCTCCCATCGCGCCTTGACCAATCACGGTCTGGCCATGTGCGAGGCCTATGGTCTTTCGTCGCGGGATCGCGTCCTGCAGTTCGCGTCCGTGAGTTTCGACGTGGTGGCGGAAGAGTGTTATCCAACCTGGCTGGCAGGGGGCACAGTCGTGTTGCGATCCCACGAGCCGGTGCCGGCGTACGATGATTTCACCCGCTTTCTCCGCGAGCGGCATGTGACGGTCGTGAACCTGCCGACACCGTATTGGGCGGGATGGATCGAGGACATGGAGCGCGCCGCCGTGGTGCTCCCACCCGCACTCAGATTGACGGTCGTCGGCAGCGAGAAGGCCCAGATCGACGATCTGCGCCGCTGGAGGCGCATGGCCGACGCCTGTGCCTGGTGTAATGCCTATGGGCCGACCGAAGCCACCGTCACGGCGAGCACGTATCGTCCGGACACCGACTCGGCGCAATCGACATTGAGAACGGTTCCGATCGGCCGGCCGATCGCCAACGCCGAGCTGTACGTCCTCGACGTTCACCTTCAACCGGTGCCGATCGGTGTCTCCGGCGAACTCTACATCGGTGGAGCGGGTCTCGCGCGCGGATATCACCGGCTGCCCGCGCTGACGGCCGAACGCTTCATTCCCCATCCTTTCAGCCTCGCCGCAGGAGCGCGGCTCTATCGCACGGGCGATTTGGCCCGTCGCCGAGCCGACGGCTTACTGGAGTTTCTGGGTCGCGGAGATGATCAGGTCAAGATTCGCGGATTTCGTGTGGAGCTGCAGGACATTGAAACTCACGTCCGTCTTCATCCGCAGGTAAAAGACGCGCGGGTCTGGTTGGAATCCGATGCCGGAAGCGATTGGGAGCTGCGCCTTGCAGAGCTGAGCGAACTCGACCGCGAGCAGCTGGTGAGCGACGTCGAAAGGCTGTCGATAGCCGAGGCGCAATGGCTCTGCGATCTGGAGTCCGACATCGAGCAACGGAGGAAAACGGTGATTCAACGCAAACCGGAATTCGAAGTGTTCCTCAAGATCAACAAGGATGAGTTCCTCACGCCTCCGCGGGCCAACCAGCGTAACTGGTTGCTGCGGCGCGCCCTCGACGAATTCTCCGACGATTTGCTTGCGCTCGACGACGTGTCGAAACGGTTTGTTTCCGGATCCGATCGCGCCGACATCGCGCGCAGCTGGACGGACAGTCATGCTGAGTATCGACCTTCCGAGCTCATCATCGAGGGGCAGCAGGTCATGCAGGATTGGGAGGCCCCCTTGATGAAGGCGATGGCCGACATCGTCACCGAGCAGCGGGGCGATGTGCTGGAAGTGGGGTTCGGCATGGGGATCTCAGCCTCTTATATTCAGGCCGGTGAGCCCAGGTCCCATACCATCATCGAATGCAATCGGGAGGTCATGCAGGCGTTCGGCGCCTGGGCCGACCGGTATCGCGGACGCGATATCCGGCTCGTGCAAGGGCGATGGCAAGACGTGCTGGACGACCTGGGGCCGTTTGACGGCGTGTTCTTCGATACCTATCCGGCCAGCGAAGCGGAGTTCGAGGAGTCCGTCATCAACAGTATCAATTTTGCCGAGGGCTTCATCCCCGTCGCGGCGAAGCTGCTGCGGCCGGGCGGCGTCTTTACGTATTACACCAACGAGATCGATTCTTTCAGTCGTCGGCACCAGCGTTTCCTCCTCTCGCATTTCGGGTCATTCACGTTGAGCGTCGTCCGATCGCTCCTGCCGCCGGACGATTGTCACTACTGGTGGGCGGACTCGATGGTGTTGGTCAAGGCGGTGAAGTGAGATGACGGACCAGGCGCAACGCCTCCAACGGCTCAGTGAATCTCACCGCCGGTTACTCCGCCTTCGCCTGACGAAGCACCAGCGCGCCGGCGAGACCCGTTTGGTGGGATATGTCATCCCGCGCGAGTCCAATGCGTGCGCGGGGCCGGATCTGCGCGAGTTCTTATCTCATCGAGTACCCGACTACATGGTCCCGAGCCGATGGATTTTTCTTGAGGCCTGGCCGACGACGACGCGCGGGAAGGTCGATCGTAAAGCCTTGCAGGCGTTGGTGCGGGCCGCTCCGGATTGCAGGCCTGAGCGGACTCTGCCGCGGGACGAACGCGAACGAGCGGTGGCGGCCGTCTGGGAAGAAGCGCTGGGAGTCCGAGACATCGGTCTGCATGACAACTTCTTCGATCTGGGCGGCCATTCGTTGCTGCTGCCAAAAATCCTCACGGAACTGCGGAGAATCACCCATCGCGACCTCTCGATGGTGGATCTGTTTCGATATCCCACGGTTCATGCGTTGGCCGCCGCGATAGGAGAAGGCTCTCAGAACGTCGGAGCTCAGGAAGGTCAGAACCAACAGATCCAAGCCCAGCGCAATGCGGGCGTCCGCCGGTTGAAACAACGCCGTGCCCAGAACATGTCCTCGAGGCGAGAATGAACCAGATAGAGTTGGACTCAGGCGCGATCGATCCGCGTGAAGGGTTGGACATCGCCGTGATCGGCATGGCCGGCCGGTTTCCGGACGCGCCTGACATTGAGACGTTTTGGAGAAACCTCTGCGCGGGGAAAGAGTCGGTCTCGGAGCTCAGCCTTCAACACCTGTCGGAGGCTGGCGTCGATCGGCAGACGGTCGAGCGCCCGAATTATGTCAAGGCGCGCGCCATTCTCGATGGAATCGATCTGTTTGACGCTCCGCTGTTCGGCATGACGCCTCGCGAAGCCGAGATGACCGACCCCCAACAGCGCCTTTTGCTGGAGTGTGCGTGGGAGACCTTCGATCGAGCGGGATACGACCCGTTCCGGTATGCAGGGTCCGTCGGGGTCTACGCCGGATCCAGCACGAGCGGCTACCTCTACCATGTGTTTCCACGCCGGGTGCTCCTGCAATCGCCGGCTGAGATGTCCGCGATGTTGGGCGTAGAGAAAGACTCTCTCGCGACGAGACTCTCCTACAAATTGAATCTGCGCGGGCCCAGCCTGGCCGTCCAGACCGCCTGCTCCACGTCGTTGGTCGCGGTGCATTTGGCTTGTCAGGCCTTGCTGAGCGGCGAGTGTGACATGGCTCTGGCCGGCGGGGTGTCGGTCACGGTCCCGCAAACGGTCGGATACCTGTATCAGGAAGGCGGCATCGTCTCTCCGGATGGGCACTGTCGGGCGTTCGACGCGAAGGCGGAAGGAACCGTCGGTGGAAGCGGGGTAGGGCTCGTGCTGCTCAAGCGGCTTCAGGAGGCCGTCGCCGATGGCGATCACATCGTGGCCGTCATCAAAGGCTCTGCCGTGAACAACGATGGAGCGTCGAAGGTCGGCTATACGGCACCTGGCATCGAAGGCCAGGCGCAGGTCATCAAGGCCGCCCATGTCGCGGCAGGCGTTGAAGCCGAGACGATTACTTACATCGAGGCGCATGGGACCGGCACGCCGATGGGAGATCCGATCGAGGTGGCAGGACTCACGGAGGCGTTTCGCGCCTCCACCCGCCGCACCGGATATTGCGCCCTCGGCTCGGTGAAAACCAACATCGGTCACCTCGATGCGGCGGCCGGTATCGCAGGACTCATCAAGACGATTCTGGCCCTTAGGCACCGGCAAATTCCTGCCAGCCTGCACTATTCCGCTCCCAATCCCGCCATCGATTTCACGACCACGCCGTTTTACGTGAATCAGACGTTGAGTGAATGGTCAGGGAATGCGCCCCGCCGGGCAGGGGTGAGTTCATTCGGCCTCGGCGGCACCAATGCTCATGTCGTACTTGAAGAAGCGCCGGCGGCCTTCGCTGCTTCGGCTTCAGTCGGTCCTCGCCACCGGCTGTTGATCCTCTCGGCCCGCTCCAAGGATGCCGTGGATAAGGCGGCCGAACGACTGGCCTCATTTTTAACGGCGACCTCCGAGGTCAATCTGGACGACGTGGCCTACACGCTCCAGGAGGGACGTCGCCCGTTTTCCCATCGCCGCTGGGTGGTGGCTAAGACACTGGAAGAGGCCCGGCAAGGGCTCGCCGGCCCGGGTGTCTTGTCCGGTGCATCAGGGCCGATCGCTGAGGATCGGCAGGTCGCCTTCATGTTTTCCGGCCAAGGCTCACAGTATTCACAGATGGGGCGATCGCTGTACGAACACGAGCGAACGTTTAAGCGGCAGGTCGATCAGTGCGCCGCTTTGTTGGCTCCTCACCTCGGGCGGGATATTCGCAGCATTCTCTTTCCCAGCGTGCCGGGCGAGTCCGAACTCATTCACCGCACCGTACTGACGCAGCCCGCCCTCTTCGTCCTCGAGTATGCGCTTGCGCGTACCTGGATGAGTTGGGGAATCTCCCCCTCCGCCATGATCGGTCACAGTATCGGCGAATATGTGGCGGCGTGTCTGTCCGGATTGTTTTCCGTGGAAGATGCCCTCGCGCTTGTCGCACTGAGGGGACGGCTCATGCAGGACATGCCGTCCGGAGGAATGGCAGCCGTTCCATTGACGGAAGCGGAGGTGCGTCCGTTGCTCTCTGCAGGGTTGGACCTCGCGGCGGTCAATGCCCCCACGCAATGCGTGGTCTCCGGTCCACACAATGCGCTCAAGCCGTTTGAAGACGATTTGGCGAAGCGCGGCATCAAAGCGCGCCGCCTGTCGACCTCCCATGCGTTTCATTCCGCCATGATGGAGCCGATGCTCGCCCGGTTCTCGGCTGTTGTATCGGGGATCACCTTCCGGGAGATGCGCATTCCCTGGGTCTCGAACGTGACCGGAACGTGGATCCGTCGTGATCAAGCGGCTGATCCCTCCTATTGGGTCCGCCACCTTCGCGAAACGGTGCGATTCTCCGCCGGGGTACGCACCCTGCTGGATCACCGAAACATGGTGCTCCTGGAAGTTGGACCCGGCCGGACCCTGCACACGTTGGCTCAACGCCACCCCGAAGCCTCGGACACTCCGGTGTTGGCCTCGATGGGCGGGCGCAACCAGGAAGAAATGCCTGGTCTGCTGATGACGCTCGGGGAACTCTGGGGCGTTGGAGTGTCGGTGAATTGGGCGGGGCTCCAGGGGGAGCGTTCCGGCCGGCGAGTCCCGCTACCGGCCTATCCGTTCGAACGGAAACGTTATTGGCTGGAGCCTCAGCAGGACATGCCCCAGCCCTCCTCGCTCGATCGCCGAGCCGAGCCGTCCCGGTGGTTCTATCAGCCGTCTTGGCGGAGGTCGGCGCTTCTTTCCCAGGTAGGAACAGGAACGAACGGGAATTGGTTGCTCTTCGTGAACCAACCAGAGGTCGAAACTCTGCTGCGGTCGCAACTGACCCCTCTGGTGGGCTCGTTGACGACCGTGTGTCCCGGTGGTGAATTTGCTCGCCAGTCCGATGGCCGTTATCGGCTCCGTCTCGATTCCCGCGAGGATCATGAGGCGTTGCGACAAGATTTGGCGACGCAAGGGCTGAGTCCGAATTGCCTGGTTCAGGCCTGGACGCTTGACGGCAGTTGGAGCCAAGGCACCGAACCCTCCCGAATCCGCGCGACGCAAGAGCGGGGATTTCTTCATCTGATGTTGCTGGCGCAAGTGTTCGGAGAACCTCGCGAGACGCGCCCTTCGTTCCTTGTGTTGACGCAGGGACTCCACGACATCACGGGCGAAGAGCCGTTGCGGCCGGAGCGGGCGACCATCCTCGGCGCAACGTTGGTGTTGCCGCAGGAATATCCAGGACTCTTCTGCCGCCTCATCGATCTGGATCATACGCCGTGGGACCCGCCCTTCGCGAACCGGTGGGGCGCGCGCCTGGTGGCGGAATGCGGGAGCCTCGACCACGAGCAAGTCGTGGCCTATCGTGGTCCGCACCGCTGGGTGAGGACCTTCGAGCCGCTGCACCTTGCACAGGCAGGGGAGCCACGCTTCGCCTTGCGCGAGCGGGCCGTGTGTCTCATCACCGGAGGCCTGGGCGGGGTGGGGCTTCGCATGGCAGAACACCTCGTGCGCAGCAGGCAGGCGCGTCTGGTGCTCGTCGGCCGATCACAGCCGACGAGAGAACAACGTGAGGCGGTGGCTGCCTTGGAACGACTCGGTGGTGAAGTGTTCGTCTGCCGGGCCGATGTGGCCGATGTCGCACAGATGCAGGCGGTCATGAGGGAAGCGCGCACGCGATTCGGCGCCATCCATGCCGTGATCCATGCGGCCGGAGTGCCGGGCGGGGGGCTGTTGGCATTGAAAACAGCACAATCCGTCGGGGAGGAGTTCCGTGCCAAGGTCCAGGGCGCGGCGGTGCTTGATTCCCTCTTGCGGGAAGAACCCTTGGACTTGTTCCTGTGTTGCTCCTCCCTCACGGCCGTCGTCGGCGGAGTTGGACAGAGCGCCTATTGTGCGGCCAATGCCTACCTCGACGCCATGGCTCAGGCCGGTCGCCGAAGCGGCCGACGGATGATGTCCGTCAATTTCGACCGCTGGCGCCATGTGGGCATGGCCATCAAGGCGGAAGCCGTCATGAGAACGCTGGGCGCCGGCGAACCCGAATTGGACGGCATGAACGAGACGGAAAGCCAGGACGTTCTTCGGTGCATCCTGCAGGGATTGGATCTGGCGCAGGTGGTGCAATCCATTCGTGACCTGCCTCGCGTCATCGCCACGGCCGCAAGACCGACCCCTTTAAACGAGGGAGCCCGCCCGCACCAGAACCGCGCGGCGACAGCCGTGTCGTCTCCGTTGTCGATTCCTGAGGGGCACGAGGAACTGGAACGGCAACTCGAAGGACTCTGGCGCCAAGTGTTGGGACTGGAGCAGGTCGGCCGGCATCAGGATTTTTTTCACGCCGGGGGAGAATCTCTCGCCGCCCTCCAAATTCTCAACCGGATTCAAGAGCTCTACCGGCTGGAGGTGTCGTTGCGCGACTTCTTTTCCGCTCCGACCGTGTCGGGATTGGCCGCCACCATTCGTGCCGCGCAGGCGTCGGGCATACGCGATGGAGCGGCGATCGTGTCCGTCCCTCGTGCAACAAGACGGCTGCGTGGTGTTTCAGCGTAGGGGCTGAGCGATGGACTTGATTCGATTTTTACTCAAAAAGTCATGGGGCCTGGTGATCTGCTCCGTCGCGGCCGGTTTGATCAGCGGCCTCGCCGGCGCAGGTTTGCTCGCCGTCATTCATCAAGGCATGAATGAATCTCCGGCCTCGGCGCCGCTGGCCTGGAGTTTCCTCGGATTGGCATTGGCGGTGGCCGCGTGCAAGGCCCTCTCGGAAATTCTGCTCACTCGGCTGGGACAAGCGACCATCTCCGAGCTTCGGTATCAATTGAGCCGGAGAATTCTGGATGCCCCTCTCGGACAACTCGATCGACTGGGACATCACCGGCTCTTGGCCGCGCTCAGCGAAGATACCGACGTGATCGCTCAGGCCTATGTGCAATTACCGTTGATCGGCATCAATCTGGCGACGACGGTCGGTTGCCTGGCGTACCTCGGGTGGTTGTCTTGGCTTATGCTTCTCCTGGTGCTGGGAATCATGGTGATCGGCGCGGTGACGTTTCAATGGCAGGAACGCAACGCCATCGCGTTCTTCACCCGGTCTCGCGAGACCAGCGATGTTTTGTTCCGGCATTTTCGTTCCATCATGGGCGGGATCAAGGAACTCAAGCTGCATCGCGGGCGACGGCAGGCGTTTCTTGACACGCAATTACGGCCGACCGTCAAGGCCTACGAGCGCGACTTCGTCGGGGGCATGACGGTCTATTCCATCGCGTCCAGTTGGGGCCTGTTTCTGTTTTATGTCGCTATCGGCACGGTGTTGTTCCTGTGGCCCGCCGGGCAAGCGATATCGCTGGACACCATCGTCGGAGCGACGTTGGTGTTGCTCTACATGATGGGTCCCTTTTCGCAGATCGTCGAATTGCTGCCGGGAGTCGGCCGCGCCAACGTGGCGTTGAAGAAGATCGACGCCTTGGGCCTCTCATTGGTCGCGGCGGCGGCATCCGGCGAGATCGACCGGGACGGAGAGTCCGGAGCGTCGGCGGGCACTTTGAATATTCGCGGATGGCGTCGACTCGAGCTGGTCGGCCTCACGCACCACTATGCCCGCGAGGGCGATGACCGGCCGTTCCGGCTCGGACCCATCGACCTGACCTTCAGGCCAGGCGAGGTGACTTTCCTGATCGGCGGCAACGGCAGCGGCAAGACGACGTTGGCTCTCTTGTTGCTTGGACTGTATCCGCCTGATTCCGGGCATCTTCTCCTCGATGGCGTGCCGATCGATGATTCGAATCGTGAAGCCTACCGGCAACTCTTTTCGACGGTGTTCTGCGACTTTCACCTGTTCGATTCTCTGCTTGGATTGGAGCAGGAGAATCTCGACGGGGTAGCACGGGTGTACCTCGAGCGGCTCCAATTGCAGTCGAAAGTCCGAATCGAAGGCGGCTCATTCTCGACACAGGCTCTCTCGCAGGGCCAGCGCAAACGGTTGGCGCTCTTAACGGCCTATGTCGAAGACCGGCCCTTTTATCTGTTCGACGAGTGGGCCGCCGACCAGGATCCGCTGTTTCGCAAGGTGTTCTACACGGAATTGCTGCCGGATCTGAAGGCGCGGGGAAAAGCGATTCTGGTCATTACTCATGACGATCGCTATTTCTCCTGGGCCGATCGCTGTATCCGGTTGGACCTCGGCCGGTTGGTCGAGCCCACGGATTCGGCGGACGGAGGTGAGCGGCAAGCATGGTCATCGCCATCGCGGTCTCATGGGGGCCGGCACGACCACATGAAGTGAGAAGTCTTTGTTGCGAGGAGGTGAGGTGATGTCGGTTCACGTGGATGAAGTGTGGGAAGCCTTGCCGACCGGGTGTGTCTCTCCGAGAGAACTGCCCGTCGACAATCCGTACCTGGAGCGGCAGGCCGCGCGGGAATCGAATGCGCGAAGTTACCCGCGCCGGTTGCCCTTGGCGCTCAGCAAGGGCAAGGGCGTGTACGTACAGGATACCGACGGCCGCACCTATATCGATTGCCTGGCCTGCGCGGGAGCCTTGGCGCTGGGGCACAATCATCCGGTCGTCATCGAGGCGATTAACCGGACGTTGCGCGACGGTCTGCCGTTCCAAACGCTGGATCTGACGACGCCGGTCAAGGACCGTTTTGTGAGCACGGTGTTCGATTGTCTGCCCGTATCGTTTGGCGAGGGCGCGAAGATTCAGTTCTGCGGTCCGTCCGGGGCGGATGCGGTCGAGGCCGCCATCAAGCTCGCCAAAATCGCGACGGGTCGCCGGACGGTCTTGGCCTTTCAGGGCGCTTATCACGGCATGACGCACGGAACCTTGGGATTGACGGGCCACCTCGGCCCCAAGCAAGCCCTGAGCGGTTTGATGGCCGACGTGCACTTTCTTCCGTTTCCCTATGACTATCGGTGCCCCTTCGGAGTGGGCGGAGAAAAGGGGGCGCGCCAGTCCTCCGCCTACATCGAGCGGCTCTTGGACGACCCCAACAGCGGAGTGGTGGAACCGGCGGCCATGATTCTCGAGGTCGTGCAGGGTGAAGGGGGAGTGATTCCTGCGGCATCCGGCTGGCTCCGGGAGATTCGGCGCATAACCAAGGAGCGGGGCATTCCCTTGATCATCGACGAGGTGCAGACCGGTCTTGGCCGAACGGGCCGGTTGTTTGCCTTCGAGCATGCCGGCATCGTGCCTGATGTTCTGGTGTTGTCCAAGGCGATCGGTGGCGGGCTGCCTCTGAGCGTGGTGGTCTATCGACCCGAGTGGGACCGGTGGACTGCGGGAGCTCATGCCGGCACCTTTCGCGGCAATCAACTCGCGATGGCGACGGGACAGGCGACGATCGAATTCATCACCGGTGAACGCCTCGACGAGCATGCCGCCCGCATGGGTGAGCGCCTCTTGGGTATGCTCCGCCGGATCCAGGCCGAGTCCCGGAGCATCGGCGATGCGCGCGGGCGTGGACTGATGCTGGGTGTTGAAATCGTGGACCGGGATGGAGCGAGTGAATTGCCGAACTGCCACCCTTCCGCCCCTGCGCTCGCAGGGAAAATCCAGCATGAAGCGCTCCGCCGAGGACTGATCCTCGAACTGGGCGGACGCCATAACAGCGTCGTTCGTTTTCTGCCGCCCCTCATCGTGACGGAGGAGCAGATCGATGCGATCGCAGCCATCTTCGGAGATGCCGTGAAGGCCGCGGAGCAACAGCGCGAAGCATGAAGCCCAAGCGTTTCTTGGCCATTGCCGCAGGAAGTTTGAGCGTCGGCGTGGCCGTCGTCTGGCTGGTGTGCGCTGCCTCATTGCCGGTACGTGACGGCGTCCTGCCGCTTGCCGGATTGCGGGGGCCGGTGTCGGTCGCGTTCGACGAATACGGCATCCCCAAGGTCACCGCCGAGTCCCGGCTCGACGCGTTTCGCGCGCTCGGCTATGTCACGGCGCAGGACCGCCTGTTTCAGATGGATTTGCTCAGACGCACGAGTGCCGGCCGGTTGGCCGAGATTTTCGGCGAGCAGGCCGTAGCCCTGGATGTGCGGCAGCGGCGGTTGGGCTTGTCGAGCGTGGCCGAGACCGTGGTTCGCCGCCTTCCTGACGATCAGTCGTCCGTTCTGGCAGCCTATGCCGACGGGGTGAACAATTTTTTGGAACAGATGACGATGCCGCCTTTCGAATTTCTTCTGCTGGGGTATCGGCCGGCGCGCTGGGATCCGACGGACAGTCTGTTGGTGGTGTTGGCGATGTTCCAGATGTTGAACGGGTCCGAAGACGATGAACGGATGCGCACGGTGATGATGGCCTCGCTGCCGGCTGAAGTGACGACGTTCCTCCTTCCCTCCCTCGACATGTACACGGCGCAACTGCTGACGGGAGAGACGCGTCACCAGGCTGCGACTCCTGTTCCGGTGAAGGCGTTGGCGGCATTGCGCCGGACGGGGGCGCAGAGCCGCGCAGTACACCTGTCGATGGTTCCCGATCGCAAGCGGGAGATCGGTTCGAACGCATGGGTGGTCGGAAGCGGAAAGACTGCGGATGGCCGGGCGATTCTGGCGAACGACATGCATCTCGACGTCGGGGTGCCCAATATTTGGTACCGGATTCAGATGCAATACGGCCGGGTTGAACTTGCCGGAGTCGTGGTGCCGGGCATTCCGGTCGTGATTGCCGGCTCCAATGGGTCGGTATCCTGGGGCCTGACGAATGTCGAAGGAGATTTTTTGGACCTCGTGCGCCTTGAGGTCAATCCGAACAATCCGGATGAATACGCCACGGCGGACGGGTGGGAGCGGTTTACGGTTCGGACAGAGCATATTGCCGTCAAGGGTGCCGCCGATCGAATCGTGGAGATCAAAGGCACGCGCTGGGGGCCGCTGGCAGACACGCCGTTGATGGGACAACCAGTGGCCCTCCGTTGGACCGCCCTGGATCCCGAGGCGGTGGATCTCGGGTTGCTCCGCATGGATCAGGCCCGCTCGGTTTGGGATGGCATCGCCGTCGCTACACGGGCGGGTGCTCCGCCGAACAATGTCCTTCTGGCAGACGCCGGGGGGCATATTGCCTGGACCTACATGGGCAAGATTCCAGTCCGGCGCGGACTCGACGGATCGGTCAGCCTCTCATGGGCCGACGGGAGGACCGGCTGGACCGGATACATTCCGCCCGATGAGCTCCCACGCTCGATCGATCCGCCATCGGGATATCTCGTGAGCGCGAACCACCGTATGACGGACGAGAGGTATCCCCATGTCATCGGCCATGCGTTTGCCAATGGCTACCGTGCCGTCAGGATTACCGAACGGTTGCAGGCTTTGGAACGGATTCGAGAGCAGGATCTCTTGGCCTTGCAATTGGATGCCACGACGCGGCTGTACGACTTTTATCGCGAGCTACTCCAGCGCCTTCTCAGCGACGAGGTGACGGCTCAGCGCGCGGACTTGGTTGACATCCGCCGGGCCATCAACGCGTGGGATGGTCGGGCCGATAGCGAGAGCCGCGGGTTCGCCCTGTTGGTGGCGTTTCGCCGCAACCTGGCCGCCTCGGTCTTCGCTCCGTTTCTCCAAGGTTGCCGGGAGAAAGAGGCCGGTTTCGTATTTGACGGCGACCTGGATACCCCTCTCAGAAGTCTGCTGTCGGAGCAGGCCCCCGATACGCTCCCCGATCCGGTGCGGTTTGCCGATTGGAAGGCATTTCTACTCCAGGAATTAGAGGAGACGGTGAATGCTTTCAAGGCGGAGCACGCATTATCCCGCGTCGATGATGTGGCCTGGGGAGCGGTGAATCGCGTACGCATGGTCCATCCGCTGAGCGAGGCCATCCCTGTCGTGGGGAAGTGGTTGAACATGCCCGACGACGCGGCCTCCGGTTGCGGTCCCTGCGTGCGAGTCCTCAGCGGCAGCCTGACCGCCAGTGAACGCATGGTGGTCTCGCCCGCGCATCATGCGGATGCGCTGTTTCACATGCCGGGTGGCCAGTCCGGGCATCCGCTTTCATCGCACTACCGTGATCAACAACACAACTGGAGTCAGGGACGCTCCACCCCGCTCGACGCGGGCAAGCCGATTCATACCCTGACGTTCACGCCCGGTCGAGTGTAATGTCGAAGTGTACTCACAACATAAAGGAGGCGTTATGGCACAGGACGAACAAGAAGACACCACGATCTACAAGGTGGTGGTCAATCATGAAGAGCAATATTCGATTTGGCCTTCTTACCGCGACAACCCACTGGGGTGGAGCGATGCCGGCAAGACCGGCCTCAAAGAGGAATGCCTGGCCTACATCAAAGACGTGTGGACGGACATGCGGCCGTTGAGCCTCCGCAAGTGGATGGCGGAGCAATCCGAGCAAACGGGCACCACGGCGGCGTCATGCTGACCACGACCGATCGGCGCCCATGGCTGGTGACGTGCCGGCCTGGAACCGGTCTTCGCCTCATCGGATTTCCTTACGCTGGAGGCGGCCCGTCTCTCTTTCGCAGCTGGCCCGGCGACCTGTTACAGGACATCGAGCTCTGCGCGGTTCACCTGCCGGGCCGTGAAGCCCGGATGAAGGAAGCGCCGGTCGGCGATCTGCGACGACTGGTAACGGATGTGGTCGAAGCGATCGAGCCGAGCTGCAACAGACCCGTGGCGTTGTTCGGCCATAGCATCGGAGGATTGTTGGCCTTCGAATGTGCGCGTGAATTGCGCCGCCGATTCGGCATCAACCCGGTCCACCTGTTCGTATCCGGCTGCCCCGCTCCGCAGCTGCGCGACCACGACCGTCTCTGCGATCTGCCGGACGAAGAGTTTCTGGAGCGGATGCGCCGATTCAACGGCACGCCGCGTGAAATTCTGGACCATGCGGAAATGATGGAGTTGATGTTGCCGACGCTCCGCGCCGATTTTTCCCTGCGCGATACCTACGTCCACGAGGACGACGTGCCGTTGAACTGCCCGATCTCCGCGTTCGGCGGCATGGCGGACGAAGCGGTGAAGACCGAGCAACTCGAGCAGTGGAAGTCTCACACGGCCGAGGGATTTCAGTTGTGGTTGTTTCAGGGAGATCACTTCTTTATCCGGACCGCCCAACCGGTCGTGGTGGAAGCCGTGACGTTTATCCTGCAGCCCTACAGGCAGATGCAACGGTGATGGCGGTGGATCAGCCGTGTTCTACCTCAACTCGAAAGCGGAGGAATCACGATGAATCATGAGAAAGCGGCGTCCTGCGTACCGCTTGAGAACGTCAACGGCAGCGCGAACGAACCGCCAAGCCTGACGGCGTCCCCGCTTGCGCCGGATAGCCGTCTGCCGTACTTGGTGACTCCTCTGGATCAACGGCCATTGCACGACTACCGCACCGCCGCCCGTCGTTATGCGGAAACCTTGCTGCCGACTTGCGGGGGCCTGCTGTTCCGCGGCTTGCCGATCAAGTCGGCGGGCGACTTCGAATCGTTCATCGGTGCCTTCACATCCTCCCTCGTGTCCTACGAATTCGGTTCCACCCCTCGTTCGCACGTGCAGCGGCAGGTGTATACGTCGACCGAGTATCCGCCGCACCAACACATTCCGCTGCATAACGAACAGGCCTATACGAGGGAGTGGCCCATGAAGATCTGGTTTTACTGCGGTCAGCCCGCGGAGCAGGGGGGATATACACCGATCGCGGACAGCCGGGAGGTCTACCGCCGTATTCCGGCTCGTGTTCGAGAACGTTTCGTCCAGAAACAGATCATGTACGTCCGCAACTACGGAAATGGTTTGGACGTACCCTGGCAGAAAGTCTTCAACACCCAGGATCCTGCCGTCGTGGAACGATATTGCCGCGACAACGGGATTCACTACGAGTGGAAGGCGGACGGCGAATTGCGCACCAGGCAAGTCGCCCAAGCCATCGCGGTCCATCCTCGAACCGGCGAGACGGTCTGGTTCAATCAAGCCCATCTGTTCCACGTGTCCAATCTGGAGCCTGCGGTGCGCGAAACCCTGTTGGAGGTCGTGTCCGAAGAAGATCTGCCTCGAAACGCGTGTTATGGGGACGGAAACCCCATCGAGGCCGATCTGCTGGAGGAGATTCGAGATGTGTATCGGAGCCTCGCTGTGCAATTCGCCTGGCAACAGGGAGACGTGATGATGCTCGACAACATGCTGGCCGCCCACGGCCGCACGCCGTTTCGCGGTCGACGGCAGATTCTCGTGGCCATGGCGGAGCCGACGAGGGGAGCCGAGACCCCATGCTGAAGCCCTACGATCAGACGCAACATTCCCAGGCCGAGGGCGTCGCGCTGGATACGGAACAGTACCTGTTTCCCATGAGTTTCGGGCAACGGCGCTTGTGGTTCCTTTCCCAATTGGAACCGGAAAGCGCATCGTACAACACGGCAATTGCCGTCCGCATGAAGGGGCATCTGGACTCTCGGATCCTCCTGGACTGTTTCAATCGCATTGTGGAGCGGCACGAAATCCTGCGCACCACGTTTGCGACCGACAACGGGGAGCCTGTCCAGATCATTGCCGCCGCGGGACGCGCTGCAGTGGAAACCGGCGCGGTGGAGAACCGGCCGGAAGCCGTGCGACTGGCAGCGTGCGGCGAAGCGCAGCGTCCCTTCGACCTGCAACGAGGACTGCTGTTTCGGCTGCGTCTGTTCGAAATCGCTGGCGACGACCACCTGCTGGTCATCACCCTGCATCATATCGTGTGCGACGGCTGGTCGGCGCAAATTCTCGCGCGGGAATTTGCGCAACTCTACGCTCAAGCCACAGCCGGACTCGATGCGGCTCTGCCGGCCCTCCCGATCCAATATGCCGACTATGCGGAGTGGCAACGGGGATGGTTGCAAGGGGACGTGCTCGACAGGCAACTCGCCTATTGGAAAAGGCAACTTGCCGGAGAGTTGCCCATTCTCGAATTGCCGACCGACCGTCCGCGCGGAGCGATCCAAACGTCAGCGGGTCGTCGATATGTGTTCACGCTCCCGCAGGCCATGGCCGCCGGGTTGCGGGATCTCAGTCGCCGCCACAACGTGACGCTCTTCATGACTCTGCTGGCTGCCTTCCAAACCTGGCTGATGCGCTACACGGGCACGGAAGACGTGTGCGTCGGCACGCCCATCGCCTGCCGGACCAAACGCGAGACCGAGGACCTCATCGGCTTCTTCGCCAATACCCTCGTCTTGCGCACAGACCTTTCACAGAACCCCACGTTCTCGCAATTGCTCGAACGAGTCCGAGAAGTCGTCATCGGCGGTCAAGAGCATCAGGAATTGCCGTTCGAAGAACTCGTGGATGCACTGAAACCGGCGCGGGCGCTGAGCCACACCCCGTTATTCCAAGTGCTGTTCGTGCTCCAGACGGCCTTGACCGAAGCCATTTCTCTGCCCGGGTTGCAGATCGACATCACGGAGGTCGATGCGTCCGCCGCGAAATTCGATCTTTCGCTCGACATGGTCGAAATGGAAACGGGCCTGGAGGGAGCCTTCGAGTACAACACCGATCTGTTCGATGAGGCGACCGTCGTTCGCATGGCCCAGCATTTTCAAACCCTGTTGGCCGGCATCTGCGACCAGCCGGATCGACGGCTGAACGAGTTTCCGCTCCTTTCGCCGGACGAGCAGGCCCAGGCGTTGTTGATCGGACCGGAGACCCCGCTTCTCGCGAAGGAGTGGGCCGGCTTTACGTCCGCCTTCGAAGCGCAGGTGAGACGTCGTCCCGACGCCGTCGCAGTCGAATGCGCAGGATCGAGACGGACCTATGCGGAGCTGAATGCCGAGGCCGATGGGATCGCTCAAGCCGTGCTCGCCGCCGGCGCCGGGTCCGACTGCATCGTGGCGCTGTTGCTTGACCGAGGAATATCGTTGCTGACGGCCATTGTCGGCGTGATGAAGGCGGGCGCTGCGTATCTCCCATTGGATCCCGCTCATCCGGCGGCTCGTTGGCGCGAGGTGATTGAGACGAGCGGGGCCTCTGTGGTCATCACGCACGAATCCTATCGCGATCCCGCGGTCAAGGCCTGTCCGCTGTTGGCTGCCGGCCATGTTGTCCTGCTCGCGATCGACGGCATCGAAAAAAAGAAGACGATCCCTGTTCCTTCCCGCAGTGGATCGCCCGATCAACTGGCCTACATCATCTATACCTCCGGTTCGACCGGCACGCCGAAGGGCGCCATGGTCACCCAGCGGGGCTTGATGAATCACCTGTGGAGCAAACGCGGCTCGTTGGGCCTTGGCCCGGACGACGTGGTGGCGCAGACGGCCTCCGCTTGTTTCGATATCTCCGTCTGGCAGCATCTGGCCGCCCTGATCTGCGGGGGACGGACCCTCATCGTCCTCGATGACGTCGCCCGTGATCCGTCACGGTTGGTGGAGTGTTTGGATCGTATGGGAGTGACGGTGGCCGAAACAGTGCCGGTGTTGCTCAAAGGCATGCTCGACAGCGGGCAGGCTCCTGCTCTTCGGCGATTGCGGTGGCTGTTGCCCACAGGCGAAGCCTTGCCCCCGCAACTCTGCCGCGAGTGGCTTGCGCGCTACCCTCACGTCCCGCTGGTCAATGCCTATGGCCCGGCCGAATGTGCCGATGATGTCGCCACGGCCACGATTACTGCTCCGCCCACACCCGATGATGTGTGTATGCCGATCGGGCGTCCCATCCAAGGAACACGCCTGTTGGTGCTGGATCGCTGGCTGGCGCCGGTGCCGAGCGGGGTAGGGGGGGAATTGTGTATCGGCGGCGTCGGAGTGGGCAGAGGCTACGTACAGGATCCGGCGCGCACTGCCGCGTCCTTCGTCCCGGATCCCTTCGCGTCGGAACCCGGCGCCCGCCTTTATCGGACCGGTGACCGCGTCCGCCTCCGTCGTGACGGCAACCTCGAATTCTTGGGGCGGATAGATCATCAAATCAAACTGCGGGGCGTGCGGATCGAACCGGGAGAAATCGACGCTCGCTTGCGCGCGTTGACCGGCATTCGTGACGCGGTCACGATCTTGCGAGAGGATCGTCCCGGGCAGAAACGATTGGTGGCCTATGTGGTGGCGGCCACGGAGCCACCGCCCGCCGCAGAGGAGTGGCGCAGCATCCTGCGCCGGACCCTGCCCGAGGCCATGATTCCCTCGCAGTTTATGCTCTTGGATGCCTTGCCGCGCACGGCAAACGGCAAGGTGGACCGGGCCTCGTTACCGGTCCCGTCAGACGAGCGCACTGCCGAGTATGTCGCGCCTAGAGAGGGAATTCAAACGGAGATCGCGCGAATCTGGGCTGACGTCCTGCAGCGAGAACGGATCGGTATCTACGATAATTTTTTCGAACTGGGAGGCGACTCGATCGTCAGTCTGCAAGTGGTCAACCGCGCCAGGCAAGCGGGTTTGTCCCTCACCCCCAGGCACATATTTCAACACCAAACCGTCGCGGAGCTCGCCGCCGCAGTAGCTGAACCGCAAGGCTCTGGCCTTCACCCCACGGCTATCGATCTTTCCGCGCCCCTCGTCGATGAGGTGTCGTACGCCACGGCAAAGACCGCTTGCCCGAACCTCGAGGATGTCTATCCTCTCAGTCCGCTACAGCAAGGGTTGCTGTTTCACAGTCTCTACGCTCCGGGATCGGGCGTGTACGTCGAGCAGATGAGCTGGCGCCTGCAGGGCGCGGTGAACCTCCGGCAGTTTCGTGAAGCTTGGCAGCGGCTCGTCGATCGGCATCCGGTGTTACGGACGAGATTCCTGTGGCGCGAGACCGCGGCGCCGATCCAGATCGTGCTGCCCTCCGTGGACCTGCCATGGACAGATCTTGATTGGCGTGATTGCCCGTCGGCCGAACAGGACACTCGCTTCAGCCGATTGGTGGAAGAAGACCGGCGGACGGATTTCGATTTCGAACGGCCGCCCTTGATGCGCATCACGGTGATTCGTCTCGCGCGAGAGACCTATGCGGTGTTGTGGACACATCATCACATCCTGATGGATGGATGGTGTTTGCCGATCCTATTGCAGGAAGTCTTGCAGGCCTACGAGGCGCTGGGGCGAGGCGAGCAGATGCCGATCGATCCCGCCACACCATATCGCCATCATATCGCCCGGTTGCTTGCCCAAGACCAGACCGAAGCCGAACGCTTTTGGCGCGCGGCGCTGAAAGGCATGACGCAGCCGACGGTGTTGGGGGAAGACCTCTCCGCGGAGGGTATGACTCAAGCCTCCTCCTGCGGCTCCGCCACGCATACACTCTCGCCCGGCGCCAGCGCGCAGGTCCTTGCCTTTGCACAGAGGCACCACGTGACGCTCAATACCCTGGTGCAAGGAGCCTGGGCGGTACTGCTGAGCCGGTACAGCCGCGAATCGGAGGTCTTGTTCGGCACGACCGTTTCCGGGCGCTCGTCGGACCTTCCCGGCATCGATACGATGGTGGGGCTCTTCATCAATACCCTGCCGCTGCGCGTCCGTGTGGCTCCCGATGCCGTCCTCTCCGAATGGCTGCGCACACTGTTGGAACAGAACGGCGAACTGCGGCAGTTCGAACAGACCCCGCTCGTGCAGATTCAGAGCTGGAGCGACGTCCCTCGAGGGCAGTCCCTGTTTGAAAGTTTGGTCGTGTTCGACAACCATCCCATGGACGAACGGCTGGAAGGGGACACCGGCCTCACGGTCGAACGGGTGACCTTGTCCGGCCAAACCAATTACCCTCTGACCCTGAACGTGGTGCCCGGCGAGGGTCTGACGTTTTCACTCTGGTATCAACGGAACCGGTTCCGTGACGAAACCGCTCGCCGAATCGTCCGGCAGCTCGAGACGCTGCTCATGGCGATGATCGACGAGCCCCATGCACGCTTGAGTTCCCTTCCCCTGATGGGGGCGGGAGAGCGGGCGCAGGTGGTGGAGGGGTGGAACCGGACGGCGCGGGCGTACCCGACGGCCTTGGCGGTGCCGGCCTTGATCCAGGCGCAGGCGGCGCGGACGCCGGAGGCGGTAGCCGTGCGGGCCGGGGAGGCGACGCTCACC
>CP092081.1:3470701-3554881 GCA_022226935.1 Nitrospira sp.
TCACGCCCAAGAACCATCGCAGTGTCCTCGAATCCCGACGATGTACAAGTAGGAATGCACCCACAGCATGCGAGACGCCTCGCTCAACTGTTGCTTCCGGCTCTGCGACGAGCGAGTCGCGGAGCGAAATCAGGCACAAGGTAGACGAAGATCAGGCGGACTGGGGTGGCGCGCGAGGCAGACTGGGAACGTTGTGTTGGGTGAGGAAGATCGTAGAAGACGCTAACGGCACGGAGCCGATGACTTGGAACACCTGGGTAAGGTGAACGGGAGAGGCGACATGAACATCAGCCGCCGCGCACATCCAGGAGCACACGCCCGAAGCATGCATGCCGCCCCCATGATGGGCCGCATGCTGAAGCTCATGCGCGACCGCGCTGCCTGTCGTGACCGCCAATAACGCGATGACGGCAAAGACGACCACCCAGACAATGCTATGAACGCGGGAACGACGCATAGAGAAAGTACCCAAACCTGGCGCGCATGCTAACAAACTCGCCGAGGGAGCGTCAACGCAACTTTTCGCCTTGTGCGGTCGTGACGACTACGGCCCGCCGACCCCGATGATACGCTCCACGCGCTCATCGCGCCCGCCCAGGTCACGATACCGGCGGTATTGCGCCAGGGCCCGCCCCATGTCTTTCCGGTGGAGTTCGTAAAACACGCCGAGATTGTAATGAGCTTCCGCTGAGTTGGGCTTGAGCGCCACCGCCCGTTCATGCTCTCGCTCGGCTTCATCCAGCCGGTTCAAGCTGGTATAGACCATCCCCAGGTTCAAGTGAGCTTCGGCATATTCAGGGCGATACCGGATCACCTCGAGAAACTCGCGTTCGGCTTCGGCCAGCAATCCCTGGCTCCGATAGACAAATCCAAGATTGTAATGGGCATCGACGAGATCGGCTTTCACCGCAATGGCTTCTTTGAATGCCGCAGCCGCGGCATTCAGGTCATTGCCCCGTTCAGCCAGACGCCCCAGGAGATACCAGGCGTTGGCATGTCCGGGATTGGCTTGGGTAAGACGGGATAAATAGTCGCGCGCCTGCTTGAGATCGCCCTGGCTGTCATACAGACTCGCCAGATGATAGAGCGCCTCAGCGTGGTCCGGCCGCATGCGAAGGAGGGATTGGTACATTTTGACGGCATTCGCGCGGTCATGCCGCTCTTCGTAGAGCCGCGCTAGATCCAAATGCGCTTCTTCATTGCCAGGGGCGATATCCAACACCTGGCGCAGCACCTGCTCCGCGTCGTTCCCCCGCCCCTGGGCCAGATACACGTCGGCAAGATCGTTGAGAATCTCGGCCGACGGCGCACTCAGTTTGAGCGACTGTTTGTACGCTTGAATGGCCTCATCGGGATTGCGCTTGCTTTGAAAATAGACCAGCCCCAGCACATGATACGCCTCAGCCAATTTAGGATTTTGCGCGAGCGCTTTCTTCAGGGCGTCGATAGCGCCGTCGGCATTGCCTTCACGGAAGAGTGTTACTCCACGCTCATAACTGCGCCGCGCCGTTTCCGACGAGGCGCTTGAAGCGGCGGAGGATTCGGGAGTCCACACAACGAAAAGAGCCACACACAAGAGTGGAACGCTCGTGAGGAGATGACGCGAAGAGCTGGCACTATGCCGCATCGAAATCCGCAATGGAATCCGTGGGTGACATCGCCGAGAGAGTCGACGAAGTGGTGGGGCCCACTATAGATCTGAGCGCATCCGAAAGCAACGACGAGGCCCGTATCACAGCCGCGCATCGCAAAGCAGTTGAGACCATCGCCCCTGTTTCGGTAGGATTCGATGACGGATTCCTGTATACTCCGCCGCCGAGCCCATGCCCGAGAGGCGAGCCTTGCCCGTGCGGGCTCGTGAGAATGAAGGTACGCCTGCATGCTGACCCAAGTCCTGAACATCATATTCGGCAGTAAAAACGACCGCGAGATCAAGGCGTTGCGTCCGATTGTCGAGCGGATCAACGGGCTGGAAGCAAGCCTCACCCCCTTGTCCGACCAAGCCCTCGCCGAGAAAACACAAGAATTCAAACATCGTCTCCAGGATGGGGAAACGATCGACGACATTCTGCCAGAGGCGTTTGCCGTCTGCCGCGAAATGTCCCGACGCCGGCTCAATATGCGGCACTTCGACGTGCAGCTCATCGGCGGCATGATCCTGAACAAGGGCCGGATCGCCGAAATGAAGACCGGTGAAGGCAAGACCCTGGTCGCCACCCTCCCGCTGTATCTCAATGCGCTGGAAGGGAAGGGCGCCCACCTGGTCACGGTCAACGACTACCTGGCGAAACGCGACGCCTCCTGGATGGCCCAGCTCTACCATGCGCTCGGTCTGACGGTCGGCATCATCCAGCACGACGCGTCGTTTCTGTATGATCCGACCTACGAGGCGGCGGACAAACGGCTTCAGCATCTTCGCCCCTGCAGCCGGCATGAAGCCTATCGTGCGGAAATCACCTACGGCACCAACAACGAATATGGCTTCGACTATCTGCGCGACAATCTGATCGTCAGCGACTTGAGCCAGTGCGTCCAGCGCCCGCTGCACTTCGCCATCGTGGACGAAGTCGACAGTATCCTCATCGACGAAGCGCGCACGCCCTTGATCATTTCCGGGCCGACGGATCAAACCACGGACCTCTACTACCGCATCAATTCGATCATTCCGCAGCTCAAGCCGGAGCACGACTTCACGATCGAAGAAAAGACCAAAACCGCCTCGCTTACGGAAGAAGGCAACGTCCGCGTGGAGAAACTGCTGGGCGTGGATAACCTCTACGACCTCCAGCACATGGATCTGGTGCACCACGTCGTCAAGGCGCTCCAAGCCTATGCCCTCTACAAGCGTGATGTGGACTATGTCGTGAAAGACGGCGAAGTCATCATCGTCGACGAGTTTACCGGTCGCTTGATGCCGGGCCGCCGCTGGAGCGACGGGCTGCACCAGGCTGTAGAAGCCAAAGAAGGCGTCAAGATCGCCAACGAGAACCAGACCCTGGCCTCCGTCACCTTCCAGAACTATTTCCGGATGTATAAGAAACTGGCAGGCATGACCGGCACCGCCGACACGGAAGCGGGCGAGTTCGCCAAGATCTACAATCTGGACGTCAACGTGGTCCCGACCAACCGGTCCATGATCCGCAAAGACTACGCCGACGTCGTCTTCCGCACGGAAAAAGAAAAGTTTACGGCCATCGTCGAGGAAATCAAAGACTGCCACGAACGCGGACAACCGGTCCTGGTCGGCACCATTTCCATCGAAAAATCTGAACGTCTGGCGGGCTACTTAAGCCGCAACGGCATCAAGCACAACGTGTTGAATGCCAAGTTCCACGAGAAAGAAGCGGAAATCATTGCGCAAGCCGGCCGGAAAGGCGCCGTCACCATCGCCACCAATATGGCCGGCCGCGGAACGGACATTCTCCTAGGCGGCAACGCCGACTTCCTCTTCAAGCGGATTCTCTATCAAGACGACACGTTGACAGACGCGCGGAAGCAGGAAATTTTCGACGAGATCAAGGCCGATTGCGAGACAGACAAGCAGGCCGTGGTGGCTGCGGGAGGCTTGCACATCCTCGGGACCGAGCGGCATGAAAGCCGCCGCATCGACAACCAGCTCCGTGGTCGGGCCGGCCGTCAAGGCGATCCGGGCTCCTCGCGTTTCTACCTGTCGCTTGAAGACGATCTCATGCGGATCTTCGCCTCCGAACGTGTCTCACAGATGATGCTCAAGCTCGGGATGGAAGAAGGCGTGCCGATCGAACATGGCATGGTCACGCGCGCCATCGCGAACGCCCAGAAAAAGGTCGAGGCGCATAACTTCGAAGTCCGCAAACAGCTCCTCGAATACGACGACGTCATGAACAAGCAGCGGGAAGTGATCTACCAGCACCGGCACGCCGTGCTGGCGGGCGAACACATCCAGCAAGACATTCACGACATGATGAAGGATCTGGTGAATGCCTTCGTCGAGACCTACTGTCCGGTCGATCAATACCAGGAAGAGTGGGACTACAACGGTCTGGGGGAAGCGCTGCAGGGACAATTCGCCATCGACATCACGCAGGGCAAAGGCAACATCGCCGATCACTTCAAGGATGTCGGCCGTGACGCGATGATCGAGGAAATTCAGACCCAGGTCCGGAAGGCCTACGATCACAAAGAGCAGGAACTCGGCTCTGAGCTCATGCGCTACCTGGAAAAGATGCTGCTGCTTCAAGTGATCGACCACCACTGGAAAGATCACCTGTTGGGCATGGATCATTTGCGGGACGGCATCGGCCTGCGCGGTTACGGACAGAAAGATCCGCTGATCGAGTACAAGCGCGAAGGGTTCGACATGTTCTCCTCCATGATGGAGCGTATTAAGTCCGATGTGCTGGAGCGCATGTTCCGCGTGCAAGCCGTGCGGGGCGAACAACCGCCTCCCCCTGCACCTGAACCGATCCCACCGCCACGCATGGTCCTTAACCGCAGCGACGAACCGGCGACGCAGACCGCCCAAAGCCAGGGCGACAAGACCGGCCGCAACGATCCCTGCCCCTGTGGCTCGGGCAAGAAATACAAAAAGTGCCACGGGGCGTGAGGAACCGAGTGGCCAGTGCGCCCGACGCTGAAGCGTGGCTCCAACAGAACTTCGAACAATGCGCGCTGCTCGTCAAGCAGCATGTCGCGCTTTCGCTCTGCCGGTTCTCGAACTTCCGCCACTCGTGTCACCAGACCAGCTCGCCCCATCTAAATAAATGAGCACCGATTCGCCGCTTGCTTTTCCGAGAATCGCAATAGGCGGGAAAGGAACTTCAATGGTCTCCCGATATTGCCTGGTTCTCTTCATTTGGAGGTAGATCAGGCGGCCTCCAACTGCGCGCGTCGAACGAGAGCCTTCCGAGGCCGCGCGTTCCGCGAGCAAAGGAGGCCACCTGATCTACCGAGGGTCTTTTGCCTTGACTTGCCGCTGAGGCAGCGGCTAATCTAACCCCCTCTTTTCCCTAGAGAATCCGGTAGAAGAGCGGTTTCTTGCGATGGCGCCTGAAACGGCCGTCGACTACCGACAAGGGTGGTGTCACTTTGAGCACTGGGCATCCACAACTCCTGGCGGAAATCAGGGCTGAAATCGCGGCGGCGGGACCTATTCCCTTCGCCCGTTTCATGGAGCTGGCCCTGTATCATCCGCAATACGGCTATTACGTTCGTCCTGTCGAAGATCCGACACAGGAACGTATCGGATGGTCGGGTGATTTCTATACGAGTTCCGATGTGCATTCGATTCTCGGCCAGGCGCTGGCTAAACAAGCGCAGCAACTCGATGCCTGCCTCGGACACCCAGATCCGTTCACCGTCGTGGAGATGGGGCCGGGCAAAGGATTGCTGGCTCGTGATTTTCTCACCGCCTGCCAGCACGCTCCCGGCAATCTGAGCGAACGCCTCCGTTACATCCTGATTGAACGCAGCGCCTCGATGCGCGCCCTCCAGCATCAGCATCTCGCGCCATGGATCGGCCGAGCCGGTCACGTGGCCTGGCTTGATCGCCTGGAAGATCTCCCGCCGGGCAGTGTCACCGGCCTCTTCTTTTCCAACGAATTGGTGGATGCCTTCCCAGTGCATCGCCTGGTGGTGGATGGTCGTCCACAAGAAATCTACGTGGATGTGCGCGACGAAGGCTTCACGGAAATCCATCGTCCCCTTTCGAACGAGCTGTCGGCCTATTTACGAGACGGTGGCATCAGCCTGCCTGACGGATATCGAACCGAAATCAATCTCAAGGCCATCCAATGGATGAAACAGGTGGCGCAGGCGATGGCGCGCGGCCTGGTGATGACCATCGACTACGGCCACACGGCCGAGGACCTCTACGGCCCTGAGCGCAAGAACGGCACCTTTCTTTGTTACTACAGTCAGACCACTTCAGAAGACGCCTACGAACGGGTCGGCGAGCAAGACATGACGGCCCATGTCGACTTCACCGCCCTGGCGCAGGCGGGCCAGGCGGCCGGCCTCGAGCTGACCGGCTTTACGAATCAAATGAGTTTTCTGATCGGCCTGGGCGCCGAACAGTTCCTGGAGTCGCTACAGCCGGAATCGGCCGAGTTTTATGCCGCGATCCATCTCCTGCGACCGGAGGGAATGGGGCGAACGTTTAAAGTGCTGGTGCAGCATACGGGCATGGACAAGCCCGAACTGGATGGCTTGAGGTTCAAGCCATTCTTCGGATCGATTTTGGCGGCTCGCTCCGCCGCATAACAGTCATACGTCCTGGACGAACCATGGGTAACGAAGCCGCACCGCTGAATTACATCCCGATCCTGATTTTTATCGTGATCGCATTTGCGTTCGGAGCGGTGCAGATTCTGGTGGGCCGTATCGTGCGGCCGAGCCGGCCCTATCGCGCCAAACTCGCGCCCTATGAAAGCGGCAGCCCGTTGTTTTCGGACGCGAAAGTGCAGTTCCCAATTCGCTATTACATCATCGCGATGCTGTTCGTGATCTTTGATATCGAAATCGTGTTCATGTTTCCCTGGGCCGTGGCATTCAAGAAACTGGGGTTGGTAGGGTTAGTGGAGATGGTGGTGTTTATCGGCATCCTGATCGTCGGGTTCTGGTATGCGTGGAAAAAAGGGGCACTCGAATGGGATTGAGTAGCGGGGCTATGATGAGCGACCTTGCCCCCTCCGTTGCTCGCGGAACACGCGGCCTCGGAAGGCTCTCGTTCGACGCGCGCAGTCGGAGGCGACCAGGCCACCCATCCTCCTTCTCGCTAAAAAGAAACGTGAGGGAACGATGAGTTTTTTAGAACGGCAGCTGGATGCGAATATTCTGACGACGAATCTCGATGCCTTCGTCGGCTGGGCGCGCAAATCGTCCCTGTGGCCCATGACCTTCGGGTTGGCCTGCTGCGCCATCGAAATGATCGCCAGCGTGTCCTCGCGCTATGACATCGATCGGTTCGGCGCCGGCGTGTTCCGCGCCTCGCCCCGCCAATCGGATCTCATGATCGTGGCCGGCACGGTATCCCGGAAGATGGCGCCCGTCATTCGCCGTATTTACGACCAGATGGCCGAGCCGCGCTACGTCATTTCCATGGGGTCCTGCGCGACCTCCGGCAACCACTACAACAGTTATGCCGTCGTACAGGGCGTCGACCAGATCGTTCCGGTCGATGTGTATATCGCCGGCTGCCCGCCTCGTCCGGAGGCCTTGATCGACGGGCTCTTGAAATTGCAGCAAAAGATTCAACGCGAAAAGATTTTCGTCAAGTAACAGACTCGTCTCACCATGCAACCGCTGCTTGAACGACTCATGACCACCTTTCCCGACGCTGTCCGCGGCGTGGAGGTGGATGCCGCCCGGAACGAAATAACGGCGCGGGTATCCGCCGCGCGTATCGTCGACGTCGCGCGCTGGCTGCATGACACGCCCGAAGCCGCGTTCGATCACATCACCGATATTTGCTCCGTCGATTATCCGAACGATACGGAACGGTTTGAGGTCATTTATCAGCTGTTGTCGCTCCCGCATCGGCGGCGCATCAGACTCAAAGCGCGCCTCAGCGAGGAACATCCGGAAATCGCCTCCGTGACCGGCATTTGGAAGGGCGCGGATTTCATGGAGCGCGAAGTCTACGACCTGATGGGGATCACCTTCGTCGGGCACCCGGATCTCCGGCGCATTCTGCTGCCGGAAGACTATGGAGAAGGCCATCCCCTGCGGAAAGACTTTCCCGCTGAAGGGCGAGGCTGGCGCAGCGAGTTTCCATTCATCCCCCGATTGGATGAAGCACCTGAAGAACAATCGGCGGAAGGTGAAATCCCCGAATCGGAAAAGCAGGCCTTTCGGGCAGCCGAACAGCCGAGCGGCACGAGGCGGCGGGAAGAACTCCTGCTCAACATGGGGCCCCAACATCCCAGCACGCACGGGGTGCTCCGGGTGGTGCTGGAATTGGACGGCGAACGCATCGTCAAAGCCACCCCTGATCTCGGCTATCTCCATCGTGGCGTCGAAAAGCTGGCAGAAGGCCTTCATTACATGCAGGTCATCCCCCATACCGACCGGCTCGACTACGTCTGCGCGATGACGAATAACTACGCCTATGTGCGCGCCGTGGAAAAACTGCTCGACATCACCGTGCCGGAACGGGCGGAGTACATCCGCACCATCGTCGCCGAGATGCAGCGCATCATCGGCCACCTGTTCTGGCTCGGCACCCAGGCGCTGGACATCGGCGCCATGACCGTCTTTTTCTGGACGTTTCGCGAACGCGAAATCCTCCTCGACATGTTCGAAAAGCTGTGCGGCGCGCGTCTGACGCTGAATTACTACCGCATCGGTGGAGTCGACAGCGATTTCACACCCGATCTGGTTACGCGCTTGAAGGCCTTCCTGCACACGTTTCCGGACAAGGTCAATGAATACAATCAACTGCTGATGTCCAACCGCATCTGGGTCGGGCGAACAAAGGACATTGCGGTGATCTCAGCTGAAGATGCCATCAATTTCGGCCTCACCGGCCCGACGCTCCGCGGATCCGGCGTCGATTACGACATCCGCAAATATGAACCCTACGGCGCTTATGACAAGGTCGAATGGGAAGTGCCAGTCGGCAAGCGCGGCGACACGTACGATCGTTACTGGGTCCGCATGGAAGAAATGCGGCAAAGCGCCCGGATCATCGCCCAGTGCCTCGACCAGATGCCGGAAGGCTCAATCATGGCCGATGTGCCGCATGTGATTCCTCCGCCCAAGGCGAAGGTCATGCGCGACATGGAGAGCTTGATTCACCACTTTATTATTTTCACCCAAGGCTTCAAGCCGCCGAAAGGCGAAACCTATTGCGGCACCGAAGTCCCGAAAGGCGAGCTCGGGTTTTTCATCGTCAGTGACGGCAGCCCTCGCCCCTATCGGCTCAAGATTCGCGCCCCCTCCTTCATTCATATGGGGGCATTCGACCATATGGCGCGCGGGTATCTGATTTCAGACATCATCACGATCTTCGGCACCTACGACATCGTGATGGGGGAATGTGATCGATGAGGTTCATGAGCCATGATGTCCGCAGTGCTCGCGGAACGCGCGCCCTCGGAAGGGCCTCGTCCCACGCGCGCACGTAGGGACACCATGGCTCACGCCCTCATCGTTTTGAGGCAATGGGAACTATGCTGAAGGAAAAACATCAGGCGGAGATCGACGATATTCTGAGCCGTTATCCGGTGAAGCGGTCGGCACTCCTGCCGCTGCTCTACATGGCGCAGCGCGAAGAGGGCTATGTCACCGAAGCCGCCATGCAGGAAATTGCGGGCATCTTGAAGCTGACCCCGCCGCAGGTGTATGAGACGGCCACGTTTTACACGATGCTGAACCTGAAGCCGGTGGGCAAGTTCCATCTACAGGTCTGCAAATCGTTGATGTGTGCCTTGGTGGGCTCGGATACGGTCATCGGGTGGATCGGCACGAAGCTGGGTATCAAGCCGGGTGAAACGACCCCCGACAAACTGTTCACCCTCAGCATCGTCGAATGCCTGGCCGCGTGCGGAACCGGCCCGATGATGCAGGTGAATGACGATTATTACGAGCGATTGACGGAAGATAAGCTGGATCGCATCCTGGCGGATTTACGGCAGACGGGCACCTCCTCGCTGAAGACCGGCCCATTCATGTGGCCGGAACCGGCCCATGCCGTGAAGGGTGCGTAACACATGAGCCGGCACAACAGGAAACCCAGATTCAACCTTTCACGTGTCACCTGTTCCGTTTCACGCTGAAGCTATGAAGACGTACGAACCGATTCTGCTCAAGAACATGATGCAACCCGGGTATGCCGGCTCGCTGCCGGAATATGAGCGCGCGGGCGGATACCAGGCATTGCGAAAAATGCTGGGGAAAGTTACTCCCGCAGAAGTGACCGGCGTGGTGATGAAGTCCGGCTTGCGCGGACGCGGCGGAGCCGGATTCCCGACCGGGGTGAAATGGGGTTTCTTGCCCAAAGATTATCAGGGGCCCCGTTACCTCTGTTGCAATGCCGACGAGAGCGAGCCGGGCACGTTCAAGGATCGCCAACTGATCGAGCGTGACCCGCATCAACTGCTCGAAGGCATGTTGCTCGCTTGCTACGCCATCGGCGCAGCCAGTTCGTATATTTATATTCGCGGTGAGTTTGTCCTGGGAGCCAAGATTCTCGAAGCCGCCATCAAGGAAGCGCGCGCCGCAGGGTATGTCGGCAAGAATATCCTCGGCACCGGTGTTTCGATCGACATCTGGGTCCATCGGGGAGCCGGCGCGTATATCTGCGGTGAAGAGACGGCATTACTGGAATCACTGGAAGGGAAACGCGGTCTTCCTCGCGTCAAGCCGCCGTTCCCGGCCACGCACGGCCTCTACAATAAACCGACCGTCGTAAATAACGTTGAGACCCTCGCCAACCTACCGCATATCATGAATCGTGGAGCCGAATGGTTCGCCTCCATCGGATCCCCGCCGAAAAGCACCGGCACGCGAGTCTTTTGCGTGAGCGGTCATGTGGCGCGGCCCGGCAACTACGAAGTCCCGATGGGCATTACCTTTCGCGAGTTGATCTACGAGCTGGCCGGCGGCATGCGGTCGGACAAGAAACTCAAGGCGTTTATTCCAGGCGGCGCCTCTGCGCCCTTTCTGACACCCGACCACCTCGACGTCAAATTGGATTTCGAATCGGTGGCGCTGGCCGGGTCAATGCTGGGGTCGGGCGGCGTGACGGTCATGGAAGAGGGCACCGATATGGTGTGGGCTGCCCTGCGGCTGATGGAATTTTTCTACCATGAGTCCTGCGGCAAGTGCAGTCCCTGCCGGGAAGGCAGTTCCTGGCTCGTGCAGATCATGCGCCGAATCGTCAACAAACGCGGACAGATGGCAGACCTTGAAACCCTGACCGACCTGTGCAAAAACATCGCCGGGCGGACGGTCTGCGCATTCGGCGACGCCGAAGTGTCTCCAATTTTGAGCACGCTCAAACATTGGCGCCACGAATATGTCACGTTGATACACGCGGCCGAGGCCGCCAACTTGATCCGGCCGGAACCGGCAGGAGCGAAACATTGACGTCTCTCGTTTCACGTTTCACGAATAACGGCCATTATGCCTGATCAAAAACCAGATACCGTCCGGCTCACCATCGACGGCACCACCGTTGCGGTTCCCAAAGGCACGCTCGTGATCGAAGCCGCGCGCCGCGTCGGGGTCATGATCCCGCATTTTTGCTATCACCCCAAATTGAAGCCGGATGCGAACTGCCGCATGTGCCTGGTCGAAGTGGAAAAGATGCCGAAGCTGCAGACCGCCTGTAGCACGCCGGTTGCCGAAGGGATGGCCGTACGCACCGCCACGACCACGGTGGACGATGCCCACAAGTCGGTGCTCGAATTCATTCTGGCCAACCATCCGCTCGATTGTCCGGTCTGCGACCAGGGCGGCAAGTGCGATCTTCAAGACTTCTCGCATCAATACACGCCGACTACCAGCCGGTTCACGGAAACCAAGCGCATCTTCCCAAAAGAATACTTCAGCCCGCTCATCGAAACGCAGATGAATCGCTGCGTGCAGTGCCTGCGTTGCGTCCGGTATTGCGACGAAATCATGGACGTGAAAGCGCTGGCGCCTGTCGGCCGCGGCACGATGACGGAAATCAAACACTTTGGCCCGCATGAACTCGACTGCGAATTCTGCGGCGGCTGTATCCAGATCTGTCCGGTCGGCGCGATCACGAGCCGACTGTCCATGTATGAATACCGCCCCTGGATGCTCAAGCGAGCTGATACGATCTGCACCTTCTGCGGCGACGGCTGCCGCATCACGGTCCAGACCAAAGGAAATGAACTCATTGAAGTAAATTCTTCGCACGGCGCCGGCCGGAATAATGGCGATCTCTGCGCCCGCGGCTTCTTCGGCTTCCATGCGAGCACCCATGCCGGCCGCCTGACCCATCCCTTGATCCGACGCGACGGCGTGTTGGTGCAAGCCACGTGGGAAGACGCGCTGGAATATGTCGCCGAACAGTTCCTCCGTGTGAAGCTAGCCAACGGCCCGGATGCATTCGGAGGCCTCATCAGCTCCCGTTGCACCAACGAAGACCTCTATGTGTTCCAGAAATTCATGCGGCAGGTGATCGGCACCAACCGGATCGATAGTAGCGCACGATACGGCCACCTGAGCGGGGTGCGAGCGCTACGTCGCGTGCAAGGAACTCACCGTTGGACCATCGCGTTCGAAGATATTGTGGCCGCCAACGCCTTGTTGTTGGTTGGCACCAACATCACGGAGACCAGCCCCATTACCGGGCTCAAGGTCAAAGAAGCCGTCAAGAAGCGTCAGGCCAGTCTGTTCACAATTGAGTCCCTGGAACCAGCGGTCGACACATTGAGCAATATCGCGAACCTGGCCACGCAGCATTTCTCTACCCATCCCAGGCAGATCGGCAATAACGTCTTGGGCCTGATCAAAGCCGTCATTGACGACAACTTGGTGGACGCAGGCCTGGCTGAACAAGCGCCGGCCTTCGTGCAACGGCTGTCCGCCACTGTGCAACAGACTTCTTGGGACACGCTCGAAACCGCCACCGGCCACAGCCGCGCCCAATGGGCTGAGACCGCCAAGCTTCTGGCCGCTGCCAAACGAGTCGTCATCCTGGTGGGAAACGGCGTCCTGCGCTACCCCGACGGAGAAGGGACGACCACGAATCTCCTGGATCTGCTGATTCTGTTGGGCAAGCTCAATCAACCTGGTTGCGGGCTCGGTCCGCTGGCCGAAGAAAACAACGATCAGGGCGCGGTCGAAATGGGCGCCGTGCCCGATTTCCTCCCTGGACCGACCCCGATCAACGAGCCAGCCTCCAGAGAGCGCCTTGCCTCGCTCTGGCGTGAGGAATTGCCCCGTACCCCAGGCATCCCGTTGACCGAGATGCTTGCCGCGGCCAATACCGGCTCCCTCAAGGCCTTGTTTGTGGTCGGAGAAAATCCTGTCGGCACCTTGCCTGCTGCAGCGCAAGCCAAAGAGGCCCTCGCCAAACTGGAACTGCTGGTCTGTCAGGAATTATTCCTCACCGAAACAGCGGCGATGGCTCACGTGGTACTTCCCGCCTGCTCCTATATGGAGAAGGACGGGACTTTCACCAATTCCGAAGGGCATGTGCAAGCCGTTCGTCAGGCGATCAATCCGGTCGGCGACAGTCGCCCCGATTGGGAAATGTTGTCGGCAATTTCCGTGTTGATGGGTTCGCCGCTCGAATATGGAGATGCGCGGGAAATCTTGAAAGAAATTCGCAGCGTCATCCCTGGATATGGCCTGTTAGGCCCGACACCCACGTCGCCCAAGGTGGATCAGGCCACACTAAGCCGCTACCTCGCGGAGGGCGCCGCGACCGACATGGCGGTCCGGTACTCCATACGCCAGGCGCCGAAATCCAATGATAAGACCTTGACGCTGATGTTCACCCAAACTCTGTTCCACTCAGGCAAACTCTCCACCCATTCCAAGGGACTCCTGCAACTGCAGCAGGAAGGGTTTCTCTCCATCAATCCGGCCGATGCGGCCAGAGTGGGAGTGACCGACGGCGAAAAAGTCACGGTCTCGAACGCGCGCGCCTCCATCACCACCATCGCGAAGATTCGCGAGCGCGTGCCGGCCGGCCTGGTGTGGTTCCCTGAACATTTCGACGGCGAGGCCAAACAACTCGCTGAATGGACGATTGATCCCCAGACTCAAATCCCCTATTTTAAGCTCGCGTACGTGTCTCTGGCGAAGGTCTCGTAGGACGGGACGAGGAGTATTGCTGTTATGGAAATCGGATTACGACTGGCGGTGTCGTTGGCACAAATCGCCGCGGTAATGGGAGTGGTGATGCTGACCGTCATGGTCCTGACCCTCGCGGAGCGAAAGGTCCTCGGCTGGATGCAGGATCGCATGGGCCCGATGGAAGTCGGCCCCTACGGCGTCCTTCAACCGATCGCGGACGGATTGAAACTCTTCTTCAAAGAAGACATCATTCCGGCCGGCGCGAATAAGTTCCTCTTCACCTTGGCGCCGATTCTCGCCCTGGTACCAGCCATGATCGGCTTTGCCGTCATTCCTTTCGGCCCGACCATGACCATCGAGCTGTTCGGCATGCAGGTCAAGCCGTTCGTCATCAGCGATATCAACATCGGCATCCTCTATATTCTGGCCTTTGCCTCCATCGGCGCCTACGGCATCATCCTCGGCGGCTGGTCCTCCAACAGCAAGTATTCCCTCCTCGGCGGACTGCGATCCGCCGCGCAGGTCATCAGTTACGAATTGAACGTCGGTCTCGCGATCGTGGGCGTCATTCTCCTGTCCGGCTCTCTGAGCCTGGTGAAAATCACCGAGGCGCAGGCCGGAGGGTTTTGGAATTGGTTCATCATCGCCATGCCGTTCCCCCAAATTTTTGCCTTCGTCGTGTATGTCATTTCGTCGGTGGCGGAAACGAACCGCGTCCCCTTCGACCTTCCGGAAGCGGAAAGCGAACTGGTGGCGGGATTCTTCACGGAATACAGCGGCATGCGCTTCGCGTTTTTCTTCATTGCGGAATACGCGAACATGATCCTGGTGTCCTGTGTCGCGGCGGCGCTGTTTCTGGGCGGGTGGAATGCCCCCTATCCCGGCACGATCCTCGGACATCTCGGACTGGATGCCCTGGCCTGGATCGAAAACGTCGTGTGGTTCGCCGCCAAGGTGTACTTCTTCCTGTTCCTGTTCTTCTGGTTGCGGGCCACGCTGCCCCGCCTGCGGTACGACCAGCTCATGCGGTTCGGATGGAAGGTGATGCTGCCCATCGCCCTCGGGAACATCGTGTTGACAGCCATCGCCGCCTATTTCTTCCCGCGGTAACGGAGCGAGATGAACGTCGCCATCACGGCACAGCCTAAGCGGAAACCGTCGTTCAGCGAGTGGCTGAAAACGCTGACCTTCTATGAACTGCTGGTGGGCATGAAGGCCACGCTCAAGCACCTGCTCAACTACAAACCCATCACGCTGCAGTATCCGCATGAGAAGCGCCTCCTCCCCGAGAATTATCGCGGGATGCTGGCCTTGTTGCGGTATGACGACGGAACAGAAAAATGCGTCGGCTGCGACTTGTGTGAGGCCGCCTGCCCCTCGCGCGTGATCCGGGTCGTCAGCGGTGAAGTGCCGGGAGAACCGACGAAGCGGTACTCCAAGGAATACTACATGGATATGACGCGATGCCTCTTCTGCGGCCTCTGCGTCGACGCCTGTCCCGTGGATGCCCTGGGCATGACCCGCGAATTCGAATGGGCCGTGTACGACAAGCGCCAACTCCATCTCAATAAACAACAGCTGCTCGCCATCGGCGATCGCGCCTATCCCGTCCGGGAAAAGCGCCTCGAGCTGCAGCATCCGAACGTGGCGTTTTTTAACGTGACGTTCAAGCATCTCCCGCAAAAGGAGAACTAGGCCTTCCGCCTCGTCCTCCGTGCTGGCCCCCCACACCGAGACGAATGAGGCAAACAGGCTGCCACCGGGCAGAGAGCCAGGGCGACAGGGGGCAGGGTTTCAGTTGGTTCGGTCGAGATAACGGATACATGGATCACATTTTCTTCTTTTATTTTGCTGCGGTGATCGCCACCACTTCTGTGCTGGTGGTCGCCTTGCGCAACCCGGTGTATAGCGCGCTGGCATTGTTGATCATGTTTTTCCATGTCGCGGGACTCTACGTCACGCTCCACGCAGAATTCCTGGCCGCAGTCCAAATCGTCGTGTATGCCGGTGCCATTCTGGTGCTCTACCTGTTTGTCGTCATGCTCCTGAGCATCAAATCTGAAGAGCGCTATCACAACCAACTCCCCGTGGCAGGACTCCTGGGGGTGATGTTGTGCACGGAAATTATCCTCTTGTTGATTCAATCACGGACGGCGGCCTCGGCCCAGGCGATCCCCGCCGATCCTGTCACTGGATCGGGCAATACGGAAATGGTCGGGGAAGCCTTGTACTCGACCTATTTGTTTCCCTTTGAAGTCGCCTCGTTGATCCTGCTGGTCGCGATGATCGGGGCCATTATTCTGGCGAAAAAAGATATCAACGACCAGGTTCAGCAATAACCGGTACCGTCATGACTGTTCCCCTGTCCTATTATCTGGTCCTAAGCGGGTTTGTGTTTCTCACCGGGGTGGTGGGGGTGCTCATCCGGCGGAACATCATCGTGATTCTGCTGTCAGTGGAGCTGATGCTGAATGCCACGAACATCAACTTCGTGGCCTTTTCGGAATATTTTCACAATGTCGCGGGACAGGTCTTTGTGTTCTTCGCCTTGACCGTGGCAGCCGCGGAAGTGGCAGTGGGCCTCGCGATCATTATCGCCCTTCACCGGACCAATTCATCGATCTATATCGACGACCTGAATTTGTTGAAACGATAGGCCGACCGTACCAACCATGATCTATGCGCTGATCCCATTTCTGCCCTTGTTCTCCTTTCTGATCGTCGGCATCGGCGAACAATGGATCAAGGACCGCGCGCACCTGGTGGCTGTCCCCGCGATGGTGGGCTCGTTCCTGCTGTCGCTCATGGCCTTACATGATGTTGCGACCGGCCAGGCGATCAATGTGACCCTGTACACCTGGCTGACCTCAGGCAATCTCGACATTCACATCGGCATTTCCATCGATCGCCTGACCGCCGTCATGCTGATCCTAGTCACCACCGTCAGCACGCTGGTGCACATCTACACAATCGGCTACATGCACGGCGAGCCTGGCTACGCCCGCTTCTTCGCCTATATCGCCCTCTTTACCTTCTCGATGCTGATGCTGGTGATGGCGGATAACCTCCTGCAGTTATTCGTATTCTGGGAAGCGGTGGGGCTCTGTTCTTATCTCCTGATCGGCCATTGGTATGAACGAGCGAGCGCCTGCGCCGCCGCGACGAAGGCCTTCCTCGTCAACCGCATCGGCGACTTTGGGTTCATCCTCGGCTTGTTCCTCGTCTGGTATTCCTTCGGTTCGCTCGACTATGCGACGGTCTTTGCCCAAGCAGGGCAACTGGCGTCCAAGACCACGAATCTCCTGGGCCCGTTCGGCGGCACCTGGGACGTCTCGGTCATGACCATGATCTGCCTGCTGCTGTTTACCGGAGCCGTCGGTAAATCCGCGCAAGTTCCGCTGCATGTCTGGCTTCCCGATGCGATGGAAGGCCCGACGCCGATTTCGGCCTTGATCCATGCCGCCACCATGGTTACGGCAGGCGTCTTCATGGTCGCGCGCTTGGCCCCGCTGTATAACCTGTCGCCCACCGCCATGACGGTCGTCGCACTCGTCGGCGCGCTCACGATGATGCTGGGGGCCACCATCGCCCTGACGCAGACGGACATCAAGCGTGTGGTCGCCTATTCGACCATGAGCCAGCTGGGGTACATGGTGATGGCCTGCGGCCTGGGCGCCTATAGCGCCGGCATGTACCATCTACTCACCCATGGGGCGTTCAAGGCACTTCTGTTTTTGGGCTGCGGCTCGGTCATCATCGCGCTGCATCACGAACAGGATATGCGCCACATGGGAGGGCTGAAGGACAAACTTCCCGTCACCTATTGGACCTTCCTCGTGGGCTCGCTCGCGTTGGCCGGGTTCCCGCTGACCGCCGGATTTTTCAGCAAGGACGATCTGCTGGTCTCCGCCTGGTCGGCCGGGCCTCTTGGCCAGGTCCTCACCATTTGCGGATTGGTGACGGCTGGTTTAACCGCTTTCTATAGTTTTCGGCTTGTGTTCGTCACCTTCTGGGGCAAGTCCCACGTCGATCCGCACCATGCAGGGCATGTTCACGAACCTTCGACGACGATGACGGCGCCGCTGATGGTGCTAGCCGTGCTGAGTATCGTCGCCGGCTACCTCGGCATCCCGGCGTTTCTGGAACCGGTCTTTCATGGCGAAGGCACAGGCGCCCATCATGAAGGAAGCGCTGCCTTGGGCATCATGGCCGTGGCGACGCTGATGGGCCTGACAGGCATCGGCGCGGCCTATTACCTGTATGTGCTGAATCCCGGGTTGCCGGATCGGCTCGCACAACAGTGGCGGGCGGCCTACGAGTTGTCGTTGCACAAGTGGTATATCGATGAAGCCTACGACCGCTCCTTTGTCCGTCCGACCCTGTCGGCCGCACATGGGTTGTGGAAACATGTCGATGTGGCCATCATTGACGGCGCCGTCAATGGAGTCGCCCGTGCGGTGGCCTGGGGCGGCTGGTTGATCCGGTTGACACAGAGCGGCCAGACACAACATTACGCGCTCGGCATGACGCTGGGCGCCGTGGTCATTTTGACGGTGTATTTGCTGTTGTAGTTGAAAGCACTAGTGGAGTCGCTGACGCACGGTCGGTTCTCTTACGTGCCACGTTTCGCGTTTCACCCGTGGAGTAGATGTTCGTGACGTCGTTTCCCTGGTTGAGCCTGATCGTCTTTTTCCCGTTGATCGGAGCGGTGCTCTGCCTCCTGGTCAAGGTTGAGTCGTCCCGTTGGGTCGCACTCGGCTTTACTGTCGGGAATTTCCTCCTTTCTTTGCCGCTCTGGTGGTTGTTCGACAGCTCCGCCGCCACCATGCAGTTCGTGGAACGGGCTTCCTGGATCAATTCGCCGCCGGTGAACTACAGCCTGGGCATGGATGGGATCAGCTTCCCCCTCGTGCTCATGACCACCTTCCTCATGCCGTTTTGCGTAACCGTGTCCTGGACGGCCATCGAGAAACGTGTGCAGCTGTTTATGTCCATGCTCCTCGTGATGGAAGCCGCGATGGTGGGCGTGTTCGTGGCGCTGGACTTCGTGCTCTTTTACGTGTTCTGGGAAGTCATGTTGATTCCGATGTATCTGCTCATTGGCGTCTGGGGCGGTCCGAATCGCTTATACGCAGCCATCAAATTCTTTCTCTACACGTTGGCGGGGAGCTTACTCCTGCTGGTCGCCATCCTGGCCCTCTACTTCCAGGGCGGGCATACCTTCGACATCCTCGAACTCAGTCGCGGGACCTATGGGGCATCACTTCAAATGTGGCTGTTCCTGGCCTTCTTCGCGGCCTTCGCAGTCAAGGTTCCGATGTTTCCGTTCCATACCTGGCTGCCGGACGCGCACGTAGAAGCTCCCACCGCGGGCAGCGTTATTCTCGCCAGCGTGTTGTTGAAGATGGGAACCTACGGATTCCTCCGTTTCACTTTGCCGATGCTTCCCGATGCCACAGCGGCATTCACCAAACCGATGATTGCCTTGTCGATCGTGGCCATCATCTATGGGGCCTACATGGCGCTGGCACAGTCGGACATCAAGAAGCTGATTGCCTACTCCAGTGTCAGTCACATGGGTTTCGTAACTTTGGGCATCTTCGTGCTGAATATCCAAGGCATCGAAGGGGCCGTCATGCAGATGGTCAACCACGGCATCACCACGGGGGGACTGTTCCTCTGTGTGGGCATCGTATACGAACGAACGCATAGCCGTCAGATTCTGGACAATACCGGACTCGCCGGCCCCATGCCGCGTTACGCCATTTTTCTGATGATTTTCGCCTTGTCCTCCTTGGGACTTCCGGGCACCAATAGTTTCGTGGGTGAATTTCTCGTTTTGGCCGGCACGTTCGTCTGGAGTCAGTTTGCCACGGCCTTCGCCGCACTGGGCGTGATCCTCGCCGCCGCGTATATGCTGTGGCTCATGCAACGGGTCGTGTTCGGCACGCCCGCACCCGCGCATCGGGCCCATCTTCTGGACCTCAATGCGCGAGAGACGGCCACGCTGGTTCCCTTAATCGTGCTGGTCTTCGTGTTGGGAATTTTCCCGAACCCGCTGTTGACCCGCATGCATGCCAGCGTGACGAATCTCTTGAGCGGGCAAAAGGCTCCCGCGTATGCGACTGCGCCTCAACAACCGGCGCGCCCGCAACCGGCAGCACCGATGGCGGTCATGTCATCCTCATCTTCTGAACAGGCAACGGCACGATGACCTTTCCACTCCAAGATCTCCTGGCTATTCTTCCCGAACTGATCGTCATCGGCACAGCCTGCCTCATTCTGGCATTGGACCCGATCCTGGGAGCAGATAAAAAGGACGTCCTCGCCTGGCTGACGCTGGGTGCTCTGGCGATGTGCATGGGTCTGACCTCGTCCCACCTGACCGGTCATACCTATGCCTTCAGTAATCTGGTGGTGATCGATTCGTACGGCGCCTTCTGGAAGCTCTTGTTGTATGTGGTCACGGGACTCACGGTTCTTCTGTCTCTGGCCTATCTCAAAGCCGAGCGACTCAGCATCGGGGAATACTACGGCTTCATTCTGCTGGCCTTGGTCGGCATGATGGTCATGGTGTCCGGCGCCGACCTGCTGACCATTTATCTCGGCACCGAGTTGATGTCCCTTTCGCTCTACGTCATGGCGGGATTAAAGAGGACGGAAGCTCGCTCGCTGGAAGCGTCAGCCAAGTATTTTGTGCTGGGAGCCTTCTCCTCAGGCGTCTTGCTGTACGGAATTTCTCTGCTGTTCGGTCTGGCCGGCAGCACCAGGTTGTCCGTGATCGCGGAGGCCATCGCCACGCAGGGCACGGCCAATCCCATGTTGTCCCTGGCACTCGTGCTCCTAGCCGTCGGATTCGGATTCAAATTGGCGGTCGTGCCCTTTCATATGTGGACGCCGGACGTGTACCAAGGGGCGCCGACCTCCGTCACCGCCTTTATGGCCGTGGCTTCCAAGGCTGCCAGCTTCGGCGCCTTTCTCCGGGTATTCGTGGAGGGCTTGGGAGGAGCGAGCGCCGACTGGTCGGTCCTGTTTACCATTATTTGTCTGGCCACTCTGGCACTAGGAAATCTCGTTGCGATCGTGCAAACCAGCATCAAACGGATGCTGGCGTATTCCAGCATCGCCCACGCTGGATACGCCCTGATCGGCGTCGTTGTGGCAGCCCGTCACAGCGGCGAAGGTGCCTCCAGCGGGTTCGCCAGCGTGCTGCTGTATATCGCCGTCTATTCCTTCATGACCCTCGGGGCGTTCGCCCTGGTCGGTATGTTGCGCAAAGAGGGGCAGGAGAGCGAGAACATTGAGGATTACGCCGGACTGGCCAAACGCGAACCGCTGGCGGCCTTTTTCATGCTGGTGTTTTTGGTGTCGCTGGCCGGCATTCCTCCAACGGCAGGGTTCATCGGCAAGTTCTATATTTTCATGGCCGCTGTGAACGGCGGCATGACCTGGCTGGCCGTTGTCGCGGTCATCTTCGCCGCCATCTCCGCCTTCTATTACCTGCGGATTGTGATGGTCATGTACATGCGTGAGCCCGAGGGAGCCGTCGCCACTCACTCACGGCTGGAAACCTCTCCCGCGCTGTCCTTTGTTCTCGCGTGCGCCATTGCCGGAGTGGTCTTTCTCGGCCTCTTCCCGAACGGCCTGTGGTCGCTGGCCACCCATGCGGCTCCGTTACTGAAGTAGCCTCAGGCGCCACACGCCCCATTGACCGGCGCCTCGACACCCGATGATGTCCCGCCGTGCATTACCCGGCTCTTCTCATCGATCCGAGGAGTCCATCGCTCCGCACCGATCCTGAATCGCGCGGGTCTACATGACTGAGCTCACATTTCTTTCCAACGTGTTCGACACCTTTCGACGTCGCGGCTGCCCCAGCCTGGCGGCCTCGTTAGCGTTCTACTCCCTCCTCTCCCTCTTCCCGATGGTGTTCCTGCTGCTATACGGCATTAGTTTCATCGTCAGCCAAGATGTGATCGGCTATCAATTCCTGCTCGGCTTTCTCAAAGGATTTCTCCCCAGCATGGGCGAGCGCCTCGCCAGGGATATTCGACGGGTCGCGGAGCAGGAAGAGGTGCGCTGGGCCGTCTTTTTGGCCTTCGGATGGTTCAGCGCACTGGTCTTCTACGAACTGGACTACGCCATGAATACCGTGTTCGGTACGGCCGCCAAGCGGCATCCCTTGATTTCCACGTTAGTCGCGGTGGCGTTGATCTGGATGCTGGGATTTCTGACGCTCATCTCCTTTGTTGCCACGCAGGCCATCGAGTTACTCACGGCCTATGCTCCCCGTTTTCTCGGGATGAACCTGGTGGCGATCGCCGCCCATGACTTTCTCCTGACCTATACGCTTCCGTTCCTGCTCGCGTTTGCCTCCGTCACCTGCTTGTATCGCTTTCTTCCTCACCAGCGGCCGAACTGGCGAGAGGCGACGATCGGCGGCGCGGTGTTCAGTCTGCTGTGGGTCTCCGCCAAGGTACTCTTCGTCACCTATCTAGAAGACGCGGCTGTCTATACCCAGCTGTATGGCTCGCTGCTCGAGGTCGTCCTGTTGATGTTGTGGGTGTACTACTCCTCGGCCCTGGTCCTCCTCGGAGCCGTGGTCACCTACGAGTGCCAATGCCGACGCCCTGCCCTACTCGATGAATCGGCGACGCTCCCCGGATGACCAGGCAAATTGATCTGTCACAGAACAGCCGACAGCGTTTTGATGCGGGGGGCCAAAAGGGAAGGAGGCCGTCCGGTTACGAAGAAGAGGAGCTCATGCCTGACGGATGGCGCTGCTCAATAAAGTGTCCGATGGACGCGCGTGTCACCAGACCGAGCAACTCGCCGTCCTGAACCACGACCAATCGTTCGGCCCCGACCGCCATCATCTGCTCTAATGCCTGCATGGCCGAAAGCTCCGGCGAGACGACCATTTCCTCGCTGGAGGGCTGCATGATATCGGCGACGCGACGAAACGCCCAGAGAGAGTTTTTGACGGTCTGAATATCGCGAACCGCCACCACGCCCACCAGACGGCCGTCGTGCACCACCGGAAACCCTCCATACCCGTACGGCAGGAAGTATTGGTTCACCGCTTCTTCCAGCGAGAGTTCCGGAGACAAAGCCACGACATTCCGAACCATGAGTTCGCGGACCGGTACCGATGCCAGCGAAGCGCGAATGGCCGCCTGCTTCCGGCTTCCACGGGCCGCCGTAAATAGAAAGGCACCCAGCAGGACGATCCACCCTCCACTGCTCGCCAGCGCGCTCGACGCCGTACCTGATAGGGCCCCGAACAGAAGCAACGCGCCAAACAAGGCAAACGTGACTCCGAACAGCAGCCCGACGAGGGCGGCCTGGCTCGTGGCACGATAATAGTCCTTGCTCCAGGCCCACAGTCCCGCTCGCAAGGCGCGGCCACCGTCCAGCGGGAAACCGGGAAGCAGATTAAACAAGCCCAACTGCGTATTCACCATACCGAGCAACGTGCCCAAGGCCATCAGGCCGTGTAGAGACGACTCCGCCGGAAACAATTCTAATATGGCGACCAGCAGGAGAGAGAGTCCTGCCAATATAAAACTGACGACGGGGCCGGCGATTGCGATCAGGAATTCTGCCCGAGGATGGGGCGGTTCTTTTCGCATCTGCGCCACCCCGCCGAAGATGAACAGCGTAATCTGCCCAATCGGGATGCGGTAGCGCAGCGCCACCAGCGAATGACCAAGCTCATGCAACAAGACCGAGGCGAACAATAACAAGGCGGACACGCCGCCCATCGCCCAATAGCGAGGCTCGGACAAACCGGGCAGCATGTCGGGCAGATACCCGGTCGCCAGCGACCAGGTCATGAACAAAAACACGAACAGCCAGGAGGCATGCACGTGAATGGGAATGCCGAACATGCGGCCGATTTTCCAATCCGGACCTTGCATGGATTCACCGTAGCAGCCACCTGGATAAAGCGTCAACTATCGCGGATGCGCGCCATCGGGTATACTGCGCCATGCGCCGGACGGACTTGTGGAGCGGGATTGCGGTGATGTGCTGGTTGGTTTTCATCATGGAGGCCGGTCCCTCATCGGCACAGGTCATCAAAGCCGGTCCAGCCTCTTGCCCTGCCGTGGCGTTGACCTATGATTTGTGCCCCGTTCGCTCCGCCTCCGGGTTCGATCGCGAGTTGGTCGACTACCTCATTGAACATAAGGTGCCGACGACCTTCTTCATGTCCGGCCGATGGATGATCAAGCACGAGGCCGAGGTGAAACAGCTGCTCGCCGTCCCTTTTTTCGAGATCGGCACACACGGCGACATACATGCGCATCTTCCCATGCACGACGTCGAGGAGCAGCAACAGGAAATCATGGGACCGGTGCGGCTTCTCAAGACGAAGTACGGGCGGCCAGCAACACTGTTTCGTCCACCCTATGGCGAATATAATGACGTGACGGTTGATGCCGTGAAGGCGCTGGGGCTGCGTTTCATTTTGTGGAATATTGAATCGGGCGACCCCGATCCGTCCCTGAGCGCCGAAGCGATCCTAACCCGTGTGCAGAAACGGCTCAAGCCGGGCAGTGTCATCGTCCTGCATGCCAATGGAAAAGGCAAACATACCCGGGAAGTGACCCAGGCTCTGGCCGGACACCTTCTGCCCGACAAGGGTCTCATCCCCATGACCGTATCGGATCTTCTGCGATGCAACCAATCGACAGTCGCGCCGGCACCATAATTCGCGACATGCATGAACGGGATCGCGATGCCGTGATCGCCATCCTGACCGGCTCCGATCCCTGGAAGCGTCTCGGATTTAGCGCCTCCGACTGGCTACGCATCTTTGCGCCGCTACCGGCGGGGCGCGACACCTTCATTCTGGACGTAGAAGGGACCGTGGTGGGGATTGCGATCGTGCGTCGGAAGTTTCTCTTCGGCGATTATCTCGAGTTGCTCGGGATTGCCCCTTCAGCAACAGGCCGTGGGCTAGGCAGTAGTCTGCTGTCCCACGTCGAATCGCTCACGTTTGCGCGAGCCCCGAACTTGTTTGCTTGCGTCTCGGACTTCAATGAGGCCGCCCGCGCCTTCTATCGCAAGCAGGGCTACAAGGAAATCGGACCGATGCCCAATTTTCTGATACCCGGATATGCCGAAATTCTCCTGCGCAAAACAGCCGGCCCGGCGAGGAGATGACGTGACCTCCCAAGGTTCGTTAGACAGGCGAATCATGCCTTTCAGCAGCCGGTGAACGGGGGAGCGATGAGTATGAAAGTCACCAGACTTCTCCACACGCGCATGCGCGTCAGCGACATGGATCAGACTATCCGCTTTTACCAGACCGTGTTAGGCCTGGAAGTGATGGAACGCAAAACATCTCCGCGCGGATCACAGTTGGCGTTCTTAAAAGTCCCCAACAGTGAGGAACTCATCGAACTGTGCAGCTTTCCCGCGAGCGGACCGGTGACCGTGCAGGAGGATCTGGTCCATCTCGCCTTCGAGGTCGAAAACCTCGACGAGACCATCCGGAGTCTGGAGTCCAACGGCATCCGGATTACCGACGGGCCCACACGCACGTCATCCGGCAGCCGTTTTCTCTTTATCGATGCGCCGGACGGCTATGAAGTGGAGCTCATCGAACGCCCGCCCGGCACGGCACTCGTGTAAGTCGCGTCGTTCGTCCTCCGTGAAACGTCACTCGTCTTTCAACAGCGAACGAGGTGCCCCCCCTCACCGGCCCTTCCGCGCCCCACTGCCTGCGCCAACCCATTGACGAATTCAAATCCGCCCAAGTATTGTTCGTTCGCTTCACGTTTCACGAGCGACCAACGACGAACAAGGAGAGTGCAGATGAAGAACGGGTTTTTTCGCGGGCACGGACTCGGCAATGACTATGTAGTGATGGACCCCAAGGAGCTGAGCTTCAGCCTGACCCCCGGAAAAATTCGCGGCATTTGCGACCGTCATTGGGGACTCGGGAGCGACGGGATCCTCGCGCTGGTCCCTTCAAAGAAAGCCGATTTCGGTCTGCGCATTTACAATCCCGATGGCAGTGAGGCCGAGAAATCCGGCAACGGACTCCGCATCTTCGCCCGCTACCTGCATGCCACCGGCAAAACAAAAAAACGCGCGTTCACGGTCGAGACCAAGGGTGGGCTGGTTTCGATCACGCTCCATGTCGATCGCCATGGAGATGCGGCGTCTGCCACGGTGGAAATGGGCAGAGCCACCTTTCAACCGTCGGCGCTCCCCTGCACCTTGCCCGTCGAGGAATTGATCCAGGCTCCCATCCAGGCCGCAGGCCGGTCATTGCAATTTACGGGTGTCAGCGTCGGTAATCCCCACTGCGTGGTGTTCAAAGAAGCCGGCCACACCTGGACGCGTGAAGATCTCCTCACACTCGGACCGGCCCTGGAAAATCATCCGCTGTTTCCCAAGCGCACCAACGTTCAACTCGCCGTGCCCACCGGGCCAAAAGAAATCTTCATCCTCATTTGGGAACGCGGCGCCGGGGAAACCCAGGCTTCAGGCTCCTCCTCCTGCGCGGCAGCCAGCGCCGCCGTGAAGTTGGGGCTCGTGAAGGGGCCGGTCAAGGTCAACATGCCGGGAGGGACGCTCAACATCGAGGTCGCCAAGGATTTCAGTCTCACGATGAAAGGCCCTGTGGCGGAAGTGGCCAGGGGCAGCCTGAGTCCGTCGTTTGTGCGAGGACTTCGCTGAACCAGGGTGCTGAAACATTCCGCCAGCTTCGTTCTCGCATCGCTCAGAGCCTCAACGTACCGCAAGCGTACGACTCGGCTCTTCACTCGCTGCGGCCTGACTGGACGGTCTTTGTGAGCATCCCGTGATGGTTTGTGACCCTGCCTTTCACACCCGCCCGTCCGGCATGTTAATGCTCCCGCGTTCTGGAGCGATCCGGCGAGTTCCTGGTATCCTGGCAGAAGACGGTTGATGCATGACAACGGATCTCCTTCAATCCAAGCTCGACCATCTCTCCGTACAACCGGGCTGTTACATCTTCCGGAATGCGAAGAGAGAGATTCTCTATGTCGGCAAAGCTGCCGTGCTGGCAGACCGGGTGCGCTCCTATTTCCAGAAGGGGAACGACCAGACCCCCAAGACCAGCCTGCTGGTCAGCGAAGTCGCCGACCTCGAAACCATCGTCACCCGTTCCGAGCTGGAAGCGCTGATCCTCGAAAGCAATCTGATCAAGCGGCATCGGCCGCGCTTTAATATCGTCCTGCGCGACGACAAACAATATCCCTATCTCCGGTTGCCGATCAAAGAACCGTTCCCCCGCCTGTCCATTGTCCGGCGCGTCCAAAAAGACGGAGCGCTCTATTACGGTCCCTATACGCCGGCCGGAGCTCTCCGCGAGACGTTGAAAGTCATTCGGAAAGCGTTTCCGCTGGCCACGTGTGAGATCGACATCGACGGCCGGGCTGAGCGGGCCTGTATCGAGTTTGAAATCAAACGATGTATGGCGCCTTGCACCGGCAATCAGTCCCGTGAGGACTATCATGTGATCGTCAAACAAGTTCGTCAATTTCTTGAAGGCCGGGACCGCGAACTCCTCGACAGCCTGCGCCAGGATATGGAATCGGCGGCGGAACGGGAGGAGTTCGAGGAAGCCGCCCGTCTGCGGGATCGCCTCTTTAGCGTCGAACGTACGCTCGAGAAACAGCGGATTACCCAAGTCACAACATCAGACCAGGACGTGATCGGGATCGCACGGCAGGGCACGGCCGCAGACCTGCAACTCCTGTTCGTGCGCGGTGGTCTCCTGATCGGCCGAAAAGATTTCTTCTGGCCGCAGTCCGCCGACTCCCCTGACGAGGAACTCGTCCGGTCCGCCATCGAGCAGTTTTATAACAAGGACGGGCAGCCGCCGAAGGAACTGCTGGTCCCGACCGACCTCGTCGACGCCTCGCTGATCGAGCAATGGCTGAGTGAGAAACGCGGCGAGACGGTGCGCCTCCTCACCCCCGAACGAGGCACGAAACATCAACTGGTGCTGCTCGCAGAAGAAAATGCTGCCGCTGCCATTGCCGACCATCTGCGGAACGAAGCCATCGATCGGCAGGCCACGGCCGAACTCAAACGCCTGCTTCGGCTCGATGCCGTGCCTCGTCGTATCGAAGGGTTTGATATCTCCAACATCATGGGCAATCAATCGGTCGCTTCCCTGGTCGTCTGGGAAGACGGGCAGGCAAAAAAATCCGACTATCGCAAGTTCCGTATTCAGACGGTGGAAGGCGCCAACGACTTTGCCAGCATGCAGGAAGCGGTGATGCGGCGATATGGTGCCGCGGAAGATCTTGCTCGCCCGGATCTGATTCTGATCGACGGCGGCTTAGGCCAATTGAGTGCCGCGCTCGAAGGATTGAAACAGGTCGGCCAGGAGCAGATTCCGATCATGGGCTTAGCAAAAGCGCGGGGGGAAAAAGAGGAACGGATCTTTCTGCCCGGCCGCAAAAACCCCATCCTGCTGCGCCCGACTTCACCCGCCACGCATCTCGTTCAACGGATTCGTGACGAAGCCCACCGGTTTGCCATCACGTATCACCGGAACTTGCGGGGCAAAGCCTTGCTCGCCTCCGAGCTCGACCAGATTGCCGGCATCGGTAAGGTCCGGCGCAACCGCCTCTTGAAACAGTTTGGGAGCCTTCAGCACGTGGCCGCCGCGACCGACGAGCAACTCAAATCGGCCGGTCTCGATGCCGCCACCGTCGCCGCATTACGTAAAGCCCTCACCCCTGCCTGATGCGACGCTTCGCAGCCTATCCTTGATTGTATGCGGTTCGATACACCCGTATCTAAATGGGTACGGTTGCGCGGCCCCGCCGGTCGACTGCCGATTTGAGACACGCATATTTTCCCCTTGCGCCACAGGGATTTCATCGTTACGCTGGCGCCGCATGGCAATCTACGTATCAGGTACGTAGATTGCCTTTCCTTCCGATAGCGCCGAACGATTTCGCTGACCAGGAGGCATCCCGATGAGGATGTGGCCCATCACCGGTATACTGACCCTCGTCCTTCTTTCCGCCTGCACGACCCCGCCGGAAATCAAACAGGCACTCGCGACGAAAGACCACGCGTACGCAGAAAATGAACGGCTCATGCAGCAGTATCGCGAGCTCGTCAGCCGCATCACGACGCGTCATCAGCTCTGGTACCGCTATGTTCAGACCCGCCTGAAATTGAACTTGGCGCTGCAGTGGGCCACCACCAATCCGCGACTCATCGAGGTGGCAGATCCCGACCTGGCACAGGACGATGCCGCGCTGCTGGGTCCCGACGTGATGGCGGTGGTGAACCACATCCGCCTGAAGTCCTTGCCGGAACGCAAAGGGCCGACCGGGCAGCCCGTCTTCATGGCCGGCACAGGCGACATGAGCAATCTGGTTCAGAACCTGCCTGAGTTGATCAGCACGGTTGAACGGTTGGTGGAGCAGGACGCAAAGAAGCCCGCCGCTCTCGACCTGTCTGCCTTCGACCGGTATCGTACCAACGTCCAGGCTCTCCGCCGGATCAACGGTACCATCAAACACTATCTCGATATCGATGTCACCCTCGACCGGGGCGAGGTTCAATCCTTGGCCGAGGCGCTGCAGCAGACTGGAAGGAGCCTCCGATGATCGGACGCCACGTCTCCTTACTCACACTCCTCGGGCTGCTCGTCGCGGCCCCAGGATGCCACTCGATCCACAGCGGATCTGTCCGCGACCTCATCCAGCTCGAAGGCACCAAGATCGATGCCGCTCAAACCAACATCGATACCTTTCAGAAGGAGACAGAAGAGCGTATCAAGCTGCTGGAGAAGGCACGCGCTGAATTGCATCAGAGTTATAAAGATCTGCAAACCGTCGAAGCCAAACATCGCTTTGCTCTTGGCGCTTTTCGCCAGGCGACGAACAAAAAAGGCGAAGCCGCCTATGCCGCAGCTTACCTCCTCAGCCTGATTCACATGGCTGAGGCCCAGGGCTTGGAGAAGGCGGTCTGGGATCAGTTCGAAGAGGACTTTTGCGGACTGCGGGATACGGCCAATGCCTTGAACGACTCCTGGAAACAGACCGCCACCCTGCACGCAGAACTCCAGCGTTTTGCCAAAAAATCCGCCCTGGCTTCCGTGGACCCCGAACTCGTCAGCGCCCTGATGGACCAGGCGCCAGGCGGCTCGGAACGGATCATGGAGATCCTCGACCATTCCCGCACCGTCAATGACGCGCTTGAGGAAGTGGTCGGGGCTCGGATTCTTCGCATCGGCGGATTGGACCGGGCGCAGAGCATGACCGCCGATCTCGTGGAACTCCTCGACCGCATGCAACGGGAAGAGAGACAGTAACGGAGGCCTCCATGAACCGCAGCATCGAGGGTGTAGTCACCTTTCTTCAGGACAACGACAATCTGATCAAGCAGCTGATGGAGACCGCCGAGTCCGCCACGACGGAGATCGAGCAATTGGCGACACAGGTCGATCATGCCCGGGACGAGGCTCAGGTGTTGGTGGATCAACTGGGCGCGGCAGAGTTCAGCATCGGACGGGAAGACGACACCAAGGTGCGCCAGACTGCCCTGCTGGAAGCGGTAGCAACGCTGCGAAAGAAATTCGAGACCTATAAAAACGATCCCTTGCGGCGGGGCATCTATGCAGCCGAGATTGCCAACCTGTATCTGCAGCTAGCCAATACCTTCAACAACGAAACCGTCGCTCGTATCGTCCCGTTCGAAGCCGACGAAGTCGCGACCTACAAGGATCTGCTGAATAAAGCGATCCTGGACGCGGCCACTCGCAAGCGGCGCGCTGCCACTATCAAGGCCGCCGCGAACATCTCCAAATTGGCTCTTGGTGTAGCCGGGAAGCTGGCTTTGGTGTGACATGATGAACCGCTGTGCCGCCACATGGATTTCGCTGCCGTTGATGGCGGCGCTCGGGGCCGGCTGTACACTCGATGCGGGCTCGCGGGGGCCATTTGGTCCGCAGGATCCGGAAACCGCCGTCCCCAAAATGGCGCTCCCTCCACAAGTCCCTTCCAGGCATGCCCTCGCCTTTACGGCCGATGAATCCCCGGGCCGACACCTCAAGCCCAAGATGGCCGGCACGGTTGCGGACATAGCCTTGAAACGGTCGCCGAACCCGAGCGCGATACTCACTGCGCCCGAGATCGCCGCCTTACGGGAAGCGGCTGAGTCTGATCCCCGCGTGGCCGCGCTGCTTGGCGACCGCTGGGGTTTCATAGAGGCGAACAGGTCCGCCCCTGAGGGCAAGGTCGCCTTCGGCTGCTGTCGAGACGAAGCGCGCTTCGCCACCCTCACCTACTTCAGCTACAGTCAGAACGTCGCCGTCGAGGTCCGATTGAAGGAGCAGCGCGTCATCGATGCCGCCCGGCGCGGGGGCTATCTCCCGCCTGAGGGGCCGCAGGACGTCGAACGAGGCATCGCCTTGGCTCGTGCCGATTCGCGACTTGCCGGCAACGTGCAATCCCTGCAGGGTCATGGGCTGTTGATGCAACCCGATATCGGCTTCTTGAAAAACGATCCGGGGTATGGACACCGCACGATTTGGATCACGTTTTCCCAAGGGCAGGACGGTGATCCGAAATTCTGGGCCGTCGTGGACCTGACCGATGACCGCGTGTTGGACGCGGGCCAGGAACCGCCCCGCTAGGCGAAAGGAACCGGAATGAATCGGATGGCAATCGGCTTGACTCTCTGGCTCGGCATCCTGATGCTTCCCATAACCGGCTCGGCGGAACCAGCCGCGGAACATGTGGAATGGGGTCGCTGGGCCCTCGATTATGAAGTTCGCGATAACACGGGCCTCACGCTGCGGAACGTCTCCTACGGCGGGGAACTGGTCTTGGGCAAAGCCAGCATGCCGGTCGTGCGGGTCAAGTATGTGAAGGAACGCGTCTGGTGGAATCCCTTCACCTGGTTCGGATCCCGGGCCGACAGCGGCCGCTGCGGCCCGTTCCAAGATCGACTACGCTGGCAGGATCTGGCCCCGATCGCCAACTGCGCCGACAACAAGGTCTGCGTCGAACGCGCCACCGTGAACGGCATACAATGGCTGGAGATAGGCATCTATGCGCGGATCGGCGAATACCACCTCTACCAGGCCTGGCACTTCTCCGAGGACGGCGAGATGCGTCCCCTCCTCCATAGCCGCGGTCTCTCCTGTAACACCGACCACCATCACCACCCGTACTGGCGATTGGACATTGACGTGAACGGGAACGGTCTGGATCAGGTCTTCGTGCATGATCAGGGCGGACCGGACAGCGGTTGGGGACCGGGCTGGCGAAAATATACGAACGAACGGAACGACGTCAAAAGCCCCGCCACCCAGCGTGTCTGGTTCGTGCGAGACCAACCGACGGGACACGGCGTATGGATCCTGCCGGGCGACGGCTATCTTCCCCTCAAAGACGACGGCGAACGGGACAGCTTCGGCGACCATGATGTAGCCATTCGGCGCGCGAGTTCGGCCGAAGATCTCCCCTGGGTCTTCGGCGCCCGTGGCCAGCTGGGATACGACGAAGACAACCAAGGCGTCCAAGAACAGGATGTGGTGGTATGGTATGTGGCGCACCTTCCGCACATGGCCGCCCTTGGCCCGACCAAATGGCTGACGCTGGGACCGACCTTAAAAGTGCAGCGGTGACAGCCATCCCTCCGCCCGCCACCCCCTTCCGTGGACTTCACAAATCTTCCGGCTCTTCCCCATTGCGGTTCATACCTTAAGCACTCTATACTAGGGGCTGTTTACCCTAGATACAGTCCCTTCGGTCGCAGTACAATCAGCCGTTCTCACGATGATACAGCTGCCTCAACATGAACCACGGCCGAATTTCTGAACGCCTCCGGTTGCTCGTCATTTTTTCAGCAACAGGGCGCGTTCACCGGAAAGAATTGGCATGAGTCAGCCGGCGTTTTCCGCAAAGGAGTTTCAGCGGCTCGGTGAGATCATGTATGACGCGCGCTCTGTCGATCGCAACGACGGGGTGTGGCAGCTGGTATCGGCCGTCCAGCGCGTCGTGCCGTTTGAATTTTCAGGATGCGGGGCGGTCGATCTTTTGCATGGAATCGATCCTTCTCTCGGCCATTCCACCTATCCTCGAGAATTCTGCCAGCTGTATATGGGCCAGGGCCTCGCCGCAGACCCTGCCGTCAATCGTCTGCTCACTTCCGGCCAAACCGTCACCTCCAGCGCCGATGAACCGGTGATCCACGAGCCGAAAGGGATCACGTCGCTCAAGCTCGATTTCGGCATCAAAACCTGTCTTTCGGCCGGGGTACGCGGAGACCATGGAGCCTGCTCCTACTTTGCCTTCAGCAATTTTGACGCCAAACAGGCGGATAAGTTGCGTCTCCTCCTCGACATTCTGACTCCGCATTTCCACTTGAGTTATATGCGCTGCAAATCGGCCTGGAGCCCGAATCGGCCGGCCCAACCTGCAGTGGTGCTCAGTAAACGGGAAGAAGAAATTTTGCGCTGGGTGGCGGCAGGCAAAACGAATTGGGAAATTTCCGTCATTCTGAAGGTCAGTTTGAACACGGTCAAATTTCATCTCAAGAATATTTTTCAAAAGATCGGCGTCGAAAACCGGTGGAGCGCCATTGCCTACTGGCAAAATGGTGAACAGCATCGCATCACTCCATCCTCGGCGCCCAGTGACGATCGCCCCCCTTCCGCTTCCAACCGCCCGACCTAACTCGCACCATGCATGTCGAACCGCGCGCCGCCCAGTCCGTCACTCTCTGACCGACCGGAAACGGAGCCGTCGCCTACCCCGATGGGTAGGTGACGCCGGTCCATACCTCTCGTAAAGTCTGCCTATACAAACGTCGCGCACAACGTGACGTGTCAGCATTCAGTATCACTGCCACTTACATCACCGGCCAGGGCCGAATGGCCCCAGGAAAACCGGAAGGAGAGGCCCTATGAAGCAGCTTGCCGCACATCCTGCAGCAATGGACGCAACATTCACTCTGCTCGACCTCCTACAACAGCGCAAGACGCGACGCTTCGGCCGCGGCATGACTCTGCCGGGCGGTCCGCTGGAATACACGAGCCATCATGAACCGGTCCCGCTTAGCAGGGAAGAGGAACGATATCTCATCTATGCGGCGATCGGCCGATCAGGACGCAACCTCGGCGACATGCAATTTGTCGGGCGTCCGGGAGCCGGAGTCGGACAAGGCAATGCGCTGATGAATTTCAGCAGCCGCACGGTCCCCAGTCCCTGCTCCGCTCAGACTACGCAGCTGTTTTACACCAACGATGACGGGGTCTTTTTCGTCGCCGACGCCGCGGGACCCGACCACCCATGGGATCTGGAGGTCGTACAACTGCAATCCACCCGGCTGGATATTCCTCGGGAAGCCCCGTTCATGCTCCCGTTCAACCAATGGTATACGAATCGGCCCGGCACCACGCTCTTCATGCCCGTGACCAACATCGCGTTGCTGTATCTGAATCTCCTGTTGATGATGTTCAGCGAAGAGACGGGCTATTTCATCGTCGATACGGACAACGGCAATGTCGGATGCGGCCTCGATGCCTTCCGGAAAAGCGCAGGCGGGCATTTGCATGACGACTTGAAAGCCCGCCGCATGTTCAGTTTGCGCGAACTCGATGCCGCGATTTGCGAAACCGCCATCCAAGAGCAAGGGATCATCTGCGAACACATCTCCCTGATGCAGCAAGCGCTCGGACTCGGGGGCGGAATCCAAAGCGTCGGGAGCGGCCGGCATCTCCTTGGTATGGAGCCTCACATCTACCCCGGACTCGGATTTCACTTCGTCGTCCCGCCTGGAAAACCGCTGCGGGCGAATCCTGTCGGTATTGCACAGGTGTGGGAAGGCCCCACGCCGCCGTTCGTACCGTCGATGACGGACGCCGTGACCCGGCTGGTCGCCAGCAAGTTCGGGCCTGAAGGCACCTTCAGGAAACCGCAGGAACAACCCTGGGCACACCGCAACACGGCCCAGCAAGTTCCCCAGCATTCGGAACGCGCCATCGAGGCCACGATCGCCTTCACCGAATATGTGCTTGCGACGTACGGCCGTTTTCCGGCGCATGCCGATGCCTGCAAGTCGATCGTGGCCTGCCAGACCCATCATCTGGACGAAGACTTCTACGCAACGTTTTATCCCGACTCCGCGTTGCCGGACGCGCATCGCGAACATATGCATACGTGGCATACCCATTGACGACAAACATTTTCACGCTCTTGCGAGCACAGGAGGGCATCATGACACCACAGACCTCTCGTCGAGTCGTCATCACCGGAATGGGAGTGGTTTCTCCATTGGGTTCGACAGTCGATTTGTTTTGGCATTTATTGAGTCGGGGAGAAAGCGCCGTTCGCCCGATCACCTCATTCGATACGTCACCATTTCAGGCGTGCCTCGCCGCCGAAGTGCGGGACTTCGATCCCGAAGATTTCCTGCACCGCAAGCAGGCTCGCCGCATGGGCCGAGCCACCCAATTTGCCGTGGCCTCCGCCATGATGGCCGCGCGCGATTCGGGCATCGATCTGGAACAAGAAGATCGCGGATCCATCGGCATCAGCATCGGCACCTCCATCGGCGGCATGAAGGAAGCCTTTGAGTTTCACGACGCGGCTAAAATTACGGCCTATGAACGGGTCAATCCCTTCACCATGGGCATGACCTTTCCCAATGCCATTTCGTCGGAAGTCGCCATCGTTCTGGGCCTGCACGGCCCTTGCGAGACCTATTCCATCGGCTGTTCGTCTACGGCAAATGCCATCGGGCGCGCCTATGAATGGATCAAATCAGGCCAGGCCTCGTTGGTCGTAGCAGGCGGAACGGAAGCGCCCCTGCACCCGAGTGTCTATGCGGCCATGAACGCCGGACGCGCGCTGGCGCCGGATGAACGGGGCGCGATCAGGAATCTCCCGCGGCCTTTTGACAAGACCCGTTGCGGCATGGTGCTCGGCGAAGGCGCCGGCTCGTTCATTCTGGAGGATTACGAACATGCCCGCGCGCGGGGAGCCAAAATGTATGCCGAACTCGAAGGGTGGGGTTTTACGTGCGATGCCCATTCGATGGTGAAGGCGGCCACGACGGGGCAAGAGCAGCAACGAGCGGCCAGGTTGGCCCTGTCAACCGCCCACTGGTTCCCTGAGGAGGTCGACTATGTCAACGCCTGCGGTCTCGGCACCATGGAATTGGATGCGCTGGAAACCCACACCGTGAAGCAGGTCTTGGGAACCCACGCGTATCACGTCCCTATCAGTTCATTCAAAGCGGCACTGGGACATGCTTTCGCCGCCAGCGGCGCCTTCCAACTCATCGGGACGGCCAAGGCGATGGAACATCAATTCATTCCGCCGACACTGAATCTCACGACTCCAGACCCGTCCTGCGATCTGGATTATGTCTCAGGTGAAGGGCGGGTCGCGCACATCGATCGCGCTCTGATCAATAGCTTTGGATTCGGCGGCAAGAACATCGTGCTGGCCCTATCTCGCGTAGATGCCGGCGTCGCAACGACCGGCTCGGTGGCTGCGACGGCGGGACATGGTCTGCATCATTTGGCAGGAGTGTCATAGGCTCGCAAGATGAGGGACCGCAGGCATATAACGGCTGGCATCGCAAAGGCGACGGTCCATGCGGCCCGGTGTTTCATGCCGGGCCGCACGATGCCGCGTCAGCCCCTTCCCTCTATCACGGCCAGCAGGGTGGACACCGACCGCTGTGCGCCTTTTCACAATCGTCCCCACACATCACATCCATGGGCGCAGGCATATGCAAGAAGTACCAGGCATCCATCCACATTTAGGTGAGAGTCGAATATGAACGAAACATCCTACATTCCAACACGGGTCTTCATCATCAATCCTCAGGAATTGGTCCGAGTCGGCCTGCGAACGCTGCTGAATTCTGTTCCGGACTTTACTGTGGTCGGGGAGGCCTCGACTCAAAGCGATGCCCTCCCTCTCGTGCTCCAACACAATCCTGATATCGTCGTTGTGTTTCTGCGTGTACAGGACGGCACCGGCATCGAGACGGCGCAGGAAATCCTGACACATCTTCCGGAAACCAGGCTCCTGTTCCTTGCCGACACGCTCAACGACACCATCCTCCTGTCGGCCGTGTCCACCGGGGCGCACGGGTATGTCTTGCAAGACTCCGGATCGGAGACGCTGATGCATGCGCTGCGCAGCATCACCAAAGGACAGGCCTACCTGGACCCCGGGGTGACCCGCCATACCTTCGCCTATCTCCGCAAAGTCGCCGATCGGGAACCTGAGCGGGGCCGGCATCTGCTGTCGCCGCAAGAACGGCGCCTCCTCCCCCTCATTGCGCAGGGAAAAACCAATAAAGAGATTGCCGCCGAACTGGGACTCAGCGACAAAACCGTCAAAAACTATTTGGCCAATGTGTATTCCAAACTTCACCTCACCAGGAGGTCCCAAGCCGCCGCCTTTTACTTGAAAACCATTCCCTGATGAAAGCGTGGCCGGACAGCGACTGATGCGATGCTCAAGTTCTTCCGCGCGAGCGCCGACAGAGTACCGACGGACTCTCTCGCCTCCGCGGGATCACCTGACGCATGCATCATCTACGATCGTTCCAGCTCCGTGACATGACCGCCTGCGGAGCGGCACTCCGGCAATTGGGCGCCGGGGCACAGACCTTCGACGAAGTTGCCGACCGCCTCGTTCGCCACCTCTACACATCCCTGACTATGGTCCAGACCGGAGAGCCGGCCTGCGTCCTGATCCGACTCTTTAAGACCACCCCCTACGAGCTTCTGGCGCCAGACCTCAAGGCTCTGGCCGATCAACGGCTTGGCGACACACCGAGCGCTCCATCGATGACCTGTTTGACCCTCTTGGCCAGTGCCGGCATGTTCCCAGGCTGGAATGCGCCCGCGCTGTCCAGCCGCTTTCGGATCATTCCCCTCGGCACCTCCGACGACCTGAACAAGCTCCCGATGTTCAGTCAACTGTTTCGCCAGTTGGGCCTCGAATTGCCTCATCTCGCGGAACCGGAGCAGAGCCTGCTCGTTGATCCGGACGAGCATGCGTTCAACGTCTTTCACGTTCCCGAAGCCGTGGGGAGCCCCTATGTACCGGCGCAAGAGGCATTCGTTCAGAAATACGGTGTCCGATCGGTACTCGGATTCGGAGCGCCGCTGCCCGATGGGCAGCTCTTCTCGATCATTCTGTTCAGCCAGGATGTCATCCCCGAAAGCACCGCGCAACTGTTCAAACCTCTGGCTCTCTGCGCGCAGACGGCCCTTGCCCCTTATGCTGTGAAGCCGGCCCCTTCACCCACTGAGCCGGTCGCGCTCGGGAACCACCGCCATCATCAGGCGTCCTTGTCCATCGGTCATTTGGAATCACGCATCATCGAACTCGAACGACTCCTCGCTGTTCAAGAACTGACGGTGGCTTCCCAGGCAGAACGGATGGATCTCGTCGTCCGCGGCGCGGAAGCGGGCACCTGGGACTGGCATATCAGCACCGGGCACGTCACCTTTAACGACCGCTGGGCGACCATGCTCGGCTACCAACTTCACGAACTCGAACCACACGTTCGAACGTGGGAACACCTCGTCCATCCGGAGGACCTGCCCGCTGTGATGGAGAGCGTGTCTGCCCATCTTCGCGGAGAAACCCCCCTCTATTCCACTGAACACCGCCTGCGGACCAAGTCCGGCACCTGGTGCTGGGTTTTTGACAGCGGACGTGTGGTCGAGCGCGATGCCACAGGCAATCCGGTGCGAGCCGCCGGCATCCATCTCGACATTTCCGCGCGCAAGGAACTGGAAGCGGCCCAAGCTCGCGCCCAGCGAGATCTTCAGGCCAAGCAGCTGGCGCTGGATGAGGCGCAAACGCTCGCCCATCTCGGCTTCTGGGAGTGGGACATTGTCACGGGGGACGAACAATGGTCGGACGAACAATGCCGGATATTCGGATTTGATCCCGGGGCCATCAAGCCGACGTACGCCACCTTCCTCTCAGCCGTACATCCGGACGACAAAGGCCGCGTCCAGCAGGCGATTGATGCGGCGATCAATTATGACTTCCCCTACAACGTCGACTGCCGCATTCACCGGCCGAGCGGCGAAATCCGCCACATCAACTGCCGTGGGATCGTCCGCCGCAAGCCTGACGGCTCACCCGCCTCGATGACCGGAACGGTGCAAGACATTACCGCGCACAAACGAGCCGAATCGGCGTGGCGGGAGAGCGAGGCCCGCATGCGCTCGATTTTTGAGAGCGCGATCGAGGGGATTGTCGTCGTCGACGAACGGGGACGAATCGAGAGCGCGAATGCGGCCCTGCTGCACCTGCTGGGATATGAGGCTCACGAATTGATCGGGCAGAACATTTCGATGATCATGCCCCAACCCTATCGCGACAACCATTCGCAGTATCTTGCCAATTACCTGATCACGGGCAAACGGGTGATCATCGGCAGGGGCCGCGATGTGCCTGCCGTGCGAAAAGACGGCGCGCTGATCGATATCCATGTGTCCATCAGCGAGATGCAAATCGGCGCGTCGAAAAAATATACCGGCATGATCCGTGACATTTCCGAACGGAAGCGGATGGAAGAAACTCTCCGAGAGAGTGAGGAACGGTTCCGGCAATTAGCGGAATCGATCGACGCGGTCTTCTGGCTCACGACCCCGGACAAAAGTCAGGTGCTCTACGTCAGTCCCGCGTTCGATACAATCTGGGGATGTTCTCGAGAGGCTCTCTATTCGAATCCGTTGTATTGGCTCGATCACATCCATCCGGAGGACCAAAAACGCGTGTCCGTCGCGGCGGCCTGCCAGGCGCATCTGCCCTATGACGAGGAATATCGCATCATCACGGCTACGGGGCGTGAGCGCTGGATCAGAGACCGCAGTTTCGCGATTAAGAACGTTGCCGGACAGACCTATCGCGTGGCGGGGATCGCCCAAGACATCACCGAAGCCAAAGAGCTCGAAGCTCAACTTCGCGCCAGCGAACAGCGGCACCGAGCCCTGGTGGAACTGTCTCCCCATGCCATCTTCGTCATCCACAACAACACGATTGTGTTCGCCAATCACGCCTGCGTGAAACTCTTAGGCGCGATCGCCCCCTCGCAGCTCCTCGGAAGGCCGGTGATGGATTTTATCCATCCCGATTCGCGCGCCATCGCGCAGGAGCGCATGGCGCATCTGCGCTCGACGAATGGAAGCGTGCCACCGATAGAAGAACGTTTCATGGGGCTGGATGGTTCCCCCATCGAAGTAGAGATGGTCGCCGCGGCCATCCGATTCGAAGGGAATCAGGCGATCCAAGTCATTGTGACCGATATTCGCGGCCGCAAGGAGCTCGAACGGGCCTTGGTCGCGACCAACCTGCAGCTGGAAACCATTCTTGCCAGCGCCACCAAAGTGTCCATCATCGCCATCAACACCGAAGGAATGATGACGACCTTCAATCCCGGCGCGAAAGACATGCTCGGATATTCGGCCGATGAGATGATCGGACAACAGATGCTCATCGCTCTGCATCTGCCGGAAGAAATCGACAAATATGCCCGGGACATGAGCCAGTTCTATGACGTTCCGCTCCGGGGCTTGGAAGCTCTGACGTGGCAGGCGCGGCTGGGCGGATTCGACGAACAGGAATGGACCTACTGCCATAAAGATGGCCACCGTCTCACCGTTCTGGTCACGATTACGGCCCTTAAGAACAACGACGGCGCCGTGACGGGATTTCTGGCGATCGGCAAAGACATCACCCAACGAAAAGAAGCGGAAGCCGCACTGACCGAAGCGGCCCGCGAATTAGCGCGAAAAAACGCCGAACTTGCCGAGGCAAGAGACGCCGCACTCGAAGCCGCCAAGCTCAAAGCGGACTTCCTTGCCACCATGAGTCATGAAATCAGAACCCCGATGAACGCGATCATCGGGATGACGGGACTCTTATTGGATACGGCCCTCACCGAGGAACAGCATGACTTCGCCGATACCGTCCGCCGTTCCAGCGACGCCCTCCTGACGATCGTCAACGATATTCTCGACTTCTCGAAGATCGAGGCAGGCAAACTCCATTTCGAACAGGTCGCCTTTGATCTTCGATTGGCCGTCGAAGACACGATTGAGTTAATGGCCGAACAAGCACAGAGCAAGGGCCTCGAATTGATTGCCCTGGTCGATGCCGCCGTTCCCGCCGGCGTACTGGGCGATCCGGGCCGGCTGCGGCAAATCCTGGTCAACCTCGTCAGCAATGCCATCAAATTCACGCCAACGGGCGAGGTCTTTGTCCATGTCAGTCGAGAGACAGGAGAAAGCCCGAATCACCTGCGATTCGCCATCACCGATACGGGCATCGGCATCTCGGATGAGGCGCAGAAGAAATTGTTCCAGGCCTTCGTCCAAGCCGACAGTTCCACCACGCGCCGCTTCGGAGGGACCGGTCTCGGACTCGCTATTTGCCAACGTCTCGTCCAGCAAATGCAGGGGCGCATCGGCATCGAGAGCCGGCCAGGGGAAGGGAGCACCTTCTGGTTTACCGTCCAACTTCCCGAAGCCGTGCTTAGCTCTGCGCCTTCCACGCTCTCATGGGATCGACTCAGCGGGCGGCGCATTCTTCACGTCGATCCGAACAACATGAGCCGAAAAGTCTTGCAACAAGATCTGACGTCCAAAGGGCTGCAGTGCAGTGGTGCCAGAAACGCCGGAGAAGCCGTGGACCTGGCGCAGGCGGCCGCCGCTGCACAGAAGCCCTTCGATTTCGCGTTGATCGAGTTGCATCTCCCCGACAAGGACGGGTTTGAGACAGCCACCTTGCTGAAACACAATCCCGCCACCAGCGCCATACGTGTGGTGATTCTGACCACCGTCGGCCGGCGGGGAGACGGCGGGACTGCCCGCGCGCTCGGCATCAGCGCCTATCTCACCAAACCGCTCCGGCACACACAGTTGCTCGAATGTTTCTGCCAGCTTTTGGATGTCGCTCAGACAGACGCCGCTCCGGATACGGCTTCCACCGGCGCGCCCCCATTGGTGACCCGCCATACCTTGAGCCAGGCCCCGACAGCTGCCACCACACGCCTGCTCCTGGCGGAGGATAATCCGGTGAACCAGAAAGTGGCCTGCAAGATGCTGGAGAAGCTCGGCTATCGCGTCGATATCGCCAGTAACGGCCAGGAAGCGGTGGCAGCCCACGAGCGGATGCGCTACCCGTTGATTTTCATGGATTGCCAAATGCCCGAAGTCGATGGGTTCGAAGCCACCGCGCTGATCCGCAAAATGGAAGGCCGATCCGCCCATACCCCCATCGTCGCCATGACGGCCAATGCCATGCAGGGAGACCGCGAACGCTGTCTTGAGGCGGGAATGGACGACTATGTCGCCAAACCGGTCCGGCCGAAAGACCTCCAGACCGTGCTGGATACCTGGCTCGGGAATCACGCAGAGAAAACCGGCACCACCGGATAAAAGGAAGTGTCATCATGTCCGTCCATCCTCTTCGCCTCAAGCATCGGCATGAACCGGCGCTGGACCCCAGCATCCTGCATGTCTTGCCGGCCAATATCGCCGTGCTGGGCGCCGACGGAACGATCCTCGCCGTCAACGAAGCCTGGGAACGGTTCGGGGCCGCCAATGGCTTCACCGCGGAGGCCTACGGGGTCGGCTTGAATTACCTTCACGTATGCGACAGCGCCGGAACCCATCCGGATGCGATGCATGTGGCGGAGGGCATCCGGCATATTCTCGATGGCACCATTCGCGCCTTCTCGTACGAATATGAAAGCTCCAGCCCGTTCCTCCGGCGCTGGTTCCGCATCATTGTCACGCCCATGCAAGGGCATGGGCGTTATGGCGCGGTCGTCATGCATATCAATGTGTCCGACCTCAAGCAGGCGGAAGCCGCCATGCATCGCAGCGAAGTCCGGCTACGCGCCATCGTAGACACGGCGGTGGACGGCATCGTCGTCATCAATGAACGGGGCGTGATCGAATCCGTCAATCCCGCCGTCACCAAAATGTTCGGGTACACTCCGGGCCAGTTGCTCGGCCAAAATGTCAAAATGCTCATGCCCGATCCCTACCATACGGAGCATGACCAATACCTGCGCAATTACCTGGCGTCCGGCCTAAAGAAAGTCATCGGCATCGGCCGGGAAGTGCTGGGACGACGCAGCGACGGCGCCTCGTTCCCGATCGAACTGGCCGTCAGTGAGATGCGGGTCGATGGGGCGAGAAAATTCACCGGCATCGTCCGTGACATCTCGTCCCGCATCCAGGCCGAAATGCAGTTCCGGCAGGTGGTCGAATCCGCGCCGAACGGGATGCTGATGATCGATCCGAAGGGCACCATCACGATGGTCAACAAACAGGTCGAAGCCATGTTCGGCTACAGCCGGGAGGAAATGCTCGGCCACCCGGTCGAAATGTTGATACCGGAACGGTTTCGTCCCAATCACCCGAGCCATCGCATGGGCTATTTTTCCGCTCCCACCTCGCGGGCCATGGGGGTGGGACGGGAACTGTTCGGATTACGCAAAGACAGCACAGAGTTCCCCGTCGAACTCGGCCTCAATCCCATCGATACGTCCAAGGGGCAACTCGCCCTCGCCTCCATCGTCGATATTTCGCTCCGAAAAAAGACCGAGAATGCCTTGGCAAAGGCGGCGCAGGACCTCGAATGGAAAAACTGGGAGCTCTCAGAGGCGCGTGATCAGGCGGTCAGGGCCGGCCAGGCCAAGACCGATTTTCTGGCGACCATGAGTCATGAGATCCGGACCCCGATGAACGGGGTTTTGGGCATGACGACGCTGCTGCTCGACACCAGCCTGACAGCGGAGCAGCGGGACTATTTGCAGACCCTCCGGCATTCCAGCGAATCCCTGCTGCGCATCATCAACGACATTCTGGATTTTTCGAAGATCGAAGCCGGCAAATTTACCATCGAGCACATTCCGTTCGATCTCCGGCTGACGATCGAGGATACGCTGGACATCCTGGCGCCGACCGCGCAAGGGCGGCAGCTTGAGTTGGTCGGCTTGATTGACGCACAAACTCCCCGCACCGTCGTCGGCGATCCCGGCCGCATCCGTCAAATTCTCACCAACCTGGTGGGCAATGCGATCAAATTTACCGAACACGGGGAAGTCCTGATTCAGGTCTTGCAGACAGACGAAGATCCAGGATCGGTCGCCCTTCGGTTCGAGGTGATCGACACCGGAATCGGCCTCAGCCCCGAGGCGCAAGCCAAGATGTTTCAAGCGTTCACGCAAGCCGATAGCTCAACCGCCAGGAAATATGGGGGAACCGGCCTTGGCCTCACGATTTGCAAACGCTTGGTGGAGTTGATGGGGGGACAAATCGGCCTACAGTCGATCGCCGGACAGGGAACGTGCATCTGGTTTACCATTCGGTTCGGCACGCAAACCGACGCAACCCCGGCCCTCCCGCCGTCTCCGGCGGTCAAGGACCTCACCGGCTTGCGGGTCTGTCTGGTCGATGATAACGCAACCAATCGGAGCCTGCTCCAGTACCATGTGTCGGCGTGGAACATGCACCACGAAAGCGTGGTCGATGGCCCGTCGGCACTGGCCTTGCTGCGGAGAGCGGCTGAAGAAGGGACGCCGTTCGATCTCGCCATTATCGATATGTACATGCCGGAAATGAACGGTCTCGAGCTCTGCCGGCTGATCAAGCAGGATCCCGTGATTCGCAAGACGCATCTGATCATGCTCACCGCATCCGGCCAGCGGGGCGATAGCTTGGCCGCCCAAGAAGCCGGCGCCGCCGCGTACCTGACCAAACCGATTCGCGAACGCCACCTGGCCGATTGCATCCGTCTCATCTTCAGCCGGGATGATGCCGAGGAACAAGCCGCCCCGCTGATCACACGTCATACCATCACGGAGACCGTCGCCCGTTTCGCGCCGCGGGTACTGGTGGTGGACGACAATCCGGTCAATCAGAAAGTCGCCGTCAAGATGCTGGAAAAGTTGGGATGCCGCGTGGATTTAGCCGGAAACGGGATGGAGGCGCTGGCCGCCGTCTGCCGGCATCGGTACCCCTTGGTGTTTATGGATTGTCAGATGCCGGATCTCGACGGACTTGAAACCACCCGGCTGATTCGGTCTCAGGAAAAACCGGGCGAACATCTCCCGGTTATTGCCATGACGGCGAATGCGATGGAGGGCGATCGCGAAACCTGTCTCAAAGCCGGCATGGATGACTTCATCAGCAAACCGATTATCACCTCTGATCTGAAGAGGATCCTCGCGCGATGGGTTCCGCAGAACCAAGTCGAGGGCGAACAAGCCGCCTCACCTCAAACGCCTGCAGCCTGATCCGCGGTCCGTTCGGAACAATCTCCCGGCAACCGGCTCCCTTGCCTTCGCACAAGCAGCGCCGCCTCGTCTGTAACTATCTCGCGATTGACAGAAGCCGACGCGCCCACTAGGATACGCCCTCAACAAGGAGGGTACGTACAGGCGTGAGTCATTCTTCTCCACCCCATACCGCATCGGTGCCGTCTACAGCAGCCCATCGCGTCGAGCAGCTCTTCGAAATCCTGATCTTCGGCAGCCGCTGGATTCAAGCTCCGCTCTATGGCGGTCTGATCGTCGCCGAACTCCTCTATGCCGCCAAGTTCTTGACGGAACTCTGGCACATGATCGTCCATTTCCGCGAGGAGACCGAAACCCTGTTCATGCTGGGTGTGCTGTCACTGATCGACGTCACCATGGTGGCCAACCTCTTGACCATGGTCATCATCGGCGGCTATGCGACCTTCGTCAGCAAACTCGATCTGGAAACCCACCCGGACCGCCCGGAATGGCTCACCCATGTGGACCCCGGCACCATCAAGATCAAGCTGGCGGCGTCGTTGGTCGGTATTTCCAGCATTCACTTGCTCAAAGCCTTTGTGGACGTCACCAACGAAAACCCCGAACACATCAAATGGAAGATCTTTATTCACATGACCTTCCTTGGTTCGGCAATCTTTCTGGCCTATACCGACAAGCTGATGCAGCGAGACCGGAAACACTAACGGCACCTCTGGAAAAGATACGGCTGGATCCTTTTCGCCGTATCGATTGAGATACGGGTGGTATCTATTCCGATAATCGCTCGCCCATGTCGTCAGACACCATCGCTTGTATCTTTGGGTGCTCCTTCGCCGTTGACGGCCCCGCGCGCTTACCTCGATTGACCGCATCCTCCATCTTCACGAGGCATGTGCTTTGCCTTGTCTCAGCCTAAACGGACTGATCCGCCATCTGGCGGCCGATCGTCCATCGTCCCCATGATTATCGCCATGGAGTCCTGATGACTAGTCCCAGTCCTCAGAAAGATACCTTTCTGACACTCGCCAACATTCTGGGAGAGGAAACGGAATTGCTCCACGGCCCTTTCTCGGAAGACCATCCCCTGAAGGTCCTGGAACGGGCACCTTCCACAGAAGGGTCGGACAAGCGGTATCTCGACGCGCTCAACCGCCACATTCACGCGTGCCATCCGAAGCGCGCCGGTTTGTGTCTATCCGGAGGAGGGATACGGAGCGCAACCTTCGGATTGGGCGTCCTGCAATCCCTGGCGCGCCTGCAGTTATTGGACAAGTTCGACTACCTTTCCACCGTCTCCGGCGGCGGGTATATCGGCAGCTGGCTCACGGCCTGGATCCATCGCCATCCCCGCGGCCTGGCAGGCGTCATCGAAGATCTGAACAGAACATCGAAAGCCGGTTCGGATGAAGCCTCTCTGCCGGTCCGCTGGCTCCGGAACTACAGTAACTATCTCAGTCCGCACCTGGGGTTCTTCTCCGCCGATTCCTGGACCTTACTCGGCATCTATTTGCGCAACCTTCATCTGAATTGGATGGTTCTGCTCCCGTTGCTCATGATGCCGCTCCTCGCGCCGCGCTGGATCATCGCCCTCGCCCAGCTCAATGCCCCAAACACCTCGCCGCCGTGTATGGCGCCCTCCTCCCTCCTGGTCATCGGGATCGGCCTCGCGGTCATGGCATTGATCTATTTGCATCTCTGCCGCCCTACCCTCCGCGAATATCGCCGCGACACCTGGTGGCAAACGCTGGAAAGCCAACGCTGGTTTCTGATGACCTGCCTCTGTCCCTTGATCCTTTCGGTCCTCTGCCTCACTACCGCCTGGGCCTGGTTTCGCAACGGCGGCGGAAAACCTGACGTATTTACGCTGGATCATGCCGTCTTTGGTGGTGCGATCGTTCATACGGGCAGCTGGCTCTTTTCCGCCGTCGTCCTCAAGCGATTCAAGACGTTCACGCGCTGGCTCCTTTGGGAAACCCTCGCCGTGGCGGCGACCGGCGCGCTGGGCGGATGGTTTCTTCGCGCGGCGCTCATCAAAACCGCCGACCAATTGACCGTCACCTCTCACGCGGAATGGTTTACCACACTCGCCGTTCCCGGCGTCCTGGCGATATTTCTGCTCACGGCGACGATCTTCATCGGGCTCGCCAGCCGGTTCACCGAAGAGCAGGACCGCGAGTGGTGGGGGCGCACCGGTTCGTGGGTGCTGATCGCGATGGTCATGTGGTCCGGCCTCTGCGCGATCGTCATCTTCGGGCCCGGTCTCATGTACTGGATGACGCCCAAAGTCGCAGCCTCCGTCGGCGGACTGTCCGGGTTGCTCACGCTGTTCCTCGGCTTCAGCTCCAAGACCACCGCGCAAGAACAGGAAGAGCGCTCGCGGATGACAATCCTCTCGGATGTGGCCGTCAAGGCAGCCGCGCCGATCTTCATGCTGTGCGTGTTCATCGCGCTTTCACTGGGCACGAGTTGGGAATTGGACCTGCTCGCTCAGCAGTACGGGAAGGCGCCTCTTGGCAGCCACACCGCTTCCCAGGAGGCTGAAGACACAGGTTGGACCAACCCCTGGGCTCACGAACGAGTGCTCCACCACACGCCCATGTGGCTGTTGTTCCGGTTCACGGTGACGGTGGCGCTATTGGGCTTGCTGATGTCCTGGCTGATCAACATCAACCGGTTTTCACTGCACGCGATGTACCGCAACCGGCTCATCCGGGCCTATCTGGGAGCGTCCCGCCGGCAGGCTGAACGCGAACGGACCTTCAACCCGTTCACTGGGTTCGACAATCTGGACAACCCCGCCATGGGCGACGTGCGATTCGACGACGTGCGGCTGGCGCGCTGGATGTTCGACAAAGAATTTTCCGCGGACACCCGCGCGTTGCTCAACGCGTTCCATGCGCGCCCCACGTCGTCACCGGCCGAGCTGGATGCGCTCATGGCCCGGCTGTCGCAGGAGTTGTCCGATGCCGTAGCTCGCAAGACCCTCGGCCGGATTGCCGACGACTTGCGCATCGGACCTGCCTGCCGCCTGAAAGTCGCCGCGCTACAGCAGCCGGAAACAGCCGGAGGCCGGGTGGCCGCCACCTGGTTTACCATGCTGTTTGTGAACCAGCTGCATCGGCAAGCGCCGCGCCCGTTCCATCTCATCAATATCGCGCTCAATCTGGTCAAGGGGGACAATCTGGCCTGGCAACAACGCAAGGCCCAATCCTTCACCATCAGCGCCCTCCACAGCGGCAGCTGGAATCTGGGGTATCGCCGATCCGAGGAATACGGAGCGAATCGTTATCTGGATCAGGGCCTCTCGCTGGGGACCGCCTTGGCCATCTCGGGCGCCGCCGCCAGTCCCAACATGGGATACCATTCATCGTCCGCGGTGACATTCCTGCTGGCGCTGTTCAACATCCGTCTGGGCTGGTGGCTCGGCAATCCGGGGCCCGCCGGCGCAGATACCTATCGGCGGGCGTCGCCCTCGGTTTCCATACAGCCCTTGCTGGCTGAAACGTTCGGCCTCACCGACTCCTGCCATCCCTATGTCTATCTCTCGGACGGCGGACATTTCGAGAATCTGGGCTTGTATGAAATGGTCCTGCGCCGCTGTCATTGCATTCTCGTGGTGGACGCCGGATGTGATCCTCGGTTGACCTTCGAGGACCTGGGCAATGCCATCCGCAAGATCAGAATCGACCTTGGTATCGACATCGAACTGAACCTGGACCAAATCAAGCGGGCAGAGGGCGCCAAGACGAGCAATCGCCACCATGCCATCGGCACGATTCGTTACGACAAAGTTGATGACAACGCGACCGCCGGGACATTGATCTATCTCAAACCGTCCCTGACCGGTAATGAACCGTCGGACGTGCAGGATTATGCGGCCCGCCATTCCGCATTTCCTCACGAACCCACCTCCGATCAATTCTTCGACGAAGCCCAGTTCGAGTCCTATCGCCGCTTGGGTGAACATGTGGCGCAAGAGGTCCTCCGCCCGGCGCTGCATCGCACCGAGCAGGACTTTTCGCGCCTCTGTCATGCGCTGCGTTCGTACTGGGTGACGACCCCGCCGGGGATGCAGGAATCTTTCCTCGGTGAAACGGACGACCTGAAAGACCTTGAGCGGCTCTTGCGGGACGATCCGGACCTCCTGCGCTACGACGTGGAAATCTATCCGGAGCTCTGTTCCGTCTTCGGCTTGGATCCCGGCAGCCTCGCGCTCAATCCTCGCGCCGCGCTGCATACGTGCAACCTGCAAATCCAACTCATGGAGCAGGTCTATCTCGCGGTGAAGTTGGAAGAATTCCACGGCCATGCGCTCAATCGCGGATGGATGAACCTGTTTCGGCGCTGGACCTCCTCAGCTACGTTCCGGATGTTTTGGCCCACCGTGTGCAGTATGTACAGTCAACCATTCGTTCGATTCGCGGGCCAACATTTCAATCTCTCGATCGACCAGGTCGCGGTGCTGCAACCGTTGGAACAGACCGGCGACCTGACTTCATTGTTCCGGGAGCTGTTGATCGAATGGGCATCCGTGCCCGACTATGCGGAGACGTTCAGGCAAGCCCTGAAGCGGCCGTTGCCGTTGGAAGAGGTCACCGATGGCCCGCCACCGCAACTGGCGGCGTGGCAGATGCGGTTGCCGGCCATCGACTCTCAGGCCGGACCGGTCGGCGCCGGTGAAATTCTGGCCGTCGTCGCCGTGACGAGGCTCTCCGTGACCGGACACCGGCTCGCTTTATATGGTTGGGTTCGTCCCGCTTATCGGGGGTTGGGCCTCGGGCACCGTCTGTTCGGCAAGGCCATTGACGAACTGATAGCCGCCTATCCCGGCCACAATCTGATCGTCGACTTGGGCCCGGACGATGCGGCCTGGGCGGGCACATCCATTCGCAACGTCGGATGGCTCCGGTTTTATGAACAATTGGGATTTACGCGGGATCGTTCGGACCCGATGCGCTTTCAGATGATTCGCGAACTGTCGTAAGACGAGGGCGGGGCGACGGATGGGTCAGCCGAGGTTTAAGCGGAAGGCTGCTGTGCCGATGAGAGCAATGTTTGAACTTGTTGAAGCAACATCTCGCGACTAAAAGGCTTCTCCAGCACTCCATGCGCGCCGAATGCCGTCGCAATCTTGAGGATATCGCATCCTTGCAGCGGTTGACCGGAAATACCCAGAATTTTCACGGGCGATTGCGCATTCTGTAACATCAGGATTGTTTCGAGACCATCCTGCACCGGCAAATACATATCCAAAATCATCAGATCAGGAGCGTCACGCTCGATGGCCGCCATCGCCTCCCGGCCGTCCGCAGCCTGGATCACACGATACCCTTCCGCCTCCAAGACAGCCCGTAACCACCCGCAAATTTGCTGGTTGTCATCCGCGATCAAGATCAGCGGCATTGCAGGGTCCTCCTTGCTGTCACACATAGTGGCCGGAAGACATGGACCGGCTCGGCAAAGCCCTGGCGTAAAGTGTCGCCGCCTGCGTCCGCCTCGTGATCCCCAGTTTGGAAAAAATATTGGCCAGGTAGTTCTTGACGGTTTTAGCGGAAAGGTCGAGGGCAGAGGCAATTTCCTTGTTCGTTTTACCTTCAGCGACCAGGGGCAATAAGCGGTATTCCTGCGGAGAAAGAGAGGCCAAAGACTTAGACGAGAGGCCATTCCCCATCTCGTGCACTTCTTTTAAGACCACGCCGAACAAGTGCGGTTGAATCGAGACGTCGCCGGACGCCACTCTGCGCATCGCAGCCAGCCACGTACCCACCGGCGCATCCTTCAGCAGATACCCGCGTGCGCCTGCGGCAACAGCCTCTTGGACAACAGCGGGATCGTCCTGAATACTCAGCATGAGCACCCGCCGCGCAGGATCGCGAGCGATCAACTTCCGGCAAGCCTCCACGCCAGAGAGATCCGGCAGACGGCTATCCAATAACACCAGGTCGGGGATTACCTGCTCGACGACCTCAATCCCTTCGACGGCCGACATTGCTTCGCCTACGATACGAAAATCCGTCGCCGCGAGAAGCTGTTCCCGAATCCCGAGACGCACCATCCGGCTATCATCGATCAAGACAATGCGAAAGAACGACTGCCGCTCCATGTATCCCCCGTCGACACACAAATGAAACCTTGACGGGGTACTAGTTTCGGCGGATTGCAGGTGTAGGAATATAGGCAGGAGGTGGATTTACACGTCAGTATTCCGCTGACGCAACCTCAGTAGGTACTTTAAGAGCCGGAGGCAAAGAGGAAGGAAAGTCTAGTCTATTAATCGCGCTTCGATGGCGTAGCGGATCAACTCGCCGGTACTCTCGCAAGACAGCTTTTCCAGGATTCTCGCGCGGTAGGTGCTGATCGTTTTCACGCTGAGGCAGAGTTCTTCCCCGATCATCGAGACCGATTTGCCCTGGCCCAGCAACCGAAGGACTTGCAGCTCACGATCTGAGAGCCTCGCATGGAGCTCCCCTTCCGTGCCGGTTTCAAAGGCCTGCGCCAACTGCTCGGCAAGGGCCGAGGTGATATACCGGCCACCTTGCAACACGCGGCTCACCGCCGCCAGCAACTCAGAGGGGGCGCTTTGCTTCGTGAGATAGCCGGAGGCCCCGGCCCTGATCGCCCGCATCGCGAACTCTTTTTCCGGATAGAGACTCAACATCAGCACCGGCAACCGGGGTTGCAGTAACTTGGCCTCCTTCAAGACATCCAGACCGTGCTTGTCGGGCAGGGCAATATCGAGGATCATCAAGTCCCAGGGCTGACGGCGCACGGCGGCCAGCGCCTCCTCTCCGGTCTCGGCCTCCAGAATTTCCGAACAGAGCTGCTCATCCTCCAGTAAATCGCGCACGCCTCTGCGTACGACCGGATGGTCATCTGCAATCAGACAACGACATTTATTCATCAACTGCTTTCCTCCGCCGTCGACGCGCGGCCGTCGCTTCACGATGTGTGTCACGCGCTGGCTCCGGCTCCGAACTCGCCGGAATCACCACCTGGACCCATGTTCCTGTCTCAGAACTGGACAGGATCTCGACCTGCCCACCCAGTATTTCCACCCGCTCCCGTATGCCTCGCAAACCGAAGCCTCCGGTCGGAGCCAGTCCCGCCACATCGAACCCGATGCCATCATCCTTCACCGTCATCCGCCAGTCCTGCGGGCCGCTCGTAATGGCGATGGCGACGTTCGTCGCGCGCGCATGACGGATGACATTGGTCAGCAATTCCTGAACAATGCGGTAGAACGCGGTTTCCAGTGTGGGACAGCGGGACGGCCGGCGCTCCCCTTGCTCGAACACCAGCGTGCACCGTAACCCGGTACGCGCCTGCACGTCCGCGATCAAGGCCTCTAACCCGGCCTTCAGGCCTAACTCTTCCAAAACAGGCGGCCGGAGAGCGCGAACGATCTGACGCAGGCGCACAAACAGGAGATCCGTCGTTTCCAACGCGCGGACCAATCGCTCCTGGCTTCGTGGGCCCAACGTTTTAGGACGCGCCGCGACGCTCCGCTTGACGGACGCCAGATCGAACTTGAGAGAGGTCAACAATTGCCCCAGTTCGTCATGCAATTCGCGAGAGAGACGGCGGCGTTCGTTGGATTCGACCATCTGCAGTTCCTGCGACATGGCCTGAAAGCGTCGGTAGGCCTCTTCGAGCGACGCATAGGCGCGCTTGGGCCCCGTGACATCGATCATGGCGCCGATCATTCGGATCGCCGTTCCTTTTTCATTCCTCACGATATGAGCTCGATCCAGAAAATGACCGTACGTGCCGTCGCCGAGCAGGAAGCGGTACTCCGCGGCGAGCGTCTGCACATCCGACTCGATGGCTTGTTGCACCATGGTGAGAATAGAAGCCTTATCTTCGGGGTGTAATCGCACGGTCCAGGCATCGATGCTCGGTTCACGCTGGGGATCGTAGCCGAACTTTCCGCAGGCATTGGGACTCCACCAGTGTTCGTTCGTCACGAGATCCCAGTCCCATAACACGTCGTTCGTGGCCTGAGCCACGAGTCGAAACCGTTCCTCGCTGAACCGCAGCCGCAGCTCGGTGCGCTGTCGCTCCGTCATGTCGCGAACCGTGGCGAAGTTATACTCCCGCCCTTCGAACACCACGAAGTTCGCCACGACCTCCACAGGGTAGATCTCTCCCGATTTGGATCGGTGTTGCGTTTCCAAGCGCTGGCGGCCGGTCTCTCGTAGAGCCTGCCAGTGACGGCCCCATAGCTCCATCTGATAATTGGGGTCGATATCCGGCACGGCCAGGCGAAGCAATTCGTCTTTGGTGTAGCCCATCCGTTCACAGGCCGCCGCGTTCACCAGCAGCAGGCGCGCCGCCTCATCGATCCAGAAGACCATATCGCCCGCCCGTTCAAGGGCAAATTGCGTCAAATGCAACTGCGCTTCCGCTCGCTTCCGATCGGTGATATCCCGCATGAACGCGCAATAGTATTCCCGTCCCTCGTGAACCAGAAAATTGATGGTCGTGTCGGTTTGGATCACGGTGCCGTCTTTTTTCTGATGCCGGGATTCATACGAGAAGGATTTTGTGACTTTCAGATGCTGCCATCGGGACCGCCAATTCTCACGCGTGAAATTCGTATCGATGTCGTGGACCGTCTTGGCTAGGAGCTCATCGCGGCTATAGCCCAACATGGCGCAGGCCGCTTCGTTGACGTCGAGGATACGTGCCTCCGCACTCACCAGAAAGACGGCGTCCACTGCCTGCTGAATAGAGAACTGCGTAAGGCGCAGCGCGCTCTCCGTCCGCTTCCGTTCGATGGCAAGGCAGGCGAGATGTGAGGCGCGAGCGACTATGGGCGCTTCTTCAGTCGGCTGGCGAGGAGTCTGGTTGTAGATGGCGAACGTGCCCAGAATCTTGCCTGTTGCCGAGATGATCGGGGTCGAGCAACAGGCCCGTAATCCATGCGCCAGAGCGAGCTCGCGAAACTCCGCCCAGTACGGATGACTTGCGATATCCGTCACCACCACCTGCTGCCCCGTAAATGCCGCCGTGCCGCAGGATCCGCAGGCGGGACCGATGGCTATCCCGTCCAACGCCCGGGCATAGGACTCGGGAAGGCTGGGGCCGGCGCCATGGCGCAAACGGGCTTCATCGTCGTCCAGCAACAACACCGAGCAGAGCACGCCATTGGACACCCCTTCAATCATCCGGCAAATTTCTTCCAGCACCGCCGACAAGGGCGCATCCGATCCCATCATCTCCAACACGCGTGTTTCCGAGGCGAGCATCTGCTCGACCTTCTTGCGCTCGGTAATGTCTCGTCCCACGCCCGTAACCCCGATCACGCGTCCCTGCAAATCCCGATAGGGTGCGCCGGTCCAATGGTAGAGCATGGTCCGGCCGTCCTTCGCCAACAGATGGCCTTCCAGCTCCGCATAGCCCCGTTCGTAGGCCTCCAGTATGGCGGCCGCCGTTTTCTCGGCTTCTTCGGCCGGCACCATTTCCAGTGCCGGCTTTCCTTGTAGTTCCTCCGGGGTATAACCCGTCACCGTTTCCAGTCGCAGGTTCCATTTGGACACCCGTGCCTCCAGGTCCAACGCAAAAATCACGTCGGGAACGGTCTCCATGATCGTCTGAAGATTGCTGAGCGCTTCATCACGCTCCCGTTCAGACTGCTTGCGCGCGCTGATGTCGGTGATGGTTCCGACCATGCGCGACGGCCGGCCATCCTGCGCTCTGGCAACGACTTTCCCCCGATTGAGATACCAGCGAAACTCGCCGGATTTCTGTCGCAGGCGCACTTCGATTTCTTGCACGGGAATAAGACCGTCCACATGGGCCTGCAGAATGTCCCCGGTGCGCGTGACATCGTCAGGATGAACCAGCGCCAGAAAAAAGGCGCGGGTGGGCATGATCTCTTCGGGCTGATACCCGAGTAGTCGAATCCACTGCGGGCTGTAGTACACCTCATCGGTCTGCATGTTCCAGTCCCACATGCCGTCGTTGATTGCCTCGACGACGAAGTGGAACCGCTCTTCACTAGCCCGCAGCGCGCGCTCGGCCGATTTGCGTTCGGTGATGTCCCGCACGAAGGCGAAGTGGCATTCGGCTCCGTTGTAGCGGATAAAGTTCACATTGACTTCGATCGGAATCAGACGGCCATCTTTGGTGCGATGACAACTCTCAAACGAGACTCTGCCTCGCTCCCTGGTTTCCGCCCAAAAGGTTTGCCACGCTTCCGCCTGGAAATCCGGATTGATATCGTGAACTTTCATCCGGCGAAACTCTTCTTTCGAATAACCCAGCATGGAACAAGCGGAATCGTTGACATCCAGCAAGTCCGCATTGGCCCCAACCCAATAAATGGCCTCTGTCGCACTATCAACCGTGTACTTGGCCAGCTGAAGCGCCTCTTCCGCCCGCTTCCGTTCGGTGATGTCCTGGACCATGGCCAGGGTATACAACGGCGTGCCGGCCTCGTCGCGTATGACGGAGACCCCCACCTGTGCCCACACGACGCGGCCGTCTTTCCTGAGGTATCGCTTCTCGAATACGTCGTACACACGCGTTCCGGACAGTAAGGTCTGAATGCGACTGAGATTCTGCCCCAGATCGTCCGGATGCGTGAGCGATTGAAACGTGCGGGTCAGGAGTTCCTGCTCTGAATAACCGAGAATCTTGCAAAGCGCCTGATTGACCTCCTGAATGCGGCCGCCCACGTCTGCAATGGACATCCCCACCGCCGCGTTGCGGTAGGCGGCACGGAATCGTTCTTCGCTGGCACGCCGTGCCTGTTCCGCCTGCTTGCTATCGGTGATGTCCTTCACATAAGCCACGCGTGAGACCGGCACTCCTGAGGCATCCCTGATGAGCATGACCTCAACCAGGACCGGGAAGAGGCTGCCATCCTTGCGCCGGTGAATGGACTCGAACGTCAAGCCGCCGGTTTCATGAATGCGACGGATTCGCTCCAACAACGCCGCATGTTCCTGAGGGGGGTACACGGAGAAGATCGGTTGGCCGACCAATTCTTCGACGGTATACCCGCATTGACGGGCGAACGCAGGGTTCACGGCCAGAAAGGTATTGGTCGCCAAATCCGCATGGGCCAGGCCGAGCTGGGCCTGGTCGAACACCTGCTGCCAACGTCGCGCGGCGTCTTCGGCCTGCTTGCGCTCGGTAATGTCCGTGGTCGCTCCGACCATACGATAGGCGCGGCCCTGCTCATCCCACAACGCCTGCGCGCGTGTCTGAACCCATCGGTACGTTCCATCCTTATGGAGGACCCGGCATTGCACGTCATAGGGCGTGCGGCGCGCAAAATGTGTCCGGATGTCATCCTTCACGCGCTGTAAGTCGTCGGGATGCACCCGGTTGAAGAACGAGGACTCATGATCAGGCAGTTCATCCTCGGCAAATCCCAATAAGGCCTTCGAGCGAGCAGACAGCACCGCCTGTCCGGTGATCACGTTCCAATCCCAGATGCCGTCGGAGGACCCTCGTAGCGCCAGGGCATACCGCTCCTCGCTCTCCTTGAGCTGTTGCTCTGCGAGGTGGCGCCCCAATTCACTGCCGGCGCGGCCTGCGGCCACCCGCAGCAATGCTTCGGCGCGCTCGGCGTCCTGCAACGGAGTGCGGCCGAGCATCGCGATCCACCCGACGGGCACCCCCGTCGGTGAAGGCAGCGTCAGAGCCATGTACGACTCGATCGAAAGGTCGCGCAGCGCTTTGTCCTTGGGAAACAAGGCCTGCACGCTGGCCGGGAAATGACAAAACTCTTCGCGGAGCACATGCTCGCAGGGTGTCCCTGCCAGATCGTAGCCGATCGTCTCAAGAGACCCCTCCGGTCCCCACCCTGCCACAGACTCCGCGCGCGCGCCTCCCGGCAGCACCCGCAGACAGAATCCGTAGTCCGCGCCGATCGTCTCTGCCAGGTTCTCCACGAGCTCCTGAAGGAAAGCCGTGCCTGTGAGCCTGGTGGTCGGCGCCATCAGGCTCAACACCTCTTCATTTCGTTTTTGCGTCGTGAGATCCCGCACCGAGACGATCCCGCCGATCCAGTCTCCCTGGAACGAGCGCGGCGCATGATTCCAGCGTACCTGTAACAAGGAGCCGGCGGCGCTCACAAACACATCGTCCTGTCCACGCAGCGAGGTGTCGCTGAGGCAGGCCTTTGCAAGCCGGCACGATCCGGCCTGATGATCGCACGCTCCCTGCTGATGACGGTGCACGCACTCATGCAATGACCGCCCCATGAGGTCGGATGTTGGAACACCCAGAAGCTCCTCTGCCGCCCGATTGGTTTGAAGAATCCGACCGTCGCGATCGATGACGAAGGCCGCCTCGGTCAGGGCCGCCACCTGATCGTCGATGGGCAGGGCTTCGACGAATGCCTGCTCGGCCCTCAACAGACGCAGTTCCAAGAGCGCCGCGGTCTGACGCGCCAATCGTCGAATGGTCAGGCAGTCTTCCTCGGTCGCCGCCCGCGGAATCGAATCCATTACGGCGATGGTCCCCACCGCATATCCATCGTGGGTCACGATGGGCGCGCCACAATAAAATCTGACATGCGGAGAGGTCCGGACCAAGGTATGGGCTGAGAAACGCCTATCGGCGGCGGCATCCTCTACCACGACCGGATCGGTTCCCTGAACGGTACAGGAGCACAGCCCGCAGGCCCGGTCGGTGTGAGTAATGTCCAAGCCGACTGCGGCTTTTACCCACTGCCGGTCTTGGTCGATGAAGGTGATAGCGGCGATGGGAGTCTTAAAGATCGAGGCGGCAAGTTGCACCAGCTCGTCGAAGTCGGCTTCTGGTGGAGAATCGAGAATGCGGTAGCGGCACAGCGCCCCTACACGCGCGGTTTCATCGGAAGGCAGCGTATGCGTCCCCATGCGCGAGCTCCCACGCGCGAGAGAATGTAATGGTAGCAGTCACAACCGGGCCGAGTCATACCACAAATATCCACGATGAACTAGGGCCATATGGAAGGACGCCTCTGGTCGGCGCAGCAGCGGGCACCGGAATGCGGACCTCGGCTACAACCACGCCGGGACTGAGGTGCCATCGGCCGCGCGCCATGTGGGCACCCAAGCCAGCGCCACCAGTTTGACGATGATATTCGACTTGGTGGGCTTCAGCGAAATCAGGTCGAGTTTCTCGGTCAAGGGTTCCGTCGCCGCCATCAGCGCGTCGCTTTCCGACTTGAATTGGGCTTCAAGGTCCGTCAGCTGCTGCTGGAGGGTGGCGACATTTTCTTCCGCGTGCCCCACCTCTTGCGATTCCTTCATCACACGGCCCGCGCTGCGAATTGCCGTCGTGGCTCGGCCGATGTTCGTCGCGCTGAGGGTCTTGCGGCCGAGAAAGGCCCCGAGAATCGACGCGCCGACAGAAATGACGGCTTGCACCTGGCTGGATCGAGATTCGTTCTGCTGCTTCTCCCGGGCCTGCTCGGCGCGCCGGACGCGATCCCGCAGGGCCGTGATCTTCGGCGCATATTTTTTCCGCAGGTCGCCGCTGAGCTTGTCGCGTTGCTCGCGGCCGACCTGCTGCAACCGGACGCGGAAGTCGCGCTCCGACTCGCCTGGCCGCGACAGCGTATTCGTGGTGGGGCTTCGCCACAGCTCAAGCTTGTGTGTGCGAAACACCCAGCCGGAGAGATCGCTCTTCCAGACGTCGTATTGTTTCCCCTTGCTCGCGGCACCCGGCAGAGCGGCAAACTCCGCGCCGGGGGCTGGTTCGCGTTCAAGATCCGCGACCTGCACATCCGCAGCCGTCGACTGTTCCCACTCCACCGGAACGACGCCGCTGCTGATGGCGGCCAGGCGAGTGAGATCGTTCGTGGCCTCGACTGCCATTTTGTTCTCGACGAATCGCACCTGCGCCACGCCTAGGACCATCGGCTGATAGAGGAGCGATCCGCCATGTGGTTGCGAACCGCGAAGCGGAATAAAATATTGCGGCACATCCGGAGGGAGCATGGGCCGGGAAGTCGTCGCCCTCGAGGTTGCACTCGTCGATCCGGAAGTCAGCGCGACGCCCTGCTCCTCCTGCCGGCCTGCGTCCGATGGAAGCTGCCGCTTGATCGGATCCATCAGCTGTCTGATCTGCGTGCGTGTGAGCGGCCCGCGAAGGTAGGACAACGTCCAGCGGGTTTGAAAAACTTCCGGCGCGTCCTCGTGCACATTGTTCAATAGAAAGACCCGGTTGCCGAGCCCGGCCAGGATTTGCTCCATCTGCTGGCGATCGAACTTCTTGCCGCTACTGGCCGCCGCTCCCTCCAAGCCTTCGATCACCCGCGCCTTGTCGCGCTCCGTTTGCAAACGACCGATGAACCAGGTGCCTGTATTGGCCAGCCCCTTGTAATCGAGATCGACCGGATTTTGCGTAGCCAGCACAACCCCTAACCCGAACGCGCGCGCCTGTTTCAAGAGGGTCAAGAGAGGTGCCTTGGACGGAGGATTCGCGACCGGGGGAAAGTACCCGAAAATTTCGTCCATATAGAGGATTGCGCGCAGGCTGGTGGTGCCGGATTGAGACCGCACCCACCCTAATGTCTGATTGAGCAGCAGGGAGACGAAGAACATCCGCTCGGCGTCGTTCAAATGCGCAATCGAAAAAATCGCGATACGCGGCTTCCCCGACGGGCCATACAACATGTGCCCGATATCCAGCGCCTCGCCTTCCATCCAGGCGGCAAAACCCGGCGCCGCCAGCAGATTGTTCAATTGCATGGCCAAGGCGAATCGCTCTTTTGAAGGGAAGAACGATTCCACATCCAGCACTCCGACTTTGGTCATCGGGGGCATTTGAATCTGGTGAATCAGGGCCGCCAGGTCGAGGTCGCGCCCCGCTCGCCAGGCACTGTCCAGAATGGAGGACAATAGAATATGCTCCCGGCTCTTGATCGGATCGGCCTGGAGACCTATGAGGCCCAACACACTCATTACGGTCGTGGCAATCCGTTCGCGCAAGAGCTCCGCATCATCGAGCATTTCGGGTGCAGGAGCGGCAAAGGATTTCAGAATCGATACCGGGAGTCCCGCGTTGCTGCCGGGTGTATAGATGACGACGTCCGCCGCATCGCGTAATTTTTGAATCCGCTCGCCACTCTGGCCCCATTCGCCTAACCCTTTCTGCCACAGGGCCGCTTGCTGGGCCGCATACTCCGCTGGCGAAAGCCCTTTTTTGCGGGCATCGTCCTCGTTGATCCAGGGCGCAAAGTCTTCGCCCTGTAGTTGCGGGAAGGTCAGGAGGAGATTGGCGAGATCCCCTTTGGGATCGATCACGATCGCCGGAATCCCGTCAATTGCGGCTTCTTCCAAGAGTCCGACACAGAGGCCGGTTTTTCCGCTTCCCGTCATCCCGACACAGACCGCATGGGTCACCAGGTCTTTCGAATCGTAGAGCAGCCATCCCGGCTTGGATTGTTTCGTCGCGAGGGCATAGGGCCGACCGAGATAAAAGACCCCGAGTTTCTCAAACTCTTCCGTCGGGTGCCCCTGGCTAGGTGCGGCAGATGGACGAGCCGTTGATCCCTTCTTGGCGGGCATAGTTCCTCCTCAGCATGCAAACGGATGGGGCCCCTATCGGCCGGGGCCATTGTATGGTTTGACGGAAATGTCCGCAAGCAAGTGGAGTGGCTCTCCCTCGGCAAACTCGGGGACTCCTAGGGCCAAACTAGGGAGCCCCCCAGTGTAGGGATTCGTCTCAGTTTCATACAGTCAACCCTGACAAGTCGGACTTTTTACCGTCAATGAGGGGGGATGGACATGAACAGAGGGTGGGCAATTGGAATCGTGGTTTTCCTGGCAGGATGCGGACCGCACTACACCATTCCGAATTACGATACCAATGAGATTGAAAAAGTGATCTCCAGCGGCCGTTCCCCTCAGGGATGTATCGAGAACCTGAAAGAGGACGCCAAGAATTTGAACGTGGAGGTTCGCCTGACCGATGTCCAGCAGCAGCCGTCCTCAGGACCCATCTCCTGGATCTATACGAACACCTACATGTGCACGGGAAAAGTGGTGGCCAAAAAATAATTCACGAAAGGCTGATACCGTGAACACCGCATCCATGTTGCACGCTGCGAATAACCAGGGATGTGCCGACCGGTGGCCCGGTACCGACACACCCCTGACCCTGCGCTTCCTGGTGACCTTTGATGACGGGCCTCATCCCAATACCGGCAAAGTCCTCCGGCATCTTGCCCGTAATACGGTGCAACCGCATATCAAGGGCATTTTTTTCGTGCAGACGCGGCACGCGAAGCGAGGAGGCTCCTCCGACGGTCGGGCCATGTTGGAGATTGAACGGGCCGAGGGGCACCTGTTGGGGTTACATACCGGGACCGCAAAAGGGCATCTCAGTCATACCGGCATGTCGCCGGCTGATCTCGAGCGGTCCCTGCTCGACGGTAAAGAGGACCTCGACCAGATCACCGGAAAACCGACGATGCTCGTCCGCCCTCCCTATTGGTTGTTCAACGCGGCAACCCTGGACTCTTATGGCCGGCATCGACTCCACATGCTGTTGTCGGACATCAAAGCCTTCGACGGGGTGAACTGGGGCATTCATCTATTAAGAAAGCTGAATTTCCGCTCTCAGCTGGCCGGGTTGCGTACTCGATTCCTTCGGGGGACGTTGCCGGTGATGAATCATACCATTCCCATCGTGGTGACCTTTCACGATACGAATTCTTTCACGGCCGAACATCTGGGCGACTATCTCTCCCTCCTGGTGGAGGAGGCCGCGCGCTTAGGTCTCCCGCTGCATGACAAGCCTTTCCTCGATGATCCGGACGAATTGTTGGCCGCGGCGCTTCGATGCGCCAGATCCAGCCCTCACCCGGAACGAACCCCGGCCCTTGTCCAGGAGGCACAGTGATATGGCGTGTCCATCGCAACCTCAGATTGGCGCCGACGGCGCGTTGGAGCAGGAACTGGCCGCTCTTATTGTGGACACGCTTCACCTGGAGGTCCTGCCCGAGAACATCGATCCGTCAGCCGCGCTCTTCGGGGAAGGGTTGGGGTTGGATTCCATCGACATGCTGGAAATCGCCCTCTTAGTCTCAAAACGTTATGGCGTGGAATTGCGCTCGGAGAATAAAGCGGCACTGGCTTCACTCCGGGCATTGGCGATCCACATCGGCCAACATCGGATTCGATGATGATGCCGTCAATCGACCACGAGATAGCTCCGGCCTCTCCTGCCCGTCGCATCGAGACTTCACTGGCGACGGCTGGTGTTCCCCTCGTCGGGCATCCTAGCCTTACAAGCCCGATAGCCTGGCGCTGCGATCGCGCGCATTCCGTCGAGGAATTCCTGCGTTCCGCGGCAAGTCTCGCGGCGCAGCTTCCCCGCAGACACTTTGCCATCAATCTCTGCCGGGATCGTTACCAGTTTGCCGTGGGATTTGCCGCCGCTTTGATAGCACGGCAGATCAGTCTGTTGCCCACCTACCGGGCGGCAGAACCTCTCCAGCAATTGGCGCGACAGTATCCTGGCGCCTATGTGCTCACTGACCACGACGGAGGAGACATTTCCTTACCCCGCTTCTCCCTAAATCAGGAAATATGGCAGAGTTCTGGTCCGGTCGACATCCCCGTGATTCCAACCGATCAGATCGCCGCCATCGCGTTTACATCCGGCAGCAGCGGGTTCCCTCAGGCTCACGCCAAAAGTTGGGGGTCCTTGGTCATGGGCGCACGCGCATTGGGACGACAGTTCGGCCTCACGCAGTCGCCGCCGCGAATTGCTGTGGGAACAGTCCCCGCGCAGCATATGTATGGATTGGAAACCACCATCATGCTGCCGCTTCAGTGGGGTTGGAGTTTGCACGCCGGCACTTCGATCCTCCCCGCTGATCTTCGGACGGACTTGGAGCATCTGGAGTCGCCGGCCTGGTTGATGACGACACCCTTCCATCTCAAGGCGTTTCTCAGCGAACGCACGAAGCTGCGGGGCCTGGAAGGGATCATCTCGGCCACGATGCCGTTAGACCGGTCCCTCGCGGTCAACGCCGAGCGGCTTTGGCATGTCCCGGTGCATGAAATTTACGGATGTACGGAAGGGGGCATGCTCGCGACGCGCCGCACGACGGCCGGCGAGAGCTGGACCCTGTGCAACGATTTACGGATGCGGCATGCCGAGGACACCACGTGGGTGATGGGCGGACATGTGGGAGCCTGGCTTCAATTGGCGGACCGCATCACGCTGCGCAGCCAGCGGGAATTTCTTCTCTTGGGGCCCTCCCGTGATTTGGTGAAGGTGGCGGGCAAACGCGCCTCGTTAATGGCGCTCAATGCCGCCCTGAACCGCATACAGGGAGTGGTGGATGGCACGTTTTATTGGCCCGATCCGGGACAACCGGGTAACGGCCGGTTGCGGGCCTTCGTCGTCGCCCCCGGAATCACCCGTGCGGCCATACTTGCCGAGCTTCGAAAACGCATCGATCCGGTCTTTCTTCCCCGCCCGTTATACGTGGTGGACTCACTCCCGCGGAACACCACCGGCAAATTACCGCACGAACATTTGAAAACTTTTGCCCGACACATCATGCATCCCCAACAACACGTTCACGAGTAACGCATGCATTCAGAGACACAGCGACAAATCCGCCGGGACCACCCGGCTTTGGCCGGGCATTTCCCCGGCAATCCTGTCGTCCCGGGCGTGGTGCTGTTAACCGAGCTGCTGGGAATCCTTGAAGAGGAAAGCGGTATGGAGTGTGGCCCCCTCACGCTGAGTTCCGTGAAATTCATGCGACTTCTTCGGCCTGAAGAGTCCTTCACACTGCGCTGGCAATTCCTGCCCGGCCAAGACATCACCTTTGCCGTGACGCGCGAAAAGGACATGATCGCCACAGGCACGATCCGCTGCGGGTGCCTTACCAAGCAGGTCGCATCATGAGCACCGGCTGGCGCCATCAGCCGGAACGAGGGAGCCGAAGCCTGATGCGGCTGCTCGTCCTGATCACCCTCTGGGTAGGACGGCCGGTCGCGCGTGGACTGCTTTATCCGATCTGTTCCTATTTCCTCGTCTTTTCCGGCGGCGCTCAACGCACGTCGCGCGACTATTTGCGACGCATTCTGAATCGGCCACCGTCGTGGACAGACGTCTTTCGGCATTTTCACGCCTTTGCCTCGACGATTCATGACCGGGTGTACCTGCTCTCAGGACGCCATCGGTACTTCGATATTCACACCGAAGGGGCATCTGCATTACATGCCATCCTCGCCCAAAACCGCGGCTGCATCTTGTTGGGTTCCCATCTCGGAAGCTTCGAAGTCCTGCGCGCGCAAGGCATCTTCGATCACAAGCTGCCGATCACGGTGATCATGCACGAAGCGGCCGCCTCCAACTTAAACGCCGTGCTGCACAACCTGCGCCCCGAGATCCGGGACCGGATTATTCCCCCCGGAACCGCCGATACGATGCTGGCGGTCAAGGAGCGACTGGATCGCGGGGAAATCGTTGGGATTCTCGGCGACCGCCTGTTCAACGATGAAAAGGGTATGGCCTGCGAATTCCTTGGCCAAACCAGAATGTTTCCCGAAGGGCCATTCTTGCTCGCCGCGCTGCTCCAGGTTCCGATCGTGCTGTTTTTTGGTCTGTACCAGGGAGGCCGGCAATACCACCTGTATTTTGAGCCCTTGGCCGACAGCATTCCTGTGAACGGCGCCCGCCGGTCGGAAACACTGCGCCCTTGGATCGAGCGATACGTCGGTCGGTTGGAACATTACTGCCGATTGTCTCCCTATAACTGGTTCAACTTTTATGAAGGTCCCGATCACGCTCGCCACTCTCATCCTGCTGTGTAGCCTCTTCTCCTGGCTGCCGGCGTCCGCCGAACCCGCCGCTGGGGGGGAGCCATTCGACGTGCCCGGCCTGATGGAACTGCTGGCAACGGTCTCGTCCCGCCAGGAGCATTTCACGGAAACGAAAACCTTAGCCATGTTGACTCAGCCGGTGGTGCTCAAGGGGACGCTGGCCTATGTTCGTCCGGACCGCGTCGAGAAACATGTCACCTCTCCCTATAGAGAGGATCTCACGGTCCAGGGCGACCGGCTCACACTGTCCTCGCCCAAGGGCACGAAGCAGCTTGCCGTCGATAGCCACCCGTTGATCCGCTCGTTTATCGAAGCGATCCGGGCCAGTCTGGCAGGAGAACTTGCCGTATTGCGGCGGCTCTACCACATCAAGTTTCAGGGAACCCGCCAACAGTGGGAACTCACGCTGCGGCCGTTAGACGCGCAAGCAGCGGAATACGTGGCCTCGATCATCCTTCGAGGAGAGGGCGATCGCTTAACGACGGTCGACATACGGGAGACCGGAGGGGACCGGTCTTTGATGGAGATCGATGGGCCGGTCTCGTGACCCTGCATGCCAGACCGGCCCTGTTCCTCTGGATACTACTGCTGTTTTTCAGCGGAGGAATCGTTGCCAACATGACGATGACCACCGACTTGACTGCCTTGCTTCCCCACTCGGCTGACCACCGGCAGGAGCTATTGGTATCGCAACTCCGGGACGGGGTGGCTGCCCGGCTCATCTTGATCGGCCTCTCGGGCGCTGACGGCGAGGCGCTGGCCCAGGCCAGCCGAATCATGGCCCGCACATTACGCGACACGGGCCTCTTCGCCTCGGTGAACAACGGAGATCCCGCCGACTTCACGGTCATCCGTGAAGTACTGATGCGCCACCGGTATCTCTTGAGTGCGGCAGTGACCTCCGAGCATTTTTCGGTAACGGCATTGCGAGAGGCATTGGAGCGACAACTGCAGTTTCTCGCTTCACCGGCTGGTGCGCTGATGAAGGCCGCCTTGCCGTCCGATCCAACCGGCGAGGTGCCTCACATTCTGGCTGCCTTCACGCCGGGCGAGGGGCCATCGATGCACCAGGGCGTCTGGTTTTCCCGCGACGGAACCAGGGCCCTGCTCGTCGCTGAAACCAGCGCGCCCGGTTTTGCGCTCGATCAACAAGAGTCGGCCGTGCAGGCCGTGCGGACGGCATTCGCTTCAGCCGGCCTGCCGGAGCAGGCGCATCTGGTCATGACCGGCCCGGGCGTCTTCGCGGTGGAATCCCGGGCGACGATTCAGCGCGACTCGTGGCGTCTTTCTGTCATCGCCATCACCGTGGTGACCGTTCTGCTGTTCATCGTCTACCGCTCGGCGACGCCTCTCCTCTTGAGTCTCCTTCCTGTATTGACCGGCTTGCTCGTGGGAGTGGCAGCGGTCCAAACATGGTTTGGATTCGTGCATGGCATCACTCTGGGTTTCGGCGCCACGTTGATTGGGGAAGCGGTCGACTACCCCGCCTATGTCTTCACACAGGGAATCGCAGGGGAACGGCTACAGCAGACCTTGTCGAGGGTGTGGCCGACGTTGAAACTGGCCGTGCTGACCACGGTTTTCGGCGCGCTCAGCCTGTTGTTTTCGAGCATCACCGGCCTGGCGCAGTTAGGGGTGCTGGCATTCGTGGGGGTTCTCGTGGCCGGGTTCGTGACGCGCTGGATCCTCCCCGCTCTGCCGCCGGGAGTCATCCGGTCCGCTCCGCACCAGCTCCTTCCTGTGACATGGCTGCCCGCTCTGGCATCGACACATCGTGTTCGTTGGTTCATGTGGGGAGGGGCCTTGCTGGCCCTTGCCACCCTGGCCGTGCGACATGCAGACATCTGGGACAACGACCTCGCCAATTTGAGCCCAGTTACCTCGCCGTCAAAGCATCTTGATGAGCAACTGCGAAAAGACCTCGGCGCGCCGGATGTCCGGTATGTGCTCATCATCGAGGGCTCGAGCAAGGAAGAGGTGCTGCAACGCAGTGAAGCCGCGGAACTGCCCCTGCGCCGGTTGGTGGATGACGGGCTGTTGGCTGGCTTCGACCTGCCGAGTCTGTATCTTCCATCAGATTCCTCTCAACGAAAACGGCAGGCCGCACTGCCTCCTTCCGATGTGCTGGCTGCGTCATTGGCCGATGCAGTGAAAGGGCTTCCCTTCCGGGCGGGACTGTTCGAGCCATTTCTGCACGATGTCGAGATGGCTCGCACGAGTCCGTTGATCGATATCGTCAATCTCCAACAGACGCCTTTCTTTCTCAAAATTCGGTCGCTTCTGATTCGCACCGGGGATGCATGGGCCGGCCTCGTGCCGCTGCGTCACGTGACCTCGCCCGCCGCGTTGGCCGATCGCCTCGCTCGAGAGGCGGGGCCCGAACTCACCTTCCTCGATCTGAAATCCGAAGCGGGGCGTCTGGTGAACGGGTACCGGCATGAATCATTACGGCTGACTGCCATCGGCCTAGTGGCCATGACGATACTCCTGTGGTGGGGACTGCGGGACACGGCGATGGTCAGCCGCGTACTGTTGCCGCCGCTGCTCGCCATTCTGTTTGTCGTCACCCTGCTCACCGTGATCGGCGAACGCCTTTCCCTGTTTCATCTGGTGTCGCTCTTGCTCGTGCTGGGCATCGGGCTCAATTACGCCTTGTTCTTCAACCGGCCCTTCTCGGATGAGGAGGAGAAACGGCGGACCTGGCTTTCGCTCACGGTCTGCCTGCTGGCCACCCTGTCGGCATTCGGAGCCTTGGCCTTTTCTCGTACACCCGTGCTCCATGCCATTGGTCTCACCGTTGGTCTCGGCGCTGCAGGATCTTTACTGATCGCCGCAATCCTCGGCCAACAACGGGTGTCGCAATGATGGCCCCGTTGACCGTCACAGCCATGGCCACCGCCAATCCGCTCGGACTGGGCCTTGCAGAAACGTGGAATGCGCTGCGCACTGAACGACAAGGTTTGCGGCCCAATGACTTCGAAGATGCGGACATCAAGACCTGGATCGGCCGAATCGAAGGACTCGACACGGAGCCGATTACCGGCGAACTCGCCGATTTCGATTGCCGCAACAATCGATTGGCGCTGATCGGGTTACGGCAGGATGAATTCGAACAGGCCGTCGCTTCGGCGAGGCAGCGGTACGGACCGGATCGTATCGGGGTGCTCATCGGCACGACAACCTCCGGCATCCTCGAAACCGAATGGGCCTATCGGCGCCGCGTGTCCGAGGGTGGGTTGCTCCCGCTGGCTGTGCGCTATCGCCACACACAGAACTTATTTTCCGTGAGCGACGTCGTACGGCGTCACCTACGGCTCACCGGCCCGGTCGCCTCGATTTCCACGGCCTGCTCCTCCAGCGCAAAAGTCTTCGCGAGCGCCTCGCGCTGGATGGCTGCGGGACTCTGTGATGCCGTGGTGGTGGGCGGCGTGGACAGTTTGTGTTTCATGACGCTCTATGGATTTGCCTCTCTGGGCCTGCTGTCTTCTCGCCCTTGCCGCCCCTGCGACGAGCAGAGAGACGGGCTTTCCATCGGCGAAGCAGCGGGCTTCCTCTTGCTCGAACGCGAGGGGACCCACGACGACCGTCTGCGTTTCCTGGGCTATGGCGAAAGCAGCGACGCCCACCATATGTCCACGCCGCACCCGGAAGGCCTCGGGGCTGTCCTGGCCATGGAACGTGCGCTCGAACGGGCTGAATTGAAACCGATCGACATCGATTACATCAATCTGCATGGTACCGGCACGCCGGCCAATGATCTCGCGGAAGACCGCGCCATCTGGAAAACATTCGGAGAAAGAACGCCTTGTAGTTCGACCAAGGAGAGGACGGGACATACCCTCGGAGCCGCCGGAATCACTGAAGCGATTCTCAGCCTCCTCTGCCTGCGGCATGAGTTTATTCCAGGCATGGTGCGAATCGAACAACCGGATCCGCAACTCCGGAGCAGCCTCATGCTACGAAGCGAATCCCGGCCCTTGCGCAGGGTGATCAGTAACTCATTCGGTTTCGGCGGCAGTAATTGCAGTCTCATTTTCGGGAAGAGGCCATGATGGAGTTCTGGGTGATCGGAATCGGTATCGCCGGGCCTGGGCTGGACGGATGGGCCGCTGCTCGACCAATCCTGGCCGGTGCTACCGAATACCGGCCTACGCCCCTCACTCCACCGATTCCACAGCTGTTGTCCGCCGCCGAGCGTCGCCGCTGCAGCCAATCCGCGCGTCTTGCGATCGCGGCCGCACAAGACGCCTTGCTTGCAGGGCCTCTCCAAGGGGAGGCGATTGCCACCGTCTTTACGTCTTCGGATGGTGATGGCGCCATCACGCAGGAAATCTGCGAATCACTGGCTGGTGCCGCACGGGAAGTATCACCCACGTCATTTCACAACTCCGTTTACAACGCCCCGGCCGGCTATTGGAGCATCGCGACCCACTCACAACTCTCATCGACGAGTGTCTGCGCCTACGATGTGTCGTTCGCTGCCGGCCTCCTCGAAGCGACCACCTATACCACCGTCGAGCGAAGCCCGGTGATGTTGGTCGCGTCGGATCTTCCTTTTCCAAAGCCGCTATACGGAATCCGCCCGGTGGAAGAAAGTTTTGCCGCTGCGCTCTTAATGACTCCCGCAAGCCATCCCGGCGCGTGCATGCGGTGTGAGATCACGCTGACCCCGCATCAGACCATCACGGAATTTCCCGCCGCCATACCCGAGTCCCTGCGCAGCAACCCGGCGGCGCGCAGCTTGCCCTTGTTGGCCGTGCTGGCCCGACAGGCCGCAGACACCGTGCGGCTCGAATACACCGACGAGACCGACCTCGTGATCGACTGCGAGCCGGAGGGTGATTGATGGAACCCTGCTGTGACGACATCTCCCGGCTGGTTCCTCACAGCGGAACCATGTGCCTGCTCGACGGGGTAGAAGCATGGGACCCAGACCACATCGTCTGCCGTGCCATCAGCCATCTTCGGCCGGACAACCCCTTACGCGACGGCAGCGGCCTGCGGGCCATCTGCGCCATTGAATATGGCGCGCAGGCCATTGCCGCGCATGCGACGTTGCTCGGGAATGGTCATACACAACGCGTGGGGGAAGGTGTGCTGGCTTCGCTCCGGAATGTCACCACAACGGTGTCTCACTTGGATGTCCTAAAGGGAGCGCTCACGATCCTCGCGACACTGCAGTTGAGCCACCAGCAGGGCCGTATCTATGACGTCAGGGTGACTGCGGATGGACGGACGGTGCTCACCGGCCGTCTTTCCGTGATGCTGGAGGCGGATAATTCTGGTGAGGGCCGATCCGTCTCCCATGAAGGAGCCGCATGAGCAAGCGCGCGCTGGTCACGGGAGGCAGCGGCGGCATCGGGCAAGCCGTTTGTCAGGCCTTGGGCGAGGCCGGATTCGAGGTCATTGTCCACGGCTGTACCCACATGGATCGGGCGGAAGCCGTGGCACAGGCCATCCGTAACAAGGGCGGGAAGGCCGAGGCCCTCTGTTTCGATGTCACGGATGCGGCGCAAACCCGCCAGGCGTTGGATCGCCTGCAACCGGCCGGTCCTATTCAAGTCCTCGTCAACAATGCCGGCATCTATGACGACGCGCCGATGGCGGGCATGACAGATGATCAGTGGCACAGGGTGATCGATGTGTCGCTGAACGGATTTTTCAATGTGACGCAGCCACTCCTGCTGCCCATGATCCGGACCCGCTGGGGGCGTATCGTCACCATCACGTCTATCAGCGGGGTCATCGGCAATCGTGGCCAGGTGAATTATGCTGCGGCCAAAGCCGGTCTCCATGGCGCGACGAAAGCCCTGGCGCTGGAGCTCGCCTCCCGTCACATCACCGTGAATGCCGTGGCTCCCGGCATTATCTCCACGCCGACAACGTTGGACACGTTCGCTGCGGATGCCATCGAACGATTGGTCCCGATGAAACGCGCCGGCACGGTGGAGGAAGTGGCCGGCCTCGTGTCGTTTCTCGTCTCCGATTCGGCCGCCTATGTTTCCGGCCAGATCATTTCGATCAATGGAGCGCAGGCATGATGGCACGAGACAAGGACGCGATCGCCATTATTCCCGCCTACAATGAAGCCGGAACGATTCACCGTGTCGTTTCCCGGACACTGCACTACGTCGAGCGAGTCGTGGTCGTGGATGACGGCTCGACTGATCTGACCCTGTCGTCGTTGCGGGAATTACCCGTGACGATCCTGCGACATGCGCAGAATCTCGGCAAGGCCGCCGCGCTCCGACGGGGCATGCAGTATGCCGTGGCACAAGGGGCAGGTGCGATTATCACGCTGGACGGAGACGGGCAGCACGATCCGGCGGACATTCCGGCCTTGCTCGCCATGCACCGCCGGGACCCGGCCGCGATCGTGGTCGCCGCGAGGCGCCGGCATCGCCATGCCATTCCGCGACTCCGCGTTCTCGCACAGCGGATTGCCGATTTCTGGATCTCCCTGGCCGCCGGCTGCGCGATCGAGGACAGCCAGTCGGGATTTCGCCTGTATCCGATTTCCGCCTGGACGGCGGCCGGGTGGCCCTGCGATTCGGCCTCAGGGTTTGTGTTTGAAAGTGAAGTCCTGATCGAAGCCGGACGGTCGGGCATTCCCATACGATCGGTTTCCATCTCTGCCATCTATGGGCGGCATCTGCGGCAGAGCCATTTTCAAAGCGGGCGCGATATTGCCGCCATTACCCGGATGGTCGCAGGAAAACTCCTGGCCGCTTGGTTGGGAACGTCTGGTGGGCTGCGCCGGCTGCCACGAACCATCGCCCCAGCTGTCCCCTGTCCCTCTGGAACAGAGCCACGGCAAGCGCTGCCGCCGGCAAGGAAGCCCCGCATCCTGTTTATGGCCGAAGCCGTCACGCTGGCCCATGTCGCCCGGGCGGTAGCCTTGACCCGCAGTCTGGACCCAGACTGCTATGAGGTCCACCTCGCCTGCGATCGGCGCTATCACCACCTTTTCAAATCCGTGCGCGCCGCCGTTCATCCGATTCGAACCATCGGCGGTCAACAATTTCAGGACCGCTTGCGCTTGGGTGACCCGCTCTACCGCACGGAGGAATTGCACCGGTACGTCGAGGACGATCTGCGCCTGCTCACCCAATTGAGGCCGGACGCCGTCGTCGGTGATTTTCGATTGTCGCTTTCCGTGAGCGCCAGAGTCGCTGCCGTTCCCTACCTCACGGTCACCAACGCCCATTGGAGTCCGTTCGCACGCCAGCATTTCGTCGTTCCCGAGTTGGCCATCACGGATCGTTTCGGCCCGCGCATCGGGCAGGTCCTGTTCACCGTCATGCGTCCATTCGTGTTCGCCCAACAGGCGTACGCATTGAACCGGGTTCGCCGAGACTATGGATTGCCGGCTCTGGGATATAACCTGCCGCACCAATTCACCGACGCCGACGTGACGCTCTACGCCGATGTGCCGGAGCTGGTTCCAACCTTTGACCGACCGCCGCACCATCATTATCTGGGCCCGGTTCTCTGGTCGCCGGACTCGATTCCACCTTGGTGGGACTCATTGCCGATTGTAGGACGGATGGCCTACGTCACCCTCGGCACGTCCGGCCGGGCCGATCTCTTGCCACTGATTCTGGCGGCACTTGCGCAACTGGGTATCGGAGCCTTGGTGTCCACTGCCGGACGTTCCATCCCGGGGCCCCTTCCGCCACACACGCAGGTCGCACACTATCTTCCAGGCCAAGCGGCAGCTGCCAGAGCGGATCTGGTCATTTGTAACGGGGGCAGCGCGACCGTCTATCAAGCGCTGGCGGCCGGCAAGCCGGTGTTAGGCATCCCCAACAATCTCGATCAGTATTTGATGATGGATCATGTCCGCCGGAGCGGCGCAGGCGACTACCTGAGGGCAGGAACTCTCTCTCGTACCGCCGTGACCACCCTTTGTGGACGCCTGCTAGACAATCCCGCCTTCCGCACGCAAGCCATTCGGTTACAAGCCACAATCGATCCGAACCGCACGGCGAGAGCATTTCAACATCACCTGAGAAGCGTGCTGGGAACGCACATGACACATCCGGCCCTTTCGCAGGTCCGGGCACCGAAGGTTTCCGCCTTCGATGTTGCTCACGGCAATCGCTCTTCATCCAATCAAGCGAGTCGGCGATGAATGAGACATCCTGCTCGGTCCATGATCCAGTCCCCCCTCAAGATGCCGCCCTCATCGAGCAACGGGTAGAAGACCATCTCACGGTGCATTCGAGAGCCCTGACCGGTCTCTTCCTGCTGGCCCTGTTCTCTGCGTTACATCTCGGGCGTGTGATCTTTTTACCCATGGCGATTGCGCTCCTGCTGGCGGTGCTCTTTGCCCCCCTCCTGCGACGGTTGAAACAGTGGCACATTCCGGAGCCGGTCGGCGCGGCGGTGCTTCTCGGTCTGTTCGTAACCGGCCTGGTGTACGGGGTGTCGCGCCTGGCTGAGCCGGCAGCGGAATGGAGCACCAAAGTGCCGGTGGCGTTGCGCACGGTTGAGTACAACATTCAGGCATTCAAGAAATCGATGCAGGATGTGACCAAGGCGACAGAAATTTTGTCGAAGGCCACTGCCCTGGATGAGGCGAAAAAGGTGCAACAGGTCGAGGTGAAGGGAGAGGCGTGGCCCATCAAAGTCTTCAGCCTGACCGGCGACCTCATGATCGGACTCGCGACGACGGTCATGCTGGTGTATTTTCTCCTCTCTTCGGGCGATCTCTTTCTTCAGAAGCTGGTGAAAGTGTTGCCGCGCCTGCGCGACAAGAAGCGAGCCGTAGAAATCGTGCGGAACATCGAGGAGCAGCTGTTCCGGTATCTTTTTACCGTCACCGGCATCAACCTCGCGCTGGGCACCGCCGTGGGACTCGCCATGCACTTGCTCGGCATGCCGAACCCGATCCTATGGGGCGCGATGGCCGCGCTTCTGACCTTCATTCCCTACATCGGGCACATCTTCGGCATCGTGGTGGTGATGCTGGTGGCAGCCTTGACGTTCGATGATCTTGGAGAAATGTTTCTCGTCGGCGGCGTCTATTGGGGACTGGCTATTCTGGAAGGATCGTTCGCGTCACCGATGATCTTGGGGCAACGACTGGAAAGCAACCCCGTGGTTCTCATTTTGGCCGTGATGTTTTGGAGCTGGATTTGGGGCGTCGGCGGCGCGCTGTTGGCCGTCCCTCTGCTCGTGGCGTTCAAGATCATGTGCGACCATCTCGAACCTCTGCGTTCCATCGGCGAATTTCTGGGAAAGTAGCGGCACCGCGCCTTAACCGTCAGCCGGCGACTTTCCCTCGCCCATCCTCCGCAAAGAACAGTTGCCAATGTCACGACAATGCTGGCAGGATGCGCTCGCCTATGAATCGTCGATGGATCGTTGCACTCGCCTTAGCGCTCTGCACAGTTCCCAGCCTCGTCCGCGCTGACCCCCCGCCCCAAAGCGTGCATTGGGGGGCGATGGCGTTTCCCGACCATGACCCTTCCCTGACACTGAGCACCGCGGTTTTGGACCGGTTTACCCAATTTGACGGAGCAGGAAAACGCTACAACGATATCAACCAGACCATGGGGTTCAACTTCTTCACCATCAGTTGGACGAAACCGCTCACCCAGTTGCCGGGCTGGAACCTCAACCTCACCGCAGGCGGCGGGCCCACCCGTGATGGGCCGAGCCGGTTTCTGCAAAACGATGTCGTGCACAAATTGCGCGGCTTCGACCCGGTCCCGGTCGGAGAGAAACGCGACGCCGATGATTTTATGCTGAGCGGAACCATGACACGCTGGTTCGGGCTCTTGGGCACCAGCGATGTGTTTTTCGCCGGGATAGGTGGCGCCGGTGGCTCACTATATTACGAACCCTACGTGCAGGCCGGTTTCCGGCGATTGGCGATCCTGAACCCGATCCCGCTCCTCGGCGACTATCTGCGCGTCTCCGCGCTGGCGCGATACGGCCGGCCGTTCAGCGGCGCGGCGTTTCACCAAGTCGCGCCGCAATCGTATCTCGCCCAGGCCTCAGTCGGGCTGGGGAACTATCACCGCTGGAAAGATTGTACCCCGTGGGAGATTGAACTGGCTGTGACCGTGGATTCCGGTCTGTTCGTGGATCATCGGGGGGACGCGCTGGAAGAACGATTTGTCTCGCTGGCGCTCCGCTACTCTGCATTTACTTTCGAAACGTGGAACGATCTCATCAACCAGAAAGATTACGGCCCGACCTTCGGCGTGCGCCTGACGCTCGATCTGTTCTATATGTACGACCGCTGGTTTCACTGAAGGCCGGGCCGGTTCTCCTGCTTCTCACTTCCCACAGGTAATCTTCAGCGATTCGATGTCGTTCGCCATATCCAGTTTGCCTAAATTCGGCACACGCTGGCCCGGCGCAAACGCGATTTCCGTCCCTTTGAAGTCTTTATCTTCATAGGCGCGCACCGTGGCGTTGGAGCCCACGATCACGCTTTCGATATCGTTGCTCCAATCCTTCCCGGCCAGATTTTTCAATGTGGCGTACTCTTTCGGACCTTGGAGCACCACATGGGGGTCATCGACATCGAAGTGGTCGTCTTCGAAAATTTCGATGAAACAATTCTTGTCTACGACCTGGAGTTCCAAATCAGCGGCATAGGCCGGTAACCCCGCCACGGCAAGCACGGCCGCTATGGCGAATAGGTAGCGTCGTCGCATCATCACACCTCCTCATTGTGCGTCTAGTATCCGCCTCAGCACATTGGGCATCACTTCAAAATTCCGAGAAACCAGAGCAGCACGAGAATGCTGGCCGGCACGCCCAATAACCAGAGAATGAACCCTTTGCCCATCGGTCCCATGGTATGCCTCCTTGCAAGCTCGGGCTCACGGCAACAATGCCGCCGCCGTGAGTTCGCGATTCAACGCCGCAACCATTTTCAGATGCGCGCTGCGATCTTCTTGAAGATCCGACGCAAAGAGGTCGGCATGATTCTTTTGCAAGACCTGCCCGAACTCCCCCTGCCTGCCGGCGGGAATTTCGTAGAGCGCGGCCAGCGCGCTCACATACTGCCCGCTGCCGGTCGCCGCCTCCTGCCGCAGATTTTCATACGCGACTCCTGCAAACAAATTGATCTTCTGTTCCTTCACGACCATTCCGTCGGACGTAAAGAGCTCATTTGGGCTCGTACTGGAGAAAAAGTTGACCGTCGTATCGACCGTGGCTTTGGTGGTGTTGCACGCCCCAGCCATCAAGCCAGCGACAGCCACACAGAATGCGCACGCCATTTTTTGCATTGATAGGGATAACTTCATACGGACCTCCTTGTCAGGCTCGCTACAGGCGCGATGGATTCAACGTAGTTCTGTTCTTGTTGTAACCGGCCAAGGGGAAAGGAGAGCCTAGTTATTACCCTAGAAGGAAGGGAAGAAAGGCCCTAGAGAGACCACTGAGCTCGTGAACGGACATTCGATAGCAAGAAGCTGGGCGCATCGAGGAGCGCCGCAGGCAGGGGAGATGCCTAAGAAGGAACCATCACCATTCTTTAAAGACCACGAACACGGCGCCGATCATCATGCCGAATCCCACCACATAGTTCCATTTCAGCTCTTCTTTGAGATAGACGACTGAAAATACGCAGAACACGATGAGCGTGATCACTTCCTGAATCGTCTTGAGCTGCGCCGCGGTGAATTCATAATGGCCGATCCGATTGGCCGGCACTTGGAAGCAGTACTCCACAAACGCGATGCCCCAACTCGCCAGAATGGCGATCCACAGCGGCGACTCCTTGTACTTGAGATGCCCGTACCAGGCGAAGGTCATGAAGATGTTGGAGACGGTCAGCAAGAGAATGGTGTGCATGGGCCTCCTTGGGATGTAGCCAAACAGGAGCGGAGAAACGAAGTTCTTTCTTAGAGACTGAAGACCATTGGCGCCTCTCCTTCACCACCTCTCTTCATTCGTACAGCTAGTGGAAGGAATGGAACCTTCGAAAGTCGGCATCGCGGGCGTGGAGAAATGTAGTGGGCAAATCTGCCGTGGTGCAACGGCATGCGGCCTTGAGAAATGGCGGCACAGCGACTTCGACGCATGATGGCTACCTCGCAGAATATCCGTCCCTTCACCCGCCTTCCCAATGCCCAATCCAACGAAGCGGGCGGACTGGACCGTCCTTCACTGCGCGCGTCCAACGAGGGTCTTCTGAGACCGCGCGTTGCGCGAGCAAGAAGGATGGCCAGTTCGCCCGCTCACACCCCTGCCTCCCTCAACACCTGTCCCGTATACGACCGCTTCACCTTGGCGATTTCCTTTGGCGGGCCTTCTGCCACGATTTCGCCGCCCCGGTCGCCGCCTTCTGGCCCGAGATCGATAATCCAATCCGCATTGCGGATCATATCGAGATTGTGTTCGATCACCAACACGGTATTGCCGGTCTCGACCAGTCGATCGAGCACGTCCAGCAATCGTTGAATGTCGGCGAAGTGGAGGCCGGTCGTCGGTTCATCCAGGATGTACATGGTGCGGCCGGTGGGGCGTTTGGAAAGTTCGCGTGAGAGCTTCACGCGCTGGGCTTCACCGCCCGATAGCGTGGTGGCCGACTGTCCCAACTTGACGTAGTGCAAGCCCACGTCGTGGAGGGTTTGCAACTTCGTCTTGATGTAAGGAATGTTCTCGAAAAACTCCAAGGCGTCATCCACGGTCATGTTGAGGACATCGGCGATGCTGCGGCCCTTGTATTGAATCTCCAGCGTCTCGCGGTTGTAGCGCTGCCCCTTACAGACCTCGCAGGTGACGTAGACGTCGGGCAGGAAATGCATTTCGATTTTGATCAGCCCATCGCCCTGGCAGGCTTCACATCTCCCGCCTTTGACATTGAAGCTATAGCGGCCAGGCTTGTAGCCGCGCACACGGGATTCGGGCAGATTGGAAAACAGATCGCGGATGAACGTAAACAGGCCGGTGTAGGTGGCCGGATTCGACCGGGGCGTGCGCCCGATCGGGGATTGATCGATGTCGATGATTTTATCCAGCGCGTCTACGCCCTTGATGTCTTTGCAACCGTCGATTTTGGGCTTCTTGTGATAGAGCAGCTGCGAGAGCGAGTGGAATAACACTTCGAGCACGAGGGTGCTTTTCCCCGACCCCGACACGCCCGTCACGCAGGTCAACAGGCCGAGCGGCACATTGACGTTCACGCCTTTCAAATTATGTTTCTTTGCGCCAACGACCGTAACGAACCCTTTTGGTGTGCGGCGACGCTGGGGCAACGACACCATCTGTGCGCCGCGCAGGTACAGGCCGGTCAACGAATCGGGGTTCGCTTTCACCTGTTTCGGAGTCCCCTGGGCGATGATTCTGCCACCATGTGTGCCGGCGCCCGGTCCCAAATCGAGAATATAGTCCGCGGCTTCCATCGTCTCCGCGTCATGCTCGACCACGATCACCGTGTTGCCGAGATCACGCAGACGGATCAGCGTCTGAAGCAGTCGTCGGTTATCCCGTTGATGGAGTCCGATGGAAGGTTCATCCAGAATGTACAACACGCCGACCAGCCCCGACCCGATCTGCGTGGCCAAGCGAATGCGCTGCCCTTCCCCGCCCGAGAGCGTCGCCGCCGGACGATCCAATGTCAGGTAATCCAATCCGACATTCACGAGGAACCCTAGCCGTTCGCGGATTTCCTTCAGGATGCGATGGGCGATGACCAATTCACGCTCAGTGAATTTGAGCGTCGCGAAAAAATCCGCCGCCGCGCGCACGGACAGACCGGTGATTTCGGCGATGGACTGTTTGGCGACCTTCACCGCCAGACTTTCCGGCTTGAGACGCGCGCCCTGACAGGTCTCACACCGTTCGAGCAGAGTGAAGTCGTCTTCTTCCGATGCCCCCGGCGTCATGGCGTAGCCGATTCCGTCACAGGCCGGGCAGGCGCCGTGCGGGCTATTAAACGAAAACACCCGCGGCGTAATCTCCGGATAACTCACCCCACATTTGATACAGGCGAGTTTGTCGCTGTAGAGATGCAGCTTGCCGGTCTCCGAGAGGACTCCCACCAAACCTCCGGCCAGCTTCACCGAGGTTTCGACGGAATCCGCGATCCGCCGCATCAAGGCCTCACCCGGCTTCATCACCAACCGATCGACCACGATTTCGATGTTGTGTTTCTTCTGCTTGTCGAGGGTGATGTCGTCGCCCAAGTCGACCATTTCGCCATTGATACGCGCACGCACGTATCCCGCCTTACGCATCTCCAGCAGTTCCTTGCGATATTCCCCTTTCCGGCCCCGCACAATCGGGGACAGGATCTGAAACTTGGAGCCTTCCGGCAGTTCGCAGATGGCATCCACCATCTGCTGCACCGTCTGGGCGGTAATCTCCTGTCCGCATTGGAAACAGAACGGGTGCCCCACGCGGGCATAGAGGAGCCGCAGATAGTCGTAGATCTCCGTGACGGTCCCCACGGTGGAACGAGGATTGTGGCTGGTGCTCTTCTGTTCGATCGAGATCGCCGGCGATAACCCCTCGATGGAGTCCACATCGGGCTTCCCCATCTGTTCGAGAAATTGCCGGGCATAAGCGGACAACGACTCGACATACCGCCGCTGCCCTTCCGCATAGATCGTGTCGAAGGCCAGAGAGGATTTTCCCGACCCGCTCAGGCCGGTCATCACGACCAACTTATCCCGTGGAATCTCGACATCGAGATTCTTCAGATTATGTTCACGCGCGCCTTTGATGATGATGGAATTGCTCATAAGCGCGGGATTATATCACGCCGCTCCGCGAGTCTCGTCATAAGACCGCAGCGACCTGACGCCGACGCCAGCCGGACCGTCAAAATATCGACACATCTCGACCGCCGGAGAGGATTTTAGTTTTCCCTGAATGTACCGATAGGGAACTGCGGGAACCTTTGTCCTCGCAACCACCCACCATTTTGACGGCTGCCATGCATGACGTGCTGAGCCTCTTCAAACGAAATATCAATCAACTGTTCGGGATTACCGTCGATATCCTCAACGTCAGCCGCTCTCTGCAGCAGCTCTCGCTCTCCATGCAGATTCTGGCGAATAACGGCGTCGTTCAAGCCGCCAAAATCCCCGGGGGAAAGGGCCGGCCCATGCTGGCACTGGTCGAGATCCTGAACAACACCCCCAAAGAAATCCGGCCGGAAGTGGAAGCGCTTGAGCATCTCTGTGCAGGGCTCGCCAAGGTGACCGCCAGCAGTTCGAATATTGTCTGGCGATATCACCAATTGATTGCCAGCCTGCTTTCGGCGATGACGCAGGGTGAGGCATCCTCCAAGTCCAACGGTTTGGACACCCTCTCTCATCTTCGATTTACGACGGCCGCCGACGTCACACAATTAACGCGACATCCGGCGTTCACGTCGGTGGGAGCCCTCGAGCGGGAGAATCGCCTGTACTTGGTGAATCACTGTCAGGCCAATCTCACCGAGCTGCAGAATCGGCTGAAGGAGGCCCTGCGCTGTCTGGGGGAAACGCATCAGGCGCTGAACGGGCTGAAGATGATCGGGCTCACAGCGCGCTATATGGCGTTCTGCATTTCTTCGGAGGCGGCCGGGTTGGCGGAGGCCGAAGCCAATTTCAAGAACCTGGCGGCCGAAATCAGCCGGGTCGTCGATGACCTCGATAACAAGACTCGCGCCATGAAAGACGCCATCGAACATGGGCAAGAACTCCTCGGACTGCTGCTGAAAGGGCATACCTATGCAAAGTAAGGTGCTGTTCAATAAAGATGATCATCAGTGGGTCGTCATCGGGCGGGATCCCGAAAAGGACGACCATGTCATCGACACGAATGAATATGTGATCATCCATCGCGGCCACGCCATGCTGCTGGATCCAGGAGGCATTCAGATTTTCCCCCAAGTGCTGGCCGAACTGGCGAAATATGTCCGCATGCAGGATATCAAGGTGATTTTTGCCAGCCACCAGGACCCCGATATCTGCTCGTCGCTGGCCATGTGGCTCGACCTGAACCCGGCCATCAAGACCTATTGCTCCTGGCTGTGGACCGGTTTTGTCAGCCATTTCAGCACCGGCGCCATCATCACCTTACACGCGATTCCCGACGACGGCATGCGCATCAAGATCGGCGAGACAGGCCCGGAAGTGGAAGCCATTCCGGCCCATTACTGCCATTCTTCCGGCAATTTCTCCCTCTACGACCCGACGGCGGGCATTCTATTTTCGGGAGACGTCGGAGCCGCCCTCGTCCCGGATCACCATGCCAACCTGGTCGTCACGGATTTTGAGCAACACATCCAATATATGCGAGGGTTTCATCTCCGCTGGATGCCCTCGACCACCGCGCTCCGTGGCTGGGTCCAACGGGTGCGTGCTATCAAGCCCAAGATGATCTGCCCGCAACACGGATCGATTTTCGAGGGGGAGAACGTCGGCAAACTGCTCGATTGGCTGGAAAGCCTCGAAGTCGGTCAGTGGAACGGGGCGGCTCCAAAGAGCGAGACCCGTGCAGCAGCTTAATGCTGGCATCCCGGCGAACCAACTGATTTTCATCACCTTCGCCCGACCAGCCCCGCGACCTTGACAACAGGCAAAAGCGGGTGCTACCACCCTCCCATGGTGCGGGCAGAACAATCTCCAATCACCGAGCGCTCCGAAGGCGCGGCGAAAGCCGTCTCGACGTGGTCTGGCCAGGCTCGGGAACAGGCCGTCCAGCGCATGTTCACGGCGATCGCCGGCGTCTACGATCTCAACAATACCCTGCTCAGCTTCGGCCTCCACCACCATTGGAAACGACTCACAGCGTCCTATGTGCCCGCCGTGACGAACGGCCGCGCACTCGACATTGGCGCCGGGACGGCGGACCTCGCCTTGTTGATCGAACCCAAAATGGGCGAACAGGGCCATGTGGTGGCCTCTGATTTAAATCATGCCATGTTAGCCGAAGGACTCCGCAAAGTGTCGGGGCGAGGGCTCCTCGACCGCATTACCTGCCTGCAGGCCAATGCCGAGCAGCTCGGCTTTCCCGATGATACGTTCCATGCGGTGACGACAGGCTTTTGCATGCGCAACGTGGGCAACCTGGCACAGGCCTTCACGGAAATCCGGCGGGTCTTGCGGCCGGGCGGCCGTTTCGTCTGCTTGGAATTCTCACGGCCGGCCTATGGCTGGTTGCGCGCGCTCTATGATTGGTATTCGTTTCGCCTGCTTCCCTGGGTCGGCACCAAGGTTGCGCGGGACCGGACCGGTGTCTATGAATACCTGCCGGCCTCGATCAGGACGTTCCCGGATCAAGAACGGTTGGCCACGCTGCTGAGGGAAGCCGGGTTCCGCCAAGTGGAATACCGGAACCTCACCGGAGGCATCGTCGCCATCCACGTGGCCACCAAATAACAAAAAAGCGATCAGCTTTCAGCTCTCGGCGCAGGCTGATAGCTATGAGCTGACGGCTGACGGTTGATGAATTCCATCCTCTACATTTTTCTTCCCTGCAAAAAGGTCTACCCGATCGGCGTGACCTATCTGGCGGACTTTATCCATCGCCGAAAACCCGAAGTACGGCAGCGCATTCTCGATCTGTCGCTGTTCCCCGAATCGCAACGGACGCAAGCCATTCGCGATGCCGCGCTCGACTTCAAGCCTGACCTGGTCTGCTTTTCGTGGCGGGACATTCAGATTTTTTCCCCCCACGAAGGTGACGCTTCGCTAGAGCACGCCTTCAATTTTTACTTCGCCAGCAATCCGATCAAGCGTGTGGCCGCGTCATTCGCTGGCTTGAAGCAGCTCTACCGGTATTACAGCCACATTCGGGCGAACTTGTCATACCCCTGGTTGATTCGGAAGGAATTTCCTAAGACTCAGATCATGATCGGCGGTGGAGCGTTCACGGCGTTTGCCGATCAATTAATTGAGAAGCTCCCCGAAGGGACCATTGGAATCCTCGGGGAGGGAGAAGACGCCATTCTCAAGGTGGTCAACGGCGAATCCCTTGAACACGAACGCTATATCATTCGGGAAGGAAAACAGACACGCAAAGGAAATCAGGGCTCACCAGCACTGCTGGACGCATTGACCGTCGATCTGCCCTATCTCACATCCATTTTCCCCCAGCATGCGTCGTATATGGATGAATCGATCGGCGTCCAGACGAAACGCGGCTGCCCCTACGATTGTGCCTTCTGCCTCTATCCCTACATCGAAGGCAAACGGGTGCGGTATCGGCCGCCAGAAATGGTCGTCAAAGATATCTCTCAGCACTATCATCAGTGGGGCGCCCGTCGATTCTGGTTCACCGATGCCCAATTCATCACGGGCAAGGAAGCCTATCCTCAATGCACTGAAATTCTTGAACGAATCCTGAGCGAAAAGCTGGAGATTGAGTGGTCAGGCTATATCCGCACCTCGCTAATCACTCCGGAGCTGGCCAAACTCATGGTGCGATCGGGTGTCGGGGATTTGGAAGTCGCCATCACCTCGGGGTCTCAGGAGGTGCTGAATAATCTGCACATGGGCTTCAAACTCGAACGGCTGTACGACGGATGCCGGTATCTGGCCGAAGCCGGCTTCAAGGGGAAAGTGATCCTGAATTACTCGCTGAACTCTCCGAAGGAGACGGAAGAGAGTCTGCTTCAGAGCGTGGAGTCCTACAAAAAAGTCGCGTCAATTTTAGGTGAAGAGCGTGTCTTCCCTCTCATGTTCTTCCTCGGAATCCAGCCCAATACGGATTTGGAACACCGGCTGCTGGAAGAAGGCTACCTCTCAGCCGGATATAACCCGCTCATGTTGACGCCGACGAGCATTCGCAAACTGCTCTACAATCCGGCGCCGCTCAATAAAATCATCGCCAAGGCGTGCCTCACTGCCTGGGAGCAGAAAGAGGGCAGTCGCGATCCTCGCGCATGGACCGGATCCCTGTCTCAAACGCCCCCCCCCGGGCCGAAGCCGGACCAGGCTCATTATGCCGATGCGAATCTCATTCGCGGGATTCAGAATAACTCGGGACGTGAAGCGCTCTTGACGTTGGAAGAGATTCTTCGGTCACGCCGTCCCGCTCAACCAACAGCTGCCTCAACGGAAAAGACAGCTGTGAGTCCAACGAGTTAGCGACTATCCACAGACCCTGTGACCACCGTCGGTTTGCTTGCATTCCCCGAGAACACGGTGCTATCATGCCGCTTCTTTTGGGGTAAAGCTCCATTCAACCGTTTGAATTCTCGGCGGTTCTCTGATCTCATCCCCCTATAGAGTGTTTGCCTAGGAGGCGTTTCGATGTACAAGACGATCTATATCCCGGTCGATAATTCCGACCATTCCAATACAGCCGTCGATGTCGGAGTTGAGCTGGCGAAAACCTATGGCTCAAAGATCGTGGG
>CP092081.1:3554981-3721966 GCA_022226935.1 Nitrospira sp.
ATCTTCCGGCGCATGGGTCGGCACGCTAAACAAATTGAACAACAAAATCATGAACAGGCCGACCACGACCCAGAACAATAAATTCTTTACGCGTGAATTCATCCACCTCTCCTTTGAGGATATTAGGCAGACCGAAAATTAGCTAAGCCTGCAGAATGTTACCATAGGTTCCGCAGGGGGAACAACCTTTCATGCGGACTCCTGCTCCCCTTCCTCACCTTGGTCGAGCGCCGCCAGGTACGGGAGATTGCGGTACTCCTGCCGGTAATCGAGTCCATAGCCCACGACAAACTTATTGGGAATTTTAAACCCGACATATTCCAGATCCACCTCGACTTGCCGCCGCTCCGGCTTGCTGAGCAGGGTGCAGACCTTCAACGATCGAGGTTTTCGTCGCGACAAGGTCTTCATGAGGTACTGCACCGTGAGCCCCGAATCGACAATGTCCTCCACCAAGAGGACATCCTTGCCCGCAATCGGTTCCGTCAGGTCAGAGATCAACTTGACCTTACCGGAGCTTCGCTTGCCGGCGCCGTAACTCGTCACCACGATAAATTCTACCCGCATCGGAATACGGATGGCCCGGGCCAGGTCGGCATAAAAGGCATACGCTCCTTTGAGCACCCCTACCAGCACCAACTCTTTGCCGGCGTAGTCAGACGCGATCTGTCGGCCGAGCTCACGAATTCGAGTTCGCATCTGTTCCTGCGTCACAATGGGGCGACCAAAAATGCGTTCCATTCCTACACGACTCCTTTCCGGCGTACGGGATGCGTCACACGAGCCAGGATAAATCGGGTCGTCGAAGCGGTGGCCGCGAATCGGGCATCGATCCGTTGCCCCACGATCCAGGCGATGTGTTCTCGAGAGAGCAGCAGTGGGATGTGTTCTCGCATAGACCGACCCAGTTTTGCATCTGTGAAGTAATCTTGCAATTTCTTTCGTCGACCGGCCATGCCGGCGGGAAAAAAATAATCCCCCGGCCGCCACGATCGAGCCGTCAACGGCAACGACAGCTGCTCCGCATCAAAAATAGCGACTGTCGGGGAAGGCGTTTTCAGCAAGGCTCTTCCCCGTTCACGCGTCACCATCGTAATGCGAATCAAGGCCCCGGTTGGCGGCCATGGCAGGGTACAGGGCAAGGCGGACTGCGTGACCGCCTGAAGGGGGATACTGGATGCGGGCTGAAGATGCGCTTCTGTTTCCCGACGAGCGGAAGCGCCCACCGTGATTCGTACCTGTCCCTGTTCGGATGTCACCACCAGGGATCCCACCTTCCATGAACCGCCTGAGCGCCGCGTGGACACAGAGGCTAACAATGAGAGCAGCACATCGCCACGCGGTCCACCGACAGATGGTGAGAGCGCTTGCATCGCCTGCCTCAGCATGCGGCGCTGCAAGGCCGCATGCTGAGCAAGCAAGGCCCCCCGATCAAGGATAATTGTCTGTGAGTCTCGACTGAGTGTCGCCCGTACCAGGCGCCGATCAGCGAGGCGCTCCAATAGCCGGTCGTCCTCGCGCACAATGTCGGCCTGTCGCGCCAGCAGCCGGACCGCTGCCGGAGCCAGGGACCGCATTACAGGGAGCAGTTCATGCCGGACTCGATTACGAAGATAGACGGATGCCGCATTGCTGGAATCGGTCCGAAAGGACAACCTCTTCGTTTCCAGATAGGACAGGATCTCACGCCGCGTGACAGTCAGGAGCGGGCGCACGAAGAGATTCCCTCGGCTATGCGGCATGCCGCCCAAACCGCGCAAGCCGGCCCCGCGCAACATCCGCAGCAACACCGTTTCAGCCTGATCATCCGCCGTATGCCCGAGCGCCACGCGATCGACGCCGAGTTCGGCGCTCAGGTCACGGAATAGCCGATAGCGCAGCTCCCGGGCACGCGCCTGCAATGAGTTCGAACGACCCGGGCCACGCCCAGGAATAGAGAGAGACCTGACGATACAGGGAAGGGTCAGCCGTCGGCAGAGCTCGATGACAAAAGAGGCATCCCCGTCCGATTCGGCCCCCCGCAACCCATAGTTGCAATGGACGACCGTCAGCGAAAAACTCCAGGCCGGCGCGAGCTCATGGAGAACGGAGAGCAAGGCCACGGAATCCGGCCCCCCGGAAACGGCCACCAGCACAGATTGGCCCGGTTGAAGGAGTGCGCGCGCGCGGAGGGCCTGAGCAACTTTATTACGAAGCGAATGCTGCAGCGCTGTGGAAGAACCTGCCATCGCTCATGACTGGGAATGTGGGGGAGAGACGATATCCCATGCCGCCTCGCGCAACTGTGTGCGAGCAGCATCCACGTCCAATTCAATCTGTCTGGTCAACGCGTCTGCAGATGCGAACACTCGGTCCTCACGAACAAACCCCAGCAACTCCACACGGATCGTGTCGCCGTAAAGCTCCAGCCGTTCATCCAAGATCGACACTTCGAGCAATCGTTCACCGGCCCCAAACGTCGGCCTGGTGCCGATGTAGACGACCGAGTCCAAGGCACGCCCGCTCCAGAGCACCCTCGCTGCATACACGCCATCCGGCGGAATGACCCGTCCTTCAGGGAGGCGAAGATTGGCCGTGGGCCATCCCAGTTCCGTCCCGCGGTGAGCGCCGGGAATCACTGTCCCTTCGATGCGATAGGGTCTCCCGAGGAAACGAATCGCCTTCTGCAGGTCACCCGCTTGAATCATCTGGCGAATCCGCGTCGAGCTCACCACCTCGCCGTCGATCGTCACGGGCGGTGTCGGATGCACTCGAAAGCCAAGCTGCGCGCCGAGTTCAAGCAGATCCGCAATTCGACCGGCTCGCCCCTTCCCGAACGCAAAATGCTCTCCGACAAACAACTCCCGCGTGCCGATGCCATCGCAGAGCACCTGCTTCGCGAACTGTGCAGGGCTCAATGCGGCAAATGCGGTCGTAAATTCCAGAAACACCACTTCGTCGATGCCGGCGGCCTCGAAGCGAGCTAGTTTTTCTTCCGGCGTCGTGAGAAACATCAGATTGACCTGAGGAGCCAGAATCTTGACCGGATGCGGATCGAACGTGAGCACCAACGCTGTGCCCGCCTCACGTCGAGCCGTCGACACCACCCGATCCAAGAGCGCCCGGTGGCCATGATGATGACCATCGAAATTGCCGATGGTCACCACCGAATAGGGCCTGGCGATGGACGGGGTCAGACCGCGCGAAATTTTCATGCGTGCCGTGACTGAAGCAGGGCGGCCGCTTCTTTGGCAAAATAGGTCAGGATGATTTCCGCGCCGGCGCGTTTGATCGACAGCAGCGACTCCATCATGGCTCGACGTTCATCCAGCCATCCCGCCTGCGCGGCGGCTTTGATCATGCTGTATTCGCCGCTCACCTGATAGGCGGCGATGGGCAAGAGCGTCCGCTTACGCGCCGCGCTGATGACATCCAAATAGGGCATGGCCGGCTTGACCATGATGATATCGGCGCCCTCTTCGACATCCAAATCGATTTCCCGTAACGCCTCCCGTTTGTTGGCGGGATCCATTTGATAGGACTGCCGGTCGCCGAACTGCGGGCTGGAGTTGGCGGCATCACGAAAGGGCGCATAAAAGCAGGACGCGAATTTCGCGGCATAGGCCATGATCGGAATGTCGACGAATCCGGCACGATCCAGTTCATCCCGAATGGCGGCCACTCGCCCATCCATCATGTCTGACGGGGCGACCATATCGGCACCCGCCTCGGCATGTGTCTTCGCCATGGCCCTCAGACAATCCAGCGTCTCGTCATTGACGATTTTCCCGTTGCGCACGATACCGCAATGACCATGGCTCGTATACTCGTCGATGCAGACGTCGGTAATCACGACCAACTCAGGAACCTGCTCTTTCAAGGCGCGAATGGCGCGCTGCACGATTCCATTCGGGTCGAATCCCGAGCTCCCTCGCTCGTCCTTTCGATCGGGAATGCCGAAGAGAATCACGGCAGGAATCCCCAAGGCCTTGACCTCCAGAGCCTCTTTGATCAGGAGATCAATAGAGACACGAGACTGCCCCGGCATCGAGCTGATCGGTTCGCGCCGCCCCTGTCCTTCGGTGACAAACACCGGATAGATGAAGTCATTCGGGGTCAGAGTCGTTTCTCGAACCATTCGCCGAAGCGGCTCGGTTTCCCGCGTTCGACGCATGCGCTGCATCGGAAAGGCCATGCGCTTACTTCCTCGGCAAGTTGGTGAGGAAGACCACCAAATCACGCACCGAAATCATGCCGACCAGTTGCCCGTCCTTCGTCACCCCGAGATGGCGAAGATGCGTTTGAGCCATTAGATCGTTCGCGTCCAGCAACGTCTTATGCTCTTCGATCGTCACGAGCGGCGCCGACATGATTTGTTCAACCGTCGTCTTCGTCATATCGGCCCCGGTCGCCACAACCCGCCGAACCATATCCGTGTCCGTAATGATGCCGATGACATCCTTGCCATTGGTGACGAACAAGCTGCCGATGTTGCGATCCCGCATGACGCGGCCCGCCGTGCGCACATCCACATCGCGCTCCACGGTGATGAACTTGTCTTTCGGAACCATGAATGACTTGACTGGAACCATGCGGCATCCTCCCTGTTAAATAACGCCCATCTTGCCGATCAACTGCCCATGATCATCGATTCGCCGAGGCGGGCCGGTGATCACGCTGACTCTCCACATGCCGGACGATCGCTTCCGCCAATGCAGGAATGGTGTTCTCCGCCGCCATGACATGCACCGTCAGGCCGGCTTCCCGGGCGGTGGCCGCCGTGATGGGACCGATGCAGGCAACCGTCGTCTCCCCGATCAGTCGCAACATGTCATCCTTCGAGGGAAATAATCCGACAAAGTTTCGTACCGTCGACGAACTGGTAAACGAAATCACGTCGATCTCTCCGGCCCCGAGCTGTCCAACCAGGCGATCCATCGCCACGGTGGGCAGAATAGTGCGATAGACCGGCACCACATCAACCTCTGCCCCCTGTGTACGCAACTGCTCCGGGAGCAGCTCCCGAGCCACCAGCGCGCGGGGAATCAGCACCTTGGCCCCGCGAAGCGGTCGTCCGGCCAACGAATCCAGAAGGCCCTCCGCCTGAAATTGTTCCGGAATCACATCGGCACGTAAACCATAGGCAGCGAGCGCCTCAGCAGTGCGCGGACCGATGCAGCAGATGGTGAGACCGGCCAATGCGCGGACATCACGCTGCGTGCTAAGCAGGCGCGTCATGAATGGGCCGACGCCGTTCACACTGGTAAAGATTAACCAGTTGTAGGTAGACAATCGCGCGAGAGCCGCATCCAGAGGGGCCTGGTCCTCAGGGGGCACAATTTCGATGGTGGGGCATTCCACCGCCTCCCCACCCTGAGCCTGGATCAGATCGGAAAATTCGCCGGCTTGAGGCTTCGGTCTCGTGACGAGAATTCGTTTTCCGAACAGCGGACGCTGCTCAAACCAGTTTAACTGTGGCCGGAGACGCACCACCTCTCCCACCACGATCACGGTCGGCGGTTCCATATGAGCCGCTGCCGCTTTCTCCACAATATCGTCCAAGGTGCCCACAACCGTCCGCTGCGAGACACGCGTCCCCCACCGGATGACGGCCACCGGCGTCGTGCCATCCTTGCCCTCGGTCCGCAGGCATTGCACGATCTTCGGTAAATTGGTCATCCCCATGAGAAAGACCAGGGTACCATGGACGGTCGCCAAGCGAGTCCATTCGATGCTGCTGCGCTCTTTCGTAGGATCTTCATGGCCGGTGATAAAGGTCACCGTCGATGCGAGAGTCCGATGCGTGACGGGAATCCCGGCATAGGCTGGGGCCGCTACGGCGGCGGTCACACCAGGCACCACTTCGTAGTCCAAACCAGCGGCGGCTACGGCCTCGGCCTCTTCGCCACCCCGCCCGAATACGAACGGATCGCCGCCTTTCAACCGGACCACACATTTTCCGGCACGGGCCTGATCGATCAAGAGGCGATTGATCTCCGATTGATCACGATAATGGCCGCGACCACGCCGACCGACGTACAGTCGTTCAGCCGTGTGGGGCACGTGTTGCAGCAGCGCTTCGTTCGCGAGGTAATCGTACAAGACGACATCGGCTTGCTCCAGACACTCCTTGCCGCGCAACGTCAGCAGCTTCGGATCACCGGGACCGGCGCCGACCAAATAGACGGTTCCTTTGCGCGTCGTCATGACCATTACGCTCGCCCGTAGATCTCCTTGAGAATCACGTCTCCACCAGCCGACAAAAGCCGTTCCGCAAGCGTGGTGCCAAGTTGATGCGCCTCTGCGGCCAGACCATTGATGTGCTGCCTGATCACGCGCTTTCCATCCACGCTGGCGACAAGGCCATCCAGCTTCAAGGTGTCACCCTCCAGCAGAGCATGCGCGGCGATCGGAACCTGACAGCCTCCTTCAAGCCTGTGCAACAAGGCCCGTTCGGCTGTCACCGTGATCCGGGTCGGTCGATCCTCAAAACGAGCTAACACATCGCGGACGAAGCTGTCGTCCCTGCGCGCCTCGATACCCAATGCGCCTTGCGCAATGGCGGGTAGGCTGAGTTCCACCGGAAGATACTCCGTAATCTCCGCGTTCCACCCCAGCCGCCGCAAACCCGCAGCAGCCAAGACGATGGCATCAAACTGTCCTTCGCGTAATTTCCTGAGACGCGTGTCCAAATTGCCGCGCAGCATCTCGATCACAAAATCAGGGCGATGGTGCAGCAACTGGGCTTGCCTCCGGAGACTACTGGTGCCGATGCGGGCACCGGGCTTCAACTCATCTAGCCGGCATCCATCCCGCGTGATCAGCGCATCGCGCGCATCCTCCCGCGGAGGCACGCAGAGAATATCCAAGCCATCCGGTAAAGCCGTCGGAACATCCTTCATGCTGTGGACGGCGAGGTCGATCTCCCCGCTCAGGAGCGCATCTTCGATTTCCTTGACGAACAGCCCCTTGCCGCCGATTTTTGCCAGCGGCACATCAAGGATTTTGTCGCCTGAGGTTTGGATGCGCTTCAAGGAAATGGTGAGACCCGGGACCAGTTCTTGGAGACGCGCCTGAACCCACTCGCTTTGATGCACAGCTAACTTGCTGCCACGTGTCCCGAGAATAAGCGCGCGACTCATCGGCACTCACAATCGGATCGGCTGGTCATGAATGATGGACCGGCTGTAACGGATAATCTGCTCATAGGGGATCACGGCGATGCGGTTCAACTCACTCGCCGGCTTTGCTCCTTCGTTGTGTGCGGTACCAATGACGCCTCGGAAAATCGAGTGGCGCCGTTCCCGGCGCCGCTTTCCTCCGCTACATCCTGCACATCCGCCTGTGCGGGCGGGTACGCAGCGGGCGTATCCTCCAGGCTAAAAAACCGGCGGGCCGCGTCGACATAGGCCGCGCCGCTGGACGACGTGGCCTCGGCTTTCAACGTCACCATCGTGCCGTGCACCATTTTATTTACAATAGCCGACGCCAATGCTTCCACGGCGGCTCGATCTTCCGGGGACAAATGCGCCAACCGTGCAAGGACCTTCTCGACCTCGCGCCGTTTGATTTCTTCGGTCCGGCCACGCAGGGCAACAATGGTCGGCGTCACTTCCAGCGACTGCAGCCACTGTCCGAGCACGGCCACTTCTTCCACCACCATCTGCTCGGCCTTCGCCGCTTCGCGCAGTCGGTCTTCCCGGTTTTGCTCGACCCGCATGTGGAGATCGTCGATGTCGAAGAGGAACGCATCGTCGATCGGCCTCACCGCAGGATCAATGTTGCGCGGCACGGAGATATCGATCAAAAACATGGGACGACTCATGCGTTGTCGCATCGCCCGCTGCACATCGTCGGCGGTGACCAGGTAATGTGACGCTCCGGTGGACACGAGCACAATATCCGCTCCGGCCAGCTCCGTTTTGTAGTCCTCAAACGGAACGGCGGTGCCGTTAAACTTCTGGGCCAACTCCAACCCATGCTGGAAGTTCCGGGTGGTGATCCTCACCTGGCGCACCCCATTGGCAATGAGATGACGGGCCGCCAACTTCGCCATCTCCCCTGCTCCAATCAACAGCACCGTCTTCTCGGTCAAGTTCGAAAAGATTTTCTTGGCCAATTCGACTGCCGCGTAGCTCACGGAAACGGCCGTTTCGGCAATCTTGGTTTCGGTACGCACGCGTTTGGCGACCGAAATGGCTTTCTTGACGATCTTGTTCAGCAACAACCCGGAGGCCTTGTGCGTCAGGGCGACTTCGAACGCATCCTTGATCTGTCCGAGAATTTGGGACTCACCGACGATCATGGAATCGAGGCTGGACGCGACGCGGAAGAGGTGGCTGATGGCACGATCGCCGGCATGCCAGTAGAGATGCGGGGTCAGATGTTCGGAAGACAGAGAGAGATGCGTATCAGCCAGGAATTCCTGCACTCGCCCATAGCCGCTTTCCAAGTCTTCGACGACGGCGTACACTTCCACTCGATTACAGGTGGAGAGCAGCAACCCCTCGCGCACGCCTGGATAGGTGCAGAGCCGACTGAGCGCTTCCCGGAGACGGCTTTCAGGAACGGCGAGCTTCTCCCGAATCTCGACAGGGGCGGTCTTATGGCTCAATCCGACAACAATGACATGCATCAGGACACCGACCCGTGACTTTTCAACACCACGCCGATCAGCGTCAGAATGACGCCGGCAAATCCGATGATGGTGAGATAGGCCGCTCGTTTCGCCCGCCAGCCGATGGTCAGCCGGCCGACCAGCACGACGAAGTAGAAGCCCCACGTCACCATGGCCCAGGTTTGTTCAGGGTTCCAGTTCACATAGGTGCCTCGAACGATCTCCGCAGAAAATGCGCCGCTGATGATCCCGAGGGTCAAGAGGGGAAATCCCATCACAATCGATTGCTGATTCAGATGATCGAGATAGTCCAGGGCGGGCAGTTTTGCATACAGCACATTGAAACGTTTCGACTTGAGAAGACCGTCCTGAATGAGATACATCACCCCCGCAACAAAGGCGACGGCAAACCCGACGGTCCCCAGCATACTGAGGGTGACATGCACCCATAGCGTTTTGAAGACCGGTTGCAGGCTAGACGCCCCATCCGAACGAAATGCCGCAGCGGTGACAAGGGAGACCAGCGCCAGTGGGACGATGAAGGAGCCGAGCACATGCAGTTGTCGCCGAAATTCTACAGCCAGAAACACCAAAATGAGCATCCAGGAGAAAAATGACAGGGCTTCGTGAAAGGTCGGCAGCTGGGCTTGGCTGGAATCGGCCATCCTGGCGACCAGCGCGACGGTATGCGTCGCGAAGCCGACAGCAGTAATTCCAAGCGAGACTTTTGAGAGGGTTTCGGCACGGCGGAGCAAATAGGCCAGGTAACACACCGTGCTCACGAAATAGAGCCCCATCGTGAGCATGAAGAAAACCGACGACATACTGCCCCTATCCTCGCAACAATTCAGCGCAAAGCCACTTTTTTTGGGAACTGGAAATTATATCGATGCGAGGAGAACGGAGTCAAGAAAAGTGCGCTCAATCCCGCGCCCGTTCAGGGAGATTGTTCATCGTGGGTGTACCAATCGGGCATCCGGATGATCTCACGATTCGAGCGCGCTCGACGCTCCGGCAGGTCGATGTGATTGCCGCCAAAAATCCCCAATCTACCCAAGCACTGCTTTCGCATCACGGCATTCATGCCGTCGTCACCACGTATGATCGGAAGAATGCCGCTGAGAAAGCGCCGGTGTTGCTGGAGCGTCTCAAACAAGGACTCCATATTGCCCTGGTTTCGGACTGCGGAATGCCTGCGATTTACGACCCCGGCAGAGTGTTGATTTCCGCGGCATCCAAGGCCCACCTCCCTATCGAAGTGATTCCAGGAACGTCTGCCGTTGTTGCGGCAGTTGCGCTGTGCGGCATGGATGGCGACTCATTTGTCTTCGAAGGCCGTTGGTCCGGCGGGCTGCGCAAAATGACGCGTCGTCTTCAAGCACTCCGCACCGAGCCGCGCACTATGATTTTTCTGCCTCCGGCGAAAACACTCCCCCATCTTCTTTCACTCATCATGGACACATTCGGGAATCGACGAGTGGTGGTAGCGCTGGACCTTACGAAAACCACGCAGAACGTCGTTAGAGGACGAGTCCGTACGGTCCTAGCAAGGAATTCCTTTCACGACACTGCGTCGCAGATCACGTTAATTGTGGAGGGCCTGAAAAGACGGGGGCAGACAGCACAGGGAACGGTCTGAGGACTTATTCGTCGAGACGCTTTCGTATCATGACACGAAAAGACTGCTCGGCACGCTCCTGCGAGACCACATCATGGCCGTCATCGCTGACACTGCGGGGCACATTGCGAATCGGGTCACCATCATCCAGGTGAACGAGGAGCAATTGCCCGGGAGCCATGCTCTCGAGCTTGAGCTTCGTCTTTACAAAATTGTAAGGGCAAATCACACCCCGAAGATCTAGTTCTTCGTCGGGCGTGTGAACCTTTATGAATGAGTCGGACATCATTCCCGCTTTCACTAGACGTGATGTGGTGATGGTATCAAGGGTTTCCCACCGTTGCAACGGTGACTGAGAAAAAGACAGGGCAGAAAAGCAAAGCGGGGTGCTTCTTACGAAACACCCCGCTCAACCATCGGCCCTCAGATGGCCTTAACTCTTAGTTGGTCCAGCCCTTCTGAAGATTGGGCTTGGCACCATCAGTTCCGTAGTCGGACTTATTCTGAACCTTGGTTTCAGGAGCGACCGTCTGGTAACCCCATCCCGGCTGCGGTTCACAATTCCAGCAGGGCGCAGTTCCCGTGAACTCACCCACGGTGGTGGTCACCACACCGCTCGTGACCGTTCCAGGGAACACACCACCGACAGGGCCACCGGTGTTCGTGGCCGAGTTGGTCTCGATCCCGCGCTCCGTAGACGGAGCCGGACGCTGACCAAGACCACCAAATCCAGCCAATTTTTCGTTACCGCGGAACAGGTATACTTCTCGGACAAGCTTACGGCCAGTCCCGTATACACCCTGTTCAGCCCGTTGGTTTAACGGCTCCATGACTTGCACCGAAATATCATCACCGGCGTTCAACGCACGGATCTGGTCCAGATTGGTCTTCTCATCAAGATAAAGAGTGAGCGAGGACATCGCACCGGTTCCAGCCCGACCTTCATCATGAGAACTACCACCTGTCTCCAGGTGAAGCTTTCCACCCGGAATATCGATGGCCAGCACGCGACCGAAGACCGTTTCCGCTTGAGAGAGACGCTCCATAAATGCGGTCCGGTCAAATGCTGCGGTACGGCCGGAGTTACCAGACACATCCCCGACTCCGGTGCCGACACCGAACCCTGATCCCGACGAGGACTGTGGCAAACGCTCTTGAGCGCCTGCAACACCAACAGAGCTGATAAAAAGCACCGCAGCTCCAAGTGCCAACACGTTACGCATGTGCTGCCTCCTTAGTGAGTTGGAATTGATAAGAGATTGATGATGGACGACAATAAACTAACTGAGTCATAAGTATTCCACAGCAAATTCTGGCGAACTATAGGCTAACCCCCACATCATGTCAAGAGGTTTTCGGCTGTGACATCCACTATATGGTGTCGTCGTCAGTGACACGGCCCAATTCATTCCCGCTTCACTGCGATTCATTGCAACACTCTTTAGGATCGGGAGAGTACAGGCGAGGCGTCGTGAGCGGACTGTAGCAACATGAGGATTTGGTGCCCAGAGGGAGGGTCGAACTCCCACTCTCTTGCGAGAACCGGATTTTGAGTCCGGCGCGTCTGCCAGTTCCGCCATCCGGGCATCTGTCTCGTGATGCGACATTCGGCTTTCGATCCTCAAATTTTGAGGGGACGCATTTTTAGCATGAACCTGAGGGCCCGTCAATCTGTGAGCCCGACTCTTTTTTCTGAACAACATGGATGCTAGAATGGCGCGTGTCACAATGAAATCAGAACTCGCGGACTATGGAGGCAACCATGGCGGATGTGCAGTGTGTCACCTGCGGCCAGGCAGGCGAAGCAATTACTGATATGCTATTCCTCGGAAAACTCGAATCTGAAATCAAGGCAAAGGTCTGCAAGCCCTGCTGGAAGAAGTGGGAAGGCATGCGAGTGATGGTCATCAATGAGTATCAGGTCAATCTCGGCGATGAAAGCGGCCGCGAACTCGTCAAAAAACAGATGAAGGCGTTCCTGAAGCTGGGGGAGCAAACCGACACGTCGAAGCTGGATCAGAACTTCCGGCCGGCCGGCACATAGGTTCCAAGAGAGATTGCCCGTCACCTGCATGACGTGCGAGGTGCACGGGCGGCTCCGCTCTCATCAGTCGAGCTTTCACCGCCGAAAGATGTGCCGTCTACTTCACAGTTCCTCTCCCGCTCCATTCTGACACTGAATTCATTGACACTCTGATTTCGGAAGTGATAGAGTGCCCTATTCTTGAGGTTTTTGGCCGACATCGGGAAGGATACTCCCGCCGTGATTACACAAATGCGGGTCAAGGGGCTGATCTTCGACCCCTATAACAACGCGTATATAGTGGTGTTGCGAGACGAAGAGCATTCAGACATGCTGCCGATCTGGGTGGGAAAGTCGGAAGCCAGCGCCATCGGCCTCGCGCTCGAAAGCGTAACCGCGCCGCGTCCCATGACCCACGATTTGATGAAATCATTTTTAGAAACATTCGATGCCAAAATCATCAGCGTGGTCATTACAGATCTGACCGACAACACCTACTTCGCCACGATTCATTTGATGTACGAAGATTCTGAATACACCGTCGACTCCCGCCCCAGCGATGCGATTGCCCTGGCCCTGCGAACCAGCGCACCGATCTTTGCCAGCGAGAAGGTGATCAAGAAACAGTCGTCCGAAGAGCTTGAGCAATGGCTTGAAAACCTGAAGCCCGAAGACTTCGGCAAACTGGATACGTAATCATGGATGCCGCCGCGCCACAGAATACAGCCTCGGAACTGGTTGCACTGTTCGTCAAGCAAGTGCTGGACGACGGAAACACCGATACCCGCATTATCGTCCTTAAAAGTGAGGATGCCAGCGTGACCCTCCCGATTTGGGTAGGCTCTGCAGAAGGCAATGCCATTCGCCTCGCTATGGAACATGTCGTGACGCCCAGACCCATGAGCCACGATCTCATCCGGAGCTTCGCGGATCACCTCGGCGTTCGTATCGAGCGGGTCGTGATTACGGACGTGAAGAGTAGTACGTACTATGCGAGCATCGCATTTGCCTCCAAGGGACTTCATCGAACCTTGGATGCCAGACCCAGCGATGCCATTGCCCTCGCGCTTCGCGCCGGGTGCCCGATTTATGCGACACAGGATGTACTCAACCGGCGGACCGCCGTGCATTTGGACGCATGGATCAATAAGCTGGACGCCAACAATACCGAAACCCAACAGGCGTGAGGCCTCATTCCTCACATTAGAATCCTTTCGTGCAGGAGTAGATGGAGACCATGACAAAAACGTATCTTGAGAAACCCGCTGATGTGCAACGAAAATGGTACCTCGTAGACGCCGAGGGCAAGACACTTGGCCGCCTGGCGGCAAAAGTCGCCACCCTGCTGCGAGGGAAACATAAGCCGACCTTTACGCCCCATGTCGATACCGGAGACCATGTCGTCATTGTGAATGCCGAGAAGGTCGTGCTCACCGGCAACAAAATGGAGAATAAGACCTATTCGACGCACAGCGGATTTCCTGGCGGCTTGAAGACCCTCACCGCAGAACATGTCCACAGGAAGGACCCGACCAAATTGTTGACGAAAGCTATCGAGGGCATGTTGCCGAAGAATCCACTCGGCAACCATATGGCGAAGAAGTTGCGCGTGTATGCCGGCGCAACCCACCCGCACCAAGCACAAAAGCTGGAATCACTCTCGTTGTGATTTCTATTTATCGAATTCGATCAGTGAAGGAGACCGCCTGATATGGCCGCAATGACGCAGTACGCAACCGGAAAGAGAAAAAGCGCGATCGCGCGCGCATGGGTCACCGCAGCCGCTGGTGACATCGTCGTCAACGAGAAGCCGCTGGAAAAAGCATTTCCCCGCCCGACGCTGCGGAATGTGATTCAATTTCCGTTTGAATTGGCCGGAGTGGCGGGCAAATATTCCGTCCGCGCCACCGTTTATGGCGGTGGTCCCGCCGGCCAGGCCGGAGCTCTTCGCCATGCCATCTCAAAAGCGCTGGTCATCATGAGTGCGGCGTTCCGCGGTCCCATCAAGAAGGAAGGCCTCCTGACTCGCGATTCTCGCGTCAAGGAACGTAAGAAGTACGGTCAGAAGGGCGCCAGAAAGCGCTTCCAATACTCGAAGCGGTAACGATCGACTGGAGCGACAGGGTTCAAAAGGGAAGGCTCCGCAGCCTTCCCTTTTTTATTGGCTCTCTGTAGACAGGCAACAATTTGTCATGGGCCGGGAGGCGAAGATGACGTCGGTACGAGTAGCGGTAGCAGGAGCCAGCGGATATACCGGAGCGGAACTAGTGCGGCTGCTCTCTCAACATCCCCACGTACAACTCACAGCGGTCACCTCGGAAAAGTCAGCCGGTGCGGCTATTTCCGCCGTGTACCCTCATCTGCAGGGAATCGTGCCGCTGTCATTTGAAGCGTTGGCACCGCAAGCCTTGGCGGAGCGAGCCGATGTCCTGTTTCTGGCACTCCCCCACACCAAATCCATGGGGCCGGTGGCAAGCTGCATGAAAGCCGGCAAGCGTGTCATCGATTTGAGCGCAGACTTCCGCCTCAAAGATCCCGCGACGTATGAAACCTGGTACCAGACCGCACATGCGCAGCCCCAACTGATCAAGGATGCCGTGTATGGCTTGCCGGAACTTCACCGCTCTGCCATCGCACAGGCCCGACTCGTCGCTTCGCCGGGATGTTACCCCACAGCCGCTATCCTCCAACTGGCCCCCTTGATCGCCCATGGACTGGTGACGGCTGACAGCATTGTGATCGACGCGAAATCCGGCATCTCCGGCGCGGGAAGAAGCCCAGCTCTCCCCTACCACTTCCCTGAAGCCCACGAGTCGCTGGAGCCGTACAAGATCGGCCAGCATCGTCACATCCCCGAAATCGAGCAGGAACTCAGCGGATTAGCCGGCACGAAGGCAGGAGCGGCAGGCCGTCAACAGGGTCCCGTCACCGTGGCCTTCACCCCGCACCTGGTTCCCATGAACCGAGGCATCCTCAGTACCGCCTATGCCCGGATGAAGGGGCAGCCCGACGTCGCCGAGTTACGGAATCTCTATCGGGAGTTTTATAAGGGTGAACGATTTGTGCGACTCCTCGAAGGCGCCATGCCGAATCCCCGCCACGTGCGAGGCGCCAACTATTGCGACATCGCCGTGCACACCGATCGGCGGGCCGGATGGATCGTCACCGTGTCGGCCATTGATAACTTGATCAAAGGGGCAGCCGGGCAAGCGATTCAAGCGATGAACCTGATGCTGGGGTATCCGGAAGAAACCGGACTCGTGGCCCCTGGCATCTATCCCTAGCGCGCACAGGCATGAGCCTATCGGGCCGGATCAATTTCATCTCACATAGGAAAAGCGATGAAGACAATTTCTGGAGGCGTGACCGCGCCGATCGGGTTTCGGGCCGCCGGTGCCTACAGCGGCATCAAGAAGAAAAAAAAGCAGCAGCTCGACCTCGCCTTGCTCGTGTCAGACCGTGAAGGTCCGGTCGCCGGAGTATTCACCAAGAATCAAGTTGTGGCGGCCCCGGTCATCCTTGATCGCCTGCACCTCAAGCAGGGCGTCGGGCGGGCCTTCCTCGTCAATAGCGGGAACGCCAACGCCTGTACCGGGCCGGAAGGCATGCAGGCGGCCAAGGAGATGGCGAAGCTGGCGGCAACCGCCCTCAATTGCGCCCCACATACTATCTTCGTTGGTTCGACTGGAGTCATAGGGCAGCCCCTGCCGATTGCGTGCATCAGAAAGGCGCTTCCCGCGTTGTCCGCACGCGTGACACGCCGGGGCGGAGCCGAAGCAGCCGCGGCCATCATGACCACCGATCTCAAACCTAAACACGTCGCCGTCCGTGCTCTACTCGGCGGGAAAATGGTGACCGTCGGCGGCATGGCCAAGGGCTCTGGCATGATTCATCCCAACATGGCCACGATGCTGGGCTATCTCACAACCGACGCAGCCATCGGGCAACGCGCCCTCCAATCGGCGCTCCGGCAGGCGGTGGATCAGTCATTCAACTGTATCACCGTCGACGGCGACACGAGCACCAACGACACCGTGCTCTGCCTGGCCAACGGAATGGCCGGCAATCGCTCCATCACACCGGGCTCGGCCGACTTCACGCGATTCTGCGCGATGCTCGAAACGGTCTGCCGCACTCTGGCACTGAAAATCTGCTGGGACGGTGAAGGCGTCACCAAAGTCGTACGGATCGAGGTCACACGAGCCCGGTCCACGAAGGCGGCCAAACAAATCGCGCAAACGGTGGCGACCTCAAACCTCGTCAAAACTGCGCTCTTCGGCGGCGATGCCAATTGGGGGCGCGTCATGGCGGCGCTCGGACGCGCAGGAGTGCCCATCGATCCTTCCCGCATCAGCCTGAAATTTGGCGGGGTGCCGATGGTGCGCAGGGGACAAGGACTTGGACGATCAGCCGAACGGCAACTGACCAAGGTCTTCAAAGCCAAGGAGTTCACGATTCTCATCGATCTGGCTCAAGGCAAAGCCGGAGCGCACATGTGGACCACGGATTTGTCTTACGAATACGTGCGGATCAACGCGAGTTATCGCTCATAAGCGGCCTCACGCGGTTGCAAAATCGCGGCCACTATGCTAGCGTTCGGGCGTTTCGCGCAATGAACGGTCGGTCCCATCATTCACAGCGCGGCATCCAAAACCAGGGACATCTTATTTAAATCCACACCAGCGTGTTGCGCACGCTGCGCAGCCTGAGAATAAGGGGGACATCCCCCTCGCCGTCGCGTTCGCCACGGCGCTCTGCAGGCTTCGGAGGGAGGTGAAGGTATGGGAGTAGTTGCAATCAAGGAATTACTGGAAGCCGGCGTCCACTTCGGACACCAGACGAACCGTTGGAACCCGAAAATGAAGCGATTTCTGTTCGGGGAACGGAACGGCGTCTACATTATCGACCTTCAACAGACGGTCGAGCGCATGGAACAAGCCTATGCCTTCGCGCGCGACACCGTGGCAGCCGGTGACTCCGTCCTGTTCGTCGGCACGAAGCGCCAAGCGGCCGAAATTCTGGAAGAAGAGGCCAAGCGGGCCAATCAGTTCTACATCAACCAACGCTGGTTAGGCGGCATGCTGACGAACTTCCAGACCATCCGCCGCAGCATCGACAAAATGAAGAAAATGGAAGCGACCCTCGCCGATCCGACGCATCAGGGCCATACGAAAAAAGAGCTCGGACAGATGCAGAAGGAAGTCGTCAAACTGCAGAAGAACTTGTCGGGTATCCGTAACATGCGCGCCCTCCCCGGTGCGGTGTTTATTCTGGATACGCGTATCGAGCACATCGCCATCCTCGAGGCCAGCCGCCTGGAAATTCCCGTCATTGCCATCGTCGATTCGAACTGTGATCCCGATCACATTCAATATCCGATCCCAGGTAACGACGACGCGATTCGTTCCATCAAGCTGATCATCTCCCGGATTGCGGACGCCTGCCTCGAAGGCGCCCATCTCCGTGCCCAACAGGAAGAAACGGAGTTTGCATCGGCACCGGCCGGCGGCGCCGGCAAAGCGGCGGCAAAATTGGCCGGCGTGTCTGCCTCCTAAGAGCCGCATGTCGCAGATGACATTGTTCTATTCGATTAACTGAGGAAGCCATGGCAAGTTTGAGTGAGTTGGTAAAAGAGTTGCGTGAAAAAACCGGGGCCGGCATTCTGGATTGCCAGAAAGCCTTAACCGAAAACGGAAACAGCATCGATAAAGCGATCGACTACCTTCGGCAGAAGGGGTTGGCGGCTGCGCAGAAAAAGGCCGGACGGGAAACCAACCAGGGTCTGATTCACGCGTACATCCATGCCGGAGGAAAAATCGGCGTGCTCATCGAAGTGAACTGCGAAACCGATTTCGTGGCGCGCAACGAGCAATTTAAAGCCTTCGTGAACGATCTGGCCCTGCAGGTGGCAGCCGCAAGCCCGTCCTACGTGAGACGGGAAGAAATCGCGGCTGATGTGGTCGCCAAGGAACGAAGCATTTACGAGGGGCAAGCGAAGGAACTCGGCAAGCCGCCAGCCGCCTGGCCAAAGATTGTCGAAGGCAAACTCGAAAAGTTCTACCAAGAGAATTGCCTGCTCGAGCAGGCGTTCATCAAGGATTCCTCCGTCGTGATCAAGGATCTCCTGGCGCAACAAATTGCCACGATCGGCGAGAACATGAACATCCGCCGGTTTACGCGCTTCCAATTAGGCCAAGCATGAGTTCTGCTCACTACCGCCGCATCCTGCTGAAAGTCAGCGGAGAAATGCTGGCCGGTGAGCAGGGCTATGGCATCCAACCCTCGATTCTCGAAGGGCTGGCAGAAGAAATTGCCGACGTCGTCGCGATGGATGTCGAAGTCGCCGTCGTCATCGGCGGCGGCAATATCTTCCGCGGCCTGGCTGCCAGCGCCCGTGGTATGGAACGAGCATCCGCCGATTACATGGGCATGCTTGCCACCGTGTTGAATGCGCTGGCGCTTCAAAACGCGCTGGAAGGCCGTGGCGTCAGTACCCGCGTTCAGTCGGCGATCGAGATGCGTCAGTTGGCTGAAGGGTACATTCGCCGGCGCGCCATCCGCCACTTGGAAAAGAAACGTGTCGTGATCTTTGCCGGAGGAACGGGCAACCCCTATTTCTCCACTGACACTGCCGCGTCACTCAGGGCGATGGAAATCGGCGCACAGGTCATCATGAAAGGCACCAAGGTCGACGGCATTTACGACAGCGATCCGGTCAAAAATCCGCAAGCCAAAAAGTACAATGAGATTCCGTTTCTCTCGATTCTCACCCAGAATCTCAAAGTCATGGATTCGACCGCCATCAGCCTGTGCATGGACAACCGCTTGCCGTTGATCGTCTTCAACTTGAAAGAAAAGGGCAATTTCAAACGTGTCGTCCAGGGTGATCCGATCGGAACCCTGGTCACCGTAGAAAGCCGCTAAGGGAGAGACCGATGTCGACGGCGCAGGAAGTGAAACAGCGTGTCACCGAAAAAATGGACCATGCGATCGAGCATCTGAAACGCGACTTGGCCGGAATTCGCACCGGTCGCGCCTCAGTGGCACTCCTCGACGGCATCAAAGTCGACTATTACGGCACGCTGACACCCTTGAAACAGGTGGCAAACGTGGCCACACCGGAAGCCCGCCTCATCACGATTCAGCCGTGGGAACAGAACCTGATCCGGGAAATTGAAAAGGCGATTCAAATGTCCGACCTCGGATTGACGCCCTCGAACGACGGCAAGATGATTCGCATTCCGCTTCCTCCGCTGACCGAAGAGCGCCGCAAGGATCTCATCAAGGTTTGCAAGAAACACGGCGAAGAAATGAAGGTGCAGATTCGTGGCTTTCGTCGCGACGGCAATGAAGAGCTGAAGAAGTTGCAGAAAGACGCCAAGCTGACCGAAGATGAACTGCGAAAGTCGGAAACAGAGATTCAAAAATTCACCGACCAGTATGTGCAAAAGATTGACGACATGATGAAGAAAAAAGAAGGCGAGATTCTGGAAGTTTAGCGCCCCAATCCTGTTGTCAGATACTGCGTGTACCAGCCGTCCGAATCCTCCTCAACCTCCGCCTCCGTCGATCTGACCGCCCTTGCTCAGAATGTTGCCCACGTGCGGAGACTCGCTCCCCGTGCCGATGTACTGGCCGTCGTGAAAGCCAATGCGTACGGACATGGCGCGGTCGAAATCACCCGCGCCTTGCAACAGCTGGCCGTCCACCGGTTCGGCGTGGCTACGGTGGACGAAGGCGTCGAGCTCCGCCGGTCTGGCATCCAGGATGCCATCGTCGTGTTAGGCGCGACCATGCCGGCTCAATTTCCGGATCTGGTCGCTCACTGGCTGACACCCGTTCTCTATCGGACCGACTTGGTCTCAGCCTTTGCCGCAGCGGTCGAGACTGATACCGCACCCTATCCCATCCACATCAAAGTCGAAACCGGAATGGGACGCTTGGGAGTGGAGCCGCGCGAGCTACCCGAACTTATTTCCAGGTCGGAACTACGCGGCCCTCTGCGCCTGGAAGGGCTCATGACCCATCTGGCTGACGCAGACAATCAGGATGCAGGACAGACCGAGGAACAACTCGCGCGATTTCAGCTAGTCCTCAATCAATTACAGGAACGCCGGCTCGCAATTCCGCTGATTCACGTGGCCAATAGCGCAGGCATCATCAAATATCCCACCAGCCTGCACTCACTCGTGCGCCCCGGGATCATGCTCTATGGCTACCATACTCTCTCAAACGACACGCAGGCTCCCGAGTTGCAACCGATCCTTACCTGGAAGACGACCATCGCGCATGTGCATACGATTTCACGGGGAAGCAGTGTCAGTTACAACCGGACTTTCATCGCGTCGCGCCCAACGCGTGTGGCGGTGCTGCCTGTCGGGTATGCCGATGGGTACAACCGGCTGCTCTCGAATCGCGGACAGGTACTGATCGGCGGACAGCGAGTGCCGGTGATCGGACGAGTGTGCATGGATATGACGATGGTCGACGTCACGGACGTGCACGGCGTTCAAGTTGGAAACGAGGCAATCCTGATCGGACAACAGGAAACCGAGCGCATCACCGCAGCCGACCTCGCCGCCTGGCAACAAACCATTCCCTACGAGATTCTCTGCGCCATCGGTTCCCGCGTGCCGCGTCGCTATCGCCCGCTCATTTCGCCGGCCGATACAGCGGCTCAAACGAACTAACACTTACAGCACAGAGCACAGGTCTTTGCCCCATAGCCAGGCATCCGCTTGCCTTCCCTGCCCCGGTTCCCTCATAGTCGTTACGTAGCCGCAACAGCTCAGTCTGATCACAATCCATCTCGCATAGGGCATGAGGATATGAATATGACCTCCTGGATCCCGTTGACGCAGCGCCACCTGATTCGATGGTGCGCCCTCATTCTGCTCGCCACCCCGATCACACCGGCCGTGGCTGCAGGCACGGAAGCCTCGAGACCTGCGGGAAGCAAACCCTCCGCCATGACTATCCACATTCCGATTCCGGTCACATCGCTTGCAGAATTGTATGGAAACGTCAATCAACAACTGGCGGTCCATCGCAGCCGCGGTCGTGAGTGGGTCACGTTGGGAGGCGGCAGCGGCTTTCTCAAGTACCGGCTCTGGCCTGACGAACAGGGCTCGACCACGACGGGAGACCGACTGCTGTCCCACAGCACCGTGCCGTTCGGGGTGGAATATGCGAAACAGATCAAAGGGTCCATGACCAAAATCGCCGAATGCGGACAGCGCGATGCCTCCACAGGAACAGGTCGGCTTTCTGTCACCGTGGCGACGATGTTCAAGCAGGGCCGCAGCTATACGGTGCTCCCCTCCAGTCAGGTCAGCGCCGTGCAGTCCGCCCAGTCCTGTATATTGTCCGAACAAAGCGTGGACGCCAGCCCATTGATGGTGCAAGTCTATCGAAGCGACTTAATGGAAGTCCTACCCGCAATCGATCGTAAAGCTGCCGGTCTCGTTCCCGTAAAACCGGCAGTCACTCGCATCTGGAACGATCTTCAGGAACCGTTGCTGCTGGATGAGACGGAACAGCTGTGGCTGATGCTGAATCCTGACACCACCGCCGCCGCCGGAGTCGCGCCGCTGTCCGGAAGTCCCGCAGCCGGGTATGGTGTCCTCGCAAGGCCCACGGTGGTACGCGGCACAAAACCCACGTCACGCCATCTGCCGCTCCCTGAACCACAGGATCACTTCCATGACGACGGATTTCACGTCGATTTCGCCCTGCAAGTACCGATCGAAGAAGCGAATCAACGGCTGCGTGAAGCCGTCATCGGACAGGAATGGTCGCTGGGCGTCGGGACGATCAAGATCGTCAATGCGACGCTCTATCCATTGGGCCATCAGGTGGGAGTGGAATTGGTCCTTCGAGGGCTGTTACCGCTGACACTTCGCCTCAAGGGGACACCGGCCTATGACGAATCGGCAGGACGCATCCTATTCCGGGAGGTGGATTACACCATCAAGGAACGCACTCCAGCCACGGACCTGGCGGAAGAGTGGCTCCATGAACCGCTGCGGGAAGAGCTGGCCGGCAGGCTGTCCCTGCCGATTCGTGAGGAATTGGATCTGATGCGACAGGCACTCGAAAAAGGGCTCAACCGCGAGCTGACCGGTGGACGGTTGCGCGGAACGGTCAGCCAGTTGTCGCTGGAAGATCTCGCAGTGCAGGCCGCAAGCCTATCAGTCCGCTTCAAGACCGAAGGCACGCTGCGCTATGACGCCCGTCCCGACGTCACCGCGCCATGAGAGTTTAGACCTTCAGCTTCCGCTTGAGTTGAGTTTCGACACTGGAGACTTTGCCGGCCAGCCGCCCCTTCGGCCCCTTGCGATAGTCGATCTTGATGCTGCAGGACACGCGATTACAATCCTTGCGCATGCGCATGTAGCATTTCTTGACCACCGCCATGACCTCGTCCCACTCCCCTTCCAGCACTGTCCCCATCGGATTCAACCGGTAATCCACTCCACTCTTGTCGATGATGTCCAGCGAGCGCGCGACATATTTGCTGACACTTTCGCCCTTACCCAGCGGCGACATGCTGAATTCCAATAACACCATGTCTCTGCCCGTCCTTCCTATGGCGTCGCCGGCGATGCGGCGGTCTGCTGTTTGGCACGATGCTCGGTCCAGACTTTTGGGTACTGCACCTTCCCCAACAGGCGGAACCCGTCCAACGCTTCACGCAAGAGTGCGCGGCGCTTCTCGGCATCCGGCTCATTGGCCTTCGCCTGCTCCCGAAGCTGAGCGAGCCAATCGACGAAGGCGGCGAATTCGCTATCCAAAATCCGCTCCAGATCTTCTTTCATGAATCCGGACAAGGCCGGCGCTTGCCCGCTCGAACTGATCGCCACGCGAACATGGCCGGAGCTGACGACGGCAGGCATCACGACGTTCGAGACATCGGGCTGGTCGACCGACCAGAGCAGGAATTTCTGTTCGCGAGCCAATCGCATCAGCGAGTGCGCGAGTTCGCGATCATCGCGCAAGGTGTTCAAGACCAGAATGACGCTCTCCAGATCATTGGCGCGAAAATGTCTTCCTCGATGAATGATCTTCGCGGACGCCGCCAGTTTGCGGAGTATTTCGTGGAGCGTGGGACTGACGACCGTCACCTTGGCGCCGGCATCCAACAGCCGCTGTACCTTGTCAGCCGCCTCTTCATTGCCCCCGATGACGAGGACCGGCCACCCGCGCACATCGAGTGAAATTTGAAACCCGGAATTTGCAGCCATGATTGATCTTCCTCCAACAAGCCGACAACAACGTGAACGCATATCATACAACAGGGGATTTCGCAGGGTAAACCGTCCATGCCATTCCCCTTTCCGCCGTGAGCTGGGTATAATGCGCCCGCAGTTCGAGACGGAACGCGTCACGCGCTCGCGCCAACAAAGGAGTGTATTGTGGCTGGATATACAGGACGGTCCCTCGCGATGGCCGGCGGGATCATCGGCCTGGCGGCCGTGGCAGCCTATTTTGGTATCGCCCACATCGGGGAGCCGGATCAGGGCGCAGGATCGATCGCCGGACAAGTGCAAATCGCGCCCAATCTGGCCGACCAGGTCAAACCGACGGATGTGTTGTTTGTGATCGTGCGTCGCCCGACCGGCCCGCCACGCCCCATCGCGGCCAAACGATTCGACGGACCGAAGTTTCCGGTGCAGTTCGAGATCACGAACGACGACGTGATGGTGAAGGGCAGTGAGCTGAAAGGGATGGTCGATGTGATTGCTCGCCTGGATCGCGATGGCCAGGCCGGGCCGCCGCAGCCGGGCGATATCGAAGGGCGTTATCCGAAGAATCCGACGCTACCGGGCGGGAAGGACGTGAACATCACCATCGATAAAGTGTACTGATCCGGGGAAAGAGTTACGGCTCGGCCGGATCGGCGTCCAACTCGAGATTCCAATACAGATAGTCCCGCCAGCTTTCCGGCGTGTTGCGAATCCCGATGGTAATGGTGACCGTGGGGCTCCACCGCGGCTTCACGGGTTTTTTGATCAGGCGCATGTTGGCTTCTTCCGGCGTCCGTCCGCTCTTCCGGTTGTTGCATCGCCAACAGGCCGTCACGATGTTTTCCCACGTCTTGCGCCCGCCTTTCGCGATGGGCACGACATGGTCGAAGGTCAGTTCTTCGGTGCGGAATTTGTGTTTGCAATATTGGCAGCAGTAGCCGTCCCGCGTGAAAATATTGATGCGGGAGAATTTGACGGCGCGATGACTGTCCTTGAGCTTGACCAGCTTCAGGAGCCGCATCACCGAGGGGAGCTTGATCGAGATCGAGATGCCGTGGATTTGACGGTCGTAAACTTCGAGGACTTCGACCTTCCCCTGCCAGAGCAAGGTAATGGCCTTTTGCCAATGCAGGACACGCAGCGGTTCATAGGTGGAGTTGAGCAACAAGGTCATTTCCATAGTGGCTCCGGCGGTCTCCTATGAGAACACTATTTAAAGCATAGCAAATGACGGCGCTGTGATGACCCTTCCCTGAACATTCTTGCCTTCATCTATGCCATATGCCACTAATGAAATCAAGCGCTTAGGCTCTAGCGCCCACAATGTTACTCCGTAGTACGACAATCTCTATCATTCGGTAACGTACGCAGAGACCGCATGGATTCTTACGCCGGTTATGTCACCGTGGCCCAGGTCGAGGATGTTCCACCTGGCACCTGTCGCACCGTGGAAGTCGACGGCATCTTCCTCGCGCTCTGCAATGTCGATGGAACGTTTCGCGCCGTGGACAACACCTGCCCACACGCAGGCGGACCGCTGGGCGAAGGCTGCCTGGAAGGTGAGCTCATCGAATGCCCCTGGCATGGGTGGCGGTTCAATGTCCGCACGGGTGAGCGGCCGGAGAACCCGGAAATCCGTGTCCCTTGCGTGGAGGTGCGTGTAGAAGGGACCAATGTGCAGGTGAAGGTACCGCTTACATTGTAGGAGGGAACGGTGGCGCACCGGCGGGAGGCGTTCCTGGGCGTCCGTTTTCCGGACCTTCAGGCATCAATCCATCAGCCGGCAGGGAGGCGGCATTGACGCGCTTGGTGCCGAGATCCACGTGCCAAATAAAATCACGCTCGAACCACTGCGTCGTCCCCTGCTCACGCATGTAGATGCGAACTTCGTACCGCTGCTCATCCTGCTTGATCACTTTCCATTCCCCTAGTCGCAGGCCCAATTTGCGGTCCGCTAGAATTCGCGCTCGTTCGTTGAACGCCTGAAGGATTGTTGGATAGCCGGCAGCGCGATGCGTCTGCACCAGCGCCAACGCCTCGACCGCACGCGGATCGGTGATCGGGTCGATGCCGGGAGGCTTCATCCACCAATAGACCAGGCCCCCGACGACAAGCAGCAGGAGGACCGCGTAATGAATGACTTTACTCATAAGCTATGACAATTACTGTCGATGTGTGGTGAAGGAACTGGTCACTATATGTGGCAGGTGATTCTACTGTCAATTGGGCGAGGCTCGCGGAGTATACAGCAACCGGGAAACGGAGCGCCCTCGCCGCGCTTGACAAGGCTGCGCAGCGCTGTGGTACAAGTACCGGTCAACCTACAAGACACCATGGGAGCCTCACCGTTCAATGAAGTTCTTCTTTTACGCGGACAATTTGAACCCGTCCCAACTGAAGCGTCGCGCCCCGGAACATAAGTTTCTCTTCACGGCCTATCTGCCCGACCATAGTGTGCAGTTCTGCCGTTGGTCGACGCAGTGGCGCTGCGGCCTGGCAAGCGTCGTTCCCTCGCCGGGTGAGAAAGTCTGGGGAGCCGTCTTTGAAATCACCGATGAAGATCTCAAGATCCTCGATGAGTTCGAAGACGATGTGCCACAAGGGGCCTATCGACACCTACCGGTCACAGTGGTCACCGAAGAGGGTGAAAAGGTATTGGTCACGACCCATGCGGCCAATCCCATCGGCAAGTTCAAGCCGAAGGAACATTATATCGACTGGGTGCTCAAGGGCATCAAACAATGGAAGTTGCCCAAAGAATGCAGCGAGCAGTGGAAAGCCTATAAGCCAGCCTGACCAACGCCACAGATCGTCACTTACCCATACATTGAGGTCACGATGCCAAAGCCAAAACATCATATCCTTGTCTGCACCAACGCCCGCCCGCCGGGCCACCCGAAACCGTCCTGCGGCGGCCAGGGTTCCGCGCAATTGCTCATGAACTTCAACATGGGTCTTATGCAACGCGGCATCATGCCGGGCGAAGTGCTCGTCACCGGTTCTTCCTGCCTGGGTCCTTGCGAGCAGGGACCGACCGTGGTCGTTTATCCCGAAGGCACCTGGTATTCCAAAGTGACGGAAGCTGATGTCGCGACCATCCTCGATGAACACATCAAAGGCGGGAAGCCGGCAGAAAAACTGAATCCGGACAGCATCTGGAAATAAAGCTATCAGCGACCAGCGTTCAGCTATCAGCTCGTTTTTTTGAGGGTAATCAAAATGCCTTTCCAGCAAGGCCGCAGGCGACTCAAACCCGGAGGCGTACCCTTAGGGGTACGTTGAGGAGTTTGTGGAGCTGAGAACGATGCTGGAAGGCATTTTCATCATCCTGTTACCATGAGCACCCCAAGCCACAAAGAGCACAAACACCACGCCCCCCGCTCGGTCGGTTGCATGATCATCACCTGCAGTGATACCCGCACACCCGACACCGATACCAGCGGCCAATTGATTCAGAAGCTCCTCACTGAGAAGGGGCATACGATCGCGGCCTACCACCTCCTGAAAGATGAACCGGCCGAGATCAAAGCGCGGATCACCGAGGGAGTAGGAAACGACTCCGTCCAGGCCATCATTATCAATGGCGGAACAGGAATCTCCCGGCGTGACTCCACGTTTGAAGCTGTCGACGGGATGCTCGAAAAACGGCTGGATGGATTCGGTGAAGTGTTCCGCTACCTGACCTATCAAGAGATCGGCTCACCGGCCATCATGAGCCGGGCCACCGCCGGCATCATTAAAGGCCGCGTGCTCTTCTCCACCCCGGGATCCGAAAACGCCGTGCGCCTGGCGATGGAGAAACTCATCCTCCCCGAACTCGGTCACCTGGTCAAAGAACTCACGAAATAGTTCGTCGTTAGCATTCAGCAATCAGCCTGCAGCTTTTGGGGTCGCCCAGAACTGCATGCTGCGAGCTGATGCTGCTTGTTGCTCGCTAGCGGCTAGTCCCGCCGAGGAGATTCGAAATGACTTTCAAGCAGAGCCACAGGTGAAGCACAGCGAGAGCGTACCCGCAGGAGTGCATTCAGGATTTTGATGAAATGGGAAGGAAACCGGAAGCCGTTTTCTCCAGCCGGTTGATCAAGGATGCTCAAAACGGTGTGCCAACCAGGCCGCAGGAAGCACAGCGATCGAGAACGAAGTTGGAGCCCGTTTTCAGCATCCGCTCTATGAAGGATGTTCAAAATGGCCGTCCAGCAAGGCCGCAGGCGAAGCAAAACCGGAGGCGTACCCCTCAGGGGTACGTTGAGGATTTCGATGAGCCGAGAACGCTGCTGGAGGCCATTTTCAACATCCGTTAGTCTTGGCCGATTTTGGGTTCGGAGTACACCTGCTTATCCGCCAATCTCGATTGCGCGTACCGCTTGTAGTGCATCAACAAATCGCGGACCGACACGACGCCGACGATCGATCCGCCTTTGGTCACCGCCAGATGGCGCACGCCGAGATCGCCCATCATATCCTGGGCATCATCAACTGCTTGACTGCTTTCGATGGTGCATAGCGGGGAGGTCATCACCTGTTCGACGGTCAGCTTGCCCACGTCCTGATTGGTGGCCAATCCTTTCCGAACCAGATCCGTGTCGGTCACGATCCCGACATGGTTCTTCCCCTTCTTGATCAAGAGGGAACTGACCCGCAAGCTGCGCATCTTCTTCGCCGCACCGCGAATGGAAGTCGTCGGACCAACGCTCTGAGGTTTCTTATTCATGATTTGCGCAACAGTCGCCATGTCACATACCTTTCTGCCCGTTGGGACAAGAGAGCCGATAATGAAGCTGCTTACGAAACAGTCAGCACGATTTTACCAAAAAATTTCCGATTCAAAAGATATTCTTGCGCGCCTTTGGCCTCAGACAGCGGAAAGGTCCGATCGATCACCGGTCTCAACTTGCCCTCGCCGATGAGATGCGCGGCTTTCAGCAACTCACTTTGAGATCCCATGTACGAGCCCTTGATCGTCAGCTGCCGCGAATACACATAGCGTAAATCGAGCTTGACCTCCGCACCCGTCGTCGCGCCGCAGGTGACCAGCCGTCCGCCCTTCGCCAATGAATCGATGCACTGCGTCCAGACCTCCGGGCCGATGTGTTCGATCACCACGTCCACGCCGCGGCGCTGCGTCAGTTCCCGCACTCGCTGATTGACTTGCTCGCGGCTGTGGATGATGACCTCATCCGCGCCCAGCGCTTTGGCTTTCGGAACTTTGTCATCGCTCCCGACCGTGGTCAAGACACGCGCGCCGGCCAGCTTGGCCATTTGGATCGCCATGTGGCCCACCCCACTGCCCGCGCCCATGATCAATACGTCGTCGCCGGGCCGCACCTCCGCTAACCCAAACAACATATGCCAGGCAGTGACGGAGACCAACGGAAAGGCGGCAGCCTGCTCGAAGGACAACGCGCCAGGAATCGGGCGCACGTTCCGCGCCGGCACCTTGACGTAGTCTGCGTAGCCGCCATGGCACATCGCCCCGATCAAGCCATAGGAGCGGCACATATTGTCGCGACCGGCCAGACATTGCTCGCACTTCCCGCATCCCACACCGGGAGACACGTAGATCCGCTCTCCCACGGCCACCCCGTCCACCTGTGAGCCGATCTGGTGCACCACGCCGGCGATGTCCGAACCGAGGATGTGCGGGAGCGGCATCGGATAGGCCGGACTCCCCTGCCGGATCCAGATATCCAGATGATTCAACGCGCAGGCTTTCACCTGCACAAGGACTTCGTCGACGCCGATCGTGGGCATCGGCATCTCCTGGTATTGCAATTTCCCGGGCCCGCCATGCTCATGAAATACGACCGCATTCATAACACCTCAGTATGACAAAACCGTGTTGAGTGGTGAGTCTTGAATTCCCGGAGACGAAGCGCGTAGCTCTCAATGCATTTCCATCGCACAACTCATGACTACATGTTCTGCCAAGCCCCATTCTTCACAGGATGATCAAAACGCCATGCCACCAGGCCGCAGGGAGTCGTACGACTGAGAACGCCGTGAGATGGCGCTTTCATCATCCTGCTAGAAACTGAGCACGCCTTCCACAACCATCACCGCCTCTCCGCCAACCATCACCCCTTGGATCGCGTCGTCGTCGGAGTTTACCTGAATCAGAATACGGGACGGGCGATCGATCTCGTACCCCTGTTCAGCGGTAATCTCGGTCTCCGGCCTGATATCCACGACGCCATGTTGCACGAGATAGGCGCCCAACGCGCCACTGGCGCTGCCGGTCGCCGGATCTTCCACGATGCCGATCAATGGCGCGAACATACGGGTGTGCACACTCGAAGACTGTTCAACCGTCATCGTGCTGAAGACCATCATGCCATTGGCGCCATACTGTTGGGACAACTCGGCGATGGCCGCCACATCGGGCACAATCGAACGCACCGCCGTCAGCGTGCGCACCGGCACGATGATGACCGGAAGCCCCGTCGAGACCACCTGCACGGGAAAGCGGCTTTCCGTGATCGCAGACTTGGTGATACCCAGAGAGCGGGCGATGGCGAACAACGCCTCCGGCTCCTCGATCACATCCAAAAACTCCGGGCTCGGTTGCGCCATGACCACCCGTTCGATCACGCCGTCATGCGAGTGGATATCGACGGGAAACAACCCCAAATTACATTCCTGCAGCACCCGCGTCACCGGCTCCCGGAGCGCAAGACGGTCCAATGTCCCCAACACGAAAAAGGTCCCGATGACCGGATGGCCGGCGAAGGGAATTTCCTGCGTCGGCGTGAAAATGCGCATCTTGACGACGGCGGCCTGGTCAGTGGGCGGAAACACAAATACGGTTTCGGAGAGATTCATCTCGCGAGCAATCTGCTGCAATTCAACGTCGGTCAACCCATCTGCGTCGGGAAACACCGCCACCGGGTTCCCGCCGAAGGGTTCATCGGTGAAGACGTCGGCTTGATAAAACTGCAATCGCCGTTGCCCGGCCATACATTCCTCGAGAAGATGCTGGCGGCATGTTGCCCCGAGTCAGTATTTTTTGCAAGAGGCGATGGAGCTATAAGAAGGTAAGAATAAGAAGGTAAGAATTTGGGAGGCGCACTGTTCAGCAGACAGCCGGACAGTGCGTAGAACGGGCGCTGATCTATGACAATCTGTGATTCACAGGCTGGTCAAAATGGCATGTGCCAAGGCCGCAGGGAGGGTGATGACTGAGGCGTACCCTTGGGGTACGTTGAGGATTGTGGCGAGCCGAGAACGAAGTTGGAGGTCGTTTTCACGAGCCGACTAATACGGGGCGGGGGATGGCCTCATATGCACCCCTCAACGGATGGTTGAGGTATTGCTCGACGTAGTTCTGCAGCGAGCCATGCCGGTAGAGCTGTTGATTGGCGAAGCGGGTGTCGATCTTGTGCAATACTTTCACGCGCACACCGGTCTTCTTGGTGAACTGCTCCAGGCTCACGCCGGTAATATCGGTATAGGGACCGCGCCCCGACTGCATGATGCATTTCGGCACGTGGATGACTTTTTCCTTCGTCAGCCGCCGCGTGATATCATCGAACGTCAGCAGCACCGTGCAATCCGAATCACCGCTGAGCAAGGCATTGGGCACATAGAGAAACTTCGCGCGATTCTTCCGGAACATGGTGAGGATCTTGTGAACACTCCCCGCCATCACCACCGTGTCTTTCTTTTCCAATTCCAACGCATCGAATAGGCTCACGATGCGCCGGCGGCTCAAGAACGCCGTGGTATACGACTCCGTATGAATGGTCTGCAGATTCGGTAAGCCCAAGTGATAGATTCGCGTCGCTTCATCCGGCAGGAACTTCCGGCCCTGTCGCATGAGCGAAGCCGTCTCTTCCTTCAGCCCACGCACCGGGGTGAGCGTTCCCATCCACAACACACATTGTTGATTGATCGCGGAAATCGTCGCCGCATCCTTCGACATCGTATGCTGGTCGAAGGCGTAAAAGTTGGCGGACGACACGGCCGGTCCATCCAATACCTTCATGAGATGTTTGATGGACGGCGCATGCGGCATCAACCGCTGCCGATAGTCGCTCAGCGTGATGACCGACAACTCGAAATTGATTCGGCCCGGATACTGTGCCGCCAGTTGATGGATCTTCGGCACGTGCACAAAGCCGACGGTAAAAAACTGAATGCTCTTGTCGGTGTACTTGAGAAAATCTTCCACCCACTCCATCGCCTTGGGATGGAGAAACAGATCGGTCCATTCCATGAACTCGTTCCCGCCAAGACACCAGAACTGCGTCGGGTCGGTCGGTTTCCGGCTGATGTACTCGAGGATGAACTTCCAATCCTCGTCACTGGTCTTGGGTGGATCGAGCGTTTCGCGGTAGGAATGGTCGAGCTCGTAGCAAAACTCGCATTTGACCGGGCAGTCACGGCCGAGACTTAAGGGAATTTTCCCCGCGTCCATTTCCCTGATGAGCACCTGCCGATAGTCGGTGCGATCCTTGAAGATCGGGGTCGGTTGAAAAATCGGAAGGGTTGTAGGCACGGGTGACATCCTTGCCTGTCGCCGGGCGGCGACAACGGCTCCATTGACAACATCAGGATCGAACCGGGAAACTTCCGCTATGACCGACGACCGGCTGGCACAGGCTCTGGCGCTCTTCGCACTCTCGCAACCCTATACCCTCGAACAACTCAATCGGCAGCGCGACACCCTGCTCCACACCTGGACCCCTCGGCGCTTTGCCAATCTCACGAACAACCCGAAGAAATATATGCAGGCTTATACGAAAGCCGAAGAGATGACCCGTAAGATTGAGGAGGCCCACCTGTTACTGACGGCTGCACTCGATCACCAGAGAAGCTAATGACCGAAGACTTGCGGTCGATTGCAGGAGGTTGCCTACTGCAGGATTTACCTCGCTTGTGCTAGAAGCACCAGGCTTGTCTCCCGGCTATCCCAAGCCGTGGGAGACGACGCGGCTCATCCCTTCCTTGCCTTCATCCCCTTCACCCATTGCCACTGGCCATGTCACCAATCCCGACACACCTTCCGCTGTCGCGCCATCCTTCGTGGCCGCATAAATCTGCGGCAGCTTGTTGGTTCCGAACTTGGAGATGTACAGGAAGACGTGTTCACGGCTGTTGACTCGCACGGCCCAGGGTTGAAAATCGTTCTTATAAAATTCTTCGCAGAGTTGCATCGCATCGAGACAGGAAATGCCCACCGGTTCATTCAGCGTGTAATAGTAATCCAGCGGCAAGTCGTACTCTTCCTGCTTATGGATCGTGATGCCGAACTTGTCCGGATTGCGCACCATCGGCGTGTGGCGATAAGCCACGAAGTAAAACAGCTCGACCGAATGGATCACCGGCTGATTGTCGATGACGAACTGTCGCGTCTCCAGCGCCTCGTCGCGCGTTTCGCCCGGGAAGCCGTAAAACGCCATCACATGGTTCCAGATCCCCGCCTTGGCCGCCTGATGCAGATTGTTCTGGATCACGCTCTTCCGCGCATGTTTGTCCATGAGATTCAACACGCGCTCGTTCGCCGACTCCATGCCGTAGTACAAGGTGCAGCAGCCGGCTTTCGCCGCCAGGTCCCAAATCGCCTGATCCTGTAAGGTCTCCTCGAAACGGATCAACGTCGTCCACTTGATGCCGACGTTCCGATCCACCAGCAACTGCGACACCTTCTTGAACAGCGCGGGCGGATAGGATTCGTCGGAAAACAGGAAGTGGCGGCAGTTGTACTTATCCCGCAACGCCGTCACCTGCTCCACCACATGCTGCGCCGTCATCCCGCGATATTGATCGAAGTACCCCTGACCGTGATCGCAGAAGGTGCACCGGCCCCAATAACAGCCGCGTGTGGCCAGATAAGGAATGATGCGCTCGGGCACGAAATAGCGATCCAGCGGCAGCCCGTCGAAGTCCGGCAATGGCAGCGCCGCGGTTTTCTCCGTGTAGACTTCCTTACTCTGCTTCACGCCGTCCGCATCGCGATACATGAGATTTGGCACCTGCTCCATCGCCCGTTGACCGTTCACGGCCTCCAGGAACCACAGCAGCGCATGCTCGCCTTCATACAAAATGGCCGCGTCGAACACCTCGGTGAAGAACCGCTCATGGTGCGCCCATTCTTCCTGCAATCGGGTCACGACGTTCCCGCCGACCACGACGCGAATCTCCGGAAAACTCTCCTTGATCATCTTGCAGAACGTGAGGCCGGCCATCAGCTGCATTTGCGTGCCGATGGAGATGCCGATCACCGCCGGCTTTTCCTTGCTCACGCTGGGCAACACCAATTGATTGCAGATGTCGCGGTAGACGTTGACCTGCTCGTCATCGAGACAGGCGAAGACTTCCTTCGAGACCCCGGGTCGATAGCCGAGGTTGCTTTCCATGGGGTAGAACACGAGCGAGGCCGGATAGTAGGCGGCAGAAATGTACTGCATCGCCTCGCGAAACGTATTGAGCGCGCGCTCAAGCTTTTCGGCCTCGTAAAACCGCTCGCCGCGCACGACCAACTTGGCATCTTCCGCCCGCTCCGCGAGGTCGAACACATCCACGGCATAGGCGTCTTCCAGCACCGCTTTCTGGCTGGCCTCCTGGTCGGTGAGTGTCCCGGCCTTTTCCTTGTCCTGGAGCGGTTTGAGGTGCATGCCCAGGCGGCCCTTCACCCAGATGAGGAACTCCATGCTAAAGAAGTGATCGTACATCTCGATGTTGATGTCGCGCTGCACGACGGTATGCCCGGCTTCGCGCAACACGGCGGTCAGCGAAGGCAACGCGAGATAAGGCGCCGTCGGCACCCACTCGGGCGGAAAGAGCAACATCACCTTCGACTGCTTCCGATCTTCCTTCTTGATCGGCGTCAGGCCATCGATCTGGACGAGACCATTACTACTCATGAAAATCTTTCGTGAAACGTGAGACGTAAAACGTGAAACGCCCGAGGAGAATGCCCGCCGAGTGGCTCTTATCGCACGTGTTACGCGTTGGGTGTGACGGTGTTCGTTTCACAAACTATTACCTTTCACATTTCACCTTTCACGTCTCACGCGCCTACATTTTCCCCGCCAGCGTCGGCGACGCTCCGATGATTTTTGCCGACCGATACTGCAGATCCGGCAACTTCTGCAAACCGAAGCGCGCGATGTAGAGGAAGATATATTCGCGGATGAACAGCCGCAGGTCCCAACCCGGATTGTGATTCCGCTCGAATTCTTCGAACACACGCTCCGCCTCTTCGATGCTCAAGCCCTGCTTCACGGTAAAGTAATAATCCAGCGCCAGATCCCACTCGGGGTTCTTATAGGCGGTCACGCCGAACTTCTCGGGGTGTTTCGCCACCGGATTGTGCCGGCCGAGGTCGAACGTGCCAAACCCCAGCGAATGGACGTAGTCCTTGTTTTGCTCCAGGAACTCCACGGACGACCAGGCCTCCTCGCGCGTCTCACCGGGAAAGCCGAAGAACCCCATGCAGTGATTCCAGATCCCGGCTTCAGCCGTGCGCTTGAGATGTTCGGTCATGATGGCGGTCGTGGTCGCCTTATCCATCAGCTTCAGCACCCGTTCGTTGCCCGACTCGTAGCCAAAGTGGAGATACTTGCAACCAGACTCCTTTGCATCCTGCCAGACCTGATCTTCCAGCAAGCTTTTTTCAAACCGCATATGAGTCGTCCAGACGATTCCCATATTGCTGTCGATCAGGCCGCGCGCGAGCTTTCGGAAGAGGGCCGGTGGATAGGATTCATCGGTGAAATGAAAGTGCCGAGCCCCATACTTGTCACGCAGGTACGTGATCTCTGCCAGCACGTCTTGAATTTTCTTCGACCGGTAGCCCGCCGTGTAGCCTTCGCCGTGATCGCAGAATTCACAACGCCCCCAATAACAGCCGCGCGTGGCCAGGTACGGGAGGATCTTGGTCGGGACGAAATATTTCTCCAGTGGTAGACCGTCGAAATCCGGCGGCGGCAAGGTCTGCATGTCTTCAGCGAAACTCGTCGTGGAGACATGCACGCCGGTCGCGTCCTTATAGATGGTGTTGGGCACATCAGCCAGGCTCTGCTTCGCGCCGACCGCCGACACGAGTTGCACGAACGCCGTCTCCCCTTCATACACCACGGCGCTGTCGAAGTATTGGAACAGCGGCGACTCCGGGAGCACGTCGCGCAACCGCGTGACCGTGTTGCCGCCGATCGTCACATGAATGTGGGGGAAGTGCTGCTTGATGAGCGCGCAAAACGTCATCGAGGAAAACATCTGCTGCTGCAACACGATGGAGATGCCGATCACGTCCGGTTGCTCCGCCTCGATGGCCGGCTTCACCAGCTGCCCGAACACATCGCGATAGATGTTCACCTGGGTGTCGTTGACCGCCTCAATGACTTCGCTGGACACGAACACCTTATAGGAGAGGTTGGTCTCCATGGGCGGCATGCAGATCCGCGCCGGTGCATACACCAGGGAGATCACGGCCGTGACTTCACGAAAAACTTGAATGGCCCACTCTAACTGATCGATTTCGTAAAAGACTTCTCCACGAATGATCGCCTTGGCCTTTTCCGCTTTCTTGATCAGATCGTCGATCCGCTGGCGACTCACTTCGCAGAGCTGGAGCTGGAGATCCTGCTCCCAGTCTTCCAACTCGCGCTTCTTCGCCAGCTTCCGGAGGCGATCGAGCTGCTGCGGCACCTTGCGCAAGACCTTCTTGAGAAAGTCTTCGCTGAAGTACCAATCCCACATCTCGAGATTGATGTCTTTTTGAACGACCTGGTGACCGGCTTGGCGGAGGACGGCAGTGAGGGAAGGAAGACTCAGATAGGGTTCGGACGGAAACCAGTCGGGCGGAAAGATGAGCATGACCTTCATCTTCCGGCCGGCGGCAGCTTCGGACGACCGGCGCTGGAGCATAATCAGCTCGCGCGACGCCCGCTCGCCTTTTGTGTACTCAACCCGCATGTATCTATGACTCAACCCCGAAGGCGGGGCCAAATATCCTGTTGAGATCGTGCATCACGCCCAGGAATCGCGTCATTGTACGGGCCTGGGAGAAACAGGGTCAAGAGGTGAAGGCTGGACACCCCTGTGACTCTCTTGCTCCCGGAACGCGCGCCCTGGGAAGGACCTCGTTCGACGGGCGCACTAGGAGTCACAGGAGTGCCCCGGATGGGGAGACGAGGAAGAATACTGGAGCAAATAATCGATGAACTGACTGTCGGTGTTGAGCCGAGGGGCTTGTTGGCCGCTGCTCTGGTCGCCGTCACGGCAATCAATTTCAGCTAACCTCTTACCCTGGCATCAGCCGGTAGCTTTCGAGGACGGTCATGTGTTGGTCATCGCGGGCAACCTGTTCCCATCTATCGCCCGGGCCAACCTCCCCTTCCTGAAGCACGCCGAGATAGAAGCCGCAGCGACCGCTCGCATGGAATCGTTTCACCGCATCAGGCTTGCCGAGTCGGATGCCGAGTTTGAAACAAGGCATGCGCGGCTGGGTCACCACGACCAAGGCACCGCCGATCCGGAATTGATCGCCGATGCACACCATCCGTTCATCCAACCCCTCGGTGGTGAAATTCTCGCCGAACCATCCCGGCTGAAACGGCAGGTCGGGATACTCTGTCCGCCAGAACGGATAATGCTCCGACGGATACACGTACACCGCCTTGTCTCTGCCGCCGTGCACAGTCAGGTCAGCCTGTTCGTCGCCCTTCAGATTAAAGAGATGAAGCAGGAGGCGACCCTCAACCGGATTCTTATAGATCCCGGTCGACACAACTTTGCCATGCCATTTGACGGTTCGGGGACGTCCCACTTGCACGGAGAGGAGTTTCATGGAAGCCTCCTATGGGCTTAAACGCTTCACCAAACTCTTGCACACCCGCCAGCTGGAATGATCTCATACCGAAGCCTTGGCTTGCCATTGAACTGCCTTGGCTCGCTCACATCGCTTGCAACGCGTGCCGTGACTCAAACGAACCGACGAATGTGTACCAGAAGAACCCTGCGGAGAATCAGATGCTCATTACACAATCCATAGCCCTGTTCGTGCTGGCGGGTCTGTTCGAAATCGGCGGCGGGTATTTAATCTGGCAATGGTGGCGGAGCGGCAGCCACTGGAGCGTCGGCCTGCTGGGTGCAGTCATTTTGATTCTCTATGGCATCGTGCCGACCTTTCAGCCGTCGCACTTCGGCCGCGTGTATGCCGCATACGGCGGCTGGTTCATCGTCCTCTCGATACTCTGGGGGTGGCTGGTCGATCACGTCAAGCCGGATCGGTTTGATGTAATCGGGGCAATGGTGTGCCTGGTGGGCGTAGCGGTGATGATGTATTGGCCGAGATGAGGCACGCAAGATCGCGCCAGCTTCGACAGATAGAGGAAATGAATGAAATGATGCCATCGCTACACCGGAATACTTTACCGTTGATTTCCTAAACCACGAGGCATAGGTAATGGCGCGGATATTACAAGGAATTGGTTGCACCTAGAGCACTATGCATGGGAAAGACTATCACGCCTGAGGGCAATAGCTAAATAAATGCAAAGCTGGTCACCAGCAGAGGGCTAGAAATGCCTGTAGAGATCGCAAGACTGGTCGATACAATAACCCCAGAGAAGACCGTTATTCTATTCGGGTCCGGCTCATCTGTGCCATCTGGTCTGCCAAACGCAAGTGAGCTCGCAGATCACCTGGCTAAGATGATAGGACTAAGTTCCGATGACTACTCTCTTAGTGAAATTGCTGGCCTGGTGGAACAGCGCACTACACGCCGAGAGCTTATAGATAGCATCCGTTCAAGACTGCGTGGGGCCCGTCCAACAGGAGGTTTACTCAACCTACCTTTCTACAACTGGAAGTCGATCTATACCACAAACTACGACGACCTGATAGAACGATCCTACCAGCGAGTCAATCATGACTTGATTGTCTATTCGTCTGACTTCGACTTCACCGTACACGACAATTCGCAGGCCACCAAACTCTTCAAACTGCATGGGACAATCGAAAAGGACATCGCAGATGGCAACTCTTCTCGACTGATACTCACCGAAACTGACTATGACCAATCGGGAAACTATCGAAATAGCCTTTTCGATCGGCTTAAGGGCGACATGATCGGTGGTCACCTCGTTATAATTGGCCAATCTCTGCAGGACAGAGATATCCGCGACCTTGTCAATCGAGCTGCTGACCTCGGATCTAAAGCACCTGGAGCCTGGAAGCTGTCCTTGTTTCTATACATCCGAGATGAGAACCGTGCTCAGTTGTTCGAAAAGCGAGGATTCACGGTTTGCTTCGGTGGCATAGATGACTTCTTCGCAGAACTCTCGAGAAAGCTCCCCACAGCGTCCAACAACAATAGCTCCGAAGATCCCCTGGATTTAGTTCCAGCTCTTCGGCCTGTCACAGTTGATGTAAACCACGCATCAACCGCCACTGCAAACTTCGAGGCCATGTTTAATGGTTGGCCAGCAACACACTCAGATATTTTAGCGAATCTAACATTTGAGAGGACGGCTGCCGAAGAAATTGATCAGCTACTTCGAGAACCCGACGTGCTGTGCACAATTCTTTTAGGTGCGAGTGGCGTTGGCAAAACCACTGCAGCTCGCCAAGCCATCCAGCGCTTACGACAACATAGCCGATTATGCTGGGAGCACCAAATCGACCACAGTCTAAACGTACAAGCATGGGTGGAAGTTGCTCGGGCACTGTCCATACAAAGTCTTAATGCAATCCTCCTAATTGACGAAGCGCATCTCCACCTTCAGCAGATCAATCAGCTTATTGAGGCTCTCACAGCCGAAAAGCACTCCAGCCTGAAACTGATATGCGTTTCGACGAGGAATCATTGGAACCCGCGAATCAAAACGCCATATCTTTTTAAGGCAGGCAAAGTATTGAAATTAGGACGCCTCGAAGCTCAAGAAATTGATCGCTTACTCAACCTGGTCGATAGCAATAGCTTAGTTCGTACTTTAGTAGAAAAAACCTTTAGTGGCTTCTCTCGCCATGAGCGGCGGAGGAGGCTAGTGGACCGGTGTGAGTCGGAGATGTTCGTATGTCTGAGGAACATCTTTGCATCGGAGAAGTTTGACGACATTATCCTTAGAGAATATGCCAGCCTAGATGGTGGATACCAGGAAATGTACAAGATCGTTGCAGCGCTTGAGAGCGCTGGCATTAGGGTACATAGGCAATTTGTAATACGGCTGCTAGGAATCCCAGCAGATCACGTTAGCGCTGCCCTAGCAAATCTAACAGACATCATTCACGAATATACCATCAACGAGCGGGAAGGGCTTTACGGTTGGCGGTGCCGGCACCATGTTATTGCGGCGATCATTGCTCGCTACAAATTTCCACAGGTCCAGCAGCTTGCAGACCTTTTCTCACTTGTGATTGATCATCTCTCTCCCACATATGACGTTGAGGTGCTGAGTATGCGGGAATTGTGCAACGTAGAATCCGGCATTCCCAGCATTCCAGATAAACAAGTCCAGAACACTCTCTTGCGAAAAATCATCTCTACCGTGCCCGGAGAGCGCGTCCCGCGACACAGGCTAATCCGAAACCTCATTGAGATGGGAGAATTCGAGAAGGCCGAGATGGAAATTCGCATTTTTGAGAAGGACTTCCGACGAGATGGGCCAGTCGCGCGATACAAAGTCGCTCTGCTTACGGCTCGTGCGAGAACAACGCCGGGAATAATGGCAGAAGATCGACTGGCTATCCTTGAGCAAGCTCGCGGACTTGCCACCACATCCATCCAGCAATTTCCTTACAATAAGAGCCTGCTAACTGCCTATTGCGAGGTAGGACTCGAAATTTATAGAAGAACCGGGAACTACACAGTACACAACGACGCGATTGCTCAGCTTAGGGCTGCGGAAGACAGAATCGGTGACCCAGATATTCCAAGACTCATTTCACGCTATGAAAGCCGACTGCTTGGGCACCAAGTAGTTATAGCTGAGGATGATAGCGACGCAGAAGCCACGGATAGCGATGAATAACCACCATCGACGCACTCACTCGGCAAAGAACCCGCACTTTTACCTCCCCTTTCGCGACTCTCTTTCCAGATCAGCACAGCAGCAATAACCGCCAGCGGCAACAGCAGCAAGAGCCGGATTGAGAGGCTGTAATATGGCGCGCCGAGCAAGCTCGAGTTACGAGAATGGAGATATTCCCACCCCGCTGGCCGCGATGAACGATGCCACCAGCACGCCAACGAAGGAGATCACGACCATGCGCAGCAGCCACCCTCCCCCGGCAGATAGGCCGCCAGAAATGTGAGGGAATCCCAGCTAACGGAATCGCAAGCAGGATTGTTTCCGGGAACCCAGCCGCCTGCACCCACACGATTAATTAAGTCGGTGCGTCGGGACTTGTATTCAGGATTGAGAGCCGCGGCGGCCACGTCGGCCGGCTGCTCGGAGAGCGGCCAACAGCGTCACGCCGGTACCGAATAATAGAAAAGCCGGCGGGATGGGTACGAGCGAGAGCGAGGTGAGCCTACCCTCCACGGAACCAAAACCTAGAAAATTGCCCAAGGCATCTCGATTCGTGAAGGCAAAATTGGCCGACCGTTGCGCAAACGAACTGAGACTCGGAGGAGTGCTGGGCAAGGTATCATTGCTAAATACACTTTGAGACGGATCCAACAGATCCATGCTCACCTGCCGGAATTGCCAGCCCGCGACTTCGGGCCCTGACCCAAATGCAGATAACGAGTAGCGGTCCTGGATGGCCCCTTCATTATTGAAGACACGAATGCCATTCGATGGATTAGTTGATGCTTGAGCGGGTACGATGACCTGTCCGGCCATGTTGATGCCGAAGGAGGTTAATCCGCGATAATTGCCCGTGCTCGGAGAGGGAGATGAATCCGGCGATGTCCCTTCGAAAGTATAGAATCCAGAAAAAGATTGGCCTGAGTTGAAGCCTCGTGCAGCGCCAAGTGCTGGCGTGACGCTGGTAATTTCACCGGTGAAACGAAAGGTCACAGGAGCCGCTTCTGCTGACACGGCAGGCGCTCCCATCCACAGTAGGCCATAAACCATTGGAACGATGATCAGGAACCAGATGCGGTGCGTCATGTTCATTCAATCCCTCAGAAAGTTCGACACGGATGTCCAATGCGACGGCTCTTCCTGATGCCAAAAATTGGCACCTTTGTAGCACGTGATACGTATTCACTCAAGGCATTTTAAAGGCCAATGTTCGCGTCCGACAGCACGGCCACGCCACCTGAGTCGGCGCGGCCAGCATTTAGGATTGTGAACGGAGCTACCAACGTGAAGTGGCGGCGTGCCGGGGTGCGCCCCATCGCAATTCATCGTTCCTGCAGCATTCGTTTCCCTGTCTCAGATGGTGACGAACGTGATAGATGACGCCCCGTTCTGCGCAGAAGACTGACTTTAAGATGGTTCAGTGAGCTTGCCCTGTCATACGATAGCTCGCATCAAGCTCACAGTTACGCACTGATTGCAGTCTTCTTGATGAAGGGAGGCAGGTATGAACAAGAACCTGATTGCTCGCTCTACCATCGATATCGACGCTCCCACGGAAAAGGTCTGGCATGCCCTGGTGAGCCCCGACGCCATCAAGCAGTACATGTTCGGCACGACCGTCGTGTCGGCCTGGCGCGAAGGCACTCCGATCGTCTGGAAAGGAGAGTGGCAGGGAAAATCGTATGAAGATAAAGGAACGATTCTTCAGCTCCAGCCACAACGGACACTCCAATACACTCATTTTAGCTCGCTTTCCGGGCTTCCCGACGTTCCTGACAATCACCACACGGTCACCATCGAATTATCGCCGTCCGAAGGCCTCACGCGCATCTCGCTTACCCAAGACAACAATCGGAACGAAGAGGCTCGCGCGCATTCCGAAAAGAACTGGGGCATGATGCTGGTGAGGCTGAAACAATTCCTGGAACGATAAACCGCGGTCCTAAACAGGCTGACCGATCGCCCTGCAGCTCGCCAGCTCCCAGAATATGTCGTTCAAGTCTCGCTGTATTCAACGGCCCCTGCGGGACGATTACCCTTTAAGCCATGACGATGGAACCGCTTCCAGACGAACAGCTCACAAGGGGCCTGATTGCTGACTTAGGGAATCACTTCGACCGATGTTCTACCTAGGCTGCCGGAAGTAACGACCAATGCCGGACGACATACGCACACTCACAAGACGAGAGCTATAGCGCCTGGAAGAGTGTGTATTTCGACGTGGGAAGCATTCACTCCCCCGCCAATGAATCAGATCTGCTACTATCCGCCCCAAGTGACAAGGCGACCGTTGCGCTGCCCACAACAGCACGGCTGCTCGGTCCCTGAGAATCAGCACAACATCGGAGTATCAATTCGTGGACGACAACGCCCTGAAGAACACGGCCATCGGCACCCCTCACACGGGCCTGGTTGCACGGTGGCAGCAGATCCCGCTGTATGGGCGCATCATCATCGGCGTGGTACTAGGCGTGGCGGCAGGACTCGCACTGGGAAGCCAGGCGGCCTTTTTGGCGACCCCCGGCAAGTTGGTGCTTCGTCTGTTGGGCGCGCTTGCACCGCCGCTGATCCTTGCCGCAATTGTGCACACCTTCATGACCACGCATCTCGGCGGTCCACTGGCCGCACGCCTCCCCCGATTGCTGCTGATGAATACGCTGGTGGCGATCACCGTTGGACTGACCGTCGCCAACGTGATCCAGCCGGGACGAGGTGCGGGGCTCGCGCCTGCAGAGCCCTCGGTGGAAACAACCCATACGGCCAATCCGCTCGTGGCGTTTATTGAGAATGTTCCCAAGAGCCTGCTGGGGCCGCTGGGTGACGATGGTAAGGTGATCGGGGTGATTTTCGTCGCAGTGGCCTTCGGTATGGCTCTGCGCAAGGAACGTCACCGCCCGCTTGGAACGGTCGAGCATCTCGTCGAACTGATTCTGGAATCATTGATTAAGATTTTGCACTGGATCATCGCCGTGATACCGATCGCCGTGTTCGGTATCGTGGCGAGCATTATAGGCACGGAGGGCTTCGCGCAGTTCGAGGCGCTGGGCGTCTTTGTGCTCAGCGTACTGCTCGCCCTCACAATTCAGGCCGTCTATTACCTCGTCCGCGTCCGCTTCGGATCGTGGGTCCGGCCGAGCGAGTTGCTTCGCGGTGGACGCGACGCGCTGGTCATGGCGTTCTCCACGGCGAGTTCGACCGCCACGATGCCGGTGACTTATGCGGCCCTCAAGGATCGCATAGGCCTGCGTGAGCAATCCGCCAGCATGGGCGCCCTGGTCGGAGCGAATTTTAACAACGATGGCACGGCGCTCTACGAGGCCATGGCGGCCCTATTTATCGCGCAAATGATCGGGATTGATCTAAGTATGCACCAACAAGTGATGATCGTGTTGACGAGCATCATTGCCTCAGTAGGTGCAGCCGGCATTCCCGAAGCCGGTCTCGTCACCATGACCATGGTCTTCACGGCCGTGGGCCTCCCCGTACAGTTCATTCCTGTTTTGCTCACCGTGGATTGGTTTCTCGACCGCTGCCGGACGGCCATCAATGTCATGGGTGACATGAATGTGAGTTGCTTGCTGGATGGGAAGCAGAAGGGATGACCTGGGCATCTCCGTCTAAGGCCGATCTGATCAGAAATAACTGCACACCTCAGCGAAAAACGAGCCGATAGCCATGCATTTTGCTGCGATATGTCCGAAAGCCTATTCAGGTGAAATCATGACCGCGCGGAAAGGCATTCTCTCCCGCTGGGGTGCCACGTCGATCGACCAACACAGCTCCGCGCTTGATTGCGGCCACTACATTGGCATGTTTCGGAATGAGGATAGCAAGGAGCTCATTGGATTCAGTGAATACTATCTCTACCGAGATCTGGAAGATGGGTATGGCGCGTCGTACATCCAGCAGCACGTTAATTTAAGGACCATAGGCCGGGTCGAAACCATGGCCCATATCAGAACGATCTATCTCACGCCTTCCTACAGGAGACGATTCGGAGATTACGTGAGCCTGTATGCCTACACGGCACAGGATGCCATCATCCATGGCATCGAACAGACGACGCTGAGCACGCACCTCCACGACACCGAGCTTCAACGTCTGTATGTACGCATGGGGGGAACGCGGATCGCGACGTTCAACCAACCCCAGCTACTTGATGGAATCACGGTGTATGTCCTGCACCTCGCTGATCTTCTCTCACAACCAGTCGCCAGACGGTGCATGCGCAAAGTGGGCCCGAGTCGATAGGTATCTGAGGCTGGTCTGTCGGGAAATGGTCCTGCTGCGATGAATCATTTCAAATCATTGATGGCCGGCCTGCGTCATGGCGTGTCTTGTGGTACAGCCTTCGAGCCGACATGAATGTGGGCTGGGTATTGGAAAGGAAGCAGACGGGAGGAACCCAGTGCCAGTCGCTCAATGGTCAACGCCGCGTGCGCCCTCCGCGCGCTGTCTCCGTTCTGAGTGGTGTTTCGAGGACCACAACGTCTTGATCGCGAGACCGGCACCCACCAGGGCGGCCCCCGTCAACATAGGATGCAGGGATGCGGTGGTGTAGAGGCTCGATTCTGACACATGGCCTTGGTAATCCCCTCGCTGCCGCAAGTCTCCGGATGGGCGGTCCAAGGCATTATCTCGACGCGGCCTGGCAGGGGGACGATCCGACTGTTGTTGACGAGCGAACAACGTTTCCATCAGCAGGTCGGCCAGCCTGGGAGCGTAGTACCCCATCATGCCTATGCCTTTCCCCCCGGCCCCGACGTAGACATGGCGCTCTCTATTCTCGGCGCAGTACAGAATCGTCTTCGCTACCGTTTCGGGTGAGTAGACGGGCGGCGGGTTCGTGGGTTCCGTTTTCATAAAATTTTTGGCATGTTGAGAATAGGGCGTCGCGATGGCGCCCGGTTGAGATGGGAATATGATCCATCTCCACCTCCATGCGGAGCGCATCGGTAAACGCTTTGGCGGCATGCTTGGATGCGGAATACATCCCCCGCAATACCAGGGCGCGGTCCGACAGAGTGCTCCCTACGTTAATAATGGCCCCGGCTTGATCGCGCTCTTTGAAGTACCGGGCTGCTTCCAGGGATCCGTAGACCAGTCCCCAGAAATTGGTCTCGAACAACCGCCGCATATCTTCGATCAGTTCGTCCAGGAGTCGCCCGTACATCGACACGCCCGCATTGTTGATCCACGTGTCGAATCCTCCGAACATCTGTCGCGCGACACGTGAAATTCGTTGCACATCGGCGGGTTTCCCGACGTCTGCCGTCACGGTCACGGCGCGATCCCCGCCGCGCGACAATTCCCGCTCGAGCTCAATGAGCGCTCCTTCACTTCGCCCTGCCAGAACGAGCCGCGCCCCTCGTCGTGCCGCCATCCTCGAGGTGGTCAGTCCGATGCGGATGTCGCACCGGTGGTGACGATGATTTGCTGACGAAGAGGTTTGAGCGAGAAAGCCATCATGAGAGGTTCCTTTCTCTCGTTGTGTCGGTGTGCCGGTAGCGCGTCCGCTTACAGGCATGGAGTGAGTCGCTACGTATGGGATCGAAAACAAGCCGCAAGGTAGGCTGAACCCGCCGTCGCTCCGAGGCTATTCTACGCATTCTTTACATAAGGCCGACTGGTAATACCCCTGGAATCACGCGAGCGGCGGGGCCGTCAGAGGTGTGGCTCAGGCGAGCTGATCTAAGACCTTGTAGGAGTTTATCAATTCAGGTGATTGACCCGAAATAGATCGTGGCTGCCACGGCCCCGGCTTCTGCGCATCTTAGGCCGGTCTGCCTTTCATCGATCTGGTGTCATCGTCCCATTGACTCAATTGACACGCAGGAGTAGGGTTTCATCGCTCCCTCGACCCACCTCCCTCGCAGTTCACAGGCTTGAGAGATGCCCTGCATGCCGCTCGGCCAGCCGAATATCTCGTTATTCAGGAGGAACAGACCTATGTGGAGATCACGTATAGCCACTGCCACGCTTGCCGTTGCCCTGATGGGGCCCTTTCCAGTCCTCGCTGAAGAACCGCCCGCTAATCCAAAATCCCTGGCGGAGTAACTCGTCGATGCCTTCAATGGCGTGTTCGGGGTACATCCAGGCATGCGTGCCAATCACCCGAAGGGAATCGTCCTGGAAGGCACGTTCACGCCAACCGCTGCGGCCGCTTCGGTCAGCAAGGCGGCTCACTTGCACAAGAAGAAAACGCCCATCCCGGTAACCGTGCGGTTTTCTGCCGGCTCCGGGCAACCGATGGTGCCGGATACCAGCCAGATGCCTCGGGGGATGGCCGTCAAATTTTCCCTGCCCGACGGGTCCAAAACGGATCTCGTCGTACTCTCGTTCAACGGATTTCCTGTGGCCACGGCGGAAGAGTTCAGAGATTTTCTGCTCGCGGTCGGGGCCAGCGGACCCGATGCCCCTAAGCCTTCTCCCATCGAGCAGTTCATGGGCGCCCACCCCGCGGCAAAACATTTCGTGGAGACACCCAAGCCTCAGCCGGTCAGTTATGCCACCCTGCCCTATTTCGAAATCAACGCCTTCAAATTCACGAATGCGAAGGGGCACGTCACCTTCGGTCGTTACCAGCTTCGACCCGTGGGGGGCGAGCACTTTCTCACCCAGGAACAACTCGCCGCGATGGAACCAAATTATCTGAGCACGGAGATTCGCGAACGATTGCGCCGTGGTCCCGGCCAAGTTCAGACTTCTCCTCCAGGTGGCGGAAAAAAGCGACAAGATCGATGATCCCTCGATCCCATGGCCGGACAGCCGTAGGCAGATCGAGTTAGGCACGATCAGCACCACGAAGGCGGTGGCGGATAGTCGGGCGGCCGAGAAGAAGTTGCTCTTCATGCCGGGAGCGTTGGTACCTGGAATCGAAGCGGCCGATCCGATGATCGCCGCTCGGTCGGCCTCCTACGTGGTCTCCCTCTCGCCGCGGGCCCAGCCTCAATGAGACTGGCGACACAATATGAATTGCGGCACTAATGTGACACGAAGAGCAACACAACTGGACGGTGCTCTGACGTGATAATGGCGCGCTTGTTCCGGTTCTGGCTGAGGCCTGAAGGACTGTGGTTGGTGATCAGTCTGGCGGTGTACGTTGCCGCCACGATGAATCAACCGTCGCCCCCGGCAGGGAACGATCTTCTAGAAACCCTCTGGGTAGCCATTCCATTGGTCGGCATTCCCTTCACCTTCATAACAGCCTATTTTCGGAGAGGCGGAGAATGGTGGCGGTTGGCCCATGCCATGGTGACCTCCTGTATCGGTGCGACGGTCGCCTCGTTCATGGCAACGAGCGGAGTGACTACCACGATTCCCGAAAACTCCGCCCTGATGGCCGCCTTTTTATCGTCTCACGATCTGGCTCCTGCTGCTGCTTCCCCTCACCATTCTCGCTGGCCTGCTTTGGAACAAGCCGCGCGGAACGTTGATCCCCTAGCACTGTGACGACGCGATTTTGCGTTGACGCAAGATGACCGCTAGGGCTTCACCCAGTGGACCTGAAACATCACTGCAGTAGGATTGCGTTGAGTGGGTGCGTCTGTGACGTAACGTACAGTGACCTTCTGATCGAGGAACGCCTACCCTTCATGCGCCCGGAAGAATAACACCGGACCACGGACCTGATAGTGAACCACCCAACCAAATCGATTCTTCTTCCTCATACAACGACTCACGATACGGTGTGCCTTCTCGAAGCGTTGCTGGAGCATTGCCACCCACGCAATTTCAGAATCCGCTTATGGGATGGCACGACCTGGCACCCCGACCCTGGCGTAGGGTCTCACTTCACGCTCATTCTCCGAAATCCTTCCGTCCTGCGGAACATGCTTTGGCACGCCAATGAACTTTCGTTGGCTGAAGCCTTTATCTCGGGGGAATTGGATATCGAAGGTGATCTCGAGCAAGCCATGCCTCTCGCCGAATATCTCTCACATCACACTGCGACATGGGGAAGCCGGTTGCGATTAGGTTTCAAATTGTTGAATTGGCCTTCGAGCAATTTCTCAAAGGCCGATGGGCTGACCGCACGAGTTACGGGTGACCACCATTCATTGCACCGGGACAAACAGGCCATCGCGCACCATTACGATCACCCGGCGGAATTCTATGCCGGCTGGCTGGATCGGCAGATGGTATATTCGTGCGCGTACTTTTCCTCCACTGATGACCTCGATACCGCGCAGGTCAAAAAACTCGATTACATCTGCAAGAAGCTACGCCTCCGACCGGGCGAACGGTTGTTGGACGTAGGGTGCGGCTGGGGCGCGCTGATCGTTCATGCGGCTCGGCATTATGGGGTCCATGCCTGCGGCATCACGTTGAGCGCGAGGCAGGCCGAATTTGCAGATGCGCGCATTGCAGAAAATGGTCTCATGGATCGATGCCGGGTTGAACTACGCGATTATCGTCAACTGGACAATCCCGAGAGTTTTGACAAGATCGTCAGTGTCGGCATGGTCGAGCATGTTGGAGAGGCTCAACTCCCGGGATATTTTCGCCATATCCGGACACTACTGAAAGCGGGAGGGATCTTTCTCAACCATGGTATCGGGATTCGCCATGGAGAGCGTTGCGCGTTAGGGCCATTTTTTAACACGTATATTTTTCCAGATGCCGAGTTGGTTCCCATCTCAACCACCACCGGCTTGGCTGAAACCGCCGGTTTTGAAGTGAGGGACATCGAGTGTTTGCGGGAACATTATGTCCTCACGCTTCGGCAGTGGCGACAGCGCCTGGAGCACAACGTGCCGCCCATCAATCGCACGATGGACGAGTCCACCTGGCGATTGTGGCGCCTGTATCTTGCGAGCGCCGCCCATGGTTTCGCCATAGGCAAGCTCAATCTCTATCAAACCTTGCTCGCGAAAACGCAGGATGGTGCGACGGAGCTGCCGTTAACGCGGGACGACTGGTATGACACCCGTTCAACGATTGATTCGCGCGGTCAGCAGGATGGCATTGGATCTGAGAACGCTGCTTCCCCTCACCGCCCCTGACCTGCTGCTGTGGAAGACACCTGCGCGAGGTGTTCGATGAACCTGAAGCGTTCACACGTCGCCTACGGGACGAGATACGATTCCCAGAAAGACCGGTCATAACGAGGCCATGCATGACAACCGAACGGCAAGGCGCGATGATTCAGTTCAAAACACCGCCTCGGAACAACTTCAAAAGCAAAACGCAGCCCTACGTCAAACGGCGCCACCTTGAACTGCGGATCATAGTGAACCGCCCGGTCCGACCAAAAATGGTCTTCATTTTTCGTGCCATCCGGTCTCAACGGCCAGAGCGCCACTTCTCGCTGCACGCCATTGAACCGTTTAATGTACTTGAACCACTTTCGAGGGAGCTGAGCGCATCGCCGGTACCAGGGTCTGCTTGTCGCGATGCGCTGCCAGTATTCGTCTGGATGGATCCAATACATGTCCGATGACAAGACCCGCAGAAAGCTCTCCACCTTCCTGAGCGAGAATCCGCCGTTTCCGACACGAGGCGTCCCAACCCAGGGGCTGTCGATACTCGGCAGCCAGGGAGGGCCGATATAATCCAAGTCTGTGGCACACCATTCCAGCAGGCGATCCGAAAAGACCAAGGCATCGAGATGGTAAATGAGGATGTATCGATACCGTTGAAACGCTTGGTAAAACGCCGGCGACAGCATCAATTTATTGTTCGCGGCCGCGCTTCCGAAGTACGTATCCGCAAACCGCTGCAGCCGATAGCCCGATCGTTCAATCGATAAACTTTGCGGCACGACGAGAAACTTATCGTATGGCGCCAAAACATGTTCCAGTTGCCGAAAGGAGATGTGCTCATCCTCTGTGAATTCGGCCCTATGGTATCCCGGCACAACCACTGCCACGCTTTTCGGAGTCAATCCATTCACGTCAATCTCCATCTTTTTTTGCTGCCTGATCACATGTCAAGGGATCGTGCAAACCGGATCGTGCCGGCGAAAATACAATTAAATACGTATATCACCCATGAACATGTTCAATTATGAGCACCGAGCAGAAAGTGTTTGCAATGGAACGAAAAGATAGCCTATGGTGTCTTATGGCTTCAACATTCTGGTTCGGCAAAACAGTGTTGGTGGCGGGAGCCACCGGATTTTTGGGTGGCTGGCTCGTGCGCCGCCTGCTGAAGTATGGCGCTCGCGTCGTGGCAATCGTGCGCTCGCAAAAACCCGAATCGCAGTTCTTCCTGGAATCCATGGACGCTCGCGTGTCGGTCGAATGGGGCAGCGTCGACGATGAGCATTTGATTCAGGATATATTCGAGCGACACCCGATTGATTTCTTTTTTCATGTTGCATACGGTGCGGATGTCAATCGCGTTCTTGATGAGCCATTGGAATGTTTCAGATCCTCCGCCCTCAGCACCTGGCAGATCCTCGACTTTCTCAAGAATCACAGACCGCAATGTGTTTCCGTGATCAGTTCAACCGACAAAGTCTATGGCAATCAGGACATTCCGTACCGGGAGGCTATGCCGCTGAGTCCCCTCCATCCTTACGAAGCCGCGAAGGCGGCGCAGGACATCGCGGCGCAGTCCTATGGCAAGGTATTTCAGTGCCCGGTCGCCATCACTCGATGCGGAAATTATTTCGGCGGTTACGATTTTAACCTCACCCGCCTGATTCCGGGAGTCGTGCGCAGCATTATGCGTGGCACTCCTCCCGTCCTTCGTTCCAACGGGCGATTCACCCGAGACTTTCTGTACATCGAAGATGCGGTCGACGTGCAATTACTGCTGGCCCAGCGACTCTCCAAAGACCCCACCCTCTACGGGGAGGCCTTCAACTTCTCCTATGGCGAGCGCCTGGAAGTTCTCGATATCGTGCACCGGATCTGTCGGTTGTTGGACGCCCCGTTTGCCCCTGTCGTAAACGAGACGGTGACCGCCGAAATCCCACACATTGAGCTGTCGTCTGAGAAGGCAAGGCACGTGTTGAATTGGGCACCTGCGCATGGCTTCGACAAAGGTCTCGAACGCACGGTCCAATGGTACCGAGAGTATTTCGCTCAACAGCGAGACGATTCGGACCATCTCCACGACTCCCGTCTTTTGGACCAAAAAACTTCGTGATCCGCGGACAAACTAACCCGACCATCCAGTGACTTGAATCACACAGCTCGCTCTTGCTGCTCGAAGGCCTCCGAGCGCTGATAGCCCTGCCCCGGTTGCTCTTATCGTTCTCGCTGCCCTACTCATCCGGGAGAAACGCCACAGAGGGGTGGTGATCCCCCGAGCCAGGTTGCGCGCCGGCAACGAACCTTCCGTCGCAGCATTGTTTCGCAAGCCCCTTCACGACATCAGCATCGGATCCTGCAAAATGCTTGCGGGGATCATGGAAGAACGCTAGCCTGGCAATGACCGGTATCGAATGCCTTGTCTATTTCCGTCAGGGAACACTGCAATGAAGCGGGACACCTGGCTCTCTGTGATAGCGGTGACAGGGGGAGGCGTCGTGTGGGCTCTGGTTTCCTTTTTTTCTCACAAGCGCGAGGCGTGGGATTCGGATCTGTATTTCACCTTCGGCTTGCCAGTAGTCTGCCTGCTATCCGCCGTTTTAGGCTACCTTGAGCCCGGCAAACCTTGGCGCTGGGGGCTGGCTCCTTTCGCCGGGCAAGGCGCCTGGATACTGCTCACACAAGGCCCAGGGAATCTTCTGCCGATGGGGATCGTGATGTTCGGGATTCTTTCCCTGCCTTCGATCGTCACCGCGAAGCTGGGAGCCCTTGCGGCAAAGAGGAGCAGATTCGAGGCGTAAGGGCCAGGCGGAAAATCGGGAGAATTGCGTCGGTGCCTGCCCGCAGTCTCAGCATACATACCTCGCAACCCGGTTCCCGGCTCCAGCCTTGATCAAGCCGTCCGCTCTTGTGAAATACTCGCGCTGCGCCCTACAATGCCTCACTCGCACACGACCGGCGCATTGAATACGGCTCACCCATAGGGCGTTGCCCTGACAGGAAAGACTCTGATCCATGCATCACTCTTTGAAACTTTCTCTCTGTCTGAATGTCATCCTTCTGGGATTCCTGCTTACCGGCTACGTCGGCCCAAGCGTGAAGACGACCTTCATGCCGGAGGTAGAAGCGCCGGTCATCGGCAAACACACCCGAATTCACCCGCTCGGCATCGTCATCGGGTCGGTCACGCTTGGTGATCGAGTGTTCGTGGCGCCGGCCGCCTCGGTCCGGGGCGACGAAGGCCGGCATATCCGAATCGGCAATGACAGCAACGTCCAAGATGGCGTGGTCGTTCACGGCTTGGAAACGTTCGAAGGCGACCATGAACTCCCCGAGAATGAAGTCGAAGTGGACGGCATCAAGTACTCCGTGTACATCGGCAACCGCGTGTCGCTCGCGCATCAGTCGCAGGTGCATGGTCCGGCGCGAATCGGCAATGATACCTTCGTCGGCATGCAGGCGTTGGTCTTCCGTGCGGAATTGGGAGATCGCGTGGTCGTCGAACCTGGCGCCAAGATTATCGGCGTCAAGATTGCCTCAGGCCGCTACGTTCCCGCCCTGTCTGTGGTGACGACTCAAGACGTGGCCGACAGCCTGCCGCTCATTACGGATCGCTATCCTTACCGGAATCTCAATGAAGGGGTCGTTCGCGTCAACATCCAACTCGCTGAAGCCATTCAACCCCAGGCCATCGGGCGGTAGGCATCCGGCGGATCATGGATCGCACGGCGACCTCCCCTCACATTGAATGCCAGCTTATCCCTTCTTTCCGCCGCGCGCCGCAATGCGTGACTCGGCCGATGCCCAACCGGCGTCGAAGGGATGGCCGGCGGTGTCCAGGTCGATGACCAGCGGGGCATGATCCGAGGGCAACGGTTTCCCCTTCCGCGCCGCGCGATCGATTTCGGCCCAGAGCAAGCGGTCCTTCAACGGCGCGCTCACGAGCAGGTGATCGATCCGCATGCCGATGTTCTTGTGGAAATGTCCGGCACGGTAGTCCCACCACGTGTATCGTCCTAGTTCCGGGTGCCGCAATCGGTACGCATCGACGAATCCCACGTTCACAATCCGCTCGAACGCCTGTCGCTCGCGTTCGGAGACGTGCGTGCCGCCGAGACAGGCGGCCGGGTCCCACACGTCGAGATCCTGAGGCGCTATGTTGAAATCACCCCCGATGACACAGGGTGTGTGCGGTGCGCGCGTCTGCGTGATCCATCGCGCCAGCTTGTCGAACCAGAACAGCTTCGCGTGATAGAACGGCGAATCGACCTCGCGGCCGTTCGGCGCATAAATGCAGATGATGCGCAGGCCGCCGCAGTCGGCAGCCAGCATCCTTGCCTCGGCCAGCGGCTCGTCGTCACCCGTGTCAGTCGACCGTGCCGGCCGTAACGGCTCTCCGAAATTGGTGATCACGTTGCCGATGCCGCAGCGGCTCGCGATCGCGACACCGTTCCATCGACCTTCACCATGGTGCGCCAGCTCGTATCCGGCCTGTGTGAATGCCTCGACCGGCGCATCTGCATCCGCCAGCTTCGTTTCCTGCATCAGCAACACATCCGGCTTGGCTCGATCCAACCACCACATGACCTTTTCAAGCCGGGCCTTCAACGAGTTGACATTCCACGTCGCAATCCGCATGCCGTACCGTATCCTATTTCGATCGAAGCGTGCCCCAAAAAACACGCGGTGAGCCACTGCTTACTGTACGCTCACCACAATCCCTTCGTCGGGGCCAAGGTAAAAGTCGTCGGCGGTCCAAGGGTCTCCGGCTCTCTGTGGATCCGTGGACAGAATCAGCCGGCCCGTACGCGTCAGCTCGGAGAAGGCCGTCGGAAGCGAAATCTTGCGCGCCTGCGCGCTGAAGTTGACGGCGATCAGGAGGGATTCTCTCTGGCCTTCCATGTGGAATTCTCGTCTGAATAACAGACACTCCTGGGGCCCTCCGTCGATCGGATGATAGGTTCCGACGGTGAGCGCCTTCGAGCCTTTCTTCAGCCGGATCAGCCGCTTGTACAGCGATAACATCGACCCGGGATCCTGCTGCTCGGATGCAACATTGGTCTGCCGCCAACCTTGTGAGAGCGGCAGCCAGGGTGCGCCGCTCGTGAAACCGGCCTGCGGGCTGTCGTCCCACGGCATGGGAGTCCTGGCCGGATCGCGACCGATCTTCCACGGCCAATAGCGGATTGTGTAAGGATCCCGCAGATGTGATCGTTTCAGTCTTCCATCCCGAAGGCCCAATTCTTCTCCGTAATAGAGGAACGGCGTGCCGCGGAGCGTGAGCAGCAGCAGAGCCGCGGCCCTGGCGCGACCGATGGGATCGCCGCCTGCGCCGTAGCGATCGATATGCCGGGACTGATCATGGTTGCTGAACACCACCGGAGGCCAGCCGCCCTCTGGCACGGCGCGGTCGCTTTCCAGAATCAGCCGGCGAAAGGCCTCCGGGTGCCACGTAGATCGAAGCAGGCGAAAGTCGAACACCTCGTGCAGTTCGTTCGACCCGTCCCCGTAGAATGCCGCTGGCCCGCCGGGGGTGTCCGACGAAGTCTCCCCGACAAGGAGAATGTCGCCTCGATCTTTGAGCGAGGCTCGGAGCGCCCGGAGCGCCTCATGGGTATGCGGCTGATCACGGTCGTAGCGATGGACTTGCCGGTAGTAGCTGCGCCACGCCAGACGGCGGGGATTGTCCGGCCAGCTGGTCTCTTTCCCCAGCCAATTGATCGCATCCAAACGGAAACCGTCGACGCCGCGCGCGAGCCAGAACCGGACGACATCAAAGACCGCCTCGCGCACAGCGGGATTGGTCCAATTCAGGTCCGGCTGTTCCGGCAAGAACGAATGCAAGTAGTACTGATCGGTATGCCGGTCATGCGCCCACACCGATCCTCCGAACCGCGCGGCCCAATTGTTGGGAGGACGCCGGCGGCCTTTGCCGTCGGCCCAGTAGTACCAGTCGCGCTTTGCGGAAGTTCGGGACGCGCGCGATTCTATGAACCAGGGATGCTGGTCGGACGTGTGATTCAGGACGAGATCCATGACGACTCGTATGCCACGGTGATGGGCTTCGGAGATGAGGCGGTCGAAGTCCGCCATGGTTCCGAATCGCGGATCAATATCGCAGTAGTCCTGCACGTCATAGCCGAAATCATGCATGGGCGAAGGATAGATCGGGGACAACCAGATCGCATCCACGCCGAGCGAGTCGGCTGACCCGTTGAGATAATCGAGTCGGCCGAGGATGCCCGGCAGATCACCGATTCCATCTCCGTTGGAATCCTGAAAAGACCAAGGATAGATCTGATACACGATGGCCGATTGCCACCAGGAAGGATTGGACTGCAGCAGGGTCATGATCTGGCTTAGACCCTACCTCAAGTTGTCCGCCGGCACAAGGAGGGGGTCGCAATCTCTGGCCGGTGACGTGTCAGCAAGCGATGACTTAGTCACTCCTTGGGGAGGCAATGGGATGTGAACTCTATGCCGGCAGTAACAGAACGCAGATACAGAGACTATTGGCCGCAAACCGATTGGGTGTTCGATCTGTATTGTACGGTCGCCTTCCAGCGGTGCCACGCCTACGATATACCTCCCCAAAATAGGAGCCCTTGCGGCAAAGAAAGATGCGCGGAACCCTTGCCTTCAAGGGCAATCGATAATTAATCCCGCTGCGTGCGGCGTGGGCTCTGTCTCCGCTCTGAAGTGGTTCTTGATGGCCACAAGGTTTTCACGGCGAGCCCGGCACCGACGAGCGCAGCTCCTGTCAGCATGGGATGCAAGGATGCGGTGGTGTAGAGACTCGATTCCGAGACATGGCCCTGATAGTCGCCCCGCTCTTGCAAATTTCCGGATGGACGATCCAATGCGTTCTCGCCACGAGGCCTGGCGGGAGGACGATTCGTCTGCTGCTGTCTGGCAAACAGCGTTTCCATCAGCAGGTCGGCAAGCCGGGGAGCATAATAACCCAGCATCCCAATGCCTTTTCCGCCGGCCCCGACATAGACATTCCGCTCTCTGTTCTCCGCGCAGTGCAGGATCGCCTGCGCGACCGTTTCTGGAGCATAGATGGGTGGAGGATTCGTGGGTTCCGTCTCCATATAATTTTTGGCATGCTGGGGATAGGGCGTCGCGATCGCGCCGGGTTGAATCAACGTCACCGCGATCGGAATGCCGTCCATCTCCACTTCCATGCGGAGCGCATCGGTAAACGCTTTCACGGCATGCTTGGAAGCGGAATACATTCCCTGGAGGACCAAAGCCCGGTCCGAGAGGGTACTGCCTACGTTGATGATGGATCCGGGTTGATCATGTTCCCTGAAGTACCGGGCCGCTTCCATCGATCCATACACCAATCCCCAAAAGTTGGTCTCGAACAATCGCCGCATATCATCGATCGGTTCATTCAGGAGTCGCCCGTAAATCGACACTCCCGCATTGTTGACCCACGTGTCGAATCCCCCGAACATCTGCCGTGCGATACGCGATATCCGTTGTACGTCTGCGGGCTTTCCTACATCTGCCGTGACGGTCACGGCGCGATGCCGGCCGTTTGACAATTCCCGCTCGAGCTCGATCAACGCGTCCTCCCTTCGAGCGGCCAGGACAAGGCGCGCTCCGCGTCGAGCCGCCATGCGCGCGGTCGTAAGACCGATCCCTGAAGTCGCGCCGGTGATGACGATGATCTGATGACGGAGTGGTTTGAGCCGCAAGGCCATAACGACATTCCTTTCTCGCGGGTTCTCATCGAATAATGAGTATTGTCGAAGACAGTCGCAGGAGGAAGGCCCGACCAACCCTCTCTCACGATATTCTACGCAACTCTGACATCCGGCCGACTGGGAAGACCCCTGGAACGACGAGAAACAAAGGCGCTGTCCGCCATGTTCCGAGCTGGTTGATCAGCATCGTGTAGGAGTTCACGCAAATGCTGTGAGGCAGTGCCACGGGTTCTTCCCTCTCGCACACCCACGCCTCACTATGGCAGTGCCGGCGATTGACTGATTCGGCATGGAGGCGTAGGGTTTTCACTCCTCTCCCAACCGATATCCCTATGGATCCCAGGAGGAGGAGACTTATGTGGAGATCCTGCGCACCCCTCACCATCCTCGCCGTTGTCCTGGTTACCCCGCTTTCGGTCGTGGCTCAAGGATGTCCAACCAGTCAGACATCGTTGGCTGAACAACTCGTCAATGCGTTCAACGGCGTCTTTGGCGTCCATCCCGGAATGCGGGCGAACCATCCGAAGGGCGTCGTGCTGGAAGGCACGTTCATTCCAACCGCTGAAGCGGCCTCAGTAAGTAAGGCCGCTCATTTGCAAAAGAAACAGGCCTCAATTCCGGTGACGGTGCGATTCTCTGCCGGTTCTGGACAACCGAACGTCCCGGACACCAGTCAGATGCCGCGCGGGATGGCCGTCAAATTTTCACTGCCCGACGGATCGAAGACCGATCTTGTGGTCCTGTCCTTCAACGGCTTTCCCGTGGCTACGGCGGAAGAGTTCAGGGATTTTCTGCTCGCCGTGGGCGCGAGCGGACCAGACGCTCCCAAACCCACCGCCATCGAGAAGTTTCTCGAGGCTCACCCGGCTGCCAAACATTTCGTGGAGAGTCCGAAGCCCCAACCGGTGAGTTATGCCACCCTGCCCTATTTCGGGATCAACGCGTTCAAGTTCACGAATGCGAAAGGAGCCGTTACCGTCGGCCGCTACCAGCTCCGACCAATGGCCGGCGAGCACTTCCTCACTCAGGAGCAACTGGCCACGATGGGGCCGGATTATCTGAGCAGTGAGATTCGCAAACGGGTGCGCCGCGGTCCCGCTCAGTTCAAACTATTGCTGCAAGTGGCTGAGAAAGCCGACAAGATCGACGATCCTTCCATCGCGTGGCCGGACAGTCGCAAACAGATCGAGTTGGGCACGATCACCATCACCAAGGCCGTGGCGGACAGCCAAGCGGCAGAAAAGAACTTGCTCTTCATGCCCGGAGCTTTGGTGCCTGGTATCGAAGCAGCTGATCCGATGATCGCCGCCCGTTCGGCGTCCTATATCGTGTCCCTGTCGCGCCGAGCTCAGGCCCAATAAAGGCGGGGGATTGATGTTGACCTTTTCATGCTGTTCCTAGCGGCGGGGCCCTTTCCGCACCAGCTCCTTCTTACCCCGTGGCAGGTGAAAGTCGCACATCAACCGGCGGAAGAATTCCGCGCCTTGCAGCCGTGCGAGGTCGGCCGGTATCGCCACTTCCTTCAACGACTGCCCTTTCATCGGCTCGATCTGGATATGCACCGGTTTCCCCTTGTGATCCTTGCCGGGAGCCAGGATACCTCCTCCCACGATCGTACCCTTTTTATCCGTCAGTACATGCATGGTTCGTTTCGCTTTCACGTACGGCCTCCTTCGGAACGCTTACACGTTCCCCCCGCCCTGAATCGTAAAATGCGCCAGTTCTCCGCCGATGTTGGTCACGGTCACCGAATAGACGATCGGACTCGGTGAACCCGGATGTTGGCGGATCGGCTTCTTCTCCTTGGTATGCTCGCTGACCATGAGCCGCACCGGGTTGATCCCCACGCCATCGGCCATGATCCACTGGGCTCCGAAATCATGCCCGCCCCATTCCACTTCGTCGATCAAGCCTCCGAGAGCAAGATGGATACGGGTGGATTCACCGGGCGCCAGCCAGAAATCTCCGACCTGATTGAATGCCATCACGCGCCTCCTCTCTAAAAGTTCGGCGCATTATAGCGGACAGGTACAGGCGATGGAATCCAGCCGGCATCGAATCTCCAGTGGATTTCTTTTCCGCATAGACCGACAATAGCCTTCATGGAAATGGTCGACCGCGGTCGATCGATGACGAAGATCGATCCCCGCATGCATGAATGGGCAGAGATTGCACGGCTGATCGTCTTCGATGGCCTGTGCAACTGGTGCAATACCTGGGTCGATCATACGATGGCCCGCGACCGTGGCCGGTTTCATTTCGCAACGCTGCAATCCGACAAGGGGCAAGAACTGCTCAAACTGGTAGGATTACCCACCCAGAATTTCGAGACGTTTCTCCTGTTGGAGCGAGGCCGGGTATTTACGAAATCCACCGCGGCCTTGAGAATCGTGAGGCAATTTTCCGGCGCTTGGCCGTTACTCTCTCTTTTTCTCCTCGTACCTCGCTCATTACGGGACATCCTCTACGACTACGTGGCACGCCACCGGTACCGGCTGATGGGCAAGGCGCATACCTGCCGCAGCCCCAGCGCCACAGAACGAGACCGGTTCGTCTAACCCGATCGCGCAGCGATTCTTCTGAGTGCGCGTCCCTTATGCATCGCCAGATGGCCCGTCTTGTCGCTTTTCACGAGATACTGCGGCTCCTCCTTGGAGGCTCGGGCGACATAGGTTTTGAACTTCGTGGGAGCCGTGATCTTCTTCTGAATCGTCCCGCGAATGCGGCCGGCCTCGGAGTTCCAACTCACATGGTCACCCACATTGAAGCTTCGATCCATGACGATCCCTCCGGATTGCGTGAGTTGACATAGTGCCTGCTTTTTGGCAACTCCCATACTGGGAGAGTCCCCAGATGAATCGCCCCTCGAAAAGATCGGTATAATGAGCGACTTGTTCAAGACTCAGGAGTGACCTCACGATGGATATTGTGTCCCACGGTTTATGGGGAGCCTTGGCCTTTGGTCGCAAGAATCGCACGAGTTTTTGGTTGGCATTCTTGATCGGCTTGGCGCCGGACCTGTTTTCGTTCGGCATCTTGTGGGTGGCCGCTACGCTAGGGCTGTCGCCGAAGCCGGATTTCAGTCATGGCACGCCGCCGGAATCCACCATTCCACCCTACGTGCATCATCTGTATGATGTGACGCATAGCTTCATCGTATTCCTCGCCGTGTTTGCCCTCCTCTGGATTGTGACCAAGCGGCCGGTCTGGGAACTCGGCGCGTGGGGCTTGCATGTGTTGGTGGACATCCCAACCCATTCGTTTGCGTTTTTCCCCACGCCCTTTCTCTGGCCGCTCTCGGATTGGAAATTCGATGGCTGGCCATGGAATCAATCGACCATTCTCATTCCGAACTTCACGATCCTGTTGCTGCTCTACGGCTGGTTTCTAGTGCAGCAGGGACGGCCCGTTCTCAAGCCGGAACGGGCGCGTGACTGAGCCGGACCGGCAGACGCCCGCGTGACAATCATCCTCCCTGCTCTCTTCGCTCAGACCACAGAGCCATAGACCGCTATGAGACAAGCGGTCTACAATGCGCCGGTTTCTGTCGCATGACTTTCCCCTTCACATCGGAGTCCATCCATGGCAATGAGCCAAACCTATACCGTGACCGTTTTGTTGGATGTGAACGAGACCCAGGATGTCGATGATCGGGCGGAAAGCCGCAGTTATATTGTGGCAGATCGCGAATCGGGCCAGGCCGTCATCATCGATGCCGTGCGTGAGAACATCGAACGCGATGTGAAAATTCTGAAGGAACTTGGCCTGACCCTGCTCTTTGCGGTCGAAACTCATGTGCATGCCGACCACATCACCGCAGCCTCGCTGCTCAAGGATCGCACCGGCGCGCAGATCGTATACGGGGGTGGCGCAGCCGGTACAGTGACAGGAGCCGATCTGTTTCTGTCTGAGGGGCAGGAACTCCGGTTCGGCCAAAGTTCGTTGAAGGCGCTGGCGACACCCGGTCACACGGACGGTTGCACCAGTTATGTCTTGACTGGTGCGGTATTTACCGGCGATGCGTTGTTCATACGAGGGAATGGCCGAACGGATCTCCAAGGGGGGTCCGCCGCCACGCTCTTCGACTCGGTGCGCCAGAAGCTCTTCGCGCTGCCGGACGACACGATGGTCTATCCCGGCCACGACTATCAGGGCAGGGTCTCTTCCACCGTCGGCGAGGAAAAGCGGTTCAATGAACGGCTCAATCTCTCGATCGACAAGGACAGCTTCATCGAACTGATGAACAGGCGTCAGCAGCCAATGCCGGCCAAAATCGATATCGCGGTTCCGGCCAATCTACGGGCCGGCCGTCTGGCGCAATGACGATGATCGGCTTGCTGCGAACGGGAGCGTGATTCCAGTTTCCAAGTTTTCGCCGTATCCCTTTCGATACTCACGGTATCGCTGTAGATACTCTCCTCTCAGTATTCTTCTCCCAAGAATTGTTTGCAGCCTAGAACCTCCTGCGAAATTAACAATAATTTTCGAAGAAGCACAAGGGCACAGTATTTGCCGATGCTCGTAGTAGAGCGATCGCATCAGGATGAGATGATGTCGGATAGCTTGAAACTGTAGGTCTTAAAAAAATACCTGCTTTTGGAAAATCTCTGCCGAACATTCCACGGGGAGGGAGACAATGGATACGTTGACTCGAGTCAGCATGCGGAACACCCCTTTCAGCCATGTTTCCTTGATCCTGACCATTGGCTTGATGCCTTTCTTGAGCGGTTATACGTTCCACGTCAATAGCGTGACGGATCTACCGGATTCCAACCCAGGCGATCATATATGCGAAGGGGTGGGCACCGGCGGCGGGTGCACCTTGCGCGCAGCAATAATGGAATCGATCTCAACACGCGGCATCGACACGATTGACGTCCCCAGCGGGCTCTACATCTTGGATCCAAGCCGAGGCCCTCTCGTGATCACTGATGAGGTGAAGATTGAAGGCAGCAGTCCCGCTTCCACCGTGATTGAGGGCTGGGATAAAACACGCAGCACTCAGATACTCCGTGTGACACAAGGCGGATACCTCGTAGCCAATAATCTCACCCTCCAGCGGGGAGAAGCCTATGCAGGTGGAGGCATCGAGGTTCTCGACGGCGGAGCTGAGTTGAATAATGTCGTCATCCGTGACAACAGCTCTGTCCATGGTGGCGGCGGAATCTACATCGCCGAACGAGGAACAGTCCGGATGTGGCGTAGCAGCGTTCTGAGCAATTCCGGAGGCAATTTCGGAGGAGGAATTTTGAACGCTGGGGATCTGGGAGTGTTCGAGTCCACCATTGCGAACAATAGGGCCAATAGGGCCGGTGGAATACAAAACGATGGCAGATTGAACCTTCGCAATTCGACCATAAGCGAGAACGTCGTACTCTCCACACTAGCGGGAACGGGAGGTATCTATCAGAACAATGTCGCGGTGCTGAACAACGTGACCATCACCGACAATAGTGGTTTTGGAAATAACCCTGATAACCGTGGCGGTGGACTTCATGTCGTGAGTGGCACACTCACGGTGATCACAAACAGCATCATCGCAGGCAATCATGGTAACGGGGGCCCGAATGATTGCGACGGGGCATTGAGTGTTGGCAGCAAGTACAATCTCATCCAAAATCCCAACGGCTGCACCATCCCCTCGCAAGGTGCTGAGACATTCCGCCTAAACGTCGATCCTCGACTAGCGCCATTGGCTGACAATGGCGGTCCAACACAGACCCATCTTCCACAACCAATACCGTCCCCTCCGACTATCTTTGACCCTACGGCTCATAGATTCACAGTGGTTACCGGCTGCGAGACACATGACCAGCGTGGCGTGACCCGATCTAGCAGCACAGGCCCCTGCGACATGGGTGCGGTTGAGATGACTCGTGCTGACTTTTCTATTACCCGGTTCATCCTTGTTAACGCAGCATCCGACAAAGACATACGTCCACTACGGCAGGGTGACAGCCTCGTGTTAGATCAACTTCCGCCTCAACTGTCCATCCGGGCAGAGATTGTGGGATCACTGGACGGAATAGACTTCGACTATGACGGAGTCCGGACAAGCAACACGAACGTCCCATACTCACTGGGCGGAGATACTGCCGGCGACTATGCGCCCTTTTCCTTTACAACCGGTTATCATCGTCTCACCGCTACCCCATATGCATCTACGAGAGGCAGAAGAATCGAAGGCGTGGAACTGATGCTCGACTTCACAGTCCAACATACAGAGGGCGCGTCGAACACCTGGGAGACCGGACACATCGAAATCATGAAACCGGCTCACAATCTCACCCTTGTAGACCCAACAACACCAAAACTCGTCCTCAATCAGAACAACGCCACAAATCTGCTGATCAGAACAGACGAAGGAACTTCACACCAGAGGGAAGTGACAGGGCTGATGTCAACGAACCTGAACACATTGATGGCAGACCTTGGCGTGCCCGTCGGCACCCACACCGTCACGGCGCACGGTGATGTACCATGCTGGTATTGCACCGGCGGGACACGACATGTGAGGGCTTCACACACGTTCACGCTACTCCCCGCTGCCGCACCCTGTACCCGTACAGACGGCAATCTCGTGAGGACGATCCCCGCCTCTGGCATAACGGTAGGCCAACAGCCCGGTAGGCAGACGATTGCAACGCCGCTGCTCAATGGCACTGATTCCGTGCTAATTACTATCGACGACGCTCCCGACCTCCAACAGAACCAGATAAGGGTGGAACTGGATCTCAATCCGGATCAGGGCGTTGATTGGAACAAGGCGATCGAAGCCTGGGGTGCCTGTCGGACTGGTTCGCGGGTAGCTTTGGCAGAAGCATCTATGCAGGGAGGGTTCGGCGTGGGTGTCATTTGTACACCATTGTCGGACCGTAATGACTTTCGTTCTGGCTGCACAAAGACACAGACAATCTTACTCAATCGGAACACGACGGGAGAGCTACTGCTGCGCAAACCAGGATTTGCGGGAATCTGGCAAGATGTCGAAGTCTTTGACTCATCGATTTGGGCTGCCTGGGGCGGGCGCTCCGTACGGTTCATCTGGTGGGGTGACTAGATCTGCTGCTTTGAGGCGATGCGGCAATCGGTACAAACTTCCCGCGTTTCAGTTTCATCCTACCCACCAGGGGCCGGTCACTTGGCAGGATGAGCATGTTTTATCCAGACGAAGGCTCAATCAGCTGTGCTGAAGTAGATGGCAGTACGTTGGCCAAGGGTTGCCCTCCTTGTTCAGGCGACCTCTGCCGCCTGTCGATTGTTCTTCCCCTTTCGACTACGCAGTAGCAGCCGTGACAGAATCATTCGATTCACCAGGAAGGAGAGACCACCGATGAATAGGATTGTTCTTTGCCTCTGGTTCGACAACCAGGCCCCAGAGACAGCGACATTTTATGGATCGATTTTCAAGAACTCGAAACTGGGTCCCACAACCTAATACGGGAAAGCAGACGCGCAGGCCTCGAAGGGGTCGGTGATCGTGACGGTTGAGTCAGACAGACAGGAATTCGTCTCGCTCAACGGCGGCCCTCGTCACATTTTCCGAAGCCATCTTGATGATAGTGAAATGCCAAAACCAGGTCGAGCTCGACGAGCTGTGGGCCAAAACTCTCTGAGTGCGGAGAGGAGGCCCCAGCGGCTGATTGAAGGATCACTTCGGACTCTCCTGGCAAATCGTGTCGCCGGAGTGGAATGACATGCTGCGGGACACGGATGCCGCCAGGCTAGACCGTCTAATGGAGACGATGTCCAAACTTGACCTCGCGACCATCAGACGAGCCTAGGAGCAGCTGGCCCGACGGTATGGCTATTGCCGTCGCTTGACTGAGAATGCCCAACCAGGGATAGTGCGGAGCATGCGCTCATGGAATCACCTTCCTCTGCAGAGACCTGTGCTCGCTGTCATGCTCGCGGCGATGATGTGTACCTTCACCTCCTGCGCTTCATCCCTCGACATGTCTCACGAACGGATAGCGGCACCTGGTCCTGAATGGGGCATCGTCATCGGGTCGGTGCTGGTAAGGCAAGCACCGAACGGCTTGGGTCCTGACACGGCGGCACGCGATCGATCCACGATGTTTGAGTTTGATGTGGTGCAGATTCAGCCGAGGGATCCCAGCGGCGAAGGGCCTCACGCAGCTCGATACCAGGTGGACGCCATGCTCGGACAGGAACGGCCCTTCTTATCCCGGCTGCGCCCCGGGCGGTATCTCATCAAGAACTTTTACCGGACGGGCATGTCCGGCACAGGAGGCGATCTGAATCTCGTGTTCGAAAGCCAATCAGGCCGCGTGGTCTATATCGGACAATTGCTTGTCGAAGTTCCGCCGCAACTGACCCGAGGGAATGAATATCGCTTTTCCGTACAAGACGCCCATGGCCCCACATTCTCGCAACTCGCGCCGCAACATGGCCCCCTGACGCAACAGGCCATCACCGTTCCCATGCAGATTCGCCTGGACGAGATCCGTTGAGCGATTGGGGCCTCACGCTCTCCCCCGTCCCGTGACCACGACTGCTTGGTTGCGAAAGCGGCTCAGTCTATGGGAGCAGATATGATCGCGCCGCGGGCCTCACCGCCGGCCCCGGCGCGTAGGCCGGCAATATCGCGCAAGGGCGGCGCGCCGAACGAGCGGCTGTATTCCCGACTGAATTGTGAGGGGCTTTCGTACCCGACCTGAAAGGCTGCGCGCGTGACATCCAACCGTTCCGTGAGCATCAATCGCCGTGCTTCGTTCAGCCGCAACCACTTCTGGTACTGCAACGGACTCATGCTGGTCACCGTCCGGAAATGATGATGGAAAGTCGAGGGACTCATGTGGGCCTCGTCGGCAAGAGCTTCAACGCGAAACGGCTCGCTAAAATGGCGTTTGAGCCACCCGATGGCCCGTGCGATCTGTTGGCTCTGACTCCCGGCAACCGCCAAGTGCCGCAGGTGCGCCCCCTGCCCGCTCATCAGCAATCGATACAGAATTTCCCGTTGAACCATCGGCGCCAGGATCGGAATATCCAGTGGCTCATCCAGCAAGGCCACTAATCGGTGAAAGGCGGCCAGCAGCGGCAGCGTGGCCTCGCCGATGGCCATACCTCGGGTCGAGGGGGGTATCCGGGGCGCGGGAAGCCGGCTTTCAACCAGCAACTGCGACAGCGCGCGTCGATCGAGCTGCAGAAGCAGGCTGAGATACGGCTCATCCGGGCTCGCCTTGGTCACCTGGACAATCGTGGGGAGATCCACGGACGTGATCAACACATGCTGCGAATCATAGTCGTACACTTCATCTCCGAGCACGACGCGCTTGGCTCCTTGCGCGATCACGCAAATGCTCGGCTCATACAGATGACTGATCGGCTGCGTCGGTGACTCCCGCCGATAAAGCGACAAGCCGGGAATGGCAGTCTTGAACTGATCACCATGATTGGTTGATCGGGCAATATCGGAGGCGAGAGCGGCAAGCAGACTTGCTGGGCCAAATGGCTTGGAGGCCTCTGTTGTTCGAGTTGCGCTTTTGTTAGCCACGACGCTCACTTTACAAGAGGCAAACCAGCGGCACAAGCCAACTCACATGAGTCGGAGGATTAGGCAATAATTGAAGCGAATTGGTCTATGGATCTGCGTTCGATCCGAGGTACAACCTCGACAAGACAGTCACGTTGATGAGCGGCATTGCCCTGAACGAAACCGCTAAGCCCCGCATTCTTGCGTGTCCGCCAATCTGACCGGCGAGAATTTCTCGGGATCAAGGACGAGATTCCGGACACCTTCGGTGAAGATGAACAGCTGGAAGATCGGCATGCCTGCCCTCCTCTTGACGGATAGCCGGTTACGGTGGGGGCATCTACACCAAGGAAGGTAACGGCAATGACTGAAGAACCCGACACGCGCCCCATTCCCGATCAGGCTGAAGATAACGCATTTTTCCCTTCTCCCTACTCGTTGGGAAAATTCACATCAGCAAAATCCGATCTGAACGGCACGGACGCCATCGACAAGAAGACTCCTGAAATTGGGTACATGCCCGGTCCGCTGCCATGGTTCATCGGCGAAAAGCTGAAAGAACTCGGCGTGGAGATTCTCAACAGCGACATCACAGGAAAAACGCATCGGGACAGGAAGCTCATTACCGGCGACAGCCCCTTTGCCTCCAATAATGTGGTCAAGGCGGCGGCCAAAGCGCTTCTCAAAGAAGTCGGCGCGGGTTGAAGAACATCATCTTAATGTCGGAGAAAGATTGGCTTATCTCACGCGATCCGTTACCTGCCGGAAAAGATCAGGTCCGGCAGGCACCGTACGGGAGACGCATCGGCCGCCTTGGTGACCATGCTGACCGTGCTGAATATGCGCTCGGGTCGCTTAGTTTGCTGTTGATGCTGGCGGCGCTTGTCCCTGCGGCCGTCACGTGGATCGAGCGTCGCCAAGCCGACGCCTTCAAGACAAAGGTCATGGAGAGAGGGGCGCGCTCATTCGAGCATCAATTCGTCCGCGAGGTCGTATGACGCAGCAAATCAGTCTGGATGAAATGATCAACGCCATCGATTCAGAATGGTTTATCGAGGAGACAACGCCTCGGCTTCAGCCGAGCCCAATTCCGGCTCAATGCATTTCCGTTCGGTGTGTACGCCGCAAGAGATGCGGCAGAACGCATCATTACCAACATCACAAGAGGTGCCATGATGTCAAGAATATCTAAAGAGCGCATGGACAAGGCCTTGGCCCAACTGAAGACCATTTCCCAGGAGGACTATGCCAAAGTGAAAAGCTTGGCCGCGATCGTGAGGCCGCTGCGAAGCGTCCTATTCAAGACACCGGACGATTACGGCATGACCGGCTGGAAAGACCTGGTGATTCCATCCGAAGACGGCATTCCGCTGGAGGCCTGGTATATCCCGGCCAAGAGCGGCACGAGCAACAAACTGATCATTTTTAACCACGCGCTGCCGATGTGCCGCGCCGGATTTCCGGGCCATTTGGGGGAACCCTGGAGCCAGTACGACGCAGTCGAGATCGACTTTGTCATCCAGTACAAACATCTAACCGATGCCGGTTACAACGTGCTCACCTATGACATCCGCAATCATGGCAACAGCAGCGCCGCCAACGGCGGGCTCAGCGGGATCGGTCAATGGGAATGGCGCGACTGCGTGGGGGTGAAACGGTATGTGGATCGGCACCCTACCCTCAGCAAGATGACCGTCGGCCTCTACAGCCAATGCATGGGCGGCAACTCGCAATACCACGCCATTCACCGCCACCCGGAGCTTTTCACCAATATCCGCTGTATGGTCAGCCCGATGGTCGTCTCTATGGCGGCGATCTACGATGCTTTCTCCGCACTGCAGGGCGTGCGGCAGTATCAGGAACTGATCGATCTCGAACTGCTCAAGATGGGCGCGTTTGTCGCGGCAGAAATGACGCCGCATCTGTGGGCTGCCAGCGTGACGATGCCGGTACTCATGGTGCAGGTGCTGAAGGACGCGTGGACGAGAAATCCCGAGGATGCGCAAAAAACCTTTGATTTACTCGGCAGCAAGGAGAAGGAGCTGTTCTGGATCGAGAATACGACGAGACGTTTCAAGGATGGGTACAACCACTTCGGCCGTCATCCGGAAACGGTGTTGACCTTTTTGGCCAAACATATGTCGTGAGGCCGGAAATCCGCATCGCCGCTGCCGACCGGAGAGGTAACCAGTCGTGGAAACCCATCGACCGGTGCGGCGGTATCGGGTCGGTCGGATTCGGAAGTCAACATCATCGGGGCCAAGGTGCGTCAGGATGTTACATGCCGGCATTCCCTTACACCGGTTACTCGATCACGCTGAATTCATAGCGGGAGCCGGTCAACGCCGCCAGCAACTCCGACGCATGGTCGCGGCCGCGCGTTTCCATAGTCACGTCCAAGGCCGCCTCGTTCAGTCCGACGCCATAGTGCGCGCGGTTGTAAGACGTCTCCACGATGTTGGCGCTGGCCTTCGCGATCACCGCGGTCAATCCTTCAAGCGAGCCGGGATAATCCGGCAGCCGCACGCGCAGTCGCAATCGCCTTCCATCTCTCACCATCCCCCGCTCGATGATTCGCGCCAACAGATTCACATCTAGATTCCCGCCCGACACGAGCACTGCGATGTTTTTTCCACGGTGCCCCGTCTTGCCCTGCAGCAAAGCAGCCAGGGCCACCGCCCCTGCCCCCTCTGCGACGGTCTTTTCTCCTTCGAGCAGCGTCAGGATCGCCGCGGCGATCTCGTCCTCATCGACAGTGACGATCTGGTCGACGTATCGTTGCACCAACGGCAGCGTACGGAAGCCGGCTGTTCTCACCGCGATGCCGTCCGCCAAAGTCGGGCCGGCCGGCAGTTCGACCGGAGCGTTGTTCCGGAGTGCGGCGGTCATCGATGGAAGACGACCTGTTTGCACACCCACGACTTGCACCTTGCTCGCCCGTTCCTTCACCGCGCAGCCGACCCCGCCGATCAGCCCTCCGCCTCCTACCGGCACGACGATCACATCCAAGGTCGGATTCTGCCGTAGCAGCTCCAGGCCGAGCGACCCCTGTCCCGCAATCACCTCGTCGTCATCGAAGGGATGGATGAAGGTCGCCTGGCGCTCTCGACTTCGGTCCATGGCCGTCCGGCACGCCTCGTCATAGTTCTCGCCGTACAGCACGACATCCGCGCCGTGATTACGCGTCGCCGAGAGCTTCACCAGGGGCGTCGATCGCGGCATCCAAATCTGGACGGGAATGTGTCGTTGCGCCGCATGATAGGCCACGCCCTGCGCGTGGTTGCCGGCAGAGGCCGCAATGACGCCTCGGCGTCGCTCCTCATCGGTCATCATGAGAATCCGATTGAGGGCGCCACGCTCTTTGAACGATCCCGTCATCTGAAGGTTTTCAAGCTTGAGAAAGATCGTGTTGCCGGTGAGCCGGGACAAGGTCCTGGAATGAACCAGCGGAGACTCATAGATTGACGGTCCGATGCGCGTGGCAGCGGCGGCTATCGACTGCACTGTCACCATATCTGCACTCCTTTCCCTATATCAGTCCGATTTCGACAACTAAAAAGCCCCTGACGGGGTTGAATCCGCCAGGGGCCTCTGCTGCATACGTACACGTCCGGTGGCAGGCAGGCTCAGGCGGAGCTGGCGATCATCATCGCCGCCGCCATGCGAATACCGATGCTGCCCTGCCGATTGATGGTCATGGTCGATCCATTACGTCCTGAAACCCACTGAGCAGGAGGAGCATATACCAGAGTCGCCCGAGGATCAAGCCCACTGTGGCTCCAAGTGGTGCCGTCCCCGATGAAGGCATCCAGACTCGATTCAGACTGAGACCATCCACCGAGCGACCCACTATGTCGTTCTGCGACAGGATGGACGCCAGCAATCGTGGACGAGTCTCTCGAGAAAAAGTAGAATAGCCCGGTCCAACTGATCCCACGGTATCAAGTCGCTGTCGCCGGCCTGATCCTGCTCACCGGCAGCAGTGGTCGTGTGTCATCACCTCTCGTGGAGCGCGCCATGCAAAAGACCCGCATCATCTGCACCATCGGTCCGGCGACAGCATCCTACGAAATGCTGCAAAAGCTCTATGAGGCCGGCATGAGTATCGCCCGTCTGAACATGTCCCACGGCGACCACGAATCCCACGCCAAGGTCATCCAGCACATCAAGACCCTGAACCGAAAAGTGAAGTTTCCCATTCCCATTCTCCTGGATACGCAAGGCCCGGAAATCCGCACCGGGGATCTCTCAAACGAACTGGATCTGCGGCAAGGCGACATTGTCTCCGTCACGACGCGCGGGCCGTTGAACGTCGAGGAAAGCTCGATCCACATCAACTACGCTGACTTGCTTGAAGCGGTCAACGTCGGCGACCGGATCACCGTGGACAATGGCCTGATCAATTTTGAGGTCCTGGAGAAACACGAACGCCACATGCGCTGCCGCGTGTTAGACGGCGGGCTTCTGAAGAGCAAACGCCACGTGAACCTTCCGGGAGTGCGCGTCAATCTGCCGGCAATTACCCCCAAGGACACCAAGGATATCCTGTTCGGCCTTGAACGGGATGTGGACTTCATTGCGCTCTCATTCGTGCGCGAGGCCGGAGATATCCAGCAATTGAAAGCGCTCATGGGCGACAAGGTCGGACGAGTGAAGATCGTCGCCAAGATCGAGGATCAGGAAGGAGTCAAGAATCTAGAATCCATCATCAAGGAATCAGACGGCATCATGGTTGCGCGTGGGGATTTGGGCGTCGAGATCAACCTGGAAGATTTGCCGAATGTCCAACGCACGATCGTGCGGCTCTGCGCCGAATATGGCAAACGCGTGATCGTGGCGACGCATCTCCTCGAATCCATGATCCACCATCCACACCCCACCCGCGCCGAGGTCACCGATGTGGCCAATGCGATTTACGAAGAAGCCGATGCCGTGATGCTCTCCGGCGAAACCACGGTGGGGAAATATCCGCTGAAGTGCGTCGAATACCTGCGCAGAATTGCGCTCAAGTCTGAAACGATCCCGGGATTGCAGTTTGCAAAACGGTTGCGCGATGTCGGCAACAAACAGCAACTGGCGGCGGCAGCCGTGCAGCTGGCGGAAGGGGTGAAGGCCAAGGGCATCGTCGTGATCACCAGGCGCGGGCTCATGGCGGATCTCGTCGCCAACTGCCGCCCTTTCGCGACCAACATCTACGCCTTTACCAACATGAGCCAACCCCGGCGGACCATGTTGCTCAATCGCGGGGTCTTTCCCTTCAAGATCGACTTCAGTTCAGACCCTGAAAAAACGCTCCAAACGGCGTTCCGGATCCTGAAGGATCGCGAACAGTTCCAGGCCGGAGACAAGGTCGTGATTATCTCAGATGTCCTAGCGCAGCAACGGGTCGACTCGATTCAGATTCGCGACGTGCCGTCGGACGACATGCCAGTGGACGCGTGATGCGCTACTCGGGAATCTCCGCCTCGACCAGTTTCACAAGCAGGATCAGCGATTCCTGCCAACCGAGATAGCAGGCTTCCGCGGGAATCACCTCCGGAATCCCTTCTTGCATGGCGGTCATCTCGGTGCCGCACGACACTGGTTTCAACGTAATCGTCACGTGCATCTCTCCCGGCAAATTCGGATCGTCGAACGTGTCCGTGTAGCGGATCCGCTCGTAGGGCGACAGCTCCAGATATTTCCCACCGAAGGAGTGGCTTTTGCCAGTGGTGAAATTCGTGAACGACATTTTGAAGGTGCCGCCCACCTTGGCGTCCATGTGGTGGACTTTGCCGGTAAATCCGTTCGGCGGCAGCCATTTCACCATCGCGTCCGCATCGAGAAAGGCCCGATAGATTCGTTCCGGAGTCGAGCGAAACACGCGATGAAGACGGACAGTATTGGTCGGCATGCTCGAAGCTCTTTTCAACAACCACGCTCTCAGTCGATGAGAAGCGTAGTCACAGTTCCTGAACCCAGAATGCCAGGATGTACGCATTCCTGTCCAGATAGTATCGAGGTGACGAGGCCGCACGCATGGAAGAAGGAAGATGGGTCTGATACAGTAACTGAACCAGCCCGGCTTGCCACAGGCTCATTGGTGGCATGGCAACTTGCTGATCATATTCACGGGCCGGCTGGGCTATGTCTATAGAACGGACCGCTTGAATTGGAGAAGGATGGCATGATGAACGTTCGGCATCGTATCAGCGCTCACACATTCGCTTCTATTGTCTTCACGGGTGGTCTCGTCGTTATTGGCCTCACCGCCGCGGGCTGCCAAACCGCCTATTACGAAACGATGGAAAAACTCGGGTATCACAAACGCGACCTGATGGTCAGTGATGTCAAAAAAGCCCGTGATGCCCAGCAGGACGCGAAGGAACAATTCAAATCGGCGCTCGATCGCTTCACCAAGACATTGAACATCCAGAGCGGCGAGTTGCAGGACAAGTACGAGGTGTTGAACGACGAATATCAGCAGAGCGAAAAACGCGCGCAGGCCGTTCGCGCCCGCATCGCGTCAGTGGAAGAAGTGTCGGACGCCCTCTTCACGGAATGGGAGGGAGAATTGAAACAATATTCGAACGCGTCGCTGCGTCAGAAAAGCCAGAAGCAGCTCACGCAGACGCGCAGCCAGTATGCGCAACTGATCAAAGCCATGAAACGCGCGGAGGGCAAGATGGACCCGGTGTTGGCCAAACTCAAAGACCATGTCTTGTTTTTGAAGCACAACCTGAATGCGCAGGCCATTGCGTCGCTCAAGAGTGAATTGACTACGGTGGAAGGCAACATCGACTTGCTGATCAAGGATCTCAACGCATCCATCCACGAAGCGGACACCTTCATTGCCTCCATGGAAAAAGAGAACGCCTGATCACGCGTCATCCCGCCGGCAGATGTTCACGACCTCACGGAAGCCGATCAGATAGGAATGGGGCCGACAGTACAGCGATGAGCAGCTAGACGAGAGCCGGGTCCGGTTGCATTGATGTACGACGACGCCTGGCAGCAGTCAGCCGCGCCCCCAGGAGGCTCATCGCAAACGATGCGCCAACCAGAGCCGGCCATAGCAAGGACCTGAGCCAACCGGCACTCGAAATCGTCGCCGGCCATAACCAAGCCACCCAGGGGAGCGCCGATCCCACAAGAGAGAAGGCTGCATGAACCGGGGGAAGGCGGAAAAGCCACACGAGGAGTGCTCCCGAGAGGGCATAGGCGGGAAGACATAGCAGAAGCAGGAAAAAGACTCCATTGAACAGCGCCGCGAAGGAAAGAAAAAACCACAGCAGGCCTGTCAAAAATCCGAGGAAGATACCTAGGCCTGTCCGCCCGCCCGCCTGGTGCTTCGGTTCCATGGTCACAGTGTAGCCCTGGGCGTCTCACGCACCAAGGAGTTTTCCATTCGCAGCTATTTCCCGGCAACCGGAGCCCGAGTATTGCGTTCGGCTCGCGCCTTCGACGCCTCCACCTCCGGCAAAGGTTGTCCGATCAAGCCTTGCAAATAGGCCTTATCCACTGCGTCGAACAGCGTTTGCCGCGCAATCCCTTCGGGTCCCTCGACAGACATCACCACATTATGCACAGTAAGGCCGGTGCTACGGCCGGCACTCGGCGTACCGTATGTCGCGACCGTGGTGCCGGACTCCAGAAATCGATCTGTGTTCATCATCAACCGCACGGCGAGTTCTTGCGGGTAGGTTTCCAACCGCTTCGCCTGCGCGCGCAACACGTCAGTCTGCGGTTTCACGCCCGCGATATGGTCCGCGACGACTTTCTTCGCCGCGTCTTCAAGCTTCTTTCCCTCAGCCATCGCCCGGGTGACCTGCTCCTGCTGTTCCGGCGTGAAAGGCGGATCCTTCCGGCTGCGACGGGGGGCCGCCTCGTAGGCAGCCTTCATCCGGGCGAGCACCTGCTTGTACTCTGCGTCCTTGTCCGGCGGCAATTTTTCCAGATCGTCAATCTGCTTCTCGAGGCCTTTGCGTTCGGCATACAGGCGGTCGGCCTCCGTCTTGGGAAACGTGTACAGATACCCTCCGCCCACACTCACGGCAAACGCCCCCACCTGGTCGGCCTTACAAAACGAGAGTCGCGGTTGCCGGGAAAAATCAAACGGTCCGCCGCGCCGTTCGCTGTCGGCAATGGGAGCAGGCAAAGCAGCCGCCAGTGCTGCCTCCCCACGAGCCGCGAAGGCCACTTCCTCCGGTGTGGCGTTCCGCACGCCATCTACACAATCCGCTCGGACCGCATTCGGCACAGTAGTCATGACCGTCGTCATCATCAAGGCAAGGGCGAAACCAGCACGTGTCCTACTGCACAATCTCTTGAACGATCGTCGCGGTTTGACTAAGATCCCTGCATGGTGCCACCTTTCCCCTCTTCTCCGCACGACAATCCCCAGCTGCAGTCCCTCCGGCGAGAGCTGAACAACGAACTGATTGCGCGCCGGCAAGCAGAAACCGACATCGACCGCTTCTTCGATCTTTCGTTGGACATGCTTTGCATCGCCAACGCCGAGGGCTATTTCATCCGGCTGAGCCCGGCCTTCACCCGCACCTTAGGTTGGAGCCTCGACGAATTGATGAGTCGCCCCTTCCTCGACTTCGTGCATCCCGATGATCGGGCGAGTACGCTGCTCGAAGTCGAGCGCCAGATCGGCAAAGGTGAACCGGTCCTGGAATTTCAGAACCGCTATCAGCATCAGAACGGCTCCTGGCGGTCGCTGTCGTGGAAATCGACACCGCATCCCGACGGAAGCCTCTACGCCATCGCGCGCGACGTCACAGATCGCGAGCAGGCGGCTCAAGCGTTACGCCGGTCCCATGAGGAGCTGGAGCGTCGCGTGCAGGAACGCACGGCCGAACTCCAGCAACGCAATCGAGATTTGGAAACGCTCCTGTACGTTAGCTCGCACGATCTGCGGGAGCCCCTCCGATCGATTGCAAACTTCTCGCAAATAGTTCGCGAGCGATACGGAGACCGCCTGGACGCCAAGGGGCTCGATTACATCAATCGTGTGGTTCGCGCGGCGCAGCGAATGGATCAGCTCATGGAGGATCTCCTGACGCTGTCGAGGGCGCAGCGGTTGGCGATGCCTTATGAAGAAGTCCGCGGCGAAGACCTGGTCAACGCGGCCTTGGCGCAACTGGATGAGACGATTCGGCGCACGGGCGCGAAGGTCCAGGTGGCCGCTCACTTTCCCTCGTTTCGAGTCAATAGAACGTGGATCACACAAGCGCTCTATAACCTGATCGCGAACGCGCTGAAGTTTCACCGGCCTGGAGAGGCCCCCCGCATCGACATTGCTCCCTACAGGGTCATGGAGAATGCGAATCCTGTGGCGGGCCTGGTGGTGAGGGACCGCGGAATCGGCGTTGAGCCGGATCAGGCGCAACGGATCTTCCATTTGTTTCAGCGAGCGGTGGGACGCGAGGTCAGCGGCACCGGCGCGGGATTGGCCATCGTCCAACAAATTGCGCACCGGCACGGTGGGCGCGCATGGGTGCAACCCCGGGAAGGCGGCGGATCTGAATTCGTGCTGCTGTTCGGAAGCCGGTCCATCATCGATGAACAGCCGACGCCCTAACATCGTCCGAAAAGCGGTCTAGCTCCTACCTGAACGTCTTTTCCACTGTCAGATATGGCAGACAGCGGTGAGACCTGAATTCAAACGACGCTTCCCTGGGCACTCGCATTACATCCTTCCTCGACCACAAGGGATTCCATTTCACCCGATTTCCTGCCTCATACAGCAGCCGAACGATATCACAGAGCGGCGTGCCCTCCAAACTGAGTGAGGACACACAATCCGACAGAGACTATCTGACTATTTTGACTTGAGACAACTAGTCACACTCTATAGATTCGCTCCTGAATATACGTATTTCATGCATATATACTTATTCACTCCGTAATGGCGCTCCCGGAAAGGTTATCCAATGAAAACTTCTTGCATGGCTTTGCTCTTACTTTGTGCGATTGCCGAATTTAGTGAAGCGGCGTTGATCGGAACTGACGTGTTGTTTGAATCGGTCTTTCAGGCCACTTCCACGAGTCCGGAAATCAAGCTGTCGAGCCTCAATACTGTCAGGGTCAAAGAACCAGACGTGGAATTTCCGAGTCTTAAGGCGCTTCAAATCAGTAACCCCACTGGAATGACCTTAGTCGACGTGGCAATCAATGTGGGAGATAATTTCATCGATATGAACTTTGCTAATTCTGCCCCATTCACTCGGTTTGCAACCGGCTTCAGGAATGGATACGTATTAACTTTTGACAATTCAGCGATGCCGAGCATCAGACAGGCTCTAATTGATCGCACCGTCACTACACTAGGTTTGTCTGACAGTGACGTGAAATTCTCCGGAAATAAACTTGAAATCAACGTCGAAAGCTTGCCGTTCAACACCTCCACCTTTGCACGAATTGATTTGACGGTGGAAGGAGGCCCAAGTCCCGTCCCCGTCCCGGCCGCAGTGTGGCTGTTCGGATCTGGTCTTGCAGCTCTGGCCGCGATGAAGAGAAGAGAGACCCCATCGGAGTAAGCGATGAAAGCGAAGCCGCCCCATGCAGCTTCGCTTCTCGTGCCCTTCCAGGCATTGCGGTGATTCATTCCCCCGCGATCTGAAAATTGCTCGGCTCTATTTCATCGCATGTGTGCCATGCGTGACGGCTCCACCCGCGCGTAAGGCCGCGGCCAGGAGCACGGCCTCGGCGATTTCTTTTTCCGATGTCCCTAGGTCCCGCGCGCTGTTGGCATGAATATCGATGCAGTAGGGGCACTGGGTGGTAAACGCCACCGCGAGCGCCATCAGTTCTTTGTATTTTCGCGGGATCGCTCCGTCGGCCAAGGCGGCCTTATCAAAGGCGACGAACGCACTCATCGCCTCCGGCGCATTCGCGCCCAACGTTTTCATCTTGGCAAGATTCTTCAGATCGTACATGACTTCCTCCCTTGAGTGATCGTGCTGACGGCGCTCGGTGCCTCCCGTCGCACAAGTGTTAGCAAAAAGCCGGGCATACAGACCGGCAGGTACTCCGCGCCTTCGCTTTCCGGCGCCCGATAGCACACCCATTCCCCTCTCTGCGCGATGACAGCCTGGCCTGCTCCCCTACGTTGGCCGGGTTCCCTCCGGCCGCCGAAACTGATCTTCTGCGCGATACTGATCGCCGCGGGTGTTGTGGCGCCCCACATATTCGGCAAGAGGCTTCCACAGAATGCCCGCCGCGGGGATGATGGTTGGGCCGTGAATAAGGATTGGCCCTATCGTTCCTTCTTTGATCAAGTGTCACGTCCTGGTTCCGATGACCTCCAGATATTCTGCCCGGACAATGGTGCAACCTGTCTCCGCGCGGTTGTGGGCCGTCCAAAGCGCCTCCAGATCTCGGTGCAGTTGCGCACCGCCCTCGGCATCGAGGGAGGCAAAGGCTCGATTGATGGGACCGTAATAGAGTCGGAACAGGTCCACGACCTCTGCCGGTGGAAAGGGATAGTTGAGGGGGTAGTCCCGCCGCACGAGACGTAAATCCGACAACCCGCTACCGAGCCTCTCCCGCACCGTGGCCTCATCGCCCCAGAGAACCGGCGATGGCATTCCCGAAGGCGCGATGAACTTCGCCACGGTCTTGAACATCTGCCCGACGAATCCCTGTGGAGTCCAATTCGCCATCGCCACCGTGCCGCCGGGCACGCAGACCCGCAAGAGTTCCTGCGCAACCACGTCGGGTCGCGGGGCGAACATGGCACCGAGCACGCTCACCACGAGATCGAACGACTTGTCGGCATAAGGCAGCGCCTCGGCGTCTCCTTCGTCGAACATGGCTCGCAGCCCTTCGGCCTGTGCTCGCGCTCGTGCCCGCTCCACCCAGTTCGGCGCGATATCCACGCCTCTCACCTGAAGGCCATCCTTGGCCGCGATCAACGCCAGTTGGCCGGAGCCGCACCCCACATCGAGGAGGGTTGCGCCGGGCGCCACGGGCAGCCGCTCATAAAACTCGCGCGCGCCGCTTTCGAGATAGCGCGAAAACCGGTCGTAATCGCCGGCCATCCATATGGTCTTGAGTCGAGCCTTCACGCTGTCCATTTCTGCCATGCCGGTGCTCGTCGCCATGATCAACCTCCTTGCAGTGAGTCGGTGGTGGGAGTTTCATTCCCGCTGTCACAGCCCTCACTATAGAGCCCTACGGGACCGGCTGCTTATCCGCGCGTCTGGTTCTCTTATCCGGAGCATGCTAAGCTCGCGCTTCATCTTGCCGCGCGTCCGGCCCATTTAGCCGACGCGTGTTGCCCGACCGGTGGAACGACGATGGATGTGCTCTCCGAGGTACTGAAAACCGTCAAGCTCGACGGCGCGGTATTTTTCAACGGAGAATTTTCCGCCCCCTGGTGCATGCGCGAACCAGATTCCTGCACCATGGCCACATATCTGTCCACCCGGTCCGTCCACGTGATTATTTTTCATTTGATCATCGAAGGCCGGGGCCATGCCTGCATTGAACAAGACCATCGGCGCGTGCCGCTGGTGGCCGGCGACATCGTCATGTTTCCGCAAGGCGACTCGCACCTGATGGGGAACGGCCCTCCCGTCACGCCGGTCGACAGCAGGATTCAACTCCGGGAGGTGATCGCTCAAGGAAGGATGCTTTCGCAAACAGGCGGAGGAGGAGAACTGACCAAACTCGTCTGCGGGTATCTGACCTGCGATCCGCAACTCAGCCGCATTTTCCTCGCCGGCTTGCCCTCCATGATCAAGCTCAACATACGAGAGGATGCCTCTGGAAAATGGTTGGAGGACACGTTTCGCTATTCGGTCGACCACGCCGACGCGTCTCGACCTGGCGGAGCCACGGTCATCGCCAAATTGTCAGAGGTGTTGTTTGTGGAAACGCTGCGGCGGTATATCGCGCGACTTCCGCCGGAACAAACCGGATGGTTGGCCGGAGTTCGTGACCCCGACATTGGCAAAGCCCTCGCTGTCCTCCATCGCGCGCCGGCCCAGCCGTGGACCATCGCGTCCCTGGCCGGCGAAGTGGGCATGTCACGATCCGTGCTGGCCGAGCGCTTCCGGCGCTATCTGTCGGAAACGCCCATTGCCTACCTGACTCGCTGGCGTCTCCAACTCGGCGCGCAACTCCTCGCGACCACCAACCACAGCGTCGCACAGATTGCGGCCGAAGTCGGCTATGAATCGGAGCCGGCGTTCAACCGCGCCTTCAAACGAGAATTCGGCCTGCCTCCGGCCAAATTCCGCAGTCAATCGAAGGCCGACCGCGAGACCGCGTCGCGACCGACTCACCGATCAGCCCCTGTCAGATGAACCTCAGGCCCTTCGAATCGACCGTCCATCGCTTTGCACTTCGTCCACGGATGCGCCGCCGCGCCGGCGACCGCTCCCACCATAGCAAAAGGCATGGCGACGACAAAGAGCGGCACCCCGATACCATATCCGAGCCATTGCATCGCGATGCTCTCTCGCTTCTGACCAGCCGCGACCACCTGTTCCGCCGGATACAATGGAAAGGTGCCGTACTCGCTGCCCAGGCTGGCACTCTCGCCGATCGTCCGACAACGGGCCTCGGTCAAGGCAGGCATCAACATCATCACGCACAACAGCAGCATCGCAACGATTTTCATAGGCGTCTCCTTCACCATTCCTCGCCGGCGGATACCGGAATCTAGACAGCCGTGACCAGCCAGAGTCCGTGCCTCCGCATGACTGGAACACAGCACATCCCGTGCCCGACGCAGGCCAAGCAGCCAAGACATTGCCTTGTTTGCCGATCCACAGCGAGGCAATGTCTTGAGCCTATCGCATGAGACGCGTACACTTTCCTGTAGCATGGTACACAGAACGCGTAGCCGAGTTTCCACTCAGACAAGATAGGAGAGGACAATGAACGGACGAATGCTTGTTTTCTTGGTTGCCGTCTCAGGAGTGGCTCTCCCACTGTCGCCGCTCGTGTCTGCGCAAACTCTTCCCCCGATTGTGACGCAGAAAATCCAAGCGGCACAAAAACAGATCAAGATGATCGCCATGGAGGAATATCGAGCGGTCGTCGACCATCCCGGCGAGGCGCTCATCGTGGATGTCCGCGAACCTCAGGAATATGCTGCGGGTCATGTGCCTGGTGCCGTGAATATTCCCCGTGGGGTCCTTGAATTCCAGATTTGGAACCATGTCGGATCTCCTGCCGCGCCGCAAATGGCGAGACCTATTTACCTCCAGTGCCAGAGCGGAAACCGTGCGTCTCTCGCGGCACAATCCCTCGCGGAATTGGGGTTCACGCAGACGACGGCTGTGGTCATGAGCCTCGAGGAATGGCGGAAATCCGGACAGCCGTTCGTAAAGTAATGGAGCAGGATGCCGGGACGATGCATCACGCATGAACGGGCTGATGAGACCTTAAAATCGAGCATTTTCGCTCGCTCCGCTCCGTGCGGAAATGATACAGTACGGCGTATCTTCGAGATCATTCTCACGCCCTGACTACCCCCTTCAATGCCCAAGGGCGCGATGGCCTGTTCGAATCGTCTCTGTCCTCCCCCATCTAACTCTTTGCGCAGCCGACATTTCCGCAAGGCACCAGCCTTGCTTGCACATACGATTGAGAAGGCCTGCTGATTTTATTGCTGCGACATTGAGAGCAGGAAAACGGTTGGCCGCCTATGTTTGTTTCATTCTCGCATAGTGATTGTTCGACAGAATTCCATGCCGACACCTCAACCCTCCACTGCGTCTCGACTGGCGGCCACGCGATCATCCGGACGCCCGCTCGTGAGCGTCATTATTCCAACCTATAACCGTGCGCCGTTACTCAAGACAGCCATTACGTCGGCGTTGAACCAGGAACGAGCCGGGGAGCTGTTTGATGTCGAGGTCATTGTCGTCGATGACTGCTCGCCCGACGACATGAGCCCGATCATGGCTGCGTTTCCCGGCGTGCGTTATATCCGGTTGCCGGAAAATCGGGGGGCATCGGGAGCCAGAAATGCCGGCATCAAAGAGGCGAGCGGCAAGTATGTCGCCCTCTTGGACGATGATGATGAATTCCTCACCCACAAACTCATGATCCAGGTACCGGTCCTCGAAGCCAACCCGGAAGTCGGCGTGGTCTATGGACAAAGTGTCGTGACCGGCGGCGACACCCCCCTTCTCTTGTGGCCGGAATGGGCCCCCTCAGGTCGGGTGTTTGAAGAATTTGTGACGCGCACGGAAGACTTTCTCCATCCTCCCACCTGGCTGGTACGACGGGAGCTCTTCGAAGCGGCGGGGTGGTTCGATGAGCAACATCGGACGATGGAGCATTACGATATGGCCCTCCGCCTGTCGATGCTCACCTCCTGGACGTTTCTCACCGGCGGGCCGGTCGCCCACGGTCGCTTCTCCAAGAAGGGCAAGTGGTACAGCAATATCGTCAATGGAACAAACGAGGATCGTTTACCGCGGATCGTGGAGAGCGCACTCTCACGATTACCTGCAACCCCTGAAGCGGAACGCATTCGCTGTAAGGCCCGAGCAGCGGTCTGTGCGACCATTGCCGGACAACGTTGGTGGACCGGCGGGGGGCTGGAACCGACCAAACAGCATCTGCTGTCGTCGCTGCGCACCTCGGCCTGGCTGCTGCATGAAGCGCCGGTGATGGAATGGATTCAACGGATCGCAGGCACACTGGCCGGAGGGTCTCATCAGCCTGTACAGGCCGTGCATGCCTTCTGGGAGGAAATTAAAGAGGCTACGTCCGGCTCCCCGGACGCTCGTACTATTCAGATGCGCGAGGTGTTGGGCGATATGCTCTCCGGCGCGGCCATCACCATGAAGCAGGGATCACCCCGGCGGGCCTGGATGGTGGGACTCGGAGCGATCGTCCATAACCCGAAGTCGTTAAAACAACCGGCGCGCCTGTTCCACTTGTACCGCGCGCTCGCCGCCCCCCCACCCACAGCAGGGACACGGCTTCCGCTTTCTCTCTCGTAACATGAGAACGGTCGTGGCCGCGGCGGTTTCCGTGCGGTGCGACTGATTGGATGACTCAAGAGATGAATCATCTCACCTCATCCCTCTTGCCAGGATGATTGGCCAAACGCTCGCACGGCGAGATACGCCACATTTCGTTTCCAATAGGCGACGTTCGACCTCGTCATCAATTCCAGAAACAGATCATCGGCATCTCTCCGGCTGAACAACCTGCCGGCAGGCGTCACCTCGCCGTCCGGAAGGATCACGGTTCCCCCGCCTCGATAGATCAAATCATGCATGATCGGAGCCACCAGCGAGAGCTCAAATGAGGCGATGATGGCCCAGAAAAGGCGCGGGATACTGGCCAAGTCGCTCTTAAACCCGCGCTTGGCCGTAATAGCAGAGCCATCCAGCGCGGCGTACCGGCAATCTTCCGCCACCACCCACAGGTGCCCGTCATGAGTCACGACCGGAACAGGGAGCTTGGGGACCAGGTCAGCTTCGTCCCTGGCAGTCTGTCTCGCGGCATTTTTAAGGTGAGTCTGCACATCGGCAACGGAAATATTCCGGTTGGCTTGCCCAAGATCATAGGTAAACGTTTTGGTCAGCGCGGCGACAAGAGTCTGGTTGTCGGCAAGCGTGGAGGAGGCGCCCGGCGCCGGAGCTTTGGCTGGCGCGGCACTCTCGGCGACGTTCTCACGACTGACCACCAGTGAGAGGGTGCGTCCCTGATCAGTCAAATTCAACGTCACGGTCTCGCCGTCTTCGATTCGTTTCTCAATACCGGCAAACTGATTGATGAGTTCGGCGAGATACGCATTGGCTTGCATGAATTGCATCTGTATCAGATCGGGCATACCTGTCTCCTCGGGTTGGTTCATCTCCCCCATCGACTCCGGCATCATGCCTAAACAGGTGGGCCTTCCTCAAGCCATAGGTCCGCCGCGCGAAGTGGTTGCTTGATCATTCGGGCCAAAGTGCGGCAGGCGTGGAATGAGTGATGGCGGAATCAGTCGAAGAGAAGTATGACAAGCTTGGGTGGAAAGAAAGACTGCCGCCCTCGCGTCACGGGCGAAGGCGGCTGAACGCGCTCTGAGCGCGCGGCTCAAGGCGGCGACCAGAGGCAAGACTCAGGCAGGCCACTAGGGCGTCGCAATAATCGGAATTTCTCGCGCCGACGCTTCCTTAAACTCTTCCATCTTCTTGTGAACGGCCTCAAGAATTTCCGGATTGCTGCGGCAAGCTTCACTGCATTTTTCGCCCATCTGCAGAATGGAACAATGGTCTCGGACCGTCACCTTTCCCTGCACGCCGTTCATCTCGAAACCGACCTTGACCGGCTCCTGATGCAGCGGACAGAACGTCTCGGCCACGATCATGTCCTTGACTGTATGTGGATGTCTTGCAAATAGGTCTGCCATATGAACTCCTTACTGTGTGACGGGTGAATAGTGCGACAGTGGCCTCCCACCTCACTGTATCAAGAGACCCCTCCAGCACAAACTTCTATCGCATTTGCCGCGCGACCATGCCCCTGATGCATCCGCGACCGACGCCGGGATAGACTCGCCGCAAGGAAACCTCCATCCAACGGCCGTCACAACCGAGGAGACGCATGCCCTACGTGTTGATCATTCATGAAGTGGACGCCTATCCGGCGTGGAAGACGATTTTCGATCAGGCGGCACAGATCAGAAAACAAGCCGGTGAAATCAGATACCAGCTGTTGCGGCATGAGACCGACGCCAACCGGCTCGTGCATTTCTCAGAATGGACGTCGCTCGACAAGGCCCGGAACTTTTTTGAGTCTCCGGAGCTGGTCGAAATCAGACGCAACGCGGGAGTCAACGCGCCGGAATTCCACTATCTGAATGAGATCGAGCAAGGCCGGTTGTGAATGCCACGACATGAGTCGCCTCGGTGGCGTCTCCTCGACACGGATTTCCGACCTTCGCTCACACTTTTTACCGGCCTGAGGTATGCTGGCTTCTCGGAAGCCGTGCGAGTACCGCCATCGTCGTCAACCAGGAGAGAGGCCATCATGCGATTCGTGAAAGTAAAGGACGAGGAACGGCCCGGTGAAGTAGCTATTAATCTCGACTTGGTGCGAGAAGCACATTTTGGAGGCGGCCTGCTGCACCTGTATTTCGAGCGCAGTTCCTCGGCGCAGGATGACATGACCTTTACCGGCGAGAACGCCCAAAAAATCTGGGCCGCGATGGGATAACGAACGCGGCCTTATCTTCCCGTCTCAAGACACCCCTTTTCCTGGCGCGCGCTCGCCATCGCGGCTCAGTAACTCACGCCCAACCTCTGCCCGATTCATGTTATAGCTATTCCTACGGCAGCCATTCAGTCCGTCGGCTTGCGGACGCATCAATTCGAGGACCTCATGCCCAATCATCGTACCGAACTCAACCGTCTTGCCCGGCACGCCATGATCGATCGTGGATTGTGGCCGGACTTCTCCGCCAAAGCCATGGCCGAGCTCGCCCAGATCCGCACGGCGGCGATCGACCATGGGGCGGACGTGCAAGACCTCCGAGATCTGCTGTGGGTTTCCATCGATAATGACGATTCTCTCGACCTGGACCAGCTGACCGTGGCGGACGAACATCCCGACCACTCGGTCACTCTGCTGGTGGCGATTGCCGACGTCGATGCGCTCGTGCCCAAAGACTCCGCCCTTGATACCCACGCGCGCCACAACACGACATCCGTCTATACGTCGGGGGCTATTTTCCCCATGTTGCCTGAACCGCTTTCCCACGATCTGACCTCGCTCCGCGAACATCAGGACCGCCTTGCGGTCGTGGTGGAACTCGTCGTCGCCGCGAATGGAAAAGTGAGCGGCGCGTCTCATTATCGAGCGCTGGTTCGCAACCACGCCAAGCTCGCCTACAACAGCGTCGCCGCATGGCTGGCGGGAACAGGACCCGCGCCGGTCGGTGTCAGCGACGTGCCGGGCCTCGAAGCGCAACTGCGGCTTCAGGATCGCGTGGCGCAACAGCTCAAGGCGCGACGTCACCAGCAGGGCGCGCTGAGTCTCGAAACCATCGAGCCGCGCGCCGTATTTGACGGCGAGACCCTCACCGGCATCAAGGTCGAACAGAAAAACCGTGCGAAGGAGCTGATCGAGGATTGCATGATCGCCGCCAACCAGGCGACCGCAGCCTATCTCAAGCGCAAAGGCATCCCCTCGTTCCGGCGTATCCTCCGCTCCCCGGAGCGCTGGCAGCGGATCGTCGACATGGCCGCGGGGTGCGGAGAGTCCTTGCCTCCGCAGCCTGATGCGCAAGCCCTGGATGCCTTCCTCATCAAACGACGTGCGGCCGACCCGCTCCGGTTTCCCGACCTCTCGCTGGCCATCGTCAAACTCATCGGTCGAGGCGAATATGTGCTCGACGAGGGAGCCGGCGGCGCGCCGGAACATTTCGGATTGGCCGTGAAAGGGTACACGCATTCCACTGCGCCCAACCGGCGGTATCCCGATCTCGTGACGCAACGATTGCTCAAAGCGGCGCTCGCAGGCGCGCCCCTGCCGTACCGCCCCGATGAACTGCAATACCTGGCCGACTACTGCACCGAGAAGGAAGATGATGCGGAACGCGTGGAACGGCAAATGAGAAAGTCCGCCGCTGCCTTGCTGCTGCAACCGCGTATCGGGGAACGATTCGAGGCCATCGTCACCGGCCTCTCCGATAAGGGAACCTGGGTGCGGCTGCTTGACCCGCCGGTCGAGGGAAAACTTTCCGGAGGTCTGACGGGGCTCGATGTCGGAGACAGGCTGAGAGTGGAACTGGTGAGCACCAATGTCGAACGGGGGTTCATCGACTTTGCGCGACTCGGATCCTGAGCGGGCATCATCATAGAAACAAACGGAGGGCATGAAGCCGGCGGGCCGGCGGTGCGAGTCCCTCAGGGACGAGCGAGGGGATTGTCCCGGTCCATGCATGGGGCAGTGACTCCCCGTTCTGCCGAGCGCGACAGTCCGGATAGGTGCCGAAAGAGCAGAACCATTTGACGCGATTCGCACCGGATAACTCGGCCTCTTGCTGGAGAGTCCCTGAGGTCGTGCAGGGGCTGCAGCCTTCGTCTCACCGTTCACCTCCACGGCGCCTTCTGACGCCTCTGTTTCGAACTCTACCGCTATTCATCGAATCGAAACTGCCGTGCATACCAGCCGAGGTAAAACTCAATGCCATTCTGTTCGATCATCAGATCGATCCGTGCGCGCTCCATCCCGGCCTTCTCCAGCTCCCAGTACCTGAGGGCTGCATCCCGCGGCAAATCTGCCGCTGTGATCTCCTCGAAGAAGATGGGTTCTCCGCCGGTCGGTTGCACGTAATATTGTTCTCGATCCAAATCCAACCCGTATTCCACCTCCCTCCACGTGCCATCCGGCGCCTGGGAGTGAATCCATTTTGGGATGCGCCCCTTCGTCTGGCCAAACGTTCCGCGCATGGTCAATTGCATGTCGGCGCCCGATGGATTCATATAGCCGGGTTGCACCGAGGCGCCGGGATGGCTGTGGGCGACCATGATCCACGGCCGGCTGCTGTCTCCTGGATAGACGAACTGATCCGCGCCGCCCACGACCACGACGTAGGTTCCCTCCGGATAGTCCGCGGTCCCTCTGCTCCGGAGCAACGCCACCTCGACATTGGCGCCCGCCCTGTTTTCCGCCCAACTGAAATAGATGTCTCGCAGGCTGCTTTTCCTGGCGGCAAACGCCACCACCGTCCCAGGCGCCTGATGCCCAGGCTCTTGAATCAGCACGGTACAATTGGTGGGTCTGTCTGAGAACCGGCACCAAGTTCCATTCGGCTGTTCACGCCACCGATGCCCGTTGCCCAAATCGACTTCGTTGACATATTTGCCGTCGCCCCCGCTGAGGGGCATCTTGTCGGCGCGTTGCACAATCTCCAACTCTTTCTTGGCCAAGCCCGGCGGCAAGTCAGCGGGAAACTCCGCCGGATTTCCGGTCCTGGCCAAGAGCGCCATTTCTTCCGATGACAGATCGGGAAGCCCCCGGGTGATTGGTCTGGGCAAGGGCAGGCCATCCGGAGCAAGCGCTTCCGTGAGAGCGCGGCCGGCCGGCGCTTCGTCCGGAATGAGCTTCGACGACATGGAGGGACCACCGGGAAGATCGGGAAAAACCATGGCGAGGTCGCGAACCAGGCCTGCCACACGAGGGACCTGCTTCATCGCGGCCAACGATTTCTGCAGCATTGCCACCGGCCCGATCTCAATGCCGACGAGGGCCAGCAGGAGTTCGATAATCGTCGGCCCGACCAACTTGCCGACCTCATACGCGAAAATCGGCAAACTCTCCTCGACTAACGCATTGATGGTGGCCGCCTGATTTCGCCCGAACTCTTCACCCAGCGCCGTGGCCAACTCCTCCCCGTCCGGATCGTTCAGCAGCAAGATCGTCTGCCGCGCGGCCGCCTCCATGGCCACCCACCGTTGAGGATTCAACAACTGCACATAGTCTAGCATTTGGTCGGCCAGGCCGCGAACGGCGCCCATCGCAAACGGTGCCGGAAAGACCGTATTGAGCGCGGTCATGCGACGCAGCTTCGCCGACAACGCCTCGAAGTGAGCGGCCTCCAGCCTCTTGCCCATTCCGCCGAGAAAGGCCGCCGCATTCTGAAACGTGGATACCAGCGGATCTTCGAATTCTCCGCCGGTATGGGAAAACAACGTGCCGGCGCCAGGCGGCGACAGGACGCCGCCGTCTTCCGTCACGAAGGCCTCGACTTCGGGGCGTCCTTGCACGTTGGAAACCGAATAATCGCCCCGCTCCGCGGTTCCCTCGTGGAAGATCGTTTCCGCATTGGTAAAACGGGAATAGCGGCCGGAGAGTCCCTCCCATTCCAGCCGATACAGCCACAGACGGCCGTATTCATGCAGAATCACCGTTGGCTCCCGCCGCGCAATGGCTTCCACGATGGCATGGCTGCGTTGTGTCTCCGGCACATTCACCGGCAGTCGTTCGCGCGCAATCAAGCTTGCCGGCCACGAGTTCCCCCAGGTCCCAACCTCTTGATCCACAAATTGTGGCGGGCGATCCGCAAGCGACTCTTCTGCATCTGGTTCCTCCTCCCCGGTATAGAACAGCGGCGCGACGGCCGAACGTGCCTGCACCAAAATGGGAACACCAGCCTTGAACCTGGCGGAAGCCCAATCGGCTTCCTGTTCCGCTTCATGGCGGGGAGTTATCCCTTTGCCGCATTCGATCGGAGAAGATACTGCCAGGCGATATTGCAGGATATGCGCAACCTCATGGGCGACCACCGATGGAGAAGGGATGGAGGAAGCGAAAGCTAAGGTCTCAGGCCAAGCCGCGGCGCGGGCACCGCTCTCTGCCAGGAGAGCTGAAGCACCACAATAGGCCCGTACACCGGAGAGATCCGCTGCGAATGCCTGCTCCATGCCGGTCCGGTACGGAATTGGACCAGGCGTTCCGGTGGGATAAATCGAGAATCGCCCCGGATGGTGCGTAAACTGAGGAGGAATGGAAACTGGATCTGCCGCTCCTGCATGCGAAGGCTCGTCCGGAACAGGTCCAGCCGGTGATTCACTCCAGCGTAGCGCCGATAGGCTTTCCTGCTGCCTGGACGCTGCTCTCCCCTGATTGACTCGCTCCATCGCGATCTCTTACACGGGCAGCCACAGAAGCTACTTGCCTCGACCCTTTCCTCGAATCGGGCGCGGGGGCGTCGGGGTTGGTTGATCGCCGAAGCGTTTCTTGTCTTCTTCGATGAGTTTTTCCAAAGCCGTGATTTCAGCTTGATACCCCGCGAGCTGTTGATCGATCTGCCGGGTGAACGTGGCTTTCGCCTCCGCAAGGTTGGCCGCCCTTGTCTTCAATTCCGCCACCGTCGCCTCCCGCGCGGCAATCGTCGCAGCCTGGGTCGGGGGTTTCTTGAATGCCGCCTCCAGGGAAGCTCTCGCCTCGCCGATCACTTTCGCCTGTTCTGCCACGATTTGATTCAAGGTCGCCATCGCTGTTCTCCTTTAGTCGCGCAGTCGGTTACGGAACCTTCGGTGATTGGATATTCGTCGTTCGTCTCTCGTATTTCGTCTCTCGTATTTCGTCTCTCGTCTTCCGTTTCACCTTTCACGATTCGCGGGTCTATGGCCGGTTGAAGCCCGAGACGGGAGATGGAATCCCGCCGAAATTCACCGGATTCGCCTGGGCCAGATTGCCCATGTATACCGCATCCTTCATGCCGTGGAAATCCACGGATGGGATCGGCACATTCGTCTTGATGTGGTTGCCCATCACGATCGCGCTTCGGGCCGAGAGCGACACGGTGGCGGTGCCCTGAGCGGCCACGCTGGCGTGCCAACAGAAATTATTGCTGAAGAACAGCCGTTCGAAGCGGCGGAACAAGGTGTCGCTGACATTTTGCTGGGCGACCTCGACCAACGCCGTGCGGCCAGGCCCGAGGAATTTATTGTCGAGAATCTGCGCGCTGAATCCAAATACCAGCTGGCCTGCGCCCACATTAATCACCTGTTCCAACCAGCCGCGCATCCACAGCGCACGATGTTCTTGATTCGCATCCAGCAAGGCGGCGTTGGCGTAGGTGACCAGATTGCTCTGCACTCTCGCTTCCAGAATGAGATCCGCAAAGATGCCCCAGGACAAGGCACTGATCGTCGTATTATCCGGCGAGACGCCGGTATTCATCACCTCGCAGGACTCCACGCACAACTCGCCAAGTTGCACGGAAGCGCCGATGCCGATCGAGGGGGCTTGCTGGTACCCGCAGTTCAAGACCCGGTTCTCGGTGAGGGCGCACTTCGCAAATCCCACCAGGCTGAGAATCCCCCAATGCCGCATGTCTTCGACGCGATTCTGGCTGCAAGTGAGCGAGGTATGAAAGACCGCGGTGATCCCGCCGCCACCGCGCACCAGGCTGTTGTCGGCCAGGACGTTTGCCGTGCCGCCGCTGGTCGCGATCGGCAAGGTGGAATTCGTGATGCGATTTCCCTGCACACGCACGCGGCTTGACGCCACCAATAGAATCCCGAAACCCACCTCCTGCGCTTCACTCTCCACTCGATTATCGAGTACCTCGGCTCCCTCATTGCCGATCACGACGATGCCGTCTTGCACGCCGAGGACCAGGTTTCCCGACAGTCTCCCTCCGACGGATCCGAGACTGCCGTTCCCGCCGAGCCTGGCCAGCAAGAGCGCAATCGGGCGAACCGAGCCGGCTTCCTTCAGCATGGAGCGGATTTGATTACGTTCGACGACGGCGTGCCGGCCGCTCACCGAGATGCCCCCGTATTCGGGAGAATTGTAGAGGAGGATATTGTCGCTGATGACGCACCCATCGGCGGCGCAATCGATGCCGAACGCCTTGATCGTCGCGTTCTCCACCAGCACACCCAGCCGCACGATGTAGTTCCCGGTGATGGTCGAACCGGCGGCCAGCGAAAACGGCGTGCCGGTCAGGAGACCGTTGTTCAGCACGATGCCGAAGACAAATCCGACGAGACGGTTGTCTTCGACGCGCGCCGGGAGAGACAGGTCCTGGAGGAGAAGACCGACCAGGCCCCCATCGCTCTGGCGCTTGTTCGCGGCATCGAAACTGTTGCCGACGATGACGAGGCCTGTGGTATCGGCAAGCGTCCAGAGTCCATATTGCACATTGTCGACCACACAGTGTGCCACACGCACATCGGTGCTTCGACTGATGGCAAGACCGGCAACCTGATTCAACTCCTGCGCATGCAGGAGGCATCGCTCAACCGTGGCGTCGCGGCAACGATCCACCGTCACCATCGCCTGCAACCCTTGCCCCTGCTGGGCCTTGGTTTCGAGCTGGAACGACAGACTCATGACGGTCACGTGCTCCAACAGCAATCCATCGGGATGCCCGATATGAAGCAGCTCCGTGCCGTTCTGCCGCACGACGCGCGCGCCCACGGTTTCCCCATGCAAGGACACGTTGGATTGCTCGATGCGAATGGGCGCTTCGATGTCGTGCTCCCCGACTTTGAGACAGACGCAGCCGCCTTCCTCCGGCAAGGCATCGATCGCGGCTTGAATATCTTCGCCGGGACGTACCACCACGGTGCAACAGCCTGGCGTCAACTCCGTGAGCGGCGGAAACACCGTCCGGCAATCGTGGATGTCTCCGTCGGCCTCGATGATCGCGAGGTGGCCGTAATGATGATACAGACCAAGCGGCGGCGCCTGCGTCAGGTGTTCGATATCGGCGTCGGCAGTCCTCGCCGCAAAACACCAGTAGTCGCCACTCTGCGCCGTCCCCCCTGCCTGGACGGTCAGAGTGGCTTGCACCCCATGCTCCAACACGAAGCTGGGATTTGCCGCAGACAGTTCGATCAATCCGTCGGTCGTGAGGTCCAGATTCACCAGTTGCGACCCATCAGGTTTGCGCACGATCCCGGTTTGATCCCACCGGATCACGCGCAGATGTTTTGACGCGTCGGCCACGCCTTGAGGGAAATCGGCGCTCGACAAGGCCGGGCTGAACGTCAACGTCTTGTTGGTGTCATCCACCGTCACCTTGCGCATGTCACCGGGCAGACCGGCGAACTCGCGCGTATCACTCGTGAACTCCACCCAGTCTCCGGTCTTGAAGCGGAGCACGTTATCGCGCCCCAAACTTTCCACACGCACGGTCGTCCGGCCGGCCAAGATTTCAACGATGGCTGTGGAAACATGCGCATTCTCGCGCGACCACTTCACCTTCGCAGTGGTATTCGTCGCACTGTGCACTTCGACCCGGTACAGATGATTCTCCAAGCCGCGATACCCACCGGTCGGCGGCACGAGGCAGGGATCCGGCTCCGTGATGACGGCAACCGTCGTGGTCGTCAAGCGCGCGGCGGATGGCCGGTTTCCTGCCGGCCATCCGGGAATGTCGGTCAACGGGGTCTCGCAATGTACATCCGCCGGGATGCCGCTCAGAATCCTGACCTGCCAGGCTGTCTGGTTTCTGGTGGTCGAGTCCACATTGACGGCCGGCTCGATGAGGTCCGGCGCCTGCAGGGACGTGACTTCTCGCCGCCACACGTCCAGGTAGACGAGCGAGCGCACCTGAGCGGGAATCGATACCGGTCCGCCGAAGGGCTGATCCTTCACCAACAGCGCCGCCGTGCCGTACTGTTCTTCGATCGTCGCGTCGAGGGCAGGCGCAGTCCCATGGTTTTCGGCTACGTACCCATCGACGTACATCCGCCCTTGCCCGACGGTCAGTTCCCCGCCGCTGATGCCGATCTTGAATCCGTCCGGCGTCTCGGCCGGCACTCCGCAGCGTCCCACCACATCGATGGTCTCCGCGCGCCAGCGGCGGTCCTGGAGATCCACATACTCGTTCCAATCGGCATCGAGGTCCACTCGTCCCTGCTGCCGAAGCACGCCTTGGTAATGCTTCTCAGGATTGAATCGTTTCCGGCTGTAATCGCCACTCATGTGCGCTCTCCTGATAAATAGTTCGTTGTAACTCCATGGCCATGACCGGGACTCGTCACGTCGAGTAGAACACACCCGCCTCCAGCCCGAACCTCAGATACTCCTGCAATCTGATCTTGAGGTTGTCTTCCCGTTGCGGCGCGAACACATCGTGGAAGACGCCCATTTCAGATTCATCGTCCGCCCCGCGCGTGATTTCGTCCGGACAAGATCCCGCCAGTTGCCCGTAGGCCGCCTGCCCATATCGGCGGGCAGTGAAAGCCGGTCTGACGCGAGCCTGCGTGGCCAGCGTGATGGCCTGCGTTGCCGGCCCGGTCAGGCTGCCTTTCGGCTGATCGGCCTCCAACAGTGCCGCCTCCACCGCCAGATCCGGTTGGCAACGGTACCGGCGCGGCACGATCGAATTCAGCGGCACAAAGGAAAACCGGCAACAGCCTTGTTGGTTTTGGTCGGACCAGACCGGGTGACTCCAGCTGTCGTCCCCGGCGAGGGCGGCCGCGAAGATTGTGTTCGAGGCGAGATCCAGTCGCTTCGTATGCACCTTGCCCATCACCGTGCTATTCACGATGCTCAAGACGCCTCCGGCCCCCTGAGTGTCGAGGGCTGCATAGGCCACCCCGGTCGGCGACGTCGCATCGACCAGCGAATTGGTCACCGACACCCCGGTATGGTCCACGGCACGGAGGCCTCCGAGCAGGCAGTGATCGATCTCCACGGTCGTGCCCTCTTGTTCGATCACCAGCGAGGGAGCGGAGGGTGACACCGGCTCACCTTCTCTCGTCAGGCTCAAGCCCGGCACCAACGTACAATGGCGTAGTCGCAAGAGACGGGTTCCGACGGCACCCGCTGCCGTTACCAGCACCCGCCCGCCCGTGATGAGGAGTCCATTCAAGGTCAGTTCCGCTCCCGGCGCTAACGTGATGGTCCAGTCTCCGTTGAGCACCAACGTGGGACGATGGTCGTTGGCGGCGCGCACCTCCACCTTCGCGGCAGCAGGAATGTTCAGGCTCAAGGATTCCGCATAACGCCCGCTGTCATCGATCTGCACAATGCCACCGCCTTGAGACGCGGTGAGCTCCGCTTGCAGACTCTGTCCCTGCGTCACCGAGGCAAACCCGCCGCCAAGCGCAAAGGTCTTGCCACGTTCGTACGACCCGCCGCCCGCCGGCATACTGAACCCATAGTGATAGGTCACGCGCAGATTGACCGGCGGGTTACCGGGTGGAACAGCGATCCGTCCCAACAGGGGATCGATCGAGACTTTGTTCACCGGGAGGTGTGCCCAGGTCGCTCCGTCGTCAGACAAGTTGCAGACCTGCACCTTCCCGACGCTCATGTCCAGATTGTCCGCCTCCAGGAACAGGCTCAACTGCGGGCCGTAGTACTGCGCGAGATACGTGTCCAACACTCGGCGGCTGATCGGCTCCGGTACATTCACTGGTTCGGCCAGGTGGGTGATATCCGTCTCCGACTGGGGTCGGGTGAAGAGCTGCTGGTTGTTCCCCAACGGACTGAACAAAAACCGTTCATCATCGACGCGAAACGCAGGAGAGCGGCGCACCGCAAAGGCATCCAACCGCCAAAGGAACAGGCCGATGTTGGGAATGTTGTACCGCCCCTGCTGGGTCTCAATACGCCGCATGTCGGCGGAATGCGCGATCTGATTGAAGGCCGTGTCACGCCGTTCCAGCGCTTCCCAATTCCGCAGATCGACGGTGGTCAGATTGGTGGGGCGGACATGGTTCATGTATTGACTGGTTGCGAGCGACTGAAAAAACTCCACCACGCGCGCGTTCCATCCCGTGACATCACGAGCCAGCTGTTCGAGAACGGTCGCCGTTCCCTTCCGTCGGCGATAGGCGATGGTATTGGCCACCTCCGCCCTGGCGCTGCGCGTCCGTTCGGTGACCGCGTGCAACGTCCTGTAGCCGATCAAGTCGCCGATGTAGGGCGCCACCCAGTCAGCGCAGGTTTCAATGAACTGGTCGTCATAGAGTTGATCGAGATTCTCCCGGAGCACCGCGATGTCTTCGGCCAGGACTTCACACAAGGCACGCAGCGCACTCCCCTGTTCCGCATCTCGGATGCGATAGATCGCGGGAAGAAGCTGGTACAGCTTGTCTGCTTCTGGATTCATTGGATCGCCTTCAGTTGAGTCAATGACGCGGGATCAAGTAACAGGAGTTCCGACGCCGGGACGACCCCATCCGCGCCCATCGCCGGACGATCGGCGATCAAACGCGGCTGAATCGCCGGCAGCGATTGGTCTGTGCGCGCGAACCGGTCCACATCCACCGCGACCACACCGGGAATGGCCTGGATCGCGGCGATCACCTCGCTCATCGCGATCGGTTGTCCGAAGGCCCTCGCCTCGAAGGCATATTGTTGTTCAAGATCGGCAGTCATTGCGTCCATCACCACATCGCTCACATGGTCCGGATCGATCGTGACCGTGCCTTCGATCTCGAACCAGGCCTGCCGATAGGGTTTCACCGTGAACGCCACAAACGGGTCGCCGTACGTGCGCAAGGAGTCCTTCAGCTTCGTGATGACGGATCCGTCTTCCGCCAACATCTCTCCATCTGGTCCGGCAACCGTAAGGAAGATGCTCCGCTTGCGACCATCCCACACCCAAACGGCCTGGGCCTTGGCGATACCGGAAAAGGTTCTGGCGAAGTCTTCGTAATCCTGCAGCGACACGGCACGCTCCAGTGTCAGCACGGTCAGCGGAGCATTCGTGCGGGCATCATCTCTCGACTCTGGATCTTCAGCTCCCTGCGCGGCTTCCGGATTCACCACACCCTTTAACCCGAGCGGTCGGCTCATCAGCAAGCTCAATTGGCCGGCTCGCACCAGCCCACCGAGGCCGGTTCCCTTTCGATACTCGGCGCGCACATTGTTTTGGCCGGTCGGTAGTCGCGCCCCGGTGATCCCGTCGCCGAACCGGATCGTGGTGCGGCCCTCGTCGTCTCGTCTGGTGATGTAGATGCGCTCGGTGGGGCCATGCCCATACAAGAACGGAACTTCCTCCCACAAGACCTCGCTGACGTAGACCTTCAGCGTCGAGGCCGAGCCACCCGGCGTATCGGCGCCGACGTAGGTGACAGGCGGTTGCTTCAAGGTGAACTGCTGATAGGGCACGGCCGCATCACCACTGCCCACTGGTTCCTTCACACTTTCTCCATGAGTGGCGGCGGCGACGTTGGCATTGATGCGGACGGTGGCACGCTCGTAGACGTTGTCCAGCGCGGTCGCGAGTTGGACGGTCGTGCGATCGCGATCCTGGGTAATGCTGGTCCCGATCGCCTCATCGATGAAAACGATCTCCGACACTGTCTCCGTCGCCTGATCCGACGCGACCAACTCGATATCCCCTGCGCTGATATCCAAGAACCCCGTGCGGCCGTCGCGATCCATGAGCGGCAACCGCAGTAGCGGCGAAGGGGCCTGCGTCAGCGACGCACCGAACTCCGCCGGCGTCATCGAGACCAGCGACGAACCAACCACGGCTGCCGGATTACCGGTCATACGAAGCTGATCACCCGGAGTCAGCAGCACTGAACCACCGTCGTCCAGCATCAGGGCCGGAGGTGGTTGGGGCCCACCCAACGGGACCTTGTGTCCCTTCAATGGAGCGGGAGCCGGATGTTTCAGACGAACCGCTTGGCGAACGCCGGTAATCGCCAGCGGACGGCCCGGCGAGAGACCCTCTACCAGTTGGTCGAAGGACAGTTCTTCTCCATAGACCGGATAGAGCAGCGGCAACGCCGCCGGCGTCAGCTCCTCGCTCTGAGCCGCGATCGTCATCGTGCGCAACACATCCAGTTTTGAATCAGCACCCTTCGACCAGCCGGCGCTCAGGCTCAGTTGTGATCCCGTGCCGGCGATACCGTACCGGGCCACCGAGCGATGGACGACATCGGTTACCTGGGCAAAGGTCCATTTGCGTAAGCCATTACCAGGATCGTCCTGCTCCATGACGGCAAAACTGTCTTTCACGATCCGGTCATTGCGGCTGCTCAGAGTGATGCGGGTCACGGTCTCACCGGCATCCAGCGCCCACTCGCTGAATGTGCCTTGGAATACGCCGCTGCTGTACTGCGGTTGCAACGGCGCATTGTGCCCGAACGGCGACGCCTGGCTTCGCAGGACATAGACCCCTGGTCTGGTGGCGGAGATGATCCCGGCACTGCTTGAGAGAGTGGCGAGCAGCACCTGTGTGCTCCGGCGTTCGGGATGAGAAACCACAGAGGTCACACGGCGGATCGACGCGTCAAACGCACTGCCGCTCGCTGTCACAATCAACACCACCTCCCCGACTGTCAGGCTCACATTGGTACCGGCCAGCCACAACTCTGTCATGTTCCAGCTGAGCGGTTGAGATTGAGCTTGTTGAGCCAAGAGCGCATTCCATGCCGGCCTCGCTTCAATGGCTTCGACCGTCTCGAAGGTCTGCGGTTGCTCATCCGGCCCGGGAATACTTTGTACCTTGGTCGCAACCGGCAACGTGATCGGCTGGGCCGCCTGTTGCGGCAGGCCGGGACTCTCTTCCAGCGTGAAGGCCAGGTGCATGGCGGAAGCCAAGCCGGGACCGAGCTGATATCCGAGCAAGCGCGACTGCTCCAGAATCGACAGCCGTTCCGTGGCTGTCCGTACATAGGATTCATTGGCGATGCGTTCTTGATAAAAGGTGAGGATGTCGCCGGTCATGGCCCAGGCATCCAACAGCGCGATGGTGAAATCATCATCGTCGCGCGTCCTCAGGGCTCGCAAGACCGACCACCGACTATCAGACAGTCGCGCATGGAGGCTCTGCCGAAAGGTCTGGAACGTTCCGACGCGATAGGCGATGGCGGAAAGGCCCGGACGGTTGAAGAGCAGGCCGGGAGTTTCGGCGTCGATCCCGGCGCAGCAGCCGCAGTCGTTCCGCGTGTCCTGTCTCATTTCCCGCCTCCCAACGTAATGGTCAACCGGCCATGCTCTGGAAAATTGCGATCATTGTCGAGGCGGGGGATTTCCAGTGCGGCCATGTCCAGCCTGGCACTATCCAGGCCGTTACTCTCCGGCACCCCTTGCCGCTGGAACGTCCGCACCTCCACCGACTCAACGCCGATGACTCGATGCGCGGCCCCGTAGATCGCACTCAAGTACACCGGCTGCCCGAAGGTCCAGAGATCCGGATGGAAAAGTCCACGGCGTCCATCCGGCAGGTCGCGGTTGCTCAGACCATCAAGCAGCTCACGTTCGACATCGCTCCGGAAATGATCAAGCCCCACACACACATGCAGATCGATTTCCAACGACACGAGCTGCGGCCCGTCGATTTCCAGATCATGACCGGCCATGCGATACCGCTCGACATGCGCGCGGATGTCGGTCTCGAACTCCTCTGAGAGGCCGGCGCCGCCCTCGCGATCCACCGTCACGAATACTGTGTGCCAGCACCCCGTCCAGCGAAAGGCGGCGGCGGCCCGCTGCACGTCGGCGCGACGCTCGGTCACCTCGGCGTAATCGGCCTCCGTCACGGCGCGCTCCTGCACGCGATAGGCCACCGGCGCTCGCTGACGCACGTCCTGCAACGATTCTGGCTCCTGCCCACCGACGGCCGGCAATGGATTTCGCACGAGGGTAATCTCGGGAAGGGCCAGCGCGACATGGACCAGAGAGTCGGCCCCGATGTTTCCCGCGCGGCCGTTCCCGATCCGATACTGGGCGGTAAACGCGGTACCGGACTCCGGTCGGCGACCGTGCACGTCGTCGCCGAAGCGGATGATTCCGCTGCCGTCATTGTCCACTTCCACGACATACTCATCCGCGTCCGCACCGCTGTTCAGGAGATCGCGCCGCACCGTCCACATCGTCGTCTCCGTGCCCTTCTTGCCGGTCAGGGTGATAGACGGCTGCACGGCTCGCAGGTCCCACTGCAACGCAGACCGGGCCGAATTCGCATGGTCGTACGCAGGCCCGGCATGGGTGAGCGGCCCGGTCGACAGGCTCGGCCGGAAGCGCGGAGGAACCGGCTCACGAGTAAAGACGTCACATCGATCCGCCTCCTTTGAACGAGGCATGAACAAAAACGGCTCCGGCACTGATCCCAGGGATTCATCGGCCAGAGTCACGCCGTGATCGGCCAACACGAGGTTGCCGTGCGCTACCGTGACGGCATCACGATATCCGGCATTCGTGGCGGCGGAGAGGCACAAAGGAAACGGTAAGGCATCGTCCTGACACCATGTGATGTCCGTGATCAGCTCGTTCGTCACCGGATCGGTGAGCGGCCCGCCCCCCGTGGCGGTCACCACGACACGGTCCAGCCGCACGACATGGCGCCTACTGGGGTCGGCATCTGCCGGCGAACCCGTTTTCGGACCGATGACTTCCTCGAACAGCAGCAGCATCCCGGAGGCCAGATTCGGATGATGGCCGGCAAGGGTGGCTGTGAACGAACCCTTCGGCAGGCAGCACCGTTGGTCGCTCCAACTATAAAACCGCAGCTCGTTATGATCGGCATACAGGGACTGCAGGGGCTCCATCGTTTCGAACAGCAAGTCAGCCTGCTCATACACACGCGGATCGTCGGCGATGGGGGTCAGCTGCCCTGGGATGCGTGTCGTCAACTTGGTGCCGACGGGAATCGCCGGATGGGCGGGATTGATCCGGACTACGTCGGCTGCGACCTGGATGTGCACCCAGGTCCTCGCGTTGCAGCCCTCGCTTACGTAGTAGTCCATCAGCCGCGCGTGACGCCGGACAGACACGCGGCGTCGTGCGGTGCCCAGATAGGCCTCCGTCGCGACAGCATCCTGCTGATAGCTCAATTGATCGGCCGTGTAGGCCAACGCTTCTACCAACATGACACCGAGATCGGCGGGACTCCGCTCTTTCCACTGCGGCATCAACGCCGACATCCGATCGAGCATGACGCGGCGGAAGCTGGCGTAGTCCTTGGCCAGGTAATCGATCACCGGTGCTGATGCCGGCACCTCCGGGCAGCGATGTTGCGGTGCACAATCGAAGGGACTCGGGCATTCAACCTTGAAGGAAAATTCGATCGCGGCCAATTGCGGGTCGACCCCGTGAGGCACCGTATCGTTCAAGGCATCGGTGACCAGACGCAAGGTGTAGGTCGAAAAGTCGCCGGGCTGATCCACTTCGACGGTCAGGACGTCGGCAGACGATCCGCTGCCGGCGACCACTGACAACACATGGAATGTCGTGATGCGCTCGCCGCCTTCGATGCTAATATTGCCAGCCGCGAGCGCCAACGCACCGAGGGGTTTGACGAAATGAAGCTCAAGCTTCCGTTGCCGTTCGGCCTCGGTCGGAGCGGTGTGGTCGATGACTTCCAGAAAATCGATCCCGTTCAGAGTCGGATGGTTCCGGACCACCTGACGACGTAATTCGTCGCAACAGAAATACGTCACGCTCCGCCTCCTTGGACGAAGGTGCCGACCGTACGCGTACCCGTCCGTCTGATCACATACTGCACCGTGACCCGCAGCACCGAGTCCACGGCCTCTACCTGCACCGACTCCACCACGACCCACTCCCCAAGCCATCGCTGCAGTGAGCTCTGCACCAGCACCTGCGTCGTGGCGGCCAGCACGTCGCTGTTAGGAGCGAACACCAGCTGAAGGAGGCCGCTGCCGAAATCCGGCCGCATCACCCGTTCACCGGGGTGAGTGAACAACACCTGCTCGATCAGGTCGCGAATGTGATCGGCGTCATCTGTGTCTGCCGTCCGACCACGTGGATCGAACCGATAGGGAAAATCCACCTGCGTCATCGTTACACTCCCATAACTCTGGTTTGAGTCACCGAGGCGAGCAACGGGGTGCCGGACGGCGTGCAGATCGCCTGACTATCAATCAACAATAGCGGCAGGCCATTGCTCGTCACTCTGGTGGCCGCCGTGATGTATTGCGCCGTGACGCAGGGTCCGTTCGCGGCTGTCGGTGGCGGCAAGGTACAACCGGCCACGATATAAAGGCTGTTCATCGGCACCGTCGGTTGCCCGCTGACAAGCACGCGTGGATTCGGCGCCACCGGCGTCGCCTGCCCCTCATGGGCACACATGACCGTCGCGCCGAGGTGGAGTAAAAATCCTGGCATCAGGTTGCCTTCCATACAGTTTGTGCAGCCCTACATTTCACGTTTTACGTCTCACGTTTCACGGATGTCAGATGATAGTCAGAGCGCCATTGTTGATCGTCACCGCCGGTCCCACCAACGTCACCATCGCGCCCTTGCCGTTTTGAATGTAAATCCCCGTATCGTTCACGATCAGCGTGGCCCCCGTGGCACTCTTGAGCATGATCCCGCCAGTCGGACCTGGCACATCACTAATAACAATCGCGTTTTGAGCCGTCGTTTGGAGCACGATGTTGGGACTGGCGGGAATTCCGGCCAATGCCAGCACCGGAACTTCGGCGACGCTGCCGTACCAACAGCCGCTCCAGATCGGATAGTCCATGTTCCCCTGTTCGAACTCGACCCACACCCCCGCTCCGATTTGCGGCAGCATGTAAGCGCCCATTTGTTTGCCGCTGGCGGGAAAACAGGGCATGGCCCAAGAGGTCGGAATCAATCCGGCCACATCCGGCACCTGCACCTGCAATCGCCCCATCTGCATCGGATCGATATTGTTCAAGACCGTGCCGCGGTACTTCCCGTAGTATTTTTGCGCATCGCTCATACCGGCACCAGCGGGGTGATGGAGACCAGGCCGTTCCTCGTAAGGCGGAAGCTTTGCTTGCAGCTCCCGCGCTTGATTGTCGTGGTGACGCTGTCCACATAGTACAAACCATCGAAAGCCAACCCGGCGCCACGCACCCCCACCAGCCCGCGCGCCGTCAGAAGCCGACCATAACGGGCCACATCGAGCGACCCGCTCCCCGTCACCGCATCCATCGAATCACTCGACGCCTTCAGACCTTCATTGAGCGCCTCCGGCGCAGACAGCTTTCCCGTGACCTTTAACATGGAAAGTTTCGTCACCGGGGGTCCGACCAGGCCCAACGGCGGCTGCAAGGGATTGATGTCGGGAATCGGAATGGGAATAGGAATCTTCGTCAAGGCGTTGTGAATCATCACGATGGGCAGGTCCTTCTTCGTCGAGTTGAACTGAAAACTGAGCGATTCCACATTACGATCGAAATCCATGTCCACATTGAGCGCCGCTTGTGGAATGCCCACTTTGAGCTGAGGCCCCCAATAGGCCGTGTTGGTACCAGGGGCCGGTCCCGGATCGATGTAAAACACGTACCCGGCCGCCTCCGCCAGTTGAAGGATGTAATTGAGATCGGTTCCCTGCTGAGACGGAATCCGCATCGTGGGAATCGGCACATCAAACCCGATCGGCGGGATAGCCAATGGGATGACACCGAAGACCGCGTACTTCGCGAGGATCGCGGTGACACGCAGATTGGCCGGCATGGCGGGAAACGGCAGGCCGTCGAAGGCCTGCAGATCCATGACTTTAGTAAGGTCCTCGCCGGTGATCGTGAGCATCGACTCGCCGGCCTTGTCGCCGGACGTGATTTCCTGATTGGTGATGACACCGTCCATCAGCACATGGGGAATCAAATTGATGGTCGCCACCAGGATGACGCGCATCAGCGGTGTCTGCGTCGCCGCCACGAGGAATGCCTGCTGCAAGGGCGACTTATTCTGAATCGTGAACTGCAACTGGAAGCCGCCCGCGGTGCCGGTCGCACTGGTCACCTGCACCTCGGTCAGCGCATCCAGCACCGGCTGAGGGACGGGAAACGGGACCACCGGTCCCGCCAGCATCGTCAGATGAACACCCTTAAGCACCAGGCACCCCCGTGACACCTTCCGGCAACGCGATCTGCACGACCGCATCCAGCCGTTCGACGAGTGCGTCCGGCCGCACGGTATCGTTCGCATCGCACAGACGCCAATATTGCTCAGGATCGCCAAGATACGTATTGGCCAAATGATCCAGTCGCTCGCCGGCCGTCACCCGATGTTCCTGCACGACGGTAAACCGATCGCTCGCCGGAACGAAACGACGGCACAAGTACACCAGCATGGTGCCGTCGGCAGTCACAAGAGATGCGGTCTTCACGTTGTAATACCGGCTGGCCGCTGGAAACGGGTTCGGCTTCAGCGCGCTGTTCAATAATGCTTGTAATGGATCGGCCATCTGTCGTGCCTCCTAACATCCTGGACAATCACTCACGGAATCTCCGTCAGGCCAAACGCGCCCAGAGTGCCGGCCTGGGCTTTTGCGCGCAGCCCTTCCTTCTGTTGCAGATAACTCATGAACAGACTGCCCGCCTTGTGCGTAAACCCTACATCATCGATGGACAGTACCCGCATGCCCAGGCTGATCTTTGCGCGAATGGGGTTGAGGTTCGGATCGAACGCCTCCTCGGTCACGCTGAAATCGGTCAGCCTCACCGGGATGACACGATGTTGCCCGAAGACAAACAACGGCAATGCCGTCTCCATCGGAAGAATTTCGAGCGTCCCCAGACTCGACAAGGTATGGTTGGTGGTCAATTGGCCGGTGCTGGGATACAGCAGAGTTTCAAGCGCCGCGAGTTGTGGAGATATCCCGGCTTCCCCGACCGTACGATCGCCAGCTTCCATGTCGTCGGTCGCGTCAATTTCCGCATCCAGCTTGATGGTCTCCACTGCCGGCCCTTTGAGCCGGAGTGCCTCGGATCGATCTCCCCCCTCGCTCGCTCCCTGTACCTGCAACGTTCGACTGAGCGACTCCGGGTTGTATTGCAGCGCGATGATCCGTTGCACCTGCGCCGTGGCCGGATCGATCAGGACGATGCCGCCCTTGAGCAATTTTGGTGAACCGGGAAAGGTGGTCATGATCCTGTGACTCCGTTAGAAACGCCGCACGAGGCCGACATTCACACCGGCTGTTTGCACATCCGTGACATCCTTTGGATTGACGCCCAGAGTCACATTGGTTTCGAATTTCACGCCGTGCCCGATATCGACCTGAAAATCCAAGGTCAACTCGCCCTGTCGTATGAAGGTCAGGCTCTTGAAGAGAATCCCGGTGCCAAGCGCCAGCTTGTCTGCGGTGTCAGGCTTGAAGCCGGCAAAGCGGTAGCTGTCCTTCAGCACGTTCAAGCCCAGCGCATAACGGCTCAAGGCATTTTGCAAAATGGCAGGGTCGTCGGGATGCAGAATCGCGGCTTGATACAAATGATGCCCGTAATCGAGCAGATTGTTCCCGACATCGAATTCGAGCCTTTCCAAAAAAATGGGCAAATCGCGGAGAGCCGGCCCGTCCGTCGTCGGCTGGCGTTGGACTACGCCGTCATGGGCGTCATTCGCATGAGGCCTCATCGCCGCCACAGCCCCCGCAGAATGGAGAGATCCTGCGGCAGGGTGCGTGGCGCTTGTCGCGCGACCGGTTTGTTGCACAACGTGAGCAAGTTCATGGGCCAAAAGTCGCTGTCCCGTGCGAGTATGAGGCGAATACTGTCCGGCGCCGAAGACCACATCCCTGCCCACCGTGTAGGCCAAGGCATTGACCGATCTCGCAGACTCTGCCGCCTTGGCATCGGCATGCACACGGACCTGGCCGAAGTCGTGACCGAATCGGGATTCGAAAAAATTGCGTGCCGACCGATCCAGCGGGCGGCCCGGCGACGCCAGCACCTCCTGCACCGACGGCGGCGCGCTGACCGAGCCAGGTTGCTCCGAAACCGCGCGTCGCTGCACCAGATCGGTTGGAGCGCCCGGCGGATGCGGCTTCGACGGCCTCGCGCTCTTGCACTCCCGCTTGGTCAGCACCAAGAATCCGTCTGGGCAGTGATAGTCGTAAAAACATAAGGGCGTCGCCGGCGGCGGCGTTTCCGTGGCGATTTGTCCCGGCCCCATGCCGACGACAATATCGGTCGCGCGGACGATGACTCGCACCACCAACCCGTCGCTGAAGTGGACGTAACAACCGTAGTTCCCATTGGCGATCGGCGGCTCACACCGGATTTTTTCCACCTTCGCCTGGGAGGGCGGCGTGATGTCGTGTTGCACATAATTTTCGGCGGCCCGCTTACTGATGCTCTCCGGATCGTTGCGCCAGCTTGGGCAGCGGCTACCGCCTTCGTCGGTCGTGCCGTCTTTGGGCGCAGCTTCGTCGGAAGCCGGTTGCTCCTCGACCGGCGCCGATTCCTCCCCGGCGGTTTCCGCTCGTTGCAGCGCACCGTCCTCGCCAGTTGAACGCATGCCGTCTCCGACAAACCGTTGCACCAGCGGCCCCGACTGGAGCGCCTGCGACCGGCCCCACTGCCCATCCGGCGTCTGCATCACGTGGTTCGCTACCCGGTCGGCTTCCTGCTCGTACTCGTCGCCGGGCTCGTTGACCTGCAACTTGGTCTGCAAGGAGTGTCCGAGCATTTTCTTTTTCTCGCACTCCGAACAGGTCCCGGTCAGACTGCTCGTCCCGCCGCAGGCACATTGACGTTGAAGCAGCAATGAAGGAGCGGAAGCAGAGAAGGCCTGACTAGAGCTCGGACGAGTGGAACGGTGTGTGATAGATGGTGAGCGGTTCACAGACCGGCTCCATTGGTTTTCGGTTCAGATGGGGATGCCGCGTATTGGCATGTTTCTGCTGCGTTGAGTGCTTGCAAAAGGATCATCTCGACGTGGCCTTCATGTCATCACTTGGCTTTTGGCAAATCCTGGACATCCATCACGGGGATAGCAGAGGGAAGGTCGGTTACGTCGACGCTCGCGGGCGGCTCGATCGGCCAGTTCAACTTCCATTGAGGCTTCCGCATTTCCGTATGGAAGACGAACCGTTCCATGGAATTCCATCCCACGGTGGAAAACTCAATAGTCTTCTTGAGATAGGCGTCGGCATCGGCGCAGTCGCAGGCACAACGCACTGCCATCATCACACCCTCAATGCTTTCGTAGGGGTTCGAGATCGTCGATCGAAACCATCGATTCAGTTCTTGCTGGCGTACCGGTTCTGGCTTCGTGAGACTGCGGATGTAGACCGTTCGAAATTCGGCGACATCGGCGGCTAATTCACTGAGATCTTCCTTAATATCCTCGAAGCTGCAGGCGGTGGGTGACGCCTTGGGCAGATCCGGAGCCGAGTCGAATCGGCTGTGTTCCGTCTCATGGGTCAGGATTTCCAGTGCTTCGGTCAACCAATCCTGACGAGACATTCGGCCAATCGTCGGATTATTGGTATTGGCGAACTGTTTGGCTTGCTGTTCGAGGCTTTCCGGAACGAATGTGCAACGCTTCCCTGGGAAGTTTTTGGGAGGGGTGACCTCATCACACAGCGCAGTATAGGCCCCATAGTCAGCTGGAATATCCTTGTCGATAAATATTCCCGCAACCAACCCGACTCTGTTTGGAAAGCGCTGGGTCAACAAAGCCAGCAACTCCGGCGCGGCGGCACCGTGCCCATCGCCCGTGCAGGCCGGATCTGGAGGGACCTTGCCGCATGCACGCTGCCGGCGTTCTGCCTTAACCTTGTTCTCTGGTTTATTACTCGTCTCTTTCACAAAGGTGCTAAGAGAGTTCCGTGCCCTGGCGCACTCTGCGGCGCTTAGGCAAGCACGTTGGATGCGACCTGCCGTTGTATTTTGCTGAATGACATGCGCAAGTTCGTGAGCTAAGAGATGCTGTCCCGTCGGAGAAAATGGAGCATAGCTGCCAGCACCGAACACGATGTTCCGTCCGGCGGTATAGGCGAGTGCGCCCACGGCCCGGGCCGATTCCTTTGCTTTGGCACCAGAATGGATTCGCACCTGACCGAAGTCATGCCCAAATCGTGGCTCAAAGAAGGCACGAGTGGCTGAATCAAGTGGATTGCCGGGCTCCGCAAGCACCTCATGTACAATCGGAGGCGCAACTCCGACATTGGTCGTACCCGAAGCATTGTCTTGACGCTGAACGATGGACCAATGCACGCTCTCATTCAATGCTGCCAGACCATGGCGATTCGGCATCCGCATCACCTGCTCTGCGACTCGATCGGCCTCTTGCTCGAATTCGTCGCCTGGCTGGCTGACTGCCAGTTTCGTCTGCAGCGGCTTGCCCAAGAGTTTCTTCGTCTTGCACTCCTCACATTCTCCGGCGAGTCCCGCAGTTCCCCCACAGGCACAGGCACGCTGAAGGAGGTGCCCAGACGACGAACTACTCGCTGCGCGGCTGGTCGTTTGGAGGGTGGCCGTCTTGCTCATCGCGCCAAACCCTTTCCAATTCCATCGGCGGTGACCTTGCCCACTTGCCGCGGGCTGGCCTCGTGGGGAATCGAGATCGCCTTCGTCCGAAGGCGCGGAACATCACCCAAGCCCGCCATCCGCTCCGCTATGCCCGGCTCCGCAAGCAATCGTGTCAGCTGCTCCTGCAATCCCTGCGCAATGGCATGACGGTCTTCGAAGCGGAAGCCCTTGAGGACGAGACGGTCGATATTCACGACGATCCGCTTCATATCCATCCCCTGGTTTCGGCGTCGGACAACGGGCGTTCACGTTTCGCCGCTTCGGTATGCGCCGCCTGTAAGAGATGCCGCATGCCCACCGCCGCCCCTTCATCCGCTGCCAGGAACGCGGCGTTCAGGGCGATGTTCCGGATGTTTCCGCCGGACATGCTGAGCCTGGCAAGTTTGGCGTAATCGAGTTGCTCCACCGGCGTAGCCGCAGGAAAAATCCGGCGCCAGATCAATTCCCGCTGTGGCTGGTCCGGAAAGGGAAACTGCACCACGAAACTGAGGCGGCGCGAGAATGCCACATCGAGCGCCGCTTTCATGTTGGTCGTCAGAATCGCCAGGCCGCGGTAGGCTTCCATCCGTTGCAGCAGATAACTCACCTCGATATTCGCGTAACGATCATGGCTGTCGCGCACTTCGCTGCGTTTCCCGAAGAGGGCATCGGCTTCATCGAACAACAGCATCGCCCCGCTGGTTTCGGCCGCGTCGAACACGCGGCGCAGGTTGCGCTCGGTTTCGCCGATGTATTTGCTCACGACCCCGGCCAGATCGATGCGATACAGATCGAGATGCAGTTCGTTCGCCAGCACTTCCGCCGCCATGGTCTTGCCTGTCCCGCTTTCGCCCGCGAACAGGGCACTGATCCCCAGACCGCGCATTCCCTTTTCGGCAAAGCCCCACTGTTGATAGACCGTCAACCGATGCTTCGCATGCGCCGCAATCTGCCGCAGGGTCCGCTGCTGCGCCTCCGGTAACACCAGATCGTGCCATCCGGCGACCGGGTCCAAGCGCTGCGCCAGATCGTCCAGGCGAGACCGGCTCACCGTGCGGCATGCGTCCCACAATGCGCGGTCGGCCTGACCATCGAATTCAGCCACGTCGCGCAGCCCGGCGCCGGCCGTGGCAATCACCCTGGCGCTCAAGGAAAACTGGGAGGCCACGCCATCGAGCCTGCCGTTCATGCGCGCCGTGGCCGGGCCCAACACCTGTTGCCACAATTGCTTCTGTTCGGCGCCGTCGGGTTTGTTGACCGCAAACCTGATCGTGGCTCGTTTGCATGAGGGCACGTCTCGACCGGCGATGAACAATGGATTACTGCCGCGTTCGGCGAGATGCGCGACCGCCTTCGAAGGCGCGCCGTCGTGGCAGTGGATCAGCAGCATCGCACCGAGTAACGCCGCTTCCCGTTGCCACAAGACGGCGAAGGCATCGGCCTCCGCCGAATTGACCGGCAGATCGTCCGCCTGCACGCAATGCAACTGTACCTGCAATTGAGCAGCGACGGCCGCCGCGATATCGGTCTGCCCGTCGACATCGTCCCCCGATAGCAGGACCACGGGATAGGGGGAAGACGGCTCTCGCAACCGCTCCAGTATCGACTGGCAAATATGCCGATGGGTTTCTGCCATGACCTGCGGGGCCGGCACTGGAGTGAGCAACGGTTGCAGGCGAGGATCGAGATAATTCACGCCGGCCAGATAATGCAGCACGCGTTCGTCGATGCGCAGCCTTCCGTTGACCAATCCGGCACTGTCGTCGACCTCCAACAAACGCCACCGGCGTAACGGCGCCAGCGCCGCCAGCGCGCTCCAGTGCGACCGATCCAGCGCCGCCAGAGCCAAGCCGAACGTCGCCTGCGGGCGTGGGGCTTGCGATTGCCCCAAGGCCGCGGCGCACACACGCCCCAGTTCGGCATCCATTTCCACTCCGGCGACCAAGAGGAGGAGATCTCGCTCGAAGGCGCTTAGACTGAACAGCTCGGAGAGGGTATCGATGGCGGCCTGCGCAGGAAGCGCCGCATGGGCCGCCTCCAACCGACTGGCGACCACGCGTTCATCATGCTCGGCGCCCAGCCTCAGTTTCAGACGAGAAAACTCGGCCACCAGATAGGCTTGATTGGCATCACACCATGCGGCGGAGGTCGTGGCAGTCGTCATGTGATCGTCACCCGATAATTGTAAAAGGCCGGCGGAACGGCCGAGCGGTCGATGATCGGACTGTCGATACCATCCACGCGCAGCCGGAGGAGAAACCCTCCCGGCGGCGCAGCGGCGACGGCGAACGTGAGCGTTCCTGTTGCCACAGTGATCGCTCCGTGCGGAACTTCTTGCGTTCCCAACAGCAGCGAGACTGATTGCCCCGGCTGAATCGGCGGCTGAACTGCGAGCACGATAGTGGCCGCTCCGCTGCCGTCCCGCGCGACCGCGATCGGCATGGCCGTGGTGATCTCCGGCCCGATCACCAACGCCAGGGTATTGCTCGTGCGTGGATTGGACTCGCCGAGCGGAATGACCTGCAGCGCCAGCTGATACAATCCTGCCGGCACTGACGGCACCGTGAAGGAAGCCTTCACGCTGCTGCCTCCCCCTGTGGCCGGCACCGCCTGATTGATCTCAAAGCGGCTGTTCGAGAGCAGGATCGTCGGATTGGTGCCATCGAGGTGATGCCCCGTGATCTCCACGGTCGCACCGACCGTCGCCATCGGCTGCCCGCTGGTCGCAGCCACAGTCTGAATGGTAGGAAAGGGCGGCAGCAGATCGGCCTGCACCACGACGCCTCGCTCCAAGTGGGTAACCGGATCAACAGGCCCGCGAGTCAACACGGGCAGCGTCGGTCTGGTCGGTTTTCTGGATTCGATCAGCACGACTGTCGCGACGTAAGCCGCGGAAGGCCGGTAGTGAGACTGCACTGCCGTCCACAGTTTCGACATTTCCTCGCTGCTGAGGGGATCCGGCACCAGTTTGATCTGCTCCACTTGATCGGCCAGCCCACATTCGGCCAACGCCCGGAGCGCCGGAGGCAGAGTGGTATCGACCGCCGGGGACGGCGTCAGCGCCGTCGTAATGGCTGTGCGATCCAGCACCGGCACCTCATGAAGTAATTGCATCGCGTACCCGAGGAGAATTTCACTGCCCAATTCCTCCGCGCTGTAGGCGCTGAGCAGGTAATGCAGATCCAGGGCCAAGGGCGGATTGCTGAGGCGCTGCGTGCCCGATCCATCACGAGAAGGCAGCGCATGATTCCGCCAGCCGGTATTGAACGTCACTTGATGAAGAAACAGATTGATCTGCGTGCTCTCGGTGCCGTTGGCCGGCACCACGCGATCCGGCGGCAACGCGCTTACTGTCACGGTACTGCCGAGCAGCCCGCTGACGTTGTGATTGATCAACCCATCATTGAGCAAGTCCCGGAGCACGGCCGTCACACCGGCAATGGCCAATGCGCTGCTCACGGTCTGCCTCCCTGACGACGAGTCAAATATTCTTCCAATGACATGGCCGGCCTGCGAGCCCCTGATTTCCGTTTCTGATCGGGCGCTGCGGACACCGCTGTGACTTCAATGCGTCCGATGGTGACCTCCACCGGACCTTCGGTCGAAGGCGCGTGGTTCTGTCCCGTGCGCCGATCCGCAAGCGTACCCACCAACGAAGGTGGTGCCGCAGCAGATGAACGGGCTGTATCGTGACGCACGTTCACCAATGGCGGCGGCGCCAGGCGTGCGGTAGAATGACTCGGCGCAGGATCGACAGGATCTTCCATGTGCTGCCAGTTCAACCCTTTCTGCTCGCGCCGCCTCTGCTCCGGAGTCGACATCGAATCAGCGGGCGGCGTGGTACGGACAGCCTGATTCACGATGGCCGAGGCATTTCGAACCAAGGGAATGGGTGCCGATTCCGCACGACGCCGCTCCGCCGCAGTATGCGGGCTCGACGATGAATGAAGAACCGGCCGCCGCCCCTCTTGCTGATCGGTGTGAGTCAGTACTTTTTCCCTGTGATCGCTCGGCCGGATAGAATCCGCAAGAGTTTGACCTGCGACCGCAATGGGTGCCGACGAGTCGATCACCGGAAAATCGGCAGGTTCAGTCCGGCCGATCGGCGGGGCAAACATCGAAGGGATGCGCGGCCGAACCATTGCTGCCGTCCCGGCCTGCGCCGCCGTACCGGCCTGTCGCTCCACCAATCTGGTCACAAAATCGCTCATGACAGGGCCATCTCCACATACATCCCACGACGCTGGTCACTCAGGCGAAGAACCTCTCCTTCCGTCCAACCATACGTACGCGCCAGGAGATCGACTTCCTGCAACAGTCGCCGGCTCCGCGCCTGGAGTTCATTCCAGAAGAACGTGACGATATCGAACAACGCCTGCCACTGCTGCCCACACACCTCGCATCGCAGATCGATGAGCACCTCGGCCAGCGGATCCAATTCGCTCAATCGTCCGGCTAATGCCGCCCCGTTCGCGCGGGCCCACACCGCCGCTTCAGCGTCTTCGGCCCCACTGCGGACGCAGCGGGACAACAGGACCTGCCGCGCCTGCTCCGGATCGGCGGCGGCAATCGCCAGTGCCAGGTCCCGGCTGTTGGGTCCACGCAACTCCCAGGCACGGCCGCCTTGCTCCACGGTCGTCCAAGTCGTATTCGAAGTGGCCGACGATGCCAAGAGCGTTGTACAAGAGAGTTCGAATTCGAGCTCGCTCCGACAGGCAAGACATTCCGCATAGGCCGCAATGCGATCCCCGATAGTCTGCCGGCGGAGTGCCAACAGATGTGCATCGCGCTGCCCGATGCTCCATTCGCACATCGCCTCGAATGGTTGCTCGGGACAGGCATACCGTAACAACAGCAGCGCCTGGTCGAGGGGATGCCGACCGGCTCCCTGTTCCCAGACCTCCAGCATGGCGGCGGCGGACAAGCTCTGGACGGATTCCTGCATCATGCTCACGGTTCCGTAAAGGTGGGCTCCGACGGTTCCACGACTTCGTAGTCGCGTTCCCAGCCTTCGTTTTCGAGCTTGAGGGTCTGGATCGCCACGGCATTGGCATTGGCATCCAAATCCGGTTGAGCCTGATATTCCGACACCCAACAACGGAACACCTTATAGGCGATCGCCAGTTGTCCCGCTTCGTTGTACAACTCGATAATGATGTCTTTCCGAAAATCCTTGAGCGAGACTTCTGCGCCCAAGCCGGAGCCAAAATTCCACACTTTGTTCGCCCATTGCTCGAAGGCCGTGTCATGCGTGACGCCCCGTTCGAGCGTGATGGCTTCGAACTTCGTGCGTCCGGGCGACTTGCGGCTGCTGCTGGGATCTCCGCCTTCCCGGTGTTCGACGACCTCGGTGGACCGCTTGAGGGAGCCGACTTTGCTGACGCCGGCCACATACCGTCCGTCCCATTTGACGCGAAACTTGAAATTCTTATAAGGATCGAATCGAGTCGTGTTCACGGTGAACTGAGCCATGATTTCCTCCGGTTAGCAGGATGCTGAAAAAATCCGCCGCCTTTGTTCTCGCATCGCGCAGCGGCTCGACGTGCGGGAATAGGACGCCTCGCCCCTACGCTTGCTGCGGCCGCGGCGGATGGCTTTTTTGAGCATCCTGCGGGTGGTGATATAAGGTCGTGTTCCTGTACACCCATAGACTCATCTGGTCCCAATACTCGGCTGTTCCACAAACCGCTACGTCGCGATCTGGCCGGCCATCTGCTGGAGCTTGATGATCACAAACTCGGCGGGCTTGAGCGGAGCAAACCCGACGACGATGTTGACGATGCCGAGATTGATGTCGTTTTGCGTGGTCGTCTCTTTGTCGCACTTCACAAAGTAGGCGTCTCGCGGTGTAGTTCCCTGAAACGCCCCCTGCCGAAACAGATTGTGCATGAAGGCGCCGAGGTTCAGCCGGATCTGCGCCCAGAGCGGTTCGTCATTCGGTTCGAACACCACCCACTGCGTCCCGCGATACAAACTTTCCTCGAGGAAGAGGGCGAGTCGGCGGACAGGCACATATTTCCATTCACTCGCTTCGGCGTCAGATCCAACGAGGGTACGCGCCCCCCAAGACACGGTCCCGTACACCGGGAAGGTGCGAAAGCAATTCAATCCCAGCGGATTGAGTACGCCGTTTTCTCCGTCGGTCAGGCTGTAGGCCAATCCTTGCACGCCACTGAGCTTGGCCTCCGTGCCTGCGGGTGCCTTCCACACCCCACGGGCAACGTCGGTACGGGCGTACAATCCCGCGACGACTCCGCAGGGAGCAAATTGCCGCAGCTGGTAATTGTTCAAGGGATCGGCGAGCTTGAGGCGAGGAAAATAGGCGGCGCCGTTCAGGTCGTGTACGGTCAACCCCGAAGAAATCCAATCGACGCCGGAGGAAACGTCGGCGACATTCGGCGGGCTGTCGACGAGCAGAAACGCCCGCTTTTGCGTACAGAACGTCATGGCGGCACCGAAGATCGCATTGGGGTCCACGGTGGAATCGAGAGCGTTCGGATTACTCGCTTGGGATCGCGTGGCATCGGGGATGCAGAGAATGTTGAACAGGTCGACCTTGTCCAGCGCGTAGATACCTGTAAAGAGGCTGGGGCTCCCGATCAAATCGGCGGTCAAGGGCAGTTTCGTCCCGTCCACGCCGAGCACCGCACCGATCTGCGCGAGCGTCGCTCGTCCCTGCCCCACCCAATAATGGGCCACATTGGCGGACTTCACGACCCCCGCAGCGAGCTTGAGTGTCGCAGCGGCATCATCGGGGGTTCCCGCGCTGAACGTCAGCTTTGCATCAAGCGCTCCCGGAACAAGCTCGGGCGGAAACAGCGCGTTGATGCGCAAGCCTTTGCCGCCGGCGCTCGGCACACATCGAATCGACGCACCGGGCAATGTCGCCTGCAGCTTGAGATTCACCTTGGTTTCCAGCAGCCGGCACACCCCCGCAATCGAGGACGGTATCGGCTCTCCTGGTGCAATGAAGGTGCAATCCACATTGTTGATGGCCGCCGACGGCACATCGCTGCTGATTTTAAGCGTATAGACCTTGTCGTTCTTGATCTGAGAGAGGTCGATGTCCCCCCCGACTGTTCCGGTTTCCATCGGCCGCCCGGCGGTCGCGTCCGGGACGGCCACCGACACGAGTTGCGAGCCGTTGTCTACGTGATTCACCACCGCCATGACATAGTTCGTCTTGGTACTATCCATCGTCACGTTGGAAAAGACTTCCGTCGTGTTGGTGGATCGATCCGTGATGGTCAGATTAAACGCCTTCGCATCAGAACCCACATCTCCATAGTCCACATCAACGATGACGTTGTTCGCCCAGGCTCCCTTGCTGAGGGCGGTTACGGTGAGGGCTTGTTTGCTGCCTCCTTGATCGCCATCCTTCAAAGTAATTTTTCCGGCCACCGCATCGTTCTTCGGAACCCGCACAACATACGCCTGCGAGCCGCCGTTGTTGAAGAACTGCTGGACGGCGTAACTCACTTCGCTGTCCGCGGCGAGACCTCCGAACGCGCGCTCGAAATCGGCAAAGCTGAGGATGCGGCTCGCGCGATGATCGAGACCGCGCGCGGTGTAGCCCACGAACGCCGTGATCGACGTGGCGACGCCTGTAATGGTCCGCACACTGCTCGGCAGTTCTTCGATGTACACACCCGGATAGGTTGGTTGCACTGGCATACTCTTCCTCCTCGGCTGAGAACATTCACTTCGCCTGATTGTTCTGGGTCACAAATTCACGGATCTCACTGAGTTGCGCCTGGTTCACACTATAGATCGGCTGGCCCGACGTGGCACGCTTCAGAATCCATCCGCGCCTCACGAGTGCTTCCAATGTCTCAATCGCGACGCGTTCGTCCGGACAGGGCTTGGCGATCCACCAATTAATCACGCCCTCCCTGGTGTCCTTCGCCCCGGGATGGCGAACCAGATAGTCGAGAATGCTGTGCGTGATAACTGCATCCTGTGAGTCCATCCGGATCTATCCCTGGAGACGCGGTGCGCCAATGAACCGAGCATCGGAACGAGCAAAAGCAATGCCATTAGGAACATTCCATGTAGGCGCCTGTTATCGGGTGTTTCTGGTAATCGATTGACGACGGTGCGGCAATCCTGCCGCACCTGAATCGCAAGGAGAATCGTGACAGCGCGTTGAAATTCAGCGCGATGGCTGGTGCGGCAAAATCACCGCAGCGCCGGGGACACTAGGCATGCCCGTCGAATGGCTGATGGAGGGGTGGCGGAAACGTTCCGATCGGGCCTGCCTCGTTCTGCTGAAACGATTCCCGGTCAATGCCGTACTTGCGAAGCAGCCGTTGAAAGCTGCGGCGTTCCTTTCCCGCCGCTTTTGCCGCATGTGTCACATTCCCCCGGAACGTCACCAGGGTCTTGACCAGATAGGCCCGCTCGGCATCCATGGTGGCGGAGTTCTTCACGGCGCGGAGCGACCCCTTCGGCGGCACGCTCTTCGATGGTTCTACGGCACACTCGATGTCCTGCGCCTGGATGGTGGCGGACGCGCACATCACGACGGCGCGCTGGACGGTGCTTTCCAGTTCCCGCACATTGCCCGGCCACATGTGCGCGAGCAGTTTTTGGATGGCCTCGTCGGAGAGCAGGCGCGGCCCCTGGCCGTCGGCACGCCGAAAACGTTGCAAGAATCGCATGGCCAACAGAGGAATATCGTCTGCCCGATCACGTAAGGGCGGCACGACCAACGACAGCACGTTCAAGCGGTGAAAGAGATCTTCTCGGAACTGCCGGTTGGCCACGGCCTGCCGCAGGTCCACATTGGATGCGGCAATGATCCGCACGTTGGCCAGCTTGGTGCGTGAACAGCCCAAGGGCCGATACTCCCGATACTGCACAAAGCGCAAAAGTTTTGCCTGCGCATAGGGATTCAGCGCATCAACCTCATCGAGAAACAACGTCCCGCCCTCGGCCTCAAGAACCAATCCTGCCTGCTCGTGCGCCGCGCTGGTATAAGCGCCTTTGGCATGGCCGAACAGTTCGTTCTCAAACAACTGGTCCGGCAACGCGGCACAATTGATGGGGATGAACGCATGGTCTTTTCGTGCGCTCGAATAATGGATGGCACGGGCAAAGACCTCCTTGCCGGTGCCCGTTTCTCCCTGCAGCAACACCGGAGCATCCACATCGGCAAAGAGAGGAATTTTTTCCACCTGCGCTTGAAAGATGGCGCTCTCCCCTACCAGAGAATGCACTCGCACAGGGCGCGTCGTACTGAGGCCGCAGCGGGCCTGCGGAGATTCCTGCGTCAGCACGCGGCGCACGCGTAAAGCCAACTCCCGTCCGTCCAGCGGACAGACGATAAAATCACGGAGGACCGCCGGAACGTCCTGCGCAAGCATTTCGGCACACCCTCGCCGATCACCGATGACTCCTACAATGGGCACATCCGGCCAATGCCGGCTCACCGCCGCAAGTCGCTCTTCATATGATCGATCGGGATCGTTGAGATGGAGCAGCACCAGGTGAGGATGACGAGTCGTGAGAGACGGGTCGGCCGCATAGTCGAGTGAGACCTGCGCACCGGTCAAGGCACGCTCGACGTATTCTACGATGCGGGCGTGATCACAGCAGGACCGGCCATCTTCCTCCTGGGAGAGAAAGACGATGTGGAGGACGTCCTTCATGTCGACTCACCTCTTGGTTAGGATGAAGCGCTTCGTCTCGTCAACCGGCGCGCGCGGCAAGATCGAATCAGTTTCTTGTCACATGTGCACCATCCATACCACCCGATGTTCGCCACACACAGATCGCTGCCTCAATCTGAAACAAGTTCACGGAGTGCGCTCCATACAGACTGCCCCACGCGCGCACTCATGAAACTGCGTACCCCCTTCCGCAACAATCCATCATTTCTCGCCTGGTTGTCTGTATGTGATCCGATACAGTCGGATTTGTAAATGGATACAGTATCAGCCTGTGGTGCCGGCACTTATAGCATAGTGCGTCACGCTCGACCATGCGGACTGCGCGAGAGGCGCGCCGCAATCTGAATCGAGACACTGCGCAAGTTCACGTCTCGCGCACCGGCTCCGCAGTCGCGACCAAACTCTTTTTGCAGAGCGGCCGCGAGTATTCACCAATCACAAAACATCGAGTCCCGCCTCCGCGACCCGTGTGCTCGTCCACGCCTCTCCGCGTCGCTCGACTGACTCACGCTGACACAACCTTCGTCGCCCTTCACAAAAAAATGTCCGGAAGGGTTGACACCGCAATGGAGGATGGGTTGTACTCACTTGCGGTCACGACATTCCACCCATTGGGGCCCATGTGACCGGCAACACCAGGGCTCTCAGCGTCGCCCGATTCCCGAACCACTCCGCCGGGAGAGGGGCAACCTGACAGTCACTTCACCGCGTCGCAGGCCTCCCGGCTCCCACGCATCTCGGCAGATGTGCGCGTCTGGGGCTCGTCCGGAGCATGCGGGGACCACTTGGCAGGACAGAGCACACTCAACGTTTTTCGGCGAGAAGGACTTCGCGAGATGACCCGCAGTGCACCGCCGGTAACCTCTCTTTCTCCCAATCTGGACTTCCTGCGTGCCGTCGCGGTTCTCCTGGTGTACTTTTTCCATTTGTTCATCACGACTGGTCCGCGCTTGCCGGACTTTCTCGCGCAATTCGGAGTCATTCTGTTTTTTGTGCATACCAGCTTGGTATTGATGTTTTCATTGGAGCGGATCGATCTCAAGGGACAGAGACTGTTTGCGACCTTTTATATCCGCCGCCTGTTTCGGATCTACCCGCTCAGCATCGTGTGCGTTTGCCTCATCGTCTTGTTTCAACTTCCCCGCGCTCCCTGGTGGCCCTGGTCCCAACCGGATGTATCGACCATTCTGGCGAATCTTTTCCTGTATACCGAGTTCACCTATAAGCCTGTCGTGACCTCGGTGCTCTGGAGTCTTCCCTATGAAGTGGCCATGTATGCCGTCCTCCCCTTCTGCTACCTGGCCGGGAAGGCCTATGGGATCAGAGGAGTCCTGGCGCTCTGGGGCCTCGCAGTAGTCGGCGGCATCGTCCAACCTTATATTTCCGGCCGCTTGGGTCTGGCGCAATTTGCTCCCTGTTTCATCGCCGGAGTGGCGTGTTACTTTATGGGGTATGGAGTTCGCCGGCGCCCGCTCCCATTTTGGGGCTGGCCGCTGATCCTTCTTGCCGCCGCCGGAATGCAGGCCTGCGGAGTCTATTACGAATATGAGCAGGTGTCGCGATGGGCGTTGTGCCTCATGATCGGTCTGACTGCGCCATTCTTTGCCGAATTGAACCGGCCGATGCTGAACAAAGGCACCGAATTGATCGCCCGGTACTCGTATGGGATTTATCTGACCCATCTGCACGCACAGTGGGCGGCGCTCGTCGTACTCAAAGACCAGCCGGCCGCGGTTCGTTACAGCGTGCTCATCGCGCTCAGCATAGGCCTGCCCGTCGCTCTGTATCATATAGTGGAAGCGCCGATGATCCGGCTGGGTGCCCGCCTGGCAGCGAGTTTGTCGACGACATCTGCTCCGATCATCCGACCGGCTTCCTCAGAACGGGCGCTTCCCGCACCCGCCGAAACCGCGCAGTACAACAGGGGCCCCCAATCGGCACGGTCCCGGGTCGGACAGGCGCCGGTTTCTCGCACGACCAAGACGGCTCCTGCCCCGACTTCAGCGAGATAATCGCCCTCCAGATCTCTTTCGTCTCCAATTCCTCGGGAAGAGGATGACACACCCTACGCCCCCTTCCTCTTCGGCCTGCTCCGCGGCATCAATTGACAGGTTCGCGCACCAGGCGTACTCTTCGCGCTCATCTCCGGGCAAGGCCGAGGATGCTTGCCGATGCGGCCGATGACGAATTCGCCATTCATTCACTATCCAACGAGAGGCCTTTCATGTTGACCAGATGTCTGTTGTGTCTTGCCCTGACCGCTGCGACGCTGATCACCACGCAACATGCGCTCGCCATCGACCGCGTGAACGTTGAATACTCAGCCGACCAGATCATCGAGTCCGAAGAAGGCGCCACCCAAAGCCGCATCTATTCGACCCCGACCAAAGAACGCCGCGACATGTCGCAAGGCGGCGCGGTGATGACGATGATCACTCGCTACGACAAACATGTCAGCTGGACGGTCATGCCGGAAGAAAAAATGTACATGGAAGCGCCGGCCAATACGCACGCGCCGAATAAATCCGATCTTTCCGGCTACCAGATTGAACAGACGGCCTTGGGAGAGGAAACGGTCAACGGTGTCGTCATGAACAAGAGCAAGATCATCATGACCGGCAACGACGGCACAAAGATGGGCGGGTTCATGTGGACCACGAAAGAAGGCATTCTGGCCAAGATCGACGCCTTGGCGGTCGAGAAGGGCCAGAAGGCGCGCTTCAAGATGGAGCAGACCAACATCAAGGTCACCAAACAACCGGCCGAGCTCTTCGAGATTCCCCAGGGGTTCGAAAAGCTGGATATGGGCGGCATGGGCATGGATATGCTCAAAGGAATGATGGGACGCTAAGGAGGCGGTCGTGATACGACTCACATCTCTGCATCTGGTGTGCGCCGTCGCGATCGGGTTGTGGAACGCGCCGGTCTGGGCGGACTCCCTCTGCGCGGAGAAGGCGCTGCAAACAGCGGCGGACGCGCAGTTGAAGAAGGCGGAAGATCTTGAACGGGCCGGCCACCCGCGCGAAGCCTATGCCGCAGCGGCAAAATTGAACGGCGACTGCGTCAGCGACTCTCAGCGCCAAGAAGGGTTACAGCAACGCACCGCCAAAGCCATCGGCGCAGAAGAGGAAAAGAAGGCCCGCCCGGGAGAAGCGTTCGAGTGGTACGTTCGCGCGAAAGCCGGAGCCGATGCGGGCCGCATGCAACGCAAACTGGTCGAAACCAAACCGAACGACATCAACACGCTGAGCCACGCAATCGACTTCTTCTCGCAGCAGAACGACACGGCACAGGAACAAGCGATGCGCGCCCACGCCCGCAAGAACGTCGAGCACGCCCTCGCCGAGGAAGAAAAACGTTTTGCCTCGTTCACCAAGGATTCCTTGCAGGAGCTGGGGCGAGCGCGTGAGTGGGCCTATTATGCCCAAGCGGGTGAGGATCGAATTCGCGCGCGAGCCTCGCAACGCGGCGATACCCTCGCCGCCGAAGACGGTCGAAAGTTCCTCCGCCTCGCCATCTCCTATTACGAGCAGGCCGATCGTCCGGACGGCGTCAAAAAAATACGCGAGAAGGCGCGGATGCTGGCGAAGCGCCACGAGGCCAAGGGAGAAGGCGAAATTGCGGCGGAGTTCTACGCGATGGCCGGCGACGACAAGCAGGCCGAAACCGTCCAGCAGCAAACCGAGCAACGCCAGGCGCAGGTCGAAGAAGGGCGCAAGAAGACCTTCAAAAAGGAACAGGCCGATCTGGAGAAAGCGCTCGGCTTCTGAGCGGCCGATCCTCCATTCAAAGAGAATTGTCCGTCTCCGGCGGGCTGCAATCGAATACCAGTATTTTTCCCTGCTCTCTCAATGACCCCCTTGCCTGAACGCTCCGGTTATGGGATAAGCGCGGCGAACAATCCTCGTCCCTCGTACATCATGAAGCGCCCTTCATCGACGAATCCGAACGACCTGCGCTTCATGTGAGACGAACGACGAGTCAATCATTCGTGATCGAGACACATCAGACATCATGAATCGGCACGACATCAGCAGGAGCACATCATGGCGAACATGAAATCCGGCAGCGTGAGCTGGGCGACATCGGAAATGTGGGACGTTCGTGCGGCGGAACCGGTTCGCGGAGGACGACGAGGAGTGACCGAAGCGCCGGATCCGTTTCTGGCGAATCTCACCGCGACGAAACGCTGGCAAGTCGAACAGACTCTCACGGCCACGCCCAAGGCCAGACGAGGCGAGGCGGCACCCGCTCCGCTCACCCTGGATGTCGAAGGTGGACCAGACGACGTCTATATCGTCATGACACGTTATGCGTCAGGCGCCATCCGCTTCCATATGCCGAACGAACCGGCCCGGCGCGGGAGGCGGAGAAGTACCAGAACCCTCTACCGGTTTTCGATTCCCGTTCCCGCCGCTCCCATCGCAGAACCCGGCGGACGCCGGGGGTTCATCAGCGCCGCCATCAAGGCCGTGGTCCTGAAAGTGGCCGGAACAATCGCCGACTATGCGCTCGCCAAACTCGCCTTGTTGTGGGAGACCGTCACCTGGAAACATAAGGGGCGCCGGGAAGGATGGCTGTCCGTTACGCCAGACGAGCTTGATGGTCGACAGATGCTGCCGGCCGCCGATCTGTCATCTCTCAGCGACACCGGCCGCAATCTACTCTTCATACACGGCACCTTTTCGAATACCACCGCCGCCTTCAATGGATTGGCCAAGACGCGCGGGAGCAACGGCAAAACTTTCTTCGAAGAGGTACAGGATCTCTACGGCAACCGCATCTATGGATTCGACCACTTCACCCTCAGCCGCACACCGGAAGAAAACGTGCGCATGTTGCTCGACGCATTGCCCGATCGCACCACCACCTTCGACGTGATCACCCATTCACGCGGCGGATTGGTGCTGCGACATCTCGTCGAACGTCGCGAGCGATTCGGTGCTCTCGCGGATCGCTTCGCCGTCGGGCGCGCCGTGCTGGTTGCCAGCCCGAATGGCGGCACGCCGCTCGCATCACCGGACCATGTGACGCAGTACACCAACTGGCTTTCCAACGTGTTGGAATTGTTCCCCGACAACCCCTTCACGACCGGCGTGGAATTCGTGAGTGAGGCTCTATCCTGGATCGCCCGGCGTCTGGTCGGCAGTTTGCCGGGGCTGGCCTCGATGGATAACAACGGCGAAATCATTCAGGCATTACAGGCAGCGCCAGGCCCGCCCGGTCAGGCCTATTCCGCCCTCGTCGCAAACTTCGAACCGGATGCGGGACTCCTCCAACGGATCATCGATGCAGGCGCGGATCTGTTTTTTCCAACCGCGAATGATCTCGTGGTACCGACGGAAGGCGGCTGGAGGGTGGATCCCGGCAGCGGCGTCGCAGCCGCGATTCCCGGAGACCGCATCGGCTGTTTCGGGGTGGGAGGCAACCTGTCCCAGCAGCACCCCGTGAACCATGTGAATTTTTTCGAGGACCCCGGCACGGTGGATTTCCTCGTCCGCGCGTTGCGCGGAGAAGCGCAGCCGATCACCGCCATCGACATCGACCACGACCTGCCGTCGGGACGGCGGCGTGGCGCGGCCCTGCTGAAAACGCCGCCCGCCGTGCTTCCGACAGGACGCCGCGAGGAAGCGCCGACCCGCACACCGGCGCTTCCAGCAGTGCAAGCGAATCCACCAATCGCCGCCCTCGAGCCATACCCCGAACCAGACGATGTCTTTCATATTGCCTTGATCGCCCCGAAGGAAGGCGCGGGCGAGGCACAACTCATCGCGACGTTCCGGAATGCCCGCGTCATGGAGCATCTCCACACCGGCGGAACGCGGCCCCCCCCTGCCACGGGCCGCCGGGCCGCCAAGGATCACGCGCCGACGCAGTGGGACCTGATCAAGGCCGGGCAGGCGCACATTCACGGGTATATCAATGGCGACCCCGCCTATCCGCAACTCCCGGACGAGACCGCGCTCCAACAGATGGGCAGCGCCCTCTTCACGGCCCTTTTTCCCGGACAAGTCCGCCGGCTATATGACGCGGCGCGGTCCGAGCAAGTCAGCCAGCGGCTCAATCTGATCTTCACCTCCGACATCGGATGGATCGCCGATCAATCGTGGGAATTCATTTATGATCCCGACCGGCGCACCTTCCTCGCATTGGAAGAGGTCAATTTCACGCGCAATGTGCTGACGGCCATTCCTGCGGAACGTATTCCGGCCAGACCCAGCATGCGGATCCTCGTCGTGGTCGCCCAGCCCTTGGGACTCGGCGCCCTGTCGGTGGAAGAAGAGGCCGATGTCATCCGCAGCGGATTCCGCCGCCTGCTCGACGCGGGACTGGCCGAGGTCGAACTCCTGCTCGACGCCACGCCGGAATTGTTGCACCGGGCGCTGGAGTCTGCGGCCGCCCCGATCGACGTGCTCCACTTCATCGGCCACGGGGAATACAACGAGCAGACCGACTGCGGATACTTGATTTTCGAGAATCAAGACGGCGGCGAACAGCAATTGGATTCCTCCACCCTGCGCCAAATCGTCTGCCGTCGCGGCATTCGTCTGGTCTGTCTGAATGCCTGCGAAACCGGCCGCGGGGGGCGGCAAGATTTCAGTCGCGGTGTGGCGCAAGCGCTGATCGCCGGCGGCGTCCCTGCCGTCGTCGCCAATCAATATCCGGTGTTGGATGTCTCCGCCACGGCGTTCTCACGCCACTTCTACTGGGCGCTGGCCATGGGACATCCCATCGGTGATGCCGCCCGCGAGGCGCGCGTGTCGGTCAACTATGCGATCTCCGGAGAAGCTATCGATTGGGCAGTGCCAGTCGTCTTTGCGCGTAATCCCGCACAACGGCTCTGCGTGCCGCGGACGGCAGCCGCGTATGAGCGGACTCGCAGCGCGGTGGTACGCCAGCGGCGGCGCGCAGTGGAAGACCGCGTCAAGATCGGCATCTGGAATGCGCATCGCATGATTCCGCATCTACCTGAAATCTGCGAACGTCTCACGAAGGCTCAAAATCAATACGCCTTCGAAACCGTGTCCTTTCCGGCCCCGATCGGAATCTGGCGCCGGGAGCAGGAGAAGGATCAGGCATTTGTGGTCGCCGAAACGCTGTACGACCGATTGAAGGACAAACCCAAAGAATTGGGTGTGCATACGCTCATCTGCATGATTAATTTCCCGATGAAGGACGCGCGGACGCGGTACCTGTACTATTGGCGGCGAGACCCGCTCATCGTCACGTCGACCTTCGGATTGCTGGAACAGCTGAACGAACGAGAGTTCACGGTCGAACGGATGATGGCTCATCTGGCCGCCGCAGTGGTTGCAGGCATTGCCCCTCACAAGCGCGGCGTCGGGCCGGCTGATTGCCCGCTCTTTTATAACGAGGATCGGGACATTCGGTCGATCGCCGGCCGGTTGACGTTTTGTGCCGCCTGTCGAAAGCAATTCAAAGACAAGGCAGGACAGGATCGCCTGCGGGCCGCCGAACGGATTCTTGCCGCCTATCCGTAGAGAGCCGATGATCATTCAGGCTCGTGGAACTCCCGCACGGCCTTGAGCAAATTCTCCGGCGTGCCGATGTCCAAGTAGCGCTCGTTGGGAAATTTCACGCTCTGGATCGACAGCCCTGCCTTGAGCGCGGCTTGCAAGACGACTCCCATGGCCAGATCCCCACCTGGATCGTTGATGGTATTCGCGAGCCGGCTGAGGTTCCGCTTCGTCTCATCGGCTCGGAGAAAGTCGTGGAGAAAAGTCGAGAACCGCGGCGTCCACACCGCGCAGCACCAGCCGTGGGTGAGAGTCGTTGAAGCTGGTTTCATGACGAGGTCCCTCACGCGGCCTTCCCCGTCACAATCCACCATATCCCAGATACGCGGATCTTCGATCCTGTGGAGACCGAGCACAACGTCAGAACCCGTTTCCTCTTGTCGGTGAATCAACCTGGCGTAGGCATCGTCAGGCCCGAACAGGATATCCGGAAATCCAAACGCCACGCGCTTCTGCGCCAGAAACGGATAGGCGCGATCAAGCGTATCAGGTGGTCCGAGCGACCCGGCGATCACGAGATAGGCCAGCGACAGACCGACCAGGTCGCCTTCTCGAAAATAGTTGGGGATATCCCATTTACCGGCTTTGATCACGAGGAGGGTCTTCGTGACTCCGGCCGCCCTGAATTTTTCCAGCAGATACTGTGCCGCCACTTTCGGACGCGGCCGCCCGCTCTTGTCATCCAGCGCAAAACCGACTGGATAGACTTCCTTACTGCAAGGAAACGGTTGCAGGCGTTTGGCCATTCCGGCGGCCGGCACGAGTCCCACCACTTCTAACGGCACCGGGAGAGAAGCGTCGGAATATTCGCGCAGATCGTTCATCTCACCATCCCCTGTTTGCTCATGGACGGCTCGCCGAGGATTTCCTGGTAATACGTTTCCAGCATGGCGGACCGAGCCTGATCGACCACGACCAGTTGGCGCTGATCGAACGTATTGGCGCAATAGAGATACGCAAACTCACCTGCCCATCCCCACTCCACATGCAGCTGCCGTCCATCCGTCTCTTTCCGGGTGACCTGCGCCACCACTTGTTTTGCAGGAAGATCCCGCCAAGCCTGCTGCGCGGACGCCTCATGGTTTTCGTACAACGGCTGATCTTGGGCTACTCGAACGGATTGCAACTGTTCCACATGAAGCGGCGGAGCACCGTCCGGCTCGGGCCACTCGTCCCATGGTAAGACGTTCGACGAGGAACCCAACCCGGTCACATACAGAGGACCGTCGTCGGTGACTTCTTCGATGGAACGATACCGGATCGGTTCAGGCGGGAGGAGCAGTGCAAGACCACGGGCCGCCAACGCGCGCTGAAAGGGAACGCGCCGCGCGAGTTGCCGGGTCTTTTCAAACAGGATCATTCGACCATTTTCAGCCAGGACGTGGCGAAGCCGATCCAACCGGAGGCCTACCCTAGTCCGCTGTTCAAAATCCGATTGGGCTCGCGCATCCAAGTCTCGGTTGAAATCCTGCCAACCGCAACTAGGAAGCCCAGGATCCTGTTCGGCCTGGAGCAGCGCATGCGTGGCAACGATCAAATCATAGCGGCCGCTCAGCTCGTGCTGATCCATATCCAGGCATTCGAAACGCACATTGCTCAAGCCCAATTCCTGCGCCCGCTGCCGCGCGAGGGCGATCGAGGCAGGCGAACGATCGATTCCCACCATCGTCGCGCCAGGACATCGCTGCGCATAGAAAGTCGTCAGGAGGCCGATGCCACACCCGGCATCGAGAACGGTCTGCGCGCCCTCAAGTTGAGCGGCAATCCGTAAGCCGACTTCGAGATAATATTCGTAGCGTTGACTGTAAAGGGCAGGAATGAATCGAGACTGGGCCGTCAAATCGTAGAAGGCGATGTCAGCGGACGATCCGCCGGTCGCGGCTCGTTTGGCTTCAATAGACCGGTGCAGCGCGGCCAGGTCTTCCGCGGTGAAGACCTCCCGTTGCCAGGAAAAATACGCCGCATCGGATTCAATGTGCCGGAGTCCCCACCACGCGAGATGCTCGCGCAGGGATTTGTGAATCTCGTCGTTCCGGTCAGCAGGCACAACGCCCTCTTGCCGGAAGAGCCATCACGATCGGTACGTTACGGCCGCTTGAGCATAATGGCATCTTCATAGGCCAGCGGAACGGGATGCGGATGCCGGAGTTGCCCGCTGCCGAACACGACAGACTTTTCACAGGTCAGTTGGTTGAGCCCGATCGGCCCTCGCGCGTGATGGCGGGCCGAACTCAAGCCGATATCCGCGCCGAATCCTAGACTGTCTCCGGCATTCAATCGGGATGAGGCATTGACCAGGACCGACCCCGCATCTACTTCTTTGCTGAACCGCATGGCGGACTCATACGACTTGGTCACGATGACGCAGGTGTGGCTGGGACCATGCTGCGCAATATGCGCCAACGCTTCTTCAAAACCCGGCACCATCTTGATGGCCATACTGGGCCCTTGAAATTGCTTGTTCCAATCCGCCTCCTGCGCCGGCTTGACCGCTTTGTGCCCCGTCATGAGCATTTGGCCCATCAAGGACACGGTTTTCGGGCAGCCGTAAATATCGATTTTGAATTCATCCAGCAATCGAAGGATCAGCGCCGACAACAACGGGCGCGCAATCCCCTGATGGACCAGCAGCGTATCTACCGAGTTGGGCGCCGAGGGATTCTGCACCTTGGAGTTCACCACAATATTCTGCGCCAAAGGAATCTCCACGTCATCGTCGATATACACGTGCGTAATCCCGCCGTCATGGCAGAGGATCGGCATCTTGGCCTGCTCCTGTACCACCTTCCGCAGACCTGCGCCGCCGCGCGGGATGATGGCATCCAACGCCTTGCCGGACTTGATGAGTTCCAGGGCTGCTTCCTTTTCAGGACGATCGATAATCGTACAGGCGCCCTTGGGGATGCCTGCGTCATGCATGGCCTTCGCAAGACCGGTAGCAATCACCTGTTGCGTGTGGGTCCAATCCGGGGAGCCGCGAAAGACACAGACGTTGCCTGACTTCAGGCAGAGGGCCAACGCATCGATCGTTTCCAGCGGTGACAGTTCCGAGACGATGCCGATCACGCCGATGGGTATCCGTACCCGGCTCACTTGAAGACCGTTCGGTTCCTCATGGCGCCCCAGCACCTCACCGAGCGGATCCGGCAGATCCGCAATGTGATGCAATCGATCCACGAGCGCCTTGACGTCATCGGCCGTCATACGGATTCGGGCCACGGCGTCGCGCACACGTTCACGATTTTCATATCCCGTCATCGACTTTCCGACCGCGTCCACATCCTTTTCGTTCGCCGCCAGAATGGACTCCTCCGCTTCTGCGAGGGCCGCCGCCATGCCACGCAGCGCCTTCTCTCGAATGGGACCGGAGAGAAGCGAAGTCGAACGTACCGCTTCACGGGCCGTCTTCAATACCTTATCGAGGTAGAGCTTAACTGGAACTTCAACCATCATGTCCCCAATTGGTGATCTGGTGAGTGGCGCCCGGTGAATGGCCACAGGGCGCAGAGCATCGTCAGGACAGCATCATCATAGGCCTTCAACGCTCCGCGCCGGACTATACCATGCGATTTTTTTGTGAGTCAAAGCGAGCTCGGCCGGCGCGGAGGCCGCAACGTCTGAAGAGAGAAGGCCTACGGCCCGATCTGTTTGCGCTGTTGTGCGGCCAACCATCGACCCAGCCAGGCCCAGAGAACCATGAGGGGAACCAATACCCAAGCGATCTGTGCAGTCGTCACGCTCAGCGCCTTCAAGCCGGAAACCAGCCATCCGGTCGAGGCATCACCGGCGCGTGAGATCGCCGTATCGATGAAGTTCTTCGCCTTGTACTTTTCCTCGCGGCTGACCACCGTAAACAGTACCTCGCGCGCCGGTTTGGAAAGCGCATATTCCCCCACTCGCCGCAGCACAGAAAAGCTGACGTATACGACCAATCCAGGCCAAAGGGCGATGCCCAGAAATCCAAGCAGGCTGACCGCCGGCAGAAACAATAAGGCCGCCGCCAACCCCAACCGGGCCACTACGCGGTTGGTGATCAGCAGCTGCGTCAGCCAGGTGAGGATGTTAGTGGCGAAGTCGAGCATAGAGAAGAAGCGCGTGCGGGCTTCCGGCGTATCGAATTCTTGCGCCACCAGACGCACCTGCTCGAAATAGAGAAAGGTCGCCGTCATCGTCAAAAAGGTCAGGTAGCCGCAGATACCGAGCAGATATGGCGACGACCACACGAGGCGAACGCCGGCCAGAAAGCCGCCACCCAATGGCGCTCCGCTGTTTTCCCGATGAAACACGGATCGGCTGCGGCTCCACATTTCCAGTTGGTAGATGCATCCGATGCAGGCCGCGAGGAACACGGCCGAGGTCAGCATCAGCACCGGCACCGGGAAAAGATAGGTGAGCCCGGTCGTGATGAGGGGGCCGAACAAGGCGCCGGTGCTGCCGCCTGCCGCAATTATCCCGAAGAGGCGCGCTCCTTGCGCGGGCGTAAACAGGTCGGCCATGAAACTCCAAAACACCGATACGACGAACAGGTTGAACACCGAGAGCCAGACAAAAAACCCGCGCGCGACCCATTCGATGTACAGACCGCTCGTCATCAACATGTACAGGCCCATGAGATTGGCAATAAAGAAGAGATAGACGGCGAGGAGCAATCGATAGCGGGAATATCGCGCAGACAACCAGCCGAACAGCGGCGTGACGGCCAGCAAGGTGACAAACGTGCCCGTCATCATCCAGGGCAGATTGTGCACCCCGCCCTGGATCGCCATTTCATCGCGCACGGGGCGAAGAATGTAGTAGCCGCACAGGAGGCAGAAAAAATATCCGAACGCCCAGGCCAACGGCCGCAGTTCTTGCGGCTCAGCCTGCACAAACCGGATCACTGACCGATACCATCGCTCCATGGGGCTCCGAATGGGAGCCCAGTGTAGCAGGCCTCGACACACGGGCAAGAAGAAATTTTGCTAGAATGCACCCGCGGTTCGCCCTGAAGAGCCACATTCCACCCCTGACAGAGGCACCTCCATGATCGATCTTCGGAGCGACACGGTCACCAAACCCTCCCCCGCTATGCGTGAAGCCATGGCCCGTGCCGAGGTGGGTGATGACATTTACGGAGAAGACCCCACCGTCAATCGTCTCCAGGAGGTCGGCGCTGCGCTCGTGGGTAAACGCGCCGCGCTCTTCGTGCCCTCGGGGACGCTTGGCAACCAACTGTCCATTCGAGCGCAGACCGAACCAGGGCGTGAAGTGATTGTTGAAGGTCAGTCACACATCATCCGGTATGAGCAGGGCGCGGCGGCGGCGTTGGCCGGAGTGCAACTTCATTGGGTGACCGGCACGCACGGGCTCATGAGGGCCGAGCAGGTACAGAGCGCTATCCGGCCAAAAGATCCCTACAGCATCCAAACCGCGCTCATCTGTCTTGAGAACACGCACAACGCCGGGGGCGGCAGAGTCTACCCGCTCACAACCATTCAGGCCATCCGGGCCGTTGCCACGGCCCATGGAGTCCCGATGCATCTCGACGGAGCTCGACTCTTCAATGCAGTCGTAGCATCGGGGGTGCCGGCCGCGGAATACGCGCGACATTTCGACACGGTGACCTTCTGCCTGTCCAAAGGGCTCGGCGGACCGGCCGGGTCGTTGATTGCCACGGATGATCCTGGCGTGATGGAACGACTTCGGCGATTTCGCCGCATGTACGGAGGCGCCATGCGCCAGTCCGGGATTCTCGCCGCGGCGGGCCTTTACGCCTTGGACCATCACATTGCGCGACTCAGCGAAGACCATGCCAACGCCAAACGGCTTGCGGCCCGGCTGCACCAGATTCCGGCCGTGACCATCGATCCATCCCTGGTCGAGACGAACATTCTGTTCTTCGACGTACACAGCACAAAATATTCCACTCCGGCGTTCGTGGCAGCCCTCAAGCAAGAGGGCGTGCTGATCAACGCCGTCGGCGACTCAACGTGTCGCGCGGTGACCCATCTCGACGTGTCGGCGGAGGCCATCGAGCAAGCCGCCGATCATGTCGCGCATCTGCTCAACGAGTAGACCGGGCAACTCCTGCGCCTCACGTTGACAGTCTCTGTCCCCCCACCTACAATGCCCACACGAGCAGAGAGGACTGAGTGTCGCTTCACGCAGTGTCGTTTCAACAGATCAGTCGTATTCTCGACGTGACGGATGCGCTAGGGCTGAATCGCGAGTGGGTGGAAATTCCTCTCTCGCCGGAAACCCCCGGCATCGTCCGCAAACTCCCTAACGGAAAACTTGAGATTGTTGTCGATGCCGAGCAGCCGTTCGACGCGTGGCTCGGCACGCTCGAGCAACAGATACGGCGCGTACAGGCCTCCTGAGTGCGTCGAAGGATAGATATGGACTCACACCTGGCAACCTCTTCCCCCCAGTCTTCTCCCGCGCTCCCGTCCTCGGAAGAGCTGAAGGCTGAGTTACTCGATATTCCCGAACCGCCGGAGATGCCTCCCGCCGTGACGCCGCCCGGCTACGACGATGCCCTCGCCGGCGCGGTGAAATACGTCCGCGCGAAACGGGGCGGCGACCTGGTGGGCATCATTCTCGTCGGATCCGGCGCACGGCGCGCCGTGACCGCACACAGCGATATCGATCTGATCGTCTTAGTGAAAGGTCCGGCCGACGGGCAGGAAATGATCCGCGTGGGAGACCGGCTTGTCGATATTCGCTACGGTGAACATACAACCGTCGCCGAGGATCTCGCCTATTCCCCTCGCCTCGCGCCCCTGCTTCGCAAGGGACGGGTGCTGTATGATCATGAAGACATTGCGGCGCAACTGATCGCCAAGGCGGCCCAGCGTTTTCGCCAGGGCCCGCCGGCGGCCACCATTCATGAACGCATCCGCCTCAAGGCTGAGTGCCTGCATTGGCTTGGAAAGGTCGAAGACCTGCGCGACAAACCCAACACGGCGCAATATCTGCTGCAGCTCTTTTTCGAGGAGTGCGTCTCCGCATTTTTTCGAACTCGAGGCCTCTGGTTCACGGCGCCGGTGGACACCCTCCGGTTCCTGGCCTCCCGCGATCAGGCACTCGGAGAAGTGGCCGCCCAGTTTCTGAGTGCGGCCACCCTTCATGACCGGCTGATGGCCGGCCGACGGTTTGCCGACACCCTGTTTCGCGATATTCCCCTTCCACCCCGTGTGGATTAACAGGGCTCCGTCATCCCGTTCAAAGACGGCATCCATTTGCACTGATGCCCGACCGTGGTAGCATCGGGACTGCACCAAACCAATAGCGCGGGCTCCGTGCTGAGCCGGCTCCGCGCCAGTCATCACATACCGATCTTCATCAGAGAGGGTGACCTATGGAACTTGGATTCGTCGGACTCGGCAAAATGGGCATGAATATGGTGACGCGCCTGCAGCAAGGCCGTCACCGCGTCGTGGCGTATGATCGTGCGCCCGATGTCGTGAAGCAGGCCGAAGGCAAGGGCTGCGTGGGTGCGGCCTCCTTGAGCGACCTCGTCTCCAAACTCACCGCCCCCCGGGCAGTGTGGATTATGGTTCCGTCTGGAGCTCCGACGGAAGACACGATTCACGCCGTCAGCGCACTGCTGCAGCCGGGCGATACGATTATCGACGGCGGCAACACCCGCTTTCACGACGATACGCGTCGCGCCGCCGAACTACAGAACAAGGGCATTCATTATGTCGATGTGGGTACCAGCGGCGGGATTTGGGGGTTGCAAGTCGGCTATTGCCTCATGATCGGCGGCGAGAAGGGGCCGGTCCAGCGCCTGACTCCCATCTTCACGACGCTGGCGCCGGAACAGGGCTGGGCTCACATGGGCGGGCACGGCGCAGGCCACTACGTCAAGATGGTGCACAATGGCATCGAGTACAGCATGATGCAAGGCTACGCCGAGGGATTCGAACTCATGGCGAAAAGTGACTATCGTCTCGACCTGGGAAAAATCGCCGATGTCTGGATGCATGGCAGCGTGGTCCGTTCGTGGCTGCTGGAATTGGCGGTCGGCGCACTGAAACAGGATCCCAAGCTCGAGCACTTGAAAGGCTATGTGCAGGATTCCGGCGAAGGCCGCTGGATGATCCAGGACGCCATCGAGAAGGATGTGCCCGTGCCGACCTTGACCGCGGCGCTGTTCACCCGCTTCCGGTCTCGGCAGGAAGAATCGTTCGCCGAAAAAATGCTGGCCGCCTTGCGCAACGCCTTCGGCGGGCATAGCGTCCGGCGCTGACCTTCACCAAAGGAATATCGAGACTATGTCTTCGCCCACGACTCCCCTCGCGTGCAAACCTGTCCCGGAATCCGTCCCTCCCGTCGAGCCCTGTACGCTCGTCATATTCGGCGGCTCGGGCGACCTCGCCCGCCGCCGGCTGATCCCGGCCGTCTATAATTTGTTACTCGACGGGCTCCTGCCGGCCAAGTATGCGGTGATCGGCCTGGGCCGCAAGCCCATGACCGATGAGGAATTCCGCGAGCTGGTCAAGGAAGGGATCGTCACACATTCTCGACAGGCGCTGGCGGAAGACACCTGGGCCACATTCAGAACGCATCTGTTTTATATCCAGGGAGAGAACGAAGATGCCCAGACCTATGCCACACTCCGCGCCAAAGCCGAGGAGGTGGAGCGGGCGATGCAGTTACCCGGCAACCGCATTTTTTATCTGAGCATTCCGCCCAGCTCGTTCGCGTCGGTCTGTGAAGGATTGGCCCAGGCAGGTCTGGCCACTTCAGCGGCCGCCGCCGCGCCCTACTCGCGGATCATCGTCGAAAAACCGGTCGGGCGCGACCTGGCTTCCGCGCGGCAGATCAATGAAGTAACCGGCAAGGTGTTCGATGAGTCCCAAATTTTCCGGATCGATCACTACCTGGGCAAAGAAACGGTTCAGAATCTCATGGTGGTCCGGTTTGCCAACAGCATTTTCGAGCCGATCTGGAACCATAAATATATCGATCACGTCCAAATTACCGTCAGCGAATCGGAGGGCGTCGGAACGAGAGCCAGCTACTACGAAGAGGCCGGCGCGCTCCGGGACATGATTCAGAATCACCTCCTGCAGCTGCTCTGCCTGGTGGCTATGGAACCGCCCTATTCGCTCGACCCCAACGTGGTGCGCAACGCCAAAATGGAAGTGCTGCGTTGCCTCCGGCCCATCGTCGGCAAAGATGTCGAACAGTATACGGTGCGGGCGCAGTATGCCGAAGGTGTGGCGCATAACCAGCCGGTACCGGGCTATCGGCGGGAAAAGGGGGTCAACCCGAATTCGACGACGGAAACCTTTGTTGCGGTGAAAGCGTTTGTTGAAAATTGGCGCTGGTCTGGCGTGCCGTTTTATCTTCGCACCGGGAAAGCGCTTCCGAAACGGGCCAGCGAAGTTGCCGTGCAATTCAAAGATATTCCGCAGATCCTCTTTAACGCGAACCCCGCGTCTCCTCAACCGGCCAACGTGCTGACTTTGCGCATTCAACCGGATGAAGGGCTCTCGCTGCGTATCATCTCGCGAGTCCCGGGCACGCGCGCTCAAACGCATCCTGTCGAGATGGATTTTCAGTATAGCGACGTGTTCGGCTGCCCGTCCCCGGAAGCCTATGAGCGGTTGTTGCTGGACGTAATGGCGGGCGACGCCTCACGCTTCATGCGGCGAGACGCGGTGGAAGCTTCATGGGACTGGGTGACCAAGATTCTCGACGGCTGGGCTCAACAGAAGTTGCGCTGGTTGCCCGAATATCAGGCCGGGACCTGGGGACCGGTGGAAGCGGAACGGATGATTCAACACGACGGGCGAACCTGGCGAATCCTATAGCCGGACTCCGCAGCCGCACCTCCGCCGGCGGGCGCTATGACGAGAGGTTTCACGTCCTGTGCTGAATGTTGACGGACGCGAGCAGCTGTTCTCGAATCTCGTCCTTTTTCCCGATCCCGCCGATAAACCGCACGAAGGCTCCCCGGTCAAATAAGGCCAGCGCCGGCAACGAACTGATTTCGAGTTCAGCAGGAATCTGAAAGTTTTCCTGTACGTTCATCTTCACGATCTTCACCGATGCCCCCACCTCATCCTGCAACAGTTGTAGCTGCGAGAGCAGTGCGAGACAGTGGCCGCAGCCCGGCTGCCAGAACTCCACGAGCACCGGCATGGGGGCCTGCTCTACCGTACGCGCGAAGTTATGATCCGTAACCTCGGAGATCATGGTCGGGACAGGTTGGGAGAAGCGTCGCCGGAGACGGCGGGATCGACGGCGAAGAGCTGCTCATACACCAGCCGGCCGAATACACGGTAGCCGCCGGTCGTCAGATGCAGCCCGTCATTCGAGTACGGCTGCGCCAGCATGAGCGACTCCGGTTCGGCCGTGGCCGCAAACAAATCGACATACCGCAGGCCTTTTCTTTCCGCATAGTCTGCAATCAGGGCATTCAATCGCTGACGCCGTTGAATATGCTCGGCCACCCACGCTGCGGCATCGGGATTGTCCTCGCCCAGATCGACTCGAATGGAGGGAACGGTCACAGGAACAGGCACGATCGATGAGGCTCTCGCCGACTCATACATCTTGATCAAATTCCGCATGATCTCCGCGGGATCGGCATTCCATCCCAGATCATTCGTCCCCCCGAGAATAATTACCATCTGAGGGCAGCGTTCGAGAACGGCCCTGCGGAAACGCAGCACCATTTCACCGGTCGTTTCGCCGCAGATTCCACTCACCTCTACTCGGCCTCGCGCACCGAGATATTCCTGCAAGACGTGACCATAGGGCGAGTCCTGTCCGGACGGATGCGCCGGACTGGGCGTTTGATATCCGGCCGTGAGGCTATCCCCAAAGCAGAGAATGAACGGGGGTGGAAGGTCGGTGGTCACGGAAGAATTGTACTGGCTCGAACAGGCCGGCGCAATGGAGGTGAGAAACCTGCGCAGACCGGCTATTTTCTTGACGAATAGTGAACCTCACGGTACGACTGACACATATGGAACCTACAGCCCCGCTCGGAGAAAGTACTCCGCTTGCACCCTTCGTGAAAGCAGGTACCGATCCGCAAGTCGCCGCCATCAAGCAGTTGCTGAAGTTGCTCGACAAGGCGGCCAAATCGGCTCGTACATATGGCACCAAGAACCCGGTTGCGCAGCGATTCTTCCAACAATTTTACGATGACCTGACCCACCATCTGGCGCAGCACACTCGCCTCTCCTTGCTGGTACAACGCAATCAACTGTTCTTCCACAATGAAGTGGTCTACGAACCGGAGCGCGACGCGACCGGCGATAGCTTTGCGTTCAAAATGTACTCGGACGGGATCCGTGAGTTGAGCTTTCACCAGGGACTCACCCGTGAAGATCTCGCGTTCTTCCTCGAAGCTCTGTGGGGCATGCCCGCCGACGAGACCTCACCGGCCGACGGTGCGACCGACCATGAAGAAGACGACGACATCGTGACGCGATTGTGGGCCAAGAATCTTGAAACCATTACCCTGGTGACCGCAGAGGAACTTGTCCGCGCGTCCGGGTTCGGGCTCGATGAGCTCGACCTGCAGACCCAGGGATACATGAGTATGCCGGTCAGCTCATTGCGCGAACTCCTGGACCGAGAGCGCGCCACGAAGACCTCTGAAAAAGAAGATGCCGGAGGCTCCACGGAACCGGCGAACGAGAATGGCACCGGCGGTGTTGCGAGCCGCAATCGTCGCGTTCAAGCCAATGTCGTCGGGTATGACGTTTCCGACGAAGAGCACGAGGCACTGACACAAGAAATCCAACGTGAAACCGCTCGTGATGCCACGACGTACATCCTCGACATCCTGTCGGCTGTGCTGGCATCTGAACCATCCCCTGTCCTCTTAACCAAACTGTTCGACGTCTGGGATCACGTGTTGGAGGCGCTGATTCGGGCCGGACAGTGGACGTTGCTCGAAACCGTCCTGATGATGTTGCAGGAGGCGGAAACGGTTCGGCCTGATCTTTCGGAGAGCCACAAACAGCAGGTCGTGGGATTATTCGATGGCCTGGGTCGCCCGGAGCGCTTGAAAGCCATCGGTGTCCATTTGAACCGCAATCCCCAGGCCAGTACGGAAGGGTTGATTACGCTCTTGCTCATGATGAAACTCGACGCGATCCCCGGACTCTGCTCGGTCCTGGCGACTCTCGATACGCCGGCACATCAGGCGGTGGTGATGGAAGCGCTGCAGAGTCTCGCGCGGGACCATGCTGAACCGATCCTTCGCAGTCTGACCGATAAACGCCCGACCTTTGTACGGAACCTGCTCACCCTGATCTACCGATGGAATGATGTTCGTTTTGCCGACAGCGTCGAGAAAACACTCCGCCATCCCGAAGCTTCCGTCCGTCGCGAAGCCCTGCGAATTCTGTCAGGCCTTCGCCCATCCGGCAGCGGTGTAAAGCTGGTCGCGCTCTTGAACGACAGTGATGAAACCGTTCGCCTCACGGCGATGAAAGTCCTCACCGGTGGCCAATATACGGCCGCCTTTTCCGCCTGGTCGCCGTTCCTCACGGCCGATGATTTCTACGACCGGTCACCGGCGGAAAAACGCGCGATCTATCAAGCGCTCAAACACACGGCCGCCGATGAGGCCGTGCCCTACTGGCAAGGACTGCTGACGGAATGGTCCTGGACGAATCGAAAAAAGAAAGAAGAGCTCGCGTTATTGGCGGCGGAGATCCTCGGGAAATTGGCCACGCCTGCGGCCATGGCCGCCCTTGAGCTCGGACAGAAAAAAGGCGGAGCCGCGGTCCGGCAAGCCTGCAGCGCAGCCATTTCGGTCGCCAATCGCCAACACCGGCATACGATCCCCAGCGCAGCGAACTCCTAATTGCGAGGAACCCCGTGACCGACTCTGCGTCGCCCGCCAATCCGGTCCCAAGCACGGATGCCGCGCACCCGATCCTGACCCATGAACGGTCGCTCGCGAACAAGATCGCCAAAGGTTCCGAGGCGGGCGATATTCTGGACCAACAACTGGCCATGCTGGGGATTCAGCTGGTGACGCAGTTGAACGTCCTGATCAAGACGTCGCGCATTCACGGACGCACCAATGCGGCACTGGACAAACCCGTGGACTCCATGCTGACGCTCGTGAAAACGCTGGCGGCAGACCACCCGGTGACGCTGCGCTTGCAAAATGACTTTCTTTTTCTCGGAGACAGCCACCTGAAAATGAGCTCCCAACAGATGGCGGTCTTTGCGAGCATCATCGAGGCGCTGAACAAGTGGCATATCGGCGGGGTCTCGTTCGCCTCGACGGCCGAGTCCAAGGACTTTCGGGAGTTCGCCTATCTCTTTGTCAGTCTCGACCCCGAAAAACAGACGCTGGCCGATTTGCAGGAAGCCCTGCAGACCGCGGGCGTCAAAGGTATCGAACTGGAAGAACCTCGAACGCTTCAGATTCAACCGTCGAACGATCCCGAAGCGGGTGCCGGGGCGGGAGGAACGCGGTTTGGCACCTCATCAGGTGGGGGAGAAGACTCAAAGGACAAGCGGAAAGCTATTGCGAAAGGGCGCTATGCCAAGGCGGCCTCGGCGCTCGGCGACCTGACGAAGAGTACGCGCGCCGGAGGGACGGTCAGCTTCAAACAGGCGAAACGCGCGATTCAGAACATCGTCGAACTCATGATGCAGGATGAATCCACCCTGCTGGGACTGACCAATCTCCGCTGCCATGATCAATATACCCATAACCATTCCGTGAACGTGTCGCTCTTGGCCATGGCCCTGGGCAATCGAGCCGGATATCCGAAGGTGGACCTGGCCGACCTGGGTCTGTCGGCGTTGTTTCACGACGTGGGAAAATGCGCCATCTCTCTGGATGTCCTGAACAAACCCGGCGAGTTTACGCAGGACGAATGGGCCATCATGCGCTCGCATCCGATTGAAGGCGTGTTTACTCTGGTGAAGGCTCGGGGCATCAATAACGTGCCCGCGCGTATGGCCTCGGCCTCATTCGAACATCATATGAACTATGATTTTTCTGGCTACCCCAAACTCAAGGTGCCTTGGAGTCAAACCGTCGCCAGCCGTATCATTACGATCGCCGACTGTTACGACGCGATGACGTCGTCACGCGTATATCGCCGGGAACCGATGTCCCCCGCGAACGTGCTGAAATTCATGTTCGGAAAAAGCGGGCAATCCTTCGATCCCGTGCTGCTCAAACTGTTCGTGAACTGCGTGGGCATTATCCCCATCGGCAGCCTCGTGCGTCTCGACTCCGGCCCGCTGGCGGTCGTGATCAAGCCCGCTCAGGATAAAACCAATGCAGAGCGTCCGGTAGTGCGAGTGATTACGGATGCGGACGGGACACCGATCGAGGACGGTCCCGAGCTTGACCTGGCCACGCAGGACGAAACCGGAACCTATACGCACCACATTCTGCAGCTCGTCGACAACGCCGAGTATCATTTCGACACCGGGCGCTACTTCGTCTAACCCACCAGCCTCTCAATTCAGAACTCGTCGCTAGCGTTTGCTTTCAGGCGGAGGCCAATCCATTTCCGTTTGTCGGCCACAATAAAAACAGGCCACCCGGTACTTCGCCTTCCGGCGCGGATTCGGCATGGAGATAAACACGACCGGCGTGTCATCATAGGGACATACGGGTTGTTGATGCATCAGATGTTCATCTGCCATCAGTTCCAGTGAGGCATTGTCCCAGAGCGGCGTCAGCTGTTCGCGCCCTGTCACGCGGGTGTGCCACCCGCATCGTTCGCATGTCATCTCAAAGGTCTTGACGCGGTCGCGTGTCTGCGACTGGTCGAGGGCCTCCACCGGCCCCGGACATCCGGCGCGCCCGCAGCTGATCGCCTCATGTTGCAGCGCTCGGATAAACAAGCGATGGACCTGCTCTTGCTCGGAAGACGTCATAGATTCCTTTCTCACCCGGCCCTGGCACCAGGTCGGATGTGCAGACGATGAATGCCTTCGCTGGCTTATAGCCACACCGGTCCCACGCCTGTCAAATCACCCTCTCAGCCCGCCCTTCCCTCCTTGACACGATACGGGCAGGCAGCTATTCTCCCGAGGTTTGTAGCACGACATTATTCCCGCGAAAGGAGTCCCGAGATGGGTGTGAAGTGGCATGGAGCAGGCCGGCGCGCGGTCGTAGTCGGGGCGCTCGTCGCAGCGACCCTCGGCTTGTTCTCAACGAGTCCGGCGGCGGAATTCAAGATGGGGGTCATCGACCCTCAAGTGGTTCTGGAAAAGAGCAAGGCCGGCAAGCGAGCGCTGGACGGGTTGCGAGAGTATGTGGCGACACGCCAGAAGCTGCTGTCTCGGGACGAGGAAGAGTTGCGCAATACGGAGAAGCAGCTCAAAGAGCAGGCCTCTAAATTGACCGACGCTGAAAAGAAAGACAAGGAAACCTCCTTTCGCAGCAAGATCCAGGACTACCAGAAGCGCGCTCAGGAGTTTAACCAAGAACTCCAGGGCAAGCAGAAAGAACTGGTCGACGAATACATGAAGAAAATTGCCGTGGCCACCCAGGCGGTCGCCGACAAGGGCGGGTATCAACTCGTGTTGGATAAGGGTAGCGAGCAAACGGTGAAAATCGTGATCTTCAACAAAGACACGATCGATTTAACCGACCAGGTCATCAAGGAATTCGACCGCACGAACAAATAAGGGTCACGAATCCAGCAGTTCCTGCCGAATGTGCTCCACCAGCCGTAGAAAAGCTGGTGGAGCCTGCTCTACCGCCTCCACGACGAGTTCAATCCCGCGCCCCGATCCGGTTCCCAACCCCAACGCCGCCGCGCGCCGAATCTGCCGTTGATCGCCGATCCGTCGGCCCTGCAGTTTGGAGAGCTTGCCGAAGGACCGTAGCAGCGCAAGGGCCGTCACGTCCACCGCAACCCGGTCTCCGCTGCAGATCAGCACATTCGTCTTCGATGGAGTGCCCGATGTCGGCCCCCCCTCGATCATCGTGGTGGTCCCGTCGGCTACGGTCAGCGTGGGATGAACCGCGAGATTGATTTCAGCAATGCGTTCGTGCCAATCCCCGCTCCAGAACGTGATGGAGGGACGGTAACGCGGGTGGACCGCCCCGACGAAATTTTTGAGACTACAGGAAAACTCTGCAAAACGATGGGTCTTGATGACCGGCATGTTGATCACCACATCCGCGTCATACACCGGCCGGGAGAAATAGAAATGGCCGATGGCCTTGGCTCCAGCCGGTTCAAGCCGCACCCACGGTTCATCTTCAAGTGCCAACACCCTCGCCCCGGCTGATTCCGCTGCCGCCCGCATGCCGGTGCTGGTCAGGTTGGCAGATGTGGGGAGTCGGATAATGCCCGACCCGTCGGCGACCACCACTTCCGCCGCTCCATTTGTCCTGGCCAGATCAGCCATAGCCTTCACCACCAACGGATTGGTCGTCGAGGGCGGCGGCTGATCGTTCAGCACGTTGGGTTTTAACAAGACCTGGGCGCCGCGAAGACCCATCTGATCGATTCCACCAAGAAGCTCAAGGGCGCGCCCAAGCATTCGACCAGGGTCTGTGCCGTACACAATGCAGACGAGGGCGCGGCCTTCCCGCATAAACGGATTGACAGGAATAAGCTTGGGCAACACCAGCGGCCCCTCGGGATCGAAGAGTAGATGGCGTAAGATGGTCTGTGGCGAACGGAGCAGCGCCGGAAGGAGGAGCAGACCAAATCCGGCATTGTTGAAGAATTCGCGTCGTGAAAACGGCATGCGTTAGGAGCGTGGCCCTTTCTCAATGGGATAACCGGCGGCGCGCCAGGCTTTGATGCCACCATCCATTGAGATGACATCCGCATACCCCATTTGCCGGAGACTGTCGGCGGCCAATACCGACCGGTAACCGCCGCCACAATACAACACGATCGGCTGCTGCATATCCGGAATCGCCGTTTCAATATCCCGTTCGATCACGCCCTTGCCGATATGAATGGCCCCTGCTGCATGATCCTGAGAAAATTCGTCATCCTCGCGGACATCCACGAAGTGGAAGCGTTCACCGCGGTCCAGCCTGGCCTTCACGTCACCGACAGTACATTCGCGCACGCGGGGCCGCGCTTCCTCCACGACCTTTAAGAATCTCGGATTATGTTTCACAACGACTCCTCCTCACAAAATAACGACTGCTGCGCCGTCGGGCGCCGAAACGTCTGAGGAACAGGTAACTCATCCGCCTCGAAGCCGGCGCGCCTGCGTCCCAACTCAAATAACTGCTCGACACAGCGCCAATAGGTCCCTCTGCCATGATGCCGGCTGAAAAATTCCCCGTCGCTCAAGGATCCCCCCCGAACCTCCCGTATGCGATGCAGGATTTTCGAAATCCGATGGGGAAAGGCCTCGCGCATTCGCTCAACGAACACCTGCTCAACGTGTCCCGGCAACCGAAGCAGACTCCCAGTCGCACAAATGGCCCCCGCTTGTTTGGCCCGGGACAATATTTCAGGAATCGCCTCGTCATTCAAGCCGGGGATGATCGGCGCCACGGAGATTCCGGTCGGAATGCCGGCTTCGGAGAGCATACGCATCACCTCAAAACGTGCGCCGATGCTGGGAGCCTGCGGTTCCACCAGACGCGCGGTTTCATCGTCGGCAAAAGCGATGCTGAAGTAGACCCGAATCCATGCCCACTCATGCAATTGTCTGAAGAGGTCCAGATCACGCGCCGGAATAACCCCTTTGGTGATGATGCCCACCGGATTCCGATATTCAGCACAGACATCAAGACAGGCTCTCGTCAAGCCGAACGTGGCCTCCAGGGGTTGATAACAATCGGTATTGCCAGAAAACACCACCAATTCGCCTTTCCAGGACGGCTTTTCGAACGCCTGGCGCAGCAGGGTTGCCGCGCGGCGTTTGAGCACGATTTTCGACTCGAAATCCGTTCCTGCTCCGAATCCCCAATACTCATGGGATGGGCGCGCGTAACAATAGGCACAGGCATGAAAACAACCCCGGTAGGGATTCACGCTCCATTTGAACGGGAGGTCCGGGCTGTCATTCCGGCTCAGAATCTGGTGTGTGTTGTCCTCGAACAGCTGAATACGGGCGCGCAGCGATGGTTCAAGCGCTTCGCGCTGAAGGGGTTCGAATCGATTGGGAGGATTCGAAATCGGTTTCACACCAACCATGGTGCCGCCCCAACTGCGCGTTGTCAATCACACCCACAAGGCTTTCGGTTCCAGCGATGAGCGACCAGTTTCATTGACTACGCAGGCATCGGGTGTTAAATTTCTGGCCGCTTCAAAGGGAGAGGGTATGTTTGATCTTCGGGTATTGCGAGACAATTTGGACGAACTCCGCGACCAGTTAGGTCCACGGGGAAAGGACGTTGCCTGGGAAGATTTGAGAAAACTCACTGAAGATCGTCGCGCCCAGACGATTCAAGTTGAAGACCTTCGGCACCAGCTCAAAAAGGGATCCGAGGAAGTCGCTCGCCTCAAACGAGAGAAGCAGCCGGCTGAAGAAGCCATGGCGGCGATGAAAGCCGTCGGAGAAACCATCAGAGGCCATGAAGAGCGGCTTCGGCTGATCGAAGAACAGCTCGCGTATATCGCACTGCGCATCCCCAATCTTCCCCATGCCTCTGTGCCAAATGGGCACGATGCCTCAGACAATGTAGAAGTCCGTCGATGGGGAGCGCCGCCGCAGCTCTCGGCGCCGCCCCAGTCGCATTGGGATCTCGGGGAGTCGTTAGGCATTCTCGATTTCGACCGCGCGGTGCGCATGGCCAAGGCTCGCTTTGCCGTCCTGACCGGGCTCGGCGCTCGTCTCGAGCGGGCGCTCATCAATTATATGCTCGACATGCATACCACGCAGCATGGCTATCGCGAAGTCATGCCTCCGCTGATGGTCAATCGCGCGGCCATGACCGGGACGGGTCAATTACCCAAATTCGAAGAAGATCTGTTCCAGATACGCGACGAGGAGCTGTTCCTGATCCCGACGGCAGAAGTCCCGGTTACCAATCTGCATCGCGAAGAGATACTAACTGAAGAGACCTTGCCGATTCGGTATACAGCCTACACCCCTTGCTTCAGACGCGAAGCAGGCTCTTACGGCAAAGACACGCGCGGCCTCATTCGTCTTCACCAATTCAACAAAGTCGAACTCGTCGCCTTCACGAAGGCCGAACACTCTTATGAGGAACTGGAGCGCCTCACATCCCATGCTGAAGCGGTCCTTCAAGGCTTGGGGCTGCATTATCGAGTCATCACGCTCTGCAAAGGTGACATGGGGTTTTCTTCAGCGAAGACCTATGACATTGAGGTATGGTTGCCGTCGCAGCAGACCTTCCGTGAAATCTCGTCCTGCAGCAATTTCGAAGCATTTCAAGCAAGGCGAGCCAACATTCGTTGCCGCGCGAAGGCAGGAAAAAAAGAATCCAAACCCGAATTCGTCCATACGTTAAACGGATCGGGCCTGGCAGTCGGTAGGACGTTGGTTGCCATTCTCGAGAATTACCAGCAGCCGGATGGTACCGTGGTTATTCCAGCAGTATTACAGCCTTATATGGGTGGGCTTCAAACCATCGCGCGATCATCGTAGTTGACGTGTCTCGGCCTGGTGTGGAGGGGTGACGGAGTGGCCGAACGTGCCGGTCTTGAAAACCGGAGATGGGGTAACCTATCCGCGAGTTCAAATCTCGCCCCCTCCGCCATAAATCAACAGGTTGCGTGATACCCTGACGGGGGCTGTCCCCCGCCAAGGCGTCCACTGTAACCGTAACTGTAACCTTTTTTGACTGAATGTACTGATTTAGTCTCTCTGCTGCCTGCTTCAGGTCCTCCTCACTAGTGACGTTGTATCGATCAAACACGGAACGTGTCTTGTGTCCGCTGATCTTCATCGCCACAGTTTCAGAAACCCCCGCCCTAATCAAGTTTCTTACGCCCGTCCGCCTGAGATCGTGAAATGTTTTACCCATCAGTCCTACCCGCTTGCATGCAGCAATCCATCCTAGCCGTAGGTTATCAAACGGCCGCCCTTCACGGTGACAGACGTAGGGACAGGATGGATAGTCTCTATCCCGAAGCTCTTTCGCCTTCAGCATCACTCTCAGAAAATCACCAGTGAGATAGACGGAACGGGCTTGCTTGGTCTTGGTTTGAGCCATAGCCAGACGGATACATCCGCCATCTTCCGAGAGAGTTACTTGTTCCCAACGAAGGCCTTTCACACTAATGATTTCTCTCATGCGCATGCCGGTATAGTAAGCAATGGTAATAGGTACCTTAAGGTGATCCGAGGCTGCCCCCCGAACAGACAGATAGTCATCATGCTCAAGAAAGCCCTCGCGAGCATTGTTTTCCGCCAACCGTGGGAAATGCGGAACCGTAGACACCTTCGGGGGGCTACAGCGAGCCCCAAGTACCAGCATCCGTTTGAGGCAGTCGAGCTCCCTATTGACCGTTGCCGCCGCAGCCTTCTCTCCTAGTCGTTTGGCGACATAGGCTTTCAGCTTTTCTGTTGTTATGCCTTTTGCCAGCATGCCCCCGAATACCGGCTTCAAGTGCCGGAGGCAGTTCTCTCTCCTATTCCACGTCCTCAGACCACGCATCACGTAATCCTGTTCGAGATCCTCTATGAGGTCTTCAAACTTGGTACGCTGCATGCGGGGGGTAATCTGCCGTCCCTCAAGAACATTGTGTTCAGCTTTCTTGAGAACCTTAGCGGCTTCCCGTTTCTCAAACGTGCCCGTACTTTCAGACACAGGCCGCCCATTATCGTAATACTTCATCCACCACGGTCCGACCTCGACTAGTACCCCTTCTGCATTCCGTTGTTTTCGCCGATACAACATCCCCATAAACACCCTCCGATGGTCAGGCCGTGGCCTCTTTGACCTTATTGAGGTCAATAAACGATTCCATGTCCTGCACGTCTACATGAACCCGTCGCCCGTGTTTCACGCAAGGCAATGCCCCTCCCCAGATCATTCGACGCACAGACCATTCTGACCGCCCAAGATATTCTGCAGCCTCTGGCAAGCGGTACAACCGCTTCTGTGTCCTATCCTTCTGGTTGCGTATTCCTGTCATTTTCCTCCTTAAATTAGTGGTTAAGCCAACCTCTCTAGATCAGCCAGTGTTTGTTCGATCATGCCTAGTTGCCGACCATCGCCGAGCTCATTAGAAACCATTCGAGCGAGATGCTGAAAGTACGCATAGACCGTCAGCGGCGGAACGCCTTCGCCGAGTAATGCATCTTTAGCCTGCCCCAGATCTTCTCTTGTCAATGAGCCCAGCCGTCCAGGGAAATAGCTGTTCCAAAACTTCGTGAAATCGATCCGCGTGACCATCTCTTGAGAAATCTTTGTCATGTTGCCCCCATTAATAATTGGTCAGCGAAATTGCTAACGACGCATATGTTACATGAGTAACATGAGACAATCAAGTATCTTAATGATTAAAAGTTACTATTGAATCTCATGATACAACGTTATATAATGTCATATATGAAGCCTCACGAAACAGTAGCCCTCAATTTCAGAGAAATGCCACTTGATCTGGTGTCACGGCTTAAAGCCGCCGCTGCTCTGGCTCGCCCTCCGGTCACTATGAAACAGTATGTAATCGATCTGTTTCAGGAGCATCTAGACAATCTAGAGCGCAAAGGGCTTCTGCCAAAGTCGAAGTAACCTGCTGTCCTTTTCGCATCTGCAAGTCTGTCAGCTCTAGTCCAACTGCCTTTACCACGGAAACCCAATTGCCCTGCCAAGGTTGCCGAAACAACCGGGCTGTGGGGTACCACGGGCTGTCCGTTCGATTCTCAAGCCAGCGCCAATCTGCCCCCGCTGGCAGCATGACCCACACAGGCTTGCCCATAGCTCCGGCCAAGTGCGCAACGGCGGTATCCACGGTGATAACCAGATCAAGCCGCCTTATTGCATCTGCCGTGTCGGCAAAGTCGTGAAGCTGCGGGCTCAAGTCCTGAATCAACCTTGCAAGTCCAAGTTGGATTATCTCACGTGCCGCCAGGCCGACTTGCAGGCTGTACCAGGAAACTCCCGGCTCCTGCAGCAGAGGCAACAGATACGCTAACGCGACCGACCGCCTAGCATCATTCGCATGCTGTGGATTGCCAGCCCACACGAGGCCAACCTTGAGGCCCTTGCTAGGACGAAGACACACCGCCGATTCCGTGGGGGCTAAAAGATAAGCATCAGCCGGAATCGTCTCTATCGTCGTCCCGAACAGATACGGAAGACTGAGTATTGGAGCCTGATACTCATAGCTAGCCCCCGAAAACTCTTCAGCACTTTTATAGACCTTCGAGATCCCTCTTACTGTGCCAAATAGACGCTGCAAAGCTGGAGGACATGCAACGATGACAGAACCCCCACGTTCGGCAACCATGGGGGCGTAGCGAATAAACTGTATGTTATCGCCGTACCCTTGCTCTGCCCATAACAGAATTGTTTTGCCGTCTAGGCGCTGCCCATCCCACCGGGGGACAGGCAGAACCGGAATTCCTTCCGAAGCGAGATAAGAGGGACATTGCAGCCGGTGTTCAAGCTCCTGAAAACCTTCCAGGAAGTGACCTTTGGTCAAGAGATCAAATCCTAGGTTTCGATGCACCTCATATTCACAAGGCTCTACCTGGCGTAAGGTTCCTTGTTGGTTTATTGATTGCTCCTTGCTCATTCAGCCTTGCCATTCAAAATCCAGAACGTACTAACCACATGTTTAAACAATGGCTTGTGGCGGTACAGATGCATTATTTGTCTCGAATGCATAAGACCTTCCTTTTTGTCGTTCGACCGCTTTACGCAGCGCTATGCACCGGGCTTAACTCCCTTAGAACATCATTAACCAGAGCATCTAGGTCTAGCTTAGGGGCCTGTCTCTTAGTCAAATACGCGTCTATGTCCGTTGGCCTGATGAGGACTTTGCCGCGCAGGGTGCCTTGGTGAACCGTTAGCCCCCCTTTAATCCATCGTTTAACTGTTTTCTTTGAAACACTGGCGTACTGCGCCGCTCCGGCAATCGACAAATAACCGGGTTGAACTGGCACAAGCTTCATCTGCCCCCCTTGGTTGTGCTGGTTGCTGGGTTAACACATATAATTATGGGGTTGGTTCCTGGTTGGTTGGTGGTTATGCGTGTAATATATACACGCTACAACCAGCAACCGGCCCGAGAGAACCACGCGGACTACTACCTCTATACAGCTCTATAGAGCTTGGCGTTTTGTTTTGCCGTTCCCACGTGCTTAGCCTTTCCTTTATTTACTAATGCTCCAAGGACAGCCCTCGCTGTTCCGTCTGTGAACCCTGAGGCCTTCACTAAAGCTAACTTTGAAATGCCTGCTTCGTCCTCAACTGCTGGTTCATGTGGCAAGGTCCCTAGCAGGTTGTAGATCGTATCCTCTGCAACTCCTGCCTTGGATTCCTTGTCAAGACTCTCCACCCTGAGTCGATACACCTTAGGGGCTTCTGAGGGTCCTTCTGATTCAATGACCAACTTAAACGGCTCGGGGGGCGGTCCTAGTTTTGTCTGCACGCTTAGTTTTGCTTCTCCGTATTTCTTTCCTCTGGGCTCTAGAAATAGCGAAGTCTGCGCCCATGCCCCCAAGACAAACGAGCCATTGAGTTCTTGCGACCCCCTGCCGGACCTACCGTGCCCCTGCCCTTTCCTAAAGTGATGAATAATCCGAAAATTGCACCCGTATTTCCTTGTCAGGTCATCAAAAACATTGACGATCTTCGCTGTGTCACGAGGGGAATAAATGTCCTGAGCTGTGACCTTAAAGAGAGCGTCAATGTAAACAATGCGAGGCCTAAACCGATCGATGGTTCGATCCAAGCTTACAACCCATCCTGGATCATCCAGCGAAAACCTTGTCCATGCAGCTACAAAGAACCACTCATCAAGCTCTTTCCGGACGGCTTTGTCGTCTGGGTCAAGGCCGTAGCCCCGGAGAAAAGCATCAATCCGAGTCTTTACCAGTTGGGGTGAATCGTCTTCCTCGATAAATAAAACCTTCCGGCGCTCAGGGACTTCAAATTTTCCACACACCGACCTTCCAAGAGCCAGGCATAGTGCTTCCTCCAATGCATACAAAGTCTTCCCGAGCTTCTCCTCTCCAGCAATCCAGCCGTTGGCCTCAGCGGGCAATAACTCTCTAATCAGAGGCGCACTGACAGAAACTTGCTTTGACAGAAAGCTTCCAAGACCAATTGCGAGCACTCGGGGGGCAATCTGCTCTGAAGGCAACGCCAGGAACGATTCGACGGGATGCCTTACCAGATAATCATCCAGACCAACTTTTTTCTCGCCCTGAGGCAATCGCACGGAATACACTGTTGCCCCCCGCCGGGCTAACTCATTCGCTAATTCGATTTCGGCACGGGCAACCTCTGGCTTGGTTGCGGCGTCTGAGTCAAATACGATCGACACAGTCCGACCTTCCCAAAGAATGCGATCTAGATCAGAAATAGGGGCACTTGTGTCACCTTCCTTCATCCGCCAGGCCCAGACTCCCGAAAGCGCCACACAATGAAGGCCTTCTTGACGTGCCTTCAGCGCTTTCTTTTCTCCCTCTGTGATGTACAAGGCTTTAGTGCTATCCGACAGCACCCCATGGGGTAAAGTGGAGGGCACGTAGAGCCTGTTGGTACTTCCTCTCGGACTTCGATATCGCTTGCCGTCTTGCCCAGCCTCGTTTAATTTGACACGAACATAGGTTTCATCCTCGACAGACAGATAAGGAAAAACCATCCCCCCGCTGATCGTTTTGAAACCTAGCAGTTCGGACACCTGTCCACTATGTGCGGAATAAATTCTGCTGGCTTCGATGGTCTCCAAATTCAAGCCAGAGTTATGAAGATCATCCCTGTGTGGGGTAGTTAACCCACCATATGTCGTCGCCGCCGGAATTAATGTTGCCCCCATTCCTCCTCCTCTTTTTATTTGAAACCTTTAAGTCCGTCTCTGCCGAATCGCTCCGTGAGATCGCTTTGCTTAAATCTGTCAGCCCAGGCTTGGATCTCTTGGACATTGAACAAGACCAAGCCACCGCGCTTTCTCTTGGACATGCGCCGAGCCGGAAGACCGAGCCGTTTCCGCCAAGCAGTGATCGTTCCCGGCGTGACACTGAACCGCTTCGCCATTTCTTCGACTGTGACGAAATCCATATTTCCTCCTTAACGTCGGTACCTAAATCGATTCTTGACTGTCCTTCGAGGCCCTAAACTAGGGGTCGCCGTGTTGCATCCTGGGCATATGCGCGTATCTAGATTGACCTCTGCCTTGTGGCACCACGGGCATGTCCGACAGGTCGTCAGGGACCAGGGCAGATGCTTGGTCTTAACGCGTTTCATTTAACGGCCACCCGTCTGCAAACCGAGTCGGATACAGGCGTCTAGGTCTTGTTGCCGTATCCTGGTCATGCGTCCGATCTTCACTCGTTGCAATCCACCTTGACGTAAAAACTTCCAGATAGAGGCCTCGCAACAAGCTAGTTGCACTGCAGCTTCTTTGACTGACACAAGTCTTTCCATCGTGATCCTTTCGTAAGATTGTTTACGCTACGAGTCTTGAAGTCCGCCTGGCTTCATACTGTCTAGCACTTGCCCGGTGGCGCACATCAGCGCCCCCCCGACCGTCGGTGTGTCCATACCAGAACGGCTGCTTGGCAAGGAATTCCGTAAGCTTCCAGTCGATACATTCCCGAACTGCTTCATGGTTCATGCCTTCAAACGCCGGAGGCGCATAGGCTTCCTCGTAGAGCCGAAGTCTTGTTTCGTCGCTGACCCTTGGAGCCGGTAGCGGGGCCTTGACCCTGCGAAGGCTGAGCTTTTGGCGGGGGCTCTTTACGTCACTCGATTTGTCCGATGCCTTCAAAATCACCTCTTTATTCTCTCTACATTTCAATACGTTACAACACACTAAATCGCGGCCTTGACCAATACATCAAGGCTTGGGTTTCAGGGTTTCACGGCACACATATGCACACGCTCTAAAGACCTCCTTTCTGCCTATGACATGTACTGACCGAGGATGGGAGCCCAACTGCTGGCGAGACACCGACACACAGGCTGGTCAAGTCACTGACCTGTGTAGCCCTCTATATATAGAAAGATGATATAGGGGCGCGTTTATCTAGACGTAAACAACACGCCTTCGAGCTGCAGAATCACAGGGTGGATACTGCATCCCACTTTCCGAATGCGGACTTTTCAGACGCGACGGCACCTGGAGGAATAAACGTCCGCTGAAACTCTTTTGTACGAGCCTCATGTATCTGCGCCTCTTTAGTCATACGCGCGGCGACACTCGCGCATCTGCTTGACGGAATTCCAATCTCATTGCAGATCGGGCAAGTTTTTACGTGAGCGCCATACCAAGCTTTGCCGTGATGAGGCTTCTCGGAGCCAATGCGTTTACGAATTGCCTGAAGCATGCTTTTAATCGTGGACTCTGATCTAAGTTCAGCTTTAGCGATTTCATACACAGATAACCCTCTAGATTCTGCATCAAATACACGCAATTGATCTGTGATCTTATCCTGGCGCTTTCGCTCTTGCTTCCCAGCGGAGGAAGTTTTGGAGCCTGGCATAACCAGCCTGGCTTTTCTCAGTTCATCTTTGATGCGAGCTAGCAAATCGCCATCCACATGCCCCAGGTCCAGCCTTAGGGACACCGTGTCTGGAGGCCTATCAGTGCAGCCCGCATCAATCAACGTCACGGCGGGGGGCATAATGTCCGAAGAATCCCCCCATAGACGCTGCCACTCCTCGACGGTCAAATAACTGAGAGACGAGAGCCGATCTGTTAATGCCTGTTTGGGAAACTTGATTCGCCATTCATATTCAAAAGCCCCCCACCGAAGAAGGAACGGTTCTTCCCGATGATCGATAGCCTGGCTGTGTAGATCAATATCCACGCGAGCTATTTTCGTTTCAACAAGGTCTTCCCCATCCCACACCCCAACAGATAACGGAGGACCTATTACCCAGTCTCGATACTCCGAACGTAACTGGTTCACCGCTGTCTGAAACTTAGGGTTGCGGAGTAAGCATCGCCACCGATTCCAACGCTCCTGTTTTGTCGCTCTTTCTGCTTGCTCACTTGACCTGCGTGCCATCGTTCGCCTCCTCAACACACCATAATCAAGCTATATAACTGATTTTTTCTGATAAGCAAGAGGAGGAATTTCCCGGCGCAATATAGAAGTATAGCGTCACACCAATGGATTCATATACTTACATGGAGGTAGTAGCACTACTGGTAGCACTCCTCATGAGCCGACATAAAAATATTTTCTACTAAGGGTGTGAAATCTGTCGGGGCGAGGTAAAAAGAAGTCAAACAGGCTGATGGCCCACCGCGAAAATCGAATGGGCCATAGGTATGGGTTAACGTCACAGTTGGTGCGGAAATTCCAGTGTGATGAGGTTTCAGCAAGTTGAATGAAGGCTGAGCAAGAATGCGGGGGGCATGAGCGCTTGGGAGGAAGCCTAGCTATAAATTACTCGGTAAGCAGCGGCCACTCTTCATTGAGGGGGGGCACTGATCGAAAGATCAATTCCTAGCTTGTACATACATTTTGAAAACTGGAAGCGATCCGAAGCACTACCAAACATGTTAACAGTACGACCATTCATTGCGTACGCATCGAACCTTCCATAGGGATTCTTCTCGTTTACAAATTTGACGCAACGCTCCACTTTCTCTTCAAAGGATGGCGTTTCAGTGTCTCTCACTGCCGCATCCGATGGCCTTCCCTCAGTTTGGTTGAGTGCATTGAGACAGTCTTGTGCCGCATGTCGTTCATCACACTGCAGCTTCAACCAGTCTTTGTCGGCTGCGCTATGGTCACCTGCGTAAGTGACCGCACATGAAATGCTGAGCAAGACTGCCATCAGCAATCTTCGACAAGGTCTCATTCTGAACCCGCTTTAAGACGAGAATGTCGGAGGGCTATTATAACATTCCACATAACATTCGCGACTTCCTTAATCACGCACTCTCGGCTGACTCAGAGCATGGGCTTGGACCAATTCATAGCTGCCGTTAGACGCTACAATTCGTCATTGCCCTTCAAAATCATTTCCTAAGATCTCCATCTAGAAGATATACTACAGCGTAAAACAACTTTACTTTTATTGCACCTTCACTTGTTGACACTTATTGGCCGATTTAGTAAGATCCAATTGGGTAAATTTACACCTCATCGAGGTCATTACTAATCACCCACAAAGGAGTCACGCGATGCGCACTGGACTATGGTTTCTTACAATAAGGAGCTGCCGATGCCCCACAAGGACAAGAAAACGTCGAGAAAGAACCCGGTTGTTAAAGCAAGGAAGGAGTCTAGGCAACTAAAATCACCGACTCGCTATAAGATTGAATACGCCGTCTTTGGAGTCAAAGAGCTGACATGGCCAGAGACCAGCTTGGTACTGCTCGATGAAAAGCCAAACAAACCTGTTAGCCGGAAATGGGCCACCTTCGCTCGCTTGAGAGGTATAAGAATGGTGGTTGAAACGATAGATACTTGGTCAAAGGTGAAAGACTGGATAACCAATATTCAAACATGAAGGCCAGCCGTGACCGCTAGCATGAAATCAAAAACAAAAAAGCAAGAAATCGAACCACTTGGGAAAGCTACGAAAATTCGTATCATCCTGGATCTCGATGCTGATGCAGCAGACCGTGTAGACCAACTTGCCAAATCCTTAAGGCTCAAACGGCGAACTGACGTTATTCGCTACGCACTGGGGCTACTCGGATTATTCCAAGACAACAGAGAGCAAGGCTACGAGCTCCTGTTGCGTAAGGGACAAGAAACCATTCGAGTTGTGGTTCCCACACTTCAATAGGAAAACTATGCAGATTCGTGACTTAGCCTTGCTTAACACTTCGATGAATGGGGCAAAAATCTACTGGCTGCAGTTCCTAACCTCAGAGCAGGAAACAGTGTCGGTTGGAATTACGATTGAGACCTTCGTAGAATTTCGCCAAGCCTTCGGTTGTGACCTTCAATTGATTGGCCGCCTTGCTATTGAATTGGTGCGAGAGACCTCCCGAGAAGAGCCAATTTTTATTGAAGGAACTCTGTGTGCCGAACTAAAGCAGGCATTGGGCCAATATGAATTTCGCCGCGCGGATCTCAGTGGTTGCGACAGTATTTCCGATCTTAACGACGCCATAAATGCAGTTAAGCAGCATCTGAATAAAAAGGGCGACAGTTGGGAATACTACTACACCGAAAAGTATGCGCCTACAGCCCACCTTGGAGAATTTGACGGCTCGCGCATCATGTTTAGGCAACGAATGCAATCTGCGGTTTATGGCTAGGTATGTTGGCTCGGCGACATAATTTAAACTAATTCAGAAAGGTTTAAGCATTGACCGAAGGCGGAAAAATTATCGAGCCAGACGATTTTCAGAAAGTGTTATTTGGCGAGGATGAATTAGGAGCCGTGGTCAGAGCCCACTTCTATGTAGAAGAACGACTGCTCCAGCTCATTGGCTTACTCGTTAAAGATGAGAGCTATATAGGAAAGCTCAACCTAGATTTTTCCCAACATGTACATTTAGCTACAGCACTAGGGCTTAGCGAGGGGTACGCCAAAGGACTTCGCGCATTCGGTGCTCTACGAAATCATTTTGCCCACAATTTAAGCGCCACGCTTACCAAGGAGCGCCTCAATAGTCTTTACGATTCATTGGGTTCAAGCGAGAAAGAGCTTGTCCATAAAGCGTATCGCCTTTCCTATGACCCGCACGAGACGAGGGTACCTTTCCAAGATTTATCACCTAAAGATCAGTTTATCTTGATCGCGGTAGCGCTTTACACCTTGCTGAATCTGGTAATTGGTGAGATTCAGGAGGGAAGGCTCTAGGCTTGGATGTTAAATCTTGGACAGGCAAATCGGCAACAAGATCATCGCTTTGTACTCTCCCAGCTACAGTGGAAATTTGCCAAGGAACCGAACACCGCTTACTAGCCCAGCTAAATATTAACAGAGCGGCAACGCGTCACCCTGGTTCTACTATGAGGGGCTTAGAAAATAGGCTGTCCACAGCCTTACGGTCAAGCTTACAGCTCTTAAGCATTGCTCTAAAGTCAGCCTGAACCGCCCCATACTCTTTTCCCGCAAACTCAGCACGCACGGTTGCAAGCTCATCCGCAAGTCGTTCACCTTCGGCAGTGATAACCTTGAGAAAAACGTGAAATACTCCAGTGAGGTGAGGCTCTGCAACAACGGCGGCCTGCCCCTCCGCAACGATCACTGGACGAATAGTAATCTCTTTCGCTTCCGGGACATTTGCCCGCACCCATTCGACATGACCTTTAGCTTGAAGGACTTCCTTTTTCGACAGACTATTTTCCGGCTTCTTGTCCGACTTATTTTCAATCGCGTAGCAACTGTCATGAAATAGCCAAACCACGTCTGGTGCCCCGTCGTCCGTAGGACGAAACACTGTTGCCCCAAAGCACTCACCTAAAGTCTCAAGGCCAATATTAAATTTTGTTGGTTCAGCAGGTCTTGATAAGCCCTCAAGCATCTCATCGAGCTTCCGCTTAAAGCGGGGACCTTGCCACCCATACTTCTCTAGGAAGCCCCATACATCTTCTGCTTGAATATCATCTTGGTCAGCGGGATCGTTATGAGCTGAGATTCGGTTTCGTGCCCGTAAAAGGTGATCCAGATATCCGGTGTTAATGCGCGTTGCTCTAGCTCGCTTAAGACAATCAATTTCACTCCCCGAATCGCCTAAGTGACCAGCAGCAACACTGGCAAGATACCACCACCATGCCCGATACCCCGTCAGCTCAGGATGGTTAGTATGGTCAGCTTGTTCACGTGCGATCTTCAGAGCATGTGAGAAATCACCATCCCACAAAGCCCTTTCATAATTTACTTCCGCCAGAGCTCCTTCATTGTAAGAGTCGTCGCTATACTCCTTGACGTTAATCTGCGCGTCCTCCAAACTTTCATTTGCACGCTTACGGTAGTCCGCGTCAGTTAGTAGTCCAATAATCATGTCACTCAGCTGGTGACGATTTTCCCTCATAAGGTCACTCTGCTCCATACCCCAATTGAGCTCCTTTTGAATTTCTTCGGGAAATCCTTGCGTCAGTGTCTTTGTGGTCAACGAATTAAGTAAAGATTGGCCCAGCATTATCACGACGGCAAAATCGGTGGCGTCCCTCGTGCATCTTCCCATTCCCTGAATGAGCCGAGTCCGTTCTCGCCGCCTAAGCATCGGACCCATTTTCCAGTGATCTCGGAGATGACGTTCAAGAGCATCTATGCCCGCGGGGGTTTCACAAATAATGAGTAAACGGCAGGCATCTCCTGGCAAATCAATCCCATCGTACCGACCTGCCAAACAAAGGATTGCGCATGGATTTGCGGTAAACAGCTTCAACGACTCTTCAATATCCGCAGCAGTAAACTTCTGTGGTTTTGGCCTTATCGCAACGACGCTCTGATCGAATGCCCTATCTGCAATGACAAACGAGGGAGCCAATATAACCCCTCGCTGGGATTCCATTCTCTTCCATATTTCAGAAATGAGGTTGAAGCACTCTCCCTCGGTACCAGATAACCCAGGCACGAATATATACCTTTTGCCCCAGTCAGCATGCTTGGCGCGAACAGGCATTATTTCGGTGATCCCATAGCTTCTCTGAAGATCACCTTCGCCACTTAGAGTGGCTGACATGTAAATTCTCTGATTTGTGTCAGCGAAAGGCGCATGAGTGTGAGTTGGTGGCACTAAAGGTCTAATAACGATTTCTCTGCTCGAAACCAAGCAAAGACAAGCGTGCAGATGATTCCGAATCAGTCCCCAAGGAAAGTGAACTTCTGGTTCTTTCTGCTCATCCAAAATTGTCGTAAGAGTTACTCCAACTCCAGTTCGCGAGTGGATGTCGGCTACTTCCACAGCCTCGAATTCGTCCTCATCGCTAACAACACGGAATTGTACATCTGTGAGCGAGGTCCTGAGTGCAGTCAACACCTCCCGGTAAAGACGGCGCTGGCTATCCTTGCGAATTCGTACACTCCACATCCCACTCACAAAAGACTCTGCTCCGTGAGCATCGTCTAGGACTAGCACGTCAGATGCCTGTATCACTGGATTAACGTTAAAAAGGTTTGAATATGTAGACACTGCAACTGCTTTGGCTAGGTTGTATTTCCCTACTTCCGCCGGATCTCGGGTTTCTCTTGTGCCAGTCAAATCAGCGTATGGTATTCCGAGGTTGTGCGCTTCTTGCATCACTTGCTTAGCAAGTTGATTTGTCAATACTAGGTAAGCAACCTTTTCAGCAGATTTCCGACGACGCCATTCTGCTATGAGGAGACCGACAGCCGTTTTACCCGTACCTGTCGGCAATTCGAGGGCAATATCGGAGTTTGTTAAAGCGGTATATTCTCTGAGAACATCGGCCTGCTGAATTCTGAGATACCCGTGAGTTCCAACACGGTTGGGAAGCTTGGAAAATAATTCCTCTGGGGAGGAGTATGTCAGTACGCTTTTGGTTTTACGAAACTCAGGCCGGTCCCCTATTGAGCTCATACGTTTCTCCTTTGGCCGTTTTCTACCACAAGAGACACGAAAGCAGTAGCGTCTGTTTGCGGCAAACGTGACAGGCCATATTCTTTCTCATCCTCCTGCCCCCCTTGAATGCAGAGTAACAATAGCGACTGGGGCACCTAGCTTTAGCTAGATCTAAGCTAGGTTTGACCCAGTAGTCCATTAATTGAACCACCTTCCGCTCGTCTTCTGACTCATCATCCAGCCGAGGGTCTAGCGCTGCATGGATTTTATGGAAAGCGAGATGAACTATTGGTTCTGGGCTAGCCGATGCATATAGTGCGGTGACTTGGTTGACGAACTGACGCTTCGTAATCGAGCTCTGCAACGTCAGGTTGTCAAAACGGTTGATCCATTTGAGCTTATTCAGAAAGCCATAGAACAGGCAGCCTAAATATGCCCCTGAACGCTTCAATGATCTCGGGAACGGCAGCCCCCTTTATATTCTGAGGAAAATCGGCAAGCGGTTTCTATTGGACATTGCAAAGAAGCCTACCCCCCCGCCCCTGCTTTAAGCGACCGTAACAGCCGGTACCGGTACCTGCACCGGCGACGGGGGGCTAGGTCGCCCCAAGGATACCCCCCAGGGAGGCCCCTGTCTGTAACTCTCTGATCCGTAGTCAGATGCCCTTTCCAAAAGGCGCGATGGGTACGAAGGTAAGGACAACTCACTCCCCTTCCTGCTTCCTGCTCCCAGTCACTGTAACCGAAATTGTAACCGTCTGCCCTCAGACTACCGTCATTCAGCGCAATTCAGTGCAACGTGCGCAAGTCGTGAAAGAAGGCTTTACGCCTCTATTCATGCGTGGTTTCAGGCGGCTCGTTCGCTGTAGAATCTGTCTCCTCTGGGCCTTGAAAACCGGAGATGGGGTAACCTATCCGCGAGTTCAAATCTCGCCCCCTCCGCCATAATTTCACCAGTAATGTGAGGTTTTTTGTCAGAAATTGTGACTGAACTGTGGCTGAAGTCGGGCTGAGCACTTTGTAGAATTGATGCCCCCAGATCCGAATAAAGGCTTTCCACCATCATCAGCATGACGCTACAACTGTCAACCAACACATGCACATTGGAAACACCGTTAATTTCACTTCGCAGCTCTGAAAGGCTATCCAACTAATAGTGAGATACGGGGCGTAAGTAGGAAGGAACCTATGGGCAAAGATGTTTGCGTACTGCAACCCTGACTAAAAAGTTTCCCGGTCTTCTATGTGGCTGCGCCAACTCAAGCAGCTTGGCCACCTTTCACAACGTCACATTCACCCGCTTTCCCTGCATCGTCCTTGTGGCCCTTGATGGCCCCATTGCTCCCTTTATCCCCTGATATTCTTCACCAGAGGCGTTTCTCCGAACAACTACGCACTTGCGTGAATAGGCAACCGCGTGGTTGACTGAAAAAGGGTGAAGGTCTCTGCCTTGGTTGTGCCCACCCAGGGTGGGAAGAGGTCTCGGCATCCTCCTGGCGAGATCTGCCTTCACCCCCAAACCTCAACTGTCAGATCACTTCCATCAATCCGCTTGCTGTGCCAGTCAGGGGAATGTTGCAGCCCAATAATAGCAACAATAAAATAAACTATTGATCACAAGTAATTGATAATTAATATTTACTGCAATATTTAAAAGCGAAGATTTTCAGCAACTTCTATCTCCCCTCTTTTGCTTCGTTGTCATCCCCTCATTCACGGTATTCTCACCCTCCTACTTGCTCGGTATTGTTGAGCATGTGCAAGTCACCAGTCACAAGGACTCCAGCCGCCCAGCCCAGCGTCTCCATTCCGCTCTATTCCACCGGAGGTCTTATGCACAAACAAGTTGGAAAAATCGGATCCGTGCGTCGAGAACTTCACGGGAAGGCTTGCCCCTTTTGCGGAGGACAGAAGTATCAACTGGTGCTTCGCGCCCACACGCTCCCTTCTACCGACGGCCTCTTCGCTCGCTGCAGCCAATGTCAGAGAACCAAAGAAGTTGACGAAGACCTCGGCCGCATCCTGTGGATGTAGCAAGGAGAACGTTCAACTGATCCGCCGACCATCATGCCTGACGCACGAGGATCCATGGCTAGCACTCACAAATCGATCAAAACACGAACTCATCAGAAGTCACACGCCTTGCGTATGCTACTGACCAGCGGAGTCATTCGAGGAGCGGACGTGGATCCTCCGGGGATGTCCGACTCGCGATTCCAGACCAGCCCTACCCGCACTATCGACCCCAGTAAATCGGTGTATACCAAACTGGTGCATGCGACCGGGCACAAACGTCACGTGGGATTACTCGCCCAGTGGCACACGACCTTTCTCGATATCCTGAAAGAGTTCGGGAAACGATAACGCCTACGCACTCTCCTGCCACCTCCACCGCCGGAAAGAACCTCAAAATCATTCGAGAATCACTTGAGTGCGATCCACGCTCTGGGGTATGATCGCCCTTCTTCGAGTGGAAAGACCCTAGCCGACAGCGTCTAGGCGCGAGAGATCCACACACAGTCTGTGGCTTGCGGAGAGGTGGCCGAGTGGCCGAAGGCACCGGTTTGCTAAACCGGCACAGGTCAAAAGCCTGTCGCGGGTTCAAATCCCGCCCTCTCCGCCATAACCATGGTGAAGAGTTGATTTTTTGGCGGTGATCCTGTAGACAGAAACCCCTTCTCAAATTCTACCGGAATGCCGAGGTAGCTCAGTTGGTAGAGCACAGCCCTGAAAAGGCTGGTGTCGACAGTTCGATTCTGTCCCTCGGCACCACAAATCAACCACTTAGGAAACTGGAATTTTTCGTAACTGCCCAACTGTCCACTACTGCCCATCGTACCCTCGTCCTCTCGCCCCGTCTCCAGTAATTTTTGCAATAAAATCGTCTCAAGTTTTAGAACAGCTTCACGCAGGCGGTGCTCCCAGTTATGGATGTATCCTTCGCCCATTCCATGGAGCCGATGCCCCAGAAGCTTCTCTATGACGGCATAGTCAATGCCCGCTGCAAGCAACCATGACGCTGCGGTATGCCGAAGGTCATGGAAATTCAAGTCATGAATTCCAACCCTGTGACACAACTCGGCCCACCGATGCTTGAAAGAATTACCGTCTTTCCACTGCCCAAAGAACCGACCACCAATTCGCGGCAAATCCCCATAAAGTGCCCTCACTGCTAAATTTGATAATGGCACCTCTTTGGGTACTCGCTTGTGCCGACTGCCCGGAGACGGCATCATCCACCATCCATCCGCACGCTGGACCAACCACTCTTCATGCGTCTCTATTAACTTCGATTGACGCAGCGTAGTGAGTAATGCGAACACCATCAGTCGGCGGACTGGATCTGACGCTTTACGAAACAGTCTTGAGAGTTCTTCAGTGCTGACCACCCGCTCTCGTGATTCCCAGTTCGGACTTGGAAGAAGCCGCAATCTATTTTTGTCCAGAGCGTCGATCTCAACAGCATAATTTAGAGCTGCTTGCAGAACGCCGCATTCTCTAGCAATGGTTCCCTCCGCAGCACCTTCGGCTCGACGCTTCATGAGATAGGCTAAGCCATGATCCATCGTTACTTTCATTAAGGGGACAGATCCAAAGTGCGGCACAAGATGGCGGTTCAGAATAGTGCACGGTCGATCCAACGCCTTCAGTTTCTTCGCCGCAAGATAAGCCATGTACCGGGAAGCAAATTCCGAGAATACGGGTGATTGCCGCGAAGTCTGCACTTTCGGCGCCTGCACACCTGCATTCACTTGAATTGCAACCATAACTTCGATCGCCGCCGCTTGCTCCTGCTCCCTTGTGAGATCGTAGCCAAGTACAGGACGGTATCGAATGCCACCATACCTATAATCAAGAACAGAACAGATCCCACGGGGAGTCTGAGTTCGTTTAATATTCATTTCGACTGACTCTCTTTTGGTAAGACGAAAATGGCCCTACGACGACGGATTCGGGGAAGCCGTTCGGAATTCGCGCTAGTTTTGACGCTCGTAAGATTCCCTGCTGCGCCCTCTTGCCTACTGCGCACCCAAGCTTCCAGATCTTCCAGAACGTAAACCAGCTTACCTGCATAACGAACACGTGGAATATCCTTCAACGTGTACATTGTTCGACGACTGAGGCGTAGAAAAACAGCAGCTTCAGCAATAGTAAGAATGGTCATACGGTACTCAATGAATCACGGCAAATACAAGGCTGGCGCCACTTCACAGGGAGTCTTGCGTCACGAATGCGCATCTTAGAGAAAGGCAACACAATGCCAGCACGAAATAAAAGAATGCCTCCATAACGGGTGCAGCCCGTGGCTGAGGAGCAGCGGGGCAGGCCTTCCCGGTTCCCACCGTGCCGGTCTCCGCCCCTCCAGGCCTGCCCGCTGCGAGAGCCCCGCGCCGCCTCCTTCGTTACGCCCCACCCTTGGTTGGTGAAGGGTGGGGCTAGAACATAATTTCAGAAGGAGGCGGACATGTCCGTTGATAGCTCTCTCGGTTCCTCGAACGGTGGACGGCCACTGAGCCCGGTTCGGAAATACGGCATCCCGCGCTACCGTGTCACACTTGTTCGCGAGGGCCGTGCCATGCCGGCTACGGAATCGGTGCATACGTCGGAGGGTGCGGTCGCCATCCTCCGACCGTTGTTTGACGGTCTGGACCGGGAGCAGTTCCTCATCTGTGGCCTGGACGCCAAGCACAAGCTCATCGGCATCAATGTCGTCTCGACGGGCTCGCTGAACCTGACGATTGTCCATCCCCGCGAAGTCTTCAAACCACTGATCCTCATGAATGCCGGTGCCTGGCTCTGTGCCCATAATCATCCGTCCGGGGACATCACGCCCAGTCCCGAAGATCGCGTCTTGACCAAACGACTGCGCGAGGCCGGCGACCTCTTTGGGATTACTCTCCTCGACCATCTCATCCTCGCCGAAGAACACTACTACAGCTTCGCCGACCAGGGCTGGCCCGGCGCTTAGCGCAACAGCCGCAACACCCAGGCGGCCCCGGCGGCCACCAGCGCGAGACCAATCGCCGCTGTCCCCCAGGCGACCAAATCGGTGGCCAAGGCATTGCCGATCGTTTGAATCTGTGACGCCGTCATGCTCCATCTCCCTTGTCATCACTTTCAGCATGTTCTCTTAGTTTGAAGGAAAGGAGGCAGGCTGCTGCCAGCCTGCCTCGATGGGCTACGCTTAGCCCACAATTGCGCGGACGCGCTTAAAGGCGTAAATCGCCAACGCCACGCCAATCAAGGCCGTGGCCCACAAGAGCAGATCCGCCCGCACCGTGGCCACATCCGCCGACACTGGAAACAACTGCGCCTGCGACAGCGCCGGAAGACCCAAGGCGAATACGAACGCCATGAGCACCCCGCCAAGCCCTTTGACCCAACCCCATCCCTTCATACGGCACCTCCTTGTGTTGTTGGTGGGTCCGTCCACCTCCGCCGCCGGATGAATCGCCGACGGTCGATCGCCTCAGTGGTTCTGAGGCAGAATCAACTTGATAATCAGTCCCACGGCAAAGCCGCCGAGCCAGAAGATCGCGGTGAAATAGGTCATCGCCTCAATCGCCGGCAGGTCCATAGAACACTCCCTCGCCAATCAATCGCATCGAGCCCTCTTCATAGATTTCTGAGACCATCAGGCCATACCGCCCTGTTATTTGGGCCGCCGTCAGGATTTCGCCGCTGTCCAGGAGATACCGCCAGCCTTGACGGTCCTTGCTCATGCCCGCACCACCAAGGATTCGCACGGGTCGCTTCGGGACGGGCGGAGTCGTTGGTGCCGGCGGAGACATTCCCAATGGGTTCAGAAGACTGGCCGAACCGGAGAGTGGGGCGCCGATCGTTGTAGTTGGGACCGGAATTGATCCCGCCGCAGAGGCCGGCTTCGTCGAGCTCAACGACGACCAGGGCCGCCAGAACATGAGGCCAATGGCAAATAAACCTGCGGCAATCCCGATCGCTACCCGAGTCGACTTGAACACGGTATGGCTGCGTTTCTCTTCACGGATCGCCGCCGCGGCATAACTCGAATAGTAGGCATAGATCGACGGCGAGTATGTGCCAACAAAGGCCCGGATGACTTCATTATCCTCGGGGTTGCCGCGCACCTTGCCCTGATACTTCTTCGAGAGCCCGACAAAGGCGAGCTTCCGAAATTTCACCGTGGCTTCAATGAGTCTCGTGACACCTTGGGACATCTGCCGGAAGTCCTGGCTCATGAGGAGAATGTCCACGCCGTAATGTCGATGGGTTTCGAGCCAACGGAGCAGACCTGGTTCCACCTTTTGCATGGACCGAAAGACGGTCTGGGCTTCGTCGATAATGACGGCTGAGCCCGGCTCGACGTGTGGAAAGGCCTGGAGGACTTCGACGGAGTCTTTCCAGATCGTGATTTGTTGTTCGAGCACGGAGAGATCAATGCCGGTAAAGAGTGACAACCGATCCAGATAGATGCCATCGACGGCGATATAGAGCCGCCGGCCCTGCTTCACCCAGGGCAGAAACTTCTCGCAGATCGCGTGGTACGACTTGCCCGAGCCTGGCACTCCTTCATACAGTTCGATCATCGAAGACTCCTGAGATAGACCCAGATCCACAGTGCGAGGATCACCGTCCACGCATAGGCCCACCCGACCACCAGTTGGTTCATGAGCCCCACCGGACGAATGGAATGGTTTGCAGAATAAAGCGAGTCCCCATGGCGCTCGCCACGATGGCCAGCGCCTGACTCATGCCCGTCGCGCCCAGCACCCACGCATATTGATCGGGAATCACTGGCAGGGTGAGGCCTGCCGTCCCGATGGTGGCGAGCGTGCTGTCCGCCACGGAGAGCACAGAATCCCAGATACTCAATCCCCAGTCTGTGAGCGAGAAGAAGAACTCCTCCAGCCAGCAATAGATGAGGGTCAGGATGGCCGTCATGTGGTCTGGCCTCCTCCGACAAAGATGATCCGGTAGGCCGCAATAGAGGCCGTCGCAATGACCAAGGTCCGTAGCACCGTGAAGAACCAGGCCCATTGATTGAAATCGACCTGCTGGCTACCAAAGAAGGCTGAGGGCAAGGCAATCACCGGCAAGGTCGAAGGCCACGTGAGCGACTTCAAGAGATTCAGCGTGCCGAGTAAGCCACTCGTCGCCCAGATGGTTTGATGGGCTTGGAGGACCGTCCCGAAGGTCCGGGCTTCATGCGAGCCGACGGCACACGAGGTCGTCGCCTGTGTTTCTTCATGCTGCGTCGTCGAGCCATCGGGATTCTGGGTTGTCGTCGTCGTGGTGGTCGTCGTCTGCTGTTGCGTGTTCTGTTGCGGCGTACTGGCCGGAGGTGGGACCGTGTCCACCACCACGATGTCGCCAGCAGGCACGGGCTTCGGCTTCACCGTTGTTGGCATTTCGGTTGGCGTGACTGCCTGGGAGATGGTGGTATCGGCCGGCTGGGTTGTGCCATTCGTGCCGACGGGATTTGTATGAGCCTCAACGGACTTCGGATCGCTGGCCGGAAGGCCCCCGACGAAGTTGGCCACTTGCTGTTGAGTCGGCGGAATCAATGCGTCTTGAATCGGTGAGGTGGAACCGGGAATCCCCTTGCGATGGCAGACATAGAGGTTGTAGCCACCCACCGCCGGACCATTCACAAAGAAGTTGCCGGGAAAGAAGACGGCCGTGCTGAGGCTTTGAAAGGGCCCGACGACCCAATCGTGCAGATACTCGCTGTCCACCGCACAGAGCGGGACATTCGTCGCGCTGAATTGGATGGTCGCATTCGGATAAGCCGGATTGCCGGGCGTGTTGGTGCCGAGACCGGGAAAGGTCTGCACGCCGGTATTCGAGCTCGCGACTTGCCAGCCGCCCGGCGTGGAGGCGGCGGTTTTGACGGCAGAGAGATCGCTCTGTGAGTAATACATCTGGGCCAACACCAGACCGGCACTGCCCCCCAAGGCCGCCCAGCCGACCGGACCGGCGACCATGCGCACCGCTATCGAGGCGGCCGAAGGTGCCAGAGCGGCCGTGGCGACTTGGGAGGCTAGCGCCGACCGTTGGGCGGCCAGATAGGCTATGCGTTCAGCCTGCGCGACCACCCTCGAATACTGCGTCGCGGTTTGCGCAAGAGATTCGCCCGGTGCTAGACAGAACGAGACCAACAGGCCCCAGATAAGTGAGAGATAGCTGGTGAGAGACAACAGTTTCACAACCGTCCAACTCCAAGGCCGGTGAGGAAGGCCAGTAACAGGACCGCCACGAGAATGATGGTGAGATCCACCAGCCTTCCTCCCTTTAGCCGTTACTTCACGACGTCTAAGCCAGTGAGGTCGAAAAACGTACGTCCGGTCTGTTCGAACTTCCGCACTTCGATCGACGCCTTGGCCTGTTTGCCCTCAGCCTGCTTACAGACCTCGATCAGCGACATCTGATCCTCGGGAATGCCCAATCGCAGCACGCCTGGGTCCTTGCCCTTCACATAAAAGTCCACCGATCTGTAGACCTTGCCTTCCCGGCTCCTCCGTTCGACATACCCCTGCACCGCCCCCTCGGCTTTGACTTGCATCGTTCACCCCTCCTTGTTGTGAAAAGACTCCCGGATCAGCTCTGCGCCTGACCCACACGCCCCGGCCCGCGAGCCGGACTTTCGGTAGCAGTTGAAATTCGAAGCCACATGTCTGGCAGATCACAAAGAACTTCCCCTTTCGGAACTCCCCACACGCTCCGGCGGCCTGGCAGTACGGATCTGGACAGGCACGGAGGTACTCCACGTTAGGTCCGAGGTTTGAGATGAAGCACATAGGGCGTTCCCTTCCTTCGTTGCTTCAGCAGGGCATAGTGCTTCTGCGTCCATCGCTTCGTGCCCGCATAGATCATTTCCATCAAAAACTGATCACCGCGACAGGCCACCACCACGGCGAGCATCGGACTGATGGCGTTGGCCAGCCAGGCGGCGACATCATCCAGCCGTTGCTGAATCCGTTCGACGACCAGTCGGCATCGCATAAAGCCTTCCGTGAGGGCTTTCCACCAGCTCACCAAGGGTGCTCGATACTTCTCATAGGATTCCGCCTCTCGGGTCGTCTCGCGGAAATCGACGTAGGAACGAAGGACGCCGACTAAGAACGCTCGCCAATCTTCCGGATCGAGCGTGAGCAACGCTTTGGCGCAGGCCTGAGCCCGATCCTGTTTAAATTCCAGTTCCCAGCGGACGCCATATAATCCCGCGTCTTCTCGACCTTTCGCTTGCAGTTCCAGTCGCTTGTTATAGACGCGCAACATGCTTTGACTTTCCCGACTGCCGAAGTACAGCGTTTCTCCCGTTCGAACGCCCTCGCGATGATTTGACGCGTGAATGACTTTGAATTGTTTCGAACGACTCACCAGCTGTCCGGCCTCCACAGCGAGGCGGACGGTCTCGACTGCGACAGAGGCCTCTCGATCGTCCAGCGCCACATCGATGCGGGTCACATGGCCTTTCTGGGCAAAGATCCAGGCCAAGACGGTCTTTAGCTTGGTCTCGTCCCACTGGGAGACAATCCCGGCCGAGAGATCGACATGCACTTCCTTGGGATTGCGAGGGGCACCCGTCCCCAGTTTGCCAACGCCCGTCTTGCCTTCAGTCATGAGTTGCGCCACGGGATAGCCGCGAAAGCCGGTCTCACTCTGGAACCAATCGCCACCAATCAGCGTGATCACGTCTTTCACATCAGCCTTCGGGAGCGTGAAGGCGAGCCAATCGATGGTCTGGGTGAATCCTCCTGAACTCGTCATTTCTTCCTCCTTGACGGTTGAGCGATAGACGCCCCCGTCTTACCCAGTCGGGGGCGGGGCCGCTGCGCGCGCCGCCGGCTGGCGCCGCCGGTCGCGCTGCGCTGTCCCTCGTTCTTCCTAGTCACAACAAAGGTCACATCATCTCCCTTGGTCTTCAGCGCTTCCTTCACGCGCTCCAGGTCGAAGCGTACAAACCGACGGAATCGATCCACGGGAATCTCACCCTTGCGATAGGCTCGACATACCGACTTCGGGCTC
>CP092081.1:3722066-3727756 GCA_022226935.1 Nitrospira sp.
AAATCGCTCAACTGCTGTTCGGTTGCCGAATACGGCAACCCGCCAACATAAATTTTAGAACCCATGTGGGTCCTCCTCTTGGGTAGTGACATTGTCTTGAACGAAGGAAAGAAAGGGAAAGGACGGGCCGAAGACGCGACGTAACGGGGCGACTTGGGTCTGGCTTTCGATTAGATTCCCGGGCAAGGCAACATCGAGTCAGGCCTGAACTATTTCAACGCATCCCTCACCAGGCCCCAGCGGGAGACCGCGAATAGTACCACGCGTCCCCCTGCCATACAAGCCATGAAATAGGTATTTCGGCCCAGAATTGATTGATGCCTGCCCATTTGAAAAGGGTGCCTCCATTATCACACTCACAATCCGTTCAACGGCGGAACAACGCGTCGACATCGATACCCGTCGAACTAGGGATACACCTAGTCGATTCAGGAAGTCCATTTGCGCAATGCTCATAATATACGCAGCTGGGTGCCGGACATGCTCCGCACCTGGCGCACGACTCTCCCTCAACGCATGACTCATTGTCATCGCGAGAGCTACACGAATACCTCCCAAAAACTAATTTGCCTATCGATGCCGCTTTTAACTTGTCCAGTAATGCTGGACATATGGTAAGATCGGCTACAGGCACACGACGCCTGGAGATCGTTGAGTAGTCGGCTGCGCCTTCCGTCTGATCGACATAATTCATGGCCCCCCGGGGATCATGATGATGGACGAAACTGGCCCGCTCCTCACCCGCAGATCCTGAGGCAAGAGATGCGTATCGGCCGCGCACAATCGGCGGTGCGTCGCAATGAGGTTCTATGAACGTCCTAGCGAGAATCTTCCATCCCACTGAAATGCCTATGCTGGGAACATTTCGTAGACTCTATCGCAGCGTGCAGGATTTGGCGAGCCAGATCCATGAGGATTGGGCCACCAACAATCGCGACTGGACGATGCCTGGCTTTCGAGCCATTGCCGTGCATCGCTTCGGCACCTGGGTTTCAAATAAGCGGCCCGGGATTCTCCGAACGGTGCTGCTCTGGCTGTACCGGATCATGTATCGGTATATACGGAACTACTATGGCATCGAAATTCCGCTGACCGTCACTGTGGGGCGAAGACTGTGGCTGGTGCACCAAAGCGGCATCGTCTTCCATTGGAAGACGGTCGTCGGTGATGATTGCCTGATCCGTCACAATGCCACCATCGGCGCAGGGTATGGCGGGCAGAAAACATTGCACAAAGGGCCCAGGCTCGAAGACCACGTGGAAGTCGGACCCGGCGCGGTGATCTTTGCCGCCGTGACGATCGGGAACGGCGCGGTCATTGGCCCGAATGTCGTGGTGATGTCGAACGTTCCTGCAGGAGCCAGAGTTTTTGCCGAAGCGCCTCGTGTAATACGCCTGCCGAATACCCCCGACGAGCCTCACACCATCAGGGGCATGTCCCAACGCATGTGAGACGACACAGGATGACCCCAAGCGGCATAGTTTCGTCCCAACAGCCCGGCTCTTCCGACATGCCTGAGGCCTGCGGTGACGCACTCCGAAAGCAAGGCCGCATGGAACAGGCCATCCATTCCTATTTGAAAGCTGTGACGTTTCCCCTTTCTCCCGCGCTCTGCCTGAAACTTGCGCGATGTTACGATCACCTCGAGCATCATTCCGAAGTCTGCAGATGGGCCCTTTCCCTCGTTGAAGCGGGCGATGATTACACCACCTGGCTGGCCGGCTGGGCGCTCTTTCAACGTCATGCGGTCCAGGGCGGCTGGCCGGTGTTGCGATCAACAAAGGTCGCCATAGTGAGCAGCTACACCACGACCCAATTGTGTCCGTTGTTGCAGCTTGCGGCTGCCAGGCTCGGTATCCATATCGATCTCTACGAGAGCTCATACGGGCAATATCAGCAAGACATCATCGATCCCGGAAGCCGGCTCTACGCCTTCGGCCCCGATGTCGTCATCCTTGCGGTTCACGAAGGAGATCTCCGCCTCCCCGAGTACAGTTCAACGCCTGAACAGGAGATTCGCACCGAAGTCGACCGTTGGACGACACTCTGGCGTCTGGTTTCGGAGCGTGCCCGCGCCCGCGTCATCCAGCACAACTTTGCGCTGCCGTGCGAAATCCCTGCAGGCCATCTCGCAACCAGACTTCCCGGCTCTCGATACATGATGACGCAGGCCGTGAATATGCGGTTGGGGGAAGCGGCGGGCCATGCAGTGTCCTTGGTAGATTGTGAACGTCTGTCCGCGCTCATCGGCAAACGCCAGTGGCGCGACCCGCGGTATTGGAACCTTTCCAAACAAGCCGTGGCGCTGGAAGCGCTGCCCTTGCTCGCAAGACACACGGCAGCAGTGATCGCGGCAGATCTCGGCCTGAGCCGTAAATGCCTGGTGCTCGACCTCGACAACACTTTGTGGGGCGGTGTGATCGCGGAAGAAGGCCTCGCCGGAATCAAGTTGGGACAGGGACCGGACGGCGAAGCATTCGTGGCGTTTCAGGACTATATCCTGAAGCTGAAACAGAAAGGCGTCATCCTGACCGTCTGTTCAAAGAATAACTATGCCGATGCCGTCCAACCCTTCGAAAAACATTCGGCAATGCGGCTCACGCTGCAAGATATCGCCCTCTTCATCGCCAATTGGGAGTCCAAACCGGACAACATCCGCAGAATCGCCGACACCTTACAAATCGGACTGGATAGTCTGGTGTTCGTCGATGACAACCCTGTCGAGCGTGACATTGTCCGCAAATTTCTCCCTCAGGTCGATGTCCTCCCGATGCCTGATGATCCGGCTTATTACGTCAGAACCCTGTCGCAATATCTTGCGCTCGAGACCGCGTCCTTGACGGCCGAGGACCGTGAGCGCGCCGACCAGTATCGAGCCAGAGCGCAAATCAAAGAGTTGGAGGCCGCGGCCGAGTCCATCGAAGATTTTTATCACAGCCTCCGTATGCAGGCGATCGTGACGCCCTTCGAAGAGACCCAGTTGCCGAGAATCGCGCAGCTGATCGGCAAGACCAACCAATTCAATCTGACCACCAGACGCCACGGCATGCCCCAATTGACCGCCTTCATCCGGAACATGGACTACGTTCACCTCGCGTTACAACTGCGAGACCGCTACACCGATCATGGGCTTGTCAGTGTCATGATTGCGCGCCGCGAGGGCGAACTCCTGGATGTCGACACCTGGCTCATGAGTTGCCGGGTCATCGGCCGGACCGTGGAGGCCACGATGTTGGAACACCTCTGTCGGCATGCGGCACAGCTCGGCTGCACCGTCCTTCAAGGAACCTACATTCCGACACCGAAGAACGCGATGGCGGCGGATGTCTACGCAAAGTACGGTTTCGAACCATTCGACCAGACCAACGGGCATCAAAGGTGGCGGTATGACCTGAAGGCGAGGGGCCCGATTGCCAATATGTTTGTGAGGAGCGTCGATTCGTGGGAATCCGTTGATGGCATGCCCTGACATGTCGGGTTCGACTCGATTCTTCCTGCCACATGACTACCGTCCGCTTCACGAAACAGGATCTTGCCCGCTTCAGCGCAGCGAGTCGCGACAGAAACCCCCTGCACATCTCAGAGGACTATGCCCGCACAACGCCCTACGCCGAACCGGTGGTGTTCGGCCTGCTGGGTCTCTTGGCCGGACTTGGGCAACTTTCCAAGCGCAACGACCGGCACCTGCGGCACATCTCCGTCGAGTTTCGTAACCCTCTCTGCCTGGATGTGCCCTATCGTTTCGACATCATCGAATCATCGACAGACAACACGCGCGTCAAACTTTATGATATGACCCGCCTGATGATGACGGCGACATTGGCCTTCATGCCCGGACAGGACGGCACTCAGTCGAGCAGCTTCCCGGAGGTATGGTGTGCTGCGGATCCTGAAGACCGGCAAAAAAACACCCTCATCCCGGGCACTCGCGTGACCGGCATCTATGCGCCACAGACCGAAGAATTTGCGCAGGTGGTCGAACGCTGGGGGCTTGTTGGAAAGGGCGCCACCCCACATCAAATCGCCGCAATGATGTGGGCCAGTTATGTCGTGGGGATGCACCTTCCCGGGAAACGCGCCGTCTTCTGGCGACTGACGCTTGAATTTCATGATGTGGACCCGCCCCGAGAGGATCCGTTCTCATACGATGCGGCGGTTGAAGACTTGGATGAGCGGTATGATCTCCTGCGATCTGTCGGCACACTTTCCGCAGGCTCGCTGCCCTATGCGACAGCTCACATGTGGGCTTTCGTGCGTCAAGATTCCCCGCGACCCTCCCTTCGACGCATCAGCGACCTGCTGCCGGAATCAGAACAACTGAAGGGAAAGCGCGCCTTGGTCATCGGCGGAAGCCGCGGCCTTGGCGCCGCCATTGCGCAAGCACTCGCTTCGCAAGGCTGCACGGTGTTGCTGACCTATCAGCATAGTACGGCGGAAGCGGAACACATTCGCGCAAGTCTGGGAGAGCGGTCGGCACGGCTTGAATTGGCGCAGGGGAACGCAGCGGATATTGACTGGTGCCTGTCTTTACGGGATACGATTCTCAGACGGTACGGCGGCCTCGACCTCCTCGTCTGCAATGCCTCGCCCCCTATTCGTCCGCTCGCATTCGAACCGGAGAAGCTCTCGCAGTTCCAGGACTTTGTTACGCGAAGTCTGGCGCTCGTCTCCGCGCCCATGTCCACCTTTCTCGGGATGCTGGCCGCTCAGGCAGGATGGAACATCGTCCTGTCTTCGTCTTTTGTCAGAGACCTCCCACCAGTCTTCGCGCATTACGTGACGGCAAAATGCGCGCTGGAAGGTTTGGTGAACTGGGCTGCCGTCCAATACCCGACCGTTCGGCATCGTATTATCAGACCCCCCAAACTTCTGACGGATCAGACCAATACGACCGTGGGACGGCAGGGAGCCATGGACGTCGAACAGGTCGCGGCCTCGATTGTGCGGCAGATTTGTCAGTCTCATCCATCACAGCCCTTACAGATCATGGAGACCTTTTGACGGATCATGAGGCGATCCCGAACAGGCATACCATCAAACAAGGCAATGGCGACACGACACCTAACCGCATGATGTGAGGAGTTCATGGAGTTGCACGATCGATTGGAAGAAGTATTTCGTCAAGTATTCGACAATGACGCGCTCATGCTGCGCGATCAGATGAGAGCAGCCGATATCGAAGGGTGGGATTCCGTGACGCATATCAATCTGATGTTTGGCATTGAACAGGCCTTCGGAGTCCGATTTAAGGGCAACGAACTGGCCGACATGAACAATATCGGCGAACTCAAGGAATTTTTGGCCGGCAAGCTGACCGGCGAGGGTGCCCCTATGAGGAAGGCTCTCCCCTGATGGGCATCTGCGCAACAAGCCCCTGGCGACCCATGATCGCGGCCTCGGGATGGTGAATGAGATGAATGACCTGGCGGTTCGAGTCGAACATTTGCACAAGCAGTATCGGTTGGGCGCCGCCCATGCGCATGACGGATCCCTGGCCGGGGCATTATCCCGCGGCATGCGCCGGTTGGTCGGCCGCCGCTCCCCGCCGCCGCCGGCCGACGACACTCTCTGGGCCTTGCGCGACGTCTCTTTCGAGATCAAAAAAGGCGAAGTCTTCGGGGTCATCGGCACCAACGGATCCGGGAAGAGCACGCTCCTCAAGATTCTCTCGCGCGTGACGGAGCCGACCA
>CP092081.1:3727856-3817344 GCA_022226935.1 Nitrospira sp.
GTATTGATATTTTTTGCGAAGGAGCCAACCCATGGGCAAAGTTATTGGAATCGACCTCGGCACGACGAACTCCTGCGTCGCCATCATGAGCGGTGGAGACCCGGTTGTCATCGCCAATGCGGAAGGAAGTCGCACCACTCCATCCGTGGTAGGTATCACGGATAAGAATGAGCGCCTGGTGGGACAAATCGCCAAGCGGCAAGCCATCACGAATCCCGAAAACACTATCTTTTCCGTCAAGCGATTGATGGGCCGCAAATTCAAGAGCAAAGAAGTTCAGGAAGCCATGAAGCGCCTCCCCTACAAGGTCGTGGAAGCGGACAATGGCGACGCGCACGTGGAGTTGCGCGGCAAACGATATAGCCCGCCGGAAGTCTCCGCCATGATCCTGCAGAAAATGCGGCAGACGGCCGAAGACTATCTGGGCGAAAAGGTCACGGAAGCCGTCGTCACGGTGCCGGCTTATTTCGACGACAGCCAACGGCAGGCTACGAAGGATGCCGGGCAGATCGCCGGATTGAATGTCCTTCGTATCATCAATGAACCGACAGCGGCGTCATTGGCCTATGGCCTCGACAAGAAAAAAGACGAGCGTATCGCCGTATACGATCTGGGCGGCGGGACCTTCGACGTGTCCGTCCTTGAAATCGGCGACGGCGTGTTTGAAGTGAAATCCACGAACGGCGACACCTACCTCGGCGGCGACGACTTCGATGAACGCGTGATGGACTGGCTCGTCGAGGAATTTAAGAAGGATCAGGGCATCGACCTCCGCAAGGACCGTATGGCGCTCCAACGCCTGAAAGAAGCGGCCGAGCGGGCGAAGATCGAACTCTCATCCTCTCAGGAAAGTGAAATCAACCTGCCGTTCATCACGGCAGACGCCAGCGGCCCGAAGCACATGGTCACCAAGCTGACCCGCGCGAAATTGGAGCAACTAGTTGACGACCTCATTCAAAAGACCATCGAACCTTGCCGCAAGGCCTTGGCGGATGCGGGAGTAAGCGCCAAGGATATCCAGGAAGTCGTGCTGGTCGGCGGCATGACCCGCATGCCGAAAGTCATTCAGGTCGTGAAGGACTTCTTCGGGAAAGAGCCTCATCGCGGTGTGAACCCTGACGAAGTCGTCGCCATCGGCGCCGGCGTCCAAGGCGGCGTGTTGAAGGGCGAAGTCAAGGATGTGCTGCTGCTTGACGTGACTCCATTGTCCCTCGGCATCGAAACCCTGGGTGGCGTGTTCACCAAACTGATCGAACGCAACACCACGATCCCGACGAAGAAGAGCCAGGTGTTCTCGACGGCGGCCGACAATCAAACCGCCGTGACCATCCGGGTCTTCCAGGGCGAACGTGAGATGGCCAACGACAACAAACTGCTGGGTCAGTTTGATCTCGTCGGTATTCCTCCTGCCCCGCGCGGCATGCCGCAGGTGGAAGTGTCCTTCGATATCGATGCCAACGGTATCGTCCACGTCGCCGCCAAAGACCTGGCGACGCAGAAGGAACAATCCATCAAGATCACGGCATCCAGCGGACTCAGCAAAGAGGAAGTGGACAAGCTGGTCAAAGATGCGCAGTCTCATACGGAAGAAGACAAGAAACGCCGCCGTGTTGCGGAAGCCCGTAACCAGGCTGACTCGCTGCTTTATAGCACCGAAAAGAACCTGACCGAGCATGGCGATAAGATCGGCGAAGACGACAAGACCAAGATCACCGAAGCGATTGCCGGACTCCGCAAGGCCATGGAAGGCGATGATCCCGCCGCTATCGAGACGGCGACGCAAACATTGACCACGGCTTCTCATAAACTGGCTGAAGAGATGTACAAAAAGGCTTCAGCCGCCGCTGGTCCGGCCGACGCCGGGGCTTCGGCCGGAGATGGCGGGGCACAGGCCAAGACCGATGAAAAGGTCGTGGACGCGGAATTCGAAGAAGTCGACAAGGATAAGAAGTAAGTCCCTCACTGCACGCAGGGTCAGGCTGCACCCACCGTGAAGCCTGGCCCTGCCGCACCTTACAACGGATACCCCTCTCCTGTGGCTAAACGCGATTATTACGAAACACTGGGCGTCGAACGGAACGCAAGCGACGACGAAGTCAAAAAGGCTTTCAGAAAACTCGCTCGCCAACATCACCCCGACCTCCATACCTCTCCAGAACAGAAAAAGTCGGCGGAAGAGAAATTCAAAGAGCTGAACGAAGCCTACGAAGTCATCAGCGACCCAAACAAACGTCGTCGGTATGATACGTTCGGCCATGCTGGCGGACCCCAGGGTGCCGAAGGATTCGATTTCGGAGGACAGGGCGGCTTCGGCGATATCTTCAACGACATTTTCGAAGACTTCTTCGGGCAGCCTCGCGGCCGTGCTCGGGCCGAACGCGGGAATGATCTCCAATACAATCTCGAGATCAGCTTTGAAGAGTCGGTGTTCGGGAAGGAAGCCAAACTCAAAATTCCTCGGTGGGAAACCTGTGCCGACTGCAAGGGCACCGGCGCAAAATCCGCGACCGCCATCAAGATGTGTCCTGCCTGCAAAGGACAAGGACAGCTCCGTTTCCAACAAGGCTTTTTCAGCGTCAGCCGCCCCTGCGGTCAGTGCGAAGGCGTCGGACAAATCATCACCGAACCCTGCCAGGTTTGCGGTGGACGGCAACGCATCCGCAAGGAGCGCATGCTGTCGGTCAACATTCCCGGCGGCATCGAAACCGGCATGCGCCTCCGTCTCGCCAATGAGGGTGAGCATGGCGTGCAAGGTGGCCCGCAGGGCGACCTGTATGTGGCGGTGACGGTCAAACCCCATCCCCACTTCCGCCGGGAAGGCCAGGATATTACTTGCGATCTTCCCGTCAATCTCGTGACAGCGATTCTGGGAGGCCGTGTCGAAGTGCCCACGCTCAAGGGCAACACCTTCATGAAAATTCCCGCGGGAACCCAGCCCGATAAAGTGTTGCGGCTCAAGGGCCTCGGGTTTCCCAACCTCAAAGGCGGCCATACCGGGGATCAATTGTTCAACGTGAAAGTGGAGATCCCTACAAAACTTAGCTCGAGGCAGAAAGAACTGCTCGAAGAATTCGCTAAAGAAAGCGGTTATACAAAAGACAGCGAGGGCGAGGGTTTTCTAGATAAGATGAAGACGTTCTTCGAATAGACCGGGCATCTGCCCCCTCCCGATCCGCCGACCGTCATGCCGGCATTTTTTATCTCCTCAGCCGAAATCCGCGGAACCGAACTCACCCTCGCCGGCGAACTCTGCCACCATCTGCGTGCCAGCTTGCGCATCAAGCCCGGAGAGATCCTCCGGCTCACCGATGAACACCGTCAACGGTATCAGGTACGCGTGAGCGCCGTGACTACCCAGGCGTTGACTGCGGAGATTCTCACATGCCGGCCTGGACCGACTGATACAGCGCCACGTATCCTCCTCGCGCAAGTCGTACTCAAAGGCGATCACATGGATTGGGTGGTGCAGAAGGCGAGCGAGTTGGGCGTGCGGACGATTCTACCGCTGACTTCACGCTACGGCGTCGTACGACCGCAACCCGAGAGAGTCGCTGCCCAAGTGGCTCGCTGGCAGCGGATTGCCACCGAAGCCGCGCAACAATCGGAACAGTGGCAGCCTCCACAGGTGTTGGAACCAATGGAGTCGCGTAGATTTTTCTCGAGCCATGAAGCCACCGCCGCACTCCTGTTAGCCGAACGCCAGGACACGACGGGATTGGCGGTTGTTCCCCTACCCACTCATTCAACCGACACCATCACCGTGATTGTCGGACCTGAAGGGGGATGGGCGGAAGAGGAACTGTCTCAGGCCATCGAGAGAGAGTGCCGTCCCGTGAGTCTGGGTGAGCATATCCTTCGAGCGGATACCGCCGCGGTCACGGCGTTAAGCATCGTGCAGAGCCGATTAGGACGGTTGGGCTAGACGAGTAGAAACGTGGCGAGCGGCTATTTCTTTGCCGTACTAATCGAAATGATGGTCCCACCTTCGCCGGCCGCCCAACCGGCTGTTGCGCGAGGAAAACTGAGCGCCATGAGAGAACGTTTCACAGGACTGGTTTCTTCTACCCAATTGAATCCCGCATCGCTGGTTCGCAGAATCTGACCACGTTCCCCGACAATCCAACCCTGCTGCGCATCCGTGAACCGTACACGAATGAGATCCGTCAGTTTGTTGCAGGTCCGCCCACAGGGCAAGGTGCGATCGACCCAGTGGGTTCCCCCATCGGTCGTTTGGAATAACGCCCCGGCATTGCCGACCGCCCATCCGTTGGTGTCATCTGCGAAGGCGACATCAAAAAATGTGGCCGAACTTTGGCTGGCCTGTGTGGTCCAGCTATTCCCACCGTCTGCCGTTGTAAGGATCGTACCCAATGCACCCACGACGGTACCCTGCAGCTCACTGGTCATCGCAATGGCATACAATGCCGCACTCGTGCCGCTGGTCTGATCCGTCCAATTCTCTCCGCCGTCACTGGTCTGCAGAATGGTGCCATTCCCGCCCACCATCCAACCCTTCGTCGGAGAGGCAAAGGCGATCCCGTACAAAGGCGCCTGAGTGGACACAACGACGACGCTCCAGGTCTCGCCTCCATCCTTGCTCATTCTGACCGTACCGTTCGCCCCCACGACCCATCCGCGCTGCGCATCTCGAAAGTAGACGGCGGTCAGGAGCGACGGCGTGCCGCTGGAGATCTTCTTCCACTTGTGGCCACCGTCGGTGGTCTTGAGAATCGCCCCACCTGACCCAACGGCCCAACCAAGCTGGTGGTCGTGAAAAAACATTCCCAACAGCGTCGCCTCGGATCCGCTCTTCTGCATAGAGACGGTCACCGGAGCGTGAGGAGAACCAGCCTGGACCGTGCCGACACAAAGCACGATCAAGAGCGAACCTACTACGGCAATCAAAGTACGCAACGTGAGACGCCTCAATGAAAGTGACTGTTTTCAGGATTGGGATTTCGCCAATAGCTGGCATCCGGCAGGCCGGACGGTTGAATCGTGAAGGTGCCGGCTTCCAACGTGAGCCATTTTTTCGGCGTGCAGCAGGACCCATCCGGCAGCAAATCCCATGATCCGCGCCGCACGACGAGGGGCCCGGACGTCAGGTCCGGATTGAATTCGCCGAGTTTCCCGACTCCGTATGAATGACGATGCGGAATTTTGACCTTGATCTCCGTATCCGTCCAGGATTGGACGATCGCCCCAACCCCGTTGAACAACACTTCGGTACGCGAAACATTCTCTCCCAACTCAGGCGCTACTCGGGCGTAGACACTGTCCGTGATGACCTTGCTCGGCTCGGCCGTCTTCAAAAACTTGCCGAACCCGCTACCCTTGATGGTCACGACTTCATCGAGTCCCCCGGTGTTCGGGCTGTACGAATCGATCTTCGGCGTCACGAGGGTGAAGTTACCGACCTCGGTCTCCAGCACCTTCTTATCGGCACAGCAGGTGCCGTCCGGCTTCGGCGTGTTGGCGGCGCGTTTCACCACCACCGGACCACTCTTCGCGCTGAAGGGCACCCACACATCGATGCGGTCATGCCCCCATCGATACACAATCGCCTGCACCCCGCCGATCTCGACAGTGTTTTCGCTCAGCGAGAAGTCGATATAGTTAAACGGTGTAGAACCGGCCTCCGAGTAAAACCCGAAATTCTCTCCGGTAATTTTCAACAGCGTGCCGATGGGCGCCTCGGTCGGAGTCAGGGCTGTCGCCTTGGGCGTCTGCACGGTATAGGTTCCGATGGCCCGATCCTGCCCGCCGAGCTTCATCACGACCGGGCCGGTTTGGGCGTCGAGCGGTACGTGCACCACAACGGTCGTATCCGTCCACTGCGACACGGTGGCCAGATGCCCACCAAAAAGCACGCCATCCTCAGGATTTCTGGTCGTCCCGAAGCCTTTGCCAAACAAGACTACCTTCGTGCCGACCGGCCCGCTCGTAGGATCGACCCGCACCGACGCCAGCACCTTCATCGGCATCGAATTGCTCACGACCTGTTTGACCGGCGCACAACACGATCCATCCGGCAATGGATCAGATGAGGCCATGCGAATCACCACATCGCCCGACTGCACATTACCCGGCAACTCCACTTCGATCTTGTCGTCACGCCACTTGCGGACGCGTACCGTCACGTCGCCGACGGCTACGCTATTGACGCCGAAAATCGTGTTCGGATCGCGCGGGCCGGCGGTGTTGCCGAAATGTTCTCCGGTGATTTCCAGAATCGAGCCCGGTTCCGCTTCAGCCGGCGAAACCGACTGGATCACCGGGTGCAGCCTTGTAAACGAGCCGGCCTTCACATGCTTCTTGCCGATGATGACCTCAACCGGTCCACTGGCGGCTTGCGACGGCACCCGCACTTCGATGAGATCCGGATCCCACCGCTGAATCAACGCCGGCACCCCTTGGAACGTCACCTGATTGAACCGGGTCGATTTGAACGGACCGAATCCTTTGCCCGTGATCGACAGCGTGGCTCCCGGCACGGCGGCACTAGGATGCAGAGCTGGGGGTGCAGTCCGAGCAGCTATGGAATCGACGGAACTCGCCCATACGGCCAAGCCGAGGATGACACAAGTGATGTATTTCATGGGATCCACTCCCTACCGATACCCTTGAGTGAGCCTGACCAGCAGGCCGGGTGAGCATGAAATGATGATACGCCAGATGAACGCCCCGCACGTGGCACAAAACCCCACGCCACTGAGGCAACGACGCCGGATGGGGGGTATGACTCACGGACTATAACAAGCGGTTTTTTTTGAAGTCAAGGCAAGCGGCGCCGGCGGGAAGGAAACGGGAGCATGGTTGCATCAGGCTCTGACTTGCACCAGTAATTCGAGCTCGATAGCGGCATGCAGGGGTAGTTCCGCCGCGCCAAGCGCCACACGCGCATGGCGCCCGGCTTCACCGAAAATCTGCACCAGCAAATCGGACGCTCCATTAATCACGGCCGGCTGCTGGACGAATCCGGTGGCCGACGCGACATGACCGACGACTCGCACGATCCGCTGCACACGGTCCAACGAACCGAGTTCCTGTTTCACGACCGCCAGGGCGTTCAGGAGCGCCAGTCGTGCCGCTTCGGCACCCCGTTCAACCGTCACCTCCTGTCCCAGCTTCCCTGTGATCGCCACCTGCCCGTCACGAAACGGCAAGATGCCGCTCAGATACAGCAGGTCACCGGCCAATACAGCCGGCACATAACTCGCGACCGGTTTCGGCGCAGCCGGAAGCGTGAGACCGAGGCTGGTCAGTTTATCGTCAATCGACACAATTGCATCCTTTCTTCTTCACCCTCGCCCGGCGGTCACGCAGGCGAGAGTCGACTGGTTCTCTACATCTGGAGTTCATCTCGGACAATCAACCGTACGTATACGTCATCAGGGAGCCATGGGGCAAGATGAACCCCTCAGACATGCATTACAAAAAAGCGGCAAGGAAATGGGCCGCATCGACAGCCAATCGGATCCTATGATATATATGGCCTATATATCCACGCCGAGGGAGGCCACCATGCCATCAACGATGGTCCAAGTCCCCATCCTCATGAGCCCAGGCCAGAAACGCCGTCTGGCACAAAAGGCGAAAGCCGCCAATCTCACCATGGCAGAACTGCTTCGAGAGGGCGGCGAGCGATACGTGCCGGCTGACGATCCGACGCTCTTGGATCACATGGCCAAGCAAGTCATCCGGGAGACGAAGAAAACCATTCGCGCCATCGACAAAACTCTCGCCCTGGTGGCGGAATCGGAAGCGCGGATGCAGGCGCTCGCCAAGACCCGTAAGAAAGGGTGACGATGGGACTCACCGAGCGTGTATGGGATGCCTTCGCCAACACCATCAAGCTGAACGACAAAGTGGAACAACTCAACACCACGGTCGCCAAGCAGCAGTCCCACATTGAAGATCTGAACGCCCGCGTGATTCGACTCGAAGCCGCGCTGGAATTTGCGCTCCACGCGCAACGCTCCCGGCGTCTGCCCACATCCCCCCGCTAGCACTCGTCCACATCGACTAGTTCACTGCGCAGACAGTTTAATTCGCAGCACTGTCGTGCCAAACCTGCAACCAGGATAGGGTACGACAGCCAGACAATGCTGGCCGGTCTGGATTGAATGGAGCTGAAGCGCCGCGATCCGACCACATACGTCGTGGCAGGCTATCGCAGACACGGGCTTGCAGAGGATTGAGACGCTCCGCTAGCGCGACTGTAATGCATCCAAGAAGCTGTCGCCCCAGGGGAGCCTCGTGGCTCCCAACGCTTCGCCGATCGTCTGGCCGAGGTCGGCGGCCGTCGTCCTGGTCCCAAGATTCACCCCTCGGGCAAGGCGGGGGCCGGTGATCAGGCAAGGGACATACTCACGCGAATGGCCCGGATTCGGTCTGGCGCAGTCGAATCCGTGATCACCGGTGATGATGAGAACATCACCGACTTTGAGACAATCTTGCAGGTCGCGCAACCGGCGATCGACGTGTTGCAACGTCGACAGAGTGTCCTGCAGGTCGGGGCTCATGATGGGAAGATTCGCATAAATCAAACCGCGAGGCGCTTTGCTGAACATGCCGATGACTTCATCCATGACGGCATGGGCATCAAAAATGGGCACAGACCTCGTGACGCCCCGCCCGCTGAACAGGTCGCCGACTTTTCCCACCCCGAACACCAGCTGGCTGGCCTGGCTCAAATGATCCAGCAGCGTAAGGCCCGGTGCTTCCACGGCAAAATCCCGGCGGCGTTCCGTGACGGCTAATTGCCCCGGCTGCCCGGTAAACGGATGGGCCACCACACGCACGATCGGCATCGTCGTCTTGAGCCGCCGTCTGGCTTCACGCGCCAGGCGATACAGCTCCTCCGGCGGGACGACCTGTTCGTGAGCGGCCAGCATGATGGTCCCCGCCGTATCGATCCACGCGATGGGCATGCCGGATTTCTGATGCTGCGCCCCGAACTCTGCAATCGGCTCCAGGTAAACCGTGCGACAATTCCCCAGCGTCTTTTGTCCCAATGCGGCTTCAAGACCGGAGGCAAGCTCGCTCGTAAACGCCTCAAGGGGGGGCGGGCCGTCTTCGATGACGTACCCAGCCAACTCCCAATGCCCGGCCAGCGAGTGTTTGCCCTTGGTCGTAAACCCCAACATGCCATAGCAACCCTCCGGCTGAGCCATGGGACGGATACCTTGAAATTGGCCCAGGAGACCGAGGCCGAGTTGTTCGAGATTCGGGAGGGCGAGGCCTTTGGAGATTGCCGCCAGCCGCTGCAGTGTATTGCAGCCGCCATCGCCATACGATTCCGCATCAGGTAAGGACCCGATACCAAATCCATCTAAGACCAGCAGGACGATTCGAGTCATCATCGGGGCACTATATCAAATCCGTTGAAACGAGCAAGCCAATCTCACCGTCCCGGCAGAGCGACACCTGTTCCACTCAGAACTCGCGAGACGGCTCAACGGCCGGCGGCCTGTTCCGCTCGCCACTCACTGAGAATCTTCAGACTTGCGCTGGTGCCGATCCGGTCTGCCCCCGCCTCCAGCAAGGCGCACGTCGACTTCCAATCTCGAATACCGCCGGACGCCTTTACCTTCGCCCGTCCGGCCACGGCCTCTTTCATCAAGCGCACGTCTTCCACCGTGGCACCGGCTTGATTGAATCCCGTCGAGGTCTTCACATAGTCCATCCCCGCCTCGACAGCCAGACGACACGCCGTAATTTTTTCTTCGCGAGTGAGCAGGCAGGTTTCTAAAATGACCTTGTGGTTGACTCCAGGCGTGGCGCGCACGACGGCCGCCATATCCTTCCGAACGAAATCATAGTCGCCGGATTTCAGGCGGCTGATGTTGATGACCATATCCAGCACCCGCGCGCCATGCGCCACCGCCTCGATCGCTTCCGTCACCTTGGCATGGGTCGAGTGCCCGCCAAGGGGGAACCCGATCGGAATGCCGACCTGCACCGCCGTTCCGACAACGGCCGCGACCGCCTCATCGACATAACAGGGCGGCACAAAAATCACGACAAATCCCTGCTCCTTCGCCTCGGCACAGAGCCGCAACACATCCGCCTTGGTCGCTTCAGGACGCAACACCGTATGATCCAACAGCGCCGGAAGATTGTCATTCCACGACACAAGTCCCATGTCTCGATTCCTTTCAGATAATGACTCTCGATGAAATGAGTGAGCGCGATGCGGCGAGACGCCGTGCAGGCGGAAGCCACGACAGGTCAGGCGCCGTGAGTCACGAGGCTTCCTCTCGCGCGCTTGCGGAACGGCTGCTTTTGATACTTTTCCACGGCTTGATTATGTTCGGCGAGCGTTGAGGAGAACTGATGGGTGCCATCGTTGCGCGACACGAAATAGAGATAGGTCGCCTGCGCCGGAAACAGTGCCGCACGGAGCGAATGGGCCCCTGGGCTGGCGATCGGGCCCGGCGGGAGTCCCTGCACACGATACGTATTGTACGGGCTCATGACGGACAGGTCGCGTTTATGAATATTGCCGTCAAATGCCGGGAGCCCATAGATGACCGTCGGATCGCTCTGCAGGGGGATTTTCTTGCGCAACCGGTTATGAAACACCGCCGCAATCAGTTCGCGCTCTTCCTTCGAGCCGGTTTCTTTTTCAATGACAGACGCCAACGTCAGGACTTGATGGAGGGAGAGCTTCATGCGCGCCGCTTGTTCCTGCAAGTCGGCGCTCCACACACGATGCAAGCCGTCGACCATCGCCTTGATGACTTCACGCGCCTTGGCTCCGCGAGGAAAAGAGTAGGTTTCCGGAAACAAGTAGCCTTCCAGCGAGTCGGCTTCGATTCCGAGCGTCGCAATGAACGTACGATCGCGCACCAGCTTCGAGAATTCCTGAACGTCGGTGACTTGCTGTGCCGCGAAGACCTCGGCGATCTGCGCCAGGTTGTGCCCTTCGGGGATCGTCACCGGATGCAACACTACGCGGCCCGACAACAACTTGCTCAGAATGTCTTGCGGCGACATGCCGCCATCCAGTTCGTATTCGCCCGGGCGAATTTTGCGATCGCTGTCATGCGACCGACCGAGCAACAGGAATGCCCAGCGGCTGCGAATCAGCTGCTCGCTCTTCAACATGCCCGCAACCTGCTGAAAGGTACTGCCATCAGGAATCGTGACGATCTTGGAGGGAGGCTTAGGAAGCCCGCTGGCGACGGGACTTTGAGCCCAGCGCAGGACGAGTAGCCCCGCGATGGCCGCGAGCATCACTGTCGCCAGCACCAGTCCCGCAATTAAACGCTTCTGCATCATCGACTCGTGGTTCGTCAAAAGACCAGGGATCGTCTTCGTGGGAAGTGCTTAGGGCCTGCTCTTGGCCAGACGACGGATTCTCCAAACTCGCGAGGTAACTTTGGAGGAGAATCGCGGCGGCGATCCGATCGACGATGCCTTTCCGTTTCCGGCGTCCGACATCGGCAGCGATCAACAAATCCTCTGCCGCACAGGTCGTCATCCGTTCATCCCAGGTCACCACCGGGACCGACAAGGCCGGTTCCAGCAGCTGAATGAACTCCTCGACCACCTTTGCGGCGGGGCCACTTTCCCCGTCCAATCGAAGCGGGAGGCCGACGAGCACCCGGCCGACCTCGTGCTCGCGTACCAACTCCTGGATATGTCGAATGTCGGCCTCGGGATTGCGCCGATAAAACGTTTCCAACGGCTGGGCAGTCCACCCGAGCTCATCGCTCAAGGCAAAGCCGATGCGTTTGGATCCGTGATCGATCGCAAGAATCCGCTGGCCTTTCATCAGTCTACCCTTCCAAGGCCTTTTGGACCAACCCAAAAACTTTTTCGAGCGCCGTACCCAGCCCTTCGGGATTTTTTCCGCCGGCCTGCGCCATCTCAGGGCGACCACCGCCGGTCCCGCCAACTTCAATCGCCATTTCCTTGATCAGCTCACCGGCCTTCAAGCGGCCCATCAGATCCTTCGTCACCACCACCAGCAACGACACCTTGCCGTCATTGGCTGCGCCGAGGGCAACCACACCGCTTCGGAGTTTGTCCCGCAATTGATCGGCGAGCGCACGCATGCCGTTCACATCGAGACCATCCGTACGTTGCGCGTGCACTTGCACGCCCTTGATCTCGCGTGCCTGCGCGTCACCGGACGACGTGCTCGCCATCTTGAGCTTCACGTCCGCAAGTTCCCGCTCTTTGTCCTTCAGCTGCTCGCTCAACTTTCTGGTGCGAGCGACCAGTTCGGTCGGCGCGACTTTCAGCAGTTCAGACATCTCGCGCACATCCGCTTCCAGGCGTTTGAGGGAATCCAAGGCCCCACTCCCCGTCAAACACTCGATCCGACGCACCCCGGCGGCCACACCGGATTCAGAGACGATCCGGAACAACCCGATTTCTCCTGTACGCCGACAATGGGTGCCTCCGCACAATTCCTTGCTGAAGGTGTCGATCTGGACCACCCGCACCCGGTCGCCATACTTGTCGCCGAAGAACGCCAATGCTCCGCCGGCCACCGCATCCTGCACGCCCATCACATCCGTTTGCACCGGCTGATCCAGGCGGACCTGTTCATTAACGATCGACTCGATCTCGTCGATGTCACGAGACGACATGGGCCGAAAGTGGGCGAAGTCGAACCGGAGCCGATTCGGCGCCACGAGCGAGCCATACTGTTTGACGTGTGGCCCAAGCAGATCGCGCAACGCAGCATGGACCAGATGGGTAGCGGTATGGTTACGCGCTGCATCCTTCCTGGTGCGAGAATTCACGGACAACTGCAGCCGTTCGCCTTCACGAATCGAACCGGATGTCACCACGCCCTTGTGGACAATCAAGGTCGGCACTGGCCTGGTGGTCTCGCGAATCTCCACGCGACCGTCGGTGCCGGTCAACAGGCCCTGATCACCGGCCTGCCCGCCGCCTTCCGCATAAAATGGCGTGACATCGAGCACGATTTCGATTTCATCGCCCTCGCAAGCTTCCTTGATCAGACGATCGCCTTTGAGCAGCGCCTGCACCACGCCTTCGGAATCCAACCGGTCATAACCGACAAAGGTGGTGGTGCCGACACGAGCCGCCACCTCGCTGAGGGCCGGCTGCGCCGTTTCATGCTCGAAGCCCCCCGTCTTTCTGGCGCGCGTCCGCTGCTCTTCGATGGCGGCTTCAAAGCCGGTTTCGTCGAGGGTCACCCCTTGCTCGCGGCAGGCTTCGGCAATGAGATCCATCGGGAACCCGTACGTATCGTACAATTTAAAAATTTCCGGCCCTTGCAACACAGGCTGCCCCGACGCTTTCACCTTCGACAACATGTCGTTCAGGATCGGCAACCCTTGATCGAGTGTGGCGATAAACCGCTCTTCCTCACCGCGCGTGGCTTCGGCCACCGTACCGGCCGCCGGCCGCAACTCGTGATAGGCGTCGCCCATCTGGTCCACGACCGTCGCCGTCAGCTCATGCAGGAACGGTTCGGTGATGCCGAGCAACCGGCCGTGCCGGGCCGCGCGCCGCAGAATCCGCCGCAGTACGTAGCCCCTCCCTTCATTCGACGGCAACACGCCGTCGGCCATTAAAAAGGTAATCGCTCGTAGGTGATCGGCAATCACTCGCATGGACCGATCCGCCTGATCCATGGCTCCATACTCAGCCCCGGCTCGCCGCCCGATCGCGGCCAATAACGGCGCGAACAAATCGCTGTCGTAGTTGCTGAGCTTTCCCTGCGCGACCGCCGTGAGACGTTCCAGCCCCATACCGGTGTCGATGCTCGGCTTTGGGAGCGGATTGAGCGTCCCCGCGCTATCGCGATTGAATTGCATGAAGACCAGGTTCCAGATCTCGATGACCCGGTCCCCCTCCCCATTCGGCGTGTCATCGCCAGGCACCGACGGTCCCTGATCAAAGTGCAGTTCTGAGCAAGGTCCGCAAGGGCCCGTGTCGGCCATTTGCCAGAAGTTATCCTTCTCGCCACAACGCACGATACGGTTCGGAGATACACCGATCTTTCGCCACAACCGATCGGCTTCGTCGTCCTCTCGAAAGATCGTGATCCACATCCGGTCTTTCGAGAGCCCGACCACCGACGTCAGAAACTCCCACCCGAACCGGATGGCGTCTTCCTTGAAGTAATCGCCGAAGGAAAAGTTGCCCAGCATTTCAAAGAACGTATGATGACGCCTGGTATAGCCGACATTTTCGAGGTCATTGTGTTTGCCGCCGGCGCGCAGGCATTTCTGCACGGTCACGGCCCGCTGATAGGCGCGCGTTTCTTCACCCAGGAACACCCGCTTGAATTGATTCATGCCGGCGTTCGTGAACAGCAATGTCGGATCGGCCTGAGGAATCAGTGGCGCGCTCGGCACCGCCCGATGGCCCTGCTGTTCAAAGTACCGGATGAAGGCTCGCCGCAGATCGTTTACACGTTGACTCATAACTCGTCTAACCCCGTCTCCAAGTCGACTTGCGTGACTTGCTGAATGGTGTCGTCATCAAACCCGCGTTGCCGTAAAAATCTTACCCTCTGTAGTGCGCGCATGCTGGTCGTGCGCCCCTCTAACGCCCGGCACGCCAACTCCTGTTCGGAAATCGACCGGTAGGCACTGTGCAAGGCTAGCTCTGCCACCCTGTCTTCAAAGCCTCGACCGAGGAGTTCCAGCTTCAGCCGCTCACGCCCCATCGGGCGTCGTAACAGCCGGGATTCCGCCCAACGTGTGGCATAGGCCTGATCGTCGAGATACCCTCGCCGCTCCAGCTCACGTACAACCGCGTGCCCCTGCACCCGACTCGCCCCTTTTCGCTGAACGTACTGCTCGACTTGAGAGGCGCTCCGCTCGGCGCGGGCAAGGTACCGGATCGCCATGGTCAGGAAATCCGGCTGCGATTCCGTGCGTCGTCGTCCACTGCGTACAGCCGGCATGCCGCTCCCTATGTCGTCGCCCTCGCACTGTGGCCGCGCTTCTCGTCCTGGCGACTCTCGACCTTGCGTTCGGGTTTTTCGTCTTTGGCCTCGGCTTTCTTGTCGGAACCGCGCAACGGCAGACCGGCGAGTTCGCGGACCTTGCCTTCAATCTCCTTGGCAATGGCTGGGTTGGTCTTCAGAAAATCGCGGACGGCTTCACGCCCCTGGCCCAATCGTTCTCCTTTATAGGAGTACCAGGCGCCGGCCTTCTCCACCACGCGCTTCTCAACTCCCATATCAACGATCTCGCCCGACTTGGAAATTCCCTCGGCAAACATGATGTCGAATTCGGCCTGCCTGAACGGCGGAGCCATTTTATTCTTGACCACCTTCACCCGGACACGGCTTCCGGTGACATCCTGCCCATCCTTGATCGACTCGATCCGGCGAATGTCGAGGCGCACGGAGGAATAAAACTTCAGTGCGTTGCCGCCGGTCGTCGTTTCCGGATTGCCGAACATCACGCCGATTTTCATGCGAATCTGATTGATGAAAATCAGGGTCGTTTGCGACTTGGCGATGGCCGCCGTCAGTTTGCGCAACGCCTGGGACATCAACCGTGCCTGCAAGCCCATATGGGCATCGCCCATTTCGCCTTCAATCTCAGCCCGCGGCACCAACGCCGCCACGGAGTCGACGACGATCACGTCGATCGCGCCGCTGCGCACGAGGGTCTCCGCAATTTCGAGCGCCTGCTCGCCGGTGTCGGGCTGCGACACGAGCAAGTCGTCGGTGTGCACGCCCAATTTCTTGGCATAGGTCAAATCGAGGGCATGTTCCGCATCGATAAAAGCAGCGACGCCACCCGCCTTCTGAGCCTCGGCGATGGCATGCAGCGTGAGCGTGGTTTTACCGGACGACTCCGGTCCAAAAATCTCGATGACCCGCCCGCGCGGGAATCCACCCACGCCGAGCGCAATATCCAACCCTAAGGAACCGCTTGAAATGGCCGGCACGTCGGCCGGGCGATCCTCGGTCCCCAGCTTCATCACCGCGCCCTTGCCGTATTGCTTTTCAATCTGAGCCAGGGCCAGGTCCAACGCGCGTTTCTTCTCGTCTTTTTCCGTCATTCCAAACTCCTTCTCGCGACATGACTCGTGAAGTGTGCGTGTCTCGCATGCCGTGGGAGACAACGCACCAGCCGGCCATGAGTTGACCACGCACCAACCGGACCAGACTCAGACCAGGAACGCAGACAGAACAACGGATTATACCGGACTGAGAAGGAAGAAGCCTAGCCCAAGACCACGGTGGGAATATCCGCGCGATCCGGATGAAATCACCGGAGGCTGTGTTGAAAATCGTCCAGCGGGGACAATTCTTCCTTCGCCGTCCCACCTTCAGCCAGCCAGGCTGTCAAAATTTCCAAGTCATGTCAGAACCAGCACAACGCCCGTCACAACGTCCATATCTAATTCGGATGCGCCTGCTCGCCCAGTTCCCATGGATTCAAAGAAGGATAACAATCGTAACTATTTGAAAAATAGCCGGAGCCAGAGAGCGAGACAGGCTCCATCGTTGCCGTCCCACGCCGATGGAACAGTATTGCCCAACCAGAAAAACCGGCGGACACTCTGGCACCAAGATTGCTCCTCTCTTTCGTCATGCGGGCCTGACATCTCGAACGATAGAGGAGGAGCCCATGTCGCAAGAGTTGAGACAGAATACAACCGGTAACCACGTCGCCAGTTCCAACGAGCGGCCGGCTCAGGGCGGACGCGATCTGACCTACGATCAAAAAAAGGCCGCCGAGGCCGCCTTTCGAGGCGAACCATTCAACCCGGCCTGGTCTGTGGCCGCAGCCACGGTATATGAAGGCATTGTATCTGCCATGTGCCGGATGCAAGTCGCCGCATTGACCAATCCGGCGGTGGAAGCCCCGGAGGAATGTCTCACCAGATAGCAGGACGATCGGTTCGCATCAGTCTGACCGTTGTCGCGTTTACTCTATTGGAGCTAACGGACAGGTCCACAACGTTGAATAGACCGGCCCCGCCAGCCGCAATTCGCTTCTCATCATGACCAGCGCCGTGATCGGCAAGAGGCCGATCGTTACGGGTTGATCCAGCAGGCCGCTTTGAGCCAATCCCTGTCCGACCTGCCGTTCCCCTACTTTGATTCGTGCCAGTGTCAGATGCGGACTGAACGGCCGCTCCTCCGCCGCAAGACCTGCCACCCGGCACACCTCTTCGACCGCCCGATACAAGGCCTGCAGCCGTTCCCCTTCCCTTCCCCGCTCCCAACTTTCCAACGGCCCAGCCCACAGGACCCTTGGTTGCTGTGGTCGAGGGAACGTTCCAAGCCGCGAAAAGGGAATCTGGACCACGTGATGATCGGCTAGCACCTCGGAAACCATTGTATGGAGGGATTCGATCACGTCCTCCGGCGTCTCACCGAGAAACCTCACTGTCAGATGCATGGAGGCCGGTTGGACCCAGCTGATCCGCACCTGCCGGCCGACCGCTGGCTCCAGCCGTCGCTTGAGATCCTGCTGGACAACAGACAGGGCGGCGCGAAAATCCGGCGGCAATTCGACGGCCAGAAACGCTCTGATCATCCGCCACCTTTTTTGATCAACCAGCGACGTAAGAAATCCAGTGCGGCCTGCGAGGAGCGCTGCTTGATGACGCTCCGGTCGCCGCCATGAAAACGGAATTCCTTCGTCAAGCTCTCGCCTGGTCCGCCGTCGAGCCCCACGTAGACGAGTCCCACTGGCTTGGTCTTCGTCGCGCCTCCCGGTCCGGCGATGCCGGTCACACTCAATCCCACCGATACCCCGCTGCGTTCACGAATGCCTCGCGCCATGGCTGCCGCCACTTCGGCGCTGACGGCTCCGTACCGCTCGAGCATCTCGGGAGAGACTCCCAACAATTCCACCTTCGCACGGTTGCTGTAACTGACGACGCCCCGCTCCACGTACGCTGAGGATCCGGGTATCTGAGTCAGCCGATGGCCGATCAATCCACCGGTGCACGATTCGGCCAAGGCCAAGGTCATGTGCTGATCGTTTAGTAATCGGCCGACCACCGATTCCATCGTGTCGTCCGCCTCCCCATACAGAATGTCTCCGAGCCTGGTTTTCGCTTCTTCAAACAAGCGGTCGATCGTTACAGGCCCCGACTCCTTCTCCGGCCCTGTGAGCGACACCATCACTTCCATGGGAGAAGCATAGATACCGAGCTGGATCGCCGTCCCATCCGTGAGCAATCCTTCCAATCTTTGATCCACAATTGATTCGGGCACCCCGGAGGTATGCAGCACCCGCCGAATGACGGGAGTGGCGGGGATTCCCTTGTGCTTGCCGATCCAGGCCTGCAGGCGAGGCAGGACCCCGTCCTGAACCATCGGCTCCATCTCACGCGGCACTCCGGGCAAGGCGGCGAAAAAAGTCCCCTTCCAGACCAATACGAACCCCGGCGCCGTCCCCACCGGATTCGAGAGAATGTCCGCGTCGGCAGGAATCATCGCCTGCCGCAACTGCGCCTTCGTCGGCGTTCGGCCCCATTCAGCCAACCGGGCGATCATTCCATCCAGCGCGGTCTTTCGACGGCTCAGGCGTTGTCCCGTGGCCTGCGCAACCGCCTCACGCGTGAGGTCGTCGATTGTCGGCCCCAACCCGCCCGTGATGATCACCACGCGGGCGCGGCGGCCCGCCGTCTTGAGCACATTCACAATATCGGACAGCTCGTCACCCACGATCGATTTGTATCGAAGCTGTACCCCACATGCCGCCAGGCGATCAGCAATAAACAGAGAGTTGGTGTCCATCCGGCCACCGAGCAAGAGCTCGGACCCGATGGCAATGGTTTCAGCCGTCCAGGCGTTCGACTTGTTCATGCAGGATCAACCTTTATGCTCGGAAGAAACGTAGGGAGGATGTTCACATTATTCGATCTGGGCGAAATCCAGTTCGAAGCTGACTTGCCCGCCGCCGGAGGGAAACACCATGAGCGTCGTCTTCGCGTGGGGGTCCAGATCGGCGTAGGGAAATTGGGCAATCACTTTCGCCCGATAGGCCGGCTGTTGGGGCCAGACAGCCGTGCGATCGCCCCGCGCGTCAAACCGAACCGAGGATGGTTTCACCGTCCGCCCCGCCTGCTCCAGGACGATGTAACTGTCGGCGGCAAAGTTCACCCGCTCACCGAACAGTACGACGTTGACGAGGAGATTGCCGTTCGCCATCACCTGCGCGATATCTTGCTCGGTGGGAGCCAGAGCCCGCAACGACAAATGGTTGGCCATCACCAGCAGGCTGCCCAACTTGGTCATGATGAATCCGCGCGGAGCGAGGTCTTCCTTCGCGCCGAACCACGTATGCAATTGATCCGGGGACACACCCTGGCCGGCGGCGGCCTTCCCCCGTTCCACGGTGGCCTGAATCTGTTCGGGAGTCGGCTGCACTTCGATGGCGAGCGACACCGCAGGGATGCTCATCCCTGCGACGACGAACAGGTATGGCACGAGTTTGGAGCCGGCACACTCTCGCCGAATGTTACGCATGATACGGAGCCAGTATCAGATCGATAGGAGCGTGTCAATTCACAGCCCGCGCACCCTGCGCTCGGTTGACAGCCTAGGAGATGAAATGCTAAAGAGCTAACTCTTATTCTTTTACATTATCAAGAAGTTGCCTGGAGGGTTCCTCATGTCCAGCCCCGAACAAGCGCCCCGCCGTCAGTACGTCAATTTTACCTTCTACAAATTTGATCCGGCTTGGCGTCGGCTTCCTGAAGATGAGCGCACGCGCGGAAAACAAGAGTTCCTCCGTGCCGTGGAGGAATACCAGGGCAAAGTACTCGTCATTGCGTACACGACCGTTGGTATCCGCGGCGACTGCGACCTCATGCTCTGGCGCATCAGCTACGAACTCGAACTGTTCCAAGAAATGAGCACCAAGATCCTGGCGTCCGGATTGGGCAAGTATTTGCTCAATCCCTATTCGTACCTCGCGATCACCAAACGCTCCATTTATGTCGACAATCACACCCACGAGAATCAGGAAAGCAAACGCCTGACCGTTGTCCCGGGCAAGGCGAAGTACATCTTCGTGTATCCGTTCGTGAAGACTCGCGAATGGTTCCTGCTGACCAAGGCCGCGCGACAGGGCATGATGGACGAACACATTGAAGTCGGCCATCGCTTCCCTTCGGTCAAACTGAATACCACCTACTCGTTCGGTCTCGACGACCAAGAATGGGTGGTCGCGTTTGAGAGCGACAAGCCGGAGGACTTCTTGGATCTCGTCATGGCGCTGCGGGAAACTGAAGGCAGCCGCTATACGTTGCGGGACACCCCGATCTTCACCTGCATCCGCAAGAGCCTGAAAGAAGCGTTAGACACGCTCGGTGGCTAAGAGTCGGCTAACACCCTTGGACAGTTTGCACGGCCTTCGATCCGATGATCGAAGGCCGTGTACGTTCTGCCCCCGTAAGCCATCAGGCACCGCGTCCTTCACCCATGTCCGTTGACGCTCAGACTCACCTAGCCTCCGATCATCGCGCAGCCTTGTACTCAGCCCTTCTCCCCGGACTGGGCCACCTGCTCCGCGGGCGGCATAGAGCCGCCCTCTTCTATGGCTTCATGACCATTTTCCTCATCCTGCTGAGTTTGGCCCTGGGACGCGTATCCGGTCGAGCCGCGGAAGTCTTCTTCTTTATGCTCCTGGCGCTTCCCTGGTGGGCGCTGCAGAGTTACGACGCCGCACTCGGCCCGGCCGCATCCGGATCCGATCTCGTGCGAACCACCCGCCAGGCATGGGCGGAAGGGCATGATATCCGGTTCCTTGGCCTCCTCTTCCTGGTCAGCGCCGCCAACGATGCGATCATCATTGCCAAGAACCCCGACTATCTATTGCCATTTTTCTGCACGAAGTTGGACGGAGTCGCCGGCTTCGCGACCAAAGCCCTTTCCCCGTTTCTCCATACCTGGGTGGGGTACGGATTTTTGCGAGTCAAGAAATGGTCACTCTTGGTGTATTTGGTATATGCTGCCTACGGAACCACGAACGCGCTCGTCAACTTGACCTGTTTTGGGCCGGGTCGAATTCGGAACACCCTCTTGATCGCCCTCATCGCCTTCACCACCTATATCCTCTGGCGACGGCGGATATTCCAGCGCTGACCGGCCTTGGTTTTAGACGGTAGACCGCATTTTGACACTCGGCTCGAGCCTGTGTTACCTGTAATAGCGATACCGTTCCCCATCCTCAGACGGAGCAGCTCCTATGGCCGAAAACAATGCGGTCTATGCGATTCGCCATCCTGACGGTTCTGTGACCCTCTATATCGACGAAGAATATGCCATCGATCGGGGCGTCGACCCCGCCAAGTTGGTGCGTGTGGAAATCCCGCGCGAACTGTTCGTCAGCGGCAGCATCCAACACATTCGGGAATACGTTGCGGTCTACCTTGAAAATAGCCATCAGGGCACGGCCTGAGCGAACCTTTTACCTCGCAGAGAGGCCACACCATGTCCGCATTACTCACCTCGGAACTTATTGCCTCCACCATCGAACAAGCCCCGATTCAGGGCAGGGTCATGCTCAAGCTGCTGCTCTTGCAGCATTTTGACATCACGCCCGAGGAAATCAGTTATATCGCCGCCGACCGGCCGGACCCTCGTTGCGTGGCCGGCTCCAAACCGATCCATCAGATGGTCAAGCAAGATGCCTTGCGGGATGTGACCAATCGGAGGGATGAGTACCGCCGTCGAGTCCGACTGCGACGGGAGCGCCTCTGGCTGCAAATGGAAGCCATGAAGGGCATGATCGCCCTGGCTGAAGGAATGATTCGGACGGCCACCGACCTGTTGCGCACTCGCTACAAGCTCAAGGCTGAAGCCGTGAATGCCATTACACAAAGCGCCCGCACGGCAGTGCCCAAGCCGGCAATCCGATCGCTGAACCGCAGGTGGGACGAGAACGATATCTCCGCCGAGGCTTATCAGGAAGCCCGGCTCGGTCTGGAGATTCAAGCTCAACTCCGCTTGATCGAGAAGTACAAGAAGCGCCTCGAAGTCTCGGAGCGCGAATGGAAGTCGATCAACGCCGCTCCATTACAGGATCACGAGATCGGCCATATTTGGGGTATCCCAGCCGGAAGTCTGGCCGGCCGAAAGGTGAAACATCTCCATCAATATCTTCACGCCATTCAATCTGCCCTTCAAAAGGCGTCAACGCAGGCAGTCCCGACGGCGGGAGCACTTGATCTCTGGAAAGAAACGCTTGCGGTTCTAGGTGAACGGCCGGTTGAACGCTCCATCGCTCTCTATGATGGCCTCGAGCGAACCGAAGAAGCCCTGGTGGAAAAACTTCGGACCTTCGCCTGGGGCACCCTGGGAGAAGACCTGGAAGCGAAGTTCTGGTTGTCCCTCGTGCATGGCGCCAGTTCCAATGCCGTGCACTCCGAAAACACGCGGTCCGTCTTTGGGTTGCAGCGGCTGCTGGCCGTGCTGTCGGAGATTGATTCCAGCCCAGACGCGCTCGAAGAGGAGCTTCTCGCGCGCACGGCCCCGACTCCGAAAGATGCGCCGGAACTCACCAATGAGGCAGCCCAGCCAGCGACGGAAGAAATGGGACAGATGCAACAGCATGTTCTCACCAGTTTTATTGGGGAGTTACACAACGATCTTCAGCGATAACGTCCTTCCGGCAACATGTACGATGGTTGGACATCAGCTGACCGGAAAACGTGACAAGATTTTCTTTCGTAACCGACTTCTCAGTTCAGAGTGAATTTTGTATAATCCAACTATCATGCAGAAAGATCATGCCATGATTCCTCTTCGACGCATCCCCAGAGGCTCGGTTTTGATGGTATCCCTGCTGATGTTGGCCATGATGGCCATACCCGTTGCTCCGCTGACCGCGGCGGCTCTCGTGGAAGTTACGGAGCTTCTGGCCCATCCCGATCATTACAACCACCAAGTCGTCACCGTCAGTGGACGCGTGAGCAGTTTTCAGCTCGCCACGAATCGTGACGGTCAGCCGGCATTCGGCTTTCTGTTGCAAGACACTGCTGGAACGGTGAAGGTGGTGGGGCTGGGAAAGGCCGATGTTCGAGAGGGTGACTACGTCGTGGTCGAAGGTATCTTCAGCCGGTTGCGCCAGGCCGGTCGCGCCATTGTCTACAACGAAATCAAGGCCACGTCGGTTCAATCCATGGCCAAAATGAACCCGGACCTGGTCGGTTAACCTTCCGCCCCTTTTGCCGACGCGATTCCCTCTGCGAGTCGGCTTCCTTCCCGCTGGATATCGATCACTCTGACCTCGAAGACCAAGGTCTTCCCGGCAAGCGGATGGTTGAGGTCTAAGACAATGACCTCCGGTTTGATCGCGGCCACATAGGGAAAGACCACCCTCCCGTCAGGAGCCGTCGTCTCCAGCTTCGCCCCAACGCGTTGAGCTTCCAGCGGCACACGATCCTTCCGCACTTCGAAAAACCCCTCCGGATGCGTCTCGCCATAACCATCCACAGGCGCTACGGTCACGCGTTTCACGGCACCGATGGCCATGCCCTCGAGTCCTGCCTCCAGCCCGCGTAAAATTTCATTGTGCCCATGGGTATAGACCAACGGAGCCTCACCGACGGTCGTATCAATGATCTGCTCGTCGTCGAGACGAATGATGTATTCGACGGAGACGACGTCTCCTCTGCTGACGTGCATGCGTCGCACTCCTTTTTCAGTCTTTCCTTGGGGAGATGTTATCGATTGCCTGGACTCATGCGAATCATCGTGCCGCATCTTCCGTCCATTACCGCGAAGGTCGTCGCCAGGATCACCCTGCCTTGGACCACCCTATCACGGGAAGAGGGCTTGGTCATGCGAATAGCGGAAGCTTAAAGGAGGAGCTGCCGCGGAACTCTTTGGGGATTATCTGAAGGAATCATCGAAAGAGGGAATGGGGGACAAGAGAGGACGAACGCGCGGCCTACCAATGCCGGAAAGGGCCTGAATCAAGGTGCACAAACTTTCCGCGCGGATAATAGCCGACGCCGCCGCAGCCAAGCCTCAACGCAACTTCTCGGACAGTCCGTAAAGGCACCCCAGGAATCTGCACATCGACCGCCTGCCCCGACACATGGTAACTGTGGCGCGCCGCGCGAGTGCCCATTCTGATGAGCTGCGCGTTATATTCCGGCGAACGGTATCCTGACACGATATGAATGTCCCGGCGGCCGCCGATCCGCTGTTGAACGAGAGCCACGAATTCAATGAGCTGCACATCCATCGTCGTCGTTTCATTCGTATGGTGACAGCGGAGAAAATGATTGAGCTCGTCAAACGCCGCCTGATCGTATGTTCCGCTCTCAGTTCGGAACGTGACCGACAAGCGTTCTTCGGTCTGCAGATTGAATAAACTGATGCGCCCTGCCGGAAGCCGCGAGGCTCGCGTCTCTGCGGGAAGGGCCAGACCGGCGACGAACAGGGCCGTGCCCACGGTGACCGTACGCAAAAAATCCCGTCGACTCGACAGAGAGAGGGCCTCAGATGACATCAGTTCTTTCTCCTAGCGGAAGCTTGCAAGCATCTCTCGCGGCCCCTTGGATCACGCCTTCATGGCTCACGACCAAAGCAATGCCCGCTGCAGTTGACTGAGGCGGGCCGCATGACGCACACACCCTGCGCAAATGGGCTGACGATACCTCGGAAGGAACTAGGCCAGCAGATACCCAACACTGTTGTTCTTAACAAATACCCGAGATACGGTCAATCAATTTACCAGCATGAGCGATGTGTCCCTGCTTGCATCATCGCGCTCTCCGCTCTTGGTGCATGAGACCCGCAACAGAAATCCCTGTAGTGATCAATGCTCCGTCATCGAAGCGCGCGGCGAGAGCCCGGGAAACCGGCGCGCCTCGAGGGATCGTTCCATTCCATATTGGCGAAGCCGCCGGTACAGCGTGGAGCGACTAATGCCCAACTCTTGGGCAGCTCGGCTCAAATTCCCTTGCGAGAGCGTAAACGCTTTCATGATCAGATCCGTCTCAATTCGCTGCTGATTGACCTTCAGCGAGATTGAGCCGTCGTCTTGCAGCGCAGCTTGTCGAGGCAAATCCAAATCGATGGCGGTGATATGAGTGCCTTCCGCCATGACCACGGCGCGCCCCACTCGATTGGATAACTCACGCACATTTCCCGGCCACGAATAGGCCTGCATGGCCTCCAGCGCCTCCCGCGTAAACCCGTACAAAGGTTTATTGTAGTGGGCCGCCGCCTGCCGCAAAAACGCCATGGCGATCAGCGACACGTCCTCGCCCCGTTCCCGCAAGGGAGGCAGATTGATGTGCACCACGCCCAGCCGGTAGTACAGGTCTTCCCGAAAGGTGCCTTTCTCGATCGCTTCCTTCAAATTCACATTTGTGGCGGCAATGATCCGCACGTTCATCTCGATCGCCTGATGCCCGCCGACTCGCTCAAACGTGTGATCTTGAAGAAACCGCAGCAGCTTGACCTGCAACGCATTGGGAAGTTCACCGACCTCATCGAGGAATAATGTCCCCCCTTGGGCAAACTCCACCTTTCCCTTTTTCTGGCCGACGGCGCCCGTAAAGGCTCCCCGCTCATAGCCGAAGAGCTCGGATTCCAGGAGACTTTCCGGAATGGCCCCGCAGTTGATCGGGATGAACGGACCCTGTCTGCGCAACCCGCGCGCATGAATCGCACGCGCAGTCAGTTCCTTGCCCGTGCCGCTTTCGCCGGTGATCAGGATCGGCGCATCGCTTGTCGAGACCTTACGAATGGCATCAAAAATCCGGTTGATACTGGCGCTCATACCAAGCATGCCGCTGAATTCCTCCGGCCCGCCCACCACCATCGCTCCCCGAGCCTCCCGTTCCAGATCGGCCACCCGCGCGACGCGTTCTATACTCTGCTGTAGTTGGCCTCCATCCAGAGATTTGGCCAAGACATCGCACGCGCCGCACTGAACGGCGCGTACCGCCACGCTGCGCTCCGGTCGTCCGGTATACGCGATGACCTTGCCGACATATCCGGTCTGACGCAATTTTTGGAGGACATTCAACCCTTCTTCGGCTGACGGCTGTGACGGCGAATCGATATCCAGAAGCATGACCGGATTGGCCTGCTCATGAACGGGCAAGAGGGACTCCGTCGTCCACAGCGCCGTCGAGACGTCGAACTCATCCTCAATCAATGCCCGCACTGCGGACACCGTCGACTCATCAGGTCCGGCAATCATTACGCTGTGTTTCGCCACGATTCGGCTCCTTTCGGCTGGTAAGACTACGGGCGCCGCTCAGGCAAACCATCGTCTCACACACTGCAAGATAAAGGTGCGGCTCAGGCCCGCATGACGGCTGGTTACGAAACCGGCGGCGGGGGGTCGAGCGAGTCGCACCTAAACACATCGACGCCGAATGCCTTTGCCAACGCCGGCAAGGTCTCATTCGTTTCCTCAGTGGCACAATCCAGCATGGCAATGATCGGCACTTGCGGGCACGTTCTTTTCAGACGGGGAACCGCCTTCTGCAGTGATGTGGGAAATGACGACAATCCGACCACAATCACATCGGGACGCAGTTCCTGCAGGTGATGTTCCAATTGCGGAACCGCAGACGTCATGGTGGCTTGATAGCCATGCAGAGCAAACCAGTCGGCATAGCGATACCCGCTGGTGACATCTTCGTAAATGACCGCGACCGTCGGCCGTTTTCCGGAATGCGCCGGTTTCCTGCTCGTTGACTGCATCATAAGTTCCCCCGCAGATGGATTCGCTCAAGTTGTGGTGTGCACGTTCGCGAGTTGAACCAATCGCTGCTTCATTTGCGGTCCCCACCAGGTGAGGTCCTGCAACATCGCGGCTTCGCGCGGGCTGAGTCTCGTCAGGAGATCCCACCAGCCTTGACGATACGACCCTGTTCGTCGATCCACGGAGGAGCGCTCGGCAGCCGCATGGCCTTGCGCTGCGTCAAAAAGAGCCACTAATGTCGCGGTATTGGAAATCCAGGCCCTCGTCATCTCGGAGAGCATAGGCCCGGAGGATCGATGAGGCTATCGGTCGGGGAGCGATTCGTGCGTCACAATAAAACAGTAGGGACGCGTCATCGTTTGATCGACAAATCTGAATGCGTCCGCGCCATCAGACGACGAGGCCATGTTGCAAGGCGTACCGGGTCAGCTCGGCATTATTTTTCAAGTTCATCTTGTCCAGAATTCTCGCCCGATACGTGCTGATCGTCGTCACGCTGAGATGGATGCTCTCAGCGATATCACTGACGGTTTGCCCTGACGCAATGAGGCACAGCACTTCATATTCCCGGTCCGACAAGCGCTCATGCGGCAATTTATCGACCCCGGTACGTACCGTGAGCGCCAGCGCCTCCCCCACGGAGGCACTGACATACTGCCCGCCCGCCATCACCTTCTTCGCCGCATGCACTAACTCTTCCGGCGCACTCGCCTTGGTGAGATATCCCGCCGCGCCCGCTTTGAACATCCGAATCGCATACTGATCTTCCGGATGCATGCTCAAGATCAAGACCGGCAACGTGGGCGCCAGTTGCTTGAGTTCCTTGAGGACCTCCGGGCCGCTTCGTCCGGGCATGCTGATATCCATCACGACCAGATCGTAGGTCTGTTCGCGAACGTGGTCCAGCATCTCCTGGGCATTTCCGCATTCGGCCATGCTGGCGCCTTCGAACCCTTCTTCGAGGATGTCCTTCACTCCGCGCCGGAAGGAGGGATGATCATCGACTACCAAAATCCGCACCGTCGCTGTGTTTCGCATCGTTCCCTCCATCGTACCCTCTCCCTTTCCTTAACGAGGCAATTGCAATGTAATGGTCGTCCCGTTGCCTTCCAGAGTGTCAATCTGCACATCCCCACCGAGAAGACCGGCGCGCTCCCGCATGCCGAGCAAGCCGAATGATCGAGCGTCGGCAAGCCGATCCTGAGGTATTCCACGCCCGTTGTCATGCACCTGCAGCAACAGCCCCACGCCCTGATCTTCCAATCGCACATGCACTTCCGTCGCCTGGGCATGGCGGGTGACATTGGTCAACGCTTCCTGGCAAATGCGAAAGACGGCGGTGGCCTGTTCCGGATCCACCCGCAAATCCTCATGGCTGACCGCGCAGTGGCAAGTAATCCCGGTACGGCGCTGGAAATCGCGGCATTGCCATTCGATCGCCGCGACCAGTCCCAGATCATCCAACACCCCCGGGCGCAATTCCGCGACGATCCGCTGCACCGACGTGATGGTGCTGTCGACTTGCTCTTTCATGCCGCGAATTTTCTCATCGACCTTGGCACGGTCGCCTGGAACCAGCCGTTCTCCCAGCAGACCGCCCAAGCGGGACAAATCGATTTTCAGGCATGTCAAACCGACTCCCAGTTCATCGTGCAATTCGCGCGCGATGCGCCCGCGTTCTTCCTCGCGGATCCCCTCCATGCGTCCGGAAAGTTTTCGCAGCCGGCGGAGGGAATCTTGAAGTTGCGCTTCGGCGCGTTTTCGATCCGTCGTATCTTTGAACACGACGACCGCGCCGACAAGGTCTCCCCGCTCGGAAATGGGCGTACTCACGTATTCCACGGGAAAACTCGTCCCATCCTTGCGCCAGAATGCGCTGTCCACCTGCTCTCGCATCTCGCCGGCCCGGATCGTTTCCACAATCGGGCAACTCAAGTCCCCGAACGGTCGTTCGCAGAGATCAGGAGGGAACACCAGGGCATGCAACGATCGGCCGATCATCGACTCCGCCTCCCACCCGAACATCTTGGCCGCAGCCGGATTCACGAACGTCAAACGCCCCTCGCGATCCACGCCGTAGATGCCTTCTCCCGCCGAATTCAGGACGACTTGATTGTGGTAATGCAAGCGATCCAGTTGTTCCTCCGCCGACCGCCGCTCACTGATATCGCGCATGATGATGGTAAAAAAGAGGTCCGATTTTCCCTTCCACGACGTCACGCTCAACTCCAGGGGAAATTCGTCCCCTTGCTTCCGGCGGCCGACGAGTTCCAGCGTCTTGCTCGTTGAGTGCACTCGTTCCAGCACACGCACGCGCTGAACGTTGCGTTCCAGTTCCTCGTGATACGGCTCCGGAATGATCATCGTGACAGGCTGTCCGATAATTTCCTCGGCCGAATACCCGAAGGTCGCTTCCGCCCCCTTGTTCCAGAACGCCACCTTCATGAGGGCATTGACGAGCACAATGGCATCTTTGGTCGATTGCACGATCGACCGCAGCCGTTCCTCGCTGACTCGGAGCGCGTCTTCGATCCGGCGGCGTTCGGTCACATCGCGGATGATGCCCAAGACGCCGACGACACGGCCCTGGCGCATTTGCGGAGTGCCGACGAATTCCCCCGTCACGTAGCCGCCCTGTTTCGTGCTGATTTGCATCGAACAGGTCAACGGCGTGCCGCGCTCGAGAATCGCCTGCAACACATCCTGACAAAATCCTGCATCATCGGGATGCAGCAGGGCGGCGAGCGGTTCGCCGATCCATTGCGAACGAGACCAGTTGGTCACCGTCTCAAACGCCTGGTTGAGAGAGGTCATGGTCGAATCGACCGAGAGCGTGAAAATAATATCCCGCGCCCCTTCCACCAAACTCCGGAATCGATACTCCGATTCAAACAGAGCATCCTGCGCCCGCTTGAGCCAGGTAATATCATGAAACACCACGACGGTCCCGCACAGCAGTCCCGCATCATCCCTGATCGGTCTGGCATTGATACTGACCCATCGCCCCGGCACACCCTGCGACGCCCGCATGTAGACTTCGAGCCAATCGACCTTCTCCCCTTTCAACGCGCGCGCCAGCGGCCACTCATCACGCTGGAAGGGCGTCGCCGTATCGCCATGAAAAAAATCATACCGATCCACCCACTCGCTCGGCGGTACGTCGCCGGGAGAAAAACCCACAATGCTTTCGACCGCGGGGTTGGCTACCACCAATCGCCCCATCGCATCGGTGACGACGACTCCGTCTCCCATGCTTCGCAACACCGAGTTGACGATTCTGGTCTGTTCATTTAAGGCCTGTTCGGACCGTTCCAGCGCCGCCGCTCGATCGTGGAGCGCCCGTTCCGCCTGCGCGATGCCCGCCGATTGGGTCCTGACGGCATCTTCATAGACCCGCAGCAACTGTTCCGCCACCGCCAAGCGGGATTGGTGTCGAAGGCTTGCCGACGGCTCAGGCACTGGTCCCGACGGTTGGCTCGCCCCGTTGTCCGTGGGAGAGGCTTCATCAAACGCCAGCAAGGAGGTTTTCAAGCTGAGGGCGAGCGATTTGCACAGCGCCGCGGTCTCACGCGGCACCGGTGTCTTGGAGAACAAAATCACGGCGAACAAATCGCGCGACGGTAACATGCCGCCGAAACACAATACCGACTTCACGCCGTATTTTCCGACAAACCCGTCCTGCACTGGCACATAGGGACTGCCATCCGCGTCGGGCACATAAAACACGTTATAGGTCTTCTCCTCCAAATCAACCAGCCATTCACCGTCCGGCCTGACGTCGAACTCCATGGAGACGCCAAACTGATACAGGAGTTGTGAAAACATCGGGAACTGTTTGACGAAATCGGCGCTGACCATCGGAATGACACGGTACCGGCGAGAACGATCAACCCGATTCCAATCCGGCTCGGCGCCGGTTGAAGCGACGAGTGTGAAGCACCGCAAATCAGGGAACGGAGCGAGTCCGCCGAGTTTCTCTCGGACGAGCTGCTGATGCTCGGCATCCAGCCGGCTGTAAGATATGGTCTTGAAGCAACGGACGAGAACACAATCGCGTTGCCCTGTTTCCGGATCGCCGAGCGCGTCGAAGAGATAGTTCACCGCCTTCGACGCCGCCTCCTGCAAGGAACTCGACTGCTCGCCCAGTTGACGCAGGACGGCCGAGCATTCGGTCATTTCCAACAGGGAAAAGCGAGCCAGACTATACACAGGCGGGCCCTCGGGTGAACGATGTGGGATGACTGATCAACGCGCCACTGGTTGACGTGTGCCGGGAGATGCCGAATCGTGAAGGCAGGCGCGTACCGAGAACTCTGGCCTTCCAAAGCGAGGCGCAGAACCACTCTGCAGGCGAGTCTAGTTAAGGGCACCAGGCTTGTCAAGGCACGTCGATCGGATACATGCGCGACGCGTTGGCAGATGGAACAGGCGAGAGACGCAGATCGAAACGCAGCGGAAATCATTGCTATCGAGAAGGAGGATCCAACTCGAGCGCGCGCGACAATAACGCCGCATCGGACGCATACGTCAGTCGCCGGAGTGCTTCCGTACGCTCAACCCACTGCACGTCCTCCACTTCTCCGTCAGGGATGCCCGTCAGCTCGATCGGCGCCATCTTGAACCAGACAACCGTCTTGCGAAATCGACGCCCCTCTCGTTGAAACCAATATTCGGTCGTTGAAAGATCCGCATCAATGCGGCAAGACCAGCCCGTCTCCTCGAGTACTTCCCGCACTGCGGCCTGCGCTGGGCTTTCACCCGCATCGATCCGCCCCTTAGGGAATGACCAGACCGGACGACCTTTCATGTCGGACACCCGAATCAGCAACACCTCCTGCTGCCGCAAGACCACACCGCCTGCCGAACGGACCAACCCTCCTTCACCCATGCCGCGTTCCTCTCTTCTGACGCCGTTCTGATCCGCCGGGATGCGCAATCTTACGCACGGCGCGACAGTCCTACAAACCATGCGAGGAGACGATCCTGAGCGTGGTCGGGCAGCAGCCACTTCAAAGCCGCTCTGAATCGTGCATCCTTACCGACCAGGTAACGGGCACGCGGCGACGACACGGTCAGCGCGCGAGCCACCACCCGGGCAACCGCCTCCGCAGGAATCGCACGGGCGACGGCTCCGGCCATCACATCTTGCATTCGCGCTAAGGGCTGTGCATACAGAGCGAGCGATTCTGGCGCGACTCCGCCGAGCGTGCGCGTGGCCGACATCGTCGCCCGCTGCCAAATCTGAGATTGAACGGCGCCAGGCTCGACCAAGACCACCGCGATTCCCCAAGGCGCCAGCTCGAGACGCAACGCATCACTCATCGCCTCAAGCGCAAACTTCGATCCGCAATACGCGCCGAGAAACGGAGTGGCCGCCAACCCGGCAATCGAACTGATATTGACGATGCGTCCCCGTGCCCGACGCAGCAGCGGAAGAAATGCCTGAGTCACAGCCAGCGCCCCGATGACATTCACCTCAAACTGCGTTCGCACTTCCGCGAGGGGCAAGAGTTCCAACGGACCTGCGACGGAGATACCGGCATTATTCACGAGGCCGACCAGCCCGGCTTCCGGCACGGCCTCCGTTAACGTTCGCCTCGCCGCAGCGATCGAGGCGGGATCGGCGACATCAAGCCGCAGTACACGAAGACGAGCGGATGTGGAACAAGCCAGGGCCTCGCCATCCTCTTTGCGGCGAACGCCGGCCCACACCGTAAAACCCAAACCGTCAAGATACCGCGCGCAGGCCGCGCCGATGCCGGACGAGGCGCCGGTAATCACGATGGCTCCTTGCACTGACAGGCTCCCATTGTTGACAACTCGCCCGCCGCACGCATTCGTTCGCCGGCGGATGAGTCTACGCCCGAGATTATCACGCGCGTGGGGTCAGAGGCATCAACGAGTCCGACAGAAGAACCCTTCAGGATATTCAGTAGGGAACTGTGCGCCCGAAGAAAGAGTTCAATGTTTCCGATTGCTTGCTCGGCACATGGTGATGACATCCGATGAGCGCTCGCCTCGCAAGATAGGCGAATTTGACAATCGGGCATCCTCATCTAGACTTGATTCATGCGCGTACACACTTTCTTTTCCAGAAGCGGCACAGTGTCGAGAATCGTGGCGCTCTCCGCCCTCTCGCTATTGAGCTGTATCGCGTTTCTCTCTTCCACCGCCCATGCCAGTCGAACTCTCGTCGTTCCGATCTCGGTCACGACCTACACGGACAACCAAACAGGCTTTCCGACGTTCGTCATGAAATGGGACGAGGGCGCTCAGCCGGACCCGTTGTCTTTGCGATGGGGGCGCAGCCAGGTTCCTGTTCGAGGAACCGGCATGACATCGATCCAGCGCGCGTTTCAATTCGCCGTCACACGGTTGAGCTCCTCCGTTCGCCCGACCGGAACCCTGTCCCTCTATGCGACTTTTACGGGTCCGCTCAGCGAGCAAGGATCAACGGCTGAAGCTGCGTTGGCGATCGGTTTCATCGCTCTGTTGAAGGGCGATCAGCTGAAACGAGACATAACGATCACGGGAACGTTGGAAGGCGATGGTCGCATCGGACAGGTGGATCAGGTGGCGGAAAAAACGACCGCAGCCGCAAGAGCGGGCTACCACGTGCTGCTGGTACCGCGCGGGCAATTTTATGCCCCTCGAATGAATCGCGTCAGTTGGACGGCGGAATCGAACGTCCTCGTCCGCGAAGTAGACACGATCGAAGAAGCGTATGAAATCATGACAGGAAAGAAACTCTAGCCTCGCCCTCCCATCTACGGCGCACCGTTCACGCAGATCTCTCGTGTCACCTGCTTCGTAAATCCGAAACTCTCCCGGCCCGGCTCTCACATCCAGTTGTTGATGAGCAGGAATGCCGCCCAGAAACTCGGGTGCGTGCGACCGCGCTGAGAAAGAATCTTTTGCTGCGCGCGCTGCAAGGCCACGGCCTTTGAAATCGCGGGATCCTGGAGCTGCCGGTAGAATTCCGATACGAGTTCCGTCGTCGTTTCGTCATTCGACGTCCACAAGCTCGCCAAAGCCGTCCGTGCCCCGGTCTTGACGGCGACACCGGTCAACCCGAGCGCCGCGCGATCATCCTCCGCGGCAATTTCGCACGAGCTCAGCGTCAGCAGATCCAACGGCTGTTGCCGGTACTGTTGGAGTCCCACCAGCTGCGACAACCGGTCCATCGTGATCTTGCCGTCATGGGCCAGCACGAACGAATCTTTCGCCTCGTTGCCGACGACCGTATGAGACGCCACATGAACGATCCCCAGGCCCTGGTCTTTGATCTCTTCCTCTAGCGTAGGCGCCGAGAACTGTTTGTTCATCAACAGTTTCCCGCCATACATCGTTCTGATCGCCTGCACTTCGGTCTCCGCGTAGCGCGGCGCAGGCTGGCCCTCCACCGATTCAGTCAGGCCGACCGACAACAGGCTGCCTTTGCGGCGTTGAGCAGGACTCATATCGGTCAGCGCCAGGCTGGGCGTGACCGCCACGGCGAGTGAATCCACGAGAAAATGCCGGCCATCGTGCAGCGCCCCCATCGGAATGGTCCTGAGCGATCCCTCGGCCACCATCACGAGCGTATGCACACCCGCCCCTTGCAAGTCCTGCTGAATCGGCGCCACCAACCACCCGTGCAGGGTCTGCGCCGAAGACAGATAATTCTGGGATTGCGAATCCTGGATCAGCCGCCTGAACGAACGTATTTCCTTCGTCAGTTTGTCTCCCATCACCGGAACCCTGACTTGCTTGAGGCCGGTGGAAGTTTCCAGGAGCAGTTCGAGCCGGTCGGGGAACGCAATGGGATAGATCACCGCCGTGCCGGGCGCCAACGCGCCGGCGCCTCGATGGCTCGCCACCGCCGCGACACAATCGTCCTGGAAATAATCCTGCAGCTCGGCCGCCTGCGAGACTTCGATCGTCTCTTTGACCTTCACGAGCAGCTGTTCATTCTGCTCGGGCGTCTTCGCCGCTGCCGCTCTCCGCAACAGGACATCCTCATACTCCACGAACAGCGGCGCAACGGATTCGTAGTACGAGTGATGCCGTCCCTGATACCCAACGGAATATTCATAATGAATCGGCTTCAGCAGCGTGACGGCGCGCTGATAGGCGGCCAGAGCTTCTTCTTCCTTGCCGTCCGCGCGCAACAATCTCGCGGTTTGCCATTGCCAACGGTAGAGTGATTCCGGCGCATTCACTTTTTGAGCGGCGAACATGGCCTTCCGCGTGTACTCCAATGCCTCAGGGTTGCGATGCTCCTGCTCCCGCAATCCACCCAGATATCCCCAAGCATAGGATTGTCCGCGTGCATCGCCGAGGCGTCCGGCGACTTCACCGGCTGCGGCAAACGCGTCCGACGATTGACGCAACAGGCCGGCCGCAGACCCGGCAGAAGCCACGGCCTCCGTCGCGCGCCCCTTACCCGCATCTGACTTTTTTGCCGTACCGGCTTTCCCCGTCGCGGCAGCGAACAATTCCTGATACCCAAGCCCGATGTTCAACAAGCCGGCGGTTTTTGCCTGCCCGTCGCCCAGCGAGCGCACCTCGGACCAGGCTTGATCCAAATGGCGGTGGGCTTCACCCAGTTGCTGATTCTGCAACAAGGCCATCGCGCCATTGATTTGTGCCGTGGCCGCCAACGCCTGCTGCTTGGTTTCAGCGGCAAGCGCCCTGCTCTCCGCATAGACGTCGATCGCTTCGGCAAATTGCCGGCGCGCCGTCAGGGCATTCCCCAAATCGTTCAAAATCCCGGCTACCAGGACAGGTTTCTTTTCTTCCCTCGCCAGCGTCAAGGCCTTGGTCAAATGTTCGGTAGCCGGTTCGTCTTTCCCGAGCACATGAAAGGTGTTGCCGAGCTGAGCAAGGATCGTCGCGGTGAGGCCGCGCTCCCCGGCTTGTTCCGACAGCTTGAGCGCGGCTTGCAAGGTCCCCTGCGCGCGGCGGATCTGCCCCTCCTGTTGCAGCGCATGCGCCACGTTGATCAAGGCCTGACTTCGCTCTTTGACCTGCCCGGTTTCTTCATATCCCCGCGCCGCATTCATCCAATGCGCGGCCGCCTGGGCAAAGGCCCCTTGCTGAAACTGTGTCGTCCCCTGTCGCATTTCTTGCGCAGGCGTGATCGACGACGCGCCTGCGCCGCCCAACAATTCCAGCGCCGTGGCGTTCACAGGCCAGGCCAAGCCGCTCAACGCCAGCACCCCCAGGCTGAGTATCGTCAACGGCGAGGACAGCGTCGGCGGACCTGCGGGATGAGCAGCCCCACGGCCTCGCTTCATGCCGCGGCGAGTGACAATATTACGCATCGTAGGCATGACGTCCTCCTTGGGGAGCTAGCACCCCTGCCATGATTCCATAAGTTGTGCGGTCGTCTGACCCTGAATGTGTGCCGCTGGTGCCGCCGGCGCGCCAGGTTCGACATCGCCGCCGATCTCCTCCAGCACCACAGGCGCCGCCAGGGATCGACCGGGCTGCGAAGGCGTGACGTCGCGCGAGGCTTGCACCAGGCTGCTGAATGCGCCGTCTTTTCGCGCGGCGCACCGGCTGGTCAAGAGGGGAGCCGGTGGGGCCGGAGCGTCCTGTGGAAGCACCATGGCTGCACGATTCAAAAATGCGACAGGCTCGACAGGATTCGTCTGATTCACGCTGGCCGCATTCGCGGTAGCGAGAGGAGGAAGCCCTCCAAGGTTCACTCCCACGACTTGAATTTGCGTCACACGCTGGGTCAATGAATTCGTCGTCGTATTGACCTGCGCGCCCGTCGGCACGGTGACATTCGGACTCACGTCGATCGAAGCAGGAATGACTCCACCGCCACCCGCAACGATCAGCGTTCCAGGCAATGCTTGGACCTGCCCGTTGCCCGATGCTCCGGAGAACGGATTTCCAACAGCCGGCTGCGTACTCATTTCACCGGCCGAACTCGTACTGCCGAGAATGACACGCTGCGCGCTGATTTTCGATCCGTTGATCTGAATGCCTCCTCCCATCAACCCGAGCACAGCACCGGTCTGGAGCACCGTGGATGAAGAGTTCAGGACAATGGTTCCATAGGGGCCCTGGCCTAAAAATCCGAACGCGACAGGTGAGCCAACCGACAACGTCTGATCGAAGGCGAGGAGACCGGTATTGGCCGTAAATATGCCTCCGTCACTCAAGCGCAATTGTTGAGCGGTACTGAAATAGGCAGACCCGGACACATTCAGGTGAGCCGATGGGCCGAATACAATCCCGGCAGGATTCAGGAAGAACAGGTTCGCATTGAGCGCCTGAACAGTGCCGTTGATGTTGGATGGAGATCCTCCGATCACTCGACTGATGACGTTGGACACGCCGCCGGGATTCACGAATGCCGCCACATCCCCTGCGCCGACGGAGAATTGGTTGAAGCTATGAAAGAGGTTAGGACCGCCGCCCGGCCTCGTTCCTCCGGCAATGTTGGTCGTATTGCCCGATGTGCTCAGAGTCGTTCCAAGGCCGCCGGGTCCCGAAGGAGTTGCGGAGATGTTCGTGCCCTGTCCGTAGGCGATCGACCCGGTGGAGCCCAGAAGCATCAGGAAGGCGAGGTACCCACGAACCAACAGCGGCAATCCTGCGGGGCGACATAGCATGGTCAATCTCCTCATATGATAAGAGAGGCCCCCTCTCTTACCTTAAACGCTGCTCAACTTCAACACGCACACCCTGCTTCACTCACGAACAGAAACGGCAAGGACCTGGCCGATCAGCCCTGGACATTACGCCCTAGCAAGAGACGCGTCGGCTGCCGGCGGCACGGCGCGCGAGTAAGTCATTGAAAAGAAATTCGCCAAAGCACACAGTCATTCATACCCGACGGCAGGGCGAATGTCTCAGCAAGATCAGCGCGCCGCCGTCGAAGCCTGTCCGTCCTTAGAACGCCTCTACCACCAGTTGCAGATGGATGCCATGATCCTGCAGGTTGTTGCGATCGGTATCGTATCGCTTCAGCTGTTTTCCATAATAGAGTTCGAAATGGCTCCCCCGCCAAAAATTCCAGATGACACCGGCACCAAGGCTCGCCAAGGTTTTGGGGGGCGTCCCGGGCGTCTGGGCCGTCGTCTGCCAGCCATGGCCCAAATCAAAAAAGGGCGCGAGAAAGACTGAATCCACCCCGGCCTTCGTCGTGTACACCGGAACCCGTGCCTCGATGGATAACATGGCGGCATTGTCACGAATCAGGGTGAACTCCCGATATCCGCGCACACTGTATCGGCCACCGACTGCGATCTGCTCGAGCGGGAACAAATGATCGTTGGACAATTGCACGACGCCACGGCTGACCAATTGTGTCCGCCAGAGAGGAAGCTGGCGGATCCACTGGGCTTCGCCCAACCAGGAGAAGAACCGCGCATCCGGCAGGTTCGGATCACCATTGGCGGTCGCCCCTATCGCGCCGACGCCGACGGAAAACCGCGATAACAGGGAAATCACTTGTTCGGCAGAACGCTGGGCATACTCCTGACCGAAACGGAGCGAGGTCACACGGAACTTCCCGTTCGGCGCCCCAGTGATGAGTTCAAACGGGTTCCCGCCTAACGTGCTCTCATTTCTGGCATGTTCGCCCGTGAGGGAAAAGGCCAGTTCCTGGTCGGCCTTCCGGATCACAGGATGCCGGACCGAGAGACCGAATATCTGAGCCTTGTTCTTGATATCCAATGCATCGAACGGCGACTCCTCGACTCCGAAATCAAACCGGCGATATTGCAGCGCGACGGTGGTATCGCGGGGGCCCACCGGGATTTCATACTTGAAGTTGAGCATCGGGTTCACGCCGGCCGAACGCCCATATTGCAAACTCAGCGTATCGCCGAAACCCAACAAATTCTGGTGCGCCAGCGTGACAAATCCTTGCTCCGCGCCGACGACGGGAGACTGATAGTTGTTGAATTCCAGCCAGGCCTTGAGCGGGTTGGCTTCCTTCACCTTCACATTGAGCGTATTTTCTCCAATCGTGGCGCCCGGCAACAATTCGGCATTGATCCGTTCGATCCGGGGGTTGGCTTGCATCACGCGCAACCGTTCCTGGAGCGCTTCGACCTGCAGCGGAGGGCCGGCCGCCAGATTGACGCGGCTCTGAAAATACGAGGGCCGGAACCACTTGGTATCTTCGACGTTGACCTGCGTAATCTTTCCCTCGATGACCTGCATGGTCAGGGTGCCGTCCGCGACATCCTGCTCCGGGACCACCGCACCGGACGTCACATAGCCGTGGTTGACATAGTAATAAGTAAGCGCGAGGCGCAACGATTCCAGATCTTCCGCCGTCAACTCGCGATTCGTATAGGGCGCGGTGATCTCCGAGAGTTGTTGCGACGTAAAGGCCGTATTGCCGACCAGCCGGATCTCCTTGACCATGATCTTGGGCCCCTTTGCGGCCTGATCGAGCGCGCCGGGGGGCGTCGGGGTCGGAAGGTCGAGTGCGGGAGGCTGTGCGGGCGGAGGCACGACGGGCAACTGAGGCAATTTCGGTGGCAACGGGCCGAGCTGCGAGCCGGTCTGCGCATGGGCTGGCCCAACCAGCGCGCCGAGCAACACCAAGGCCGCCATACCCGCAACAGTCCCACGCCATCGATGCAACACATTCCCGCCTTCCCCACGGCGAGATGAACGACACGACGCGGCCGAACGCGCGTCAGCAGGCCTACACAGTCCTGCTTCCTGCCCCACGGATTTCTTCACACAAGCCATCAAGGCCTCCCCTCTTTCTTGATGACGGGGCACAAAGATTCGTGAATCGGTGCCCGTAAAATCATCTGCTCGCGATCTGTTTTTTTGAATGACATTGCTGCTACCCGGCGCATCACGCATTCTTCAGAAACACCACACAGTCGCGCGGCAGCCGACTATCAGCCGAGGCGATACGTAGCTGTTTGGAGAATCCGCTCTGCGAAGGAACTGCTTATAACATGTCTCGACACAAATTACTCCTGGGGCCACAAAGTTTTTTGGTTGGCAGGAATGAATGGATCAGGTTGGCACAGAGTAGACGTCAGAGATACGTGACAGTTCAGCGAGATCGGACGAGAAAGCGGCCACCCACCCGGAACGAAATGTTCGGGAGGTCCTGTTTCGGACCGGTGTTATGCATACCTCCCTGCGCGCCCTGGCCGTGTCATGACATGGGCGCAGCCGCGAACCCCGTGCCGGGCCATGGAATCTCGGCAGGGACGGCTTCTTCAAATCGGGCCGTAAAATGTCGCAACCTGGGGGCTTCGTACGTCATGACCAATCCCCCGATGGAGTTCCGGCGATGATACAAATCCACCAGCGCTTCTGCCACGAAGGACAGATGCTGGTTGGTGTACACCCGGCGGGGGATCGCCAGTCGCACGAGTTCAAGTTCCGGGTCGATGCTCCGCCCGGTCGCCGGGTCCCGCTTGCCGAACATCACGGTTCCGATCTCGACCGTGCGAATGCCATAGTCGCGATAGAGCGCTACGGCCAAGGCCTGCGCAGGGAATTGCGATTGTGGCAGGTGCGGCAGGAAGTCTTTTGCATTCACATAGACGGCATGGCCTCCGGTCGGCTTCAGGATCGGCACGCCTCCCTCTTCCAGCAGGGCTCCCAGCGCTCGCACCTGGCCGATGCGATAGTAGAGATACTCCTCATCGAGCACTTCTTCGAGTCCCCTGGCCATTGCTTCCAGATCACGCCCCGCCAGGCCTCCATAGGTAGGAAATCCCTCGACGAGGATCAGCATGTCGGTGATCGCCTGTGCCCATCGTTCGTCATTGAGGCTGAGAAATCCGCCGATGTTCACCAGGCCATCCTTTTTGGCTGACATCAGACAACCGTCACCAAGGCTGAACAGTTCCCTGGCGATGTCCCGGACCGGCCTGTCCGCATACCCCGGTTCGCGCTCCCGGATAAAAAAACAATTCTCCGCAAACCGGCAGGCATCGAACAGCAGCGGGAGGCCGTAACGATTCAGCACCTGTCTCGTCGCGCGGATATTGGCCATTGAGACCGGCTGGCCGCCGGCGCTGTTATTGGTGATGGTGAGGATGACAAACGGAATCCGTGAAGGTCCGACTCGCCGGATGGTTTCCTCGAGTCGAGTGACGTCCATATTGCCCTTGAACGACATCTCGCAATGCGGATCGTACGCCTCCTTGATCACCAGGTCCAGCGCCTCCGCCTCCTGGTGCTCGACATTGGCCCTGGTCGTATCAAAATGCATGTTGTTCGGCACGCACATGCCCGGCTTGACGATCGTGGAACACAACACATGTTCCGCGGCCCGTCCCTGGTGCGTCGGAATGACGTAGCGGTACCCGAAGAGCCCGCGCACGACCGATTCGAAGTGATGGAAACTTTTGCTGCCTGCATAGGACTCGTCGCCGAGCATCATCCCGGCCCATTGGGAATCACTCATGGCCGATGTGCCGCTATCCGTCAGCAGATCGATGGCGACGCTCTCGGCGGGAACATGGAAGAGGTTGTACCCCGCTTCGCGGAGCAACCGGCCACGCGCTTCGCGGGTGGTGCGTTTAATGGGCTCGACGACTTTGATCCTAAACGGCTCGGATGGGAAGTTCACGGATCGACCTCTTGAAATAGGCCAACTGCTCGTGAAACGGTCCGGATCCCTGGTAGTCGAAGACGTAGCGCGTCATGTCGAAGAGCGGCGCCGGATCGAGCTCCCGAATCATCTCCGGCTTCCACGAAATCTGCAGGCGATTGATCATCGTAATGGGCGTCGGCGTGCCGACCATCCCGAGCGGCACACTCCCGTATGTCTGCGAAAAAATCAAAATTTCCCGATCGAACATGGCGGTATTCATATCTTCCGCCGCGCCGTATTTCCTGAAATCCTCTTCCAATCGCTGGAAGGCCGGGGACTGAACCAGCGCTTCTCGAAACGCATAAAACACCTTCACGCCCGCGCGCCGCTGGTCATCCATCACCTGAATAGCATCGGCCACCGTGGCGTCGTGCTGCATCTGTTCTTGCGTGAGAATCAGCAGCCGCCGGATCCGGACATGCCGCCGCGCCGCCGCCTGATTCGCCAGCAGATAGTTGGGATACAGCGCTTCGCCCTTTTTCCAAATATTCCAGCGTTCCATCATGGCGTCGACGGACTGTTCCGCCGTCTCCATGAGCCGCACCGCCTCGGCGTTTGCCGCCGCCCCTTCATACGTCAGCGTTTGAGCCTCCAACTGTTTCAATTCCCGCCCGATGGCTTCCACCTTCTTCGGCAGATACCGGGGGCGCTTCGGCACATGCAGCATGACATCCACCGCCGTGAGGGCCAGGGTCCAGTATTCCTTGGCCTGTTTGGGCGCCTTGTCCTTTTGCGCGATCAACAGCAGTTCCACCGGATTTTTATCCAACAGCTTCGCCATTTTGATGCACAGTTCCGGTTTGGGAATCTTCAGACCGCGGCGCATCAAATTCGCTTCCGGCTGCGCGATGCCCAATTTTTCGGCCAGCGCGTAATCGCTGCTCAAGTCATACCGGTCTTTGACCGCATCAAAGTACCTGGCAATTTCCATCATGTCGCTCCCGGCCACTCGTCATCTTTCGCCGAACCGGCGCCCCACAGGTGCCTACCTGTTTCACCGCGCCAGGCCGACACCGTATTCATCTTCTCGCAGCGGCGCCGCCATCCGTTCCTCGTTGGTCGCCAACTCTTTTTCGATCGCGCGACAAGGAATGATGCCTTCTTCCAACCAGTCGACTTGCCCGGACAAAATGGCTTTCGCCAGCGAATACAGCTTGGAATCATCATCCCACAACGGCGTCCGCCATGAGAGTAGCGGCTCCGGATTAAATGCGGCGCTGGTTCTCGAACAGAAGTAGCTGACGAGACGTTCCATATGCGCCTTGCCGCGCTGCTCTGGGCGTGACTTGTACCACAGCACTGTTTCGACGGCAAAGAGATGCATGGCGGCGCTCACCAGACGCGTCATCAGCCGCTGCTTCCGTGCCAGCGCCTGCCGATCTCGCGCGGCAACCCACAACGTCATGCGCGCCAGTTCGCGACTCGTTCGTGCCACGAAACGCTCCCACGTGGGATCGAATGAGCCGGCTTCAGAGTCCTGTTCATACACCGTCAGACCGGCGAATGACCTGGCTGCCGTGTTGACGAAGAACGGTGTCGCCCGCACCATGTCGGCGATGTGAACGTCGAGGAACGCTTGGCCATGGGTAAAATACTGGGACAGGCCTTCTCTCCCGATCCAAAGGGTCAAGATTCCATTACTGCCCTCCCAAATCACGTTGATGAGCGCGTCGCGTATCATTCGTTCGATCGGCGCCGGCAGGTCGCCATGGAGACGCAAGGAATCCGGCGTCTCAAATGCGCGTCCGCCATAGATGCGGAACAGATCGAGCAACGATTCCAGAAGCCATTCCGTCGCGAGGATCTTTGCGGCCGCGGACTCCAACCGCACATCCTGCTTGGCATCGGCCCAGATGCCGGTGATTTTCACGATGGCTTCCAACGCCAGCACGCGCGAAGCCATGAGGACGATCTTCGCCCCGATATCGGTGTGTTCGCCGATCGGGCGATCGTATTGCACGCGCTGCTGCGCGCGCAGGCGAGCCAACCAGAGACACTGTTTGAGATTCCCAAGGCAGGCGGCGGGGAGCGTGAGTCTCCCCACGGTCAGGCTTTCCAGGGCGCGCCGCAGGCCCTCGCCCTCTGCGCCCAGCCGGTCCGCGACCGGCACCCACACGTCTCGCAAATGCACCTGACCGTTATAAATTCCGCGCACGCCCATAAAACTGAGACGCGTGCAGGTGCACCCTCGCGCCTGGGTCTCAACGACAAACGCTCCGAATCGCCGCTCTTCCTTGGGGCGGTGGATCTCGTGGGGCGCGTCGACAATTTGCGCAATCACGACGAGCCATGACGCCAGAAATGCATGGCGGCCGCGCGGGGCATTGGTCGTATACAACTTCTCGCCGGTCAGGCGATACCCGATCAGCACGCCGTCTTCATGGACCGGGATCGCATAGGTCTTGAGATCCCAGATATCGCAACCAGCCCCCTTTTCCGTCAGCGCAAAGCCGGAAACCTCTCCCCTTGCCAGTCGAGGCAGCAATCGTCGTTGTTGTTCTTGGTTCCCGACCAATTTGACCGGTTCGGCCACTCCGATCGAATTGTGCGCCGACAGCAGGACGGTGGTAGCCGCATCATGGCTGCCGAGCAATGTCGCCGCCTCGTGATATTCCGATTGCGTGAATCCGAGCCCGCCGTACCCGCGTGGAATTTTGATGCCGAACGCTCCGATCTCTTTTAACGCAGCGATCACATCCTCGCCGATCATGCCCTCTCTGTCGATTCTTTCTGGGTCCACTTTCTCAACCAACAGATGACGGAGCGTGTCGAGAAATTCGCTTGCCGCCGCGCTCCTGGCAGGGAGTGACGCGTGCGTATACAGATGCCGCCGGACTTTCCCCTCGAACAGGCCGGACAGAAACCCTGAATAGATCCGCGTATCACGAGCAGCTTCCGCCGCCGCGAGCGACCCTGCAAACATGCGGTCGTTGTTCCCCATCGATGCTTTCTCCCGCCCTGAGTCAGTGGGCTTTGCGCCAGGCGGCGCCGACGCCGCCGATACGTGCAGATGCGCCTGCGTTCGGCGCAACACGCGGGGCCGATATGCATGCGACCTGATTGAGTCGGGCGAGGCGTTGCACGGCGCGGTCCTCGAAGCGGTCGCGCGAAACGGCCATGCCGCGTGACGCAAACTGCGCGGATACGCCATCGAAATGGTCTCTGACCAAGGTCCTGACCGAGACATATCCGGCGCGCAAGAGATGGATCCGATCCCGGTAACTCAGAAAACTGCGCTCAAACAACAGCGCATCCTCCTCCACCGGCGAAATAACCAGGACTTCCTTCGCGGGATAGTCGTGCTGGAACCGTTCCAAGGCCTGGGAGAAGCGCGCGTCAAAGTTGATTCGCGAGGCCTGTTCGCCGATGGACAAAAAACCCCGATCTCGCAGCCGGCCGGCCGTATTGCTGTTATCCGGCAGATCTTCCGGCAACCGGCGCTGAGGAGGTCGCGCCATGGGATTGATCATGATCATGAAATCCACGTTTTTTTGCACGGCGACTTCGAAGAACGCCATGCGGCCGATTCCCGCATCGATATAGTCACGGCCCTGGATACGGACCGGGCAGAAGTAGATGGGAACCGCCGAAGAAGCCGTCACCGCCCGGGAAATCGGCACATCCCGCCACCCTTCGTCCCCGAACAGGACACTCGCGCCTGTTTCCAGATCGATGGCCGGGATATACAGTTCCTTCGACAGTCCCGCAAAAGAATTGCTCAAACCTTTGGCCTTGTAGAGGCCGGCGAGATAGAGGGCGAACGGTTCGAGGGTATAGATCCCGCTCGGCAGCGCATCCTGAGCCTTATCGAGCAGGTCGATAAGCGTCATCTCGCCGTAATGCCGCACATAATATTTCAAGAGCGGAACCAGTCGGCGGGTCACGCGCCAGAACGTCTTCAGCCCCTCGCCGATGGCGGGAGAAAACACGTTGCGATGATCGAAATAATAGGGCCTCGTGCCGGAAAGATTCGTGTCCAGGATGTCCCGGGGCCGCACGCCGTTGGCGATCAATGACACGGCCGCCGCTCCCGCGCTGACACCGACGTAGAGATCGAGGTCGTTCATGGTCACGCCGTCCTCGAACAGGTCGTCCAATGCGGTCAAGGCGCCGATCTCAAAGAGATATCCCGTGAAACCTCCTCCGCCTAACGCCAAAGCCCGCTTGCCGAACGCCGATGCCATGACGCCCTTTCATCGGCAGAGTTGCCCGCACAACTGCTAACGGTCCGTGAAACGCGGCTGACGTTTCTCCAAAAACGCAGCCAGGCCTTCCCGCTTATCCTCCGTCTCGCACAGGCCACCGAACAGGCGCGCCTCCAAGGCCAGGCCTTCCTGCAGACTCGTGTCTGCGCCGCTACGAATGGCCCGCAACGAGGCGCGCAAGGCCGGCAAACTTTTGGCAGCCATCTTTCGAGCCAGGCCTTGAGCCTGGTGCAACAGATCTTCGGGCGGGATGACCTGAGATACCAACCCGATCGACTTCGCTTCCTGCGAAGAAATCGGATCGCCGGTCAGGATCAGTTCCAGTGCCTTGGACTGGCCGACGATCCGGGGAAGCCGCTGCGTGCCGCCAAATCCCGGCATGATGCCCAAATTGATTTCCGGCTGGCCCAATCTGCTGCCCTCCGCCACGAGTCTGATGTGACAACACATCGCCAATTCCAAACCTCCCCCCAGACAGACGCCATTGATGGCCGCAATGACAGGTTTTTCCAGCGATTCAATCCGGTTGAGGATGGCCTGACCTTGCCGAGCGATGGATTCGCCCTCTTGCGAGGAGGCAATCGAGGCCAGCAGGCGAATATCGGCGCCCGCAACAAAAAACCGGCCCGTGCCCGTCAGCACCACCGCTTTGATCGCATCGTCCTTGGCGAAGACCTCAAAGGCCTGGCTGAGTTCGGCAAGCAGTTCCGGCGTCAGCGTATTGGCCGGCGGATGGTGAATCGTCACGGTTGCCACTGCGCCGTCACGCTGACACGCGAGCATCGAACCGGCCGTGGTCGTCATAAGAACCTCACTTCATTCGCGCACTGGTGGGTTCGTACGAAAAGAATCCCCTTCCTGCTGTCTGCCCTGTAAACCCGGCATCCACCAAACGACGCAACATCGGCGCCGGCCAGAACCGCGGACCCACTCGCTCTTGAAGCTCCTCCAATTCCTGGAGCACGTGATCGATACCGATATGATCAGCCAGATGCAGCGGCCCGCTCTTCTCGCTCGGAAATCCCGTTCCCGCCGCCATCGCCAAGTCGATATCGCGCGCGGAGGCGACACCTTCCTGCAGCGCAATGACCGCCTCATTCACCATGGCGAAGAGAGGACGCAACCGGGACCATTTCATCTGCTGCCGCCCGGTGAGCTGCCATACCTGCGCTCTTAGACGTGCCAGATGTTGATCGAGACCATCCTTGTCGACGGCGCCGTAATCATAAAACCCCTTCCCGGTCTTGATGCCGATCCGCCCGGCCTTCACGAACGCTTCCAGCAGCGGCGCCGGCGCCATCCTGGGCCCATACGAACGGTGCAGGATGCGCGCGACGTCGAGCGCAATATCCAGCCCGACGGTATCCAGCAGGGTAAACGGGCCGACCGGCATGCCGAAGGACACCATGTCCTGGTCGATCTCTTTGATGGAGACATCGCCGTCCTGGAGGCACCAGACGGCTTCGTTCAAATAGGGAGAGAGCAAGCGATTGACGAGGAATCCCGCGCACTCCTTGACGATCACCGGCTGTTTTCGAAGGCTCTCCGAAAAACCGACCACGTCATCGACCGTCTGCGGATCGGTGCCCAGGCCGGGAATCACCTCCACCAGCGGCATCGCATAAGCGGGATTGAAAAAATGCAGGCCGATCACCTTGCCTGGCCTCTTGGTGACTGATCCGATGGCCGAGATGGACAGCGCGGAAGTGTTACTGGCGAGAATGGCGCTGCGGGAACAGATTCGATCAAGCTCCTGGAACACCCGCTGTTTGAGCCCCAATTCTTCAGACACCGCTTCGATGACGAGATCGGCCTCCTGGAGCCCATCGAGAGTCGGCGATGCCGTCACCAGCAGCATCTTCTCTTCCAATTGTTCAGGCGTCATCTTGCCCTTCGCCACGCGGGCCTGATAGATCGCTCGTACCGAGTCGACGCCACGCCGCGAGAGAGATTCGTTTCTATCTGCCACGACCACCGGCAGACCGGCAAAACTCACCACTTCCGCAATCTGCGCGCCCATGGTGCCTGCGCCGGCCACCCCGACCTTGTAGATATACATGGCGTCACCACACGTGAGTCTTCCACGATTCAGCAGTCAGCATTCACAACTCGCCACTCCATCGCCTGTCTCACACCTGCTCCAGAACCATGGCGGCCCCCTGGCCGCCGCCGACACACAGAGCTACCGCGCCCAGCGCCGCGCCACGCCGCTTCATTTCATAGAGGAGCGTCATCACCAGGCGCGTGCCGGTCATGCCGACCGGATGCCCCAACGCAATAGCGCCGCCGTTCACATTGACGATATCCCGCTTGAGTCCCAAGACACGCTCCACCGCAAGGTACTGCGCGGCAAAGGCCTCATTCACTTCGATCAGGTTCAGATCTGCCAGGCTGATTCCGGCGCGCTTGAGGGCCAGCGGCAGCGCTTCCGCCGGCCCGATACCCATGCGGGTCGGGTCCACACCAACGAAGGCGTAACTCTTGATGCGCCCGAGAAGGCGGCGGTTGAGATCGCGCGCGCGCGCGGCCGACATGACAATTGCGGCGGCGGCGCCGTCATTGAGCGGACAACTGTTCCCTGCCGTCACAGTCCCGCCTTCCTTGAACAGCGGCGGATACAGCGCCAGCTGCTGTTCGGTCAACCCGACATTGGGCCCTTCATCCTGGGTCACGGCAACCGGAGGGACCTCGCGCCCTGCCACCGATTTTGGAACCATCACCGGAAACACCTCATCTTTGAGCCGTCCTTCACGGATGGCCTTGAACGCGCGGCGGTGACTTTCCACGGCAAAGTGGTCCTGCTCCTCACGACTGATGCTGAATTCCTCCGCCAAGTTCTCCGCCGTGAGACCCATCAACTGACCGCAAAAGGCATCGGTCAACCCTTCCCAGATGCTGTCGATAAATTCCGCGTGACGCAGCCGCTTCCCCCACCGCATGTCCCGCGAGACAAACGGCGCGCGGCTCATGCTCTCGACTCCTCCGATCACCTGCACATCCGCATCCTCGCTTTGAATGTTTTGATAGGCGTTCACAAAAGGCTGGAGGCCGGACGAACAATTCCGCTGGACCGAATAGGCAGGAGTTCGTACCGGGAGACCCGCCATCAGAGCGATCACGCGCGCGACGTTGTAGGCGTCGCTGGTATGTCCGACCGAGCCGATGATGACTTCATCGATGAGCCGGGGATCCAACTCGGCCCGCGCGATCACCTCGCGCACGGCCAGTTCACCCATTTTATGCGGCGTAAGATCTTTCAGCGCACCCCCGAAGGCGCCGATGGGAGTTCGCGCGGCGGCGGCAATCACGACCTCTTTCACGGAAGCCTCCTTCCGGCTTCACATCGCCTTACGCGGAGCCTCTCCGGCGGCGACAGGAATCTGAACCTCATCACGCAAGGCCCTTCGCAGCACTTTTCCGATGATGGTCCGAGGCAACTCGGAGCGAAACTCAATGGCGACCGGCACTTTGAACCGCGCGAGAGACGTGCGGCAGTGGTCGATGAGCTCGCGTTCAGTCACGGACGATCCTTCGCTTGGCACGACAAACGCTTTCACCGCTTCTCCGTAATGACGATCGGGAACCCCCACCACCACCGCTTCGCGCACCGCCGGATGCTGGAAGAGAATTTCTTCGACCTCCCGGGGGTACACGGTCTCGCCCCATGGCTTGATCACGTCCTTCTTGCGATCGAGAAAAAAGAAAAACCCCTGCTCGTCCCGCCTGACGATGTCTCCGGTATGGAGCCAGCCGCCTTGCAACACCGCCTGCGTGTCCGACTCTTTGTTCCAATAACCCTGCATCACCTGAGGCCCGCGGACAATCAATTCGCCGGCCTCTCCTGCCGGAAGGTCTTTGAGTCCCGTCTCCACATCGACGATCTTCGCGTCGGTATCCGGAAACGGCAATCCCATCGAACCAGAAGGATGATCCCGTTCGATCGGGTTGCAATGCGTCGTGGGACCGGCTTCGGTCAGCCCATACCCTTCCGAAATTTTCACGCCACTGAGACGTTCAAATGCGTCCTGGACTTCAGCCGGGAGCGGACTCGCCCCGCACAGACAGACTCGTATCGAATGGAGATCGTATCGGCGGACGTTCGGACAATCGGTCATCATCGAAAACATCATCGGCACGCCGGACATGATGGTGACGCGATGGTGCTGGATCGCTTTCACCGCCTCGTCGGCGTGAAACCGCGGGAGCAGAATAATCTGGGAACCGGTCGCGACCGCCAGATTCTGGCAGGTGTTCAATCCATAGCAATGGAACAATGGCACGGCGCCGAGAAACACTTCCTTCCCTTCGCGGAAGTTCGAACACCAGAAACGGCCTTGCAGCGTATTGACCACCACATTGCGATGCGTGAGCATCACGCCTTTGGGCGTGCCGGTCGTTCCGCCGGTGTACTGGATCTGCGCCAGCGCGCCTGGCTCAAGGGTTGGAAGTGGCTCGGCATCGGTTTCTCTATGTACCGTTTCCCCTTCAAGCAACTCGCAGAGGTCATAGACCGGAGGCTGCTTCTCAACGGCAATCCACCGTTTCGTCCAGCGCGCCTTGATCGGATAGAGCCATCGTTTCACGGGCGGGAGAAAATCCTTCAAGCTCGTGATGACAATCCGCTGCGGTAATCCGGTGCGCTCGCGTATGGCCTTGATGCGAGGGTAAAACAGATCCAACGCGACGATGGTCTCGCTGCCGGAATCGCTCAGCTGGTCCTGGATTTCCCGCTCGACATACAGGGGATTCGTCGGCGTCACGACGGCTCCCGCCTTCAGCACGCCATAATACGCAATCACCGCTTGCGGGATATTCGGCAGCATGAGTGTCACCCGATCGCCGGTCCGGACGCCCAATCGTCGCAAACCCAGCGCAAGACGGGTGCTCAGTTCATTCAGCTCCCGGAAGGAAATGCGTGTGCCGTAGAAGAACAGGGCGGGCGATTCGGGAAATCGTGACGCGGAGCGCCGAAGCAGATCCGGAATCGTCCATTCCGGATAGTCGAAGGTAGCGGAAACACCGGGATCATACCGGCTGATCCAAGGCCGCGGCATGTGATCCTCCACCCCTGGCCCAACCAGGGAGGTTACCCGCGCAGCTCGCGTTCCAACCCTTGCACCGGTCGCGGCCGTGTCTGGACCGCTCCGACCGGCTTCCGTTCGAGTCCCATCCAAAATCCTTCGAGATAATCGAGCACGGCAGTCATGCCGCGACGAAAATCGTCTTTTTCCCTGTCAGACATGGGGGCGTGGGAGACACTCGTCTCGCCATCGATGGCCCCGATCGCATGCTCCATCGCCCGTTCGTGCTCAGACTCGAGTTGGCGATGAAAGACGAAATACGTTATGTCCATCTCGGGATACCGCGTGGCCTGCAAGACCGTCAGCCCGGGAATCAAAAGGTCCCACATCGTGATGGCCATATGTTCCAGACCAAAGGAAGCCCCCAACGCCATCGCATGATTTCCGCTGCTGTATAGATGTTCCATTCCTTCGATATAGGCCCTGGTCGAGGGCCGCATCGGTGAGGTCATCGCGGCGTGAATGTCGATTCCCAGCGATCGAAGGAAGTGGCGATACAACAACTCATGGCGATGTTTGACGCAGCCGTCACCCAGTTCCGAATACAGAACCTTCGTCAACTCATCCGCAACGGCTTCATCTTCGGTGTTGACCAATTGGGCGGCGAGAATGCGGGGAAAGAACCGCGAGAAGTTATAAAATTCGACGGCGAACTCACGAAATTCTTTGTCGCTCAGATCGCCGGTACAAAAACGGTCGAGATAGGAATTATTGATCGCGCCATGTCGAAGCACGTCCGCGCGCACTTGTTCGTAAAACGACATCGTGCACCTCCGCTCTCGTCTCGCGGCACCCTTGTGAGGCCTGCTTCTGCGTGCGTGTTGGGCGAAAAATGATCATCATGCACAAATAATACAAAATCTATATTGAATGATGCAACTATTATGTTGTAGAGTGTACTCATGCGTGGACGGTCAGGACACGCCGGCACGTGAAAGCGGCTCAGGTTCCCGTGATAACGCTGAGGAGGAACCGCCATGAAAGAAGCCATCGGGGTTGATCACATCACCTTATGCGTGAAGAATCTGGCGGCCACCAAATATCTCTTCACGCAAATTCTCGGCTTCGACGTCATCTGGTCGGCCCAGGACGTGGGGAGCGAGAAGTCGAGCATGGATACCGTCGTCGTCCAACGGGGCGAGGCGAAAATCGCCTTGATGCAGGGCAGAAATAAGGAGCGGAAATCCCAGATCTGCGAGTTCGTCGAAACCTATGGCGAGGGCGTGCAGCATATCGCCTTGGAGGTCGACGATATCGAGGCGGTCTGCCGCGAATGGGAGAACCACGGCGTCCGGTTCAGCGGAGACATCAAAGATGGTCGAGACGGTTTCGGCCCCCTCCGGCAGCGCTTCACCTACCCGCTCTTTCCCGGCAGCGGACTGTTTCTCGAACTGACACAGCGGCAACATGGGCAAGAAGAATCCAAAACCTTCGTCCGCGCGACGGTGGAATCGTTGTACCGAGACATCGAACGGGATCAGCTCAAAGGGGTGGCACGAACCATCATCGATTATGAAACGCTCCCGCTCCCGTTCGAAGAGGAAGTAGAAGCCGCGTCGTTTCGGCACGCATCATAAAGACATCGAGCCGCACCTGACCTATCAAGAGGTGTCCGATGTATCTGGTCAAGAAAGGCACCGCTCCGAATCAGGCCCATGTGGGAATCCCCGAGGGCCTGCACGAGGAGGAGCACGGTCGCCGCGGATTCAGCGGTCCCTCTTCGCACCTCTATCATACACACCCGCCCACCGGCTGGAGCCGGATCGAAGGTCTCCTGCGGCCGCGCGCGTTTACCTGTACCGAGTTACCGACTCCCGATCACTACACTGCCGACCGCCGGCCACTCCTGATCTTACAGAGCCCGGATGCCCGCGTGTTCCTTTCGCGGCGCGAGGCCACCATGACGCATTTTGTGCGCAATGCCGACGGAGACGAAATCGTCTTTGTGCACCGCGGCCGCGGAACCTGGGAGACCGACTACGGCCTGCTGCGATATGAGCCGGGCGATTATCTGGTCATTCCCAAAGGCACGACGTATCGCATCCATGTGGATCACCAGGAAGAGCCAGGCCTGTTTCTGATCATTGAAACCACGGAGCCTGTGGAGCTACCGGATCGAGGGCCTCTCGGCCGGCATGCCTTGTTCGACCCGGGAGTCATCACAGCGCCTGAACCGGCCCCAACGCCGGATGATGCGAACAGCCGACGTGAATGGGAAGTGCGTATCAAACGGGATCAGGAGGACACGCGCGTCTACTATCCCTTTTATCCCATGGATGTCGCCGGCTGGAAAGGCGATTTGTGGGTGGCCAAACTGAACGTACGGGATTTTCGCCCGGTCACCAGCCCTCGCTATCATCTCCCACCCAGCGTCCACGCCACGTTTCAAGCCGGAGGACTGTTGATTTCGACCTTTGCACCAAGGCCGTTGGAAACCGATCCGGACGCATTACGAGTCCCCTTCTACCACCGCAACATGGATTATGACGAAGCGCTGTTCTACCACCAGGGCGAGTTTTTCAGCCGGGCCGGCATCCACGCGGGGATGTTGACGCTGCACCCGCAAGGCATACACCACGGACCGCAACCGCAGGCCATCGCCGCCAGCAAGGGAAAAGACCAGACCAATGAAGTCGCCGTCATGATCGAATCGCGCCACGCCTTTCACGTCATGCCCGAATTGGAAGCCGTTGAACTGAAGGACTACGCGATGAGTTGGAGCCGGCCATGAAACTTGTGAGTTTCGAGGTTCACACACCAGTCGGGATGTTCACCAGAATCGGCGCGCTCCGGGGAAGGTCCATCATCGATCTCAACATGGCCTATGCCCGCCTGCTCGCCGAACAGCGGGAATCGCGGCCGCGGCGCCTCGCCGATGCTCAGGTGCCGGCCACGATGTTGGAGTTTTTAGAAGGCGGCCCTTCCGCAATGGCTGCGGCGCGGCGCGCGCTCGAATTCGTGGCACAGGAGGATTCGGCCCTTACGGGCCCCGCGGGCGAAACGATCGTCTACGGCGCGGCTGATGTTCACATGACGGCACCTCTTCCCAATCCTGCTTCGCTCCGCGATTTCATCGCCTTCGAAGATCACATCGCCGCCACGTCGAAACGGCGAGGCCAACCGATTCCGCCTGAATGGTACAAAGCCCCGGTGTACTACAAGGGAAACCATCGAACCATCGTGGGACCGGATCACTCCCTCCCCTGGCCGTTAAACACTCACAAGCTGGACTACGAATTGGAGCTGGCCTGCGTGATTGGACGCGACGGCATCGATGTCGCGGAGCGCGACGCAACCGAGTACATCGCCGGCTATACGATCATGAACGACTTCAGCGCCAGAGACATCCAATTTCAGGAAATGGCCTGCCGGCTCGGTCCGGCGAAGGGAAAGGACTTTGCGACCGCCATTGGCCCTTGCATCGTGACACCGGACGAAATCCCCGATCTGGCTTCGCTGCGGATGATTGCCCGCATCAATGGAGAAGTGTGGTCGGAGGGACGATTCGGGTCGATTCACTGGTCGTTCCCTCAAATGATTGAACATGTGTCGCGCGGTGAAGCCATTTATCCAGGCGACCTGCTTGGCTCGGGGACAGTCGGCGGAGGTTGCGGCCTTGAACTCGACCGGTACCTGCAGCCGGGAGATTGCATTGAACTGGAAATCCAACCCATCGGCATTCTCAGAACGACGATTGCCGGACACAACAGAGCCGCGCGGGAGGAGGCATGATGCCGGTTGTCACGAAATCTTCGGAGGCCGCCACCTTGGAACTGGTTGAACGACAGCAAGCGATCTATGATGGATCGGAGATCGACGTGAGGATGCAGCACCTCATTCGCGACACGCCGCACCCCACCCTGTCGTCCTGGGATATTCAGCGCCTGTTGCGCGCTTCGCGCGCGGTGTATTTTGACACCCATGTGGAGGTGGTGTCGGGCCATCATACGGAGCTCTACCTGCGATTCGAATCCATTGCACGTTTCCCGGACCTTGTGACGATCATCGCGTCCAACATGGCTGAATGGATTCTCCAAACGTTCCAGCAGAACCCGCCGGCCGGAATCCTCACCACGTCATCGGACGCGCGCCTCTTGGCGGAACGAACCTGTGAGATCCTGGCGACGCACCTTCCCATGCGCGCCGTGCTGACTCCCTTCAATCACGACACAGGCAAAATCGGCACGGAAATCATCAGCGGCACGGTTACACCGGGGGAGCGGTTTCTTTCACTCAACGATGTCACCACACGCGGCATGTGCGTCAGCAAGCTGGGGAAGGTCATCACCGATCACGGCGGCCAACTTGCGGGCATGATGGTGTTTGCCAGGCGGGACAGCGGACAGTTTCCGTTCATGGATGAGCTGACGGCCACCTATCCGTTTTACTTCGGGGTGGATCTGGATATGCCGCAATGGGAACCGCCCGACTGTCACGCCTGCCGGGCCGGAAAGCCGTTGCTGTCCTGGAGGGACTTGCCCGGACTCTGACCTGAAACGGAGCATCGAGAGATAGAGGAGGCAGCTATGGACCAGGCCGTCGTCGCACAGGACATCAAACGCAGCGACCTCCTTGAGATGTATTTCTACCTGCGGCTGACCAGAAGCCTGGAGGACCGGATCACGGCTCTCTACCGGCAAGGCCGGATCGTGGGCGGCGTGTATACCAGCCACGGCATGGAAGCGATCGCCGTCGGTTATGCCTCGGCATTACAGCCCAATGATGTCATCGCCCCCTTCCATCGCGATATGGGAGCGTTCCTGATTCGCGGGTTTTCTCCCGGCGAAATCATCGCCCAATACCTCGGCAAACAGGCCGGGCCCACAAAAGGCAAAGACGGCAATGTGCACATGGGAGACCTGAAACGCGGAGTCATCGGCTTTGTCAGCCACTTGGCCGACAACATGCCGGTTGCGGCCGGCGCGGCACTGGCGTTCAAAATCCGGGGAGAGTCCCGCGTGGCCTTCGCCGGAACCGGCGACGGTGGCACAAGTCGTGGCGACTTCCATGAAGCCATGAACTTCGCGGCGGTGCGCAAACTACCCGTCGTGTTTTTCTGCACCAACAACCAATATGCCTACTCCACGCCGGTCCGTTACCAAATGGCGATCACCGATGTGGTGGAACGGGCCAAGGGCTACGGGATGCCGGGTGAGATCGTTGATGGCAATGACGTGGCAGCGGTGTATCTGGCTTCCGGCCGAGCCATCGCCAAGGCCCGGTCCGGCGAAGGTCCGACGTTTCTCGAATTCAAAACCATGCGCATGCACGGCCATTCCGCACATGACGCGGCCACGTACGTGCCGAGTACGTTGCTGGACGATTGGAAGACGAAAGACCCGATTCTGCGCGCCGAACAGTTGCTCATGCAGCTGGGCTACGGGGATGAGTCCTACTTTCATGAGGTGGGGGAACGCGCGAAGAAAGAAGTCGAGGCAGGCACCGAGTTCGCCGAGCGGAGCCCGCTGCCGGAAGGGCAGGAGACGTTGGTCGGCGTGTTCGCCACCGAAGACGAGGTGTTGCCATGACGACCGCGACCGCCACGCAGGAGACCCAGACCACCTACGTCGATGCCATCTCACAGGCATTGGATGAAGAAATGAGCCGCGACGAACGGGTGTTTCTCATGGGTGAGGACATCGGCGCGTATGGCGGCGCATTCAAAGTGACGGAAGGGTTCTTGAAGAAATATGGGGAATGGCGCGTGCTGGATACGCCGCTGTCAGAATCCGGCTTCGTGGGAGCCGCCATCGGCGCGGCCATGATGGGCTTGCGCCCCGTGGTCGAGATGCAGTTCGCGGATTTCATTTCCTGCGCCTTCGATCAAATCACCGAGGTTGCCGCCAAGAATCACTACCGCTGGGGAGCGGCCGTTCCGCTTGTGATCCGGGCGCCCTTCGGGGGCGGCGTCCATGGGGGCCCGTTTCATTCTGAATGTCCGGAGGGGTGGTTCTTCCATTCGCCCGGCCTCAAGATCGTTGCGCCATCGACGCCCTATGACGCCAAGGGTCTCTTGAAGGCGGCGATTCGCAACCCCAACCCGGTCCTCTACTTCGAACATAAGTTTCTGTATCGACGAATTAAGGCCATTCTGCCGCAGGAGGAATACATCGTTCCCCTGGGAAAAGCCGACGTGAAACGGCCAGGCCGCGACATGTCCCTCATCACCTATGGAGCCATGGTCCACCTGGCGTTGGAGGCGGCGGAGGTGCTGCAGCAAGAAGGAATCGAGCTGGAAGTGGTGGATCTCCGCACGCTGATCCCCCTCGATAAAGAAACCCTTTACGCCTCGGTGCGCAAGACCAGCAAGGCGATCATCCTCCATGAAGACAACAAGACCGGCGGCATTGGCGCCGAAATTTCCGCGCTGCTGACCGAAGAATGTTTCGACTGTCTGGATGGGCCGATTCTTCGCATCGCCCCGCCCGACACGCCAGTGCCGTTCAGCACGCCATTGGAAGAATTCTTTTTGCCCAAGGTCAGCGACATCGTCGCAGGAGCCAGGAAACTGGCGGCCTATTGAAATGAACAGCCTTCAGCCATCAGGTGTCAGCTTTCAGCGAGAGAAAAGAGATTCTAAGGCTGAAAGCTGCTTGCTGATCGCGGAGAACCTGAGGTGACAGTGGCTACCGATATCGTCATGCCGCAGCTCGGTGAAAGCATCGCTGAAGGCACCGTCGTCAAGTGGCTGATCCAAGCCGGCGGTGCAGTCGAAAAAGACCAGCCTCTCTTGGAGGTGGAAACCGAAAAGGTGGCCCTTGATGTGCCGTCTCCGGCTGCGGGATTTCTTGCGGAGGTGATGGTCCAAGAAGGTACGACGGTACCGGTCGGCACGGTACTCGCGAGGCTCGAGACGCAACCGGCTGCGGAGGGCGTCGTCAGCCGGGTCGGCGGCGTGGGTGTGCGCGCGAGGCAAGGCCAAGGCGAGCAGCACTATTCGCCCGCGGTTAAGCAACTGGCGCGAGAGCATGCGGTGGACCTCGCCGTTGTCCCCGGCACAGGCGAAGGTGGCCGGGTGACGAAGAAAGACCTGCTGGATTATGTGTCCACGCATCAACCGTCCAGTCACGAGCCATCGCAGCCGGGTCAGGCTCCAACGCCCATCACTCAGCCCCGCCACACGCAGGAGGACATCATTCCGATCACCCAAATGCGGAAGACCATTGCCGACCGCATGCTGCTCAGCCGACGCACCTCCGCCCATGTGACCACATTTTTCGAAGCGGACTTCCGGGGCATCGACACATTCCGCACGGGTCGCACACTCACCTATCTGCCCTTCGTGATCAGCGCAGTCACCCGCGCCATGAAGGACCTCCCATTGCTGAATGCGTCCTGGCGTGACCAAGGCCTTGCGATCAAAAAAGACGTCCACATCGGTATTGCGGTGGCACTCGAGGAGGGCCTCCTGGTTCCAGTGATTCGCCATGCCGATCAGAAAGGGCTCACGCAATTGGCGCAGGAGGTCGCCGATGTGGCGGAACGGGCCAGGAAGAAACGGCTGGCGCCGGAGGAGGTACTCGACGGCACGTTCACCATCACCAATCACGGCGGATTCGGCAGCCTGTTCAGTACGCCGATCATCCACCAGCCACAGACGGCGATTCTCGGCGTGGGGTCGGTTCAGAAGCGTGCCGTGGTGATCGACGACGCCATCGCCATCCGCCCCATGTGTTATCTGAGTCTCTCCTTCGACCACCGGATCATCGACGGGGCGACGGCGGATCGATTCATGGCCAAGGTCAAGCAGCATCTTCAACAGAACGACTGGGAGAAACTTCTGTGACTGCCAGACACCATGCCGTCATCGTCAGCGCGGTTCGAACGCCGATGGGGAGCTTCAACGGCGGGTTCAGCTCGATCCCCTCAACCCGGTTGGGAAGCCTCGCCATCGCTGAGGCGCTGAAACGCATTCATCTGACGGGTGAGCAAGTAGATGAGGTCCTGATGGGATGTGTGCTCAGCGCCGGGCTTGGACAGGCTCCCGCCAGGCAAGCAGCGATCGGAGCGGGACTGCCGCACCGGGTCGGGGCCGTGACCGTGAACAAGGTCTGTGGCTCCAGCCTGCAGACGGTCATCATGGCGGCTCGGGCCATTGCCTTGGGTGACGCGCACATCATCGTCGCAGGCGGAATGGAAAACATGACCCGGGCCCCCTTTCTGCTGGAAAAAGCTCGACAAGGCTATCGGCTCGGACATGGAGAGCTGACGGATAGCCTGATCAAGGACGGCCTCTGGGACGTGTACAACCAATTTCACATGGGCAATGCCGGGGAACTCTGCGCCGCTCGGTATCAGTTTTCACGGCAGCAGGTCGACGACTTTGCCTTGGAAAGTTACAGCCGCGCGCGTGAAGCCATCACCGCCGGTTCATTCACCAGGGAGATTGTTCCGGTCGAAGTGTCCCAGAAAAAAGGCGCACCACTCATCGTCACGGACGATGAGGAACCGAACCGGGTCGATCTCTCAAGGCTGCGTCAGCTGAAACCCGTCTTTCAGGACGACGGAGTGCTCACCGTGGGCAACTCCCCTTCATGCAATGACGGCGCGGCAGCGTTGGTCATTATGGCGGAGGAAGAGGCTCATCGGCTTGGACTGCCCCCCATGGCTCGCATTGTCGGATATGCCGGAGCGGCGCTCGCGCCGGAATGGTTCACCATTGCGCCCATCGACGCGATTCGGCAGCTCTTGAAACAGACGGAGTTGACGGTGAGCGACATCGACCTCTTTGAAATCAACGAAGCCTTTTCGGCCGTCTCCTTGGCGATCACTCGTGAACTCGGGTTGGATGCGAAGAAGGTCAACGTCAACGGCGGCGCAGTCGCGCTCGGTCATCCCATCGGCGCCACCGGCGCGAGGATCCTGACCACGCTGCTGTATGCGATGGAAGAACGTGATGCCCATCGCGGAATCGCCAGCCTCTGCATCGGCGGCGGTGAGGCGCTGGCAGTGCTGGTGGAACGGCCGAGAAAAATACGGCATCAGTGATGATGAGTGCGCGGAAGCCGCAGGCATGGAATCGCGAATGACCATTGATGACATCACCACCATCGGCGTCGTCGGCGCAGGACAGATGGGGCGCGGGATCACCCAGGTACTGGCAACCGCAGGCTGGAATGTATTGCTGGTCGATGTGACGGAAGAGGCGCTGGAGGAGGCCACGAAAAAAATCTGGCAGGGCGTCACCAAGGCCGTGGAAAAGGGGGCGCTGCGTGGTGATCAGGCCGGCTCGGCCATGGCGATCATCCATCCGATACGGCACATGCAACGGCTGCGGGAGGCGCAGGTCGTGATCGAAGCCATACCGGAAGATCCCGTCATGAAACGGGCACTGTTCGCGCAACTGGGACAGATCTGCGAGCCCTCGACCCTGCTGGCCAGCAATACCTCCTCGATTTCCATCGCCAGCCTGGGCATGGTGTCCGGGCGGCCCGACCGTGTCGTCGGCATCCACTTCATGAACCCTGTCCCGGTGATGCGACTAGTCGAAGTCGTCCGCGCCATCGGCACCTCCGAGCAGACCATGCGCCTGGCCCTGGATCTCGTGCGACGCGCAGGGAAAACCGCCGTGGTTTGCAAAGATTTTCCCGGCTTCATCGTCAACCGGGTGCTCATTCCCATGATCAATGAAGCCATCTTTGCGCTGGAAGACGGGGTGGCGACAGCGGAAGCCATCGACCTGGCCATGGTGGAAGGCACCAATCATCCCGTCGGTCCCCTGGCGCTGGCAGACCGCATCGGCCTGGATACCGTACTCGCCATCTGCGAAGTGCTGCATCAGGACTTGGGCGATCCGAAATTCCGCCCCTGCCCCCTGTTGCGTAAATACGTGGAAGCCGGGTGGCTCGGGAGAAAAAGCGGGCATGGATTCTACGAGTACGGAGATCAGCCGGTGATGCATCTGACCTGACGTTGCCGTTCCATGATCGGAGGAACGCGTCATGAGCGAGCGGAAATCTCGATTCACCTCCCTCTCCGGGCTGGACATCGAACGCTGTTACGGCCCCGATCATCTCAAGGGCTGGAGCGCCGAACAGGACCTCGGGCAACCGGGCGCATTCCCTTACACACGCGGCTGCTACCCCAGCATGTACCGCAGCCGGCTGTGGACCATGCGGCAATTCGCCGGATTCGGCTCGGCCGACGACACGAATACGCGCTTCAAGTACTTGTTGGATCACGGCCAAACCGGCCTGAGCGTCGCCTTCGACCTGCCGACCCTCATGGGGCTCGACTCCGATGATGCTCTGGCGCGCGGCGAAGTGGGGTATTGCGGGGTAGCCGTGTCGTCCCTCGCGGACATGGAGCGATTGTTCGACGGCATCCCGCTTGATCAGGTCACCACGTCGATGACGATCAACGGCCCCGCCGCTGTCTTGTTCGCCATGTACCTGGCCGTTGCGGAAAAACGCGGAATCCCCTTCGACCGGCTGGGCGGGACGATTCAGAACGACATCCTGAAGGAGTACATCGCCCAGAAAGAATGGCTCTTTCCGCCGGAACCGCACCTGGCCTTGATCGTCGACAGCATCGCCTATTGCGCGGCGCATGTGCCGAAATGGCATCCGATCAGCATCAGCGGGTATCACATCCGGGAAGCGGGCTCGACGGCGATTCAAGAATTGGCCTTCACACTCTACAACGGGCTGACCTACGTCGAGGCGGCCGTGAAGGCCGGACTCGAGGTGGATGCCTTTGCGCCGCAACTCTCCTTTTTCTTCAACGTTCATAATGACTTTTTCGAAGAGATCGCCAAATTCCGCGCAGCCCGGCGGCTCTGGGCCCGCGAGATGGAACGGCGATATCATCCCAGGAATCCCCGTTCGCTTCAGCTTCGCTGTCATGCCCAAACCGCGGGCTGCGCCCTTACCGCCCAACAGCCCATGAACAACGTGGTGCGTACCACGCTGCAGGCCCTCGCCGCCGTGCTGGGCGGCACCCAATCGCTCCACACCAACTCGATGGACGAAACCCTGGCGCTGCCGACGGAAGAGGCCGTGAAGCTGGCGCTCCGGACGCAGCAGATCATTGCGGCCGAAAGCGAAACGGTGAATTCGGTCGATCCATTGGGGGGATCGTATTTTGTCGAGTCGCTGACGAACCGCTTGGAAGAAGGCGCCCTGGAGCTGTTTCGCAAACTGGATGGGCTCGGCGGCATGGTCTCGGCCATCGAGCGCGGGTTTCCGCAGCGGGAGATCCTGGATGCCTCGCAACGATATCAGCGTGAAATCGAGCGGCAGGAACGCAGCATTGTCGGTGTGACGGAGCATCGAGAAGAAGACGTTCGATCGATTCCCATCCTGAAGATTGGACCGGAAGTGGAACAGGAACAGGTGGCGCGCCTGTCCGATCTCAGAAAATCGCGGGACCCCTTCAAGATGGCCGGCTCGCTGGAGGAACTGCAAGAAATGGCCGCCTGTCATCAAAACCTCATACCGCCATTGATTGAAGCCGTGAAAGCCAAGGCGACGTTGGGAGAAATTTGCGCCGCCTTGAAGGAAGTGTATGGAACCTATCGGGAGCCGGTGGTGTTGTGAGGCGACGGCAACCAGACGCCTCCCGTGCTCGCGCAACGCGCGCAGTTGGAGGCGTCCTGGTCATCGCCGCTGAGACACATTGGAACGCGAGTACCGGGATTATAAGCAGACCTGTGGCACATGAAACTCGGAGCCTTTGAGATTTACCCCGTCACCGACGGCCGCTTCCGGCTCGACGGCGGCGCCATGTTCGGCGTCGTGCCGAAAGCCCTGTGGCAAACCTGTTGTCCGGCGGACAACCTGAATCGCATTCCGCTCAGTCTGACCTGCTTGCTGATCCGCGCCCACGGTCAATACGTGCTCGTGGATACAGGGCTCGGCGATAAGGAGGATGAGAAATTCCACTCGATGTTTGCGATCGAACGGGCGCCCACCCTGCGCCAATCCCTCTCGCAGCATGGCCTGAGCCGCGACGATATCCATCTGGTAATCAATACGCATCTCCACTTCGACCATGCGGGAGGCAATACGGCGGCCAACGGAAACAACACGGTGATGCCAGCGTTTCCCAAGGCCACGTACTATGTGCAGGAGGGGGAATACGACGATGCGGTTCATTCCAACGAACGGACCAGGGCCAGTTATCGCCGCAACAATTTCACACCGGTGGCCGACGCCAATCAGTGGGCATTGCTCCAGGGTGACACGGAACTGCTGCCGGGAGTGACAGCCGTCGTCACCCCTGGGCATACGCGCTGCCATCAAAGCGTCAAAGTGGAATCGGAAGGTCGCGTCGCGTTTTTCCTGGGCGATCTCATTCCCACGGTGTCCCATCTTCCGCTTCCCTACATCATGGGATACGACCTGAATCCCCTACAGACACTCGACAGCAAACGACAGGTGCTGGAGCGTGCCTGCAATGAACAGTGGTTGTTGCTCTTCGAGCATGATCCGTTCGTGCAGGCCGGATATGTCAGCAAAAACGTGGACGGGAAATATGTTCTCCGGGAGGTGCCCCTATGACCGTCGCGGCAACACCCCTGCGGATTTTGATCGGCAAGGTGGGATTGGACGGGCATGACCGCGGTGTGAAGCTGGTCGCCCGCGCGCTCCGTGATGCGGGCATCGAAATCATTTACACGGGACTTCACCAGAGTCCCGAACAGATCGTGACGACCGCCATCCAGGAAGACGTGCAAGCCATCGGTCTCAGCATCCATTCCGGCGCCCACAATTCCTTATTCCCCCGGATACTGGGACTGCTGCGGGAACAGGGCGCGGGAGACATCGTGCTCTTCGGCGGAGGGATCATTCCCGACGAGGATGTGCCGCGATTGAAGGCGGCAGGCGTGCAGATGTTGTTCCGGCCTGCCACTCCCATGCACGACATCGTGGAATTTGTGAACGGGCTTCGAACCGAACGGTAAGAGGATTCCGGCCATGCGTGTGTTGAACACGGCAGTACGGCGAGAATCGGAAGACTTCCGACGAGGCCAAGCCCATTACGATGGCCTGATGGCCGATCTGCGGAAACATCTGGAGCTGGTGCGGGCCGGCGGATCGGCCGACGCCATCGCGCTTCACAAGCAACGCGGCAAACTCACCGCGCGCGAACGGATTTCAGCGCTGCTCGACCCGGGCTCGCCCTGGCTGGAACTGAGCCCGCTCGCCGCCTTCAACCTCTACGACAATCAGGTGCCCTCAGCCGGGCTGATCACCGGCATCGGTTCGGTGTCGGGGCGCTTCTGTGTCATCGCAGCCAATGATGCCACGGTCAAAGGCGGCACCTACTTCCCGATGACCATCACCAAACACCTTCGCGCGCAGGCCATCGCGCTGGAGAACCGGCTGCCGGCGATTTACCTCGTGGATTCCGGGGGCGTGTTCCTCCCGATGCAGGCCGAGGTCTTTGCAGACAAGGACCATTTCGGGCGGATCTTTTTCAACCAGGCGCGCATGTCGGCGGCCGGTATTCCTCAACTCGCCGTGGTCATGGGCATGTGCACCGCCGGCGGCGCCTATGTGCCGGCGATGTGTGATGAGAATGTCATCGTAAAGGGGACCGGCACGATTTATCTGGCCGGACCGCCGCTGGTCAAGGCCGCGACCGGCGAAGACGTCACCACCGAGGAACTGGGCGGCGCTGACCTCCACACGCGTCTGTCCGGCGTGAGCGACCATCTGGCCGATGACGACCATGACGCCTTGGACATCTGCCGTTCGATCATTGCCGCCTTGGGGCGACGGCCGCCGAAACTCCGGCGAGGAGCGATCGACGAACCGCTGTATCCAGCCGACGATCTCTATGGCCTCATCCCCGCCAACCCTCGCCAAAAGTTCGAGGTCCGGGAGATCATCGCCCGACTTGTGGACGGCAGCCGCTTCCACGAATTCAAAGCGCGATACGGCTCCACGCTCGTCTGCGGCTTCGCGCAGTGGATGGGCCATCTGGTGGGGATCGTCGCCAACAACGGCGTGCTGCTTTCGGAATCGGCGCTCAAAGGGGCGCACTTCGTCCAGCTCTGCGCCCAGCGTCGCGTGCCGCTCGTGTTTTTGCAGAACATCACCGGCTTCATGGTCGGAAAAGATTATGAAAGCCGGGGCATCATCAAGGACGGCGCGAAGATGGTCCAGGCGGTGTCGACGGCGGAGGTCCCGAAATTCACGATCCTGATCGGCGCCTCCCATGGAGCCGGCAACTATGCCATGTGCGGGCGAGCGTATGGCCCGAGATTTCTGTTCACCTGGCCGAACGCGCGCATCTCCGTGATGGGAGCGCAGCAGGCTGCGCAAGTGCTGGTGACGGTCAAGGCCCAACAACGAGCGCGAGAAAAGGCTGCGTTCGCGGATGATGAACGCCGCTGCATCACCGAAGCGACCTTGCGGCAATATGAGCAGGAAGGCAGTCCCTATTTCAGCAGCGCCCGTGTGTGGGATGACGGCATTCTGGATCCGATCGACACCCGCCGCGTCATCGGATTCTGCCTGGATCTGGCGGCATTGTCGCCCGTGAAGGACAGCCACGCGCCTGTATTTCGTATGTGAGCAGCCCTAGGAGGGACAGATGCGGCCATTCACCAGGCTCGTGATTGACTCGAATGGCACCATGGCGCGTGTGACGCTCAATCGGCCCGATCGCCGGAATGCCTTCGACGATCAGATGGCGACGGAACTCCGGGAAGCCTTTGAAGACCTGGCGCACGATCCATCGCTGCGAGGCATCGTGCTGGCCGCTGCCGGCTCCGTCTTTTGCGCGGGAGCCGACCTTCAATGCATGCAGGCCGACGGGCCGGTGTCGGAAACCCCGGCGATGCGTGACGCCCATCACCTCTTGCGCATGTTTCGCGCCATCGATGAATTCCCCTGTCCGGTCATTGCGCGCGTGCAGGGATCGGCGTTCGGTGGCGGACTCGGTCTCTTGGCCGTCTGCGACATCGTGGTAGCGGCGGAGGAGGCCACCTTTGCCCTGAGCGAACCCAGGCTCGGGTTGATTCCGGCCGTCATCGCGCCGTTTCTGTTGCACAAAGCGGGTGAATCGTTCCTCCGGCGGTACGGCTTGACCGGCGAGACATTCTGCGCGTCGACGGCTCAGCGCTACAACCTCGCCCATGACGTCGTCCCGCAGAGCAGTCTGGATGATCGCATCACCGAACTGAGCGACGCGATCATGCAGCTGGCGCCCTGTGCCACCAAGGAAAGCAAACTGTTGTTCCACCGGATGCGAGCCCTATCCGATAAAGAACGCTTGGCCCTGGGGCCGGAATACAATGCCCGCGCGCGCTGCGCTCCGGAGGCAGCCGAAGGGCTGCGGGCTTTCATCGAGAAACGGCCGCCCTCGTGGGCCAAACCCCGCGAGCGGAAGCCGCAGGAGGCGACCACGTCCGACGATGTTGTCCTTCGCCACAGATGAGTCGCGCCGGTTGCCGGTCCGGATCATTGAGGTGTCGCCCCGTGACGGGCTGCAACATGAAGCGCTGTTCGTGCCGACGGCGCGCAAGATCGATCTGATCAATGCCCTGTCGCGCAGCGGTGTGACGGAAATTGAAGCGGGTTCCTTTATCTCGCCCGCGGCCGTTCCGCAACTGGCCGACTCCGATGAAGTCTTCCGCGCCATCGACCGGGTTCCCGGCGTCACCTATTCCGCCTTGGTGCCGAACGAGCGGGGCTTGGAGCGAGCACGGGCGGCGGCAGTGCAGAAGATCGCCGTCTTCACGGCGGCCTCGGACAGCTTCACACGCCATAACATCAAGGCAACCGTCCGTGAATCCTTGGTTCGCTTCACACCGGTGATCCAGGGAGCGAAACGGGACGGGATGCTGGTGCGCGGCTACATCTCCACCGCTGTGTGGTGCCCTTATGAAGGTCGCATGGCGCCCCAAATTACATTGGATGTCATGCGACGGCTGCTCGATCTCGGTGTGGATGACATCTCTCTGGGAGACACGCTCGGCAGAGCTTCTCCTGCCGACATGCGCGCCTTGCTCGATGCCGTCATGCCGCATATCGAACCGGTCCGCCTGTCGCTCCATGTCCATGACACGTACGGAATGGCCGTCGCCAATGTGCTCACGGCCTGGGAGGGCTATGGGATCACCGCATTCGATTGTTCGGCCGGCGGCCTCGGCGGGTGTCCCTATGCGCCAGGCGCATCCGGCAACGCCGCGACAGAAGACGTGGTGTTCGCCCTGAAGGCCTCCGGGGCTCCGATTGCAGTGGATGAAGAGCTCATAGTCGACTGTGCGCGGCGGTTGAGCGCACTGACCGGACACCCTCCGCATTCGCGGCTTTCGCAGGTACCGCCGTCTCATATCAGACAACCGGTCCTGAAGGTGTGACGTGAACCAAGTCACCGCGCATCGATCATTCACGCACGATGCCGCCGAGCTGGCGAAACAGGTCGAAGCCGGCGAGGTCAGAGCCGTCGCGCGTGTCATCACCTGGCTCGAGAACCGGGACCCGACCGGAGCGGCGGTGCTGACCCATGTGGCTCCGTCCCTGAATCGCGCCTTCGTGATCGGGATCACGGGCTATCCCGGCACGGGAAAAAGCACATTGATCGATCAGCTCATCACGGCCTATCGCCGCCTGGGACAAAAGGTCGGCGTGCTGGCGGTGGATATCAGCAGTCCTGTAACGGGCGGCGCCGTGCTGGGCGATCGCATCAGGATGCAGCGGCATACGGACGACCCGCAGGTTTACATCCGCAGTATGGCGACACGCGGCCACCAGGGCGGACTCGCCGCAGCGACGCAGCAAGCGGTGCGGGTCTTGGATGCCGCCGGCTTTGGCGTGATTCTCATCGAGACGGTCGGCGTCGGTCAGAGCGAAGTGGACATCATGCGCGTCGCCCACACGGTGGTCGCGGTGGTCGCGCCGGGACTCGGCGACGACGTCCAGGCCATGAAGGCGGGACTGTTGGAAATCGCGGACATCGTCGTGGTGAACAAAGGCGATCGCGAAGGCGCGGATACAGCCTTGCGGGATTTGCGGGAATGGTGCAAGACCGTGATCCGCACCGTGGCGGTCAAGGGGGAAGGGATCGCGGAACTGATTGCGGTCATCGCGGAACACGAACGGTGGCGGGATCTGGACAGGCCGGCTCTCCATAGGCGTAAAGGGCCTTCCATCGACCTCGGTTCGCGAGCGGGATAACCCTGTTGCTGTAATGGCCATGAGGTAGCGCATGCTGGCCGATCGTCTGGCTCACTATACGCAGTCGCTCCGATTCAACGACCTGCCGAGCGACGTGATCCACGAGGTCAAGCGACGCATTGTGGACAGTCTCGGCTGCGCGTTCGGCGCTTGGACTGCGACTCCCTGCAGGATCGCCAGGGAGATGGCCCTCGCCGTGAAGGTCCCCGGCGGGGCGGCGGTGTGGGGAACGAATCAGAAGACGCTTCCCGACCTTGCGACGTTCGCCAATGGCGCCATGGTTCGATACCTCGACTTCAACGATACCTACCTGTCCAAAGAGCCGGCCCATCCCTCGGACAATATCCCGGCGGTCCTGGCGGCGGGGGAAACCGTGCATGCGCCCGGCAAGCTCGTGATTCAGGCTCTCACCCTGTCCTATGAAATCCAATGCCGTCTCTGCGACGCCGCCGCCTTGCGGCCCCGGGGTTGGGACCATGTCACCTATGGGCCGATCTCGTCTGCGCTCGGCATTGCCAACGTTCTCGAGCTCACAGAAGCGCAGACCCGCCAGGCCGTCAACCTGGCCGGCGTGGCCAATATCGCGCTGCGGCAGACCAGGGTCGGCGACCTGTCGATGTGGAAGGCCTGCGCCTTTTCCAACGCGGCGCGCAACGGCATGTTCGCCGCCCTGCTCGCCCGGCGTGGCATGACGGGGCCTGCCCCGATTTTCGAAGGCGACAAGGGGTTCATGAAGCTGGTTTCCGGCCCATTCGAACTGCCGATGTTGGGAGGCGAAGCGATGCCGGGCGGAGAGCCGGTTCCCTTCAAAATCCTCAAGACCTGCATCAAACACTTCCCCGTGGAATACCACGCGCAAAGCGCCGTCGAAGCCGCATTGGCTCTGCGAGCGGAACTGCTTGCAACGGAAGGGAAGGGTTGGCTCGACAAGGCGGCCGATGTCGAGATCGGCAGTTACGACGTCGCCATCGAAATCATCGGGCGTGATCCGGAGAAATGGCAGCCCACGACGAGAGAAACAGCCGACCACAGTTTTCCTTACTGCGTGGCGGTCGCCCTCGTCGATGGCCGCGTGAACATGAGCTCATTCAGCCCGAAACGGCTGCGAGACCCGCGGCTCCGCGAGCTGATGAAGAAAATTCATGTCGTGAAACTGTCGGAACTCGAACATCGCTACCCGACGACCATGCCGACTCGCCTCACAATCCGAACGTCACGAGGCTCGACGTATAGCCGGCAGGTGGATCAACCACTCGGTCATCCAGGCCATCCTCTGTCGGATCAGGACGTTGAGGATAAACTCCGGCGCCTCGCGTCCAGACGGATCGATCGCGCGCAACTCGATCGCCTGCTCGACTTCGTCTGGCACCTTGAAGAACAGCAAGACATCGCCGCATTCATGCCGCTGTTGAGGGTGCGCTCATGACACTCCATCAATCGACCAGTGACAAGACACAACGATTGCGCGCGGTATTGGCCAGGCGCACGGTGGCCATCCCGGGGGCCTGCAATGCGTTGACCGCCCTTCAGATCGAACGAGCGGGGTTTGAGGCCGTCTACGTATCCGGCGCCGCCGTGTCCGCCGCGCGCGGTCTGCCGGACACCGGCCTGATTTCGTTGACGGAGATGGCCGAAGCCGCAAAAACCATCGCCAGGGCTGTGGCCATTCCCACCATCGTCGATGCGGACACGGGATATGGGCCTCCTTCGATCGTGATGGACGCAGTCCGTGAATTCGAGCGCGCCGGAGTCGCGGGCATGCAGATCGAAGATCAGGAGGCGGCCAAAAAATGCGGGCATCTGGAGGGTAAACGCGTCATCCCCGTCGGCGCCATGGTCGCCAAAATCACCGCAGCCGTGAACGCCAGGCGCACGCGGAATTTTCTGATCGTGGCGCGCACCGATGCGCGAGCGGTCGATGGCCTCAAGGCCGCGATTCAACGGGCCAAGGCCTATGCCGAGGCGGGCGCAGACCTGCTGTTTCCAGAAGCCCTTGTCTCAGTCGAAGAATTCGGCATCTTTGCGCGGGAAATACGGGACGCGGGCATTCGTGTGCCGTTGATCGCCAACATGACGGAGTTCGGCCGGACCCCCTATCTCAGCGTGGACGAGTTTCAAGCCTTGGGTTATCAAGCGGTGCTGTTTCCGGTCAGCACATTACGGGTTGCGGCGCGGGCGGTCGAAAAATTGCTGTCGGAACTGAAGTTCTTCGGCTCGCAGCGGAACTGGCTCGATCACATGATGACCAGGCAGGAACTGTACGACCTGATTCATTACGAGGATGGCACCACATCGATGCGGAGGTCACATGAACCAGACCATGCAGGAACAGCCAACGGCGAAGGCTCAAGACCATCCTGAATACAGTCCAGGCCTGGAAGGGGTGATTGCCGGGGAGTCGGCCATCTGCCAGGTCGATGAAGGGGAAGCGGGACTGCGGTATCGAGGCTATGCGATCGGCGACCTCGCCGGACGAAGCAGTTTCGAAGAGGTCGCCTACCTCCTGCTCTTCGGCCACCTGCCCACCAGAACGGAGTTGGAGGAATTTTCTCGTCTCTTGGTGCGCAATCGTCGGCTTCCTCAGCAGGTGCAGCACTTTGTCGAGAGCCTGACGCCCGGCATGCATCCGATGGATGTATTACGAACCGGGATTTCACTCCTCGGGCTGCATGATCCTGATGCGCAAGACGGATCCCGCGAGGCGAACCTTCGCAAATCAGTACGATTGCTCGCGCACATTCCTCAACTGATTGCGGCCAGCCACCAGGTCATGGCGGGCCGGCCACCCACAACGCCGGATTCTCACGGAAGCTTCGCCGAGAACCTTCTGAGCCTCGTCGCCGGTCGCCGCTATGGAGACATCGGGGCGGCCATGGCCGAGGCGATGAACGTCTCGCTGATTCTGTATGCGGAACATGAGTTCAATGCCTCCACCTTTGTCGCCCGGGTTACCGCGTCTACCCTCACCGACCTGCATGGCGCGATCACAGCGGCAGTGGCCACGCTCAAAGGTCCGCTCCATGGGGGCGCCAATGAAGCGGTGGCCGCGATGTTGATCGAGATCGGCCGGCCGGAGCATGTGGAATTCTGGCTGCGCGACACGCTGGCGCACAAACGGCGCGTGATGGGATTCGGCCACCGCGTGCTCCGGCAAGGCGATGCCCGCTCCGCCATCATCCAGCGCCACGCCGAGCGATTGAGCGATCTCTGCGGCGACCGCAACTGGTATCAGATTGCCGCCGCACTCGACCGACTCATGCTGGAGGAAAAGGGATTGCGCCCCAATCTGGATTTTTATACGGCCGTCGCTTACCTCCTGATGGGCATCCCGCGCGAACTGTCCACGCCGTTGTTTGTCTGTTCGCGCATCACGGGCTGGTGCGCGCATGTCATCGAGCAGCAGGAACACAACCGGTTGATCAGACCGCGGGCGCTCTACACGGGCCCCGCGCCCAAAACGTATGAACCTCTTGAACGACGTACGTGACCATATCGAGCAAGCTCGCGACGCGTCGGGACACACGACGAATGTGCCTTGGGCTTCGTTCGCGGAGTTCTTTCGTTCTCGCGTCTATGACCCGCAGCTCACCATGAGGAACGTTCTCACCTTCTGCGACGACGAGCGCCGTTTGCGCAGGACCTACACCTATGCAGAACTGGGAGCGATCGTGGAACGTCTGGCCGGAGTCTTCCATTCCCGATTCGGCCTGACCCGGGGAGACCGGATCGCCACGTTGCTCTTCAATCATGACGTGACGGTGCTGACCTACTTCGCAGCCTGGACGCTGGGCGTCGCGGTCGTGCCGATCAACATCGAGGAACCGCCCGAGAAGAAACGCTACATTCTCGAACATTCAGAGGTGTCAACCGTCTTTTGCTGGCAGGAAGCGTATGAGGAACTCTGCGCGCTCCAATCGGACATCCCTACATTGCGCCACGTGATCGCTCTCGGTGATGCCGGTGTGCTTGACAGCAACAGGACCGGAAAAAAATCCGCCTCGAACGGGGCCGCCCGCTCGCTCCGCCACTCTCCGTCAAGCTCAAGGCTTGAGGACCATGCGCTGATCGTCTACACGTCCGGCACGACCGGTCCACCGAAAGGCGTCATCCTGACAGTAGCCAATCTTCTGGTCGATGCGGATGCCATCGCAAGCTGGCACGGCTTCGGTCTCAACGATCGCCTGATGTGCGTCCTGCCTGTTCACCATGTCAACGGCATCGTCGTTACACTGATCACGCCCTTGTACTGCAAGGGCAGTCTGGTGCTGAATCGGCGATTTAAGACCAATACCTTCTGGCGGCGGATTCATGAAGAGCAGGTCACGTCGGTCAGCGTCGTGCCCACGCTGCTCGAATTTTTGCTCGATGCCGACGAGGACATCACCCCCTACGATGTGAGCCGTCTCGGCGGCCTGATTTGCGGCGCCGGGCCCTTGTTGAAAGATACCGCCGCGCGCTTCGAAGATCGCTTCGGTGTCCCGATCCGCCATGGCTATGGGCTGTCCGAGACGACCTGTTACTCTTGTTTCCTTCCGAATGATCTGACGGAGGAACAGCACCGTCATTGGCTCACGGGGTACGAATTTCCCTCCGTCGGAGTGCCGCTCCGTCACAACCTCATGACGATTCTCGACGAACGTGGACGCTCCCTGCCCCCGGCCACCCGCGGAGAAATTTGTATCCGTGGGCGCACCGTCTGTGCCGGTTATTTTAAGCGCGAGGATGCCAACGAGGCTACGTTCCAATGGGGATGGTTCCGGTCAGGAGATGAAGGATTCTATCTCGTCGATGACAGCGGACGGCCGTTCTTTTTCGTGTCGGGACGCTTGAAGGAACTCATCATCCGCGGAGGGGTGAACATTTCACCGCTGGAAATCGATGACGTTCTGAAGACGCACCAGGCCGTTAAGTTTGCCATGGCTCTCCCGTTCGAGAACCGCTACTACGGCGAAGAAATCGCGGCCTACGTGGTGCCCAAAGATCCCGCCGCCGCCCCGAGCGAAGCCGATCTGCTGGCGCATTGCCGGATGCGATTGCCGTTCGCAAAGCAACCCAAGGTCGTGTTGTTCGGTGATGATGTGCCCTATACCTCGACAGGGAAACCCAAGCGGCTGGAATTGAAAGCGAGGTTAGCAGGCACGTTGGCGCCGTATCGCGACACACAGTTCAGAGATCAGTGATTGAACAGGCCGTGTGAGGTCATTCATGAGCACTCTGATTAAAGGATTCGAACGGATCGAGGAAGCGCGCGAGCGATTGACCGGGTCGAGTTTTCTCGCCGGACTCTTTGACGGCCGCCCGGACTTCGAGCTGCTGCTGACACCCCCCGAGCCACCGGAGGAACGAGCGGCCGGCATGGCCTTCTGTAAACAGGTCGAAACATTTCTGCGGCAGGAAGTGGATCCGGACGAAATCGAGCGCGAGGCGAAAATTCCCGACGCGGTGATTCACGGCTTATTCAAGCTGGGAGCCTTCGGGATGAAAATTCCGAAAGCCTACGGGGGCCTGGGCTTCTCCTATACCAACTATGGCCGCGTCCTCACATTGATTGCCAGCTGGAGCAACATTCTCGCCTTGACGGTGGCCGTGCCGCAGTCCATCGGCATCGCCATGCCGATCCTCTTATTCGGCACCGAAGACCAGAAGCAGACCTACCTTCCGCTGGTAGCGAGAGAAGCGCTCTCCGCATTCGCCCTCACGGAACCGTTGACCGGCTCCGACGCCGCCAATGTGCGGACGGAAGCGACCCTCGACGCGAGTGGCAGCCATTTCCTGGTCAACGGCGAAAAACTCTGGTGTACGAACGGACCGATCGCACGGTATGTCACGCTCATCGCCCGCGTCCCGGCTCGGCGAATGCTGCGCGACGGGCAGACAACCTGGATGCCGGTGCCAGGAGGACAGGGAGCCGATGACCGGGTTCACACGGCCTTCATCCTGGACATGTCCGCGCCGGGTGTGCAGGTCCGTCAACGGTGCCAGTTCGAAGGGTGCCGCGGCATCGAAAATGCCCACCTGACGATGCAGCATGTCCGGGTTCCGGTCGAAAACGTGATCGGCGAGGTGGGAAAAGGGTTGAAATATGCCCTGACGATTCTGAACGTGGGGCGTGGCATCAGCATTCCGGCCATTTGTCTGGGCATGGCGAAGCAAGCCTGGCAACCGACCTTGGATCGGGCTAACGGTCGGGTGACGTTTCACAAACCACTGGGGGAGCGTCAAACCCAGCAGATCCGCCTGGGCGACATGGCCGGTCATTTGTTCGCCATGGAAGCGCTCTCCATGCTGGTGTGGCGGCTGGCGGATCAACACCGTCATGACATCCGTATCGAAGCCGCAGTCGCGAAGATTTTCTCCTCCGAGCATACGATTCAATTTCTCCGCGACGCGCAAATTCTGTTCGGGGGCATGGGATACGAAACCGCGGCGTCCAAAATGGCGCGCGGCGAGGCGGCCTTCGGGATCGAGCAGCTCGTGCGGGACGCGGAGATGTATCGCATCGGTGAGGGAGCCACGGATATCCTGCGCCCCTTTATCGTGCGCGAAGGGTTGAGTCAGCATCTCGATCGCGCGAAACCTCTCTATTCGAGCGACCTGTCGATTCTCGACCAACTCAGGCACGTCGTGAAACTGGGGGGATTTTATGCGCCCTGGTACTTGCGGCACTGGCTGAGACGCCCGCTGCCGACTGGTCCGACCTTTGTCCATCCTCAGGTCGGACCTGCCCTCAAATATGTCGAACGAAGCAGCCGGCGCCTGGCGCGGGAAATTTTTTATGCGATGGCGCGCTTCCAGGCGGCGTTTCAAGACGAGCAACGGGTGCAAAACCGGATTGAATCGGTCGGCGAAGACCTGCTGGCCCTGACAGCCACAGTACTCTATGCCGAACAGCAGACTAGAATTGAAGGGCGCACGACGGTGTGGGAGTTGGCAGAAGCCTTTCATGTCGCTGCGCGGCAGCGAATCATGCAACGCCTCCGTGAAATGCGCCGCCATTGCGACGGACTCACCGCGGAGACGGGAAAACAAGCGCTGAAGGGATATTATCCCGGCCTGTCGGACGGCATCGTCCATCGACGACTGGATGATTATCGTCGCCAGCAGGACCTATCGGAAGCGATGCCCATGGCCATGGCCTCCTTGTCCGTTCCCATGAAGGACACCGGCCTGCGCAAAACCGTCAAAGCTGAGTCAGACGGCTGACCGATTCGCTCGCTCAATTCATGAGCTTTTCCCGAGCCCCAGGCCGGCGATCACCTCCACCTTCAACGGAGGATTGGCTTCGCCCAGCAGCAACGTGCGCATCGGGAAGGGAATCTCAATGCCCTGGGCATCGAAGGCCTTCTTGAGACGGCGCCGGTATTCACGCCCGACTTTCCATTGCTCAGCCGGTTTCGTTTTGATTCGGGCGCGAATCGTCACGGCGCTATCGGCAAAGTTTTCGACCCCCACGATTTCGATCGGTTCGATGATCAGGGCACCGAACTCTTGATCCTGGCGCAACTCTTCACCCACCGCTCGCATCACCTCGACCACCCGATCCGTATCCTCCCGATAAGCCACCCCCATATCCAGAACAAACGCCGACCAGTCTTTGGTCATATTGGACAAAGTGGTGATCCCGCCGTTAGGGAAAATGTGCACCACGCCGGAGAAATCGCGTAACGAGATCGTCCTAAAGGTAATGGTCTCCACCGCCCCGCCGGTCCCGTTGATCACGGCCACATCTCCCAACCGGACCTGATCTTCCAGAATGATGAAGAAGCCGCTGATCAGATCGCGCACCAGATTTTGCGCGCCGAAGCCGACGGCAAGGCCCAGAATCCCGGCGCCGGCCAAAATCGGGGCGATATCCAATCCGACCAGTTGCAGCGATTCGATGATGACAATCGCCCAAATCGCCGACAAAGCGATGGTCCGCAGAATCCCCGTCAATGTGGCAGCCCGCTTGGCGGCAGTTCCGGATTCCTGAGCCTGCTTGTCACTGGCCACGATCATCACTCGCTCCAGCTGGTGCAAGCCCAGGCGCACGAACCGGATCGCCACGTACCCGATCGCCAACACCAACCCGATCCGCAAACTGGCAATCCCCACGGCCGCAGACATCGTGAGGAGCCAGGCGAGGATCGCGTCCACTGAAATTCCGGTCAACATGCAGGCCTCCAATTGATCAGCGCAGCCGGCGCGCCTCTGCCGTCACAAGTAGATTGATAGGACAAGTGTCCCTGACCGAGTGCCATGAGACGGGCTTCCACTCGTGAGTGGGATGGATAGGAACATTCGGCTTAGCGTCATACCACCCCCAGACGGTTCTGTCCAAGGTCCCATCCCATGACTTTCCAGGTTTCGTCAGGCCATCGGTAGACACTTCGGGGGTATTTCAGTTATTATCCGCGTTCTCTTCTTCACACGACCGATCGTGCCGTGGCGGTGTAGCTCAGTTGGTAGAGCAGCGGACTCATAAGCCGCGGGTCACCCGTTCAATCCGGGTCACCGCCACCAATAATTTCCGCAACTTATCACTCGGCTGCTCATCTCTACTAGGTCCTTGTTCCGGTTCCAGTCACGGTTAGAACTGAAACCGAGGGCTGCAACTCCCCTTGTGGCACACTCTCGTGCGGTTCCGCCTCCGCCTGGGAAGGCTGACAGGGATCGCCCTTGCCGTCCTGGCTGGTCATCATTCCGAATGCCGCCACCTTCTCCACTTCGTTCTGCAGGTGCGAGGCACTCAAGTGGGCATAGCGTCTCACCAAGCTTGTGCCGCTATGACGCAAGAGCGCGGCAATGGTGCGTTCCGTAGCGCCTGACTTGGCCAGCCGAGAGGCAAAGGTATGGCGCAACGTATGCCAGGACACACCGTCCAGCCCTAACGCCTTCACCGTGGGGAGATACACTCGACGATAGAAGTTTCGCGGATCTACGTGGGTACTCGGGTTCTCACTGGGAAACACCCAGGGCGACCGGTTTTCCCTACCACGCGTCGGATTGGCAATGGCCTGGGCCTCTGCCACCGCCTGCGCCTTGGTCGCCCGTTCATTGAGGCGTTGCAAGATGCTCTTACTTTCCTGGTTCAATCGCACATACTGCACCCCTCCCGCTTTGGTTGCGGGCAACGTGATTAGCCCGCGGTCAAGATCCACATGCTGCCACCGTAGACTAAACTGCTCCATCTGACGCATGCCCGTGAGAATCGCCAGGCGGACCATCGCCGCATAGTCGACACCGATTGCTCCACACAGTGCCCTTTCCTCCTCCGGTGAAAGAAATCGCGTCTTGCCTGCTGGCTCTCGAAACATTTTGATGCGGCTGACAGGGTTACTGGCCAACTGACCATCACGGATCGCTTGATTGAGCACCCTCCGCAAAAAGCCCAGGTACCGGTTCACCGTCTGCGGGGTGCGGCCTTCAGAGAGCTGGGTACGAGCGACCTCCAAGGCCGCTGGCGTGATCGCATTCAGTCGTGCCCCAGGAAAGAGGGCCGCCCACTTCTTTCTAAACCGTGCCTCATCTCGTTTTGATCGCCCAGTAAACGCCGCGAGATATCGATCCAGTACGTCATCGAGCTTCGCATAGCCCCCTTGTTGATAGCGCTCTGGGAAGAACTGGCCTTCTTTCTGTTCCCGTTTCGCCTTTTCGTAGAATTCCCGCGCGGCCGTCTTCGTCGGGAAACTCCCGAACCGTCGCTCCTTGCCCCCGTGGTACAACCGCACATACCAAGCGAGCGTTCCCGCCGAGTCTTTCTTAGACAGTAGCCCCCGATCCTTTCTCCCTGCTCGTGCCACGAGTCACCGTCCTTTCTGTAAGTCACGTTCCAACAACGCGCGGATGTAGCCAGAAATCGTGAGCCCGTTGCTCCGCAGGGCATCGAGCTGCGCTTTCATCGGTTCCGGTACTTGGATCAAAATTTTGGTCTGCTTCATAGGAATTCCTCCATGATTAACTGATAGCAGTATATCTAGATATATATCAACCACACAAGCTAGAGTGTTGACCTGCTAGCAGTCGATCTTGTACCGTCCCGCCCATGGCTAAAGAAAAAGCAGAAGGCAGAAAGAGTTATGGATTGCGGCTCGACCAGGCGCTGATGCGTGAGCTGTCGCACCTGGGTGTAGATGAGGACCGCTGGCTGAATGAACTAGTCGAAGAAGCCGTGCGAGATCTGCTGAAGAAGTATAAGGATAAGCGAAAGTAACTCATTCTGCATCGAGCCCAGATCCACTCACCCCGCCGTAGGAACTCGACAAATCCTCAGATGGTTGTTGCTCAATGGTTGGTCGGACCGTGATGACCTTCGGTGCTTCTGTCCCTTGCATCACCGGATCGCGTTGGATGACGACGCGTATCGTTTTGTCGGTCGAGATTTCCGTTTTGGGTTTCCCATACGCATAAAAATGCATCAAGACCTCCAGCTGCGGAGACCGGCCACTGACCATGCGACGCTTCAGGCTGGCCACATACTCTGGGTCCTGCACTAGGCCAAGGGCCAGATCTTTAATGGTCTCCGTGGCCCTGTTTGGCGTTCCTGGCGCCCGTCCGCCGGTCTTGGATCGACCCTTTTCAAATCTCATGGTCGTGCTCTGTCGCCTCTCTGTTGTGGAGAAATGGGAGTCTGAGGAACTGCAACCACAAAACTCGCATTGATGGCGGCCCACCCGTCGGGCATCGTGACGAAGGCCCACACGGATCCATCGGGCTCGGTGTGCAAGCAATCCAGAAAAACCGGCGCGTCATTGCCTGGCCACGTGACCAAGGCCCCGGGTATAAGATCCCCTGTTTTAGCCAACACAGGCTTTTCGAGAGGGGCCCTTGATCGGTCGAGTCTCCCGCGAGACTTCCCATCTTCCCGAATCATGTTGAGGTACTTTCCCATAGAAACCCCCTTTACGATATAAACGACATATACGACATAACTCGCTGTCTGGAGCCCTTTGGTCGTTTCTATCGTTTATGTCGTGTCGCTAGAGGCTGCTGACCACCGCTCGACGGGTCGCCCCCCGGACTGGATCAGTTCCTTCCGAGCGAGTCCTTGCTTGGCCAACATCGACAGGGCCCGCTCGATCTCGTGTGTCTTTCGATTGCGTCCAAACCAGTCTCGAATGTCCGTCCGTGTCATACCGTCTCGGTGTGAGCGCAACGTGCTCAGCAATTCGTCGGCCATCGGATCGCCCAAGCGCTGCCCAAAAATATACCGGGCGCTCGCTTCACAATACTCCCACAAGGCTAGAGCGGCGGTGAGATGCTCGGGGCGTACGACATACGACATATCTTGGAGCGCATACAGTGAGGCCAATCGCATGACTTGTGCTTCACTGCGTGAGGTGACGGCGCCCAGTAACCCAGGCTTCCCCTCCGACAAGGTGGGATAGACAGTTCGCCACATCTCCCGGGTCGCCTCATCCCGTGTAAGCTGGCCTGTCCCGCGACCAAACTGCACGGCCCGGCTCAGCCTTTGAATTAACGGGCTTAAGGCGGACTCATCGAAGTGCCCGCCTTCGGGGAGTGTTTTCGAGCGCTTCACGCAGAGCCATAGAAAACGATTACAAAATCCGTTGCTGGCCTCCGTCGCTTCCATCAGCCGACACAATTCATCGCGCGTGATATGGACGATCAAGGAAATGTGGGCTCCTGTGGCTTGGGCGGGGGAGTTCCTGGTCATGGTACGAAGATTGCCCATGTCCCAAGCTTGTCGAATCACGGCGCTTAATGTATTGCCATCGCGACTCATGACACGCAGGGTGCTGGCGAATTCGGACTCGAGGACGAAAAGGCGCTTGTCGAGAACCCCTCTATCCACGATCACCGTCTGATACTCGCCCGTGGGTTTGCCGCGCTCGCGGAGCGGTTCTTCTTTGCTTATCTCATCCCGGACAGCCCAGATGAGGCCCTCGCCAGATGACAAGCCATTCATCACCCGATCGCGAGTCCAATCCGGGTCCACCAGCGCGAAGATGCGGTGAATATGGCCCCAGCTCGTACCCTTCCGGCCCTTTGACGTTTCACCCACCAAGGCAGCAAAGAGGTTCATATGGTGATTGTCGGCCTCGGCACGAAAGTGCGGACCACGGTTAAGGGTATTGCCGAATGCGGCCAGTGATTGAATCAGCAACGCAGCAGGGTCTGCCTCGGAATGAGGTTCGATGGCGAGAACCAGTTCGCCCAGTATGCCGCGAACGGCAAGCGGATCAAGTTCCGGCCATCGGCTTGAGTACGCCTCTCGACACAGCAGGTCTGAGGAAGCCTTAGGCGCCGGTACTGGCACCAGCGACGCAACACCCGTCAGAAAGCGCTTCCTCACTAATTCGTCCTGCGAAAAATCAGCCAGGGCGTTGGGAAATTCATTCTTGCTCATAAGAGGCTCCAATCACGGCATACGCATCAGCCAGTCTATTGAGGGTGAGGTCGAGAAATGGGGTCGACCAATGATCAATCGAGACATTTTTCGCCGAACTCAGAAGTCGAGCCGCTTTGCGTTCTGCATCGGCAGCCGCACCGCGCGCGCGTTGAATCTGATCATGTTCTCGCTGTCTCATGTCTCGCTGTATTCGAGCACGCTGAATCTCTGCGGCGTCTTGCTGCTCTGGGCCGAACAGCTCCCGCACCGAAATATGCAAAGCCTCGCAAATCGCACGCATTGAACAACCGGCAAAACAATGCACGAGGATGCGGCCGTCTTCGGCCTCTCGAATGCTTAGAGACAGTGACTTCCCTTGATGGGCAGGACAGCGCGCACGCCAGCCGCGCGCAGTGGGCTTGACGTGGTCGAGAAGAGAGAGAAACGCCTCGGTCATCATCGCTTGACCGCTCTGTCTTCTTGAAACACAAGAAGTCCAGCTAATCCGCGGTGCGCATCTTTTAAACAGGCCGCTTCTGCTGCAGTTTTCGGCTGTCGATGCCACTCCCGCTCGATCCAGGCGAGCATTGAAATCAACGCTCGCGTAGGACTGATTGACCGTGTCTTGCCAATCGGCTTGAGTTCGTGTAGGGTCCCCATACAACAAATTTCCTTTCCGTTGAACCGCCGAGCAGCTCGCAACTCTCGGCGGTTTTGTTTTGCTCACTCGCATCTTTGCTGATTAGCCTACGGTCACATCATTCCGGAGTGCCCGCCGAACCTCAGCAATCGAGAAGCGCAAGCCCCGGCCCTTCACCCCAACTTTGTAGGACGGGATTCGCCCAGCCTTCACCATTTTGTAGAAGGTCGACCTGGTCATTCCCTGAGCCGCCGCACAGGCGTCGGCGTCTACAAGTGGTGCTTCGTGGATTTGATCGGAATTCATACGTCCCTCCCTGATGTCCGTGCGCCTCCCCGTGAGGCACGCATACGCCGAGGGTAGCTCGGAGAACCAAATCTCGTAAGATGAATTATTGCGAACGGCCTAATTTATTGAAAAATACATGGAGCGGTGCGCTAGGTATCGAGAGGAAGGAACGATAGAGAAGGCGTCGGCACAGAGTTTATTTTTTATTACTACCAGTTCGCAGGGAGCCAGGCGCTCCGGCCAAGTGAGCATTCCAGTTATCTAGTAGCTGATGTACAACCCTGGAAGCGAGTCTACGGGAATACCGTTGAGGGGCATTCATGAGTAACTCGACAAGTTGGTGCTTCATTTCTTTAAGATGAGGGCTTTTTTTGCTGGTGTACATGGCCCTCGCTTTTTTCAGAATCGCGTCTACCTCGCTCACTTTCTTCAGCCCAGCAACTAGATTCTTTATGGTGTCTGTATAATGGTCATTAATTTGCGCACGGACATTCACCGGAAGTTGAACAAGCGTGAGGGAGTCCATGCTACGTTTTATGCTCCACCAATTCTCGTAGTCGCCGTCCATTAATCGGCGTTTATCATCATTCATCCTCTGATACCATTCAAAGCCATCTGCGTGCATTTCGTCGAGCTGGGATAATATCTTCCAAACATCACGAGCCGCGATGCCCCGTGGGACAAGTTGATGCATGATTATGTCCGTCGTAGTAGTCACGTTCGCTTGCATGCGACGCATTTCGTTTAGAGATATGCGTCGCCTTTCTTCGAGAACGGATTGCTCCTCCGGCACAATGTGCGGCGGTCCTTTGGGTTCAAGCCGGGGGTCTATCTCCTGCCAACACTTCATGACTTGCACCATGATGTCTTCCGGAGAGTCTTTAGCAAAAGATGCCGGCGGCGTAGGCTTGTTGCTTGAGGATCGATTGTGCCCCTTGGTGGGCTTCGAAGTGCCTGTCGAGGCTTTGCTCTTGCGCTGAGATGCTTTCGGCATATCCACTCCTGGCTGTGGATCCTGAATGTGTGGAGAGAGGCACGGGCGGTCAGGATGCCGCCCGCCGATCGGTTCATGAGGCCAATCGTTACCCCGTGAGAGTATAGGTTGAGATCTACAGCGGCGCAGAGTGTCGCTGGTGAACAATACCAGGCGAGGCCCCGCCCAGGCTGTGCGGCTGCGACGGGGCCTCACCTTTGAAGCAGTGACGTTACTTATGCTTCCCTTCATGCAAATCGATCACGGTGCCTGCCTCATTCAACTCCACGGTCACTTCCGTGCCCTCCTTCAACGCCTTAGTCTTGGTCTCTTGTAGCAAGAGGGGGAAGGTCTTCTCTCCGTCAGCCGTCTGCAGTTTGATCTCTTTTTTCATGAGCCCCACATGCACCAGCTTGCCGGTGACATGTTGATGTTTGCCCTTTTCTCCCGCCAGGTGAACGTCGATCAACGTGTTGTTCTCATTGACGGTGAAATCGACCTTGTCTCCCACCTTGAACTCGCGACCTTGTCGGCCCGCTTCCTTTTCGCTTAAGGAATAAGTCGCCCCGGTCTCGTCCTTGATGGCGAGATTCCCCGCCTTATCGACCACCTCGCCCTTGTAATGTCGATGCGCGCCCTTCCCCTTTTCATCCGCGAGCGACAAGCCCGCGACTCCCAAGAGCATGACACTGCAGACCACGACCGCACCCACCCCCGTTGAAACGCCCTTCACTCTTCCCATGATCCCCTCCTGGTTTGAATGAATGAGACTTACCATTCCTCATAGTATAAGGATTACCCACCGGAATCATCCACATTTTTGACAGGCTCGCCACTTGAACCGGATCGATGAGCCCTCCAGCGAGCGGCTCGATTTCGCTTCTTGCTTGCCGAATGTCGCCGGCTCTCATACACTGTCGTTATGGCGTGGAGCCGACACATCCCGAAGGCGGCCGGTTGGTATTGGTTCCAGGGGAAGGCTGGCCAGGAGCCTGTCGACCTTGAGGTGATCCATCTCGATTATGGCGACAATGGACAGCTCGCGCCCACTTCTTCATTTGGCTTCCAGGAATCCGATCTCGGCAAGTTCGAGGGCTACTGGGAAGGACCGCTAGAGCCCTCTCCATTCGACCAGTCAAAGGCATAACGCTTCAGTTCCTCTTTCCATAACACGCTGCGCTCCCTCCCACTCGCCTCATCCACGTCTGACCGCTAGGGCGCAAGGGCTCACGGATTAGGGGTTTTCCTTGTCCCTCAAATCACGACACTGTTGTATGGTGACGACATGCACGCATGACCTTGCCGATCCAGATGTCCCGCTGTGTCGCCAACGTCGTGACCGCACGCGAGGGAAGGCAAGCCGCCGACCTTGTCTTCCCTCTTTTTTTTGTTTGAAGGAACGCGAGTGGACGACCAGCCAGACCTCCAGCTTACCGGCGTCAATCGACTGATTGCCGATTTCATGAGAGCCAGTGCGTCGCTAGAAGTCTATCTTCAGGAACGGCGCCCCTTGTCTGAGGTTCACATCCAAAGCATTGAATTAACCCTCAAGTGTTTACAAAACTTTTTGAAGGCGTGGAAGCAGGCCTCGACGGGCAAATAGCGTGGAGTCCGTCTGGCAGCAACACCCGCGGTGCCTTATCCGCCCTTCCTTCTAGTGAGGGCTGCTAGCCAGGCCATTCGATTTCCTCACCATGGTCGACCGCCGGAGCGGCTGGCGGTTGGGCAGATGTCGGTCGATTCATATCAGGAAGGATGGCTGGATTCTCAGACGGACGTTGTAAGTCCGTCTTCCCCTCGGTAGTCGCAGCGGATATGCCGTCCCGGCTCTCAATCTGACGGGGCGGCTGATCATGCGCGATTACTACCGGTCTCCGCTCCCGCATGATGACTCCCTCCAGCGAGGAGAACCGATCCGCCTGTGCTTGCAACGCTCGATCGACAGACTTGGTATTGAGTCGCGCATAAATGCTGGTGGGGGCAAGGCTACGATGATTGAGCACACTCTGAATCGTTGGCAGATTCTCCCCTTGCATGGCTAGGTAGCTGGCCGTCGTCCGGCGAATGTCGTGCAAACGGACGTTTTCCAGATTGCAGCGCCGCCGAATTACGGACCACACTTTCCACGGATAGGCGTCGGACCAGGCTCCGCCTTTTTGGCCGGGAAAGATCCAGGCGCTGGTCCGCGGGAGTCGTTGCAGGGCGTCCATGACCTGCACGGGCAAAGGGACAAACTGCGCCACGCCATTCTTTTGCTTGAGCTTCTTCCACAGTCGCGTGTGCTCGTCGATGTCCGCCCATTGAATGGTGCGCGCCTCGGACCGACGCGCTCCCGTAAACAAGACGAGCAGCAAGTAGGCGCGGATCTTCGGTTTGAGGGGCAACAGGCCTTGTATGAAGCGTCGCAGCTCCTCAAGGGTGAGGAAGCGTTCTCGTTGCACGCTGGGAAACCGTCGTATGCGCAATGCAGGATTCGTGCAGGCGATCAGTTCGTAATCCGTTGCCCAATTGAAGAGGGCTCGCAAGAAGGTCAACGCTTTATTCGCGTGGGTAGGAACTTGCGCTAGGCCTAGATACCAGACTTTGATTTCCTTGCGGGTCAGACTTTCCAGTGGACGCTGGCTCCAGGCTTTAAAAAACTGTCGGTAGATGCCCTCAAAATTCCGTCGTCCAGGGCGATCACGGAGATGATGGACGGCATACAAGCGAGACGCTTCCTCAACGGTGACGGGCTGACGTTCAAGATCGCGCAGCATCACAACTTGCAGTTCGTCGGCGACGGACTGTAGCTGTTCAATCGGCAGTGGGCGAGATTTTTCTCCTGGGTTCCGCCCGGCGACCCACGCGCGATAGGTATACGCTTGCCGCACTTCCCGGTACCTCAGGAACCGCGTGATATCTTCCACCGCCATCCCGGCCTTTACCAGTCGGACACCGCAGGTATGGCGTAGATCCTTCCACGCCACCCACGGAATGCCCGCACGATTGACGGCGGTCACCCATCGCCCCACGTAAAACGCATGAATGTTCACCGGCCGAGAGGGGTTTTTTCGATCGGGAAAGACCCACATGCTCGGCGGATGCACCTGCCGTAGTGCTTCCAAGATTTGAATGGCCGGCGGTGGGAGAGTCAACGTACAGGCGGTACCGGTTGAGGAATGAGGCAACAGCACGGCGCAGTGCTCCAGATCAACATCCCGCCATCGCAAGGTGAATTGTTCGGATTGCGTCAACCCGGTCGCAATCGCGAACTTCACCCAGAGCGCATAGGGCGGACCCAGGGCGGAACACAGCTGGACTTCCTCCTCTTCCGTCAGTACGCGTGGAGCGGGGGTATTCTCCTTCGGGAGCGTCATTCCCGCACACGGATCCGCCGGCAGATAACTCATGAGGGTCGCCCACGCAGTAACGCGACGGATGAACCGCAGATAAAAGGCCACGGTCGAAGGGCTACGGCCGTAGCTCGCCAGACGATCGAGCCGCTCGAGAAGGAGCGCTGGCGTGAGCGTACCAGCCGCCTCCTTCCCAAGCTGCGCGCTCCACCATTTGGCATGCCGGGTACTTTCTCGACCAACGGTTGGGTGAGCTGTTCGATAGGCCTGAATGAGTGCCTGCACGGTCATAACTTACCCCTTCTTTTTCCCTTTCAGCTGCAGTTCCAGGCGCGCCACCTCAATCGAACTCAGCTTCGTGATGTCATGGCGGACGAGGTGTACCCAAGGCCGTTTCTTTCGTTCTTGCTTCAAGTCGCGGACGGCTTCGCGCAGATCGTCGTGGATGCTGCCGCATGACTCGAATGGGCCATACTCGGCGGAATCAGTGCAGACTTCATAGGAAACTTTGGTCAGTGGCTTGGCGGTTGGCATGGGGTCCTTTCATGGGTCGATCTGAGGTGAAGCACCATCCGGCCCCGAGGGAAGCAAGGGCCGGATCTGCCCATGATAGCTATTTGCTATGTATTGATTGCGGCGCTCTCCGGAGTATGCTGCCGGATAATCCCGCCGACCTCGCACAAGATATCCGCGACATGCCCCAGGGACTGCGCGAAAAGCGTCATGGTCGCCAAGAGATCGGTGCGATCCGTCTCCGTATGCTGCGACCCGTCCGGGTTGCCACTCGCAATCAGCTGCGCGATACTCAGCAACTGGCTTATCTGACGGGTCGCATGCCCGTTCAAGCCTTCTGCCCACGCTAAATCCTCTTCGGCTCTCTGCGACTTCGCACCCACTCGGGGCGTGGAGTTCTTGGCGAGTTGCTTCTTCATGGCTTCCCTGCCTTTCTGCCCGTCGTTTTGGGCATTGTGAAATATTGAGTGAGTAAGCGCCGAATGAGTCCGCTCGCGGTGATGCCTTCGGCGCGTAGGGCATCGAGCTTGGCCTTGAGGGGTTCCGGAAGCTGGATGTTTAAGCGGATCATCTTCATAAGTGCCTCACAGATGTATATGTTACATTTCTAGAACGGTATCATTTGACATCATGTGGTGTCAACAGCCATCGCGACCAGCGGTAGCATTGTGCTACTATCTCGCTCCATGGCCACCAAGACCCCATCCGAAAAACCAGCCGCGCTGAATATTCGAGACATCCCTCGAGACATGTTTTTTCGACTCAAAATGGCTGCTGCCATTGAGCACAAATCTGTGAAGGATCTAGTTCTGGATTTGATTTCCGGAAAACTTCAGGACCTGGAGAAAAAGGGGCTGCTGCCGAAGGGGAAGTAACTATATGAGGCTGGCGGCTGTACTGCTTTTAAGCGCGTCCTTTCTCAAGAGTAGCCATATCTCAGTGTGTCTTACCGATTCTTTTCCCACCGCCTCTATTATTGGTAACGAACGGCGTGGGTGCTGTTCTCACCATGGCGGAGTATGCGGGTGCGAAAAGGGGCGGACCGTCTGCTGCGACGGAAACTTCAGTCCGACCTGTGGGTGCTAAGTACCCCGGGACGAAGAAGCCGTGATGGTCTTATTGTCTTGTTTCAGACCCGCCTTGAGGGGCAGGGCAGAAGAGCTTTTGATGATCGACAATCCCTTGTCCCCCCATGCGCCCCTGAACCACTGCCCGCCGTCGCTCGTCCCCATCATGCTTGAGGTACTCGCCGCCCATCATGCCGCGATGCCACGTGCAGCCGAGGGGATTCACGAAAAGACCGTGGAGATGGCCGGCAGTCTGTATGATCACCTGCTCGTGCTGTATTACCAGGCTTTCGGAACCCCATTTTTGTGTGAGGACTCAGACAGCGGGGAGATGCATACCCTGTCGTTTATCGACAAACCGGCTGTTGTGCGCCAGACGGTGACCGATCAGACTCGCCAGTGTAGCATCCATCTCAAGGTGATGAAGCTGCCGACGGTTTCCAGCGGATAACCGTGACGGCACTCCGCTACGCGATCAGCTTTTTGAACACTTTCCCCGGGACGATCGATGCACTCCCCACCCTATTGCAGCCCGTGTTTTGCAGCCGTGGCCGCCGAAGAATTGCCGGAAGATACCGCACGCTTACACGAACTCGACCATTACTGGGCGATGCGTGTCGAACTCAAGCACACACAGGGAGTCTGTGCGCGTTGCGGGGCTTCGGGTGATGTGGTCTATCATGAGACAACCGATGATTGACCGCTCCAACCGGTGTAAATGCCTCCGCTGTGGCAGCGGCATGAATAGTGGTCCAGGCAAGGGCTTCCTAATAAGTGACTGCTGAACCTGCAACACCTGCTCATTTCCCCGCTTTATGGCCGCTTGCAGTTTGGTATTTGATTCAGCCAATTTTGCTTGAGATTGCTCTCCCACTTTTTTGCCAGCCGCGAGGCTTCCCACGGTCACGATGAAAAATACCATCATTATCGCGCCCTTGTGGCGTGCTGACCAATCCTTGTTCAACGAGACGAACATGCCCAGGCCACCTAGGAACAGTTGAGACGCATACACAAGGTAGATCCATTCCATACCGCACCTCTTTCGTTTAGTGCGGCATCATATCGCACCCTAAATACGGGCGGAACCCCAGCATAACTATTTGATAGTGCACGACAATAGTGGCTTCTTGCGACCCACTCATCTTGCGCTACACTTCTACGATGTTTTCCGAAATGGTCATCAGCATGAGTATTATCTTGGGGATACTGAATTACATTCTTCTCGCGATCGTCGTCGGACACATGATCGAGCACTGCACGGACCCTATTGTGAAACCAATCGACGATGATCCCGAAGAGACAGAGACCTCAGATCTTCGTCGAGCGGCCTAGCCATCCCATCAGCTTTTTTAGCCCGTACATGAATTGACGTACTAATCGAATCGGCTACACTTAGGTCTGGTTTTGACACGTCCCCCATTGTGCTCCGTATCCACTCTCTTGATTTTTCAAGGTGCTGACCTGACGCCAGCCACGTTTCCAGGAAACCCATGATGAAATCCACAAGCGTTCTTCCGCTATTTTTCTACATGCTCATCCCTGGACTGATCGTATTATGCGGCCTGATAGTTGTGGGACGCGCCTGGTTCAGTACGCGGGCTAAAAAAAGAGAGCGTCCTCTGGTCATCACCAGCACCGAGCAGGAATCTCCGTCCACGAGCGCTGTCCAGCTCGATCCTATTGCAGAGTTACCGGATCTCTCGATCATCCGTCGACCACTCCTCACGCCGAGTGAGATTCGGTTCCTTCGAGCCCTGCAAGATGCCGTTGGACCACAGTACGTTATTTACACACAAATCCCGCTATGGACCCTTGTGGATACCGAGACCGAGAATAAGAAATCATCGATCATCTTTCGGAATCGAATCAGCTTGAAGCGAGTGGATTTTGTGGTGATGAACGCGGCAAGCATGGATCTGCATGCCGTGGTGGAATTAGACGACCGTTCTCACGAGCAGAAAGATCGGATCAAGCGTGATGCATTTGTGGCCGCCGTGCTGGAGCGTGCCAAGATCCCGTTAGTCCGCATTCCGGTGGCCGCAACCTATTCTTCACTAAAACTCCGCCAGGTGCTGAATATCGACCTGCCGCAGAGTCGGTTAGCCTAGTTTTCATTCCCATACCTTGAGAATCCTCGCATTCCTGTAACTCGGATAATTCCCGGGGTCTGACTCTCTGGGTGCTTTCCCCTACCCCTCTATAATCAGATCTCTACTTGTTTCAACTTTGCAATACATTCTACGCACAAACCCTATACATTGTCTCTCCATCCCTATATACTCATCCCCATGAGTATTTCCTCTTCACCCGGCCACGACACGGCCATCACGGTGCCTGCGATGGATGCGGCCGATGGCCCCCTCGTCTAGCCCATCCCGTAGGCGCCACATCTTACTAAGAAAGGTAGGTGGCCCTATGTGCAGTCCCCAAGCGCCCCCCACGCCCGACTATAAAGGTGCCGCTCAAGAGCAAGGCCAAGCCAATCTCGACGCGGCCCGCGCCACGGGCAAGCTCAACAACCCCAACGTGATCTCGCCCTATGGGACGCAAACCGTCTCGTATGACGGCGATCAGCCGACCATCACGCAGGCCTTCTCGCCGGATCAGCAGGCGCTCTACGACCAATCCAATCAGACCAAGCTGAAGCTCAGTGAGCTGGGCGGACAAGGCGCCGACGCCCTGCAAGGCGTG
>CP092081.1:3817444-3844669 GCA_022226935.1 Nitrospira sp.
CGGATTCGAACTTCCCCCGGGCGAACGCATCACGAATCTCCCCGCAATCCCTCGCAACATGCCGCAGAAAGAAGCGTACGAACTGTACGATCCGGTCATCGGCCGAAACTTTGATGTCAAGAACCTGTGGATGCGCGCCGACCTGCGTGTGCGTCCGGAAATGCGGAACAACGCGTGTTTCGGTCTGGCCCAGGGGAACGGCGGAACATGTAACTCCTTCGGGACCAGAGGGACTGCCCCCGGTGGCGGGAACAAAGGGAACGACATGTTCGTCCAGCAGTGGATGCGGTTGGGTATCGGGTACGATCTCTCCCCGGACGTGAACTTCTACGTGGAAATCATCGACAGCGCGACCTGGGGCGGAAACGGCAGTGCGGTCAATGCCGGCAACGGCGGCGACCCCTTGAATCATAACGGTGGTGCTGCCGGTGGTTCAGGAAACGGTGGTCGTCTGGGGGTTCGCGCCGCCTACATGTTGATCAGAAATCTGGCCGATGTGCAGGGCTTGAGCGTGAAGGTCGGTCGTCAATATGTGGTGTTCGGCAATCACTCCCTGTTCGGCCACTTCGATTGGGCCAACACCGGTTATTCGCATGACGGTGTGATGTTCGCCTACCAGACCAAGAATTGGGACAGCTACTTCGGCTGGTTCCGGAATTCTGAGAGCGATCTTGGACAGGCTGCTCCGGTCGGCAGCGGCGCTCCCAACATCGCGGGCACGGGCGGGCAGGATGCGCAGCGTGATGCCGACATGTTCATTTTCTACAACCAGATCAAGATGGTTCCTGGCATGGTCATCGAGCCGTTCTACGTGTTGTACCAGAACCGCTATGGTTCGGCGGACAACGCGGCTCAAGGTCTTGGGACCGCCAAGCACTCCAACCAGACCCGTCACATGATCGGAAACCGGGTCGAAGTCCGCAAAGGCGGGTTCGACTTCTCGAACGAAATCGCCTGGCAGTTTGGTCAAATGGGCCAAGCAGGTGCCTGCGCGGGTGAGCAAAAGTGTTTGCACATCAACGCCTGGGCAACCAGAAACTGGATCGGCTACACATTCTATGATACGGCGTGGAAGACCCGTCTGGCGTTCAACCTCGATTACGCGTCCGGCGACAGCCGGAACAACACCTGCACCAATGGGACCAATTGTAAGACCGCGAACACCTTTGAAAACTTCTTCCCGACGAACCACATCCACATGGGCTATATGGACGTGCAAGCGTGGAAGAACATGCTGTCTCCTTCAGTCAACTTGCAGGCCCGCCCTTCGGCGCGTGACCATATCGAATTGTGGTACACGAACCTGAACCTGGCCAATTCCAAGGACTGCTGGTATCGGGCGTCGCAGGGTTGTTACGTGTTCTCGAACGCGAACAACACGAAGACCCACATCGGCGATGAAATCGACGTGGCGTACACCCGGATGTTCGCCGACGGCAAAGTCGCCCTGCAGGCTGCGTATGGCACCATTTTCGCTGGCGGCTATTTGACCAGCACCTTGAACCAGACGCAGAATCAGCACTGGGCCTATATGTCGTTGTGGATGAACTTCTAAGACGAGGCAATCAGCTCACAGCATTCAGCTGACAGCGTTTGTGCTGATGGCTATGGCCAGACAAAGGAGACACGCAATGAAGAAACTCATGTTCGTCACGCTGGGCGTCGCGGCGTTGGCGATCGGCAGCCAGCCGGTCGTTGCGCAGGCCCAGGTCGCGGATGCGATTCAAGCAGTGAACGATGCCATCGTCGAGTTGACCGATGCGCCGGGCCTCGGCAAGCGGACGACCGTCGATGTGACCAAGCGGTGGGGGGCCGATCGGTCCGTCACCGATAGCGCCACGGCAAAATTGCAGGATGGGCTCAGCAAGGCTCAGTCCGGTGGAGTCGGCGCCGATGCTATGCGCCAGCTGAAAGCAGCGGTGGATTACGGCAAGGCTCGCATGCATAAGGAAGCCCGTTTGTCCGCGCAGGGCGCCTTGCGCCATCTGTGCGTGGCGAATCAAGATCAGGGGCCAGGCTGCGACACCGTGCCGAAGTTCGGCAGCTACACCGCGCCATAGCCAGATTTTTGGCGATCTTCGAGGTATGAGGGGAGATCCCCTATCTGTCTCGATCTGTGAAACCCCGCCGGGTGATCCCCGGCGGGGTTTCTTTTTATTAGTCGTGTGATAGCCCGGTGAGTCTGCAAGAGATGTCCGATATTCTCTTCTGCCTGACGGCCGGCGATTCCTGAAGCTTGCCCGTGATTCACCGAGCGTCTTATACTCGCCCGTCCGCAATACGAAGAATGGATTGGTACTGAGCAATCTCCGTGGATGATCTGAGCACACAGCTTCACCAACAATTTGGATTTTCATCGTTCCGGCCGGGCCAACGGGAGGTGATCGAGGCCGTGTTGTCCCGACGAGATGCCATGGCCGTGATGCCCACCGGCCAGGGGAAATCACTCTGTTATCAACTGCCAGCCACCATTCTGCCCGGCCTGACGTTGGTCATTTCACCCTTGATCGCGTTGATGCAGGATCAGGTGAACAGTCTGAACGCTCGCCGCATTGCCGCCGCAGCGTTCCACTCCGGCTTATCTGAGCAGGAGCGAGACAAGATTGTCTTGAACCTGAAATTGAGACGGCTCCAGTTACTCTACCTCGCTCCTGAACGAATGCAGCACGAGCGGTTCCTGCGCCTCTTGCGATCCTTGTGGGTCTCGTTGCTGGTCGTCGATGAGGCGCATTGCATTTCTCAGTGGGGCCATGATTTCAGGCCGGACTATCTGAACATCGGACGCTTGCGCCGGGAACTCGAAAATCCACCCTGTTTGGCATTAACGGCCACCGCCACGGCGCGGGTGCAAGCGGATCTCTGTGAGCGACTGTCGCTCCACGATCCGCTACGGCTGGTCACGGGGTTTCGCCGGCCGAATCTTGCCCTCTCGGTCCGTGCGTGCCGTTCGCGCCAGGAAAAACTGGCTCAGTTGGAGCGCGTGGTGCGCGAGTATCCCACGGGGACGCTCCTCGTCTATTGCGCCACGCGGCGTGCGGTGGAAGAAGTGGCAGCTTGTCTGGGCCGGTCCAATTCGTCCGTCGGGTACTACCATGCGGGTCTATCGGATGAGGAGCGACGATCGGTTCACGAGGAATTTCGCGTGGGGACAATCCGGGTACTGGCGGCGACCAATGCGTTCGGCATGGGGATCGACAAGTCCGATGTTCGCCTGGTCGTCCACTTTGATATTCCCGGAAGCCTGGAGGCGTATTACCAGGAAGTCGGGCGGGCCGGGCGTGACGGGCAGCCGGCCGCCTGCTTGCTGTTGTTCCATGAGCGGGATGTGGCCACGCAGGAATACTTTATCCAGCAGGCTTCAAAGGAGTCCGGCAATTCAGCGCGTGTGGAGCGCATGAAAACGTTGCTTCAGGACTTGCTGGACTATGTGTCGGTGACAACCTGCCGCCAGCTCGCCATATTGGACTATTTCAGCGATGAGGTGGAGCGAGCGCTGGGCCCTTGTGGATTGTGTGATCGCTGTAAGATGCCGGTACGGCTGCCCTTGGACGTGGTGGATGATGAGTCGGCCTGCGCGAAGGCCGTTCTAGCGGCAGTGTCCTGGTGCGAGGGGCGATTCGGGGTGACTCGCATCGTCGACATGCTGCGCGGCAGTCGTGCGAAAAGTTTGCTGACCTATGGGGCGGAGGATTGTCCGGGGTATGGAATGTATCACGCCTGGACGAAGACGGCACTGACTCGCCTTGTGAAATCCCTCATCGACTCCGGGCATCTACAGGTGGAAGGCCTGGAATATCCTACGCTGGACCTGACTCGACGCGGGCAAGAGGTTGTGAAAGGCCTCAGCTCTGTCAACGTGAGGCCAGCGTTTGAGTCTCCGGCTGCGCCGCCGCCCAGGGGGACGGTTAATAGCCGCGACAATTCCCCGGTCGCGTCAGTCACGTCGTCTGTTGATCCACATCTGTTCGAGCGGCTCCGTCAATTGCGCAAAGAATTGGCTGAAGAGGAGGGTGTGGCGCCCTTCGTCATTTTTCACGACAAAACTCTGCGTACGATCGCGGGGCATAAGCCTGAGACGCTCAGCGCCTTGTTGGACATTCCCGGCATCGGGGAGGTCAAGGTGGAGCGATACGGCCGTCGTGTGCTGGGGATCGTCAACGAAGAGTGCCGGTAACTTCCTCCATGTTGTATCTGTTGCCCTTCCTTCTCCCTTCTCACTAGGCTCTCAGCCCTCCCGCTTTACGGAACTGTTCCTGCAGTTCTGCGTACGTCGTCGTCACAGGAAATTGCGGAAATTCTTTCGGTAGATGGGCCGGTGGACGGAAGAAAAACCCGGCATGGGCTTCTCCTAGCATGGCGGTATCGTTGTAGGCATCTCCGGCGGCCATGACGCGGAAATTCAGGTTCTTCAGGGCGGCAACCGCATGTTTCTTTTGGTTGGGTTGCCGGAGCTTGTAGCTGACAATGCGGCCGTTGGGGCCGATTTCCAATTGATTGCAGAAAATGGTCGGAAAGCCCAGTTGCCGCATCAACGGGAGAGCAAATTCATAGAATGTGTCGGACAGGATGATGACCTGCGCGCGCTCGCGAAGCCAGGCAATGAATTCGGCCGCCCCTTCCATCGGACCCATGGCATCGATCACCGATTGAATGTCGGCGAGTGTATATCCATGTTCATCCAGAATCTTCAACCGGCGCGTCATCAGGGCGTCATAGTCCGGCATTTCGCGTGTGGTGATCTTGAGTTCCTCAATGCCGGTCTTGATGGCAAAGTTGACCCAGATCTCCGGAACTAAGACACCTTCAAGGTCGAGACACACAATGACAGGATTCTGCATGTATTCCTCCAGAAAGTCGTAGATGTGACGAGTGTGTGGCGGGGGTAATGCCCATTTGAGTAACAGCGCACAGTCAAACGCCTGTCTTCTCTCTGCCGCCTCCTCGCCGAGCCCGTTCCTGCCCGAGATACCGCCCGATTTTATCGATCGCCTTTTCGAATAATTCTGTTCCGGCCCATCGGCCCGACTGCTCCGCGTGATGCCGTTTGGCCCAGTCGATGGCCAGAGGGAGCGGGATTAACCTCGGTGTGGTGCCGGTGAGATCCGCCCAGAGGAGGCTCAGCGCCGTACTGATGCGAACCGCCACAGGGACGGCCCGGATGGTCTGATTTGTCATGTCCTGACAGTTCATGGCCGGAGAAGTGACCGCGAGTTCCCGACAGGCCGCAGGTCGATCATCGTAGATGCTGCATACCTCGTTGTCCAGAAAAGGGCAGGGCATGCGAAGCGCATAATAGGCCCGGTTCAACGGTTCGATGGCTTCGTCACTGATCGGGTCTGGAGATTCAGCGAGGGCCGACAGTTGTTGCAGGACTCCGGATCGGGCCAGGTGCTGCTGCGCCACGTCAATTTTGGACAAAAGCCGCTCGCGCTCCTGTGGGGCGAGCCGGTCGATGCTCTGTGTAAGGGCGAAAGCTTCGGGCACGGAAATCGGCACCAGCATGCGGCAGCAGGCCGCGCAGCCTTTGTGGCAGGAGATGTTCTGTCCGGTCTCACGCACTCGGGCGAGCTCCAGCGTCTGGACCTCTTCCCCGAGGCTGCGCATGAAGGGAAGGATTGCCGTCACAGGCACAAAGCTCGTCGGAACGCCGACGGCGGTGGAGACTTCACCGCTCGGGGTCTGCAGAGAAATTTCGAAGTGTTCGACTGCTGTCTGGTGACTCACGGATCTGGCGTCAGCTCTCTTTTATAGTGAGAAGGAAGATGGGCATCCCGCTAGTGTCTGCCCGCGGATATCATAGAGAACCACCGAATGGGCGGTCAACCGATGGGCGAGGACTCCGGTCTTGCCCCGTGGGGACGGTTGCGGCTACTCTATTGTCCATGCGTGTATCCGGCCATATCATCGGTTTGTTAAAAGAATATATGCGTGATCTTGTCGAGCAGGCTCGGCAGGAGTCGCAGGCTCAGCAGGCCTTTGGCTTTTCCGCACCGCCCTATCAACCGGACCATGCCATCGCGGATTTGCTCTCGATTTTAGATGATCGGATTGAGTCGGAAGGTGTGCAAGTCGGCATGCCGCTTGAGTTTCTGCATGAGATGTGGCGGCATTGTAACGAGGCGCGCAGCGAGGTCATGGAACAGGTGTGGCTGGAGACGAATCTTGGCCCCCCGGGCTCATCCAAGGCCAGGATTCGAGAATTGACGTATGCCGCGTTGATCACACATCTCGAATCGGAATAACCACTGCCGCTGCCGCGTCGTCACTCAAGAAGAGAATCGCTCAGGGTTGCCATTTGCCGGTGATCCAATAGACTAGGATTCCGGCCACTTCGTCGATGGTCTGCGTGCTGATGAGCAAAGCCTGGGCTGTCGGGATGAAGTCGAACAAGGTCTTTTGTTCCCAGGCCTGTCGCGGATGGTGTTTCGCTTCGAATCCGCACGCCACGGGAATGACCGTAAAGCCTTGCTTCTCAAACAACCCCACGGCGCGAGGCAGATGATAGGCGGCGGTCACCAGCAGGATGCGGCCTGGACCCAGGATGGCCTTGGTCTGCACCGCATTTTCGTAGGTGGTTCGGGACTGCTCCTCCAGCTGGATGACCGATTCCGGCACACCAAGGCGGAGCGCCCACCGTTTCATCTCACGGGATATAGGCGGTCCGTTTCGAATCACGGTTGCGTCACCCCCTGTAAGGAACAGTTTCGGGGCCAAACCCTGCTGCCATAATTCAGCGCCGCAGGCAGTGCGCTGGCGTGAAGTTTCCCCGGGTTCATCGGCTGGTCGCAGCGATCCTTTTTGAAGGACACTCCCTGAAAGGACAACCACGGCGTCGAATTTCTGGGCCGGGGTCGCTGTGAACGGCGGATATCGTGCCTCAAGCAGCGAGATAGACATGTGTGAAACAAGGGGAGTGGCCGTAAGGAACAGGAGCAGAATGGTGCTGAATGCTAAGCGCCTGACCCACGTGGTTCGCCTGGGCGTGACGGGCAACGATGCAACGAGCAGCGTTGCTACTGCCGTAAAGATGATCCATGACATCGGATACAGCAGATATTTTGAGGCCTTATAGATACCAAACCACGTGGGGGTCAAATCCATAAGAACTCCAGAGTTGAGCTGAAGAATGCTCAGCATACACGGAGCTGTGATGGACACCAAGTCTTCAGGAGGATGGCATGGCAGAGAGACGGCACTATTGGTTGATGAAATCCGAGCCTAATGTATTTTCGCTCGACGATCTGGCACGCGCGCCGAAGCAGATTACGTCTTGGGATGGGGTGAGGAACTATCAAGCGCGTAATTTCATGCGGGCGATGAAGACGGGTGACCAGGTGTTGTTTTATCACAGCAACGCCCAGCCTCCTTGTGTGATGGGGATCGCCGAGGTGGTCAAAACGGCCTATCCCGATGCGACCCAGTTCGATCCGCAGGATGCACACTATGATCCGGCCAGCCTTCCCGACCAGCCCCGCTGGGATGTGGTGGATATCCGGTTCGTGCGCAAGTTTGCCGCGCCGCTCTCGTTGGACTTATTGCGGGAACAGGCGAGTTTACAGGGGATGGAATTGCTTCGAAAAGGATCGCGCTTGTCGGTCCAGCCGGTGAAGCCGTCTGAGTGGGATGAAATCCTTCGACTCGCGCGCACTCATCGTGACTGAAGCGTTGAGTAAATGGGCAATTGCTTCTTCATTCTCTTCATTCCGAAAGGGGAGGACTAGCTGCGGGCCTTTCCGTCATCTAAATAGCGATGTTGCCAGTCGAGCCAGGCATGGCCAAGCTCATGGGCAAGTATGTAACGCCGTCGCGTGACGGGAAGCCGCTTGCGGATATAGATCGTTTTTGCCTCGTTGTCCCAAATCCCATCCGCGTTGGCATCCTGGCGGTCCATCTCTGAATCAGTGACCTGCCTGATCATGATGTGATAGCCGAATGGAAGGACGACTTTATTTGGTATTCGCACCGTGCCCCTCACTGTCTTTCTTCTGGGCGCTCTCTGCGCCGAATTCCTGCTCCCGGATAGCCTAACATATTTCCTGTTTCGTCTTCCCCGATTAAAAAGTCATGTTTTCCATTGAGTTATGTTGGAGTTATCCCCTCCTGCATTCTTCCAGGCCTCATCGTGTCTCTCCGCACAGAGACGGTATTGAGGACTTCAATTGAAAGATCGGATGGTGTATCATCCGGCCATGGTCGATAAACTTCTCGCTCAAGAGCTTGCGAAGCCTTACCCATCGGTTGTCAGGATTGTGGGGGTGAAGATCCGTGACCGCGGCGAGGTCAAGAAATTCGATGCGGGGGAAGCCGGCTTAGCTGTAGGCGATCGGGTCTTGGTCGACGTCGCAGGTGAGCTGAGCTACGGAGTTGTGTATGGGGCTCCTCAGGCGACGCCGTTTATCCCGCCCATGCGTGTCTTGCAGCCGATTGTCCGGAAAGCCACCGCTGAGGATGCCGCGACCATCGATCGCTACGAACGACTGGCTTCCGAGGGTATGAAGGCCTGCCGGGAGCAGGCCGTCGCGCTGGGACTCAGGATGAAACTGGTCGAAGTATTCTGCTCGTTTCACCGCCGGCAGATGACCTTCGTTTATACGGCCGAAGATCGCATCGATTTCCGCGAGTTAGTTCGTCTGCTCGCTCGCCGGTTCGGCGGGCGAATTGAAATGCGTCAAGTCGGCGTTAGGGACGAAGCCAGCCGATTGGGCGGAATCGATACCTGCGGACTCGTGCTCTGTTGTGCCGCCTTTCTGACAGAGGTCAAACCGGTGACCGTGAAGCAAGCCCGTGGAATGGGTCTTCCGGTGGATGACCCCAAATTGCTGGGGGTCTGTGGCCGCCTCAAGTGTTGTTTGTTGTTCGAAGCCATGGAAAGTCAGCCGTCCTCGTCATCATCTAAATCGTCCGCGCTCATCAATCCCGCTCGTACCCGTTTGGCCTCTTCCTAGTTCCGATCAGTCTCGGTCGAATCCTTTTCGTTATCGTCGCAACCCCGGTGGGAAAGTTTCGCGACCTGCCCGTGGAAAGCCTCGTCATTTTAATATGGAAGAGTATAATGACCGTGAGGTGACGGATGCCTCAGGTATTGGTGCTCGGATCCGGGAAAATCGGGTCGCTCATTGCAGGGCTGCTATCGGCCAAGGGACAGTATCAGGTGCATCTGGCCGACCTCACTCTGGATGCGCCCAAACGCTTGATCGATGACCTGGCGCTGACGACGGTCACTCCCTGCGCGCTGGATGTGCGGCAGCCTGATTCGGTCGCCGCCTATGTCACGGCGCACCGCTTTGACGCGGCAATCTCCTGTCTGCCGTATTTTTATAATCCGGCGGTCGCGGAGATTGCGCGAGCCCATCATCTCCACTATTTCGATCTCACCGAGGACGTGGCTGTCACCGGATGCGTCAAGAAGATCAGCGAAGGCGCCGATCACGCGTTTCTTCCCCAGTGCGGGTTGGCTCCCGGCTTTATCAGCATCGTTACCAACGACCTCATCGGCCATTTCGAATCCATTGATCACGTGAAGATGCGCGTAGGCGCGCTGCCCGTACACCCAAGTAATGCGTTGAAGTATTCTCTGACGTGGTCGACCGACGGGTTGCTCAATGAATATGGAAACGTCTGTGTCGGGATTGAAAGGGGGGAAGAGGTTCACCTGCGGCCGTTGGAAGGGTACGAGACGATTGAATTGGATGGTCTGCTGTATGAAGCATTCAATACGTCCGGTGGGCTAGGCACTCTCGCGGACACCTATCGCGGCCGGGTTCGGACGATGAATTACAAGACCCTGCGGTACCCCGGCCATTGCGAAAAAATCCAATTTCTCATGAACGATCTCAAGCTGAATGAGGACCGGGAGACGCTCAAGCGTATCCTGGAGCGGGCGATTCCGCAGACGCATCAAGACGTGGTGTTGATGTACGCCGCGGTGACGGGGACCCGGCAGGGTGAGTTGTTTGAGGAAACCTATGTGAAAAAAGTCTATCCTCGAACAATGCTCGGGCGCACCTGGTCTGCGATTCAAGTCACCACCGCGTCATCTTTGTGCTGTGTGCTCGATCTGGTGCTGGCTACGCCATCCTCCTATCGGGGATTCATCAGGCAGGAACATTTCTCCTTGCGGGATGTGTTGGACAATCGCTTCGGGGACTGTTTCCGATCCTAGATCATGATGACGACAGAAGCACTCTTCAAACGGCTGGGCTTGGCCTCCGAACAATCGGGGGGAAGCGGTTCTTCCTCGACCTGGACACGTACGACGCAGGCAGGAGTGGTGGAATCCCAGAATCCCTCGACGGGTCAGACCCTAGGCCGAGTGTACGGGTGCTCGGATGACGACTACGATGCCCTGGTGACCGACCTCCAGCACATGCAGACGTCATGGCGGAGGGTGCCGGCTCCTAAACGAGGCGAGGTCATTCGTCGGATCGGAGAAGCGCTGAGAGAACAGAAGGATGCTCTTGGCAGTCTGATTGCTCTCGAAGTGGGGAAGATCAAAGCCGAGGGCGATGGGGAAGTGCAAGAGATGATCGACATGGCTGATTTCGCCGTGGGGCTGTCCCGCATGTTGTACGGGTACACCATGCATTCGGAGCGGCCGCAGCACCGGATGTACGAACAATGGCATCCGTTGGGCGTGATAGGCGTAATCACGGCGTTCAATTTTCCGGTTGCGGTTTGGGCCTGGAATGCGTTCATCGCGGCCGTGACAGGCAATACAGTGTTGTGGAAACCTTCGCCCAAGGCGCCGCTGTGCGCAGTGGCCGTACAGCATCTCTGCAATCGCGTCTTGGAAGGCGCTGGCTATCCGGGTGTCTTCGCACTCTGTACGACCGACCGTGTTGAACTGGCCGAGCGCATGGTTCGGGATGAACGGCTTCCACTGATCTCCTTCACCGGTTCTGTGCCGGTGGGGAGGCATGTGGCGGAGGTCGCAGGGCGTCGCCTGGGCCGGAGCCTGTTGGAACTGAGCGGGAACAACGCCATCATTGTCGATGAGACCGCGGATCTCGAATTGGCCACCAGCGCGATTGTCTTCGGCGCAGTCGGCACGGCGGGACAGCGCTGCACCAGCACTAGGCGGGTGATCGTGCAGGAATCCCAGTATGACAGACTAGTGTCGCGCCTCCTGTCTGCCTATGGGCAGGTGACCATCGGGAATCCTCTTCAGGCCGATGTCATGATGGGGCCGTTGATCGATGGCGAGGCCGTGGCGCGGTATCGATCGGCACTCGATGCTATCAGGCAAGCCGGGGGTGAGGTGCTCTGTGGAGGGCGGGTCTTATCTCGTCCGGGATATTTTGTCGAGCCGACGATCGTGCGAGCCCAGAATCATTGGAAGATTGTTCAGCAGGAAACGTTTGCCCCGATCTTGTATGTCATGACCTATCGAACGCTCGATCAAGCCATCGATATGCAGAATGCCGTGCCTCAGGGGTTATCGTCCGCGCTGTTTACCACTCACCTGCGCCATAGCGAGGCCTTCCTGTCGGCGGCGGGCAGTGATTGCGGCATTGCCAACATCAACATCGGCACCTCCGGCGCGGAGATCGGCGGAGCATTCGGCGGAGAGAAACACACCGGCGGCGGGCGTGAAGCGGGATCTGACGCGTGGAAGGCCTATATGCGGCGTCAGACCACGACGATCAATTGGGGGACTGAATTGCCGCTGGCGCAGGGGATCACGTTTGGGCGGTCGGAAGGAGGACACCATGGGGCAAGCCGCTGAGCTTGATGCCGTGATTGCTCGAATGACGGCTGACTTCCTCGCACAGAATAACGCGGCCGGAATGCTTCGCCGCGCATTGGACGACATCGGAATTGGGTTTGTGCCGGTGATGGACCACTTGACGATTCGAACTATGAATATCGATCAACGGGCGGAGGAATTCATTGCCCTCGGGTACGCGTACGATGAAACGATTTACTACGATGATTGGTATGCCAAAGTGTTCAGGAAGGCCGGCTATCCGGCGCTGTTTGTCGACCAGGCCTATCCGGACGCTCGCGGCCAGACCAGCATTATTCCGCGCTGGGTGGAAAAGTTCGGCGATCGCGTGTTTCATCATGTGGCTGTCCGGGTAGAGGACATCGAGCAAGCGATTCTAAAGCTGAAATCGAAGGGCGTGGTCTTTGCCGGGGAAATCGTCGGCGCCCGGGGAGGACCGCTGCGGCAGATCTTTACGGCGCCTGAGATGATTGACGGACAACCGTTTTCAGTGCTGGAACTCGCTGAACGGCATCAGGGGTATCAGGGCTTTCTTCCTCCGCAAGCCGATAGCCTCATGCGCTCCACGGTGCGCTAGGCGCCTGCGGCGTCACGGCCCCTCCATCGACGGCTGCCGCGCGTATCGGCACCGTCTCACTTTGAAAGATCTCTAAATCTGCGTACAATGTCCGGCGCGATATCAAGCAGTTCATCGGTGCGATGACACGAAACCTATACAGGAGGTCATGTCTATGGTGCGAACGGTTTTGCCGCTCTGCTTTCTCCTCGTCTTGTTGTTTGTCGCTATAATTGGAATTGGCGAGAGTCTCGTGGGTGCTTCACCCGCAGGCCACGCGCCTCACGGGACGGTGACCATTGACGGCATCACAGTGCCTGATATCGGCCCACTGCCGACTGCGGTGCCGACCCCTTCTTCGAACCTGAATTACGCCGCCAAAATTGAGTTAGGAAAGCAACTCTATTTTGATGGACGATTATCCAAAAACAACGCGATCTCCTGCGCGTTCTGTCATAACCCAGGAACGGGCTTTGCGGACTCCCGGCAGACATCCATCGGCGTCGGTGGGGGGATCGGTGGTCGCCAGTCGCCGACGGTCTACAATACCGGATTTAATCACGTGCAATTTTGGGATGGCCGCGCGCGATCGTTGGAAGAGCAAGCGATCGGGCCGATCCACAACCCTGTTGAAATGGCGGAGACGCACGAACATGTGGTGGCCAAACTGGGGAAGATCAAGGGCTATCAACAGCAATTCCGTGCCGTCTTTGGGACGGATGTCAATCTGCAGGGGATTGCCGAGGCCATCGCGGCCTATGAGCGGACCGTACTCTCTACGAATTCCGCTTTTGACAAATACGTGCTCGGTGATGCCAAGGCCATGGATGAAGCCGCAGTGCGCGGCATGGGACTCTTCAAAGGAAAAGCTCGGTGTATCCTGTGTCACAACGGGCCGAACTTTACCGACAACCAGTTCCACAATCTCGGGGTGCCTCAAGTGGGGCCGATGAAGGAAGATCTGGGACGGTACAACGTCAGCAGAGCGGAAAAAGACAAGGGCGCGTTCAAAACGCCCACCCTTCGCAGTATTACTGAGACGGCTCCCTACATGCATGACGGTGCCTTCAAAACGTTGGAGGAGGTCGTCGAATTTTTAGATCAGGGCGGCGGCGGCAATCCCACTCTCAGTCCGCTGATGCGCCCGCTCGGTCTGACCGCAGAGGAGAGAGCCGATCTGGGGATGTTCCTGAAGGCGTTGACGGGAGAACCGATAAAGTTCAGCATGCCGCAGTTACCGAAATAAATCGCGAATCCTTTCCGACGGCGGTGACTCTTACGGGCAGAGAGGCATGAGGGATAGGTCTGTCGATAAGACACATCAATGCATTCCAACCCCAACCAGAGGAGGCCTTCTATGTTTCGACAACTTTGCGTGCTTGGTGCGAGCACGCTCGCGCTCGCCATGGGCGGGCCGGCACTTGCAGCTGATATGAAGCCGGGTCCTGCCGACGGATTCGATATTCATGTGATGGCCCCGCATAAGATGGAAGATGGATCGGTGGCCGGTCCCTTCCATCACTATTGCAAAGCCATCAAGCCCGAGGTCTTGCAGTGTTTGTTGTTCGAGTCCACTGCGCCGAATGCCGTGTTGACCGATGTGGAATACTTCGTGGCGAAACCCGTGTCTCGGTCGGCGGTGTCGCTCGATGTGTGGAACAAATTCTATCACGATCACGAGGTCGAAATTGCCACCGGTCGTGTTCAAGTGTTGGACATGTCGGACGCGCAGGCGAAAGAAGTGGCGGCGGCGGCAGCCAAAACGGACGGCATTATTTTCCACTTATGGCCTAAAGGTGCAAAAGCTCCTGACGGATCGGTCGGGCATCCGACGTCTGTGGGGCACAAGCCACGGACGGAATAACCTCGCGTTCCTGAACGATCGACGATCTGTACACCTTTGGTAAGGAGGCCATTATGCGAAGTGCGATTGCGATGATCGGGTTGTGCGCGGCTGCCTTCACGGTTGCCGGCTGTGCGGAAACGTCTCATGAAATGAAGTCCACGGCCGCTACGGCGCCGGCCGCAGCCGCAGCGAAAGCCATGCCGACGCCGGCTCAGGGGTATACCATTCACGTGATGGCTCCCCACAAGTTTGAAGACGGGACGGTACACGGTCCCTATCATCATTACTGTAAGCCGATCTCCCCGGAGATCTTGCAGTGTTTGTTGTTTGAATCAACGGACTCGAACGCCTTATTGACTGACATCGAGTATTTCGTGGCCAAATCCGTGTCGCGAGCGCATGTGCCATTGGAGACCTGGAATAAGTACTATCACGATCACGAAGTCGAAATTGCGACGGGACGCGTTCAAATTTTGGACATGCCGGATGCGCAGGCCAAGGAAGTCGCTGCGGTCGCGGCGAAGACCGACGGGATCATTTTCCATCTCTGGCCGGACGGGGCGAAGGCGCCGAACGGGGAAGTGGGACATCCGCAGTCTGTTGGCCACAAACATCGGACGGAGTAGGGCAGGCTGGTTGAAGTCACCGGGCGGAGAGGGGCGTTCGACGTCCTCTCCGCCCGCGTTGTTTTGTAGAGAGGAATAGTTGTGATGAAAGCCGTATACCTCGTTCTTTTTGCCTGGGCTGTAGTCGGCGTAGGGGCCAAAGCCTGGCCCGCGGATTCCGAGGTGTTGCGTCCTCGCGTGCCGGTCGATCAGATCGAGTCGGCACGCGCGGTGACGAATCCATTTCCGGTGACGCCGGAAATGCGCGAGAAGGGAAAAGCCCTGTTTGAAGGAAAGGCCTTTTGTCGTGCCTGTCACGGGGCCGATGGGAAGGGCCTGGGTATGGATCTGGACTATTCTACGTTTAAGGGGCCGCTGCCCCGGAATTTCACGGATAAGCTGTGGCAACAAGCGCGCACCGACGGCGAATTGTTCTGGATTCTAAAAAATGGGAGCCCAGGAACAGATATGGCGCCGTTTATTCCTTTGGTCCTGACGGAAGAAGAAGCCTGGCAGGTGCTGATGTATGTGCGTTCATTTGATGGGAGATGACGGATGGTTTCGTGTGCGCTCACCGACGATGAGCGGTTAAGAATTGCTCCAAACGGCGAAGCTCTAGAGCGGGTAGCCGAAGAAATTCGATGCCGACATAGTGCATACGGACCCAACGGACAGCGGCAAGGTCGATGACCAAGGCGCGGGCATTGTCTGTCAGCAGAAGTCGCACCGTCAGGTAGCTGCCCTCCATCACCGTCCGCTCACCTTCTAAAAGGCATCCATCTGATGAGAGATTGAGAACAGTCCCTTCTCCTATGAATCTAACCCCGGCGAACATGGCGGGAAAGACAATGCCCAGGCGGTCTCGAGATCGTTGAAAGGAGAGAGTGGTTGCTGAAGGAGAGGGATAGATTCGTGATGTTCGTGGTGTGGAGAGATGTGACTGCATGGATGCCATTGTAGTGTCGGGAGAAGGACTCGTAACATCCCACCTTAGAGGGGCTCTGCCGGTGTGGTACATTTGAAAATATTGTCAGCAACGCTGAAGAAAATTACTGACGGCTGGCGGTATAGAAGCGATAACTGCAGGATCGACATCGCCAGGGAAAGCGACCCAGCAGATGCCAAAAGAAATCGCGCCATCCCCGGCGTTCAGAGCGACGCACAATTCCTGGACACAGAGGGCAGCAGTGCGAGATGTCGGTGGGAGTCTCGATGGACATATGTCTTGTTGGGGAAAGAATTTCTGCAATCGGCATCTACTGCAGGATTGTCAGTCCGACGCGAACGACGTGCAGATATCCTCGTGGATAGGCTGCCTATTGCCTTCGACCGCGCTGCGCTGGAAAATTCATCACTCCTGCCACCATACCAAACGAATCACGTAAATTCCTGCGACATAGGTTCCGGCAATGATAATGGCCCAGATCATGATCCCCTCCTGATTCTTTATCGTCATCCTGCCGCATCTGTTAGATGGAACGTCCTGATGACTAGCAACTCGCGTACCATGAGTGGGCTACTTGTGGCTGTGTGTGAACGCCCAAATTCCTTCGCAGTGAGTGTTCGTGCCGTTGCAGAAAAATATCTGTCGTCTTCAATCAACATGACGCTGTATCCGATCCGATAATAGTGAATCTGTTTGGATACCAAGGTAAGAATCAGACGCAGTGTGGCAATGAGTAAACTCTATTGGTTGCAATGTAGCGCCAAGATCTAGGGGCAGTTTGCGCATAGATAGTCAGTCACGTTGGCCGGCACCACTCATGTATCTTTTTTCTGATCAATCGAACACGCAATCTGTCGCGGGGGAAGGCGCGAGCTCACGAGGGACCGAGCAGACTGGGTCGCGGGTGGGACGGGACGAGTAGCGTCCCACGTTTGTGGCGATGTTTCAATCGTAGAATCAGTGTTTTGACGTGTGCGACGACGCGTTGCGTGCTCGTTGTTCGACGGCCAAGGCATAGGCCGTGATGGCGTAGTCGCACTGTCCGCAGTACAAAAACCCTCCGGTGGGGACCAAGCTGTGATGCCGGCATCGGGGGCAGTCATAAATTTTCATGGATGAACTCCTCTACCAGTGATAAGACGCATGGTGACTGTATCCAGTTGAAGCAAAAATGAATATACAGGGAGCGCCGGATGTTCTTAACGCTCAGGAACGGTGTGGGGCGGTTTCACTATGGGTTTCAATGGATCACGAGCAGGACGCACCTCGCGAGCTCCGCAGTTGACGCAACCCCACCGACCTTCTGGATCATAAAAATCGTTGGATGGTTCGACTGTCATATACTCTTACTCTCCGCATCGGGGCACTTCATAATCCAAATCCGTCCTTTCTCAACATTGGGGCAGGAAGCCGATGAATGGAGAGGACTCCAAGGCAAAATTGCGCCCTCTCCATCCAGCGGGTTCATCACCACGCTACTCCTCCGGCCTGATGGGTATGGTCAGCGCCGTATCATCTTCATGCGCGGGACTTTATAGCCATTCAAGTCCTGATTACGCTGCAGATCGAAGCAGGGCAGCTCTCAATCATAGTATCGTCTGCCGGCCGCCTGAGGAATGTTTACTTTCCTGAACGAGGAAGACCTTCAGTGCCTGGAAGTGCAGCCGATGCAAGGGAACAGTCCTATCAGGGCAACTGCCCTTTGTCGCAGAGTGACGCCGAATAGAGCTAGAGAGTCGAAACGAGGAAGGGGGAATGGTTGGGTTAAAAAGTGAGCGGGCCGCCGGACGTGCCGGGGAAGACTATGCGGGTTTGGTGATTGCCTGGACTGAGACGAGAAAATCAAGCCGACCAAGACGGAAGAGCTACGACTCGTCGACTTGAGCACCGGCAGGTGCGCGCGCTCAGTGACTGTCTGATTAGTTGGATTCTGAAGCGATCGTTCGTGGAAAGGAGCGGGCAGAATGGTTATTCCTCCCTGACAAGGGGAGCGTCTTGAACGAGCGGTATATCCGAAATGTTTTTGCCCGGATCCTTCGCAAGGCTGAACTCTCGCACTTCGAGCCTTATGACCTTTCGGCATACCTCTGTGTCGTTGCTACTTTCTGGAGGAGTGCCTTTCGTCTATGTTGCTCAGCCGCTTGGTCATGCAAAGCCGACGACCGCATTAAAGCACTATGGCCAAGTGGATGCCGAGCGGAAACCGGCGCTATGTCGATGTGCTCGATCGTGAGGCTGAAAAAGTTTGGCACAAAAGTTGACACCAGCGGTAGAAATGACGGCCGATCTATCGCGGCCAGAATCACAAGTGTTTGAGAGGAGTAGGGAAGAAAATGGTGGGCCGTGTAGGGGGCGAACCTACGGCCCGCGATTAAGAGAATAGAAAAGTGGGGTGACCTAAGTACTTATTATACTTCGGGAAGCCCCACTTCCCCGCGCCAGTCCTCACAATTCATCTTTGTCTCTCTTCGTCTTCACTCTCCTCTGTTTGGATTTTTTTCTGTTTGGATTTTTTCTGACACTAGATGCAAGCCTCGGAAGACCCCCCTCCGGCTTTGTCGGCAGGGCGGGGGTGGCAATGAGGACTCCTCGCCCTAGGCACACACATCCACGGCGTTCCTTGTCATTGAGTACGATGGCGAAAGAAGCGAAATTAGCGAAAGAACCCGGCCAGCTGTCTGAAGACAGAGTGAGCTGAGTCCCGTCTTGCGAGAACCAGCGCTTACGACCAAAACGACCAAAGATCGCGAATGCCACGGCCCTAAAAATGCCCTAGGGAAGTGCGCGGCCTAGGACTGGGGATATTCCTAAGCGTCTGCGATTCTCGCCTCCACATAGAATGACATGGGAACCGGGAGACGGGAGGGAGCGTCGTGTTTGACAGCCTTCATACCAAGTTCAGCGAGAGGTGCACATGCGCACAGTTCGTTGTCATCAGCGGTATGGGGAATGGGATTGCAACAGCATGACCGATCCGCGACAGGCCCGCCTTGTCACATTGCCTGATGGGGCAACAGGCGTGCATTGTGAATGTGCGAAAGGGCATCGGTTTCACCTGGAATCGACTGGAGTCCGCTTTCCTTGCGATTGCCCATCCACCGAACGCGGCGAGTAGTCTCTCTTCGGCCATCCAGATCGTACCCATCCTTCAGGCATCAGCCTGAAGTTCTCAAGGGAAAAACAGGCTCGCACAGGGGGGAAGGAGTTATGAAGCCGCAGACGGTGACGGGCGTGTGGGTATGCGTGGGGCTGTGTAGCGCAACGGTGGCCCTGGCGCATAGTGAACGGGCTATCCGAGAGGTATTTCCTCAGGGACCCATTCCCGAGGACGTTGCAGAGGCGACACGGGAGTTTGAATCCACAGCTGGCATGAGTGCCCTTCGCGCGAGTGCGCACGCCAAGCAGCATCAGCTGTTAGAGCAATACTTGAAGGCGGGATGGCGACGGACCTGTGCAGATAGCCAGGCGCTCCTGCCCAGTCTGGATGAGGCGATCCGCCTGACACGCGATACGGGCGATGTCGAGAGGGAGTCGGAACTGAGGCGTCAGCGAGACGACGTGGCCAGCATCATCGTGGATGCCTGTTCGGATAGCGCGGGGGACCTTCCCTCCCAACCCTAGAGCGACTGATTGCCTCGTGACGCGTGTGAAGACGACGAACAATCTGAGAGGGCAATTACGACCACCGAGGCTCCTACAGGCGACTAGCCCCCCTGGCCTTCGCGTTTCATCATTCTTTCCCGTCCGGCTCCCCCGGCCCCCGCTCATTCTCTTCTCACGAATTACACGAACGAATTCAGTTGTGGAGGGTTCAGCACCACGGAAGCAACAGGAGGCCGCTCCATCCAGCTATAAGCTGACTCCATAACGAAGAGGCACAAGATGTTTGGTATCCTGGGCCGCCTTGATCCCCTGTTCGGTTAAACAGGTCCGGGAGATCGATTGGGTCCGGTGAAACAGCTCGGGATGGGCTTGCAGGGTTTTTAAGACATGATCTCCCGACCATTGTTCCAACATTTTCGGAATAAAGCGGTCGCGCTCAGGACTTCCCACGGGAAGGGAGCATAAGTGCAGGCAGACGAGGAGCAGAACTGGTATGTCCTCTGACTTTGGAGGAGGAGAATCTTCCTTCCGTGCCATGCGCTCCTCACAGTTGCCCTCCTTTCATGACATGGCTCCTCTTATAAGCCCACTATGGGTTTCCCCAGAAGTCAGCTGATTCGTATCGTCGGGCTCGCTTTTCTCGGTAGTCGCTCCCAGAGCCTGACAGCGTAGCCTGAAAGGGAAGGTGTCCCCCTGTTTCAATCTGAGCCTGACGGTCCGTCCGGATCCGTGGCGGTCGGCCAGGTGAATGTTCCACGAGTCAGCGAATCACGAGACGGAATCGGCTGGGATTCCCGCGTGGCGTCCGAGGCTCTTTGCGTTTGGCGCAAAGAGGCCGACCTTTCTGGCGATCCATGTTCGGCTCACTCACCGCTCCACAATTCAGACATCGGAAGAAGTGCAATTCTCCTTCGAGTCCGCGATAGTGATCCCTCTGGACGAACCCCGCACAGCGCACACAGGACATGATATGTTCCTTTCAATTCACAGCTCCATCTCGTCCAGTAACGATCGGCGGTGGTCTTTGTCGCCGCAAACCAACTCGTTCGTGGACAGAAAGTAGGCGAGGCGCAAGGCATAGATGAGGCAGCAGAAGAGCACTCCGCCAAACGCGAGGTGAGCGACAACCTCGATCAGTTCACCCATTGAATCCCTCTCCCGTGAATCATCTCAACGAATGACAAAGGTATCGTCGTTCTGTTACGAGACGGTTTCAGAGGGATTAAAAACCGGCCCAGAATGACCGCTTGTCAGGTCGGTTGACAGCCCTCTAGCTCACATCTATATTTAACGGGAGCACGGGATTTGGAGCGGTATGCCACGTCGATCATCTCCTTCATGGTTGCTCTTGTTCAGCTGGCTGGCCATTTTCATGGCCGGGATGATCAGTGCTGATCTCGTGGTTGACCTCGCCTTCGAATCCCCAGACCTCAGCGAGACATCCGACGCGGCTCCATTGACCGAGGAGCCGGATAATAGTGCTGAACACGTGATGATGCCGACCCATGGTTTCGGCTCTCAGGTCGGCCTCTCGTCTCTCCAGGTCATTGCCTCTATCGACCCGATCCCCCTCAATTCTGTTGCGCCGCTCTCGCACGCTTCGACACGGTCTTGCCCAGGCTTAGGCCATTGCGTCTCGTCCCAACCGCCTTCGTTTCTCCTCGCGCTTCGCATTTGATCCGCATCGATAGTCTCCATCGATAGGGCTGGACTCTTCATGTGAAGAGGCCGCCGTTGTCTCGTCTTTTACAGGCTGGAGGCCATCATGCGCGTCCTCTGTTCTCAACGATTGTCATTCGCGTCTCTCGTGCTGGTGCTAGGCCGGTTCCTTGCGCTCTGCGTTTTGACGATCTTGTGTCCCTGCGTGAGTGCCGCGGAGGATCTGCCTACTGAAGGCGACTCTCTGTTTATCAGCGACACTCGGATCCTTGGGCTCATCCACACAAAAGATGAAACCATCTGGAAGCTCCTTCCTCGACCCGTACCCGGGCAGTTTACGCGAGCGGAGCTGGCAGAATTTGAACGCCGGATCAGAAATCTGAGTCTGTTCGATCAGGTGGAGGTGGCTCTCGAAACATCTCGTCTTGCCGTAACCGTGCACGAAAAGTTTACCCTCTCGCCGATCTTGAGCTTTACAAGCGGAACGACGGCGAAGGACTTGAATGCCACCGGAGGGCTGGTGCAGTACAACTTAGGTGGCACGGGCGCGCAGCTGGGGGCACAATTCAGCTACAGCCAGCGGGGCCCCAACCTCGATGTGTGGCTCTCGCAGCATGCCTTCCAGCCTGATCGGTTCGCGAAGGAGGCCAAAGGCTTCTACTACAGCAATGGTATTCGGTTTGCCGACTCCGGGAACTCCTGGACCCGTAATCGCATCGGGACGGAATTAGAACTAAAAGCACCCTATGCCTATGGCTCTCCCTTACGATACGAAGTCGTCCTCGAAGGGTATCGAGAAGTCATCGACGATCAACAACGCCGGGCACCCACCAACGGCTACTATGTCGGCATCGCCCCGGAGATCTTCTGGGATCAATATCATTGGCATGATCTGGTGCCGAAGGGGTACCGCCTCTCGTTGGAATTGCGACCAGGCTACTTCCTCGGCGCGAATGAGCAGCGCCACGAAGCCCGTATACGATATCTGCAGGGCGTCCCAGTAGCGTCGACAACCGTCTTCATGATCAATGGGGTGGCTGAGGCCGTGAATACCTCAGGCAATCCCAACCATAGTCTGTTGCTGGGCAGTATCGCGGGGGTCCGGGGGTTGTCTGACAATCTGTATCGCAACCGTGCGCAGGCCTACACCAACCTGGAGTTTCGCCATGCGATTGCTCTCGCGCCACGCTGGGCGTTGCAAGGGGTGATCTTTTCAGACCTTGGCACCTTTCAGTCGTTTACCGACGAGGGGCGGACGCAAGGCTGGCAGCAGGCCATCAATGTAGGCGGTGGCGTGAGGCTCATTCCCACATTCTTGGCCAACACACTGTTGCGTGTGGACTTTGCTCAACTCTTGGCACCCAGTTCAAATTCGCTGATCCAATTTGGCATTACACAGTATTTTTAAATGAGGGACCTCGCTTAGTTCCGGGCCTATCAGATCCGGAGCCACACGATCGCGGATTACTGATGCCGTTAGGTCTGGCGGTCGCAGATCCACCCTACGGGGGTCGTGTTAGAGGGTCGTTTCGCGGAGATCAAACAATATCACCGGGCAGGAAGGAAGGCGGCGTCACTCCGACATCCCACGATGGTGGATCAGAGGGAGCATGTAGGCTATCCTGAAGGTATGCGCTTCAGACCTAGCGCTTCATCAGGAAGTCATGTCTGATCAGCCACCCTGCTCAAACTGTGGCGCACCGATGGAGGTGCGGGAATCTCCCGGCTTAGAGGAGCTGATCTGTCATCGGTGTGGCAGTTATCTCTCGCGGCCCGTGGATCCGATTAAGCCGTTGATGCCAGAGCCGGAGGCATGAAGGGTCCCCGTGCCGCGAGGTCGGCTCGGACAAGCTGCGCCGCATGGTCCGCCTGATCGTTCCATCTTAATCGGTGACGGATCGCTTTCCCCGAATTCAGGGAGCAGTCGACCTGAGCCGCAACTGGAGCCACTCCCGCACAAGCACCGGGGCAGCCGCGGTCACTATCGTGTCATGCGGCTGGCCCCTGAACTGGTGGCCAAGACCGCATTGGAGGGCGCGGCCCGCGAGCGTTATCGCGGCTCCCTCCCCGTGTGCGTCCGGGGAATGATGCTGAGGCCGGAGGCGTTCACATAGACCTTCATGCCCCGGTGTTGCTGGATCGCGGGGAGAATCTTGTCTCGCATGAGGGTGTGCAGCGTCGCCACCGTGATGTCGTCGAAGTAGGGGCGGGTGAACTCCAACTCCGAGTGCTGCTGGCCATCGTGAAACAGAAACAGTTTCGGGATGACCCGCATGGTGATCTCGCGATAACCCGCCCCCTTCAGGCCCGCGATAATAGCTTCGTTCTTGCTCGTCTCTGGCATGGAGCGTTTCCTTCTCTCTATATGTGCGTGGACGCAAGGCAGAATGGGGTCTGCGCCTCGCTGTATGCGTAGAACCAGTCATGTGTCGCCTCTGTCCGCAGGGCCGCCTATGCATCGCTCGTCGACGGCCATACCCCATGGTTAGCGCATGGGCCTCTCGCGTGGGACGCCGCTCGCTCGACGCGACTTTCATCAGATCAGAATCCTTGCGAAGCCTCATCTAGCAATGTACCTAGTTTCAGAGCGAAGGGGAAACCCTTACGATCGACACATGACCCGCGAGATCAAGGGGGTCCTGATCTACACATCACACGCTCACCAATGTGGCCGGGCCCCTGCCTGTGGTGTACCAGCCTCGACCCTGTCATGGACTCTACGGCAAGGCTGCGTTGAAGGGGGCAGATAGGAGAGGAAGGATGGCGCAGCAGAGCGACCACACGACGGCTACCGACGCCCGGCTGTTCCAGGCGTGTCTCCACCTGTGCACCTTGCCCATTGGGAGCCCCGAACGGGAGGCCTACTGGGCGGAGCTGGCCATGCGCTGGTCCGCGAAGGCGATCTGGGACACGATCACGCGCCATCCGGCTTACTTCGAGTGGAGCCTTTCCATTCGAGGCGCCCGCCTCTCTCCCCGCGGCCGGCAAAGAGTCGGAGCGTCTCCGCTCCTTCCTCGTCTCGCAGAAAGTCACCGCGGCGAGAGGAAGGGTCTCCGTCATGTCGAATGAGAACCGGAGAAGGGAGTCTTATGCTTGACCATCGAGCCCGTCGTTCGCTGCTCCTCATTGATGATAGCGTGGATTTCCAACGGTTGGTCCAGACCTTCCTGGAAGGGAGCCCGTGGCGCTGTCTCTGTGCCGCCGATGCCGTACAAGCCACCGGCATGGCCCTGCGCGAGTCCCCAAAGGTGATGTTATTGGATCTCGGTCTGCCCGGCGGCGGGGGCTTCCTGCTGCTTGAGCGCTTTCGGGCCAATGCCCGCACGGCGACTATTCCGATTATTATCACCACCGCCCAAACCGCGCCGGGGCTGGAACAACAGGCTCGGCACAAGGGGGCCGTGGCGTTTCTTCAAAAACCGTTCGAGAAGCCGCACTTACTCGATCTCCTGCATCACGTCTTGCCTTCCGCCTCGACCCCGTAAAGGCCTGCGAGAAAGCATATAGCTCTTCATTGTGGCCTGTTCTTTGTCGGTCCAGCTCGTTGAAGCTCTCTGGCCCCCTCCTTGGAGGTAGAAAGGGGAGCCGCCTACTGTCGTATGAACATGACTAGGCATGGAGTGAGAGGCAGGCCTAGGATGAATACCAGAGGGAACCTTGAACCATGGAGGTGACCCGATGGATGACACGAAGGAGACGAATCCGCATACGGAGCCGATAGAGAGAGAGAGACCGCGGAAGTCAATCTTGACGAAATTCTCGAACGCGGCAGGCTGGAATTCTTACTAGCTCAGCTTCAGTCAGCCGAGAACGACTCGTTATGAGTCGGCTCAGCAGAGTCGTAGGCAAGGCGCTCCCTGTTTCCGCGATGCTTACGCCCGTGGATAGAAGTTATTGGTCGTCGTCCCGCCCTTGCCACCACTCATTCCGGCCCCGAAGGCCCCAATCCCAGCCGTACCCAGCTGGAAGAGTCCCGTCTGCAGGCCACTCGCCTGCGCCGCGGCGGCGTTCGCGTTATCACGATCCCATTGACTCGTCAGCTGCTGCGCCGCAAAGACCGGCGCGGCGCCCACTTGTGCGCCTGCGTTGAAGCCCGGTGTCGAGAAGGGGTTGCTGACCTGCGAGCCCGACATGAGGGCCGTGATCTCGTTCAGCGGAACTTGCCGCTGTGCCAGCAGTTCCGTGATGGCCTGCCGCCTGCGGTCCTGATCCAGGGAGTAGGCTTGCCCGGTGAGGGCTTCGGCGTTGACGGCCGCTTGCGTGTTGGCGTCGTTCAGGTCACGCTGCAGGCGTCCTTGAGGCGGCCGGATTGCCCAGATTTCGGGTATATGACCTTAGCCATACGTACGCCAGCCTGCTGCTCTCGGCCAGGGTCCCGTTGCTGTATGTGGCCCAGCAACTCGGCCATACCAAGCCCCACGACGACGCTGAAATACTATGCGCGATGGATTCCGAGTGGGCAGGCTCACGGTGTCAATGTCCTAGACCTTGACACCGTAATGACACTAACTACCTCAGCTGCTTCAGAAATGACCGCCAAACCTGCCTAAGTAGTTGATTTGATTGGTGGGCCGTGTAGGGGTCGAACCTACGGCCCGCTGATTAAGAGTCAGCTGCTCTACCAACTGAGCTAACGGCCCCACCGGTGTGTGCTATGTATCGATCGTGACGTGCCTGACAGAGCGATTGGTGCGCCTGACAGGATTTGAACCTGTGGCCCTCAGCTCCGGAGGCTGATGCTCTATCCAGCTGAGCTACAGGCGCTCCCGTCGATCAGACCAGGCACCTTAGCATAGCGTTTCTGTTTCTGTCTAGGGAGTTGATGCGCGATCTAGACGAATCCATAGGGAAGAAGCAGTTCGTCGCCCTTCTCCGGCTGAGCTTGGCGCAGAATCGATAACGCGACTGCCTCGTCCTCAGCCAAATAGTCATGCTCGGCTCTCAGGCTAGGGGAGGGCCGAATAATGGGTACGGCGGTCTGGACCTCGCACGCGCCATGGACCATCCCATCAGATTCGACAGGCACACCCATCGTGCGGCAGGTGATGGGTCTGAACGCATAGACGCGGCACCGTCCGTCTGCTGACAAAGCTGGGCAGGGAAGGTTCCCAAAGTGTTCGACTATCGCATCAATGCGACTGTCCGCCCACTCATCAAGGTTTGGTGTGGATCGAAGATCCGGGTAGGCCAGTTCAAGTGAGGCGATCTGCTCTCGCGCGCGCGTGACGATGGCGGTTTTGTGATCGGGAGGTAGCAGGTTGAGGCCTCGGCGCAATTCCAGGGCATCGAGCTGGGTAATGGGGAAGATGCCGATACAGCACTTGCAACAGCCTTGACTGCAGGGAAGGGCGTCAAGCAGCGAGGCCTGAGCGCGCCGAAACCAGTGCGAGGCTTGTTGAAAGAACGGCAGGGGCGGATGCATCTGTCCCCATCAGGCTACTCTTCAGGCAGGGAGAGATCGACGATAAGTTCTCCCTTTGGAGAGAAAAACCCTTGCTGATCGATCTGCACGATACCGTTGCAGTGTTCCTGGAAAAACTCCAAGATCCATCCGTTGAAATCGTAGCCTTCCTCCGTCACGTCAGCTTCAATCATGCGTGTGGTCAGGATGAAGCGCGCGCGTATGACGTGCTCCTGCGCGAGGCTGGCTTCGAGATCGTCATGGGAGGATAGGTCTTCGCGAAACTGTTTCTGCTCCTGTTCGAAGAGGTCCTGATACGTTCCGCGGTCGCGGATGCAAAACACCTGGATCGGTTTTCGTTCGCGTGCATAGCCGAGAATCACCTGCACCCAGGCCCAATCATCGAGCATGGAGTCATCCATGTCGGGGGGAAGGATCGGCGATTGCCCGCGCGACTTTAAAAACTCGATCAGCAGCCGAAGGGGTGGGGCATTCTCATTTTTACAAAAGACCCGCGAGTAGATTACCGCTTCCGGTGCGGTGCCTTCCGCAGGTTGTGCATTCGAGGGGAGAATCGGGAGTTCTTTGGCCATGAAGACGCCTCTTGTTCCTGAGTATGACGCTAAGCAACGATGCGCCGGTGTACTCTACTCTGTGATCCGCGTGGCGCGCAAGGGCGTCAAAACGCGCGTGTCGCCAGTCTGGGCCGCATGTTTCCATCTGTCGGCTCTTGACAGCCCCTAGGGCTTTGGATACACTCTCGCCCTGTTTTCGGACTGATTCTGCAGACCACGCGCAGATTTCCGGCTCCACCTCTGTACGTACGAGTTTATAGATCGCAGACCGCACAAGTCAGTTCACTTTCATTCGTTGTTCAAAGGGAG
>CP092081.1:3844769-4106289 GCA_022226935.1 Nitrospira sp.
GCTCAGTGAGCTGGGCGGACAAGGCGCCGACGCCCTGCAAGGCGTGGTGGGGAAACCCGTCGACTTTGGCAGTGCCCCGGCGGCCCCGGGCGACTATTCGACCCTCCGCAATCAAACCATTGACACCATGATGGCGCGGCCGAAGGAAGACTATGCCCGCGCCGTCTCCCAGAAGCAGGCCGATCTCGTGGCGGCAGGTATTCGCCCGGGCAGCAGAGCCTATGACGACCAAATGCACCTGCTGCAGCGCGGGCTGAACGACGCCAACACACAAGCCGCCGTCAACGCCGGAGCCCTGACCGGGCAGGCGTACTCGATGGATCAAGACCGCCGGCGGCAGGCCATCACGGAAGAACTCGCCAAGCGGCAGATCCCGCTCAACGAAATCACGGCCCTCATGTCGGGCTCGCAAGTCAGCAACCCCTTTTCAACGCCAGGCTTCAATGCAGGCGCCCAAGTGGGGGCCGCGCCGGTCTTTGCCGCGCAACAGCTGACCAGTCAATGGGATCGGGATAATGCGAACGCCGCAGCGGCTCAAGCGAGTGGCCTGCAGACCGGCTTATTCCAACTAGGAGCCGCCGGTATTGGGGCTATCGGGGCCGGAATGAGTGGTGGCAAGGGTGGGACGACGAACAACTTCTATCCACGCTAAAAGTCAGGCTGATGGCGCAAGCGTTAGTCGAGCAGCTCTGGGAGCAGCCATCAGCCTGAGTGTCAGGTCCTCATGCCACTGTGGCCGCTCAGGGTGTCATACGGGGAGAAGGTTTGCGAAGCCAGGGCCTCCAGTGCCGTTTCTCGGGCCGCCAGTGCCAGCTGATACGCTCCCTCCTCTCCATACTTGAGAATCGAGAACTTTCTATGGCGTGATCGCCCGTTCTCAATCGGCCATTGCACTTCCCAGTAGAGTCGGCGCATACGCCGTCCCCGAGACAGGTCCCAGCCGTCAACCCGCGACAGTCCTGAAACCCCCGAGCGATTATTCTTTTTCACGATCGCGCAATAGTCTGGCTTGCTGAGTGGAGGATGCGTCTCGATGACCGTGTCCCGGTAGGCCAGGGCGGCTTGCAATGCTTGCTCTCGACCTCCATGCACTCCATCGCTGAAGTCACGCGTGAAGACTTCCGTCCGGCGTTGTACGGTGACTCTCCAACAGTGCGTCGACGACGCGGAATGGTCAACACGGCGAAGATTACGCATCCGTCTTCTCCTTGACCGTGATCTGTTCACTGAGTGCGTTTGTTCGTTCGTTCACCTGATTCTGCGGAGTGGCTCCCTCATGCCTGGGCTCCTCCTCACGTTGATCGGTCTCAAGTAAGGTTGCTCCCACAAGCCCCACCAGCAGGCCGACCATGCTCCAAAACAGCATGATTTTGACGCGACGTTCTTCCTCTCGGTACTCTAGATTGGACATGTCAGTAGCCCACACACAGCGGCGCCTCTCCCCATCGCTCGACAACCCGAACCCGTGTGCGTTCCCGTCCTTCTGAACATCAATCGTATCGCCGTCAATAACGCTGACCACTTCATCGATATGTCGGCTCGCGCTAGGGATAATACGAGCAAGATCCCAAGCAAAAATGAAGTGCGGTAGGACTGGCCAGACTTCGGTGTTTCAAGTGCCGGCAGTCTATGCCTGAACGAGCCTGGCCGGAACGCTCAATCGTTTCAAACGGCTATGAAATGGAGTGGAACGATCTTGGTAGATATGCAAGGCGCGTGAGGTTTTTCTCTAGGTGTGGAGATAGTCACGATCATTCCTTTCCCAATTGTGCTCCAATTTGATACAACGTGCGCACTACAGTACTTCCATGCCGTGCAGCGCTCTTTGCAGTACTTTCACTGAAAGGAGTGTTTTTCATGCGTCTACTCATGATCAAAGTAATGGTCTTCATTGCTGTCGGATTAGGGACGTTATCAACACTTGGATGTGCGGAGCTACTGGATTCCCTTCATCGCGCGGAGGATATGAAAGCGCGTGGGCGGTGTAGCACTCCCGAGGACTGCCATGCCATCCTTCGTGAAGCAAAAAAAAATCTTAGCAACATAAGTACACCAGTAACGCTCTGGCACTATGATGATCGTCTCCGTTATCAGATTTTACTGGGACACCAACGGGATGCGCTTCATGAACTTGAGCAAGTGATCGATCTGAATTATCCAAACTACATTGAACCCTATACTCGAGCAAGAATAGAGTTTGGAAAAGAACAATGGGAAGCGCCCAGAATGTATGCCGAGACGTGGGAGCTCTATGCTTCGAAAAAAGAAGCAGTCGTGGCAGTTGGCCGCTTCAAAGAACTACTTGATAAAGGATTTATATCACCGGGCGTGTACCTTGGAATGTACTTAGCAACTTGCGAGATCTCTTCTTGCCCGACAAGCACCGAGATGCTCGATCGTGGAGTTGACCTCAATCCACAATCGTTTCGTCTCCGTGCGGCTCGGGCGTTGCATCTCTTGAGCGGGGAGGATGTAAAGAAGGCGGATCTGGATATTCAACACGTTCTCGCGGTGAGACCACAGTTTGCTGAAGGCTATATGCTTCAAGCTTCTGTCTTGGTTCGAGCTGGTCGACTCCGAGAAGCACTCGATCTTTATGATAAGGCCTTGGCCATGAATTATAAGGGGCCTGACATTTATTTGGAGCGAGCCTATGCATTTGCAGGCCTGGAACGGTTTGATGACGCCATTTCTGCCCTAGACCGAGCGATCTATTTAGAGCCTACGGACGATAAAGGGTATGCCTTTCGCGGAGCGATTTATTTATCGCAAGGATCTCCTTTACTTGCATTTAAGGATTGGGGGGTCGCTCTCAAGATCAATCCTGCACGGTACGCTCAAAAACTGAATGAATTTTATACCACTGCTTTAACCACCGAGCCGGAGAACCCTGAACTCTATTATCGTCGTTCAGAGGCGCTAGTAGCGCTCGGGAATTTTCAGCAGGCTTTTGATGACGCGCAAAAGTCCCTATCTCGAAACAATGCCCACGCCGGAGCCTATTACGTTCGCGGATTGTGTCATCGAGCACTCCAGCAAGATGCGCGGGCAATAACAGATTTTCAGTACGCCGTTTTCATCGATCCAAACTTAGGCGGAGCACACCTTCAACTTGGGCTGCTTTATTCAGACTTGTTTCGCCAATCAGGTGGGAAAGAGATAGGTCATCTCAAGACGGCTAGTGAGCACCTGATCCAAAGCGATGAACGGCTTGCACAAATTGACTATCTCCGCGCAGTGCTTTACGCGGGTGCAGGGACAAGGGACTATCTGAGGAAAGCAATCAATTTTAGCGTGAGTGCCGTTCAAGCGGAACCCAACAACACTCTCTACACGAAGTTGCTTACCAAGCTTCGCGAGGCGGATAGCGAGCTACGAGACAACCAATTAAAAGGGCTTTTCTGGGGATTTCTCGGGGTCATGGCTTTTGGGGCCCTGGCTGGAGGTGATGTTCCCCCACCGGTAGATTGGACACCACCCGCCAATACACGGCCATTCAAACCTTGGCCAGGGGTTATCTGCACAAAGCCTGGAGGCTTCTGTTACCCCACAAGGTAACGGCCCTCGCGGTCACGCTTCGATAGCCGCCGGCGACGGATCCGGACGGGTCAGAGGCGTCCAATAGTAAAGGCCGGGGTGTGAGGGTTCACAGGCAGGGTGTTTTTTCGTTAAATTCGTTTCTTTCGTCAGAAGGAGTTGGGCCGGGGGCGGGATGGTGTAAAGACCGATCTGGATGAGGCCGGCGTAATATCTATATCTCCGGCATGGCCGGGTCCTAGGGAATATGTTTGGAATTCACCACGGGGTCGCCCTACCACTCGAATTCTGCCAGTTTATGGATTCGCGTTTGTGACGATGGTCGAGGGCACGTCTGGGCCAGACTCCCGTCCGAAGAACTGTCTCCAGAGATAGTCTGCGCATGTTTCTCCCAACGTCTGCATCGCGGCTTTTACGACTGACCCTCCGTCCTCGCCTGTGAGGTCGGCTGGCATGAGCGTAGGTGTCAACGTTTGGTCTTTCTCGTATGCGCAAGTCCCCTCCCACACGATTGTCTGATTCTCCAGTCGAACGAGGCGGGCTCGGCCGGCGTACGTTGGCCGATATGCATTCGGTCCAGAGGACAATCCACCTGACGACACAGGCTCGAGGCTCCACTTCTGTGTCTTGAAATCGATCACATAGCCGGACCCAAACTGCGTCTGGAGAGTGCTTGTACTATCACTGCTGATGAGGCGTGGAGTAGAAAAGCCGCTTAAGTTCAGTTCGCGTTGCCACGCATATAGGAACCGCTGCTCGACATGGGGAGTTGGGTCGGTGAGCTGAGAAGCCGAAATAAACTTGGCCCCAGCCTCTTTGGCCTCTGCCAGTTGGAGCCCTCCCTCCACGGCGCCGCCAATCGCGCCAAACATGAGCCCCAACGCGGCTCCACGCACGCGGCTCTGACCGCTCCAAATGGTAAATGGTTCGGGATTGTAATGGGCGACCGCAATCGGAGGGGGCCCACTTGTGAGAGCCTGAATCGTATCAGGCGGAGCTGGCATACGGGCAGTACTACAGGCCGTGAAGGTGAGGAGAGCCAGAAGGGCCAACGGTTGAGCACGTCGTGTACGAGTCATGGGATCGGTTCCTAATGTGATACTGCCATCCTATTTATATTTCACCGCGATGCCACTGACAGTTGTGCACGTAAAGCTATACACGTTGTAAATCGGAATGAAGCCATACAGGCTATTGGTCACAGTGACATTGATTAGGGCATCCCCGCCTCGTGAGGACAGCGCCGCTTCAACCGCCTTTGAAAAGCTCCCGTCACCGAAAGGAATCACTGCGATCACAAAGTGTCGACAGGAGGACCCCTCCACTTGACCGAGTTCTTCGAACTTCACGCCTGAGCGGAGTCGCTCAGCATTATCGGCTGAGGGCTTAGTCACGATCCCCAAATTGCCCGTCGAACTACATCCGGCGATGACCCCACACATGAAGATCAAAGTGGACCAGCGAGATACCCTCTTCATGTAAACGCTCCTTCTCATGAGGTTCATCGTCATCGCATCGGCTCCAACCTGCCCCAGAGATAAGAAGTACCCGCCAGATGCAGGCAAAATCTGATAGTGACTCTACCTCCCCGCCAGGCGATCGACTAGTGCACATCAGAGGGAAGCCTGACATCCTTAGGGGTAGGTAAAAACCTGAAGAGAAGCGAACGCGCTTTTCCCTCGAACGTCAGTAGGAGCCTGGACAAGAAGAACTTGGCTCCATGGAAGCAAAGGGCTGAATCGCCGACTTTGGTCGTTTATGTCGTTTTGGTCGTAACCGCTGGGTCTAACAGAATGGGGAAAAGCATCAGGGGGTTTTTTCGCTTTCTTCGCTTATTTCGCATCCGTACTCAGGGAAGAGATGGCCATGGATGTCTGAGCGTAGGGCTAGGAGTCCTCATTGGCCAGGGGGGCCTGCCGACAAAGCCGGGGGGGGGTCTTGCGTGGAGGCCTGTCCGTGTTCTGTCCGTGAACTGACAGCGACTGGTTTCAACTCAGATCGAAATGGAGAGGGGAGTGAAGCACATAACTATGCGGCTTCTTGGAGTGAATAGGTATGAGTGGGTACGGTCTGTGCCCTTTTAAGGCGAGGGTCCTGGGTTCGAATCCCAGCCGACTCACCACCTAAAATCAACAACTTACGAGACGTTCAGGCCTCGAAAATCTTCACAAACCGCCCCGTGTGCTAAATTTGTGCTAACCCGTTCTGGTCGGCGCTCATCTAGCACATTCACACCTTCTCTCAAGCTCTCTGGCGAGTGATGCGCATAACGTTGCGTCATCAAATTCGTCTTATGCCCAAGCAGCCGTTGGACCTTGTAGAGATCCACGCCACGCTGAACCAATCGCGTGGCGAAGGTATGCCGCATGTCGTGAAACCGGAAGTCTGGAATCCCGGCCCGATTGCGAGCCTCACAAAACTCCCGCACCAGAAAGCGCACTTGTAGGAGATTGCCGAGGGGAGTCTTAAACACCGGCCCACGTGAGAGGCCGGTTGAGGCCTGTTTCGTGGCTAGCAGTTCATACACCCGGGTATTCAAGGGGATGGTTCGGCGCGTGCCGTTCTTGCTCTGCATGACGATCAAGGTGCCGCGAGAAAAATCCACTTCCTGCCATTGCAGTTTTAGGATCTCCCCCTGACGCATGCCCGTATTGAGGGCAAAGACCATGATCTCTTGCAGCCAAGGGGAAGAAGTCGCCATGAGCCGTTCTTCTTCCTCAGCCGTCAACCAGCGGTCTACCTCGTTTCGGACTTGTTCCATGGAAACCCGGTGCATGGGGTTTTCCCGGCACCATTCCCATTCGCGCATAGCCAGATTGAAGGCATGCCGGACGAGTTGGAGTTCCTTGTTGATGGTGGCAGGAGCGGCTTGCTCCGTTCGTCGCTGGGCCTTGTACTGTGCCATCACTTTCGGTGTGATATGCGCGAGAACCTTCTCTCCCAGCACTGGGAGGAGGTGCCCCAAGGCTGCTTGGTCTCGTAACCGGCTTTTGATCGCTTTCAGGGTTGCCCGCTCCGTGACGTACCGTTCCATCATCTCCTTGAACGTGCGCTCCTGTTCCTCACGCCGTTCAAAAAACTGACCTTCGGCTATTTGGACCTTCACCTTGGCATAGATGGCTTCGGCCAGCTGCTTTTTGGTGGTGCCGGTACTTCGCCGAACTTGTTGCCCGTGGAACATGAAACTCATCCACCACACGTTCTTACGTTTTGTCAGCCCCATCTGCATCCTCCTTCTGGATGAGGCCTGATTTCGGTCTAGTTTCCCCGTGGCGGGGAGTATAGACCTCGCGTTTGGCCGCTTCAATGACGTGGTCAATGTCGCAACTGTTGTGGCGAATGGGGAAGGGCAGAGGCTTTTGTGGAATGTTATTGCAGGTGTCCAGCCAGGTCTGGATAGCCTCGCGCTCGAACCGGACAAGGCCATACATACGTCGGCAAGGGATTTTTCCTTTCGCCGCCCAGCTATAGAGGGTGGCAGGTTTGATATTGAGCCAGTCGGAAACTTCTTGGACCGTGAGCATGGTTCAACTGACCGGGGGAGTCTTGCGACACCCCCAGACCCCCTACAGTGGACTGCCCGCGTTGCCGCCGGCAGGTGTTGAGACAGACCGTTTGGGTTTCTTTTTGAGCAGGTTCCGGTGTCGGTCTTTCCACCGGGAAATGCCCCTCACAATTTCATCTTGCAACCAGGCTTCCCCGCCAGGTGTCGCACAGAGGACCGCGAGCATCGGCGTTAATGATCCGCTCACCCAGTTTTTGACTCCTGTGAGCGTCTGTTCTTGCTTTTCCAATACTAAGCGGGCTCTCTGAAACCCTTCCGTCAGGATGGCGTACCATTCGACGAGTGGGGCTCGGCAGCGGTACTCATCGTCATCCTCCCGCGTCGTCTGCCGAAAATCCACATGGGACCGGAGAAGTCCCACGATAAATTCTCGCCAGAGCGATTCATCAAAGTAGGCAAGGGCATTCCCGCAGATCTTGGCCCGTGTCTTCTTGAATTCGAGCTCCCAGCGCACCCCATAGTCCTGCCAGTTCTCTCGTTCCTTGCTCTGAAGTTCGAGGCGCTTGTCGTAGATGCGTAACAGGGTCTCGCTTTGAGCGCTTCCCACATAGATCGTCTCCCCTGTGGTGGCATAGCTGTCATGTATGCGATTCGAGACAAATCGTCGAACCTCTTTAGCACGAGTCACACATTGCCCAACTTCCAAGGCCTGAGCAATCGTCGCTAAGGGGACCGTTGCGGCTCGATCATCCAGGGCACAGTCAATTCGCGTGAGGTGCCCTTGCTTCTCGATCACCCACTGGAGGAGTGAACGGACCTCTTGGCGTGTGTAGGCCGAGACAATGCCGCCTGAAAGATCGACGTGGATTTCATTTGGACGGCGGGGAGCATTTGTGCCGAGTTTGCCGACGCCCCGCAGGCCATCGACCCTAATCCAGGAGAGGGGGTATCCGCGAAACCCCGCTTTGGCCTTGTTCCACTCTCCACCGAGCATGTGCATGGTCTCTTCGGGATTGCTGGCGGGAACAGTAAACGCGAGCCAATCAATGGAGAGCGTGAACGGAGAATCCATAGAATCTATCGACCTCCTAGAATAGGCGCTCTAAGTAGCGCCCCCGTGTTACCACGACGGGGGCGGTTCCGCCCCGCCCCGCAGCCTATCGGCATGCGGCGCCGGGCGGCTTCACCGGTGGAGCACAGGAGATTGCATTGCAGTACATTTCTCATGGCGGCTATTGCTTAGATTTCCGCCCTCGCTTTTGCTTCACGGCGGCATTGCGGGGTGCCCTTACGAGCTTTTCCCCCTTACCACTTGCTGGCTCCTCGGCCTCAAATTGTTTCAGATACTTTTGTGAGAGCTGAGCGAAGGTCACGCCTGGTCCGATTTGTTCCCACTCTGCTTCGCCATCCTCACGGAAGCCGAGCGGTTTTTCTCCGATATTCTTTGTCGGAAGATCCTGAGCCAGTTGATCAAGTCCAGCTGCGAGAATATCGCCAATCAGATCGGTCATCGTTTTTCGTGGGTAGAGTTCGCTTAACGCGGCAAGTTGCGCGGCAACGCGAACCGGCAAACGGACCGTGTATTGCTTTGCGGTGAGTCGTGAATGGTCCGGTGCATTCCAGATTGCGTGCAGATCTTTTGTATTCATACAGCCTCCACCAAGTTAAAGACGTTATTGAAAGTCTATGCAAGACGTTGAGTAAAGTCAATAGGGATATTTGGGGCTCTTTCCTATGCGTAGGATTACGAGAACAGTTCCCAAGCATTGATGTATGTACCTAGTGAGGTTTGACGTGGTTCTTCACAGGGGGTAGTCTGCGCCAGCAAGGAGGCCGAATAGAAAAAGAAGGAAGACGAGCGTAGCTGCGCGAAAGGCTTCAACGGCCTACGAAGCAAACCCTATGGAGGTCAATCGTGGGAGTAAGAACACTAAATATTGTTAGGCTTAACGATTCTCAACTTCTCAAGGGGCTTGAGGCTGTAGCTCGAGATGTTGGGTCCCACCCAGGAGCGACACTAACTATAACGATGGGTGATCGCCAGAACTCACCTCTGCAACTTTCCATAGAAACTATGTATGAAAATGAGCTTATACAGGAGATCCAGAAGGCAGAATCTAGGATCTTCTGGAACGTTGTAGTTCATTTCCCGAAAATAAATGCTCACTGCACGGTTAAAAGGAATGATGCGTTTGACCAGGTGGAAATCAATTATCAGGATGACAAGCCTGCCAAGTACATTTCTTTAATCTCCTCAGTCCAAAAATCACTTAAGGCAATCGATAAGATCGAAAGTATCGAAAGAGTATTAGGAGGCGAGGTCGCAGAGTTTTATCGGAAACGAGAGGAAAGTTTATTTCGGTTAGAGGAATTGAGTCAAAAACTGATTGAGCAGAATGAGCAGTATAGGCGCCACTTGGACCAGCAGAATGCAGATCGTAGCCAGAAGCTGGAAGCTGACACGGAGATGCAACGTAAGAGCCTCGAGGAGATCTTTTTAACAAAAAGAAATGAGCTTACTGACCGTGAGCAGAAATTGGAAGAACGGACAAAACAATTGGATGATAGAAGTAGCAGGCATGCTCGCCGTCAGTTACGGCAGGATCTAAAGAGCGAGCTAGCAAAGAGGAGCCAGATGTTTTCGTTAACGCAAGGTACAACTTCCAAGCGGGTGCCGATTCATCTTTTATTCGGGGTTTTAATAGCCATCCCGATGTTTGTTTTTGCTCAATCCTTCTACTATGGTCTTACTCATACGGATGGCTCCATTTCATGGGTTCTAGTAACCAAATCTCTGATGTCGGCCTCTGCCACTGCTGCAGCTATTATCTATTACATTAAATGGACAAACGATTGGTTCGACCAGCATGCCGAGGAAGAATTTCACTTGAAACGACTCGAACTGGATATCGACAGGGCAAGTTGGGTAGTTGAAATGGCTCTTGAATGGAGGGATGAGAAGGGGGCAGAAATTCCAACGGAGCTCATTGATCGATTGTCTCGAAATCTCTTCGTTTCGGAATCCATCGACAGAAAGGGATTAAGTCATCCTACCCAAGATTTGGCCTCTGCACTTTTGGATGCGTCTACCAACTTGTCCCTTCGTTTTCCTGGCTTTGCCGAGGCTCGTTTTGACCGCAAAGGCCTTAAGAATTTCAAGCGAGAAACTATTAATAAGCCCCCAATAGAATCTATGACAGTCTAATTAAGGAAAAGAATAAGGTGAGCGTAACCGCACGGGCCGAAATGCTTTCTCACGATGATATGGAAAGTTGAACTTTCAACTAGACAATGTCGTTTGATGGGAGGAGCCGCCTATGATTGGATTGATAGTAGCCTGCTCGCTAATTGTTAGTTTGTTCTTGGGTAGCGTCGAAGATGTTCTTGGGCTTGAATGTCCAAAAGCCCCGGAGCAGATGAACAAAGAATTAGTATTTGAAGGAAGCGGAAAGGTAAACCTTGAATGGAATGCGCTGATAAAGAAGGCGGTGAATCTGTCAGGGGTAGAATTAGCTGCGAAAGCAAAGCAGATTACCACGGACATACTTACTCGGTTACCAAGGGCCGATCACTTATATGTAGAGCAGATGACGTTTTCCGCCTATTGTTCTTCACTGAGAGATGATCACGCCATCACTGAGAGCGAGAAGTCAAAACGTCTGCAAAATTATATAGAAGCTGTTAGAAAGACAATTCAAACACACACTCCGAGAAACAAAAAGCCTGCAAAGCAAATGAGCGGATCAGCCAAGGAGCTAATTCAATTATACCGCGCGCGAGCTGCGGAGACTGTGAAAAGAATAGAAGGTGCGATTAAGAACATTCGGTTGGAAACTTCCAAAAAAACAGCAGGCATGATGTGTGTTGATATTGGAGGTTCCAATGGTGACTCTTCAGCCAGCTCAAAGAGTAAATCCACTCGCACTCTCAAAAATCGCAATGAAATGATCGTAGCGGAGCCTGAAGAGAGTGAGTCGGAAATTTGTCAGCGTGTTAAGCGGGAAGCGGTAGATATTACCGACCATCTAGAATACCTCAAGCAGAGGTTCGAGGACCTGCATAAGTCGCACATTGAATCTATACAGGAGGACAATCGGAATTTAGAGAGAGTGCTCTTAGACCAAATCTTAAACCTGTTGTATCAATACAACGTAATCGTGGCTGGAAATATTGGTATTGGGCCAGGCACTTATGCAACAGGTTTTAGAGAGGTCATCGTTAACATTCGTGAAGCTGCAGGTTTTTATGAAGCAGATCTTGACGATATTTATGAGGGTATTGAGCCAAGCTAATGCCAAATTGTCTCTTTGAAGTGGTTCACCCCAAAATCGTGTGCTAAATTTGTGCTAAAACTTTTTAAAATGGACTCCCTAATCCCAAGACGATTCGTGCGGGATCGACCAGTCCGGTACTGGCTGTCCTGTTCCCGGTCCCGCTCCAAGCGACGACCCTGTCGGTGGTGAGTACCGCGGCGAGCATCGCCAGCGTGCCCAGCAATGTTCCCGTCGGTATCGGCCAGGCCTTCGTGTCGATTCCAGTCACCGGGGTGAGTGCCGGCACTACTCAGATCAACGTGACGCTCAACGAGAAGACCATCACCAGCACCGTTCGCGTGGTGGGCGGGGCGGCGACCGTCAGTAGTCTCTCGCCCGCTGCGCTGAGCATCACCCAAGGAGGGAGCGGGCAACTGACGGTCTCCCTCAACGCCGCCCAGGCGACGAATACGGCCGTGACCTTGAGCAGTTCCGCCGGCAGTATCGCGGCCGTCCCGGCGACCGTGATGGTGCCGGCCGGGCAGGTGAGTGCGTCGTTCAACGTGGCGGCCAACACTGCCGGGCAAGCGGATATCACCGCCACTCTCAACGGCACCAGTGCAACCAGCCATGTCACGGTGACGCCGACGTTGCCCACCGTGGTCTCCCTCACCCCACCGGTGAGCCAGCTCACCCTCGGCGCGACGAGTTCGTTAACCGTCACTCTTTCCGCAGCCCAAGTTGGTCCGACCACCGTCGCGCTCACGACCACGCCCAGTGGGGTCGTGACGGTGCCAGCTTCCGTGATCGTCCCGGCCGGGCAGACGCAGGCATCGTTCACCGTGACGTCGGTGGCCTTGGGCACGGCCATGGTCCGGGCCACGCTCGGTAGTTCATTGGCCGAAGCCGCTTTGGATGTGGTGCCTCCGATCGTCGCCTTGGTAGATGTCCAACCAGCCAGCCAGTCCCTCGTGGTCGGCGCGATCGGGACTCTCACCGTCACCCTGAATGCCGCCCAAAGCAGCCCCACGGATATTGCCCTGTCTGTGGATCAACCGACGGTCCTGCAGATCCCTGCCACGCAGAGCGTGACGGTGCCGCCGAACCAGACGCAGGCCGCCTTCACGGTCACGGCTCTCGCCACCGGCGCGGCACAGGTGACGGCGACCCTCGGTGGCGCCAGTAAGCAGGCTACGGTGACTGTGACGCCGCAACCGCCGCAGGTGCTTGCACTCACGCCGAGTCCCTTGAATGTGGTGCAGGGGGCGACGGGGACACTTACGCTGACGATCAATGCCGCGCAACCGACGGATACGATTGTCCCGCTCACGACCACCAACGCCACGATGGTGGGAGTCCCTGTCAGTGTCACCGTGCCGGCCGGGTCCACGACAGCGCCGGTCTCAGTGAGTGCCCTCACGGTTGGGACGGCGACCGTCACCGCGACGTTGAACGGCACGGCGACGGCCACGGTGAATACCGTTCCGCCTCCGCCGGTCGTCACGATCCTCGAGCCGCTCTCGCCGGTGACGGCTCCCTTGACCCTGCCCAAGGGCCGGACGGGTGTGTTGCAGGTCACGATCAATCGAGCCCCGACGGATCCGACGGTGATCACGCTGCAGAACAGTGCCACCTCGGTGGTCACCGTGCCACCCAGCGTGACCGTCGCCGCCGGGCAATTGACCGCATCGTTCCCGGTGACCACCCAGACCCAAGGCCAGGCGACCATCACGGCCTCGTTCAACAGCACGAGCGCCACCGCGCAGGTGGTCGTCACCGCGCCGGAAGTGGAGTCACTCACGGTCGACCCAGCTGGACCCACGGCGTTGGTCGGCGAATCCATCGCTTTCACGGCCACCGGCCTGTTCACCGACGGCAGCAGCCAGCTGCTCGCGAATGATGTGACGTGGACCTCAACCAATCAGTCTGTCGCGGCAATCGGCAGTACGGGGCTTGCCACCGCGCTCGCCGTGGGCCCCACCACCATTCGCGCCACCCTCACCACGTCTGTCGGACCGGTGACTGGCGCGACCACCCTCACGGTGCAGCCGGCGCCGGCCCTAGTGGTCACGCCGCTGACCACCTCTCTGACGGTCGGGCAGAACGCGCTCTTCACGGTCGGGACTGCCGTGGCTCCCACGTCGGCGCTTACCGTGACGCTGGCCCTTTCAGGGAGCGGGACGGCGCTGCTCAGTCCCACGTCGGTCGTGATTTCCGCCGGGCAAACCACCTCGCCGACGCCCGTGCAGGTCACCGCCACCGGCATCGGCTCGGTGTTGCTCACCGCCACGGCCCCGGTGCGCCAGTCAGCCAGCAGTACCCTCACCATCACCGCCGGGCTTCCCGCGATCACCAGTGTGAGCCCCGCCACAGGGATGGTGGGGACGGTCGTGACGCTGACGGGATCGAGCTTCAACACAGTGGCGTCGAATAATCAGGTGCGCTTCGGGGGCGTGCTCGCGACGGTTCTCTCGGTGAGTACGACCGGCGCCTCCTTGACGACGGCCGTCCCGTCCGGCGCGCTCACCGGGCCGGTCACGGTCACGACCCCTCTCGGAACAGCCACCAGTCCGCTCCCATTCACCTTATTGAATAGTCCGCCTGTCATCACGCCGATCGGCAACCGGACTCTTTCCTTAGGCAGCACCCTGGCCTTCACCGTCTCCGGCGTGGATCCCAATGGACAGACGGTGACGTACGGGGCCCAGCAAGCCGCGCCCGCGTCGGCGACCTTGCCGGCGCATATGGCCTTCAACGCGCAGACCGGTGTCTTTAGTTTCACGCCTGATGCGACGCAGGTCGGGACGTTCAATATGGTGTTCTCGGCGTCCGATGGATCGGTGTTCTCCTCAGAAACCGTCGCGATCACGGTGACGGGAGCAATCCCGGGCGCACCGACCAGCCTGTCTGGCCGTGTTGACGATAGTTCCGGCAACCCCGTGGCGGGCGTCGCCGTCTCCTTGCGCGATGTGCCCACGACCACCACCACCAATGCCGCCGGCGAGTTCACCCTGGCGTTTGCCGGCCATCCGGCGGGCCGCCAGCTCTTGGTGGTCACGGGCGTCTCGGCAGGCTATGCGAATTTGGTCGCCCCCGTGGACCTCATCGGCAACACGGCCAACGTGTTGCCGAGCCCCGTCACTACGCCACCGTTGGATCTTGCCACCGCGGTTACCGTGAACCCGGCGGCCACCACGACTCTGACCAGCCCGACGGCCCACGTGACGGTGATCATTCCGCCGGGTCGCGCGAAGAATGCCGATGGGACGCCCTATACCGGCCAGCTGACCATCAGTCCCGTGCCAGAATACGGCCGTCCGGAATCGCGCCCCGTGGAATTACGCCCGGGTCTCTCCGTCACCATTCAACCGGCTGGGGTGGTACTGGATCCTCCGGTCGCGATTACGTTCCCAAATGTCGACAATATGCCGCCGGGCAACGAGTTTGATCTCTGGTCCTTGTATCCGGACACCGGCACGTTCTTGGTGGTCGGGCGCATGCGCGTCAGTGCCGATGGGGCGACTGTGGAGATGGTTCCGGGAACGGGCGGCGTGCGCAAGACCGCCTGGCATTTTGCCATGCCTCCGGAATCCCGGGCCGAGGTCCAGGACGTGCCGAGCAAGGATGGCGACTGCGTGGCCTGTCGGACCGCCTCGGAAGTCGATCTCACGGCCGGCGCCCTCTCGCACGATGAAGTGATTCCGGGCATCCGCACACTGGGCGTCAGTCGCGATCTGACGCTGCACTACCGGTCGACGAATGCCGATGTGCAACGCATTCTCCCGGTCAATGCGACCCTGCGGGTCCAGGCCGCCGTGCCCGCGACCTTCTCGGCACGACTCTCGATCGGGGGCGTGCAGCTGGGACAGGACCGCTATTGGGATAGCCATACGCTGCCGGAGAACGCGGATTCGGTCTCCCGGTTGGGCGTGCAATTTGATGGCAGCACCTTGCCGACCGGCGTCTACCCCTATGAACTGCTCCTGTTCTCCAACTATCCGCAATCCAGCATCGGCGGGATCACGCGCAATCAGGTGCTGCTCCGGAACGAACAGGCCAGTCCCTTCGGTGCCGGGTGGACCCTCACGGCGCTCGATCGCCTGTCTCCGCAAGCAGACGGGTCGGTGGTGTTGGCCAAGGGAAGCGGCAGCACCTTCTTGTATGGCGCGGCCGGCCGGCCGCTCATCGTGGAAAGCTTTGATCAGGCCCGCAGCCTCACGGTCGGCGGCGTCAACGCCAGCTTTGTCTCCGGCGCGATGCATGCCGCGGCGCGGAACGACCTGCTCAATCCCGTCAACTTCGGCGCGCTCGGAACCGTTCGCCGTCCCGTCACGATGCGCAGCGGCCTCAACATCGTCACCTTGCCCGCCCTCGCCGGCGTGGATGTGTTCGTGTTGAATCTGCTGACAACCGACCTGACCCCGACGGAGGTCCAAGTCCTTGAGCAGTTTGTGCGTGGGGGCGGCACCATCCTGGAGATTCGCAATGCCGGCCAGACCAGGCCGTTGCTGCTGGGCACCTTGCCGGGTCCCTTTATCGGCGACCTCACGGCCGATGTCACCGCTGACGGGCTCACGTCGCCGCTGGGCAACGGCCCGTTCGGCACGATCCTCAGTCCGCTCTTGACGGGCGGCACCGACGGCTATGCCACCACGGGGCCGGCCACGGTGCTGGCGCGGAACGACCTGTGGCCCAATGCGCTGTTGCTGCCACCCGGTACGGTCTTCTCCGGAGCGGGACGGGCGGTGTTGATCGGTGATGAAGAGATCGTGGCCTCGGGTTACACGGGCGGCGCGGGGGCCAACCGCTATGCCGAAGGCTCGAATCGCACCTTCTTTCTGAACGCCATGGCCTACCTGGCGAATGCGCCGGGGTACCAACCGGTGCTGCCCAGTGGCCCGACCCCGGTGACCCTACAAGGGCCACCCGATGAGACGGCGGTTCTGGTGCGTCAGGTGGATGGGACCTACACCCGTACCACCAAGGACGGGGCGGTCTCTCAGTTCAACGCGCAGGGATGGCTGACGGCCCAGCGGGATCGCAACGGGAATCAGACCGGGTATGCCTATGACGGCAGCGGACGGCTCCTGACGATCACCGATCCGACCGGGCAGGTTACCACGCTGGCCTATAGCGGGGGCAAGGTGAGCAGCGTCACCGACCCGGCGGGGCGTGTGACGCAGTTGGAGTATGACGCCAGTGGGAACTTGCAGCGGGTGCGCGGCGCGGATGCCACGGCGGTGACCTTCGCCTACGACGCCCAGCACCGGCTGATTCGCCGCACCGATGCGCGCAATCAGGTTTTCCAGTACCGCTACGATGCCGCTGGCCGGTTTGCCGAGGCCACGCTGCCGGACGGGGCCACCCGAGCCCTAGCGTCGAGCCAGACCGTGGCCGTCCCCAATTTCACCACTGGCCAGGGCACGGCCGGCAATCCGGCGCCGTTGAGCGCGACCAGTCTGAATCGGGCGACGTTTACCGATGCCAAGGCGCAGGCGACGACGTTTGAATTGGATGCGTTGAGCCGGGTCACCAAGCAGACCGATGCGCTGAACCGGGTCACGACCATTCAGCGCAATGCCCAGGGGAATCCCACGCAGATCACGCGGCCCAACGGCGCCGTGACCGTGATGACCTATGATGCCAAGGGCAACCTGCTCACGAGCACGGAGCAGGCCATCAACGCGACGACGACGTTCACCTATGAGCCGACCTTCAATCAGGTGACCAGCATCCGCGATCCCAAGGGGAATCTCACGCAGATCGCCTATGATGCGAACGGTAACCCGCTCACCATCACCGACGCGCTCAACCAGGTGACGACCTTTACCTACAACCCGCAGGGCCTCCTCCTCACGACGAAGGACGCGCTGAATCAGGCCACCAGCTTGACCTATGATGCCCTCGGGCGATTGCTCACCACGACTGATCCGCTAGCCCGTACGACGACGCTGACCTATGACGCGGCGGGCAACGTGGCCACCAGCACCGATGCGCTGAACCGGGTCACGACATTCACCTATGATGTCAGGAACCGCCTCACCCAGGTGACCGACCCGAATGCGGGCATCACCCGCTACGCCTATGACGGCAACGGGAATCTCCTCACGGTCACGGATGCGAAGAACCAGGCTACCACTTTCGCCTACGACAGCCGCAACCGGCTGCTCAGCACCACCGATCCCTTGGGCAAAGTCGAGGCCTACACTTACGACGGCAACGACAACCTCACCAAGCGCCACACGCCGAAGGGGGACGACATTCTCTTCGCCTACGATGCGGTGAACCAGCTCGTGAGCAAAACCCTGCCCGGCACCCAGGTCACCCGTTACGCCTACGACCTCGTGGGCAACTTGACCCGCGTGACCGATCCGGATAGCGTGCTGGCCCTGACCTATGACCAGGCGAATCGGCTGCTGAGTGTGAAGACCGACGGCTCGCCGAACCAACCGGCCGTGACGCTGGGCTACGCCTATGACCAGAATGGCAACCGGCTGACGCGTGCGGATCAGGCCACCTCCATCAGCTATCATTACGACGGCGTGAATCGCCTGACGGGCCTGGGCAACGGCGTGACCCTGCCGCCGCCGGCCACCAATCGCGTGGCCTGGTGGAAGGGGGAAGGTACAGCAGCCGACGAACAGGGGACGAACCCCGGTACCCTGCGCAATGGGGTGAGCTTCGCAGCAGGTTTCGCCGGTCAGGCCTTTCAGTTCGACGGCGTCGACGATGAGATTGGCTTTACCAGCACGGTGGGCCGCTTCGGATTCCAAGCGACCGTTGAGTTCTGGGTCAAGACGACCTCGACGCGGCGCGAGACGATCATGAGTGATCGGCTGACCTGCACCGTCACGTCCCCGGCCAACGCGGCCTCCTGGGAGCTACAGATGCAACCGAACGGCACGGCCAGCTTTGCCGTCGCAGGCCCGGACGCAGGGGCTGGGACCACGTTGGTGAGCGCCGGCGTGGCCACCACGCATCCGGTCAATGACGGGCAATGGCATCGGATCGCCGCCGTGCGCAATGGCACGGAACAACGGCTCTATCTGGATGGCCAGCTAGAGGGATTCTGGAATTATGTCAACGGCCCGCCGCTGCTCACCGGACTCCCGACAGGCGGATTGCGCCTGGGGGCCGGTGGGTGTGGCACCAGTCTGTTCACCGGCCAATTGGATGAAATCACGATCGCCGATCGGGCCTGGACCCTGGCCGAACTGCAGGCGCCTCGCAGCCAAGAGCAACCCGTCGCCAATTGGAGCTACGACGTGCTGTCGCGTCGGACAGCCATGACCCTGTCGAACGGGACCCAGACGACGTATCAATACGATCCGGCCAGCCAGGTGACCCAGATCCTGCATCAACTGACGGCGACGTCGACCCAGATCAACAAAGCGGAGTACCTGTACAACGGGGTGGGCAACAGAACGTCATTGACGGATCGCCGTGGGCCGCAGACGTTTGGGTACGACACGCTCGATCGACTGACCAGCGCGAGTCACCCCTTGCTCCTTGATCCGCAGGCCTTTGCGTACGATGCGGTCGGCAACCGCACGACAGGCGGGAGTGTCGTCAATGCAGGTAATCAGCTGACGGCGGATAGCAACTTTGCCTACCAGTACGACGACAACGGGAATCTCGCGAGAAAGACCCTCCTCGCGACGGGGAATTACACGCAGTACACGTATGACGCTGAGAATCGCCTGATTCAGGTACAGGAATTTGCCGCTGGCAATCCTACCGCCACCACGACGAGTACGTATCGGTATGATGGCCTGGGCCGACGAATCGAAAAGGTCGCCAACGGCCTAACCAAGCGATACATCTATGATGGCGAGGACATTCTGTTAGAGTACGATGGCGCGAATGTCCTCCAGGCTCGCTACACGCACGGCCCTGGCATTGACGAGCCAATTGCGGTCACCCAAGGTGCGAGTACCTTCTTTTATCATCAAGACGGCCTTGGATCGGTCGCGGAATTGACGGATTCAACCGGTGGCACGGCCAAGAGCTATGCGTACGATGCGTATGGGAATATTCTGGAATCCCCTGGTGCCATCGAACAACCGTATACGTATACGGGACGGGAGCTCGATCAAGAGACCGGGCTCTATTACTACCGGGCGCGGTACTATGATGCGGCGACGGGGAAGTTCTTACAGAAGGATCCGATTGGTCTTCATGGAGGACTGAACCCCTACAGCTATGTCCTGAACAATCCTATCAACCGAGTAGATCCTTCGGGGCTTTATACCTCCGCTCGGTGGCTTGCCGCGCCGAGGCTTACGGATATCAATACCAAAAAAGTTGGCAATATGGGCTTTGGTGAATACTGGACTCTAATACCGCCTGCGATTGGCATTGACGGCGAGTGGTACATGCTGTCGGCCGAAGTTACAGGCCGTGTCGAATGCATTGATGATGGAGCCTGTGACAAGGAGGAAACTAAAGATGTGTTTCAGGTGCAGGAAGCTGTAGGTGCTAGGATTGGCATCGGGTGGGGCATTACTACTCTCCCCCGTCTTCAAGCTGCGAGGAAAGTCGGCGAAGCATTCAGCAGGGTTGATGACGCAGTCGAGTTTTACAGAAACCAATGGACGCAGCTTGCATTGAAGATGAATAACAATCCGATGACTTGGTGCACGATAATGAGCGTGGGCCAAGCCAAATGATGATTAAAAGCAACCTTGGTGCTGCTTTATGAAGAGTTTACAATGCGAAGGTGGAAGGGCTCCTAACTGGGCACCTGTTATGTTTGGTTGGCTCTGTGGATGGCATGTGTTCTTGTTCGGCACATTTCTCATAATCATTGGTTGTTCGGCGTCACTGTATCGGTTTGGAGAGAATGTGAAAGTCGGAAGCCTATTGTTTTATGCTGAGGTACTCGTTGCATCTATATTATCGGGATGGACAGGAATTGTGCTCGGAAAGATAGCCACACGCTGGCTCAGTCAACAAACTGCCATGCTAAATTATGTTTGCCTTGCTGTTGCAATCATTCTCACCGTTATTTCCTTCCCAAACATTTATAGTTTTTGGACACCTTGAGAAGCTCTGCAACGACAACCTCACCAAGCGCCACACGCCGAAGGGCGACGACATTCTCTTCGCCTACGATGCCGTGAACCAGCTCGTGAGCAAAACCCTGCCCGGCACCCAGGTCACCAGTTACGCCTACGACCTCGTGGGGAACTTGACCACTGTGACCGATCCAGATAGCGTGCTGGCCCTGACCTATGACCAGGCGAATCGGCTGATGACGGTGAAGACCGACGGCTCGCCGAACCAACCGGCGGTTTCGCTCGGCTACGCCTATGACCCGAATGGGAATCGGCTGCTGCTCGCGGAAGGCGCCAAGACGAACAGCTACCACTACGATCCGCTGAATCGTCTGACTGGGCTGGGAGACGGGATCACCCTGCCGCCGCCGGCGGCGAATCGCGTGGCTTGGTGGAAGGGGGAAGGCACGGGGGCCGACGAACAGGGGACGAACTCCGGCACCCTGCGCAATGGGGTGAGCTTCGCAGCGGGCTTCGCCGGTCAGGCCTTTCAGTTCGACGGCGTCGACGATGAGATCGGCTTCACCAGCACCGTGGGCCGCTTCGGGTTTCAGACCACCCTCGAATTCTGGATCAAGACCACCTCGACGCGCCGCGAGACGATCATCAGTGACTGGCCCACTTGCACGGGGGCAACTCCATTCTGGGAGGTTCGGTTGCAACCCAACGGCACGGTGCTGTTCTCCGCCGCGGGCCCGGATCCGGGGGGTGGGCCCACGTCCGCGAGCGCTAGCGTGGCCACGACGCGGTCGGTGAACGACGGACAGTGGCACCGGATCGCCGCGATGCGCAATGGATCCGAACAACGGCTGTATCTGGATGGCCAGATGGAGGGGTATTGGAATTATCTCAACGGCGCGCCGGTGCTCACCGGGCTCCCGACAGGAGGGATGCGGATCGGCGCCGGTGTGTGTGGGAGCAGTGCCTTCACCGGCCAACTGGATGAAATCACCATCGCTGATCGGGCCTGGACCCTGGCCGAACTGCAGGCGCCTCGCAGCCAAGAACAGCCCGTCGCCAATTGGAGTTACGACGTGCTGTCGCGCCGAACAGCCATGACCCTGTCGAACGGGACGCAGACCACCTATACCTACGATCCCGCGAGCCAAGTCACCAACATCCCTGCATCAACTGACCGCCAGTAGTACGTAGATCAATAAGTCGGATTACGTCTACAATGGGGTGGGGAATCGGACGAGTCTGACGGATCGACGTGGGCCGAAAAATTTTGGCTATGATGCGTTGGGTCGCCTGACTGCTGCGAGTCACCCGCTACTGCTCGATCCGCAGACTTTCGCCTATGACCTCGTGGGCAACCGCACGACCAATGGGAGCGTCGTCAATGCAGGAAACCAACTGACGGCCGATGCGAACGTTACGTATCAATATGACGACAACGGCAATTTGACGAGAAAGACGCTGCTCGCGACGGGCAACTACACGCAGTACAGTTACGACGCCGAGAATCGGCTGATTCAGGTACAGGAATTCGCCGCCGGGAATTCCACGGCCATCACGACGAGCAGCTATCGGTATGACGGTTTAGGCCGACGCATTGAAAAGGTCGCGAATGGCCAGACCTCCCGCTACATCTACGATGGGGAAGATATCCTATTGGAGTATAACGGCAGCAACGTGTTGCAAGCTCGCTACACGCATGGTCCGGGGATCGACGAGCCGCTTGCGGTCACCAAAGGCGGCTCCACCTTCTTCTATCATCAAGATGGCTTGGGCACAGTGACGGAGTTGACTGACAGCACCGGCAGCGTGGCGAAGGCCTACGCGTATGATGCGTATGGGAATATCCTCGAATCCCCGGGCACGGTAAATCAGCCGTATACGTACACGGGCCGGGAGTTGGATTCAGAGACGGGGCTCTACTACTACCGGGCGAGATACTATGATGCCGCGACAGGAAGGTTCATGCAGAAGGATCCGATTGGATTCTGGGGAGCCGACATTAATCTTTATCGGTACGTATTGAACGGTCCTGTGAATAATGTTGATCCCCGCGGCACTGATATCGCTGTTATCGAAAACCGCGCGACAGCCGGCAATCCCGCTGGGCATACAGCCATTGCAATCAGCGGATACGGTGTCCTTAGTTATGGGAATGGTACGCAACTTGGTACAGACCTATCCAGCTATGTTGCAAGGGAATCTGCAAACCGTGAAACGCTCATTTATCTGATCCGTACCACGCCCGATCAAGACGCTGCTGCCTTAGCTTCACTTCTCGGCGAGGAAGGGCGACTGCGTGGGATATTTTCCGATAATTGTGCAACGAGAACGAACAAGGCACTTGATGCCATAGGACTTCCGGACACTCTTGCTCCAAACTTCCTGCCCGGATCAGCAGGTGCCCGTGCTGAAGCATCTGGTGTTAAGCCATTCTTTGTTCCACTCCATGAGCCTAGGCTGCCGGCTGGTTTTGAGCAGTTCCAACTTCCACGATGAACCGTAAACTGGGGCTGGGAGTATTGGCGCTGGTGGGTTCTTGCATAGCAGTGGGTGCCTCTTGGTGGGTTGGGATACAGGGTCCTTATCTCGAGGCAGATAACTATGAGGCTCGATGGGACTACCAGTTTTTCTTCTTGATGTATAGCATCTTGCCTATCGTGCTGTTTGGTCTTCTGTGCGTCGGTATTCTTTTTGTCGTTAGAATTGTGTTCAAGTCGAACACAAAAGACCAAGGTTGAGCTTGGATCAAGCCGGAGGTGCCGGTAGGGGCGGAGGGATGGATCTTCAGCCGGCGCGATCCCTTCGTGAGCGAAGGCTTCTCGGTGGCCCTGTTACAAGACGGTACACTGCAATTGACCCTGCGGACCACGACCAGCCCCACGGTGTCGGGCTCCACCTTCCGCTCGACGGCCCCGGTGATCACCTTTGGTCAATGGCACCATGTCGCGGCCGCGGTGGATACCGTGGCCGGCACGGCGCAGCTCTGGGTCAATGGCCAGCCGCTGACCCTGACGACGGTCTTTGGGCCCGCCACCCTGAGTGGCACGCTGTCAACGTGAACCAGCAGTACCTCGGACGGAGGCAGGACCCGAACACCGCGGGCGGCGGCGGGCATTTTAAGGGCGAGATCGACGAAGTGCGGCTCTATGGCCGAACGCTCACGCTGGCGGAGGTACAGAGCCGGGCACAGAACCAGCCGGTCGCCGCCTATGCGTACGACGCGCTCTCGCGCCGCACGAGTGTGACCCTGTCCAACGGGACGCAGAGCACCTACAGCTATGATCCCGCGTCTCAAGTCACCACCATCCTGCATCAACTCACGGCCACCAGTACGCCCATTAATCAGGCCGAGTATGTCTACAACCCCGTCGGCAATCGGACCTCACTCACCGACCGACGTGGATCGCAGACCTTCGGCTACGACGCGTTGGATCGGCTGACCAGCGCGAGCCACCCCTTGCTGCTCGATCCACAGGCCTTCGCCTATGATGCCGTGGGCAACCGCACGACCAATGGCAGCGTCGTCAATGCAGGAAACCAACTCACAGCCGACAGCAACTTTGCCTACCAGTACGACGACAACGGGAATCTCACCAGAAAGACGCTGCTGGCGACGGGCAATTACACGCAGTATAGCTACGACGCCGAGAATCGCCTGGTTCAAGTATAGGAATTCGCCACCGGCAATCCCACGGCCGTCACGATCTCGACCTATCGCTCTGACGAGCTGGGGCGAAGAATCGAAAAGATCGCGAATGACCAGACCACGCGCTACATCTTGGCTGAGCTGAACTGACGTGTACGAATGGTTGTATGTGTGCCCGCCTTCGTACAAGGACTTATCTCATCAGGTGCCCCGTCTTCCACACTCTCTACCGCGCTCTCTAAATTATGTGCCTGAGATGAACGGAGCTTATCTCAGGGAATTCCCTATTGCTCCATTCGCTTTTTTCGTGTCACCTTTGTTCTGCCGGGTGTGAGCGTACAGCAAGACCTCAACCCGATAAGCGGTAGGTAAGCCCCAAATATTGAGCCGTATACGACTGTCGTCATGAGCCGCTCAAACGTCAGATGTTTCGGTAAGGATGGGGAGATGAGTTCAATTAGGGCGCACGAGTGGATTTGAAAAAGTGGTTCGCCCATGCTACTAGCAGTTAAACAATCAGCAATCTATCTGGTGACGGTCATGTGGATAGTCTCATGGCTCCTCGCCATTCCTCTTTTTCATATTCACGCGCTTGATGTTCAGGAAATCCCTCTCTCATCGAACTCCTTTCTCGCTCATACCGTCTTTAGCGGTGATCTTCCGGGTGAATACACAAGCGGGTTTGAGCAGCACTCAGCATCTGACAGCCAACGGACCGTCGAAAGTCATTACCCGCGCTATCGCGAGATTGATTTCGTCACCTTCGTAGAGGCTGATGACGACATTGAGAGGGGGCCTGGAAATCAACCTCTGCTGTACGATGAGTGGAATTTCCGCTTTCTTCTATCCGCAACCGATAAGACACTGATTTTCGAACGTAGTGCCTCACCGCCGCTCCGCTATCTGAGTTCCGTCGCCTCACGGGCTCCGCCAAGCATGTCATAAGTTTCCCGCGCGAGTACGTGAGTGATGGCAGAGAACAGTCTCTGCTGGTCGAACATCACGCGTTTTGCTTGGGGCGTCCATTTTGTTTCTACTCGCTCGGTTCTCAAGCTCTTTGCTGAGAGGACCGGCGCGGGAGGTTGATATGCCCGATATTGCACCCCGTTCTGTATCCCGTACATCGTCTCGCATCATGGTGAGTGTGGTCATCCCCACCTATAATCGTGGGCCATTCCTGAGAACTGCTATCGTCTCCGCTTTGGCACAGGAACAAGTAGGCGAGTTATTCGACCTGGAAGTTATCGTGGTGGATGATTGCTCCTCAGACGACATGAGCCACATTGCGACGGCATTTCCTGGCGTCCAGTACGTCCGGTTACCCCAGAATCGCGGGGCCTCGGGTGCAAGAAATGCTGGCATTCACCTCGCCAAAGGGAAATACGTGGCCTTGCTTGACGACGATGATGAATTTCTCACCCATAAACTCATGGTGCAGCTGCCCATCATGGAAGCCAACCCTGAGATCGGCGTGGTCTACGGGCAGAGCGTGGTGACAGGTGCTGATACCCCGCTGCTCCTCTGGCCAGAGTCAGGCCCTTCAGGAGACGTGTTCGAAGAGTTTCTGACACGGACGGACGATTTTCTCCATCCTCCCACCTGGCTCGTCAGGCGAGAATTATTCGAAGCGGCGGGATGGTTTGATGAACAGCATCGCACGATGGAACACTATGACATGGCCCTTCGTTTAGCGGCTCTCACGCAATGGAAGTTCCTCTCAGGAGGGCCGGTCGCTCACGGGCGATTCTCCAAGCGAGGCAAATGGTACAGCAATATCGCGAATGGTACCAACGAGCAGCGACTGCCGCGCATTGTGGAAAATGCCTTGAAGCGCTTACCAGCCACCCCCGATGCAGAACGGATTCGTCGGAAAGCTCGGGCTGCTGTCTGCGCGACCATCGCGGGGCAGCGATGGTCAATCGGCGCTGGGCTTGAATCGACCCGAACCTATTTGTTGACGGCGCTCCGTGCCGCACCGTGGCTCATTCAGGAACCAGTTGTCCTTGCATGGATTAATCGCGTGGCGATAACCCATGCGTGTTCGTCAACACAGCCCGTTCGTGCTGTGAGAACGTTTTGGAGTGAGATTATCGAGAGCATCGGAGGACGTGTGAAAACTCAGACCTGGTGCCCGCGCCGCATCTTAGGGGCAATGTTGGAGGCGACCGCACTGGATATGATGGTCCATTCTCCACGGCGGGCTTGGATGGTCGCTCTGAGCGTACTCCTGCATGATCCTCATTACTGGATCGAACCCGCTCGGCTCATACATGTGTGCCGAGCGTTGTTGATGAAACGTGACGTTGGACGAGAGGGGAATCCATCGTCTCCTCCTATCACCGCATAGCGATCGAGACTGTAAGGAGGCCCAGCGAATTTCAAGAACGTGGTCGGTGGGGGGGGAAGGAACAAGCCTGAAACCTTTGGGTGGGCATCGGGATCGTACCTCCTTGAGAGGCGTCATGGTTTCCGGTGAGGATGTTTGGCGCGTGACAGCCGCTTTGAGCGTATCGACTGTATGCCGTATGGAAGGCGCAGACGAATAGGGGGCTGAGGAAGCTTTGTTAATATTCAAGAGAGTGACTGCAGAACTCTTTCAATACTCGAGGAACGGATCGGTCATTGGGGTCATTAGAAAGATGCTGCAGAGGCACCTTTCTATGCTATCGGATCAGAGCGACACGTTGATCCCAGGGATGGTTGGTGCTACGCAGACCCTTCGATGTCATCAGTTTCTCATGGAGCAATATCAGGAGGGCTTAAACGATCCTCATAGCACACGCACAGTTACCTTGCCGGATTTTACCATCGGCAAGCATCTCGAATGTCCCGTAGGGCATAAAGTTCATCTCGGAGCAAATGGGACCACATGGCCTTGTGACTGTTCGAGTTGGCGAAATTGGTAGAGAATGCAAGACGATCAGAGAGTGCTCGCTTATTGGAACCCAAAATGATGTGGATTCGTCCAAGGTCCAAAGTCCAGCCTTCATCGCCTGTGTGTCCCCGATGCTCTTATCCTATGAGCCGGTCTCACCGGGCTGGGTTGCGAGACTTTTTAGCAAGTGTTATAGGCCGCTATCCCTACCGCTGTCGAGCCTGTAACTATCGACTTTATGTGGCTCAACGAGAGATAGAGGCGACTTCGACGCCGCCAAATCGAGCCCCCAGAGTCTAGGGCATTGGGGGGCACGGTTTTGGTCACGGTTCGGGCACGGTTTTGACCCCGGTTGCCAGTATTTTAATTTCGGTCCAGCGTGCTCGACTTCCTGTAACTCCTCTTTCCGCCATAGTTTTTCGGCAGTCAATTTCACTTGATCATGTGTGAGAGCCACCAGTCCAGAAGCCCTTTCTAGGCGAAGGTCCTGAGTTCGAATCCCAGCTTCACCATTTCATCGTAACTTGCCGATCATCTCTTCGAGGTCGTTGACCAGGGAACATCCTAGCTCTCAATTCGTAGAGTTGCATGGCATAAAAGAGCATGAGGTGGAAGCGATTACTGCTCCTCATCGTGCTTGGAGCTGGGTGGAGCAGCTCCCTGGGGGGCGTGTGGTTCGCCTGGGCTCAAACAGGACTCATTACTCCCCAAGCTACCTCTCCGGCTGCGATTTCTCCCATTCAACCGTCATCTGCGGCGACGAGCGGACTGCCGGCCAATATCCTCACTCCTTCAACCACCTCTCAGCTCGCGCCGAACACGGGTGCGCGTGCAAACAGTGGCCCACCGCCTTTCACCAGTGCGGGGCGCGGCTTGCCTGGTATGCAGGGAGGGCCTCCACTCAATGCACCGATGGGAGCGCAAGATCCGTCGCGGAGTTATATGCAGCCTCCGACAGTCGGCCCATTGTTTTGTGATCCTGCCCTGAACATTCAATGTTAAGTCCCTGCGCCAAATGGTTTTTTTCAGCAACTCACGAGAACGTGACGATAAGTTCTTGAACCGACAGAGTCCGAATCTACATGAGCCAGACTGGGGTAGAGGCAACCGACGAAACAGTTCAGCGCCACGCATCGGCCGAACGCATGATGGTCGACGCGCCCTGTTTAATATGTGGAGGTGCCTATCATGCAACGTTCGCGTCTGCGGCAGAGATTGCCGCCCAAAAAAAGATGCTGCAAAGTTTTCATCAACAGCGCAGGCGCCAGGACGCGCAGGCGGATCTCAAGGACCGAACCACATTCTCGCAAGATTATTCGGCAGAAGTGGTCCAGTGCCGGAGGTGCGGATTTCTCTACCGCAATCCGCGGCCCACGCTTCGTGCCGTTACCGCTCAGTATGAGGAAGATGAGTACGGCAACGAGCATCTCGAGGCTGAGTTTGAGGCTCAGCACGCCTGGGCAGAAAGGAAGATTGCAGCGTTCGCGCACCACTGTCGCTTCTCGTCCCACGGTCCGGTTGTCGTCGAAGTCGGCAGTTTTGTCGGTGGTTTCCTTGCCGCGGCACAACGCAGAGGATGGTCAATCCTCGGTGTCGATCCGGGAAAAGACGTGGCGAATTTTTGTCAGGGCCGGGGGCTGCCTGTCTTTCACGGGACGCTGAACGACGCCACTATCGCCACGCGCTCGGTCGATGCTGTTGTCATTTGGAATACGTTCGATCAATTGGTGAATCCAGACACTACGCTCAGTGCAGCGCGCCGGATCTTGCGGGTAGATGGGCATTTGGTACTGCGGGTTCCCAATGGCGAGATGTTTCATCAAGGAGTGCGTTGGCTGAAGGCCGGTGGTGTTCGACGTCGCTGGGCCATGGTGGCCCTCGCCTGGAACAATCTCCTGTCCTTTCCGTATCTCAATGGCTACTCAACATCGACCTTGGATCAGCTGGTCGCACGCCAGGGTTTCACTCGCGTATCGCTGGAGGTGGATACGCTCATGACATTGTCGGACCAGCAGACGACCCCGTGGGGCCGGTGGGAGGAACGAATCGTGAAATCTTCCTGCCGAATACTGGCCCGGAACCGGACTCTCTTTCCCTCGTTTCACAATATGGTGAGCCCCTGGTTGGATGTCTACTATGCCCTCGGTCGTGATGCCCGGGATCTCTCACCGAGTGCCTGTCCTGTCGCCGCCGACCAAGGTGCCACTGCCGGGCAGGCGATCAATCGCAACCTCTTTGACGAGAGTGTTCGCCGGCATACACGACCCACAAGAGGCTCTTCGACAGATTGCGCAGAGAGCCGTCGGTCGACATGCTGAAGACCGGAGATCGTATGGCGATGTCGAGAAGCTATCCCGCTCCGAACAGTCCTCAACCTGAGGCTGCTTCCGAAGTGGCCTCGCATCTCCTCGAAGAGTGCCGCATGGTCCTCCCGGGCATTCAGGCGCTGTTCGGGTTTCAACTCATGGCGGTGTTCAATCATCAATTTGGCGAGATGCCAAAGATCCATCAGGCGCTGCATTTGGTGGCTCTTATGTTCGTCACGATTTCGATCGCCTTTGTCATGACACCGGCAGCCTATCATCGGCAGGCCCATCAATTCTCGATCAGTCGTGCATTCATCCAGCTCTCGTCGACGCTGCTGTTGCTGAGCATGATCTTGCTCAGTCTAGGCCTTTGCCTCGACGTCTACGTGGTGTCTGCGCTGATCACGGGAAGTGACGGACTGAGTCTGGCGCTGGCCCTCGCGTCGATCCTGCTGTTCGCGTTGTTGTGGTTTGTCTTTCCGCGGTTTGCCGGCAACTCATAATGGTGTTCTCTCCTCCAAGCAGCGCCACTGTCTTTATGATCCCATATCGTGGGTGTTCGCTCACGAACTAGGGATGATACGAGCTTTCCCCCCAGGATGCCTTTGATAGGCTGTTGCGAGAAGTGCGCGCAGGTTTACAACCATAAGGAGGCCGTCATGGCAGGGAAAACCGCATTTGCGTCGGGGGTCGTCGAGATGTTGAAAGAGGATCACGCCAAAGTGAAGGGGTTGTTCGAGGAGTTCGAATCGGCGGAGGGGCAGGAACAGGCCGAAATCGCCGCGACAGCCATTGTTGAATTGGAAATCCATGCCGAGCTCGAGGAGAAGCTGATCTACCCCGCCATCCGAGAAGCGATCGATGACAGCGACATGATGAATGAGGCAGTGGAAGAGCATCATCTCGTGCATGTGTTGATCGCCGAACTGAAAAAATTAAAACCCAAGGATGAAAAGTTTCATGCGAAGTTTTGTGTCTTGAGCGAGCTCGTCAAGCATCACATCGAGGAGGAAGAGGGGGAAATGTTGCCGAAGGCCGAACGCCACGACATCGATTGGGATGTCCTTGAGGCGGCCGTCATGAAACGCAAAGAGGCGTTGATGGCAAAGTCCTCCAAGAAGTCCGGCACGAAATCCAGGAGCGCCGCCAAGTCTGCACGGCGAGGGTGACCGGTCGTCGTGGGCAGTCAGTGATGAGACATCATCAACATATGCCAGCGGAGGTCGGGTGTGTTTTACCGCTCTGCCATCCGCCGCGCAACATTCGAGCGGCGGCACTGCTCCCGCGGTCATCGGAGGGAAGGCGGGGATTCATAGCGGATCCGGCGGACAAGGGCAGGGACAAGCCGGCCAGCGCCAGTCCGGACAAGGACAGCCGAGCTCAGGAAAGCAAGGAAGCGGAGGAAGCGAGTCTTCCTTCTACGGCCTGCACATATGCCGGTTCTGGTCGAGGCGGGCGGGGGTGTCCTCGCCTGCCAAACCCAGAGGATCGGACCGTCGGCGAAAGGAGGACTCGTGCCCTTACTCAAAGAAATAATGACCCCGAGTGTCGAAGTGATCGCTCCCAATGCGACCGCCGCAGACGCCGCGCGCAAGATGAAGGATTTGGATGTCGGCGCGATCCCGGTGTGCGACGGAGAAAAACTTCTGGGAATGATTACGGATCGTGATCTCGTCCTGCGCGTCCTGGCCTTGAGTCGAAGCCCGGTCGATGCCTTGGTCCGTGACGCGATGACGCCAGGGCTGGTGTATTGCTTCGAAGATCAGGATGCTGACGTCGCCGCTGAGCTGATGGCGGAGAAGCAGATTCGCCGCATCCCGATTCTCTCTCAAAACAAACAATTAGTCGGCATGGTTTCCTTGGGAGACCTTGCCGTCGATGGGTTGGATCCGCGCGCGTCCGGCGAAGTGATCCAGAATGTGTCCGATCCGTCACGGGGCAACCATTGATGTGTCAACCGATAAGGGAGGTTCTGTCGGAGGCTCATAGCGCCAAGGAGGGGTACGATGGCCCGATACAGCAAGGGATCTCAAAAAATGGTCAAAGAGGCGATGCACAAGCGAAAGAAAGGCACGCTCAAAAGCGGCAGCGGAAAAAAGGTGAAAAGCAAAAAGCAGGCGATTGCCATCGGACTTTCCGAAGCTCGGAAAAAAGGCAAGAAAGTGCCGCCTAAAAAATCGTCCTAATGCTTCCTCATGCTCGCCACGTCCTGCCGCGGGCTGTAGTATGGCGCGCACTGTAATGAAACGTTTTACGGATTTCTCCTCGGGTAAGGACTAGTTTTCTCCCTCGCTCTCAAGTGGCAGAATGCTGGCTTCTCGACTGCGGATACGTTCTCCGCACCTGAAAGGCGCGCGTCATTCTTATGGATATCGCCCTCCAGTACGATCGCCTTCAATTCGCGATCACGGCGACCTTTCATTATCTCTTCCCGCAACTCACCATGGGGCTGGCGCTGTTCCTCCTGTACTTTCGCACCAGGGACCTCCTGAGCGAAGGCAATCATTTTCATGAGGCCGCTCGATTCTGGACAGGCATCTTTGCGTTGAGTTTTGCATTTGGAGTGGTCACCGGCATCCCGTTGGAATTCCAGTTCGGCACCAACTGGGCGGCGTTCTCCAATTACGCCGGAGGGATCATCGGACAGACGTTGGCGATGGAGGGGGTGTTCGCGTTTTTCCTGGAGTCCTCATTTCTCGGCGTGCTCCTGTTCGGTGAAGCGCGGTGCAGTCGCCGCATGCTCTGGCTGGCCAGTATGATGTTGTTTGCCGGTGCTTGGCTCTCCGGCTATTTCATCCTGGCTACCAATGCCTGGATGCAGCATCCCGTGGCCTATCGCGTCCTCGACAACGGGCATTTGGCCATCGAGAGCCTTTCGGCACTCCTGACGAATCCCTGGCTCCTCTGGCAGTTTACCCACAACATGACGGCTGCGATTGCGACCGGCTCGTTCGTCATGGCGGCCGTGGGCGCCGTATACCTATTGGCCGGTTGCCATGTCGCACATGCCAAGACCTATGTTCGAACGGGAGTTGTTGCGGGAGCGCTGGCATCGGTCCTGCTGATCACTCCAACAGGACATGAAAGCGCGCGCCAGGTGTTTGAGCATCAACCCATCAAGGGGGCGGCCTTCGAGGGCCTCTTTCGCAGCGAGCGCGGGGCCGACATCCTCCTGATCGGTCAACCCAATTTAGAGACCATGACGATAGACAATCCGCTCGTGGTTCCGTCGGCGCTGAGCCTTCTCGTGTATTACGATCTGTATGCCAACGTCAAAGGGCTCGATGCCTTTCCTCCGCAGGAATGGCCGGATCATATTGCGCTCTTGTACTTTTCCTATCACATCATGGCCGGACTGGGCACGTGGTTGGTTGCCGTGATGGGACTGGCAGTCCTGTGGTTATGGCGCGGCAGATTGTTTGCCTCCGGATGGCTGCTCTGGTTGCTGGTGTTGAGCGCCCCTGTTCCGTACATTGCTACCACGGCCGGTTGGATGACGGCCGAATTGGGCCGCCAACCATGGTTGGTGTATGGGTTGTTTCGTACGGCGGAGGGGATTTCGCCCCTCGTGCATTCGGGTAACGCGCTGTTCACCCTGCTTGGTTTCCTTGGTCTGTATCTCGCCCTGGGGTTGCTCTTTGTGTTGTTGGTTGTCGAGATGCTTCGCCGGGGACCGGCAGCCCCGATGCCCTGTGTCGGACAATCCGGGAGCTAGGATATGGAAACCCTGTGGTACGTGGCCCTGACCCTCGTCTTGACCATGTATGTGGTATTGGATGGGTATGATTTGGGCGTGGCGATGCTCTTTCCCTTCGTCGCCACCGACGAGGCGGAGCGACGCCTGGTGCGTGCCGCCATCGGCCCTGTGTGGACCGGAAATGAGGTGTGGTTGATTGCAGGGAGCGCCCTGTTATTTCTTTCGTTTCCCAAGGCCTATGCGGCGGGGTTCAGCGGCTTCTATTTGGGCCTGATGATCCTGTTATGGCTGTTGATGGGGCGAGGATTGGCATTCGAGTTGCGGGGGTATGTCGAACACCCGCTCTGGCGCCGGTTTTGGGATACGATCTTCTTTGATGCCGGTCTGGCGTTGGCTTTTCTCATTGGCCTGTTCACCGGTAATGTGATTCGCGGCGTGCCACTGGATGCCGAGGGATATTTTTTCCTGCCGCTCTGGACCGACTTTCGTCCCGGCTTGAGCCCGGGCATTCTCGATTGGTTTACCCTGTTGACCGGTTTGACGATGGTGGTCCTGCTGGCGCTGCACGGGGCTTCGTATCTCGCCATGAAAACGGTCGGTCCGCTGCAGGAACGGGGACGGACTGTGGCCAGATACGCCACGTTTCCTGCTGTTCTGTTGTTGTCCGCCTTCGTTGCGGCCGTGCCGTTCGTGCGGGCAACATTCTCCGTGAATTTCGAAACCCATCCTGTCGGGTACGTGTGGGTCGTGGTGGGCCTTACCGCTCTCGCATCGCTCTTCGTCAATCAGGCGCGCCACAGGCAGGTGGCCGCCTTTGCCTCGTCGAGTCTCTTGGTGGCTTCTTTCCTGATCGTGATTGCTTGGGGCACCTATCCGAATCTCCTGATCGCGACGACCGACCCAGCCCACAGCGTGACGATCCACAATGGGTCGGCAGGAAAAGACGGCCTTCAAGCGGCCTTGTGGTGGTTGCCGCTCGGCTTGGCGGTCGTCGTGCTCTATCAGATTCTGATCCACCGCATATTTGCCGGTCCTGTCACTCCAACCTCTCAGCCAATGTCCGGCCACTAAATCGGAACCTCTTCCGCTAGGCTCCGGCGTGGCGCCAGGGTTTCGACCAGTTCCAAACCAGTGCGCCGAGCGTACGCTGACGAATGCAGGAGTCCTGGCGAAGGCCGACATGCCAGAAGCAAGCCGTGACCTGAACAGGTCGCCACAGGTGATGACGTCACAACTGCAGACCACCTTCGGTCTGATTCAAGGTCAGAATCGGTGCGGCCCGTGCGGCGAAATCGAGATCGTCGCGCGGGGAGTGTCGAAGGTGCCGCACCATTAACTGGAAGATCCCGAGAACGGAGGCTATCGGATGGATCAGGAAGCAGCGTCGGCGGGGAAGGGAATGAAACAACGCAGGCTTCATCGACCGCGAGTGGTCGTCGTCACCGACGCGTCAGCCGGAGTCGGTCGGGCGACAGTGCGAGAATTTGCCAGGGAAGGGGCCTGGATTGGGTTAGTCGCGAGGAGCCGCGATGGCCTCGAAGGAGCTCGCAAGGAAGTCGAGGCGGCGGGAGGCCGGGCATTGGTGCTGCCGACGGATGTGGCGTATCCCGAGCAGGTCGAAGAGGCTGCGGCGACGGTGGAGCGTCGGTTCGGACCCATCGATGTGTGGGTGAACAATGCGATGACCTCGGTTCTTTCACCGGCCATGGAGATGACGGCCCAAGAATTTCAGCGGGTCACGGATGTCACTTACCTCGGGTATGTGTACGGAACATTGGCGGCCTTGCGCCGCATGGTGCCGAGAGATGCCGGCGTGATCGTGCAGGTGGGTTCTGCCTTGGCCTACCGGTCGATTCCGCTCCAGTCGGCTTATTGCGGGGCCAAACATGCGGTGCAAGGATTTGTCGAGTCTCTCAGGTCCGAACTGCTTCACGATGGAAGCCGCGTGCATATCACCACTGTGCAGTTGCCGGCCGTGAATACGCCTCAGTTCGGCTGGATCAAATCGCGCCTGCCCTGTCATCCGCAACCGGTCCCTCCGATTTATCAGCCGGAGGTCATTGCGCGGGCCATCGTGTGGGCCTCGCGCCATCGTCGCCGGGAAATGTGTGTAGGGCTGCCGACGGTGAAAGCCATCTTAGGGGATAAGTTCATTCCTGGGCTGTTGGATCATTATTTGGCATGGAAGGGATATAAGGCTCAGCAAACGACAGAGCCGGTCGCTCCTCATCGTCCCAACAATCTCTTTGAACCTCTTCCGGGTGACTATGGCGCCCATGGCCGATTCGACGAGGGGGCTTATGACTTCAGCCTGCAATTCTGGGTCAATCAGCGGCGCCTGTGGTTGGGGGCCGCAGCTCTGGCTGCGGGCGGATATCTCGCAAGATTCGTCTCAGCCCGACGGAACGAAAAGCCTTCGGAGGGGGAGGCCGTTTCACCGGCCGCCGGAGCCAGTGGAAGCGTGCGTGCGTGCGCAGCACATCGAGCGGGAATCTATGCCTGAGAAAAAGACGGGGCAACGGGCGCGGCACGCAAACCGAGAAGGGAAGGCTCTCACGACTCAAGCGGGGCATTCGTGAAAGAAGAAATGGAGCCCATGAAGCGCGGCAAACACCGTGTGCAATCTCGACAGCAGGCTGTTGCCATCGGCCTTTCGACGGCCGGGCGAGCCGGAGTGAAGGTGCCCTCAGCCGGATTCGAAATGGGCCAGAGCTTCTCGCCGGACGTCAGCGTCTCGTGCGAAGACCTCTAAGAGCGGGAATGACAAAATGCGCGGCACCTGCGAAAAAAGCCACCGGTGCCGTGAGACGTGACATCATGGTCGGGGAGGCGCGGAGGGAAGTTCTGCTCGCAGGTGTTTCGCCAGCGCCTGGGCTGCCAGTTCGTGCCCCCGTTCGTTCCAGTGACTACCATCCGCGGCAAATACATCTTCGCCACGGGCGTCCGCGTCTTGAACCAACTGTGCCACATCGCCCCAATAGGCGATCGCATGGTGCGCAGAAATGTCACGAAACGCCTGGCTGTAGGGTTCGGCTTCTAGGCAATTGAACGCCATAATCGGCCGGGTCCCGGCCCGTGCCCGTACTCGACCCATCAGGTCGTCCGTGACAGCGACCGCCCGGGCAAATCCGGCATGTCGCAGGCCTTCTGCTTCGATATCCACCTCAACCGTATCCCGGGTATTGGCGGCTCGTAGACGATCCAACCTCATCACGACGAAATAGAGAAATCGGCTATGTCGGTTGATCCAGTCTCTTATCTGCAGCGATGATTCCTTCGGAGAGAGGAGCTGGATTTTGCCGTTGCGCCAGTATGGCCGAACCCAGCCATTGTTATTGATGCGGCTGAGGCGCTCGAGTTCATTGTCGTTATTGATAAAGTCATTCACACAGTATTGCCACAGAATGACATCGGGGCGCACGAGATCGAGGTACCGGTCGAACACGAGATATTCTTGCAACGTGCCATAGCCTCCGGCCCCGTAGGCGAAGACTTCGACATCGAGAAATTTGGACAACAGCGCGTGATAGGTCCGGTCGTCTGAGACGGCGGTGGCATGAGTAAATGAATCGCCGATGACCAACATTTTGAGGCGGCGTGACGTGACATCCCCGAAACTGCGAAACCCATATTGTGTTTGAGACCGGCGGACTGGGTATAGTGTGCCGTTCTTGGTCTTTTCCACCAACGCTTCGTGATAATGTTCGGTGGCCTTCCAGCCCAGCTCTGGATCAAGGGTAATGGGGCCGATTCGCCCGCCTGCGTTACTTTCAAAGAATGGAATGCCGTCTCGAATGAGGTGAACGGAACGAATAATCACCTCACCCAAACCCAGGAGCAAGCCGATGAGTATGAGGATCACTGCGCCTGACGCAGCGATCATGGCGAATTTTTTGCCCAAGATCTTCCTATCGCACTCTGTGAGAGATGCGCGATCTCAAGCCGGATCCCGTTTCCACGGATTGCCTGACGCAGACATCATTCCGGCAGCCGGGGAACGTCTCATGTTCCGGGAATAAATACTATCAGGTATTCCCTGATAGACCATGAAATCACCCATGATCTCCTCGGTGGCGGCTGGCAAGATCCCGGCTTTCCTCTCCATCAGTTGGCGAATTGGCGGCGAACTTGATCACCCGAGCCTATGGGAGGATGTCGCACATTCGGTCATGTGGGAGGGCGTCTGTACTTTAGGGTTGAGGCCGAAGCGCTATCTGTGCATGATGGAGACGCGTGCTCGCAGTACTTCCGCCGGTTCCTTGTAGCACCAATTTCCTCACACATCCTCACAACGGTATGCCCGACGTGGATGTCACACCGCATGTCGTACAGGCATGGGCATGAAAGGAGCGAGACCTCATGATGAATCAGCGCTGGAACAGCTGGTATTTGCGCGGTTGGATGGTCGTGATTCTGGCGGCAGGAGCGTTCACGGCGGGGTGTATGCATCATCCGGGCGGCATCGCGCCCTCGACCAAGCCGCTCGCTCCGGGTGGATATATCGAACTGGGCAAGGTGCGCGGGCAGGATTGTGTGTACCATCTCTTCGGGTTGATACCCGTGACCGGCGGGAATGAGATGCGCAATGCCGTCGAGGATGCGTTGCGCACGAAACCCCTTGCCGACGCGATGGTCGAAGTCACGGTGGATGGCTATTTTCAATACTTCATTCTTTTTTCTCGGGCCTGTACCCAAGTCTACGGCACGGCGGTGGAAACAAAATAACCATTGCCTTGCGCACGCCGCGCTCAATCCCTCCGCCATCTGCTAGGGAAAGTCCGAGGTGATCTGAGACACAATGTGTGACACATCAGTGGAGCGAATAATCTTCCTCCACTGCATGCGGGTTTATGGCCAACGTTGCTATCTCAGTCGATCATCTGACCAAACGCTATTCTCTCGGCCTGCAGGCGCGTCACGATACGATTCGCGATCGCGTCGCGGCGGCGATGTCCTGGTGGAAGCCGAGTCGTTCGGAGGACGCCGGGAAGAGGAGGGAGTTTTCTGCCTTGACGGATGTCTCCTTTGACGTGAAACCGGGGGAAGTGTTCGGCATTATCGGCCATAACGGGGCCGGAAAAAGCACCCTCCTCAAAATCCTATCGAGAATCACGGCGCCGACATCGGGAAGCGCCGATATCTATGGCCGAGTCGGTTCTCTCCTTGAGGTCGGTACGGGGTTTCATCCCGAGCTGACGGGGCGCGAGAATATTTTTCTGAATGGGTCCATTCTTGGCATGCGCCGGGCTGAGATCGCTGCCAAACTGGACGAGATCATTGCGTTTGCGGGCGTCGAGGAATTCATCGACACGCCCGTGAAACGCTATTCGAGCGGAATGTATGTGCGCTTGGCTTTTTCCGTGGCCGCCCATTTTGAGCCCGACATCCTCATCGTGGATGAAGTGCTGGCGGTAGGCGATGCCGGTTTTCAGCAGAAATGTTTGGGGAAGATGCGGCAGGCGAGTCAGGGCGGTCGGACGGTCCTGGTGGTCAGTCACAATTTGCCGATCATCGAGAACCTTTGCCAGCGCGCGCTGTTCCTATCACAGGGACGTGTGGCTTTAACAGGTACGGCTCGGGATGTCGTGCAGGCTTATGCAGGCATGACCGCCGATTTGGCGAACAGTGCGTTGGATGCGCGCACCGACAGGCAAGGGACAGGACAGGTCGTTGCGACGGCCATCGAGGTGCTCGATCAGCATCGGCATGCCGCCTCGTCGGCCATCTGCGGGCGAGAGACGATCGTGCGATGGCACTATCGGTGCCGGCCTGACACCATCATTCGGCGATGCCGCGTGGAACTCTCGTTACACGCTCGAATCGGCGATCCCTATGAGACGGCGTATTTTCTCATGTCCACCGATCTCGTGAGCCCGTTGCCGCTCGACTTGTCCGGAGAAGGCTACCTTGATTTCCGGGTTCCGGAATGGCCCCTCTCCGGCGGGCAGTATTATGTGATGTCCTACGTCGAAAGCGACAAAGAGGTGCAAGATTGGGTGCATAACGCCAGCCTGGTATCGGTCGTCGATGGAGACTTTTACGGGACAGGCAAGAGTTATCCTCCCAATTGGAGAGGCAAGTCTGTGTTGATCAAGTATGATTGGACGCAAACGGCTCGGGAGGCGGCGCAGTCCTTTTTGTAAGCGGCGGTTACGTCGGACGTGCAATGAAGCGTTTCCTCGGGGTATGCCTAGTGGAGGGTGGTGAATGGATCAGGCATGATCGGGACTCATCTCAAACATGTTCCCTGGCGGCAGGGTGGATGATGAAGAGGGAACCCGATCATGTCCAGAAGCACCACTTCCCTTGAAGTAGACGGTCAGGAACAGGACGACGTCAGTCGTCGCCGCCGCGCTCGCATTCGACCCCCCAAAGTCGTTCATCTCAGCACCTACGACGTCGCCGGCGGCGCCGCGCGGGCGGCTTATCGGCTGCATGACGGGTTGCGAAAAGCAGGTGTCGACTCTTCCATGTTTGTCCGCGAGGCACGGACCTCAGATGATTCCGTGGTCAGGTTCGAACCGACCACCACCTTCTGTAAAAGAGCCGAGCGCCGCATCCGGCGTGAACACATCGAACGAAAACTCCGTCCGGCCATCCCGCCCGATAGTCATAAAGTGGAGCCATTCCGAACCGATCGCTCGGAATATGGTCCGGATATACTCTCGAAACTTCCGCCCTATGACATTCTGAACCTGCATTGGATCGCGGATTTTGTGGATTACCCCTCTTTCTTTGGCGCCTTCTCGAAGCACACGCGCATCGTGTGGACGCTCCATGACATGAATGCGTTTACGGGCGGGTGCCATTACGATCTGGGGTGCGGCCGCTATCTCCATCAATGCGGGGACTGCCCTCAGCTGGCTGCCGCAGGACCGAATGATCTCTCGCATGAAATCTGGATGCGCAAGAAATCGCTCTTTGACCAACTGTCCGAGGAGCAGATTCACTTTGCGACGCCGAGCACGTGGCTTGCCGAGGAGGTCCAACGCAGCCCGATTCTCGGCCGTTTTCCCGTGTCGGTGATCCCCTATGGGCTCGACCTCACGGAGTTTTCGCCTCGCGACGTCGGAAGTGCCAGAGAGGTGTTCGGAATTCCCCCCAAAGCCAAGGTGATCCTCTTCGTGGCCGATGGGCTCCCGCTGTTCCGGAAGGGGTTTGAAGTCCTGGTGCGGGCGTTGGAGCATATCCGCAGTTGGATCCCCGACCTTCATCTCGTCACGGTGGGCCATCATCACCCTGACTTGGGGCATCATATTCCTCATTCGTACCTCGGACACATCAACAGCGATCGGTTGCTCTCCAACATTTACAGCGCAGCGGATCTGTTGGTCATTCCTTCCTTACAGGACAACCTGCCGAACACGGTCCTCGAATCGATGGCCTGTGGAACGCCCGCGGTGGGTTTTGAGGTGGGAGGGATACCCGACATGATTCAGCACCGTCAGACCGGGTTGCTGGTCCCGTCGGGCGAGGCCGGGGCATTGGGTGCGGCCATATTGGAACTATTGCAGAATCCTGAACGCCGACGGGCGCTGGGGGCAAATTCTCGCCGATATGCTCTTAGACATTTTTCTCTCGAGGAACAGGCGGAGCGGTACTGCCAACTGTATACGGAGATCCTGAGCGAACGCGTCACTCGTTGATGTCGGCTGCTGCGATCGGCAGGGTCTGCCGTGGAGGTGCGTATGTTTTTGAAATGGGCGGCAATATTTTTCGTTATCGCGATGGTGGCGGCGGCATTTGGATTTACAGGGATTGCGGAAGGTGCTTCCGATGTGGCGGAGATACTCTTTTATATATTCCTGGCGATCTTCTTCACATTCGTCATATCGGGGGTGGTCGTCGCGCGTAAATTGACGGCCTGAGGCTTTCCGCAGGGTGATGAACCTCCCCGATTAGAGAATGAGTTGCCCCGGTGCGGGCCCTCTAGTCTCCCTGTGCGGTGGGGCGGGTTGGATTCTGCGCCGGCGGCAGGTCTCTCCTGAACTTCTATGTCCATCTCGGCAAGCGTCGACCCGGGGAGCCATGGTGCATTTGCACCGCGGTGGTGTGATTCCACCACTCAAGAGAGATTTCCGCGCGATGTATCTGAGACGTCGATCGCTAACCTATTGAATCGGGAGTGTCCATTGCGATCGGTTGAGGGTCTTGTCCTTGCATTCCCAGACAGAGGGAACCGATGCGTCTGGCGAAGGGAGGGACACCATGGGAGTGGCATGGCCGTTCGGACGAAGTACGGGCGACAAGGTCAGCCTGGGCCGGGTGTTGGTGGTGGATGACGAAGAGTCGATCCGCAGCCTGCTTCGCATGATGCTGACACAGGCCGGGTATGATGTGGAGGAAGCGGACGACGGCGGTAAAGCGGTTGAAGTGTTGAACAGCGGCGACAACCCCCTGATGCTGGATGCGATTATCTGCGACATCCGGATGCCGCGCATCAATGGCGTGGAAGCCATTGCCTATTTCCGCGCCCAATATCCTTCTCTCCCCGTCATCGTGTTGACCGGCTATCATGATGAGTCATTGGCCTCCTCCTTGCGCCGGCAGGGCATTGTGGAATTCCTGGAGAAACCGGCGGAACGGGAGCAGATCCTGGCCTCCGTGGCACAAGCCATCGCCGGACGCCGTATCAGCTTTTATCCGTGATGCGAGGGCATTGCTTCCTGTTTGATTTTCGTGAGTCGGCTTCTTAGAATCCTCCGGAACGACAGCTCTCGCTTGTTCAGGAGGATCAGCCGTTATGTATGATGTCATCGCTCGAATGATGTTCCATGCGCCGCTCCGTCATCTGGCGGCCGCGGGGTTGGTGGGAGTTCTTCTCACAGCTCTTCTGCCGGCCTCGCTCAACGCTGCACGCAGCGGCACCAGTCCCGGTGGAGGCAAAACGGAGGTCTTGCCGGTTCAAAAAGCCGCTCCTTCGGTTGTGATCATTGATGCGCCGGGAAGTGAAGCGGACCTGCGTCGGCAGTTACGCAGCAAGAACGGAGTGGCGGAACTGGGCGCGTCGACCTCGAAGACGATGTTTTCGCAAGCCCCGACGGGCACATTCGGCTTTATTCTACCCAAATTCCTGGGGCTGGCCCTAGTCACGCAGAGTCCGGATCTCGCGCTGGAGCGGGTGTCTCCTTCAACCAGCGCCTATGAGGTTCATAAGCTGGCTGATGGAAGCGGCTTGCTGGTCGGGTTTATGGGCAAGGATGTGCTCACTCAGGTGGCGCCTAGTCAGCGGCCGAAGAGCGTTCGTATTGCACTCCATTCGAATCCATCGGAGAAAGCTCCGCACATTGTGGCGGTGCCATTGGTGAAACTTGCGGCCGACATGATGCCCCTCCGGACCGATCCGAAAAACCCTGACAGTCCGGTTGTGTTTGAAATGGATCTGCAGAGCTCGTCCACCCGTGCGTCGACACATGGCGGGCAATAGGCGCTGAACACTGGTGAGGAAGGCGGCGGACGGTGGGCCGCCTTCCGGTCGTGCGATCCTGGATACCGTGCCGTGTCAGGCGAACCTCGCCACCCCCGAAGCCTCCCTCCTACTCCCTGACCTTCACCGTTACACTGTCAGTCGCCGTTCCTGCATCTTTGTGGTCATGATCGGCGATTTTGACCGTAATGGTATGCTCGCCTTTGGGCATCTGGGTGAATGTGCCCTTGAATCCCTTCTGGTAAGCGCCATCAAGGTAGACGTGAGCGTGATTTCCCGCCGGGGCATTCAAAATTTCATAGTGGATTTCGAAGGTCTCCGGCACGGTGTCGCCGTTGCGCGGAGAAAGGATGTTGATGGTGGTCGAATTTTCAGCGGCGCACCAGGAGCTCATGGCCAATGTTGCGCCAAGGGCCACAGTGCAGGCGGATAGAATCAGACGTGTCATAGGACCTCCCGAAAGCGTGATGATTAAAGGGGATTGCCGAATTGTCGATGCTGCGGATCCGGATTGTTCTGTTGCCGGCTTCGTTGCCGCAACGTGTGTTGCCAACTGGAGGACAGCAGGGGGCAGAGGCTCAAATGTTCAGCGGCCTTCAGATTGTCCTGCTCCTGATGCATGATGCGATTGGCGGTGGTGACCGTCCATTCGGGATAAGGGCGATCGAGCAGACGCAGCGGCGTCTTCGATTCGACGAGCCCTTCTTGGAGAACGCGAAAATACCACCCCGTGAATCCGGTCTGTTGAACCTGCACCGCCAGATTCTTGATCTGCCAGCGCCGGGCCAGTTTCCAACAGGGCTGGCGTGGTTGAGAAATCTGGACGACGGCGGACCCCACTGAAAAAACGTCCCCAATGCAGACGTCTGTTTCCGTCAGTCCTTCGAGGGTAAAATTTTCACCGAACTCGCCCCCGATCATCTGCCGCTGCGGCAGGATGTCGCTCCAGTGGAACCAATGCTCGGAGGGATACACACAGACGGCCTTGTCGAGGCCACCATGGTGGATCAGATCTGCCTGGCCATCACCTTCCAGGTTCTGTTGTCGCAGGCGGATGGGGCCGCGAACGGGACGCTTGAAGATGCCGGTCGACCAAGGCTGTGGCGGTTGATCGTCCAGGCTTTCGGGGCGGTTGTCTTCAGGAAGTCCCACCTGAATGGATCGTATCAAGCCGGTAATCTGCTGCATGTGTGTCTCTTCAGACTCAGGGGGCTGCCGCACGGGTGATCGACGCCACCCTAGTGCCCGGCCGGTTATGGCGTCAAAGTGTTTGTTCTGATTAGATCAATCACTTCCAATTATGATAAGAGGTGGCATGGAATTTCGCCATCTTCGGTATTTTCTCGCGGTGGCCGACGCGCTGCATTTTACGAAAGCGGCCGAGGGGCTTCCGGTCTCTCAGCCGGCCTTGTCCGCGCAGATCAAGCAGTTGGAGGAGGAAGTCGGAGTGCCGCTCTTCGACCGGGTGGGGCGATCGGTCCAATTGACGCGGGCCGGATCGATCTTTCGGGAACATGCTCGGCGCGCCTTGCGAGAAATGGAACTGGCGCAAGTCGCCATTGCTGAGGAGGAAGGGCTGCAGCGCGGCACCCTCACCGTCGGCGTGGTGCAAACCGTCAATGCCTATCTGGTCCCTGACATCGTCGGCCGTTTCTCGACCCTGCATCCGCAGGTCTCGCTCAAACTCGATGAATTGTCCGGGCCGGACATCGAAGCCGGCGTGAAGAGTGGATTGCTGGAATTGGGCATCGGATTCGTTCCCGCCGGATCCGACCGTCTAGAGACCCAGGCGCTCTTTGAGGAAGATTTTGTCTTGATCACCTCGCCTCGGCATCACTTTGCGGCGCGCCGCCACCTGCCGCTGGCCTCCCTGGCTGACGAGCCTCTGGTCCTCCTGCCGAACATCTTTTGTACGCGTCGGTTGTTGAATGCGAGTTTCGAGCAGGCGGGGATCCTGCCCAAGGTGACCGTGGAAATGAACTCGATTGAAGGAATTCTCGCGACGGTGAAGATCGGTAAATTGGCGACCGTACTTCCCCGACTGTCTCTCGGATTGCAGAGCAATGAGGGGCTTCGTGGTATTCCGCTCAAAAATCCGACACCCAGACGGGGTCTCGGGCTCTTATGGAGAAAGGGCGGCTACCGGAGCGGGGCGGCCCAGGCTCTGGCCGATCAGGTACGCCTTGTCGTCAATAAGCGCTGGAGACGAAAACCGGACAGGTGACACCGAAAAGAAGGTTCGATCTTGTAGCGGCCCCACTTGAGACCCCGTCTCGATCATTTTGTTGATTGCCTGTAACCTCTGCCTGCCGGCCGGCGACTAGAATGATAGGGGCCATGCCTGTGGTCCTGAGGGCGGATGGGGTATGATGCAGCAGTCCAAGCTCCGGCAAGGAATAAGGTCCGTTTCACAGGAGTGCAGGCACTCGTGTCCGATGACGACGAATGTATCGACCGAGTCTTGCGCGGTGATATCGATCGATTCGGCGAATTGATCGCCCGGTATCAGCATCATGTGCTCAAAATTGTGCAAGGACATGTGCCGGCGGACCGCGTGGCAGAGGTCGCGCAAGACGTCTTTGTCCGCGCCTATGCAGGGCTTGAGCAGTACAGGGGAACCGTTCCATTCGAACATTGGTTGTCTCGCCTCAGCGTTCGGGCTTGCTATGATTTTTGGCGTGCACATCGGCGGACGGAGGTGCCCGTCAGCGGGCTGACCGACGACCAGGTCGGATGGCTGGATCGCGCACTGGCGGCAGAGTCGAGTCATCACTTCCGTGATCAGGCCGATCAGCGCGACTCGCTGGAGGTGTTGGAATGGGCGTTGGCGCAACTGTCACCAGAACATCGTCTCGTCTTGACGTTGGTGTCCCTGGAGGGCCATTCCGTGCGTGAGGCGGCGGAGCTGTTGGGGTGGACGGTGGTCAACGTGAAGGTGCGGTGTTATCGAGCCAGGCAAGCCTTGCGGACGATTTTTCTTCAGGAATGGGAGCGACATCACCATGACCGTTCATCGTAAGGATCCACGCGAGCGGATTGAGGCGCTCTTGGCACAGGCGCATCGCACTCGCGGCGAGGTGGCTGCGGGGGAAGACTGGGCTCAGGAGGTCATGCGCACGATCCGGCGAGAGGCCGCGGAACATCCTGTTCCTTCTCTCTTTGTTGGGGCAGAGCCGTTGGTGTGGCGCGCAGCTGCCTGCGCGGCGCTCGTGGCCCTGGTCTTTGCCGGGTCGGTGGCCGTCTACACCAAGCAACATGCGGTTCCGGTCGCCGCCGTCTGGCTTGAAGAGTTTGATGCAGGATCACCGTTTCCTGAGAGATGAATCGGTTGGAGGATCGAGGCGCGCGGTATGTCACGCACCGGTTTGTGGATCGGATTGATCGTCCTTTTTTGCGCCGGGGCCGTGATGGGCGCCGTGGGGACGTCACTCTACTATCAGTACGAAGATGAGCATCGATGGGAGCGGGGCCCGGGGGCACGGCAGGATCGGATTATGAAACGGCTGACTCAGGAACTGGGTTTGTCGGCGACTCAACAAGCGGCGGTTGAGCCGATCGTGGCGCGGGCCTATGTTGAATTGTTACGGTTGCGGGTGAGCCATCAACCGGACGTCGATCGAGTGCTCGATCTGGGGATCCAAGAACTGAAGGCGACGTTATCGCCGGAGCAGCAGGTCAAGTTAGACGGGCTCCATGCGCAGCTGCAGCAGCGCTGGCGCATGACTCGCGAATATGTCCGGCAGGCGCAGGATGCCGGGGGACGGAAGGAATAGCGGCGATGGCTGAGTCGGTAAGATTCTCCACTCTTTTGAAACGATGGATGATCGGGCTTTCCGCGGCCTGCCTATTGGCCGTAGGAACCTATGTCCTCATGACGCGGTCGGGTGAAGCGCAACCAAACCGCGCGGAGAAGCGTCCAGCCCTGGCCGCGCGGAATACGCCCGTCGTGGCGGCGGTAGCGAAAACCGGCGAGATCAATATTTATCTCAACGGTTTGGGTTCCGTCATCCCGATGAATACGGTGACGGTGAAAAGCCGGGTCGACGGCCAACTGATGCGCGTGCTCTTCAAGGAAGGGCAGTTGGTGCGCAACGGCGAGCTGCTGGCGCAAATCGACCCGCGCCCCTTTGAAGTGCAGTTGATCCAGGCGCAAGGACAAATGGCGCGCGACCAGGCGCAGATGAAAAATGCGCAATTGGATTTCGAGCGCTATCGCGATCTGTACAAGCAGAACTTCATACCCAAGCAGCAGCTCGATACCCAAGAAGCCCTGGTGCGTCAGTACGAGGGCATCGTCAAAGCCGATCAAGGGCAGATCGACAATGCCAAACTGCAGCTGACCTATTCGAGCATTACCGCACCGATCGACGGGCGTGTCGGACTGCGCCTCGTCGATGCGGGCAACATCGTCCATGCGAACGACCCCAATGGATTGCTGGTGATTACGCAATTGCAACCGATCACCGTCGTCTTTGCCTTAGCGGAAGACCATCTGCCGGCCGTGTTCGAACGGCTCAAGGGCGGGAAACCACTGGTCGTCGAGGCCTTCGATCGCGAGCAGAAGCGCAAATTGGCGACGGGGACCTTGCTTACCGTCGATAATCAAATCGACCCCACCACCGGGACCGTCCGCCTGAAGGCGGTGTTTCCGAACGACGACAGCGCGCTCTTTCCCAATCAGTTCGTCAACGCCCGCTTGCTGCTCGATATCAAACACGGTGCGACCGTGGTGCCGTCCGCCGCGATTCAACGCGGCCCCAAGGGGACGTTCGTCTATGTGGTCAACGAGGCGGAACAGACGGTCAGCGTGCGCGCAGTGACCGTGGGGGTGTCGCAGGGCGAAGAGAGCTCGATCGACACCGGTCTGACGCCGGGTGAAAGCGTCGTGGTCGATGGAACCGAAAAATTGCGCGAAGGCAGCAAAGTGGAGATGCGGCCATCGAGCGGAGCGGTTCCGACCGGGCAGGAGAATCCGCCGGCGGGAGGAGAACGGAAAAAACAGGGGACACGCACGTGAACCCCTCGCGCCTGTTCATCGTGCGGCCGGTGGCGACGGTCTTGACGATGATCGCGATTCTGCTGGCCGGGGCGCTGGCGTATCGCCACCTACCGGTGTCCGCGCTTCCGCAGGTCGATTACCCGACCATTCAAGTGTTGACGTTTTATCCCGGCGCCGGGCCGGACGTGATGACGTCCTCCATTACGGCTCCGCTGGAACGGCAGTTCGGGCAAATGCCCGGCCTCAACCAGATGACGTCGACGAGTTCCGGGGGCAGTTCCGTCGTCACGCTCCAATTCAGTCTCGATATCGACCTCGACGTGGCCGAGCAAGAGGTGCAGGCGGCCATGAATTCGGCGGCCACGTTCCTGCCCCGCGATCTTCCCGCGCCGCCGGTCTACAGCAAGGTCAACCCGGCAGACGCGCCGATCCTCACCTTGGCCTTGACCTCGGCCACGCTGCCCCTGTCGCAGGTGCGGGATTTTGCGGAAACTCGGTTCGCGCAGAAGATTTCGCAATTGTCCGGCGTCGGCCTCGTGAGCATCAGCGGGGGGCAACGTCCGGCTGTGCGCATTCAGGCGAATCCTCGCGCGTTGGCCGCGTACGGGTTGACGTTGGAAGATCTCCGCGTCGTGGTGGCTGCCGCCAATGTGAACCAGGCCAAAGGCGGGTTCGATGGGCCGCGCCGCGCCTCGATCATCAACGCCACGGACCAGTTATTCGCCGGCAAGGACTACAAGGCGTTGATCGTGGCCTATCGCAATGGCGCGCCGGTTCGGCTGTCGGAGGTCGCCGAGGTGATCGATGATGTCGAGAATACCAAACAAGCGGCCTGGATGAACGAGACGCCGGCGGTGATCGTCAACATCCAGCGCCAGCCGGGGACGAATGTCATCGAGGTGGTCGACCGGGTGAAGCAGTTGCTGCCGCAACTGCAGGGAACGTTGCCCTCTTCCGTGCAGGTCTCGGTGCTGACCGACCGCACGACCTCGATTCGCGCGACCGTCCGCGATGTGCAGGTCGAATTAGTGTTGGCGGTCGCCCTCGTGATCCTGGTGATTTTCTTGTTTCTCCGGACGTTGCCCGCCACGGTGATTCCGGCGGTAGCGGTACCCCTCTCCCTGATCGGCACCTTCGGCGTCATGTACCTCATGGGCTTCAGCCTGAACAATCTGACACTGATGGCGCTGACGATCTCCACCGGCTTCGTCGTGGACGATGCCATCGTGATGATCGAGAACATCGCGCGCTATATCGAACGGGGCGAATCGCCCTTTCAGGCCGCCCTCAAGGGATCGAAGCAGATTGCCTTTACCATCTTGTCGTTAACGGTGTCCCTGATCGCGGTGCTGATTCCCTTGTTGTTCATGGGCGATGTGGTCGGGCGCCTGTTCCGGGAATTTGCCGTGACGCTGAGTATCACCATTCTCATTTCGGCAGTCGTGTCGCTCACGCTGACTCCGATGATGTGCGCCAGGCTGTTGCGCGAGCGGCGGGAGGAGCATCCCGGGCCGTTGTCGCGGGCATCGCAGCGGATGTTGGATCGCATCATCGCCGGATATGGACGAAGTCTGCAGTGGGTGTTGCGGCGTCAAACGGCGACGCTGGTCGTGACCGGCGCCACTCTGGTGGTCACCGTCGCGCTGTTTGTGCTGATTCCCAAAGGATTCTTTCCGCTCCAGGACACCGGCGTCATTCTCGGCATCACGGAGGGACCGCAAGCAGTGTCGTTCGGCACGATGGCGGAACGGCAGCAGGCCCTGGCTCGGGTCATTCTCGAGGAGCCGGCCGTCGAAAGCCTCACCTCTTTTATTGGGGTAGACGGAACGAATACGACGCTGAACAGCGGGCGTATGTATCTCAACCTGAAGCCGCTGGGAGAACGGCTGGCCGCCGCCGGGGACATCATCAGACGGCTGGAATCACGCGTGGCCGAGGTGGACGGCATCACCTTGCACATGCAGCCGGTGCAAGACCTCACGGTGGAAGATCGGGTGAGCCGGACGCAATTTCAATATACGCTGGAAGATGCCGATCCCGAGGAGCTGAACCGCTGGGCCCCGAAACTGCTGGAAAGTCTGCAGGCGCGACCTGAACTGCGGGATGTCAGCAGCGATCAGCTGAACCAGGGATTGGCCTCCCTCGTGGAAATCGACCGCAATACCGCTTCGCGCATGGGCATCACGCCACAACTCATCACGGATACCTTGTACGATGCCTTCGGCCAGCGGCAGGTCTCGACCATGTTTACGCAGTTGAATCAGTATCGCGTCATCCTGGAGGTGATGCCCGAATTTCAGAAGGGGCCCGAAGCACTCCAGGCGCTGGAGGTGCGTGGAACGGGCGGGTCCGTGCCGTTGAACGTCTTCACCCGAGTGACGGATACCACGGTGCCGCTCGTCATCAGCCGGCAGGGGCAGTTCCCCGCGGTGACGATCTCGTTCAACCTTGCGCCGAATGGTTCTCTTGGCGAGGCGGTGGAGGCGATTCGGCACGTGACGCAGGAGTTGGGCCTTCCCGCCAGTATCCGCGGGAGTTTTCAGGGCGCCGCACAGGCCTTTCAAAATTCCTTGGAGCATGAACCGCTGTTGATCCTAGCCGCCTTGATCACGGTCTACATCGTGCTCGGTATTTTGTATGAAAGCTACATTCATCCGCTCACGATTCTTTCGACGTTGCCGTCCGCCGGGGTGGGCGCGCTGCTGGCCCTCATGCTGTTTCGCACGGAATTCAGCATCATCGCGTTGATCGGCATTATCCTGCTCATCGGGATCGTGAAGAAGAACGCCATCATGATGATCGATTTCGCCTTGGACGCCGAACGCACGGAGGGTAAAGCGCCGGAACAGGCTATTTATGAAGCCGGGCTCCTGCGCTTTCGTCCCATCATGATGACGACCATGGCGGCGCTCTTCGGGGCCCTGCCGCTGGCGATGGGGTCGGGGGTGGGGTCGGAGTTGCGGCGGCCGCTGGGCATCGCGATCGTCGGCGGGCTGATCTTGAGCCAGCTCCTGACGCTGTACACCACGCCGGTTGTGTATCTCGCCCTGGATCGGCTGGCCGCCCGTTTCCGCCGGAGTCCGGGACAGGTCTCGGTGGGGAATGCGGTGCCGATAGGTCCTCCATGAATATTTCGGCTCCTTTTGTGCGTCGTCCCGTGGGGACCACATTGCTCACGATCGGCGCGACGCTGGTCGGGATCGTGGCCTTTCCCTTTCTGCCGGTGGCTTCGCTTCCGCAGGTGGAGTTTCCCACGGTCAACGTGTCGGCGTCGTTACCCGGAGCCAGCCCGGAGACGATGGCTTCCTCCGTGGCCGCTCCGTTGGAGCGCCAATTCACTCGTATCGCCGGTGTCACGGAGATGACGTCCTCCAGCACGATCGGCGGAACCAACGTTACGCTTCAGTTTGAGCTCAACCGGGATATCGACGGCGCCGCGCGGGATGTGCAAGCGGCGATCAATGCCGCCCGGGCCGATCTCCCGTCGAATCTGCCGACCGCGCCCAAGTACAGTAAGGTGAATCCCGCCGACGGACCCATTCTCATTTTGGCCATCACGTCTGAACTCGTCACGCGCGGGCAAATGTACGATGCGGCGTCGAGCATCCTGCAGCAGAAGCTGTCACAGGTGGAAGGAGTCGGGCAGGTGGCCGTGGGCGGAGGATCCTTGCCGGCTGTTCGGGTGGATCTCAATCCCACCGCGTTGAACAAGTATGGCATCGGGTTGGGAGAGGTGCGCCAGGTTCTGAACAGTACCAATGTGAATCGTCCGAAAGGCCAGCTGACCGCCGACGATCGCACATGGGAAATCAGAACCAACGATCAACTGCACAAAGCCGATGAGTATCTGCCGCTGGTCGTGGCCTATCGAAACGGGCGCGCCGTGCAATTGTCCGATGTGGCGGCGGTGGAGTCGTCGGTCGAAGATTTGCGGACTATGGGGGTGGCGAACGGAACGCCGGCCGTGTTGGTGATCATCTACCGGCAAGCCGGCGCGAATATTATTGAAACGGTGGATCGTCTCCGTGCGCGCCTGCCGCAGCTGGAGGCGTCCCTGCCGGGCAGTATGTCCCTATCCATCGTGATGGATCGCACGCCGGTCATTCGCGCATCGTTGCATGACGTCGAGCGAACGCTCGCCATTTCCGTAGCCCTCGTGATTCTGGTGGTGTTTGCGTTTCTCCGCGATCTGCGCGCCACGTTGATTCCGGCCGTGGCCGTTCCCGTGTCGCTGGTGTCTACGTTTGGTGTCATGTACGTGCTCGGCTATAGCCTCGACAATCTGTCGCTCATGGCGCTGACGATCGCCACGGGATTCGTGGTGGACGACGCGATCGTGGTGTTGGAAAACATCACACGCTATCGCGAGCAGGGGGTGCCGGCTATGGAGGCGGCCCTGCGAGGCGCCAAGGATATCGCGTTTACGGTCGTCTCGATGACGCTCTCGCTGGTCGCGGTGTTCATCCCGATTTTTCTGATGGGCGGGATGCTCGGCCGGCTGTTTCGTGAATTTGCCGTCACGCTGTCGGTCGCCATTCTGGTGTCGCTCCTCATCTCGCTGACAACGATTCCCATGCTGTGCGCACGTGTGCTGAAGTCGGATTCGGCCCCAAAACATGGTTGGTGGTATCGCATGAGTGAACGCGGGTTCGGCATCATGCTGCGTGGGTATGCCAGGAGCCTGACCTGGGTCCTCCGCCACCCGCGGACCATGCTTGTGGTGACGTTAGGCACGATGGCGCTTACCGTGTATCTCTACATCCTCGTGCCTAAAGGGTTCTTCCCCCAGCAGGATACCGGGCGGTTGTTCGGAAATATTCAGGCGGCGCAGGATATCTCGTTTCAAGCGATGCGGGCGAAACTGACCGAGGTGGTAGAGATCATCAAAAGCGATCCGGCCGTCGCCAGCATCACCGGCTTCACGGGCGGCGGGGGCCATGCCGGCACGACCAATACGGGGCGGATGTTTATTGCCCTGAAGCCGCTCGAAGAACGCGGCCTCAGTTCCGACGAGGTGATCGGCCGGTTGCGCCCCAAACTGGCGAAGGTGCCGGGCGCTCCCACCTATCTGCAGGCCATTCAGGATCTGCGTATCGGGGGCCGTGCCAGCAGCGCACAATATCAGTATACGCTGCAAAGTATGGATCTGGCCGAACTCAACACCTGGGCGCCGAAGGTGGACGCCAAACTGCGCACGCTTCCGGAAATTGTGGATGTGAACAGCGATCAGCAGGATCGGGGACAGCAATCCCTGGTCGTCTTTGATCGGACCACTGCGTCTCGACTCGGGTTGAGCCCCCAATTGATCGACGATACCTTATATGACGCCTTCGGCCAGCGCCAGGTGTCGATCATGTATACACCGCTCAACCAGTACCACGTGGTGATGGAGGTGGCGCCGCAATATTGGCAGAACCCTTCCGCATTGCATGAAATCTATGTCCGCTCCTCGAGCGGTGCGCAGGTGCCGTTGAGCGCGGTGACGCGGTATGAGCCGGCCAATACCATTCTGTCCGTCAACCATCAGGGACAATTTCCTGCGGTGACGCTGTCCTTCAATATGGCTCCTGGCGTGTCGTTGGGCGAGGCGGTACTGGCTGTCGATCTGGCGATGCGCGATATCGGTTTGCCGGCGAGTGTGCGCGGGACGTTCCAGGGAACGGCCAAAGCCTTCCAATCCTCTGTTGAGAATCAGCCTTGGTTGATTCTGGCGGCGTTGGTCACCGTGTACATCGTGTTGGGGATTCTCTATGAGAGTTACATCCATCCCCTCACGATTCTGTCCACCCTGCCTTCCGCCGGCGTGGGCGCCTTGCTGGCGTTACTGTTGTTTAAGGCGGAGTTGAGCATGATCGCTTTGATCGGAATCATGCTCCTGATCGGCATTGTGAAGAAAAATGCCATCATGATGATCGATTTCGCCTTGCAGAGTGAACGAGCGGGAGAAGGGAAAACTCCCCAAGCGGCGATCTACGAAGCTTGCCTGCTGCGATTTCGTCCAATCATGATGACCACCGCGGCGGCCCTGTTGGGTGCGTTGCCCTTGGCGGTAGGCATGGGAGTAGGGTCGGAACTCCGGCGCCCGCTCGGCATCGCCATCGTCGGCGGCCTTCTGGTGAGTCAGGTCCTCACCCTCTACACGACTCCTGTCGTGTACCTGTTCCTCGATCGCCTGAGACTTCGATGGATACGAGCCCGGGCGGCCGCTCTGCACCCTGCCGCCTAACGTCCTAGCCACCGATTCTTGTCGGCCGGCGCCGCCCTCACAATCGAGTTCTCTTCTGACGAGATCCGGAATCCGATCATTCTCTTTTCGCAAGGAAAGCACTAGGCTGGCGCCTTCGACGTTGCAAGTCCCCGGCCGTGCCGACGGCTGAGATGTGTCCTGATGGTCCTCGAAACGATGACATGAGCGCCTCCCCTTCGATCGATCTGGAACGATTGTTTCATGAGCATCAACGCGATCTCCTAGCCATGCTTCGGCGCATGGTGGGGTGCCAGGAAACGGCAGCCGACCTGGCCCAGGAGGCCTATATTCGTCTCGCCGATGTCCCCACATCGCAAATCATTGCCTCTCCGCGCGCCTTTTTGTTTCGGACGGCCACCAATCTCGCCCTGGACCATTTCAGAAAGCAGAAATTCCGGGGTCAGCGGCAGACCTCGCTCGAAGAAGCCGAACAGGTTCCGACCGACACGCGACCGATCGATGCCCAGGCGCATGACAAGCAGTTGGTCGCCACGCTGGAGAAGGCGCTGTCTACGCTCCCGGACCGCACGCGGGCCGTCTTTGCCATGCGGCGAGTGTACGGCTATTCCTACCAGGAAATTGCGGCGCAATTGGGCATGTCGGAACGCGCAGTCGAAAAACATCTGGTGAAAGCGATGACCTGCTGTCAGGAAGCGTTGGTCTCCGAAGATCTGCCTGCCTGATGGGGGGAGGGGAAAAGAGCGAGCTGACACGTCGGACAGAAGAGACTATAGTGAATCGATCGCTCTCATCTTCTCAGTTTGCCGAGCCGCCGTGGGCCACAATGCGACCTGATGACAACCGTTCGCCGGGGCCGTCCGAACTCCCGCCCCCTGATCCGCAACTGATGAAAGAAGCGACCGCGTGGTTTATGCGCCAGGCGGCCGACGATTTCCCGAGGCCGAGCGACGCCGCTTGGAGGCATGGCGCGCGCACAGTCCGGCGCATGCGCGCGCGTATCATCAGGTTCAGGTCTTGTGGAATAGGCCGGAATTGCAGCAAGCTTCGGCCCGGAGCGTAGCGCGCGAGGCGATCGATGCATTGCGGCGGCCGGCGCGCCATGCTTGGCGCAAGGGCAACATGGCTGCCGCAGCCGTCTTCTTACTCGTCGGCATGGCTCTTTGGAGCGATGTGGTATTGATCTGGCTCAAGTCCGACTATTCGACGGAAGTCGGAGAACAGCGGGTCGTGACCCTTCCAGACCGATCGAGTGTCACCTTAAACACCGGCACATCCATCGCGGTGCGATATGAGTCCGATCGGCGCCGTGTGGAATTATTGCGAGGAGAAGCGTCCTTTGCCGTTCAGCCCAATCCTGAGCGGCCTTTTACCGTTGAAAGTCGTGGAGTCTCCACGACGGCCGTCGGCACTCAATTTGTGGTCAAGGATCGCAAGACAGACGTGCAAGTCACCGTGCTGAGTGGCTCCGTCCTGGTTGCCGGCGGGAAGAGACCCGACGAAGCCGTGCAGTTGGCCGCCGGCGACCAGGTCGCCGTGGGACCGCAAGGCGCCGGTGCGGTCGATCGCGTGGACACGGCCGCCGTCGCCGCATGGATGCAGGGCCGCCTGGTGTTCGTCCGTACCCCCTTGGCCGATGTGGTTCAAGATCTTGCCCGCTACCATCGCGGCTATATCGTCATCTGGAATCCCGCCCTCCAATCGCTCCCGATCACCGGGATCTATCATCTGTCCGATCCTACTCATATCTTTACCACTCTGGCGGATACGCTGCCTATTCGTATGGTTCGGCTTACGGACCATCTGATCGTGATTCGCTAGCAGGCTGTCGACACAGACCGCCGGCGGCGTTCTCGCGTCGCCCACGTCTTCGACGTACCGGAACCGTACGCCTCAGTCGTTCACTCGCTGCGGCCTTGCTGGACGGCCCTTTTCCAGAGCCTGCGGGGATTCCGCAACATCGGTGGCTCTGCTGGGTCCCACCCGGCTCCGAATAGACCGTGTGTCGACACAGGGCTCACCTCCCTTGCAGATTCTTCAGGCCTGCAGCGAATAAATCCGCGCCCTCTCGCTTCTGCCGGGGGGAATTTCTCTTCGCCATACGTCCAGGCACAGGGAGAACACAACGATCGAGGAGAAGGGGCTCCCTCTCCTCGAAGTCCACCGATGGAGGTTTGAATGCGGAACAGTGCCTGTTACCGATGCGCACCGATGCTCTCATGGAACCGATGGCATGACGCCTTTACCACGACTCTGCGAATCCCGCTCCTGCTCGTCATGCTGGCATTCACCCCGGCGGGCGTCGAGCACGCATCCGCGCAGGGCGAGGGAACGAACGGCGGCGGGGACCCCAGACCGAAAATCCACTACCAGATTTCTCCACAACCCTTGAACATGGCGTTGCGCGACTTTGCCTTGGCCTCAGGTCTGCAAGTCAGCTTTCCGGACGATGTGGCGCATGGACGGACGTCGCCCGAGGTCGCCGGGTCCTATACGCCTGAAGAAGCCCTCTCAGCGTTACTGGCAGGAAGCGGACTCTCGTTCCGCTTTACCAGTGTCGATACGGTGACGTTGGAGCGGGGAGGCCCATCGATGGCGCCTACGGCGCCGGCTGCGAACTCTCATCATGCCGCCGCGGTGACGGACGCGCGGCAGGGAGGCGAGCCGAAAGTCACCAAGCCGGTTCTGGTCCCGGAAGTCGTGGTGAAAGATGTCCATGAACGGAACGAGCCGGACCAGGAACTCGTGAAGGAAATAGCCGGGGCGGTCAATGTCGTCACGCGCGAGGAAATCCAGCGCACAAGGCCTAAAAATGCGGATGAAATGTTGCGACGCATTCCGGGTGTCAATGTGCTGGACGAATATGGCCAAGGGTTGCGCCCGAACATCGGCATACGGGGCATGGATCCCCGGCGCAGCAAAAATATTTTGCTGATGTTGGACGATATTCCGATCCAACCGGCCCTTTTCGGAGATGCCTCGACGTACTACATGGTCCCGATCGAACGGATCGACCACATCGAGGTGATCAAAGGCGGAGCCACGGTGCTCTATTCCCCTAATACTCAAGGGGGCCTGATTAATTTCATTCAAAAACGGATTCCCACGACGCCGACCTTCTCCACCACGAATACCTTCGGCAGTTTCAACTTGTTTCAGTCGGACACCCAATACGGCGGCTATTTCGGAAATTTTGGCGCGCAACTCGGGTACGTCCGGCGGCAATCAGATGGCTTCAGAGATCGTAGTAAATCGCAATTGGATGATTTCACGATGCGATTCGAAGCCAACCCTGACGATCGGACTCGTATTACGACGAACATCTCCTGGTATGACGAAACCACGCAGACGCCGGGAAGTCTCACGCCCACGCAATATCGAAACGACCGCACGCTGGCCGGCAAGCCGCTGGATGAATTCAAAGGCCAGCGCGGAGCCATCGACGTGACGGCAAGCCGGGAGATCGACGCCCACAACACGGCCAAGATCATCGTCTACGGCAACGTGTTCGAACGGAACTGGTATATCCAGGACCAAGCCGCCAACGGCACGTTGCTCTCGACCAGCACGAACTTTTTGCGCAAGTTCAATGTCTTCGGCGTCGTGCCGCAACATCAGTTCAAATTCTCACTGTTTGGATTGGATCAACAGATCACCTCCGGGGTGCGGTATCACGCCGAGCGCCTGACCGACATCACCGGCATCGGGACGGCCGGCTCGAAGATCAGCCGCACCACCAACAACGCCGATCTGGAATCGGTGGCCTACGCCGCCTATACGGAAACGGCCATTCGCCTGACCGAAGCCCTCACCATTTCACCGGGGATACGCTGGGAGCAGGTGAATCAAAGTCGCGAGACGATGAACGCGATCCCTCCGGCGGCGCAGCCGAATTTTAAAAGCTACAAGACCACGCAAGGACTGATCTACGGGACCGGGATCAAGTATCAGCTCACCCCCGACAGCATGTTGTTCGGCCATGTCCATACGACGTTCCGGCCGCCGACCTTCGCCAATGCGGTTGATCCGACCAGCGGAACCACCCAAGATCTCTCCGCAGAACGCGCCTTGAGTTCGGATATTGGGATCCGGTCCATCCTCGTGCCCGGTGTCAGCGCGGAAGTCGCCCTGTTTCGCACCGAATTCAGCAATCAAATCGTCCAGCAGGGCAGCCAGTTCGTGAACGCGGGAAAGACACTCATGGAGGGAATCGAGAGTACCGTCAGCCTCGATTGGGGCGAACTCGTTCGCCCGCTGCAAGGTTTCGTCACCAGAGGCAGCATTACACTCTTGCGACCAAAATCGCTGTTTGGAACGACGGATGGGAAAGACCTTCCGTATGCCCCGCGCATGACGTTCTACGGATTGGTGGGGTACTACCACCCGACCGGTGCATCGATTGAAGCCGATGCCATGTATGTCGCGCAGCAGTTTACCGACGGTGCGAATACCCAGACGGAAAATGCCCTGGGAACGAACGGCGCCATCCCGTCCTATACGATCTGGAACCTGCGGCTCAATTATGCCCCGCCGAAAGCGAAGTGGGCCATTTTTGCCGGTGTGCGCAACCTTACTGATGAATCGTTCATTGCACAACGCACCACCGGCAGTTTCATCGGGATTCAGCCCGGTGAAATCCGGAATTTTTACGGCGGTGTCTCCTGGAGATTTTAACGGGAGACAGCGGTCTTTTGCCGAACTTGAAAGGAGTGGCGCCGATGAATCGCAACATCGTCAATCGCGGATTGTTGGGAATCGTATTGATGGCAGGACTGTTGGAGGCAGCTCCGGTACAGGCGCATTTCGTCTGGGTGGAGACGGAAGCCACGGCCCCGGCGGAGCAGGGACAGCCGGTGAAGGTGTATTTCGGTGAATATGCCGAATTCTTGCGAGAAGAGCGCGGAGGGCGGCTCGATTCCATCGACGGCGTTACATTACGCGTGCAAGATCCGAAGCGGGGAAAGACCGAGATCCCGCTGACGAAGCAGGTCAATCACTTTGCCGGTGCCCTCTCCTCCTGTGTGCCGGGGCGGAACGCGGTGGTGGCGGAGCAGGCGAAAGCGCCGGTTCAGGATCTACGCAAGCATGACCTGGGCATCGTCAAGCCGATGTTCTATGCACGGACCTACTTCGTTTGCCTGGAGGACAGTCGCGTCAACGAGCATGAGCGGGATCATTCGACGCCGCTGGCGCTGGACCTGATCCCGCTCACGACAGGACTCAACCTTGCCTCCGGCCGCGTGACCCCAGGCCCGGGGGGCGAGATCGTCGTGAAGGCACTTTTCAATGGGCAACGCCTGCCGGGGACGCAGGTGTTGGTGCATGCGCCCAATGGTTGGGATAAGGAACTCAAAACGGACGCCGAGGGCATCGTGTCCTTCACTCCGCTGTGGCCCGGCCGGTATGTGCTGGAGATGATCCATGTGGAAAAGACCCCCGGGGAGTTCGAAGGGACGGCCTATGAGGCGTTGCGCCATCGCAGCACCTTGGCGCTGCAGGTGAGGGCCGAGCGCCCAGCGGAGCAGTAACATGAGTCGCGGCGGCTCTGAACGGATTATCAGACTGACCCATCGCTGGCTTGGCATGGGGGCAGTAGGGTTTCTCTTGCTCTCCGTCGTCACCGGCCTGTTGTGGGCGGACGCGAAATTCCTCTATTGGGAAGATCATTATAAGGAGAAGGTGCGGCCGCTGGCTGGCCCGTCGCTGGAAGCGGCCACGCTGCCGGTGGATCGCGCGATCGTCGTGGCGAAGGAGGCGGTGGGCGGGCGGGCCTTGGTCGAGCAGGTGTCGCTGCGATCGGATTTCGGCCGCCTGTTGTATGAACTCAAATTGCGCGTTGAGGGGGTGCCTACCACGCTCCTGCTCGATGCCATCAGCGGTGAGCGCCTGTCGCCGATTTCACCGGATTTGGCACCGGTCATTGCGCAGCAATACGTGCGGCCGCCGGCGACAGTAACGGCCGTGGAACTCGAGCGGTATACACCCCGGAAGAAGAAGCGGGCCCAGGATGCGGTCCGTGTGCGGTTCGAGAATGCCGATGCCACGGAGATTGTGCTGGACCGGCAGACAGGGGAGATCCTTGAGGATGAAGGTCGATGGCGGCGGGTGCATTTTGCCGTGATGCAACTGCACCAGCTGAATTTCTTCGGGTTTGAGAAAACCCTGTTGAACATTCCGGGCGTGCCCATTCTTTTGATGAGTTTGTCGGGATGTCTATTGTGGATCTTTCACCGTGCCAGGAAGCGGCGTGCACAATCGGTCACTGCCTCCAGGGAGCCGGCGCTGTATCCCACCCGCTCGAATGGCGAACCCAAGGAGGTTCCTCCCCTGTCCTGATGGTCGGCCGAGTGACGGTACGGTGGCGTTTTCTTCCGCCGGTTGTTTAGAATGTCTCCTCTGGGGTGGGGATGACGATTCGTACGATCAAGGGCCGTATTGTACTCGCCATCGTGATGGTGGGCTGCATTCCGTTATTGATCGGGCTGATCCTTGCCTATATGTCCGGTATGCAGTCGCTGCGCGATGTCATCGGCGGCAATCTGCAGGCGGTGGCGATCCAAGCCGCCGACCGGGTAACGATGCTAGTGCAAAGCGAGATCCAGGCCGCTCGGTTGCTGGGGTCGGCGCCGTTGCGGGTCCGCCAGCCGGTCGAGGCGGCCAATGCCTCCTACCCGCAAGACCGCGCCGAAACCGAGCGCATTATTCAGACCCGCACACAGGTGTGGGAGAAGGGCAAGGAAGCCGCTGCCCAGTTGCTCCATCGGGACCTGTCACGGTTTCTCCTCGATACGAAGGTCAGAAGCGGCGATAAGCTCGTCGGATTGTTGATTGTCGACCAATATGGGGCGCTGGTCGCCTCCAGTTCCGAGCCGGATCATTACTCGTTCAGCGGGGAGCCGTGGTGGGAAGCGGTGCGCGCCGGCGGCATCGACCATGTCTATCTCAGCGGAATGATGCCCGCGCAGGTCGGGTCGTTTCGAACGCCGGAAGAAACGTTCGATATCGCCGTCCCCATCCTCGATGACCGGCATCATACGGTGATCGGTGCCGTCAAAGCGTCCTACCGGTTCGATACCCTCTTCGGCATGATCAATCAGATCCGTATCGGACAGACGGGCCATGCCATGTTGTTCAATGCTGCGGGGGATCCGCTCGTCTGTCCCATTCTTCCCCGCCAAGCGCATCGTATTCCCGGGCAACTGATGACCATGATCGTGTCTGCCGGGCCGGGCTGGGGCATTGCGGATGACGACGGCCATGGCGGCACGGACACGGTCGTGGGGTTTGCTCCGGTCACCGGCCTGATGTTGCCGGATAACACCTGGCACATCTTTGTGCGGCAGCAGCCCGTGGAAAGTTATGCCCCGATTCGCGATCAGCTGAGGAATCTCGCGGCGATCGGGCTGGTCATGATCGGGCTCCTGTGGGCGATGGGCCGTTACGTGGCGACCCGAATCGCCCGACCGATTCAGGTGCTCAAGACGGGCGTGGAAGCTATCAGCCGCGGCACGTATGATGGACCGCTCGATGTCAAAACCGGCGATGAATTTGAGGAATTGGCCGTCGCGGTGCACCGCATGGCCGACCGGTTGCAGGCGTCCCGTACAGAATTGGAATCGTTGAACGCGGAACTGACACATCGAGTAGAAGAAAAAACAGCCGAGATTACTCGGCACATGCGAAAGCTGGAATTGTCGGAACGGTTGGCGACGCTGGGCAAGGTCGCCAGCGGCATCGCGCATGAAATCAACAACCCGTTGAGCATCATTTTGAACCGGATTGAGTGTATGGAGGCCGATGCGGCCCAATCCACCGTCCCGGAGGAGGTCACCCGCGATCTGGTCACGATCCGCTCGCAGGCGGAACGGATCTCCCGGGTGACACGCAGTATTTTGACATTCTCCCGAGGGACCGTGTCGATGCTGAAACCGCTGGATTTGAACTGCGTGGCACGGACGTGCGTGACCATGGCGGGGGAGCGTGTGGCGGCGCTCTCTGTGCGCATCGAGGCGGAACTGGCGCCGGAGTTGCCCCCGGTGATGGGAGACCGCGATCGATTGGAAACCGTGTTGCTGAATGTGCTCAATAATGCCATCGATGCCGTGATTGCCTCCGGTGATCACGGCGTGGTGACAGTACGTACCGCCTGGATGCAGATCAATGGGGATGAGTGGGTGCGAGTCAGCGTATCGGATAATGGCCCGGGTGTGCCGGCCACGATCGTCGACCGTATCTTCGATCCCTTTTTTACCACCAAACCGGCCGGCCAGGGGACGGGCTTGGGGTTATTTCTGAGCTATGGAATTGTCTCGGACCATCGCGGGCGCATCGAGGTGCGCAACGGCACGGTCGGCGCGGTCTTCGATGTGTACCTGCCGGCGGTGGGGCTCGGCGAGAGAGTTCATGAAGGAGCAGCATGGGGATTGCAGGAAAAATCCTGATCGTCGATGACGAGCAGGATGCGCTCGATAATTGCCGCCGGATTCTCAGTCGTGGGCCCTATGATTGTCTGACCGAGTGTAATTCCACCCGTGCCCTCGACGTGATTCAACGCGAACGGCCGGGACTGATCCTGACGGATCTGCGCATGCCCGACCTCGACGGGATTGAAGTGTTGGCGGCGGCCAAACGCTTCGACCCGTCGGTGCAGGTGGTGTTGTTGACGGCCCATGCCACGGTGCAGACGGCGGTCACCTCGATGCGGTACGGCGCATTCGACTACATCACCAAGCCGTTCACGAGTACCGACCTCCTGCAAGTGGCCCGGCGCGCGTTCAGCGAGGATGGGGAGGGGGCTCCCACGGCGCAGAGCGCGGGGGAGGGGGCCACTTCACTCGATCAGACCCGGTCCGGAAAACGGATGGGGCTGTCACGCGTCATCGGGGAAAGTCCCGCCATGGAATCGGTCTTCAGCTTGATCGACAAGGTGGCGCCCACGCATTCCAATGTGCTGGTGTACGGGGAAAGCGGGACGGGAAAAGAACTCGTGGCACGCGCGATTCATGACGCCAGTCTGCGCGCAGATCGTCCCTTCATTCCGGTGGACTGCGTGTCGTTGCCGGATACGCTCCTCGAGTCGGAACTGTTCGGCCATGAGAAGGGCGCCTTCACCGGCGCGCATGTCTCGAAGCCGGGGTTGTTCGAAGTGGCGGCGGGCGGCACCGTCTTTCTGGACGAGGTCAGCGGGATGAGCCAGACCCTGCAGTCGCGATTGCTGCGGGTCTTGCAGGAACGTCAGATGCGGCGAGTCGGAGGAATCCGGTTTTTAGATGTCGATGTCCGGGTGATTGCGGCATCGAACCAGGATCTCGAAGCCGCCTGCCGGCGGGGAGAGTTTCGCGAAGACCTTTATTATCGCCTCAATGTTATTCCGATCGTGTTACCGCCGTTGCGGAGCAGGGAAGGCGATATTCCGATTCTGGCTCAGGAATTTCTCCGGCGATTCATGAAGCAGCAGGATGCCGCCCTTGGATTCGTTCCGAACCTGGATCCCACCGCCACCGAATTGCTGTGCGGGTATGCGTGGCCGGGAAACGTGCGCGAGTTGCAAAACGTCATTGAACGGGCTGCCGTGCTGGCCGATGGCCCGCTGATTACCGCCGCGCATTTGCCTGAGCGATTGCGCCAGGTGGTGGTGGACGAATCAGGACCGGGAGAGGCTGGCTCCTTCAAGCATGCCAAGCAAGCGGCGGTCACGACATTCGAGCGGAGTTTTCTGATCGAACTCCTCAAGCGAAACGATGGCCATATGGGGCGAGCCGCTCGCGAAGCCGGAGTGGATCGGAAGACCATCGAGCGCATGGTCAAAAAGCATGGCTTGCGCGAACTGTTCTAACGTGGCGAAGCATGAGACGCACAACGTGAAATGTAAGACGCGAGGCGTGCTCTTTCAGGCCTTTCACGTCTTATTTTTCGTCTTTCGTTTCACGGTTTGCATCTTACGTTCACCGTTTCCATCAACGCCCTCACCGTTTGTATTCACGGTTCGCCTGATGGCTCTCGCTCATTTTTGTATGGGGCGTTGATGTCCCATTGGGACAAATTTTCCGGACACTCACATTTCGCCAGTCCCTTCGCAGCATTCTTGCGTATCGCTGATTTTTGATGGGGCGGCGTCGCCCCATTTTTATTCTTTCCTCCATCGTCACTGTCTGAAATTTCCAACAAAGTCTACGTTTCTGGACGTAATCAATTTGGAACGAGAGTTGCTCTGATATCCGCCGTCTTTTTATGCGCATTGCATTTCATGCGCATTGTGAAGTGCGCCATCGTCTCGTTGTCGCGAATCAAGGTGTGGAAACCGAAGGACCGGCCTCCTGGTGTTTCCACTCCATGAGGTGCAGGTCTTCACGGGCCTGCACCGTGCGCGACGAGAGTGCGATGGCAGAGCGTGGGGATGCGGAGGTTGTATGGTTTCAAGAGGAGGTAGGTCTAATGAGATCGGTACGTAGCGGGCCTAAGAAACTCAGTCAGCGCAGGTCCCAGGCGGCCTGGAAGCTCCTGTTAGGAGTGATGCTTCCATCGGTCTGTGTCGGGGCGTTCCAGGTGGCTTCGGCGGCGGCGCCGGAGCTGCATGCGGCTGCGCACAATCAGCCTGCATGGGCTGAGCAGTTGAAGGGGCAGACCATTGTCGAGGATGCGCAGGAAGGCCATGTCGAGCGCACCGCGATGATGGAGCGTCAGCACCAACGCATCATGGACAAGATCAACGAGCAGCTGGTCCATGATGCGGAAGTGCAGCGGACAGGCGGCCAGTACAACAACGTCAACATGTTGCACCAGTACGGCGCCGGGAACCAGGATTTGTTGTTGATGTCGAACAGCGGCGCTGAGCCCGTCTCCTCGATGGGCGGGAAGTGTCCGGCCAGTGCGCCGGTCCGCAGTTACGACGTGTCGGCCATCAACGTGGAAATCACCTTGAACATGTGGCTCGATTTCTATCCGGGCTACATGTACACGCTGACCGAGAACATTGAGAAGGTCCGCGCCGAAGAGACCAAAAATAAAGAGGCGCGGGATAAGGAAGGCTACGATCCGGGCGGCGTCATGAACGGGTTGCAGAATCAGTTCATTCAGCCGCTGGTCCTTCGCGGCAATCAAGGTGATTGCGTGAAGTTGACGCTTCGCAATCAGCTGGAAGGCGATGAAGAAGTCAGCTTGAACATCCATGGTTCCAGCATGGTCATGTCGGCCACGGGACAGCCGGCCACGACCACCAATCCCGACAGCATTGCGGCCAAGGGCAAAGCCGTGGAGATGGAATGGTATATCCCCCCGACTCAGCAGGAGGGCAGCCGCCAGTTCCATTCCTACAGCAATGACCGTGAGTTGACCGTGATGGGCCTCTTCGGATCGTTCGTGATCGAGCCGAAGGGATCCGAATACCTCGAGCCGCTCGGAACGGGCGACCCCAAGCCGACCAAGAGCGGCTGGCAGGCGATCATCAAGAACGGCAGCGGCCCGGACTTCCGGGAATTCGTGCTGTTCTATCATGAAGTCGGCGACGAAGCCTTCCGTCCATTGAACAAGAAGGGCGACTTCATCCCGCAGCGCGATCCGCTCACCGACGTGTATCGTCCGGTGGCCCGCGCGTTGAACTATCGGAGCGAGCCGTTCGGCGTCGATAACATGCAGACGCAGCACGAATACTTCGGCTTCGAAGATGAGTCGATGGCCTACAGCGCCTATACGTTCGGCGATCCGGCCACGACCATTCCGCGCAGCTACCTCGGTGACCCGGCCAAGTTCCGGCTGGTCCACGGTGGTTCCGAAGTGTTCCACTCGCACCATCCGCACGGCGGATCCATTCGTTGGCCGCGGAGTCCGCGCGCCATCGACGAAATGCCCTTGTGGCATGCGGCGAAGAACGGTCCCGTGAAATATCCCGTGATCCGGACGAAGTCCGATCGCGTCGACGTGGAAGTCATCGGTCCGTCCGAGACCATGGATCTGGAAACGGAGTGCGGATCCGGTCTGTGCCAGCAGTTGGCCGGAGACTTCCTCTTCCACTGCCATGTGGCCCATCACTACATCGCGGGCATGTGGGGCTACTGGCGCGTGTACAACACCATTCAACAGGGTGCGAATCACAATGACGTGATGCCGGACCTGCTGGAGTTGCCGGACCGCAAGGGCCGCATCAAGGTGGGTGTGACGTCAGACGAGCTGATCGGCAAGACCGTCGATTGGTTCGGCAAGCAGTTCAAGATCGTGGAGAAGGGCAAGACTGATTGGAAGGCCGATCCGGCCATCGTGACGCTGAAGGACTGGGTGGAAATGCAATTCCCACCGCAGGGTCTTCCGGGCCACAAGAAGGATGAGCGGGATCAGACCAGGTCCTATGACGCGAGCGTGCTGAATTGGAACTGGCAGGGCAATCGTGCCATGACCGAGCCTGAGAACACGGTGCCGAATCCGCGGTATCAATCGGCCCATCCTGGCGAGCGGTTGCCGATCGTGTTCGAACCGTTGACCGGCAAGGTCTCCTGGCCGCACTTGAAGCCGCACTTCGGTCGCCGCGTGCCGTTCTCGAAGGGACACAATCCATCCCCCTGGTTGGAAATGATCCACCTCGAGGAGGACGGCCTGCCGAGTTCCTATCCCGCCAAGCCGGGTGAGAACGGACGCTGGAGCCTGTGCCCGGAGAATGCCGGCTCGAAGAAATACAACGTGCACTTCATCCATACGCCGATGATGCTCGCCGACAAACAAGGCGACACCCCGGCCATCATGGACGAAGGCGGGTTGATTTATGTCTTGCATGAAGAGGAAGCGGCCATTCGGAAGAACAACGATCTGAAGTTCCCGTTGGTCGTGCGGTCCAACATCTATGATTGCGTCGATTGGATGTTGACCAGCGAATGGGACGACGACGACTTCGGCAATTTCCACGCGTCGAAGGTCAACACCCATTGGCACTTCCTGCAGTTCGACAACCAGTCGTCGGACGGCGTGATCACCGGCTTCTCGAACGAACAGTCGGTGCGCCCGTTCACGATGTTGGAAAAGAAGACGGACAAGGGCTTGCCCTTGCCCTTGAACACGATCTTCACGAAGGCGGGGAAGAAGGGCGATCGCGTGATCACCCTGAAGAACGCGGCCCAGTATCATCCGGGCATCGAGATCCTGATCGGCGCGGATAACGTCGGCGGGAATGAAGTCGGACGGATCCAGTCGATCAAGGGCAACGAGATCACGCTCGTTCGGCCCTTGAAGAACGATCATCCGGTGAAGGATATCGTGACGGTGGAATTTGTCCGGCAGCGTTTCTGGGTGGATTCCGATGTGGGCACCGTGTTCTGGCACGACCACGCGTTGGGCCGGATCACCTGGGGCCACGGCGGCTTCGGCACGATGATCGTCGAACCGGTCGGTTCGACCTATCACAATCCGAAGACCGGGGCGCCGATCCGCAGCGGTCCGTTGGCGGACATCCGCACCGCGGAGCCGGTGGGCTACGGAGTGAACGGCAGCTTCCGCGAGTTGCTGGTGCAGTTGAACGACAGTGTGCCGCACACGATCAATATCGTGACGGCGGGTAATCCTCCGGGTCAGCCGGTGGAAGTGGCCCTGGAAGCGGGGAAGACGATCTCGTTCCCGATTCCAGACCATATCAAGATGACGCCGATGCCGTTCCTGAACGGCGGTACCCATACCACGGGCGGCAGCCTCAACTTCAGGGCGGAACCGATCAGCGGACGCCTGAAGGCGAATCCGGATCCGTCCAAGCTCTTCAGCAGCGCCGTGCACGGAGATCCGTACACCCCGATGGTACGAGCCTATTTGGGTGATACGGTCGTGTTCCGGTTGTTGCAGACCATGACCAATGAAAGCATGGTCTGGACGTTGTCCGGTCACACCTATCTGACCGAGCGGTATGCCGGCGATGCGAACCGGAAAAACTCCATCCATGTCGGTATCGCTGAGCGATACGATCTGGTGGTGCCGCAAGCCGGTGGACCGCGGTTGCAGGCGGGTGATTACATCCACTTCAACGGCCGTTCATCCAAGTTCTCGGAAGGCGCCTGGGGTATCTTGCGCGTCCTCGATAAGGACGTAACGGATCTCCAGAAGTTGCCTGCCGGATACAGTGGCCGGAACGAAATTCCGAAGGCCCCGGCGGTGTGCCCCGCCGATGCGCCGGTGAAGAGTTTCAATGTGTCGGCCATCGATTTCCCGTCGATGAAGTTGAACCCGAAAGCCCCGGATGCCATCGAGGTCGACTTCGAGCGGACCATCCAGATGGTCAATCCCGATGCCAAGATTTATGTCTTGGACGAGGATGTCGCGACGGTGGCGTCCGGCCTCCAGCCGATGCCGTTGACGTTGCGCGCGAACGTTGGGGACTGTCTCAAGGTCAAGCTGAGCAATAAGATGAAGCAGGGCCGTGCGTCGTTCTCGGCGCTGGGTCTGGCGTTTGACCCGAAGGATTCCCTGGGTGCGAACGTCGGCAACAATCCGGGCGAGCAAACCGTCGCTCCGGGTGAGAGCCGTGTCTACACCTACTATGCCGATCCGTTCATCGGGGAGACCTCGTCCCTGGTGTGGGATTGGGGGAATGTCATGACCAATCCGCGTAACGGCCTCTATGGCGGTATCGTGATCGGTCCCAAGGGGGCGATCTATCGCGATCCGAAGACCGGCGCGGATATTTCCACGAAGAACAGCTGGGTCGCCGACGTGATTGTGGATCGGACGATCCAGGGCTACGAACATCGCCAGAACTACCGCGATGTGGCCCTGTTCTTCCAGGATGAAGACAACATCATCGGAACGAGCTTCATGCCCTACGTGCAAAACACGGCGGGACTGACGGCCGTGAACTACCGTTCGGAACCGTACAAGTTCCGTGAAGCCAGCGGATGCTCGCTGGGTAAGGTGTTCCAGCCCTGCTCGGTGGACAAGCCGGAAAGCATTGCCACGCCGCTCATCGAAGCGCATGCGGGAGATCCCGTGCGTATCCATGTGTTCGGCGCGAGCAATGAGCAGAACGGCATGTTCAGCGTCGAGAAGCATGAATGGCCGATCGAGCCCTTCATGCGCGGCGCCGACCAGATCAGCGTCGTCGAGTTCTCCGCCTCGGAGACGCTCGATGCCTTCATTCCAGCGGCGGGCGGCAGCTTCCGCCTGCCGGGTGATTATGTCTGGAGCAATCAGCGGTTGCCCTATGCCCAATCGGGGCAATGGGGATTGATGAAGGTGTTGCCTGCGGATGATCAACGAATTCTCCCGTTGAGTCAGCAGGCGCCTTCGATCAAGCGGGCGGGGTCCGAGGCGGGAGATCCCATTGTCTCTCGCGCATCGAATCCCATCCAATAAGGTGAGGGCGGCGGCCTCCTTTCACCGGGAGGCCGCCGAAGGATGCAGCGCCGGTCCTAATCACCAGGGGGAAGCCGCAAGGCTTCCCCCTTTTTGTTGGCAAAGAAACAATTTGGTATCCAGTCTGCTGTTGGAAGCGTCACCAGTCAGCTCAGAGTGATAGCTGGCGCGTGCTGATGTTTGCGCTTCCATCCGATAACTTTTACAATCCTCCCTCTCGCGCAACACACCGTTTGTGTCATGGCCGTAATCCGCGTTCGTAGCGAGGGTTTGGTATGCCAGTGTTTCTCATCCTTCTCTTGACGGTCGCGGGGTGGTTCTTTGCCGCTCAGACCTGGGCCTTTGGTGATCTGGGCCACCGGACGGTCGGAGCCATTGCCGATGCCCAGCTTACATCTGAAGCCAGGGCGGCCGTCGGGTCCCTCCTCCGTTCAGGAGAAACTTTGGCGACGGTTGCAACCTGGCCGGACGAGGTGAAACGCGCAAAGAAAAACGCCGGGCCATTGGCTCATGACGCGGAAGCTCAGCGTTTCAACGAAGATTTCCCCGATAATCGGGAATGGCATTATGTCGATCTTCCGTTGGATACCGCCGTCTATAAGGAAGGTACGGTCGGAAGCCGTCTCAACGACATCGTGCAGACGATCAAGCGCTGCATCCGTCTCATTGAGTCAAAGGCCATTCCTCCCCACGAGATGACCAGGGCGCAGGCCTTGCGGTGGCTGGTTCACTTGCTCGGAGACCTCCACCAACCGCTCCACCTCGGCAGCGGTTATTATCAGTTCGATGGTCAACATCAGGCGCACCTCATGACCGACCCTCAGGAAGCTGCGGGGAAGGACGGGGATCGTGGCGGCACTCTTCTATTCTATGCAGCCGAAGAACAACTGCACGCTTTGTGGGACGACCGTCTGATAAATGTGGTGGCCAAAGGCCGGTCGTATCTGGAAGTCGCTCAAGACCTTCTGGCACAAGGTCATCCACAGGCGTGGGATGGCAGCGGTTCTTATCACGCATGGGTCGATCAGTGGGCGGTTGAGAGCATCAGGCTAGGAAAGTCGGCTTATGAGCGCCTCATCTTCGGCGCAGGGCAATTCGATGCGGACCATCATGGCCTGCAAAAGATTACGATCACCTTGCCGGCCGGCTATGAACAAGACGAGGCCAAACTCGCGGAGCAGCAGGTAGCCAAGGCCGGCTACCGTCTTGCCGCGATCTTGAATGCCCTGCAATTTCCGGCGACGGCTTCACATTGAGCCGCCCATAGCGTTCTGAACGACGTAGTGCGTCTCCTCCAAACCCTCGAAGATCATCGCGCCTGATACACAGCGGTCAGGAGGGCTCCATATCTGCACAGAAGAGTTCCAACCCATCATCGGGTGGAATCTCTCGAAGAGGTAGAGTTGAGGGTGCGACTTCAATCGTCAGCGACGCGGCGGTCCAGTCTGGCGTTGGGGCGAAGGCGGAAGTCGACGCGGTGGATAGTGTTGCGGCAGGTTACATGGGTATGTCCGTCCAGAGATTTCCGGAAACATGAACACATATGCCGGTTCATCAGTTGAACTGCCGCGCATCTGCTAATCCGGAAACTTTTTTCGCAGGGGGCCACCGCACGCGCCTATGCCACCAAACGTCCAATGGCTCAGGCATGACGCTGGATTGTTGGAATGATGGTGATAGCCAGGTAAGTCGGTGAAGCGAGGTATGCCGGAAACCGAGCCGAAGCGAGTACGGTTAGTGTGTCACCGATGAGGTGCATCAATGGGACGAAACTTTACGGCCTCGCTCCCACGTGCGATCAATTCCTTCAGCCCATTCAAGTCCAATGCGCCTGGAACGAGTTCTGTTCCGACAATGAAGCCGGGCGTGCCGCTGATGCCGAGGGTGCGCGCCAGGGCGCGATTGCTATCGATCACCGTCTGCCATTCTGGATTACGCATGTCGGCTTCCAGCTTCGCCGTGTTGAGACCGACTTCACCGGCTAGACTGAGGATCGATTCTTTGGTGATGTCGCCTTTGAACGCCAGCATGGCTTCATGGAAGGCCTGATGCTTCCCCTGAGCTTGTGAGGCCAGGGCGGCTTTGGCCGCGAGTTCCGAAACTTCGCCTAGAATGGGAAAATCCTTGTAGATCACACGCACCCGCGCGTCTTCCTGCTGCAATTGTGTGACGGCGCCGGCCGCTCGTTTGCAGTAGCCGCAGCGATAATCGAAAAACTCGACGAGCGTGATAGGACCCGAGTGATTCCCGCTCACTGGCGACCTGGCATCGTTGAGCAGTTCATGCTGGTGGGCCGCCAGCGCGACTTTCTGCCGTGCTTTCTCCTCCGCCTCCCGTTTCGCTTCCAGCGCTTGCAGAGATTGCTCAATCACTTCAGGATGCGTGCGGATGTATTGCTCGATGAGCCGCTCCATGAGTTCTCTGGCAGCCGGATCGGGTTCCGATGCTGCCACAGGCCGCAAAACTGACAGAGAGGTGATCAACAGAATGAGTAGGGTCGCGGCAAGGGGATAAGGGTAGCGATTCATCGGAGATCCTTCAGGTCTGATCGCGATCAGGTTGGTCAGGTGACGGGCCGGATGGTGCCCCAGTTGCGCTGCAGGAGAATACGCAGAGCTAGCTCTCAAGGTCAACCAGCTGGCCGGACAATTGAATGAGGCATGGTTATGGCACGTACCCCGACTGGATGGGTGCTGTTGACGTGAGGAGATCAGTTGGCCGGATCGGTCGGCAGCTTCGCGATCTTGATCAAGGTGTGCTCGTCATTGAGTTCGAAAGTCACATGGTCTCCGATGCTAAGGCCCTGCAGAAGGCGAGCGTCGCGAACGGGGAGCGCCCGAGATTCTCCCGTGGGAAAAAGGATGGTCACGGTGAGGGCGTCCTGATTGATCGAGACAATCGTGCCGCCCAGCAGAGCGGCCTCCGCGGATGTGGCTGCAGCCACAAAGTTCGTCGGCATAGTACAGGAAACGAGAAGGAGGATGGCGCCCAGCATCAGCGGCAGCATCCGATACGATAGCGCATCCACGGTCCCTGTGGAACTAGCGTTTCCCCTATAGTGATTCCGCGCAGAAGACCTAGACGAAAGGTCCAGGGATTTTCCGGTTGCGCTGATCGTATGGTCGATCTATGGTGAGAGGGCATGCCGCAATCCAAACGCGAAGTCCCAGCCTTGCTGATCGTGAACGCCGGATCGTCCAGCGTCAAATGGGCGTTATTCCACGTGGCAGCATCGCCCGTCAGGTCGGCATCGGGACGGATCGAGCGCATCGGGATTCCCGACGGTATCGTGAGCGTGACCGATGCCGCGACCGGGCAGGACCACCGGCGTACTGCGCAGATTCCGACCCACGCAGCTGCCGTGCAACTGCTCATTGACCAACTCGAGCAGAGCGGCCGGGGCTTGTCTCTCCAGGCCATCGGTCATCGCGTCGTCCATGGAGGAAGCCGATATACCAATCCGGAGGTGCTCTCGACGGCGGTCATGGAAGAATTGCGCCGGCTCAGTCCCTACGATCCCGAGCATCTTCCGGCGGAGCTCACCCTCATCGAAGCCTTGGCTGTGCGGTACCCCGCCATCCCGCAAGTGGCCTGTTTCGATACCGGATTCCATCAACATCTGCCGCCGGTCGCTCGCTTGCTGGCGATCCCCCGCCGCTATGAAAAACAGGGTGTCAGACGATACGGCTTTCATGGGCTGTCGTATGCGTACCTGATGGAAGAATTGGAGCGAGTGGCGGGTTCTGATGCCGCGCGCGGCAACGTGATCCTGGCGCATTTGGGCAACGGAGCCAGTCTCGCCGCCGTGCGCGACGGCGTGAGTATCGATACGACGATGGGATTCACACCGGCCTCGGGGTTGCCGATGAGCACCAGGTCCGGCGACCTGGATCCTGGTTTGATATCCTATCTCTCCACAACCGAGGGCATGACGGCGGAGCAGTTTCATCATATGGTCCATGCGCAATCGGGTCTGTTGGGGCTGTCTGAACTCAGTCCCGACTTGCGGGATTTGCTCGCGCAGGAAAGCTGCGATACGCGCGCGGCAGAGGCGGTGGCGGTATTTTGTTATCACGGGAAAAAGTGGATCGGCGCTTATGCGGCGGCGCTTGGCGGACTGGACCAGCTCGTCTTCAGCGGCGGCATCGGCGAACATTCATCCATTGTGCGGGCGCGCATGTGCGACGGCTTGGCGTTTCTCGGCATTCAATTGGATCAGGCTCGCAACGGAGCCCATGATGCGGTCATCTCCGCTCCCGGCAGCCGGGTGACGGTGCGCGTGATCCATACGGATGAAGAGCGCCACATCGCGCAATCGGTCTGCCGGCTGCTGGCATTGCCTGGCAGCCGTGGCACACAATGACACCACGGCGTCAGCCGGATAGGACTGACGCGGCCGGATACGCTCACATCGGAAAGAGGGACTTCATGACACAGACGACCCACGCGAATCAGCCGCTCAGCCCCGAGATGGTTCAGCAGATCCATGCCTACTGGCGAGCGGCGAATTATCTCTCCGTCGGGCAGATTTATTTGTATGAGAACCCCCTGCTCAAGCAGCCCTTGAAGCGCGAACATATCAAGCCGCGCCTGCTCGGCCATTGGGGGACGACGCCGGGGCTGAATTTTATCTATGTCCATCTCAACCGCATCATCAAGGCGCAGGATCTTCCCGTGCTTTATGTTGCCGGGCCAGGCCACGGCGGTCCCGGGTTGGTCGCGAACGTCTATCTCGAAGGCACCTACAGCGAAGTCTATCCGAACATTTCGCAGGACGAGGAAGGGTTGCAGCGGCTGTTCAAACAGTTTTCCTTTCCAGGCGGCATTCCGAGCCATGTCGCGCCGGAAACCCCCGGCTCTATTCACGAGGGCGGGGAGTTGGGATATTCCTTGGCTCATGCCTACGGGGCGGCCTTCGATCACCCCGAGTTGCTGGTGGCCTGCGTGATCGGGGACGGAGAGGCGGAAACCGGTCCGTTGGCCGGCAGTTGGCATGGCAACAAGTTTCTGAACCCGGTGCGGGACGGAGCCGTGCTGCCGATCCTGCATCTGAACGGGTACAAGATCGCCGGGCCGACCGTGCTCGCCCGCATGCCCCCGGATGAACTCGAATCCCTGCTGATCGGCTATGGCCACCAGCCGTTTTTTGTCGAGGGCGATGACCCGGCGACGATGCATCAATTGATGGCCTCCACGCTTGATGAAATCGTGGCGACGATCCGGCGCATTCAACAGGAGGCGCGCACGAACGGATTCACGACCCGGCCGCGCTGGCCCATGATCGTCTTACGCACGCCGAAGGGCTGGACCGGCCCGAAAGAAGTGGACGGCAAGTTGACGGAAGGAACCTTCCGCTCCCACCAGGTGCCGATGGCGGAGATGGATAAGCCCGGGCATGTCGAGTTGTTGGAGCGCTGGCTGAAGAGTTACAAACCCGACGAATTGTTCGACGACACAGGGAAGTTGCTCCCTGAGCTCGCCTCGCTGGCGCCGACCGGCGCGCGGCGCATGGGCGCCATTGCCTGCGCGAATGGCGGCAGCCTCCTGCGCGATCTGCACATGCCGGATTTCCGGCAGTATGCCGTGCCGGTGGTCAAGCCGGGCGCGGATGAGGCCGAGGCCACGAGGGTGCAGGGACTGTTTCTTCGCGATGTGTTGAAACTGAATATGCACAACTTCCGGATTTTCGGGCCGGACGAGACGGCCTCCAACCGCTGGGGCGCCGTGTTCGAAATAACCGACCGGTGCTCGACGGAGGAAATTCTTCCGATCGACGAACATGTGGCCCATGACGGACGTGTCATGGAAATCTTGAGCGAACATCTGTGTCAGGGGTGGCTCGAAGGGTACCTCCTCACCGGACGCCACGGGTTCATGAACTGCTATGAGGCGTTCATTCACATCGTCGATTCTATGTTCAACCAGCATGCCAAGTGGTTGAAGACTTCGCGCGAGATTCCCTGGCGGCGGCCGATCGCCTCCCTCAACTACCTCTTGACGTCCCATGTGTGGCGGCAGGACCACAATGGATTCAGCCACCAGGATCCGGGGTTTATCGACCATGTCGTGAATAAGAAGGCCGAAGTGATTCGCGTCTATCTGCCGCCCGATGCCAACACGCTGTTGTCGGTGACCGATCACTGCCTGCGCAGCCGCGATTATGTGAATGTGGTCGTGGCGGGGAAACAGCCGGCGCCGCAATGGTTGGATATGGAGTCCGCCATCCTCCATTGCACGGCCGGCATCGGCATTTGGGAATGGGCCAGCAATGACCGTGGCAGCGAACCGGATGTGGTGATGGCCTGTTGCGGCGATGTGCCGACCATGGAGACGCTGGCGGCCGTGGACATTCTGCGCGTGGCCCAGCCCAATTTGAAGGTGCGTGTGGTGAACGTGGTCGATCTCATGAAGCTGCAGCCGGCCAGTGAACATCCGCACGGCATGTCCGACAAGGAGTTCGATGCGCTGTTTACGACCGATAAGCCGATCATGTTCGCCTTCCATGGGTACCCGTGGTTGATCCACCGGCTCACCTACCGGCGGACGAATCATCACAATTTGCATGTGCGAGGCTACAAAGAAGAAGGCACGACGACGACGCCCTTTGATATGGTCGTGTTGAATGACCTGGATCGCTTCCATCTCGTGGCTGACGTGGTCGACCGTGTGCCGCAGCTCGGGGCGCGGGCTGCGTACCTCAAACAGGAGATGCGGGATAAACGCATGCAGCACAAACAGTACATCGAGATCCATGGCACCGATATGCCTGAGATCAGAAACTGGAAGTGGAGCGGAAAGCGATAAGGTATGGCAGATCCTACGGTGGTCGTGTTGTTCGATGTCGATAATACCTTGATGGACAACGACCGGATTACGGCCGACCTCACGCAACATCTGGATGAAGAAATCGGCACCAAGGGGGAGCGGCAGTACTGGGCGATCTTCGAAGAGCTGCGGGAAAAGCTGGGCTATGTGGATTACCTTGGCGCCCTGCAGCGCTATCGCCAAGAGTATCCCCGTGATCCCCATCTCTTCGCGCTCTCCCGCTTCCTGTTGAATTATCCCTTCTCAGAGCGAGTGTTTCCGCAGGTGCATGACGTGATTCGCCAGACCGCTCAGTGGGCGCAGACCGTCATCCTTTCCGATGGCGACATCGTCTTCCAACCGCGCAAGGTCGACCGTTCCGGCCTCTTTGACGCAGTCGAGGGTCATGTCCTCATCTACATTCATAAAGAGCAGGAATTGGATGACGTCGAGCAGCGCTATCCGGCCGACCACTATGTGCTGATCGATGACAAGCTGCGTATTCTCACGGCCGTGAAGGCCTATTGGGGCGCGCGAGTGACGACGGTGTTTCCGCGCCAGGGGCATTATGCGAACGATCCGGAGGTGCTGCGGACATTTCCTGCGGCCGACCTCACCATCGATCGCATCGGCGAATTGCTTACGCTCGATCGGAGTGCGCTTCTGGCTGCCGCGAAGCCTCGGACATGATGAGACGTCGGAAAGTTGCGTGCCTCTCATCCACCTCTAGCCAGGCAGGTGATCTATGACACCCAAGACACCCGTGGACAGAATTTGGTCCCTGACGCTCGGCCGCCGGCAACTATTGAAAGGATTGGGCGTGGCGGGATCGCTCATGGCACTCGGAGGACCACGCCGCGTGGCCGACGCGCTCGCCGCAGATTCGGCCGTGCCGAGTCAGTCGCCCGGCGAGGTCCCACGGCGCGCATTGGGGAAAACGGGCTTGCAGGTGTCGGCCCTCTGTTTCGGGGGCGCGCATTGGGGCCGCATTCAGGAGGATGGAGAAGCGATTCGCTTGTTACACGCGGCCATCGATGCGGGAGTGAATTTTTTCGACAATGCCTGGGAATACAACGGCGGACGATCCGAAGAGCTGATGGGCAAAGCGCTGCAGGGAAAACGGCAGCAGGTGGTGCTCATGACGAAGGTCTGCTCGCACGGGCGTGACAAGAAGGTGGCGCTTCAGCAGCTGGAGGACTCGCTCCGCCGTTTGAAGACCGACTATCTCGATCTCTGGCAGATTCACGAAGTGGTCTACGAAGACGATCCTGATCGGCACTTTGCTCCAAACGGCGGGGCCGAGGCGCTGCTCGACGCCAAGCGGCAGGGGAAGGTGCGATTCATCGGCTTCACCGGCCACAAGCACCCGAAGATCCATCTCAAAATGTTGGCGCACGACTTTCCATTCGATACCTGCCAGATGCCCTTGAATGTCTTCGACGGGACCTATCGCAGTTTTGAGCGGGAGGTGCTGCCGATTCTGAATCAACGCGGAATCGCTCCGCTCGGCATGAAGAGCCTGAGCGGCAATGCCGAACCCATCAAGCAGGGGATCGTGACGCCGGAGGACGCGATGCGGTACGTGCTGAGTCTGCCGATCGCCTCGTTGGTCAGTGGAATCGATTCCCCGCAGGTCCTGAAACAGAATCTCGACATTGCGCGGCGATTTACGCCCATGACGGTCGCCGAAATGGAAGGCCTGCGCGCCAGAGTGGCGATGTTCGCGATGGACGGTCGGTACGAACTGTTCAAATCCACGAATCGCTACGACGGCTCCATCGGCCGCCAGCAGCACGGGATCTCGTAAGCGGTTCCGCTTGATGGTTGTTCAGCTCAGCGGCCGGCACTCGCCTGAAGCGGCGAGTGCCGGTCTGTGGTGGCTCAGATGCGTTCGATCAGGCGGGAACCGGTTCTTTCGGCATCCGTGGGATCCGGTCCAGGACGGCATCAGCCCGAAAACCGTTCTCGGCCAATTGGGTCGCCAGCCTCGCCTCCATGCGAAGATCCTTGCTGAGCGCCGTCAAGCCTTCTTCTGTCCCCGCGCGGATGGTCTTGTCCAGCACATCATCAGCGACTGCGTTGGCCGGGAAATTCAGTTTCTGATTATGCGGGCCGACTTCGCGCAAGAGGTGTTTGAGGATGCCCCCGGCCACGTAGCGCTCGAACGGCAGGTCGATAAGTTGGAAACGATCGAACAACATGGGCCATTCGTATCGAGGAATTTTTTCCTTGAAGATCTCTTCCGTGAAGATAAATTCGCTCACGGTGCAGCGCGATGCTCGCTTCCCGAGGGCATCAATGGCCTCTTCCCCGAAGTGAACCAGGGGGGCCGCAGGAGACAGTTCCACCATGCGGTCCGTCCAGAGGATCGACCACCAGGCGGCATTCCTCATGTCGATTTGCCGCGCTGGAGGTGCCAGCCAGACGCCGCAATTCAAAAAGTAGGCGTCGATCTTTTTGAGCGCGAGCTGCCCGGCGGGCGTTTCATCAAACCCGGCATAGGGCGAGGGCGATGGAAACCGGCCGGTCAGATTGATGTCGAACCAGTGATGCCATGTGGAGTCGGCCAGGATCCGGCCCACGTCGACGTGGTGGCCGTTATAGGCCGAAATCACGCCGATTTCCTGCCCATGCTTGCTTGCGCCTGGGTCTTTGATCCTTCCCCACGCGATGACGTCGGGAGCTTCTTGATGGCCGGCTTTCGTTGGCCAGACGGGGTTGCCGGATACCGGTGTCGGGGCGAGAGCCTCGCCTTCGTGCTGATGGTCGGGCAGAATATTGATCGGGCCTTCCTGGCTGCATAGCACAGGGTGAGGGCGGTACCGTCTCGTCAAAATCAACGGAGAGGCAACGGCATAGCGTTTCCAGCGAATGGTTTGCGGCTTGTCATCGGACTGATCGTCGAAATCAAAGGTGGATCCTGCGTCAGGTCCATCTTCAAGGGTGGTGTTCCACCCGTTTGGAACTGCATCGGGAGCCGGATATTGGCGCATCACTCCGGCTCGCGGGATTTGCCCGGCAATGCTTCTGCCCAGGTTTGCGTGATCTCCGGTGACAAGAACTCCGCCGAATTTCGGCGCAGCCATGAATTGATTCAAGAGTGTCACTTCAACTGCTTGCAGGTTTGGTGTCGATTCGGCACCGAAGAACCAGATTTCATCGTACTTGTTCATGATGTCGAGGGCGGGATCCGTCAGCAGCTTCGGGCCGGCAATGGTGGCCGTCGGATCGCCACCCGTTCGGTGCGCAAAGTCGATGGAGAAGTCGACATAGGAATAGGCGCGCGTCTTCAGCAGATTGTAAACATACTGGAGGCCAAGAAATGACCCGCCGTTGAAGTGCACGCTGCCGTCCGCATACATCAGGATTCTGACCTTGGCCGGACGACGCCACCAAGGGAAATGGAGGTCCCAGTCGATGGCTCCCCACCGCCGGCGAATCGACTGTTGAAGCAGTTGCGCATCTGAAAATGAATGGGCCATGAGAATCTCCTTTGTGGTTCGAGGGTCACCATGAGCGGTGAACGCGTTGATAAGCCACTCGCACGATGAGAAAAACACGTATTCGGATTTGCCTCACCGAACGAGAATTCCTTCAGTCTGGATAGCAAAAGCCGCTCCTCAGCGGTCGAGGGGAAAAACTCGCTACGCATTCAGCGAGTTGGAAGGCGCGTCTCTGGATGTCCGAATGGTGCGAAGAAATGCTGGCTTATTGATTCGGATACATGGCGTATCTTTGCGGATACGTACTCATGATGATGGCGTGTGAGCCGTCTGATCAATGCAAGATCGGCCCATGGCGGTGATCGCCGGACTGGCGCAGATCGGCACGGAGGTGGCTGGAACGATTCTGTGGCTCTGGCTAAGACTTGCAGAACTGTGCGGAGTCCTCAACGCCACTCGACGGCGCCGAAGCCGGAATCTCCGAGGATGACATACATCAGGCTGACGGCTGTGACGGTCTGATTCCGAAATTCGACGCTCGGATAGTGCGCATCCCGGTGGGAAACGGAGTAACGAAGCGCCACGCCGTGCCGGTCGAGGACGCGAAGCGTGAAGGAAGATTCTGCGCGGATGATATTTTCCTGCCCATGCCGTTCGGGGGAGAGAAAGTCGCTGACATAATATTCCCGCCCTGTGATGTCGAACATGGCGCGATTGGCGTAAATCAGTCGGAGCGCGATCAGCGCCTGCGGCGTCGTCCCATAGTGGTAATCCCGTTCTTCCGTGCGCTGGATGCTTCCGGCCGCGCCATATCCCGCGCCCCCTAGCAATGTTCCTTGAAGCGCGAGTTCGTCCGACAACCAGGATTGCCAGACGGTTCCCAGCGAGAGCGCGGTACTGGAGACTCGGAACACCTGCGGCGAGATATAGTCGTAGCTTCCGAACAGGCCCCAGATTCCGCGGGTGGTGTCCCAGGATGCGTAGGTCTTCCCCGCGAGAAGGCCACGGGTCGTGATGGTTTCGAGGGTATTGGCCGTGGCCGCGGAGACGTGGAAATCGAAATAGTCGAAGGGGCGCGTATAGCCATAGCCCTGCTTGCCGGGCAGCCCGTATGTCAGTGTGAATTCGCCCACGGCGCCATGCTCGTTTACATTCGAGGACACGTTATGGCTGCTCGAGGTCAGCGTGCCTCCTCCAGCCAGCCGGATGAACGTGGCGGGACGGTGGCTCGGATAGACGGCGTCGAAACGATCCCCGAACACCAGCCGGTTGAACCCGGTGGGCGGGGAAATGACGGCGGCGCCGAGCTCGCGCCAGAAACCGGGTCGGCCATCGTCGGATTCCAAGAGCAGATTGGCCATCCTGAACAACGGCTCTCCCAGGAAGGTTCCGCCGATGGGCGTCGCGATCATGTCATTGATCGAGGGATTCGTTTTTTCGCCGCCGATTTCCCAGAGGAAACTCCCGGCGACGCTATACAGCGACGACTCCCAAAAATTCAAACCGGATGAACGGGCCAGCCCAAAATACACGCTGCCGCTGTACGGATGGAGGAATTGATTGACGGAAAACTGGTCGTTGTCGAGGACCCATTTCGAATCGGTGAGGTGCTGACGAATGGTGGTGCCGGTGGTGCGGTAATCTGCCATCGGTTCGGTGAAATGCCGATCGAATTGGTTCAACAGGAAGAGATATGCGAGAATTTCCCCGGCTGGAATCAGATAACTGCGCCCCTCTCTCGTCTCCCAATTGAGCGTCGAGGACCGGTCTGAATCCTTTGCCGGAGCATCTGCCCCACCGGCGTAGGGTACCGGCCCGATCAGATCGCGTCCGCTGGGTTTCTCCAGAGGATGGGGAGTCTGATTTTGAGTCAGCGCCATGCCCGGAAGCATCAAGACCAGCACCGAGACCAGTGAAACGATCCGGACCATCTGACTGGCACGTAGTAATAACGGCATGTTGTGTCAGGGACCTTCCATCGTGAGTTGAGCGCATCGGCTCGCTCGGGGCTACTCGGGGAAACCCTAGCTCATGCCGGGGGGAATGACTTGCAAGAGAGATCGATGGCGGTCGGTTCAGCGGGGTTTCACCAGCCGTTGCAGGCTGGCGCCCGTCGCAAGGCGCGCGAACTGGAGCTTCAAGCCGTTGACCCTGGCGAGGTAGCTGCCGGCATTGTGATCCCCGCATTTATGGTGGGGAGTGAGGTGAAAGCCGCGAGCGGCGAAGGCGTGGCCCGCTCCTGCCCCGCAAAGGTGGATCAGAGCGGCGAGGTCCTGTTTCTGCTGTCTGGTGATAGCGGCATTTCGCCGGGAGCCGATTGCCGCGGCGACCTGACGGTCGAGCAGCGCGGCAGTCAGTTCGATGGCATGGCTCGGAACAATGCGCGTGTAGAGACTGTTGAACCAGCAGGAATGAACCTCGTTCCACGGGCCGTCCTCGACCACCACATGGTTGTGGATGCAGTAGCGTTTTGCCTCTCGAAATGTGCCATCGGTCAACTGGAACATCCCGACTGCGCTGGAAGCTGGCCGGTACCAGTCGAAGGGGTTCCAGGATAATCGCCACCGCCAATAGGTTCGTGCCACGGGGTTGCCCGCTCCCTCTACCTGAGCTAGCGCCGCGAGAAGGTCCGGCGTGATGATTGCCGTCGAATGTTCCCGAAAGAGCGGGCCGTATTCCTGCCACGTGGCCGCAGGACGTTTGTCCAGCGCATCCTCCAGGGGGAACAACACTTCGGCCGGTTTATTGATCGCATGATAGGTCCAGTTCAAGATCAGCCAGAGACAGCCGATGAGGATGGCGCCGATGAGAAGGCGCGGCACCGGATGGGTGTTTCCCACGGCGCGCAGGAACGCGCGAAGGTCGCGCCAACGGCGACCGGTGAATCGCCAGAGCGAGGTGAGCGTGAGCCGGTGACGGGAGCGACGTCTGGGGTGGAGATACGTGCCCGCACGATGTGTCACTCGAGGCGCCATCTCCTCACTATAACCGAAATGGATTCGCGAGCCGTCTACTTCTTCTCGACCGCCTGCGAAGGTCGTTCAACAACAGTCCCGCATCGCGGAGGCTTCCGCCCATGGGCTTGTTACCGGCCGTGGTGACCGCCGCTGCTGTGGGAATGGCCGCCCCCGCCTCGCCCCGCAGAGCCGCCGGATGATCGAGGTGCCATGCTGATCGATGGGCTGTGCTGCGGCATCGACGGAAGACTCTGAACGTTCGGCGGCGTGGGGCGCCAGAAATGGTTGGGATGTACCTGGTAGGGTGCCGCTTGCGGGGTGTATTGCGGAGTCGAGGGAACCGATCGTGGTGTCGGGATGACCACCACGTCGCCTACCTTGGCCTGCTGGCCCTGGCTGTTGAGTCGCGGCGAGGCCTGCTGTTGATGCGCAGGGGGCAGAGGCGGGACCAACAGCGAGGGGCGCGGCGGTGTTGAGGACGGCGGTTGTGCGGGCGGAGCGCTGTTGTTGTAGGCCGTGATCGTCCGTTGCGCGAGCGGGAGGTGGCGATGATGCGGCGAGAGGCGTTGGGCTTGAAGTAACAGGCCGTTGATGCCAGATATTCCGAACCACGGATACGAGGCGAAACCTAATGTCGGATAGGTCCAACTTGTCCAGGCCTGCGACAGGAGCGCGTTGGCCTGCATCTGGTCGAGCATATCCTGGCGTTGATCCGTGTAGTACTGCACGTCGGAAGCAGTCGAGGCGGCGGCCAGCGCGCGGTTGGTGTCGTCGACTTGCGCCTGGAGTCGATCGGTTTCCGCCCGGAGCGCGAGGAGTTCCTGCCGGGCCTGGTCGTTTTCCCTGAGCGCGGCAATCGCGTGAACCACGTCCTGTGGCTCGACTTCCCCCGTGATGTCCACACGAATCACCACTTGGTCTTGCTCCAGCCTCGTGGTTACCGTCTGGTCGATCACCTTGACCACTCCCGCGGTGAAGCTGCGGATATCGTCTCGCGTGACGTTCAAGTCGCGCACTTCGGTAATACGTTCAATGTAGGTCGCGACCTGGTCGAGCGCGTCCTGCTTCGCGGCTTCCGTTGCCAGGCGAACGGCATCGGCGCGGTTGTCATGATCACCCAGGCGGTATTCGCCGCTGGCCGAGATGGTACGAATTGGCGAAGAAATGGTCGGGATGACAGGAGTAACTTGCGTCGTTGAGGCCGCCTCCAGCTCGTGCTGGATCACCTGCTCTCGGTACTGCTCGGGGATGGATTCAAACTCGTTGGTGAAGGTTTGAATGCCAGCGTTGTCGGTGTAGGTATAGATTGGAGTAGCGCCGACCCCAGGTGCAACGATCAGGGGAGCGGCGAGCCATAGCAGCAGGTACGTGCGAACTGTCACGAATCTGCGGGAGTCGTACATCATCAAGCCCCCCCGTTCGCCACAGTCAGAATAACACATTCGGCAGGGGTATGGCTGAGAGCGCGGCTTGGATAAGTTCGCGGTGGAAGGGTCGGTCTTGTCGCCCGTGAGCCCGGCTCAGGAACGGTGGGAGGAATCTGCCTGCGGATCGGACTGCTGGTCTGACTCTGCTGGCTCTGGTGGCCGTAGCAGGGATAAGGTGTGTCTCTGCTTCATGCCGTTGAGTTCGGTCGGCTGATTACGCGCGCAAACCAGTGGTTCACGACCTGTTCAAGTTCGTTCGGGTCAAATGGCTTGAGAATATAGGCTTGAGCACCCAGACCCATCGAACGAACGGCAAGGTCCTTGGATTCGGCGGCGGTGATGATCACAATGGGAAGTTGTTGATTCGACGTCCTCACCTGACGCAGCACCTCCAGACCGTTGATCCCGGGCATGCCGATATCCAGGAGAACTCCTGAAAACCGGCATGCTCGAATCATCTTTACGGCCTGATTTCCATCCACGGCCGTCGCGACCTCATAACCGTCGGCGCTCAGGCGATCCACGAGAAGCTGCCGAATATCGGGATCGTCATCCACAATGAGCAGGCGTTTCCGTGTGGCCTGACCGGATAGTGTGGGTGAAGAAGCGGGTATTACTGGCAGTATGACGGAGAATTCCGTGCCTATCCCTGGCTGGCTGCGCACCGCGACCTGCCCGTTATGAAGATCGACGAGCGTTTTGACGATGGATAATCCGAGCCCGAGGCCTTTCGACCCGCTGCGCGCTTCCTGCTCCATGCGAAAGAATGGATCGAATATTTTTTCGAGGAATTCTGGCGGAATTCCAGGACCGGTGTCGCAGACGCAAATGCTGGCCTGGGCCGACTGTAGTGTGGTGACACGGACTGAAACCATGCCTGCTCGCTGCGTGAACTTGATGGCATTGTGTACGAGATTGGTGACGATCTGAATCAACCGGTCTCGGTCCGCCCACACGATGACAGGGGACGGCGGATACTCAGCCGTGAAGAGTTGCTCTTTCTCCAGGGCGAGAGGGCGTAATTGCTCAAGCACCTCGGCGATGCAGCGCTCAAGATCAACTTCGGCAGGCGACAACGTCAATTGCCCGGTTTCGATTCTCGTGCGGTCCAGAAGGTCATTGATCATGCGAATGAGGCGGCCGACATTGTCGACGATACGGCCCAAGTACCGCTGTTGCTTCTCGTTCAGTGGTCCGGTCAACCCGTCGAGCAGGTTTTCGACAAACCCTTTGACCGAAGTCAGCGGCGTTCTGAGCTCATGAGAAACATGCGAGAGAAAAAGCGAACGTGATCGGTCGGCACGTTCCAATTCGGCGGTGCGTTCACGAACTTTCGATTCCAAGCCGATGTTCATCTCCTCGATCTGCGCATAAGCCGCGGCATTGTCGAAAGCGATCGAGACCTGGTTGCCGAGCGTGACCATCAGCTCCAAGTCTTCGCTCGTCAAGGTGTTGGGTGCCGTACGATCGACCGTGAGCGTTCCGAGGATCCGGCCCTTTGCGATCAAGGGCACCCAGATCAGAGACCTGGTGCCGGTGAGGAGCGCCAATTCCTGGTTGGCCGGATGCAAGTGCTCCCATAGATCGGCGATATCCTGGACGAGAAGCGGTTTGCCGTCATGCAGAGCAGAAGCCGGAAAACCTTTCGGATCCGAAACCGGCAATTCCCGGCGCCGGACGAATTCTGCAATGTCTTCCGAAACACCGAGGATTCGTCCGTCGTATAAAATCCGGCGATCCGGGTCGTAAAAGCTGATCATCGCGCGGTCGTAATGGAGGTCTTGGATGAGGGTCCCCAGGACGGTTTGCACCAGGGATTCACGGTCCAGCGTGGAGTTGAATCCAAGCCCTGCCCGGTTGAGCGCCGTGAGCTGGCTGACTTTTCTCCGAAGTTCTACCCGTGTCTGCTCCTGCTCCACGAACGCGTCGCGCAAGTCCTCGTATCGCGCCTCTACGAATTGCATTTGCTCCCGGATCAGCGATTCGCGTCGGCGGGCGAGGCTGCGTTGACGGAGTTCGGTGACGAGTGCAGTCAGGGTGGTGGGTATCAGAATAAGGAGCAGCGCCTCCACTCCCGACATGGCGGGATAGTAGCGGCGAAGATAGGTCCACGCCAGCATGGCAGCAAGCAGAGAGCCCAGGAACCAGTAGGACAGTGCCGGCTCGGGATGCCATCGGACCTCCCATTCGCACCAGGGATCTCCATTGACGATGCAGGCCCGATCCGTCACGGTGGCGGGCGGACCTCCGTGAATCAGCGTGGGGGCTGCCACCATGCGGCCTTTTGTGGAGGCACAGACCTGTTGTGCGCAAGCCTTGAGGTAGGGGCCGAATTGCCGGAGGGTATGGTCGGTAAAGCGCAGGCGGTAGATCATCGAATGATCGGTCACCTCCGCGACTTCACATTCGACGGTCCCCTGGGTATATCGCTGGGCCCAATAGAGCGCAAGCCGGGAGAATTGGGACAATGAAAAGGGCCTGGCCAGCACGCGAAAGACGGGCGAGATAACCTTGGTCAACCCGGTATTGAAATGAAAGTCCGGATCGCCCGAGAGTTGTTTGCAGAACTCGCGAAGGTAGCTGAGAAATTCATAGGAATAACTGTTCCATTCTTTCCTGAGAAACGCGGGGGTGACATGATACGCCGAGTCCGGTATGCGCTCGTTTAAGAGACGGCATACCTGCTCTACTGCGGCGTCCGCCGCGTCTCGCCCCGCGGCCTTTTCCACACATTTTTCCAGATGCTGAATGCTGGACAAGACGAGGGTGCCGCTCACGTCAGCGATCTTGTGTCCCTGCTCATCGATCCCGAATGGACGAAACGCCATCACCGGACGTTCGAGAATGGTGTGGTCCTTCGTCAGAAGCAACCAGGGCCCCTCGTCCACGCCTCCTGGAAGGACAGGGGGGCTCGCCATCGTTCCGTTAGGCATTGATATTCGCCTCAAGATCGGCCGGGTACAACGTCCACGGTGCCCACGGTTTTCGCTCCATCTTCCGTTGAAGGCGGGCCAAATCGAGTCGGAAACGCGCGAAGGCTGCTTCCGCGCGTGGGTGCCGGTCAGGACGGCCGGATTCTACAAGGGCGAGGGGCGCATAGTCCTGCAGCAGGGGCACCCGGACCACATTGAGAATGTAGTTGGAGTTGACCAGCCGCTGATAGACATCTTCGGGCATCCGGCGGCCATCTCGGTAGACCCGGACGGGATGGGTATGTGCCCACAGTTGATAGTTCCATAACTGGGTACCGAGCTGTTCATGCTGGACGGATACCAGATAGATGAGCCGGGCCACGACTCGCGCCAACGTGGCACAGGTGAGCGTGGTTGATATGAGGCCGAGCCCATTCGGCAGCAGGCGCTCCAATTCAGCCAGCCAGTTACGGATCGATTGATCCGTCCGGAGCTCCTCGTCCGTATAGTACAGGCGTAGATACCGTTCGGCATGAGCTTGGATCACCCGAAAGATCCGCCGGCAGTTGGCGAAGGTTTGCATCGGCAGGTCGCTGTCGAGCAGGCCGCGATGGCGCGCATCTTCTTCGGGATCGCATGCGCGCAGATTGAAATCCTGACCGGCCTTGCCTATGAGTTGGCATAATCCGGAATAGGTCAGACTGTAGATGGCCTCAAAATCTCCGTCTGGCATCAGCTGACCAAGGGTGGCCAATCGATTACTCGCATGCGTGCCGACCATGTGGGGCCACAGCAGCCGGCAGAGCGGGTGATCGGGCGGCAGGTGGTTGCGGGTGGCTGCTGAGAAATACTCTCCTCCGATCAGGTGCGTCCAGGTCCAGTGCCGAACCAGCGCCGTATGAGTCGTGGCAGCGCACATGGCAATACGCGTTGCCAGCGGCCAGTTTGCATCATCGGGATGAATCGAGCCGAGTTCACAGCGTACTCGAATGGGCCTGAGTGAGGTATGCGCGGGATCCGCCTTGAACAACACATGCGCCCAGGGAGCATAGAGATTAGAATGGTGACTGTACGACCCGAGTTCTTCCAGATCCCATTCAAAACCATCGGAACTGCCGTGGACCTTACGGAGATATCCCGCATAGGGTCCTCGAAGCGCCAGCATGCCCAAATCCGGAACACCCTGGAGCTCGACCGGCATCGTGGGGGGACGAAGTATCCGCTGGGAATCGAGTCGAACTGCCGCCGCCTGCTGCAGGACTGTCTGTCGATGACGATGGCTATAAGCCTCGTCCAGTGCCTGATGAGGACTTGCTGCAATTTCAGGTCTTCCGGCCTGCATGGGAGAAAAGAATGTGCACGCTTTCGCAAGCAAGCGCATCATGCTTTCTTCGCTGGTCTGCGTTTCATCTTTCGGAACCTGCTCGGCTACCCGTATGCCGGATATGGGAATGGCGGGATAGGCTTCGTTCAGAGGAATCAGCGCCACCTGTGCACGCATCGGGGCAATCGTTGTGACGTCTTTGGGAACGGTGGCTCGGTATTTTCGCGTGGCGATGCCGTTCCACAGACCTTTACGGACCATCCATTGAAAGGAATTAATCAGGGACATGGGGCATCCTCTCTGAGGAAAATTAATCAGCAACGATCAACGCCCAAGCCGTTCTGTTAAGGTTTCCCTTCCATGGGCTCTACTTCCATACCGGCTCATGGACGTGGTGCCATGGGAAGAATGCGTTCTCCAAGCCTCGCAGTGCCGGTGCCAGGGACGGGTAGTGGCGCAGCAATACGCTTGTGAGATCATGGTCTTGTACCCATTGGATTCCAAGGGGCGTATACACCTCCGGCCGAAAATCCGCGGTGAAAAATCGATCGCTTTTGAGCCGGCGCGGCGCCATCAGGGTAAAAATCCGGAAGGCCGTGTCGCTGATGGCAAAACCCGGCGGTGGTGCTTCTGCGTAGAGCCCGACCATCAGGTCCAGGCGTTCGAGATCGCCTTGATAGAGATCGTGGAGCTTCTTGGCCCATTCGGGATTCAATTCTTTGAAACTTTTCAGCGGTTTCAAGCGAAGCATGCGTCTGAACGCATTGTAGCGAGGCACGCCCCGCTCGCGATCGCGAAAGATGTCGATGGCGGCCACATCCAGAATCTCGGGATCCCCATTCGGCAATCGCTTGATGCGGCGAAACTCCTGAAGAAAACGCGGGAAATTTCCGAGCGTCAATTGTCCGGGATGAGCCACCCCGAACGAGAACCACAGATTGTCGATGCCTACTTCGTCGATGGTTGATCGAGTCTTGTTGCCTTGGATGTCGGGGAATGATTTGTATTGACTAAAGGACGAATCGGTCAGCGAGAAGAAGCGGTACTCATCGGGGATTAGCGGATGCAGCCGGTAGACCGCGGCAAACTCTTCGGTCATCGCATAAGGCGCCGTATGATGATCTGTGGGTGAGCCAGGAATGCCGCTCCATACTTCGCTGTCGCTGAGCCGTCCCATTCGCGTTCGGATCTGTTTGCCGAGGAGCCCCCACCAGTTGGCTTTCATGCCGGTGTCAAGTGTGGGATGTTGGAGCAGGGCGGGTGTCCACTCCACCGTATGGATTTTGGCGATCAGAGCGGCATTAATGAGGCGAGCTTTTTGAAAGAGTTGCTCATCTGTCCAGCGGGGATAGTGCTGGAATAGCCTCTCGCAGATGGCATTGTGTTCTGAGGCAAAAAGCGTATGAAACAGGCTGAGGCCGATCCAGTAATTGTCGTTGAAGCCGGTGAGATCGATTCCCGGGAGTTGCCCGTCGAGTTCGCCCATCGATGGCAGGCGTCCCTGGTCGAGTTTGAGTTTTCCGTCTCGGTGCGAACGTACGTCCTGTTGCCTCTGTGTGCTGCTGCCATAGAGCTGTGAACCATCCCACCAATGGGTTTCCGTATTGAGGAAGATGGGGATTTGGGCCGGACAACAGCCTGCCGCGGCCTTCCTCGTCCGGCGAACCTTCATCGGATTGTCGCGCCACGTGTCGCCTTCTGCCAAGGCGATCGGAGCCGAGGCGTCATTCTCCTGCTGATGGCCGAACCAGTCGTGAACCTGAAACTGAATCCAGGCGGCGGCCAGAAGATTCAGCGAAGTTGCCGGGATGAAGTGCGTGCGAGTCATGAGCAACCGGCTGATGGCACGGGGGCTCGGTGTTTCGAGACCCGGTTCGGCGGGGGCAGAGATGATGTTGAATGGCGCATTGCGACCAAAGGGACAACCAGCGCCGCCCATCGAGGGAGCCTGAAGATCGTTGTGGGAGCCGTCTGCCCGCCGTTCATCAAGGTCTTTGCTGTGAAACGGACAGTGGCTCGTTCCGGTTCCAGCTACGAGGGGGCCTGTGTCGAAGAGATTCCAGCGTCGTAGGTCATGCCGGAGCGCGACTAAATTGCCAATGCCGAGGATCTTCGGAAGACGATGCCAGGGGAGAACCCGGTTCAGTTGCCGGTAGCACCATGCCAGAATATTTAACGCGCGGTCCTTGCGCTTCATGGGGCCTCATGCCGGTACAGAGGGGACGATTAGGGAGGTGATGATAATTGAACCTGCGGCGCCATCGGCTCAGCCCCTTTGTGATGAGTAGGAAGTTGCCGGTTGGGATCGTGGCTTCCAGGAAAAGACACGCTGTCCCTTGCTCATGAGTGAGCGGAAGGCAAGGGACGTACCGTTTTTATCGCCGATACGTCGGCCCCTCGTGTCGGCAGGGACTCTTGAGTTCTGACATGGGTTTAGGGATGGCCGTTTGCCTCGGCTCACTAGAGCCGGACAGTCGGAGCTCTTTCACCCGTCAAGGCGAGGTATCTTTTCCGATACAGCATCAATCGAAAAGGATACAGAACAACCGGCAGCAAGGGTCGAACTGAGGGGAAAGCGGCTGACCAAGCAGCATTGACTGAGAATCAAGCGCGTAGGCTCAGCGCAACAATCTCCACATTGTGGCTCTTCCGTTCCAGAAATGGAAAAACTCTCAGTGAGCGGGTCGTATTCCCGTCTCCTCCCGCGCGCACAGATTCCCAAGAGCAGAATGTACGCGTCAAGCAAGAGAAAAATTGGTTGTTGTAGGTTTGTGGGGCTGCCACCGTTTGTGGCCATCTCAAACTTTCTATACGGACACCATGGATCGCCGCGGGATCGGGCAGCCTTTAGTACGTTTCAAAAACTGGACGCCGTCGCTGGTACCTCAGTAGAGCTTGTCAAGGAACAAGGCGAGTTTACTTGTGCTACCTCCGCTGAATGGTTCGGGCCGTCCGATGCGACTGGTCCGGCAGTTCGCCGGAGCGGCCGGGGGCACTGGTCTTCGCCATCAGTACCGACCGGAAACAGGCCTAGTTTACCGCCAACCGTCATAGCTCTCCGGACCGACCGGCATGCGACCTGGTTGATCAGGCAAAGCTATTCATGTGGTCATAGCACTCAGTGTAGAGCCGAAAAATAGGTGAGAGATTTGGCGCAGATCTGAGTTCGAAGAATGCGAGCCAGAGGAAGGTTGTAATTTCGGCGCGATCCACCTCACTGCGTGAGTGGACTCGAGGATGATGGGCCAGGAGCCGAAACGATGGAAGGCCCCGATAAGACATGCTTGTGCTGGCTCTCCTGAAGAATGGCTCGATGGAGGTCGTAGACCACCTGAGTCTCCGTCGCTTGTAGGCCTTCTCTGAATGGCATGGCAAACAGGAGAAACAACTGCACCCAGGTTGCGACGGTTTCCGATTGTTTAAATTCTCCGAGGGAACGTCCGTCTCGCTCGGTGAACGTGGCGGTCACACTAAATGCGGCGGTGCTTTTTTGGGGCACAACAAGAGAGGAGAGACCGAACGTAAATCCCAGCAGGAATGACAGTGTTTGGCTGTATTCGCCATGCATGTGAATGGCAATATCGACCCGGACGTCCGTGGGCTCATCCTCTCCGAGTTTCACCTCCGAAAATAATCCCGATTCTTCGAACGCCTTTCCCGCCTGCGTTCGCCATTGTCCCAAAAAGTTCGATTGCACTTTGTCCGCAGGAATCTGATCATCATTGACCCAGGCTTGTCCGGTCACAAACAAATTGACCGAAGGCTTCTTTTCACCGGCCTTGAGCGGCCACTCGGTGATCGAAGTTCGGTTATCGTCCCGAAAGCTTGCACAGCCTCCGAGCAATAATGAAGTGGTCAGACTAAGGGCTGTGAGCAAGGCGATGGTCGGTTTCATGAAGCTATGGGCCTCCTGAATCAGGCGGTCTCTCCTATTGATCAAGAAAAAATGGCTCCGCTGCCTGGAAAAGGATAGCAAGCTATGGCCGTCTGTCCAGAAAGGGGGGAGGAAATTGTCGGCAGGGGTTTGGGATCCCGTGGCTGCAGAGGATGAGCGATTTCAATCTAGAGTATTCCGTTGATTAATAAGTGGGCGTTCATTTTTGTTCATCCACTGACCGCCGGTTCTCGCCATGCCGCGTTTTTCCAAAACAATCCTGGTTGCAATTGAAGCCCTTAAGGGAACTTGTGTATTCTTGCTGCCCATTGCCGTCACCCTGCTGTACGAGGTGCCACCATGAGCCACTCCGTATCGTCCGTTCCTTCCGATCTCTTTCTGATCTGTATCTCCGGTCCCGATCTCGGCAAACGCATCGCGCTCCGTGCCGGTGAGGTGCTTATCGGTCGGTCCCTGCAGTGCGACGTGTTGAGTGACGATCAGGATGTGGTGGAGCGGCATGCAGTCGTGCTGTGGCACAATGGGCAATTCGTCTGCCGGGCGGTTCAGGGGATCGTCTATTTGGATGGGCACAAGACGATGGAATCCATCCTGACGCCGCAACAGCAGATACGGATGGGGCGTTCGCTGTGGCAACTCAGCGGACCATCCGCTGCACGAGGCGCCGGCGGGTGGATCGAAGACTTGAGCGACCGCATCAGCGAGGTCGCCGGGGTGGAGCGCCTTCAAGGATTCAACGCGCGCGACATGTTTTCCGACGTGTTGCGTAAGCGTACCGATGAGGAAATTGAAGAGCATTTTACCGCAGGAACGTTAACGACCACCCCTCCGATCGAGAAGGTCATGACCGGCTGGCCGAAGCCCTGGGTCTTTTTCAAGACCTTCATCCTCTCTGCGGTCGTCTACCTGGCGTTTGTGTTCGCCATGAAGGAATTCAACAACGCCAATCTGGTGCCGGGCCTCATCATGACAGGCGCGTTTCTGATTCCTTCGTCCTTGCTCATCTTCTTTTTTGAAATGAACGTTCTCCGGAATGTCTCGCTGTACCAGGTCGTCAAGATGGTGATGTTCGGCGGGGTGACTTCGTTGGTCCTGTCGCTCTTTCTCTTCAAGTGGACCGACCTCGACAGCTGGATGGGTGCGATGAGTGCCGGAATCATCGAAGAGACGGGAAAGGCTTTGGCGCTGTTGCTCATCATCAACAATCAGAAATACCGGACGGCGCTCAATGGGCTGCTGTTCGGAGCCGCGGTGGGTACAGGCTTCTCCGCGTTCGAGTCCGCGGGCTATGCGCTCATGGCGGGATTGAGCGGTGGTCAGTCCGCCATGTTGCACAGCATCACGGTACGCGGACTCTTAAGCATGTTAGGCCTGCATATCGTGTGGACCTCGATGGTCGGTGCCGCGCTCTGGCGCATCAGGGGAGATCGATCGTTCACCATCGACATGGTGTACGACAAGCGATTCCTCCGCATCTTCGGATTGGCGGTGGCCCTTCATATGTTTTGGAACGCGCCCTTCAATGTGCCGTTTTATCTCAAGTACATCGCCTTGGGGTTCATTGCATGGGTCGTGAATTTGGCGCTGGTGCAGATCGGCCTCAAGGAAGTGAAGGCGCTGCAAGAGGCACAGGCATCCGAGGTCGAAGAGTCGAGATTGAGAACGGCCTAAGAGCGAAGCGTTTTGCTGATCGGAGAGGAACTCCAAAAGCCGATGGTTCATAGCCGGAAGCGGCATGAAGGTCGTTCGGATAAGGTCCTTGCCTGACGTCGGGTTCATCGTGTTCGCCCGACAGTTCCGTCCACCTTGCGCAGATTTCCCCACCAATCCTAGAGATTAGTAGCGGAACGATAAGGTGTAGACAGAGGGGCTAGGACTCGGATAGTTTCGATCGAGGATCTGCATGCCCAAGAAACTCAGCGCCGGAATTGTGCTGTATTGGAGAAGCGGGAGGGAGCTGGAAGTCTTTCTGGTCCATCCGGGCGGGCCGTTCTGGGCAAGGAAAGATGCCGGTGCTTGGTCGATTCCGAAAGGGGAATATACAGAAGGCGAAGATCCGGAAGCAGCCGCCCGGCGTGAATTTACAGAAGAGACCGGCTGTGAGCTGACGGGTCCGCTCCATCCGCTGACATCGCTCAAACAACCAAGTGGAAAGGTGATCTCCGCCTGGGCAATGGAGGGCGATTTCGATCCTGCGCTGCTGAAAAGCAATACATTCCCTCTCGAATGGCCGCCTCGGTCAGGAAAGATTCAACACTTCCCGGAAGTCGACCGCGGCGCTTGGTTCGATCTCCCCACTGCGCGCGAAAAGATTCTCGCCGGTCAGCGGCCGTTCCTTGAGGAACTGCTGTGTTTCGTGAAGAAGCACGATTGTGCGCCATGATTTGTCGACGATGCGTTCCGGTTGCATGTGTCATGGCTAAAATTATTGGCACCTTTTAACTTATTCAGCAGTGGCAGATGAGGCGGGCTGCTGACCACTATGCCGGTATCGCCTGATTGATTCTCTTCAATGAGACTGCGTATCTTTGCTCTAAGACCAATTGGTGTACTCAGTACTGAGAGGATCTGATGGATTTGGGAAATAAGTCCGACGCGGAAATTCTGGCGATAGCCGATCCCATCATGGACAATCTGATGGAGGCTTCGACAGCCATTGATCATGCCCGTCATGTGCAGGACTTTACCGATCGCTTAAAAGCCATCGTGACGAAAGACTATCTCGAGCGCGTGTGCCGGCAATATCAAGCCGAGAAGGGTACGTTTGGCGCACGAACGCCCGTCTCGATCTTCCGCCGTCCAGGCTCCATTGCCATTGTGTGGCGGCAGCAATTCACCGACTCGCCCGGTGACTATGTCGCTGAAATGGTGTTGGTCCAGCAGGGAGGCCGCTACCTCGTCGACCACGTGTTTGTGCTGTGACGGGTTCGTCTATCGGTCGCGCAGTCATTCACCCTGCTGTCCCCCTTCTTTCAAGCTCCATTGACCGCTTATTTTTAAGGTAATGGCATCCTGCTATCATGGTGATGCCAGAAGGAGGAGACCTCTATGGCGCAGATTCTTGTGCGACAACTTGATCGCAACGTGATCGGTCGGTTGAAGAAGCGGGCGAAGGAGCATGGTCGCTCCTTGCAGTCTGAAGTGAAGACCATTCTGGAAGAAGCGGTGCCAGATTACGAAGCGGCCTGGAAGCGACTCGAGGGATTTCGCGGATGACTGAGGAAGTCAGGAAAAACATTCAGTGATAGCGCCGACCTGATCCGTGAAGACCACGACCGGTGAGCGGCTCTGTCGTGGATGCCAGTGTCGCGATTAAGTGGTGAGTCGAGATCGGCTCATGGTGCGAGGGAGAAATTGCCATGCCGCGTAATAGGACCTTGCAGGGCCGCTCCGTCATCGTCGCGGGTGCCGGGTTGGCAGGACTGACGGCGGCGGTCGAACTGCAGCGGTAGGGCGCGCGGGTCATCGTGCTGGAGGCGCGCGATCGGATCGGCGGTCGTGTGTGGACGCAGCGAGAGGGGTTCGCGGAAGGTCAGCATGCCGAGGCCGGCGGGGATCTGATCGATTCGGATCAGGACGCCATCCGCCGGTTGGCCAAAAACCTAAGGCCGACCTTGTCGCCCATTCTGCGCGGCGGCTTCGCCTTCGTCGGCCAAGGATCTCGTAGCCTGGTTTCCAAGCCGGCCTCGGCTGCCGGTCATGTATGGTCGAAGCTTGCGAAGATCTGCGAGCCCTGATTTGGGCCTATCGCCTGAACGAACGGCGATGGGACGGTCCCATTGCGCGGATGTTGGCCGATCGATCGGTTGCGGACTGGCTCGATGACGTCCGGGCCGATCGGGCGTTGCGTGCCCGCTTGAATGGTCCGCGCGGATTTTTCTTGGCTGATCCGGAGGAGCGGTCATTGCTCGCCTTGGTGGATCAACTGGCTGCAGAGTCATCGGTGCTGAACCGGTTCTATCGCATTGAGGGTGGGAACGACCGCATCATCGCCGCGCTGGCCGGGAAGCTGCGAGAACCGGTCCGGTTAGGGACCAGGTTGTCAGCGGTGAGGCAGCATCGAGGCAAGGTGTCGGTCATCGTGCGCCGTGCGCCGTGCTGAAGGGCAAGGCCAGATTGTCGCAGACTTCCTCGTGATTGCCTTGCCGGCCACCATGGTGCGTTCTGTGCTCTTCCGTCCACCGCTGCCTTCGCCGCAACGCGCAGCCATCCGGCAACTGCGTTACGGGCCGGCGACGAAGACCCTGTTGCAATTCGATCGGCGATTCTGGCGGCGCCGCGGGCGACCGCTGGCCCATGAAACGGACTTGCCGATCGGAGCTATCGGGGACGGCAACGAGGAGCAGCGCGGGCGCGCAGGTATTTTGACACTGCTCGCCGGCGGGTCGGCCAGTCGGGATACGAAGACCCTCCTCATGCGGCAGGGGCTTGCGGGACTGGTGGCGGCGTTGAAGCGGCTGGTACCGAGAAGCCTGCGTTGCTCGAGTCACGCGTGGTGCGTTGGGAGGACGATCCGTTCGTGAAAAGAGGGTATGCGGTCTTCCAAGCTGGATACGATCCCGAGCAACGGGCCTGGCTCGCTCGGCCTCACGGACTGGTCTTGTTTGCCGGCGAACACACCAGCCTGTGTTGGCAAGGGGGCATGAACGGGGCGGTGGAAAGCGGATGGCGAGCCGCAGCGGAAGTGCAGGCCCTGCTTCGACGCACTCACTGAGGGAGGCGGATCACGGTGGCTCAACGATACAAGGAAATTTCCAAGACCCATATCGAATTCATCACCCAGCAGAAGGTGTTCTTTATCGGGACGGCCACGGCGGAGAGCCGGGTGAATGTGTCGCCGAAAGGCATGGACTCGTTCCGTGTGCTTGGCGCCACTCGCGTGGTATGGCTCAATGTCACCGGCAGCGGGAATGAATCCTCGGCCCATGTGCAACAGGACTCGCGTATGACGATCATGTTCTGCGCCTTCGAGGGCCAGCCGCTGATCCTGCGGCTCTATGGCAGGGCGAAGGTTGTGCACAAGGGCGACTCCGAGTGGCCGGAGTTATGTGTTCTGTTTCCGCCATTGCCCGGTGCCCGTCAGATTTTCGACGTCACGATTGATCTGGTGCAGACTTCGTGCGGCATGGCCGTTCCTTATTTGTCTTATGTCGGTGATCGGAAGTTGCTCAACGAATGGGCCGATAGGAAAGGCGAGGAAGGCCTGAGCCGCTATCGGGCGGAGAAGAATCAAGTAAGCCTGGACGGCATTCCTACGCACATTGTGAGCAAGAGCGGTCGCTTAACGTAGGTTGTATTCCTAATGTTAATGACGACTCGGGGCTGCGGATCGCCGTCGTTCGTTTTCCCTACGAGTCGCAGGGGCGCGCTTTCAGCCGACACCGGCCTCTATTGGCGGGTGGCCGGCTCGTACTTGCTGATCGGACATGATTTCGGTGCTGGGTTCAGAGGGGGTCAGGTAAATATTACGAGGATCTGGTCAGGATTAGCGTGAGGCGTGTTTATTAAGTGACCAAAAGCGGTTGGAGCGAGGAACGGAGATTAGATCACGATGGGAGGGAGGTACGGCGATGCTGCATGACCCGTCTTCCTGAAAACGACGACAGCGTAACACGAGACTAAATGGCGGCCTTCGACGGCCTCCTCCTCTTACCATTCGCAATACGCTTCTTCTTATGTCACCCGACCTACGTCGTAACCCATCAGCGCATATTCTCTCCTAGTCCGCCTTATTTCCTTGATCGCAGGAGAGCGAGGGACTCACACGGCCTGCATCCCATTTCCAAAACATACAAAAGTCGGTGCGATGAGATTCGTGAAAGATGTCTCGGTAGCACACCGTCCCATGGTAATAGAGCGCCGACTTGGCCGTCTGTATGGCCGTGACCTCCTCGGCCGTCAACGGCGTCTCGCGCACCGTTTCTCTTCGTGGGACCTTGCCCAGGAACCACCTTCGTTTGTCTGGCTGCGAATCGTCCGGGGGGCAGGTCACCCGCTCGAAATTCTTGATCAACGGGTAGTCGGCTACGGTGACGAAGGACTGGATGGCATCGTTGTACGCTGGCGTCCGCCCTCTGTTCAGGATCGTGTCCCGGACTCCAGGCGGCACGCCTTCCTTCAAAGCCGGCGGCCCGAGTGCGCGGACATTGACGTAGGCACGCAACTCGAGTTTCGCTTCTTGCTGCGAGACGTATTCCTGCCAAGTCGGATATCCTACGAAGGCGCCGACTACCGCAACGATGACCACAGACGCAAAGACGGCGAGCCTGATGTGAAAGCTTCGTTCGTCGGCAGGGCTTGGAGCGGATGGAGACTGAGGCATGAGCATGTCAGGAGGGGACGGGGTACTCGGTTGATCGGCATCCATGCGCAACCTCCTGGTTTCAAGACTGTAGGGTAGCGATTCTAGAAGGTGGGATCAAGGGAGAGAATCGGTCGATCGTAACCAGGCAGTGAGCTTCGACGGAACACAAGTGTCATCCTTCCGGATTTCACACGCTCACATCACACTATCTCTGGATTGCTGAATCGCGTATCGTCGAGAGTCATGGGATACAGCCCAACATTGCGTGGCACGTCGGTGATCGTGGCAGGGGCGGGGCTTGCCGGACTGACCGCCGCGCGTGAACTGCAAAGGCGAGGAGCGCGGGTGACGGTGGTGGAGGCGCGTGACCGCTTGGGCGGCCGGGTCTGGACGAGGCGTGAGGGATTTGCCGAAGGCCAACATGCCGAGGCCGGGGGCGATATGATCGATCCTGATCAGGAGGCCATCCGCCGGTTGGCCAAGGATCTGGGTTTGACCTTGTCGCCGATCTTGCGCGGGGGCTTTGCCTTTGCCCGTCAGGCAGCTCGCGCGCCTGTCGTCACGCGAGCTTCGGAAGCCGGCGGCTTGTGGGCTGAATTGGCGCAAGCCGCGGAGCCGTGGGTGCGAACCCACCGGTTGAACGAGCGTCGATGGGACGGGCCGATTGCGCGGCAGCTCGCGGAACAGTCTGTTGCGGACTGGCTGGACTCTATCGGAGCAAACCGGCAGCTGCGCGCGCGGCTGAACGGCATGCGCGGGTTTTTTCTGGCCGACCCTGAGCATCTGTCATTGCTGGCCCTCGTCGATCAACTGTCTACGGAATCGTCTGCGCTGGACCATTTCTATCGGATCGAGGGTGGCAACGATCGTCTCGCCACCGCACTCGCCGGGACTTTGCACCAACCGGTTCAACTCAAGACCATGGTTCGCGCTGTTGCAGCGCATCGCGGGAAGGTGCGAGTGACCTTGCGTGGTCGGGACGGGCAGAGCCACATGATTGCTGACGCAGTGGTACTGGCGCTGCCGGCGACTATGGTGCGGCGTCTTGCCTTCACGCCGCCGTTGCCTCCTCCGCAACACCAAGCCTTTCAAGATCTACAGTACGGATCCGCGACCAAAACACTTTTGCAGTTCGATCGGCGTTTCTGGCGACGCGCCGGAAACCCTCTGGCCTATGGAACCGATTTGCCGATCGGCGCGATCTGGGATGGAAACGAAGAGCAGCGGGGGCGAAGCGGCATCCTGGCATTGCTTGCAGGCGGGTCGGCGAGTCGTGACACGAAGCAACTCCTGACCCAAGGCGGAGCCGAGGCGGTGGTGCGGTGGCTGAAGTGGTTGGGGGCGACGAAGGCCCTGCTGCGCGCGTCGTGCCGCATCTCATGGGAGGACGACCCATTGGTGCGCGGCGGGTATGCGGTGTTTCAAGCGGGATACGATCCGGAGCAACGAGCCTGGCTGTCTCGGCCGCATGGACGGATTCTCTTTGCCGGCGAACATACGAGTCTGCGTTGGCAAGGGTACATGAACGGGGCCGTCGAGAGTGGGCTGCGGGTTGCGGAAGAAGTCACGGTTCTCTTGGCGAAGGCTCACCGCCCATCACCGGGCGTCGCAAGATAAACTCCTGTCGCAACAGACCGTACAGTTCCACGTCGATGCGTTGGCCGAACCGAAGATAGTGTTCACGCAGGCGGCCTTCGTGCGTCATGCCCACCTTCTGCAACACTCGTCCGGAAGCGGGATTGGTATGAAAATGCGGGGCGTAGATGCGATGCAGCTTGAGGCTGTTGAACCCGTATTCGACGAGTGCCGCGACGGCTTCAGTCCCATAGCCCCGGTTCCAATAGTCACGGCCCAGCCAATAACTTAGCCGCCCTTGTTCATGCGCAGGGACAAGCTCCATGCCGATGGAGCCGATGACCTCTGCGCTCTGGGCCAAGGTGATGGCAAAGGTCACGCCTGTTCCTGCCGCCTGGTCCTTCACGCGGTCCGTGATCCAGTCATGGGCCGCCTGCCGATCCATTGGATGCGGGAGAAAAGTGCCGGCGGCCACGTCTTGTGATCCGGCGAGACGGTGCACGGCCTCTGCGTCGGTCGTTTGAAATGGCCGGAGCCGCAGCCGCTTGGTTCCAATTGTGACGACTGGTGTCATGGGCCGATCTCATCATATCGACCGGGCAGACACAACTGTCGGCTTTCGCCTGGATTCTTGACGCTCCTCTCGTTCGCGCGTAGGGTTTCCCTGGCGTTTACGTAAGGAGTTTCAATGGATGTCGCGCAGGTGTTGATCGCCATTGCCGGCTTCGGGGCCGCGGTGACGACCTATTGCCTCATGCGGTTTCCGCACATGCGCCGAGAACCGTTCAGGCAGTATCCAGCCTGCTCCGTCCTGATCTCCGCTCTTGCCGCGCTGGTCGCGTTGTGCCTTTCGCTGCTGGTGCTGATCGCGCAATATGCCTGGCAGGCACGGTAAAGGAAGCGGGCAAGCTTCAGCGTTCAGCATTCATTCAGCCTTATTGTCCTCACCGATTTCGCGATTCGTTCGATCGTGGAACGATGTGCCGGAAAGGAAGAGGATCCGGCCCGGAGGCCGATGCGCCGAGGTTGGCCATTGGAGCCCTCATTGAATCCGCCGACTACATTGGCGACAAGGTGAACGACGAGTGGTTGTGGCCGCATCTTCTCTGTCTCACGGTCGTGATGGTGCGCTACTGTGATGAGAGGCCGCTGTCTCGCGACCGCCCACCCTCGCATCCATCCGCCCGAAGGATTACAATCCAGTCGATGCCGATCTGTCACATGGCTACCACCATCGAACCGAGGAGTGTTGCCGATGTTGAAACCGGAACCGGCCGGGGGGCCGACCCCTCAGTTGTTTTTTCAGACGGCCAATGCCTACCAACGGTCGCAGGCGCTCAAGGCTGCGGTTGAGCTCGATCTCTTCACCGCCATCGGGTTGAGCCATGATCAGGTGCCGGCACTGGCCCAACGTTGCGGCGCTGCCGAGCGCGGCGTGCGGATTTTGGCGGACTACCTCACTATCCAAGGATTCCTTGCCAAAGAAGGCGACCGGTACAAGTTGACGCCGGACAGTGCGGTGTTTCTGGACCGTCGCTCGCCGGCTTATATGGGGTCGGTTTTAGGATTTTTACATGCGCCGAAGTTCATCGCGGCGTTTGAAAATCTGACCGAAGCGGTGCGGAAGGGAGGGACGGTGGCCGGCGAAGCGGGAACGGTGGCGCCCGAGCATCCGCTCTGGGTGGATTTTGCGCGCTCGATGATTCCGATGATGGCCAAGCCGGCGGAGGAGATCGGCATCTTCGTGCGGCAATCGCAGCCCAACGTGAAAAAGGTGTTGGATATCGCTGCGGGGCACGGTCTCTTCGGCGTCGAAATCGGGAGCCGGTGCCCGCAGGCGGAGATTGTGGCCCTAGACTGGCCCAACGTGCTGACCGTAGCCAGGGACCTCGCGCAACAGGCCGGTATCGCCTCGCGCTATCGGACCATCGAGGGAGATGCATTTCAGCAGGAATTCGGCGAAGGGTATGATCTCGTCCTGCTCACCAACTTTCTCCACCATTTTTCCGTCTCAACCTGCGAATCGTTATTGCGCAAAGTCCATCGTTCGCTTGCGCCAGGCGGCCGGGTCATTACGTTGGAGTTCGTGCCGGACGAGAATCGTGTCACGCCGCCGCCGGTGGCGGAGTTCAGCTTGATCATGCTTGCGACCACGCCGGAAGGCGACGCCTATACGTTCACCCAGTACGAGCAGATGTTCGCCGCGGCGGGGTTTGCCCGGACGGAACTCCACCCGGTAGCCGGTTCGATCGAGCAAGTGTTGGTCTCAACGCTCTAACTGCCAAGCCCCGTACAGCACGATAAGCCGCCTCACCGACGCCAGTCGGGTGCCCACTGGCGTCGGGTTAGTCTGTCCCCCACTGTAAGGATGATCGGCGGCTGTTCGCCAGAGATCCCAACCAGCAAGCGATCATCCGTTCAAGTCATTTCACCTCCTGCTGCAGCGATCCGGCGGTATCAGAGAGCCTGTTGCGACCGCTAGGGTTTGGGGAATGCCCGTGGCAGGCTCTGTCATTGTCTAATGAAGTGGCTGATATGATGATCGAATGATCAGCCGACCGAGAACCTGCCGATGAGCGACCTCATTCGCTTGCAGCCAGAAGGGCTCGTGGGCCCGGGCAACCGTTTCCATATCGATGCCTGGGGGCAGGCTGCCGTCAACCTGATCACCCATGCCCATGGCGACCATGCCAGGACGGGCAGTGCCGAGTATTGGTGCGCAGAGCCCTGTGCGCCGATTCTCAGACATCGGCTTGGTCCGGACGTTCGCATCCGGCCTGTGCCATACCGCAAGCCGGTGCGGCTCGATGATTGCTGGATCTCGTTTCACCCCGCCGGCCACATCTTGGGATCCGCGCAGATACGGGTGGAGCAAGGCTCTCGTGTCTGGATTGTCACGGGGGATTACAAACGCAATGCCGATCCCACGTGCGAACTCTTTGAGCCGGTGCCATGCGACACGATGATCACGGAAGCGACGTTTGGATTGCCGATCTATCGCTGGGCTTCGACCCGTTCTGTGACCGAGCGGATCGTCGAATGGTGGCAGAGATGCCGGGAGGAAGGAGTCACGGCCCTGCTGTTTTGTTATGCATTGGGAAAGGCGCAACGCATCCTCGCCGAACTGACGCACTTCACGGAGGACGAAGTGCTCCTCCATGGAGCAGTGGCCTCACTGACGCAGATCTACCGCGAACAAGGCGTCTCGATGGTGCCGACCAGGCTGGTGAGCGATGCAGAAGGTCCCACCGAAGGGCGGCTGATTCTCGCCCCGCCGTCCGCTCATCGAAGCCCCTGGATGAAGCGATTTCGTTCGGTCTCCACGGCATTTGCGTCCGGTTGGATGGCCGTACGGGGGATTCGACGCCGTCGCGGCTATCACCGCGGGTTCGTCCTGTCGGACCACGCCGACTGGAAGGGCCTTCTCGACACGGTCGAAGAATCGCGCGCGACTCGTCTGTTAGTCACGCACGGCAGCTCCGACACCCTGGCTCGATATCTTCGAGACGTGAAGGGCATGAAGGCCGAAGCCCTGACGACGCATTTTGGTGAGGGGGAAGATTAGTGCAGGCGTTTGCCACCCTCTTCGAACAACTCGATCAGACGACCGCGACCAACGAAAAGGTGCGGATCATGACGGAGTTTTTCGGTCGACAGGACCCCGACACCAGCGCCTGGGTCCTGTTCTTCCTTTCGGGTCAAAGGCCGAAACAAATCGTCGGTTCCACCAAGCTGCGGCGCTGGGCGCAAGAGAAGGTAGGGTATCCGGACTGGTTGATGGAGGAATCCTATGCGGCGGTGGGGGATACGGCGGAACTGATCGCACTCGTGCTCGCTGCGGGAGAGAACGCCGTCAAGCCCGCGCCGTTATCCCGGCTGTCGTTGGGGGAGTGGATGGTGCAGCGCATATTGCCGCTCGCGGGGATGGACGATGAGGTTCGCCGCTCGCACATTCTCGAGTGGTGGGAAGAACTCGATACCCATGAGACGTTCATCCTGAACAAGTTGCTGACAGGATCGTTACGTGTCGGGGTGTCCGAAACGCTCGTGTACCGCGCCGTGGCAGCGGTGTGTTCGCTGAGTTCTTCGGTCATCGCATCCCGGCTGGTGGGAAACTGGCAGCCCAGCGCGGAGTTCTTTCTCCGTCTCGGTGCGCCGGCAGAAGAGACACAAGATGGGCAGAGGGCCGACGAAACCTTGTTACCCCTTCCTTTCTGTCTGGCTGCTCCGATAGAGGGCGATCCGGAGGAACTGGGAGACATTTCGGACTGGCAATGTGAGTGGAAATGGGACGGCATCCGTTGCCAGGTCGTAAAAGCCGGCTCGCGAATGGAGATCTGGTCACGCGGCGAGGAGCGGATCACCGGCTCCTTCCCTGACTTGTCGCGGCTCCTCTCATCGGTTTCCGGAGACTGGGTCATCGATGGAGAGATCGTGGCAGGGGATTGGCACCGTCCCGGGTCATTTCAAGCTCTGCAGCGGCGGTTGAACCGCAAGAGACCGTCGCTGGCGCTCATCGCGTCCAGTCCTGTTTCATTTTTGGCCTATGACCTGCTCCAAGCCGATGGACGGTCATGGCGACACCATCCCCTTTCAGAACGGCGGGCAATGCTTGAAAGGAAACTGAATCCGTCCATAGGGGAGCGTCTAGGGATCAGTCCGTTGCTGGTGTTGTCATCGTGGGAGCAGGCCAGATTGCTACGTGAGACGTCGCGTTCAGAGGGAGCCGAAGGCCTCATGCTCAAAGCGAAGGACAGCGAGTATGTGACGGGCCGCAAGCGCGGAGTGTGGTTCAAATGGAAGATCGATCCACTGGCGATCGATGCCGTCCTTACTGCCGCCCAGCCGGGAACCGGCAGGCGCGCCTCCCTCTATACGGATTACACGTTTTCTGTTTGGGCGGGAGAGAGCCTCATCACGGTCGCGAAAGCCTATTCCGGCCTCACGGACGAGGAGATTCGCGAACTCGACGGGTGGATCCGCAAGCATACGCGCGAACGGTTCGGTCCTGTTCGTACGGTTGAAGCCAGCCGGGTGTTTGAAATCGGCTTTGAGGGCATCAGCCGGAGCGATCGGCACAAGTCGGGGTTCGCGCTGCGCTTTCCCCGGATTCTGCGCGAACGGACGGATAAACGAGTGGAGGATGCCGATCGCGTTGGAACGCTTGAAACGCTACTTGCATCCTTAGATTCACCGACAGGTCCGGCGGTACGCGCCAGGGCAAGAGCGGAATCCTCTCCTGAGCAGGAAAAACTGCAGTTCGATCTCGGCCATGGAGAAGGTCTTCATGAGTAGCTCGGCCAAAGTCCTGCGAGGCATCCAGCGGCTCAATCGAATGGGCTCACCTCGTCCACGGCGTGATGCGGAGGAACACAGGCGGGCTCGTAGAAACGCCTGGCCGACGCTCTCGCACGAGGAGGCCTGGAAAGAATGGAACGGGTGGTTCGAGCGGCAAGGATGGTCTCCGTTTCCCTTTCAGGTTGAGGTCTGGCAGGCGTTCGAAGCGGGACGCTCGGGTCTGGTCGCGGTACCGACCGGCAGCGGGAAAACCTACGCCGCTGTTGGAGGACCGCTTCTAAGCTTGATTGCTTGTCCCACTGCCGGCCACCAGCCGGCGCTCACAATTCTGTACATTACGCCCCTCAAAGCCCTGGCGCGCGACATTGCTCAGGCCATTCAACGGCCGTTGGATGAGCTGGGTTGGCCCATCGATGTGGATCTTCGCACCGGCGACACGACGGCGACTGCCCGCCGAAAGTTCAAAGAGCGATTGCCCCATGTCCTCGTGACCACGCCCGAGTCCCTGGCAATCTTACTGAGTGATCCAGGTTGGGAGGATTGCATGCACGGCGTTCAGGCCATCATCCTCGACGAGTGGCACGAGCTGATGGGCACGAAGCGGGGCAGCCTATTGGAATTGACACTCGCTCGATTTCGCGCGGTGGCCGCTGGAGCCCGGGTGTGGGCCCTCTCGGCAACCATTGCGAATCTGGAGGAAGCGGCGTCGGTGGCGGTCGGGAGCGGCCGTGACCCGACCATCATTCGTGCGGACATTCCACGACACATCCGGATTCACTGTCTCCTGCCGGAGTCGATTCAGCGCTGCCCCTGGTTCGGGTACTCGGGATTGAGTCTGTTGCCGGAAGTCGTCAAGCAGATCGATCCTGGTCAGAGCACGCTTCTGTTTACCAACACCAGGTCGCATGCCGAACGGTGGTATCAGGCGATCCTCGAAGCCAAGCCCGAATGGTCAAACGTCATGGCCTTGCACCACGGGTCGCTCGATCAGGACGAACGGCAGCGCGTCGAAGATGGTATCAAAAGTGGCACCCTACGATTAGTCGTCGCAACCTCCTCACTGGATCTCGGAGTCGATTTTCCGCCGGTTCAAAATGTCATCCAGATCGGTTCGGCCAAATCCATCGCCCGGGCGGTTCAGCGAGCCGGTCGCGCGTTTCATCGGCCGGGAGAAGACACGTTCGTGCAGCTCTGCCCGACCAATGTCATGGAGATTCTCGAAGCGTCGGCCCTGCGGCAAGGGATGCAGGATGGCGTGTTGGAGGAACGGACTCCGCTGAACAAGCCGCTCGATGTGTTGGTACAGTGTCTCCTGAATGCGTCCTTCAACGAAGGGTTCGATCCGACCGACCTCAGCCGGGACGTCCGATCGGCCGTCTCGTTCCGAACCGTCACGGACGACGAATGGTCTTGGGCGCTAGGTTTCATCCGTTCCGGCGGAGCCCTATCTTCCTATCCTGAATTTCGCAAGGTGGAAGTGCTCGATGGACGCTATCGGTTCGTCTCGTCGGAGATGGCCCGCCGGCACAAGATGAACATCGGCACAATCCTCTCCGACAGCGGTGTGACGGTGCAGGTTCGCGGCGGAGCCAGACTCGGCATGATCGATGAAACGTTTGTGGCGAAGCTTCGGCCCGGCGATGTCATTCAGTTCGGCGGCCGGACCGTACAGTTTCTGCAGCTGCGAGACATGACCGCCTATGTGAAGCCGGCCCGTCAACGGAGTCCGGTCGCCGCGGTCTGGAGCGGCACCATCCTCCCGCTGAGCGTGCAGCTCTCGTTCTACCTCCGGCGAGAGGTCGATCGTCTGAGGCAAGCGGTGGAGGGGCTCGACCAACAATCACCCGAGATTGAGGCACTGCTGCCGATTGCGCATCTCCAATCCAGCCGGTCCCGTATTCCCTCTGCGGCGCAGATACTGATCGAAACCTGCCGGACAGCGGAAGGCCATCACCTGTTCGTATACACCTGGGAAGGCTGGAGCGTCAATGAAGGGCTGGGGCATCTGGCGGCCTATCGTCTGGCGCGGCTCCGTCCAAATACGATTGCTGTTTCGGCGACCAACTATGGCTTCGAGTTGCTTTCGACTGAACCACTTGGCAGTGAGCGGGAAATCACTCAAGCCCTGACGGCGTTCGATGGGTTGGAGAACGATATCCACGCGTCGCAGAACTTTCCGGAACTCGCGAGGCGCGCGTTCCGCGAAATCGCGCGGGTTGCGGGCCTGATCTACCAGGGCACGCCTGCGGCGCGGAAAACGGCTCGTCACCTCCAAATGAGCGCCTCGCTACTGTTCGATGTGTTTCGAGAGTACGAACCCTCCCATCCACTCCTAGCGCAGGCGTTTCGGGACGTCAACGAGCGGCAGTTGCAGATCGACCGGCTGCGCGGCCTGATGCGTCGGATGGGCGAGCAGGAGCTGTTGATCGTCCCCATCCCGCGGCTGACTCCTTTTGCCTTTCCCCTCTATGTGGAGCGGATCAAGTCGCGTCTCTCGACTGAAAAGCTCGAACAGCGAGTGGCGCGATTGCAACGGGAGGTGTTTCGCTGAATGAGGATCAGGATCCGAAACGAATGGGTGGCATTGCTTCCCGAACGGGCGTTGTTTTGGCCGACCCATTCGCTGCTGGTCGTGGCCGATTGCCATCTCGGGAAAGCGGAGACCTTCCAGCAGCAGGGATTGTGGCTGCCCTCGCAGTCGGGACCACAGGACCTCAAACGGCTTGCTGCCCTCGTGTTCAAAGTCGACGCACAGCATGTCCTATTCTTGGGCGACTTGGTGCATTCGTCGAGCGGGGTGACGACAGCGGTCGTCATGGAATTCTCACAATGGTTGTCCGAGTTCAGCGGGTCGGTGCAAGTCGTGCTGGGGAATCACGATGCCGGGCTGGCTCGCCGCTGGCCGCAAGAATGGGCGAAGGCCGAGCGGTGCGAGCAGGTGCGGATCGAGCCGTTTCTTTTCCGGCACCAACCAGTGGATGGACCCCTGGAGGCGGACACCTTTTACTGGGTGGGGCATGTCCATCCCATGATTCAATTGGCGCAAGGGCCAGACCGGGTGAGGCTTCCCGGTTTTGTGATCAATGATTGGCAGGGTGTGCTTCCGGCCTTTTCATCCGTCAGCGGCGGGTACGATGTGTCCCTGCGTCCTGACGAGCGGCGATTCGGCATCGCTGGCGATCGTATCTACGAGTTATGACCGTTCAGTGAGCGAGACAAGCCGGCCTCAGCCGCCACACCCACCGTTCCTCTCCGTTGACGCGGAGACCATGCTCGCATAGGATCTGAGTCGCTTTCCGCGCGAGGTCGGCATCCAAGCCTCGGATGCGGATGCTGACGAATGGGTCGAGGCGTGGCGTGAAGGGAAGATGGGGATGGTCCTGCGCGTACTTCTAGTCGGCATGGCAATTGCGCTCAGCCTTGGCTGCAGCGGGACCGCGAAGAATTTCCCGTCATTGAATCCGCCTGAGTACGATCCCAACAAGGGATACACGAACCAGGCAGAATCGTCTCAGATACCACGCAGGGATGGTCATGTCTCACCGGTTTTTCCTGCACCGGTACCTTCTTCCGTTGCACCGCTCCCTCTTGTTGACACAGTCCACTCCCTGCCTTCTGATAACGCCAGCCCCGCAGCCGAGTTCAGCCGACGGATTCTGGCCGGAGGTCCGGATGGCAGGAAGGCGTTGGTTGAAGCGGTGACCGCGGCGGGCTTCGGCGTCCTCGATTCGAACAAACGTCTTATCCTTGGAGTTCCGCACAAGCCTGAAGTAGGGATGCCGTTTGAAAATTGGGAAGCAACCCTCCTTGCCAGGTCGGCTGCTGAGCACTTGACGGTCCCCTATGCCGAATTCGAAGCCGATGTCATGTTGGCCGTGGGTGACGAGCAGGATGGCCGTCTGCTTCTGAAGACGTTGCTGGCGGACCTTCGAGCTGGTGTGGCTGATGCCTCGCCGACGGTGCGCCTTTGGGCGGGTTTGATTATCGAACTGGGCCGGCAATCGGCGAATTCCTACGACCTTCTGACTCTGACCGACTTCAGTTCTGTCTACCTCAATGGACTGCAACAAGCCCTGATGCTTAAGCATCTTGCTGCGGAGTTCATTGCGCTGGGTATTCACCAAGCCTCCACGCTGTCGGTGAGCCGCTTGACTGTTCCGTTGTCTGTCGCACCGCGCCCGCTTCATGTCGTCGCCGATACCCACCTGTTGGCTCGCCGGGTGTCGAGCCTTCAGCCAGGGGATCCCTGCGGTTTCGGAACGGATGAGGGCATTGCCACCTCGGAGGCAGCCAACTTCTGGGGACTCGGGGTGAAAACAGCGCTGGGACCTCTGAGGCAGGCAGCGGAACAGGCGGCGTTGGCCGACCTCTATCGGACGCTTGCCGAAACGGTGGGAAAGCTCGGTACCGAGGCATACGTCAAACGCATGACGGCGCTTCGAGAGATCGCCTATTCGAAAGCCGAGTCCGCCGATCTGAACAAACTCATGAAGCGGTTCTCGACGGCCCACACGATCGCCACCGCGCTGTTGTCTCTCGCGGAATTAGTGGCCGTGATGCAAGCGGTGAAGATCGAGATTGACTTGGAGCCCCCACCCCCGCTCGTCAGGACAAAAACCAGCGCACCGGGCGAGCAGGGGGAGTTAACCGCCCATCTCTCGTTTGACTCGAGCGGTCTCGATCTCTCGACCCAACATGCGGTGGCCTGCTCGTCGCGCGCGCTCGCTGCTGTTGGACTGGACTTCTCCTTTCCGGAAAACGGCCCGATCAAGGGGGCCGACGTGCAATGGTCACTGATCGAGGGCGGCCTCTCCATGGATTCGAAGGCAGGCTATCGGGTTCGAGAGGCCATCGTGGAACTCGAAAATCCCGGCCCGCGCATCCAAGAGGCCGGAGTCGGATTCGGAGACGTCAAACGCTCTGTTCGGACGGACGAACAGGGAGCAGCGAAAACCGGCATCCACGGCGCACCGCAAAAACGTCCTCTGGGTATCGATCCGCAACCGGTGATCAAGCGGGCGACGGTTCGTGCCAATGTGCAACTCAAACCCGCGGATCTTTTTCGGGATCTCGCCGATGCGTTGAAGGGGCCTTGGGCTCTGCCGGCGCAAGTTCTGTATCGCAGCCATCTCATGGGCAAGAACTTCACGTTTACGGTTCGAGATTGGACGCCGCGATTGGTGCTGGAGCTTCGATCAACGATTATCGCGAGCGATAAAAAAAGTCCCGATCCCGCGCAATCCGAAGCCAGGGCCAGGATTCCTCTATCCAGCCTGGAAATTGCGGCCTCCGACGTGACACGAGTGTTCAAGGGCGAGGGAATGCTCGCGTATAGGACGAGCCCACCCCAGAATTGGAATCCTTGCATGGCCCTCGTCAAGGGTGAAGGAACCGTGGGGATGCGAATATTTCAGGCCATCGTCCGTCAAGAGCCGGAAGAGGGGACGACCGGATCTAGCCTTCCCCCACAGGTTGAGTTGGTCTACGGCATCCTCGGAGAGTCGCAGGAGACCAGTACGGGGATGCATACCATGGTCAATTACAAATGCGTGCCCAATCGGCCGGAGCGGTCGCCCTTTTGGACGACCATGTTTGTCAGTGGGCGCGGAGAAGTCTCTACGGATCCCATGGTGATGTTCTCGCTGAAAGACTGGACGCCTGTCGGGGACAATGGCGTCGTGGCCACCAAGACACTGCGGAGCACGTGTGGCGGTCAATGCGACCAAGAGGTGACGGTGTTCACCTTGAGGGAAGAATATTGAGGGATCCATCGGGAACTAGGGTTATTGCGAGGCACGTTCCTCCTGCTGCCGTTGTTAAATGGCGCAGAGGTCGCCCCGAACGGGCGACGAAAGGAGGGCCCCATGCGGAATGCCATTGCTATTGTGGTCATGTGCCTGTCCGTCGCGACGACCGTCCAGTATGCCGACGCTCGGGATCGCAGCGGCGTGTTCAAGGCCAGTGAGCTGATCGGGATGAAAGTGCAGGGAACGGACGGGAAGAATCTCGGCGACATCAAGGATCTGGTCATCAATCCCGATGACGGGGCGATCGATTATGCCGTCCTGGATTTCGGCGGCTTTCTGGGCATCAAGGATAAATACTTCGCCATTCCTTGGGATGCGCTGCAGGTAGCGTCAGGCAAAGACAAGATCGTCATCGACGCCACAAAGCGAGATCTCAAAGACGCGCCGGGCTTCGACAAGAACCATTGGCCCGATTTTGCTGATCTGGCGCAGACCACCGTGATTTATGAATTTTACGGTGTGCCCGCTCCCAACACGAGCGGTGAGCACAAGGCAACGAGGTAAGGGCCTGTGCGCGGCCGCGCGTTAGAACCCGCGGCCGCCTCCGCCGCCGAATCCTCCACCCGACGACCCGCCGCTGCTGAATCCTGCCCCCCCTGAACTGCGGGGTGCCGATGTCATCATCGCCCCGGTTCGTGACGCCATGTCGCCCATGCGGCTCGTGAATCCTCTCGTATTGAACTGCGTCAGATCGCTGCCTTGGTACCAGGCCGGCGCGGTCATGGCGATTGTTTCGAATGCCCCCGCCCAATTCTTTTCTACTCCGAGCGCCATGGCATAGGGGAGGAATTTTTCAAATAGTTCGGGCGTCTTGATGATGCGATCAAACCGGTCGACCTCGACGCGCGTGAGAAATTCTTCAAATCCCAGGACGCCTTCGAGCGCCCTTGTGCCTTGCGGCGTGCGAGCCGGCATGATGCGGCCAAATCCCACGACAAGCACCCCTGAAAGCAAGCCAGCCACGAAGGTTGTCAGTGGCGCCAGGCCCCAGTGGTCGGCAAGGGCGGCGAGCGCGATGGTTAGCACTATTCCGAATGCGGCACCGCCGAGCAGATATCCTTGCTTCACCCGATCTGGACGCTGGTTGTAATACGTACGGCGTTGCAGAGACTGAAATATCGCGTCATGAATGGCCGGCAGAGATTTGTAGAAACGGTTTTCGAGCGAGCTGAGGAGAACCTCGTCGACCTCGCTATCTTTGAACAGAGCCTCCAACAAGAGCCGTTCGTACGGGGGCAAGGTTGCCCACTCCTGCGGTGGTTTTTCCCGCCGGAACAGATAATCCATGCTGGACCATAGCCCGAAGAGATGCTCGGCCTTGCGTTCGGTAATCCGTAGGTATCCTCGCACGGCCAGGTCCACCACGGTCGCCGTGATATCGCGGGTGTCCGGATTTTCATCCACGAGTGTGCCGACTTCCGCAGGCGTCAGGTGGTCCGGTGGTTCGTACATCACGGCAATCGGCCGAAGGCGCGGATCCTTTCCCTTGACGGACCAAAGGCGATACATCACCAAGAATACGAGCACAGGAATCCCCAAGGGCCAATTGCTGACGACCGTCATGCGGGTTTGGTCCAAGACGGTGGGGGCGGCCACGAGGCCCTTGTCCCAGCCGACCACGGCGGTGAGACCTTCACGAAAGCCGAGCGGGCGCGTCATCCGCATCTCGATCCCGGAGCCGAGGATCGTCACGGTTGCTGCCTGCTCGCGGGCGCCGTAAGCGCCGGTGAAGGCCTGGGCGCGGACACCGGTCGCGTGCGGAGGAAGGAGGATGCGCACGGACGCCTGCTCGATGGGCACATCCCATTCGTCGCCGGTGACGTTCCAATACAGCTCGTCGTGGTCTTCGAAGAATTTCAGGCCGTTCCGGACGAGGTATTTCAACACGAAGGTGCGGGTGGCATCCGTTGCACCGGGAATCCAAATCCGAAAGTTCCGATAATGCCGCTCCCGCCTACTTTCGAATTTGAGCGGAGCGCCCTGCTCGTCCGTGACGGAAATGTGATCCAGCAGCAGCGTGTAGTTGAACCCTTGCGGGGTGCGATATTCGATCGGGATCAGCCGCTCGATGCCGTTCCAGGCCCCTTCGAATCGCGGACTAACGGTTTCCGTCACGAGCAACTCGCCGCCGGGCAAGATTTGCAGTTCCACATCGAAACGGCTCAGCACGAATGAGCGCGCCTCAGCCGGCAGGAGGCTTACACATTGAATGAGGCACAGGAAAACCAGGCTGGAGAGAACGCAGGCGACATGTGGGCGTCGTCGGGGTTTCACGATCGGCTCGCCGGCACGATCCACGCTAGAACTGCACCCGTGGCGGCTCACGTTGGATGGTGTCGGTTAACTCGAAGAACTGGCGGCCGACGAAGTGGAACCAGCCGGCAATGAAGTTGGTCGGCACCTCCTGCGTCTTCGCATTGTAATCGCGGACGACGGCGTTGTAATACCGCCTGGCATGCTGCAACGCGTCCTCCACCTGGTTCAGGCTGCCCTGGAGTTGATTGAACGCTTCAACCGCGCGCAATTGCGGATAGGCTTCGGCGAGAGCGAACAGCGACTTCAACGACTGGCTCAGCTGATTTTCGGCTACGGCTTTGGCTTCCGGCCCTTGGGCCGACATGGCCTTCGCCCGGGCATTGATCACGGCTTCCAGCGCGCCCTTCTCATGGGCCGCATAAGCCTTGACCGTTTCGACGAGGTTCGGAATGAGGTCGTAGCGGCGCTTGAGTTGGACATCGATGTCAGCCCAGGCGCTTTCGCAAGCGGCACGGAGGCGGACCAGCGAGTTGTACATCCCGATGACGATCAGCACGAGCGCAGCCAGCACGGCGAGGATGATCCAACCCATCGGTGTCTCCTTGCGGAATTGGGTGAAGGTACGTATGGAGCTTCAAGGATGATACCGTGACCCCTGCAATCTGTAAAGCATCGCGCCGCCTTCCTGCAGGGGACATCGCGGCTGACAGAGTCTCCGATCCGGGAGTGGGCGATGCTGTCACAGTTGCGTGACTTTCCTCGACTCTGCGGGTATCCTCCACGGCATCGGACGGCTCTCGCGCGGCCATCGCGGAGACCTCGGCCGTTCACTGATCCACATTTCACGGAGGTTCGCATGGTGCATCGTCATGGACGAAGCGGAGTTGGCCTGGTAGTCCTACTGTTGTGCGCCTTGGGTGGAGGGACTCTCGCGGTTCCGATGACCAGGGCTGAGGAGCCGGCGATTGAACTCAATAGTGCGGATGTGTTGCGACAGCTTCTGGAGCAGCAAGTCGGCAAACGGGTGAAGGTCAAGTTGCTCTCGGGGCAGGATCTGGACGGCAAGGTGGCCAAAGTGGGCACGCAAGCGGTAGCCTTGACCGAACTATCAGGGATGGAGTTCTTCGATGCGACCGTCCGGCTGGATCAAGTCGCTGCGGTGATCGTGCGGCGCGGCAAGTAATCAGCCATCAATATCGTCGATTGCCGATTCGGCCATCGACGCTAGGGAAAACGATGCCTGTCCCTCTCCTGCGCAGAACGGTCGACCTCTCCGGCTTTCCAGACCTCGTTGTCATCTATCTCGGCATGCGGGTCAATCGGTGGACAGGGCTGAAGACGCTATTCGGTTTCGGCCCTCAGATCGCCGAATCAGTCGAGGCTCAGCCGGAGGGGTTGCTGCTTCATGAGTCACTGCTCTGGTCGCTCATGCCGCCGCATGTCGGGATGCGGCAATATTGGCGCGATTTCGATGCGTTGGAGCGCTGGGCTCGTTCCGATCCCCATCGACAATGGTGGCAGCAGTTTCTTCAGGATACGGGCGGAACAGGATTTTGGCACGAGGCCTACTTCATGCGCGGCGGGATGGAGGCGGTCTACAACGACATCCTGCAAGACATCGGATTCCTGCGGTTTGCACCGATTCAACCGGCGAAGGGTGTGCGGTTTACCGCCAGAAGTCGAGCAGGACGAACCGGTGAATCGACGTTACCATCGGCGGTGACGGAAGAGGAATTGGATCGGTGACTCGTCGAGCATCGGGAGACTCGGCGGCCGCCTTCACGCAGGTTTTTCAGAGAGGATAATGTTGACGGAAGTGTCGAGTGCAAATCGGCCGCGTCCACGCGGGACGAGGCGCACATCGGGGCACTTCTGCTCCAACCGTTTCCGCAACAGAATCAATCTGGTTTCGAAGTTATCTTTCCATTCGGGCAGGCCCAGCCAACTATCCATCCGCAGTTCGCGATTCGTGAACTCCACTCGCTGTTCATCCTGATGCTGTTTCAGGATCCGCCACAGGATGCGCCCTGGGACGTTCTTGATGAGGTATTCCCCATCGACGAAGATGCAATCATCGGCGTGGTAGAAGCAGAACGAGCGTTGCGTGACGGCTGAGTGGACAGGCGGTGACGCTGTGATGGAGGCCTCGACCGCCACGGGATCGTCAGCTTCCTGTGCCGACTGGTCTATCCCGGAGGCCAGATGGCCGGCCACGATCGCCATCACCGCTTCTTCACGAATGAGGAGCGTGAGCGGCTCCAAGGATTCAGCGACCAACACGCCGAGGCAACGGTGTCGGATCATCAGCGGGACCGCGATCTGTGTGGACGCATTCGAGAGGCCGGGCAGGGGAATCTCGCGGCACAGGGTCTCGGAGCCTGACAGCGCCTCGGCACGATTGCGAACGGCGCGGGCATAACGAAGCGTGTGGTCGAGGCCGGAAAGGCGGAGCGGCAGTTTCGCCGTTGCCACCATGCCAATGAGGCCATCCCCGAAACCCACCTCGGACCCGACCCCGTTTTCGTCATATCCCCGGCTTGCAATGGTCTGGAGCGTGCGGCGTTTCTCATCTACCAGCAGCAGCATCGTGTGGCGTAGGCCGAAGAATTCATCCAGGCAGCGAAGCGCTGTCTCCAACAGTTCGCCGAGGCATTCCGTTCGGTTCAACTGTTCCGCGACCACTCGTAAAGCATGCAAGTTCGGATCGATGAACAGGGATGGGAGGCGCTCGTCCTGCGCCGGGACCGGCCACGAGGTGAACCCCTCCACCCGCTCGATGCGGCGCACGGCGTAAATGTCGGCAGCGCGCAGGCGGAAGACATCCGACATGCCGGCATGGGAGGCGATGGCTTGCAGTTGTAGCGACATGGCCTGAAACAAGGGGCCCGAGGATTCCGATCGCTCGTATCTGAGCGAAAGCCGGTAGGCCTGCATCGCGCGGGGATCGAGGACCATCACGGAGGCGAAGGGATGCTCGGCGATGTTCTTGCGTGTCTTGTTGAAGAATTGGAATGAAATCGCAACATGCTCGGGATCGACGTAATGCACCTGGCTGACATAGCTGATGTTGGGTGTACCGTCTTTGGCGCAGGTCGCAATGGTGGCCGGGATGATGCCTTCGAAGCAGGGCCAGAGGTCTTTGAGTGCCAGCGCGACGGTGCCCATGCCTCAGACCTGTTCGCCGGCGCCGGGGCCGGGAGTTTGGGCGAAGACGCCGGTGACTTGCATCTCGATTGCAACCGCGGGTTGCATGATGATGGCGTCGGTCTGTTCGGCCGGCACGCCGACCGCAATGAGTTCACCTAAAAACGCCCGGCGCCATGCTTGTTGTTGCACATAGTCCTGCGGGGTCGCCGGACGGATCCTCGTGACGGTGCCTTTGAGCTGGCAAGTCACGTGGTCGGTGGGCCGGGAGCAGGTGATCGCGATGAGGCCGTTGTTGCGGAGGTTGTCGAGGGTCTGTGCGGAGGCGGATTCCGTCAGTAACAGCGTCACCGCCGTACGATCGGCCCCGACCCAGATGCCCCAGCCCCTCGTGCATTCCGGCATGAGGTCCGCATCACGCGTGCCGACATTGACGGAGACGCCGGTGTGGAGCAGATCGACGATGGTTGCCGGGATCATCGCAGGTGTCGTAACAGCCGGTTAGGAAAAATTTAGGGAGACCATAGCATATTCTTAGGAATGAAATCGGGGCCCTTCGTGGTACACCTTCGCTCGCGACGGAGATGGTGTTGGACACATTCACGACCCAGGAGGATGACCATGAAAGTTCATAGACTCGCTTCGCTGTGTCTGTTCGCGCTGGCCGCCGCTAATCCTGCGGGACAGGCCTTGGCGTCGCAGCCGGGCCAGTTCACCATGACCGCGACCGACTATGGCTTTATTGTGCCGGAACAGGTGCCGTCCGGTCTGACCGCCATCGAGGTGGTGAACCAGGGCGGAGAAGTCCACCATGCGCAACTGGTCCGGTTGGCGGCGGGCAAGACGCCGGCAGACTTTGCGGCGGCGATGAAAGCCGATCCGGAGCATCCGCCGGCCTGGATGACTTTTGTCGGTGGACCGAACGCCGTGGTCCCCGGAGATCGCGCAACGGCGGTGATGGAACTACAGCCAGGGCAACATTTGGTGCTCTGCCTCGTCCCGAATAAAGCCGGAGTTGCGCATGTGGCGCTCGGAATGGCCAAGCCGTTCATGGTGACGGAGACGAGGGGAACTGGCCTTGCCGCGCCAAACCCCGATGTGGTGATCACCGCCAGGGATTTTCAATTCGTGCTGTCCAAACCCATCACAGCAGGATCGCATACCATTCAACTGGTCAATGAGGGACAGCAGGCCCACGAGGTCGTGCTCGTCAAGCTGGCGCGGGATGCGAAGGCCAAGGATTTTATTGCAGCGTTCGAGCCAGGGGCCACTGCGCCTCCGCCGGGGCGGCCGCTGGGAGGCATTGTCGGAATTGAACGGGGTACCCGGGGCCTCTTCACCGCCATGTTTGATCCAGGCCCCTATGCCTTGATCTGCTTCTTTCCTGACAAGGCAACCGGTGCGCCGCATTTTGCGCAGGGGATGACCTGGGAGTTTGATGTCCGCTGACGAATCACCCACGAACGGGCGGACCGCGTCGCGGTAGTTGCATCGGAGGCCGGATGGCACCGTATACTATGCCCATGCATGAGCTGATTCCGAGCAGCGTCGAACCGATGATGGCCGATCGTGGTGCCGCCTTGCTGCAGGTGGCGGAGGTCATTGCCGCGCACCACGATTTGCCGTCGCTCTTCCAGGACCTGGCGCAATGCCTGCCTGTGGTGGCGCCGTTCGATTTCGTCGGGCTGGTCCTGCACGATGCCGGTAAGCACGTGATGCAGGTGCATGTGCTCGAAACGGCAGAGGCGCAACGGGTGACACGCCGTCTCGATGGGCTCGAGATTCCCATGAAGGACTCGGCCAGCGGGTGGGTGTGGGAGCATCAGCAGCCGATCCTCATTCCGTCGCTGGCGGAAGAGACGCGATTTCAAGTCGGAATGAACGCGCTGCGCGGAATCGGCGTGCAATCCGTCTGCTTCTTTCCGCTGACCACCGCGATGCGCCGTCTGGGCGCTATCGGCTTTGGCTGCCTGAAGCCCTTTGCCTTCGACGAAGGGAGCGTCTCGTTCCTGAATCAGGTCGCGAAACTGGTGGCCGTCGCCGTGGACAATGTACTGCATCATCAGGACCTGGCCCGTGACCGGGACCGCTTGCGTCTCTTGCTCGAAGTCACTGAATCGATCGCCTCGCATCATGATCAGAGTCTGTTGTTGGCCGATCTTGCCAAACGACTACCCCAGGTGGTGCCGTTCGATTTCATGAATGTCGTGCGGCATGACCATTCGCGTGACGTGATGAGGCTGTGGCTGTTGGTCACCTCGGAGCAATCCACGATCGAGCCCGGATTGGAAACGCCTGTCGACGAATCGCCTGGCGGCCTGGTGTGGAAGACGCAAGAGCCGTTGACGGTGGACGATGTTGAGCGGGAGCCGCGGTTTCCCGCCTTGATGACCTTGTTTCGCGCGAACGGCGTGCGCTCGTTTTGTGTGGTGCCTCTCACCACGGCGCACCGGCGTCTGGGCGCGATGGGATTCGGAAGTTTGCGGCCCCGGGTCTATCTCGACAGCGAGATCGCGTTTATGAAACAGGTGGCGCAGCAAGTGGCGGTGGCGTTGGACAATGCGCTGAACTCGGAGAGCACACTGGCCTATCAGTCGCAGTTGACGAGGGAACGCGATCGGCAACGGTTATTACTCGAGGTGAACAATGCCGTTGTCTCCCATCTGGATTTGGACCAGTTATTCCCAGCGGTCAGCGCCTGCCTGCGGCAGGTGATTCCGCACGACGGGTCGAGCCTGTTGCTCTGCGATGAAGACACCGGCCGATGGCGCATCCATGTGCTGGATTTCGACCGGAATGAAAGTTTCATTGAAGAAGGGCGTATCGAGGAGGCCACCCAGTCGCCCTCCTGTCAGGCGATTACCACCGGCAAAGCGGCGTTGTTCAATGAGCGGGACCTGCTGGCAATGGGGGGCGCCTCGCCCTGTGCTCAGGATTTGCTGGACCGCGGTATCAAGTCCTTTTGCTCTGTGCCGCTTCTCTCCCGCAATCGTTCGCTCGGCGCCTTGAATGTCGGCCGACGGAGGGACGCGGGATTCGATCCTGAAGATGTGCAGCTACTTGGCCAGGTCGCGCAGCAAATCGCCATTGCGGTTGAGAATGCCCTGGCGTTCCGTGAGATCGCGGCACTGAAGGACAAGTTGGCCAAGGAGAAGGTCTATCTCGAAGAGGAAATTCAAACGGACTACAATTTCGAGGAGATTGTCGGAGAGAGCCGCGCGCTCAAACAGGTATTGAATCAGGTCCAGACGGTCGCCGCGACAGACTCCACCGTCTTGATTCTCGGTGAGACCGGGAGCGGGAAGGAACTGATTGCCCGCGCCCTCCACAATTTGAGTGGTCGCCGTGAACGGACGTTTGTAAAGCTGAATTGCGCCGCAATTCCAACCGGCCTGTTGGAAAGCGAACTGTTCGGACACGAAAAGGGAGCCTTCACCGGAGCCATCGCCACGAAGCTCGGGCGATTCGAGCTGGCGGATCGGGGCACGATTTTTCTCGATGAGGTGGGAGAGATCCCGCTGGAGTTGCAGGTCAAGCTGCTGCGCGTGCTGCAGGAGCAGGAGTTTGAGCGACTGGGCAGCACCAGAACGATGCGGGTCAATGTCCGGGTGATCGCCGCGACGAATCGCGACTTGAGTCACATGGTGGACGAACAACAATTCCGCAGCGATCTCTATTACCGCTTGAAAGTCTTCCCGGTGACCGTGCCGCCGCTTCGCGAACGAGTGGAAGATATTCCCGTGTTGGTCCGGCACTTCGTTCAGAAGTTTGCCTCGCGCATGAAAAAACATATCGAAACGGTGCCGACCGATGCCATGCGGGCGCTGCAAGCCTATGGATGGCCAGGCAACGTGCGAGAATTGGAAAACTTCGTCGAACGGGCGGTTATCCTGTCATCCGGATCGGAGCTGTTCGTGCCGACCGCAGAATTAAAACGTCCGGTGGCTCTGTCCAACGGGTCGGCCACGACGCTGGAGGCAGCCGAGCGCGACCATATCATCAAGGCGCTACGGGACACGCACTGGGTCATTGGCGGATCATCCGGCGCAGCCGCCCGCTTAGGCATGAAGCGCACCACGCTCCAGTCCAAGATGCAGAAACTCGGCATTGCCCGTCCTCGGTAGGTGAGCCTGCCACTCGGTTTCTCCCTTCTGTACGCGCCGACCAATCGACACCTGCCGAGATATCGGCAGTCGTTCTTCGGCACTGACGTCTGCACTCATAGCCGCCTCTCGACCTCTCCGCCGCAATTCCCTTCTCGCATCAGTGAATTCTCTTCCCATGGCAGGGCCGTATGGCCTGGAACAAATCCTGCTGTCAAGTTGATCACATCGAAGCGTGAAGAACGAGAGGGAGATGCTGATGGAATCGGTGAGTGAGTTGTTGGAGCAGCAGGGGGCGTGGGTGTTGTTCGGTGGTGTGCTGGCCGAGCAACTCGGGTTGCCGTTTCCGGCATTGCCGCTGCTGGTCGCGGCCGGCGTGCTGGTAGGCACCGGTCACCTCTCCTGGTCGGGCGCGTTGGTCGCTGCGCTCTCGGCGACTCTGTTGGCGGATATCATCTGGTTTCTTGCCGGGCGATGGCGTGGCCGTCCGGTGTTGACGCTCTTGTGCCGGATTGCGCTGGAGCCGGACGCTTGCGTGCGGCGGACGGAGGACTTTTTCCGCAAGCATGGCGTGCAATCGTTGCTGGTCGCGAAATTCATCCCGGGGTTGAGCACGATCGCCCCGCCGTTGGCCGGGATCGTCGGGCTGCCCTTCACGTTGTTTCTACTCTACGATGCGCTGGGCTCCGCAATCTGGGCGGGGGCCGGATTGGGCTTCGGGCTGTTCTTTGCTGAGCAGGTCGAGCTGGCCCTGACCTATTCGGAACAAGCGCTGCCCGCGATCCTCCTCGCTGGGGTCATTCTCTTGCCCGCGTACATCGGCTGGAAGGCCTGGCATGTTCGTCATCAACTTCAAGCGATTCCAAGAAAGACAGTGACGGAGCTTTTAGACCAACTTCAAGCTCCGGAGGCTCCCTTGCTCATCGACGTGCGGTCACGACTTGCCGTGGACGCAGAGCCTGGTATTCCCAATGCTCTGCACATCCCTTTGGACGAATTGGCGCATCGGTACGCCGAGCTGCCGCACTTCCGCGATCTGGTGTTGTATTGCCGCTGCCCCTCCGATGCCGCAAGTGCGCAAGCGGCTTTGCTGTTGCAACAGAAAGGGTTCTCACGAGTGTGGCCGCTTGCCGGCGGTCTCGATGCCTGGCGCGCAATCAAGGAGGGAGCCATGCCGATGCCGTTATTTCGGCAGATGCCGATGGAAAGGCAGTCGGGTTTCGGCACACGGCTCGATGCGGTGCTATCGGGAAAAGAAGTGGCGTGAATTCCGTCGGCAGGATCAGTGTTTAGCTAGATTGTGTGGGGGATATGCGGCGGGAACGTCATTTGCTGTGTGCCAGTGTCATTGAGTTCGTGCAATTGATCAGTCGCGGGAGTCATCTGTTATTGGTCGGGAGGAATGGTCATGAATCGTCGTGGATGGATCGGATCGTCGCTACTGATACTGACGGTGATCGGAGTCGGGGTGGGACTGGGGGCGTGGAAATACGGGAGCATCCAAGACCAAGCCGCGGCGTCGACCAACCAGCCGGAGCCGATGGAAGTCGTCACACTCGCAGTGGCCAGGGCTGTTGATCATCACCAGACTGCGACGTCGATCGGGACCGTGTTGGCGCTCCGCTCCATAACCCTGCGCAATGAATTGGCCGGCACAGTGCATCAGGTGCGATTCACGCCGGGCCAGATCGTTGAAGCCGGCACGGTGTTGGTCGCCCTCGATGTCTCGGTGGAGGAGGCCGAGCTACGAGCACAGCAGGCCCAAGCAGTACTGGCGCGTACCGTCCTCGACCGGCGCCGGGCCCTGACTCAGGATCTGGCCGCGGCACAGGAAGAGGTCGATCGCGCCGGGGCGGATCTCGATGTCGCACAGGCACAAATTGCACGTACGAAAGCCTTGATTGCTCGCAAGACCATCCGCGCACCGTTCCGTGCCCGGGTCGGCCTCGCCGATGTGCACCCGGGACAATATCTGAATGAAGGCACGCAGCTGACGACGCTGCAGGGGATTGATGACGCCGTGCATGTGGATTTTGCCGTACCGCAGCATGTGGCGGCTGGTTTGCGGGATGGTGATCTGGTGGATGTGTATTCGGCGGGAGAGTCTACTGCTGTTCAAGCCAAGATCGTGGCATTGGACGCCCGCATCGATCCTGCGACGCGTAATGCCATGGTACGTGCCCGCATCGACCGTTCGCCTGCTATGCCCGTGCCCGGCGCAGCCGTGCGGATCAAGGTCCGGGTGGGCGCGCCACGCAGCGCGGTGGCCATTCCGGTCAATGCGGTGCGCAAGGGGCCGGGCGGCGATCAGGTGTTCGTGATCAACCCTGACGGCCAGGGCAAAACACGCGCGCAGGTGCGTCACGTGGAGAGCGGTGCGATGTCGGGTGATGACATTATCGTCTATGCCGGCTTGACTGCCGGGGAACAGGTAGCGGCCTCCGGTGCATTTAAATTGCGTGATGGTGTGCTGGTGGTGGCTGCGGACGGACCGGTCGCTAAGTCCGAGGCCACTCCTTCGCCCGAGCAACCGTGAATCAGAGGGGCATGACCATGCGTTCATTCACAGATGTCTTCATTAAACATCCGGTCTTGGCCGTGGTGATCAATCTGGTCATCGTGCTGGTCGGCTGGCGCGCGTTGACCACGCTGCCGGTGCAGCAATATCCCAAGATTGAAAGCTCGTCGATCATCATCACCACGGTGTATTACGGGGCCAGCGCCGAGACGGTGCGTGGGTTTTTGACCACGCCGATCGAACGGGTGGTGTCGGCTATCAGCGGCGTCGACTATCTGGAATCCACCAGTCGGGCCGGTGTCAGCACCGTCACGGTTCATCTGAAGCTCAATCACAACAGCACGGCGGCGCTCGCCGAAGTGACGGCACGCCTGCAACAGGTCCGGTCGGAATTGCCGGCAGAGGCAGAGCCGCCTGCGGTCGAGGTGCAGCGGGCCGACCGTCCCTATGCGTCGTTTTATCTGAGCTTTACGTCACCGGAGCGCACGGTGCCGGCGTTGACCGACTGGTTGTTGCGCTCGCTCCAGCCGCAATTCGCCACCTTGACCGGTGTGCAACGCGTGACCATCGAAGGCGGACGGCAGATTGCTATGCGGGTCTGGATCGATCCGGACCGACTCGCCGCCTACAATCTTTCTCCCGGTGATGTGCAAGCGGCGTTGCGGCGCAACAATTACCTGGCGGCCGTGGGCCGAACGAAGGGCAACCTGGTGCAGATCAATCTGCTGGCGAATACGGATCTGCGGAGCACTGAAGAGTTCGAAGACCTCATCGTCACCGATCGCGGCGGAGCCATCGTGCGGTTGAGAGATGTGGCGCGAGTGGAAAACGGGGCCGAGGAAGCCGAAGTGGTCGCCAAGTACAACCGGACGGAAGGGGTGTACCTCGGTATCTGGCCTTTGGTCGGTTCGAACGAGATCGAGGTGGCGCACAGGCTGAGGGAGGAAATGGATCGGATTCGACCCACGCTGCCGAAGGACATCGACATGCAGTTGGTGTGGGACGGCACGATGTTTATGCGGAGCGCATTGGAGGAAATTACCAAGACGCTCGGGGAAACGGTGCTGATCGTGGCGACGGTGGTGTTTCTCTTCATGGGCTCGGTGCGGACGGCCTTGGTGCCGTTGGTCGCGATGCCGGTGTCGCTGGTCGGCGCGGCGATCTTTATGTATGCGTTCGGCTTCAGCCTGAATCTCTTGACGATCCTTGCCATCGTGTTGTCGGTGGGATTGGTCGTGGACGATGCGATCGTCGTGGTCGAAAACGTCGAACGGCATGTGCGCGAAGGCAAATCCCGCATACAGGCGGCGCTGCTTGGCTCGCGTGAACTGGTCGGGCCCATCATCGCCATGACGATCACGCTGGCGGCGGTCTATGCCCCGATCGGGTTTCAAGGCGGATTGACCGGGTCGCTGTTTTTGGAATTTGCGATGACACTGGCCGCCGCCGTGGTGCTGTCCGGGGTGGTGGCGATCACGCTCTCTCCGGTGATGAGTTCGTATTTCGTGCACCCTGAAGGCAAAGAGGGGCGGTTGACCAAGACGGTGAATCGGGTCTTCGATGCCACGCGCGCGGGATATGGACGTCTTCTTGATGGGGCGTTGGAGATGCGCTGGGCGATTGTGGTTGCGGCCCTGTTGGTGATGGTTGCGGCCTGGCCGCTGTATCAGTTCTCGCGGCAGGAATTGGCGCCGGTGGAAGATCAGAGTCACATCAGCCTGTTTCTGGAAGCCGCGCCGGATTCGACGGTCGCGGCCACGAACCGGGATTCCTTGAAGGTCATCGATGCGCTTCGAGCGTTTCCCGAGGCGCGCTTCACCTGGTCGCTCACGTCATCCTGGGGCGGCTTCGGAGGCTTGGTCGCAAAAGATTGGCGCGAGCGCTCTCGTTCGACGGAGCTGATGTATGGCCAGGTCTATGGCGCGGTGTCGCAAATTCCCGGGCTGCGCGTGTTCCCACGGCTCGATCCGCCCCTGCCGACCCCGGGGCAGTATGACGTGGAGCTGATTTTAGAAAGTCAGTTGCCTGCCGAGCAGCTGATGGAAACCACAGCGGCCGTGCTCGGCGCCGGGTGGCAGAGCGGCAAATTTCTCTACGTGGATACGGATCTCAAACTCGATTTGCCCGAGGCGCGCGTCGTCATCGATCGCGAGCGGCTGGCGGATCTGGGATTCGACCTCGCTCGTGTCGGGCAGGAACTGGGCACGCTGCTCGGCGGCGCCTACGTGAACCGGTTCAATTTCTATGACCGGAGCTACAAGGTCATTCCGCAGATCGGCGACAAGGATCGAGCCACGCTGGATCCTTTGCTGGACTTGAAGATCAAGACGCCTGGCGGGCAGTTGGTCCCGGTCTCGACGTTCACCCGCATCGAGACCAGTGCGGCTCCACGGACGCTGAACCGCTTTCAGCAACGGAATGCCGTCCGCATCTTCGGCGGCGTGAAGCCGGGCGTGACGAAGGACGAGGCGTTGCGTGTGCTGGAAACGGCTGCCGCAGCCGCCGCCGGTTCTCGCGCGACGCTCGATTATGCGGGCGAATCGCGCCAGATCAGACATGAGGGGTCGGCCCTCATCGTGACGCTGGGGTTCGCCGTGGTGCTGATCTATCTGGTGCTGGCGGCTCAGTTCCAAAGTTTTCGTGATCCGTTGATCGTGCTGTTGGGGTCGGTGCCGTTGGCCATCTCCGGGGCACTCGTCTTCAGTTTCCTGAACCTGACGACGATCAACATTTACTCGCAGGTCGGCCTGATTACGCTGGTGGGCCTCATTGCGAAGAACGGCATTCTGATCGTGGAATTTGCCAACACCTTGCAAGCGCGCGGCTTGTCGAAAACCGCGGCGCTGCGCGAGGCGGCGATGACGCGGTTGCGCCCCGTGTTGATGACCTCGGCGGCGACGGTGTTCGGCCATCTGCCGCTGGTGCTGGTGTCGGGGCCGGGCGCGGCGGCGCGAAACAGCATCGGCATGGTGCTGGTCACGGGCATGACCGTCGGCACGCTGTTTACGCTGTTCGTGGTGCCGGTGTTTTATTCGCTGATCGCCACGCGGCATCAACCGGCGGAGGAGTTGGACGCAGCGGAGGAGCCGGGGCTGCAACTCGCGGGCGCAAAGGGGTGAATGGACTCACTATGCTGAAAATTACATCGGAGCAGAGTGGAGATTCCGCCCGGCTGACCCTGGAGGGCAGTTTGAGCGGGCCCTGGGTGACGGAACTGGAACGGACCTGGCAAGTCGTGCGGCAGTCCGGCATATTCGCGCCCGTCGTGGAACTGGTCGGGATCACGTTCATCTCGGAAGACGGTAAGGCTCTCCTGGCCAGGATGTGGCGGGAAGGTGCGGCCTTGATCGCCCATGGCTGTTGTACCAGACACATTGTGGGCGAAATTACCGGAGCGGCCCCGGTGGCGGGCCCTGGTCAGTGCGACCCTGCATAGAATAGGTTCATCATGCGTATGATTGCGTCTGTCATTGCTCTTCTCATCGTGACCGGCTGTGCCGTCGGTCCTGACTATTCACGTCCCGACCTTCAGATGCCGAACGGATTCCGAATGGCGGCTGCTGATCAGGAGACGCAGTCCTTCGCCAATCTTCCCTGGTGGGATCTGTTGCAGGACGAGGAACTTCGCCGGCTCATTCGCATCGCGCTGGCGGAGAATAAAGATCTGCAACGCGCGGTGGCGTCCGTCGAAGAGTTTCAGGCTCGCCTGCTCATTTCGAAAATGGATTTTGCTCCAAAGGCTGATGTCACGGCCAATGCGCCGTCGTTCGGGCGCAAGGCTAACTTCCTGTTTCCAGGATTTCCCAATCCATTCAATTACTATCTCCAGGGAAATTTGTCCTGGGAACTGGATATCTGGGGACGGGTTCGGCGGTCGAACGAAGCCGCGAGGGGAGATCTGCTCGCCCGAGAAGAGGCCCGGCGCGCGGTGGTGCTGCAACTGGTGAGTGGGGTAGCGGAGGCCTACTTTGAGTTGCTGCAGTTCGATATGCAGCTCGGCGTCGCACAGCGCACGCTGAAGTCCTGGGAGGAATCGGTGCGGATTGCCGAAGCCCGGCTGCGTCAAGGTATGATTTCCCGCATCGACGCCGATCAGTTCGAGGCGGAACGGGCGAATGCGGCCGCTCGTGCGGCGGAATTGACCAGGCAAATGGTGCAGAAGGAGAACCAGCTCAGCATTCTGCTCGGGCGACCGCCGGGGCAGGTGGCGAGGGGCCGTTCCTTGACGGAGCAGGTGTTGCCGCCGGAGGTGCCGGCGGGTCTGCCGTCCGAATTGCTGCAGCGCCGGCCTGATCTTGTCCAAGCCGAACAGGAATTAGCCGCGGCCACGGCGCGGATCGGCGTCGCGAAGGCTGATCGATTCCCGAAGCTCAGTATCACGGGCATCCTGGGAGTAGCGAGTCCGCAGTTGTCGCGGCTGATCGCGAACGAGACGGCATTCGGGGTGGTTGGCCCAGGTCTGGCAGGACCGTTGCTGAACGCGCAGATTCTCGGCTTTCAGCAGGACGCCGCCGAGGCGCAGGGCAGGGAAGTGCTGGCGCGGTATGAACAGGCGGTGCTGGTCGCGTTTCGCGAAGTGGAGGATGCGCTGGTAGCAGTGCGCACGGCGCGAGAACAGCGGGACGCGCAGGCGCAACAGGTCGATGCCTTGCGTTCGGCTTTACGGCTGGCGAATCTTCGCTACAAGGGAGGGCTGGCCAATTATCTCGATGTGCTGGTCGCACAGCGCAATTTATTCGAGGCGGAATTGGCTCTGACGGGTACCCACCGGTTGCAACTGGTCTCGGTGGTGCAGCTCTACAAAGCCCTGGGTGGTGGATGGTCGCCGCTGGATATGGCGCAGCAGCAGCCGGGGCAGGCTCCAGGAACTCGGGGGCAGGTCAGTCCGCCAGCGGGGATTGCCCCGGCTGGTAGGGGATAATCGTTTGTGTAAATCGGCTGTCGTCTTTCGTCATCTGCTTGTGTCGGATCGGACAGATGGCTGTCATAATAAATGGGGGCACCACCAATGCGGCGAGGACGTGTCATTTCCTGGATCGCTACATGAGTGCGGTATAGAGCATTGCCTCACCGAAAGGATAATGACGTCAGGAGAAAGGAGGGGCGATGAACCCCCATCTTGATAAGGTGCAAGCCTTGGCCCGCGACCTGCGGGATGACAAAGAATCGCCTCGCAAACCGCGTGAAACCCTAGCTGGTTATGCCTTGGCTGCGCGCGCGGTCGACAAGTGCCGGGCGGCGCTCGTGGGCTGGCAAGGAGAGTACTATTCGAACTGCCCGCTCGATCAACGCTGGCTCAGATTCGCCGGAATTGACTATGATGACTTCAGATCCTTTGTCTCGACGGGAGCCACTGATGAACAGATAGCCGAATGGATCGGAACGCATGCCAAAAAGCGGCCCCTGTCTGAGATTGAACTCTGGAATACACGTGAGGGCGCAGTGATGATCAGCTGAGAGGAATTGGCTCCGCCATCCGGTCCGTGAGGGGTGGATTCGATATACACAAGACTGGAACTGTCCGATGGAACTCCTGCGCATCAAGACGAAGCACTTGAAGGACGTGGTGGACCTGACTGAGCTGGTCCAATCGGTCATTCGAAAGGCGGCCATGAAGGAAGGGCTGTGCTCGGTCTTCGTGACTCACACAACCGCGGCCGTGACGACCGGTGAAATCGGGGAAGGCACCGAACAGGATTTTCTTCAGATCGTCGAGCACATGATCCCTCGCATTCAATTCCGGCATGCTCACGATCCTTCCCATGCCTGGTCGCATATGGCGGCGTCGATCCTGGGGCCGTCCCTCACCATCCCGGTTTCAGCCGGGTCGCTTGTCCTCGGCACATGGCAATCGGTGATGTTGGTGGAACTCGATGGTCCTCGTGAGCGGAGTGTGTACGTCTCTTTGATCGCAGCCGAACCTGTCACTCAGAAGACCGGACGCGGCTGACCAGGTCTCGTGGTCCTCCAATCAGCGCCATCGCGTGCTGCGTCATTCCTGGCCCGGTCCATGTTGACACTCTTTCTCGTGAGCAGTAGCTTGAGGCCGTGAAGCTGTCAGACGATCCTGCTGCCGGTGTGATTGCGAACTTTCTCGCGGAAGATCACTGTCGGCTCGACAGATTGTTGCAGGCTGCCGTTTCTCATCCAGGTCGGGTGGACCGCGACACGTATGACCAGTTTCGTGCGGGCCTGCTGAGGCACATCGGCATGGAAGAAAAGTTGCTGCTGCCTGCGCTGCAACGGTGGCGAGGCGGTGAGCCCGTGCCGGTGGCTGCGAAGCTTCGGCTCGACCACGGTGCGCTTGCGACCTTGCTCATGCCGACCCCGACCGTCCAAATCCTGGCGACGATGCGGCGGATCTTGGCAGATCATAATCACTTGGAAGAAGGCCCTGATGGACTGTATGCCCTCTGCGATCGATTGCCGGCTCCAGAGATGAAACACCTGTGGGAGGCGTTGCTCGCTGCCCCGACTGTGAGTGTCATGCGGCATTCAGACAGTCCGGCGGTCATGAAAACCTTGGAGGGCGCACTCGCCAGGGCCGGGTACCGTCTCGAGCCGCTCGCTGTGCTGGAGAAGGAAGAATCACGATGACCGTGCCGAAGGGACCGTCACGATGACGATCCGGCATCCGCGACGGCTTCCGCTGCTTGCGCTCGGCATGGTGGCATTACTCACGGGGCTCTGGGCCGGCATCGCGCGACTCGGCTGGGATGTGCCTTTACCGCGATCGGGATTTTCCTCGTTGCATGGTCCGCTGATGGTCTCCGGATTTCTCGGCACGCTCATCAGCTTAGAGCGTGCCGTGGCGCTCGGCCAACCCTGGGCCTATGCAGCTCCGTTGCTCACTGGGCTTGGGGCTGTGGTTTTGATCGCCAATGGCCCACTGGTCGTTGCTCAACTTTTGCTGCTGGGCGGCAGCGCCGGTCTCGTGACGATTTTCGCCGCCATCATCCGGCGGCACCCCGCCTTATACACGTTCACGATGGGAGGGGGGGCAATCATCTGGGCTCTCGGGAATCTGCTGTGGTTTCTTGGTTGGCCCGTCTTTCTGGTCGTCTTCTGGTGGGCTGCCTTTTTGGTGGTGACCATTGCCGGTGAGCGTCTGGAATTGGCCCGTTTGCAGCAGGTGACCGCCGGTGCACAAACCGCGTTTTTATTGTGCTTCGGAACGTTGCTGGCAGGGCTGTTGCTGCTGGGATGGTGGTTCGATGGCGCGGTGCGTCTGTTCGGCGCCGGGCTGATCGCTCTCGCCCTGTGGCTGGGCTTCAATGACATCGCCAGACGAACGGTCCACCAAAGCGGGCTGACACGCTTTATCGCCGTCTGTCTGCTCAGTGGCTATGTCTGGCTGGGCGTGAGCGGACTGGCCGCGATGCTGTATGGCGGCGTTCCCGTGGGGCCGCAGTACGATGCCATGCTGCATGCATTCTTTCTGGGGTTTGTGTTTGCGATGATCTTCGCCCATGCGCCGATCATCTTTCCGGCGGTGCTTGGTGCGCGGATGATGTATCGGCCGCTGTTTTACGTGCACGTGCTGTTGTTGCAGACGACATTGGTGGTGCGACTGGTCGGTGACGTAGCGGGGTGGGGGGTGGGAAGGCAGGTCGGCGGGTTACTGAATGCGGTGACGTTGGTGCTGTTCCTTGCAAATACGGTCACGGCCTTGAGGAGTGTGCCGGATCGGCCGGGTGCCACGAGTCGCGCCGCGTCTTGATGTGGGCCATGATGAAGAAGTCTTTGTCGAACGCACAAGGGAGTGTTGGATGGCCACGGAGCAACAGGGATCGAGCTCAGACCCTCGGATAATGGAGGCCCTGCGTCAGGTGGTGGATCCCGAGTTGGGAATCAACATCGTCGACTTGGGATTGGTGTATGGCAGCGAGCTGCGTGATGGCCAGGTACACGTCACGATGACGATGACGACGCCGGCTTGCCCGATGGAAGAGCTGTTGATGGAAATGGTGCACTCGGCGATCTTGCGTGAGCTGTCCGAGGCACGTTCCGTCGATGTCAATCTGGTCTGGGATCCGCCGTGGAAGCCGGACATGATGAGTCCTGCGGCGAAGGCTCAGCTCGGCCGGACTTGAGGTTGAACCCATGAGCGCGGGAGGCGACAAGGTCTACCCGCCCGAGAAGGACGTTGACCGTGAGCGAGAACCAGTCCCAGCAGGTCCGCGCGCTGGTGGACGAGATCTACCGCACTCAATCCCGCCAGGTCCTCGCCACCTTGATCCGCTTGCTCGGAGACTTCGATGCGGCCGAAGAGGCGCTGCATGAAGCCTTTGCGGTCGCGGTGGAACAATGGGCGCGTGACGGGGTGCCGGCCAATCCACGGGCCTGGCTCGTCTCGACCGGGCGGTTCAAGGCCATTGACGGCATGCGGCGGCGCGCCCGTTTTGACGCATCCTTGACGGAACTCGCGAGACACCTGGAACTCAGCACCAGTGATTCCGCAGACTGGAACGACGAGGCGGTCGAGGATGACCGGCTGCGACTGATCTTCACCTGCTGCCATCCGGCCTTATCGCCTGAGACGCAGGTGGCGATGACATTGCGCGAAGTCTGCGGCCTCACGACCGATGAGATCGCGCGCGCATTTCTCAGCAAGCCCGCCACCATTGCGCAACGTATCGTGCGGGCCAAAGGGAAAATCCGTGACGCCCGCATTCCCTACGAGGTGCCGTCGGCGACCGACTTGCCTGACCGGCTGGATGTGGTGTTGCGAGTCGTGTACCTTGTCTTCAATGAAGGATACAGCGCGTCGTCCGGAGACTCGCTCACGCGGCACGATCTGTCCGGCGAGGCGATTCGTCTGGGGCGGCTGTTGATCGAGTTACTGCCGGAGCCCGAAGCGCTGGGGCTCCTGGCGGTAATGCTGCTGCACGACTCACGCCGCGCGGCGCGCACCTCGCCGACCGGCGATCTGATTCTCCTGGAGCAGCAGGATCGCTCGCTGTGGAATCGGGCGCAGATGGTCGAAGGAACGGCCCTGGTGGAGCGGGCGCTCGCGTCGCGTCAGGTTGGTCCCTATACCATTCAGGCCGCGATTGCCGCCGTCCATGCGGAGGCGCCTGATGCTGCGGTGACAGACTGGGCGCAGATCGTCGGTCTCTACGATCTGTTGATGCAGGCTGAGTCGTCGGCCGTCATCGAGTTGAACCGCGCGGTGGCGGTGGCGATGCGCGACGGTCCGGCTGCGGGGCTGGCCTTGGTTGATGCGATTCTCTCTCGCGGCGAGCTCGAGAACTATCATCTGGCCCATTCAGCCCGGGCGGATCTCTGCCGTCGACTGGGACGGACTGCGGAAGCCTGCGCCTCTTACCAGAAGGCCTTGAACCTCACGCAGCAGGAACCGGAACGGAGGTTTCTGAAGGGACGGCTAAGTGAGCTGGCCGGATGAGCCAGGTCTTGCCTCGCGTAGAGTGGTGTGGGATGGTGACATGGATGAATGCGACGAGCTCAGGAACCCCGGCCTGCCGGTGCCGCCTGCTCCTGTGAGTCCGATCGCGGCGGTCATCGGCGTGGTGCTTCGAGAAGGCGATGTTTTACTCGTGCGCCGTGCGAATCCGCCAGACGCAGGCAAGTGGGGCTTTCCCGGTGGGAAAATTGAGCCGGGTGAATCAGTCCAGGCTGCCGCAGCACGAGAGATCGCGGAGGAGACCGGCATCGCCGCCCGCGCGCTTCAGGTATTGACCGCGGTCGATGCGTTCGATCGCGACGAGCAAGGACAATTGCTCACGCACTATGTGTTGATCGCCGTGTTATGCGAGTGGAAATCTGGTGTGCCCCAGGCGGCCGACGATGCGTTGGAGGCGGATTGGTTTGCCATCGGGACATTGACATCACTCGACATCGCGATGAGTGTGAATGTCGTGAGCGTCGCGTCGATGGCCGCGAAGGGCCGGACATCCTGTCGATCATCCCATCGACCGTGATCGAGCCTGAACCGACTACTCAGGTGATCGCCAGTCGTTAATCCTGGGGACAGCGGGCACAGGCAGGACAAGTCGCCGGGTTCTCTGTAGGACCTCAGCATATTGTGCGCACGAGCCCGCCTTCGGCGCGGATGCACGATCCGTTGATGACCGAGGCGCGCGGGCTGCAGACGAAGGCGACGATGTCTCCGATTTCCCTCGGGTCGATGAGGCGGCCGATGAGTGAGGTCGGACGATTCTCCGCGATGAATCGGCGTTCGGCCTCTATCGGAGCCAGACCGGGAAAGATATTCCGGATGAACTTTTCGACGCCTTCGGTTCGCGTGGGACCGGGGAGCACGGAATTGACCGTCACCTCCGTCCCTTTCGTGAGTTCGGCCAACGAACGAGCGATGCTGAGTTGCATTGTTTTGGTGGCGCTGTAGTGGGCCATTTCCGGCGCGGGAGAAATCCCCGATTCGCTCGAAATGAATACGACGCGCCCGTGGCCTCGTTTCAACATTCCCTTGAGATACTGTCGAGCCAGACGCACGCCGCTCAGGATATTCACCTCGAATATCTTCTGCCAGGCGTCATCCGTTTCATCAAAAAATCCGATGGCTTCGTAGATGCCCAGATTGTTGACCAAGATATCGATCTCCGGCCAGGTCGAGAGGGTTGTGGCGCATCCTTCGGCGGTGCCGTTATCGGCCGCCAGGCCGCCCAGGTCACCATTGGGCAAGTCTCGGCGGAGTTCCGCCAATGCCGTATCGACGCCGGATTGCGTGCGACCGTTGATGATCACTCGCGCCCCCTCACCGGCCAGCGAACGGGCGATTTCCAGCCCGATGCCTCCGGTCGAAGCGGTCACGAGGGCGGTATGGCCGGTCAAGTTCAGGTTCATGAAGCCAGGCTCCTCAGTGTGAAGGATTTGTTCCCAGTCCGAACATAGGCTCTGGGTTGGCAGACTCGTTCTGATCGCTACCGGCGGCCGCCCCTCTTATCGGGATTTCCGTCGATGGATAATGATGGAGTTGCCGTCCGGATCGGAGACGATGGCCATGTGGCAGACGGGTGTTTCAAACGGTTCAAGCCGGAATGGGCACTTGCGTTCCTTGAGGTTTGCAATGGCTGCATTGAAATCGTCTACTTCGAGACCGACCGACCCGCCGCCTGAAGAGGGCTTCCAATCCGGCGCGCTGTTCCCGATGCCGAGCGTGTTCGATCCCAGATCATATTCGACGAATCCCGTGTCTCCCTCGCCGAAAAACCGCGACTCCTTCAGTCCCAGCACGCCTTCATAAAACTGTCGCGCCCGCCGGAGGTCTGTGACGGGATAACAGGTAAATGCGATGTCGGTGATTTTCATGCCGGTCCTTTCGTGGAGCACTCGGTTGCACCTGTATGCTGGGCGTCAACGTTGTGTTGTTCACGCTAACAATCCTACTGCGCGCGGAATTTTACTCTCTTCCGGAAACATTTCAAATGCCACATTCCGTTTTACATTCAGAGGCGTTACGCGTTTTCGTCTCCTCGAGCGTCAACCGAGGGGCGTCCTTTCTGGACGCCGTTGTCGATTTAAACCTCGCCTAACGACTATCGTATGTCAGGGAACGTGTTAGGAAAGAATCGAGCTAGGGAGGATGTCGATTTTCTCGGCCCACGACGACTATCTTCTATAGCGGGATGGCGATCATCAGGAGGAAATTATGGCGATCAAGATGAAGAAGCGGGTGGTGAAGAAACCGAGGGCGGCGGCCAGTATCGTCTGGTTTGAAGTACCTGCCGACGATCTCGACCGGGCGAAGAAGTTTTATGGTTCGTTGTTCGGCTGGAACTTCGCGAAGATTCCGGCGGCGATCGACGACTATTGGCATATTGATACCGGCGGCAAAGATGCGACGCCTGACGGAGGACTGATGCCTCGCATGCATCCGCAACAATCCATCACCAACTATGTCGGCGTTCCGTCGGTAGCTGTTGCGATGAAGAAGGTCGATAAGCTCGGCGGAACGGTTTGCACACCCAAGACGGCGGTGCCCGGCATGGGCTATTTCGCGATCTGTCAGGATACAGAGGGCAATACTTTTGCTCTGTGGGAGATGAACGAGCGCGCCAAGTGAGTGTGCTGCAAAAAAATAGAGAAGGGAGTGGTCATGAAATATCTCTGTCTGGTGTACGTCGAAGAAAAGACGTTGAATGCCTTGTCCCGTGACCAGCGGGTCGCATTGTCGGATGAATCGATGGCCTACTGTGATGAACTGCAACAAAACGGGCAGCTTCTGGGAGCCTCGCCCCTCCACCCGGTAGAAGCTGCCACGACGGTGCGAGTACGCGCAGGGAAGGTCTCCACGACCGATGGGCCCTTTGCCGAGACAAAGGAACAGCTGGGCGGGTACCTGTTGATCGATGTTCGAGACCTTAACGACGCCGTCCGGATCGCGTCGAAGTTTCCCGCGGCTCGGTATGGCAGTATCGAGGTGCGGCCGATCAAAGAGGGCGGTTGCGCCTGAGTCGCGGCTGCTTTCGATCAGGGAACGGTGCGAATGAGTCGAGAAACGCGCCGAAGTGTGGGTGAGACGCCAGGCCAGGAACGGCATGCACGGACGACGATGAGGGGTGACGCATGAGGAGTAAATTCCGGGTCCATAACATCACCATTTATCTCGACGGGTATGGCTGCGGTTTTGTCTGAGAGATGGTCCGATGAGACTCGTCGGCGTGGAGCAGATATGACACCATGATCAGACAGATGGACGCGCTGATTTCAGTATAGCCGCCGTCGAATTCTCGATCATCGAACGACTACTGAGTGAGGGGCGGACGGAATATCCGTCCCCTGTCGGCAGAAGGCATCAACTCAGACCACTCGAAAGGAACCATAGCCATGGGAACCAATACTATCCGGCTCCATCGCGTGTTTCGTTCAACGCCCGAGCGTATTTACCGGGCGTTTCTTGATGCGGACGCCATGACGAAATGGCTGCCACCCAACGGCTTTACGGGCAAGGTGCATCACATGGATGCCAAAGTCGGCGGTACGTTCAAGATGTCGTTCACCAATTTCACGACGGGCAAAAGCCACTCTTTCGGCGGCGAGTATCTTGAACTGGTGCCGCATGAACGGATTCGTTATACGGACAATTTTGACGATCCGAACTTGCCTGGCGAGATCCGAGTGACGGTGAATCTGAAAAAAGTATCCTGCGGAACGGAAGCAACTATTTTGCAGGAAGGGGTGCCTGACATCATTCCGGCCGAGGCCTGTTATCTCGGCTGGCAAGAGTCCCTGATCCTTTTAGGGAAACTCGTAGAAGCAGAAATTCCCGACTAGCCGCTTCGAAGAGCGATTGTTAATTGGAGGCGCACGCAAAAAATCGGAGCTGTTGGAACTTCCGTGAAGGCGTGACCGTTTGACAAGTCGTCAATAATCGGACCGTCTCACTATGTGCTGCGTGAATCAAAGGAGAGGGAAATGAGCAGCACGATATTCGCCAATCTCCCCGTGAAGGACCTGGACAAATCCATGGCGTTCTTCAAGGCGATCGGTTTTTCATTCAATCCACAGTTCACGGATAACACTGCGGCCTGCATGGTCATGAGCGACGACATCTACGCCATGCTGTTGATCCATGACAAGGTGAAGGAGTTTTCAAAGAAGCAGATCGCGGATGCTCACAAGACGACTGAGGTGCTGACCGCGCTCGCCGTCGAAAGCAAGGCGAAGGTGCAGGAATTGGGAGACAAGGCGTTGAAGGCAGGGGCCACGGAATCCTACCCGCCAAAGGACTATGGCTTCATGTCCGTGCGGAGCTTCGAGGATCCGGACGGCCCTATTGGGGAAATATTCTGGATGGACCCGGCGCACGTACAGAAGGGGTAGCGGCAAGCGATCTTGAGGTGATCAATGAAATTTATATTGCTGGTGCATCACGACGAAACGGCATTCGAGAAGATGAGTGAGGAGACCAAGCGAGGATTATTGGCGGAGTCGATCCGGCTCTGCCACCAATTGGAGGCGAAGGGAGAATATCTGCATGCCTCTCCGGTTCATCCGGCCGCAACGGCGACTCTCGTGCAGGTGCGGGATGGTCGTTCGCTGGTGACCGACGGTCCCTTCATCGAAACGCGCGAGCAGATGGCGGGTTATTTTCTGATCGAGGCGAAGGACCGCGAGGAAGCGGTTGCGATCGCAGGACGGGTTCCGGGGGCGAGCATCGGAACCGTCGAAGTTCGGCCAGTGATCGAAGTCGCCGGCCTGCCGGAATGAGTATTCCGTCCGTGTCGGTGGGAGTGTTCTTGTTCGATTGAGAGATGGAACCAAGCGGAATAGAACGGCGCGAGTCTTCTCACGAATGGCACGCCATGCGGCAGAGCAGCCGATGGTCTCTGCTTATGCGAGTTTCGGCTCACATCGTTGATTCTGTTGAGAACGTCACAGGCTGTCGATTTCCGCCCGGCGTATTCGACTATTGGTTGAAGGAGTCACCGTGTAGGTTGAGAAAAGTGACGATCGAGTGGGGCACGCGCTCCCTTGATCAAATAATGAAACGGAGGGTGCGATGCGGTATGTCGACGGATATGTTCTGCCCGTTCCAAAGAAAAACCTCGATGCCTACCGCCGTATGGCGAAGAAGGCGGCCAAGATTTGGCGAGAGCATGGCGCGCTGGACTACAAAGAATGCGTCGGTGATGACCTCGATGTGAAATTCGGGATGCCGTTCACGCGTCCAATCAAGCTCAAGCCGGGCGAGACGGTGGTATTTGCGTACATTCTGTTCGCATCGCGCGCGCATCGTGACCGCGTCAACGCCAAGGTCATGAAAGATCCGCGCCTCGCGGATTCGATGGATATGAAGTCGATGCCCTTCGATGTCAAGCGCATGGTCTACGGCGGGTTCAAGGTTCTCGTGGAGGCGTAAAACGCGGCCGCATGGGCAATGGGGGGAGGGCATGGGACTGAGGACACTTCCGGCGCGCATCTATCATCTTGCTGAAGCGGCAAACTGGCCGTCCATTCGGCGCAGCGGGCTTCTGAGCACGACTGCCTTGCTGGACCAAGCCGGAGTCCGGGGCAAAGAGCGGGAACGGATCGAACGGTCTCAACGCCTCGAACATCTGGTGTTGCCGAACGGAGTGCAGGTGCGGGATCAGAAGCCCTTGCCGGCGCGCGCGTTGGCAGCCTGTCTTGTCGGTATGCAGCCGTCGGAATGGTATGGGCTGATCAACGCTCAGGTATTTTTTTGGCTGGACATGGATCGATTGAATCGGCAGCGTCTCGCCTGCGGATCTAGGCCTCAGGTCGTGCTGGTCATCGATGCCGAGCGATTGGTGGCTCGGTACGACGAGCGAATTGCCCTGTCGCGGATCAATTCGGGGAATGCGCGCCGTCGGCCGGCGAGGCGAGGACGATGCACCTTCGTGCCCTATCGTGAGTGGGTGAATTCGGGCTGGTTGAGCGAAACGGAAGGTCTTGGGCGTTGTCCTCGAGCACGAAACCATCCACCCGCCGAGCTGACCGTCGCTGGGGATGCAACGGATATCATGAACTGCGTGATAGAAGTTCATCGCCTAAAGCCGGGTGAGCTGCTCCGTTCTCCATAGGAGGTCGGACCGGTCACGATTCAATCATTACCGACGGAATTCGCCGAGGGAATCGCCCGGCACAGCGGATAGGAGATCCGAAGGACCGGACGCCAGAGGGCGGGGGTGACCCACGCCTTCACAAGGAGAGGGAGGAGTACGTTATGAACAAGGTACGGGTCTTGGTGGGCACACGCAAGGGCGCATTCATATTGACATCGGATGGCACCCGGAAGCAGTGGGACGTGACCGGCCCGCATTTCGGCGGATGGGAACTATATCACCTCAAAGGCTCACTTGCTGATCCCAATCGCATCTATGCGTCGCAAACCAGCAGTTGGTTCGGGCAGGTCATTCAGCGTTCGGATGACGGCGGAAAGACCTGGAATCCGCCCGGCACGAAGCCTGAGGATCTCATGGGAGCAGACGGTATGCCGAACGGTGCGAGCAACATGTTCGTCTATGATCAATCGGTGGAGACGGGGAAGCCGCTCACTACGCATCAACACTACGACGGGACGCAACGTCCCTGGGAGTTCAAGCGGGTCTGGCACCTGGAACCCTCGTCGACGGATCCGGACACGGTGTATGCCGGGGTCGAGGATGCGGCGCTTTTTCGTTCGACGGATGGTGGACGGACCTGGCAGGAACTTGCCGGTCTGCGCGATGCCAAGGGCAAGCTGTGGCAGCCGGGCGCCGGCGGGATGTGTTTGCACACGATCGTGCAGGATCCGGCCAACCCGCAACGAATGCATATTGCCATCAGCGCGGCAGGCGTGTTCCGGACCGACGACGGGGGCAAGACCTGGCGGCCGACCAATCGCGGACTGAAGTCGCAGTATGAACTGCCCGATCCCGATGCGGAGGTCGGTCACTGCGTGCATTGCATCACCAGGCATCCCTCCCGCCCGAACGTGCTGTTCATGCAGAAGCATTGGGACGTGATGCGCAGCGACGACGGCGGAGAGTCCTGGCAGGAAATCAGTGGGAACCTGCCTACGGACTTCGGTTTCCCGATTGCGGTGCATGCGCATGAACCGAATACGGTCTACGTGGTGCCGATCAAGAGCGACTCCGAACATTATCCGCCGGAGGGAAAACTACGGGTCTACCGCAGCCGTAGCGGCGGCAACGAATGGGAGCCTCTGACGAAGGGGCTACCGCAAGAGAATTGTTACGTGAACATCTTGCGCGATGCGATGTCCGTTGACTCCCTCGACCCTTGCGGCCTGTACTTCGGGACGACCGGCGGCCAGGTCTACGGGTCGGCCGACGGCGGCGATAGCTGGACGCCGATTGTGCGGGATTTGCCGGCGGTGTTGTCCGTCGAAGCCCAAACTCTGTAATGGCTGCTGAAAATGGCCGCCAGTTGCGTTCTCAGTTGCGACGCTCACTCCGACGTACCTGGACGGTACGCCTCATTCGCGTCGCGCCCTGCGGCCTTGTTGGACGACCATTTTGAGCAGCCGTCACGAAGCGCTGAAAACGCCCTCCCGCGGCGTTCTCGCCTCGGACGCGTCCTCAACGTAGCCCAGGGCTACGCCTCCGGCGCCTCCGTCGGCTGCGGCCTTGCTGGAGGAGCGTTTTGAACGCTCGTTGGGTCAGATGACGGTCGAGCAACCTGTTGGTTGTCGCATTGCATGTTGAACGTTTGACTGGGCGAGGTACGGCCATGTCTGGAGGTGCTTCATGGTGCGCGTGATATTGCCTCAACATCTTCGGACGCTGGCGAAGGTCGATGGGGAAGTGTCGCTGGATGTGCACGGGCCGGTCACACAGCAGACTGTGCTCGATGTGTTAGAAGCGCGTTATCCCATGTTGCGGGGAACGATTCGAGACCATGTGACCAAACGGCGTCGGCCGTTCATCCGTTTCTTTGCCTGCGAGCAGGATGTGTCACACGATCAGCCGGATGCTCCCTTGCCCGAATCGGTCGCGAGGGGAGAAGAGCCGTTGTTGATCGTGGGAGCCATGGCCGGCGGGTAGCCCCGTTTATATTCGATCGGTGGAGGCACGTGCATGAAATATCTGTTGCTGGTTCAGCATAGCGAAGAGGCTTTCGCCAGGATGGCTGAAACCACAAGGCGGGAGATGTTGGCCGAATCCGTGCAGTTGACGCATCAACTCCATGCCACGGGGCAATATGTGAGTGCCTCGCCCTTGCATCGACTTCCACGGCGGCGCGGGTTCAAGTCCGTGAGGAAAGGGCGATCGTGACCGATGGTCCCTTTGCGGAAACACGCGAACAGACGGCCGGGTATTTTCTCGTCGAGACCCGTGATCTTCAGGACGCCGTGAGCATCGCGGCACGGATTCCCGGTGCCCGCATCGGCACGGTGGAAGTTCGGCTGGTTCGGGAGATCGAAGGTTTGCCGGAGGTCTAATCGCAGGGATCCGACGGGCCGCTGACTAGTCCCACCATCAATCTGTCGAATTTCTGATCGTTGATCGACTAACGAGCAGAGGTGCGGAGGCAGACCGTTCTCCAAACAAAGAAAGGAATCATCGAAGATGCACACCATCACGCCCTGCCTCTGGTTTGATGATCAGGCCGAAGAGGCAGCCAAGTTTTATGTGTCGATCTTCAAGCATTCAAAGATGGGGCACATCACCCGATATGGAGCGGCTGGGGCAAAGGCTGCGGGAAGACCAGAAGGCTCGGTCATGACCGTCACCTTTGAGATCGAGGGGCAGGAATATGTCGCACTGAACGGGGGGCCGGTGTTCACTTTTACGGAAGCGGTTTCCTTCATGGTGAAATGCCGGACGCAAAAAGAAATTGACGACTTGTGGGAGGTGCTCACTCGGAACGGGGGGCAGCCGGGTCCGTGCGGATGGCTCAAAGATAAGTATGGGTTGTCGTGGCAAATCGTCTCTCCCGAATGGGAGGCGATGCTGCGTGACAAGGATCCTCAAAAATCTGAACGGGTCATGACGGCGATCTTGCAGATGACAAAGCCAGATCTCGCTGCAATCAAACGAGCCTATGCAAGCCAATAGACGGCTCACAATCCATCGGGACGCATATTTGTAATCCTGCTGAGGGCTCTGAAGCGGGGGTATTCCCCAGTAGACAACTGTCAGTGGACCTGGACAAGGTGAATGTTGATGAGGTGAGCGACGAACTCGTGGTTCGCGGAGTCTCTTGCTTGCTGCGGGGGTTCATCCGAGAGCAAGCAGCACCTTCACGAGCGACGATCGTTCCGTCGTCAACAGCTGTTGAGCCGATCTTTCAGCGAAAGGAGCCATCATGAGCACGTCACAGGTGAAGCCGATTCCTGATGGGATGCATACGATCACCCCTCACTTGGTCTGCGCCGGTGCTGCCGATGCCATTGCCTTCTACAAAAAGGCCTTCCATGCGGTGGAGTTGGGCAGGGTGCCTGGCCCTGAAGGAAAACTTCTCCATGCGCTGATTCGAATTGGTGACTCGCCGGTCATGCTTGTCGATGAATTCCCCGACAACAACACTCTCGGCCCACAATCGATCAAAGGATCGCCGGTCACCATCCATTTGTATGTCGAGGATGTGGATGCGGTGTTTAACCAGGCGATCGCAGCCGGTGCGAAAAGCAGGATGCCGGTCACTGACATGTTCTGGGGCGATCGGTATGGTCTGCTAGAAGATCCTTTCGGTCACGTGTGGTCTGTCGCCACGCATGTACGCGACGTAGGCCCACGAGAATTGCAAGAGGCCGCAAGGAAGGCGTGCGGCTAAGAGGCTGCCTTAAAAACAAACATCTTTTATCACGGAGATCTATATGCCTTATGTCGATGGATTTGTGCTGGCGGTCCCGAAGAAAAACTTGAAGGCCTATTTCACGATGGCCAAGAAGGCCTGCAAGATTTGGACGGAGCATGGCGCATTGGAATATCGCGAATGCATTGGTGATGACCTTGCGGCGAAGATGGGCCTGCCGTTTCCACGATTGGCTCAGCTCAAACAAGGGGAGTCCGTGGTCTTTTCATGGATCGTATACAAGTCACGGAGCCACCGAGACCGGGTTAATGCCAAGGTCATGAAGGATCCGCGGATCAATGAGATGTGTGATGGAAAGACGATGCCGTTTGACGTCAAGCGTATGGCCTACGGCGGATTCAAGGTGATGGTTCATGCAGGAGCGCGCCACTGAATGACGTGCAGTCGTAGGCCACTTACCGCCATAGCCAATCCATGGGGTGATTCATGCCGCGTCGATTTGATCATTTCGACCTGCGAGTCCGTCGCCTGTCGGACGTGAAACGGTTTTACGAGCAGCTCTTGCCGGCCTTGGGATTTACGCGAGAAGTGGGAATTGCAGGCTGGCTCACCTATGAAACCGAGGGCGGCGACAGTCCCTCCGAGTTCTTCGGAGTGATGGAATCCGAGAGCCATGTTGCGAACGAATCGCGCATTGCGTTTCGGTCCGACCATATTGAGGAGGTCGACCGGCTGGCTGACATCGCTGTTCGAGCCGGCGCCCAGCAGGTGGAAGGGCCCATGTTCTACGACGATGACTCGTACTATGCCGTGTTCTTCGAAGATCCCAGCGGCAATCGCTTGGAAATTTGTTGCCGGAAATTGTGATCCATCTCCTGTCGATTTGAGGCGGTATCGACGACTATTGGGTAGAAGCGGTGCACCCAGTAGATCTGAACTCACACTGACACGACGGAGGAATGCATGCGATTTATGATCATCATCAAGGCGACCAAAGAGTCGGAGGCCGGTATCATGCCGAGCCAGCAATTGTTACGCGAGATGGGGCGGTTTAACGAGGAACTTGTCCAAGCCGGCGTGATGCTGGCGGGGGACGGACTCCATCCGAGTGCCAAGGGCGCGCGCGTCAAGTTTTCAGGCACCCGACGCACCGTCACTGATGGTCCTTTTGCCGAGACCAAGGAGCTGATTGCTGGGTACTGGGTATGGCAATGCCGGTCAAAGCAAGAGGCGATCGAGTGGGTCAAGCGCTGTCCCAATCCAATGCCCGGCGAATCCGAGATCGAGATTCGACAAGTTTTCGAGGCGGAGGATTTCGGCGCCGAGTTCACACCGGAACTAAGAGAACAAGAAGATCGCCTTCGCGCGCAGATCGCCCAGAAACATTAGGCGAAGGTCTCCAGCGAATGACAACACGGTGTGGATTGACCAGCCCATCGACACGTGATTGACTAACGTTGTGGTGGTTGTGTCGCGAGAGACGTTGCACATCCGCTCATAGAAACTTGACGAATCGGATGGCGCCAGAAGATCGAAAAGCGTCATCCTCACTCATAAGGAGGCCATCATGCGTGTGACACCAATTCTGCTTGCCTGTCTCTGCACAGTCATCATGACCATGCCCGTCTCTGCCAAGGAAAAAAAGGCTGAAAAAGCCATGGATCCTCAAGCCATGATGGAGGTCTGGAAGAAAGCGGCCATGCCGGGAGAGCCTCATAAACTGTTTGCCGGTCTTGCCGGTAGCTGGACGACTCAGACCAAAGAGTGGATGGAGCCGGGAAAGCCGCCGTCCGAATCCACCGGGACCGCAGAGATGAAGATGCTGTTGGATGGGCGATTTCTCTATCAGGAATTCAACGGCACCATGATGGGGCAACCCTTCGCCGGGATCGGTATCGACGCGTATGACAATATGACCAAGAAATACGTCACGGCCTGGATGGATAGCATGGGCACCGGCATTTTCACCATGCAAGGGACGGCCAGCGCCGATGGTAAAACGATTACCTTGAAGGGATCGCATCCGGAACCGGGTGGAGGGCAGATGCATCACCGTGCCGTATGGAAAATCATTGATCAAAACTCCCAGACGTTTGAAATGTACGGAACCCATGGGCATGGGAAAGAAATGAAATTCATGGAGATCACCTACACGAGAAAATCATAAGACTGCGCCTCTCGCAGCGGGCGCAGATCTCTTCATCGGCCCATGATGAAGATGAAATGGCTGCCGGGCCGGGGATGCCCATGTGTTGAGCATTGAGATGGGCGTCCCCGCAACCGGCGAGACGTTGAATCCCGGTTCCAGGTGTCGATGAAACCTTCTTGTGTTGTCACTGCAGCATGGGGCGATGCCGCTTGATCGTGCGGAGATCATTTCCCGCTTGTCCGGCTATCGTCACCATGCTTCTGCCGGACGTTCAGGAGTCAAGAGAGACGGACCTACCATACTCCTGCTTTCCCAGCGACGCTCTGTTGCTTACATGGCAGCCAACCAGTAAGATGGTTGCGCGGTTATCTCGGCACGCACGGTCATTCAGATTTTAGTCAGGAGTACGCATGGTCAGGCGATGGCGATGGTCCACTGTAGCCCCGATAGTGTGCGGGTGGCTCGCGTTGGCGCTTCTGCCGAGTTGCAAGCAGGAAGCCGGCTCCGCGCCGGCCCCTCCGGTTCCGGAGGTGGGGATTGTGGTCGCGATGGCTCAGGATGTGCCTGATGAACCGGAGTTCATCGGACAGGCGGAGTCGTCCCGTCCCGTGGAAATTCGCTCTCAGGTGACGGGCATTTTGAAGCAGTGGTTTTTTAAGGAAGGCCGCGACGTCAAAAAAGGTGATCGCCTCTATCAAATCGATCCCGTGCCGTTCCATGCCGCGATGCTGAGTGCCAAGGCCAAAGTTGCGCAGTCAGAAGCCCGCTTGGTCCAGGCGAATCAGAACCTGACACGCGTGAAGCCGCTGTTGGCTGAACAGGCGGTGAGTACGAAAGATGTGGATGACGCCGTCGCCGAGCAGTTGGCCGCAAAAGCCGCTCTTGAAGGCGCGAAGGCAGAACTCGTCAAAGCCAAATTCGATCTGGACAACACGCTGATCATTGCGCCCATTGATGGGATGATCGAACGGACGCGTGTGTACGAAGGGCGACTGGTATCGGCACAAACAGACTTGCTGACCATGATTCACCAAGTCGATCCCATGTATGTGATCGTGAGTGCGCCGGAGAGTTTTTTGTTGAAGCGCCGGCGCGATACCGATGCCAAACGCATTCAGCATCCGGGTGTGTACCAACTGCGCGGCGTGCTCACCTTTGTGGATGGGACGACGTACCGGCATGAAGGCGTCTTGGATTTGCTGGATGTGGGATTAAAAACTGATACGGGCTCGAGACAAGCGCGGGTCGTGTTTCCCAATCCGGACCGGGTGTTGTTGCCGGGACAGTTTGTGCGAGTGCGGTTCAAGGGCACGCTCAAGACAGGCGCCATCCTGGTGCCGCAACGTGCGGTGCAGCAGGGGGCGAAGGGCTCGATCGTGTTCGTCGTGGGCAAGGACGATAAGGTCGAGATGCGGGAAATTGTGGCGAGCAGTTGGCAGGGCAACCAGTGGATCGTCGAAGAGGGGTTGCATGTCGGCGATCGTATCATTGTGGAGGGCCTGCATAAAATCGCGCCCGGTGCTGCGGTAAAACCGGTGCCGGTTCCCGTTGCCGGCGCGACAACCGCTCCGACTGCCGCTCCCATCCCTCCGGAGCCCGCCTCGTGATCTCACATTTCTTTATCGACCGTCCGATCTTTGCCTCGGTGTTGTCGATCGTGATCATGGTGATCGGGCTGGTCGCCTTGCAGGCCTTACCCGTCGCTCAATTTCCCGAAATCACTCCTCCCGTCGTGCAGATCGAAGCCGACTATCCCGGCGCCAATGCGGAAATCCTGGCCGATTCCGTGGCGCGTCCCATCGAGGTACAACTCCCAGGCATTGATAATCTGCTGTACTACGATTCCACCAGTACGAACGACGGCCACATGTCGATCAAGTTGACCTTTGAGATCGGCACGGACGTCGATATTGCGCAGGTGCAAACGCAGAATCGAGTGAAACTCGCGGAACCACAGTTGCCGCCGGAAGTGGTTCGGCAGGGTATCAGCATCAACAAGGTGTCGCCAGACCTATTGGCGGTCGTCGCTTTGAGTTCCACCGATCCGACCCATGACACCGTCTATCTCTCGAATTATGCCATCCTTCGCGTCCTCGACAACCTGAAGCGTCTCCGTGGCGTGGGGAATGCGGTGGTGTTCGGTTCTCAAAATTACTCGATGCGGCTGATTCTCGATCCGATCCGCATGGCCCAACTCAGTCTCACGCCGACTGACATTGCGAATGTCGTTCGCGAGCAGAATCGGGATTTTCCGGCCGGGACCATTGGGCGCGAGCCGGCGTTGAAGGGCACCGAGTTGACGATCCCCGTCATTACGCAAGGCCGTCTCACGGAAGTGAAGGACTTCGAGGAGATGATTGTGCGGGCCATGCCGAATGGGTCCATGGTCCGCTTGAAGGACGTGGCTCGTGTTGAATTGGGCGCCCAATCATATACGCTGGAAGGGCGCTGGAACGGCAAGCCGAATGTGTTTCTGCTGACGTTCCTCTCGCCTGGGGCGAATGCGCTCGAAACGGTGAAGCGGCTTCGCGCCGAATTGACAGAGGTCTCCAAAGGGTTTCCCACCGGAGTGTCGTACGACATTCCCTATGACACCACGCGGTTTATCGATGTCTCTATCAAAGAGGTGGTGAAGACGCTGGCGGAAGCGATGGTGCTCGTCATCCTAGTGGTCTATCTCTTTTTGCAGAGCTGGCGCGCGACGTTGATTCCCGGTGTAGCGGTGCCGGTCTCTCTCATCGGCACGTTCGCCGGCATGCAGGCGCTGGGGTTCTCGATCAATACTCTCACCCTGTTTGGAATGGTCCTGGCCATCGGCATCGTGGTGGACGATGCGATCGTCGTCGTGGAAAATTGCGAACGGCACATGACGCAGGGGAAACTGTCGGCGAAGAACGCGGCCAAACGGGCGATGGAAGAGGTGACCGGACCGGTGATCGCCATCGTACTCGTGTTGTGTGCAGTATTCGTACCGGTCGGTTTTCTTGGCGGCATCACCGGGGAGTTGTACAAGCAATTCGCCATCACGATTTCTATTGCCGTGATTATTTCCGGTTTTGTGGCATTGACGCTCAGCCCTGCCCTCTGCGCCCTCGTGCTCAAGCCGGGCGAGGAACGCCATCACGGATTGTTCGGTCTATTCAACCGGACCTTCTCTTGGATGCAGGGGCGATATATCTCCACGGTCGGGCTGGCGCTGACGCGGCGCGTGCTGTCGGTGATGGTCTTTGCCGCCCTCCTGGCCGGCGTGTTTCTGTTGTTCAGGATCATTCCCAACAGTTTCCTGCCGGAAGAGGACCAGGGGTATTTCATCACGATCGTACAGCTTCCGGATGGGGCCTCGAAGCAGCGCACGGATACGGTGTTGAGCAAGATCGAAAACTATTTCTTGGCCAATCCGGCGATTCATTCGACGGATGCCCTGTCCGGACAGAACTTCGTATTTAGTACGCGTGGCCCCAATGCGGCGACCATGTTTGTACCCCTCAAACATTGGGACGAACGCACGGCGCCGCAGCAGCATGTCAAATCCTTGATCGGCGCGGCGTATGGAGAATTCGCGAAGATTCCTGAAGCCTTAATCCTTGCCTTCAACGCTCCGTCGATTCGTGGACTTGGTGCGACGGGTGGATTTTCCATACAGCTTCAGGATCCGAGCGGCGGTGACTTCAATACGTTCTCGGCGGTCGCGCAGGAATTTGTCGCCAAGGCGCGGCAGAATCCGGCAATCGGGGCTATCGGAACCAGCTTCCGTGTCAGTGCGCCGAGAATTTTTGCCAAGGTGAATCGGGAGCGTGCCAAGGCGCTGGGGGTCCCTATTTCAGAAGTCTTCGATACGCTCCAAGCCTACTTCGGGAACTTGTACATCAATGACTTCGTCAAGTTCGGCCGTGTGTTTCGTGTGCAAACCGAGGCCGAGGCGCAGTATCGGTCAACGCCAGACGACATCGCCAAGATTTATGTCCGGGCTGTCGGCGCGCAAGGTCCGACCATGATTCCCTTGGATACGGTGGTGAGCACCGAGTTCAGCAGCGGCCCCGATCCCGTGACGCATTTCAACGGGTACAATACGGCGCTGGTGCTGGGTTCGGCGGCCCCCGGCGTCAGCTCAGGACAGGTATTGGATGCGCTGGATAAACTAGGAAAGGAAGTCCTGACTCCGAAAGGCTACGGAATTGATTGGAGCGGCATTTCCTATCAGGAACGCATGGTCGGCAATCAGTCGCTCTATGCGTTCGGCTTTGGATTGTTGATGGTGTTCTTGGTCCTCGCTGCGCAGTATGAGAGCTGGGTGGTCCCCTTTGCCGTGATTCTGGCGGTTCCGATAGGCCTGTTCGGCGCGTTGAGCGCTGTCTGGCTCAAGGGAATGACCAATGACATCTATTTCCAGATCGGCTTGGTGACGCTCATTGGACTCTCGGCGAAGAATGCCATTCTGATCGTGGAATTTGCGAACAAGCGCTATGAGGAGGGGCATCCCTTGTTGGAGGGGACGATCGACGCGGCCAAACTCCGGTTCCGTCCGATCGTGATGACGTCAATGGCGTTTATTCTTGGTGTCGTTCCTCTGGTGGTAGCTACGGGTGCTGGCGCCGCCAGTAGAAATTCTATTGGGACGGGAGTGTTCGGCGGCATGTTGGCCGCCACATTTCTGGCAATTTTCTTCGTGCCGCTGTTTTTTGTTTTGATCCGCTCGCTGAGTCGCCGACGGAAACCTCAGCTTCCCCCTTCCGTGCCCGAGGGACCAGACCAACCTGAAAAGGAGCGTGATTATCAGCATGCGTAGCCTGGCATTGGTGCTTTCTTCGACTCTTTTAGCGGCTTGTGCGGTTGGTCCTGATTTCAGCCGTCCTGATGCCACGGCGCCCGATGCATTCCGCATGGCCGAGCCGGGCAGTGACGCCGCATCGATTGCTAATACGCCCTGGTGGGAACTGCTGAAGGACCAAGAACTGCAGAAACTTATTCGCACGGCGTTGGAAGACAACAAAGACCTGAAGCGCGCCGCGTCGGCCGTCGAAGAATTTCAGGCCCGCCTATTTATCGCGAAGACCGATTATGCTCCGCAAATGAATGTAACGACTAATGCGCCACTCTTCGGTCGTAAGAGCAATTTTCTTTTCCCCGGATTTCCCAACCCGTTCAACTACTATTTGCAGGGGAATTTGTCCTGGGAGATCGACATTTGGGGACGTATCCGCCGATCCAATGAAGCCGCGCGCGGAGATCTGCTGGCCCGGGAGGAAAATCGGCGCGCCATTGTGCTGCAGCTGGTGAGTGGCGTAGCGGAGGCCTACTTCGATCTGTTGCAATTTGATATGCAACTCGACATTGCTCGACGTACGCTGAAATCTTGGGAGGAATCGGTCAGAATTGCTCAGGCTCGTTTGCGGCAGGGCATGATCTCCAAGCTCGATGCGGATCAGTTCGAGGCCGAACGGGCTAACGCTGCCGCAAAGGCGGCGGAGTTCGAGCGGCAGAAGGTCCAAAAGGAAAATCAACTCAGTGTATTGCTGGGGCGTAATCCCGGACGGATTGCGCGCGGCCATTCGCTTACTGAGCAGGTCATGCCACCTGAGGTGCCGCCCGGGCTCCCTTCCGAGTTGCTCCAGCGACGCCCGGATATTTTGCAGGCCGAGCAAGACCTTGCTGCCGCAACGGCGAGAATCGGCATGGCGAAAGCGGATCGCTTTCCCAAATTGAGTATTACCGGAATCCTCGGTGTGGCGAGTCCACACCTCTCCCGGTTGGTAGCAAACGAGACGGCTTTCGGGGTTGCCGGGCCAGGTTTGGCTGGCCCGTTATTGAATGCCCAGATCTTGGGCTTTCAACAGCGAGCTGCCGAGGCACAAGCGCAACAGGCGATAGCCCAATACGAACAATCTGTCCTCGTGGCATTTAAGGAAGTTGAGGATTCTCTGGTGGCGGTGCGGACCGTGCGTGAGCAGCGCGCCGCGCAGTTACAGCAGGTTGAAGCTCTACGATCAGCCCTGAGCCTGGCCAACCTGCGTTATAAAGGCGGGTTGGCGAACTATCTGGATGTCTTGATTGCGCAACGTAATCTGTTTGAAGCCGAGTTGGCACTCATGGGAACACATCGGTTGCATTTGGTGTCCATTGTGCAATTATATAAGGCGCTGGGTGGCGGATGGACGCCTGAAGGGCAACCGCCTGTTTCATCGGTTCCCTCCGCGCCCGAAAAGAGCTAGGCGGTCGAGCCTTCTACCTGCCGGAACCTCATTTAAATATCCTACGTGTCTTTTGCCTATTGAGGGCCACTCTGATGTGTCGGCTCTTCCTTGCATCCGGTCTCCATCCTACGATGAGATGAGGAGGTAAGCGTGAGAATCATGGCCAGCGTGCCACCCAGCGCAGCCATGAGGATGAGGGTGAGGCCACTGCGAATCCACGATGTACTCGTCTGTATTCTGAGGGCAATGTTTGCCAAGTTGAAAATCCAGACTGTCGCCGCCACCCATGCCAGGTGTTCCGTTCGACTGTGAGAAATACGTATACCTGAGACGGTGAAACCGAGCGCCCCAGATAACAGATTAGCCATATAGGCAGTTGACGGGTTGCTCTGCAGGTTCACTCCAAGGAAAGCCATGACCAACCCGGCCGCAAATGTAAGGCCGTATACGATTGCGGCGTCGCGAAAGACAACCTTGAGACTCACCATCATTGCACGTAGTCTTGCCGTCGCCGCTCGCCGGGACGACGAATCTCCAAGTGTTTCAAAATGAAGAAGAGAAGGGTCTGAGGAATGCCCGAGGCAGAGTTCGTCCGCGCGGTCTCACGGTTGATTATGTCAGGTGAACAATGCGTCATAGGTGTATCCTTCGTGACTCAGCAAGGAGTGGAATAGATCGCGTGGTTGCATGAAAGGGTCTGAAGAGCTTGACCTGTCTCTTCGCATGCGCAACAAGCCGTGCGAGTTTCTCCGGGATTCCATTAGAATTTTTTCTTCTGTGTCGAGGTGAAGGCCGATAGGGTACGGGAAAGTGATTTTCGATTGCGCATCCAGCGACTTAAGCGCTTGGATAACGCGTACACCAGATTGTCGACGGCAAGCACTACTGCGCCGATCATGAACAATCCCAATACGAGGGCCAGCTCTACATCAATGGACATGCTAGATATTCCATGAGTCAGATCATCGGTACCGTTTAGGCGGCCCAATTGGCTATGTTTTCTGCACTTGTGAGTTGAACTGCTCTCTTGCCCATAGGAAGCTTGGAGCTACTGACGGCTCCCTGCGTCTGTCGGTTTTGCTCCAATACGCTCTCTGCGACATTCCCGCAGTTCATGCAGCGCCACGCATGGAGCCACATGGGCCCTGAGGAATCTTCCATATCGAGGAGAAAATCTTCGACCATACATCCGCTACAGCGCGAACAGCTCATTGTGGGTTCCTCCATTCATTAGTGCCTGCATGTAAGCGTAGATTCCAAGACTGCTTTCCGGTAGACCTGAACGAAGTACCTCTTTGGAGGGTTCCCCGCAATGAGTCAGTACGCGTGATATGCCTATGAGTGATGGATGTAAAGGGATGTGGCATGAGTTTAGTCTGCGGCGTTGATCGTGAGCCCTGACTGGGGCTCATGAATTTCTATTTGCAAAGGGAAGGCACTTCCAAGAAATCGACCAAGGCGATCACGCGCATCTGTATCTATGATGAGGAGTTCGACTCCGAATCGCTCCTCCTGTACCCAGGCGACTTTTGCAAGATTCACCGAAACAGCTCGCCCTTCTTCGGGAAGGTGCAGCTTCATGGCGAGGAAGTCGCCATCTATGAGCCTGTGGCTGGTTGTGCGCAAGGTGCTGCCTCGCTCTGTAACAAATAGTCGGACAAGCTCCGCACACCCTATGACATCGGCTGAAAGATTGCCGTGCAGAACGAATTGCGCTATCGAATCGCGTGTCATCTGCGCTCCTTCCGTATTAGGCGCTTGCCATCCACGCATACTGGTGTGGAGAGTAGCTCGCTTCTGAACGGCCGGATAGTCTGCGAAGAGGGTACTGCTAACGAGTGATATCAACTGTTTTGCAAAGGAGGGGGATTGCTGAGAAGGTGATATTCTTATAGTCGTGTATGTCTACCTCATGTCTAAGTTACTACTGCGAGCTTGGCCGAGCTATTTGCTACGTTGTAAGCACCCCAGCCTCTGTTCTGTGCAACTTCTGATGGATAGTGATCTTCGAACGTTCCGGTGTATTGTGAGCAGGGATCAAGATTTTCGACGATTACCCAGCAGCTGTGGTTAGTCTCCTTACAAAACCCGTGCGTGCCATGCGGAGGGGCTCAATGCAAGATCTTGCTGTGGCGAAGGCCGGATTTGGGCAGCAAACGCGGGAGGCCAGGGCGATGCCGCTATTATCTCTTGGGCAGATTTGGTGCATGCGTTTAGTCGCTCTCAGTCTTGTCTTATGCAGCGCTTGGTTTGCGTGGCGATCGTATCTGGACATGGGCCTATTCATGAATTTTGGCACCGACTACGCATTATATTTTGCGCAGTCGAAAGTGCTGGACAGTTCGGAGCCATCTCAAATTTATAACCTTGCGGTGGCCAATCAACCTTATCGAGATTTGTTAGACGCATACAACAGAGATCCTATCTATCGAACGTGGACGGCTGACCCGATCGTTGGACCTGTGCCGTATCCACCAATATTTGCGTGGTCCCTTCAACCATTCACCTGGCTTTCTCCTCCTTTGAGTTTCGCGTTGTGGATCAGTCTTAATGTTTGTGTCGCGCTTGCAATTGGTTGGCGGGTGGCTAATTACTGCGGGCAGTTTGATAGAACGACAGTCATTTTGCTGTTTCTCGGGTCCTATCCCGTTGCCCTCAGTTTATACGTGGGGCAAATCCAGATCTTGTTGGCCTGGTGCGTTACTGAATTTTTTCTTGCCCTACGCGCTGGAAAAGACTTTAAGGCAGGTATGTGGCTTGGGTGTCTCTTGCTCAAGCCCCAGTACGGGGTTTTTCTGGGACTGCTCTTGCTGTGGAAACGGCGTTGGATGGCTGTTTCCGGAGTGGCTGTCACGGGCAGCATGATTTTCGGAGGGTCGATATTGGTAGGCGGCCTATCGGGAATCGTTGCCTACTCGTCATCGTTTAGTGGAATGGCTCAATTTCGCGGAGATGATCCGACGCTGATGATCAATTGGCGATCGTTGATTCTCGATATCTATCCCACGATCTATGGACCGAAAGGAACGCTGCTGACCATTGCGCTGGCGTTGGTCACAGCGGCAAGCCTCGCTTGGATCTGGCGTGGACCCTGGACCCCGGAGAAATCAGATTTCCCTGTGAAGATGCTGCTGACAATCCTAGGAACTCTCATCGCAAGTTTCCATAGTCATCCATATGGAGCGGTCTTCATCGCACTGCCGCTCGCTGCCGTGCTTCTTGGGCCATACGGTGGCAAGTTAGGGTGGGGGCTTATTGGTGTGGGGATAGTGGTTCCGGCTCTCACGTTTTCACTCGGCTACTCAGTGATCATAAGAAACGGAGATGTCTACAGTCATCTCGTCATTTCTTCGAAGATCCTGAAATTGGTGATTTTCGCGATGTTTGGATACTTCTTTGTGCAAGTATGGCGGTTCGGCTCTTCTCGTACGAGCGTATGCGATCTCCGGCGAGGTCTTCGATGGGATCGCATTCGCTCGATCATGTCAGCGAGTAGGCTTAAGATGGTCAAGTGTGCACCGCGATTGGTTCATGGCGTCGTGGCGGCCGGGGTAGTCGTATTCATGTGGCAGGTCTCCGATCCGCCAGAATTGTTCAGCGATTTCAATCAGGCATATTATCCTGCTGGGCGTGCCATCCTTGATGATGTGTCTCACCTATATGATCGTGTCCCTGATTGTACGGGTACAGCTATCTGCGGATATGTGAATCTTCCGTTGGTGGCCTTGGCATTCGCCCCTCTCTCGATAATGAGCGTACAAAAGGCGCAGTTGGTCTTCGGACTGCTCTCTTGTATCTCTATTATCATAAGCGTAGTGATACTGATGAAGTTAAGCAATGTGACGGAGTGGAGGCGCGTGGCTATTTTGTGGCTCTTTGTGCTGAATGGCCCGCTATACTACAGTTTGCGAGAAGGAAACCTGACCCACATTGCGTTACTCTTGCTCCTAGTGGTCTTGCTTTGTCTCGAGAAAAGCAAAGAGTGGATCGCCGGGGGAGTGCTTGCAGTCGCGGCAATTATCAAACTGCCCTTGGGATTACTGGGACTATATTTCTTCCTCAAAGGCCGTTGGAAGGTGGTTTCTGGGTTTGCGGTCACATGCATATTTGTCGCACTGGCCTCAATTGCCTGGTTCGGGTGGGAACTTCATATTCTCTGGTACCGAGAGGCGATACTCCCTTTCTCGAATAAGGCCCTCGGAGCCTTCAATGTCCAATCCATCGATGGTTTCCTCCTTCGGTTAGGCGAACAGCCACTGCTCTACGATTGGCAGCCGATCAGGGTGGAAAGGTCGTATATGTTCATCAAGAGTGGAGTTGCAGGTCTGCTGCTGCTGGCCTCGGTCGTGATGCTGAGAAATCACCCGGGTGCAAGTGGGAGAGACTGGATGCTTCTGGAGTTCTCTGCTGTATTATGTCTGGCCCTCATCATCAGTCCGATCTCCTGGACTCATTATTATCTATTCTTACTCTTGCCGCTATGCCTGTATCTTGGTGGCCGACTTCCCATACCTCAGTCAAGGGCATGGTTTCTTAGTATGTTGGCATGTGTTCTGCTCATCTCGCCTCCTGTCGTATTCCTTGGTGCCGAGCCCTCATTGTATGGAAAGGTAATTATTAGACTGGTGACCTCGTTGTATTTCTTCGGCGCGCTCTGCCTGTGGGGAGTCTTGTGCCTGGCAAAATGGCGGACTGTCCGAGTGACCGTCGATGTCTCACCTGTGTGTTCTTGGGCAAGGGGCGGTTTAAATTCTTCTCCCTCTACCAATGCCTTTTGGCCTCGCGGATAAAGCTGGCACGTACCTGGATACCTAAGGCGCAGCATGATTCCGTACGATCGCTTTCTCAGTAGCGCGTCTACCTGTGGATGGAGAATCGGGACGGCAAGAATGAAGCCTTGTTGTTGTCATGGCCTCATTTCCAAGTCAGCGGAATGTGAGGAGGCTGTGCAGCCCCTCATTTTTGGGTCTGTAGGTCGGAGAGTGAAGGAGCCGAGTGTGAACAGATTCGTCTAAGACTTCTGTGCCCGTACCCGTTTGCATCACAGGCCGATAGAATCGTGGATGGATCCACTTTCGAACTCCGACAAAACATTCACTAAAAGAGTCATGAATAGGGCCTAACCTATCCGGTTTCTCTGCCATCCCGCCTGACCCCAGAGCCAATCCTTTTGCCATCGAATGTCGCCGTATCCAGGCCAGAGAAACGTCAGCCAAATCTCGGTCAGGATATGTTCCGCCAAGATCTCCATGCGCTCCAGCAAACCATCGTTGCTCAATGAGCTGCCCGACTTTGGGTGGGGATGTCCAGAGTGTCGCATTGTGATCTGCTCGATGTTCATCAATAGCGAGGGCATGACAAGCTTGTTGTACGATCGGGCTCAACTCGGTATCGCGAAAGTTGTATCGGTGTTCATTTAGCCATCTGAGCGCTTTCGTGGGAATACCTAGTGGTCCAACGGTATCCCAGAGTCCTAGCAAGGTGATGGCAATCTCCGAGAGGCCTCTACGCCGACCAAGAAAAATTGCCGACTTCTGATGAGTGTTCTGAAGAGTACGATACACACGGTAGGCCTCATCAAAGACACGACTGTCGGGATCGATGATCATTCGCGTAAGGCATTCGCGAAGATGGACGGCTGCCTCACTCAAGGAGGAGAGTGTGCTTGCGGCCTCTCGTATAAGCCTGACATGCTCTTCACTGAGCAGCATCGGAGATGGAAGCCCGGTGAGCGTGAGTAATCCTACGAGAGAGCGAGCGATATAGGCTCCTCGGCTGAAGCCATACAGATACAACTCGTCACCGGGATCATAGGTTGCCGCAAGATAGGCATAGCTCTGGAGAATTGTTCGATCCAGTCCATACCCGAACGAACCATCTCGGAAGCGATGGAACCAGGGTATCGTGGTGCCCGGCTCGTACCATTTCTGCTGTACCCGCCCATCGGCTGAGCGAGGCAGAATCGATTGATAGAGCTGGTAGACGTTTGTGGCCGGATGCGAATCGGATTGAGCGTCAGATCGAGATTGCTTGGGGGAATGCCTTGAAGAAAAGCTCCAGACTCCGGGGTCCGGAGGACAGTCCCATTCACCATCGAAACACAGAATCACACGTTTTGACACATGGGCACTTTCTCCACGACAATCGCAGGTAGTGAGACTTTCTCCCGCGCGAGCCGACCCCTTTGGTTAGGAGCACTCAAACGTCAGTGGTGATCGTATTTGAAATGCAGGCAGGCAAAGAAGCAAGGCTGATGCCAGAAACGCATGAAGGAGTTTCTGGTAGCAAGAAAAGAATAGGCCTTCGAATAAGGCAAAATGCAGAATGCGTGAATAGTGTCTGCAGAAATTGTGCAGCATGAGGCGGAAGTTTGTATCTGATGCGATACGCAGCAGTATCTGAACGTATACGGGAATGGTCGGAGCTTGTCGTGACAGTATGGCAAATGCGTAGACCGAAAGTTCCTTTTTCGCGGCCGTATGTTTAGCAAAGCGCGAGGTGTAAACGATGACGAGGATGCGAAGGGCCGGTGATGTGAGGCAGCAGCCTATCGACTGTTGTTTGTAACGATGAGGTCTCGATCCTGGTCGATTTGAGCGGCTAATTGTTGTAGTGCCTGAGAAGTGGCTGCATTAATAGGTTCCTGGTCTGAAGCGGTAATCCACCGCACTGAAGATCCCAAGGCTTCGCCTTCGGCAGCATAGGTTTTGAAGGGTTCGTGTCCTGAATGGGCCAGGTCGGCCTCTAGGTGGACGCGATACAGATAACGATCCGGCGCGCGAAGGGTAAGCCAAGCCTTCACCACCATTCTGAGATCGGCAGGATCTGTTCCGATCGCTCTGAACGTCTGCCGGCCAGCAAAGTAATGGATGATGGCTTGACGCAGATCTTTTGCCGGCCAATCGAGCATTGGAATGCCTGGCATGTGGTCAGCTCCTTCGATGGCGAGAAATGGCACGTCAAGTTGCGCCACAAGAGGGATCCTCTGCGTGGCCTGGCCATTCGAGGGAGGATCGACGTGGATTCTGTGGACACACCCGGACACGAGAAGGCAGAGTCCCACTATGAGAATCATCCGTTGTGGTGCAACATGTCGCATCGTTCGAGTTGACCAGTGTTCCTTGTTATCGAGAGGCAGGGGAAGGACTGAGAATATCCAGGTCGCGAATGGCTCGCGCTGCTTGTTCCCGATAGGTCCGTCCGGTGGCGCCGGTATAGGTGTCGATGACGCGCTGGTAGGTGGCCCGGGATTGAGCATATTGTTTCTTGATCGAAAGATACTGCCCCAGAGCCAGCCAGTTTTGCGCGGCGGTTTCATTGGCGGTGCGAAGATCCGTCCATTCACGATCGATCTGATTGCTGCCGGGCTGATTGACGCGCCGGGTGACGATTTCTCCCAATTGGGTGGAGAGTTGCTCGATGGCTTCGTTCTCACGCACGGCGGCGGCGACGCGATCGTGCTTCAAATGGTCGTAGAATGATTCGACATGACCTTTGATGGCATCGGCGCGTTTCTCATGGATGTCGTGAGAGCAATGCGCAAGGGCGAGGCATAGAGCAAGCCACAGTGGTCCTTGCCACATCAACATCCTATGTGAGCGTATCCCCATCATCGCCTCCCTCATGAACCAAATCAGTTCGTTCGATCGTGCTTGATGTGCTGCGATCCTACCTGAGCCAGAGGAGAAAGGCGAGCCGAAGATCGGCGTTACGAGGCAGACTTAAAGAACAGGACGGCGAGAGGAGGCAGGGTCAGGGCGAGCGAGTGTGACCGGCCGTGGGCAGGCACCGGTTCGGCCGAGAGCCCGCCGAGATTTCCCAGTCCGCTGCCCCCGTACATAGAGGCATCGCTGTTCAGTAATTCTTTCCAATAGCCGCCCTGTGGGACGCCGACTCGATATTGCAGGCGCGGGACCGGAGTAAAATTACACACGACGGCAATACTTTCGCGCGAAGAACGTCCGTGGCGAAGAAGGCTGATGATCCCCGCATCGACATCCTGACAATCGATCCATTCGAATCCGCGAGGGTCAAAGTCGAACTCGTGGAGGGCGGGTTCAGCGCGATAGAGGTGATTGAGATCGGCGACCCACCGTTGTAGGCCTTGGTGTGGCGGATAATTGAGGAGATTCCAATCGATACTGTCGTCATGTGCCCATTCTCGCCATTGGCCGATCTCCCCGCCCATAAAAATCAGCTTCTTTGCCGCTTGCGCATACATATAGCCAAAGAGTGCGCGCAGATTGGCGAACTTCTGCCAATCGTCGCCGGGCATTTTCCCCAGGAGCGAGCCCTTGCCATGCACCACCTCGTCGTGGGAAAGCGGGAGTAAAAAATTTTCCTGGAACGCATACAGCATCCGGAAGGTCAGGTTCCGGTGGTGGTGTTTGCGATAGACCGGATCCAGCGCCATGTATTCCAGCGTATCGTGCATCCAGCCCATATCCCACTTCATGCCGAACCCGAGCCCGCCGGCATAGGTCGGCCGCGACACGGAAGGCCAGGAGGTGGATTCCTCGGCATAGGTTTGCACATCGGGATGCCGGCGATAAATCTCCTCATTGAGCTGGCGCAGGAATGCAATGGCCTCCAAGTTCTCGCGGCCGCCATGTTTGTTGGGGATCCACTCTCCTTCTTTCCGCGAGTAGTCGAGGTACAGCATCGAGGCGACGGCATCCACCCGAAGTCCGTCGGCGTGGTATTGCTCCAGCCAAAAGAGCGCGCTGCTGATAAGGAAGCTGCGCACTTCGTTACGGCTGTAATTGAAGACTGCCGTTCCCCAGTCGGGGTGGAGGCCCTGCCGGGGATCCGCATGCTCAAAAAGATGACTCCCGTCAAACCGGCTCAGCCCATGTTCATCGGTCGGAAAATGCGAAGGCACCCAGTCCAGAATGACGCCGATGCCGTGCTGGTGGAACTGATCGATGAGGTACATGAGATCTTGCGGCGTGCCGTAGTTGCCGGAGGGGGCGAAGTAGCCGGTCGTTTGATAACCCCAGGAGCCAAAAAACGGATGGTCCATGAGAGGCAGAAACTCTACGTGCGTGAAGCCCAACCGCTGGACGTATTCGATGAGTTTAGGCGCAGCCTCCCGATAGCTCAGAGAGCGATTGCCTTCGCCGGGAACCCGCATCCACGAGCCCAGATGAACTTCGTAGACACTGATCGGCGCCTGCAGGGCATTGTGCCGGGCGCGGGTCTGCATCCAGCTCTGGTCCTGCCAGGTGTAATTCAGATCCCAGACCACGGAAGCGGATTTCGGGGGAATTTCATTCAAACGGGCAAATGGGTCGGTTTTGATCAGCACCATCCCATGATTTCGGGCCCGGATATGAAACTTGTACAAGGCGCCGATTTCTACGCCGGGGACAAACCCTTCCCAAATACCGGATGAGTGGCAGGGGCGAAGCGGGTGACGAGTTGGATCCCAATGGTTGAAGGTACCGAAAACCGAGACCTGTTCCGCCTCCGGCGCCCATACCGCGAAATAAGTCCCTTCAACTCCTTGAACGGTCGTCGGATGTGCACCCAATTTGTCATACAGGTGAAAATGTGTGCCTTCGTTGAAGAGATACAAATCCTCGGATGACAATAAACTGCCGGTATGCGCGGGCCCTGCCGAGGAGGAGGCCGCCACATCCAGGGATTCGCTCGGTGAATGATTCCGAACATGATCCATAGCCGCAGAGTACTGTGGTTGGGGGCGGGGCGTCAATTGGCCGCTTCGTTCCGGATCGGCGGTTAGGCTTCGCATGAAGTTCAGAGGATCTTGGTTCAGACTAGTGACACCTCTCGATCAAGTGTGGTATGAATCATCCCGCCGATACGGATCTTTCTTCGTCCCCATCGTCTAGCCTGGCCTAGGACATTGCCCTTTCAAGGCAGTAACACGGGTTCAAATCCCGTTGGGGACACCACTTACCTCACAAACACCGCTCCCAGACTAGCGTTTCAGCGTTTCGCCATGTCGATTCCACAGGGCGAACTGTAGCGAGCTACAGTTTCCGTCTACACCTGTGGGGCGTCGGCGCGTGTGGTTTCATGTCTCCCGCAAGTCTTATTACATCCGGCTTGTCGTACCTAAAAATATTTTGCCATTGCTGAAGGGTTGTGTAGAGTTCTGGAAATCGCTCAGAACGGCAGACCGCAACAAGGCCAAACTAAGGGCCGCCACCTTCGAGAGCAAAGGTCGCCGACTCTTCCTTCATCTCCAAGACCACGGAGCTGCTATGCGTCCCGATCAAATCAAAGCCCTAGTCTCACAATGGATCAACTCAGAGCTTGAGCGAACGGAACAAGCAAAGGCTGAGAGTGGTACAAATGAGCTTGAGGAAGCCGAAGACTACAAGGACGTTTACGGAGACTTACTTGAAGAGGCGGACGAAGCCCGCTTGATGAATCAGCAATGGAAGGTGGAAGACCTCGACTTAGAACTCGTTACACGCCACGGCCTACAAATGGAATCAGACTCCCCGGAGTTTGGACGGCTGTGTCATGAGTTGCTGAAGGGCTGCGTTGAACTATACCGCGAAGAAATACGGCGGATGGATGGCGAGTACAAGGAGGAGTCAAAGAGCGCCTATGCCGAAGGAAAGCCGCTCATCGTCTCTCAACCTTTCTCCGTCGTGGTCAAAGCGTACATGAAGGAATTTTCTAACCGGCAGCCGCGCACACAGAGTCAAATCGAAGCGGGGTTCCATCGGTTCATAAAGGTCATGGGAGGAGATAAGCGGGTAGGGGACATCACGAAGACGGATTGTCGAGCCTACAAGGAAGCGATGGTGGGGGAGAGGGAGCTAGGAGCCGCGAGCGTGAATAAGTACCTGCACAGCCTTGAGCATTGCCTTACATGGGCTCAGGCGCAAGGCTTCTTGTCTGAAGACCATCGCAATCCGGCGCAAGGACTGAGGATCGCGAAGAGTGTGGTCCGGTCACAGGCGCGGAAGGTCATTCCATTCACTGACGAGGAATTGACCACGATCTTCTGTAGCGAGAAGTTTCAAATCTGGAAGGGGACTCATCCTGAATATTACTTCGGGCTGCTCGCGCTCCTCATTACAGCGGCTCGACGTGAAGAGGTCTACCAACTCGACAAGGCCGATGTGAAGAAAGATCCAAAGACAGGCATTTGGTGCTTTCATTTCATTGATGGAGGAGAGGAGGACAAGGAGAAGACAGTCAAGAATGTCGGCTCTCGTCGAGTGGTACCGCTGCCTGATCTACTCATTGAATTAGGATTCCTGCGGTATGTCGAATCTATCGACCATAAGCGCGTCTTCCCTCAGCTTGAACACAAGGGCAACGGGTACGGAGATGTGCCGGGGAAGGCGTGGGCGAGGTTGGTCAAACGACTCAAGGTGGGCAGTAAGGGCAAGGTGCTTCACTCGCTCCGACATGGAGGTATCACAAAGCTAGCAGAGCATGGCGTTCCGGATGCTCATGCTACGGCACTAACCGGCCACACAGGAGGCCGGACGGACGTACATTTTAAGGATTACACGCATACAGGAGCGTTCAGCCTGGAGAAGTTAAAGAAGTCTATTGATGTGCTAGGGGAGGCGTATAGGGAGGTACTGAGGGGATTGCGTTAAATGGAGCAATCACAGAAAGATAGAATGTCCGTTCCGTTGTCTCTCTTGAATTGTTAAGGGTTATAGGTGGAGGACAGCGTTTCTGCTATGTGCTGACCGCCTTCATGGTACTCAATGCGGAAGTGTCTATTCTTGCGAACAAATCCAGAAACCCAGGGGTGATTATCACGAAAGAAAACCAACTCCTCAGCACATCGGACAATCAGCCTATTTATTTGTTGAACCTCTCTAAGACGAAGTTTTTTGTTCTGATAATCAAAGTTTGAAAAAGTGAAATCCGCTTGTTCACTAATTGGAGCGTTTGGTTGAATTCTAATAGCAAGATTTGGTGAGAGGGGGACAACTCTGTTTCGCGGGCTTTTTGGTCCTATCACTTCAATTGCGACGGGATAGTCGCTGGTGAAGTAGGGGCTATCCTCTATAGAATTGTGAAGCACTTCCCAACGAAAGTTTCCAAACATCGCTGTATTCTGAAGAATTGAGGCAATCCCGATTGCTTGAGGGAATTTAGGGTCTACATCGACCTTAACAATCCCTTTCTTTAGAATCTCTGTGAGGTTTAAACCGGCTAATTGTGCCGGAGGCGGAGGCAGCATACCGCGAGAATCGAGCGCGGCAGCTTCTTTTTCTACTCTTCCTTGGAGTGCACTAGAGTGAATTCGCATGGCCCCTGGAGAACAGGACGAGACGTACGCTACAAACCCCGCAATCGTATAGATGCACTCTTCGTCTATTCTATTGCTCGCAAGCTTCTCAACAGCGGCGGTGTACTTTGGCTCAATAGTTTTCAGAAATTCTTCGATTTCTCGACCTTCGCGGAGATATGAGTTGGTGCTCCCATCTGAAATCCTGCACACGCTTTCCGCTGTAGGCGTAAACGATTTGAGACTTTTCTTGCTGAGGGCAAACATCTGATTGTGAAGACTCGGGGAATAGAATTTTTTGAGGTGAACCTGAGAAATGTAGTGATCTAACGGCACATGGCCTCCAAAATCACAACGCTTGTAGGCGGCAATTTAGCCATTTGTAATCGGTGAGATACTTCGCACACTTATTCCTTGCTGTTTTTCTTATGTCGGCCTTGTATCTCCCTCCGGCTCTCGCTCGTTCCAATTGCGGTGCAGGATACATTCAGCGTGGCTCAGAATGTGTTGCGTTTTCGTCGGCCACTGACGCGGAGATCCGTAGGCATTTGATAAACCAATCAATTTCCTCTTACTCCGGCTCGTGTCCATGTCCTTATAACATAGACCGTGCAGGCAGACAGTGCGGAAGGAGAAGCGCATACTCAAGACCTGGAGGTCAATCTCCACTATGCTATCCGAAAGACATCACTGACGAAGCTGTCCGTATGTTTCGCAAAAAGATTCAATAATCTCTCCCCTCAAAATGGGATAAGGAAACCTGTCTGGACACATTCCAGCTTGACAGTCTCCGGCTCAAGCGTAATATGAATATACGACCCTGGACTCTAAAGAAAGGACACGACATGACAGACACTAAAGATCCATACTGGCATATCAGAGAATTCGATGCTTCTACAGGACCGGTGCTTGTGCTGTCGGGAGGTGTTCCTAGTAAGGTTGATACGGATAAAGCCATTCGACTTATAGAAGAAGCAAGGCGGCGGTTAGGGTAGGCTCCGGATGTTGTTACCTTCAGCGTGAACATCCTGCCACCGTACCTTGCTTCTAGACCAACTCATACCACGGTTGATCCTCTCCGATTTCTTTCTCTCGGGGATGCCTAACCTCAGGCTGAGTCTTCCTTCTCGGCTGTATCTGTTCCTTGACCGTAACCGTTGCATGCTCCTGCTTCCTCAGAGGCGGGCGTAAACTCGTCCTTCGTGGAGGGACCACAGCCAAAGTCACCGTTTCCCTTGGATCGCTAGATAAGACCGCTTCAAAGCATCCCGACCGCTCTTGCTGCCTTTTAGCCACACTCTCCCGGTCCTCCGATATCCCATTTTCCCGCCGTCTCCAATTGGGATTGCGCCTGAGGAAGTAGGAAAGGCCTCGCTGAAAGTCTGACTCTTCAAAGACTACCGACCCCACCTTGCCTCTACAATTTCGCCCATAGGTCTTACGGGACGCCTCGCTACGGAGTTCATCAAACTCAATCTGTCTACCCAGGAGTGTAGAGTGAACAAACTTATCGATAGCCTAAGATACGGACTATTTCTACGGAAATGTGACGAACGATACACTGTTCGGATTGGGTGGGGACGACATTCTCTCAGGCGGCGCAGGCAATGACACTCTGAACGGAGGCACGGGCGCAGATCGCATGACTGGTGGGTCCGGAAATGACCTGTTCATGGTCGACAATATCAACGACATAGTAATCGAATCAGCCGGTCAAGGTGCCGATACGGTGTACAGTAGCCTTACCTACGCGCTGGGTTCGAATCTGGAAAATCTGACCCTCACCGGAAGCGCCGTCGTCAATGGTATCGGCAACTCTCTGAATAATATTTTAACTGGAAATAGTGCGGTAAATGTCCTAACTGGTGGGGCTGGAAACGACACCTACGTAGTGGGTCTTGGCGACACTGTTGTCGAGGCGGTGAGTGCCGGGACTGACACTGTGAAGTCTGATGGCAGTTGGACGCTGGGCTCGAATCTCGAAAATCTCATCTTGACGGGCGTTGCTTCTGTCAATGGGATCGGCAATAGTCTTGCTAACACCCTGACTGGCAACAGCGCGGCAAACATGCTCAGAGGAGAGACTGGGGCGGACACGCTGATTGGAGCGCAGGGGGATGATTTGTATATCGTCGACAACGTCGGCGACAAGGTCACCGAATTAGCCGGTGAAGGTGTGGATACGATTCAGAGCTCCGTGACATATACGCTAAGTGCCAATGTCGAAAATCTGACGCTAAGCGGCACCTCCGCGATCAATGGGACAGGCAATGGACTGGACAACGTGATGGCCGGGAACAGTGCCGCCAATCGGCTGACCGGAGGGGCGGGAAACGACACGTATGTCATTGGTACTGGTGATACGGTTGTCGAGGCTGCAAACGCCGGGATCGACACCGTTCAGAGTTCCGTGACCCATACGCTCGCCGCGAACGTAGAAAACCTCACCCTTACCGGTGCAGGGGCCATCAACGGCACAGGTAATGCGCTCAATAATATTCTCGTCGGCAATAACGCTGCCAACACACTGGCTGGCGGTGCCGGAGATGACACGTATGTGGTGGGCACCGGCGATATAGTGACCGAACAGGCCAACGCCGGCATCGATACAGTGCAAAGTTCGGTGACGTGGACGTTGGGAGCAAATGTCGAAAATCTTACTCTCGCTGGCGTAACCGCTATTAACGGAACGGGCAATACCCTGGCCAACGTTGTGATCGGCAATGCCGGTAATAACGTTTTGACGGGTGGCGACGGCAACGATACGCTGTCGGGAGGAAGAGGGAATGATGCACTCAATGGTGGGACAGGCAATGATGTTTTTCAACTTGCTCGTGGAGATGGCCAGGACACGATTACAGATGCTAGCGGGACGAGTGATCGATTGAGTTTTGCCTCAGGGATCAATCCCCTGGATCTTATGTTGAGTCAGAGTGCCAACGATTTGCGCATTGCCGTATATGGTTCGACGGATCAGGTGACGATTAGTAACTGGTATGCCGGCGCAGCCAACCAAATTGAAACCGTTCAAGCCGGCAATGGTCAACAATTGATAAGCACTCAGGTGAATCAACTCATCCAGGCCATGGCGGGATTTACCCAGCAGACCGGGTTAAGTTGGGATCAAGCCATTGCTCAGCGACCACAAGACGTGCAACAGATTCTTGCCGCAAACTGGCACTAGGACCGAGTCGTCGCCCCGCGTACAAGACGGGGCGAAGGCGTTCGTCTCACATCGTCTGCTCTCTTCCCCGAGAGTTCTCAGGCTAGATCCTCATTTTTTATCCGTTCGAATTTGTCATTAGCCGCGTTGACGTGCAGCATGACGCAGGTGCCCCATACCAAAGCGGTACAGCCTCCGTGTAATGGCCGAACTAGGGTTCAATGGTACAGTCAGAACATCCATGCACGCCAAGCATATCCCATCGTCACCGCGCCCCATCCAGTGACGCAAGTTGAGGAGGCTTACGATGTCGCAACGTACGATTCTCTGCTTCACCCTTTCTATGATGCTCGTCGGCGGGCTAGAGGGATGTACCACGATGAAATCCGGCACGTCCACCATCCTACCCAGCAGCGCATTTTTCCCCGTCGATGCCTCGGAATTAAAGCCGCTTCAGGCCATTGCCCATGCGCAGGATGCGAGAATGAAGAATTGCCATAAGGGCCCAGCTTGTGAAGATGCGTACTACACACGAGCCTTGGTGGCATTGTTTGAAAATCGGGCGGATGCCATCACGGTGTTTCAGGAATTACGCACGGCCATGCCGAACAGCCGGTATGAGGTCGCGACGGTGGGCTGGCTCAATTTGCTTCAGGATGTCTCCTTGTCCTCAGACCATAACAAGGCGCTCATGGTTCAGTTGAAGCAGGAAGTCCTCCACAACCTCTTAGACCGATCTGAAGTGGCGACGGCGAGACCGCTCAAAGATCACGACCGCCGTGTCGCAGAGCTCGCCCGGTAACTGCCTCTCACCCTCCCTCTCTTCCCATCCGGCCGGCAAGAGCCTTCTTGCCGGCCAACAATGCAGCCGCCGGTTTTATCGCCTCGCTCTACAATGACTCACTTTTCCCATCTACAATCGCCCCACACTGCACCGACATCACGTTCGAGCTGTGTCTGCCGTCTTTTCATGCAGTTGAGTTTGGCTGTCAGCACGGCTACACTTTGCCGGGCGTGGTGACCTGCCTCTGGATCTATCGCAGATGGGAGGAATGTATGCGACTCTTCAGTATAACGGCCGTGCTGTCTGCCATCATGCTTGCTGGACTAGGGATGGCCTCGGCGGCCGAACCTCAGGCCGCGGCAAGCGGTACTTCTGCGGAAGGTAGCAAAGTCAAGGATGGCGCGCCCATGGTGTTGATTCCCGCCGGACCATTTACGATGGGGAGCAACGACGGGCTTCCCGCGGAACGACCGGAACATGTCGTCACTCTTGACGTGTTTTATATCGACCGTTATGAAGTCTCCATGCAGCATTATCGGTCATTTCTTGTTGAAGCGAAGCACGATGCTCCTCCCACCTGGGATGACGAAGCCGCAGAGACGGTTGGTGATCGTCCGGCCGTAGGAATGGGCTGGAGTGATGCGAAGGCGTATTGTGCTTGGGCAGGGAAACGGCTTCCGACAGAAGCTGAGTGGGAAAAGGCGGCGCGGGGTACCGATGGGCGGCGATACCCCTGGGGGCAAATGCAGCCCTTTGTCGACATTGCAAATTACAATCGCGGCGTATGGGTGAGCGAGGCGGTGACACTGACGTCAGTGAGTGGTGGCGTCGAAGGAATGAGTGTGCGGCATGGGCTGAAGGAGGGCGGGCGGAGTCCCTATGGCCTTCATCACATGGCAGGGAATGCCGCTGAATGGGTGGCCGATTGGTATGATCGGGAATACTATTCCAAGAGCCCTGAAAAGAATCCCACCGGTCCGGAAACCGGGGAGAAGAAAGTGATTCGTGGAGGGTCCTGGTCTGATCTGCCGGTGGCGTTACGATCGTCTGCGCGAGTATCGGCGGAGCCAGATTTTCAGGATCGAGCTATAGGCTTCCGTTGCGCCATGACTCCGGGACAATAGCATCTGTTATTATTCACGTGTCTGTGACCCGGATAGTTTTTATTCATCAGGTGGCACAGTCGCGTGCCTGTTCAATGTATCCGTAACATTCATGGTGCCGTGGTATGTTCGCTCCAAACAATTCTTCTTCTGGTTCACCCTCACAGCATAAAAATAAAGCGATTGCGGCATTCGTCGCCGGCTTGGTGTTACTGCTGGCTTTGGTGGGAATTCAACATGCCCCGCCTCCGTCCTCAGTCGCTCCGGCTGTTCTCAGCATAGATCCGGACATGGTGCCCTTGGTGACGGGGGAGGAGCCGATTCAAGAGCTGTTTGTTCGTGCCGGTTGTGTGGTCTGCCATCGGATACCAGGTATTGCAGGGGCTGATGGGAAGGTTGGCCCTCCGCTTTGGCTGGGCAAAACCGGCGCCTCTCGCTTGGCTGACCCGCAGTATCGCGGGCAAGCGCAGACCGTCCGAGAGTATATTGTGGAATCGGTGGTATCTCCGGGTACCTATGTGGTCCCCGGCTTTCCAGCGGACACGATGCCGGCGTGGTATGGAAGGAAATTGACCGCAGGAGCGCTGGATAAGATCGCTGCGTATCTCGAACTCGCTATGGAAGAGCCGTAGCCAGGGTTTCATTCACCTTGTGGCTTGGCGTTGTGCCTGGAGCAGTGGGTCTCCACTACACGCTCAGCCTAGAAGAACTTGATCGAGCAGGTCATCGTTTCTTACCGCCACCTTGGCTCATCTGCCCCTGGATTTGGAAACCCTTTTCATCTCGCTCGTTTTTGTCGAGCAGGGCTGCCACTGCGTCGTCGCCTTTTAATCCTGCCAGCTTAATCTTGAGACGAAGGTTGTTGGCGCTATCTGCGTTGATCAAGGCTTGCTCAATACTGATTTTCCCTGCCTTGTAGAGTTGCAAGAGCACATGGTCAAAGGTTTGGCACCCCTCATCAATACCTTGTTCCATCGCTTCTTTTAACGTATCGATTTCCGAGCGCTTAATCAGGTCTTTGATGCGCGGCGTATCGAGCATGATTTCCAGGGCGGGGACCCGGCGGCCGTCGAGTGAGGGGATGAGGCGCTGCGAGATAATGGCTCGTAGATTGAGTGAAAGCTGGAGGTAAATCTGCGCATGCCGCTCCACCGGGAAAAAGTTCATGATGCGTTCGATGGATTGATTGGCATTGTTGGAGTGCAGCGTCCCGAGGCAGAGGTGACCGGTTTCCGCGAAGGTGATGGCCGCTTCCATGGTTTCCGTATCACGAATTTCGCCGATGAGAATCACATCCGGGGCCTGGCGCAAGGTGTTCTTCAGGGCATTGCCGAACGAATGGGTGTCGAAACCGACTTCGCGCTGCGTCACAATCGATTTTTTGTGGTGATGGACGAACTCAATCGGGTCTTCCACGCTTATAATATGACCCGCATGCACGGTGTTTCTGTGATCGATCATCGCCGCGAGCGAGGTGGATTTACCGGAGCCGGTGGCTCCCACCACGAGGACCAGCCCGCGTTTCGTCATGGCGATATCTTTGACGATGGGCGGCAGGTCTAGTTGCTCAACCGTCATGATCTCCGCCTTGATGTGGCGAAACACCAACCCCACGTTTCCCTTTTGCCGGAAGATGTTCACGCGGAACCGCCCCAAATCTTTGTAATACAGGGCGAGGTTCATCTCCATTTTTTCTTCGAATTCGCCCCGCTGCTGGCCGCGCATCAGCGCGAGCGCCAATGACTCCAACTGTTCATTGGTAAACGGTGGCGCATCCGTTCGATGGGTCGAGCCATGGATGCGATAAATGGGTGGCGCATCGACGGTGAGATACAGGTCGGACGATTCCTGTTTGACCATCACTTCGAGGAGCGTGCGAACATCCATGAGATGCCTCTTATGCTGCTATCGGTAGACGAAGACCGCGAACGGGGCGTTAGGCCGCGCCTGCCGTGTTGAAGAGGTTGGGATTCATGCTACGAGACTGGGCCTCGGCTTTGGTCACCATCCCGCGCGTGGCGAGGTCGACCAGGGCCATGTCCATAGTCTGCATGCCGTCTTTCTGGCTCGCTTGCATGATGCCGGGAATTTGATGCAGTTTGCCTTCGCGGATGAGGTTGCGCACCGCCGTCGTGCCGACCATGATTTCCACCGCCGCAATCCGGCCACCACTTTTCTTTTTGAGCAGCGTCTGGGTCAGCACCGCTTCCAAGGTTTCCGACAGCTGCGCGCGGACCTGCGCTTGCTGGTTCGGCGGGAACGCATCGATGATGCGATCAATGGTCTTCGGCGCACTGGAGGTGTGAAGGGTGGCAAAGACCAAGTGCCCGGTTTCGGCAGCGGTCAAGGCCAGCTGGATCGTATCCAGGTCGCGCATTTCGCCGACGAGGATGATGTCGGGGTCTTCGCGGAGGGCGGCACGGAGCGCATTGGCGAATGACAAGGTATGTACGCCCAATTCGCGCTGGTTGACCAAGCACTTTTTCGATTTGTGTACAAACTCGACCGGGTCTTCGATGGTGAGAATATGACCTTCGAAGGTATTGTTCAGGTAATCGATCATGCCGGCGAGGGTGGTGGATTTTCCGGACCCGGTCGGGCCGGTAACCAGAATCAGGCCCTTCTCGCGGTCACAGAGTTGCCGGAGAATGGGCGGCATGCCGAGTTTTTCGAGCGGAAGAATTTCCGTTGGAATGGTCCGGAAGACGGCACCTAACCCGCGACCCTGGACGAAGACGTTCACACGGAATCGAGCGATATCGCCCAGGTCGAAAGAAAAGTCGCATTCCCGATGTTCTTCAAAGTTCTTGCGCTGCGCATCGCTCATCATGTCGTAGATGAGCGCGTGCGTTTCATCCTGAGTCAGGGGTGGATGGTCGAGTTTTTTAAGGTCGCCATGCAGACGAATCATCGGCGGTTCGCCGGCGCTGATGTGACAGTCCGAGGCGCCTTGCTGGACACCAAAGGTCAACAGTTTGGAGATGTCAATCATCGGGTCGCTCCATTTAGAAGAGAATGTACGCGGATAAAACGAACGTAGTTATGTGTAGATGATCAGGGCTCGTTGGGTCATTTCGATCATGCCATAGGAGGGTGAGAAAGCAAGAAAATATCCAGAAGAGGCGACGACGAAATGGCGGTTGCAGAGGCTGCAACGAAGCTGGTCCTGGGGAGATGGCGGGTGTTTGTCGGGTCAGATCAGAGAGAGGGATCGACCGACCCCTTCTACAGCCGCCAGGGCGCGATCGATCTGCTCATCGGTATGGTCCGCCGTGATGGTGAAGCGAATCCTACTGGTGGCGGGAGGGACGGTCGGCGGACGAATGGCGGGCGCATAGACGCCTTGTACGAGGAGGGCCTGCGCGAAGTTCATGGCTCGATCGGCGTCACCGACGATCACCGGCAGAATGGGACTTTCCGATGCTGCGAGTCGGAACCCGAGTCGAGTGAGCCCCTGTGCCAGGCGTTCACGATTTTGCCACAGGCTGGTGCGCCGCTGAGGTTCCTGCTCGATAACCTGGATGGCGGCGGTCGCTGCAGCCGCAGTGGCAGGCGGAGGAGCGGTCGTATACATAAAGGCGCGGCAGGTGTTGACCAAGTATGAAATGAACGTGGCTGAACCCGCCACGTATCCTCCGGCGCTCCCAATGGCCTTGCTCAAGGTTCCCATGTGATAGGGCACACGCGATTCGACCTCACAATGTTCGAGAGTGCCGCGCCCAGTGCGTCCAAGAAGTCCTGTGCCATGCGCGTCGTCGATATAAATCGCTGCGTCATACTGTTCGGCCAACTGCGCGATCTCTTTCATTGGTGCAATGTCCCCGTCCATGCTGAACAGCCCGTCGGTTACGATGAGAGTTTTTCGGCCTGCTGGCCGGCGGGCGAGCAGTTGCTCCAGATGGTTCATGTCTCGATGATGGTACACACGAAAAGTGGCTCCGCTCAGGTGGCAGCCGTCGATGAGACTGGCGTGACAGAGACGGTCGGCGAAGATCAGCCCGTCTTTTCCGATCAACGCCGGAATCATGCTGATATTGGCCAGGTACCCGGCGGCAAAGGTGAGGGCGGCTTCTGTGCCTTTGAAGCGGGCGAGGGTGCTTTCAAGCGTCTCATGCGGTGGTAATGTTCCGCACACCAGGCGTGCCGCGCCAGAGCCGGCTCCATATCGGCGGGTTGCTTCGATGGCGGCATCCACCACCGTCGGGTGCGTAGCCAAGCCCAGATAATTGTTGGATGAGAGAAGAATGATTTCACGACCGTCCAATGTGACCGTTGGTCCAGTTGCCGAGGCGATCGTGCGAAGTCGGCGCAAGAGATGTTGATCGTTCAGTTTCTTGAGATGTGTTTCGAACATGCGTGCCCAGGCTTAGACGAGGCCGAATATTTGACAAGGCTGAGTGGTCCCTAGTATAAGGCGCGAGGCTCTGAGAAACGACCGTCTTTTCCAACAGTCCATTGTTCGACTATGAGTTATCGAATCAGGGTTCCTGCAAAAGTTGACCCGCTCGACGAAGCCCACCTGTTGACGGGGGTTGATCGGTTTCTTCATGTCTTGCAGGAACAGCGGCGCGCCGTATTGGTGGGGGTGGGGGTTGTTTTGGTTGCGGGAGCGGTCGTCGCCGGTGTGATGTGGTATGACTATCAATCCACATTAAAGGCACGAGAGCTTGATCAAGAAGCTACGCTGCACTATCTCAATCGGCCGGCAGACGATCCGAAAAAAAGCCAGGAACAGCTTTCCCAGGCTATCGCGCTTTATAAGCAAGTGGTGGAGCAATACCCGAGAAGCCCTGGCGCGCCCTTAGCCTTATTCCACCTGGGAAATGCGCAGGTATTGGCGAATGAAGTGGATGCCGGTATCGAAACCTATAAACGGTTCATGTTGTTGTATGGTTCCAATACGTCGCTTCTGGGACTTGTCCAGCAACGGTTGGCCTATGCCTATTTAGCCAAGGGTGACCGAGACCAAGCGGTGAAGGCCTTTACCGGCATTCTCGACATTCCGGGTGCCCTCAACAAAGACCATGTGTTGTTCGAATTGGCAAAGATTGAAGAGTCGCAGTCCCGTCCGGAGGGAGCCCTCGCGCATTACCAGGATCTGATGAAGAATTATCCCAACTCGCCTTTCACCAGTGAAGCGGCGGTGCGAGTCAAAGTGTTGGAAGTGAAGAAGGCTCCGGAGACCCCAGCGGCAGCCCCTGCACCGACTCCAGCCGCCAGCGTTCCTGCCCCTCAGCCTGAACAGCCTGCCAAGGCTTCATCAGGCAAGTCGGCTGCACCGTCTTCCAAGAAAAAGCAGTAATCGGAGTCCTCCGCCTACGGGGGGATGATGTGTTGCGCTAGTTGGCGATGACCAGGCGGCTTCCTGCCTTGATGGTAGGGCCAGTGAGGTTGTTGTTTGACTTGAGCGTTTTGACCGAAATGTTGAACCGTTTAGCGATTTTCTCAAGGGAATCGCCGACTCGGACCCGATACCAATGTCCGGATTCCGGCTCTGGTTTGACGTGTCGGACCTTGACGGGCATAGGGAGCGGGGCGAATTTGTGGGTCGGTGCCCGCTCCAGCAGCTGTTCCACTTTCTCTCTGGTGCCGACCGGGACCTTCAAGTGATATTCGGGATCATCCGGGGGCGTGGCATCGCGCCGTAACTCCGGGTTGAGTACCTTCAATTCCTGGTACGAAATTCCCGTGACATTGGCGATGGCTTTGAAGTGGATGGGGCGCCGTACGACCACTTCTTCGAATTGATGTGGCCGGACGTCGTTTTGGGCGAAGCCATACCGATCCGGGTTCTTGGCGATGATGGTTGCCGCCATAAAGCGAGGCACATACTCCTTCGTTTCCCGCCGGATGAGTCTGGTTTTCGCGATATCTGAAAAGCTCTCGGCTTGGGCCGTGTGCAGAGCCCGCATGACCTTGCCCTCACCGGCATTGTACGCGGCCATCGCCAGCGGCCAGGTGCCGAATAAATCGTACAGGTCTCTCAGGTAGCGCGCGGCCGCGACCGTGGACTTCACCGGATCCCGGCGCTCATCCACATAACTGTCGACTCGCAACCCATAGACCTTGGCCGTGCCTTTCATGAATTGCCAGGGGCCGGCAGCTCGGGCCCGTGAATACGCGTGGGGATTGAATCCGCTTTCAACCAACGACAGATAGATCAGATCGCTCGGCAACTGAAACTCAGAGAAGATGCTGTCGACCAGCGGTCGGTAATGGCTCAGTCTGATGAGCCACTGCTCGAATCGGTTACGGATCGCGACATTGAAGAAGCGAATGTGACCTTGCACAGAAGGGTCGAGCACGATCGGGACGTTGTACTCGGATACATTGTCCGATTCCGACCCTTGCTCCACCGCGGCTTCTTGGATGACTTCAGCCGGAGGGGTCAACAAATCGGCAAACCTCGCGGTGGTCCCGCTGAGCGGTTTGAGTTGAAGCAAGGCTTCGGCCGGGGGGACTTCCGTGGACGGTTCGCTGGCCACGGCAGCTGGGGCTTCGGCCGCCTCACTTTCTGCGGCGGCGGTGCGATCTTCTTCGTCTAAGATATAGTCAGGTTCTTGCGCCGGGGATTGAAGGTTATCTTGTAACGGAACTGCCGGAATTTCGGATGTGAGAGCGGGCTCCGTTGGCATGGGGAGCGGCGATTCCGCGCCTGCAGAACCAGGCGACGAAACAGAGAGCAGACACGCGAACAGAAGCGAGAGGGGCGGAACGCCAGCGCTGGAAAAACATGCATGCATAAGGTACCTACTAGACGGTTCAGGCAAGGGAGGTGACCGACTCTCGAATCGTAGCCTATCGGGGAGGTGACTACTTGTCAAGAAATTGAGGGAGTTGAGTTGCTGGTCGAGTGGAGACTTCGGAATGTCGGCGACGTGTTCTTCGAACATTTCGAAAGTAGTCTTCCAGGGAAGGCAGTGAAGTCGCTGAAAAGACGGGCATCTTCCTGGGAACTTACCTTGACACCTCTAGGGGGCTATGGTAGCGTACGCCCCTTCTAAATCCCTGACATTGTTCGTTCCGCACAGCGAGGAGGATCGTCCCATGCTCAAACGGTATTTGCTGGCACCCGGCCCCACCCCCGTTCCACCGGAGGTGCTGCTGGCCATGGCCAGACCGATGATTCATCACCGGGCACCCGAGTTCGATAAATTGTTTGCCGAGGTTCGTGAAGACCTGAAATGGCTGTTCCAGACGCGGAATGATGTCTTGATCTTGGCGGCCTCCGGCACCGGCGGCATGGAAGGGTCGGTTTCCAATTTCCTCTCGCCTGGCGACAAAGCCCTGACGATCAACGGCGGCAAGTTCGGTGAGCGGTGGACGAAGCTCTGTAAGACGTTTGGCGCCCAGGTGACCGAGTTGAAGGTGGAGTGGGGGCGTGCCATCGATCCGCAAGCCGTTGCCGACGCCTTGAAGAAAGACCCCTCAATTAAAGCCGTATATGTGCAAGCGAGCGAAACCTCTACGGCTGTCGCACACGATGTCAAAGCCCTTGCCGAAATTGTGAAGCAGTACGAAGACACCATTCTCGTGGTGGATGCCATTACGGCCCTGGGAGTTCTCGATCTGAAGACCGATGCGTGGGGCCTGGACGTCGTCATCACCGGATCGCAGAAGGCCTTGATGCTGCCCCCGGGCTTGGCTTTTGCCAGCGTGAGTGAGAAAGCCTGGCGTCTGGCCGACAAGGCGAAGAATGCCGCCTTCTATTTCAACTTCAAGCGAGAGCGGGAGAATCAGCAGAAAAGCACTACCGCTTATACGCCGGCGGTTTCCCTGATCTTGGGCCTCAAGGAAGTGATGAACATCCTGAAGGCGGAGGGATTGGAAGCCGTCTTCGCCCGGCATGCGATGTTGGCGACGGCCATGCGAGAAGGCGTCAAGGCGGCGGGGCTCTCCATTTTCCCCCAGGAGCGGCCGAGCGACGCATTAACGGCCATTTCGGCGCCGGAAGGTGTGGATGGTCAGGCAGTCTACAAGAACCTGCGCACCCAGTATGGTATGACGGCCGCTGGCGGTCAGGATCATCTGAAAGGCAAGATCTTCCGAATCTCGCATATGGGATATATCGATAGCTTTGACGTCATCACGGCCTTGGCGGCTGTGGAAATGGTCATCAAGGGGCTGGGGTATCCCGTGAAGCTCGGGAGCGGGGTCGCCAAGGCTCAAGAAATTATTATGGGAAAGTCCTAGACTCACCTTCAGGTAAGGCGCCACGACAATGAAAATCTTGGTCAGCGACAGTCTTTCGAAGCAGGGTGTAGAGGTGTTGGAGAAGGCCGGCTTTACGGTCGTGGTGAAAACCAAGCTGCCTAAAGAGGAGCTGCTGAAGGAAATCAAGGATGCGGACGGGTTGATCGTTCGCTCCGGGACGAAAGTGACGGCAGAACTCATCGCTGCGGCAAATCGCCTGAAAGTAGTTGGCCGAGCCGGTTCCGGGCTGGACAATGTCGATACCCCCGCTGCCACCCGTCGGGGCATTGTGGTCATGAATACGCCGGGCGGCAACACCGTGACCACCGCTGAGCACACGATGGCCATGATTTTTTCCATGTCGCGCCGTATTCCTCAAGCGACCGCTTCGACAAAGGGCGGGAAGTGGGAAAAAGAAAAGTTCATGGGCGTGGAGTTGTACAACAAGGTGCTGGGGATCGTCGGCGTCGGACAAATCGGTGGGTACCTCACAAAGCTCGCTCAGGGCGTCGGGATGCAGGTGATGGCCTACGACCCCTATCTCGCGCCGGAGCGTGCGCAGAAAATGGGCGTCTCTATTGTGGAATTGGACGAATTGTTCCGCCGGGCGGATGTCATCTCGGTACACACCCCATTGACCCCCGAAACCAAGTCGCTCATCAACGCACAAGCCATCGCGAAGATGAAAACCGGTGTGATGATCGCTAACTGCGCCCGTGGCGGGATTGTGCACGAAGGGGACCTGTGCGAGGCGCTGAAATCTAAGAAGGTAGCGGCAGCGGCGTTCGACGTCTTCGAAGACGAGCCGGTGAAGCCGGACAATCCTCTCCTGGCGTTGGATAATTTCATTTGTTCCCCGCACATCGGCGCATCGACGACTGAAGCGCAGGAGAACGTTGCGGTGGGAATCGCCGAGCAAATCGTCGAGTACTTCACCAAAGGGATTGCCAAAGGTGCGGTCAACATTCCCTCCGTGTCTCCGGAGCTCTTGCCGCAACTCCAGCCCTATCTCTCTTTGGGAGAACGCGTAGGCTTGTTGCAAGCTCAATTATTGGAAGGCGGATTGGAGCGGTTGACCGTCGAGTATAGCGGGCAGGTGGCTGGATTGAATGTCGCCCCCTTAACGATTGCTGTCTTGAAAGGGCTCCTGACGCCCATCCTCGAAGATCCGGTCAATTATGTGAATGCGCCGGTGGTCGCCAAAGAGCGCGGGATCGAAGTCAAAGAGGTCAAGAGCAACGACGCCGGCGATTTTACCAGCGTGATTCGCGTTCGGGTGGAAGCCGGGAAAAAATCCCATCAAGTGGCGGGAACGCTGTATCACCGCAAGGACCCGCGTATCATTGAGATCGATGAGTTCAAGGTCGAAGTAGTGCCGGACAACCATTTGTTATTGGTGCTCAATGAGGATCGTCCGGGAGTGATCGGTACGGTTGGACATATTCTCGGCGACCACAACATCAATATCGCGCGCATGCAGTGCTCGCGAGAAGAGCAAGGCGGCAAAGCCCTCTTGATTTTCGGGCTGGATGCCCCGCTGCCTGCGCCGGTGCTCGATCAGATTACGAACAGCAAGCACATCCTTTCCGTAAAGGTCGCCGACCTGTCGAAAGGTCTGTAGATTGCCCGGCAGTCGATCATGGGCTCCCTTTCGTTGAAGGCCTCTACTTCCTCCACGTCTTCGGTGGCCGGTCGGGAACGGTCGCTTATTCCGGTCGGAATGAGCACCATCCTTCCCGCCGCGGCTTGCCGTATTCGCCGCCTTGAGCAGACCCTGCTGGCCGTTCTGATCCGAGGTGGGTACGAAGAAATCATCCTGCCGATATTCGAGTATCTGGATGTCCTCGCGCCGGGGCTTGAACCGGAACTCCTCGAAAAGTGTTATCAGTTGGTCGATCGAACGACGGGCCGCCTCATGGTGCTGCGTCCGGATGCCACGGCCCAGATTGCCAGAACCGTCGCGATGGGCATGATGGGCGAACGGCTGCCGTTACGCTTATGTTATCGCACCTCTGTCTTTCGCTATGAACGGGAGCATGCCGGCCGTGACCGTGAAATTTTTCAAGTCGGCGCTGAACTCATCGGTGTTGATGGGGTGAGCGGGGATGCCGAGGTGCTCACACTTTTGCTGGACTGCTTAAAGCAGGTGGGGCTCAGCTCCTTTAAAGTAGCGGTCGGGCATGTCGGGTTCTTTACTGCTCTCCTCGTCCGATCCGGTCTCTCAGCCGAAGGCCAGAAACGTGTGGAGCAAGCGGCCGCTCGCAAAGACATCCCACTTCTTGAGGAATTGCTGGCATGTGAAGGAATAGCTCGATCCACTGGCCGGGTCATTCGTGAGGTCCTGGAATTATGCGGCGGTCCAGAAGTCCTGTCGCGCGGACGGAAGCTGGTCGGGCGCGATAAAGCGCTGTTGAAACCGCTCGATCGGCTGGCGCAGGTGTATGAGCGAGTGGTGTCGCCAGGGAAGGAATCGATTTTGATCGATCTGGGAGAGTTTCGCGGATTTGAATATTATGACGGGATCGTCTTCGATGTCTTTGCCCCGGGTATCGGTGCGGAGTTGGGCGGTGGCGGCCGCTATGACCATTTGATGGGCCGCTTCGGTCGCACAGCGGCATCCTCGGGATTTGCCCTGGATGTCGATCGAGTATTCCGAGCCATCGATTCGTCGGTCCGCCCACTTCCGCCTGACGCGACCGTATCCCAAACAGGTCATAGGCACTCGACGTCTTCTGCCTCACGACGGACACGGAGCCGAGCATGAAATCCCTCTCGGCCGTTGACCTGACGGCGCCCCGACTGCCTCCCCAGAACATCGAAGCCGAACAGTCCGTGCTGGGCGGCATTCTGTTGGACAATACGGCGATGGCTAAGGCTATGGAGGTCCTGACGGATCAGGAGTTCTACCGGACCGCCCATCGCAAGATTTATCAGGCTATGTTGGAATTGTCCGATCGTGGCGAAGTGATTGATCAAATTACGTTGACGGAATGTCTGAAGGGTCGTTCGGAGCTGGATGCGGTTGGTGGATCCGCCTATCTTGCCGAGCTGGTGCAGGCTGTCCCGACGGCCGCGAACATTCGGTATCACAGCAAGATCGTCCGGGATAAAGCGCTTTTGCGAGGACTGATCGAAACCTCGACGGAAGTTATTACTCGCGGATACGACGGCACAGCGGCCGTCGATGAGTTGCTCGATTTTGCCGAACGTTCGGTGTTTGGGCTCGCCCAGGGCAAGCTCGATCGCTCGTTTACCCAGGTCAATCACATCATCAAGGAAAGTCTTGATGTCGTAGATAAGTTGTCCAAGCGGAAAGAACGGGTGACCGGGGTCCCGACCGGCTATATCGATTTGGATGATCTGACCGCCGGGTTGCAGCCGTCTGACTTAATTATCGTGGCCGGACGACCGAGCATGGGGAAAACGAGTTTGGCTCTCGGCATGGCCCAACATGCCGCCTTACATGCCGGGACGGTCGTCGGAATTTTCAGCCTCGAAATGTCCAAGCCACAATTGGTGCTTCGTATGTTGAGTTCCGAGGCGCGTGTCGATTCGCACGCGCTTCGCACCGGGAGACTGCAAAAGGAAGATTGGTGGCGATTGGCTGAAGCGGCCGGCAAGCTTGAACAGGCACCGATTTTCATCGACGACTCCGGAGCCGTGACCGTGCAGCAAATGCGCGGGAAGGCCAGACGGCTGAAGGCTGAGCGGGGCCTTGACCTCTTGATTGTCGACTATCTCCAGCTCATGCAGGGAAAGAGCGATTCCGAATCGCGGCAGCAGGAAATCTCCGACATCTCACGATCCTTGAAAAGTCTGGCCAAGGAGTTGAATGTCCCCGTCATTGCCTTGTCGCAGTTGAGTCGAGCCGTCGAAGCGAGAAAACCGCCGGTGCCGATGCTGGCTGACTTGCGTGAGAGCGGCGCCATCGAACAAGATGCCGACGTGGTGATGTTCATTTACCGGGAAGAAGTGTACGAGCCCGCCACGGAGCGGAAGGGAATCGCGGAAATTCTCGTCAGCAAACATCGCAATGGGCCGATCGGCAAACGGGAATTGTTCTTTCACGATCGATTCGCCAAATTTGAGAATCTCGAAACGCGCGAGTCGGTTTGACGCGTTCTTTCACGGGCCGGTATAATTCCGCAGCGTTGTGTGACCTCAACTATTCCCCCTGCAATCTAAGCGGATGAATTGTGCAACGATTGAGTGAAGAGCGTCGGCAGTCCTGCACCTTCTGTGGACCCGTAGGACCCAGGGCTGGAGCCGTCCTGCTGCTAGCGCTCGCTAGTGTAACCGCCGCTTGCCAGACCGCTCCGCCGTCACGCTCCGCACAACCGGTCGTACCTGCGGCCGCGCCGCAGGTCTCTCGCCCCTTGCCTCCCGCATCTGATTCGCGCGCCTCCTATCACTTTCTGCTCGGATATCAGGCCGAGTTGGAGCAGGAGACAGAACAGGCTATCAAGGAATATCAGCTGGCCCTGCAGACAGACCCCTCTTCCCATTATCTCAAGGCTCGGTTAGCGGTCCTCTACTTCACGGCAGGTGATGTGCCGGCCGCAGTGCGATTTGCCGATGAGGTTGCCGACGCGCCGGGGTTAGATGCGCAAATGCTCGGGCAAATTGGCGGGATGTATGCGGCGGCAGGAAAGCCGGACAAGGCCTTGCGGCTCTTCAATCGTGCCATCGAGCAGGAGCCGCAACGCAGCGAACATTTTTTTGCCAAAGGGCTGTTGTTGGCTAATCAAAAGCAGTACGTCGAAGCCGAAGAGACCATTCGCTCCGGCATCAAGGTCAGCCCCGACTCGGCTGTCGGGTATTACTACTTGGGCCGGATCGGTGTCGAGGCCCGTGATTTCGACAAGGCCACGACGCATTTCGAGCAGGCCGTGACATTGAATCCCGCGTTTGAGCCGGCCTATGTCGCGTTGGGGTCTGTGTATGAAGCCAAGCAGGATCGCGGGAAGGCTATCGATATCTACCGCCGTTACTTGCAAGGCGTGAATCCAAAGAATCGTGAAATCCGGCATCATCTCATTCGGTTGCAGGTGTCGGCGAAGCAGTACGACGAAGCGTTGCGAGAGTTACAGGAAATGCTGGCGGAAGATCCGTCAGATCTCGATGCCCAGTTGCGAATGGGACTCGTCTACGGGGAACAGAAGAATTACCCAAAGGCGATTCAACAGTTAACCCAGATCCTTACCGTGCGTCCGTCCGAACTCAAGGTGCGAGATTATCTAGGGTATCTCTACGAGGAAACGAAAGATTACGCCCATGCGATTGAGGCGTACCGGCACAATCTCACGTTGGAACCTTCGTATTTCGAAGGGCATTTGCACTTGGGTGTGTTGCTCTATCGGACCAAACAGTATCCCGAGGCCATCCAGCACCTGAAGGAAGCCAGCCGCTTAAACCCAAAGCAGCCTGAGGCGTATATCGTTCTCGGGTTGTCGCATTTTCAAGTCGAAGAATATGAGCCTTCCCTCCAAGCTTTTCTGGAAGGAATCCGGCACAACCCAGATAACGCCGATCTGCATTTCAACGCTGGCACGGCTTATGACAAATTGAATCGTTTTGACGATGTGGTGAAGTCGATGGAGACCACGCTCACGTTGGATCCTCACCACGCTGATGCGATGAATTACCTCGGGTATAGTTATGCGGAACGAGGAGTCAAAATCGAAGAAGCCATTGCACTCACCAAGCAGGCCGTTGCGCTACGGCCTACGAATGGATATTACGTGGATAGTCTCGCCTGGGCCTTTTTCAAGAAGGGTTTGCTGAGCGAGGCTCTGGCCGAAATGAAGCGGGCAGTGGCGCTCGTCGGCGATGATCCAGTCATCTACGAACATTTAGGCGAAATCCATTTGAAGCAGCAACATCTCTCCGATGGCCGAGAGGCCCTGCTGCACGCCCTCGAACTCGATCCCTCGAATGACAAGCTCATGCAGCGGTTCCGTGAGCTCGGCCTGGGCGATCCTGCCAAAGAAGAACGCATCCGCCAAGCCATCCGGCGTGTAACAGAGCGGAAGACGGCTCCTTCGGCTCAGTAATTCTTATTTCTCCCTACAGAACCCTTGTGCCCTTTGCGTCGATAGGGCACGTCGTCGGTCTGTTCACCACCTCATCGCGAATCCCGTTCGTCTCTCGGTAGTACTCCAGCGGTTTTCCCGGCAATTCTTCCTCATCCGGACAACGAGCTCTCCCTGTTCGATTCAGTCAATTTTTGGCACTTTGCCTGCCTCGGATCTTTTTCCTGTCTGCGTGAACAGAACCACAATTGCATAATCTTTTAAAAAATCCCTCGTCTGGTCAGCAGGTTATGCGAGGACGGCCAAAAGGCTCCTCTCCTGGCATGGGGCCTGCTTATACACGGCACGTTCGCAGCTCGGATGGTTAGGAGCATCAGGATGGATTTCCAGAGCAGAAGTCTTCGGGCCAGATGGTAACTGAAGCAAGACAGGCTGGGTTCACGCTGATCGAACTCATGGTCGTGGTGGTGATTGTGGGAATCTTGGCTGCATTCGCCATTCCGAACTTTCTTCGATACCGCGCGCAGGCGATGCAAGCCGAAGCGCGGACCAACTTGGCGGGAATTTTTGTGGCGGAAATGTCTTTCTTCACGGAGCGGAAAGAGTTCGGCAACTTTACGGATATCGGCTTCGCCGTGGCCGGACCAGGAACGAATCGGTATACGTATCGAATCGGGCTGGGCCTTGGCGCTGGACTGGGACCAAACGGAGGCAATCTGTGCGGGTCTGTGAGCAGTTGCGACACGATTCAAACTGAAGTACCGGCTGCCGGTGCGATCAGTTTTACAGGAAGCGCGGGTATCGCTACAACCTCTTCGGCAGGTTTTACTGCTACAGCCGCGGCGGATCTCGATGGGGATGCGACGCATGACGGGTGGTACGTCAACGATTCGAAGCAAGGGTTAAGTGCCGCTGACCCGAACGATGTCTCCAGTTAGGTGTCGGTGCCAAAACTTGTCACCTGATGACGGAAAAAGGAATCTCGTTCAGGTAGTCGTCAGAAGTCCCGAAGCGATCCTAAAGATAAGTGATTGGAAGATATACAGAATGATACGCAACTACAGGAAGGAGGTGTTGGGCATAGAACCTGCTATTCCCAAGATCTGTCAGGCGTGAACACGCAGTTCCGAGTGAAGTGACAGGAATCAAGAACGTGTCGGGTGAAGTGGTAACAATAGGAAAGGGAGGCGTTATGTTGAAGCAAGTGAAAGGTCAGAAAGGTTTTACGTTGATTGAGTTGATGATCGTTGTGGCGATTATTGGTATCTTGGCGGCCATCGCCATTCCAAACTTCTTGCGCTACCAAGCCAAGTCGCGTCAGTCGGAAGCTAAGACGAACCTGGGCGCGATCTTCGTGGCTGAGACGGCCTACCTCAGCGAAAACTCGCGCTATGGCAGCTTCTCGGAAATCGGCTATGCCCTGGCTGGTAATACGAACCGGTACACCTACCGGAGCCCGGCGGTCGGTGGTAACGCGGCATCCGGAGGTACGGCTTATCCGGCTGCCAACTATGACCAGATTCCGTGCGGTGCTCCTGCTGGTTGCACGGTTCAGACTGACGCATCTCCGGCGGTGCCTTCAAACGCCAGCACGACGGCGGGTGCGGTCGGCTTCACGGCGTCGGCGGTGGCCAGCATTGACAATGACGCGACGATCGACGGGTGGTCGGTCAATGACGTCAAGGGTGGTTTGACCCAGGCCGTTCCTGACGACGTGATCAGCTAACGATCACTCGTAAGCATGGTCAGAGAGATGGGGGAGGAACGATGTTCCTCTCCCGTTTTCATTTTGGATGACTGACGAGGCGTATCCGCTTAACGCCTATTTGCTTCCTCCAGTTCGTTGTCCGTCGTAGTAACCAATTGCACTTTCGCTTTGCCAAATCGCGGCTCTCTGATAAAGCAGGAGAAGCGATGACCGCACCTCTTCGACACACGTCCATGAACGTCCTGTCCGCCATTCCACTAATTGTGATCAGCGCGCTGGTGATCTTTTCGCCGCTCCAGGAGGGCGGCACCACGCATGTCGCACAGATGATCGTGCGTCTGGTGATTCTCGCGTGGGTGGGGGGTGCGATGGCATGGAGTATCCATCACGGCCGTCTGGAAGTGCCCATAGTCTCAATTAGATATGCTGTGCTCGCATTTCTCGGTTTCGCAGCAGTCGCGACGATCTTCTCACCGTATGCTCATCCCAGTCGGCAGTGGCTGTTCATGATCATCGGCTATGCACTGTTTTTCTATTTGCTTGTCTCTTCGGTGGACCGATGGGAGCATGTTCATGTGCTCGCCGTGGTGATCGTCATGATGGGTGTTGGCGAGGCAGCTCTGGCCATCCTCCAAAGCCTCGCTTGGAATGTTGTGAGACCGAGCGGCACATTCTTTAATCCCAACTTTCTTGCCGGATATCTTGCTGTCAGTTGGGCGATTCTCTTGAGCAATGCAGTTTATGGATATCGACGAGAGGCGGCATGGTCCTGGACATGGATGCCACCGGCTCTGTGGTGGCTCGGCATTGCTGCCTCGTTATGCAGCCTGTTTTTTGCGGTGCTGCTGACTCAATCTCGTGGCGGGATGATCGTCTTGCTGATATCGACGGTATTCGTCCTCACGATACGTTATGGCTGGAGGCTGGCTGGTACCTGCATCGTCGCGCTCATGATGGCTGGACTGCTTTTTCCCACGCCGTTACGGGAGAGGGTATTGGTCGAACATGAGCAGAACCCCGTCTCATACGCTCGCTGGCAGATGTGGCAAGGCGCGATAGCTCAGATGGCCGATCATCCATTCGGAATTGGATTGGGACTCTATCAATATACGTATCCTCTATATGCATTTCCGGTTGAAGGTGAAATCGCGCGATATGGGAAGGTGGCGCAGACACCCCACAACGACTATCTGCAGATGGGGGTCGAGATGGGAGTCGGTGCGGTGGTCGTGTTTGCCGCCGGTGTGTTGATGCTTGCTCGAGAACTTATACAAGTGCTCCGGTCACGATTGTCACGTCGGCAACGAAGCCTCATCATCGGTGTGGGAGGCGCAGGCATCGGCCTTCTCGTGCATGCTGCGCTGGACTCCAGTTTGCGTGAGTCGGCCCTAGCACTCCTGCTTGCGCTCTGTGCCGGTCTGATTGTTGTGGCCAGGCGCCTTAGCAACTCCAGCCAGGCTGTCGTGCATCATGTCCCGGTCCGATCGCGATGGGTGTGGGGGATTGGTACGACGTGCCTGCTCCTCTTGGGTAGCGTGGAAGTCATCAGGCCTGCGATGGCCTGGATGATCTTTGATTCGGCCTCACGCCGAGCCATGGCGGGAGAGACGGCCAGCGCCATTCAAGGCTTGCAGATGGCGATCGCATGGGACCCGGGTAAATCTCTCTATCATCACGGGCTTGGGTCGGTGTATGCGAGAGCCTTCGAAACATCTCGCGCCCAAAACTCGTTCCGGCTTGCGGAGGAAGAATTCAAGACCGCGATCGAGCTCAATCCATTAGATAGCCGGTTGTTGGGACTTCTGGCACAACTCTACGTCTCCGCGGCACAGTCATCGTCAGGCACTGCACCGTCTCTTGAGCAACGCAAAAATTGGCTGCGGGCTGCGCTGCAGGTGTACGAGCGTGCCGTCCAGCTCGCGCCCTACTCCGCCCCCCACCGCTATGAACAGGCTAGGCTCCATTGGATGTTAGGGGAGCGTGCCGCGGCTGAGCAGAAGGCCAGGGGTGCGGAGCGGTTAGAGCCGAATTTTCTCCCAGCCCGCGCACTCCTTGCCCGTGTGTGGATGGATCAGGGCCATGCCGACGAGGCCAAGCACGAGTTGCAGGAGATTGAATCGCGACAGGATCGGTACAAACAATGGAGTAAAAACAGTATCGACCAGGCGTTCCTGAATGTAGATGTCGCGCCATTGCGTGCCGCGATGCAGGAAAAGGATGTGGCCGGATGACCCCCATCCCATCACGATCCGCTGCAAAGCGGATCGCCGCGCAGATCCTTTGCGGGGTGGCACTGCTGGCCGGTGCATCGGGGCTGCTGCAGGCTCTTGATCGTGAACGAAACGCGGTCGCGCGGGCCGAGCAACTCGCGTACCTCCCGAAGGGGGAATATTTGAAGTTGGCCGTGCTTGGGTACCGGCAGGTCGTCGCTGACATGATTTGGCTCCAGGCGGTACAGCACATCGGTGCGAAGCGAGACACGCAGCGAGGCTATACCTGGACATACCATGCCGTGGACGTGCTGACGGATCTTGATCCAACCTTCGTGCCTCCGTACCAGGCTACGGGTCTCTTTCTGGGTGTGTTGGTCGGTCGCCCCGACGAAGGTTTGGCCATCTTGAGCAAAGGCCTCCGCCACAATCCGGCGAATTGGCAGTTGCCGTTTCTGGCCGGCTATATCTCCTACTATGAACGCTGTGACGCGGTTGGCGCCGGCGAGTATTTTCGTGCCGCGGCGAACGTGCCCGGATCTCCTGCCTATCTTCCTCAATTAGCCGCGCGTATGACTGTGGAAAGCGGAGATCCCACTGCGGCATTGGAATTTTTGGACCGCTTCTCCCGTAGCGTGGCCGATGAGCGGGTTCGCGAAGCCCTGTTTCGGCGCATGAAAGAGATCGTTCAGGAGCGGGATCTCCGCTTTCTGGAAAAAAGCATCAGACGATATCGGCTTAAGTACGGCCAGGCGCCGAGGAAGGTGGATGACCTGATGTTGCATGGAATCATCCCGCAGCTCCCAGAGGATCCTCTGGGCGGCCAGTATGAAATCGATGGTCTGACTGGAGCCGTCAGTGCGTCTTCAAAACGCGAGCGGCTTCGTATCCATGAAAAAGTAGCATGCCACCTTGGTGCGGGAGCTACGGCTTCACATACCAATTCCAACGAGACACTGCAGCCTGCATGGCAGTAAAGACGGAGGAGTGTCGTGGACGATATCGTTACAGAAAATCTGACCAAATCCTATGCGTCGGGGTGGCCGGGGCGTCCGCCATTCGTCGCGCTGGATGGATTGTCTCTCGCTGTTCGCCGGGGAGAGATTTTTGGATTTCTTGGGCCAAACGGGGCGGGAAAGACCACCACGTTAAAAATACTGTTGGGTCTTGTTCGTGCGACGAGCGGGCACGCGTTTTTGCTGGGGCAGCCGGTTGGTGATGTGGCCACGCGGAGGCGGATCGGTTTTCTTCCGGAGTCTCCGTATTTTTATGACTACCTGACCGCCGAAGAATTCCTCGGCTTTTATGGCCAATTGGCAGGTCTGGACCGCGCTGCCATCAACCAGCGCGTCACTGACCTACTAGGATTGGTCGGTCTCGCAGAGGCTCGGACTCGCCAGTTGCGCAAATTCTCTAAAGGCATGTTGCAGCGGGTGGGCCTGGCGCAAGCGCTCATTCATGATCCGGAATTGATCATCCTCGATGAGCCGATGACGGGGCTCGATCCGGTTGGTCGCAAGCAGGTTCGCGATCTCATTTTGAGCCTCCGCGATTGCGGAAAGACGGTCTTTTTCAGCACGCACATTTTGCACGACGTCGAGATGATCTGTGACCGGGTCGGCATTGTGATGAAAGGACGACTTGTGGCCAGCGGGCGGGTTGATGAATTGGTGCGCCAGGATCATACACGGTCGGTCGAAGTGGTCTGCCAGCAACTCAAAGTTGAGGGGAATGCGTTCATTCATTCCTTGGCCACTCGCGTCCTGCAGCAGGGGCAGCAATGTTTGATCGTGCTGCCGAGTCCCGATGCCGTAGACGCACTGGTGGGAGAAATTCGTCGGCAGGGTGGACAGTTGCTTTCCGTCACCCCGCACAAGGCGTCGCTGGAGGATTTGTTTTTTCAAGAGGCCACGCAACAGGCCTCGAGGCCGTTGTCACACATGACCAGTGGGAGGGCATCTTAATGGGTGCGATTGGCGTCATAGCCGTGAATGCGTTTCGCGAAAGCTTGCGCGATAAGATCCTCTACAATCTGGTGTTCTTCGCGGGCCTGCTCATCGGATTGTCGGTGCTACTGGCGGACCTTTCCATTACCGAGCACCACAAGGTGATTGCGGATATGGGTTTGGCGGCCATTAACCTGATCGGCGTCATCATCGCCATTTTCATCGGCATCAGTCTGGTCAACAAGGAAATCGAGAGACGCACGATCTATACGATTATGGCGAGGCCGATCAGCCGGGCCTCGTTCATTATGGGCAAATACCTTGGCCTGGCGCTGACCTTGTTCGTGAACATGTCCATTATGTTGGCCGTATTTCTTCTGACTTTGTCGCTCTACCATGTGCCAATTCAGTCATCTCTATTCCAGGCTGTCGCACTGATCTTTGTTGAAATTTTAGTGGTCACAGCTATTGCACTCTTTTTTTCAACGTTCACCTCTACGACGCTGAGTGCCATCTTCACGCTGGGCCTCTATGTGATCGGCCATCTGACGGCTGACTTGCGCACGCTCATGATCAACGGCGACAGCGGTCCGCTGAAGTCGCTCGTTGACCTGCTGTATTATCTCGCTCCCAACCTCGAGATGTTAAACATCAAAGGGCAGGCCGCGGTGGGAATTGTTGCCGCGCCAGGATATGTGGTGATGGCCTCGCTCTATGGAGTGATGTATGCCGGCGTGTTGCTGACCGGTGCGTGTTTGGTATTTCAGCAGCGGGATTTCTAAACAGGAGCCAGCCCTATCCTTGTCGGGCTCGAGCGCGGTGAACAAGCACTCAACTGTGTTGCACTCATGTGCCGGTAGGAAGCATGAAAGCTGATGCAGGGATCATCGATCATAGCAACACATGAGCCCAGACCGGCGAGGGAGATGAATTGGGAGCAACTTTGGGATCTTGTGGTGATCCTGACGCAAAAAGAAATCAAGTCGCGCTACAAGAATAGTGCTCTGGGCTATGTCTGGTCTGTGGCAAACCCGTTGTTGTTTGCCATCGTATATTACGTCGTGTTTGGGCAGATCATGAAAGTCCCGGTGGAGAATTATGCCCTGTTTTTAATGGCAGGGCTCCTGCCTTGGCATTGGTTGGCAAATTCCCTCAGTGCAGCACCCAATATTTTCCTCGCGAATGCGACGCTGATTAAAAAGGTTCGTTTCCCTCGACATGTGCTGGTCGTGTCTTATGTGTTGAACGAAGGGATTCACTTCGTACTCTCAATCCCGGTGATCGTCGGGTTTCTGTTGGTGAACGGGATGAGACCTTCCTGGAGTTGGCTTGCCGGCGTACCGCTTCTTCTCGTGGCGGAATTTTTAATCGTCTATGGCATGGCCGTTACAGTGGCATCGCTCAATTTATTTTTTAGGGACTTGGAAAGACTGACCGCTCTGGTTGTGACCGTGCTGTTTTTTCTGACGCCGATTACCTACGCGAGTGCGATGGCTCCAGGCCCCTATCGGTCACTCTTATCTGTCAATCCAGTCGCTGCATTGATAGAGGGCTGGCGCGAGCTATTTATGCATGGAGAGCTCAGTTGGCTAGGGGTCGGATCATGCTATCTCAGTGCACTTGCCACACTTTTGGTCGGTAGCGTCGTCTATTGGAGAATGTCTCCTAAGTTTGCCGAGGTGCTATGACGGCAATCCGATTTGACCATGTGTCGAAGTGGTACCCGAGGTATCAATCCTTATCGCATGGGATCAAATCCTCTTTGTTGCACTTACCTGAGACGCTTCGCTTGTTGAAGCGCGAGCGGATCAGGGTTCTCGAACAGGTGTCCTTTGGAGTTGAAAAGGGTGAAACGGTCGGACTCATCGGCCCCAATGGCGCAGGGAAGAGTACAAGCTTAGCGTTAATGGCCGGGGTTGTGGAAGCTGAGGTAGGTCAGGTCATTGTGTGCGGCCGTGTCTCACCTCTGCTTGAGCTTGGTGCCGGGTTTCACTTTGATTTGACTGGGGCTGAGAACATTATGCTGCATGGTGTTCTGCTGGGCCTGACACGTCGAGAAGTCATCTCACACATGAACGCCATTATCGCCTTCAGTGAACTGGAAGGAAGTATCCATCAGCCACTTCGCACGTATTCCAGCGGCATGATCGCGCGACTGGGGTTTGCCATTGCCTGTCATCTTGATCCAGAGATTCTCCTGATCGATGAGATTCTTTCGGTTGGTGATTTGTCATTCCAACTCAAATGTAACGCCAAAATCGATGAATTTAAACGGCGGCAAGTAACCATAGTGCTTGTCTCTCACTCAATGGCGCACGTGCAGAGATTGTGTGATCGAGTCATCTGGTTGGAGAAGGGGAAGGTCACCGGTGAGGGTGCACCCAGTAGAATCCTGGAAGAGTATGAGAAGTCGGTAAAGTTGCGGCATGCCGAGGGGCGCTCCTCTGCCGCCTAAACCGTTCGCCCGCACAGCGCTGATAGCATATAACTGTCAAGCGTCAGAATCTCTGTGATCATGCAACAACCAGAACCATCACTTCCAAATAGACTGCGAGCCGAGGATCGAGGGATCATGGATTCAACAACACGCATAGATCAGAGTCTAGTACTCCGTGGTTCTGCGGACCACCTCCAGCATCCGTACAATCGAGAGTACTATGAGTCGTGTCTTGGGCCGGTTCCGTATAGCCGTTATGAGGGGAAATGGCTTCAGTTTTTCGGTTTAGTGGCGGACCATATCGTCAAGCAGATCAAACCTCAAAAAGTCTTGGACGCGGGGTGTGCGAAAGGGTTTCTTGTTGAAGCTCTTCGCGATCGAGGCATCGAAGCATATGGAATTGATCTGTCCGAGTACGCGGTCAGTCAAGTTCGACGAGACATCAGGCGCTATTGCCGGGTGGCCTCTTTGTTGGAGCCTGTCCCTGAGCGGTTCGACCTCATCGTGTGCATTGAAGTCCTCGAACATATTCCAGAAGAGATGGCGGCGAGAGTGATTGCCAATCTTTGTCGAAGTTCGGATGACATTCTCTTTTCCTCGACGCCTGATGATTTCGCCGAGGTCACCCATGTGAATGTGCGGCCGCGGTCGTATTGGAGCGCACTATTTGCCGAGCAAGGCTTCGACTTAGATGTTGAGTTTGATGCCTCCCGTATCGCTCCGCATGCGATGCGTTTTGTCAAAAAAACGGTGCGATGTTGTGTCATCGATGCGCTGCTGACACAGCGCGAGCAACTACGGCAGGCGTTCCAGCGGACTGATGAAGAGCAGAAAAAATTGATTCAAGAGCTGGAAAGGCGTTTGGAAAAAATCGAACAATCGATCGGTTGGAAGACCGTAGGTCATCTCAAGCAATTACGCGAGAGATTATGCCCCCTTCACAGTATGCGGCAATCGATATATTTGTCCCTGCGATCAGTGCTTCTTGCATTGATGAACGGAAAGTGGCGCTCGCTGATGAGCGGTGCGAGGAAGAGAGCGCAGATTGCGAAGGCTCACCCCAATTCTGGCTTGAACATCGATTTGGGTTTGGAACTGACAACGCCGGCGCCTATTCCCATCTCTCCGGAATCGGCGTTGGCCCACTCGATTCTCGATGGGTTGAAAGGTTTGGAGATAGGGCCGGCGGCACATAATCCATTCGGATTAAATACCAGGAACGTTGAATTGCCTGCAGCACATGAATTTTATTCCGGGGAACAACGGCGACTATCCGGGCTTGAGCCTCCTCGGGTCGATCTATGGGCGGCGGCGGATAACATTCCCGTCCCGGACCAGAGTGAAGGATTTATTCTCACGAGTCATATTCTCGAACATCTGCCGAACGTGGTAGGGGCATTGATGGAATGGGACCGAATCGTCATCGATGGCGGCTATGTGTTCATGATCGTCCCCCACAAGTGGGCTTTTGCCCCCGATGCAACCCGAGACCTCACATCCTTCGAGCACTTCATCGATGACCATGTGCAAAAAGCGTCGCTTGAGAGCCACCCGATCGATGGAGTGCCTGGTGGGAAAATGGGGCACTATCACACCTTCACAGCTGACTCCGTCGTGCAAGTTGTGGAATGGATGTGCCGAAACAAGCTCTGCGATTGGAAGCTCGTCGCGCGAGAGGATATCGATACCAAAGTGGGCAATGGTTTCACCTTGGTGTATATGGTGCGCCACCGCAGCCTAGAGACTGTTCGTAGCGAGGAGGCCGTAGCGTGAGCCGGGTGCTCCTGATCAGTAACGATGTCATCGGCAAGCAGATGGCCGGACCAGGTATTAGAACGTGGGAGTTGGCGAAACTGCTTGCGGCTGAACATGCGGTAACCCTGTTAACCCCGACGCGAACCGACCTTCAACATCCGCGGCTTGTCACGCAGCTATCAACCCAAGAGTCTGTGCGGGCTTGCGCCGACACACATGATGTTGTAATTGGCCAAGGTCAGATCCTCAGCCGCTATCCGTATTTATTTGATCATGCGATTGTCAAAGTCGTCGACTTATACGATCCCTCACCGATCGGTTTCTTGGAAACCACTCAGCCTCAGACGGTCAGGGGACAGTTGGAAACTCATCATGCACTGGTGAGAGAGCATTACAATTATTTGCGTACCGGTGATGTCTTCTTGTGTGCCAGTCAGAGACAATGGGATTTTTGGGCCGGCATGCTGATGGCGGCCGGTAGAATCAACCCCGTTATCTATCAAGGCGATCGAATGCTCCGTAGTCGGTTGATTGTGGCACCATTCGGGGTTCCCGCTTATGCGCCGGAGCATCGGAGGCGAGTCCTGAAAGGTGTGTGGCCTGGTATCGATCATAATGATGTTGTCTTGCTATGGGGCGGAGGATTGTGGGAATGGTTTGATCCTATGATGGCAGTGAGCGCGATGAGCCTTGTTGGGCGTAAGCGTAAAGACATCAAGCTGTTCTTTATGGGAGTCAAGCGTCCCAACGCCGCCGTGACCACGTCTCATACCGCTGAGCAAACGATCGCACTAGCCGATCAATTGGGGCTTACGAATCAGTTGGTGTTTTTCAACGATTGGGTTGCCTACGAAGATAGAGAAAACTTTCTGTTGGAGGCGGATCTGGGACTAAATGTTCATCGGGATAATCTGGAGACTCGATTCTCGTTTCGAACACGAATGATGGATTATATCTGGGCAGGGCTTCCCATCATCAGTACGGAAGGGGATCCACTAAGTGATTTGGTGAAGGCAAAGCAGCTTGGGCTGACCGTGCCTTGTGGAGATGTCGAATCACTTGCCCAGGCTATCCTCCAGGCCGCTGATGCTCCAGCAATCAGGCAAACGTGGAGAAATAATTGCCTGGAGACGGCGCAGGAGTTTTCCTGGGATCGCGTATTTGAACCTGTCGTCGCGTGGTGCCGTTCACCGGCACAGGCAAAAGACAAGGAGTATGCAGAGGTATGGAACTCCTGTGTCGAGAACTCTGGGAGCCAGCCAAAGCATGCGTGGCAGTATTACCTCCAGCGAGCCATCCACCATTACCGTATGACGGGAATGAGAGGCCTTGCTACCCGTGTGATGTCATGGTCGTGCGGAAGATGAACCGACGCGGTCATGGGTTGGTTCCGCCAATGTGTTCAGGCGGGAGCATCGAGAGGTTTCACGTCTTCCATGATCTTGACTGGTGATTTTCTTTCCGTTGTTCTTGGGTTTCTCCCCCACATCGAGCGTCCATTACCCCGTCAGAAACATCGAAAAATCTATCCTTGCCGGAGAACTCCGGTACTATTTGACTAGCCGGTTCCGCCTGCGCAACCGGTGGATATTTCGGGGCAACGGGGCGAAGCGGCGCGCCATGACGGTCACCTATTTCTCTAAAAGCTCGAGTATTGGCCCCAGTAGCCGCTATCGCGTCTATCAATTCTTGCCTCATTTACACAATGCGGGCATCGAGTGCCATGTGGATCCGCTGTTCGGCCCCACCTACTTTTCGATTCTCCGCATGCGCTCCTCTATGCTGCAAACCGTTCTGAAAATTCCGTATGTCGCGGCGCGCTTTCTCAAACGGCTTGGAACGCTCCTGACGTTGGGCCAACGGAACTTGATCGTCATCGAAGGGCAACTCTTTCCGTATGCGCCTCCGCTGATTGAGGCACTGTTGCGCTGGTTGCGCTATCGCTTGGTATTCGAAATGGATGATGCGATTTACCTGACTCGTGGCCATGAACGGAAGATGCCTGCGCTCTTCAGGATGGCGACGGGAGTCATTGTGGGAAATGATCGCTTAGCCGCCTACGCCACCCAGTATTCCTCCCATGTTACGGTCGTGCCCACGGTGGTGGACACCGAGCGGTTTGCCCCGGGGCCGTTGCGGTCGATCGCCGGATGCGATCGAGGCGATGAACCTATCACGATTGTCTGGATTGGCTTGGCCTACAACCTCAAGTATTTGGACGTTCTTGCCCCCGCACTCCGCCGGCTCCAAGAGCGGTATCGCGTGAAGCTTCGCGTCGTCTGCTCTCAGCCCCCGATGCTCAACGGTTTGAACATCGAGTTTCGAGCTTGGGAGTGGCGGCGTGAGGTCGAGGATCTCCAGGATGCCACCATCGGCGTGATGCCGCTGGAGGACACGGAATGGGCGCGGGGCAAATGTGCGCTCAAGCTCTTGCAGTATCTCGCGGTGGGATTGCCCGCGGTGGCGTCGCCTGTCGGAGTTAATCGCGAGATTCTTATGAATGGGGAAAATGGATTTCTCGCCTCGACCGAAGAAGAGTGGTATCTGCGCCTTGAGTCATTGTGCCGGGATCCGCAGTTGCGCGCTCGCATGGGGCAGGCCGGCCGCCGGACCGTCGAGACTCGTTTTTCTTTGGCCGTATGGGGACCCAGGCTGGCCGATGTGTATCGCGTGTTTGCCGAGGATGTGCCCAACCATCAGATGCCGCGGTCGGTCGGTCTGTCTGTGCCAGGTCACGGTCATTCCACAGGTGTGCAATGATCCTCCTGGCGCTGACATTCCTGGTCGCCGTTCTGTTGTCCGTCTATGGCGTGCCTATCGCCCGCCGTGCAGCGTTAAAATTCGGCATTGTCGATAGCCCGGATGGTCGGCTCAAGCATCAAGGTGAGCCGGTGCCGTATTTGGGCGGATTGGCGATCTACCTCTCCTTCCTCGTGAGCCTGGCGTTTACCTTCGAATTCCGGCAGGACGTGCTCGGCATCGTGCTCTCGGGAACGCTGATTGTCATGCTGGGGTTGATCGACGACTTTGGTGTGCTATCTCCAGGCACTAAGTTGGCGGGGCAATTCCTGGCCGTCTTCGTCTTGATCAAGAGCGGCATACGTATCGAGATTGCGTCTCTTCCCGATTGGGTCGATATCCTGCTCACGGTGTTTTGGATGACCGGCATCATCAATGCCTTCAATCTCCTGGACATCATGGATGGATTATCGGCCGGGGTTGGCGTGATCAGTGCCGCGTTTCTGTGCGTGGTCGCCATTCTGAATGGCGATCAGACGATCGCGTTCATGCTGGCAGCGTTGATGGGAAGCCTGCTGGGATTCCTTCGATACAACTGGCGGCCGGCTTCCATTTACATGGGGGATTCGGGCGCGATGTTCATTGGCCTCATGCTCGGCGCATTGTCGATGATTGGCAAGTACACGCAGGGCCATTCCGTCTCGTTGCTGACGCCGGTCTTGATCCTGGGGATGCCGATTTTCGACACGCTGTTCGTCATGTACATCCGATTCTTGCGCGGATTACCTGTATTTCTCGGCAGCCCCGATCACATCGCGATACGGTTGCGCCATTGGGGCCTGTCGGTCACGCACGTCGTGTTGCTTAGCTACCTCGGGGCGGCGATCCTGGGTGGCATCGGGTTGCTGGTCATGGCCGTCCCGCAGGATCTGGCCGTCATCTTGAGCGGTGTGACGGTGTTGTGTCTGGCCGCTGCTGCGGTGGCTCTGACGCGAGTGAATGTGGCCAGTGGGGTCGTCGCCGTGAATCCTGAGGCAGTCCCGGCACGTTCCACAGAAAGGACTGGCGCAGTATGATTGTCATCGTCGGGGCGGGATTAGCAGGGCTGAGCGCGGCCTACCATTTGCGGGGCATGCCGTACAAGATTCTGGAGCGGGAACGCGAAGTTGGAGGACTCTGTCGCTCGTATGTCAAAGACGGCTTTACCTTCGACTACACCGGACACTTGCTGCATTTCCGCCAAACTGCGATTAAGGCCTTGGTCGAAAGCCTTCTTCTGGATCGGTTGCAGAAGCACGCGCGCAAATCGTTTGTCTTTTCTCACGACACCTATACGGAATATCCGTTCCAGGTCAACACGTATGGACTTCCGCCGGAGGTTGTGCGTGAGTGCTTGTTGGGGTTCATCGCCACGCTGTCACGTTCGCCATCGACCGCGCCTGCCGACAGTCCATCGTTCAAACAATGGATCATCGACAGCCTCGGCGAAGGGATTGCCAAACATTTCATGGTGCCCTTCAATGAAAAATTGTGGCAGGTACCGCTCGATGAGCTCACCTCAGACTGGGTGTCCTGGCTCGTGCCGAAGCCGGATGTAAAGGACGTCGTCAGCGGGGCCCTAGGGATTAAGGACAAGGCCTTCGGCTACAACCCGTCGTTTCAATATCCGGTCAGCGGCGGCATCAAGGTGTTACCCGAGGCGTTCCTACCCTCAGTGGAGAACCTCACATACGACTCCGAACTGGTGGCGATTGAAACGGAAAAGCGTCGCGCGGTTTTTCGCAGTGCGCAGGGGGAGCGCACCGAGGAGTACGACCGTATCATTTCCACGATTCCGTTACCCGAGTTGGTGCGCCGGTGTGTCGATCTTCCGGCATCGATGCGGGAGTTAGCCGGGGCGCTGCGGTGGGTATCCGTCTATAACGTCAATCTGGCCGTAGCCCGGGAACATGTGTCCGATAAACATTGGATTTATTTCCCGGAGCACCGGTACCCCTTCTACCGAGCCGGGTTCCCCATGAATTTCTCTCCGTCCATGGGGCAGCCAGGGTGTAGCTCGATGTATGTGGAGATTTCACATCCACCAACGGAACAAGAATCGGAGACGGCGCTCATCGAGCGGGTCCGCCGTGGGCTGGAAGAGGCGGGGGTGCTGCAGCCGACAGATGAGCTGGTCATGTCGGATGTGAAGGATCTGTATTATGCCTATGTGTTGTTCGATCGATACCGCAGCCGCGCCGTGAAAGAGTTGCTGGGAGAATTGGAACGCCGCGGCATTTCGTCAATCGGGAGATATGGATTGTGGGAACACACGTCGATGGAAGACGCGATCGCCCAGGGGCAGCAGCTTGCCATGCGGTTGCGAATGAGGGCCGCGGCCTGAGCGCGTCAATCGCATGGATGTAATCTGCCACGTCATCACCAAACTCGAACTGGGCGGCGCACAGGAAGTGGCGATGCGGGTGGTGTCGAGCCTGGATCGCCGGCGATTCCGTCCGGTGCTGATTGCCGGACCAGGCGGCTTGCTGACCGAGGAAGCGCACGCGCTCGAAGGCGTCGAGATCCGTTTGATTCCATCGCTCGTTCGAGAAATCCGCCCGCTACAAGATCTGCGCGCCTTGTGGGAATTGGTCGCGACGTTTCGACGCGTGCGGCCAAAGATTGTGCACACCCACAGTTCAAAAGCTGGTATCCTAGGGCGGTTGGCCGCCTGGCTCGCCGGGGTTCCCTGTATCCTGCACACGATACATGGGTATGGTGTGACACCTGCCCAGCCATTGTGGCTTCAACATCTGGTGATCAAGCTTGAATGGATGGTCGGACGCGTGACCACCCATTGGATTGCGGTCTCCCAGGCGGATCGCCGCCAGGGCCTCGAGTGGGAGCTGTTCAGCGCCTCCAAGGTGTCGGTGGTTCGACCGGGCATTGATCCGACGCCATTTGCCGCTCGGATTGAGCAGGCGGAGCGGGACCGTCTGCGAGCCTCGCTGGGAGTGGGGCCGCATCAGCTTCTCGTGGGAACAGTGTCGTGTTTGAAACCGCAGAAATCTCCCGAGGACTTTATCCGCGTCGCCGCGCTCGTCTGTCAGCGTATGCCGGCAGTCAAATGTGTGCTGGTCGGCGACGGCGCATTGCGGCCGCAAATCGAAGCGATGATCCACGCGCAAGGGCTTCAGGATCGGGTTGCTCTTCTCGGTTGGCGGCGCGATGTGGCCTCATTACTGAAGGCGTTCGATGTCTTCGTCTTGACCTCTCAATGGGAAGGGTTACCCTGCGCAATGCTGGAGGCCAGGGCCAGTCGGATTCCGATTGTCGCGACACGAGTGGGGGGCTCCGCCGAAGCGATCATTGAGGGCATCCAGGGGACGCTCTGCCCGGCGGGCGATGTCAAAGCCATAGCCGGGCGCGTCTGTCAAATATTGGGAGACGAGCGACTGCGTGCGGATCTCCGGAATGGGACGCAGGAATTGCCGGAAGAGTTTACGATTCAGGAAACGGTCAAACAGTATCAATCGCTCTATACGTATCTCCTGCATGCCACGCGTCCGGCACACGATATGATGAAGTTGCAGCCCAATCGATTGTAAAGAGGACACCAGGTAAGACGATGAATATTCCGCTGCTTGATTTGAAAGCCCAGTACCAATCCATGCGCAGTGAAATCCTGGCCGCGATCGAAGCGACCTGCGATGAACAGGGGTTTATCCTGGGGCCACGGGTGGTGGCGCTGGAACAAGCAGTCGCGGCCTATGTGGGCAGTACGCATGCGGTGGGCGTGGCGTCAGGCAGCGATGCCTTGTTGCTCGCGTTGATGGCATTGGGCGTCAAAGCCGGCGATGAGGTCATCACAGTACCATTTACCTTCTTTGCGACCGCCGGCGCTATTTCCAGGCTGGGCGCCAAGCCGGTGTTTATTGATGTCCGTTCCGATGATTTCAATATGGATCCGACGCTGCTGGAACGAGCCATCACCAAACGGACCAAGGCCATCATCCCCGTGCATCTCTTCGGCCAATGCTCGGATATGGGCGCCATTCACGACATTGCGCGACGGCACAAGATCGGCGTGATCGAAGATGCCTGCCAGGCGATCGGCGCGGCGCAGAACGGGAAGCGTGCCGGAGTGCTGGGAAATCTGGCCTGCTTCAGTTTCTTTCCATCAAAAAATCTTGGCGGGTTCGGTGATGCCGGGATGGTGACCACGAATGATAAGGAGCTGGCGGAATCCATCGCCATGTTGCGGGTCCACGGGAGTCGTGTGCGATACGTGCATGAAGCGATCGGCATCAACAGCCGGTTGGATGCGTTGCAAGCGGCCGTCTTGCTGGTGAAATTGAAACGGCTCGATCAATGGGCTGAAGGCCGTCGCCGGAATGCTGCGCGATATCGACAGTTGTTTGCGGACGCGCAGGTGACCGATCACGTGACCCTGCCCGTGACGCATCCTCAGAATTTCCATGTCTTCAACCAATTCACCCTTCGTGTCCGCAAGCGTGATGAGTTGCGGGCCTATTTGAAGGATCACGGCGTGGGAACGGAAGTGTACTATCCATTGCCGTTGCACCTGCAAAATTGTTATCGCGATCTCGGATATCAAAAGGGTGCGTTTCCGCAATCCGAACGTGCCGCGGAAGAAGTATTGTCGATTCCGATTTATGCGGAACTGACCGATGAACAGCTTCAGTATGTCGTGCAGATGATCGCCTCGTTCTTCCGTAAACGATAACGCCGGCTAACTTCGCCGGCGTCGATCGCGTTCCGCTCCAGGCGCCTTCCTTCTTTCGATCAATTATCCTGGGTCGTGATCCTGGTTGGTCTCAACGCATGGTGAGGTCCGCGTGCCCACCCCTGCGACGCCTTCTCTCCACATGAATCTCTCAGGTGACCGTATCACGTGTGACTGGGAAATGCGCGCGTACTGCCGGTCATTGAATGGACGACAGTCGCGCGAATCGCTTGTCGTTCAAGTCTGAACATCCGTGAGGCAGTGACGTACACCAACGTTTTTCAGGGAGACGTTGCTTGGGGTACGCGTGCAACGAGGCATCAGCCGCGAAGAATGCCTTAACATGGCGCTTGCTGCGCAGAACGGATCGTTGGGAAGTCGCAACGAGTAGGGCCTGGTGCCTTTTTATCGAGACATTTTCCGCGGAACCGGCAGTATCCCACCATCATTATCGTGACTGCTGTGATAGGCGCGAGCGGAAGGCACAGGGATTGCTCCTATACCCAAAGGAAAGCGAACCGGCGTCGTTACGATTATGACAATTCCTTCTTCCTATTTTCTGGGCATGACCCGCAGCAGCTACTCGATCCTGGGAGTGGCATTGGCGTTGATTGCCATGATCGGCGCGATCGATTGGTGGCTGCCCCTGGGATTGACCATCACCACGCTCTACGTAGTGCCCGTCCTCATTGCCTCCCGCATTCCCTATCCGCGTCTCACATTTTGGGTGGCGGCGACGGCCTCCTTTGTCACCATCCTTGACCTGTTTCACAGCCCGCTCTACGCATTGACGTGGGTGAGCGCCGTGAATCGGGCCTTCGCATTGATGGTGATCTGGGTGACCGCATTGTTGTGCTTGCGCCGCCAACGCGATGAGGCGGAGCTGCTGCGCATCAATGAAGATATCGAGCAGCAGGTGCAGGAACGCACCTCGGATCTGGCGGCTGCCAATCAAGAGCTCGAGGTCCTCCGTGCGGAAGCGGTGTCGGAGTTGGTGGCCATCGTCAAATCATCCGACGACGCCATCGTCGGCATGACCTTGACCGGCATTATTCAAAGTTGGAATCGGGGTGCGGAGCGGGTCTACGGGTATCGTGCCGAGGAGGTCTTGGGGCGGCCGATTTCCGTGCTCTGTCCTCCCAATCGATTAGATGAAGTGCCGACGATGCTGGATCGCATCGCGCACGGCGAGCACGTGCGCAATGTGGAGATGGTGCAACGCCGGAAGCAGGGCGAGCGCATTGATGTCTCGCTGACTATTTCGCCGGTGAAAGATTCCGACGGCTGCGTCATGGGCGCGTCGGCTATCGCGCGGGACGTCACGGTGAAGAAACGCATCGAGGCGGCGTTGCGGGCGAGCGAAGCGCGATTCCGGATGATGGCCGACACGGCGCCCGTCATGGTGTGGATGGCGGGACCGGATACGCATATTACCTTCATCAATAAACGGTGGCTGGAGTTTACCGGGCGCACGATGGAGGAAGAGATCGGCGACAATTGGTTCACCGGTATTCACATCGACGATCTGGAACGGTGCCGCCAATCGTATCTGGACGCATTCAAATCCGAACAGCCGTTCTTTCTCGAGTACCGCTTACGGCGCCATGACGGGGAATATCGATGGATCATGGACACGGGTGTTCCCCTGTTCGACGAGGACGGCCGCTTCGGCGGCTATATCGGCACCTGCATGGATCTCACCGAACGCAAAGATATGGAAGATCAACTCCGGCGTATGCTGAAGGAGAAGGAGAGTTTGCTGCGGGAGGTTCATCATCGGGTCAAAAATAATCTGCAGGTCATTTCAAGCCTGTTGAATCTTCAATCCCTCTCCATCAAGGACCCGGTGGTGAATCAGCTATTCAGAGAATGCCAGGTCCGTATCACCTCGATCGCGCTGCTCCATGAGACGCTGCACCGTTCGAACGATCTCTCACGCATCAAGATGGGGGATTATACCCGTACCCTGACTGGGCATCTTTTTCGCTCCTACGAGGTCGATCCGGGACTCATCAGTTTGGAGTTGAACGTGGACGATGTCGAATTTGATATCGACACCGGCCTGACGTGCGGGCTGATCATCGATGAACTGGTGTCCAACTGTTTGAAGCACGCGTTCGTCGAGAGCGGTCGCGGGACTGTGCATATCGATCTCTTGGACCATGTGGACGGCACGTTTACCTTGTGTGTGAGCGATGATGGCATCGGCATTCCCACGGATGGGGTGTTGAACAATCCCGATTCGCTGGGATTGGAACTGGTCACCCTGTTGGCCGAGAAACTGGATGGGAACACGGAACTCAGGAGCGGCTTGGGCACGGAATGGCGAATCCGCTTCCAACAACTGCAATATTCAGAAAGGGTATGACGCCATGGACGCAGCCAGCATCTTGATCGTAGAAGACGAACCGGTCGTGGCGAAGGATATTCAACTGAGTTTGCAACGGCTCGGGTACCGGGTGCCGGCCACGGCGACTTCGGGAGAGGAGGCGATCCGCAAAGCGGGAGACACCCACCCCGACTTGATTCTCATGGATATCGTGCTGAAAGGGAAAATGGATGGCGTCGAAACGGCGCTGCAAATCCAGCGCCGGCAGGATGTGCCGGTGATCTACTTGACGGCCTATGCCGACAACCATACGTTGGAGCGGGCAAAGGTGACGTCACCGGCCGGCTACATGCTCAAACCTTATCAGGCGAATGAACTGCGCACCACGATTGAGTTGGCCCTGCACCGAGCGCAACACGACCGGCACATGCGTGAACGGTTGCGTTGGATCGCGACGACGGTGCGCTGTATCGGCGACGGGATCGTCACGACGGATCGCGGCGGACGGGTGACCTATATGAATCCCGCTGCCGAGGACTTTACCAGGGTGACTCAGGAAGAGGCCGTGGGGATGAGTGTGACGGCGCTCATGGTGTTCTCCGAGGACGAGGCCACTCAGGAGGGGAACAATCCAGCCGATCAGGCGATGACGGAAATGCGTCTGGTGACCATCGATGAGGCGATGGTGATGTCCAGGCAAGGGGAGCGGCGGGTCATTCGCGGGAGTGTTGCCCCCGTCGTCGATGATGGCGGCGCGGTGCTTGGGGCGGTGTTCGTCTTTCATGAGCGCGTCCCAGGTGATCAACGCCTGCTCCCCTCAAGCGGGCGGGATGAAGCGATCTGGAAAATGGAGGAGCGGCTTGGACGGCCGCAGGGGATCATTCATTTGTGCTCCTGGTGCAAACGGGTTCCGGATCAATCCGGCGAGTGGTATGACCTTGCCACATTCATTGCGGAGCGTTCCGCGATTCAGTTCAACGGAGGACTTTGTCCGGATTGTATGGACCAGTGCTTCCCCTGCGACGGCAGGCACACATAGCGCTATGGAGGCCTCAATATATCCGTGATGCTTCAGTCCGCCCGCTCCGGTTGGTCGACGCTCATTCTCCTGCCTGAACCGCTGCTCCCCTCCCTGCACGAATTTCGAAGAAGGCTTCAAGAACGCGCGCGAATAGACTATAGTAGCACTGCACATTCGCAGACGACTTGTGACGAACCCTAGCCCGCACACTCCAGTATCAGGCCCGTTGCGGATCGCGCTCATCGGCGCTGGCCGCCATGCGCAACACCATGCTCGCGCCATCTTGCGATGTCCCGGCGTGCAGTTGGTGGCGGTGGCCGATCCCTCCGATGCGGCTCAAGCCGCCATGCGCGACATCGTCCCGGGCATCGGCTGTTTTAAGACGCCGGAAGAGCTCTTTGCTTCAGAAAAACTTCACGTCGTCCATATCATTACTCCGCCGGCGACCCATGCCCCGCTCGCGCGTATGGCGCTCAAGGCCGGTTGCCATATGTATGTGGAGAAGCCCTTCACCGAATCCGTCGAAGACGCGCAGCAAATCCTGGACGAGGCAAGCGCAAAAGGCCTTCGCGTCTGTGCGGGCCACCAGCTGCTGTATGAACCACCGACTCGGGTGGTGACGCAATACTTGCCTTCGATCGGCCGGATTGTGCACGTCGAGAGTTACTTTTCCTTCCGGACTGTCCGGCATGCGCCGGGCGGGCGAAAGGTCCTTCGCGCCGACCACCAATTACTCGATATCCTGCCGCATCCGGTCTATTTGTTGCTTCAAGTGCTGGAGCAAGCCGGAGAGGGGCGCACGGAACTGTTGTCGCTGGAAGTCAGTCAGGCCGGGACCGTCCACGCGCTGGTGCGCCGCGGCGGTGTGACCGGTACGTTGATCGTCACGCTGGAGGGACGCCCCGTCGAAAGTTATCTGCGAGTGATCGGCAAGAACGGATCCTTATTTGCCGATTACGTCCGGAGTACCACCCAACGGGCCATCGGGCCGGGGTCATCCGGCATCGATAAGCTCTTCGCGCCCTACCGGCAGGCTTGGCAACTGTTGACCGGCACCACCTCCGCGATGGCGAGCCGGTTCCTCAAGAGCCAGCGGAGTTATCCGGGATTGGCCGAACTGTTTTCGGCTTTTTATGAGTCGGCCCGCACCGGCAATCCGTCGCCCTTGTCGCCGGAGAGTTTGCTGGAGACTGTGCGTATCTGCGAACGGGTGGCCAAGGCACTCAAGGCTGGAGAGGCCAAAGCCCTGGCGGCGGCCGCCCCAAAACCGGTCGAGAGCCGCGGCGTACTGGTGACCGGTGGAACGGGATTTTTGGGAAAGGAAATCGTCCGGGCGCTGTTGTCGCGCGGACGCCCTGTTCGTGTGGTAGCGCGGCGGGAGCCATCCCCCTGGGAGCGGATTGCCGGCGCCGAATATGTGGTGGCCGATGTGGCGACCGGAGCTGCCGCTCATCTCTTCAAGGGCGTGGATACGGTCATTCATGCCGCCGCAGAAACCGCCGGCGGGTGGCCGGAGCATCAGCGTAATTCGTTGGATGCCACCGAGCATATGCTTCGCGGCGCCGCCGCGGTGGGCATCACGCATGTTGTGCATGTCAGCAGCCTCGCCGTGCTGGCCCAGGGCACGGGACAACCGATTCCCGACAATCATCCTTTGGAACCGGACAGCAAGGGATCGGGGCCCTATGTATGGGGGAAGTTGGAGTCGGAACGCCTGGCGGTGCAGCTCGGGAAGGAGCTGGGCCTGTCGGTGAAGGTCATTCGCCCTGGCGCCCTGGTCGATTATCGTGATTTCGACCCGCCCGGCCGTCTCGGCAAACGCCTAGGCAATATCTTTGTGGCCGTGGGGTCGGCCAATGATCGGCTGGGAGTGGTGGATGTCGGGTTTGCCGGTCGATTTCTCGGCTGGATGACGGATGCCTGGGACCTGGTGCCCAGTCCCCTGAATCTGCTCGACCCTGTGTCTCCGACCAAACGTGAATTGTTGGATCGCCTCCGCAAGGCCAACCCTGATCTCACGGTGTTCTGGCTGCCCAGATTTGTCCTGGTGCCGCTTTCATGGGCGGCCACACTGGCGCAAAAGGTGTTGCGGCCCGGGAAACCGGCGATTGATGTGGCTAAAGTCTTCAGTGTGTTGCCCTACGATACATCCAGCATCGCCAAGCTTGCCCCCCGCGTCGATTCCGCTTCGGAAACGCCATAGTCGGTTTCTCCCTCCACCATGCGTCCCTCTCAATCGTCAGTGGCCTCCAGGTTGCAGCAATATGTGTGGGGATAGACAGGGCTAAGTATCTGAAAAATAGAATGATCCTGAGACTGGAGAAAAAGTTCCTTCCCGGGGTTGATTTGAGCCTCCAGAGGGGGTAAGTCTTAGTGTAATCTGCAAGCAAGAGTAGTCTCCAAACACAACCGCCTCACCACCGAAGAGTCAACATCATGAACATGCGATCGAACGCGCTGGCATTTACCCTTGGTCTGGCCTGTCTGAGCTCTTTTTCCGGTTGCGCGGCAGACCATCGCTGGCGTGCGGCTATGAACGACGGCAATAACGCGATGCGTTCAGGCGATTATACGCATGCAGAAGAATCCTTTGTGGCGGCGCGTAAAGAAGCGGAAGTGTTGGATCCGCAAGGCAAGCGTCTCGCCGAAACCTTGAGTCAGTTGGGCGAAGTGAACCGTGAACTGGGCCGGTATCCCCGCGCCGAAGCGCTGTTCCAGGAAGCCTTGGCCATCAGAGAGCGCGTCTATGGCCCTGCGCATGCCGAGACGGCGGCGAGTTTGACGGACCTCGGCGAACTGTACCGCCTCCAGGGACTCTACACACAGTCGGAAGCGCTCCATCAACGAGCCAGAGAAATCCGTGAGAAGGTGTTTGGCGCTGATCACAGCAAAACGGCGGAAAGTCTCAATAACATTGCCGTGGTGTATCAGGATCAACGGCGATTCTCCGATGCAGAACCGGTATTGCAGCGAGCCCTGGCCATTTTTGAAAAGCAACTGGGCCCGGAGCATAGCCTGACGGCGATCACTCGCGATAATCTGGCGAAAATGTATCAGGCGCAAGGGCAACATCCACGCGCGATGCCGCTCTATCAGCGCGCCCTCACGATTCATGAAAAAGCGTTTGGTCCCAATCACCCGATCGTGGCGCGAAATCTGGAAAATTTGGGCGATACCTATCGGGCGCAGAATCAATATCCTCAGGCCGAGGCGCTCTATCAGCGTGCCGTCAGTATCTTCAGGAAGTCGATCGGGAGCGACCATGTGGATACGGCCGAGGCCATGAGCCGCCTGGGGCAACTCTATGAACTGCAAGGGCTGTATTCGCAGGCAGAACCGTTGTTTCAACAGGCGATTGCAATCCGAGAAAAACAGCAAGGTGCCGATAATCCTCAGGTGGCGGGCGAACTGAAAAACCTGGCGTCGCTCTACCAATCGCAGAACAAGCTGGAACAGTCGGAAGACCTCTACAAGCAAGCGCTGGTGATCTATGAGCAGGCGGTCGGATACGATCGTGAAGCCTATGTGAAAACGTTGAAGAGCTATGCCTCATTATTAAGACGCCGCCAACGCTCCGGCGAAGCCGAACGCCTGGAAGAGCGGGCCAAGAGTGTGTTGAAACGCCTCTCGTTGGAAAGCCAGAGCCAGGGCAAAACAGCTGCGGATCTGCCTCTTGCGCCTGTGGCTCCCGTTCCCTAGGAGCGTGAGCCATCCTCGACTCTTCCATATGTGCTCCTGCGTCTCTCAACGCGTTGATCCCACTCCTACCATTGTGCTGAGATCCGTCCGTTCCTAGCGCACCCCTTCATAAGTATTGATTGAGACGCAACGTAGAATCTCCTACACTGTGGCCGCCGAACCGGTACGTGCGACCCACCCAGAGGACGTGATATGAATCGAATGGTCATTACGATGGTAGCCGTGGCCTGTCTGGTCAATACGGCTTGTGTGAGTAAGCCTCCGAAAAAACAGTTTCAGCGGCTAGCCGGAGAGTTTGTCTCCCCCGTCCAGATCACCAAGCCGGTCGATCAGCAGAGTGCCGTGATCGGCATCACGATCAAGAGTTCCGCATGGGTGCCGAATACGGAAGATCGCCTGTATCTCGTGAAGATCGAAAATGACAGTGATTTATACGAAGGGACCAAACTCATTCCGACGAGTATCGTGGCACCCCCTCCGGGAAGCGGGGGAGGGGGAACGGTGTATGTGCAGAATGTGCCGCCCGGCCGTTATGCCGCGGTGGCATTCAGCACTTCGGAAAAGGGATTCGGTAAGGTGCGGGAGGTGACCCTGTTTCTATTACCGAAGGCGGTGGTGAAGCAAAGCGATACCACTGTCACGGCAGGAAGCATGCATTTCATGGGTGAGTATGAGGTCGGCGCGTCGACGATGGTGCTGCAGGAGAATGCAGCTGATGACGTGCAAGCCCATTACTTCGAAGTATTCTGGGGGAAGCCCTTGGCGCAAGTGATCGCCGATCTTCAGGTGCTTGGCACCCCCGCCTATTTCGCCGTGCATACCGTCAGCGTGAAACGTGGAAGCCGTGATGCAGAGGCTGAAGCCCGATTTCAGGCCACGGCGAAGCGCGATCTTGAGCCTTCATGGGCACCGGTCATCGAACGGTATCGAGTGTCGGCGAAGCAATAGCGGAGCGCATCGGGACGAGGCGCGCACCATCCGGGCTGTGCGCGCCTCTTTTTTATAATGCATCCGATCGGTACCTCGCTGCAGTTTCGTGAGCCAATCTGTATCAGCCCAGCCTCTCTTCGAACCCTCGCCGCCTCGTCCGTTAACACAATGTTTACCTACTCTGGAAGTCGCGGTGATCTTCCAGGTGTACGCTGGTCATTGTCGCCGCATTTCACCACCAATGCAGGAGGATCACATGCGACTTGTACAGGGAAGCCTGCAGATCTCTCGTCCCCGTTCGCGCCGGCAAGATGTGTTGACGTTTCGCCATGGCTCACCCCGGGCAAACCGCGTCTGCCGGGAGTGTCACAACGACTTTCGCTCCATGCCTGGAGTCCGCAGGTTTCAGGCAACATTGTGCCCCGGATGTATCACCGAGCGACTCGAACGCCTGTCCGCTGACGCCTTATAACGCCTGCCGTGCAGGACGAGTGCGACGTCCCCGGTTGAGGGTGTTGAACAGCACCCATGTGGACGGCGAGACGGTCGTGAACCGTGCTTGCCGAGATGGCGGCATTGAACCGGTGTCCCTGCACTGCTGCTGACGCGCGAGAATGTCTCCGCCTGTCTATTCTTTGCCTGTTCAGCTATTCTCTCGTGCCCTTGGACTAGTCCTAATCGCCGTTTCCGCACGAAACTGAACGGTCCGCAGTCTCTTCCCATTCCAGTCACTCTGCACGTTCAATTGAACAGGGAAGAGGCGTTCCCGCTCCGGCTCAGAAGAGGGGGACGGCTCGGGAGAAGAGGTGCGGACAGGTGGGCGCAGCTCTACTCCCATCCCTCAGAAGGCTAGGCTCCAGTACGGAGCAGGGCGCGATGTTCGCATTCAGTTTTGCATTCTAGGCAAAGGGTGGCATCCGGCTGTGCGCGGAGGCGAGGGAGAGGGATATCCGCCCGGCAGAGATGGCATATGCCATACGAAGCCTGGTCGATACGACTGAGCGCGCGGTTCACTTGTTGCAGTCTGAGATATGCGCGTTGTCTCATCAGATCGTCGAGCGCAAGGTCACGATCACAGGTTGCGATGTCGAGGACATCGGCCGGCAGTTCGGATTCCGTTGCTGGTGGTGCCCAGCTGGCCGCTTGCCGTAAGAGGAGGTGTTGATCTTGGAGCAGTTGCCGGCGAATGGATCGAAATGCTTGATGACGTGATCGGGATCGAGCGGCATGCGTGACGCCCATGGGGAGCCCCCTCCATCGTTGATGTGGCTGTTGCGGTCACAGGCTACCCTGTGAACCAGACAGCCGGATCAATGCGAGGTTAAGAGGGCGTTAACAGTGCGGATGAAAACAGAAGCCCGATCAAGGTGTTAGGTGACGAGCCGGTTCATCAGCCATTGTTGAGCTGAACGCGCCGCTCTTCGGCCGGGCGTTTGCCGCTTATAGGTTCCGTCCCGATGAAGAATCCAGGCGTGAGTATTATCTTCCAGATAAGGACGGAGTCCTTCATCGATGAGCCTGCGGCGAAGCACCGGGTCCAGCACCGGAAACGCGACTTCGATGCGACGAAAAAAATTGCGATCCATCCAGTCCGCGCTGGAGAGAAACACTCTGTCGTCGCCGTCGTTGAGGAAATAGAAAATGCGGCTGTGCTCGAGAAATCGTCCGATGATGGAGCGGACGCGAATATGTTCCGAGAGGCCCGCGATGCCGGGTCGCAACGCGCAAGGTCCCCGGACGATCAAATCAATTTTCACGCCGGCTTGAGACGCCTTGTACAGCGCGCGAATAATCTGCGGCTCCAGCAGCGCATTCATCTTAGCGATAATGTGGGCCGGCTTACCTTGCCTGGCGCGGTCGGTTTCGCGGGCAATCCATTTCAGCAACGTCGTATGCAAGGTAAAGGGAGATTGAAGCAGGTGCTTGAGTCGCCCCGGTTGACCCAGAGAGGTCAGTTGTTGAAAGACGGTCCGCACATCGCGACCGATCGCCGCATCACAAGTGAGTAGTCCGAAATCCGTATAGAGCCGCGCATTGCGGGCGTGATAGTTGCCGGTGCCGAGGTGGGTATAGCTGCGCAGAAGCCGGCCTTCTCGCCGAAGCACGAGGCTCATCTTCGCGTGCGTCTTGAGTCCTACCACGCCATACACCACATGGGCTCCGGCTTCTTCCAAATCATGCGCCAGTTCAATATTGGCTTCTTCGTCGAAGCGGGCCCGCAATTCGATGACCACCGTGACTTCTTTCCCGCCGCGGGCGGCATCGACGAGGGATTGCACGATGGCCGAATCCGCTCCGGTTCGATATAGCGTTTGCTTGATCGTGAGCACGTGCGGGTCGGTGGCCGCCTGACGAAGAAACTCGGTGACCGGCGCGAAGGATTGATAGGGGTGATGCAATAGGATGTCGCTTTGCCGGATGGCATCGAACCAATCTTCGCTCGGCACAGGACTCGTCGGCACGCCGGGTGTGAACGGTTGAAATTTCAGGTCGGGGCGATCGACGAGGTCGGGCACGGCCATCAGTCGATGGAGGTTGACCGGTCCATGGCATTGATACACATCTCGCGCATCGAGATGAAACTGCTCGCGGAGAAAATAGACCAGATCCGGCGGGCAATTGTCCGCTACCTCCAGACGCACCTCGTCGCCGAAGCGGCGGTCCGGCAGCTGGCCTTCGAGGGCTCGGCGAAGGTCGTCCACGTCTTCTTCATCGACGAATAGATTGCTGTTTCGCGTGACGCGGAACTGATAGCAACCGGTGACATGCATGCCGGGAAAGAGTTGATGCACAAAGGCATGAATCACCGACGACAGGAACGCAAAATCGTGCGGCCAGGCGGCGTTGCGCACAGGAAGATGAATCACGCGCGGGAGCGACCTCGGCACTTGCACAATGGCCGTGCCATTGGGGCGCCCGAACGCGTCGGTCCCTTCCAGGGTCACCAGAAAGTTCAGACTTTTATTGAGCAGTTTTGGGAACGGATGCGCGGGGTCCAGCCCGACCGGACTCAGTAGCGGGAGCAACTCGCGCGAAAAGAAGCGGCGCATCCAGCGAATGTGCGACGGCATCCAATCAGCCCGTTTCAGAAAGCGGATCCGTTCGTCGGCCAGTTTCGGGATCAGCGACTGATTCAGGACGACGTATTGCTCCTGCACCAGCTGGTGGGTGAGTGTGGCGATGCGCGCCAGGAGCTCCGACGGCGTGAGACCGTCGGCCCCCCGTTGCTCCACTCCATGCGTGACCTGTTCTTTGAGGCCGGCAACTCGCACCTCGAAAAATTCATCGAGGTTGGAACTGACGATGCAGAGGTATTTTAGGCGTTCCAGCAGGGGGACCTTTGGGTCCTTGGCCAGATCGAGCACGCGGCGATTGAATTCCAGGAGACTCAGTTCCCGATTGATGAACCATTCGGGACGGGAAAGATCGCTCGTGACCGGGCGTAGGGAAGAAGCCTTGGGCGCCGGTGTGGCGGCCTGGTGCTCGATGTGTGAAGGTGTGGACCGTAATGCCATACGTAATGGGTGAGCAGTCTACACCAGCCTGGTGTCACGACAGATCAAGAAACGGTTAACTTTTTCCGATCAATGGCCGGGTGCCTTGCCGGCGTTCTCATTTATCGGGCACATCCGATACGAGCCGTGGAGACGACGAAATTATCGAAATAGCGCTGTTGCATCTTACTGAACGGGACCGAGGTCCAATACTGTTCCAGGTACACGGCATTGATGCCGTACTCATGATACCTGCCGATCCAATTCAGATTGGTTCGTTGCGCTTCCAGCTGACCATCGACCCAATATTCCAGCACGCCATCTTCAGCATCCGGACGGTTCAATTTCATGTGCACTTCAATACAGAACCATGTGCCGATGTTGGCAGGGTTGAACAGTGCCGTCTGGCCGCCGGCCGCGCCGAGCCAGCGTAGGCGCGGAAAATCGTTGTAGGTTGTCGTGCGCAAGGTGCCCGATTCGTCGGTGCCGGATGCAGGATCGAGGTAGAGGCGTTCAGGGTCTGACCCCGGGTGAGCTCCGCTCCACAAATGGCCGATGGCTGCCTGCGCAAATCGATCGCTCGAAAGGATTGTCGCGCGCGTGAGTTTATCGGCCCCGCCGCCGGTCCAGCCCGGTTGCAGCCGCAGGTCGAACCGCCAGTAGATGTCGCGATATGTGGCGGTCCCCGCGTCGACCGGTTTCATGTAGGCGCTGGGCGTCCTGCCGAATGCCAGGTGGAGTGAGCCGCCGTGAGGGTCGCCGGGGAGATATTCCGCACGCATGCCGATGGACGCCCCGGTTCCTGCCCCGGCTTCGCGCACAAAACGGCCGTGCCGAATGTCATATTCGAAATAGCTGCTGAGTCGATCGACCTCAAAGTCGTCGCACCAGATCCATTCGGGGTGACGACTCTGCCAGTCTGCGCATGGGGCCTGGTGTGGCTCGCCTGCATCGCTACCGATTGGCCCGAGGAGGCAGGCGGCGGCCCAGAGCGCCGCCGCGAGACTCCATCGAGAGCGAATTGCCATGGCTAGCTGGTGACCGCCCCTTCGGAGGCGGAGGAGACGTGGCGGGCGTATTTCCCCATGACCCCGGAGAGATACCGCGGGGCAGGATGTTTGACTTTCTTCAGGCGCGCGGCCATTTCTTTCTGCGTCACGTTGACATCCAAGCGCCGTTTGACAATGTCGAAGGTAATGACATCCCCGGTCTTCACGGCTGCGATCGGACCGCCCTTGATGGCTTCAGGGGCGACATGTCCGGCCATTAACCCGTGCGTCGCGCCGGAGAATCGTCCGTCGGTGAGCAGCGCGACGGAATCGCCCAGTCCTGCGCCGACGATGGCGGCCGTCACGCCGAGCATTTCCCGCATGCCCGGGCCGCCGGACGGTCCTTCGTATCGAATCACGACGACATCGCCGGCTTTGATCTTTCCGGCCTGTACGGCCTTGAAGGCATCTTCCTCGCGCTCGTACACCTTGGCTGGTCCGCTGAAATGCAGGATGGAATGGCCGGCGACTTTGACGACGCAGCCTTCGGGGGCCAGGTTGCCCTTGAGGATCACCAGGCCGCCTGTCGGCTTGATCGGCTTGGACAGTGGGCGCAACACCTGTTGGTCGGGTTTTTCTGTGGCGGCCTTGGCTTCTTCGCCGATCGTTCGTCCGCTGACGGTGATCTGGTCCGGATGCAGGATCTTCGCATCGATCAGGCGCTTCGCAACGAGCGTCGTGCCACCGGCCGCATAGAGATCCGCAGCCGTGAAGTGACCGCCGGGCTTCAGGTCGGCCAGCAGCGGCACTTTCCGATTGATCTTGTCGAAGTCGTCGATGGTGAGCCGCACACCCATTTCGCGCGCCACGGCCAGCAGATGCAGGACCGCATTTGTCGAACCGCCGGTTGTCGCGACGGCGGCGATGGCATTTTCGATGGAGCGGCGCGTGATGATCTGTTTGGGGCGAATGTCTTTCTTGAGCAAATCCATGACCATTTTGCCGCACTCGAACGCCACATCATCCTTGCGCGCATCCATGGCGGGGACACCGTTGCGTCCCATGGGCGACATGCCGAGGAATTCGAACGCAATGGCCATCGTGTTGGCGGTGAACTGGCCGCCGCAGGCGCCGGGGCCGGGGCAGGCATGGTCTTCCAAGTCTTTCAATTCAGCATTCGTCATCTTGCCGGACGCGTGTTTGCCGACCGCTTCAAATACGTCTTGGATGGTCACGTCATGTCCCTGGAATTGTCCTGGCATGATCGACCCGCCGTAAATCATGAGTGACGGCACGTTCAACCGGCAGAGCGCCATAACGGTGCCAGGAATGGTCTTGTCGCATCCCGATAAGGCGACGACGCCGTCGAAGAGGTGCCCGCGCGCGACCAGCTCGATGGAATCGGCGATGACCTCGCGACTGATGAGCGACGCCTTCATGCCCTCGGTGCCCATGGAAATACCGTCGGAGACCGCGATGGTGTTGTATTCGATCGGGGTGCCGCCTGCTGCGCGGATGCCGGCCTTGACCCGCTCTGACAACCGGCGCAGGTGAAAGTTGCAGGGCATGACTTCAATCCAGGTGTTCGCGACGCCGATCAGCGGGCGTTCGAGGTCGGCATCGGTAAATCCTACGGCTTTCAGCATGGCGCGGGCCGGCGCGCGGCCCGGTCCGTCGAGCAGATTGTGACTTTTGTGTCGAGGGTCGATCGTCATGGAAACTCCTTCAGTTACGGGACGGGACACCACCGTGCAGTGGAATATGTGTCGAGATGGATCGCAAACTTTCGCATAGATAGACGTAGAGGGTCAATCTGCGGCTCCGATGGTTCAGGCCGTGAAAGGGCGATGGCTAGAATACGAATATCGCCCAATTGGCATCGCATCCGCGCTCCGATGGTTCAGGCCGTGAAAGGGCGATGGCTAGGCTGAGTGCCGAAGGGGAGTGAAGGGTGGGAAGTCGTGAACAATGCGGCAGGGTCGCATCTTCCGATGCCGCCCTGCCGCAAACGGCTCGTTAGTGCTTGTCCTTCTTGTCGTGCTTCTCTTTCTTCTCGTGTTTCTCGTGCTTGGCTTCCTTGTCGATGACGGCGCCTGTGGCTGCGTCGATATGCACTTCCGTCATCCCGCCGTCGGCTCCAAGCACTTCCACTTCCCAGACGGTCTTGTCGTGCTTTTTTTCAAGTTCGGCTTCGACCGCCGTACCGGGCGCCGCCTCCAACGCCGTTTTGATCGCCTGGTCGATGGTCACTTTGGCATCTTTCACCAAGTCGGCGACGTCGCATTTTTCGTCCTTGCCCTTGTGGCCCTTGTCACTCCACGCGGGAGTCGTCGTGAGACACAGTGCAGCCACCATCAGGGCCGGAACTGCCAGGTGCTTCATCATCTGTGACCTCCGATTCAATGCGGGTAAAGAGGTTACTGGGGTTTCGCCTCGCCATGCGGATTGGCGCCGTGGGGATTCGCGCCATGAGGGTTGCTGCCATGGGGAGCCTTGCCGTGCGGCGCGCCCATGCCCTTGTGCTGCTGCATCATCTTGTCATGCTCGGCCTGTTCTTTCGCGCGTTGTTCAGGAGTCAGCAGGGCCAAGGCATCCCGTCTGGTCTTGACCGACAGCACTCGGAGTCCGATTTGTACGTCCGCGCTCTGTTTCAGCTTGGCTTCGATGGCTCCGATATCCGACTTCTCATCGTCGGTCAACGCCTTCACTTCCCGTTCGGCGACCTGAATGTCGGCTTCCATCTTGATCCGACTCTTATCGAGGTTGAGCTGCAATTCCTTGAGCTTGCTCACCTGCTCGGCGGTCAATCCGATTTCTTTCTCATGCTTCAAGAGGTGACGGATGAGGTGGCCGGCGCCTCCATGCATCATCATCTCCATCATCGCCTTGCCCATGCCGTGGCGATCTTTTTCATAGCCTCCGCCGTGCCCGCCGTATCCGCCTTCTGGATTGGCCCAGGCCGGCGAGAGCGTGAGTGCGCAGGCGATGGCCGACGCGGTGGCCAGGGTGAACAGTTTCGTCGTCATGCGTTTCCTCCTTGGTTGAGTGCGATTAATGTCCTGTCAGCCCACGTAATAAGCCCCGGTCCCCGGTGAGGGCATTCACCATAAATTGAACGGCCAGCGCGGCCAGCAACAGGCCCATCAATCGCGAGAGAATTTTCTCGGCGATGGGGTTGAGCCACTTCGCACTGCGCGCGCCGATCGCTAATATACTGTAACTCGCCAACCCGATCAGTACAAGGCATCCCAACAATACCGCCCGCAGCATCCAGGTCGTCGCCTGCGTTTCTAACAGGATCACGGTGGAAATTGCGGCCGGTCCCGCCAGCATGGGGATAGCAAGCGGCGTAATGGCGATGTCGTCTTTGCTGGTTCCAGCGGCAGTTTCTGCGGCAGTTTCCTGAACCGTGGACCGTTGTGCGCGCAGCATGTCGAGTGAAACCAATAACAAAATCAGGCCGCCGGCGATTTGCATCGCCGGCAGCGTAATTCCCAGCAGGCTCAGCAACGTCTGACCGAACAAGGCGAATCCGCTCAAGGATCCCACCGTGACCAGGCAGGCGACACGCGCGGTACGGAGACGTTGCGCCACGGAATCCCGCGGCGTCATGGCGAGAAAGGCCGGCACGACGGCGATGGGATCGACGATCACAAACAGCGAGCTGAACGCGAGGAGGGCATATTCGACCATCGTCATAGCAGTGGCCGGTGTCCAGGAGGTTGTGGATTAGGACGAATGGCGTCTCGAGGCTGCGAGGATCTCCGCTCGCGGATCGTTGTGGCGGCCGTGGCTTAATTGTTCGTAGAGCGCCCGCTCTTCGTCGGACAGGCCGGTTGGCATGACGATTTTCAGCTTCAGGAACAGATCCCCATGCTCTCCGGTAGAGGTCGGCAATCCCTTGCCCTTCAAGCGCAGCTTGCTGTCGGCCTTACTGCCGGCTGGAATTTTCACCTTCACCGGCTCCGCCAGCGTGGGAGCCATCACGTCAGCCCCAAGCGCCGCTTCCCAGGGCCAGACGGGGAGTGTGACGTGAATGTCCGACCCCTTTTGCCGGAAGACACCGTTGGCTTGAATATGGACGCGCAGGTAGAGATCGCCCGGTTTGCCCCCATTCACTCCCGGTTGGCCCTTGCCTGCGATTCGCATGCGGGTATCGTGCTGCACGCCTGCCGGAATCCGTACTTCGATCGTACGTTTCTCGGTCTGGGTGCCTGAGCCGCCACAGACGACGCAGGGGCGACCTCGCACAATGGCGCTGCCGCCGCAGGCCTTGCACGTGACGCGCTCGGTGAGGTCGATGCGTCGGCTGACGCCGGTCGCCACGTCGCGGATGCTGAGTTCCACATCGGTTTCCAGATCTTCTCCGTCTACGGCAAACCCCGTGGCGTTGCCGCCGCGACCCCGTCCCCCGAAGAAGGTCTCGAAAATATCCCCAAAATCGCCGCTGAATCCCCCGGCTCCTCCGGCTGCGCCGCCTCGCCCGGCTTGACTTCCCGCTTGCTGGCGAGCCTTTTCGTAGGCCTCGGCCTGTTCCCAGTTCTGGCCATACTGATCGTATTTTTTTCGTTTGTCGGGATCCGACAACACCTCATGCGCTTCGTTCAATTCCTTGAACTTTTTCTCCATTTCCGTTTTTTTCGCCCCGGTATGGAGATCCGGATGGATTTCGCGCGCACGGCGGCGAAACGCTTTCTTGATGTCGTCGGCAGAGGCGTCCCGCTGAACGCCGAGAATGTCGTAGTAGCCGCGTTGTGCTGTAGCCATCAGGGTCTGTCCGTAGAAATCTTAGAGACGCACAAGCAAAGAGTGCAATGCTTTCCGGAGCTTACGAGGTCTCCGGACGCATTGCAAGCGGACGTGTGGTTTTTCTCCGCTTTCCATCGCGCTCGCTACTACAGAGATAAGAAAGCTGAGACCACAGTCAAGTGGGCGCGTTGGGCGGATCGTATCGTCGGTTCTCGATGAAGAGATGTAATTTATCGAAGGGAAAAAAGAGCCGCATCGGCTGGTCCTGAATCCTGTCGCCTTGTCGGGCGGTACGCACCACCATCCGAAGGTCACCGACCCGGCAATGCAAGAGCAGATCCGCCCCGAGGTCCTCGACCAGTTCCACCAATCCTTCCACCTGTATGGCTCCGGGCTTCTCCTGAAGCGCGATGTCTTCCGGGCGGATGCCGAGCGTGACGCGGGATTTCTGCGGCGGGTGAGGTGGGAGCAGCGTGGCCGGCAGCGGAAGAATTAGATCATGACTCCGAAAGACAGACTCGCCGTCTCCCGTCGTGAGTGTGCCTTCCCACAGGTTCATCGGCGGTGTCCCGATGAAGGAGGCGACGAACGGATCGGCCGGAGCGGCGTACGTGCGTTGAGGCTCATCGGCCTGTCTGATGCGGCCGCTCTCGATGACCACAATGCGGTCTCCCAGGGTCATGGCTTCCACTTGATCGTGAGTGACATAGATCATGGTGGCCTGCAGGCGCTGTTGCAATTTTTTCAATTCGATACGCATCGACGTGCGGAGTTGCGCATCCAGGTTGGACAGCGGCTCGTCGAACAGGAACAGTTTCGGCTTGCGCACGATGGCCCGCCCCATCGCGACGCGTTGCCGCTGTCCTCCCGACAGGTCCTTGGGTTTACGATCGAGTAACGGCTGAATCTCCAGGAGCTGCGCGGCTTCGGCGATGCGATCGTCGATCACGTGGCGTGCCACGCGGCGCATCTTGAGCGCAAAGGCGAGATTCTCCCGGACCGACAGATGCGGGTAGAGCGCATACTGCTGAAACACCATCGCGATATCGCGTGCCGCCGGGGGGAGATGATCCACTTCGTTCCCGTCGATGAGGACCTGTCCGGTCGTCTGTGTATCCAGCCCGGCGATAATGCGTAGGAGTGTCGATTTGCCACAGCCGGAGGGCCCGAGCAGAATCGTAAAACTCCCGTTCGGAACCTGGAGCGAAATATCGCGCAGCACGGTCAGGTCTCGAAACGATTTTGAAATGTTGCATAATTCTAGTTCAGCCATGTTGGTATCTTTCGAAGCGCACGGTCCACACTGCCTTTCAGAAGGCTGTCGATATCCTCTGTCTGACCGCCTTCAGGCCCAAGGCCGGCAGGCACAGGCTATTCAGAATGGCTGTCCAGCAAGGCCGCAGGAAGCACGGCGACTGAAGCGTACTTTCCGGGTACGTTGCAGGGAGACGTGCGACGAGAACGCAGCTGGCGAACATTTGGATAGCTTGCTAGCCTTTTACCGCTCCTGCGGAAAGTCCGCTGACAATCCATCGTTGGCACAACAGGACGACGACGATCAAGGGAAGGGTCGCCACCACCGACGCCGCAGCCAGCTCTCCCCAGGGCATGGTGAATTCGCCCTGGAACAGCGCGATGCCGACCGGCAGCGTCTGTTGCTCCGGTTGGGTCAGGATCAACAGCGCAAAGAAGAACTCGTTCCAGGCATAGATCAGAATCAGAATCGCGGCGGTGAAAATACCCGGCGTCGCCAGCGGGAGCATCACGCGGAAGAGGGTCGTCCAGGGCCCGCAGCCGTCCACGCGCGCGGCATCTTCCAACTCGGGCGGCAGTTCCTTGAAGAAGCTGGCCAGAATCCAGATCGCCAGCGGCAGGGTGAGGGCCACATAGGGCAGTACGACACCCCACCGATGATTGAGTCCCCCGACCGTATCGAGCAGCCGCCAGACCGGCCCGGCGATGGCCATTTGTGGAAACATCGAGACGCAGAGCAGCACGGCCAGAATTCCTCGTTTGCCGGGGATCGTGAGCCGAGCCAATGCATAGGCGGCCGGGATGGCGAATAGAAGCGCAAGCAGCGTCGTGGACCCGGCCACTACGACGCTGTTCAGCACGTAGTCGAACAGGTGATGGTCGAAGAGGGCGGCGCGATAGAACTCCAGGCTGCCCGAGGGCCACCAGGTGGGCGGAACGGCTTCGATTTCAGTTTGCGACTTGAACGAGGTCAAAACGAACCAGAGGAACGGCAGCAGACTGAGTCCCACTGTCGCGAGGATGCCGCCTGCAAGTAGAATCCGCCGCTTCATGGACGACTGCGCTCCAGGAGGTGTGAGCCGATCGCGCGGAGGTAGGTGAGCGACAGCGCCATGATCATGAGGAACACGGCTACGGATATGGCGGAGCCGTACCCGATGCGGCCTTCCGTGAAGAGGGTTTGGTAGCCATAAAACTGCAGCACCTGCGTGGCGTCGCCTGGGCCGCCTTGGGTCATCACGAACACCAGATCGAAGACCCGAAACGCGTCCATCGTCCGAAAGAGCAAGGCGAGCAACAGCGCTGGTTTCAGCAGCGGCAGCGTGATGTGCCGGAACCGTTGCCACAAGGTCGCGCCGTCCACCCGGGCGGCGTCATAGAGATCGTCCGGAATGATCTGCAGGCCGGCCAAGATCAGCAAGGCGGCGAAGCAGGAGGTCTTCCACACATCGGCCAGCACGATGATGCCGAACGCGAGCCCGGGATAAGCCAGCCAGGGGATATAGGCCGTGACGCGCTCACCGAACAGCAGCAGGTTTGCAACCCCATATTGGTCGTTGAAGATGTAGCGCCACAGTTGCGATGCGACGACCGTGGGGATGGCCCAGGGAATCAGGATGGCGGCGCGCACCAGACCTCGTCCGCGAAATCGCTCGTGAATCACCAGGGCAATGATCAGCCCGCAGGCCAACTCCAGTAGCGTGGAGAAGATCACAAATGCGAGGGTCACCACTAACGCATGCCGCGCGACCGGGTCATGGAGCAGCACCTGGTAATTTTCCGCACCCACGAACGGACTGCCAAGATGTGGAATACCGACGAAGATGTGGTGCAGGCTGAGCCAGAGCGAATCCGCGACGGGATATAACGCGAAGACCACGGTGACCAGGAGTGCCGGCGCCACCATCAACCAGGCGGCCAATCCCTCACGGTGTCGTAGCACAGAATGCGCGCGCATCACGGCGCGCCCTTGGTCAGCGCCAGGAGTCGATCGATGTGCGCATCGGTGATCGCCGCTTCTTGTGCGAGATTCAGTCCCTCCACGGCCAGGGCACGGCTGAAGTAGCGCTGCAAGAGATGCGAGATGGCGGGATAGACCGGCGACCGCGGGCGAGGCGTAGCGGCGTGGAGGACCGCGCGCTGATTCCTGAGCTGGGGCGAGCGGGCGAGGACTTCGGGATCGGAAAAGAGCGCCTCGCGGGACGGCGCGATACCGGCTTCGCGCGAGAATTTCTTTTGCACGGCCTGGCTGGAGAGAAATTCGATGAGGGTCCAGGCCTCGTCCGCATGTTGGGAATACGCGCTGATTCCGTACAGCCAACCGCCGAGTGCCGCAGCGGTGCGCCCAGGCGAAAATCCAGGCAGGGGTGCGACGCCGACCTGTCCGGCAATCATCGAACGTGTCTGGTTATTGGCGAGTTCCCAGGCATAGGGCCAATTTCTGTGAAAGATCGCATGCCCTTGCAGAAACAGGGACAGCGCTTCCGGTTCCTGATAGGTGAGGGCGGCGCGTGAGGTGAGCCGGCCGATGACTCGATCACGGACGAATTGCACGGCGGCCAGGGCGTCAGGCGACGAGAGGGTCGAACCGGCCCCGTCCGGTCGCAGCAGACTTCCGCCATGCCCTTCGACAAATTCCAGCATGTTACAGACCAAGCCTTCGTATTGCTTGAATTGCGCGGAGTAGCCTTGCAGCATCGGGTTCGTCTGTTGTTCGCCGGCCAAAATGGTTTCCGCCTGGCGGATAAGTTCCGGCCAGGTCGTCGGTGCGGCAAACCCGTATTTCGCAAGCAGGTCCTGGCGATAGTACAGCAGCCCGGCGTCGATCCGGCTCGGGACGCCATAGTAATGGGTGTCGTACCGGCCGACCTCGATGGCGGCGGGTAGAAAGTCTTGTCGTATGGACGTCGAAAATTTGTCGTCGAGCGGACGAGCCCACCCGGCCGCTGCGAATTCCGGGACCCAAATGACATCGATAAAAAAGACATCGACCGTGGCATCACGGTTCTTCAACTTCTGCGTCAAGAGATCGTGGTACGCGGTCGAGCTATGCGGGGCCAGTTCACGCGCGACCGAGATCCGGGGATGTGCACGAGTGAAGTCTGCGAACACTTCATCCCACACGCGCGCATGGTCAGGTTTCCAGGACACAAAACGCAGCGTGACGCGGGGCTTCGAAGTGGTGGAGGCAGTCCCGGGCGATGATTCGGCACAAACGATTCCGGCACTGCCTATGAGCAGCGTGAGAACGAGTAGGCTGATCCAGCGGCGCATCGCTCCGTGACACGTCTGTGGAGAGCGCTGGATGCGCTGACGTGAAGATATCCCTCGCATCACTCTCTGAGGTTATACACAGTCCCCAGAGGTGATGCAAAACAATCGCGGTGCAACAGATAAGGCAGGTTGCCTGCCGCGCACCGCACAATACGTATGGCTCTGCACGTATGACTCTGCCGTGACCGCATACGATCAGCGCAAGAACAAAAGTCTCCACTCACGCGAAGTGAGCCAGCGCAAGTAACGACCTATCGCCGATCGGCCCGATAGCTCTGCCTCACCGGCTACGGCCCTCTCTTACTGCTTGCTCTGCACGGCGAGCTCCCACCGGTAGCCGTCGGGATCCGAAAACCATATCCCCATGCTTTTGGAGCCGGGGGCGACCGGTCCGATTTCGTCGCCCGGATCCTCCACGTCGACCTTATTCTTCTTGAGATGGACCAGGGCTTTTTTGAGTGCGGCCATGTTTGGAAGATGAAAGGAGACATGTCCGATGGTTTTCGGTGACGGCTTGCCTTTGGAGAAGACGATCAGCGTATGAGCATTGCCGATTCCCACGCCGCCTTCATACTCAAACTGTTTGCTGAGTCCCAATATCCGCATGAGCCATTTGGCGCTCGCGCGTGGATCGCGAACCGCCAACCCGAAATGCCAGACTGCGCCGAGAGTGAATGGAACCTTCATGTCCGGTACCTCCTCGTCAAAAAGAGAGTCATCGTACCATGGTGCCTGTGTCCCTCACGCAGAGGAGCGTGCGGCGCCCTCTGCCGCCTGTTTTTCGTGATTCAGGAGCCAGCGTTTGCGGTCCAACCCGCCGCCATAGCCGGTGAGGGACCCATCCGCGCCGATCACCCGGTGACAGGGGACGACAATGCTGATGGGGTTGGCGCCGTTGGCGAGCCCCACCGCACGCATGGCCGACGGGCGCCCGATGCGTCGTGCCAGCTCAGCATAACTCACCGTTCGCCCTACGGGGATCTCGCGCAGCGCTTTCCAGACGCGTGTCTGAAACGGGGTGCCTGCCGTCGCTGTGAAAAGAGAGTCGAGGGCGTGGAGATTGCCCTCGAAGTACGCCGCGAGGGCCAAGGCGGGCTGCGATATAGCCATTGCCGGTCTCAGCGTCACTCCGTTTGGTCCATAGTGGCGCGCCAGCAGGCGTCGCATGCGATGTTCGAAGTCCACCCAATCGACCGCGCGCAGACGCCCCTGTTCGTCTGAGAGGATCAGCAACGTTCCGATCGGCGTGATCAGGGGTTCCGTGAGAAGGTGCAGTTGGTGAGACATGGTGACGCTCCGTGGGTGTGGCAGTACTATTGATCGACGGTCCAGAGATACTGCGCCGCATAGGCCCGCCATGGTCGCCAGGCTTCGGCGCGCTTCAAGAGGTGGGAGGCCGTGCGGGGCGCTCTTCCTTTCAACTGTCCGGCGCCCCGTAGGAGGCCGAGGTCGGTGGCTGGAAACGCGTCCGGCTCGCTAAAGGCGCGCAGGGCGAGATAGTGCGCGGTCCATGATCCGATACCAGAAATCGCCTGGAGTTGCGCCAGCCGTTCTTCGCTCGAGCCTCCTGGCGTGAATAAGCCTGGATTGGTTGTGGCCGCTTGTGCCAAAGCGGTGATCGTCGCTCTCCGAGCGGCAGGCATGCCAAGCCGGCTCAAGTCGGCGGTGGCCAGACAGCGAGCCGTCGGAAACGTTCGCGTCAGGCGGCTGTCCTCCGAATTGAGCAAGGGATCTCCCCACAGTTCGACCAATGTTGTTCCCAGTCTGCGTGCGGCGGAGACCGAGATCTGCTGTCCCAATACAGCTCGGACTGCAAGTTCAAAACTGTCCCAGCAGCCAGGGACACGCAAGCCCGGCCGGGCGGCGATGATGGGGGCAAGGGCCTTGTCTTTGGAGAGATGGGCTGCGATCGCATCGACGTCGGCTCCCACATCGAACTGATGCCGGACGCGGGAGACAATGGACTGGAGCGCGCGGACCGAGGGAATACAGATCGTGGCCAGGAGGCTGGCTCTGCCGGGGCTATGCTCGATGGTGATGGTGCCTGTCAGCCCTTCATGGAAGACGCTGCGGCGGTACAGGCCATCTTCGACGACTTCCAGGCCGGCAATGGCGCGTGCGCGTAAGTATTGCAACATGCTAGCCCAATCATAGGGCGGCCGATAGGGAATTTGCAGCACGACCGGCGCAGCGGCGGCGGCACGGGGTGAGGTTGCGGCCGGGATGGCACGACGTAATTCGCCCGGTGATCGGTGATAGAGGGAGCGGAAGGCATGGTTGAACCGGCGGACGCTGCCGAATCCTCCTGCAAGGGCCACCTCGGTCATCGAAAGTGTCGTGTCGTGCAGCAACTGTTTGGCGAACAGCATCCGTCTGGATTGGGCCACGACCACGGGCGCCACGCCGAGATGTTGGTCGAAGAGCCGGCGTAACTGGCGCGCTCCCATCCCGACCCGCATCGCGAGTGCCTCCACCGTGCCGTCCTCACGATCGAGAAAACCGTCGGCGATCAGCGCCAGCGCACGGGAGACGGTGTTCGAGGTGCCGCGCCAGCCAGGCAGTTCGGGAGCAATTTCGGGGCGGCAACGCAGGCAGGCGCGGAAGCCGGCCGCTTGAGCGGCTGCGCTGCCGGAGAAAAAGCGGCAGTGTTCCCGTTTCGGAGTCCGGGCGGGACAGATGGGCCGGCAATAAATCCCGGTCGAGATGACGCCGACGAACAGGCGGCCATCAAACCGCGCATCGCGGGTCTGCAGCGCGCGGTAGCTGATATCGGGATCCAGCGGTTCCATGCCAATACTCTGCCATATCCGAGGGAGAAATTCCGGCCGTTTTCGGACGTGACCATGACCGGCTTCGTGAATCATCGTCGTTTGTGGAGAATGGCCGCAGGATTCGCCGAATGGTTCGCCTCGCGCTCAGGATCGGCGCAGCGGGCGACCAGTGTTGCGAGAATTTCCAATCGGTCGCTTTGCACGCCGGTGTCGGCGGCAGTACGACATCTGATCGTCGAAAACATGTGGCCGAACGGGTCGGGCTACAATTTCAGTTGGTTTCTCAGACGAGGAGGCATAGTGTCTGACTCATTCTTACGTAAATCAAACTACGTGATGAGCAATCTGCATAGAGTCTCGGCTCTCCCCTTTCACCCAGGAGGTCGTCATGCCTACCACCGTTGAGCCGCCTCGGCAAGTTCGGCCCGTTCCTTCCGACATCAACGACTGGAGCAACACGGCGATGAACGTCATCGCCAGCGCCTTGGGCATGGTGCCCGAAGTGGGCTCCCTGCTCAGCGGTCTGGTCTATATCTTATGGCCCAGCGATCAGGAGGACGTCTGGGATCAAATTAAAGATCAGGTGCAAGCGCTCGTCCAGCAAGATCTCACACAGCTGGTTGAAAATTTGGAAGCTCAAACGTTGCAAGGTCTCAAGGGCTCGATCCAAGAGTACCAGGATGCGATCACGACCAAGGACCCGTCGAACATCTCGCAGAATTGGACCAGCGCGAAGCTCAATTTTGTTCAACAGCTGCCGCAGTTTCAGGCGCAGGGATACGAGGTGGCATTGCTTCCCTATTACGCCCAAGCGGTCAACTTGTATCTCGCGCTGCTCAGAGACGGCGTGCTGCATGGTAAAGAGTGGGGATGGACCGATGCCGATGTGGCCGTAGCCACGAACGAAATGAATCAGGCCATCGAGGATGTTTGCCAGTGGGTGGACACGACGTTTGGACAGGAATATGGTCAACGCACAAACAAATTTGGGGAAGCGCAAGATAGATATGTGGGATATTGCATCCAGGGTAACAATCCCATCAATTACGACTTAGGCGTTCACTACAATGTCACGGCCTGGAATGCACAAAACGATTTCCTGACGTGGATGACGCTCCAGGTATTGGATTTCAGGTATATGTGGCCGTCGTTTTCCGGAGGTCCGGTGGAGGTGGTGTTGGGGCGCGAGATTTACAGCGCAGCCTGCGGCTCATCCGACTACGCCCCCATTCCAGTTCAGCCCTGGTGGGGCCAGGTGTGTCCGACTCAGCCGCTCAGCCAGGTCGAGGTTTTTGCGGGAGATCGGATCGATGGCATCCTGCTGACCTATCCTGCCGGCGGAGGTCCGAACGGACAAGCTCAGGTCACCGTCGGTGCGCTCACGGGCGATACTCATGCAACGTTTGCTACGGCCGCCAATCCGCTGGTTGCCGTATCGGTGTCGTTCGGCGACGTTGTGGGCGCCCTACAATGCGATGCCTCTGACGGGACATTCACGGATGTTGGCAGGGACAATCCGCCCAGCAAGAGCACCTGGTATCTCCCGGCGCCCACGGGTGAGATCATATCCAGCCTGTTCATCAACGGTACCGACCACTTTTACCAAAGCGCAAACCTCATCATTCTGGGGTATCAATATCAGCGCAAGGCAACCGCTGACCTGACCGCCTTGAAGCAGCTGTACGTCGTCTCGCCGTCGCAGATCGATCTGACTCAATTGGCGGCGTGTTGCGTGACGAAACCCGCGCCGATCGAGACGCTCACCGAGGCGGCCAAGCGGGAGGGATGGGACGCCGAGCGGCAACGGTACCGCGCTGCGCGGAAGCCACGTGCATCCGCTGCAAAAGCTCCACGACGGTCTTAGGGTGAGAGGCAAAGAGAGGTGAGTCGATGCCGAAGAACATCGTCGTCTGTACCGACGGCACGTGGAATCATCCTGCAGTGGCCGACCTGGCATCGCAGAACTTCACGCCGGCGGACACGAACGTGTATAAGCTCTTCGTGTTGTTGGCCGGCGAGGCGCAGACACGATCGCCCACCTCTCAGGTCAAGCAGATTACGGGGCAGGTCGCGTTCTATGACGACGGGGTGGGCGCGGACGGCATCTGGGGGGTACGGGTGGCCGAAGGCGCGACTGGCGCTGGGCTCGAGCTCAAACTGCAGGACGGTTACAAATTCATCAGCGAGCAGTATGAGCTCGGAGACCGGCTCTATCTCTTTGGATTCAGCCGAGGTGCCTTCACTGCCCGCAGTCTCGGAGGGATGTTGACCCGCTGCGGGGTGCCGTCCCGGATCAGCCAAAACGATATCTTTGCCAGTCACGCGTTCGATGTATACCGCCGCAACGAACCGACCGTGACGGCGCAGTATCGGACAGACTATCAATGCCGGGATGTGACGATCGAGATCATCGGCGTGTGGGATACCGTCGGTGCGCTTGGGATTCCGATCGGCCTCTTCAGTCCTCTCGACCACCTGTTATTCCGATTCCACGACACGTCATTGCATCCAAACGTGCGATTCGGCTATCACGCGCTGGCGATCGACGAAAAACGGGAAAGCTTCGCGCCTACCTTATGGGACGCGCGCGAGGGGATCGAGCAGGTGTGGTTCGCCGGTGTCCATGGGGACATCGGCGGGGGATACAACGAGACCGGGCTCTCCGATCTCGCGCTCGCCTGGATGCTGAAGAGCGTGCAATCTCACGGTATCCTGTTCGGCGATCGCGCATTTCATGAAAATGGCGTGCCGAATATAACCGGTGATCCTCTTATGACGCCCATGCACGACTCCTACAAACCGCCTTTTGTCACTGCACGCCCAGCGGTTCGTGCCATCCCTCCATCGGCCGCGATCCATATCAGCGTCCAGCAACGTTGGGACGAGGCCCAGCCGCCATATCGTCCGAGCAACCTTCCCGCGGAGCCACGAAAATATGTGGAATGAGAAGGAGCCCGAATAGGGGAGGTCAGCGCGGCGTTGCAGTCTTGGCCTTCGCCATCATCTTGCAATAGGAGCAAGTGCCGGCGGTGGTGGGTTGGCCGCAAGACTCGCATGGAGCGAGAGTGCGTTGATCCTTTTCGGCCATGGACTCGCCGGCGGGCTCAGGCCTGGTTTGCTTTTCGAGAAAGCCCCAATAGAACCGTTGTTTCGTGCCCGGTGATTCCGTTTCCAGCCGGTTGAGCACGTCCTTGTAGAGAATCATCTTCGAGCCCTTGGCCATAGGGCATTCTTCGACGATATAGTCGATGCGATTGACGACGGCATAAGCGGCGATTTCCCGTTCGGACAGCCGGCAGAGAGGCTTGACCTTCTTGGCAAATCCTTCCACCGATGCGGGCAGAGTCGGGCTCTGCTTATCCAGATAGTCGTTCTGCCAGTGCAAGACATTGCCCAACAGGCGCGCTGCTTCGTCGTCGAGATTATGGCCGGTGGCCATGACGTCATACTCCTGTTCGACTGCCGCGCGATTGAATTGATAGCGCTTGATCGTCCCGCAGGTGGAGCAGGTCGGACGGTGAAGAATGGTCGCCAGTTCACGAATGCCGGCCCCGGCTTCCTGTTCGACGACATGCACCAGCAATTTCGCGCCATGGGAGGCGGCTATCGTATCGGCATAGTGCCGCACTTTTCGGTGGGATTCTTCTGAGTAGGCGCCAATGCCGAGGTTCACATACAGTGCGTCGGCGCGATAGCCGAGCGTGAGCAGGATATGCCAGAGGGCCAGACTGTCTTTGCCGCCGGAGACCGCGACGAGAATCCGGTCTTCGGGCGTAAACATCGTGAACGCCTTGATGGCTCGCGCCACCTGTTCGTGGACAAAGGTCGTAAAGCAGGCCTTGCAAAAGGCGGCATTGTGCCGCGGCAATCCGATCACCGCGCGTGTACTGGTCGGACACTTCGTGCAATTCATGGTTTCCCAAAGCGATCGGCATTCAGGTGTCAGGTTTCAGCCGTCAGCGCTCAGCGACAGAAGCGATCAAGTGGCATCGCTCCCTTGGCTAAGGCCTGATTGCCGACCACTGACGGCTATGCTCCTCCCGAGATCACCGGCCGGATTTCAATCTGGTCGGCATCGGCAAGTATTTCATCTTCCGTGACGAGTTCATCGCCCCGGATGACCAGATGCGCTTCCATGATCAAATTGAGCTCGCGCAGCAGTTCCTTGGTGCGCTTGGGTCCTTTGATCTCGACTTGTCTGTGAGGGTGACTCAACTGAACGCGCATGCGCGATGATACGGCTGATGCGCGCGGGATTGCAATCGGGTCATGAGCCTTCGGGACTTTGTCGGGAGCAGGAGCCGTTTGGTCGGGCAACGCCGTCGATGGATGGGCTGGATGCTGACCGTTCGACGCCTACCTGACAAGGCTGTGGAACCAGCCATAGAGACTGGAGTGAGCGATGGCCTCTTCGACGACTTCGTGTCCCAGCGAGTTCCAGTGGTTGTCGGTCGCAAATTCCAAGGGGCGGTGATGTTGAGAAAAATGTTCGGCGAATCGGGGTTGCAGGTCGAGGACTTCAAATCCCCCTTGGCGAGCGTGTGTCATAAAATACTGCCGCATGATATCGAAATAAGATCCGGCGGCGAGCTGCCACGTCACGGCGTTGTAGATATGCGGGCGCATGCCGTCCACGGCGAAGAGAATCCGGTCTGGCGGGAGACCGGCTGCTTCAGTCACGCGAGTGAGGAACGTGTCGACCGCTCGTTGGGCGTCTGCAATTCGAAGGGGGTTGGCCTGGGCGCCGGTATTCCCGACGAATGCGAGTGTATTGGATGGCCGGCCGAACGGGAGGTGTTGCCACTTGAGGACAACGTTCAGCAAGTCCGTATTCAGCGTGACATAGCGCACCAGCGCGGACGCGCGAATGATGCGGCGCCAGAGGGAGGGATGATAGTCGATCCGTCGCAGCGCCAGGGGCCCCTGCCCATCTTCCGCAAAATACGAGTGCCCCGGTTCATTTTTGTATTTCACCAAACTCTCGTCGAAATCGTTGCCGATGATGAGGAAGATCATCGCCTGGGGATGAAACGTCTTCGCCGCATAATCCGCATAGGCCAGGTAGTTGCTGAGGGCTGAGCTGGAGGTGCCGAACGAATAGATGCGTTCGGCCGGGGTGGAGCGGGCCGAGAGTCGTCCGGCGACACTGTCGCGAAACGGTACCATCAACGCTTCGACGTAACTGTCGCCGATCAGGGCCAGAAGCGGGGACGGCTGGCCGGGCAGATAGTCTTGGTCGTTCACGAAGCCCAGATTGTTGGTGCGGACGGTATTGACGATGGCAAAGTTCCAGTCGGCAGACCAGACAAACGTCCGATCCGGTTCGAGGGAGCGGACCGGATGATCCTGATCGACGGCCTGAGGGCGCGCGCCTTCATTGACCGGCAGGAACCGCAGCGCCAGTTCCATGGTGAATAGCGCCGCCAGAATCCCGAGGCCGATGCTGATGAGGGGAAAACCGGCCCGTCTCATGCCGGATGGGCGCCAAGCTGGACGTACAGAGGCGAACCCTCTTTAATGTCCCCTGTGGAGGGAGAGCATGGTGGTATCGATGCGGGCGGTTTCAATTACAGAACGGCGTCCCTGAGGCATTTGGCCGCTTCTTCCGGCGCGACCGGGTTGATGTAAAATCCCGTGCCCCATTCGAATCCCGCCACTTGCGTGAGTTTGGGGATGATCTCGATGTGCCAGTGATAGAAATCTCCTGTTTTTTCATGCAGCGGCGAGCTGTGGAGGATGAAGTTATATGCCGGCCGGGCCAGCACCGCATCCATGCGCCGGAGTGCTTCGCCGAGCATGGGCGCCAAAAATTCGAATTGGGTTCGCTGACATTCCTCGAAGTAGCCGGCATGGCGTTTCGGGAGAATCCACATTTCAAACGGAAATCTCGGGGCATAGGGCGTGAGGCAGAGGAATTCAGGATTCTCCAGGACCACACGCGTCCCCTCCGAGGATTCTTGCCGCAGGATATCGCAGTAAATGCACCGTTCTTTCTGTTGGAAGTGTTGTTTGCAGCCATCGATCTCTTCGAGCACGCTGGTCGGCACGACGGGCAAGGCGATCAACTGAGAATGGCTGTGTTCCAATGTGGCGCCTGCTGCGGCCCCATGGTTTTTGAAAATCAGGATGTATCGCAGCCGAAGGTCTTTCTTCAGGTCGAGTATCCGGTCGCGATAGGCCCAGAGCACATCTTCCACCCGTTTCGCCGGGAGGTCGCCGAGGCTTTCTTTATGAGCCGGGGTTTCAATGATGACTTCATGGGCGCCGATTCCGTTCATGCGGTCATACAAGCCGAGGCCTTCCCGGCCCATGTCTCCTTCGACCTGCAGGGCGGGAAACTTATTAGGAATGACTCGTACGGTCCAGTTCGGACCGTCCGGCTCAGAGGCATGGGGCCGATAGGCAAGGATCTCTCTCGGCGTGAGCCGTTCCTGGCCCGGACAAAACGGACAGAGGCCTGCTGAGGGAAGCGGCGCAGACGGCATATGCACATCCTGTGGGCGCCCGCTCCGTTCGGTCGAAATAATCACCCAGCGGCCGACGATCGGGTCTCTTCTCAATTCGGGCATCTCAACTCCTGTCGTTCACATCACGTGTGCGTCATGCGCATTGTTCAAAGGGGAAGTCGATACCGACTGATTCCGTGAACCGCCCGCCGCGCACCGTCTCGTTTACACTCGCCACATCGTCGCTTCAAAGTCGTCGCCCGGCCGAGTAAAAGTGGCCGGGCTGTGATGAGGATATCGCGCGATTTCCATTCCGTGCTCCGACACCGTGAGGGTCAGCCGCATTTCTGCGCCGACCTCGATTTCCAGGTCTTTGAATGGAATGCTCAATTCGAGAATCTTTTGCCGGCAGATCGTGCTGTAGGAGCCCCTGTCGCGATACGTGCCGGATTCATCCGCCCGCGCGAGCTGAAAACGATCGGCCGCTCCCGGCGTCAAGGCAAAGGACAGTCTGTGTTGTTGAATGCCCGAGCCGATGTACAGGTCGGCCGTGCATTGTTCCTGGCGGCTTTCGGACCGCTCATCGAGATCGAGCCGCAGGTACAGTTGCTGGCGATCAAACCCGAAGAAGATCGCTGTGAAGAGTCCTTCGGATTTCCACATCGCTCCCAGCGGCGGCGTCGGATTGATGGTGCCGGCACCGCGCCATTCGAAAAAGTTCGACGCCAGACCGTCTAGCGTGGGGGTGATCAGCGCCAGCGGCAGGTGCACCAGATCGAGGCCTTGCGGCGTGCGCGCTTCGACCAGCGGTTGATTCAAAATCTCGGGCGGCGTCATCCCGGCATAGGTCCAGACATTGCGCAGGTGCGCGCGAAACAGCCTGTCGAATTCCTGCTTGTAGTCGGTATCGAAATCATCGCCATACCACCAGAACCAATCGCTGCCTTCGGCGGCGTACAATTCGTCCCAGGCGGCGCGCGCCTTGTCTGGCTCCAACGACGGCGACAGTTCCACGAGACGTGCCCGCGTGTGTTGCAAAAGATCCCAACCGCGATTGTCTTCCTGGTGGCCGATCCAGATTTTGAAGTCCTGGTTGATCCAGGAGCCCGAGTGCAGCTGCTCGAGTCGCTGAGTCGGCGGAACAGCTTTCATGGCGTCACTGACGGTGTTCACGTTCACGCGAATGCCATGGCCCAATTGGAGGCCGTCTCGTTCGAAGGCGCGAAAGAGCAGGGAGAGAAAGCGTTCGCCGCCGTCGTGGTAATGCTCCCAGGGATTTTCTCCGTCGAGAATCACGGCGATGATTCCATTGTCCAACCGGATGTCATAGGCGAGGCTGCGGACCCGCCGGAGCACGTCGTCCGCCGCGGCTTCCGGAGTGGTTTTATGGTAGACGAACCCGAATGCGTCGGAAATGTCCCGGTCACGGAACACCATGGAGAGCGGATGCGTGTCCGTGCCGACCGCATAGGGTTGATAGAGATGATAGTGGCGGTTCCAGCCTTGTCCGGCCATCTGCAAGGAGCGGTAGAGGATGCCTTCATCCGTTGCCAGCCAGCGGATCCCGGCCTGTGCCACCATCGGTAACAGCTCCGGACAGACCGAACCCTCAGACGGCCAAAGCCCTGCCGGAGCGCGTCCGAACGTGCGCGTATGGTACTCGACTGCACGCCTGACTTGTGTTTCGGCATCGGCCGGCGCATGAAACCTGGCCGGAAGCGGCAGGTCCGGCCTGGCGCGCCGCGTGAATTCCGAATCAATGATCAGGGGAAGGATCGGGTGGAAGAACGGGGTGGTGGTGAGTTCGATCTGTCCGCGATCCTGGAGCGCCTTATACATGGGCACGATCTGCCGGATAGCTGTTTGTTGCAAGGCCAGCACTTCCTGCTTGTCCTCTTCGGTAAACCCACGATTCTTTGCGCGCAGCTCCGCCAGGCGGGGGAATCGTTGCAGGCTGCCGTATCCGAACCAGGCGAGATTGTGCCAGACCTGCAGGTCCAGGAGCTCCTGCGCTGAAAACTGCCGTGCCAGCCGTTCCAAATCTTGTCCTTGCACATCGATGCCGCGTTTGACCAGCAGCTCCTGATAGCGAGGAAACGGTCGCACCATCGTGGCCCAGTTGGCCGAAAAGAAATGGCGGATGAGGAAGGCTTTTTCCGTCGGCGTGAGGTCCGTCGCCGGACGTTGTGCATGTTCGAGGAACAGGTCGCGGACGCGTCCTGCAGAACATTCCTCGAGTTGTAGCAATAGGGACGGCGTAAAGTTGAAGGTCGAACGGGCCTCAGGAAATTGTTCGAGCAGGAAGGCCATATCGTAATAGGCCTTCGTGGCATGTAAGCGGACCCAGGGCATACTCGCGGACCCGGTGAGTGGGTCCGTGTAATACGGCTGGTGCATATGCCAGAGAAAACAGAGCTGTATGGTTTTCATCGGGAAGTTTCTTGCAGACTCACGGGCAGTATGTCATAGGGGTATGAGCGTTGCAATGAAACGGCCGGATTGATCACGCACGATCGCTTCTTGCGACAGCGCGTTGGCCATAGTCGCGGCATAAGTGGGTGAAGCGAGGCATTCACGCCGATGGCATCAGAGCAGATGGTCTCGACAGATATACAGGTGGGGTCGTCCATCACTCCCCTTTCGATCGTCCGATATTGGGGACCGGTGGGTTTGTATGCGGGGCTCATCTTTTTCGGTTCCTCGATCTCGACTCCGCCCGAAGCGATTTCGTCGCTGATCAAGGAAATTTCCGACAAAGTGCTGCATCTCAGCGAATATGCTCTGTTCGGGGCCTTGATCTACCGTGCGTCCCGCCACGGATCCGGTCCATGGATGGCGCAACATGCGGTGTTGGCCGCGGTGGCCGGCTCGGCGTTGTATGGCGTGAGTGATGAGACGCATCAATGGTTTGTGCCGCTTCGCGAGGCGGATGTGTTGGATGTGGTCGCCGACACGGTCGGCGGTATCGTGGGGGCGTGGGGCTGGCGTTGGATCGAGCGGCACGCGTACCGCGATTAGGTTCCCAGCACGATCATTTCATCGTCCAGTCCCTTCCGCGAGGATCCCTGCCTTGCGTGACGGTGGCTTCCGGCAATTCCCTGCGCGTCGTATCCCGCGCGTCCCGTTTCCTCGATAGTGCCGCACCGCACACAACGCAGCGCTCGAATCCAGACATGGCCTCGGGCGTCGACCCTGTCAATGTAGAGGTCGGCGACGAGGTGTCCTTGACAGTGTGAACAAGCGAGACCGGCGGATTTCGTGGCGGAAGGGGCTGCGATCCCTGCGCTTGGCTTTGCGTGAATGAGGTGTGGCGACATGGGGGCCTCCTGCTCGTGATGGTGGTGGGTGGTAGGCTCCTGCGAGCACGCAAGGAAGATGCCTGGAGCGGATGGAACGGAATAGGGCCGGGAGATGTCTTGGGAAAGAAGTATCGAGGTGAGCGGGGGTGCTACAGACACGGATCAAGAGCCGTCGCAGGGACGCCTCGAATGGAGATGGCGGTGTCGACCCTGCGAGGTCGAGTTGGCTGGTCTAGATCATGTGCGGCAATTTTTTCCGCGTGGTGCTGCCTCAGGCCGGTACTTACCAGGCATAGGCTTCCGGGGCTGCCCCTCCGGGGCCGGGGAAAATTTCGTCCAGTGCCGTGAGTTGTTCTGGTGTCAATGTGAGTTTCAGGCTTTGGAGCGCGGCCGTCAATTGCTCCATCGTGCGCGGGCCGATGATGGGGGCCGTCACGGCTGGTTGGTGCAGCAGCCAGGCGAGGGCGACAGCGGCCGGCGCGGCGTTCAGCGTTCGGCAAAACTGCTCATATGCCTCTAACTTCTGACGATGAAGGTCGATGTCCTTGCGGACGTCTTTTTCGGCCCGCCGACCGCTCGTACTTGGGCTCAGGGAGCCGCCGAGCAGACCGCGCGCGAGGGGGCTCCAAGGAATGATGCCGATGCCGTATGCCTGGCAGGCTGGAATGACTTCGAGTTCGACGGTGCGTTCGAGCAAATTGTACAGGCTCTGTTCGGAAATGAGCCCAAGAAAATGGCGTGACTTCGCCAGTTCTTGGGCCTGAGCGATGTGCCAGCCGGCAAAATTGCTGCTGCCGATGTACAGGACTTTGCCTTCCCGGCACAGTTGTTCCATGGCTTGCCAGATTTCTTCCCAAGGACAATCGCGATCGATATGGTGCATCTGATAAAGGTCGATGTGATCGGTCTGGAGACGCCGTAGACTGCCTTCGCACGCCTGTTTGATGTGCCGTGCCGACAGGCGTGATTCGTTGGGCCAGTCGCCCATGCGTCCATACACCTTGGTAGCCAGCACGACCTTCTCGCGCCGCCCGCCGCCCTGAGCCAGCCAGCGGCCGACGATCTGTTCCGTCACGCCTTCGCCGACCTTCCAGCCATACACATTGGCGCTGTCGAAAAAATTGATACCCAATTCGAGCGCGCGATCCATGATCTGCCTACTGTCGGCTTCAGTTGTATGCGGGCCGAAGTTCATCGTGCCGAGGCAGAGACGGCTGACGCGCAAACCGGAGCGGCCGAGGTGAACGTATTGCATGGGGCCTCCTTGCTAGAGAATCAGGATACCGGCTTCTGATGGACGCTGACAACCAATCACGATGGGAGGGCGGATGCAGCAGGTGAGTTTCTACTGGCAGTTCGGAACGGTTTGGCTATAATGCCGATCGTATGACGACAACAAATCCAGCCGCGCCTGCGGCACCGCTTGCTCCTCCTGATCCTGAACGTATTGCCCAGACGGTCGCCAGTCGATTGCCCTTTCGCGGCGAGATGACCGCACTCAGCGCGCTGGCCGGTGATGCCTCCAATCGCCGGTATTTCCGGATCGCCCTGAAAGGCACGCCCTCCGGGCTGATTCTCATGCAGCTCGCCGACCCGGAAGGGTTCAAGAAATCCGAAGAGGCGGTGAGTGGCGCATCCGCACAAATCACAGAATTACCGTTCATCAATGTGCTGACCCACCTGCAGCGTACCGGCGTGACCGTTCCCACCTTGCACTACTTTGACCGCGAAGCCGGACTGCTGTATCTGGAAGATTTTGGAGACCTGACGTTGGCGGAGGCTTGTCGGGGTGCAGGCCCTGCGAGGATCGAGGCTTTGTACCGCCAGGCGATTGATCAACTGGTTCTCCTGCAGGTCAACGGCACTACACCGCCGGCGCCGGGATGTATTGCGTTTCACCGGCGCTTCGATGTGCCGCTGCTGATGTGGGAATTCGACCACTTTCTCGAATACGGCATCACGGCGCGTCTGGGGCAACCGATGAAACCGGCGGATGACTCCGCCGTGCGGGCGGCGTTTCAACGCATCGCCGAATTACTGGCGGGGCAACCGCAGGTGTTCGTCCATCGCGATTACCATTCGCGCAACCTCATGGTCGATGGATCGCGCATGGGCATCATTGATTTTCAGGACGCGCTGATGGGACCGGCCACGTACGATCTGGCGTCGCTGTTGAAGGATGCCTATATCGAATTGGATGACGCAGTCGTCGATGGGCTGGTCGAGCATTTTCTCGATGGTCTGACCGGCCTGGGCGTGAAAGTCAATGATCGTACAGCGTTTCGACGTGTGTTCGACTTCACCAGTATTCAACGGAACCTCAAAGCCGCCGGCCGGTTTGTCTATATCGATCGGGTCAAACACAATCCGAAATTTCTTGCCGATATCCCTCGTGTGCTGGGGTATGTCAAACGCAACTTCCTCAAATATCCCGAGCTGGCTCCATTGCGGCAGCATCTCGCGCCGTACGTAGCGGAACTGCAATCATCGTAAGGCGAGAAACGTAAAACGTGAAACGGGCGGTGAGGGAAGGGGTTTGCACGATCATGCCCTGTTCAGGTTTTACTTTTCACGTTTCACCTTTCACTTCTTACGTCCGGTGTGCATGAAGGCGATGATCCTCGCAGCCGGCCTCGGCACCAGGCTGAGGCCTCTCACCGATACCACACCGAAACCGCTTCTCCCCGTCGCCGGTACGCCGATGATCGTCTGGAACCTGCTGCTTCTCAAGCGGCATGGCATTCGTGACGTCATTATCAACCTGCATCATCTCGGTGCGATGATTTCGCGGGCGCTGGGAGACGGCAGCGCGCTGGGGATGCGAATTGTCTATTCTCATGAGCCGGTCATTCTCGGCACGGGCGGGGGAATCAAACAGGCGGAGCCGCATTTCCACGGTGAACCGGTGTTGATTCTGAACGGGGACACCCTCTTCGAACTGGATCTCGGCGCCCTGATGGCATTCCACCGTGAGCAGCAAGCGGCCGCGACGCTGGTGTTACGAAAGGATTCCGAGGCGGCTCGTTGGGGGCTGGTCGAAGTGACCAACTGTGGAGAGGTCGTCCGCATTACAGGACGTGGTCTCTCCGAACCGACTGCGAAGTCGGCACGCATGTTTGCGGGCATCCACATTCTTCACCCGCGTCTTTTGCGGTATCTCCCGCCCGGCAAGGAATGTTCGATTATCGATGCCTATGTGCAGGGCATCCAAGATGGAGAACGGATTGTGGGGTACGACTTCGACGGATTTTGGAGTGACGTGGGGACGCCGGAGCGGTATGCGCAAGTGGAGCGAGACGCCGCCGCGGGGTTGCTGAGTTTGTCCGCTCGAAACGTCGTAAGCCAGACGTAACGGCAGGAGAAAGCTTCTTTAGGTGGTCACTGATGTGGTCGGCTGTCGGTCTGCCTCAGATTAAGCCTATTCTTACAGGATGGTCAAAACGGTCGTTCAGCAAGGCCGCAGCGAGTGAGGGGCCGAGGCGTACCCGGAGGGTACGTTGAGGGTCTGAACGGAGCGAGAACGAAGCTGACGGCTGTTTTCACCATCCTGCCTGGTTACTCGGCGGCGGTGGGTTTCCGCTGCTTGATCAGTCGCGCGAGATAGGTTCGCTGCAGATCCAGAAACTCCGCTGCCTTCGTCTGATTCCCCGCCGCTTTCTCCAATGCCCGATCGATGATATAGGCACTGTGCGCTTCCATGGACTCATGGTAGGTGAGATTCATGTAGGGAAGCGCGTGGTCCGCGCCGCCTTTGCCTGCCGTGTCCTCGGGAGTCAGGGCCAAAAATTCCGGTTCAATCACGTCACTCGGGCTGAGCACGACTGCGCGTGAAAGGACGTTGTCGAGTTCCCGAATGTTCCCGGGCCAGGAGTAATGAGCGAGCGCAGCCCTGGCCGCCGGACTGAGGGTGACCCCGGGACGTTTCGCCTCGTAGGCATGCCGCTTGAGGAAAAATTCCGCGAGTTGGACGATGTCTTCGCTCCGTTCCCGTAAGGGCGGGAGCGTAAAGCTCACCACATTGAGCCGGAAGAAGAGATCTTCGCGGAACTGTCCGGCCTTCACCGATTGCCGGAGATCCTTATTGGTGGCCGCTACGAAGCGAATGTTGACGGACACCGACCGCGTGCCGCCGACGCGTTGAAACTCTTTGTCTTGCAGGACGCGCAGCAGCTTCGCCTGCAACGGCAGAGGCATATCTCCGATCTCGTCGAGAAAGACCGTTCCTCCCTCTGCCATTTCGAGTTTGCCCTTCTGGAGCCGGTCCGCGCCGGTGAAGGCGCCACGTTCGTGGCCGAAGAGCTCATTCTCGAGCAGCGTTTCCGTGAGAGCCACGCAATTGATGACGACCATGGGCATGCTCTGCCGCGGGCTCCATTGGTGGATGGAGCGCGCGAACAGTTCCTTCCCCGTCCCGCTTTCTCCCAGCAGGAGAATGCTGGCATCCGACTTGGCGGCGCGCTGGGCCGACTCGATGATGCCCTTGATCTTTTGGCTTTCTCCGACGATGGTGGCATAGCGGTTTTGCACGTCGGACTTGAGGGCGGCGACCTGCCGTTTCAAGGAGTCTCGCTCCAGCGCCTTTTGGATGACGATCAACAGATGATCTTTTTCCAGCGGCTTGGTCAAAAAGTCGTACGCGCCATGACGCATGGCTTCCACGGCATCCGGAATGGTGCCGGCGGCCGTCATGACGATGACCGGGATGTCTTCGCATTGCTTGTTTTGGGCCATGCGCTTCAGGACGTCCATGCCTTTGAGGCGCGGGAGGTACAGGTCCAGCAGAACCAGATTGGGCGATTCCTGCTCGATGAGTTCAAGGCCGCGTTGGCCGTCGCCGGCAGTCAGGGTTTTGTATCCGCCCGCATCGAGGCGATCTTGCAACATCGTCACGATGTCTTGATCATCATCGACTATGAGTACCTTGGCCTTCATCGAATCCTGTGTCTGGCTCCTAGCGTTCCATTACATTCATGACCAAGCCGGTGAGCGGCTTGGGAAAAAAGTAGGTCGACTTGTGGGGCATCCGCTCGCCCGCTGAGGCGACCGCTTTGACTTCGGCCACTTTCGTCGGGTTGAGCAGGAGCGCCGCCGTGCCTTTTCCTTGACGTACCCAGTTCAAGGCTTCGTGATCATCCTTCGAATACAGCATGGCTTCCTGCTCCTGCTGGCTCGGGCAGAGCGTGGCAATCACATGCTGCTGCAGCAGCGACACGTCCAGCCGATCGCGCGGTGACGCGGAAGCCGTGGGCCGATGGGATTCCCGCAGGGTCAGCAGGTAATAATTCGAGTCGTTCTTCAGGGCCAGTCCGAACATCGGCACGGACTGGCCTTGGCTGCGTAGCCGTTCGATGAATTGCGCGCGCACCTGCGATTCATTGCCTGCTTGAAAGGGGAGTGCCGTGACCTCAAACACGGGCTCAAACTTCCCTAGCAGGTCCTTCGGCGCTGGGACCGGCGTCGTCAGGACACGATGGGTCGGTAGCACGGTCAGGCCCTTGTCCTCCAGGCTCGCGAACAGCATCAGCACGTTATCGTAAGGTTGTGGCGAGGTGGCGGCTCCAGCCTGTTGCCGTCTGGCTTTCCGGTAGTTGAGGGCCGTTTCGTACCGATGATGGCCGTCGGCGATGAACAGTTGTTTCGTGTTCATGATCTGGACGACCTTCGCGAGGACGTTGGGATCGGTAACGCTCCACAACTGCTGCCGGAAGCCCTCGTCGTCCTGAAAATCGATGCGCGGTTTATCCGCCGCAATTGACTGTTCGAGCAAGGTGAGGACTTCGTTCTGGGGATCCGAATACAGCGAAATGATCGCGCTGAAGTTGGCGCGGCAGGCTTCGAGGAGATTGAACCGGTCGGTTTTCGCCGCCGCACGGGTGTTCTCGTGGGGATAGATCTTGCCCGATCCGAATTCTTCGAGCTCCACCGTAGACAGGAATCCTTTGAAGACCTTGGTCGGCGTGTCGGGTGACGAATAGGGCGGCCGGTATTCGATGGTGTGATAATACACAGCCGGCTGGGAATCCTTGCGGAGGGCCCCGCTCTTCAACCAGTCGGTCAGGGCAGCTGCGGCGCGGGTGTATTTATTGTTGGCAGGCGTGTCGCCCGCTTGTTCGTAGCCGAGTTCCAGCCGGATGACGTTGTTCGGGTGGCGATCGTGCAAGGTCTTTTGCAGCCTGCTGTCGATGATGTCGTAGGGCGGTGCGACCACTTTTTGAACGTCGCCGACCGTCGCGGGATTATACAGGGTGCCGTGAAAGGGGATGATATGTGCCATGCGGTTCTATCCTTTTTGCTCGATGGGTGCGGTGTGGCATGCGGGTTGTTGGGAAAGGCTGCCGGCCGCCAGACTGACTGACGGCCTTTTCGAATAGCCTGCGGCGGTCGCTCTCTCATTGAGTGCAACGTGACGTGTCATAGGACCGCGGTGGTAGTGGTCGGGGCTCAATAGGGTCATCGGTTCATCCAGTGGCGAAAGACACCCGTCGCTGAACGAGTGCGTACGGTCAGCAGAGCGTGGGCGTTGTGAAGCCGGACGGCGGCAACTCAGCGGTCGCGAGTCACCATGTAATCGGCGGCGATGGACAGGGCGCGCTTGGCGGTGTTGTCGTGGAACAGGTCGAGATCGCGCTTCGCGGCGGCGACAAACGCGTGCGCCCGTTCCATGGCGTAGGCGATGGACCCATACTGCTGCATCAAGGCCACGATACGGCGCAGTTCCTCGTCGGTCAAGGTTCTGGTTTCCATGCGATCTTTGATCAACTGCCGGTCCGATTCCGAGCAGTGTTGCAAGAGATGCAACAGCGGCAGCGTCGCTTTGCCTTGCCGAAGGTCTTGCCCCAGTGTCTTGCCCAGATGTTCACCGTTGGCGGTATAGTCCAGCGTGTCGTCCGCCAGCTGGAACGCAATGCCCAGCCGCTGTCCGAAGCGGAACAGCGCCTCCTGTAATTCCTCCGTGGCTCCGCCGACGATCGCGCCGATCTTGCAGGAGGCGGCAATCAATCCGGCGGTCTTATGTTCGATGATGCGGAGATACTCCGGTTCCGGCATCAGCGGATTGCCGTTGTAATACAGCTGGAGCACTTCGCCTTCGGCCATCTTCCGGCAGGCTTCCGAGAGTGCTTCGTTGATGCCTTGGTTGCGGAAGTCGACAATCTGGCAGATGGCCCGTGAATAGAGATAATCACCCACCAGAATACTGATTTGGTTGCCCCAGACTTTGCTCGCGGTACGGCGACCCCGGCGCAGGTCGGCGTCATCGACGACGTCGTCGTGCAGCAGGGTGGCGGTATGGATGAATTCGACGAGGCTGCCGAGGGCTTGATGATCCTGACCGGCGTATCCGCAGAGATGGGCGCTGAGGAGCACGAAGAGCGGTCGGACGCGTTTGCCGCCGCTGTTCAGGATGTGGGCGGCAACTGTATTGACGAGCTCGACGCTGGAGTCGAGATTTTTCCGGATCTGTTCCTCGACCCCCTCGAGCTCTTCACGGTACACGTCCCAGACATCGGCCATGCTGTGGAGCGTGAGGGTGGTCGGTCCGTTCGACATGGGGCGGATAGTAGGGCAGGAAACTCCACTAAGTCAAGCACTGGTCGGAGGGTTTGTGGTGCAGTTTGCGCCGCCGTTCTCTTGACAGTTTCACGGCCCATCCAGTAAGGTGACCTCTCGCTGATTTCCCCAACTGAATGGTAGCAGTCACCGTGGTCGTGCGACAGCTTCAACGTCCCCGAGAGGGACGTCTGTTCCCCGGTTCATTGCCTGCCTCTAGACGAGAATACGTGCCATGAATGTACCAGGGCTTCCTCCCAAACAAGGGCTCTATGATCCGCAGCACGAGAAAGACTCGTGCGGAGTCGGGTTTGTCGTCGATATCAAGGGCCAGCGCTCGCACCAGATCGTGCAGCAGGGACTTCAGGTCTTAGAAAGCCTGACCCATCGCGGCGCGCAGGGGTGCGATCCCTGTACCGGAGACGGCGCAGGCATCCTTCTTCAAGTCCCGCATGAGTTCTTCAAGCGTGCCGCCAAGGACAGCGGCATCAAGCTGCCGGGTGCGGGTGAGTACGGTGTGGGCATGGTCTTCCTGCCGTCCGATGCCGATGCCCGCGCGCAGTGCGAGACGGTGTTTACCCGGGTGATCAAAGATGCCGGCGCGAAGTTCCTCGGCTGGCGTGATGTGCCGGTCAAGAGCGATGCCATTGGACCGGTTGCGCGCAGCACTGAGCCGTTCATGCGGCAGGTCTTCATTGCCCGTGGCATTTTCACGGATGAAGAATTCGAACGGCGTTTGTACGTCATCCGCAAGTGCGTGGAACGCGCGGTGCGCGAATCCGCCATTGAAGGGCGGGACTATTTCTATATTCCGAGTCTGTCCAGCAGCACCATTGTGTTCAAAGGGCTCCTGCTCCCGCACCAGATCCCGCAGTATTACCAGGATCTGACCGACAGCAGCCTGACGAGCGCCATGGCGCTGGTGCATTCGCGCTTCAGCACGAACACGTTTCCTACCTGGCCGTTGGCCCATCCCTATCGCTACATCTGCCACAACGGTGAGATCAATACGTTGAAGGGCAATGTGAACTGGATGCGCGCGCGGCAGGGGCGGCTGAACTCCGAGCTGTTCGGCGAGGATATGAAGAAGCTCTTCCCGATCGTCTACGAAAATCAGAGCGACTCGGCTAGCTTGGACAACGCGCTGGAATTCCTGGTCCTCGGCGGGCGGTCGTTGCCGCACGCCATGATGATGCTGATCCCGGAACCCTGGGTGGCCAATCCCCAGATGGACCTGGATCGCCGTGGATTCTACGAGTACCACGCTGCCATGCAGGAACCCTGGGATGGACCTGCAGCCGTCTGTTTTACCGACGGCAAGATGATCGGTGCGACGCTGGATCGGAACGGGCTTCGCCCCTGCCGGTATCAGGTCACGACCGATGGATTGGTCGTGTTGGCCTCTGAAGCTGGCGTTCTGCCGATGGATCCGCAGCGCATCCGCCAAAAAGGGCGGTTGATGCCGGGCCGCATGTTCCTGGTCGATACCGAACAGGGCCGAATCATCGACGACGAAGAAGTCAAAGCCGATATCGTTCGCCGTAAGCCGTACCGATCCTGGGTCACCGAGCATCGGATTTCCCTGGATGAGTTGCCCGATCCCATCAATGTGCCGCAGCCCGATCATCCCACGATCCGGCAGCGCCAGCAGGCGTTCGGCTATACCATCGAAGAACTGAAGATGGTCATCACCCCCATGGTGGTGGAAGGGCAGGAAGCCATTTCGTCAATGGGCACCGATACGCCGCTCGCGGTGTTGTCCGAACGGCCGCAGCTCCTCTTCAAATACTTCAAGCAACTTTTTGCGCAGGTCACGAATCCGCCGATCGATCCGATCCGCGAAGAACTCGTGATGTCGCTCACCACCAGCATCGGCCCCAAACCGAATCTCATGGATGAGCATCCGGAATCGGCCCGCCGCATCCGGGTGAAGCAGCCGATTTTGACGAATGCCGATCTGCACAAGATCCGCGAGATCGCCGATCCGCACTTCAAAAGCAAAACGTTGAAGATGTTGTTCCGCGTGGCCGAGGGTCCGGAAGGTCTGGGGGCAGCGGTGGATGATCTCTGCCGGCAGGCGTCGCAAGCGATTCGTGAAGGCTACAAGTTTCTGATCCTCAGCGACCGCGGGGTGAACGCGGAATGGGCACCCATTCCGAGTCTGCTCGGTGTCGCGGCGGTGCATCACCATCTGGTGCGGGAATGCACGAGAACCGAAGTGGGCCTGACGGTGGAAACCGGGGAGCCGCGCGACGTGCACCATTTCGCCTGCTTGATCGGTTTCGGAGCCGGGACCGTGAATCCCTATCTGGTCTTCGAATCGCTGGTGGATCTGGAGCGCGACGGCTACTTCCCAGAAGGCTTGGACGCTGCGACCGCCGAAGGCAAGTTCATCAAAGCCATTAACAAAGGCTTGCTCAAGATTTTCTCGAAGATGGGCATCTCCACGGTGCAGTCCTACTGCGGCGCGCAGATCTTCGAAGCGATCGGCCTCAATCATGAATTGATCGATCGGTACTTTACCGGCACGCCGTCGCGGATCGAGGGTATTGGCATCCGGGAAATCGGGGAAGAAACGTTGCGTCGCCATCGCGTGGCCTACGAACCGGTACCGATTCGACAGCTGGATTTCGGTGGCGAGATTCACTATCGGATCCAGGGCGAACACCACAACTGGAATCCCGATACCATCTACAAGTTGCAGCACGCGACGAAAAACAACGATCCCAAGACGTTTGCGGAGTTTTCCCAACTGGTCAATGACGAAAGCAAACGTCGTTCGAACCTGCGCGGCCTGCTGGAATTCAAGTTTCTGCCGGAGCCGATTGCGCTGGACGAAGTCGAGCCGGCCAAAGACATCGTGAAACGCTTCACCACCGGAGCCATGTCGTTCGGCTCCATCAGCAAAGAAGCGCACGAGACGCTGGCCATCGCCATGAACCGGCTGGGCGCCAAGAGCAACACGGGTGAAGGCGGCGAGGATCCGGAGCGATTCGAGCCGCTCCCGAATGGCGATTCGCGCAACAGCTATATCAAGCAGGTCGCCTCGGCCCGGTTCGGGGTGACCAGCCATTATCTGGTGAATGCGAAAGAACTCCAGATCAAGATGGCGCAGGGCGCAAAACCGGGCGAAGGCGGTCAGTTGCCCGGCCACAAGGTGGATGAGAACATCGCTCGGCTGCGTTATTCCACGCCTGGCGTGCAGCTCATTTCACCGCCGCCGCACCATGACATTTATTCCATCGAAGACCTGGCACAGCTCATCTTCGACTTGAAGAATGCCAATGCCGATGCGGCCGTCTCAGTGAAACTGGTCTCTGAAGTCGGTGTCGGCACGGTTGCAGCCGGAGTGGCCAAGGCCCACGCCGACAAGGTGCTCATCAGTGGCGACTCAGGTGGCACTGGAGCCTCTCCGCTCTCCTCGATTAAGTACGCCGGAGTGCCGTGGGAGTTGGGGTTGGCGGAAACGCATCAAACGCTGGTCCTCAACGACTTGCGCGGTCGGATCCGTGTGGAGACGGACGGCCAGATGAAGACCGGGCGCGATGTCGCCATTGCGGCGTTGTTGGGGGCGGAAGAGTACGGGTTCGCGACGGCGCCGCTCATCATCGAAGGCTGCATCATGATGCGGAAGTGCCATCTCAATACGTGTCCTGTCGGCATTGCGACTCAGGATCCCGTCTTGCGCAAGAAGTTTACGGGCCAGCCGGAACATGTCGTCAATTTCTTCTTCTTCATCGCCGAAGAGTTGCGGCAGATCATGGCGAAGTTGGGATTCCGCACCATCAATGAAATGGTCGGGCGCGTCGACAAACTCAAGATTCACAAGGCCGTCGAACATTGGAAGGCCAAGGGCCTGGATCTGGCGCCCTTGCTCAAGATGCCCGAGGTCGGTCCTGAAGTGCCGCGGTATTGTGTGCAAAAGCAGGATCACGGCATTGCCGACATTCTGGACAGGAAGCTAATCGAACAATGTGCCCCAGCAATCGAGCGCGGACAAAAAGTCACGCTCGAACTGCCGATCCGGAATTTGAACCGGACCGTGGGTACGATGTTGTCGAGCCAGGTGTCGAAGAAGTACGGCCAGGATGGATTGCCTGCCGACACGATCACGATCAAGTTCAACGGGTCAGCCGGCCAATCGTTCGGAGCGTTTCTCTCGCGTGGTATCACGCTGATTCTGGAAGGTGAATCGAACGACTATATCGGCAAGGGTCTGTCGGGCGGCAAGATCATCGTCTTCCCGCCGAAGAACGCGATCTACACACCGGAAGAAACCATTCTCGTCGGCAATACATCACTGTATGGCGGCACGCAGGGCGAAGCCTACTTCTATGGCATGGCCGGCGAGCGGTTCGCGGTGCGGAACAGCGGCGTACGCGCCGTCGTCGAGGGCACCGGCGATCACGGTTGCGAATATATGACCGGGGGAGTCGTGGCGGTTTTGGGCCGGACCGGTAGGAATTTCGCAGCCGGTATGTCAGGCGGAGTGGCGTTTGTGTTGAACGAGTTGGACAAGTTCCAGTCTCGTTGCAACTTAGGCATGGTGGAGTTGGAGCCCGTCGTTAGCGATGAGGACAAGCGGTTGTTGCACGACATGATCACGTCACACTTCCTCTATACCGGCAGCCGGAATGCCAAGCGTATTCTGGACGGGTGGGACGCGATCCTGCCGAAGTTCGTGAAGGTCATGCCGATCGATTACAAGCGTGTGCTGGCCGAGCGGAAGGCCGCAGCAGCCAAAGCTGTGAAATAAATGTGAAGTGGCTCCCGTGAAGCGCATGACGGAGCAGTCCGGAGCGAGATACAAGAGACGAACGACGAGATGCGAGTGAGACATGGGTGATCCAAAGGGCTTCTTGAAATACGCGCGTGAGGGACCGAAGCGGAAACCGGTCGAGTTGCGCGTGCTCGACTGGAAGGAAATGTACGAGCCCATCCCCGAGGAGAAGCTCAAAGTTCAAGGCGCGCGCTGCATGGACTGCGGCGTGCCATTTTGCCAGGGCAATACCGGTTGTCCCGTCGTCAATTTGATTCCCGAGTGGAACGATCTCGTCTATCGCGGGCGCTGGAAAGATGCGCTCAAGGCGTTGCACACCACGAACAATTTCCCGGAATTCACCGGTCGTCTCTGTCCCGCGCCCTGCGAAGGCGCTTGCGTGCTGGGCATCAACAGCGACCCGGTGTCGATCCGCGTGCTCGAATGGAACATCATCGATCGCGGCTTCAACGAAGGCCTGGTCGAGCCGGCCTTGCCGGTGAGAAAGACCGGGAAGACAGTCGCCATCATCGGATCGGGCCCGGCCGGTCTGGCCGCTGCGCAGCAACTCGCGCGGGCCGGTCATAGCGTGACCGTGTTCGAGAAGGCCGATCGTATCGGCGGCTTGCTGCGCTACGGCATTCCTGATTTCAAGATGGAGAAGTGGGTCATCGACCGGCGGTTGGAGCAGATGAAGGCCGAAGGGGTGGAGTTCAAAACCGGTGTGAACGTGGGGAAAGACATCACCGGCGAGCAGTTACGCCAAGAGTTCGATGCGGTGGGGCTGACGATGGGCGCAGAAATGGCGCGCGATCTGCCGGTGCCGGGACGTGAACTCAAGGGCATCCATTTCGCAATGGAATATCTCACCCAGCAGAATAAACGAACAGCGGGCATCTCCGTCAGCGAAGAACCGATTACCGCCAAGGGGAAGCGGGTGGTGATCATCGGCGGCGGCGACACCGGGTCCGATTGTTTGGGAACCGCGCATCGGCAGGGGTGCAGCGAAGCGCATCAGTTCGAAGTGTTGCCGGAGCCTCCTCCGTCCCGAGCCACTTCGACGCCCTGGCCGCTCTGGCCGATGCAGCTACGTACGTCGCATGCGCACGAAGAAGGTTGTGATCGTCAATGGAGTGTGTCCACCACGAAGTTCACCGGTCACAACGGTCATGTGACCAAACTGCATGCCAACCGGGTCAAGTTCGAAGGCGGCAAGTTCGTGCCGATGCCGAACACCGACTTCGAGTTGGATGCAGACCTTGTGCTTCTCGCCATGGGCTTCACCGGCCCGGTCAGAAACGGCTTTCTCGACAGCCTCGGCGTCAACTACGATGCGCGCGGCTGCGTGACCGTCAATGAACAATTCATGACCAACCTCGATGGCGTGTTTGCCGGCGGTGATACCAAGCGCGGGGCCTCCCTCATCGTCTGGGCCATCGCAGAAGGGCGCAAGATGGCGGCAGGGATCAATCAATATCTGCAAGCGGGCAAGTCTGCCAAGTCAGGCCGCTAACAAAGCCTCCCAGCGTCGTTTTCGCTTTTGCTCAAGCCCTCAACGTACCGAAACAGTACGCGTCGGGCTTTCGCTCGCTGCGGCCGAGCTGGCTGTAAACACCCTTCGTTTCTACCTATACAAATCTCTTTCGTGTTTATTCAAGCCACTTGAGATCGGCTGTTTATTAGCTACTATTCGGCTAGAATAGTGGCATGTCGGTTTTCGAATCCATATTTCAAGTACTCAATACGGCGGGGGTACGCTATGTCGTGGTGGGGGGGCTTGCCACCGTGCTACATGGCTATGCCAGGTTGACGGCTGATGTCGATTTGGCCGTCGATCTTGCTCCTGAAGAAGCAACCAAAATGATTCGAACCTTAGTGGCGAATGGGTTTCGATCTCAAGTCCCGGTACCACGCCGAAGCGTTTGCGGATCCTGAAGTGCGAGAGGTATGGCTTCGAGACAAGCATATGCTGGCGTTCTCGCTTGTCGATCAGGTGAATCCGATGCGTGTGGTAGATTTGTTGTTGAAGTCGGACGTGCCTTTCGCAGATCTGTTGGCGCGCTCAGAAGAAGTGCCCTTGAATACTACTCGGGTTCGAATTGCATCGGTCGATGACCTTATTGCTCTGAAACGGCATGCCGGCAGGCCACAGGATTTGGCCGACATTAAGCAGTTGGGAGCGATTCGACGACGAAAAGGAACTTGCTGATATGCCTCACGAGTCATTGGGTTCGTCGGGTGTGACGAAACTAACTGATTGGAATGCTGACCGACAAAATCTGCTTGCTGCGACACTCTCTGCTACGCCAGCCCAACGGTTAGCCTGGCTGGAAGACGCGCTTCAGCTGGCTTACGCAAGTGGTGCATTAAAACCCAGATCGCCGGTTGCCCAGAGCGATTGGGACGCGGCGTTCTTAGAGTCTCGCTGATCGCCCGGGCCATTGACGAAGGCCGGATGATGGCCGCGGGGGTCGATGAAGGAGATAGTAAATGGAGGCAGACGGCGAAGACTTAGACCCACAGCTCGTGCGCGGTTGGTCTGACACATTCTTGGAACACCACTGCATTTGCCAGTACTGCGGTTTCGACGGTAGCCGAACACCAGAAGATTGGGTGCAGCTTCAAGGCGACCATCTTATTCCTCGCAATATCGCAGGGGAGCATGCTGAGGCCCCGTTGAACCGAGTCACCTCATGTTACTACTGCAATAGCCTTAAGCGTCGCTACGATCCTGCGCACGGGCATTTTACGAAAATACCAAACCACAAGGTTCAGCGGGAACTAATTCAAGATGCTCGAAAAGAGATCCAACGACGGAAGGCAGATATTTGGAAGTATGGCAGTGGCCTCGAGCAGAGTTACAAGTTCATGATGCAGCGTCTTCGTCCATGAAACTTTATATCCAACGTGCGTCCAACCGGCGCGTTCACCCGACGAACTCGCGTTCGTGCGCGGCTGAAAGCGCGGCGTAATCCGAAAATGTGTAGGTAAGAGTGGTGCTCAGTAACGAATAAGTTCAAAACAACGACAAGAATTCACGGATCGTTACTCCGAGCGCTGGTATGCTGTAGCGCGATGTCACCGGAATAACGAGGGCCCATCTAGGCTTGGCTCAGAGGAAAAGCCGGAATTGAATGAAGTGCTGCGAACGCCTGCAGTTGCCAATAGGGAAACGTAGTAGGAGTCTTTTGCAGCCCTGGATTCCGTTACAATCAATTAATGAGGTTGGGTCTATCTTCGATACGCCTACCTGACTTCTTGCCATTTCCTGGACCAACAAGACCAACTTTCTGTTTGCTTGCTTCTCCTAAGGGAAGTGCTTACTACTAAGCGACACCTGCTCCATCAAGCTGACACGAGATTTGGGCATCAGCCTAGTGATTGGCAGCAAGTTATGCGGAAGGCATTGAAAGTCAGCGGTTTAACCAGTAAGAAAGCTACTATCGTACAAGACCTTCGTTTGCTTGTGAAAGTGCATCGGCAGAAGAGTATTCGTCGACTTCGCGGAATGATCGTGTTCGATAGTGACACTTCCGCTAACAAAGGAATGATGTAGCTATGTCTCAAACCCAGTATCCCCGCAGTCCAAAAGTCCTCCTCGGCGGCATCGCGCATCTCGGGCGCTTCATTGATAAAGTCCGCTTGCGGCATGCCGGAAAAATTCAGGACTACAACTACATCACGGTCGGGTTTGATAAGTACCTGATCGATTTTTTACAGATCGATCCGAAGGCCTTCGAGCAGCAGGTGCTGGCGGGTGAGAGCGATGAGAAGTTGTTGAGCTGGGTGAAGACCAACGGTCGCCAGCATTCCGATGAGGAGATTGCGCAATGGTCGACAGGGCTTCTTGCCGGCGGCCCCAAGGACGAGGCGGCGAAACAGCGGTTTCAGGGACGGGTGCAAGACATCGCTACCAAGCGAGGTGTTCCGCTGGTCTCGTTACCGCCTGTGACGACGTGGGCTGATGTGATCGAGCTGGACGAAGAACGGATGTAAGCTTGCGACCCGGAACGGGCAATGACTACCGCATCTCGGTCCATCCCGTGGATTGTGATTTGAAGATCACGGTGCGTGATGAGGTGCGGACGACCATGCCATTCTGACTTCCATCGACGGAGAGCACGCGTTCATTTGGCGTCCAGTCAATATTGAAGAAGCCGCCCGTATAGGTCGAAAATCCCAGTGCCCGTTCGTTGGTGATGGCGACCGCCACATGCCCATGGCCGCGAAGCTGGGAGACGGTCTCATTCGGTCCCAACGAAACGGTCGTCCAGTGTCCGCGCGTTTCCTGGAAACCAAACACTTGCTGGTTGCTGTGTGCCAGAATCAAAAACGGCAGCAATTGATGCCGTCCGATCCGTTCCTCCACTCCAATCGAGACTTCCCGCCATTGCCGCAGGCCGGCAGAAAATCCTAACAACCTGTTCGACGTCTGGACGAATCCTGTGTGTCCGCGTGCTCCTGACGCGACCACGGACTCGCCAGGTTCCAACGATTCTTCAACGCCGCCTCCTGCAGCCGACCAGGCAATGACTTTGCCGTCGGTTGGCGTGATGGTGACCTGGCTGCCTCCGCCCTGACTGCGCGAAGGTGCTGCGCTCACCAATAGGCTTGCGGTCGAAATGATTATGGCGAGCAACAATAGAAAGATGGGTCGGTGCAAGAGGGGGGCTCCCATCAATGAAGCGTTAGCCTAACACATTGTCATGCATAAGCGAATATGGCAGGTGCCTGAGGTCAGCAGTGCAGAGGAAAATGACGAAGGAGGCGGGACCTTGCGACTTTGCCACTGATCCCGCCCGGTAGCGGTCGTTACCTACGCTCTGGGTTTGACATTGAGCACGACGATATCCAGAACGATATGTTTTCCGGCTAGCGGATGATTGAAGTCGACCACAGCCGACTCATCCGATAGTGACACGACGGTAAACGGCCGGCCTTCAGCAGTCGTGGCCATATCTCCGCGGGCAATGGTTTGCGGCAACTGAGCGCGCGGAACGGTCATCTTTTTTCCAGCATCGTATTGCCCGAAGGCATGATCCGCGTCAAGTTCAATTCGCCGGCTGTCGCCCGGGCGGAGACCCGTAAGAGCTTGCTCCAACCCTGGTATAAGTTGTTTCGTTCCATGGGTATATTCACTCGTGTGAGGAGGGATGACCAGGTGGTCGTTCGGCAGAGTGATGGTCATTTGAAGGGTCACCTTTGAACCCTCTTCGATGGTCGGTGGGCCCGTCTGGGCATGAGCGGGACGGCTCAAGAGGGCAATGGCGAACAGGATCATCAAACCGGTCAGTGATAGGCGTGTCATAGGTACCTCGCTGTAGTCGGACGTAGAAAAGGGGATGATCGATTTGTTATGCCGTTTACGGTGAAGTGGAATCGATCTTGATGATTTTGGTCACACGGTTATCCAAATCAATTTCCAGGCTACACGTGTCACCTTTGTGCAAGCCACTGAGCAGGTCAGCGGAAAGAGCGGCGAGAGTCCAGACTTCGCCTTCCGCTGTTTTGAAGGTCAGGCTCTGGCTGGCTGCATCGACGGCTTCGACCTTCACGCGAGTGTACGTCAACGCGGCAGGACTCTCTATGGGGACAACGAGCGATACGGCGAGCATACACAGGAGACTGCCGATCAAAATGAACGGTTTCATGAGGTCATCCTCCTTGTGACAAAGGCAGGCAGGCGCACATCATCACCTTCAAACAGCAGGCCTGGATCGCAACTCACCGCCTGCAGAGAGAGTGCCAAGATATTCACTGCTTAGCGCCTCTCGGTTCACACGATGTGAGCGGGCGGGCGCGCATCTTGTCCCTGCGGGACATCTTGTCCTGGGCTCAGCACACGAATGAGCAGAACAATGTCGCAGAATAAGACATCGTTTAGACGTTCGGGCTCGCATGGACTCACCATTGCCTTGGCATTGTCTGCCATCATCACGCTCCCATTGCTGGGCCCATGGCTCGATGGACGATCGCTTCGGTCATATCTTGAATTCCCGCCGCTCAGCACAGATACGGCAACGCATGCGCCATTTTCCTGGCCGCTCTTCATCAGTCTGTCCGTTTTGATTATCGGCCTGCTTGCGCCGTTTATTGTGCGCGTGGCGCGAACGAACTATCGCAATGTCTCGGCGTCAAATAAGCCGGCCCGGGCCTTATATGGCACCGTTCACCAGCGCCGCATCGTACCACGCCGTTTTCCTTGGTGGGGATGGCTTGCGACTGGTTGGATCCTCTGTGTGTGGTTCTTGGCCTGGACGCGCTTCGATTGGATGCAGCCGTGGCAGCCTCATACATTCACTCCGCTCTGGCTGGGCTACATTGTGCTGGTCAATGCCTTGACGTACGGCACCACCGGCCGGTGCATGCTGATCCATCGTCCACGGTATCTCTTGTCACTCTTCCCGCTCAGCGCCTGCTTCTGGTGGCTCTTCGAATATCTCAATCGATTTGTGCAGAATTGGTACTACGTAGGTGGCGGAACATTAACGACTTGGGAGTACCTGTTTCGCGCGACGCTCCCGTTTGCGACGGTGTTGCCGGCTGTCCTGAGCACGGCTGAATGGCTAACGGCATATCCGCGCCTCTCGGCGGGATTGGATCATTTTGCCGCGATCAATCTTTCCGGTCGCCGCATCAGGGGATGGCTGATATTATGCGGCGCTGCCGCCGGTCTCCTCGGCATCGGCCTGTGGCCTGACTATCTGTTCCCGCTGGTATGGGTGGCGCCATTGCTCGTCATCACGGCGTTGCAGCTGATTCGCAACGAGCCGACGATCTTCAGCGAGACGGCGCATGGTGATTGGCGAACGCTCTGGGCGGTGGCGCTTGCAGCCCTGATCTGCGGATGGTTTTGGGAGATGTGGAATTTCTATAGCCTGGCCCATTGGCAATATGCCGTACCCTTTGTGCAGGGCGTGACCTTGTTCCACATGCCATTGCTGGGGTATGCCGGCTATCTGCCGTTCGGCCTGGAGTGTGTGGCCGTGGCCGACCTGTGTCTCGCGAGGAAGTTTTCGGGAGGCGTGGCGTACTATCGCGCGGGTGAGCCAGATACGGATTTCGCGCAACGGAAACCTACGGTAGCAGAACGCTGATCGGCGGGTGCGCCGCTGCGAGTTGCCGTTCGCAGCATGATCGGGCGGCTTTTCCAGGAGCCGCCGCGAAGGCTCTTGTATCGGCCGCTGGTCGGCCCCGGCGGATTACGTTCGGGCATGTAGGCATAATAGTCGAAACCGAACCAGTCGTTGACCCATTCGGCGACGTTACCTGCCATGTGATGGACTCCGTAATAACTCTTGCCCGGCTCTCCGCTGCTCACCGGCGCCAGAATTGGAATCTCGTGCACATGATGCTGCCCGAACATAGCCAGAGTATTGTCTGGGAGCGACTCGCCCCAGGGAAAACGATTCCCCTCCGGCCCCCGCGCCGCCTTTTCCCATTCGGCTTCCGTCGGCAGCCGTTTGCCAGCGGCCCTGCAGAGGCTGTCAGCCTCTTTCCAGGTGACATAGAGAGCCGGCCATCGCGCCAATGTGTCATCGCTGACGGAGTGCACGGTAATGACGTGCCAGATCAAATGCTGGAGATCTTTGGACGGGTGGAGTTTTCGTGCCTGCAGGTAGCTCAGATACTCGCCCAGGCTGACTTCATCGCGATCGATCTCGTAGGTATCCAGCCAGACGCGGTGCTGCGGCAGTTCTGTATCGTCGAACTGTGTGCCCATGCCATAGGGGTCGTCATCCACCCGGACGCTGCCGAGTAAAAACTTTCCCTCGGGAATCAGAACGGTTGGCGAGCTTGCCGCTAATCCGGCGATCGATGTCAGGTGTTTGGCTAATTCCGCGGTGGGAGGTGGCGTTGGCGCACGAGCAGCAATGGAGATGGCCGGATTGAGCAGCGTGGCCGCAAATGCCAGGATCACGACAGTAAGCATGCGCGGCAGGCAAGCGAGGCCCGATGACACCGTGCGAGGAATCATTACAACTTACTCGGCGAGGCGACGGCTTTTCCAATTTCGGCGATCAGCCGCCGTTCGATCTCCGCGATCTCTTCCGCATCCACCGCCAGGACACGGCCGCCTTGTGCCACCCGCTCAAATTCAGCCTTCACGCTCAATCGGGTGACGTTCGAGGGGAGGGCTTGAAGGGACACAATGTATTGATTGCGGGAGCCGGCGGTTTCCACCGAAGTCGGCGTAGAGATTTTGCGCTCCGTGACGAAGACGGCCTTTTGATCGGTTTTGACCGTGACACGCACCCGGTACCCGTTGCGCACCAGGGCTTCTTCAGCGGCTTTTCCGACGGCAGGCAGCGGGCGCGGGAGATCTTCGATTTGCGACCCCTTTTCCTCCACCCGGATACTGTCCGTGATTTGGGCGGCTTTGGCAGCGGTCCGTTGAATCTCTCCGGAGAGTTTTTTCGATTCGGCGAGTTGCGAGTCGAGCTTGGCACCGAGTGTCTTGGCTTCAGTCTGCAGCGACTTGGCCTCTGCTTGGGCATGCTCCGTCTGCTTTTTGGCGTCGCGTAGTTCCTGATTCAGCAGATCGATCTGCTGCTGCATGACTTTGTTGCCGTCTTGCAGCGAATTCAGCAAGGACTCTTGCTTGGCCAGTTGTTTGCGGAGATTGTCGTTTTCCTGCCGGAACGGGGACTCGTCCGGAGTGCACCCGACACACCACGATAGTACCGCGAGGCTGAAGAGGGGGGCGAGCGATCGCTGGGAGGCCTTGATCATAGTTTGGGTAAGACACTCAGACTAGTATCAGAGTTGAGCCCCCCTTGTCTATCTTCAATCACTTTCCTGCCGGTTTGACCATGGCACAGGGAGCGGCTATTCTGTGCCATGCGGTATGGAACGGTCTGCATCATCATGAGTCTGGCGTTCGTTCAACCGGCTGCGGAGACGGTCTCTATTGCAGCGGTGTCTGACCTGGCGGAGGTCGTGCCCACCGAAGACTATCCCTTCTACGACCTCGCGGTCGAGGACAAGTTTCTGACGTCTCAGACGAAGTTGGTTCTGATTGAACGGATGACGGCGATACATCTCCATCCCGATGAGCCGCAGGTCCCGACGCTCGCCTGGTTTGCCGAGCGGGCATGGTTCGATGGCCGTTTGCCCCAGGATCTGGTGCGGGATTTCGTGGATAAAAATCAGCGGCCTTCGCGGCTTGAGACACGATTTGGTTTCGGCGTGCGGTACCGGTTTATAGCAGGCGAAGGACAGTCGGATGCCGAAACCTCCGTGCCGGCGATTCCCGCAGCCTGGTTTGTTCAGCAGGAAGGCGGCGCGCCTGAGATCATCGACCATCTGGCATTTTCACGAGTGGGCCTGACCTTGCGGGCTGATCATGCGTTGCTGTATGTCGCCAATCCCCGTCCCGATGGGACCGGCGCGGGCTTTTTGCTGTGGTTCGTGAGGCGCCAAAAGGTCTGGACCCTGTACGATACGGAAGTGCTCTGGGTTTCGCGCCCGGACCAAAACCCATCAGGCCGTCGATAGAGATGGCCGAGCGGCTCAGGTTCTTGTTCGATTCACTGAGGAGTGCGCATGATTCGCAAGACGTTTTCTGTTCCACCACTCGGGTGCAACTGCTCGATCATCGGAGACCCGATCACAAGGCAAGCGATCGTCGTGGACCCGGGCGGCGCGCCTGAGCGTATCCTGCAGGAAGTGCGCGCGATGGGATTGACGGTGGTGAGCATTGTCCATACCCATGCTCACTTCGATCATTTTCTCGCGTCCGGCGCGATGAAGCAGGCGACCGGCGCGGCGCTCTGTCTGCACCCCGATGACCTTCCGCTGTGGAACATTCTGGAGATGCAATGCCGCATGTTCGGTGTGCCCTACGTTCCGGTGCCGCCGCCTGACTACTGGCTCAAGGATGAGGAGCGGGTGACCATCGGCGAGATGGAAGGCGTTGCCTTGCACACACCGGGTCATACGCCTGGATCCATGTGTTTTCATTTTCCCGCCGCGAAATTGTTGGTGGCGGGGGATACGTTGTTTCGCGGCGGCATCGGCCGCACCGATTTGTGGGGCGGCGATTTCGACGCCATCGAGCAATCGATCCGGGAACGGCTCTACACCCTCGATGCGGACACGGCCGTCGTGACCGGACATGGATCTGAGACTGAAATCGGCCGCGAGCGAGAGACGAATTCATTCGTGCGGGCCTAGCAGAGAGGTCCCCGCCGACCGGTGCGCGAAACTTCTGCGGCTCGCCAGAACGTGTTCCTGACAGCCTTTGTCATAGCCGCTCATGAACGGGCCTCCATAAGAAAGGCAGGAGGGTATTATGATCGCGACGGCACGGCGCTGGTTGGTAGGTCCGCTGTTTTCCCTCCTGCTGGGATTCTCCGTTACCGATGTGCTTGTGTATGCCGACGAACCGGGGCCTTCCCCTCAGGTCACGATCAGTCATGTCCGGGTGGGGTTGTCGGATCACGGCCCGGTGGTGTTACTTTCCGCAGACGGGAAAACCATTCCCGTTTTTGTCGACCATACGGTCGCGGCCTCCATTCAGGCGGCCCTGACCGGTGAAAAGCTGCCGCGGCCACTTTCCCACGATTTGATGCATACGATTTTGGAAGCGCTCGGCGGACGGGTGGTCCAAACGGTGATTACGCTCAAGGCGGGCACCTATTACGGAAGCCTGACCGTGGCGTTTCAGGGGCAGGAAAAGGTGTTCGACAGCCGCTCCTCGGACTCCATCGCCCTGGCGATTCATTTTCACGCGCCGATTCTCGTGGGGCGGGATATGCTGGATGCGGTCGGCAAGTCCTCTCTTGAGCCGAAGCCCGAAACGCTTTGACGCGCGCACGACGGAAAATGGCGGGACTCTTGAGCGAGCCGCGAAGAAGTCTGCAGTGCTGGCCTTTTGTCCGGTTCTATCCTATCGTACTGCTGATGCGTAGAAGCCCGGCGTAGTGACAGGCACGGAGGCCGCTGTACGATGAAAAACCAACGCAAGCATGAGCGGGTGCGCGTGCAGTTTCGCAGTCATTTCTCGATGAAGGGCAAGATGCTGGCCGGTGATGGGGATCTCACCGATCTCTCTCCGGGCGGCTGCCGGATTCTCAGCCCTGTCGAAGTGGTGGTCGGGTCGGAAGTGGAACTGTGTATTTTCCCCGGGGACAATGCCAATCCCATCCTCATTGATGCGGCCACGGTGCGGTGGTGCCGGCCCAACGAGTTCGGATTGTCTATCACCAAGATTCGGGGGCCGGTTCAGCGCCAATTGACCGACGTCTGGCGCAAGTTGGCGAAGCCTGCCTAGCTCTATCCATCCGCGAGCCTAAATTTTCATGGCCTCCCGTACTTCGGCCATCGTCTGAGATGAGACGGCGGTCGCGCGGCGTCGCCCGTCCTCGGCAATTTCGTCCAGGCGCCCGGGATGCTGCAGGAGGTTCGCGCGCGCCTCCCACATCGGCGCCAGACGTTCCACCACGCGATCCGCCACCAGCTTCTTGCAATCGATACAGCCGATCGTGGCGTTCCGGCAATCCTGATTCACCTGTTCGATCACCGGCAGCGGCGAAAAAATCTTGTGAAAGTCGTAAACAGGGCAGACATCGGGATTACCGGGGTCCGTTCGCCGTACGCGCGCGGGATCGGTGATCATGGTCTTGAGCTTCTGACGGACCACCGCTTCCGTATCGGACAGGTTGATGGCATTGCCATAGCTCTTGCTCATTTTGCGTCCATCGGTGCCGAGGACTTTCGGGAATTTCGTAAGGTGCTCTTGGGGCTCGGGAAAGACGGAGCCGTACAGGCTGTTGAAGCGGCGCGCCAGTTCGCGCGTCAGCTCCAGATGGGGTAATTGATCTTTGCCGACCGGCACGAAATCAGGTTTGTAGAGGAGAATGTCCGCTGCCTGAAGCACCGGATAGCCGAGAAATCCGTAGGTGCTGAGGTCGCGTTCCTTGATCTCCTCCTGCTTCTCCTTGTAGGTCGGATTCCGTTCCAGCCAGGACACCGGAATGATCATGGAGAACAAGAGATGGAGGATGGCGTGGTCCGGGACTTGTGACTGCACGAAGACGGTGGCCCGCTTGGGGTCGATGCCGGCGGCCAGCCAGTCGATGAGCAGCTCCCGCACATATTCGCGGAGCCGGCTGGTATCGGCATAGTTGGACGACAACGCATGCCAGTCCGCCACGAAAAAATAACACTCATATTGAGCTTGCAGCGCATTCCAGTTTTCCAGCGCCCCCAACCAATTACCGAGATGGAGCAGCCCGCTCGGCTGCATCCCGCTGAGTACTCGCTTCCGCGTCGTCATGCCATCGCTCCCATGTCCCGACCCGATGTCTTACTCTTTCCCCCGGCGGCAGGTTACTCCAAGGGGACGAACTTGCCTTGTTTCACTTGAATGAGGAAGACGTGGCGATTGAGGGTGCCGTCGGGATTGAACCCGCTGGGGCCGCTCAAGGTCGGCAGGTCATGTTGCATCATCAAATAGTCGCGAACGGCCTCTCCGCTGGTCGCGCCTCGCCGGATCGCTTCCACCGCCAGTCGTGCGGCATCATACCCTTGGGCGGCGAAGAGCGAGGGCGTGGCTTGAAAGCGTTTGCGATACCGGTCCACGAATTCCTGCACGGCCGGGCTGGTGCTGTCGGCAAAAAACCCGTCGGCAAACACGCTGCCTTCGACACTGCGATCGGCCACACGCGCGAAATCCGGCGTATTCCACCCATTGGCACCGAGCAGCGGTACCGCAATGTCGTAAAAGGCCAGTTGGGCGGCCAGCAGGCCCACGTCCAGCGAACGTCCCGGGATGAAAACCGCATCGAATCCCGGCGAGTAGAGCAGGCGTTTTCCCTTCTTGCCTGCGCCCTGCCTGATTCCCGTTTTGGCCGGATCATTGTCGACTTGCACCTCGACGCCATACTTCTTCAGATCTTCGGCTTTCAGCTTCCCGATCACCGCGCGGAAGTCCGTGTCGCCTTCCTTGTAGGCTTCGCTGACAATCAGTTCTCCATCCTGCTGCCGGATTTCTTGCGCGAAGAGGCGCGCCAGATCGCGCCCATAGGGTGTATCGGGGTAGAGAATGGCAAATCGTTTGAACTGCTGTTCCTTAACGGCATACTCCGCCACCCGTTTGGCTTGATGGCCGTAGGTCAGCGCCGTGCTGAACACATAGTTGCCGAAGCGGCGTAAGTTCGGGACGGTGGCGCTGGGCGTGATCAGCGGGATATGGGTGCGTTCGGCCATTTCGGCCATGACCGGCAGGTTCTTCGACAGCAACGGCCCGATGACGGCCAGCGGGCGGTCATCCGACAAGACCGAGGACAGTTCGTCGAGGAATGCCGCGCGGTCGGATTCCGTGTCCTTGACGATGAGCCCGATCGAGGGACTTTCGCCTCCGTCCTTGGGGCGCTCCAGCGCGAGCTGAATGCCGTTCAACACCTCCGTGCCGAAGGGCGCGAGTTTCCCGGACATCGGAAAAATGGCGGCAATGGAGTAGGGGTGCGATTTGAATTTGGTTCGCACCACACTTTGCAGGTCTGCGGCCTTCGCGGCATAGGGATGGTTGGGGAACCGGCTCAAGAAGAGGCGCACATCCCGCTCGACCAAATGGTCTTCTCCGGCCGCGGTATGCAGTTCGATGAGCTTGATGGAGGCCAAGTCTCCGGGAAAGGTCTTCGGGTAGGCATCACGGACGCGCATGAGCGTCGGCGCATCCAGTTTGTCGTTGACCAATTCGCGAATCTGAGTTTCAGTTTCGTGTGCCTGGTCGCCGACATCCAGCGGCAGTTCATCGAGCCAGGCTTGAATGGCTCGCAGAAAATCTTTTTTCTGTACCTGGAATTCACCCGTCAGCCGCAAGGCATCGCGTTTGATGGCCGGATCGACGGACAGGCTGCGCACTTCGGAAAGGAGGGGCAGCGCGAGATCCAGGTTGCCGGCTCGGGCGTGGGTTTTCGCGAGCAGGAGTTTCGCCCGGTCAACTAAGTCGGAGTTCGGAAACTCCCCGAGCAGCTGGTTGACGTAACGAATGGTCTCCGCATGCTCCTTCATCCCGTACATGGCAGCGGCCATCAGGAGATAGGTGTCATCAAGGAGATCCGGCGCAGGGCCGCCTTCGATAAACCGCCGGAGCATGACAGCCGCAGCCTCCGGTTGTTCGGCGTCGATCAACCGTTTGGCCTGATCGATGGCTGATTGCGCGGTATTCGCGGGTGGTTTGGCCTGGTTCGAACGGGGTGCGGCCGGAGTCTTGGGCGCGGGAGCGGCTTCGCCGAGCGAGGCAAAGCCTACGAGGAGCGCCACCGCGAGGGCGACGCTGCACACGCGGAGATGCGGGGCGCGGGATACTGATCGAGGAACCATTGACTCCTGTGCATGGCGAACGCTCTCGCCGCAATGGTGGCTACTATAGGAAACAGGTGCTAGGGTGTCAAGGTAAGTCGAGGCGTTTGCGTTGTGTTCACCGAGAGGCTTGGCTATAGTCGATGAGACATGCGTCCAGCCATCACCGATGAGGGCATTGTTGAAGAGCCGTGATGCGGCGAGTCATTCTCCGCAGGAATCGGAATCGCTTCCATTGGACCCACTCGTTGCGCGTTATTGCGATGACTTGCGCATCGCGCGCGGGCTCTCGCGACATACGCTCTCAGCCTACCAGCGGGACGTGAGGGAGTTTCAGCGCTATCTTCGCGATCAGCAGATCCATGATCCTTGTCAGGTCTCTCCTCCGTTGCTCGCTGCATTTCTCGAACACCTCCATCGTGGCGGCCTCGCCGCGTCGTCGCGCGCGCGCGCGTTGGCGGCCGTACGTAGCTTCTTCCGTTTTCTGAAGCAAGAAGGCGTCGTCAACTCGAATCCGACGGTGAGTCTACGGAGCACGTCGCGAGCCCGGCGTCTGCCGAAAACATTGAGCTTGGAAGAGGTGACCAGCCTGCTTGATCTGCCTCATCGCGGGGTGCCGGAAGATCTTCGTGATCGCGCGATGGTGGAAGTGCTCTACGCTGCGGGGCTGCGGGTGTCGGAGTTGATTGCGTTACGCATGGATCAATGCAACCTTGAGGTGGGTTATGTCGGCATCACCGGAAAAGGCGACAAGCAGCGGGTGGTGCCCATCGGCCGGCCCGCAGTGGCGGAGGTGGAGGCCTACGTGATCGGTGCGCGGCCGATGCTGTTGAAGCAACGATCGTCGCGATTCGTATTCGTCACCCGCCGCGGCACGCCGTTGACGCGGCAGGCATTCTGGAAGCTGCTGCGCGCGCGGGCGCAGCGAGCCGGCATCGCGCGGATGCCTTCACCGCACATGCTGCGCCATTCGTTTGCCACGCATCTCTTGCAGAGGGGCGCCGACTTGCGCTCGGTGCAGGCGATGTTGGGCCACGCCGACATCGCGACGACGCAAATTTATACGCATGTCGATGCGGCACAGTTGAAAAAAATCCACACCGCGTGTTTTCCACGCAACAAATCCCGCCGTTGAATGAGCAATGGGACGATCAGCGGCATCAGAGAGCGGTCATCTGCCTCGGACAAAAATCTTGCAAGAACAATGCATGATTCTTGGTTGACACTGTCTGGTGGAGTTGATAGCATCGCCAAGATCTGCCGGGAGCGAGAAAAAACGGGCGGATAGCTCAATTGGGAGAGCGCTGCCCTTACAAGGCAGAGGTCACAGGTTCGATCCCTGTTCCGCCTACCAATAAGAAATACAAGAAATTTGCGCGGGACATTGCCTTATCCATTAGTAGTGATGTACAAGAGTACGCGCTACTGTATTTAGACAGTTTGATTCTGAAGATCTGAATTCTTCTTCCGCCATCTTGGGTTGCGTGGGGCCGTCGTTCAGCCTGGTTAGGACGCCAGATTGT
>CP092081.1:4106389-4132351 GCA_022226935.1 Nitrospira sp.
GCGGGCGCCGCGCTCGATGGACTCGAGCTTCCAGTGCGCTTCCGGCATCTTGTTCTCGACGAAGTTCTTGCCCCAGCTGGTGTTCAGCTTGGAGAAGCGCATGTCGGAGAGGTCCACGTCGCAGTTCTGGGTCCCGTTCCAGAACGGATGGGACGGATCCTGGTCGCCGTGCCAGGTGTAGTTCGAATAGTACTTGCCGCCCTGGGCTTTTTCGGCATCGACTTTCCGAATCCAGGAGTCGAGCAACGGCAAACATCCGCCGTTGAAGCGGGTGTTCATCATCTTGCCGACGATGCCGAGGACCGGCATGCCCGCGCGATGCTTGAACGTCCGCACGCCCGCGCCCTTCATCATTTCGATCATTTCCGGCGCATAGCCCTGCTCGCGCAGGCGCCGGGCTCCGGCTTCCCCGCTGTAGCGCGTCGCGATCAACACGGCGCCTTTGGCGACATAGGTGAAGGCCGTATCCCAGGAGACCCGGTTGAGGTCGTCCAGGAAGCGGCTGTCGAATTTGTACTTGCGCTTCACATCGGGCGTCAGCTCCGGGGAGCCGTCGTCCATCCACTGCTTCCAGCCCTTCCGCATCAACGGGCCCTTCAAGCGATACGGCCCGTACACGCGCCGGTGGAAGGTGAAGCCTTTCAAGCACATGCGCGGGTTATGCGCGAAGGTCCCGCGGTTGCCATACAGGTCTTCATAGGTTTGGTGGTCGTAGTTCTGCTCCACCCGCATGACGACGCCGTTCCGGACGAAGGCCCGGACGCGACAGCCGTGCGTGTCGTTCGGGGAGCAGCACCAGGTAAACGAGGAATCGTAGCGGTACTGGTCGTGATAGACCCGCTCCCAGGACCGATCCGGGTACTCACCCAGCGGGTTCCCCACCTCGATGACCGGCTGCAGCGCGGTCAAGGCGAGGACGTTGTCCGCCACGGCCACGGCCGCGACGGTGCCCGCCGAGATCTTGAGAAACTGTCTCCGTGAAACGGAAACCTGCATAATAGCTACCTCCTTGTGAGATGCATGAGTCCCTCATGCACCTGTTCGTACAACCTCACTACGCTCACATGGATGCAATCTTGTTGGTGTACCCCCTTTCCGTGTGTCGAATTGGAAACATTCGTCCCTCACAATTCGAAATTTTCGAGCGGACATTCGCTCGCGGTATAGAAGTATTACAATTCACATGCCGAAATGGGGGGAAATTGGCGCTCTTTGTTCGGCGATCTGTAGTGAGTTAGTGTAAATAAATCATGTGCTTGTATGAGTTGGTTGGAGAAGTAAACGGAAGGAAAAAGAGGACCTAACGGACAGGGTCAGAAACTACTGACTAGGGAGAGTGTGGGGAGTTTTAAGTTGTTGATACTTATGGATAAAATAGTGTCTGTAAATGTGGACGGATCCACGATGAGGATTAAATGCTAGTTAAAACAATGTGTTGTGTGTTTGTGTCGGCATTCGGTGTCATGCTTTACTGACACCATTATTTTTCGTCCTTGGAATACCGGCGCATGATCTCATGAAAGTACGAGCGGGGTAGTCCTGCATCTTGGGCGGCATGCGTGACATTGCCCTGATGGATGGTCAGCTTAGTGGAGATATATCGACGGTTGAACGCTTCGAGGACCTGTTCTTTGGCCTTTGCGTAGGGCAAATGAAGGTAGTCTTCGTCCGCGGTTTCTCGTTGTCGTTCGTCGGGAACGGCGAGCATAGCGGCCACATCTGCAATACCAATACGATCTCCTTTGGCAAGCATGACCGCGCGCTCCATCACGTTGCGGAGTTCCCGCACATTACCCGGCCAGGGATAGGCCACCAGTTCCGTGACGGCCGCGGGATGGAGATCCTCCACCCGTTTCGTAAACTCCTTGGCGTAGCGAGCGATAAAATGACGGGCAAGAACGGGAATGTCTTCCGTCCGTTCCCGTAGAGGCGGCACCCGGATGACCATGACGTTGAGGCGGAAAAACAGGTCTTTTCGGAACTCGTTCCGTTTTACCTTCTCGGCCAGGTCCTGATTCGTCGCGGCAACGAAGCGAACATTGACCTTCCGCTGTTGAGTGCTGCCGACTGCGCGAACTTCACCGGCCTCGAGGACTCGCAAGAGCTTCGCTTGGAGATTGGCGGGGAGATCGCCGATTTCATCCAGAAAGACAGTGCCGTGACTTCCTGATTCGATCAAACCCGTTCGGTCGGCAACGGCGCCCGTGAATGCACCCCTGACGTGCCCGAAGAGTTCACTTTCCACTGTGCCTTCCGAAAAGGTCGTGCAATCGACGACCTGAAATGGACCGTCGCTATCGAGGCTTCGCTCATGAATGGCTTTCGCAATGAGTTCCTTGCCCGTGCCGGTTTCTCCAATAATGAGCGTGGTCGAAGGAACCCGGGCGATGGCTTCAATCATCGCCATCACGTTTCTGATCGCGGGACTCACGCCCACAAGGTTCTTGAACGGGATACGAGGAGCGGCCGGTTCATCAGGTGCTCCCTGCAGAAGAATTTCCGACATGCGCATGGCCCGGTGGATACGAGCGGCCAGATCCATGCTGTCGTATGGTTCCACGATATAGTCGAACGCGCCGTGACGCATGGCATCAATGACGGTCTCTGTGGCGTCGACGCGGCTGAGAATGATGACGGGAATGCGCCGATTCAAATCCTGCACTTGCCGAAGGAGTTCGATACCGCTCATGCCCGGCAAGCGCACATCGGCGATCACGAGATCGATCGGCTGTTGTCGCAGACGCTCGATCGCCCCCTCCGCCGTCGCGTTGAGGACGAGCGTCACTTCATCGTCTTCATGGCGGGGCAGCTCGTGCTCTACCGTGCGTAAAAAGAGATCGACGTCGCCGGCGTTGTCTTCGACGAGCAGGATCGTAAACGTTTTTGACTTGGTGCCTGACATGCGTCTTGTCCCGGAACAGTTCGTCGTGTGTCCGAACCAGGTGCTTCCCGTCACTCGCTCGGTGCGAGGCGAATGAGGGGAGGTCTGGAAGAGGCTGATGGTTGGCAGATTCCTGCCGTATGTGTGGCTATCTTAGGAGGCGAGGATAAAGTAAATCAACTGCTTGCGTGGGTTGAGTGCGGGGGCTTGTCCGTAATCGAGACTTGATCAATTGCCGCCATGCAAGATCACGTGTGACGCGTTATCCATCCGCTCGTACTCATGTTCCTGATACGGCATCGGATTCATGGTGGAGAGGGTCTGGCTGTTTCGAGAGAGGGAGAAGATCGGTGTCAAGGAAGGGACGCTGGACAAGGAGGCATCTGGGGTCTGAAGAGGCAATGCCGGTGTGAACGCTTGTCTGGGGCCGATGAATGGGCGCGGTTTCAGCTCCCAGTAGCCATCCATGGTCGGAGTGAGTCGGTGCCGGGAAAAGGTTTGTGGTGAATTTGTGGCGTAGCGTGCGGGAACGCCCACTATTGATTGGCGGGGGACTGCGCGCGTCGTATGGGTGGGGGCAGTCGACGCAATGAGGTCTGATGGTGGCCGAGGCAGTCGCAACTGCCGCGGAGAGAGGTGTCCCAGCAACGGCATTTCCGAGCCGTGGAGACTCGACGGTGTTTCAAGGGCACACGGCTGGTCGAAAACCGCTGAGACTAGGAGCAATGCATGAAGCCACGGCATGGAAAGCGTGCGCATCATCCGCCACCTTTCGATGGGGGGACCTCGGTCCTGGCCAGCACCTGTGAGCCTGGGTAGTGACGATCAAGTGAGCTGATGGGTACAGCATATTTCATTCCCGTTACTTAACTCTCGGTGAGCTGGGGTGGGTGGCGAAGTGAAGGCCTGGATTCACTGGGTTAGTTGAATCCGCTACCTGTTTCCATCCAAGCCCCACCAATGCTGGCTGTCCTTTTCATGAACGTCGCACTGTGCAAGGCGTGCGGATGCGATCGATCAGGCAGGGCCACTGCGTTCCCGTCGGCTCACTTCTCAAACAGCAGCATGAGGTAAGCCAGGAATAGCAGCAGGTGAACGGCGCCAAGCAGGACATTCGTCCGTCTGACGGCAAAGGTGAGCATGCTGACCACAAAGGTGAGGACCAGGAGGATGGTATCAACTGAGTCGATACCGAGCAAGATCGTCGACTCGGTAAAGAAGCCAATGGCGAGCACTGCCGGAATGGTGAGGCTGATGCTGGCGAGCACCGACCCTAGAAGGATATTGACCGAACGTTGCAATTGATTGGCCAGTGCGGCACGCACGGCGCCGAGTGACTCCGGAGCCAATACCAGTCCCGCGACCAAGACACCTCCCAAAGCATGGGGAGCGTTCCAGAGCCGTAGCGTATAGTCGATGGGCGTCGCCACATGTTCTGAGAGAATTACGAGAGGAAGTAGGTAGGCCAGAAGCAACAGTGTGTGAAACCACACGGAGCCTCCTGGGGAAGGCTGGTGTTCATGTAAGAGCGCCGCGTTGCGTTTGCCCTGCTTGCGAGGCGCCACGAAATAGTTGCGATGGCGGAGGTTTTGGATCGCGAGAAACACGCCATAGAGTCCCAGCGACATCACGATGAGAAAGATCGATTGATGTGGTGAAAAAGTCGGACCAGGGGAGGAAATCGTATAACTCGGCATGACCAGCCCCAGCACCGCGAGCGGGACGATGACGGCGAGAAACGCATTGGCTCCCTGCAAATTGTAGGTCTGTTCGTGATAACGCAATCCGCCCAGAAGGAGTGACAGGCCGACCATTCCGTTCAGGACGATCATCACCACGGCAAACATCGCGTCCCGGGCCAACGAGGCGTTGCCGTTGCCCGTGTACATAAAGGCGGCGATCATCATCACTTCGATCCCGGTCACGGACAAGGTCAGGATGACGGTCCCCATCGGTTCCCCAAGGCGGGCGGCGAGATGTTCCGCATGGCGAAGGACGGCGAAGGCTGAGAAGGCGATCACGAGCAGAAGCCAGCCGAGCATGGCGCTCAACCGAAGCGGGCTCGAGAGATCATGCAGCCACTCGTGACCATGAACAAAAAAGAGGCCGGCAGTCCCGAGTGGAATAAGCAGCGCCCATTCGCCGATCGCCCGGCCATAACGAGGCGGCGTATTCCGGTTCGGAAACCGCAACAGTGCCGATTCCTGTAGCTCGGGGGTGGCGAGGGGCAACATGGAACTGTAGACCTCAGTGAGCGTGTGCGCCGCCTCTGTGGTCAGGCGCTGCCTTTGAGCCCGATGATTCCGAGCACGATACAGAGGAGAGAAAATACTTTCACCATGGAGACGGACTCCGCGAAGAGCACCATGCCTAGCACGGCGGTACCGGCCGCTCCGATGCCGGTCCAGACCGCATATCCCGTGCCGACGGGAATACTTTTTAAGGCCTGAGCCAGGAAGCCGAAACTGGCGGCCATAGCGATGAGCGTCCCTGTCGTCGGCCAGAATCTGGAAAACCCATCCGTATATTTCAGGCCGATTGCCCAGCAGATTTCAAACAGTCCGGCCACAATCAGAAACGTCCATGCCATAGAATCCACATTCTCCTTGTTCCGTCGCGAGATGTGAAAAAAGATTGCAGACTACGTATGATACAGGAGCAGCTGCTCGAAGAAACCTCGGCATTTCACTAGGGACGTCGAGCACATGCGTGAAGAGAACCAAGGCTAGTTTGCAATAGGAGCCGGTTTGTCCGGCCGATCGAACCATTGGTAAAGCACCGGCAGGACGATCAACGTGAGCAGAGTGGAACTGACGAGCCCTCCGATGACGACCACTGCCAGGGGGCGTTGCACTTCCGATCCAATTCCATGGGCGAACGCCAGCGGCATCAATCCGAGGAGGGCGACCAACGCAGTCATGAGGACAGGCCTGAGTCGAAGTGTGCAACCTTTGATGATGGCCTCGTCGCACTGAAGGCCGTCCTCACGCAGCTTGTTGAAATAGGAGACCAGGACAATTCCGTTGAGCACCGCCACGCCGAACAAATTGATGAACCCCACGGATGCCGGCACACTCAAATATTCACCCGTCAGCCAGAGTGCCACGATTCCACCGATCATCGCGAACGGCAGGTTCATGATAATCAGCGCGGCATGGCGGACGGAATTGAACGAGGCAAACAAGAGGATGAAGATCAAGCCGATCGTGATCGGCAAAATGATTTTCAATCGTGCCATGGCTCGCTGCATGTTCTCAAACGAGCCGCCCCAAACAAAATGATAGCCGGCCGGCAGATGAATCTCTTTCGCGATTTTGGCTTGCGCTTCTGCGACGACGCTTTCGATGTCCCGGCCCAGCGTGTTGAACCCGACATAAATCCGGCGCTGCAAGCCCTCGCGACTGATCAACGAGGGGCCTTCTTGGAGCTCGACCGTGGCGAGATCTCCGAGTGGAATCAGGGCACCGGAGGAGGTCGTCAGCAAGATGTTTTTAATCGTGTCGACGCTGTTCCGGTATTTTTCGGGATACCGTAAAGTCAGATCGAATCGTTTGTTCCCCTCGTACACGTGGGTTGCCGGCTCCTGCCCGATCGCCGTCGTAATAATTTCCTGAATATGGGCGACATTGATGCCGTGCCGAGCGATCTTGCTGCGATCGATGTCGATGGTGAGGTAAGTCTGCCCGAAGAGTTGTTCGACCCGCACATCGCCCACGCCCCTGACCGATGCCATAATGGTTTGAACCTTTTCCGCCGTCGTTCTCAGCACCGACAGATCGTCCCCAAGTATCTTGATGGTGGCTTCCGAACGGACGCCGGACAGCAGCTCATCCACGCGTTGCTGGATCGGTTGGCTCAGCAGGTAATTGGCTCCGGGAACTTTTTCAATGCGTTTGCGAATGGCATCATCCAGGGCCGATTTGGTTTTCGCGGTGGTCCATTGCTCCATAGGACGGAGACTCACGACTGGATCACTGGCATTGGGTTCCTGAGGGTCATTGCCCATCTCCGAACGGCCGATCTTGGAGACCACCATGCGCACCTCGGGAAACTCCATCACGGCGCGCTGCATTTCTTTTTCAATCTCGATGGATCGATCCAGCGCGATGCTGGGATAACGAATGGTCTGCGGCGAAATCGCCCCCTCATTCAAGATGGGAATAAACTCGCCTCCGAGAAAGGGAAAGAGCGATAAGCTGGCGCCCAACAGCCCGAGTGCGATGGCGAGCACGGTGACGCGATGCCCCGTCGCCCAGTGGAGGGTCGGCAGGTAGACCAACTTGGCCCAGCGGAGCAGAAACGTGTCCTCTTCCGTTCCTCGCTTCAGCGCCATGGCGCAGAGCACAGGAGAAAGTGTCAGGGACAAGACCAAGGACACCAGGAGCGCGATGATGATCGTATTGGCGAGCGGCTGAAACATTTTTCCTTCCATGCCTTGCAGCGTCAGAATCGGAAGGAACACGAGGATGATGATCAGGATGCCGAAGATCACCGGTTGTCCGACCTCGGTGACGGCATGCAAAATGACCTCGGTTTTACTGAGGCGGTCGTCTCGCTGTTCGGCAAGATGCCGATACACATTCTCCACCACGACGACCGAGCCATCGACCATCATCCCGATGGCGATGACCAAGCCGCCGAGTGACATGAGATTGGCCGTCAGTCCGACCTGGTCCATGATGATGAAGGTGACCAGTGGGGTGACGATCAACGTGGCGGTCACGATGAGGGCGCTTCGCACGTTGCCAAGGAACAGAAAGAGAATGACGACGACAAGCACGATGCCCTCAAGCAACGCTTTGTAGACGGTATCAAGGGCTGCCGTAATCAGTTCGATCCGGTCGTAGAACGGAATAATGCGCAATCCATCGGGCAGCAGGTGTTTGTGATGAATCTCTGAGATTTTGTCCTTGATGGATTGCACCACGTCCCGAGCATTGCCCCCTCGCAACATGAGGACGATGCCGGTGATGACTTCGTGTTTCCCGTTCAGCACGGCGGCGCCGTGGCGGACGGCATGCCCGATCCGGACCTCCGCCACATCCCGAACGTAGACGGGGGTGCCCCCCACCTGTTTGACGACGATGTGGTCGATGTCTTCGAGTGTCTTGATCAGCCCGACACCGCGCACCACGTATTTTTCGTCGTCTTTCTCCAGAATGTTCCCGCCGGCATTCGCATTGTTCTTCGCCACGGCATCGAAGACATCATGGAGCGCCAAGCCGTATTTACGGAGCAGACCCGGTTCGACCATCACCTGGTACTGTTTGACGAATCCTCCCAGCGAGTTCACATCCACGACATCGGGGAGCCCTTTGAGCAGCGGTCGAATGACCCAGTCCTCGATGGTCCGCCGTTCCATGAGGTCCGAATCGCTCATCACAAAGTCTTTGTCGTTGTCGTGCGGCCCTTCAAGATAGAATTGGTAGACTTCCCCTAATCCGGTGGTGTTCGGAACCAATTGCGATGTGGAGCCAGGCGGCAGCAGCTCTTGAATTTCGAGGATTCGTTCGAGCACGACCTGCCGGGCCAAATAGATATCGATATCGTCTTTGAAGACGACGGTGATCATCGACAGGCCGACCTTTGAAAACGAGCGAATGTCCGTCAGTCCCGGCGCGCCCATAAGCTGGAGTTCCATGGGGAACGTGACGAACCGTTCCACTTCCGCCGGAGACATGCCGGGCACTTTCGTGACGACCTGGACCAGCACGGTGGTGACGTCCGGGAAGGCGTCGATGGCGATGGTGCGAAACGCGTAAATCCCTCCGGCGGTCAAAATGCACGCCATGACGACCACCAGGACACGTTGACGGAGAGCGAAGGCCAGAAGAGAAGACAGCATCGGGTTACATCTGTTCCCCGAGCAGTTCGGATTTCAGCACGAAGGCGCCTTTCGTCACGATGGATTCTCCCTCCAGCAGCCCGTCCTCCACCTTAATCTCACGGCCATTCGAATTGCCTAATTTGACATCGCGGGCCTCAAATTTGGCGGGCTCGCGTTCGACAAAGACGAATTGCCGGTCACGGTCGCGTTGAACGGCGGACTCGGGGATGAGCAGCGCGTTGGCTTCCGGTTCGGAATAGACGCGAACCGTGGCATACATGGCGGGTTTCAGCTTGCGCTCGGGATTCGGCAATTCCAGCCGAAGACGCATCGTCCGGGTCGCGGGGTCGAGCACATCTCCAACGTAGGTGATGCGCCCTTGGAAGGCCTGCCCGGGATAGGCGGCCACGTGGACCTCCACCGATTGACCTGTCCCTGTCTGATCGGGACGGATGTAGGGGATGTCTTTTTCGGGAATGACCGCCGTCACCCAGACATCCGTGAGGTCGGCGACCACGAACAACTTTTCCGTGGTTTCCACCACCTCGCCCTTGGTCAGGTTGCGGGCGATGATGCGGCCGTCGAAGGGCGCTACCACCGGGACGTGTGAACGGATCGTGTGATTGCGATCCAAATTGCGCAGGTCTTCATCCGTGAGGCCCAGAATCAAGAGGCGGTCGCGGGCCTCTCGCAGCTCGGCCCGAAGGCTCAGCATTTCCCCTTCACGTCGTTGCAACTCCGCCACGCCGATGACCTTTTCCTTCAAGAGCAATTCCGCCCGGCGGAAAGCCCGCTCGGCGACGTTCAGTTTGGCCGTCGCCTTCAGGTAGGCTGATTGCGCCATCCCCAGTTCGCTGCTATAGAGCAAGGCCAGCAGCGTGCCCCCTTTGACCTCTCGGCCCAGATCGGCATAGACGTCGATGACTCGTCCCCGAACGAGCGTGGTGATTTCTGCCAAGGCATGTTCGTTGGGTTCGACGGTGCCGGGGAAGTCACGGATCGTGCGAAATTCGGAACGTGTGACAGGTTGCACGATGATGCCCGCCGATTTAATTTCTTCGGCAGTTAAGCGAACCAGACTCTTGTCGCCAGGGGGCGGCGGATTGGCCCCCGTCGCGTTGGGTGGAGGGCCATCGCATCCGGACAAGGCCAACAAAACGAGCGTGCCGGCCAGCATCAGCAAGGCAGAACCCCAGTCACCTTTCTGCCCGAATGATCTCCATCGGGTTACAGCGTGTGGAACGTAGGGCATCATATGGCGCCTCCCACCGCACGTTCCAGGAGCGCGAGTGACATGGAAAGATCGAACTGGGCCTGCGCATAGTCTAACAAGATTTGGCGTTGCACCCGTTGCGCATCGAGTACTTCGATGAGGCTGGATGCTCCTTGTTGAAAACTGAACTTCGCGATTCGCAGCGCTTCATCGGCTTGCTTCAGGAGCCCCTTTTCGTAGACCTCAATCATATCCGCAGTCGTTTTGGCATCCTGAAAATGTTGACTGATATTGCGGATGAGGTCATTGCGTGCTCGCAAAAATTCGGCCTCACCTTTCCGCTTGCTTCCGAAGGCCGAAATGATTTCGCCCTGCCGGCGATCCCACACGGGCGTCGGGAAGGAGACTCCGCCGGTAAACGCTTCACGCCCGATTTCTCGCCAGTAGCTGCCTCCGATCGTGATGTTGGGCACGCGGGCCTGACGTTCGAATTCCAGGCTATGGTCAGCTTGTTCGACCGACTTGCGCAGGCGCACGATGGTTGGATGCTGGCTGAGCGCGCGTTCGGTCAGTATGTCGATGCCGAATCCCGGACCCACGCGGTGAAGTTGCCCATCGATGGCATACGTGGGGCCAAGCGAACCGGCTGTCAGGGTATCGAGCATTACCCGATTCACCCGCACAGTATTGGCCGCTCTGGTCAGCGACTGATTCGCTTTCAGCACTTCCACTCCGGAGCGGATCGCTTCGAACTGCGGACTCTCTCCCAACCGTACCCTGGTCCGCACGGCCTTGTCGACATCTTCCACGGTGGCCAGATTCTGCTGTGCGAGGACCAGTGCGCGCTGGGCCAGCAGGAGATCATAAAAGGCAACCTTCACATCGGCGACCAGATTCAGCTGGGTTTCCGCCAAGCCGGCCGAGGCGGCAGCCACACCGGCTTCGCTGGCGCGCTGGCGCGCCGCGCGTTTTGACGGCCACTCGATCGGTTGTCCGAGACTCACATTGAATTCCGTCACCCGCTCCCGCACGGCGGGATCGAAGAGTCCCAGGTCGCGCATTTTGCCGACGCCGCTGTTGGCGCTGACTGAGGGGTTGATGTACGTGTAGGCGGCGACCTGTTGTCCCCGATTTTGTTCGATGGTTCCTTCCGCGCTCGCCACTGTAGGGTTCCGTGCCAAGGCCAGGTCCAATACCGTGGCCAAGGAATACACCGGTTCAGTTGCAGCGGCCGGCGTCGCCGAAGGGGAGGCCGCCCAACTTGAAAACGGACTAAGCCAAGCCATCCCTGACAGCGCACCAACCAGTAGGGTGAGGGTCGTCTCATGGCTGAAAAACGCGCGTAAGAGAGCGATCCTCCGCGCGAACCGAATCTGCGCCGATTCCGTATGCGCCTGCTCCTGTCTCTTCATCGCAAAATAGGGGTCTACCTGTGCCTGCCGAGTCCGGCTCCATCTGCATCGCGTGATGTGTGTCGTCGTCAACATGTCTCCCTCCGCACCGTCTTGCGCCATCGCCGGTGGCGGCGCTGCTGTCGCTGCACCCCGGTCTCTCCATCGAATACCGTATCAGCTTGGAGAAATGAAGTCTAACAAGCGCCACGTGAGGCTTGGGATCGGCGAGTAGCGGAAGCCAGGTCAGTGGTTCCAGCGAGCAAACAGACTGTGTGGTGTAGGAGGGGACTCCCGATGACTCATAATCCAGTGAGTCCAGTACTGCGTGACTTGCGGAGCTGACCTGGCGAAGACACTACCCGATACGTCGGTTTGGATGACGCGCTCCGTGCCACTGATAGCGGGTGTCCGGTTGCGGGTAGGCGCGAGGCGCCTGCCTCTTCTGCCGGCTGGCGATACGAGTCGAGAATAGTCGCGATCGGTCAGTATGCCGTGTGCCCGCATCGGTATCCGAGCCGGCATGAGACGGTTCGAAATTCTGCATAGCGCAATCGGTCGATCGACATTGGCACCACCTCGAACGGCTCTCTCTCTTGTCTTTCATGGATTGAACGATCCTTTATTCCTCATATTCCTCGCTGAAGAGCTGCCTCTTCTACGGGTGTTCTTGCGTCAGGCGACCATAAAGTTGCGTGCACTGCGGACAATATCCGCCGGCAAAACTGAGGTCGTGGGAAGCCAGGTTGTGTTTCTGCATGAAGGTCGGCAGATCAGACCAGGCAGGCGAATCACCCGTTCGATTGTCTTCCACCCGCCAGCAAAACTGACATTGTGTGGCCGTAGGGCTCATGATCCCGCTCTCCCGCAGTGATGTCGGAGTGTGGCGGAAGCGCCTCTGATCGGCTTCGCCGATCGCCACTACCATAACGAATGTGGCACCGACAGGCAACTAGGTGATGTCCTAGGTCGAACGCGGAGGCGTCGGCTGGGAGGGGAGGTGCCGCAAGTGGCAGCCGAATGCATCGGCCGTCGCTAAGCAGAGGTTAATCCATGTGCCAACGCATATTTCGTCAACTCGGCGGTGGTCCGGAGATTGAGGTGAAAGATGATCTGAGCCTTGTGAAATTCCACGGTCTTCGGGGAAATGTTCAAGAGCGCGGCGATTTCTTTAATGGTACGTCCTTCGGCGATGAGCTGGAGCACTTCGCGCTGGCGCGGCGTCAATTCCTGCCGTTGCGCAAAGAGGCCGTTTTGCCCATCCGATAGACCGTTTACAATATCCCGCGTCAGAAGCGACGTCACAAAATACTGTCCCTTCAAGACCGCATCGATGGCCTGGTCCAATTCTCTGGCGGCGGACCGCTTCAAAAGATAGGCTGAGGCGCCGGCTTTGAATGCTTCGCTGACGTAAGCCGGATCGGCATGCATCGTCACGAAGATCAGTTTCACGTCGCGCAGTAATTTCTTCAGTTGGCGGCCCGCGTCGACCCCGTTCAGCAGCGGCATGGAAATGTCGAGCAGAATGAGATCGGGGCGCAGCTGCGCGGCGGCTTCCAGCAGGGCCCGACCGTCTTCGACCGCCCCCACCACTTCGCAGCGTTGTTCAACGATGCGCCGAAATCCTTCCAGCACCAGCGTATGGTCGTCGGCCAGTAGTACTCGAGGTGGCATGGTCATACGGAAACCTCCGCGCGGGGAACGTGGATTGAGAGACGGGTGCCTTGTTGAGGGATGGAGTCGATGGTCACGGTGCCATGCACCAGGCGCACGCGTTCCGCCATGCCGACCAGGCCGAGCCCGCGTGGATTATCGACTACCTGCTGCGTATCGAATCCGACGCCGTCATCTTGAACAGTGAGGGTGATCCCGTCGGCCGTCGATGCCAGGGAGACCCGCGCCTGGGAGGCATGGGCATGTTTCATGACATTGGCGAGGCATTCCTGGGCGATGCGATAGAGACAGGTGGACACCGTCTGGGGAATGGCCTTCGGAGGCGCAATGACCTCAAGCGAGATGGCCAGGTTCGAGCGGACCGCGCACTCATCGATGAGGCGCTGCAACGCCACCGGAAGTCCCAGATCGTCCAAGATGGACGGATGGAATTGATAGGCCAAATGGCGAACGTCGTCGGACAGCTCGGTGAGCCGGTCCTGGATCGAACGGAGTTCTTTGCTGCAGCCGACGGCGGAGGCGGGAAGATTGGCTTCCAACGATTCGGCTTGGACGACGAGCATGGCGAGGCGCTGATTGATATCATCGTGAAGGTCTCTCGAAATACGCCGGCGTTCTTCTTCCTGAACGGTCAAGAGGCGGGCGGCGAGATCGCGCAGTTCCTGGCGGCTTGTCGCGAGGGCCTGCTCGCTGTTACGAAGAAAGCCTTCTGTCTGGATGTGCCCGGATATTTCCTGCAGGAGGCTGTGGTTGACATCGGCCAGTTCCTTGGTGCGGGCCTCGACTCGCCCCTCTAACTCATTCTTGGCTTGGAGCAGTTGAATCTCCGCCCGCTGGCGCTGCAACAGCAGCACCGCCGAGATCCAGACAATGATCAGGCTGAAGATGCGATTGCTGACCCCGACCCACAGGGGGATCGATACGTCCTGAGGGCCCAGCACCGCGCCGGCAAGGATCAGCGGCGTGGCCGCTGTGGCGATGAGGAACGGCAACCGAGGATGGGAAGAGGCGGCGGCCAGAATCACGATTCCCGCATACAGCACTCCGACGGCTATGCCGAGCGGTAGGAACAGATCGATGGCGAATAGCGCAACGCTCAGTCCGATGATGAGGGCCAGGATAGTCTGATTGGAATCGCGCATCGTGGACCTATCGTTTCTCATTATCTGCTTTGCGGCGTCTCGCTTCAACGGCAGAACGCCTGACGGTTCGCGGCGCGCTACTCGTGTTCCATTTGTTTCTTCAGCCGCCGGTCCAGAGCAAAACGGGTCAAGCCCAGATGCTTGGCCGCCAACGTTTTGTTATGATCCGATAGGCGCACGACTTCCTCGATCAGCGCCGACTCGATATCCGCCAAGGTTTGTTGGCCCAGCACCATCTCAATGCGGAGCGAGGGATGTTCGCCTTGCGCCATGGCCACCGCCACATGCGTTGACGCCTGGTCGCGAAGTTCGCGCGGAAGGCAGCCGGCGGTCAAGGTCTTGTCGTGACAGAGAATCATGGCCCGTTCGATGATATTGTGCAATTCCCGAATGTTGCCGGGGTAGCTGTAGCGCTGCAGAAGGTCCTTGGCGTCGGGTTCGATGTCGACGACGTCTTTCCCGAATTCCTTCCCGAACCGCAACATCGCTTGCATGCAGAGGGGAAGAATGTCTTCCGTGCGCACCCGGAGCGGCGGGAGCTCGAAGGTGACCACGTTCAAGCGGAAGAAGAGGTCTTCGCGGAAGGTGCCGCGGGCGGTGTCTTTCTTCAGATCGCGGTTGGTCGCGGTCATCAAGCGGAAATCAACCGACAGATCCTCCGTACCGCCTAAGCGCCGGAACGTCCGTTCCTGGAGCACGCGCAACAATTTGGCCTGCATGGCCGGATCTAGATCGCCGATTTCGTCCAGAAACAATGTCCCGTCTTCGGCCTTCTCCAGCAGGCCGCGTTTCCGCTGGTGGGCGCCGGTAAAGGCGCCTCGTTCATAGCCGAACAGTTCGCTTTCGAACAGCTCTTTGGGAATGGCGGTGCAGTTGACCGCCACGAACGGGCCGGCTGCGCGCGGGCCGTTACAGTGGATGACCCGCGCGAGAAACTCTTTTCCGCTGCCCGTTTCTCCTTGGAGCAACACCGTGGATTTCGCGTTCTCCGCGACATCTCGAACTTGGCCGAGCAGCAGTTGCATGGCCGGACTGCGCGCATCGATATTAGCCAAGGCGTACGCGCTGTTTTGATCTTCGAGCGCAAATTCAACCCGGTGGCGCAGGGCGAGGAATTCCAAGGCGCGATCAACCACGGGATCGACACCTGCGAGATCGACGGACTTGATGAGAAAATCGTACGCGCCCAGGCGCATGGCTTCCACCGCATTTTCTACCGTCCCATACGCGGTCAGCATAATGACGAGGGTCTGCGGGGCGAGCGGGCGAATTTTTCGCAGCGCCTCGATGCCGCCGATGCCGGGCATTTTGAGATCCAATAGAATCAGGTCTGGGGCCTGCTGCGTGACGGCACCGACCAGGTCTTCTCCGGATTCAAATCCGGTAACGGTGTGGTGGCGCCGTGAAAGGCGTTTGACGATAGCGGAGCGAATCGCCGGTTCGTCATCCGTAACGTAGATCGTGGCCTGCATGGTCCCCTTCTTCCTGCATGCGTTGCGGCTGTTGTCGCACGGGCGCCCACACGCGAACGGTGGTGCCGTGCCCCTCCTTACTGTCCAGGGCGATGTCTCCCCCGTGCGCGTCGAGAATATTGCGGGAGATCGCTAATCCTAAGCCCGTTCCGCGCGGCTTCCCGCTGGTGAAAAACGGTTCGAACACGTGCGGGAGATGACTCGGGCTGATCCCGCTGCCTCGATCCGTGACGGTGACTTCCAGCCCCGGTTCCACCCCGCGGGCCTGTTCCGCCAGGGCCACGGTAATAGTCTCGCCTTGCGGAGTGGCTTCGATCGCATTCTGCAGGACATTGAGCAATACCTGCTTAAACTGATCGCGATCGGCTTGGATCATATACGGTGCGGCCGGGGCCGAAAGGCTGATAGTCGCCTGTTTCCGCGTCAGGGGTTCATCCAACACCTTCATCACTTCATGCACCAGCTGTGCCATATCGAAAGCAAACGCCACGATTTCTCGTGGACGGGCATAGTCGATGATTTGATTGACGATCCGATCCAACCGTTTCGTTTCCTGCAGAATGACCGCCAGGTCGGGACGCCGCGGGTCATCCGCTTCCGTGTCGTCAAGCAGGAGGGAGGTTGTTGAACCGATGCCGACAAGCGGGTTCCGGATCTCATGGGCAATGCCCGCCGCCACCTGTCCCAAAGTCGCCAGCCGTTCGGCCCGACGCAGGCGTGTCTGCATGAAGTCGAGCGCGGTAATGTCCACGTTGAATCCCTGATACATGACGACCTGCCCCGATTGATCGCGAATCGGGATGCGCCGGCTCAAGACTTTTCGGATCGTGCCATCCGGATGGAGAAACCGAAACACGGTTTCGTAGGACTGTCCGTCCACTACTGCCTGGGCGAATTCCGCAATCACCCGGTCTCGATCCTCCGGATGAATGGCGCGCCGCACGGCGTCGGGATCCTTTTCTTCCGTCGAATTGAGTCCGGCGAGCAGACTATTGTAACGATTGCTGAAGACCAGCGTCATCCCTCTCGTCGTGAAGATGCCGAAGGGCGCGTGGTCGACGATGCTTCGATACTTGGCTTCCGAACCGGCCAGGTCCTGGTTGAGCTGGCGCAAGTTGGCCTCCGACTGTTCCAAGGCTGCAATGTGGGAATGGATGGCCGAACTCATGGCGTGCATGACGCGCGCCAGATTGCCGATTTCATCCGTTCTTGTCATGACGGGAACCTGCGGGATGGGGTTGCGGTCCGAGGTCACTACTGCCGTGGCGAGGCGGGCCAGCGGTGTGGTGATGGAATGGGCGATCAGGTGCAAGGCCGCTACCATGCAGATCAAGGAAAAGAGCCCACCGCCCAGGATCGTCATCAACATCGTGTCTCGATCCTGAGAGATCTTCGCCAGTTTGGTATTGAGGGCCGTCTGCGTGAGATGTTCGAATCGGCCCATGTCCTGCCGGATTTTCAACATCAACGCCCGCCCTTTGCCTTCCTCGATATATTCCCGCGCTTCGTTCGGGTGCTCGGCCTTCACGGCATCGATCAGCACTTCCTTCTCATTGATGAACTGTCTGACCAATTGCTGCACGGAGGTAATGAGCGCGCGTTGATCATCCTGCTGCGAGACTTGCGCTTCCAACGTGCGGCCGATGTTCAGAACGTGGTCCTGTGCCGTGCGATAGGGAAACAGGTAATGCTCCTGGCTCGTCAGCACAAAGCCCCGGAACCCCGTTTCCAGATCGACGACGAGGCGTAGGTATTCCGAGGCCAACCGTTGGGAATAATAGATATCGTTCAATTGACCTTCGTCGTCGGAGAAGGTCGTGACGCTGCGATAGGTCAAAATGCTGAGGAGGAGGACGGTGAGCGCAGGAATCACCGACGCAAGAAATAACTTGCGGGCGATGGGTAGATTGCTTAACAGATCACTCAAGGCAGATCTCAGTCTCCGGTGCTATCGTAGTCTGCGCCCCCACCACTGTGCAACTTTGCCGCCTGTGATTGTTGTCCCGATTCATCGCTCCGGCCGATGACCATTCCTGTTGCTTGCGGCTGCCAGTCACTCCTTGTTCGAGTGCATGGGCCTGCCTTCTCATAGGCGAATGAGCGATTTCGCACCGTGCGCCCGTGCGATCCCGCCCATATACACGCTGATTTGTGCGTCGCGCGATCGTGCGAAACGCTGCGCTAACAGACGCGATAGGTCTCCATCCGTCGAAGCGACATCTGCGCTAGACGGCGATGCGTTACACGGCATGCGCCTTGCTCAGGTCCCCTGACGTCAGGGTCTCGGTGACCGGGTCGGTGAATCGCGTGGAGTGCGAGGAATGGCAGACCGAACAAGGAGGAGACAATGGACTATGTGAAGCCGTACGGCGTGGTGGACAGTATGTTGGCCGGTGGCGCCCTCAAGCTGAGTTTGCCCCCGCGCCAACTGGTGCTGCGTGGCATGTTGGCCGGTGCGTATCTCGGAATCGGGACGAGCATGGCCGTGACGGTGGCCGTCGAAACCGGCTATTGGATCCTCGGAAGTTTGGTCTTTCCATTCGGATTGGCGTTGGCCATTCTGCTCGGCGCGGAAATCATCACGGGGAGCTTCGCGTTGCTCCCTGTCGCAGCGGCCGACGGTCAGAAGAACGCCGGTCTAGCTCACGTCTTCGCGAACTGGGGATGGGTGTTCCTGGGCAATCTCCTCGGCAGCGTGCTCTATGCGAGTTTGTTCGCGATTGCGCTCACGACGGGGGGCGATGCGCCGATCAATGCCGTCGGCAACAAATTGATCGCGATTGCGCAAGCCAAAACGGCCTACTACGCCTCGCACGGTTCTGCGGGTCTTCTGGCGGCATTCACCAAGGGCATGTTGTGCAACTGGATGGTGAGTCTCGCCGTCGTTGCCGCCTATATGTCGACGTCGTTGTCCGGCAAGTTTGTCGCGATCTGGGGTCCGACGCTCTTGTTCTTCTCTCAGGGGTTTGAACATGCCGTGGTCAACATGTTTCTGATGCCGGTCGGCATGATGCTCGGCGCGGACGTGAGCCTCTCGACCTGGTGGCTCTGGAATCAGATTCCCGTCACGCTGGGCAATCTGGTCGGCGGCATGCTGTTTACGGGATTGGCGATTTATGCGGCGCATCGGGCGACGGCACCGGCCCCAGCGCCAGCTCAGGCTCCGGCTCAGCCCGTGGCTGCCCGGGGCGAGCGGGCGGGATATTCACCGTCGTATTAGGGTGAGAGAACGGAGTCATGGCTGCGGTGTATCTCAGGCGATTGCACGGATGGCGATTCGTCCTCTTCAATGCCGTCCTCGGCTTGTCGCATATCGTCGTCCTGTTCAATGCCGGCTCTTACATCGCCCTGTTGCCGCATGTCTCCGGGGATCTGGGCGGGGTGTTGCCCAGTTTTCTCACCTGGGCGCAAACAGATTTCATGGTCGGGTTGGCGTTGGGCTTTCCGCTCGCGCGGTACCTGTCGGGACGGATCGGCGACTACCGTCTCCTGATCGGCGCCTTCATGGTCTACAGCGTCGCGTCCTATCTGTGCGGCGACAGCCGAACGCTGGCGCAATTTGTTCCTGCTCGTATCGTGCAAGGCATCGCCGGCGGCATTACGCTGCCGATCGCCCAATCCATGCTGCTCAACGAATATCCCAAACGGCTCAAGGCCGTGGCTTTGACCGTCTGGGGACTCTTCAGCATCACGCCGTTCACCATCGGCATGCCGGTCGGGGGCTACATCGCGTATATGCTCGGATGGCGCTTTCTCTTTTATCTGGATTTCGTGCTGACCTTGGTGATTGTCGGCACCCTGGGCGCCTTATTGTACGGCCGCGGTTTCCATCGACGGTATGCGCGCTTCGACCTGGTCGGGTTTCTGCTGCTGGCCGTCCTGTTGCTGGGGCTGCAGACGTTGCTCAACATGGGCAACGATTTCGACTGGTTGGATTCGCCCTTTCTGCAAGCCATCGCGGTGGTGCTGCTCATCGCGTTTCCCTGTTTCATCATTTGGGAACTCGGGGAGCGGCATCCGACACTGGACCTCCGGCTGTTCGTGCATCGCAATTTCGTCATCGGGATCATCAGTCTGACACTCGGATTTTTCTCGATCCAAGGCTTGTTGTCCCTCCTCATCGTCCAGATTCAACTTATCCTAGGGTATTCCTCGAAGTTGGCCGGCCTGGCGCTGCTCCCCTTGGTCTTGCTGAGCGCACCGATCATCGCCGTCATGCATTACCTCTGCAAGTATGTCGATGCGCGCTGGCTGGTCTGCCTCAACTGTCTCGGCTTTGCCTGGACGTTCTACTGGATCGGATTGTACGACGATCCGCATTCCTACGAAGAATTGTTCTGGCCGATGGTGGTGGAGGGAATCTTTCTGGGCTCCTTCTTCACCCCGATCACCGTGCTGACCTTGCATGGCCTCTCGGGTCCGTTGGTCATGCGCGCCGCGGAAGTCGCCAATTTGTTGCGTGTCGCCGCCGGCGCATTTGGGATTACCTTTCAAGGCATCGTCCTGTTCCGGCGCATTCACTTCCACCAACTGCATTTGGCCGATCATTTCGGAGGACGGCAGTCGATTTCGTACGATCCGATGGGACAACTGGCCGCGAAACTCCAGGCAGCAGGCTTGTCTCCTTCCGAAGCCCAGGCCAAGCTGGGCCTGGTGATCAGGCAGGAAGCGGCGATACTCGGGCTCAACGATGCGTTTCTTGTGGCCAGTTTCATCTTTATTGGATTAGGCATCCTCGTGTGGTTCGCGCATCCGACGCACCTTCCCGTCGTGTCGAGTCCTGCGGACGATCTGCGCGTGAGACGTGCCGAGGAATTGATTGAGGAGGTGCCATGAGATCGGGGTCAACGGCAGGGTGCCAGGTGCGAATCACCGTTGGGATCGGCTGCGCCTTGCTCTTCGGAAGCTGCGCCTGGATTCCCAAAGGCGACCCTCCTGCGCAATATCTCGACCCGCCGGAGATGACGGAGACACTCGCCGAGGTCACGAGCCGGCTGCAGAATTGGCCGGACGATCATTGGTGGGAACAGTTCGGAAACCCTGAGCTGAACGGACTGATCGAAACCGCGCTCAAGGACAATCCCGGGCTCAAACATGCGTCTGCGCGGTTGCGCCAAGCCACGTCGCTCGTGAAGGTAGAAGGCGCTCGATTACTGCCGTTCCTGGAAGCTGATGCCTCGTTGACCTATGAACGCATCTCCCAACATGGTGTGTTCGCCGCGCTGAATCCCGAAGTGGCGGGCATCAAGATCATGTATGGCATCATCAACCCGCTCAGCTTCCGCTATGAATTCGATTTCTGGGGAAAGAACCGAGCCATGCTTGAGGCGGCTTTGGGCCACGCGGCCGCCGAAGAGGCGGAAACCGCCGAAGTGCGGCTGCGATTGACCACTGGTATTGCCCGTGCCTACTTCCGGGGGCAGGCCCTTCAACAGCAACTGACGATTGTGAAGACGATTGTCGGCATCCGCCGCGATCTCAAGAACCTCGCGGAGACCCGGTTTCGTCTTGGCCTCGACAACGATCAGCCGTTCAAAATTGCCGTCGCCGACTATGAGGCGGCATTCAAGCGGCAAGCCGCCATCAGAGATCAATTGGATGTGCAGCGGCATTTGCTGGCCCGGTTAGCCGGGAAGGGCCCGGACGAGGCGGCCCATCTCTTTGCCAAGCCCATGGCCAATATTCCCAAACAGATCCCCGCGCCGGACCACCTTTCGATCGGCCTGCTGGTCCACCGGCCGGATCTCGCGGCAGCCTTGTATCGCGCGCATGCCGCCTCGCGTTTGGTCAGAGTGGCGACGACGCAGTTCTATCCCACCATCGATCTCACGGGGTTTGTAGGATTCAATGCCCTGACGCTGGCCAAGGGAACTGACAAACTGGCGAACTTTCTCTTCAGCGGTCAGAGCTTCACCTACGGCCTGGCGCCGGGGTTGCGGATGCCCTGGTTTGAAGGCGGCCGGTTACGGGGCGAGTTGGGCGCGCAGCGCGCGGAATATGATGCGGCAGTGGAACTCTACAATGACACGCTCCTCGATGCGATGCGGGAAGTGGCGGACAGCCTCAGTGCCTGGCACACGACCAACGAGATCATGGCGTCGCACAAACGGCTGGTCGCGTCACTGGGCGAAGACTGGCGGTTGGCGAAAGTGCGCCTCGTCAACGGCCTGGACGATGATCGTGAAGTGCTGCGTCATCGGTATCCCGTGCTCGAACAGGAATATGCCCTGAGAGCGTTGGAGAGCGATCAATTAGTGGCCGCCGTCGATCTGATCGAATCCCTGGGCGGCGGATATCACAATCCGGACATCGAGAAGCGACCGAAACACAACCCGAGTTAAATGTATGACCACCACAACCGCAGATATGTCTCAACCTCCGCAATCCCCAGGGGGCCCGCCGCCGGCAGGCCCCTATCGCATTCATCCGAAGGCTATTCGCGCGCGCCGGAACCGGCGGTTATTGGTCGTCGCCTTGCTGGTCCTGGTCGCCACCGTCGGCTATCTCCTGTACTGGTACACGCACGATCGGTTTTGGATCCGTACCGACAATGCCTATGTCACCGGCAACCTGGTGCCGGTGGCGGCGCAGGCGTCCGGCATTATCACGCAGGTTTTGGCGGAAGAAACCCAATTCGTGAACCGCGGCGATTTGCTTGTGCGGCTGGATGAACATCAAGCCTACGCCGCCTTGGGAAGGGCGCGAGGACGGTTGGGCGAGGAAGTCCGGCGGATCGCCGCTCTGTTCATCAATCGGAAACAACTGGCGGAGAAGTTGCGGTCGCGTACCGCTCGCTTGGAGTTGGCCGAGCACGACATGGACCGGTATCAACGGGCTTCCCCGAGCGGCGCCATCTCCAAGCAGATTCTGCAGAACACGGCGGACAAAATCGCGAGCCTGGAAGCGGAGGTGCGGGAAACGCAGGCGGAACTTGACTCGCTCGATGCGCAAATCGGCGGCACGACGGTGATGGCCCATCCGTCCGTCGACCTGGCGAAGCATCAATTGATCGAGGCGCATCTGGAATATGCGCGCCAGCAGATCCGCGCTCCCATCTCAGGCTATGTCGCCAAACGAAAAGCGCAGGTGGGAGATCGCGTCCAACCCGGCGCCTCGCTGATGACGATTGTTCCGCTGGATCACCTGTGGGTCGAGGCCAATTTGCGCGAAACGGAATTGCAGCACGTGCGGCCGGGGCAACCGGCATTGGTGAGTGTCAGTCTGTACGGATCGAAACAAACCTTTCACGGCACCGTCGAAGGTCTCGTGCCAGGCAGCGGAAGCGCGTTTGCCTTGCTTCCCCCGGATAATTCTACGGGAAACTTCATTCATATCGTCGAGCGGGTGCCGGTTCGGATTGCGCTCCCTGCTGATGAGCTTCGCGAGCATCCGATCAGACCGGGGCTGTCGACGATGACCAGTATTAACATTACCGAGTCCGGGCAATCGGTGTGGACGTCGCTCGCCACGCCATCCACGGCCGAGTATGAGACCGATGTGTATGCCGACGAGCTTCCGACGGCGGAGTCGATGGCGAAAGAAGTGATGGCGACCAATTTGGTGGTCAATGAGTTGGGGGAAGGTCTCGATTCACTGCTCGAAGACGAAGGGGCGATCGAGCGGGTGAGTCCCAGGAAAGACGTGGAAAGGGCGCCGAACGAAGGGAGGGTTTCTCCCAAGCTCGACCGGCTTCGCGAACGAGATGATCGGCGTCCGAGTTCGTTTGTGCCGCGACGGAGTCCCGACCTGGGCGCCACGACTTTTCCCCTCACGCCATCGATTGGTCCCGGCTCGAGATCGCTGGGACCTGAAGCGGGACGCAGTCCTTCGCGGCTGAAATCCGGGGTTGGCCTGGATGAGGAACGGCGCGCATTGGGTCCGGGCAGGCGTTAGCCTCAAGGCCTTGGAATCGGGATGGTCCCCCTCGGTTGCTTCAGCAGAGGCGGCGGCGCGGCGCAGATTATTTTTCGATGAAGATTGCGGTCTCAGTCTGGAATGCGCGGTCTGCTCGTCCTATGATGCACCACGCGCCCCGAGCAACACCGACATGCAACGCTCGCCTGGCTTGCTGATCGTTCCTTGCCTCTCCTGCCGGCGTCTCGCTCCAAGGCGCGCTCTCAGCGGTTGCAGATAGCCCCTGTGCAGGGCCGGAGACACACGCCGTGCCGAACGTGACGCTCAATTATCGCACGCTCTTGTCGGTGACCAATGTGCTGAATTCCCAGCGCAACCGGCAAAGTCTGTTTCGCGCCATCACGGACCAGTTGACGAAAGTGGTGCGGTGGGAACGGGCAGGAATCACCGTCTACGATCTGCAGGCCGACGCCTTTCGTTTTTACGCGGTGGAGACGAACCTGCCCAAAGTCGTGCTGCGAAGCGATGCGATGATTCCCCGCGCACACAGCGCCGTGGGGTGGGTCTATGACCATCACCGCGTGCACGTGCGACCTCACCTCCGGGAGGAACGGCTGTTCATCGAGGATGAAAGTTATGCGCAAGAAGGGTTGGGACGCATGATCAACCTTCCCATGGTCGTGCAGAAAGCCTGCCTTGGCACGTTGAATATCGGGAGTATCGAAGCCGGCCATCCCGATCCTGACGATGTGGATTTCCTCCAGCAGGTCGCGACGCAGATCGGCTTTGCCATTGCGCATGTCAATGCCTATGAGGAAATCAATCGTCTGCGGGAACAGCTCGCCCGGGAAAATGTGTATCTGACCGAAGAGCTCAAAGCGACCCAGGATCACGGCATGGTCACAGGTCGGAGCCGGGCATTCGAAGCGGTATTGGCGCTGGCGCGGCAGGCGGCCCCGACGACGGCGACGGTGATGATCACCGGGGAGACCGGAACGGGCAAGGAGGTGCTCGCGCGGGCCATTCACGAGAGAAGCCTGCGGCGCGATCGGGGGTTTGTCCGGCTGAACTGCGCGGCTTTGCCGTCCGGGCTGATTGAAAGCGAACTCTTCGGCCATGAGCGGGGCGCGTTTACCGGCGCGGATCACCAGCGAATCGGACGATTTGAACTGGCCGACGGCGGCACGTTATTCCTCGATGAAATCGGTGAAATGCCGCTCGACGCGCAGGCGAAGCTCTTGCGCGTCTTGCAGGACGGGCTGGTGGATCGAATCGGCAGTGCGAAGCCCATTCCGGTCGATGTACGCGTGATCGCCGCGACCAATGCCAATTTGGAAAAGGCCATTCAGCAGGGGCGATTTCGCAGTGATTTGTACTATCGGCTGAATGTCTTTCCCATTCATATGCCGCCGCTCAGAGAACGGCCGGAAGATATTCCCATTCTCGCCCGGCATTTTCTGCGGTTTCATGCTCAACGGCTGAAGCGATTGTGCGAAGATTTCGATGCGCCGTCGATGGAGCGATTGGTGCAGTATGCCTGGCCCGGAAATGTGCGAGAACTTGAAAACCTTATCGAGCGAGGACTGATCCTTTGTCACGATCGATTGTTACGTATTGATCCCGCCATGGTCAATTTGCCCACGACTGTGGAAGCGAGTCCACGCCGGACTTTGGTGGACGAAGAGCGCCGTCATATTCTTCAGGCGTTGACCTTGCTCGATTGGCGAATCGAAGGGCCAGGCGGTGCGGCTGAACAATTGGGCTTGGCGCCGAGTACGCTTCGTAGCCGGATGTATCGGTTGGGGATTCGGCGTTCTCCTCAGGGTAAGTAATTTCTTTCTTCTTCCACTTCCTCAAAAAGCGCACATACGTTTTCGGCCACGATATGTCGTGGTGGGAGACGGTTCGCCCACCGCGACATATCGTGGCCGAAAGGGCTTTGAAAAAAAGTCTCAGCGTCGATGCAATTAAGTTCAGCAATTTCAACGGCATGTAATCGATTGGCGAAGATTGCTCCATGGCATATGTGCTGCATGGTAAGGCCGCGTGATTTTTTGTGTATCCGTCATTCCATCAATTCTAACGAAGAGATGTGGTGTCTGGTGTCGACCGATACGCGCTGCGGCATAGCTGAAAGACCGGGTCACTATTGCTGCGGAGAGCCACATGTCTGGAAAGGGGTGGGTCAGGTCAGACGACGCCGGTCTTCCTTAATTGGGTTCGGTGTTATGACTGCATGGCACCGGAGTCTGTTCTGTATTTTTACGAGGAGGGATTTTCATGATGCAATTTTCCCGGAGACAGTTTCTCAAGATCTCGGCGGGCACCGTCGCGGCCGTGGCCGTGGCGGACAACGTCCTCGCCTTGACCGCGCTGCAGCCGGTCATCGAGGTGGGGAACCCGCTGGGTGAGTATCCGGATCGGTCCTGGGAGCGGGTCTATCACGACCAGTACCGCTACGATTCATCCTTTACCTGGTGCTGTTCCCCGAATGACACGCACGGCTGT
>CP092081.1:4132451-4139584 GCA_022226935.1 Nitrospira sp.
ACGGCCACCGCCCACAGGCTCAACCCGATCAACAGCCCGATCACGCCGTACTCTACGGCTTCCTTCAGTCCGTGCATGCTGTGTCACCTTTCGTCCCGTCCGATTGATTCATCCATCCACCGCCCCGTCCATGGCCTGTGCCTGAATCAAGGCCCGGCGACCCTACACCGCACTGCGCGGCGCCCTGCGTTTTCGCCGCCAGAGATACCAGCCCGTGACAAACAGGAGTGGACAGATCAGGCCCGAGACACACACGATCACGCGCCCCGTCAGCCCGAAGATCTGTCCCGAATGCATCGGCCATTGCCATTGAATGAAGTGGTCCCCGGCCGTCCCGCGCTCCGGACTTTGTACATGCACTATTTCGCCGCTGTACCGATCCACCACCACGCATCGCCGGCTCAGGACCAGGCTGATCCCGGGAACATCGCGCCGGCAGATCGTGTAGGTGCCCGTCGGCTTTTTCGGCAGGTAGAGCCATTCCGGCCGCCCTCCCGGGTACTGCGTTTCCACGGTCTGCATGACCTGCCCCAGAGAGACGGAGACGCGGCCTTCGGCCGGTTTCGAGTGAATGTCGTATCGATCGATGGTGGGAGAAAACAGCCGTACGACCGCGTGAAACGGCGCCCGCAGATTGAGAAACACCCCCGACAGAAAGAGGGCCAGGAAGATGAGCGAGAAATACACTCCCGCGGTCTTGTGCAGGTCGAAGTGGCGCCGGCGCACATGAGCCCGGCGTTTGATCGTCAACGCCGCACGCCACCCGCCGTTCCGCGGCCACCAGAGGTACAGACCTGTGAACAACGACACCATCAGCACCATCCCGATGACGGCGACGACCGTATCCCCGAACGGCGGGTCTCCGAATCGCGGCAACAGCAACGCATAGTGCAGCGCAAACACGAAGCCGACGAACGTACGAGGCACGGCGCCGCCGAGGCCGGCCGGCCGGACCAATCGGGAACCGGTGACTTCGGCGCGATACGGATCGACGAACACATGGTGAAGCTCAAACTCCATCGGTGCCTTCGCGTCCGGCCCGATGGGCACCGACACGTTCCACCGAAACGCGATTCCGTCATGGCGCGGGTATTGCCCGAAGACCAGATGCCCCCCCTGGGGCATGATGCGCAGCGCAGCCGCGGCAATCTCATCCACCGGACGATAGGCCGCCGACCCACCGGGCTTCGGTGCCACCCGGATCAGGTCGGGATTCAGCCACTCGTCGATCTCCAGATGAAACACAAGGATGCTGCCGGTCAGCCCGATGAGCACCAACAGAGCTCCGGCCGTCAGCCCGAGGTATCGATGAGCCAGTAACCAACGCTTGCGTAGGGCGGCCGCCGTCAGCGGCACCATGGGCTTTGCGGAGAACATTCGCTGTCGCTCATCTCTCGGTCAGTATTCAAGGCGCAACGACCCGAACACCGTCATGGGCGCGCCCGGATAGACGCCATTGCGCGGCGCCACGTTCGAATTCAGGTCGGCGTTTTCGTAATATTCGTGATTCAACAGGTTACGGACCGTCACCTGCGCAATCGCGCGCGTCGGGCCCATCATCCACCGGTACGCGGCAAAGCCATCCAGCCGCACATAGCCGGGGAGGGTGAACGTGTTTTGAATGTCCCCGTGCCGGGAGCCGGAGACGTAGGCCCCGAATCCCACACTCAATCCCTTCGCCGGACCGCTCAGTTCGGCAAAGTCATATTTCATCCACAGGCTGCCTCCATGCAGGGGGACGCCCGGCAACCGTTTCTCCTGCAGCCCCGAATTGTCTTTGGTGACACGGGTGTCGGTATAGGCGTAGCTCCCGATCACACTCACAGCCTCAGTGACGCGACCGGTCATGTCGAATTCGACGCCCTGGCTGCGTTGCTCCCCGACCACGATCCTCGCGAGCGGGTCGCCACTGGCCAGATCGGGCGTCACGAGGTTGTTTCTGGTCAAATGATAGAAGGCCAACGTGGCATTGAGGCGATGCTCGAACAGATCGGCCTTGAACCCGGCTTCCTGCTGCTTGCCGGTCTGGGCTGGGAACGGCTGGTTGTTGGAGGAAACGCCGTTGTTGGCTCCGAACGACGTCACATAGTTGCCGTACATCGCAAGCCACGGCGTCAGGTCGTAGAGGAGACCGACGCGCGGATTGAAGCGTGAGTCCTTTCGCGTGACGCCGTCCACATTGGCGCGCGCCTGGTCGAAGTTCCCGGCCGTGCCTCGCGCCACCTCGGCCCAGTCGTACCGGCCGCCTACGAGAAGATGCAGCTTCTTCCAGAGCGTGATCTGATCCTGCAGATACAGCCCGTACCACTGCTCATGAAAGACGCTGACGTTTCTGCCAGGCCGATCGGTTGTGGCACGAGCCGCCGTGAACAGGCTTGGCGCAATGCCATAGGTCGGATTAAAGAGGTCGATCGCGAGGGCCGGATTCCCGGAGGTGAAATTGCCGTAGATGCCATAGTCGGTGGCGGCCCGGGTATAGTCCATCCCGATCAGCAGCCTGTGTTGCGTTCCCGCCACCGCAAACTTGCCTGTCAGATCAAGATTCGTCGCGTAGGTCCGCACGTAACTCGTCTGGCCAAAGATGTTCCGATCCAGCGTGCGACCGTCCGCGCGAAGCGCATTCCCGAAAGCCGGCGCCGGATTGGCCCAAATACTCTCCGCATCGATGAAGCTGGAGAGAAAGCGATTTGTCAGCTTCCACGATTCACTGAACGTATGATCGAGATTGAATCCGATATGCGTTTTGTTTGTGAACGACACCGGCGTATTCGGATCGCCGTACGACCGGCTGATCGGCACGGGGGCCGGGCGATTGCCGATGACCGGAATGCCGCTGTCGGCCCGGAAGTCTTGCTTCAAGATCTCCACGTCCACGGTCAACGTCGTCTTGTCGGTCGGCCGCCAGGTCACACTGGGATTGAAGACCTTACGGTCGATGAAGTTGAAATCGCGGAAGGACCCGCTGTTCTGATACCCCCCCGCAAAGCGGACCGACAACGACTTGCTGTCCGTGATGGCCCCACCGACGTCCCAGAGCGTGCGGTAGAAATTGTAGGAACCGAATTGTTGTTCCAGGGCGCCGTGCGGGGTGTCCAACGGCCGCTTCGTGTTGACATTGATCATGCCGCCCGGCTCGATGCGGCCGTAGAGGATGGAGGCCGGTCCCTTCAGCACCTCGATGCTTTCAATATTGGCCGTGTCCATTTCGAACGGAAAGCCGGAGGGCGAGGTCGCGAGCAGTCCATTGCGATAGGTTTTCCCCAGATCCGGAAAGCCGCGAATGATGAATCGATTCCCCGATCCGATCGATTGATTCGGGCGAACGCCGCTGACGTTCTCCAACGCATCCTTCATCCGCGGCGTCTTCTGATCTTCGATTACCTGCCGCGGCACCACCTGAATGCTTGCCGGCGTCTCATGAATCGGCGTATCGGTCTTGGTCGCCGTCAGAGTGTTTGAGACCGTGTAGGACTCGCGGGTCGAAGCGACCAGCACAGGCCGAACCTCCACGACGGGCACATCTTCCTGCCGGGTGGCATCCGTCGATCCGACTCCAACAATGGGCGGGACCGGAACAGGTGGGGCCGTCGGAGGGGTCGCTGCCGGTGGCGCGTCTACCGTCTCTGCTGCAGGCTCTGACCGCGCCGTGACGGCAGAGGCGTCTCGTGTGTCCTGCGGCGCTACATGCGGCCCGATGCAACCCGTACTCACGATCACAGCGAACACCACCCAGACCGATCCCTTGCCCGGCGTCATTCTTGTGGCCGATGCAGGGCGGCTCTGAGGCCCTCGAACGAATGACAGCGCTTCCATCACACAAGGTCCTTTCCCTCGTAGTCGAGGCGTAGCCTGGGCAGAGGCATCCAAGCCACACGCTTCACTGACAGGCTGATGAAATAGAGAGACGATTAGGCGATGATCAGCGAGGGAGGCGCCCGCAACCCGACAATCTTGGGGTCACGGACGACAGGGAACTGGGACGGACCGGTATGGACTGGCGCGAATACGTATCTTTCAGGGAATACCCAGTGGCGCTCGGTAGCCGGATGGAGGTCGCTGAGCGAGGCGTCCCGCGAGACAGGAAGCGTTCGGGGCTCGTCAACAGCAGAGTCAGACAAGACAGGGGGATCGAGGTCGACACGTCTTGAGGCATGACTGACGGATGCTGCCTGGGTGTCGGACCGTGATGGTCTGGGGCTCTGATCGGCAACCGTCGCCTCCACCCATCGTTGCGCCAGAAAACAATGCAGGCAACTGAGCGCGCCGGTCGGCGTGACGGACATCCATGCTAAGGCCATGCCGGCCACCAGGAGGAGACCGGCCAACAGGCGTTGTCTTCGATGAAATCTGTCGCGTCCCGACATGGGCATTATGTACCAGACCTGCCTTTTCTGACGCTACCGATGGCTGCCGCTGGATACTACAGTGCGGCGTGAATTCTCTCCGGCGTCTGTCGCTCGGCCTGAGGCAATGCTCTTCAGAATCGCCCCATGACGCTCAGCTCCACGGTCCGAGGCGCGCCGATCAACACCTGATCCGGATAGAACGTCGACCCGAACAGGCCATAGGCCTTATCAAACAGGTTGCGCCCGCGCAGGGTGATCCAGAACTGTTTGTACGGCACCGTCACCCAGGCGTCCGCCGTCATGTAGGCATGGAGACGGATGCTGTTAGCCGCATCGACATACCGGTCGCCCACGTATCGCCAGGCCGCCCCCAGGTCGAACGGGATCGGCGTGGGCACGCGGTAGATCGTCCAGAGATTGCCGACCGCCTGAGGCACTTCAAAGGGCCGGTTGCCGTTTCGCGAGACGACATTCCCGCCCGACAATTGATTGAACTCGTCGAACTTCGCCGACAGGAACGTCACATTGCCCTGCACGCGCCAGGCATCGGTCACACGAACGGCGGCATCAAACTCCACGCCCTTGGACGACTGGCGCCCGACGTTCACGGAAGCGGTCTGCGAGATCTGGGTCAGGATGTTGTCCCGCACGATGTCGAAATAGGCCACCGTCCATTCCGCGCGGTGATTGAAGAATTGCCCTTTCGCGCCGACTTCCCATTGATGGCCGGTGGCAAGGTCGAACTGTTGATTACTCCGCAGGCCGAACAGGCTGCCGCCGACCGGATCGGCCGCCGTGGCATATTGGCCATAGAGGGTGACTTGCGGCAGGATGTCGTACACGAGTCCGGCGCGCCATGTGGTGGGTGAGAAGTGCTGATCGAAGGACTGCCCAGGATTCAAGGCGCCCGCCGTCGTAAAAAATTCGCGCGTGAGGTTGATGTAGTCGGTGCGCATGCCCGCCACCACCTTGAGCGACTCCGTCAGGTTGAATTGATCCTCCGCGAACAGGGCGGTGGTGAGGATCCTGGCCGTTTGGGTCGCCATCGTTCCGCCCCCGAACAGGCCGGCGACCGGCGAGAAGGGATCGACGCTTCCGCCGGCTGCGCTGAAGAAACTGGGACGCGTGAAATCGACATAGGTAAAATCGATGCCGGCCACGAAACGGTTCTTGAACGTCCCGATCGGATGGGTGAGCAGCAGCTCCAACCGGTCTCCGATCACGGACTGATCGTGCTGCACCTGGAAACGATCGCGGTCCACCAGCTGCGTCCCGCCGTTGAAGGTATAGGTTTCCGCGTTCATCCAATCGCGTTTGGCCGTGTAGTAGTAGGCTTGATTCCGCAGTTGTACGAACTCCGTCGGCGCCCAGGTCGCCTTGAGCTTGGTCCAGGTGGTCAAGGCGCTCATATCGGCATCCTGCACGTTGTAGTTGGTGCGCAGCATCCGCTGATCCACCGTGCGGCCGTCGGTCGTGCTCACGACTCCGTTCACCCCTTGCGTGGCGAACGATGACGGCACCAGCGGCGTCCCCCAATAGGGCCGCTGGCGGTCGTAGGCGATATCGAACGAGAGCTCGAGGCTGAAACGCGAGGTCACGTCATACAGAACCGCGCTGGTCATGTTCCAAAAGGTAAAGGGCGTGCCCTGCGGGCCGAGATAACTGTCGCCGTTCTGATAACTCAGATCCACGCGGTAGTGCAGTTTGTCGGTGCCCAATCGGCCCCCGCTGCCGACGCCGGCTCTCAGGGTGTTGAAGCTGCCATACGAGAAATAGGCTTCGCTGCCGGTCAGCTCCCGCACCGGCCGCTTGGTGACCAGGTTCACCATGCCGGCCACGGCCCCCTCGCCGTACAACACGGAGGCGGGGCCCTTGAGAATTTCGATCCGCTCCAGGTTCCACGAATCGCGCGGACGCGTGACGAACCCCGTCGGCCCGAGCGACAAGCCATCAAACAGCAATCGAATCTGCTGGTTGGTGAAGCCGCGCATCGAAAACGCGCCGGGGTTCACGCCGAGGTCGTTGACGATGACGCCGGTCGCCGCTTGCACCGCCTCGGAGACAGTGCGCAGTCCGCGCTCCTGCATCGTCTGCTGGGTGATCACATCGATGCTCGCCGGGATTTCACGCAGCGTCACGCCCAACCGGGAGCTACCGCTGCTCTGCTCCCGCAAGCCCAGCGACCCTGTTCCGTCCTTGCCGATAGGCTGCGCCTGCACAATAACGGGAGGCATGAGCACCGGCGACTCCGTCGATTCCTGTCCCTCCTCGGCGGACAGGACCGGGCCCGGCCACTGGGCGATCAGGCAAACCGCAAGCACACCCGTTCCGATCCAGCGACGGACAGGGCCTTCTCTCTCAGACATGTTGTTCCTTTCTAGGCGTCGAACGACACTCACAGGTCCCTGCGCCCGGCCTTAGAACCCCAGCGTCACTCCCGTGTAAAACGCCCGCCCCATTCCTCCCCAAAATGCTTGTTTGTTCGCATCCGCGACACTGTCGGCCACCGGTTGAGCCCAGGCGACGTAGGCCTTGTCGAAGATGTTGTCCACCTCAACGTATGTCTTGATGAACTTGACGTAGCGATTGTTATGCGTGCGGTAAAAATGATGCAGATTGGCGTTGAAGAGCAGATAGGCCGGAGTTCCCAGCGTATTGTTGTTGTTGACGAAGAAACTGTCGACCCAACTCCCCTCGAACCAGCCGCCGAGTCCGGTCGCTGCGTGATCGTACGCGGCCTTCATATTCAACACATTCTTCTCCACCGCCGGCACCTGGCGCCCAGAC
>CP092081.1:4139684-4144799 GCA_022226935.1 Nitrospira sp.
GGTGAGCGTCGCCTCCCCGGCCCGCACGGCTACCGCCTCCGGCGTCCGCGCCGCCTGCGCCTGGATCAAGGCCGGCACCGCCAAGGCCGTCGGGTACGCCCGCGCCGTCCGGTTCCACCCCTCCACCACCTGCGCCCGCTCCGCCGCCCCCATCAGGGGAATCGCCGCGAGCTTTTGTTGCGGTTCCGCCACGATGTTTTCGAGCAAGGTCAGGAAATGAGCGGCCATGCGCTCGATCGTGGCTGGTTCGAAGAGATCCAGATTGAATTCGAAGAAGCCGGTGAGGCCCTCGGGAGCCAGCGTCATTTCCAGCGAAAAATCGAACTTCGCACTGCCGGGATCGGCCTCCACCGGTTCGATCACTAAATCCGGAATCTTCATCGCCTGCCGCCCGAGGGTCTGGAGCGCGAACATGACTTGAAAAATCGGCGCATGGCTCAGATCCCGAGCGGGGCTGAGCGCATCGACCACCTGCTCGAACGGCACATCCTGGTGGCTCTGAGCGCCCAGCACCACGTCCCGCACCCGTTCCAGGAGATCGACGAAGCGCGGATTACCGCTGAGGTCGGTCCTGAGCACAAGCGTGTTGACGAAGAAGCCGATCAGTTCTTCGGTCTCCAGACTGGTGCGGTTGGCGATCGGTGTGCCGATGGGAAGATCCACATCACCGCTGTAGCGATGCAGCAGGACCTGAAACCCCGCGAGGAGGGTCATGAACAGCGTGACGCCCTGTTTCCGGCTCAGCTTCTGCAATGCTGCCGTGAGCTCCGGCGCGATCGTAAAATTGTGGCGCGCGCCACGGAACGTTTGCACGGTCGGTCGGGCATGGTCCGGCTGGAGACTCAACATGGCGGGAGCGCCTTCGAGTGTCCGCTTCCAGTAGTCCAGCTCCCGGTCCAGGATCTCTCCCGTCATCCATTCGCGCTGCCATTGCGCGTAGTCGGCATATCGCACCGTCGAAGCCGGCAAGGGCACCGGTTTGTCGGCACGCAGCGCGCAATAGGTCTCGACCATGTCCGCCAACAGCAGATTCAACGACCAGCCATCCGCGATCGCATGGTGCAATGTGACGAGCAGCAGATGATCCTGCTCGGCCAACCGCACCAGCTTGATGCGCCACAGCAGATGGCCTTCCAACACAAATGGCCGTTGTGCCTCCTGTGCCGCCGCGCGCGCGACATAGTCGTCCAAGCCTCCTGCCGGTACCCGTGCGGCCTCCTGCTGCTCGAACGGCAGGATCGGCGATTCCTCCGTGACCTGCACCGGCCGGCCGTCGACTGTGAGGAACCGGGTGCGCAACTGGTCATGGCGCGCGGCGACGGCGTCGAAACTCCGGCGCAACGCTTCTGCGTCGAGCCGCCCGCGGAGCCGCATGCCGAACGACAGGTTGTACAGCCAACTTTCCGGCTCAAGCTGGGCCAGGAACCACAGACGCTGTTGCGCAAACGAGAGCGGAGCCGGGCCCGTTCGTGCTCCTGCCGTCAAGGCCGGAGCCTGTCGGCCGCTCCCTTCGGCGCGCACCCGATCCACCGTCGCGGCCAGATTGGCGACCGTGGGACATTCGAAGGCCGCGCGCAAGGGGAGTTCGATCTGGAATGCGCTTCGGATACGCGACACGACCTGCGTCGCCAAGAGGGAATGGCCTCCCAATTCGAAGAAGTGGTCACGGACCCCGACCCGTTCGAGCCCCAGGATATCCGCCCAGATCCCGGCCAGCAGTTCTTCCGTCAATGTGCGGGGTGCGACATGGGACGCGTGCTCGAGCGCAGCGAGATCGGGAGCCGGTAACGCGCGCCGGTCGACCTTGCCGTTCGTAGTGCGCGGCAACGAGGCGAGCGAGACAAACACCGAGGGAACCATATAGTCAGGAAGTTGTGTCTGGAGCGCCCTGCGCACTTGTTCCTGATCGATCGCAAGTCCTTCTTGCGGCACGACGTAGGCGACCAACCGTTTCTCGCCTGGACGATCCTCCCGGACGATGACGGCCGCCTCGCGGACCTCGTCTTGGTCCGTGAGGCAGGATTCGACTTCACCGAGTTCGATCCGAAATCCGCGGATCTTGACCTGATAGTCCATACGCCCCACATACTCGATCGCCCCGTCAGGCCGGTACCGGGCCAGGTCGCCGGTGCGATAGAGCCTGGCTCCCGGCTCGCTCGCGAAGGGATCGGGCACGAAGGCCTGCGCCGTGCGGGACGGATCTTCCAAGTACCCTCGCCCCACACCGACGCCGCCGATGCAGAGTTCGCCCGAGACCCCGAGCGGAACCGGTTCCAACAATCGGTTGACGATGTACAGACGCGTGCGCTGAATCGCACGACCGATCGGCATACGGACGATATCCTCGGCCGGCGCCGCACGAAGGGGATGGACGGCCACATCGTCGGCACATTCGGCCGGTCCATAGGCGTTCATGAGGGGAATGTTCGGGTGGCGCTCGAACCACCGGCGGCAGAGGGTCGGCGGCAGCGCTTCTCCCGTCGGCAAGACCCACCGCACAGCGGCAAGGACCGGTGCCGCGTCTGAGCAGTCGCCCGCGTCCAACAGGGCCTGTAGCACGGCAGGTACCGCCTCGTAGATGGTGATGCCGGCAGTCTCGAGGCCTGCCTGCAGCCGCGATGGCTCTCGAACCACCTCATCGGTCAGGATATGCGTCGTGGCTCCGCACAGCAGCGCGGTCAAGAATTGCCACACGGAAATATCGAAACATTGAGAAGCGGTTTGGGCGATGACATCCGTAGAACCGATCGAGAGGGAGCGCAACTTGCTCTCGATGTTGTTGAGCATGCCGCCCATCGTGACCATGGCCCCCTTCGGGACACCGGTCGACCCGGAGGTATAGATGACATAGGCCAACTGATCCATCCGCGCAGGCACCGCACGATCGTCATCGGCCTCCGATCCCTCTTGCAGATCATCCAGCACCACGACGCGTGGCCGCCCTTTGTGCGGCATCGCCGACAGAGCCTGATCGAGGTGAGGCTTCAGACGAAGCGAGGTGACGACGGCGGGGACGCGACTCAATTCCAACAGGCGAGCCACGCGGGCGACCGGATGGTGCGGGTCGAGCGGTAAATAGGCGCCTCCGGCCTTGAAACAGCCGACGATCATCGTGAGCAGGTCCGTTCCGCGCTCATCCAGGACGGCGACGATCGCATCGGGACCAATTCCTTCCGCTCTCAGCCGATGAGCCAGACGATTGGCCCGACGATTCAAGGCGTCATACGTCAAAGACTGATCGTCACAGCGGACCGCAATGGCCGCCGGGGATCGCCGCACCTCCGCTTCGAATCGCGAGGCGAAGCTGCGAGCGTCCCGGGGCTTGTCCACTTCCCCGAGACCATACGACAACAGTTGCGCGCGTTCTTCTCGATCCAACATGGGCAGGTCGCCGATGCGGGCATCCGGCCGCGTGATGAGGCCCTCTAACAGCCCCTTTAAGTGACCGATCATCCGGAGCACCGTCTCTCCGTCGAAGAGGCGGCGGTCGTAGGACAGTTTGAGTCCCAGCTCCTTGCCAGGCCAGCCCATCACGGTGATGGGATAATTGGTGTGAACCCGATATTGCTCTTCCTCGGCACGAAACATGATCCGCCCCTCGCAGAGCGCGGGATCCACCGGGGCGTTTTCGAAGACGAACAGGCTATGAAACAGCGCTTCTCCTCGCGGGATTTCGCTCGAACGTTGGATTTGAATGAGGGGCGTATATTCATACTCACGAAGCCGAACGTTCTCCGCCAACAACTCCTTCAACCACGCCATGACCGGACGATCCGGCGCCACCGAGACACGTAACGGCAGGGTGTTGATGAACAGACCCAGCACTGATTCGACCCCGACGAGTTGGGTCGGCCGTCCGGCGACCGTCACTCCGAACAACACGTCCTGCTCGCCGCTGTATTGCGCGAGGAGCAGGGCCCAAGCTCCCTGCACGAAGGTGTTCGCCGTCACGCGATGCTGTTGCGCCAAGGCCGTGAGCCGAGCCGTGAGATCCGCGCTCAGGTGGACGCAATGATCCGCCGCGTCGTCGTTCTGGTCGGCCAATCCTTCCGGGGGCCGGTCGTAGGCCATCGGAGTGGGAGTAGAAAAGCCCTGTAAGTAGTCACGCCAAAACCGATTCGCTGCGTCGAGATCTCGCTGTTGCAGCCAGGCGATGTAGTCCCGATACGGCCGCGGCTTTTCCGCCTGACAGACCAGGCCTTGGGCGCACGCTTCGTAGTGTGCCAGGAAATCCATCAGCAACGGCGAGATGCACCATTCGTCGAGCAGGATATGGTGGAAACTGTGCACGAACTGATAGCTGCGCTCGCTCAGCCGGATCAATCGCAGGCGCATAAGAGGCGCCTTGGCGAAGTCGAATCCCTGCGCCAATTCCTGCTGCAACAGCGCATCCGCATCGGCCACCTGCGTTGCACGATCTTTCTCTCTCCAATCCATGATGTCCAACGGCACATCGACGTCCTTATGGACGGCTTGGAGGGGGCGCTTCTGACTTTTCCAGACAAACGACGTCCGCAGGATCGAGTGACGGGCGATGACCTGTTTCCAGGCTTGGCGAAATACCGCCGGATCCAAGTCCCCTTCCACGCAGTACCGGTTCTGCATCAAATAAATGCCGGTGCCGGGATTCATCAGCGTATGGAACAGCATGCCCTCCTGCATGGGAGAGAGCGGATACACCGCCTCGATGTTCGTGAGTCCCCCGCCGGCCGCCCGATCGCTCGTGCCCTGCTTGCCGCTGTTGACCTGCATCCCTATCCAATCTCCTTCAAGAGGTTCTCCATCTCTTCGTCGCTCAATTCCACGTCCACGATTCGTTCCGGATCTTGCTCATGTGCCAGTGGCGGCGTCCCATCCACGCTCCCGATCACGGCGACAGCCGCCGCCAAGGCGACGGTCGGATGCTCGAAGAGTTGTTTGGGGGTCAGCGTGAGGCCTTCGCGATGGGCCTTGGCGAGGACTTGCAGGCTGGTGATCGAGTCGCCGCCGAGTTCGAAGAAGTTGTCATGGCGGCCGACCTGGGGGAGGCCGAGCACCTGGGCCCAGATGGCGGCCAACCGCTGCTCGGTGGCCGTGGCCGGCGCCGCATAGGCCGTGGTCCGCTGCGTCTCCCAG
>CP092081.1:4144899-4229538 GCA_022226935.1 Nitrospira sp.
GCTGGCCTACTCTCCACCGCTTCCCAGCCCCGAAGGGCCAGTGCTGATCGTGGATTCGTTCTCGCTTACCGCTGCGGGGCAGTCCCGGATTTCCACCGGGTTCCCTTTTTGATCTCTGAGCGCACTCAGAGAACCAGCACGAGGCGCAATCTAGGGCGAGAGAACATTCTTGTCAATAGGCGGAGAATGAAAGGAACTGGCGGAAGCAGGGATTTTGAACGAGTACTAAGACGGTGTATCAAGCGGATCGTGAAATGTCCCGCCGGAACCACACGATCGATCCAATGAAGGATTCACCTCAGATCCAACCCCCTTCGCTTTGACTTAGCAACACAGCCGAGGCTAATGTACACGACTTTTCGCCTCTGTTGGCGCATCAAAAGTGAAGAAGCTAGTTCGATAGCTTGCTCTTGTCACCTTCTTCCTGTTGTCCATACTACTCAATGAACTTACGTTCATTCAGACATTCGATATGACGAACATTTTCATAGCGGTGATCGTCCTTCTTCTGGCCGCACTGGTGATAGGATTAGTGCTGTACGTGCTCTCTCCTCGCAAATATCAGTCTGCCGATTGTGTCGCCAATTCCTATGATGACTGGACGAATGACGGCATTCTTGAGTTCTACTGGGGCGAACATATTCATTTAGGACACTATGGCTCACCACCCCGCAAAAAGGACTTTCTTCAAGCCAAGTCAGACTTTGTGCATGAAATGGTGCAGTGGGGTGGGTTGGACAAGCTTCCTTCCGGTACGACGGTGTTAGATGTAGGCTGTGGCATTGGCGGCAGCAGTCGCATTCTGGCGCGTGATTATGGCTTTGCTGTCACAGGAATCACCCTCAGCCCTCAGCAAGTGAGACGTGCTCAAGACCTGACCTCCCCAGAGGTGAATGCCCACTTTCAGGTCGATGATGCGCTGGCGCTTTCGTTCCCCGATGCGAGCTTTGATGTGGTCTGGTCGGTCGAGGCAGGACCGCACATTCCGGATAAGGCACAATTCGCTCGAGAGCTGTTGCGAGTGTTGAAACCTGGTGGAGTTCTGCTTGTTGCGGATTGGAATCAGCGGGATGATCGCCAGCTTCCCCTAAATTTTTGGGAAAAGCCAGTGATGCGGCAACTGCTGGATCAGTGGTCTCATCCAGCATTCTCAAGCATTGAAGGGTTTTCAGAATTACTGGAGAAAACTGGACTCGTGGCTGGCGAAGTCACCACCGCAGATTGGACTACCGAAACGTTACCCTCATGGCTTGATTCGATCTGGCAAGGAGTTGTCCGTCCAGCAGGGCTCGTTCGGTTCGGCATGATCGGAGTGGTTAAATCATTGCGAGAAGTGCCCACGTTCCTTTTAATGCGCTTGGCATTTGGGACAGGACTGTGTCGATTTGGCATGTTTCGGACCAAACGTGCCCATGTTCATACAAGTAAAATATTGTCTACTCAGTCAGATAGCGGACTTGTACGATCGTGAGTGCTATTGATCTTTCAAGTAACTAATCACTGAGCTCAGATATTGAGGAATCACCTCAACTGCGTTTGAGACGCTAAGGACATGGCCACTAGCCTAGATCTCGCCACGATCCCACGGAAGAGCCAGTCAGTAGTTAGCAAGCGAGATCTCGATGCGTTCAAAAGTGTTTCATCTTGACGGCCCCGGTTCGCAGCATTGAACAAGTAGGCCAATAATATCCAAATCTACTTCCTCGCCTCCTCTCAAGTCCGGATATGATTCCAGAATGCCATGAAGGATCAGTGCCGGATTGGTTACGGTCGGATTGTCACGCATGAATGCTCCAAATACTTCATCAAGTCGGTCATCAAGCGGATCCTTCATCGACAACATTCTCCGACGCTTTTAGATACGCCGCAATTCAAAGTCTTGCGCGGTCATATCGCATAGCTTGGAAAGCTAACGTTCGACATTTGAGCCTGTCCCAATAAATCAGAAGGAAGCGAACTAGCAAACCGCAGGTCAATGCAGGTGGAATGCGAGCTTGTGATACCACCGAGAATCGGTAACCTGCTGATGCTAATATCCAACTCATTTTTCCTGACAACCTGGTAATCATTGTGCACCACAAAAAAAATCACTACATCCCGCAGTTTTATCTGGGCCACTTTTCGAAGGTACAATCGGGCGATGCAAAGCCAATGCTTTGGGTGTACTCCAAGGATGGCGCTGCCCCACGTAAGCAGTCTCCCAAAGACACAGCTGCCATAAACCATCTGTATACGACTTCGGCTCCTGGCCTCGCCCCAGATGCACTAGAAATCGCATTTGGTAAACAGGAGGGATTAGTTGCGCCAATTCTGGCAATGTGGGGCGAACGCGGGGCGGTTCCAGGTATCCACAACTTTAATGAAATCTCGTATTTCCTCGCATTGCTCCACCTACGAAACCCGAAAACAGCTCGGTGGTATGAGAGGATGGCAGAAGTGCTCTCATTGGAACGTACAAAAGTCCTCGCAGAGGACACCGGGAAATTTGATGAATTCTGGGAATGGCTTAGGACGAAAGAAGAGATTCCACCATTGCTAACTAAAGAAATACTGCGGGAGAAATTACTCAACGCTGACGAACACTTCACGGTAAAGTTTGACCAGAAATACATCACATTTTCTCCGCTTCATTATGCTGAGTGTGTCAGAGAGGAACTGTTAAAGATGTATTGGTGCCTGTGCACGGGTCCGCAAAATTTTGCATTCATTACTTGTGATGCGCCCGTCGTAGTAAGATTCAGAGGGAAAAAGGGCGTCGGGTACGGCGGTGGATTTGGACACCCAACAGCAACGGTCGTTTTTCCCGTTTCGCCCAATGTCTGCCTGTACATGTCTCGAAACTTCAAGGGTAAGGCCATTCACGTTACAGCTGAGTTTGTCAAAAAAATGAACCGCAGAATGGCATTCAACGCTGAACGCAATGTATATGCATCTGAGCGGTCCGCAGGAATCGAAAAACTGGTTGAAAAGTATTCGTTTACTCAGAGCCTTCCAAGGATAGACGCGAAAGAAATCAAGGAAAGTTTTAGAAATCGAAAGACGCAGCCTAATTATCCCGCTGACGAAACATAGTGCTGGCCCACGCTCTTTCGATCTGACCTGATCGGTTCCTGCTTTACTCTTCCGCATCCTCTGCTACCACGCTCCTACCAGGACAGGACAAATCACCTCTATCTGTCTCCACTTGAGCAGTAGAGCATGCTTTGGCTTCACGTAGGTTTAGATGGTCTGTGGCAGACTTGAGACACTTTGTAAACCGCAGGTGAGCTAGTCTCTCTCAATGCATAAACTACTAAATATCAACTGACCATGCACCGTGCAACACTTTGATAACACAAGGCATAAATATGTCATGCTTTGCATTATACAGCGCATGCAAATAGATGATAATTAACGTTTCTTGTCAGCCCTGAAAAGGCTGGTGTCGACAGTTCGATTCTGTCCCTCGGCACCATAAATCGCGCACTTCGAGATTGTTCTACGTAGGAATGGTGGCACTTGAGTGGCAGTAAGTGGCACCTCAGAGCCATTTTCGCCATTCAGAAGCGCCTCAGTGAACGACTCCGACCGAGTGACCGCATCTCGCAATCGGCCGTCCCAATTGTGAATGTAATACTTGGCTGAATCGGGCAGCGGCTCGCCTTTCAGGGTCTGAATCACAGCGTAATCCACACCACATTGCATCAGCCACGTTGCGAAGGTATGCCGGAGATCGTGGAAGTGCAGGTCATGAATCTCAGCTTGCTCACAGGTTCTCCTCCAACTATGCTTAAAAGAGTTCCCATTCTTCCATTGACCAAAGAATCGCCGCCAATCCGTAATAGCCCTCCGAACAGTGCTTCATATGCCAATCGGTTAAGAAGGATTGTTTTGGGAACGCCCTTGATCTTCGTTCGACCAGGCGCCGGCGCCTCCACCACCCGTCTCCCAGCTGCATCAGCCATTCTTCATGGGCTCAATGAGCTTGTTCTCGCGCAAGCCAATTCGGAGGGCTGCCATAATTGTTCCACATCGAATGTAAATCCAGGATTTCTTAGTAAAGAAATCACCGTAAGCGGCTGATGTAGATCCGCAACGAAGTGAATCAAGACGTTAATGCCTTCTGACGCTTCGCTGGATCGATCGAGCTATCAGAGAGCGCGAGCGTTTCACCGATACGACATTTGCCCTGGCGAAGGCGGCGGCGACATGGGGACACCAGCCGTGGCAAAGGCGTCAAAAGTCTCGTGATTGTGCATCGCCATCGGTTGCCCTTGCGGTGAATGCACATGCCGCCAATCATCGTGAGGTCACGGTGGTGCAACTGCAGGTTCGTTGGGAAGATTACGCTTCGAACGTCCTGGGTTTTGTGCCGCTCGCATCCTTCACCATGCGGCTCAAACAGTTTTGAGATAGGTTTTAGAGGAAATTGTCACACTAGCTGCGGTTCACAAAAGGGCGAATTTCATCTAGGTCGCCAATTCGTTCGTGCATCATTTTCTTAGAGAGGCATGACGTCCGGCGAAGCAGTCTCACCATTACCAAACTCGCATCCATCCATGCACGACCGCAAGGAGTATCATTCCCAGGGAGATCAACAAACTGATCACCATCGATAGCTCGTCCCGCACCGGATCAACTCCTTCCACGCGTTCCAGCATCCTGCGAACGATTTTAGCGTCGTTGGAAATCCGTAATTCGTTCCAACTCCTCCGTTTCGCTCTCGCGCAGCATGCTCAGCGTGCGCCCTGTCATCGGAAAACTACAAGCATCGCAGGTCACGGTAGCACCACTAGGAATTAACCTGACCTGACGGCACAGAGGACAAGCTCGAATTTTCATACGTCGTCTCCTTTTGAGTCAGTGTGTCCGGTGTGTGTCGGCGAGCACCCTCGTCCCGAGTTTCTCAATGGCCGTATCTGCCAACCTCATCACGTTGCGAGCAAATTTGACAAATTCCGCATATTTGAAGGCCACTGTGACCGGACCATATGTAAGATAGACTCGTCCGCAGCCACACATTTCCAATATGGGCGAATCATTAGAATGAGCACAATTCATAAGATACCTCCTTAACTGATGCCGTGAGTCGTCATTCCTCATCGGTGTGCGTGATGTCCTAACTAGAACACCTCGCAGGATCTCGCAATCCATACTATCGACCGTATGATCGAATGCGAATCGATAGATCCAGTCGAAATCCAGGACGAAAGTCGTGAGATCTGAAAAGGGAAATGGCGTTGAAACCCCATAGAATCGGTGAAGCCGCTGTAATGAGTCTGCATGATAGGTGTCGTGAATTGTCGAAGATCCTGGTCGGACAGTCGGCCATCTGAGAGAACGATCAACATCACGACTCCCTCCTGGCCAACATTTCGGCCTGACGATTCACAGGAGCGATGGAGAGCACTCGGAAAACACAGGGCGAGCCACGAAGTGGATAACGTCGATAAATCAAGCATCATATAGCGACCCGGCACAAAGACGAATAGATTCATTCGGAAGACTGCTCGAGACACCTGCGGTGATTGCGCTTGTGAGGTCCGCGCTGAGGGTGTAGGTCTGTTCGTCGTCATGAATACGGGAACTTCATCGAAAGCTCTTCCCCACCAAGCGATCAGTAAGCGCATGCGACATTTCATGATATTAGTTCTCAAAATCAAAATAGTGCATCTTCCAGCTCTTGTCAAGCATGAACTTCAAGCCGGTAGTCGGGAAATGATTTTCCCCTGATTTCGGGAACACCTGGTTAGGCGACAGCATCCTCGCCTCAAGCTCTGCCGGAATCGGATAGCCGAGGGTCGAGTGGCGGCGCTGCCGATTATAAACACTTCGAAGTATTGAAGGATCTCCTGCCGAGCCTCCTCCCGCGTCCGTACAGGCGATGATGAATCAGTTCCCGTTTCAAGGTACCGAAGAAGCTCTCGATGCGGGCTTTGTCCTGGCAATTCCCTTTTCGCGACATGCTGACAGTCATGCCAGTTGCCGTGAGTGCCTATTGTTCGGAGAGAACTGCCTACTGACTGCCGCGATCCGAATGGTGGAGAAGAGCGAGTTGTGGATGTCGTCGCTACAGTGCCATGTAATGGCTTGTCAAGCAGCAGCTCCCATGTTGGTACATGACGTGAGCGATGATGATGGGTTCAATGGCGACAGAAACGTCGCCAATTCTCCGGTCTCAAGCCCTGGAGAGCTATGGAAAACCGGTGAACGATCTGCAGGAACTCGCCCGGACTCATTACCAGGCCTTACTTCGGAAAGTGCAGGTCCAGCATAGCATCATGACCCATACCTCCCGTTGTATTTCCCGGAGGCCGAAGGCTACTACACTAACTCCCGTGCGCAGTGGTTGACGCAGCAGCTGCATCGGTTTCTTTGCCCCGCCGCCACCACGTGCTATTCGCCAGACGCGTTTGAGCAGAAGGCGTGGACTGGGGTGGGCCGCAAAGTGAACAAACGCGGGTTTCCTCGCCGACCTCTATGTCACGGCCTCTCACAGTATCGGGCTCGCTGTGGCGGAAGATTCCGAGGCCATCCAGATGTTCCGTGTGATGTTGGCGGAACATCAGCACCTGTGCGCCACCCGGGCCGCGATTGAGCAGCAGGCCGATCAGGCGCTTCAGTCCCGTCCCGACTATCAACGATTGCGAACCTTACCGGGAGTCGGACCGATTCTTGCGCTTACGATGGTGGCCGAGGCCGTCGACCTGCGCAGGCTTCCGCATCACCGACAATTCCTCAAGTTTTGCGGGTTCGATCTCAGCACGCAGCAGTCCGGACAGTTTCGTGGGATGAGCCGGCTCTCGAAGCATGGCAATGTGCGGCTCCGCTCTGCCTTCTGGATGGCCGCGAATGGGACGGTCCGGATGCGGCAGCATACGTTTCGCGAAAAGTATGCGCGGTATATCAAGGCCGATCTGCAAAATCCGGATCGGAAACACAAGGCCCTCTGCGCCCGTCGCCACGGTGGCGCGCCTGGCGCATGGCCTGATCAAGACAGAGACCGATTATCGGCCGTATTTTGAGGCACTCCCTCCCCGTGGAGCACTCCGTTCGCGGGGGCCGTCGAAGCAGGTGCTGACCTCGCAGATCATGCTTGGAGCTTCCACTGGGGCTGCCTACTGTATGGAGTACGGTCAAGGCCTGAACGAGGACCTTGTATCACTATGGTGAGCAGCGCCTCACACCATGTAGAAAAGCATTAGATGTTTGCCGTTCGTGCAGTGGCCGGTCCGACGGTACGGGAGAGATCTGCCCGCAGTGCGTGCTTGCGTTCCGCCTCTCTGCGACGTATTTCTCATCCCATGACACCTGCCCTGCGAAACCGCTCTTCAATAACTGTCACGTTTTACCAATCGGGAGTTCATCGGCGACACGCATCGCGGGATAGGCCGCCCGCTGCGTTACGCCGACTTCAGACACGCAAGCGATGGGAGATCCAAATCACTTCGCGTACCTCTTGACAAGGTTCGCAGAAGAATGATATTGAGAACCATATTCAACTAACCTCTCTGCACATCTGCAGTTGAGGCCCGAGGAATTCGATTCCCTGAGCCCACGGTCCCTTTTGATCGTGGGTTTTTCTTTTTGGGAGGCGAGCATGTTTCATAAAAGCAGCACCTACGGTCAAGCCGAATATACCGCGCGTACAGTGAGTTCAACTATCCCTGACGCTTCTCACTTTGGGCCTCAGACGAGATCTGGGTCATCTGGCGCTGTGGCGGAAGATACTATGGCAGGTTCCTCCGTAGTGCAGAAATCTTGCGTAAAGACGCTGGGCCACGACCCTGTGGTAGAGCGTCTCTGCGCATTTCTCTCTGGTCGTGTCAGTGAACGAGTCACCTTGAAGGAATTGTCCCGCTTTCTGGGCTATTCTGAAAAATACGCCTCGGATGTTTTCCAGCGTTATATGGGGCGTCCGTTCTCAAAACACCTGAAGCAACTTCGTCTCGACAAAGCCACTTCCATGCTGCTGGAGGAGCGGCACACTATCACCAAGATTGCCGAATCCGTTGGATTCAGTGACGCTTTTGCCTTCAGTCACTTCTTCAAACGAGCCGTCGGCTGCTCCCCCACTGAATATCGCAGACAACAACTCCGACAGGCGGATATGGCATGAATCTTCGAGTCCCACTGACCTCACTGGGCGCGTGGATCTTCTCCATGGTCATACATGCGTCGGGTTTCTGTGTCGCAATTCTCCTGGCGGCGGAATTTTCTGTGGTGCCGCAGATTGGTCCATTTCGCTGGGATGTCACATTGGTGGCGGCTTCGCAGCCAGAACCGTTCAGTTCGGAGAAGCCCATCCCCACGCTGGCCTCATCGGCTCGGATGGAGTCTGTCAGCGATGATCTGTCTTTGCCCCCGACTACGCCGACCGTTCACCGAGTGCCTGCTTCGACTCGCTCCGTCAGGAAACAAACGGTTCTTGCGACCGATGGTCGCATGTCCCCAAGCTCTCCCCCCCATGGCTCTATCGACGCAGCAACGCCTGTGGAGGATTCCATGGATGTTCCTAGGCCTCCCGCCGACACCTCCCCTCAAGAACCTAGCACTGAAAGCTCCACGGCCCCAGCCGCGACGGTCTGGCCGATGACGAGTTCCTCACTGGCCGAGCTGCCACCACCTGCCGTGGAAGCGTCCGACCGATCAAACATGGCGATGGAACCCTTGGTGCCGGAGGGGCCTCGCTTGGTGAGCCTACCGGCGCCACAGTTCAGGCCTACAGCGGTTTCACGCCATGCACAACCCGATTATGGCTGGCTGGCCAGCATAATTGCCACCGAGGTCGAACACATCAAACGGTACCCGGCTCACGCGAAATGGCACCGATGGCAAGGCAAGGTTGTTGTCCAGGCGGTCATCCATGAAGATGGCGGCATCAGCGATATTCAGGTGGTGGAGTCTTCAGGACATGACACGCTCGACCAGGACGCCATCGCATTGCTAGAACGCATTTCTCCGGTGCAGTTGCAGTATCCACTCGATCAATCATCCATTGTCGTACGCATCCCAATTGGCTACCGCCTGGAATAGGACCGTGACTATGCAACATGAGCACACCATCCCCTGTCTCTCAGCATTTGAACAGCACCATAACGATCTGCTGAGGTTTTTTACCCATAAACTCGGCTGCCGGGATCTCGCGGCGGACTGTACGCAAGAAACATATGTGCACCTGGTCCGCATGCGCTCCACTATCGATGTGCAAAACCCCCGTGCATTTCTCTTTCGCGTGGCCGCCAATCTGGCGGTGGACAATCTCCGTAAGATCCGCATTCGCCGGGAAGCACTAAGTGTCGACCCGCCCCCCGACAATGCCCCTAGCATGGCGCCCTCGGCAGAAGAGGCATTAGATGCCAAGCAACGGCTGATCCAAGTGGAACGCGCCATTGGTGAACTTTCGCCCAAGTGCCGAAGTGCCTTGCTGATGAATCGTTTAGAGGGAAAAACGCATCGGGAGATCGCAGAGGAACTGGGGGTATCGGAAAGTATGGTTGCAAAGTATGTCATCCAGGCGCTGAAGCACTGCCGTGCGCGCCTGGATGCGGAAGAGATGCCGTTTCGTTCGTAACTGTTGCAAGCTCGCATCCATCCGTCTTATACAGTAGCTGTGCGCCTCAGGTTTGGCCGAAAAGCCGCCTGGCATGCGTGCGACGGATGGATAGATGTCCGACGCGAATCACCCACAACCTCCTTCAGCACTCGAAGACGAGGCCCTTACGTGGGTCGTACGCCTTCACTCCGGCCATGCTTCCGGCCAAGATGTTCGCGCCTGTGCGGCATGGCAAAACATCAGTCCGGCTCATCAACGCGCTTTCCGGGAAGCTTCGATCTTGTGGGACGAGATCGGTTCCGTAGACTCCTCGAGGCGTGCATCTTCCCAAACCATATGGCCTGCTGATCCCCATAGGCGTAGATGGTGGCCGCGCCTCCGAAGATGGAGCCTTGTCGCCTGTTTTTCCCTTCTGACGATCGCTTGGTTCTCCTGGAAACCCCTCCTCAATCAATTTCGTTTTCAGACAGCCGAGCATCGGACCGCGGTCGGGCAACAAGAAGAGGTCGTCCTTCAGGACGGCACCCGGCTCACGCTGAACACCGACACCGCGCTCAACGTGGTATTCACGCCACAACAGCGCGAGATCTACCTGCTCAAGGGAGAAGCGGCCTTCTCAGTGGCACCCGACTCGATGCGGTCTTTCATCGTCAGGAGCCAAGACACCGCCACCACCGCATTGGGTACGAAGTTCACGGTACACACGCAAAGTGATTCGGTGACGGTCACCGTTTCGGAGCACACCGTACAAGTTTCCGCTCTACATCGCCCCGCTGCGGCAGACATGGTGGTTCGAGAGGGACAACAGGTCTCCTATTCAACCGATGGGGGCTGGAGCGGGGCTCGGTCAGTGGATACCAACCAGGTCTCCGCATGGCAACGAGGCAAAATGATTTTCGAAGCCCAACCATTGGGAGCCGTGGTGGCAGATCTCAATCGATACCGTCACGGCCATATCTTTATCCTGAATCCTTCCCTCCGCACGTTACCGGTGACCGGTGTATTCGAGATCAACGATCCTGAGGCTGCCCTGCGCGTCATCGAACAAACGCTCGGTATCCACGACACCAATCTCAGTCCGTATTTCCTATTCCTGCATTGAACGCGCAACAACTCCCTGCCCGTCCCGAATGCCCTCGCAGGATTTTTTCACCTGACAGATAAATTTTACTGCAGTCTGAACGGCTCCGTCCGTCTTTACCTATGGGCACTCCCGGGAGAGGGGGCGGCCAGAGCCTGCCTCCGTGCATATCCTTGGACATTGAATGAGCAGAGGGGGAATCATGCAGCTTTCATGGCAGTTCATTATTATCGCAATCCTGTCGGCCGTATCTTTTCAGGCGGCCGGCGCCCCGGCCGAGGCGGCACATGAAACCGTTTCCGCCGACCAGCCGGGCGTCTTTTCTGTGGCGCAGGCCTCATCCGGCGGCGAGTTGCCGGAACCGACAGAGTTCAACATCCCGCCGCAACCGCTGGGTTCGGCCATTACCGCATTTGCTGATCAGGCTAATTATCGTCTCTTGGTTCCCTCGGATATGACAGAAGGCAAGACCAGCACCGGCGTGAGCGGTCGTCACACACCGGAAGATGCGCTGGCGCTCATGCTGGCCGGAACAGGACTCAGTTACCGGCTCACCGAGCCCCGCACCATGACGCTCGAACCGGCGGCCGCCTTGCCGGCCCCAGCGGCAACTCTGGCGCAGTCGACTACGCCGGAACCCCGGAATCCCAATACGGAGATCCCCCGATCCGCGAAGCCGGTAAAAGTGCCGGAAATCGTCGTGAAGGAAGTCGAAGATCGTGGGTACACCGTCGATGAATCGTCGGCGGCCACGCGTGTCCCGGTCGCCATTCATGACACTCCCCGGTCCATTGAAGTGGTCACGAGACAGGTGTTGGATGATCAACGGATTATTCGCATGGAGGATGCGCTTCGTAACGTCAGCGGCGTTTCCGCAACCAATACGAACGGGGGCAGGGCCGCGGATGTCAGCATTCGAGGTTTTCAAAGCGCCCTGAACGTATTCAAAAATGGATTTCGAGATGACAGCACCTTCGGCTCGCGAGCCGCGCGGGATACCATTAACATTGAAAGCATCGAGGTGGTGAAAGGACCTCCGTCATTCCTCTACGGCCGGTCCGATCCCAGCGGTATCGTCAATCAAACGACCAAAGCCCCGTTGAAAGATCCTTACTATTCGGCTGAGATGATCGTCGGAAGCTACAATCTTTACCGTCCGACCATCGACATCGGCGGGCCGTTGAACGAAAGCAAGACCCTCACCTACCGCTTCAACGGATTGTATGAATCGGCTGAAAGTTATCGTGAAGGGGTCAAGTCCGAGCGCATCTTCCTGACACCGACATTCGGGTGGGAAGTGAGTTCCCGAACCACCATTCGATTCGAAGGGGAATATTTATACAATAAGTCACCGATCGACCGTGGACTGGTCGCATTTGGCGGCGGCGTGGCGCCGATTCCCATCGGACGTTTTCTAGGGGATCCTACCCGCCGCCCGGAAACGCAACAAGGGAAGGCAACCCTGACCCTATGGCACCAGATCAACGACATGTTCAAATGGCGCACCGCTTTTCGAGCGGCCGTGACAAAAGAACGCTATTCGAGTCTGGAATCCAATATCATGGACGAGTCGACCGGACTCCTCAATCTCGCGCGATATGAACTTCCCGGAACGTTCCAGAGCCATTATTTGCAAAACGAGTTACATGGACTGTTCTCGACAGGTTCCATTAAGCACAAGACCATTTTGGGTATTGAATTAGGCCGGGAGGCCTCCCGCCAGCAAGCTTTCGGCGATTTCGGAGGATCAGGCAGTTTCATCGATATTTTCAATCCCGCTAATCGACTGTTTGTCGATGCGCCGCTCACGAAGTTCAGCGACACGTCGCAGCACAACAATGTCATCGGCGCCTATTTCGGCGACCACCTTGATCTGCTCGACAATTTGCATATGCACTTCGGCGGGCGGTTTGATTTGTTCGAACAGAATATCACCAACAATCCGAACGATTTCACGCCGGATTCCAGCAAGGATACTAAGACCGACACGGCATTCAGCCCGTCAATCGGACTCACGTATCAACCCTGGAAACCGATTGCCATTTATGCCAATTACACGGAATCCTTCGCTCCGCAAAGTGCAGGATCACGAAGCATCAACGGAACATTGTTCTCGCCTGAGCGTGGAAAATCCTACGAGGGAGGCATTAAATACCAGGCCTTCGAAGGAAGATTACGATCCACGATCGCACTATTCGACGTCACGAAAAAGAACGTGTTGACATCCGATCCCTTTAACGGATTCTTCTTCTCCGTCGCGACCGGCGAACAACGCAGCAAGGGCGTGGAATTCGACGTGGCCGGTCAGATCCTGCCGGGATGGGACATCATCGCGAACTATGCCTACATCGACACGCGAGTGACCAAGGATCTGTTGTTTGCAGAGGGCAGCCGCGCGCCGAACTCGGCCTTACACCAAGGAAGCTTGTGGACCACCTACTTCTTTCAAGAAGGCGTCGCGAAGGGATTCGGGGCCGGCATCGGGATGTATGCGCAGGGGAAACGCAACGGGATTTTTCAGTGCCAAGATCCCCTCAATTGCCAAGCGCCATTCGAGATGGCCGGTTATGTTCGCATGGATGCCGCACTGTACTATCGGAAGCAGGAATTCTTCAAACGAACCAACCTGCTCGCGGCAATCAACTTCACCAATGTGCTTGATCAACGGTATTTTGTCGGCGCGCAAAATTTCCGCGAAATTGTCTATACCGGGGCGCCGTTCACCGCCATCGGGTCACTCAAGTTCGAGTTCCACTGATCACCATCGGGCATCGACGATGGCCTGGCGAGGCAGTTCCTCATCCCGAGGACTGCCTCGCCAGGCGACCCATTCGACAACAGGCCACTGCCTAGCCTTCGGCTAGAACCCCTGACGAGTTTCTCCGCTATTCGCCTGCCAGTCGGAGCAGACGCAACGCTATTCCGGAAGATGCTTGATGGAGGGGAGATTGAGATACGCCTTGATATCAGCGAGTGCGATGACCACCAATTCGCCGCAGCGGTGGCACTTAATCACCACTCCCCGCTTTTCAAGTCGAGCAGTCAGTCGGCCGCAGACGCAGCGCACATCCTGTGTTTCAGATGGTGTTCTTGATGACATACGGCACGGTCCCCATGGAGACACACCTCTCTAATATATGACGTATGAACCCGTCAAAACCCTACCTCGCTGGCCGGCCGTTGTGATCCCTCATAGAAAATTTCCTCTGTCGGCAGCATTTCAGGAAATGGAACATTCAGCGATCCGCTTGTGATCTGTTAGAGTGCCTCCGCTGTCGAGCCCCCGGTATAAGCCGGTACCCTTATCGTCGCAGACCGTTGAAACGCCGCATGTCAAACTGGTCGGATCGTCCCCCTACAGGATTTTTGAGCCTCTCCTGCACCACCGCTGAGGAGGACCAACCTGCGCCCTTGGCCTCGCTCGATACGTTGGTTAACTTTGTTCGAGGAGAACAAGGTCCATTACTGCGCTTTCTGACCTGGAAAGTTCGATGCCCGTCGGCGGCGGCCGACCTGATCCAGGAATTGTACCTTCGCATAGTCACCCTGGCGAACCCTGAACACGTTCGAAATCCCCGCAATTTCCTCTACACCACCGCAAAGCATCTCGCGATCGACCATCTGCGACGGGAGGAGCGTGTCGCATCACGATCGACCCCACTTGATCAAGCAGCATCTCTTCCGACCGCAATTCCAGACGCCGAGACAACCGTCGACGCAAAGCACCGGCTGGCAGCAGTGCTGCAGGCCATTGAAAGCATGCCCCCGAAGCGTCGGGCCGTGTTCGTGATGTTTAAATTCGAGCACAAAAGCTATCTGGACATCGCCCTAGAGCTCAACATCTCCATCAAAACCGTCGAAAACCACCTGACGAAAGCCATGAGCTATTGCCGCGCGCGATTCGAGGCGTTGGACGGCTCGACCGCCAAAGAATGAATCCGCCCTTGAGTCGTTCCGGCAAACCGACTATTCTCAGCCGCATATGCCGTTCGGGTGTAGCCGGCTGAGAAGGATGAACCATGCCCGCATCTGACAACAGCAGAACGCCACAACATCAGGAAGCCGGTCGTCCATGGGAGGAAGCAAATGCATGGATCCTGCGCGTACATTCAGGAATCATGTCGGAACAGGAACGGCAAGACTTGGCCGCATGGCGTCGACGGGATGCGGTTCATGAGTTTCAGTTCCAACAAGCCGAGCAATTCTGGCAGGCGCTGAACGGACTGGCTTCTGAGGTCCACCGCGAACCCCTTCCCTGCCAGGTGACTGATTCTTCAGTCGAAGCCGTCCCTGCTTGCTCCGGATTGTCCACCTGGTCCCGGCATAAGTGGCGGTGGGGTACGGCCATCGCCGCGCTCATTATACTGACGGCATTCGCACCGAGCCTGTGGTCCCTCATAGAGTTTTGGTCTGCCGACCATCACACTCATACGGGGGAGCGCGCGACGGTCGCTCTGACCGACGGTTCCCTCGTGCATCTCAACACCCAATCAGCCTTGTCCGTCACTCTGTCGAGTCACCGGCGCAGCCTGTCGTTGAAGCAGGGTGAGGCGCTGTTCGAAGTCGCTCACGATCCCGCCCGTCCCTTCGATGTGGCCGTCAACGGGCGCGTGGTGCGGGCGATCGGCACGATATTCAATATCGAGCATGACGGCCACCGGACCATCGTCAGCGTCCTGGAAGGAGCGGTTCGCTTGTTTGAGAAAGAGAACGTCAGCGAAATTCACGCTGGTGACCGGGTCGTCTTCGTCGACAAACAACGAGCCTCCGCGCCGGAACCCTTCAGTGCTTCTGCTGTCACGGCCTGGCGCCGTCAGGAACTGATATTCGATCACATGCCGCTCGAGGACATTGTGGCTCAAATGAACCGTTACCGGACGGATACTATCGTCGTCTTAGGCTCCGCGCTTCGGGCGCAACAGATTACGGGAAGTCTCGCCTTAGATAACCCGGCACATTCGCTTGACTTGCTGCAGCATACCGTCCCGTTTCACATCACCCGCCTGACGCCGTTCCTTACAGTCCTTTCACTCTAAGCCGTTCTGCCCCCAAAAGGGGCAATCCGTCCTCGGCAATTCCCGGACGAAACTCCGATAAGGCTCGCCTGCGGAAAAATTGTGAGACGGAGTAGGGAATGTTCGGTCTCCCCGTCGTCCTTTATGCGATGTGGCTCGTGTGAATTTTGCTCACCGCTGAAAGGAGACGATATGTATCGCATACTGTGGACTGCGCTAATCTGTTTCGGGATGATCGGCGCTGCCATCGGGACAGACGGCGTGGCCGTGGCCGAACAGGCGGCTACCCTGCGTGTAGACCCAGTCGCATTCGACATTCCCCCACAACCGCTGGCCTCGGCACTGCGCGCTTTTCGAGATCAGGGCGGGATTCGGTTCATCCATCGTGCAGAACTTGTTCAATCAGTCGACAGCAACGGCGTTGTCGGGCAGTACTCCCCAGACGACGCGCTTGCCATGCTGTTGAAGAATACTGGATTGACGTACTATGCCGCGGACGACAGCACCGTGATCGTGGAACAAGCGGCCTCGCGGCACTCACCCGACACAGCCGATCAGTCCGCCGCCATCGTGCCAACTGGGAACCCCGATTCACAGAGGGCTGGGGAAGAGGCAGAGATAAAAGTTCCTCTGGTCGAAATCATCGGAACATCCGAAAACGCCCTCGATTACATTCCCGGCTCCGGCCGCGTCATCACCAAGGAAAGCATCGAGCAAAACCATCGCCTGACCATCAATGAAGCTCTCCGCGAGGTGCCGGGGGTTCATGTGCGAGATGAAGACGGTTTGGGCATCAGGCCGAACATCGGCATCCGAGGCTTGGATCCGACCAGGAGCCGCAAGGTGCACATCATGGAGGATGGCGTCCCCATCATGATGATGCCGTACGCCGATCCGTCGTCCTACTATTTCCCTCCGATCTTTCGTTTCGATCGAATCGAAGTACTGAAGGGCAGCGGACAGTTGCTCTACGGTCCACAAACGATCGGCGGCGTGATGAACTTCATCACCCGCATGCCCTCGGCCAAACCGGAAGGGAACTTTCAGTTTTGGGGCGGCAACAACAATTACTTCAACACCCACTTCGACTACGGAGGCACCTGGGGTAAAAGCGGCTACATGGTGGATTACACCCACTATCAGAGCGACACGCCGCGTTTCACCAACGTGCGGGCCAAGGTGGACGACATCACCTTCAAGACGGTTCAAGAGTTGAGCGACCGCACGCAAATCATGGCCAAGTTCAATTACTATCGCGAAGATTCCGGTATCGGCTACCAAGGATTGACCGAATCCGAATGGGGCTCGCCGCGCGGGCAGGACCGGCAAACCCTGTTCAAGAACGACCACTTCGATTTCCGTCGAATGGGCGCGCATGTCGCGGTCAACCATATGTTCACCGCCAACCTGACGTCGACCACCAACTTCTTCGGCCATTATATGAGCCGCGACTGGGCACGGCAAACGACGCAGGGCATCAACGCCGATGGTAGCCTCAACGGCGCGCTGCAGTTCGGCAACGCCATTCCCGCCACTGCCTTCGGGGCAGTCCCCGGCAATGCCCGGTTCACCAACGAACGTGAATACTGGGTCTACGGGGTCGAATCCCGCTTCAAGTACGATCACTCACTCCTTGGCGTCAACGCGACGGCCGATTTCGGCGCGCGCTATATGTATGAGCAGTCGGACCGAAAGCAATTCCGGAATACGGGATCAGGTATCGGCGTCACATCGAGCTGCTTCTTGGCCGTAGCCGGCGCCACCTGTTTGAACGAAAACAACTTGCGTACCACGAACGCCTACGCCCTGTTCTTTCAAGAACGCCTCGTCTTCGGCCAATTTACGATTACGCCCGGCGTGCGCGTCGAGCACATCAATTACGACCAGTACGACCGGCTGCAAAACAACGGCAACGGGGCGTTCGGGAAAGCCAATTTCACCGAAGTGCTGCCGGGAATCGGCGTGACGTATGCGCCGTTCAAAAACCACACGTTCTTCTTCGGCGCGCATCGCGGCATGTCGCCCCCGCAAATCTCCGACGCGATCACCGGCACCGGAGCCGTGGTCGACCTGGGACCGGAATTGAGCTGGACGTATGAATTGGGCACCAGAGGCAACCTGGCCCACTGGGCCGGGTATGAATTCACCCTCTTCCAGATGGATTTCGACAACCAGATCATCTCGCAGTCGGCGGCGGGCGGTACCGGCGCAACCCTGACGAGCGCGGGAGAAACCAGGCATCGGGGCATCGAGTTCGCCACCAGTCTGGACCTGTGGGATGCGATGAAGGGACGAGATAAGGACCAGGATGTGACGCTCGATTTGAACTATACCTGGGTGGCGCAGGCCGAGTTCATCGGCACGCGCAACAGCTCAATCACGGGTGCGGCGCTCCTGCCCACGGAGGCGGCGGTCGTGAGTGTCAGCGGCAACCGGCTGCCCTACTCGCCCAAACATCTGCTGACGGCGGGAATCGGGTATACCAATCGGGCGTTCAGTCTCGGCGCGTTTAATGCGAGACTGGAAGCCCAGTGCATCAGCGATCAGTTTGGAGACGACCGGAACATTATCGCCCCGACAGCGAACGGACAACGAGGCATCGTCCGAGGATGGTGCATGATGAACGCATCGGTCAACCAGTATGTGAAGAAGATCAACACGACGTTCTTCTTCGTCGCCAAGAACATGCTGGATCAAATGACGATCATGGACCGCACCCGCGGCATTTATCCCGGCCTCCCGGCGCTCTGGCAAGCCGGCGCCAAATGGACCTTCTAACGTCCTAGTCCACACACGTTACCAGTCCCCTCATCCGCCGAAAGGCCGGATGAGGGGACTGTTCCCTCCGACCAGGTGTCGTGTTTGGTCCGTCGTACGTCTCTTATTGTAAGACCGATGCAGGTCCTCCGGTTTCGTGTGTTTAACCCGCATCGACGAAAGCAAAGGGACGACATCATCGTGCAAGAGCTTGAGCCGGCTCGGCCACGTCCGGGAGCGCAGCGAACGACCATCGTCCAGCCAAGCCCAGCAGCCGGTATGCGCTCTTCCACTCCTCGGTCCTGGAAAAAAATTTGGTTACAACTGCATTGGTACGTGGGCCTCTTTGGCGGCGCGCTGTTCGTCCTGACCAGCCTCACAGGGAGCCTTCTGGTCTTCTACAAGACCATCGACGAATGGCTGAACCCCGATCAGTTGATCCGAACTCCCGGAAATGCACGGCCTCTGAGCGAGATCCTGGCCGGCGCGCAGGCGGCACATCCGGAATGGTCCGCTCCGGACACTCTCATTTTTCCCCTCCACGACCGCGATACGTTCCATGCCTGGTTCAAGGATCCGGCGGTCGCGCCTACCGGAGAGCATTGGCACGTCGTGGCCGTCGACCCCTCGACCGCCCGCCCCTTGAGCGATCGTCGCTGGGGAGCCTTTTTCGTGTCGGTCATCTATGAATTGCATCAGGAGTTACTGTTGGGAAGACCAGGCGAGATCTTCGTCGGCATCATGGCCCTGTTTCTCCTCCTCTCGGTAATCAGCGGCCTCTACCTTTGGTGGCCAAAGCCGGGGAAGCTCCGCCGCGCCTTGACGTTTCAGCCCGGTAACAGTCTCATCCGAACACACTATGACCTGCACAAGCTGACCGGCCTGGCCGGAGCGATGTTACTCACGCTCCTTGCCTTGACAGGGTTCTATTTGGAATTCCCTAACGTCGTCACCCCGGTCGTGAGGTGGTTCTCTCCCGTTGGGGATGCATCGCCGGAAGGACAGCCGCAGTCCGAATTACAGGCTGGGGTATCGAAGATTCCCCTCGAACAGGCGGTCGCGATCGCCCGTATGACCTTTCCCAATGCCCAGACAATGTGGATCGGCCTACCTCAGCATGAGCGGGACAGTTATTCCGTGGGACTCCGGCAACCGGGAGAAGTCCGACAGGCGGGAGGACAAACCGAAGTGTGGATCGACCAATACAGCGGGATCGTGCGGCGAATCACAGACTGGCGCCGTTTCACTCGTGGCGAAACATTCCTATCCTGGCTCTTCCCCTTGCATAACGGTGAAGCCTTCGGACTCGCGGGGCGATGGATGGTCTTCGCCGCGGGATTCACGCCGCTTCTTTTGTACGGAACGGCACTGCGGATGTGGTGGTTGAAACGCGACGCCCACAGACGCCGTCGGGAACATTAGAGACGTCAGAGACGTCGCAACAGGCCTGTACCGGCCACGCGGCAGTCCGCACAGAGCCCGTACAGTTCCAGATTCTGCGCGGTGAGGTAAAAGCCATTGGCCTCCGCAACCTGCTTCCGCAGCCGTTCGATGGTCGGGTCCTCGAACTCGACGATGTGACCGCACTCGGTGCAGATGAGATGATCGTGATCGCCTTTCGCAAAAAGGTTGTCGTACTGCGTTTCTTCGCCGAAGCGCCGAGCCTGCGCAAAACCCTTCTCGCACAACACCCGCATCGTCCGATAGATCGTGTTCAGGGGCGCACGATGGCCTTGCCGATTGAGTTGACTATACAACTCGCGGATCGTGATGTGCTCGCCTTGCAAAAAGGCCTGGACGATCCGTTCACGCTGGACGCTCCAATTCTGCCGTGTTCGGCCAAAACTCGTTCGAATCCGTTCGATTCCCTCGTCCAATCGCCGCTCCTGCCGGTCGGCGCGAGACCGCATCGTCATCGCTTTCATCAGCCGATTCTCCTGGGTTGTCGGTTGGAGCAGACGTGCCGTCTGACCGCCTCTCCATAGTTAAGACGTACGAGTCGGCACTCTCCATACCCGGGAAGCACGCTAGGGCCGAATAGATCGGGAAGATGAGCATTCCCTTTCAGGCCGTCTTCCACTTACTATCCGGCGCATGAATCGCAGGGTCGTCGGGAAACACGACAGGAATCCATGTCGGAAGTAACACAGCACGACCTGTCGGCATTGGTCCGCGAGCACGCGCCGGATCTGCAGCAGTTTCTCGCCCGCCGCTTGGGGTGCGTCGACACAGCGAAAGACCTCGTGCAGGACACGTTCCTTCGGGTGCTTCAGAACAAGCCAGGCGAAGTCCTCGGCAATCCGCGCGCGTTTCTCTTCCGAGTGGCCACGAACTTATTGATTGATCATCACCGTCGCCAGCAACATCGGGACACGATGACACTGGATGATCCTGAGCGCCCGCTCGATCAGGCGGACCAGGGTCCTTCCATTGAAAGAGTCGTGTGGTCGAAGCAGCAGGTCGCGCGCCTGACACGGGCTATTGAGGAACTGCCTCCGAAGTGCCGCCAGGTATTTCTGCTCATCAAATTTCACCATTTAACTCACGCGGAAGTGGCGACCAAACTCGGCATTGCTCAGAGCACGGTCGTCAAGCACATGATCAAGGCGGTCGACTTTTGTCGCAGCCGGCTCGACGAGCCCTAACCCGATTGCCGCTGCCGCATGGATGTTTACCAACTGTGACGCGTCTCCTCTTATGGAGGGAACGGTCGAGCCGACAACGTGACAAGGCCGCAGCTATGGCGCTACCATGACCCATTCGATGGGTACATCAGACCCCAACACTCTCGCGTCAACCGCATCGGCCTGGCTGGTCCGGATGGAAACCGGAACCGTCACAGCCGACGAGCGTCGGCTGTTTGCCGAGTGGCTGTCCGAGGATCCGGCCCATCCTGCCGCCTATCGTGAGGCCGAACAATTTTGGCGCGCGTTGGATGGCCTGAGCGCGGACGATATCCGTACGTGGGATCGATTCCTGCCTCAGGAGCCGGCCGATACCTCGACGCCTCCATTTCTTCCATGGCGGCGATACACGGCTCTGGCTGCGTCCGTTCTCCTCGTCGTGGCGATCGGCGCCTGGGCCGCGTTGGCGTGGCTTCCGGTCGGCGACTACCGCACGGCCGTCGGAGAGCAGCGCACTGTTGCCCTCTCCGACGGCTCAACGGTGCAACTCAATACCGACACCGCACTGTCTATCACCATGACGGATGACGCCCGTCGTCTGACACTCCATCGAGGAGAGGCGTTCTTCACGGTCGCGCCCGATTCCAGCCGCCCCTTCGAAGTTACGGCCGATCACGGGGTGATTCGCGCCTTGGGAACCACCTTCAACGTCCGCACCGAACCCGATCAGACCACCGTCACCGTGGCTGAACATGGCGTCAAGGTCATGTTGGAGTCCGATGTCTCCGTAGATGTGCAGGCGGGGGAACGGATTCAGTATCACCGGAACCGATGGCTCGGGCCGGTAGAGCGGACGAACATGACCCGCACCTTGGCTTGGCAACGGCACCGGTTGGTGTTCGATAATGACCCGCTGCCCGTCGTCCTGGCTGAACTGGCGCGTTATCGTTCCGGTCGCCTCGTGTTTCTACGCGATCACTCTCTCAACGAGCTTCTGGTGACCGGGTCGTTTGATACCGATCGTTTGGATCGCTTCCTCCCTGCCCTGGAGGAAAGTCTTCCGGTCCGCATCGTCAGCATCGCCGATCGCATCTATCTCTTCTACCGATCCCGCCCCGAAAAATCTTAACTCGCAGCATTTTGCAGTAGACCTTTCTTGTCATTCGTCCGTCGTAGTGAATGGACCGTGATCGGTTCCTGTGACATTTCGCATTACGACGGAAAGGATGACCCATGTTTGCGTTCCGATTTGCCGGATATCGCCACCACTTCGTTCGTCTGCACCGGGCGTGCCCTCTCGCCCGCACTTTCGTGTTGCTCAGCCTGTTGATGCTGCATTCAGTGCCCATGGTATCGGCTCAAGGACCGGAGATCTCCGCAGCCTCCCCGCAGAGGTTCGACATTGCGCCCCAGTCGCTGTCATCCGCCTTAGTGCAGTTTTCCGCTATGGCGCAGATTGAACTGTTGTTCGATGCAGCCATGACGCACGACCTCCGGACTCAAGGAGTGTCGGGCGACCTCGTTCCCACAGAGGCTCTGCACATCCTCTTGCAGGATACGGGGCTGCGCGCCCGCACCACATCTTCAGGGAGCATCACGCTCGAACGGATGTCCGTCCCGCCATCCACCTCCTCGGCCGGTGCGTCCGGTCTCGCGACGGCAGCGACGCCTGAGGCGGCGCCTCGACCCGCCGCACAAAAGTCGGTGAAAGTTCCTGAGATCGTCGTGAAAGATGTCCACGAACGAGAGGACGACACTCAGACCTATGTGGCGGAAGACGCGATTTCAGCGACAAGAACCGACACCCCGATTCGTGATGTCCCGCAATCGATTCAAGTCATCACGCGCAAGGTCATCGAGGAGCAGCGCACATTCCGGTTGCAAAACACCCTGGAGAATATTTCCGGCATCAATGCGACGGAATCCGCCGCGTCGCTCTACGATTCGTTGATCATTCGAGGATTCACGGCCACGGATCGCAGTTACTTCCGAAACGGCTTGCTCGACCCCTTCGCACAGTTCACAGCATCGGACACGTACAACATTCGCCGGCTGGAAGTCCTGAAAGGCCCGGCTTCCGTCCTGTACGGACAGGGAGATCCGGGCGGCGTGATCAATATCGTGACGAACAAGCCCCTGCCGAACGCCGCCTATTCGGCGAATGTGACGCTCGGCAATTTTCATTTCTACCGGTCGGAACTCGACGCCACCGGCCCGCTCAATGCCAGTAAGACGGTCCTCTATCGGTTAAACGTGGCGGGGCAAAAGGCCGGCAGTTTCATAGACTACGCCAATCGAGACGTGGCCGCGATTGCACCGAGCATCACCTGGTTGATGAGCTCGCGCACCACCTTGACGGTCGATGCCGACTACCTTCGACGCTGGAGCAACGATCCGTACGGTCTGCCGGCACAGGGCACACTGATTCCGAACATCAACGGTCCCATTCCGCGGAATCGATCGGTCACATTGGGAGAGTTCAGCACCTTCAACCGCACCTCCTATCGCGTCGGATATGACCTGACCCATCAGTTCAACGACAAGTGGTCCATTCGTAATGCTTTTCGCCACACGATTGTGGAAGACGACAAGAATAATCTCTATGCCTCTCCCGTTTCCTTGGACCCCGACGAACGCACCTTCCAACGCTTCCAGGTGCTCCAACCGCAGATCGCGCGTCGGCATGCCAACTCGATGATCACGAATGTCGTGGGGCACCTTCGCTTTCTGGAGATGGACCATACTTTGCTGACCGGCGTCGAACTTCGGCAAGAAAAGACGGATCGCTTCGCGTTTACGTTCGCCGGGGCGCCACCGATCGACTTGTTTGCCCCCGATTATTCGCTCGCGCCGCTGCCGTTCACGGGTGACCTCGTGAGCTCGCAGTCAGAGAACAGGACCGCGGGGATCTATGTCCAAGATCAAGTGACGATCTTGCCCAATTTGAAATTCATGGGCGGACTACGATTCGACTATATCCATCAATCCACCCAAGCCGTGGGAGCCGATGAACGGAGATCGGACGATCATGCCGTCAGTCCCCGTTTGGGGCTGGTGTATCAGCCGATCGAGCCCCTCTCCCTGTATACCTCGTGGACCAGAGGATTCCAGGCCAGTTCGCTGCTCAACGTGAATCCCAATGGAGGGTTGTTCAAACCCGAACGGTCGACACAGTACGAGGTCGGCATGAAAACGTTCTTCTTCGACAACCGCGTCTCGGCTACCCTGGCTTGGTTTCACCTGACCCGTGAAAATCTCCTGACCCCCAATCCCGATCCCGGGCTCGCCGCCCTGGGCTACTCCGTTCAAACTGGTGAGCAGCGCAGCCAAGGCATTGAATTGGATATCACCGCGCAACTGACGCCGGGATGGAATATCCTCACCGGGTATGCCTACACCGATGCCGAAGTCACAAAAGACAACGACACGTCGTTGGTCGCCAAACGGCTCGCCAACGTGCCCTACAATAAATTCACGTTCTGGTCGACTTATCACGTCCAGGAAGGTTTGTTGCAAGGTTTCGGGGTCGGCGGTGGGCTCTTCGCCTACACGAGCCGGAACGCCTCCATCTTCGGAGATCAAACCGAGATGCCCGGGTATATCCGCGCCGATGCCGCTCTGTACTACAACCATGACCTGCAGAAGGGCAACTGGATGGGGGCGAAGAGCATGCATCTCGCCCTCAACATCAGAAATCTTCTGGATCAGCGGTATGTGGCCACCTCCTACAACGGTTCGAGCCTGTTCTTTTTCGGCGAGCCTCGGACCGTGCTGGCCACTGTTGGGGTAAGGTTCTAAGGCCATGCCGTTGATCTTGATTGGGACAGGTCTTCTCTTCGCCCTTCTGTCCGCCTGCGCTGAGGGCCGGTGGGTGCATACGGACAGGACCGACGGCCAAATGCAGGACGATTGGAATCACTGCAAGGAGGAGGTGCTCGCGGGGGAAGAGCATAGGAAAGAAACCCTCGCCGGCGGCATCAACTTAAGCGGCTGCATGCACTCGAAGGGCTATCGCTACGTCGAAGACCCCGGGCCGAAGACAGAAACTGACTCCGCGACACGACACTGACACCGCAGGTGCTGCCTGTGCGGCACCTGCCCCGTCCCCGCCCGTCCCCTCCGAATCCGTGCGGCCCTCCTCGATGCGGATCTTCCGGACGCCTTCATCGCCCATATCGCCATTCCGCCACCTTGCGGCAGGTTGGGTTTTTTACATCTCGCCCGTCAGCCCTTTTCAGGAAGGACATCCATCATTCAGGAGTGTAGACATGGCCGTTGCGGCCCAAGCCAATTATGATGCGGTCAACGCCCACTCCGCCCGGCAAGAACCTGCCTCAACAATGGAATCCAATCCGAGCAATCGAACGCTGGGCGCTTACACAGAATACTATCGCGAGCTTCTCAGCTTCCTGACGGCCAAGCTTCGTTGTCCGCACGAAGCGGCAGACTTGGCGCAGGAAACGTTCGCCAGACTCCTCGCGATCGATAACCCGAACGTGGTCCGCCAACCGCGAGCCTTTCTCTATCGCATCGCCCGCAACCTCGCCATCGACTCGAGCCGGAAATATTCCGTCCGTAATCGGTTCTTTATCGATCTCAGCGAGCTGGAAGAAGCCCCTTCCGCCGCCCCGCTACCGGATTATCTGGTCGAGGGCAATCAACTCAGACGCGCACTGGATCAGACGATCACTGAAATGCCGCCTCGCCGGCGGGATGTCTTTCTGCTCTACCGCTTCGCCGGGTTGAAGCAGGCGGAAATTGCCGAACGGCTCGGCATTTCAACCTCGATGGTGGAGCGGCACTTGATGAAGGCCATGGCGCAATGCAGACAACGATTGCAATCATATCTGTGACACCCGTCTCACGAGTCCGAGGCTCCGGTCGGCCATGAACGATTCATCGCCTCCATCTGGACCGACTGCGGCCGAGGACGCCCTCCGATGGTTTCTGCGGCTGCGGGAACCGGACTGCTCCGCCGAGGAGACCAGGCTCTTCGAACAATGGCTGACCGCCGCCCCTGCCCACCGCACAGAGTATCTGACGGTACAGGCGACGTGGAAACATTTGGATGCCGTTGCGACTCGACCGAGTCCCGAATTGCAACGCCACCTCGCCCAGGCGATGACCATGCACGCGAAACCTCAGAAAGAACATCAGAGAGAACATCGGAGCAGGGTCATCGGGCCATTGACGGCGTTGGCGGCGATGCTTCTTCTGGTGAGTGGAACCTTGTGGTGGTGGTCGTCTTTCGCGGTCACGGAAAGCACATACCGCACGGCCAAAGGAATGCACCAGACCGTCTCCCTGTCCGATGGCACGATCATGGATCTCAATACCGACAGCCACGTCACGGTACGAATGTGGGGTCGCGGCCGGCAGGTGATCCTCCACACGGGTGAAGCCTACTTTACGATCGCAAACGATACGGCGAGGCCGTTCGAAGTCGTCGCACTCAACGGGCGGATCCACGACATCGGCACGCAATTTTCGGTCTATCGGCAGGCCGAGCGCGTCCTGGTAGCCGTCGAAAGCGGAGCGATCGACGTGACCGTTCCCTCCTCGGGCCATGGGCCTTCACAAGCCCACATCCTGAGTCCTGGAGAACGAGCCACCTACACCACGACGGGCGAGTGGTCGCAGCTCGATCAGGTCGACCCGCGGAGAATCGCAGCCTGGCGGCAGGGCACGCTCCGGTTCGAACGCATGCCGTTGATTGACGCCATCCGGGAAGTCGAACGCTACTGGACCGGGCGGATTCTCCTGGCCGATCCGGCGTTGGGAACCATCTCCGTGAGCGGGGTGTTCAACCATCATGATCTTGCCGAGTTTTTTACGGCGCTCCCGACCATTATCCCGGTTCAGGTCACCCGTCGCGACGGGGCCATTATCCTCAGCGCTCCGCTGATACCGCCCGCGCGTCCGCAGTAAATCCCTGACACGTTCACACCGGCAGGTTGGGGATCCGCTCCCTCACTCGTCTTCTGTACTGATTGAGAATGGTGTTCACCGCCACAGATCCGCATGAGGGAGCACGATAATGACCGTGAGGAAATGCGATATCGCCCAACCCACGCGAGCCACGGTGAGCCGGTGGCTGCGCGCGCTCGTCCGAGCCTTGGCAGCCCTGCTGGCAATCACGAATCTGGCCGCGGCACAGGCGAGTGCCCACGATGCGGTGCTGCCGTTCGACATTCCGGCCCAATCACTGCCCGCGGCGCTGGATGCCTTTGCGGAGCAGGCTCATGTTCAGATGCTCTACACGGCGGACAGTGTGAATAATCTGCAGTCCACGCCGGTCTCCGGACAACTGTCGGCCGAACAGGCGTTGCAACAGCTCTTGCAAGGCACCGGGTTATCGTTTCGGTCCGGGGGACCGAACACCATCACGGTCGTGACCTCGCCGGCGGAGTCGAGCCACGAAAGCGCTCCACCCGCACAGGATCGCTCACGCACACAGAAACCGGTCAAGGTGCCCGAAATCGTGGTGAAGGACGTACAGGCGCGCGAAGACGCCACCTCCTACGTTGCGGATGAAACGAACACGGCCACGAAAAGCGACATCCCGTTACTCGAAACGCCGCAGTCCATCAGCGTCATCACGCGCGCCCGCATGCAGGCGCAGGAGATCAATTCGATCGCCGAAGCCTTGCGCTATACCCCCGGTGTTCAAGGCGAGCCGTTCGGGTTCGATTCCCGCTTGACCTGGCTCAGGTTTCGAGGATTCGACAACACCACGAACGGCCTCTTCAAGGACGGTCTGCAACTCCGGAATCCGGCCTTCGGCATCAGCTATAACCTGGAACCCTACGGCGCGGAACAGTTGGATGTGCTGCGCGGACCGGCATCTTTTCTGTACGGGCAGGGAAGTCCCGGAGGGCTCCTCAACTATGTTTCGAAGCGGCCGACACAGGAGTCGCTGCATGAAGTGCAATTCCTGGCCGGCAATTTCGGCCGCTACGAAGGCCGATTCGATTTCGGAGGCCGGATCAAAGACAGCGACACCTTCGCCTTCCGGCTGACCGGCTTGTTCAGGGAAAGCGGCACGCAGATCGACAATGTGTCGAACGATCGCGTGTACCTCGCACCGGCTTTGACCTGGCGCCTGGCCCCCAGCACCAGCGTGACCTTTTTCGCGACCTATCAGAAAGACCGGGCAGGCGCGACACCCTGGTTGCCTGCCGAGGGGACATTACGACCCAATCCCAACGGATTTCTTCAGCCGCAGCGGTTTACCGGTCAGCCTGGAATCGATCGATACCACCGCACCGAACATTCCGTCGGCTATGAGTTCCACCACCAGATTTCTGAACATTGGAAGTTTCTGCAGAAAGTGCGCTACAACGCGAACGAGACCGACAGTGTTTCGACGTATGTCTTTGGGGTGGAGCCGGACCAGCGTACGGCGCTTCGAGACCAGTGGACCAGTTATGGCAAGTTGAGCGCCATCGCGCTCGACAATCAGTTGACCGGAAAACTGTCCACCGGTCCGTTCCATCATACCTTGCTGGGCGGCATCGATTTACAACGGGTTTCCCTGCGCTATCATCAAAATTTCGCGGAAGCCTCCTCGATCGACCTCTTCAATCGGCATGACTATGGCGCGCTGGGCGTCGTCCCGTACTTCGACAGCAGGCAGGACACGACGCAATTGCAAACCGGCGTCTATCTTCAAGATCAGGTCAAGATGTTCGACAAGTGGCTGCTCACGCTCGGGGGCCGCCACGATTGGGCGAGGAATGAGACCACCGACAACGTGGCCGGCACCACCAGCGTTCAACATGATCGCAAAGCGACCGGTCGCGCCGCACTGACCTATCTGTTCTACAGCGGGCTCGCACCCTACGTGAGCTACTCGACGTTCTTTTTACCCTCTATCGGGGTCGGCGCCGACGGTCGACAATTCAAGCCGGAAACCGGCCGCCAGTATGAGGTCGGGGTGAAATATCAGATTCCCCACACCCGCGCATTCCTCACGGCAGCAGTGTTTGATCTCATGCGAGAAAACTATGTGCAGACCGATCCGGGCACGTTCCTGCCGGTCCAGCGCGGCGAGGCCCGTTCTCGAGGACTCGAACTGGAAGCCGTCGCCAGCTTCGATGCGGGCTGGGACCTCATTGCCTCTTACACGCTGATGGATAACGAGATCCGCGAAACCATCGATCCGGTGGAGCAGGGAAAACGCTTGCTGCAGATCCCCTCCCAATTCGGTTCCTTGTGGGCGAAATACACCGCCTCCCGAGGGAAGTGGAAAGGCCTGGGAATCGGCGGCGGCGCGCGTTATACCGGCTACAATTATGCCGATGCGGCCAATACCTTCCGTGTTCCCAGTTTCGTGGTGGGAGACGCCGTCGTCGACTATACCTGGAACCATTATCGATTCGCCCTGAACATCAGCAACATCTTGAACCATAACGCCTTCACCTGCTTCAACGAGGGCACCACCTGTACGTTCGGCGAGCGGCGCACCGTGGTGGGAACCGTCGCCTATCGATGGTGACGGGCGTCACCAGAACCGAGGCCGGCAGGCGTTCCGGCCTGTGGTTCCGTTCAAGCCACGTGCGCCGGCGAGGCATGACCATCCGCATGACGAGACCATGCCTGACACACCCGGACCGCGAAGATCACCCCGTCCTCACGCAGGTGTCGACGCATAGCGAACGCGCGAGGATGGCGTGCCTCCGTCCCTCTGCTCTCGACGGTTCCACATAGGCGCGTGACTCTCCGCGAGCGGCAAAACAACCTACCACGCTCCGCTGAGGCGGGGTCTCTTTTCCCCTCGCCACAGGATTTCAGCCGTTCGGCGAAACTCCGGATGTTGAGCATGGTGTTTCAGCGGTGATGCATGTAGGGTCTGCGCGTCCACTGCGTGATGGTTGTGTTCCGTATGACATCGACCGACATCGAACAACTCCCTCGCTGGCATCAGCCGCCGGCGTTTATCCTCGACGGACTCCTGCTGCCCCCAGGCACACCCCGATTGTATCCATGAGCACATCGTCCCCTTCAGAGTTGGAAGGATTTTTTCGGGACTACCGATCTGAGCTGGTTGCCAGGCTGAGACGCATCGTCGGATGCGCCGACACCGCTGCAGACCTTCTGCAAGAGACCTACTTGCGCGCCATGGGCAGTCCGCATGAACTGAAGATCGCGTATCCGCGCGCCTATCTCCATCGAATCGCCACAAATTTGGCACTTGATCACCTTCGGAAGCAAAAGCTGCGGGCTCCCCTCCACGTGCCGCTGGAGGACGCGGCAATCGTGCCCAGCGGTGCCCCGGCACCCGTGGATGAAATCTACGGGAAGCAGCGGCTGGCCGTCTTTCAGAACGCGTTTCTGTCTCTTCCACACGTGACGCAACACGTGTTGTGGCTGCGCCGGGTGCAGGGATGTCCGCACGAAGAAATCGCGACGCGTCTCAATTTGACGAAACGACAAGTGGAAAACCATCTGGCCAAAGCGCTATACCATTGCCAGAAAGCCCTCGACGACCTCACGGGGGCATGATGGTGACCGGCGTGGCCGACCAAGAACGCGATCTGCTCAGAGAAGCGGCCGAATGGTTTGCGCGAGCCGATGCCGAGGATTTTACGGAGGCGGAACGCCGGCGGCTCGAGACCTGGCGCCGGCGCAGTCCGGCGCATGACGAGGCGTTCGAGCGCGTTTGCCGCACGTGGGGGGCAACGGACCTCGCCGTGGCACTCGAGTCCGTTCCACCGGCTGACATGCCGACACGGCAACGCCTGCACCGTCGGCGTCGAATCCGGTGGGCCGCCGCCGCCACCCTGTTGGTGATCGCGGGATGGTGGGCCCTGGGCAGCAATTTTCTCATCACCCTCCGGTCGGACTATGCCACCGCGACCGGCGAACAACGAACGATTCACCTGCCCGATCAATCGTCCGTGGTTCTCAACACGAATACGGCGCTGGTGTCGCATGTCGAAGGCACGAGTCGCCTCATTCACCTTCTACAAGGCGAAGCATTGTTTCAAGTACGAGCCGATGCGACTCGGCCGTTCATCGTGGAACACGCGGGGCATCGGGTGCAGGTGCTTGGGACCGAATTCATCGTGCGTGAACGGCAGGACATCACGACGATCACGGTGGTCCACGGTGTGGTCCAGGTCACCAGCACGAATCCGGCATCGTCTTCGATCCAACTCACGGCTGGTCAACGGGTGTCCATCGGGCCTAACGGCGCAGGGCCTGTCTCCCAGGTGGCGGCGGCCGATGCCACGGCCTGGACGCGCCGACGTCTCGTGATCTCCGATCAACCACTTTCCGAAGTCATCGACGAGATACAACGGTACCATTCCGGTTCCATTGTGATCTGGAACCCGTCGGCCCGCGAGATTCGAGTCACCGGCATCTACGATCTCACCAATATGGCCGAAACCTTGACGGTGCTCGCCAAGACACTGCCGATTCACATGGATCGGCTGACCGACCGGTTGATCATTCTCCGGTAATAGCAAAATTTTTTCCTCTGCTTTCCCGGACCGCCCCTCTCCATACGTTAATCCCATAAGCGCGCGTATCGTGACAAACCGCTGAGAGTCGCATGCGTTCCTTCAGAACGCGTCATTGAACTCCTGCACAGAGTGTTGAGAAAAGGAGGCTTCTGTGAGCAGAGTGCCCACGTCGTGGTGTGTGTTCTCGGATCGGATGCGACGTCGAGTCGCGGGATGCGTCCTCTTTCTCTGCCTCATGCCGGCCATGCTGCCTGTCCTATCCCACGCGCAATCGGAACAGGTCTTCGAATTCGATATTCCCCCGCAGCCGTTGGATCAAGCCTTGAAATCGTTTGCGGCGACGACGGATTTCCTCCTCAGTTACGATGCCGCGATGACCAGAGGGCGTGTTTCGACGGGAATCACCGGCCGATACGCCCCGGTGGAGGCGTTGACCCGATTGTTGACGGATACAGGGTTGAACTACCGATTTGCCAACGAAAACACCATCACCCTCCAACCCGTGAACAACCCGATTCTGACCCCGGTTGTGCCTCCACAGAGCCAGAGCTTTCCTCCCGGCGCAAACGAGCGGCCATCCGGCGACAGTGAGAAAGCGGTCAAACAGAAGCTCGTCAAAGTGCCGGAAATCCTCGTGAAAGACGTACGCCAACGCGGCGACGACACCACCTCCTATGTGGCGGAGGAGACAAGTGCCTCGACGAAAACCGAGACGCCGCTTCTCGAGACGCCGCAGACCATCAACGTGGTGACGCGCGCCGAGATGAATACGCGGCTGGTGCAAAACGTCAGCCAGGCGGTCATGTACACACCCGGCGTCCTCACGGAAATGTATGGGCCCGCCATGCGGGACGACTACTTCAATATCCGCGGGTTCGATGCGCCGCAATTCCTGGACGGGCTGGGATTGGTCGGCGTCAACTACGGCAACTTGCGCATCGAGCCCTACGGGCTGGAACGTGTCGAAATCCTCAAAGGTCCGGCATCCATGTTATATGGCCAAAGTTCTCCCGGCGGCTTGGTCAATATGACGAGCAAGCGGCCGACCGAGGTGCCGGTGCGGGAATTGCTGCTGACCGGCGGCAGCTTTGGACGAATCCAAGGCGGGCTCGACCTCGGCGGACCGATCGATGAGCAAGGGCGGTTGCTCTTTCGGATTACCGCGCTGGGCCGTCATAGCGACACGCAGATCGATTTTGCCAAGGACGATCGATATTTCATCGCCCCGAGCCTGACATGGCGCCCCAGCCGCAACACATCGTTCACGATTCTCAGCCAATTCCAGAAAGACGATGCAGGCAACACCTTGCAATTTCTTCCTCCGGAAGGGTCTCTGCTCGGGAATCCGAACGGCAGGATTCCGATCAATCGATTCGTCGGCGAGCCAGAGTTCGACCGCTGGAAACGGCAACAGTATACCGCCGGGTACGCGATGGAGCATCGCTTCAACGAGTCCTGGAAATTGGAGCAGAACTTCCGGTATGCCCATGTGCGAACCGATTACCCCACGACGTTTTATCTCGATTTCGTGCGGGACGGCGACGGCGCGCCGGTGGATTTCCGCACGATCAGCCGGCTGGCCGGTCTCTATCGCGATCTCGCCAATACGGCTACCCTGGATACCCGCGTGCAAGGGGCGTTCGAAACCGGACTCTTGAGGCACACGCTGTTGTTCGGAGTCGATTACCGGCGTCTCTGGGGTCGCTCACAGCGCGGGTTTTCCGATTCGCCCGAACTCGACGTGTATGCGCCGATCTACAATCAGCCATGGGTCAGGCCGGAGATCGATTTCACCAGCGCGCAGCAGCGGGATCAAGTGGGTCTCTATACACAAGACCAAATCAAGTACAACCGAGTCTTGCTCACGCTGGGAGCCCGCTACGACTTCGTCAACGCCGATACGCAACTCAACGACCTGTTCTTCAACGAGCAGAGCGCGATACGTCAACGGGACAATGCCGCGACCTATCGCGTCGGGTTGAGTTACCTGTTCGACAGCGGCATCGCTCCCTATGTCAGCTACGCCACGTCGTTCCAACCGGAAGCGGGAACCGACTTTTCGGGAACACCGTTCAAACCCACAACAGGGCAGCAGTACGAGGCCGGAATCAAATTCAAGCCGGTCGGCTATAATGCGCTCCTGACGGTCTCTGTCTATCACTTGCTCAGACAGAATATCGTCACGCCGGATCTCACCCCGGGGCATTTCGGTTTCAACGTTCAGACAGGCGAGGCACGGGCGCAGGGGTTCGAGGTGGAAGGCAAAGCCAATCTCACGCAGGCACTCGGCCTGATCGCCGGCTATTCTTTCACCGACACGAAGGTCACGGAGAGTAACGATCCCGCAACCCTGGGCCGTCGACTATCCCTGACGCCCAAACACCAGGCGTCATTCTGGATGGACTATGGGTTCCAGGACGGACCGCTGGCCGGACTGAACCTGGGCGGAGGGACTCGATATACCGGCTCGAACTTTGGCGATCTGGCCAATAGTTTGAAAGCTCCGTCGTACGTGTTGTTCGACGCCGCCGTCCGATACGACCTGCGGCTGGTCCACGACTCCCTGCGAGGCGCAGAGTTGAGCGTCAATCTGAACAACCTCCTCGACCGTGAATACGTGGCAACCTGCGCGGATGCATCGTGCTTCTATGGATCTCGTCGCACCGTATATGCGAGTCTGCGGTATCGCTGGTGAGACGCGATACCCTGTCGTGACGCGAGGCCGACGCCGGTTCCCACCGACATCACCGGACGACGCGAAATACCGGGGAATCCTTCCCCCTGCCACAGGTCGCCCATCGCTTCGTCATCACCCACTACGACGACGGAGAGTGTTCGTAACACCGTGTCGGTTGGTCGCTCGAAGAACGGTGCCGCTTTCTGCCGGATTTGGCTGAAACGTTCGAATAGCGGCCGGCACCGGACATAGTCCCCCTCGTCCTCTGGCGGGCGCTTTCCATCATGGATATCCGTTGGGGGATCATTGCCTTCTGACGGCCAAATTATGTACGCATAAGGGCAAGCACGATTGCGAGGATGCTATGAACCATATCGCACTTCTCCTTCACCGATGGGCTGGATTGCTCATGGCCGGATTCCTGATCGTGTCGGGACTGACCGGCGCCGTGATTTCTTGGGACCACGAGCTGGATGAGTTGCTCAATCCACATTTGACTCGTGTGGAAACCCAAGGCCGTTCGCTTGATAGTCTCGAGCTCGTCCGCATGATCGAAGCCCGTGACCCGCGTGCGCGCGTCAACCTGATGCCGATGCAAGCGGAGCCTGGTGAATCCCTGGCCTTCGGCATCGACCCTCTTGTCGATCCGGCCACCGGCCGATTATACGAGATCGGCTACAACCAGCTGTTCATCAACCCTGCGACAGGTGAAGAGTTGGGCCGGCGCGAGTGGGGGGGCGTGTGGCCGGTCACGAAAGAAAACCTGATGTCGTTTCTCTACCGACTGCACTATACGCTGCATCTGCCCGAGATGTGGGGGATCGATCAATGGGGCATCTGGTTCATGGGTGGCATCGCGATCCTCTGGACGCTGGACTGCTTCGTCGGATTCTATATCACGCTTCCCCGGCAGCTGCAGAATCACAGTATGCTCGACCCGTCTCGTGCCGGTTGGTGGGCACGCTGGGCCCCTTCCTGGAAGATCAAGTTCTCCGGCACCTTCCGGCGGATCAATTTCGATATCCACCGCGCGTTCGGCCTCTGGGCTTGGGGATTGCTCTTCATGTTGGCCTTTACGGCCTTTTCCATGAATTTGTATCGGGAGATATTCTACCCGGTCATGTCGCTGGTCACGCAGGTCACGCCCTCCCCCTTTGACCTGCGCGAGCCGACCGATAAACATCAGCCGATCACCCCGGCGATCGGCTATGCGCCGATTATCGAGCGGGCCAGAGAAGAAGCCCGGAAGCGGGGTTGGCGCGAACCGCTGGGCGATGTGTTGTACAGCGCGGAATTTGGTATTTATGGCGCCCGGTTTTTCCGGCCCGGAGATGATCATGGCGCGGCCGGCGTCGGCCCGCCGGTGTTGTATTTCGACGGAGGGGACGGGCAGTACCTCGGCGATTATCAACCCTGGAAAGGGACCGCCGCCGATCTTTTCGTGCAAGCCCAATTTCCGCTGCATTCCGGGCGGATTTTCGGTCTGCCGGGACGGATTCTGATTTCCGTGATGGGACTCGGGACGGCAATCCTGTCCATCACGGGGGTCATCATCTGGTGGAGAAAGCGAGCCGCCTACGCCAGACGCGAGCAACGGCAAGAAGTGCAGTCGCCGGCCATGACCGCGACATGAGACTAAGATGCAGGATACGTTCGTATGTCCCACGAACCGGGAATGCGCCGGAATTCATGATGGAATGTAGGTGACATGGCGTCTCCACGTGGGTTTACCGTTTGGTTCACGGGCCTGCCCGGTGCGGGGAAGACGACCCTCGCGCGGTTGCTCGCGACCGAATTGGGCCGGCGCGGCCTGCGGGTGGAAACGTTGGATGGCGATGAAGTCCGGCAGCGCCTGACCAGGGGATTGGGGTTTAGCAGAGCCGACCGCGATGAAAATGTTCGCCGCATTGCATACGTGGCGAAACTCCTGTCTCGAGTCGGCGCGGTAGCGATCGTGGCCGCGATTTCCCCCTATGCGGCGGCACGAGAGGCGGCACGAGCGGAAATCGAAACGTTTGTCGAAGTCTTCGTCCGATGTCCGCTTACCACCTGCATGTCACGCGATCCCAAGGGACTCTATGCGAAAGCCCATTGTGGTACCTCATCCACAAATGGACGAGCCTTATCTGTACTGTCTTTCTCTTGTTGCTCTGCCTGACCGGTCTGCCGCTGATCTTCGGGAAAGAGGTCAACCGTTGGACCGGCATGGCGGTGGAACCGCTGAAGATGGCTGCCCATCTGCCCCGTGCTGACTTAGATGTGATGGTGGCCGATGCCCGCGCACGACGACCACACGACCATGTGCAGTTCGTGTCTCAAGACGACGGACCGACTTGGTTTGTCTTCATGGGTGAGACGCCCGATGCCCTCGAACAGTCGCGACGTTCATGGATGACGGTCGGACGGGTGAGTTATTGCAAGATATCCCGCTCCGCCAGGGGTTCATGTACGTCATGCTGAAGCTGCATGTCGATCTCTTTGCGGGATTACCAGGTACGTTGTTTTTGGGCGCGATGGGCCTGTTGTTCATCGCATCGGTGATCTCCGGCATTGTCGTATACGGACCTTTCATGCGAAAGCTGCCGTTTGGAACAGTCCGCCAGGAGGGCAGTCGGCGGTTGACCTGGCTCGATCTGCATAATCTGCTGGGCATCGTCACTGTCGCATGGGTGCTGGTCGTGGGGCTGACGGGCGTGATCAATACGCTGGCGCGGCCGATCTTCGCCCAGTGGAAAAATACGGAGTTGGCCGAGATGACGGCACCTACGCGAGGCAAATCACCACTCACTCAGTTTAGTTCGTTTCAGCAGGCGGTCGAACAGGCCGAGGCAACGCAGGTCTTGGCAGAGCGTGAGTTGAAAGCCGCATTGTGAGTTGACGGTCAGACCTCCGAGAGGTCATCCGCCAAAAGAAACTATCCGCTGCCGCCGCCGAGCTGCTTTCGCAGCCAGCGGATCAGTTCATCCTTCGGCATTTTGCCGGCCGCGACCCGGCGCGTCGCGGTTTCGAGGTCTTGGGGAGCAATGGTCAGATCAATGCCGTTCTTATCGAGGAACACAAACGCTGCCATCACTGCCGCTCTTTTATTGCCATCGAAGAACGGGTGGTTTTGAGCGAGGTGGAAAAGATAGGCCGCGGCCATAGTGGCGAGATCCTCATGCAAATAGACACCGCCAAACTGTTGCCGAGGCATGGCGACGGCTGCATCGAGAAGGCTGTGCTCTCTTATTCCTCCCATGCCGCCTTCGTGTTCAATGGCGCTGGCGTGAATGATCATCACGTCCTCCACGCTGAGAAAGACGATCTCTTTCATCGGGTCAGTCCGCCAATCGCTTGAGCATCGGCCCGTATCGACGACGCATCTTCTTGAGCGACTCCTCGACCTGCTCTCGCCCTATTCCGACGTTGGCCGGCGTGATGACGAGGGCATTACCGCTGAGTGTGATCTGAAGGGGGGTGTCCTCCTTGATGCCGAGCGCTTCCATCATCGGCTTTTCGATGACCAGCGCCATGCTGTTCCCATGCTTCTGAAGGGTTTTGATCATCTCGCACCTCAGTTTGCACAATGTTATAACATGATCATGTCGATGTCCATCACGTCTTCTTGTTCATGACGCGAGAGTTTTCGTTCTCGGCCATGTTCGATTTTGAGTGCAGGATCTGACCGATCACCATCGAACCTGTTCCAGAGAGGCGGAGTATCTCGTTGAGGAGAGTAATGCGAACGCATGACCTATGCGGAGGTGGGCATCGGCCTGGAAGATTTCGCAGAGTACGGTGGTCAAACAGATAGTGAAAGCGTTGGCGTTTTGCAAACAGCGTGTCCAAGAGGACAGTGTCTCGCAGCCGTTTCTTGATGGAACCATCACGCTCCTCAAGCGCTATCGTTCCACAGGGTCTACCGCATCGGAACCGCATGGACCGCGGCGGCGCTCCTTCCTAAGAAATTGGCGGATCGCCGGCGCGATTGCGGCCACGGTCGCGGCCCTGACGGTCGGCCTGTGGTGAATGAATGTGGAATCCTCTCCTCCCGACTATGTCACCGAGACAGACGAAATGCAGACGGTTGCCTTGCCTGACGGCTCGCAGGTGGACATGAAGACGAGCACCGCGATGACCGTCGAGATGCGTCAGGACAGGCGAAGGATTTCTCTCTCCAGGGGCAAGGCATTCACCACCTTGGCTGCGTTCCACATCACCCAGCCCAGCGCGTTTATTAATCCTGCCACAAACACGTTCAGCGTCGAAGGCGAGCAGCGCAACCGGGGATTGGAGTTCAACGTATTCGGAGAGGTGGCGGAGGGTCTTCGACTTCTCGGCGGGACGAGTTACATTGATGCCGAACTGACGAAGACTGAAGGAGGCGTGAATCAAGGCAATAAAGCCGCGGTGGCCCCGTTTCAACTCACGCTCTACGGGGAATGGGATGTGCCTTTCTTGCACGCGCTGACCGTCACCAGCCGTATCACGCATGCCTCCTCGCAATATGTCAATTTCGAGAATACCCAAAGACTACGAGAATGGACCCAGTGGGATCTCGGTGCGCGGTATCGGTTTGAACGGGCCGACGGCAAACCCAGTACGATCCGCGCGTTTCTGGAGAATGTCCTCGACAACAAGGCCTGGTATGGCAGTTCCCAAGCCGGACAGATCTTTATGAGAGATCCTCGTACGTTTTTACTCTCGACCACGTTTGATTTTTAGGATGACCTTCCACGCGCATTCACGGTGAATGCGCGCGCGCACGATTTTGCGACAGGTTGCCGATGAACGAGGGAAAGATCGAGTGGTCCGAAAGGCTCATTCTGAGGTTCTGGCGAGGCGACGCTCAACACGCAGAGACGGCAAAAAAATTTACGCCAGACCAGTCGGCTGCGCCGTGATATGCAGGTATTCGGCTCACCGTTTTTCGCACACCTCCCCTCAATCTTGAAATCGAACATGGTCATCTGGCGCCAAAGCTGGCATATTTCTTCGCCAACCGGCTCACTCACGACCAATCCGTCACGCACGCCTCACGACGTTCATATTGAGCTGTGAGGAGTGACGTTGATTTTTCACCTCCATCGGCTGTAGAGATCTGCCGGCGAACGTCGTCCAGGTACTGGGCGACGCGCGCGCGCGAAGAACCGGGCAGACTAGGAGTTATTCACATGATAATGACGAGCTTACGCAAGAGTCAGATTTGGGGAATGCCGATTGCCCTCGGCGTCGTGAGCGCCGTTGGCTTGCTCTCCGCTCTTCTTGGAGACGGTGTATGGGACGCGCTGTCCTGGATTGCGTTGACGATCCCGATCGCCGTTCCCTTATGGCACATCGCCCGATCTACGCCCTGCGAGCGCCACGGCGCATAATGGCCACCAGAAGATGTCGTCTTACCCCGGCGACGTGCCGGTGCCCCATCTCCGACCGAAGGCCGGGATTCAGATACACCACTGCTGTCGAGCCGATACAAACTCCACCATGTTCGATTGCGAACAGTGCGGTTCACGCGAGATCGTACGTCTTACTCTATAGCCCCTCTGTCCCAGTTCGACAGAGTGCCCCGCCCCTTCAACAAGGCGCCGGGCAGCACGTAGGGAGCCGGACGATATACCCCCGTTCGGCTCCCTACTTCTTTTGGCTCCATGCTGCTTGGTCCAAGGGGAGCAGCCATAACAAGGACGGAACCTCTCCTGACGCTCGGCGAGGCGCTGCGCAACAGGCGCGATGTTCAGGGTAATCGCCACCACCGGTCTGCATTTTTTGCCGTCGTGATACGGAACCCTAACATTCCCTTCCGGCCCTCAACCTCTTATGATCGTGCCGCCGGATCGAACGGCATCGGCCACCATCGGCGCCACACGCGATCGAGTGCCTTCGACAACTCACACCATCATGCACAGCGAACTTTTCCATCTGTTTCAATCCTGCGTGCTGGACCTTCGGCGGTTCTTGTTCAAACGCGTTCAATGTGAAGACACGGCGGCGGACTTATGCCAGGACACATATCTTCGGCTGGCACGGCTCAAATCGTCCGCCCACGTGCACAATCTTCGCGGATTCATCTTTCAAATTGCAGACAATTTAGCCATCGATCATCTTCGATCACGGACGCGCTTTCAGCAACAGTATGGCGGCCCTCCGTCGGACGAACTGGCGGCATCGGCGCCACTCCCGGATCGCGAGTTCGCCGCCAAACAAGAACTGGCGATTCTAGAAACGGCCATCGCTGAATTGCCCCCCAAATGCCGGAGGGCATTTCTCCTGCATCGCGTGCGGCAGCTGAGTTATGAGGAAATCGCGATTCAACTCGACATCGCGCAATCGACCGTCGAAAAACATATCAGCAAGGCGCTGGCGCATTGCCGGCATCGACTGAATCAGAGGGGTCGATAGGACAGTCGACGGACACATCGAAATTTGGGATGATCCCTCCCGACTCATCATTCGCAGGACCTATGAGTTCGACGTCTACACCAGACCCCGAAGCGCATGTGATCAAGGAAGCTTCCGAGTGGTTCGCTCGCCTTCGCGCCACGGATGTGACGCCGCGCGAACAGGACGCATTCACGCAGTGGAAAGCACAACACCCGACGCACGAAGAGGCCTACGACGCCTTGTGCCGCTTGTGGGCCAAGCTGGAAGAGCCCAGTCACGCGGCCTTTCGAGCCGAACGCCCCATCGCGAGTCCATCGGGCCACTCCCCGCCTACCGAGAGAAATCCGTCCGCATCGAGAATCCTTGGCGGTAAACGGAGCCTGGTGTTCGCCGCGGTGATCGCGTTGCTGACGACGGTGGCGGCACTCTGGATTCCACATGCGCTGCACAGGTGGAAGAGCGATGTCAGCACCGAGGCCGGTGAACAACGTCACCTGAACCTCGCGGACGGATCCACGGTGCTGCTGAATACTCAGAGCGCGCTGGCTATCGGAACCTGGCGAGATCGCCGCGAGGTGACCTTGCTCAAAGGAGAAGCCGCCTTTTCCGTCACACCGGACCCCGAGAAACCGTTCATTGTCGCGGCGGGACCCGGAACGGTTCAGGTCGTTGGGACGAAATTTTCGATCCGTAAACATCCGGATCGTGTCACCGTGACGGTCTCAGAAGGTACCGTCACCATTCACGCGACGGTCTCAGCTGATCCGGTACGAGTCCAGGCGGGCCAGGAAGTCTCTTACGACACACAGGGTATCGGCCCCATTAGAAACGCCGATTTCATGAAAGCCTTGGCCTGGCAGCGAGGACAACTGGTCTTTACCATGGAGCCCTTGTCCGGCGTCATCGATGAGCTCAACCGATACCATTCCGGCGCCATGATCCTGGCCAATCCCGCCCTTCGTCCACGAGTGGTCAGCGGAGTGTTCGCGACGAACGATCCTCTGCGCGTCCTTGATGCGATTACCCAGACGCTCCACGTTCGCTCTCTTTCCATTGCCGGCCGCGTGGTTCTTCTCTACTGACGGCACCTCGGCACTCACAGCTTCTCCATCACACCGCTCGAAGGTTTATTTCATTTTTGAATAGTGGTCATCCGCCGCGCATTCGTCTTAACGATACAGCAGGCAGCAGTGCCTTTCGACAAGCGTTCACATATGGAGGCGGCAGTGATGCGACTCGGCACAATCCGGATGATGGTGGCAGGCGTTCTGGTGATCGGATACGTGGCATTCGGGAGCACGCCGGTTCAGTCACAAGACTCATTTCAGCAGGAAACATCCGCATCCATGACCTTCGATATTCCCGCCCAGCCGCTCATCAATGCGTTGATAGCCTTCTCCGCGCAGACCGGGATGCAGGTCCTATACGAAGGAGCCATCGCGCAAGACGTGTGGAGCCCGGGTGCGACCGGAACATTGCTCCCTGCGGAGGCGTTGCACAGCCTTCTGCGAAATACCGGCTTGTCATACCGCACCACCCCCAATGGAACGGTAACGTTGGAGCGCGGGTCCCTGCCTCCCCTTCCGCCCGCCTCCTCGGTCGCTCCTCCTGAACAACCATTCGCCTCACAGGGCGCCTCAGCGCAGATGCAACCCGGACGAAAGCCCGTCAAGGTTCCTGAAATCGTGGTCAAGGACATTCGCGAGCGCGACGACGATGCGGCATCCTACGTCGCGGAAGAAAGCAGCACGGCGACGCGCACGGACACGCCGATGATTCAAGTGCCGCAATCGGTCGGCGTGGTGACCAGAAGATTGATGGACGATCAAAAAGCGATCCGGGTGGAGCAGGCGCTCCGGAACGTCAGCGGCGTGGCGATCGGTTATAGCGCGCAAGGGCGAGCCGCCAACGACACGATGTTTTGCCGAGGCTTTCCCTGCGCCTTTTTCAAGAACAATCTGCGCAACGACGATTTTCAACAATCGTTCGCGTTCCGCGATATCGCCAACATGCAGCGGCTCGAGGTCCTCAAAGGTCCGGCCTCGGTGCTTTATGGCCGCAGCGAACCGGGCGGCATCATCAATATCTTGACCAAACAACCCCTCGCAGATCGCTACGCATCGATCGAGCAAATCGTCGGCAGCTACGACTTCTACCGCACGATGGTGGACGCGACCGGCCCGCTGGACGAAAAAAAGACCCTGCTCTACCGCATCAATGGCGCCTACGAAAATACCGGAAGTTTTCGGGATTTCGTGCATGGGCAACGCTATTTCATCGCACCGGCCTTCGCATGGAAGCCGAGCAGCAACACCACCGTCACGATCGAATCGGAATACATCCGGGATCGGCTGTCGTCCGACGGCGGCTTGCCCGCAATCGGACGCAACATCGCGCCGATCCCCCGCACTCGCTTTTTGGGAGAGCCGTTCGATTCGACGGGGGTCGAAGAAGCGCGGGTCAGTCTGCGGGTGGCGCATCGGTTCAACGACAATTGGCAGATCGAGAGCCAATTCCGGGCCGACGAGAGCACGATCATCGGCCACTTTACAAATCCGGGCTCCGTTCAGGCCGATAATCAGACCTTGACGCGTCTGCTGTTCGATCAGCTCGCCGATACGTCCAGCTATTACTGGCGGAACGATGTGATCGGGAAAGCGACCACCGGCTCCATCAAGCACAATGTGCTGACCGGCGTGGAGATCGGGAGACAATCAGGCTCGTTGGATATCGCCACCGCGCCGTTCGGAACCATCAACATTTACAATCCGATCTATAACCAAACGCTGGTCCCGTCGCTCACCAAGGCCCGCCTGGTACGCACGTTCGCCAATGCCGTGGGTGTCTATATTCAAGACCAGGTCGAAGTATTCCCGAATTTCCACGTGCTCGCCGGCGCGCGCGGCGATTATTTCTATCAACACAGCATGTCGGCGAACGGCGACACGAAGGCGGAAAATGTCGGCTTCAGCCCTCGTATCGGCGTCACGTATCAACCGATTCAGCCGGTGGCGTTCTATGCCAATGTCACGCGGTCGTTTCAACCGACGTTCGGGCCGTTCGCTGCGGTCAACAATTTATATATCCCCACCACCGGCACACAGTTCGAGGCGGGCATGAAAGCGGACATCGTGCCGGGACGCCTGACGTCGACGTTGGCGGTGTACCGCATCCTCAAAAAAAATGTTCTCGCCACGGACCCGAGTAATTTTCTCTTTCAAATTCAGACGGGCGCCCAGCGCAGTCAGGGCATCGAATACGACCTGACGGCGCAGCTCACGCCCGCCTGGAAAGTGATCGCCACTTATGCGTATACCGATGCCCGCGTGGCCGCCGATACGGTGATCGCGGTGGGCAATCGACTCCCGTTGATCGCACGCCATACGGGCAGCTTCTGGACCACGTACGATTTTCAAGGAGGCATGCTCTCAGGATTCGGCGTCGGGGCGGGTCTGTATCTGGTCGGCGAGCGGGCCGGCGACATCAATAACACCTTCGAGCTGCCGGGATATGTGCGGACCGACGCGGCCCTGTACTATCGCAAACAGGATGTCTTTTCGCACACCAATCTCGTGGCGCAGCTCAACATTCAAAATCTGCTCGACCAGAACTATTATTCCGGCGGCTTCCAAACGCGAGGCGCGTCGGCCTTTGCCGGCGCGCCGCTCACGTTCTACGGGTCGGTCAAGTTGGAATTCAATTAAACCCGGATATTCATTATGTTGACCCTAGCAGCGCTGAAACGCTGGTACGTCATTCACAAATGGACGAGCCTGATTTGCACGGTCTTCTTGCTGCTTCTCTGCGTGACCGGTTTGCCCATTGTCTTTCGAGACGAACTCGCCGTCTGGCTGGGAGACGCAGTCGAACCGCCCGAGCATGCGGCGGCCCTGCCGGTGAATCTCGAGGAGCTGGTGAAGGATGCGCACGCGCGGCATCCGGCAGGCCACGTGAAATTTCTCACCCTCGACGAGGATCATCCGGCCTGGTTTGTCTCGTTGGGAGAGACCCTCACGGCGCAAGACAATACGGCCTTGTTTATGTACGACTCCAGAACCGGCGCGTTTCTTCACGATCGGCCTCTGAATCAAGGCATGCTCAATTTTCTTTTGAAACTGCATGTCGAACTCTTGGCCGGCTTGCCCGGCACGCTCTTTCTCGGAGCTATGGGCCTGCTCTTTGTCGCCTCCGTGATTTCCGGCGTCGTGGTGTACGGACCCTTTATGCGCAAACTGCCGTTCGGCACCGTCCGGCGGCAAGGGAGCCGGCAGCTCACGTGGTTGGATCTGCACAATCTGCTGGGAATCGTCACGGTGGTCTGGGTGCTCGTCGTCGGGATCACCGGCGTGATCAATACATTGGAAGTGCCGTTATTGAGCTATTGGCAACGCACCGAGTTGGCGGGAATGATCGCGCCCTGGAAAGGCAAACCCGCTCCGTCGGTCATGAAGCCGGTCGACGATGTCGTCGGCGCGGCGCAGGCGGCGGCGCCCGGTAGGGTCATCCGTTTCGTGGCATTTCCCGGGACGCGCTTCGCCAGCCCCCATCACTATATGGTGTTCATGCGGGGGCAGACACCGCTGACGGCTCGACTCCTGACGCCGCTGCTCATCGATGCGGAAACGGCGCACGTCACCGATGTACGAACACTGCCGTGGTATTTGACGATGCTGCGGCTCTCGCAGCCGCTACATTTCGGGGATTACGGCGGGCTGCCCTTGAAAATCGTCTGGGCACTGCTCGACGCGATCACGATCGTGGTGCTGGTCAGCGGCTTGTATCTGTGGAAAAAGACGCGGCAGGCTCCCGAGGACATCGGGCCCATCGAGGTCGCGGCACAACGGAGCGCATAAATGCGTGAGTCAATTCCCAATCCGCTTCACGATCCGCGTGCCGAAGCCGTCCTTGCGCGCCTGCATGCCCAAGGCGAGCGGGAATTCAAATATCTGCTCGCGCATGGCCTGGTGCATATGCTTCAGCGCTGGGTCACCCGGCGCACGCCAGACATCCATTGGGATTTTCTCCGGGACAAGCTGATTCCCCTGCACCCCGATAAATGCCGTTTGGCCTATGTGCTCTGTTGTTCGTTACGGGCGCAGCGGGTGGTGGAATTCGGAACGTCGTTCGGCGTTTCGACGATCTATCTGGCTGCCGCCGTGCGTGACTCGGCGCAGGGCGGGACCGACGGCCTGGTCATCGGGACGGAGATCGAACCCACCAAGGCGGCTGCCGCGCGGGCCCATCTCGCCGAGGCCGGCCTGGCTGAGTTCGTGGACGTTCGTGAAGGCGATGCGCTGGAGACGTTGCAAAATGTCGGCGGCCCGGCGGATTTTTTATTGCTGGACAGTTGGACGCGCTACGCGCGGCCGATCATCGAGATCATGGCGCCGCAGCTCCGGCCTGGCGCGATCGTGATGGCCGATAACGTGGGGCAACTGCCCGGCGCCTATCGCGCCTACACCGACTATATCCGCAATCCGGCGAACGGCTTTCGCTCGACGCTTTGGCCCTATAAAGGAGGCGTGGAAATTTCCGTGCGCCTGCCGTGAGAGGTGAAACACGTCCGCATTTTCGTCAGCCAGGCAAAGGGGACAGATTGAAACGGACGATGTCGTGCAGCCATGTATTGTTCGGCACGCGAGACGGAGCCCGAGCAACAGAAAGAACGTACAGGGCTCAGCGATCATGGCCGCACCGGTCGGCTCAGTGCCGGACAGGACTTGCGTGACAGAGAAACCTTCAAGGCAGATTGTTATTTTCCAGAAATCGAACATTCCCTTCCTCTCTTGACGGCTGGTACCTTTCGCATCGGATCACGAGGCGGAAACGGCTCTGTCGCCGTCTGTCTCACCGTCGGAGAGGCTGCATGTTGCCCGTCCAGGACTTCGAAGAACTGTTTCATTCCGCGCGCAATGATCTCCGGCGATTTCTTTCGCGGCGGGTCGCGTGCCCCCATACGGTCTCCGACCTGATGCAGGAAGCGTTTCTGAAATTGATGGGGGCGCCGCCCGCGACGGACATCAGGGATCCGCGCGCCTATCTGTTCAGGATCGCAGCCAATATTGCCATCAATCATGGACGGAGCAGCCGAGAAACGCTCCTGCCTGCCTGTGCGCCGACCCTCTCCGACGAACGATCGCTGGAAATTGTGGATGAACGGACTCCTGAACGAGTCTTGGACGGCAACCGGCAACTCCAGCGCGTGATGGAGGCGATCGAATCCCTGCCGCCGCGCTGCAAGGAAGTTTTTGTGCTCTACCGGTTCCATAACCTCAGTCAAGCCGATATTGCCGAGAAATTGGGCATTTCACCGAGCATGGTCGAAAAACACGTGATTCGCGCGATGCGGAATTGCCGCGACGCCCGAGATCAAGCGACCTGAGGATCTTGGCATGCCGTGTGTCGAAGAGAGTGCAGGACCTTTCATGGATCGACCGAAAGAGAACGGGCCGGATAGGCCGGACTCCGAAGAGCCCTACGACGCCGCGGTCCGCTGGCTGCTGGCGCTCCGGCGGCCCGGCCTGACTCAACGCGATCGAGAGGCGTTTGAGCAGTGGCTGCATGCGGATTCCACGCATGCCCGCGCCTTCGAACGCTGCCGACTCGATTGGGAGGGGCTGGAACCGCTGTCGGCCGTGTACGGCCCGCAGAGCGACCTGAAGAAGGCGTCGTCGGTTCCTCGCTTTCGGACAAGATGGGGCTGGGTCCAGGCCATCGGACTCGCCGCCGCATTAGCGGCCGTCGTCACGATGGGGGTGTTCGTGATGAACCGGTTCCGTCCGACATTCGACACTACGGCCTCCACGCAGGTGGCCGAACAGACGACCCTCACGATGACGGATGGTTCACGCATCGATCTGAACGGCCGTTCCAAGATCCGCGTGCAATATTATCGCGGGCGGCGCCTGGCTTATTTGGAGGAAGGTGAAGCGCTGTTCGACGTGGCAAAAGATGCCGACCGGCCGTTCATCGTCGACGTGGGGATCGGCACCGTTCGCGTCGTGGGCACCGCATTTCAAGTCACACGCCAGCCCGATCGGCTGGCGGTCATGGTATCGCGCGGAGAGGTGAGAGTCGAACAGACGGGCGCGCCCGCAAAGGCCGTGTCCCTCGTGGCCGGTCAAGGGGTGTCTGTCACAGCCGCCGGGTTGGAACCGATCCACCCGGTTGCGGCCGACAATATCGGGACGTGGAGAAAGCACGTGTTGGTGTTCGATCGCGCTCCGCTTCGGGATGTGGTCACGGCCCTCCAGCGCCAATATCACGGCACGATTCGGATCGATGCCGCCGCGGCCGATCTTCCTCTCACGGCGGTCATACAATTTTCCGATATCGACACAACGTTGGCCTCCTTGCCGCGCACGCTTCCCGTCGTTGTCGATCATCCACTGCCGACGGAATGGCACATTCGCCGCGCAGTGAAGTCGTAGGGTCCACCGTCCGCTCATCCGGCTTCTTGCTCCCTTGCGCCGCCGCGCAGACTCATGCCGACTCCATTATTTTTTTCTTTCTTCGAAAACGGTGGTGAGGATCTTCCGGGATGGTGTGTCGTAGGAGGTGAGGAAGACACATACTTTCCGCGAAGGAGGACCATCTGTGGCTTATCGATCACTGCCTTTCCTACGACCCCTGCTGGTCGGAATGGGAATCATCGTGTATACGGCGTTGTCAGGGACCATGCTCTGGTCGTCGCCGGCCGCTGCGCAAGAGCACGATTTCAATATTCCCGCGCAGCCGTTGAGCCAAGCTTTGATCGAATTCGCGACGCAGGCCGGGGTGTCGGTGAATGCCGACTCGGAATTGCTCACCGGCCGGCAGAATCAGGCGGTCATCGGGCACTATGCCGACGATACGGCGTTGGAGCAATTGCTGAACGGCACCGGCCTGCAGTCGAGCCAGGTCGGTGTCAACACCTTCACGATTCTGCCGGCGCCCGCGCCGGCCGGTCCTCACAGCCTGGATCCGGCGTCGTCCGGCGCTGCGGCGGCCGCCATGGCACAGGACCATCCAAAACCGCCGAAACCGGTCACAGTGCCGGAAGTCGTCGTGAAAGATGTCAAAGAGCGCGACGACGACACGCAATCGTATGTGGCAGAGGAGGCCAGCACGGCGACCAGGACGGAGACGCCGCTGATCCAAGTGCCGCAATCGGTCGGCGTGGTGACCAGAAAAGTCATGGACGATCAAAAGGCCATCCGTGTCGATCAGGCCTTGAGAAACGTGAGCGGGATCGCGTTTTCGGATACGGGCCAGTCCGGGAACGCCGGCGACATCCTTTTTTGCCGCGGCTTTCCGTGCGACTATTTCAAAAACTACATGCGCAACGGATCAGGGCAGGCGCAGACCTTTCGCGATATCGCCAACATTCAGCGCATCGAGGTGCTCAAAGGTCCGGCCTCGGTGCTCTATGGACGGAGCGAGCCGGGCGGCATCGTCAATTTGACGACCAAGCAGCCGCTCCCGGATCGGTTTGCGTCCCTGGAACAGATCATCGGCAGCTATGGACTCTCCCGCACCATGGTGGACGTGACCGGCCCTCTCGATGCGAACAAGACCGTGCTGTTTCGCATCAACGGCGCCTACGAAAATGCGGGCAGCTTCCGAGATTTCGTCAACAGCCAGCGGTACTTCGTGGCGCCGGTCGTGACGTGGAATGCGAGCAACAAGACGACGCTGATCGTCGACGGAGAATATGTGCATGATCACCGCACCCCGGACCTCGGGTTCCCGGCGTTGGGACGAGGACTCGCGCCACTTCCTATCAGCCGGTTTCTCGGTGAGCCGTTCGACACGCTCAAAACCGAGGAATGGCGAGGCGGCGCGGCGTTGATCCATCAGTTCAACAAAGATTGGCGGATCGAAAGCCGGTTTCGATTCGACAAGAGTGCCACGTCCGCGTCGCGCACGTATGCCGCCGGCTTGTTTCCGGACAACCGTACATTGGGACGGTTCTACATCGAGCAACTGGCCGAGGTTTCCAGTTTTTATTGGCGCAACGACGTGATCGGCACGGTGCACACGGGAAGCATCCGGCATGCCCTGTTGGCCGGAGTGGAAGTGGGGCGGCAGTCGACGGACTACACCACGGGGCTGGTCCCCTTCAGCTCCATCGATATTTTCAATCCGATCTATGGGCAATCCGGGATGCCGCAAATCGCGCGATCGCCCACCATCGAAAGCTTTGCCAATTCCGCCGGCGCGTATGTGCAGGATCAAATCTCGATTCTGGATAATCTGCATGTGCTGGTCGGCGCGCGGGGCGACTATTTTTATCAGCACAGCACGAGCGGGACTGCCCGCGTCGATACGAAGGCGGAAAATGTCGGCTTCAGCCCGCGCATCGGCGTTACCTATCAGCCCATCAATTCGGTGTCGGTCTATGCGAACGTCACCCGTTCCTTCATCCCGACCTTCGGCCCCTTCGCGGCGGCATCCAATCTCACCGTGCCGTCGACCGGCACCCAATACGAAGCCGGCGTCAAGACCGATATCGTGCCGGGACGATTGACGTCGACGGTCGCAGTCTACCGGTTGGTCCGGCGGAATATTTTGACGCAAGATCCGAATGCCCCGTTGGGTATTTCCGTGCAGACCGGCGAGCAGCGAAGCCACGGGATAGAAATCGATCTGGCGGCGCAATTGACGCCGGCGTGGAAAGTCATCGCGACCTATTCCTATATCGATGCGCGGATCAGCGCCGACAATACCTTTGCGGTCGGCAACCGGTTGCCGTTGATTGCCCGCCATACCGGAAGCCTGTGGACGACCTACGACATTCTCGAAGGCCCGTTGCAGGGACTCGGGGCGGGCATCGGCATGTTCGCCGTGGGAGAGCGGGCGGGCGATTTGGGCAACACCTACGAAATGCCGGGCTATGTCAGGATGGACGCCGCCCTGTATTATCGAAAGCAGGACATTTTCCCGCGCATGAACCTGGTCACCCAGCTGAACGTGCAGAATCTCTTGGATAAGGACTATTTCTACGGAGGGCCGGGAATCCGCGCCTACAATTACCTCGGGGCTCCGCTCAGTTTCCTGGGTTCGGTCAAGTTGGAATTTTATTAACGTCATGCTCAACGCCGATGCGCTCAAACGTTGGTACGCGGTGCACAAGTGGACCAGTTTGGTCTGCACCCTCTTTTTGCTGATGCTCTGCCTGACCGGCCTGCCCTTGATCTTTCGTGATGAACTGACCTTCTGGCTGGGAGACGCGATCGAACCGCCTGAACAGGTAACCGCGTCGGCGCCCGTCGACCTGAATGCGCTCGTGCAGGATGCGAAGGCCCGGCGCCCTCAGGACGCGGTGAAGTTTCTCACGAAAGACGACGAGTATCCGATGTGGTTCGTGTCGTTGGGCGAAACCCCCATGGCGCAAGACAATTCCGCGCTCTATATGTACGATACGCGGACCGGCGAGTTCCTCAAGGAGTTTCCGATCGGCCATGGGCTGGTCTATGTGTTACTGACGCTGCACGTCGAAATGTTCGCCGGCCTGCCGGGGACGCTGTTTCTCGGATTCATGGGACTGGTGTTCGTGGCATCCGTCGTCTCAGGAATCGTCGTCTACGGGCCGTTTATGCGGAAACTGCCGTTCGGAACCGTGCGCCGGGAACGCAGCACCCGCTTGGCCTGGCTCGATCTCCACAATCTCCTGGGCATTGTGACGGTGACGTGGGTGCTGGTCGTCGGCGTGACGGGTGTCATCAACACCTTGGATCGGCCCCTGCTGGGCTACTGGCAGATGACCGAAATCGTCGACATGCTGACGCCGTGGCAAGGAAAGCCGGCTCCGGCGACCGTGATACCGGTGGATCGCGCCATCCAGGCCGCGGAAGCCTCGGCGCCGGAGTTGGCCGTTCGATTCGTCGCTTTTCCCGGAACCCCCTTCGCCGGGGCGCACCATTACATGGTGTTCATGCGCGGCCATACCCCGTTGACTGCCCGATTGTTGACGCCCATCCTGATCGATGCCGAGACGGCGCACGTCAGTGACAGCCGGAAGCTGCCATGGTATCTCACGGCTCTGCTGCTCTCGCAGCCGCTCCATTTCGGGAACTATGGCGAGATGCCCTTGAAACTAATCTGGAGCCTGCTCGATCTCATCACCATCGTCGTGCTGGGCAGCGGAGTCTATCTCTGGTGGGCAAAGCGCACCTTATCCGTGGATCAGATCCTGTCGGAACACGACGTGCCGGTTGGTATGGTTCCGCCCTCTGCGACCAGCCGGTGATGGAGTGATGCGGCATCTCTCCGCAGCATGAACGAGCTCTGGCGCCGCCGGTCCTCCTTGAGGACCAGGACACTTCATCCACGGGATGGGCAACTACCAAGGAGAGTCAGGCGGCAAGCTCGATCGGTTGCTCTTCCCTGTGCTCACTCACTTCGTCGGCCTCAGGTGGTCGTTCACGATTACGGCGAATCACCTCGTCGACGAGGTCACCGCACTGCACACATCGGCTGGCCCAGAACAAATAGCCCTCCACGCTTTCCGCGAGATCCAGGCATCGTTTCTTAATCAAGAATCCCCCGCACCGACGGCAGGAATGGGAATCGCAGGCTGTCGGGTGTTCGCCGGTCGTCGTTCCTAGGCCCATCGTCATATTCATATTTCATCTCCTCTCAGTGGTATGGGCCTCAAACCTGTCGGTCATGCCTCCAGATAGCAAGACGGCCTCAGGATGGGAACTCGTGCGGTTCCTTGGGGATTTTTGAAATGACCCTAGGCGGGATTGGTCTCCATGCGGAATTCGAGGCCGATAGCGTCATGCCTCAGGCCAATAAATTTCTCGTGCGTGATCTGTAGACGTTGGAGGCTGGCAGTTGCTAGTATCCGACGATGAAACCGGCGTGTACTCTTTAGATCATCGACACGATATGATCGATACGATCAAGAAAGGAACTATGATTGCCATCGGAAAACCGGTCCCTGACGGAACTTATCAGGCCTACGCCGAAGACTCGATTCGATCCGTGACATTCAATGACCAGCGGGGAAAATGGTTGATTGTCCTGTTTTACCCCGGCGATTTTACCTTCGTCTGCCCAACGGAGCTGGCGGAGATGGCGAAACTGTATCCGGAATTCCAAAAGCTCGGCGCGCAAGTCTGGGGGGTCAGCACCGACTCCGTCTATGTCCACAAGGCATGGCATGACGCGTCGGCGACGATTCGATCCGTCACATTCCCGTTGATTGCCGATCCGACCAGGGCGCTGTCGCGGGCATTCGGAGTGTATCTGGAAGATGACGGCGTCGCGCTCCGGGGAACGTTTTTGATCGATCCCGACGGAGTGTTACGCGCCTGTGAAATCCATGACAATAGTATTGGCCGGAATGCCGCTGAAACGCTGCGCAAGCTTCAGGCCGCGATCCGAGTCCGCAACGGCGAAGGCGAGGTTTGTCCTGCCAATTGGCAACCCGGGCAAGCGACGTTGAAGCCCGGCCTGGATCTGGTCGGAAAATTGTAACTCGACCTCTGCCATGGACTTTGGAACGCCCCGTGTCTTCTCGGAACGGGGCGTTCGTCCCACCCCTTTCGAGATTCCGCTTCAATCGTAAGGGCCGGTTACGGCGCAGGCGCTCTCACCACATCGCCATGCCTCTCTCCGGTCTCATGATCTTTTTCGCGATCGATTTTCCGATCGGCTGAACCGGTCTCTGTTTCCGACCGCATGCCGCGAGTGGGCGTGGTGGCGGTGCGGCTCTCATTCGCCGCTTGTTCAGAAAATGGCAGTGCCACATTCGATTGAGTGGACCGGCTTGCCTGGAAAATAGGCATGGCCTTTTTCCGCAGTCCTGGATTACAGTCAGCCGTAGATCTGCCTGCCCCACCGATCATGCGCTGCCACGCGAAGAAAGGAGTCGATCATGAGAGGATATCTCGTTCAAATCGAAGACGCCACGCGCGACAATCAGCATTACCGCCGGGTGCTCTTTACGGCGCAACACTCGCAACTGGTCTTGATGAATCTCAAGCCCGGCGAAGAAATCGGAGAAGAGGTCCATGAGTTGGACCAGTTCATTCGCTTCGAAGAGGGCGAGGGCACCGTCGTGCTCGACGGAGAAACACATGCGGTGAGCGACGGGTTTGCGGTCGTCATTCCAGCCGGAACCAGGCACAATGTGATCAATAGCGGGAAAACGGCCTCACTCAAACTGTACAGCCTGTACAGCCCACCGGAACACAAAGACGGCATCATCCATAAAACGAAGCAGGAAGCCGACGCGGATCACGACCATCACTTTGACGGTCGGACTTCCATGAAATAATCCGCGCCTCGCATGGTCGCCGATGGGTGGGAGCTCCGATCGATGATCCTTCGCTGCTTACTGCTACTGGGGCTTTTTTTCCCGCCTACTCCCCTGCTGGCTGGGTCGGAGAAACATTCTGCCGCTGATCAGCGCGTTGCCGGCCAAGGCTCGGGAGGTATCAACCGGCTCGACCAGCAGAACAAGCCCTATGTGATTCTTGTGTCGCTCGATGGCTTCCGGGCCGATTACTTGGATCGCTTCGATCTGCCCAATTTCCGGCACCTGATCGAGAATGGGGTGCGAGCGGAAGGGCTCATTCCGGTGTTTCCTTCGATCACCCGTCCCAACCACTATTCTATGGTGACGGGACTCTATCCCGAGCACCATGGCATCGTCGGGAATGTGTTCTATGACCCGGCGCGGGAACAGGTCTTCTATGATGAGCCATCGTTGCGTGATCGCACCTGGTACGGGGGCCAGCCCATCTGGGTCGCTGCGGAAACGCAAGGGATGGTGACAGCCTGTTACTTGTGGGTCGGGTGTGCAACACATATTCTTCAAGGGAGTCGGCTGAGGTATGTAGCGCCGGACGGCGAACACATTACAAACGATCGGCGGGTCGATCAAATCTTGGCCTGGTTGCAGTTGCCTCCCGAGCAACGGCCCCATCTGATGACCTTATATATGGATGACCTCGATGAGGCAGGGCACCGGTTCGGCATCGAATCCCACGAGATTGCTGTTGCGGCCCAGGCCGTGGACCAGACGCTCGGCCTCTTGCTCGACCGTCTCGAGACCTTGTCCATCCGTGACCAGATCTATCTGGTCATAGTGAGTGACCACGGCATGTTGTCTGTCCGGCACGACCAGTTCGTATGGATGGACGATCTGATTCAGGAGAAAACACCTGATGAGTGGATCGGCACGCTGGGGTCTTATGCCAGCTTGCACTTGAACCCGGCTGTGCATGATCCCGCCAAGACGCGAGACCAGCTCAATGCCTCGCTCCAGCATGGGCGCGCCTACCTCCGTGAGGAGGTGCCGGAGTCATTGCATTATCGCCAGGATCGGAGGATCGGCGATGTGGTGATTCTCATGGACATGCCTTATCTCATTTTGTGGAAGGAATATGAACCGGCTATTTTGGGTGGAGAACATGGGTGGAGTCCGGCTCATCCCGAAATGCACGGCATCTTTGTGGCGACGGGTCCCGGCATCAAACGAGGCGCCATTATTCCCGCGTTCGAAAACATCCACATCTATCCGTTTCTCGCGGAATTGTTGCATCTGGACATTCCGCCGGACATCGATGGCCGGCCGGGATGGTTGAGAGGAGTCGTGCTCGAATAGTGTGGAGACTGGGCCGGCTTCACCGACTACTTCGAAGGCCGATATCTACGAGCGGCCCATCGAGATGCGTTGCGAGAAACCGTTCCATTTCACGAAAGAACGTGAGACGATCTTCCTGCCGGCTGAGGTGGTGGTCGCCGTCCGGCAATTCGACATACCGCACGTGCTTGAAGCCTGCACTTCTCAAAGCCTCGACCATCGCGCGAGATTGTTCGACAGGCACAACCCGGTCTTCCGCCCCATGCACCATGAGCAGCGGAGTGCGTATCTTGTCCGCATGGTTGACCGGAGATGTGGCCTTCAGTCGATCGCGGTCGGACCATAAGCTTCCCAATTGTCGTTCTGCTCCTAGCTCATACCCCAGAAACTGACGTCTCTCTTCTAGCAGTTTTCGAAGATCCGACACTCCCGCAAAACTCACGGCGCAGCGAAAGAGCTCCGGCGTTTTGACGACTCCCATCAACGCCGCATATCCCCTGTAACTCCCACCCACGATACAGATGCGTTTAGCGTCGGCGATTCCCTGGTGGATCGCGTACTGCGCGGCATCCGTCAGATCGTCCTGCATTTCGAGCCCCCAGCGCTTGAATCCCGCCTGCAAGAAATCGTTGCCGTAACCACTGGATCCTCTAAAATTCACTTGTAGCACCGCCCATCCTCGGCTGGCGAAAAATTGGGTCCAATAATCGAAATCCAACACATCTCTGCTGCTTGGGCCACCATGCGGCAGCACAATCAACGGCACAGGCTGTTGAGCATTCGCCGGACGAGTCACATACCCATGCAGGGCTGTGCCGTCCCTGGCTTTGAGATGTACCGACATGGGTGCGACCAGTTCCTGCGCCGGCAGTTTCGGATACCCTTCGACCATCAACGTCAGCTGATTGAGCTCGACGTTAAAGAGATACCATTGAGGAGGTTGCCTCGCACTGCTGGAAACGACGATGTGTCTGCGGCCATTCTCGCTGCTGCTGCGGATATTGTTCATTCGTCCGGGAAGCGCCAGATCAATCTCAGTCTGGAGTTCTTTGGTTTCCGAATTCCAATACAGGTTCTCGGATACGTCTGCGTGATACCGAACGCCGACAACTTGTTTGAGCCAGGACGAATAGATGAGACCACCCTCGATATCGTAGGAGGCATGTGATGCGCGGAGGGTCGGCGGCACCTGCGGCTCAGCAATATTGATGCTGTAGACGGCGGTACGTCCGTCGAGCGGTTGCTCGACAAACAGAATATTGGGGTCCTCGTCGAAGCCCAAAGGAATCATATCCGGTTCATTCAACGCGTCATATTTTCGCAGCGTCCGCCAACGGTCCTGTCCGACCGGTTTGACGAGTATGTGAACGATGGTCCCTTCGATGGCCATTCCCAATCGCACGACACCCTGTCGATCAGCCATCCAATGTCGAATCCCATAGGTGCTTCCCTCGATCAACTCTCGGCGTCCGGTATACAGATCCAATTTGTAGACATCGGGATACATCACGGTTTTAAGATCCAGTGCGATGAGCACGGATCGGCTGTCTCCAGGAATTCTTCCAATGACCCTATCTTGAAGCTGCGGAACATGTTCTCGACTGAGGCCGCGAGCGTCCGCGGACAGCATCACTAAATCTGTCTTGAGTTCAGACCCATCGCGATTGACGGCTATGAGACGTGTTTGTATCCACCTGAACGGCCCTCCCAAACCATACGCCACATCTGCCACGGCGACCCCGATGATGAGCCTCTCGTCATTCACCCACTGAAACCATCTGAGCGAGTAGGTTTTATTGTCACTCTCAAACAACTTGCGGCGCTGTTTTCCATCATACGTCGTCGTAACCAAATACGTTTTGTCTTCGATATTTTGGATAAAAGCGAGGAAGGTTCCGGAAGGTGATAGTGCCATGCGGCTAACCTCAGGGAGAGAAGCCAGGGCCTTGAGATGAATTCGTCCGGACGGTTCTTTCCTGACCTCTATCGGCACTGGCTCGGGAATCGGTTGCTCCACCGACTGGCAGCCTCCGATGAGCGCGACCGTCACCATCGACATCGTCAACCGCGCAATGCGATCTGCCGGCCGAATTCTTCTGCGGAAGCCCGGCATTGTGCATTGTAGGAAAACGGCTATCTCCATGAAGAACGGACGACCAAACATGGCGCATCCTCATCGAATGTATGTGAACAGCACGGCGCGCGAAGGAGAACCCAGTGTATGAAGGGACTGAAAAACGGTCAATTGAACGATACAAATCCGCAGCCACTTCACGATCGGACATCACGAGCAGCCATCCTCTTTACGAACTGCCTGTTCCCATCGGCCAGATCTAGGGAAAACCGGCACTTGCCCTTTCCCAGCCCTCTTTGCCGTAACGATCTCGTACCTCGACGTGTGGAACTGCCCGCCTGATACGTCTCTTACTTTAAGAGCCCTTCACGACTCACTCCACCAAGGCAGGCATCCGATGACCAGAACCGGCAGCGCATCGAACATGTTCCGACGAGAGGTGCTGTTCTTCCTCGTGGCCATCCTGTGTTGGTCCTTCGCCTCAGCAGAGACGGCCCAGGCCAAGACGGGATTTCTGATCGTCGCACCAGATCGAGGGGCGTTGGGGAATCAGGACATCAGAGCCCTGTTCGCCGAATTTTCAGCCAGCTATTCGCCGGCCTCGTTGGTATTCGTCGGGCGTGACTACCGGGGAGTCGGAAGCGAATACTCCCAATATGTCAATCGCGCCCTGCTCGAGCTCCGTCAAGCCGGCGCGATGAGCGTGGCGGCCATCCCACTATTTGTGTCCTCTGCCGATCCGATCCTTCAGCGAGTCAAGGCCTCCCTCCCCGGGTATGGGCATGTAGAGCGAATCGATTGGGCCCCGGCGATGTCCGAGAGCTATCTGATCGGCCAGGTGATGGTGGATCGCGCCGCCGACTTGAGCCGAGATCCGGACCATGAACAAGTCATCATCGTGGGGTTCGGCGCCACGGACGCGGCCAACGAGCAGGCCATGCAGGCCGATTTGAAAAAACTGTCCGACTACCTCGTGCGCTACCGGCGTTTTCATGAATCGCGCACCCTGGTCTATTACGATCAGGTGTCGCCGATGGCCGAAGCCAAGAATGCCTCGGCCGACGCGATCATGACACAGACGGCGGCGAAGAAAGGCCACGCCCTCGTGCTCTTCGCCACGCTCGGACCCAAGTTCGACCACACGATGGCCTTGACCTCTTCCTTCCGGAACAGGTTCCAGGAGATGGACGTGTCGTTCGCCCAGGATGAACTCGTGCCGCATCCGAATGTGCTCCGATGGATGAAGAAGACGGCCAATGCGTACCTTCCTGCGACAGCCAAGGAAATCGGAATCGTCATCATGCCGCACGGCGCCAATCAGGTCTGGAATGATGCCGTCGAACGACTGGTAGCGCCGCTCACATCCACCCATCAGATCGAGATGGCATTCGGCATGGGCGATCCCGCGGTCATTCAATGTGCGGTGGAACGGTTGGAGAGCAGGAACGTCAGGCGGATCGTGCTCGTGCGTCTGTATGCGCTCGCGCGCCATCTCAAGGATCGTACGGATTATGTGCTGGGCCTTTCGAACGCCCCGCCGTCGAGCGGGCATGGCGGCCATGACGGCGGCAGAACACCTCCCCAGCAGATACGCAGCGCAGCATTGTTCGCCTCATTCGGCGGGTATGAGGAATCACCTGAGGTTGCCCGCATCCTCCACGAACGCATCGTGCAACTGAGCCGCGAGCCGGAGCAGGAGACGGTGCTGCTGATTGCGCACGGCGACAGAACGGATGAAGGCAATGCCGTTTGGCTCTCGGTCATGCAGGCGCACATCGAACGGCTGAGACAGGATCCTCATTGCGCCCAGCTCAAGGCGATTCGAGCCGCGACCGTGCGGGAGGATTGGCCGGAGCAGCGTGAGAAGGCGGTCAAGGAAATCCGAACCATGATTGAAGAAGCCTCACATAAGGGCCGGGCGCTGCTGGTGGCCGACCGGCTGTACGGAGCCGGCCCCTACAGACAACTCTTCGAAGGGCTCGACTATACCTTGAACGATCAGGGGCTTGCCCACCCCGCGCTGACCGAATGGCTTCGGACGGGCATCGAGCGAGCGGTCGCAGCCATGGCGCAACCGGCCCCGGAAGGTGACGGCATGACGACCCGGTAATCGGAACGATCTACTTTCACACGAAAGGAATGGACGATGAATTGTCTGAAATGCGGCGGATACATGATCATTGAGCGCGTGCTGGATTTTTATGCCAAAGACTCCAAATGGCGTTGCATCAACTGCGGGGCGACCAAGGACACCCTCGCGTCGCTTATGAAGGCTCGCAACACCTCGACCGCATCGAGCCCGACTGGCTGAGCCCCAATTCCTTGCCTCGCCCCTCCCGCCCGATCCGCCAGCGAAGCCCGGATCGTGAAGTCCGGTTCCGCCCATGCGCCATGGAGCACGTTTGGGCCATCCGGCAGCCTGGCGCATGGTTCACAAATGTCCTGTGAACCGATTAGGCCTTCTGGCGACACGATCTCCGGCAATCGAGCATTCCCTTTCCATCCTTCAGAAACTATCCTTCTCCTTTCTGGCTTCATGCGCCGGGATCCATGCGGAATATGCGGACCGCCTAAAGTCCTAGATGCTCGAAGCTGATGCGATACCGTACCTCCTCGTCAGCAATACACTGTGGGTGAAATAGGGGCCGAAGGGATTCAGCGATGTATCAGGCGCATTTATCTCAACTATAGGACGAGATATTGCCAATAAAATACTGATTACAAAGGATTAATTTTTTTTCACCAAGCATGGTGCAGAATTCTGAGTCTCATACGTCTTAATTAGGTGACTCTGTGTTTCGATTTTCCTCTTGGCACGGGTGACGTGTTTTAACCCTCTAAAGGATTACCAAAGTGGACAGCCTTAAGCACATCGTGGATTACGGGATTATCGGGCTCCTGCTGGCCCTGAGCCTCTGGGCGCTGGCAGTGGCCGCAGAGCGCTGGATCTTCTATCGGCGCATCGACCTCAGGCGATACCGCTCCCAAGAGGAATTCGAAGTGGTCCTGACGAAACGGTTGGTTGTGATCGGAACGGTGGCTGCAAATGCCCCCTACATCGGCTTGTTGGGAACAGTGCTTGGCATCATGTTGACGTTCCACACCATGGGCTCATCGGGCACCATGGCGGTTCAGACCATCATGGTCGGCTTGAGCCTCGCGCTCAAGGCCACCGCGGTTGGTCTGTTGGTAGCCATCCCATGTGTCGTGCTGAACAACGTCCTCCGGCGGCGGGTCACCGAATTGATCACCCAGTTCAAGATTCAACATGGGACGTGATATCGACCAGATCAATGTGATTCCTCTGGTCGACGTCATGCTCGTTCTGTTGGTCATTGTCTTGACCACGGCCACGTTCATCACGACGGGGCAAGTGCCCGTTCAGCTGGCGAAGGCGCAGGCGGCCTCAGATCGAAAGGATGTGCCGCTCGTCGTGACTCTGACGGCGGAGGGGACGCTCTTCATGAACGATCAACCGGTTCCCCCGGACGGATTGCGGGGCATACTCAATCCCCACTCGCGCGAATCGTCTGTCCTGGTGCGCGCCGATCGAGTGACGGTCCTCGACCGATTCGTGTCCGTCGTCGATGAGATCCGCGGCTTAGGCTTCCAGCAGGTCAATCTTGAGGTGGTTCGCTCATGAGTCTGGCTCTGCCATTGGACACATCGCAGCGCCAGCGAGCCTCTCTCTGCTGGGCCTTTTCCATGTCGATCCACGGTCTTTTCATCGGCATGGCCGTCATGTTGCTCACGGAAATACCGCCGCCGCCCACGCCTGCCTTCAAGTGGGACGTGGCGGTCGTTCAACCAGCACCCCCTGCGGCAGAACCCGCTCCACCGCCGCCCGTAGAGTCGCAGCCGCAGCCCACGCCTCAACCGGTTACACCGCCCAAACCCAAGCAGGTTCCGGTAGCCAAGGCCGAGCCCGTCGTCCGCCAAGTGCAGAGGGTAGAGCGGCAGCCGGTCCAGCAGGTTCAGCCCGTTCAGGAAACAGTGCCGGTGCAGACGGCCCAGGCCATTCAGCAAGTCACGACACAACAAACAGAAGCCGTAACGCGTGACGTCCAGGAGGCGGTCACGCCCGTCGCTGAAGTCGTCCAGCAGGACGTCGTCGAGCAAAGCACGCCGGCCCTGGAGGAAGTGTCGCCGTTCCAGCCGGTCACGACCGCCGAGCCTCTCACCCGTCAGGCGGAGGCTGTCGCCGCAGTCGCGGCGGTGGTGAATGAGGCTCCAGCGGTGGAATCGGTCCCCGCGCCGATTGAGGCGATTGAACAGGTCCGGCAGGAAGTGATTCAGCGACCGGTACAAACCGTCCAGCAACGCGTCGTCAAGCATCGGGCGGTCCAAGCCCGACCGGAAGCCCAGGCGGATTTCGGATGGCTCGGCCAAGAGATCTGGTCTTCAGTCGATCAACGCAAGCGCTACCCCGCCGAAGCCAAACGAAACCATTGGGAAGGCCGGGTCATCCTTCGCCTCACGATCGAACAACATGGCGCGGCAGTCCATTTATTGGCGTTGTCCCTGGAAAAAAGCTCCGGGCACTCGGTGCTGGATCGCCACACGCTTGAAATGGTCCGCAACGCCTTTCCCCTGAAGGTCAAACACCAAATGGCGCGATCAAAGATTCAACTGGATGTGCCTTTTTCCTACCACATGGAATAATGACCCTTTCAACCGATAAACCGAATAATGGAGATTCCTATGTCATTACGTCATGCCTTTGTCCATTCTGTGTTCCTGGTGACAGCCGCTTCCATCGCCGCAATGCTCTCCATGTCGGCAGAGCCGACCTTAGCGCAACACAATGGCGACAAGCCGTTCCACGCTCTCGTGACCGATGCCAAGGACATGCAAACCGACTTAAAAAACGTCGTGTTTTATTGGGAAGAAAAAGTCAGTGAGACATCGTTCATCCCGCATGAATTGAAGCACCTCCCCGTGAAGCGAGGCACCGCCACGGTGAACATCAAGTTCGACGGGGTCAAGCAGATTGAAGTCACGGCGGCGGGGGAAAAGACCCCACCGACTCTGCATATCACGCTGACCAGCGGCAAGACGGGAGATTTTCCCTTGGCGATCGATGGAAGCTTTAAAGGCGATTCGGACTTCGGCCAAGTCGACCTCCCCGTGCATGGCTTGAAAAAACTTGAGTTTAAGTAGAAGGTTAGGGTACCGCAACAAAGACGCGTTGCGAATATTTTGTTCGAAGGAGCAGGACTACCAGCACCAGCCCCATGACGCTCCGTCGCACCACCTATTTCCTGATCCTCATATTGACGGCGATCTCCGTCATGTATGCCATAAAATGGATCGGCCTGACGCCGGTTCCCGCGTCAGAAGTATCAGGCGGGCCACAACCGGCAACCACCGTGGTGTTGGCTCCGGTGACGATTGACCGGATCCGGCATACCATCAAAGCGGTCGGAACATTGCGCGCCAACGAAAGCATCATGATCCGTCCGGAGATCGCAGGACGTATCCGGCAGGTCTGGTTTGAGGAAGGCCAGGCCGTGGAGAAGGATCAGCTCCTGCTCGAACTCGACGATTCCGAGCTCCAGGCTGAATTGGCTCAGGCCGCGGCACAACTGAAGGTCTCCCGTCTCACCCATGAACGATTGAAACAGTTGGACTTGGACGGCAAACGCTACGTGCCGAAACAGCAACTCGATGAAGTGGCGGGGGCACTCCAAGTGTCGCATGCCAACCACAGTCTGTATGCCACTCGATTGGCTAAAACGAAGATTCGCGCGCCGTTCTCGGGCATGACCGGTATCCGCCGAGTCTCACCGGGCGACTACGTCGGTACCGGTCTGGACCTCGTCAACCTGGAAGACCTGGCCCAGCTCAAGATCGACTTCAAGGTGCCGGAGACGCTCCTGCGCCATCTGGCGCCCGGCCAACCCATCGAGTTGACTACTGATGCCTATGCAGGTGACACCTTTCGCGGCACCGTGTATGTGATCGATCCGCAGGTCGAGCTGACCACCAGATCGGTCCAACTACGAGCCCGCATTCCCAATCCGCAACAACGCCTTCGCCCGGGTATGTTCGCCCAGGTCCTCCTGACGTACGGTCAGGAAGAGCGCGCGCTGTTGATCCCCGAAGAAGCCGTCATCCCCAAACAGGGTAAGGTCTACGTCTATCTGGCCAAAGACGGCGCGGCGCAGCAGCGAGAAATCACGTTAGGCACACGCATCAAAGGGTTTGTGCAGGTGCTGAGCGGGCTCACCGAACAGGACATCGTCATTCGGGTCGGCCACCATAAACTCCAGGAGGGCGATCCCATCGTCGCCCTGACAGAACCGATCCCCTGACCTTCCACGGCATATCCCTATGAGACTGTCCGCACTGTCCATCGAGCGTCCGGTCCTCGCCACCGTCGCGACACTCTTGCTGATGCTCTTCGGGATCCTGTCCTATTCGCGGCTTCCGGTCCGCGAATATCCGGACATTACCTTCCCGGTCGTGTCCGTGCTCACCGTATATCAAAGCGCCGATGCCCAATTGGTCGAAACGGATATTACCTCCGTGCTCGAAGACGCGCTCAGCGGCGTCGAGGGGCTTCGAACCCTGCGTTCGACGAGCCGGGAAGGGCTCTCCACCATCAGCCTCGAATTTACGCTCACGCGCAATCTGGATGCCGCGGCCAACGACGTGCGCGATCGGGTGGCCAGGGTGCAATCCCTGTTGCCCCAAGGCATTGAAGCGCCGCTGATCATGAAGGAAGACAGCGAATCCGACGGCATCATGTGGCTGGCCTTGATCAGCGACCGGCACAGCGAATTGGACATGACCGACTTCGCCCAGCGCCAACTCAAAGATCGGCTCGCGCCGCTGCCGGGCGTCTCGAATGTGGTGCTCGATGGAGAACGCCGCTATGCGATGCGAATCTGGCTCGATCCGGATCGCCTCGCCTCGCGCCTCCTGACGGTGCAGGACGTGGAAAATGCCCTGCAAACGCAGAACGTCTCGATGCCTACGGGACGGATCGAAAGCACGCAACGGGAGTTCAGCGTCCGAATGGGCGGAGGGTTGGAGCAGCCCTCGCAATTCAATCAGTTGATCCTGGCCTATCGCGACGGCTACCCGGTCCGCCTCCAAGACGTCGGGATGGCGGAAATCGCCCCGGAAGACGAGAGAAAACTGGTCCGTGTCAACGGCAAGCCCGCGATCGGCCTTGGCATCATGAAGCAGTCGAAGGCCAATACGCTGGAGGCCGCCCGCGCCGTCAAGCGCACCCTCCCTTCTTTGCAATCCCTGTTGCCCGAGGGCATGAAACTCGTGACGGCCTTCGATAGCTCCATCTATATCGAACGGTCGCTCCAGGAAGTGTACGAAGCCGTGGGGGTCTCCGTGCTCTTGGTCGTACTGGTCGTGTTCCTCTTCCTGCGCAGCGCCAAGGCGACGCTGATCCCCACCGTGGCCATCCCGGGGTCGATCCTCGGCACGTTTGCGCTGATGCAGATGACCAACAGCTCGATCAACACCATCACCTTACTGGGATTCGTGTTGGCGATCGGGCTGGTCGTGGACGACGCGATCGTCGTGGTAGAGAACGTCTACCGCCGCATCGAACAGGGCATGACTCCGACGGAAGCCGCGCTCACAGGAAGTCGTGAAATCGGGTTCGCCGTCATCTCGACGACGTTGACGCTCGCCGCGGTCTTCTTCCCGATCATTTTTCTTCCCGGCATCGTGGGGCGGTTGTTCGCGGAGTTGGGCATCGCGGTCGCAGGTTCGGTGTTGCTGTCCGGCTTCATCGCCTTGACCCTCACACCGGCGATGTGCGCGAGGCTGTTGGGTTCGACGGTGCCGGCCGGATCGCCCGCCCAGGGATCCGCCCTGGAATCCGCCGCCTGGCTGCAATGGCTCACCCGACGCTATCGCGCAGCCTTGGAGGTGGCGCTGCACCGCCCCTCGCTGGTCATGCTCGCGGCGCTGGGCTCCCTGGCCGTCAGCGGCCTGCTGTTCTGGATGCTTCCCAATGAACTGGCCCCCCTCGAAGACACCGGCTGGTTTGCGATTCACGTGAACGCGCCGGAAGGGGCCACCCTTGATTACACGGACCGGTATGCCAGGGACAGCGAGCGACAGGCAGCAAGCATTCCTGAAATGGACTCCTATTACACCGTGGTTGCACGGGGGTGGCGCCCGACGCTGGTGAATCGAGCCGTCACGTGGGTCACGCTCAAGGATTGGTCCGATCGCGACCGCACACAACGGGAAGTCATCAACAAGGTGGAACCGGCCCTTGCGGCGATTCCCGGGGCCACCGTCTTTGCGTTGAATCCGCCGCCGTTCAACCAGGAAGACAGCAAGACGCCGGTGCAGTTGATCGTGCGAGGCCCGGCGTACGACGTCTTGGACAGCCTCGTGGCGAAGGTTCGCCACGAGGCAGCGGGACACCCCGCCTTGGTCAACGTGGACAGTGACTTGGACCTGAACAAGCCCGAGTTGCGTGTGGACATCAACCGCGATAAAGCGGCGGACCTCGGCGTCCCCGTCGAAACAATCGGCCGGACCTTGGAAGTATTTTTGGGAGGGAGAAAATCCTCCATGTTCATGCGTGAAGGGAAGGAGTATCCCGTCATCGTGCAGACGCGGCCTCACCACCGCGGAACCAAATCCGATATCGATCATCTGCACGTCAGAGGAAGTCAGGGTGATTTGATTCCGCTCAGCAATCTGGTCTCGTTGAGCGAGACCGTTGCCCCGAAACAACTCAACCATTATGAAAAGCTCAGAGCGGCCACGATCAGCGCAGGAATTGGGCCTGGCGCCACGCTGAGCCAATCGGTCGATGCATTGGAAACGATCATCCGAAGGCACCTGCCCGTGAGCGCCAGTATCAGTTATGAGGGAGAAACGAAAGAGTTCAAGGAATCATCCGGGAATCTTCACTTCATCTTCGTCCTGGCCTTGCTGGTGGTCTATCTTATTTTGGCGGCACAGTTCGAAAGCTTTCGCCATCCGATTACGGTGTTGTTGTCGGTTCCACCGGCGATGGCCGGCGCATTGCTGGCGCTCTTGCTGTTCCGTGGCACGCTGAACATCTACAGCGAAATCGGGTTGATGATCTTGATCGGACTCGTCACGAAGAATGCGATTCTCATCGTGGAGTTTGCCAATCAGCTCCGGCTCGACGGCCGTTCTCTCCATCAGGCCATCCTCGAAGCCTCGACATTGCGCTTGCGCCCCATCATCATGACCACGATGGCCACGATCCTGGCCGCCCTCCCCCTGGCCTTGGCCACGGGTGCCGGCTCTGCGGGCCGTTGGCACATCGGGCTCGTCGTCATCAACGGTCTCGTCCTGTCGACGCTCCTGACGCTGTTTTTGGTTCCTGTGATTTATACGATGTTGCCGGAGAGCTGGGCGATCAGACGCGCCGCAACGGCGGAGAGCGAGCTCCGAAGCGTCCTGCCTCGTCCCTCGCATTCGCAGGGGTAATGGGCGACATGCACTCTTGCGGCAAGCGGGTGCACGGAACTGAAATCGTCCGGGATAGCACAGAAGCAGGCCACTCCGAGCAGAAGATGCCGAGGAGTCACTGAATGCTGCGGACCGGAAACGCGCTCAGGCCCGCGCGGCGTTGATTGCCGTGAGCGCTTCGCCGATCCGTTGATGGGCATGGATGCTGTAGACGGCGTCCATGTGGTCTCCGATCAACGTCTCTACCGACACCGGACCCGTCGTATGGTGCGACCAGTCGACCGGCCCCTTCCCCCAGCGCTCGGTAGTCGCCGTTGTCCACCAGACATGAGCCGGCGCATGAACGGGATGGCATCGGGTCATGCTCAAAAACCGTGCGGCTTCTCTGGCTAAGGCGTATCCGAGTTTCAGCGACCCGATCGACGCTTCCGCCTCCTCAGGGGAAAGAAACTCTCGATCCCGCGCCCACTGAATGGCCGTTTCCACACGGTGCTCCTCATCCAATTGCTCCAGACGGTGCGCCAACGCCTCGCGTTCGGTCGCGGGAATCGCATCGAAGGCGTCGCGCCGGTCACGCCGAATGTACGCCATCAATTCCTCGACCGGCGTCGGTCCCTGCGCCGCATACAACGCATGGTCCGGTTGAGTATCCAGCAGACCAAGGAAGGCCACCGACTCCCCAGCTTCTTCCAGCACTTGCGCCGCCGCTAGAGCCAGCACTCCCCCATTCGACCAACCCACCAGGTGATACGGGCCTCGCGGTTGCCGTTCGCGAATCAATGCGGCTTGCCGTTCCGCCAGCCTGGACATGGACACATCTTGCCAACGGAGCGCGAAGAGATGGCTCAGCGACAAACCGTACACAGGACGCCCCTCCTCCAGAGACAAGGCCAACGGACGATAGGCTTGTACATGCGTGCCGTCGGGATCGAAGCAAAACAATGGTGGCAGGTCACGGCCCTCACGCAACAGCACCACTTCCGAGGAAACGGCCTGCGCACGTGCGAGCCGATGAGCCAGCTGCTCGATCGTCGGACATTGAAACAGGTCCATCAACCCCAGCGGTCGATCGACGACCGCCTGAATCCGCGCGATCAACTGAACAGCCAACAGAGAATGTCCGCCCAAATCGAAAAAATTGTCGTGAAGCCCGACTCGGCCGACTCCCAGTACCTCGATCCACATCGCTGCCAACTGCCGTTGCAGCGGAGTGAGGGGCGTCGCAGACGACTGCCGGTCGGAATTCCCCCATTCCGGTGCGGGCGCGGGCAAGGCCTTCAGGTCGATCTTGCCGGCCGGCGTGCGCGGCAGGTCAGGCAGCGGCATGATCAGAGAGGGCACCATATACTCCGGCAAGGTTGTGCCAAGCCAGCGGCGAAGTGCCGTCGCATCCAAGAGTCCGGCTTCAGAGGGGACGACATAGCCGATCAGCTTCACTCGCCCCTCCCCATCCGCGCGGGCGCGCACGACGGCCGCGCGCACATCGGGATGTTTACGCAAGCACTCTTCGATCTCTCCCGGCTCGATACGGAATCCTCGAAGTTTGATCTGATCATCGAACCGGCCGAGAAACTCGAGCGTGCCGTCACGCCGCATCAACACCCGATCCCCCGTTTTATAAAGGCGCGCACCAGCCCGGTCGCTAAACGGGTCCGGCACGAACCGAGCGGCCGTGCGCCTGGGGGCATCGAGGTATCCACGGGCCAGACTTTCTCCTCCAATGTACAGCTCTCCCGGCGCTCCGAACGGCACCGGTTCGAGATTCCGGTCCAAGACGTAGAGCGAGCGATTCGGCAAAGGCCGGCCGATCGGTACCGACAGGGTCTCGTTTCCTGTCGTCGTGACGGCCGGCTCGTACAGGCTGGCGGTCACCGTCGTCTCCGTCGGACCATACGCGTTGAGCCATCGGACCGTCGGATCCACATGCCGCCGCCACCGGTCGAGATCCGAGGACGCAACCGGCTCATTGCCCACGATCACCAATCGCAAGGACGGTGGCGCGGCGCATTCGCTCTTTTCGATGGCTCCGATCCATTCATGCCAATACGAGGCGGGAACCCCGGCGACGGTGACCCGTTGGCGATCGAGAAACCGGGCAAAAGCCGGAAGCGAATCGAACAGGCGGCAGGGTTGCAGAATCATCGCCGCCCCTGCCAGCAGAGCCGACCAGATCTCCTCACCCGCCACGTCGAAGCTGATCGAGGCGAATTGCAGCACCCGATCATCGGGACTGAGACGATAGGCCTCCGTCATCGTCTCGATATGCCGAGACAAGGCTCCCTGCGACACCACCACGCCCTTGGGCGCGCCGGTCGATCCAGACGTAAAAATCACATAGGCCGCTTGCTCCGGGCAATACGAGCCCGGCATATTGCCGTCGTCCAAGGTCTGCAACTCGCCGTCCAGAAGATCCAGCGACTGGACCGGCAGGGGAAACTCGTCACCGTCCGGCAGCACGTCTCCGCTGATCAGCAAGAGGTCTAGGCCTGCGTCGATTGCCGTCTGCCGCTGCCGAGCAATGGGATAGGCCGGGTCGATCGGTACGTAGGCTGCCCCCGCCTTCAAGATGGCCAGTAGGGCAACAACGAGCTCTGCGGACCGATCCAACCGGATCCCGACTCGCCCTTCCGGCCTCACGCCTCGGCGGCGCAACCAGCGAGCCAGGCGATTGGCCTTCCGGTTCAGCGCAGCATAGGACAACGCCTGGCTTTCCAGCACGACCGCCGTCGCGGTCGGCGTGCGTTCGGCCTGCTGTTCGATGAGCCTCGCCAGCGGCAACACCGGTCCTGAGAACTGGCCGGCACGATTCACCGCCAACAAGGCCTGCCGTTCTCTCGGCGTGAGCAAGGGGATCGCCCCCACGGTAGTTTGAAGATTCCGGATCAGCGAGACCAGAATGAGCTCATACCGCTCCAACAGGCGCGTAATGGTAGGGCGTTCAAACAGATCGGTATTGTATTCAAGGCCCAGGATCAGGCCACCGTCAGCCTCCTGCACTGTCATCGAGAGGTCGAATTTCGCAGTCGTGCTCTCCATCTCCAGCGGTTCGAATTCCAACCCGTTGACCTGCAACTCCGCCATAGGAGCATTCTGGAGATCGAACATGACCTGAAAAATGGGTGAACGGCTGACGTCGCGCGAGGGTTGCAGCACGTCGACCAGTTTCTCAAACGGGGTGTCTTGATGGGCATAGGCTTCCAGGCAAGCTTCCCGCACCGCCGTGATCACCTCGCTGAGAGTGGCGTCCTGAGTCACCCGTGTTCGAATGGCCAGCGTATTGACAAAGAACCCGATCAGGTCTTCCGTTTCCTTCCTGGTGCGATTGGCAATCGGTGTCCCGACGATCAAATCCGACTGCTCCGTCTCGCGCGCTAGCAACATGAAGAACGCGCTCAACAGCGTCATATACAGCGTCGCGCCCGTCCTGCGACTCAGGGTCTTGAGATCATTGGCGAGGCCGGCCCGGATGGTCGAGGTGATGAGCGCGCCACGTGAGGTTTGCACCGCCGGTCTCGGTCGATCCGTCGGCAGGTCCAAGACCGGCAATTCCCCTCCCAGTACATTTTTCCAGAAAGCCAATTCCCGTTCGAGCACAGGCCCGCTCAACCACGCGCGCTGCCATTGCGCAACATCGGCATACTGCAACGGCATGTCTGGAAGCACCGCTGGACGATCCGCCACCGTGGCGTCATACACCTCCGTCAGTTCCTTCACCAACAGATGGGAGGACCAGGCGTCCGATACGATATGGTGCAAGGTGACCAGCAGGAGTTGCTCCGTGGCCTTCAGCCGGATAAGACTGACACGCAAGAGCGGCCCGTATCGGAGATCGAACGGGCGTTCGGCCTCGACGGCGGCCAATCGAATGGCCGCCTGCTCGCGCCGCTCGTCGGGAAGATGCTGCAGATCGATCAGAGGAATTGACATCGGCTGGGCCAACCCGATGACTTGCATCGGGACGCCATTGAGACGCTGAAATTTCGTGCGCAAGGCTTCGTGGCGGCGAACGACTTCCTGGATGCTCCGTTCCAAGGCGACGAGATCGAGCGCACCTTTCACACGTAGGGCGATAGGAATATGATAGGCCGTGCTGTCCGGCTCCAACTGTGCAAGGACCCAGAGCCGTTGTTGAGCAAACGAGAGCGGAATGGGCCCGGTTCGGGGAATCGCTGCCAACGGAGGCGCCTGTTCTCCCTGATCCGTCTTTCTTGCCGCATCGACCGCCAGAGCCAGCCGAGCGATGGTGGGAGCTTCGAAGAGCGCCCGTAACGGCAGCTCCACGCTAAACGCCTTCCGTAACCGCGACATCACCTGCGTGGCCAACAGAGAATGTCCGCCCAGGTCGAAGAAATTGTCCTCAGTGCCGATCGCCTCTTGCTTTAAGACATCGCCCCAGAGACCGGCGAGAATCTCTTCCGTCGCGGTTGACGGCGCTACGAATCGCCGCGGTCCCTGACCGTCACGGGCCGGTTCCGGGAGCGCTCGGCGATCCACCTTTCCATTCGCCGTCAAAGGCAAGGCGGGCAACGTGGTGATGGTCGCGGGCACCATGTAATCCGGCACGCGAGCGCGAAGAAAGTCTTGAACCGCTCGGTCATCCGGCGCCACCCCGCGGACGACGAGATAGGCTGCGAGGCAAGGTTCGACTTGTTTGTCGTTCCATACGGTGACGACGGCATCCTGAATAGCGGGATGCGTTCGCAACACCGCTTCGATTTCTCCGAGTTCGATCCGAAACCCACGAATCTTTACTTGGTGGTCCACTCGGCCGACAAATTCGATCGATCCGTCCGGCAATCGCCTGGTCCGATCCCCGGTTCGATAGAGGCGGGCTCCCGGTTGAGACGCATACGGGTTAGGGACAAATCGTTCGGCGGTGCGGTCCGGTTGATTCCAATAACCGCGAGCCACACCAAGCCCGCCAAGATAGAGTTCTCCCGCCACCCCGACCGGCACCGGCTCCTGCCGGTGGTCGAGGATGTAGGTCTCCAGATTGTCGATGGGGAGGCCGATGGGAACGCTGCGCGCAAGGCGTGGATCGGCGTCGCCGGTCACGGTCGTCGTCGTCACGCCGACCGTTGTTTCCGTAGGACCGTAGTGGTTGACGACCCGGCAGGTCGCCTGGTGCCTGACGTGATCGGCCAGGTCCCATGGCAGGGTCTCCCCGCCGAAAACCAGAAGTTTATTCGGCCAGACGGCATGACCCTCCGCGGTCGCCACGAGCGCTTTGAAATGGGATGGTACGATTTTCAAGACATCGATAGGATGCCGCGCCAGATAGGAGGCGAACGAACGGCCGTCGGTTGCGGTCTCATATCCGATGACGTGCAGACAACCACCCGAGGTCAGCGCGGGAAACACCACGGTGTGGCCCAAGTCGGCGCTCAATGTGGAGACGGTCGCGAACTGCCACGCATCCTGGAGGTTCAACCGCCGCGTGATGGCCGACGTATAGTTGGCAAGATTCCGGTGGGAGACGGCGACCCCCTTGGGCTGTCCGGTCGATCCCGACGTGTAGATGACGTAGGCCAATTCCTCCGGCGAGAACACCAGATCGAGATCGTCGTCCGGTTCGCCGGCAAAATCTGCCGACAGACTCAGGGTCGCGCCGTCGAATTCCAACCCTGCCCGGCCGGAGACTGTCTGAACCAAAAGAATCCCGGCACCGCTCTGGGCCATGTGCGGCGCCAGGCGCACCGCCGCATGGGCCGGATCGACAGGGACGTATGCTGCGCCGACCTTCAGCACGCCCAGCATGGCCACAATCATATCGGCCGAACGATCGATGCAGAGGCCGACTCGGTCGCCGATTGCGACGCCTCGCCGTCTGAGTCCCTGCGCCACGCGATTCGCGTGCCGGTTCAGATCGTCGTAAGACAATCGGCGTGAGTCGGCCATCACGGCCGTAGCGGACGGACGGAGTTTCGCCTGTTTTTCGATCAGAGTCTGCATCAACAGCGGAGGCTCGTACAGGCGAGCGGTCCGGTTCAGCTCCCGGGTCAGCCTGACTCGTTCCCGATGGCCCATGATGTCCAGATCATCGATTGCGATGCCGAGTTGTTGCGGCAGATGGCGAAGCAATTCCATATAGCGATCGGCCAGGCCTTCCATGATCTCCGCGGGAATCCGTCCCCGATCCGCGTGCCAGCTCATCGCGAGGGCGGCCTCATCCTCCAGGCAGAGCAATCGCACCTTGAACGGTTCGGCACTGAATGTGCTGTCGGCAAGAGTGACGGCACCCGCTGGTGTCCTATGGGGGGTTGCGCGGCGACCGTATTCGAATCCGATCGCTTCCCTCATTGTCTGCATGTCCTCTTCAGCCTGTTCCCCAGGGTAATACTGCTGCCAGTCTTCCGCCTGCTCCTGTTCCCGCGAAACCAAAGGGAGAACATCCCGGGTCGTCATATTTCCTTCGATCCGAAGGTGGAGCGGCAACCAGCGCTCGTACAGTCCGATCCCGCTCGACAACTCCTCATAGGGACGCCCTTCGGATCGCCACCAGCAGACGAGGTCGCGCCCGGCGGTCATTCGATAGAGCACAATCGCCCAGCATGCGCACAGCAATACCGGGAGAGAAACTTGCGCAGCCGCCGCGCCGGTGCGCAACCGTTCTGTGTCCGTGACGGAAAGCTCACGCTGGACAGGCTGCGACGCCGCTTCGGACGGTTCGGGAGAAGAGGCATATTCGAACGGCAAGGCAATGTGGTGCTCACTGGTCACGCGCCGGCGAGCCCACCAGGCCTGCCCCTGGGACGCGTCATCCCCCTCGAGCAATTCATGCTGCCATTCTGAATAGTGGCCGTATTGAATCGGCTCTTCCGGGGCCTTACCGGCTCCGGTCAACGAACGGGCCAGTTCATCCGCCAGGTTCGACAATGATTTCGTATCGGCGCAGAGCCCGGAAACATCGAGGAACATACGGCTATGGGTCTCCGTCCAGCGACAGAAGGTGGCCCGCAGCAGCGGCCCTCGTTCCCAATCAAGGTCGCCCTGTCGAGGTGACGCGTCATCCGCAACCTTCTCTTTCTCGACGTCGTCCGCAAGATCGCGGAGATCGAGGGCGCGCCATTCCAATTCCGCGCCTTCACCCACGACTTGAAACGGCAGCTTCATACCCGGCTGCCGATAGAAGGTCGTACGGAGACTGTCATGACGAGCAATCACCTGGCGAAGCGATTCCTGCACCGCCGCGGCGTCAAAGGATCCGTCGAACGTCAGAACGGCGCGCGCCTGCCCGGGATGTCCTTGCTGCTGCCATACCCAAAGCCGCTTCTGCTGCGGCGAGAGTCGCAGCCCTTGAACCTCGATGTCCTGTTGCATACTTCCCCCTAGGATGTCATGGACTGAACGGCGGACTGGGCGATCATCTCACCCATCGCGACCACGATCTTGCGTGGGCCGACGAAAGGATCGCGAGCATGGGCCACGAGCATGTTGTCCAACATGATCAGATCCCCTTCCTGCCATGGGAACCGCACGGCGGTCCGTTCATATAAGGCTCCGATCTCGTCGACCACGTCATCCTCGATCGGCGTGCCGTCACCGTAGTAGACGTTTCTCGGCAGAGAATCGACACCGAGCATCGAGAGCAAGGACTCCCGCACGGCCGGCTCCAGGCAGGACACGTGATGGAGCTGGATCTGATTGAAGAACACCGCGTCACCCGTTTCGGGATGCTCGATGATGGCGGGACAGACTTGCTTGGTGCGCAACCCCTCCTTGTCCAGCCATTGCCACTCCAAGCCGTTCTTCGCGCAGATCGCTTCTACGGCGGCTTTGTCGGTAGTGCGGAAAAAATCCTGCCAACTGACATCCACACTCGGGAGAAAGTTCCGAACGTACATCAGCTGTTTGGTCCGCAGCCGTTCGCGCAATTCGGGACGAAGCCCCTTGAGCATCAGGCGTCCGTCCACGATCGGCGTCTGGCCGCCTTCCCGTGCCGCCTGCAGGCAGAAGAAGAACTGTTTCTGCGGCCACCGGTGCATGTGAGAGCTTTCGTTGTGAAACAGAATGGGTTTGTCCGGCGGATAGGGCGTCGAACCGTAGACATGGCGGCCGCTCTTTTCCCGCGGCAGATCGCCATACTCCCCGAAGAGTTCGCTGCAGAAGGCCTGGGCGACCGCTTCAAAGTCCTGCACGGTCTTGAGCGGGAACCCACGAAACAGCAAGGCCCCGGACTGCAGCAATTCACGCTGCAACCGGCTGCGTTGGTCCTTCACCCATCCGGCAAGATCGACGTCGTCCACGGCCGGCGTATAGATCAACGGCATCACCTGGCCTTCGACGAGAGGCCGACCGGTCATCAGCGTGCGCTGAGTCAGCGCGATGGGTTTGGGTTTGATCGCCTTGAACCGCTGAAGCCGTTGATCGCTCCGTTGCTGCTGATCCATCTTCTGCGCCTCCTTTGCCTCGCTATCCTCCGTCTCCAGCGTCTCGATCCCTGCCTCGGGCGACAGGCTGATATGGCGCAACAAGCGCAACCACCGCTGCGTCCAGCCCGCGATGGTTTCGAATTCGAACAAGTCGCGGCTGAACTTCCACAGACCGGCGCAGCCGTCCTCGGTTTCTTCCATGAAGAGCCCGACATCGAACCGCGAGACTTCGTGCTCGAAATCGAGAGATTCGACGTTCACCCCGGACAACTCCAAAGAAGGCGGCGGCACGTTCTGCAGCACGAACAGCACTTGCACCAAGGGGTTCCGTCCAAGGTCCCGCTGCAACTTGAGCGCATCCACGATCTTTTCGAAGGGCACATCTTGATGCGCGTAGGCGCCCAAGGCCGTTTCCCGCACGCGGCCCAGAAGTTGAAGAAACGACGGGTTCCCACTGAGGTCGGTGCGCAGGGGGAGAAGATTCACGAAGAAGCCCACTAACTGTTCCGTTTCGGCACGGTTGCGGTTGGCAACATCGGTCCCGACCAGGATGTCGGTCTGTCCGGCCAACCTGGACAACAGCACCTTGAAAGCGGCGAGGAGCGTCATAAACAGCGTCACGCCCTGACGTCGGCTCAATCGTCGCAGCGGTTCGAGCACCTCTCCCGGTACGTGGAACGCGATCCGCCCTCCTCGATAACTGTGCTGTTCGGGCCGGGGATGATCCGTGCGTAGCGTCAATTGAGGAGGCGCGGAACCGAGCCGTTGTTTCCAATAGCCGAGCTCGCGTTCCAGCACGGCTCCCTGGAGCCATTGCCGCTGCCATAGGGCGAAGTCGCGATACTGGATGGGCAGAGGCGGCAAGAACGTCGGCGGGGCGTCGGCCGGATGTTGGACGGACACCTCCATCTGGTTGGCCAACGCATTGTAGACCGTCGCCACCTCATGGGTAACCACCGCCAGGGACCAGGCATCGGCCGCGATGTGGTGAACCGTCACAAGAAGGATGTGGGCATCGGCGCTGATTCTGAGAAGGAGCGCACGGATCGGCACGTCACGATCCAAGTGAAACGGATGATGCGCGTGTGCTTCCGCATGCCGCCCGATGGCTGCCGCTCGGTCGGGCTCCGAGAGGGGTGTAAGGTCCTCGAGCGGGATCGAAAAGTGATCCGCCTCGACGATCACCTGGCGCGGCTCCCCGTCCACCGCCGGAAACGTCGTGCGCAACGTTTCATGCCGGCGCATCAGTTCGAGAAAGCTCCGCTCGAGTATGCGGTGGTTGAGCATCCCGCCCAACCGCAGGGCGAACGGCAAATTGTAGGCGCCGCTCTCCGGATCCATCTGAGTCAAGAACCAGAGCCGCTGCTGCGCGAACGAGAGGGGCATCCCCTCGGTCTTCGGCATTGGCACAAGCAGAGGAACGTCCGTCTTATCGCCTTGGGAGACCGCCTGATCAATGACCGCGGCAAACTCGTCCACCGCGGGATGGTCGAACAAAGTTCGTAACGGCAGCTCGACATGGAACGTCGCGCGCACGCGGGACATGACTTGTGTCGCCAACAGGGAGTGCCCGCCCAATTCGAAAAATTGATCCCGTCGCCCGATCCGCTCGAGGCCGAGGATTTCCGACCAGATTCCCCCGACAAGATCCTGCGTGGGTGTGGCCGGCGGTTCGAAATCGTCCGCCGCACGGTCCGCATCCGGTGTGGGCAAGGCCTTTCGATCGATCTTCCCATTCGGCGTAAGTGGTAAGGAAGGAAGAAAGACGAAGGTGGCCGGCACCATATATTCAGGCAGCACGCGGCGCAGAAAGACCCGTAGCCGATCGGCATTCAACGTGGCCGCCGTGGCCACATAGGCCGCCAGCTGCTTGTGTCCCGCTTGCCACTCGGCGACAACGACCACGCACCGGTCGACATCGGGATGCTGAGCCAGCCGCGCCTCGATCTCGCCCAGTTCGATGCGGAAGCCGCGAAGCTTGATCTGGTGATCGCGTCGCCCCACAAATTCCAGCACGCCGTCCGCGCGGTAGCGCGCCAGGTCGCCGGTCCGATACAGCCTGCTCCCCGGCTCGGTGCCAAACGGATCCGGCACGAAGACTTCGGCGGTTCGTACGGGATCATGCAGATACCCTCGGCCCACAGCCACTCCGCCGACACAGAGCTCTCCGGCCACCCCGGGCGGCATGAGATTCGTGTGGCGGTCCAGCACATACAATCGGACGCCCGTGATCGGCCGGCCGATGGGCATGCTGGTCGCGTTCTCGGCCGGCGCTTCGCGGATGCAGGCCAGCGCCACATCGTCCGAACACTCGGCTGGACCGTAGGCGTTCACCAGAGGAATAGTCGGATAGCGAGAGAACCAGCGTCGAGACAAGGTCGGCGACAAGGCCTCGCCTGTGGGCAGCAACCAGCGCAAGTGCGGAAGCGGGGACGGAGGCCCATCCAGGACCCCACCTAACAGGGACGGCACGAGTTCCAGCACCGACACGCGGCGCGCCGCGACTTCGGCCAACAGACGCTGGGGATCGCGGACGACGTCATCGGGGATGATCTGCACGCGGGCACCGCAGAGCAGCGGAGTCAGGAATTGCCAGACCGAGATATCGAAACATTGCGAGGCGGTCTGCGCAACGATGTCGGCCGACGTCAGGCCCAGCGTGGGAATCTTGCTGGTCAAATGATTCATCATGCCGCGCGATTCCACCATGGCTCCCTTGGGCCTGCCGGTGGATCCGGAGGTGAAAATGACATAGGCCAGTCGGTGGGAGTCCGCGGAGCGCGCGTCCAGTTCTCCTGCGCCTCCATCTGTGCTCACCTCTTCCAAGGAAAGGAGCACCGGTCTCACTTCTGCCTCAACCATGCCCACCACGGCCGAAGCCACCGCGAGATGGCGCGGACCTGCCAGGAGGACTTTCACGCGAGCGGAGGACACGATCTGCGACAGCCGCTCCGCTGGATGGTGAGGGTCCAAGGGCAAATAGGCGCCCTGCGCCTTCAGCGCGCCGACGATCATCGACAACAACGCCGGGCTGCGATCGTCCAGCAAGGCCACGATGTCATCGGGTCCGACGCCCCGCTTGCGCAATCCACAAGCCACGCGAGTGGCGGCGCCATTGAGTTCATCGTAGGTCAGGCGGACGTCGCCATACTCCACCGCCACTGCGGCGGGTGTTTGCCGCACTTGCGCGTTGAACAGCGCAGGAAAATCTGCGACGACCGGCCCTTCGCCGCCGCTTGTGCTCCATCGCGTCAGCAGTTGAGTCCGTTCCTGCTCATCCAGCATCGGAAGATCGCGGAGCGCCTGATCCGGCGCGGCCGCCATGGATTCGAGCAAGCGCTTGAGATGCCCCAGCATCCGCGCCACGTCCGTGGAGTCGAAGAGACGCCGATCGTACGAGAGACGCACCCCCATCGATTCGCCGGGATATCCCACGACGGTCATGGGATAGTTGGTGTGCACTCGATCCTGGTCATACGACAGGGACCGATCTTCCCGTTCCTCTCCAAGCCGCGCATCCTTCGGAGCATTTTCAAACACGAGCAGGCTGCGGAAAAGCGCTTGTCCAGCTGGAACCTCGCTCCATTGTTGAATGCGCACCAACGGCGCGTATTCGTACTGCCTGATGCGATAGTTCTCCGCCAGCAGATGCCGCAGCCAGGTCATGACGGGAACATCCGGGGTCAGGGTGACTCGAAGTGGAAGCGTGTTGATGAACAGGCCCACGATGTCCTCAACGCCCGGTAAGTCGGTCGGTCTTCCTGCGACCGTGACGCCGAACAATACCTGCGAGTCGCCGCTGTACCTCGACAACAGTATGGCCCAAGCTCCTTGCAGGAACGTATTCGGCGTCACGTGGTGCTGCTGAGCCAATGTCCGCAGCCGTTCGGAGACATCCGGGGACAACTCCATGAACACGTCGCTCACGGCAGAGCCGGTGGCGGAGCTATCGGGGTCGAGCCGTTCAATTCCCAGCGGCGTCGGAGTAGAAAAGCCGGCCAATTCCTCTTTCCAGAATCGTTCCGCCGCCTGCTGATCTTGCCGTTGCAACCAGGCAATGTAGTCGCGGTACGGAGCAGGATTAGGCAGGTTCGGATCTCGTCCCTGCAGGCAGGCATCGTAGTGGGTGAGAAAGTCCATCATCAGCAGAGAGAAACACCAATCATCGGTGAGAATGTGGTGAAAACTCCGGACGATGGCGTACCGGTCAGGCCCGCGGCGAACGAGACGAATTCGCATGAGCGGGGCACGATCGAAATCCAAGCCGGCCTGCAGCTCCTGCTCGAGCAGCTCTCCCATGCGGATCTGCTGCTGATTGTCGCTCATCTCGGTCCAATCCAGGTCCTCAATGACCTCCGCCGCCTTGACGTCCCGGTGGACGACCTGAAGCGGCGCCGGCAGGTCTTTCCACATGAACGAGGTTCGGAGCATCGGATGCCGGTCGATGACGCATTGCCACGCCCGACCGAAGGCGTCCCGGTCAAGCGTTCCCTCCCAAGCGTAAAACTGCTGCATGAGATAGATGCCGGAACCGGGATTCATCAAGGAGTGAAACAGCATGCCTTCCTGCATCGGCGACAAGGGATAACAATCTTCGATGGCAGCCCAATCCTGACGATGTTGCGACAGATCCTCGGGTGTCAGCCCCGTGAGCGGAAAGTTGGAGAGGACCGGGCCGGCGGTTGGCGCAGGCGCAGCCGGGGCTGTCGGTTTCATCGCTTCGGCGGACGTGCGCTGGGAAACCTGCTGATCTGGCATGACCGCGGCAGGTGGAATCGGTGTCGCTTCCTTCACCTGCGCGACGGCCGCCGCGGCGGCAATCGTTTGATGTTCGAACAATTGTTTGGGCGTGAGTTTCACGCCTTGGCGGTTGGCGCGCGCAATCACCTGCAGTGTGCGAATCGAATCGCCGCCCAGCGCGAAGAAATTGTCGTGCACGCCGATTCGGTCGACCTGCAAGACCGTTTGCCAGATTCCGGCCAGGATTTCTTCCGCCCTGTCGCGGGGCGCCACGTACGGCGACAAAGAGGAGGCGCTCTGCATGCCGGGGTCCGGAAGAGCGGCCCGGTCCAGCTTGCCGTTGGCGGTCAACGGAAACGCCTCCAGACGCAGGAAGGTCGCCGGCACCATATAATCGGGCAGACGATGAGCCAGCCTGGCTCGAATGCCCTCCGTATCCAGCGTGGAGGGACCGGTCAAATAGGCGATGAGCTGCTGGGTGCCGTCGGTCTGCGCGCGCACGACGGCGACCGCATCGGAGACCTCGGGTTCCTTCCGTAACTGCATCTCGATGTCGCCGAGCTCGATGCGGAACCCGCGAATCTTCACCTGATGGTCGACACGTCCCAAGAACTCTATCGTCCCGTCAGACCGCCGTTTTGCCCGGTCGCCCGTACGATACAGCCGGGCCCCGGCTCGGCGACCAAAGGGATCGGGAATGAATCGCTCTGCCGTCGCCTCCGGCCGGTTGAGATACCCGCGCGTGACTTGCAGTCCGCCGATATAGAGTTCCCCCGGCACGCCGATCGGGGCCGGCTGCCCAACGCCGTCGAGCACATGCGCCTGTACGGAGGAGAACGGGCGGCCGATGGGCACGTCGGTCGCCGACTGGGCCGCCGATTCCTCGACCACATGGGCCAACACGCCGATCGTCGTTTCCGTCGGGCCGTAATGGTTGACGATGGCGCAGGCCGGGGCGAGCCGGCGGACTTGCCGAACCAGGTCGGAACGCAACGCTTCGCCTCCGAGCATCAAGCACCGAGTCGGCAATACGCGCTCCGGATGGGCGGCGTGCAGAAGTCCCCTCAGGTGACTCGGCACAATCTTGAGGACTTCGACCTGTCGATCATGCATGGCGGTAGCCATCGCGTCGGGGTCAAAGCCGTCTTCGGTGGACAGAAGATGAAGGGTGCGCCCGGAGCAGAGCGCCCCGAAGAGCGCGGTGTTGCCGAGATCGGCCGCCACCGTCGAGACGGCAGCCATGTTCGTACCGGCCGCGACCGGATCAAGCTGCAACATCGCACGCACGTATGCCGTCACCTGGCGATGTTCGACCGCGACTCCTTTGGGGCGACCGGTAGAACCGGACGTATAGATCACGTAGGCGAGGTTGCGCGGCGAAACTGCAATCGGCAGCGGCTCGTCACCGCATGCCGTGAGTTCCTCCGCTTGGCGATCCAGCAGGATCAGACGCGCCGGGCACGGCTCGAGACCGTTCGATTGGTCGCTTCGGGTGATGATCAGGCGGGCCTGGCTGTCGGCGACCATCGCGGCAAGCCGCTCATGGGGATAGGTCGGATCCAGCGGCACATAGGCTCCGCCGGCCTTGAGCACAGCCAGGATCCCGACGACCAAATCCAGCGACCGATCGAGACACAGGCCGACCCGGTCATCCAACCCTATGCCCTGCGCTTGAAGGTATCTCGCCAACCGAGTGGCGCGACGGTCCAACTCCCGGTAGGTGACCCGCTCCGTCTTTGTCACGACCGCCGGCCTCTCCGGTTGCGCCTTCATCTGAGCGGCAATCAAATCATGGAGGCAGGTTTCCTCCGGTTCGGAGTGTGAGATCGATTCGTTCCACTCCGCGAGTTGCCGTTCTTCCCCTTCCGTTGTCAGGGTCAGATTGCCGAGCGACGCATCCGACGCGTCCACCATCACGGCCAGCAGCCGCTCCAGATGCCCGATCATGTGAGTGATCGCCGCATGCGAAAACCGGCGGTGCGCGTAACAGACGATGAGGCGCAGGTCGCGGCCCGGTTCCACCATCAGCGACAGCGGGTAGTTGTTGCGTCCCTGCGTCAGGGTATAGGCGCCGCTCGATTCTGCAGTCAGCGGCTCGACGGCCAGCGACGGTGTGGTCCCCTCATCCTCGCCTTCGGGATAACTTTCGAAGACCATGAGGCTCTCGAACAACGGCGTTCCATTGGGAACGTCACTCCAGCGCTGGATGTCGCTGAGAGGAGTCCATTCGTATTGCCGCATCGTCGCATTGTGCTCCTGCAACCCACGCAGCCAGTCCGTCAGCTTCTGCTCCGGTCGAACGGTGACACGAATCGGCAAGCTGTTGATGAAGAGACCGACCATTTCGTCCACGCCGCTCAGCTCCGGTGTCCGCCCCGATACGGTCGCCCCGAACAGCAGATCCGTTGCTCCGCTGTAGCGATGCAGCAACAGCGCCCAAGCGCCTTGCAGGACTGTATTGACGGTGACCTTGCTCCGTTTGGCGAAAGCCTGCAGGGCATCGGTCTTTTCCGATGACCACCGCCAACACTGTTCGGCAAACGGCAACGTTTCCGCAGGCGCCTGCTCAGAGGAGGCCTCGATGGGGATGGGGGTGGGCCGCGCGAATCCAGCCAATACTTGCCGCCAGTAGGTTTCTGCCTGCTTCATGTCCTGGCGATTGACCCACGAAATATAGTCACGATAGGGCCGGGAAGGCTTGAATGTCGGCGCCTGCCCCTTCACGAGGGTGTCGTATGCCGCCAACACATCGCGTAACAGGATGGCCATGCTCCAACCATCCAGAAGGATATGGTGATGGCTGTTGACCAACATCCACTCTTGGTCGCCCTTCCGGATCAAATGGAGCCGCATGAGCGGGGGCTGGAGCAAATCAAGGCCAGCTGCACGCTCCTGTTCGAGCAGGGACTTGAACCGCACAGGCTGCTCGTCCTCCGGCACCCCGCGCCAGTCATGCCGCTCGATCGGGAGCCGCACTTGCCGGCGAACGACTTGCAGTGGTCTCGCCACTCCCTCCCAAATGAACGCCGTCCGCAATACGGCATGGCGCTCCACGGCCAATTGCCACGCTCGCTCGAACGCATCGAGCCGAAGATGCCCTTGCAGGCGATAGGCATACTGATAGAAGTACGGGTCGGCCGCTGGGTCGGCCAGGCGATGAAAGAGCAGTCCCTGCTGAAGCGGGGACAAATAGTACATGGCTTCGATGTGCTGGTTATCGGGCATGGCTCCGCTCCATAGACTGAAGAATAGTGTCGAGGGCGTCCTGGTCGAGGACGACGTCCGGGAAATCTGACGGGGTATAGCCGCCCGCCTCCGGCGAGCAACAATGGGCGATCAGCTCGCCGAGGTGACGACGATACGAAGCCGCCAGCATGTCCATCGTCGATCGAGCGATCCTGGCGCGGCTATACGTCCAGTTCACGCTGAGGCATCCGTCCGTGATGTCCGCGTTGATGTTGAACTCATACCGCATGCGATTGGACGATCCGTGCTCCCTCCCCGTTGGCCCGGAGGCCAACTCAAACAGAGTCTGCTCCGATCTCCCTCGATCCAGCTGCCCCAGATAGTTGAAGCAGATCTGCGGAGAGGATCGCTGCCGGAGACGGGCGGCGTCAGGATGTTGCGAGAGGTACCGCAACAAGCCGTAGCCGACCCCGCCCGCGGGGACGGCTCGGAGTTGCTCCTTGACTCCCTTTACCACCTCACCCATCGAACCTTGAGGAAGGCGAAGCAAGAGAGGAAAGATGCTCGTGAACCATCCGACTGTCCGGGAGAGATCGGTTCCGGGCACGAACGGCTCGCGACCGTGGCCTTCCAAATCCAACAGCAGACACTCTTGTCCCGCCCAGCGGTGGAACGTCTGCGTCAAGGCCGCCAGCAGGAGGTCATTCACCTGCGTCCGGTAGGCCGCGGGAGCTTCCCGCAACAGCGCCTCGGTTTCTGCTCTGGTGAACCTGACCGGGCACGTTTCCGCCGACGCTTCCGTTCGATCCGCCGTCGGATCGTCAAGTGGGAAACCAGATTCCTGTGAACAATCCTGCTGCTCCCAGAACGACAATTCGTCCAGGACCGTCTCGGACTGGGCGGCCTGCTGCGCCGCTTCCGTCCACTGTTTGAGCGACGTCGTTTTGGGCCACGCAGTCGGCGCGGCTCCTTCATCGAGATACGCCCGCTGGAGGTCCTCCAACAGGATGCGCCACGAGACTCCGTCCACGACGAGATGGTGCGCGATGAACAGCAGCGTGGCGGGACGTTTCGCTCCTTGCTGAAACAGAAGCACGCGGAACAGCGGTCCCTGTTCGATATCCAGACTCTGCTGATACCGTTCGGCCTCGCGAGCCATCGCGGCAGGGATGCCGCTATCGGCCTGTTGGTCCAGCTCGATCACGACCAACGCCTCGTCCGAAGAGACGGCCGGTTCGATCCTGGCCGTCGACGCATTCCGACGATCGAAGCGGCAGCGCAACCCGTCATGCTGATCGAGCAGCCACCGGATCGCGCGCGCCAGCCTGGTACGATCGGGGCGTTCGGGCATCGTCACCATGAGTGATTGGTTCCAGTGATGGGGCTCCGGCAGTCGTTGCTCGAACCACCACCGTTGGGCCGGTGTCATGAGGAAGCGCCCCGAAACCGTACCTTGATCGGCATGAATGGCCGGTGACGTTTCAGCTTCCAGCTGCGCGACCGCCGCGAGGGCTTCGACGGTTTGCTGTTGAAACAACTGCCGGGGCGTCAGCGAAAGACCGATCTGTTTAGCTTCCGTGATTACCTGTAGGCCAAGAATCGAGTCGCCGCCGAGTTCGAAGAAGTTGTCATGGCGGCCGACCTGGGGGAGGCCGAGCACCTGGGCCCAGATGGCGGCCAACCGCTGCTCGGTGGCCGTGGCCGGCGCCGCATAGGCCGTGGTCCGCTGCGTCTCCCAG